>NZ_RKJH01000008.1:0-1068 GCF_003937785.1 Acinetobacter sp. FDAARGOS_558
TATCTACTTAACCTATCAAATGCTTTCGTTAAATGTTTCAAACTTTGTTCTAAAGTATCCCCATCTATCGCATTTTTCGTTGAAAGTGTTAAAAATAACCAACGCGCTTTTGGTTTTTCTTTAACAACTTCTTCAATCACTTTTTGAGCTTGATAACTATTTTTCATAGCACGCCTCCAATTACAAACTGGGCAGAGTTTCGACTTACAAAACCATGTCTTATGTAACTTCAAATAACCTTCATCAGTCGGCTTGAACTCTAAGACGTTACCACATTGTTTTACATTAAAAGCCTTTTTTATTTTTAAAATTTCCAGTATATCTGCATAACTTACATTATCTATCTTCTTTTCTCTCCATGGGCGTTGTTTCCCACTTTTCGTCATATCTTTAAGTGTTTCGTTATCTTGATTTTCGTCTATACATCTAGTAGTATTATATTGCATATAAAGAGACCTCCAGTAGTTGTTTATTGAGTAGACGCTTTAATCATACTACTGGGGTTTTTTTATGTCAAAAATTCCTTTCAACAAGAAAAATAGCTATAATCCCTTACATACCAAGGATTACAGCTATAATTTTAAAATCGAGTTATTTCTATATAGTATCAAGACAAGAAGAAACTCGTTTTCAACTCGTTTCAAAAACCTTTCAAAAACCATCAATCCACAAAAATACCACGCGAATGACACTCAAAATACAAGACTACAATTAAAAAATACTTAGAATAAAATTAAATAAAATACGAAAATTAAAAGGAGTTAAAAATGCCTTATATTTATTTAATAATAGCCATAAGTACTGAAGTTATTGGAAGTGCATTTCTTAAATCTTCAGAAGGCTTTTCAAAATTTATACCATCCTTAGGAACAATAATTTCATTTGGAATTTGTTTCTATTTTTTAAGTAAAACAATGCAACACCTACCACTAAATATAACTTATGCAACTTGGGCGGGACTAGGTTTAGTCTTAACAACCGTAGTCTCAATAATTATTTTCAAAGAACAAATAAATCTAATAACTATAGTATCTATAGTTTTAATCATAGTCGGCGTAGTTTCGTTAA
>NZ_RKJH01000007.1:0-5281 GCF_003937785.1 Acinetobacter sp. FDAARGOS_558
CGGTCAATTTCAATATCTAAATTAGACAGAATTTCAGAATGGGCGACACCGTCTTTTCTTGTAAAGTCATGGATCAGTCCTGTGCGTTCATCTTCTAATTTTTCCCCTGCACGATATGCAGCAGATGCAACCGCAGTTCGCCCCGAACTGCGGTTAACTGTTTTGGTCGAGCAATGGTAAATAGCCATCGCTTAACACTTCCGACTAGCAGGGACGTAATAACCGCATTTTTCGCATTCTCTTTTTAGGTTCTGAACTTCTTTTTCTTCTGCATGTTGTGCCATCAGTTCAGGCATCGTGTAAGTGCATTCGTGTCCGCAATTTGGACAAAGATAAAGGTGCGTTTCTCTGAAATTATACCGATGCATTTTTATTTTCCTTTTGCTTTTTAAAATTGCGTAGTAATTTTTTGGGGTTAAGGGGACACCCCCTTACGCTAATGTAGACTTGGATGAAATCTAAGTCGTAAGTGCGCATTTCATGAAAAACACGATAGCATATAGCCCGCTTGAATTTCAATTCATAGGGCCTTATGCTTGAGTGGTTTTCTATATCCCGAAATCTGAATCATGACAAAAGCTGCTGAAACTCTCGAAAAGAAAATCGAAGCCCAGTTAGAAAAGCTGAAACAGTTAAAGGCTCGCAAACAAGCTATCGAAGCTAGAGAAAGGTCAAAGCAAAAAGAGCAGGAAAGGAAGGATGATACTCGACGTAAAATTTTGCTCGGTTCTTATTTAATTAAAAAGATGCAAAGTAATGAAGCCAACAAAGAAAAAATACTCGCTGAACTCAACGAGTATTTAACAGAAGATCGGGATAGACAGCTTTTTAACCTTTAAAATCTGTTTCAGTCCGCAAGGCTTTAAATATACGTTTTGCGGTTTCCTCTCTGACTGATTTTGGATCTCGTAAAATATTAGCAATCCAAATTGCAAATGCTTGATAGTCTTTTGCTCCAGCTAGATCACTAATACTACCTACTTTTGACAAAATAGAGCTGTAGGTATTGATTTGACCATCAGACAGACTGCGGAATATATCTAGTGTTTCTTGCTCTCGCTCTGATGCTATTAATCTAGGCTTGGGCTTCTCTCTGACAGTAAACTTAAAGCCAACCACAGAACGCCCTTTTTTAACGTTTTCATAAGTTAGGGCAATATCTGTATTAGCTGTGATCTCATCTAGTGATGGATTGATAACACGTTTTTTTAGATTACTTAGATCGTGATAAGACTCAGGTAAGCCAAATTCAGTTCTTATTCTTTCTAAAGACATTTCAAATTTTCCCATAGCCTGATGTTTTTTAGCTAAGTGATAAAAATCGAATGAGTAATCTTTTTTTAGACTAAGTACGATGTCTTTTTTGTACTTTGTATATGGATTTAATTTATCAAATTCTGTAAGCATCAATAAAACGATCTCAGGGAATCGAATTGCAATACCTCCATCTTCATAAATGCAATCAATTACCCAATTAGACAGAACACGTTTCCCTCTTTCATTGTTATAAGAAAAACTACGCTTAATCAGATTTCTACTTGCTACTTCTAACTGTGTATATGCTGAATGCGTTTTAATTCCACACTCTTCAGCGAATTTTTCAGCGGTAATCATAATAGGATCTTTTTCTGTTGCTTGAGTAGTTCTAGCAATTGGACTAGCAAGTATCAATATACGCTTTTCATCAATATTCATACTTTTAAAACATTCTTGAATATTATTTTGCATCACAACCCAAGAAGGTGGATACGTTTTTTTATTTTCGTCCATATAACTCCAATGCCTATTAAGTACTTTTTCGGATATGTACCTGTATAGTATATTATTGCTTAAAATTTGACTATTATTTTTGTACTTTTTTAAAAAAAGTACATCTAAATTTGTGTACCTTAATGTCCGGTAAAAGTACTTTTTAAGTCCGGTAAAAGTACTTTTTTAAATGCGTTTTGTCCGGTAAAAGTACTTGGTTGTCCGGTAAAAGTACTTTTTTAAAGTCTGAAAGCCTTGCTAGATATGGGCTAGAAGGGGGTCTAAAAGCTTTTAAAAGCTTTTTAAAAGATAAAAAAGGAAAATACAGAAAATAAAACAGCCCTATGCCCTCGCTAAAGCTCGGACGTTTTAACCTCGCTTTCGCTCGGTTGAGGGGCTGTTTTTTTCAAATATGAATTGAGGATTTAATAAAAAAGAGACTATGCCTTCGCTTCGCTCAGTAGTCTTTATGCTCGCTTCGCTCGTCTAGAATTTGACTAATACAGTTCGCACCCATTCGGGATGCTCTGTATCTTTCGTTACGAAGCAAAAGGGAGCTTGTAATCAGAGAAAAGGCAGGGGCTAAATTTTAATGCCAGGTGGTCGCTCGTAGACACTCGCTCGGCCCTTACTGGAATGATTAAAATATCTAATCAAAACCGTGGAACATTGATTAAAGAATATTCGTGGAACATGAAAAATCATAAAAAAAGCCCAAACGGGCTCGATTGGGCTATAAACTAGAAACTACAGCATTGATTTCTAAGTGGAATTATAACGTATTTCGTATAAGGTGTATTATGTTAATTTTAGCTATTTTTCATAATACAGCTTTTCGTAAGGCTCAAACTTAAATACATTTGTTCTTTCTGTTTATTCGCTAAAATAAAATTTACTTATATGTAATATTATTAAAACTCAAACACTTACTCGCAAAAAAATAAAAATATGTATATGCTTATTAACTATTTAATATTTGGAGCTTGATGTAATGCATACTCTTTTTGAACCAGAATTAAACGATTTAGAATCCTTAGCTGAAATTTTTAATGCATATAGGGTTTTCTACCATCAAGAACCAAATATAGATTTAGCACGGAAATTTATTCATGAGAGGATTACTCAAAAGGATTCAAAAATTTTTATAAAGAAAGATGAATTCAATAACATTCTTGGTTTTATCCAACTTTATCCCACGTTTTCATCCGTTTCAGCAGGAAAAGCTTGGATTTTAAATGATTTATATGTACATGAAGTGAATCGTCGACAAGGTATTGCTGAAGAGTTAATGCAACATGTAATTCAATTTGGTCAAAATACGAATGCTAAATATCTCGCTTTAGAAACACATTTTGATAATGTAGCAGCACAAACACTTTATAAAAATATGGGATTTATCGAACAAGATAAAACAAAGCTATTTGAATACTCTTACTAATCAATAATGCCATTTAACCTAATGGCTGTTATACGAAATTCAGTTGTCAGAAACCATTTATTACATCAAAAATAATGAAAAAGTAAAGAATATGCTTTATATTGTCTTTACTTTAATAGTTTTTGAGTGAGGAAATCATGTCCGCAGTCAATTTCAATATGCGCTTAGAAGCAGAGTTAAAAGAACAAGCCATGCCTATTTTGGAAGACTACGGTTTGACTATGCCCCAAGCATTCAAACTGTTCTTGAATCAAATCGTTAAAACTAAAGCGATTCCTTTATCTTTTGACTATGCGCGAGAAACTGCTTTAACACCTAAAGCAGCAGCCAAGTTACTTCAATCTTTAAAAGAGATTGAAAATGGCGAGTACACCGAGTACGAAACGGTAGAAGAAGCGATTAAAGCTATGTCGGAAGAAGCACATGGCTAAACGTAAGATTATCGTAACCAGTTCTTTTAAACGTGATATTAAAAGACGTTACTTAGAACTGGTTACGGCTGAATGGGCAGAAGTATTAGATTGTTTAGTTGCAAATAATCCTTTGCCTGAAAAATATTTAGATCATCCCTTGAAGGGTGGTGCAGAGTTTAAGAATTGTCGTGATTGTCATGTGAAGCCTGATTTAGTCTTGATCTATAGGCTTGTTGGTGATGATATTTTAGAACTGCATCAGTTGGATAGCCATTCCGAAATTTTTGGATGACTATCGCTCGATGCTTTGAAAGATGGCTTTAGCCATGTTTCAAAGTCGGGCAACTTTGCGCTTGCTGTAATCTGATCAGTAATGAGAAAAACCAAGCAAAGTACCGATCATCTAGTATTTTTTAGGGTCGATCTGACACCAGTCATACGTTTTTTCTTTGACGCTACTCGGTTCAAATGAATAGCAGTTTTTCCGCATGATTCTCACCAATGTTTCACCATCACTTTCTCGAATTTGTAGCGGATATTTTTTAAGTGCAGCCATATCAGCTCTACGTTCATCGATTTCATCTTTGCTTGGCACGTATAAGAAGATTGCCAATATGAACACTATCATTACAGCGACAAACGTACTTGCAAAAATAATAATCAATTTTAAGCTGAGCCTGTTAGTTACTTCGTTTAATGCCTGAATACTGTTGTTTAATGCACCTGTATGCTTCTTGTTTGCGTTTTCTAGCGATTTTTCAGCCTTATCTAGCACTCCACTAGCGACTTGGTTGTAAAACTGCTCTAATCGCTTATTATCATCTGCTATGGCTTCTCTGTATTCCTTCATGGATGCCAATAAAATATATAACTGATCATCTAGATCATTTTGATTACTCATAATGACATTCCGCCTCTACCTAGTTTTTGAGATGCCTTGCGGAGTGCTTGCTCGGCTCGTTGTTTATCTAATTCTTGCTGTCGCTTCATTTCCGCTTGGCGTTCCAGTTCTAGGCGTTTGCTTTCTTGGTTCTTTTGCCATTGGTCAAAACCTTGATCGACACGGTTTAAACCACGCTGTAAAACGCTCTCTTTCTGCTGTTTCTGTTGGTGAAGCTGTTGGGTGTTCTGCTGTTTGACATTGTCATTAAAACGGCTGATTTCAGTGTCTATACCTTGTCTGCGTAATTGGGTGACTTTACTACCTTCATGGATGGTGGCTTGTAGTCCGTTGTTCTGATCGGCATAGCTGCGGTGGTCTATTTTTTCGCTGTGTCCGACTTTTTCTAATGCGTAATTGGCAAGGTCTGCCCATGTTTCTCGAATTTGCTTAATATCTTCTTGGGTTGTACCCATACCAAGGCTTTTTCGTTTGGCGTTGCTTAATTCAATATCGGTTTTGGTGGTCAGGGTGAGTTTATTGTCCGTGTCCAGTTCTGCCTTTCGAGTGGTGAGCATGATATGGGCATGGTGGTTTTTATCATTACCGCCTTTGCTGGGTTCATGGATGGCTAAATCTGCGATCACGTCATAGCGATCAACTAAGGACCTGGCAAAGTCTTTTGCCAAGTCCTTACGTTGATCAGCGTCTAATTCATCAGGTAGGGCAATCACCCATTCTCTAGCGGTTCGGGCATCTTTACGGTTTTCGGTTTTTTCTGCCAAGTTCCAAAGTTCACCA
>NZ_RKJH01000001.1:0-4217136 GCF_003937785.1 Acinetobacter sp. FDAARGOS_558
CCAATGCGAGACCCAGACTCACGCCGTGAGTATTTAACTATCAACCTTGCAACAGGTGATAAAGCATGGAATGGGTAAATTATGACAACTCAAATACATGGCTTGGAGCCTGCATTAAGACGAATGCGGGCAATTGGTAATGACAAGACTGTAAAACGTATTGCCCGTAAAGCGATGCGGCAGGCAATGAACATTGCAAGAGATGCAGCTCGTCAAAAAGTTAAACGTTTAGATGATCCCACCACTCCTGAAAAAATCTGGAAAGAAATTGTGGTTCAAAATGGCCGGAGGAGTAGAAATAAAAACACTTTGGTTATGCGCGTGGAGTGCGTGGTGGTGCACGTATCCCATACAAACAATGCTCAAAATAGACGTGCTGGGCGTTGGTCAAACTTACCAAGCGGACGGCCGAGTCTTTTACTGGCGATTCCTTGAGTTAGGCACAAGTAAACAACCTGCTACTCCATTTTTACGCCTGCTTTATACGAAAACATTGAACAAGTTACCGATAAATTTGTTCAGGTGTTTAATTTGAACTCAGCGTGGTTTTAGGTGCAGCTTAATGATTGATGTTCCAATTTTTAAATTAGCCAGAGCAGATCCAGCGGTTAAGGCTCTACTTGAAAACGATAATATTTACGTGTCTGGAAGTTTGGATTAGCTCCAGATGAGCCAGAAACACGTATGTTACTTGGCAAACAATTTCTGGTGATTCAATAGCACCTTGATTCACGTCCTGTTTCAGATAATGCAATTATTCAAATTGATGTATATGCAACTGATGAGGAGGTTGTTGAGCAGGTTGCAAAAGCAATTCGCTTCGCAATTGAACTTGATTGTTATGTGGTTCGTTATGGCGAGGCAGATAAGGACCCGTAACAGGAATGCCCCACTATCTTTTGATGTTAGCTGGATCGTAAACCGCTAATAAAACTTAAACCATATTTTCACTTAGCACCCATTTCGGGTGCTTTTTTATGCCTAAAATTAAGGAGCGCTCTTAATGGCTAATGTTAAAACTCAAAAAACACAGTTATTTACTGTGTTAAATGGTCAAGTGGTTCGTTTGTTTGCTCTAACGGATTGACTTGGGGCAAGATTCATTTCAAAAAATTGATGTAACTTGTCTTGATGCAGAATCAAAACAGTATGTTCGCGGTATGCGTGATCCTGGTGAAGGTGCAGTAGAAATCGATTACGATGATACGAACACCAGTCATGACAAATTAATTGAAATTGCCGAATCCGGAGAGATTTTAGAGTGGCATGTTGGTTCGGGTCATGCTTCCACCGCTCCAACTTATGATGCTACTACCGGTATTGATTTGCCAGAGGATCGTATGTGGTGGTCATTCAAGGTTATATTATCCTACTGCACCTAATGCATTTGAAGTCGATTCTGTAGTTGGTTATTCATTCACATTGATTCGTACTTCTGGCGTAACTCCAACTAACGCACGGTGGCTCCATAATGGCTAAGATCAGCATTACAGACTTAAAGAGTGTAACTACTCTAAACGTTCCAGTTAAAAAAGCCGTCAAGTGGAATGTTGAAGTGACTGAAAGTAATATTGAGTCACTTAAAAAATTGACGAAAAAAATTCATTAGAGCTGGGTGATATTGTTGAGCTTGAAGCTGATATTTTTGTCAAAAAATGAACTTCAAGGAAAGTCGCGAGGCATCCAAAGCAATTGAATGGGATCTTAATTATGAGAATCTTGAGGATTCAAAGGTTAAGAAAATCGATTCAACTCACATGCAAGCTGCTCAATTACTTGGTTCAATTTGCTCAGATCAAAAGGGAACACCTTTTTCTCAAGTGTTAATGACATCTATAAAGCAGAGCCTAGTTTAATAAATGCTATGTATGCTGCTGCTGATGAAGTTAATAATTTTTTGGGAAAGTCTCGGAAGAAGAGCTTGCAGACAGAGAACTCCTCATTGAACTCGTCCTCAATGGAATCGGTGGAAGCACTTTAGCAGAAGCCGAATTAAACATTAGTCATAAAGAGTTGATGGAATGGAGAGCCTATCGTCAAAATATGGCTCTCTTTTCTTTGGTCGCCGGCTAGAGCAAAGCTTTGGAAGCTGGATGGCGCATTACACAGGCTTCAAAGTTAAAGAGGGAACAAAAGTAGACCTTATATATTTATGCCTCATGAAACGCCTCCAGACGATGACAATTCATTGTCATTAGAGGAGTATTTTGAGAAGTATCATAGTAACTAGCCCTGCCATAAGGTGGGGCATGTGACATTTACATACCGTTTTGTTAAATTGAAGAAAATTGAAAACGGTGTGATTATGAATAGAGTCTTGATAATTTTTGCCCTATGTTTGGTGGGTGCTGGTTGCGAAAAGACAATAAAATATCTTCTCTTTCGCTTCAGAAAGCAGGGAAAAGTTTCTGAATCCAATTGGAAGGTTGTAGTTAGTAAAGATGAAATGCGTAATAAGGAATTAAATGGCTTGCTGTTAGTCGGAGAATAATGCAGATCTAAAATTCCCATATGATGGAGAAAATAACTTCAACTAGATATATTAGATTCTAAAACAGGCACACCAAGTTTTTTAACAATAGATAAAGGCCAATATGATTGCGGGCGATATGGATGTGATGTTTTGTGAAATTTGGCGAAAATTCAGTACAGAAAATGGATGTTTCCATTCATGATGTACAGGTACAGATGGGACTATTCTTGCCTTCTATGGTAATTCTGCTGCTTTTTAGAAATATTAAAAATTTAATTCAATTACTATTGAGGTTCCATTTTATAGAAATGGAACAAGACAATTCAAATTTAACACAACTGGTTTAGTGAGGCTGAGAGTAAACTTTAAACCAGACCATCTCAATGAACCGCCGTAAGGCGGTTTTTTATTGCCCGGAGAAAGAAATGGCTACAAATCACTTGGCAGATTAACACTGGATCTAGTGGTTCAGACGGCTAGTTTTTCAGAGCCACTAAGTAGAGCTGAACGGCAGGCGCGAACATCGAGTCAAGGGATTGCCAATTCTTTAAATATTGCAGCTATTGCTGTAAGTGCATTAAGTGGTGCGGTGGCTGGTCTTTCAGTGGCTCAACTTGTTAATTTAGTGATCAAGTTATTCAGACTGGAAATGATATTCAAAAGTTTTCAAAACTTGCGAATGCTTCAGTGCGTGAATTTCAGTATTACGCCAAAGGGGCAGAAACTGCTGGAATTTCATTGGAATCTTTTGCAGATAAAATGAAAGACATGCAGATCGTATAGGCGATTTCCAACAAACTGGTGGTGGGCCTTTAGCTGACTTTTTCACCAATATAGCCCCTAAAGTTGGTGTAACGATTCAACAGTTTCAAAAGCTGTCCGGTCCAGAAGCACTTCAACTATTTTATAACTCATTGGAAAAAGCTGGAGCCTCTACCAATGATATGAATTCTACATGGAAGCAATCATTTCAGATTCTTCTTTACTTATACCATTGCTAGAAAATGGTGGTGAAGGATTTAAAAATGGGGTGACGCGGCTGAAAAAGCTGGTGCAATCATGTCTGATGATTTGGTTAAAAGCCTAGCTCAAGCAGAGAAAACCTTCAATTAATGGATTTACAATGGCAGGAGTCGAGGCAAGACTTGTAAATAATGTTGTTCCTGCTATCGAAACAGTTATAGAGAATTGGGATGATATTAAGCGGTAACTATTGCCGTATCTGCTGGCATTGCAACTAGATTTGTTCCTGCTTTGGTTGTCGCTACATATCAACTTGGGCAAACTGCTATTTTGCAGTTCGTGCGGGCGTGGGCTTAGCAAGCTTTGCAAGATCTGCTGGCGCTACAGCTGGAGTCATGGCTTTACTTGGTGGTCCTGCTGGATTGGCAATGTTAGCAACACAATTGCTGTAGCTGGTGGTGCATATTTATTGATGACCAAACACACTCAAGATGCAACAAGTGCATTTGAAGAGCAAGGTTTAGCACTTAGTGAACTTCGACAAAAATATAAAGCTTTACCGCAGCACAGTTAGCTATAAAAGGTATTGAGGCAAGTGAGGAGGTTGAAAAACAAACCAAAGAACTAAAAAGTCTTCTTACAGCGTTAGAACAATTTGAAAACGACTTGAAAGTTCAAGGTGATATTAAGCAATTTACAGCGGTTCAAGCGTACCTTGCTAGCTTAAAACAAGGTGGGGATGAAGCTAAGAATGCTTTTGCTCAGCTACAAAAGCAAGGCTTGGTTAGTGAGAGTACACTTAAGTTGTTGCTGAATTAGATACAAAATTAATGCTGCAAATAACTCTATAGATCGTCAAAAAGAGATCCAAAAATTAGTTAAAGATGTTACTGATGAGACAACTAAATCACAGCAAGCTCAAGCAAAAGCTGTCAAAGACTCTACTAAGGCATGGCAATCACTGACACAAAAACAACGTGACTACATTACCCAAGCCAAACAAGATGTGCTTAGAGAAGGATATATCAAGACACTTGTAAGAGAGGGGTAAGTGTAGATAAAGCGAATGTTTATGCTGATGCACAGATCGCAGCAAATGGAGAAAATGCTTTTAAAGCACCATTGCCAAAGGATGTGCTACTTGCTGCCCGCGAAAACTTCAATCTAAAAATTATACTTTAGTAAAGACGAGTTGGCGGCAATTGCTCGTGCGCAAGGTATTGCTAAGGCAAATAATTTTGCTCAGATTGAAAGTTTGTATGGTTTGCCTGCTGGAACACTTGCTGCCTTGATTCTTCAAGAGTCTGGGCGAATGCTGGAGCAAAAGTCATACTGGGGCAATAGGTCTTTTCCAAACAACGAGTGTGTTAGAAAGCAGTATGGTCTTAATGCCAAAAGTTCTACTGAAGAAATTGCAACAGCAGCAGCTAAAGACTTATCTAAACATTTGGCTGATTTTGGAGCCATGGATAAAGCACTCATGGCCTACAATGCAGGTGCAGGTGGCTTAAGAACCTATTTAAAAGGTGGTCTATCAGATAGCAAGCGTAAAGAGGTTGCTGGTTACGCACCGGGTTTCCAGAAGTGGTTCGCCGGAGTATCTGGAAAATCTACTGTAGACAATTCAATTTTAATGCCTACACAGGCAGATCAACTTGAATTAATTAATAAGGCTGCTGAATCTCAAAAAGCCATTGATGATGCTAAAAAGATGTCGATGCTCGGTATTACACCGAAGCTCAACGACTTGCAAAAGAGCATCAAGATAATATTGAAAAGATTACCTTCGCCTATGCTGGTACACCGCAGCTTAAGGAGATGATTGATAAGGAAAATGCCCTATATGCCGCTCAAATTGCAAAACTTGAGTCTGATAAAAGGAAGAGTACAACCAGTACTTTGCTTTTGAAACTGATCGAATCAAGCAGATTGAACAAAACTTTGATCGACAAAAAGAGTTAATCGACTCTAATGCCGAGTATGAGTACGGGAAATCGAAAAAGCTTTAGAGATTAAAGCTGCTCTTGAGCGTCAAAAACAAGTTGAAATTGCTGCCGTAAAACGCGAAGAAGATGCACAAATTCAGTCGGCGTTTGAGGTTATCTAAACCAGACTGAAATTGTTGTGAAGCGTTACCAACGTGAACGTGAAGAAATACTTCAAACTTATAGTTTAAGTAAACGTGTTCGCGAAGAGATGGCAAAATCTAAGGATTATGCAATTTTTGAAACTTTAAACCAAGCTTCTGACAGCGTCTTTCAAGTTGGTCAGAACTCTGCTCAATCTCTATTTAATAGACTTAATCCTGAAGAGTTTTCAAAGTTTAATTTGCAAAATCAATATTCTTCAGATTTCGGAGGACTCCAAACATCCTATAACGATGAAGTTGCTGGAATAAGTGCAATATCAGATGAGAATCTTCGCAATTCTATGCTTTAGATGCACATGAGCAGTATTTGCAAGCGAAAGCTGCACTTGATGCAGATTACGCACAAAAAGAGCGTGATTTGGATCAACAGAATTTTGAAACCAAAATGCAAGTCTATTCGCAAATTGCTGGAATGACTGGGCAGGTCTTTTCAGACATGACCGCACTATTAGAGCAAAGTGTTGGAAGTCAAATGCACTTTACAAAACTATGTTCTTGCCTCTAAGGCTGCTTCAATAGCTCAAGCAATTGTTAATACGGAGGAAGGTGCTACTAAGGCACTGGCGCAAGGTGGTGCTTATGGGAGTGTTTTGGCTGGAGTTGTTAGGGCAACAGGTTACGCTTCAGTTGGCATCATGGCAGCCCAAACAATCCAAGGTATGGCCCACAACGGTATAGATAATATCCCGCGTGAAGGCACATGGCTTTTAGATGGTGGTGAACGTGTATTAAACCCTCAACAGAACAAAGATTTGACGAATTATTTAAATAATCGTCAAAACGGGGCTAGTGAGGGCAATGTACAAATTAGTCAGCAAATTACGTTTGCTGATGGATCTGCAAGCGTCAATACACAAGGTCAAAAGCAAATTGCTGAATCTCTGAATAATGCAATGGACGCATGGGCTAGACGTGAAAGTCGTCAAGGTGGTGTCTTGTTTAATCTAGTGAGACGCTAATACCTAAATTTAACCACTTAAACCCAAATAAACCCACTTTACTGAGTGGGTTTATTGCTTTTCAGGAAGTGAGAATATGAAAAGATATTTTATAGCATTCCTCTTTGCTTTTTTGATAACTGCAGTTTTTTACATAAGTTTAAGTTGATTAAGTCTAATCATATTGCATATGCAACAGGTTTTGTATTTGGTTTGGCGCTCACACTCATTTTTCAAAAGGAATCTAAGAGTTCTAAAGCTGCAGAGCTACTAAACAAACATGTAAAAGAATGGGCAGTTCGTGAAAGTAGGTGGCAGGTTTATTGGCTCCAGATCAAGATACGAAGGATCTAGAAAGTTGCAAAAACGTTTTAAAGATAGTCCGGTTAGTATGAAAGTTGAGTGGTCAAAAAAAGATGAGTAATCGTAAATTCACTTGGTGCCAAGACTTAGAAGGTAATTCAGGTTCGCAGAGCTTTAATACGTTATCAAGCAAATTTGGCGATGGTTATGAACAAAACATTGCTGTAGGTATCAATAACCGAGCTGGCGAATGGACTTATCAAAGAACGGCTTATAAAGCCGAAATTATGCAAATCAAAGCATTCTTCGATCAACATAAGGGTGCTGACTCGTTCCTTTGGGATTCACCTTTAGACGGTGAGGTCCGAGTTAAAACAGGTGAATATCAACCACGCTGTTTGGGCGGTGATGTTGGCAAATCTCTACGACATTCACCCAAGTTTTTACCCTTAATTTAAACCCCTTTAAAGCCCCTTTTAGGGGCTTTTTATGCGAGTAAGAAAATGACTAAGCAAGTTATTAATGTTGGTTCAGCTGCAAATGACGGATCAGGAACACCAGCTCGAACAGCTTTCCAGTATATAAACGCAAACTTTACTGAGCTATATGATTCCTAACTGGAAGCACTAATGGAGCTACGATTCCAACTGCTTTGCCAATTGCAAAGGGTGGTACAGGGGCAACCAGTGCAACATCTGCTCGAACTGCATTAGGTTTGGGGACTGCCGCAACAAGCACAGCCCAGACATCAAAAACTGATACTACACAAAATTCATTAATGCGTAATGGAGCTTTGGTCTTGGTGATTCTCTTGCTACTGGGACGGGAGCTTATGCTTTAACCGAGTCAGATGCATCGGATTATCCACCTGCGAATGGTTTTGTTTGGTCTAATACCACTGCTTCCTCAACAATACCAGCATATTGTTGTGGATTGACTATGACTCGCGGTGGTGGTGTACACGCACAGATTTTAGCTGCCCCAAGTAGTCATGAAATTTATTACCGAGTAAGACATTCTAATGTGAATTCTGGTGCATATTCACTTTATAAAATGTGGACGCAGAAAAATACGACTGTCGATGGTAATGGATTTATTAAAGCAGCTTCACCAATTGTTAAGTTATTTAATGATCATATCGAATTAAATAATGATGCTGAAAAGCAGCAAATTACTTTGACAAGCTAGGTGTTGGTGATTACTTAATTCAGGGTTCGCTCGGTTTTGCTCAGGAAGGTTGGTACATCGAAGTACCTAAAGATGCCAACGGTAATACGGTAGTTGCTGTTGAATACTCAACCCTAGAAAATGGCGACATTTCAATCAAGACATACAAGCGTAAGTTTGATATTGAGCTTGCTGCAATCGTTGGTGATCATGAAAATCCAATGGACATTCCTGATGGTCGGTGGATAGACGTTCGATTACATGAAGAGCTAGTTTTAGAGGAGACACTACCAGATGACGCTGAATAGTGATTTCCAGAAACTTTATGTAGACGGCCTTATAACATTGTATGAATTAGATGCCAGCAGCTTAGGTGCTGGCATTTTACGTTTCCATGGGCATATTTCTTATGAAGATTGGGAAAAGATTTATGTCTCAGCTGACTTAACAAGTTGGAAGGCTGACACAGCAACAATCAAGGCCGATAAAGTTTTTAATATTGGCGATCAGAAAGTATGGATGCGAAATATTATTGGCAAGGTCAAGTTTTTGAGCCAATGGCGCTTGAGGTGTCTGGCCTTGAAATGCGTTCGGACGGTAAAGCTTCAGCACCAACTTTAAGCATGGCCAACAATATCAACGGCATTCAAAATGCTGTGTCTGCTTACTGTTTGCAGTTTAAAGACTTTGCTGGTGCAAAACTTAAAGTGATTACCACACTTGCTAAATACTTAGATGCTGAAAACTTCACAGAAGGCAATCCAATTGCATCGAATGAATCAAAAGAGCAAATCTGGTACATCGAGCAAAAGACATCTGAAAATGCACAACAAGTGACTTTCGAGCTGTCCAATCCAATCGATTTGAGGGTTTGAAAATTCCTGTACGTCAAATTACTTCACTTTGTCATTGGTGCATGATGGGGAAGTATCGCGGCGAAGAGTGTGGTTATACGGGCGCGGCTATGTTCACAGAAAAGGTGAGCCAACAGATGACCCGGCACAAGATAATTGTGGAGGTCATTTAAGAGACTGCCGATTGCGTCACGGAGACAATAAACCTTTGCCTTTCGGTGGGTTCCCGGCTTCAAGCTTATTGTGAGGTTTTATGAAACTTACAGCAAAAACCAAAAAGCAATCATGACCCATGCCGATGAATGCTATCCGCATGAATGCTGTGGGGTAATTGTTGGAAAAGAATATATCCGCTGCCGCAATGTTTCAGCTCAATCTGATCAGTTTGAAATCCATCCTGAAGATTTAGCTATGGCTGAAGATCAAGGCGAAATCTTAGCTTATGTGCATTCCCATCCAGATGGAACAACAAGAGCATCGGAACTCGATCTGATTCAGATTGAACTACATAAAAAGCCGTGGGTAATTTGTTCATATCCGGATCTGGATTTCAAATCTACGAGCCGTGTGATTATCGCGCCCTTTAGTGGGGCGTAATTATTTTCATGGCTGGCAAGATTGTTACGCGCTGATTCGTGATTTTTATAGCCGTGAGTTAGGTGTGGAGCTGTTGGATTTCAGCGAAAAGATGCTTGGTGGGAGGATAAATCCCATCCATCACTTTATCTTGAAAACTATGAAAAAGCAGGCTTCTATGAAGTAGATACACCACAATATGGCGATATGCTTGTTTGTCGTGTTGGGCGTACTGAACATCCCAATCATGCAGTTATATGGTTGGGTAATAATGGGCAGCTTAAATCGGAACAAACTGAGCATTGCATCGGTTCAAGTTTAATCCTTCATCATCCGTATAACCGTAAATCTGTGCGGGAAATATATGGTCAACAATGGCTTGAACGTACTGTAAAAATCTTGAGGCATAGAGATGTTAAAACAATTAAGTTGTACGGCATCTTGGGGCAAAAATTCGGTCGTGAATTTAAGCTCGATGTCGCAAATACACGTGAAGCCATGCGTGCATTATCTGTTCAGATCGCTGGCTTTGAACACTTTATGTTGCATGCACATGAGCAAGGGCTACGCTTTGCCGTGTTTCTAAAAGGAAAGAACTCGAGTAATAAACGAGGCAAGAAACGCCCAGCAATTTACGATCATGAAACTAAGCGGCTCATTACCGGCGATAACATCGGTGAAGAGCAGCTAGACATGCATACTGAAGCAGACACTATTCATATCGTCCCGCGTGTAATGGGGGCTGGTGGCAATAATGGGATTTTGCAACTTGTACTTGGTGCGATTCTGATAGCTGCTTCATTTATACCAGGTATTGGTCAGGCTGCTCAGGTTGCATTGATAGGTGCAGGTGCTGGCATGGCTATGGGAGGGGTTGCATCAATGCTCATGCCAAAAATTGATAATACTCAAGACCAAAACCAAGATGGCAACCGTGCCAACAAAGGCTTTGGCGGTGCAGTAACTACAGTTGCACAAGGTAATCCTGTTCCAATTCTTTATGGTCAACGGGAAATCGGCGGCTTCATTATCAGTGCTGGTCAATATCCTGAAGATCAGATGTAAATTTTAATTATTTAACAGGCGCTTTCTAGCGCCTTTTTTATTGCGTGAGATTTCTTATGAATGCAGTAGTAGGCGCAAAAAAAGGCAGTAAAAAACAACGGCAACCTGTCATTTCACCAGATTCTGCTCAATCGAAAACCTTTATCAAGGTTCTATATGGTTTAGCTGAAGGCGAGATTGAAGGTTTAGCTAATGGGCTTCAGTCAATTTATTTAGAAGAAACTCCACTTCAAAATGCAGATGGAAGCCTTAACTTTGAAAATGTAAAAGTTGATTTTAGAAATGGTACTAATGATCAGGAATACATTGAAGGCTTCCCGGCAGTTGAAAATGAAATCCCGATTGACGTAGAGCTTAAATCATCTACACCTTGGGTACGTTCTTTTAATAACCTTGATCTTGATGCGGTTAGATTACGATTACGTTGGGGTCCACTACGCAACCAAGACCCAACAACAGGTGATGTTACTGGCTATACCATTGAATACGCGGTGGACTTGCAAACTGATGGCGGAGCATGGTCAGAAGTATTAAGAGCAAAAATTTCAGATAAAACATCTGATAATTATGAGCGTCCACATCGTATTGACTTACCCAAAGCCGATTCAGGCTGGCTGGTTCGTGTTCGCCGAATTACTCCCAACTCAACATCCGAATATATCAGCGACAAGATGTATGTATCTGCGGTAACAGAGGTAATTGATGCAAAATTACGTTATCCAAATACAGCATTATTGGGCCTCCAGTACGATGCTGAAACCTTTGGGAATGTTGCTAAAGTTGCAATGGATACGAAAGGTAGGATTATCAAGGTTCCCACAAACTACAATCCGGTTACACGTCAATATATAGGAATTTGGGACGGTACATTTAAAGAGGCATACACAAATAACCCGGCATGGATCTATTACGATATATGTACCGTAGACCGTTATGCTTTGGGTGACCGCTTAACCCCGTTAATGATTGATAAGTGGTCTTTATATCGTTTAGCACAATACTGTGACCAAATGGTGCCGGATGGTCTAGGGGGGCAGGAACCACGCTTTACTTGTAACGTTTATCTTCAGAGCGCAGAAGGTGCATTTGAGATTTTAACTAAGTTAGCTGGTGTGTTTCGTGCGATAACGTTTGGGATGGTAATAGCATTATTTGCGATGCGGATATTCCCCAAGATACATATTTCACTTATACACGTGCCAATGTCATTGATGGCAATTTTGAATACTCAGGAACCCGTGCGCGTGATCGCCATAATGTTGTAAAAATTGCGTGGGATAACCCAGCTAATCACTACAAAACCGAATATGAGTTTGTTCGTGATGAGAAAGCAATTGCTGAAGCGGGCCAAGTTCGTATTTGGAAATTGATGCTTGGGGATGCACTTCGCGCGGACAAGCGCAGAGAGCAGGTCACTGGGCTTTAAAGTCAGAGCAACTTGAAACACGTACAGTGTCTTCAAAGTTGGTCTAGATGGACACATTCCTTGCCAGGGAAAGTAATTGAAGTTGCTGATCCTCTATTTGCAGGTCGTGCAAATGGTGGTCGTGTATCTGCTATTTCGGCAGATCGTAAAAGTATTACTTTGGACCGAGATAATGTGGTTGCAAAAGCTGGCGACCGACTCGTAATTAATGGAGAAAATGGCAAAGCCCAAACACGTATTGTTCAGTCAATAGCAGGTAGAGTTATTACAGTAACCACGGCTTTGATGTGAATTCGATTGCTGTGCAAAACATTTGGGTTTAGATGCTCAAGACTTGGCAACAATGAAGTTTCGGGTCATCTCTATTACTCAAGATGATAAACATCAATTTAGCATTACTGCTCTTCAATACAATCCTTCAAAGTTTGATGCAATCGACACTGGAGCACATTTTGAAGAAGCACCTATTTCAATTGTTAATCCTACTGTTCAGGATGCGGTTACAAACGTCACCATTACAAGTGAAAGCCGAGTAGATCAAGGTATTAATGTTGCCACAATGATTGTGTCATGGGCACAAGCCCGTGGAGCAGTTAAGTATCTGGTTGAGTGGCGTAAAGATGACGGGAGCTGGATTAAATTACCACTGACAGGCAATAACTCGGTAGAGGTACCAGGTATTTATGCGGGTCAATATCAGGCGCGTGTAACAGCAATTTCAGCATTTGAAATTTCTTCTTTACCGGCATACTCAGTTTGACTGCATTGACTGGTAAGCAGGGGTTACCACCAAAATTAGCTTTTATCCGAGCGATTGGCACAATGTTCGGAATGAAAGTGGAATGGGAATTTCCTGCAACTGGCGCATTAGATACTGCATATACGGAAATTGAATATTCTACGACTTCCAATGGTGCCAATATTCAGCCTCTGGGTTCTTATGCTTATCCAACGACTTCACTACAGCAGCAGGGTTTGGCTGCTAATGTGACACTCTGGTATCGGGGCGGTTGGTTGACCGGATCGGTAATAAAGGGGATTGGTCTAGTTGGGTTAGTGGCACTTCAACTGCACAGGCGAATGATATTCTTGATGCGCTTGATGGCTTAATTTCTGCAACGCAGTTAGATCAGGACTTAAGAGATACGATCAATAAGATTGATACGATTGAAGGTCTTGATGGAGATATCGGAAATTTAATTGACAAAGTTACTGCTCTTGAGGGTGAAATTGATTCTGCGAATGCAGCAATCGATGCTGAAACCCAGCAAAGAGTAAGTGATGTTTCTGGATTAAACGATAGCCTTACACAAGAAATTAGTGATCGAATTGCAGCAGATGCAGCTGAAGCACAAGCCCGTGCAGATGCAATTGCACAAGAATCTTTGGTACGGCAGGGTGAAGTTAAGCAAGTTTCTGATGCCGTTGCGAAAGAAACCAATGACCGCATTGCTGCAGTTAAAGGTGTCAGTGATGGTTTAACTCAAGAGATTCAGGCTAGAACTGATGGTGACCAGCAGATTCTTAATGCTGTCACTACCTATAAAGAAAGCACCGACACATCAATTGCAGCTGTTCAAGAATCGGTTGATATTGTTGCAGATGACTTACATGCTACAGCAACAAAACTGGACGGTGTTTACGCACAGGTAACACCTTTAACGGCTGATCAGAACAACTGGACCGCAGATAATGGAAGTAACCAAGCTGCTGCTTGGACAATTCAGTCAGCATTTGCTGAAGGTGATTTAGCCCTAAGTAAACGTATCGATGTTGTTAATGCTCAGGTGGGAAATAACCAAGCTGCTATTCAGCAAGAAGCCTTAGCAAGAGTCAATGGTGACAGCGCACTAAGCCAAAGAATTGATACGTTGAGTTCAGATTTTGGCAATAACAATGCTTCTGTTCAGCAAAACTTATTGCTTTGGCTGATGCCGATGGAGCACAGGTTCAGGCACTGAATAATTACATTGCTTCCAATGACTTGGCTCTGGCTTCGGTTATAGACGATGTAACAGCAGTTGTTGATGACACTAGTGCAAATACACAGGCAATTGATGGTTTAAGAGCCAGTGTAAAGGTTGCCACGGATGATGCTGGCAAAGCACTTGAAAATAGTGCTACTGCCATAAGCAAGGCTGATACAGCGGTGTCTCAAGCAGGTTCAGCTTCATCAATGGCACGGGAAGCAACAGCAACAGCACAATCGGCAAGTTCAAAAGCAGATGGTGCTATTAATACAGCCAATACCGCTAGTAGTGATGCTGCAACTGCAAAAACCAATGCTGCAACTGCTATCAGTAAAGCGCAAGCTGCTGCTGATGCTTCTAGTGCTAATGCATTATCTATTAATGAAATCAATGCTGCTTTAGAGGACAAGGCTTCAACTGGTGCGCTTGAAGAAGTCAAAGCGGATGTAGAGGATATTGATGGCGTTGTTAAAGCTCAAACGCAGAAGCTTGATGGTGTTTATGCAAAAGTTACTCCATTAACTGCTGACCAAAACAACTGGACAGCTGATAGTGGTAGCAACCAAGCAGGGGCGTGGACAATTCAGTCTGCTTATGCTGATGGCGATTTAGCTTTAAGTAAGCGCATCGATACCGTTTCAGCTTCAGTTGGTGAAAACACTGCATTAATTCAACAGGAAGCTACAGCAAGAGCGAGTGGTGATGCTGCTACAGTCCAAGCTTTAAATGTTTATAAAGCGAGTAACGATGCAGCTTTAGCAGCAGTGAGTCAACGAGTTGATATTAATACTGCAGACAATGAAGCAACCGCTTTAAAAGTTGATGCAATTGATGTCAAAGTCAATACTGCAACTGATCAAGCAGGTCAGGCACTTGAAAATAGTGCTACTGCTGTAACTAAATCTGAAGCAGCAGTTTCGGAAGCTGGGTCTGCTGTTACTGTAGCAAATCAGGCAAAAGCAACAGCTGGCACTGCAAGTAGTGATGCTGCAACAGCTAAGGCAAATGCAGCCACAGCACTATCACAAGCCAATGCAGCAGCAGATGCATCTAGTGCTGCAATTGAGCGTGTTGAGTCTGTAGAGGCTGAGCTTAGTGACAAGGCCTCAACAGGTTATGTGGATAGTGTGAAAGCTACCGTTGATGAGCAGGGTGATTTGATCAATGCAAATACTGAGCGATTAAGCGGAGTCTATGCAAAAGTTACCCCACTAACCGCAGATAGTACTTCACTAACTGCTGACAGCTCATCAACAGAGGCTGGATCATGGTCATTACAGTCAGCAGCAGCTGAAGGTGACTTGGTTTTAAGTAAGCGGATTGATATTACTCAGGCTCAGATAGATGAAAATAAGGCAACTATTGCCTCTGAATCTACTGCGCGTGTAAATGCTGATAGCGCACTTGGGCAACGTATTGATACTGTTCAAACTCAGTTTGAAAGTAACAAAGCAACAGTTCAGAGCCAGATCAAAACGCTTACAGATAGTCAGTCTTCGCAAGCAAGTCAAATTGATATTGTTCAAGCTTCTGCTTCATCTGCAAATGCAGCAGCGGGTAATGCACAATTAACGGCTAATGATGCCTTGGATAAGGCAAATACAGCAAACACCAATTTGGCAACAGTTCAACAAAAAGTGAATGCGGTTTCGGATGCTCAGAGTGCGACAGCAGAGAAAGTTGATACTATTCAAACAACTGTTGACGGACATACAGCATCGATTCAGGAAGTGTCAAAAAGTGTAGATGGTGTCTATGCAGAGCAATTCATGAAGTTTGATGTGAATGGCCATGTCTCAGGACATGGTTCAATGAATGATGGTACGACTTCAACTTTCATATTCAATTATGATGCAATTCAGTTTGGTACGCCTGTCGGTGTTGATGGTGTAAAACCTAAACCATTAATGACACTGCAAAATACTCCAGTTACTTTGCCAAACGGTACTGTTATTCCGCGTGGTTTGTATGTCGATAATGGTAGTTTTGGATATATCAATGCCAATCGGATCTGGGCAGAAAACTTAAGTGTTATTAGTGCGGACTTGGGAACAATTAAAGTCAAAACTGCGAATATTGAAGATGGCGCAATTGATACTCTAAAGATCAAGGATGAGGCTGTAACTGTACCGATAGGAGTTAAAGCAATTGATATCAAAACTATCAATAGTTTTCAGGAGGATCAACTGGTGGGTTGCCTAATAATGATTTTAATAACCACCTATCAGCGTGGGAAATCATATAGGTACACTTTTACAAGTAACGTTAAATAGAAGTGGTGGAAAAGTTAGAATTGATGCTTCAGTAAATATTTGCACACCTACTTTTGGCGCTTTTAGTGTAAGTGACGGACGAGGTAATCCAATTGCAGCAAATGACAGGGCCATGGCTTCTTTTATATTTCTATATATCGGAATGGAAATTTAATTGGACGGGGTTCATTAGGTGCAAATCTTGAAACTGGTACTATTAATGTCAATTTCAACGGGACTGCGGTTATCGTTTCAGCTATTGATGATAACAGTACTATTGGCAATGTTACCTACACACTTAAAGCAGGATTTGCTCGACAGGAGGGCGTTAATATTCCATTAAATGTGGAATCAAGAAGCAACTTTATGATTACTTCGAGAACGTTAAGTGTTATTGAAATGAAAAAGTAACAGCACCCAACCGGGTGCTTTTTATTGCCTAAACGAAAGGGGGAAGGCATGACTGAAAATGAATCATACGGGTTGAGATTTGAAAAGAAAATTGACTCAATTCAGAGTGATATTCGCATGTTGTCAGATCATGTTACTCGACTGACTTTTATTAATGAAGCACACAAAGAGACTAGCGAACAGAACAAAAAGGATATCGATACATTGGATATCAAAGTCGCCAATTTAGAAAACCGCACAGCAGCGCAAGATGGTGGAATTTCTGTATTGCGTGTACTGCTTGGCATCTTTGCAGGAATCGTATTTTCGCTGTGCGCTTGGGTTGGATCTTCAATTATTCAATTAAGCCAAGATCAATCTTTAATTAAAGAGAAGGTTTCACGGTTAGAGGAAGCAGGACGATGAATAGTGAAAACACAAGAGCTTATCTAGCTTTCGCATTAGTGGGACTGATGTTTGTTTTAGTGATTGCTTTATTTTTTGTGGATATGCCGCGAGAAAACAGCAATCTGATTAATACGGCATTGGGTTTTATTGCTGGGGCTATGACAACTGCATGTGGCTTTTATTTTGGTAGCTCTGAGTTAGAGAAAAAGAAAGGTGAATCCAATGACAACTAAACCATTCTTTGATGCTGCTCGTGTGATTGCAGGTGGCAAGCTTACACAAGCACAAGTAGATGATCTAAATAAGGTGGTCGATAAACTTGCGCCTTCTGGCATGACTACAAGTGATGTTGGTGTAAATCTAATTTCAGGATTTGAAGACACACGATTCAAAGCTTATGACGATGGTGTAGGAGTCTGGACTATTGGCACTGGCACAACAGTTTATCCAAATGGCGTGAAGGTTAAGCAAGGTGATACTTGCACACCTGAGCAAGCTAAGACTTACTTTAAGCATGACTTAGCCAAATTTGAAAAGACTGTAAATGAATCGGTAACTGTACCTTTAACTCAAAATCAGTTTGATGCATTAGTATCGCTGACTTACAACATTGGCTCTGGTGCTTTTAATAATTCAACCTTATTAAAGAAACTCAATAAACGTGACTATCAAGGTGCTGCTGATCAATTCCTAGTTTGGAACAAAGCAGGTGGCAAGGTTATGAAGGGCCTAGTTCGTCGCCGAGAAGCAGAACGAGCACTCTTTTTAAAGAAGTAACTTATATGTGTAAACGTACCAAAGTTGCATCGATCATCACATTGCTGTGCCTCCTATTCTCAGGTTGCACAGCTCACACTATTAATAGTAATGTGAATGTCTCGATTTGTGTAAGGGCTTTGTGATGTCGCAAGTCATGATCATGGTTTCGGAAGTGGGCAGAATGGAGAATACTTGCAATCTACCCGCTGATTTAGATAAGAACGGGAATGTTCTTAAAATCTATGACTATTCATTAAAAGAGTTGCCTATTAATTTGGATGGAACCGTGACATTTAATAGACGCCGTTGGGAACTTCCCATTAAAGTAGATTTAAAATAATTTTAAATGTAGTTTAAAAATACGTAAAACAAGACAAATGCAGATTTAAAAAATAGTGCAACAAAAGTGTAGCAATATTATTTAACCTACTGATTTATATAAGTAACAACCGCTCTAAATTGAGCGCTTTTTTTACAACAAAAAAAGATAAATTTAGCGAAATAGTACTTTTTCATTGTGCAAAGTTTGATATAACTAAATACGCTTTAGAAAAAACAAGATAGTGAAATTTTTTGTCTGTTAACAAAAAGTCTAGTTTCAGTATCTTTAAATATTGAATAAATTGTTGGGAATCCTAGTTAGAATTTTAATATTTTCCTATATAGAAAAATTTATCTTTGTCAATAGTTATGCAAGGGAAAATGCTTACTATTTAGGAATGTGATATTAGTATTCAGCTTAATTTAAATCGGTATACTAGGATTCTCTTGGTATAAAAAGTAGCAACTTCAGGAAAGACAATGACTGCACGTATTCAAAAAGGCAAGTTAGCGATTGCTAAAGAACTTTACGATTTTATCGAAAATGAAGCTTTACCAGGTTCTGGTTTAGATAGTGAAACTTACTGGAAGAACTTTGAGCAAGTTGTTGTCGACCTTAGTCCAAAGAATAAAGCATTATTGGCTAAGCGTGATGAATTACAAGCAAAAATTGATGAATGGCACCGCAACAATAAATTTGAATTAGGTGCTTACAAAGCATTTTTAACTGAAATTGGTTATTTATTACCAGAAGTTGAAGACTTCCAAATTACTACTGAAAACGTAGATGAAGAAATTGCATTGTTAGCAGGGCCACAATTAGTAGTGCCTGTACGTAATGCACGTTATTGCTTAAATGCAGCAAATGCGCGTTGGGGTTCTTTATATGATGCACTTTACGGTTTTGATGTAATTTCAGAAGAAGGCGGTGCAGAAAAAGGAAAAGGATATAACCCTGTACGTGGTGCGAAAGTTATTGAGTTTGCTAAAAACTTCTTAAATGAAATTTTCCCGCTTGCGCAAGGCTCACATGCTGATGCAACTAAATATGCAATCGAGCAGAATAAACTGGTTGTGACTTTAAAAGATGGTACTAAAACTGGCTTAGCTCATGAAGCTCAATTTGTGGGCTTCAATGGTGAAGAAGCGAACCCTTCAGAAGTTGTTCTTTTGAGTAATGGCCTACATGTCATTATTGAAATTGATGCGAATAGCCCAATTGGCCAAACTGATTTAGCGGGTGTTAAAGATCTAACACTTGAAGCTGCGGTTACAACAATTCAGGATCTTGAAGACTCTGTAGCAGCTGTTGATGCAGAAGAAAAAGTTGAAGGTTATCGTAACTGGTTAGGTTTGATGAAGGGTACTCTTCAAGAATCTATCGAAAAAAATGGTAAAACAATTGTTCGCGCTTTGAATAAAGACCGTGAAATTAAAAATTTGATCGGTGGCACAACAAAACTTCATGGTCGTTCACTTATGTTACTTCGTAACGTAGGTCATTTAATGACGAATCCAGCGATTTTAGTTGATGGTGAAGAAATTTTCGAAGGTATTATGGATGCGTTGGTAACGCCATTGTTATCAATTGCTGACATCCGTAGTGAAAACGAAAATAAAAACTCTCGTAAAGGGTCTATGTATATTGTTAAACCAAAAATGCATGGTCCTGAAGAAGTTGCTTTTGCTGTTGAGTTATTTGAGCGTGCTGAGCAAGCCCTAGGATTACCAGCGAAGTCTTTAAAAATCGGTATTATGGATGAAGAACGCCGTACATCTGTAAACCTGAAAAACTGTATTGCTGCTGCTAAAGATCGCACAATCTTTATTAACACTGGTTTCATGGACCGTACTGGTGATGAAATCCATACTTCTATGGAAGCTGCTCCAGTTGTTCGTAAAGAAGCAGTTAAAACACAAAAATGGATTGCTGCTTATGAAAACCGTAACGTTGCAATTGGTTTGAAATGTGGTTTACAAGGTAAAGCTCAAATTGGTAAAGGCATGTGGCCAAAACCAGATAGCATGAAAGATATGTTAGCAACTAAAGCTGCTCATCCAAATGCTGGTGCTTCATGTGCTTGGGTTCCATCACCAACTGGTGCTGTACTTCATGCGATGCATTACCATCAAGTAAATGTAAAAGCACGTCAAGATCAGTTAAAAGCTGAAGAAATGTTGTCATTAGATGACTTGTTAACTCCTCCATTTGCAACTGATACAAACTGGTCAGCAGAAGAAATTAATAACGAACTTGAAAATAACTGCCAAGGTATTTTAGGTTACGTTGTTCGTTGGGTGGACTTAGGTGTAGGTTGTTCAAAAGTTCCTGATATTAACAATGTGGGCTTAATGGAAGACCGTGCAACATTACGTATTTCTTCTCAACATGTTGCCAACTGGTTACGTCACGGTATCGTGACTCGTGAACAAGTTGAAGAAGTGCTTAAACGCATGGCAAAAATTGTTGATGAACAAAATGCGAATGATCCATTGTATAAACCAATGGCAGCTAACTTTGAAACTAATATTGCTTTCCAAGCAGCTTCAGATCTTATCTTTAAAGGTTGTGAACAGCCTTCTGGTTATACTGAGCCATTACTACATGCGGCTCGTTTAAAATTAAAAGGTTATACAGGTGACTAATTTTAACCTGTTATAAAAAAAAGCCTCTTCGGAGGCTTTTTTATTTTCGGTATATTTTGTGCTTATAGATAAGACGTGAATTTATAAATAAAGGATTTCAAGTTTGATTAACTTAAAAAATCTTGATCGTGAGAATTGGCTTCTATGCGCAAAATTATTATTAGATGAATCTCAAAAGGACTATGTCGCACCAAATGTATTTTCTATTGCTGAGTCTAAAGTTGAGGAACACTATTGCCCAAGAGTGATCTGTTTTAATGATGAGGTGGTTGGGTTCTTAATGTATTGTGTGGAAATTGCTCCCCCTGATGAGACATTATTTTGGCTGTTTCGATTTATGATTGGCAAAGATCATCAAGCTAAAGGTTATGGTACCTTAGCGTTGCAAATGGCAATTGATGAAATGGCTTCAAAAGGGGCTAAACGAATCCGAACGATGTATAAATCTTCTAATAACATTGCTGGAAAACTTTATAAAAAAATGAATTTTATAGAAACTGGGGAATATGATGAATGTGGTGATATTATTTTAGAGTTGGGTATTTCTTTTTAAAAACGCTAACTGAGAATTCAAGTTAGCGTTGAAGGAAATGGAATTAACTAAAGTTAAAAGCGATATTAATTGCTACTCACAATCCCAATTTTAGTTACACCTAAACGCTGCGCCGTAGCCATGACCATCGCTACATTTTTATATTCAGCCATTTGGTCTGGTTTAAGTTTGATTTGGTCTTGATCTTTTTTGGCGACAACACCTTGAAATAAAGTCTCTAGTGCCTTGCGGTCAGAAACCTGTTGGTTATTCCAAAATACTTTGCCTGCTGCATCAATTCTTACATCAATGATTTCAGGTGGCTTTTCATTTGTTGGTGGCGGTGTGCCATTTGGCAAATTAATATTAATCGCATTGTTTGGTGCAGGTATAGTAATAATAAACATAATAATGAGTACCAGCATGACATCAATAAGCGGTGTCATGTTCACCTCTAGCATTACATCGTCATCATTATTTGAGCCAACATTCATACCCATAAAATTCTCCTTAAAATCATTACGGGGAAGCTGGAGGGGTAGTAACAAAGGCAATTTTGCCAATACCAGCTTGTTTGGTCGTACTAATGACCTGATCTATCGCTTCAAAATGGGTAAGCTGATCTCCTCGAATATGTACCTCCGGCTGCGGTCTTTTTTGTGCCACAGCTTGTAATTTTGCTAACAATATTTCTTTATTCGGTACATAACTCTCGTTCCAGAAAATATCGCCTTTCTTATTAACTGAAAGTTGAATATTTTCAGGCGTGGTCGCGTACGGAGTATTTTTTTCTTCTGGTAGTTTCACCGGAACTGTATGTGTAACTACCGGAATAGTAATAAGAAAAATAATAAGTAAAACTAACATGACATCTACGAGAGGTGTCGTGTTAATCGTTCCAATCATTTCGTCATCATCTTCAGAACCAACACTCATACCCATAATGTCTGCTCCTGATTATTTAATGCTGCGATTAATTGAATTGTTGGTATTAATTTCTCCGCTTAATAAAACTGCATGTAAATCGGAACCAAATGAACGAACATTTTCCATCACTGCTTTATTACGACGAGTCAACCAGTTGTAACCCAGTACAGCAGGTACTGCGACCGCAAGACCAATAGCTGTCATAATGAGAGCTTCACCAACTGGGCCTGCAACTTTATCAATAGATGCCTGACCTGAAATCCCGATTGCAGTTAAAGCGTGATAGATTCCCCATACTGTTCCGAAAAGACCTACGAAAGGTGCTGTAGAGCCAACTGTTGCTAAAAAAGCGAGACCGCCGCCTAAATGGTTTTGTACTTTTTCGATGGCACGTTGTATTGAAATGCTCACCCAAGTATTAAAGTCAATGCGTTCAAGTAGAGAGCCGCCGTGTGATTTAGTCGAGTTAATGCCTTTTTCTGCAATAAAACGGTATGCGCTACTTTGTTCTAAACCTTCTGCAGCATTATCAAGCGAAGTTGCCTCCCAGAAATGTTTTTCAGCTTCTTTACCTTGGCGTTTGACTTTACCTTGTTGTAATAATTTAGAGATGATGATGTACCAAGTACCAATCGACATGAGTACTAAAATAAATAAGGTAGACTTAGCGACTAAGTCACCTTCACGCCAAAGGGCTTCTAGACCATATGGATTTTTAACAGTTTCACTTGTTGAAGGCTTTGGTGGTGGAGTTGGAGTAGTTGTATTTGAAGTAGCTTCAGTAGTTGCTGTTGCCACAGGAGCATTGCTCGTTTCTTCTGCGAAAACTGAGCTTAATGGAAGTAACGAGCAAGCTGCGATTAAACTTGCAGAAGCGAAATGTACTAGTGGTTGAGTTGATTTTTTCATCATATATCTCCAATATTTTTTAATTTCTTGCTAATTCAATTGTTTATTCAATTACGAATGGATATTCAATTTCATACCAGTCTTGCTGAGGCACGCCATCTTTCATTGCTGGTTTGAACGTACATAAGCTGTAGGCTTTAGTTGCTGCTTTATCTAAAATTTTGCTGCCACTCGATTTTTTTACTTTGGCATCAATGACTTTGCCGGATGTATCAACCAAAACACGTATACGCACCGTTCCTTGCTCTTCGTTCATGAGTGCTTCGCGTGGATATTCTGGTTTTTCACAGCCCGCAGAGCCTTCTGAAACACCACGAGTTACACCAGCGGGTTTAGGTGCTGGTGCAGCAGCTGCCACTGGAGCTGGTGCAGCAACAGGACTCGGAGAAGGAGTACTAGGTGCAGCAGGAGCCGGAGTAGCGACTTTAGTCGGTTGAGCTACTGGCGTCGTTTTTTGTACTGGTGTTGCTACTTTCTCTACTTCTTTTGGTGGCTCAGGAACCTTGGCAACTTTTTCTACCATTTTTGGTGGCTCAGGTGGTTTTTCCTTTGGTTTCGGCTCTTCCGGTTTTGGTGGAGGAGGTGGCTTAGTATCCTGAATAATTTGTAATTCCACAGGTTTTTCTGCTGGTTTTTGAATATTGTTTGCTAAACCTGACATCAGAATATAGGCAACAAGAAGATGCAGAAAAATGACTGCAGCAATACCAATTAGGCGTTTGGCAGATTTATTTTCTATGTCTGTAAAAGTCATGCCCATAGTTACTCCTGAAACTGTAGACAAACAATTTATATTGAAATGCTTGGTTAAAGATTTATGCATTTCTTGTTTGGCTAAGTGAGAATTTTATTCTGCAAATATGGTCCATCAACGTTATGGAGCCATATTTGCAAAAACACCCATTTAGAATTTGTAAGTACCACGTAAAAAGTACGTACGGCCTGTAGGGTCGCTATAACGGGGGTCATAACCCATTTGAAAGTTGTCCTCAACATTAGTTGCAGCGGGTTCTTCATCAAAGATGTTCTTGATACCAGCAGTTAACTCTAAATTTTTAAAGCCTTTGTATGTGCCCGAAACGTTGTAGAGTGTGTAGTCACTGACTTTATGGTTTTGATCATTGGCGTTTTGATCGTCATAACCACGAGTGAACTGTTGTTGGAAATTGAGAGCCCAGTCTTGGTAATTCCAGTTTAGATTGGCCACATGTTTCCATCGAATGATTGGACCAGTACCTTCGTAGCTGCCTACGTTGTGAATCCATTCGCCATCTTTTTCATTTTGGTAGTCATATTTGATGACATAAGTACCATCAATACCAAAGCTATAACGGCCTGTTGCTGTGATTGGTGTAGCATAGTTTAAGCTGACATCAATCCCGGAAGTTTTTAAATCTCCCATATTTTGTTGAGTGGTGATGATATATGCGAGTGAACCATCAGAATTACGTACAAACTTATCTGCATATTTAGTTGGATTGTTAAAAATATCGCTTTCTGGCAGAGCTGAAATTTGTTTTTCAACTTCGATATTGTAATAGTCTAAAGTTAAGACTAGGTTTTTGATTGGTTCTAACACGAAGCCGGCTGTGAATGATTTTGATTCCTCTGCATCTAAATCTTTGTTACCACCATTTTTACGGTCAAATTGCATATTACAATCGCGGCTTTTATCACCGCCAGCGGCTTCGTTTACTTTTCCACCTGGGCAGAGAATCGGATCATCATAGCTGGCAGATGTATTAGTTACAGAGTTTGGTGCATTCATTTCCCAAAGAGTAGGGGCACGGAAACCTGTACTATAAGAAGTACGGAACATTAATTGTTTGATTGGTTCCCAACGAAGTGCAAATTTAGGATTAAAAGTATCGCCAAAGTCACTGTAATCATCATAACGTGCGGCAAGTTGAGCTTCTAATGTTCTATGAAGTGGAATGTGCAGCTCGGTAAAAGCAGCTTTGATTTCACGTTTCCCTTTGTTGACTGGTTCATCTGGATCTACACCAGTACTTGGTGCGAGACTTGCGATTTCTGAATTTACTTTCGATGTCCAGTCATCACGACGGTAACTAGCCCCGACTGCGAAGCCAACGTCGCCTGCTGGTAATGTATAAATTGGTCTGCTTGCTGTGAAATCAACTGTGGTTGAATCAACATCGGCATCCATATATTTACCAGTTACGCCTAAAGTCCCCCATAAACCAGCATCTTCAGGTTGTTGTGCACCAAAAGGGTTAAGTTTCCCTGCAAGTAGTGCTTCAGAAGTCTTACCGTAGTTTAAGTAGCCGCTGTCTAATGCATCTGAGGCTTTACTTTTCGCATAGGTAATGCCTGTATTGATATCCCAACCATAAGCTTCGCCTTCTAAACCACCAAAGATACGATGGGATTCATTGACACTTGTACTTACGCGATTGCCAGCTTGCGAGCGTAGAGATAGGGTAATGTCTTGTCCATTGACGCCTGCTAATGCAGGAGTAATGCCGTTACCTGGATAGTATTTACTATTTCCTTCAAGTGGTAAGTCAAAGAATACATCTGGAGCAACCGAGGTAGTTACTTCATTGCGTGCATATACATATTCAGCTATAGCATTAAAATTATCATTGAGTTTGAAGGTTGCACGTCCCATTGCTGAGATGTCTTCTGTTTTTGGAACAATACCGATTACCGCTTGGCTATTGAAGCGGCAGGTATTTTCATCAACGTAAACAAGAGGATTATCTCCACAACCTGTTGCAGCGTAAGGATTTCCTAAATTTTTTGAAATATTTGCAGGAAATGCACCGCTACTACTTCTTTTAACACCTAGCTCAGGTAGTAAGCCACCACGTTCACTGACTTTACGGTCTTTTGCCATGATGTCATTACCATGACGATAATCTACAACACCAAAAACGTTGAAACCATTTTCATCAAGATCACCAAAACCACCAAAAACGCTAATATCTTGCGTATCTCCACCAGTCTGTTCTGGCTGAGTTAACCCGGCACTAATATTTAAACCAGTGAATTGTTTTTTGGTAATAAAGTTAATAACACCACCAATCGCATCTGTACCATAAATTGCTGATGCTCCATCTCGTAAGACCTCAATGCGATCTAACATAGCGAGTGGAATAATATTTAAATTAGTGACACCACTATCATAAGCATTAGCAGCTAAACGACGACCATTAAGTAAGATTAAGGTTTTATTGGCGCCAATACCACGTAGGTTTGCTGTTGAACCAGCTGTACCGCTTGCTCCTACATTTTGTGCCGTAACAAATCCTGCTTGGTTTGCGGTGATTTTAGATAATGCTTCCTCTGTTGTTGTTACCCCTTGTTTTAATATTTCATCAACTTTCACCACGGTAATTGGCGAAGCACTTTGTGCCGCAACCCCTTTAATTGAAGAACCTGTAACGGCAACTTTTACGACTTTTGTTGGTTTTTCATCGGTACTTGATTGTTCGGTTTCTGCTGCTTGTGCCATGGTAAGACACATCATGCTTAAACTAAGGGTGCTTAATTTAAGAATTGTTTTGCCAATCTTGGGGGTTGCCTGAGATCGAACATTGTATTTTTTTTTCATCGTGGACTTGATCCCTTTTTGTTGTCGTTAGCGATATTGCTGGAAAGTTTTTAAGCAAAGCAAGTGCCAACTATATATTTTTCTTTTTTTAGTTTATGCAAAATATTGATAAATATTGATTTTATTATGCTTGAGTATGATGCTTTAGCTTTTTTGATATAAAAATAAATTTTCCGTTTGGAAAATTTTTTGTTGTTGGCGAAAAGTTTCAAAATTATTTGTATAAAAAATATACATTACTGGACTCTTCACATACTTATTAAATAAAAATGTATCGTTTTAGAGCCTTTTAATATGTAATGTTATAATATTTATAACTACATGGTTAAATTATATTTTTATTATTAATCAATAGATTGTTTTAAAAATATCTGTAATTTAGGCTTGATCTAATGTGGATCATAATTAATTTTTAATGTATTTTATTTGTGCATTTAAGGTATTAGATGATTAACTTATATGAATATAATATTTGGCAAAAAGTTACTTTTATTTATATAGTTCAAACGTTTTTAAGTATCTAATAAAAATATGAATTTTTAATATTTTTAAATATTTTAAGATGGATATTAATAAATGGCATGAAATTCGCTTTATATTCAATGGTTACAAAACACTAGGTATTTGAGTTTATTTTTCCATTTGATCAAATCGAAAGAGCATAAAGGAAAGCAAATTTTAAATCCTAAATAGGCCTATCTGTTGAAAAAGAACTTTTCTTATGCAGATTTAGATGTTACTCAAAAGGATAATATCTTTTAAAAAACTAATTACGTGGGTATGAACTTGAAATTAAAATTTTTTAAGCTCGCCATTTTAAGTCTGGCTATTACATCAGTTCCTTGTGCTTACGCAATTACGCCAGCGCAACCAAACAAAATTTTGCATGTTGCCTATGAGGCCCCAGATGATGGTTTCGATATGGTCAAAACCACCAATTTCTATAGTGCTAGTATTGCTGAGGCAATTTTTGAGCCTTTACTCAAATATGACTATTTAGCACGTCCATTACAGTTAGTTCCCAATACTGTAGAAAGCCTGCCCAAAGTGGAACAAGACGGTAAAGTTTATATATTTAAAATTAAGCCGGGTATCTATTTTACCAATGATCCAGCTTTTAAAGGTAAACGCCGTGAGTTGGTAGCTGAAGACTATGTCTATACAATTAAACGCATTTTAGACCCTAAAAATAGAGCGCCTTCTGTTTCTTTTATTGATGGTAAGTTACAAGGTGCCGATACGGTTGTAGCTCAAGCAAAGAAAACTGGAAAATTTGATTATGCTGCTCCGATTGCTGGAGTTAAAGCTCTTGATCGATATACTCTACAATTTACTTTGACTCGCCAAGACTTTAATTTTCCTTATATTCTTGCCTATATTACTTTTGGTGCTGTTGCTAAAGAGGTTGTTGACTATTACGGTGACCGTATTGGTATGCATCCCGTAGGGACTGGTCCTTATATGTTAAGTAAATATGTACCGAGAAGTAAGGTCGAGTTGGTTGCCAATCCTGATTATCGTGGTTTTGTCTGGAATTTTAAGTCAACAGGAACACCTTGGGATAACCAACTTGTTAAGGAAATGTCTGGAAAGAAAATGCCACAAGTTGGCAAGGTGGTGGTCAGTATCATTGAAGAAGAGCAGTCACGATGGTTAGCTTTTCAGTCTGGACAACTAGACTTTGATAAACTCACAGCGAATGCTGTTCCTCAAGCTTTAGATGGAAATCAGCTTAAAGCTTCTTTTAAGAAGAGGGGAATTAAGCACTATCCAAATAAGGATCCTGAGATTACCTATACGATGATGAATATGCGGGATCCAGTGATCGGTGGTTTTAACCCAGAAAAAATAGCGCTTCGTAGAGCAATTACTCTGTCATACAATCAAAAAGAAAGCATACAACAAGCTTATAAAAGTCAGGCTGTTAGATCACAAATGTTTATACCTGAAGGTGTAAACGGATATAACCCTAAATATAAAAGTAGCGTAGGATATAATCCGCTGTTAGCAAATAAACTACTTGATTATTATGGTTATAAAAAAGCGGCTGATGGCTATCGGACCTTACCAAATGGCAAACCTTTAATTTTAAAAATCAATACAGAAAATAGCTCAGCATCGGTTATTCATTCAGAACTCTGGAAAAAAAATCTAGATGCGATTGGCATTCGAGCTGACTTTAAGGTAAGTAACTTTGCAGATAACTTAAAAGCCGCTACTCAATGTAAATATATGATCTGGAGCGGTGCATGGATTGCTGACTATCCTGAAGGAGATAATTTTGCACAATTACTATATGGACCAAATGCTGGGCAGGGAAACCATGCTTGTTATCAGTCTAAAACCTATGATGCTCTTTATACTCAGGCCATTCATTTACCACCTCAACAACGGCTCCCATATTACGAAAAACTTAACCGTCAGATAGAAGCTGATAACCCTTGGATTATTCATGTAACACGAATTCGTAATTGGTTGATACAGCCTCAAGTTCAGGGGTTTAAAGCTCACCCAATGATGAATACAAACTGGCAATATCTTGATATTACCCCTATTAAAAAATAATTTTAGATAAAGATCATCATGACCGAAAATTTAAAACAAAAGCTTAAGCACTGTAGTGTCGGCCTATTCTTTGCTGGAATGGCTTTAACGGGTTCTATATCTATTTTTGCGAAAAGCCCAGCCGATCCAAATAAAGTTTTGCGTTATGTATTCCCAACAGCTGAAACAGGCTTCGACCCAGCTTATGTACATGACTTATATTCAGCGCATGTACTCACATCTATATTTGAAACTTTATATACCTATGACTATTTGGCAAGACCAGCAAAATTAATCCCACACGTGGCTACGGCTATGCCAGAAGTGAGTGCAGATGGTCTGACTTATACCATTCACATTAAGAAGGGTATTTACTTTACAGCCGACCCAGCGTTTAAAGGTAAACCTAGAGAGTTAACAGCTTACGATTATGCATATTCTTTTAAGCGGTTATTAGACCCGAATTTACGCTCACCCAATAGTTGGTTATTGGAAGATAAAATTGAAGGTATGAATGCTTTAGTCAAAGCAGCCAATAAATCCGGAAAATTTAATTACGATCAAAATGTAAGTGGTTTACAAACACCTGATAAGTACACTTTGGTGATTCGGTTAGTAAAACCAGACTATAACTTTCCTTTATTACTGGCCCATGATCCGACAGGTGCGGTGGCACGCGAAGTCATCGAGAAATATAAAGATAAAGCTGGTTTTGTTATGGGGCATCCAGTAGGAACTGGACCTTATATGCTCAGTAAGTGGATACCTGCCTCACGTATTGTTTTAAAAGCAAATCCTGAATATCGAGGTTTTACCTGGAACTTTAATGCCAGTAGCCCCGGGGATGAAGCAATTGTAAAGCGCCTTAAAGGTAAACAAATGCCTCAAATCGGCACAATTGATATTCAGGTGATGGAAGAAAACCAGTCACGATGGTTAGCATTCCAGCGTGGTGAGGTAGATATCATTCAGCTTGAAGGGCAATTAGTTTCAAAAGCGATTAAAGGCGGTAAATTAAGACCTGAGCTCGCAAAAGAAGGCGTGCAATTATCTCGTATTGTTGATCCAGAAATTAGTTATATCTATTGGAATCTCAAAGATCCCGTTGTTGGAGGAATGAGTAAAGAAAAAATTGCCTTACGCCGTGCTATTGCGATGTCCCGTTCAATAGATCAAGAGATTAAATTGGTAAGGAATAGTGATGCAGAACGTCTTCATTTCCCAGTTCCACCTGGTGTAGTGGGATATGACCCACAGTATAGAAGCAGTACGCCATATTCAGTAAAAGCAGCCAATCTGCTGTTGGATCGATATCACTACAAAAAAGATGCTTCTGGTTGGCGTACACAACCAAACGGCAAGCCGCTCGTGGTCGAATATAAAGCGCGCAATGACAGTATTGGCCAACAAAGTGCTGAACTTTGGAAGAAAAACTTCGATAGCTTACATATTCGCATGGTGTATAAGCCAATGCTTTTTTCAGACTTACTTCGATCACAAAAACAATGTGAGGGAATGTTTGGTTCTTCTGCATGGATAGCTGATTATCCGGATGGGGATAATTTTATGCAGAATTTTTATGGCCCAAATACTCATATGACTAACTGGTCTTGTGGTTCGATACCAGAGTTTGATGAGTTGTACCGCCAGTCTCAACAAGTGAAGCCAGGCCCAGAAAGAGATGCGTTATATCGAAAAATGACGCGCTTGTTAGAGGTTTATATGCCTGTGCAAATGTCTTATGCACGCTATCGCAATATGTTGGCCCAACCACGAATTATTGGATATAAGAAGCATCCGATTTTACATGCTGAATGGATGTACTTCGATATTGATACAAATACGAAATCTAATCATTAAATGAAAAAAATTGGAGATACGATGAAAAATAATACACTGAAAATGACTACATTATGTATGTTGACCATAGGTATAAGTCAATTTGCATCGGCTGAAGTGACGCGTGCGACATTACCATTACTCAAAGCAGAGCAACTCCCAGCATGGTGCGATTCTAATTTAAAAAAAATTCAGCAAGAGATTTCTAGTTTTGAAAAAACGCCTGTTAAAAACGATGCTGCCGCTGCTCCGATATTAGCCAGGTGGGATAAAATTTTTGCTCATCTTGAAGATTTTTCGGGGCCCATAGGTCTATATAGTAACGTCGACCCAGATGCGAAATTACGTAAGGCAGCAGAAGACTGCGAAATCAAAATTAATCAATTTCATACGGATATATTCCAAAACTCCAAACTGTATAACGTAATTAAAAATACAAAAGCGACTGATCCGATTGACCAGAAATACCGTCAAGATATTCTGGATCAATTTGAAGACACAGGGGTTCAGTTAGAACCAGCAAAACGCGCAAGAATGAAGGCTATTCTGGATGAGTTGACTAAACTTGAACAAGAATATAATCGTAATATTCGTGATAACCCGGAAAAACTTGAATTTACTCCTGAAGAGATGAAAGGCTTACCGGAAAGTTATATTTCGGGGTTAAAGAAAAATACGAAAGGAAATTATCTATTAGGTTTTGAGTATCCGGAATATCGTCCATTTATGGAGCTATCGGATAATGATGATGCCAGAAAAAAATACCAGATTGCCTTTACACGACGTGGGACTGAACAAAATTTAAAACTACTCAAACAGGCAATAGATTTACGTTATGAACTTGCACAGTTATTTGGAAAAGCAAGTTATGCAGATTGGGCTTTAAAAGACCGAATGGCAAAAACACCAGAGGCTGTAAACAAGTTCTTGGCAGAAGTACAAAAAACGGTAGCACCACTTGAACGTAAAGAAGTAGAAGAGCTTCGTGTATTTAAAGCACAAACCTTAAAGACGCCGTTAGACAAAACCGAGATAACGCGTTGGAGTGAAGCTTACTGGAGCGAAAAACTTCGTAAGAGTAAATATCAGATTGATCAGGAAAAGCTTCGTGATTATTTTCCAACTTTAGCTGCTCAAAAATGGTTATTTTCCATTTCATCTGATCTTTACGGTATTGATTTTAAACCTGTCAAAGTTAAAGCATGGCAGGATGAAGTTGAATATTACGATGTAGTTGATAAAAAGACAGGAAAGCTCCTTGGTGGCTTATATATGGATAAATTCCCCCGTGAAGGGAAATATGGCCATGCAGCAGTTTGGGGAGTATATGGTGGCAGCACTTTAACCAACCGATTACCGATTTCAGTATTGGTGACCAACTTTAACCGTAAAGGTTTAAATAGTGATGAGCTTGAAACTTTTGTACATGAGTTCGGTCATGCTTTACATGGCATCTTATCAAATACCCGCTATACCAGTCAGTCCGGAACTTCTGTAGAGCGTGATTTTGTAGAAGCACCTTCTCAAATGTATGAAGAGTGGGCACGCCGTAAAGAAACCTTATCTAAAGTGGCCGATTATTGTGATCCAGCTTGTCCACGTGTTGACGATGAATTAATTGCCCGTTTAAAAGCAGTACATAATTATGGCCGTGGCTTGCGTTATGCCCGTCAGACGCTTTATGCACAATATGACATGGCACTTCATACGGCAGATGCCTTAAAAGTAAAACCTTTAGAAACTTGGCAAAAAATGGAAGCTGCTACAGCCTTAGGATATGTGCCAACAACAGAGTTTCCTGGACAGTTCGGGCATTTAATGGGTGGTTATCAGGCAGGTTATTACGGTTATATGTGGTCTGAGGTTTTAGCGCTAGACATGCTTTCTGCTTATGGTGACAACCTGAACAACCCACAAGTGGGACAACGTTATCGTCAGACGATTTTATCGCAGGGTAGCCAAAAACCGGCAGCTGAATTGGTTAAAGATTTCCTTGGTCGTGATCCTGACAATAAAGCATTCTTTAACGAAATTACCGGACAACGGGTTAAATAAGGAATTATCACTATGCTGGCATATGTTATTCGGCGTTTATGGCAGATGATTCCGACCATGTTGGGAGTAGTGCTGCTTATTTTTATCTTATTTAATTGGGTCGGTGGAGATCCTGCCTATATTCTGGCAGGTAAGATGTCTAACCCTGAGCAGATTGAAAATATCCGTAAACAGTTAGGTGTTGATCAACCTTATTATGTTCAACTTTGGATTTTTATTAAGCAAATTCTTACTTTTGACTATGGCGCAAGTTGGAGCACAGGTGAATCCGTTTCACAAATTATCTTAACCCGTTTAGGACCGTCGCTCACACTTTTAATTCCACTCACCATTTTACAAACAGTCATTTCAATTATTTTAGCATTGGCTGTAGCGGCGGTACGTGGCTCTCTAACTGATCGTATGGTCATGATGTTATGTACCATCGGTATGTCGATTAGTATTTTGGTTTACATTATTGTTTTTCAATATGTTTTGGCTTATCAACTGAGCTGGTTTCCAGTACAGGGATGGAGCGATAGTTTTACCGACAATTTATTTAAGTTTTCCTTACTACCAATTCTAATCATGCTGGTGGTGAGTATTGCACCTACTTTACGTTTATATCGTAGCTTTGTGCTTGATGAGGTAAATCAGGATTATGTGAGAACCGCACGTGCTAAAGGTGTAGGGGAAAGCCGAATTTTAAGTGTGCATGTTCTACGTAATGCCTCAATTCCGATTATTACTGATGTGATGTCAAATTTACCGGCATTATTGATAGGTGCATTTTTAATTGAACGCTTTTTTGGTATTCCCGGTATTGGTCGTGAAGTGATTATTGCTGTAGAGCGTAGTGATTTTCCTGTCATCAAAGCCATTACTGTATATATTGCAGCTGCAACCATGATTTTTAATTTGATTGCGGACTTGGTCTACAAAGTGGTTGATCCACGTGTACAGTTGAAGTAGGTGGGTTATGCTGAGTGTTTTATCAAAAAGAAAGTTAGAAACCCAGACAGCTCCTGCTTCAGCGGGGCTATGGCGACTTGCCATGCGTCGCCTTCGGGCCGATAAAATTGCAATGGCATCGCTCATTGTTGTGTTGTTCTATTTGATCGTATTAATACTATCTCTAACGGGTGTGATTGCATCTGATTGGAATAAAGAAGTTGCTGTCAGTTATGCGCCTCCTACATTTATAGGTGCAGATAAGACAACTGAAGCTTTGAAAAGTACAGCCGCTGTAGATGAGGAATTACCGGAAAATCCAGTCGATCCCTTAAAAGATGTAATTCACCAACTCAAGGCTGAAATCAAACAAGAAAAGAGCTCTGGAAGTGCAATTGATTATTATGGTGTAGTTGATCCATTAGCTGATGATATGAAAGCAATTGATCAGCAACTCGGTGGACATTTACTTGATCAGCAAAGTGAACTAAAAAGTACCCTAATTTTTGGTGCTGACAAATGGGGACAAGATGTCCTTAAAAAAACCATTAAAGGCGCTGAAACTTCAATTATTGTAGGGCTTGTTTCTGCCTTACTGGCAGTCACATTAGGAACGCTTTTAGGGGCAATTTCAGGTTATTTTGGTGGTTGGGTCGATGATATTCTCAACTGGTTTTATAATATTTTTACTTCCATTCCATATTTATTATTAGTTCTTGCGATTGCTGCTGTACTACAACAAAAGGGCATTTTATCTATTGTTCTGATTTTAGGCTTAACGGGCTGGACAGGTGTCTATCGGTTAATTCGTGCTGAATATATGAAACATACGGCACGCGAATATGTACTTGCAGCTAAAGCCATTGGTGTCGGGCATTTTCGCCGTATGTTTATTCATATTTTTCCTAACGTCAGCCATATTGCATTGGTCCAAATGTCTATTTTGGTGGTTTCTTTTATTAAATCGGAAGTTATTTTGAGTTTCTTAGGGTTCGGTGTGCCAGTAGGTGTAGTGTCTTGGGGCAGTATGTTAAATGAAGCACAAAGTGAACTTCTTTTAGGTAAGTGGTGGCAGCTTGTCGCAGCCTCTGTCGCAATGGCTGTTTTGGTTACGGCATTTTCAATGTTTACTGATGCGCTACGCGATGCATTAGACCCGAAACTAAAATAAGAGGAAATCCAAATGTCAGAACAAGAAAAAAAGACCCCATTACTTCACATTGAAAACTTACGTGTAAGCTTTAAAGGTGAAGATAAACAATATATCGAAACTGTGAAAGGAATTTCCTTTGATATTCCGACCAATACGACTGTAGCTTTGGTTGGTGAATCAGGTAGTGGTAAGTCTGTTACTTCTTTAGCAACTATGGGTTTATTACCTGTGGGCCAAAGCAAGATTGATGAGAAAAGTAAGATTATTTTTGAAGGTAAAGACTTGCTTGGCTTATCGCGTACAGAGATGCGAAAAATCTGTGGTAAAGATATTGCCATGATTTTTCAGGAACCGATGTCATCATTAAATCCGGTTTTTACGGTTGGCAATCAAATTGCAGAAGTGTTGTGTTTACATATGGGTATGAGCCGAAAACAGGCGCGGCAACGTGTTTTAGAGTTGCTTAAAGAGGTCGGTATACCTTCACCAGAAACGAAAATTGATGCTTATCCTAACCAGCTTTCGGGTGGTCAGCAGCAACGTGTCATGATTGCAATGGCAATTGCTTGTGAGCCCAAACTACTGATTGCCGATGAACCGACTACGGCACTTGATGTCACCATTCAAAAACAGATTATTGATTTACTTGAATCATTGCGTCAGCGCCGTCAAATGTCGATGCTTTTTATTACTCACGATTTGGCTTTGGTTGGTGAAATTGCAGATCAAGTGATTGTGATGCGTCATGGTGAAATTAGAGAGCAAGGTACCGCTGAACAAGTTTTGGAACAGCCTAAAGATGTATATACCCGAGCCTTACTTTACTGTCGTCCTCAAATGTCACAACGACCTTATCGTTTGCCTGTAACCAGTGATTTTATGCGACAAGAAAACAATATATTGGTAGAGCAAAGCTTTGATGTTTCAGAAATTCCTGAGCGTAAACGTGGTTTAAATGGCGATGAGCAAATTATTTTAGAAGTAAAAGATCTGAAAAAAAGCTTTTATAGTCGTAAAGGATTGTTTGGCAAAGAAGAATTTCAGGCGGTAAAAGGTGTTTCTTTTAAACTGGCTAAAGGAAAAACGCTTGGTTTGGTAGGAGAATCGGGCTCCGGTAAAACGACTGTTGGGTTATTGCTCATGCGCTTACATCAAGCATCGGGGGGACAGGCTTTAATTGAAGGTAAAGATATTCTTTCTTTAACTGAAAAAGAGTTTGCCAAATATCAAAGGAAGATCCAAATCATCTTTCAAAATCCATATGCTTCACTAAATCCACGCTTTACGATTGGGCAGATCTTATTGGAACCTATGCAAATTCATGGAATTGGTAAAGATGATGCGGAACGTAAGCAAATTGCGCTTGGTTTACTTGAGAGAGTGAATCTGCCTGAACAAGCTTATTATCGATACCCACATGAGTTCTCGGGCGGTCAACGCCAACGTATTGCGATTGCGCGCTGCTTAACGCTAAAGCCTGAAATTCTAATTTGTGATGAATCTGTTTCGGCGTTAGATGTTTCAGTTCAGGCACAAGTACTTAATTTATTACAAGACTTACAAGATGAGTTTGGGCTTAGTTATATTTTTATTTCACATGACTTGTCGGTTGTGAAATATATCTCTGATCAGGTTATGGTCATGAATCATGGTGAAGTTGTTGAAATTGCCAACTCGGATGAGCTCTATGCATATCCGCAACATGACTACACCAAACGACTATTGCAGGCCATTCCACAAGGAATTCAGCACGTTTCTTAAGCGTAAAGTTATGTCGTTAAAGGCACTTTCGAGTGCCTTTTTATTTGGTTTATAGAATAAATACTTATAAAATAAGAGATGTAAAAGTACAGTATTTTATTCCTGCTATGTGTGCCAACTTTAAGCCTTTAACTCTTGCCCAATTGCAGCAACTTCAGTTGCCTGTGGTCGGCTTTAGCTATGCCGATGAGGTTTATCCGGGTGGGACAATGCCATTATTATTCAAATCACCGCAAGGTTTTGAGTGGCGTGAAGTCATGTTCGGTTTGGTTCCTAAATGGGCAGAAGATACGAATATAGCAAAACATACTTATAACGCCCGTCATGAAACGATTTTCCAAAAACCGAGTTTTCAAGAAGCTGCTCTTAAATGTAAGTTCGGTGTGATACCCGTCACGGAGTTTTATGAGAGTAAATATATAAATGATAAACCTGAGCGGTGGGGCGTACGCCGTAAAGATGGGCAGGCTTTTTTTATCGCAGCAATCTATGAAATTTGCAAAATGAATGAAACGATTGTCCGTTCTGCGAGTATGTTAACCATGGATGCGATTGATCATCCCATGATGAAAGACTTCCATGAACCGGGTGATGTTAAAAGATCAGTCATTGTGATTCCACATGACCGCTTAGATGAATGGTTAAGTTTAGAAACACCAGATATTTCAAGCTTTATTGAAGGCTTTCCTGTTGAGGAATTTGAATGTTTACATGTTCCTAAAGAGAAGATTATAAAACCTACACCTCAATTAAGTATGTTTGAATAACTGCATTGGAGTTAGGTTATTGGCTTAATTTTTAAGTCAATAACCTTTGATATTTAATCAATATTCTTACTTAAAGTTTGTACCTGCTCATCTTGCGCCAGATAAGCCAATTCAATTGGTGAGATTACAAAAGTTGAGTTATCTGAGGTTTGTTTAAAAACAAATCCATATTCAAAAGATTGCGTATTTTTACTTGGTAACCAAAATAAATAAGGACAGCCTGTATAGCTACCATCCCAACCCATTTCTTTAGCTAAGGCCAAAGCTGTATCGGATTTAGCAATAATTTCTTTAAGCGATTCTTTATCTCTTTGGGAGACATCACCATCATCATCTGCAAATGTTTGTAAAAACTCATTTAATGGAGTTAAGTCTTCCCAGTTATTTTCAATTGTTGAGAAGTGATATCCATATAGCATCATATTTAGTCTTCCATTTTGTTATTGTGCTATTGAACATAGCAAGAAATGCGTGAAAAAGAAATGGTTGAATTTACTTTAAGTTGTTTATTTTTCATAAGTTATAGCATATTTTCTATACAAAAATTAACTTAGCTTTCTCTTGAGTAATAAGCGTCTGATCAAGTTAAAATATAAAGATTCAGCTATTGAAGGAATAATAGTGTTCTTAATAAAAAGTTAAGTCTTTTTGTAAGGATACTAGACTGTTGGTGAATATTGAATTTGTCATAATTCACTTATAATGAAAAGGAAAGTAAATAGAGCTTATTTATGTTTATAACAACAACTCGCCCCAATGATGCTTTAATTGAACAGCTACTACCAATCTTGGAAGAAGCTAGCCAAATCTTATTACAAGAATATCAAAACTATTCGGCTGGATATGAATTTACGATTCAAGAAAAACATGACGATTCACCTGTAACGCAAGCAGATTTAAAGGTAAATCGTTTTTTATTAAAGCATCTTGCAGAAATTACACCTGAGTTACCGGTTTTGTCAGAAGAAAGTGACTATAGTGCTCGCCATGCTTGGTCTTCTTGCTGGATGCTAGATCCACTTGATGGTACAAAAGAGTTTATACATGAGCGAGATGAGTTCACGATAAACTTGAGTTTGATTGAAGGGCGTGAAACAATTTTTTCGGTGATTGTTGTGCCATGTGAGCAAGTTGTTTATTTAGGTTATTTAAAAGATTTACCTTTTAAATATAGCTTTAGCCAACAACAATGGTATCAATATCAAAAAACACCTTATTCAACACAAGCACCTGTACAAATTGGTTTAAGTCATAGTAGTAAAAATCCAAAATATCAGAAATTCATTGAACCTATTGAAAAGATTCGTACCGTAATTCGACGTGAAGCAGGTAGCGCTTATAAGTTTTGTATGATGTTAGAAGGCGAGATCGATATTTATCCTAGATTTCATCCGACATCAGAATGGGATACAAGCTCAGGTCAAGGATTATTAGAAAGTATAGGTGGAGGTTTACTCACTCTAACAGGTAAACCCTTTGAATATAACCAGCGTGATACCGTATTAAATGGGGGCTTTATCGCATTTCGTGATCAGGAAAGCAAAAAAATAGCATTTGAAGCTTTAGCTCAATCAGGTGTTTTGGATTGAGAGTTATTGTAGACATGCTATAGTGGCAAAATATTGAGAAAAGATGACAAGATAAAAATGGCACTCGATTTATTGCCTAAAAGCATGTTTGAAGCAATTGATTTATTGCCTGATGCTTCGACCCCTGTAACCCTTTTTACACGTCACTCCTTAAGAGAGTTGGTAGATGGGCAAGGCTTGGCAGGATATGATCTTCAGCTTACACCGCAAGGACGTGAGCTTGCTCAGGAATGGGGTAGCTATTTAATTAAAAACACGGATCGTGTAATTCAACATTGCATTTCTAGCCCAATTCAACGTTGTGTAGACACTGCTGCACTTATGATTGAAGGAGCAGATGGGGTGAGTCCTGAGCCGAATACACATACAATTGAAATAGTTGAACAAGGTTTGTTGGTTGAACCTGGTAGCTTTGTACTGGATATTCAGCAGGCGGCGCCTTATTTCCGTAAACAAGGGGCACTTGGTTTTATTAATAGCTTTGTGAACAATGCCTTACCGGGTATGAAACATCCAATTACTGGCGTATTAGATGTATTAGAACTGATCTATCAAACTCATCCTAAAACAAAAAGTGGTCTAAGTTTAGCTGTAAGTCACGACACAATTATTGCAGCGATTGTTGCAGTAATTTCAGGCAATAACCAAATACAAAAAGCAGATTGGCCTGCCATGATGGAAGGGCTGTTTGTATGGTTTGAAGGTGATGAATTTCCAAATTGTAAATTAAAGTGGATTTGGAGAGGCAAAACTTACGAGTTAGATGTTTCTGAGTTCCATAAAGTACAGTAAACACAAAAACGTAGACAATAAAAAAAGCCCTGTTGGGCTTTTTTTACATGCTTCAATTAGTTAGCTAAAGCTTTAACTTGAGCATTTAAACGGCTCTTATGACGAGCAGCTTTATTTTTGTGGATGATGCCTTTATCAGCCATGCGGTCGATTACAGGAACAGCTTTTTTGTAAGCTTCTGTAGCAACAGCATAATCACCACCAGCGATTGCACTTAAAGTACGTTTGATGTAAGTACGAACCATAGAACGCAAGCTTGCGTTGTGTTTACGCGCTTTAACGTTTTGGCGCGCACGTTTTTTAGCTTGAGCAGAGTTTGCCACTCTTGCACTCCTTGAAAATAAGTTGGTCTGGGCGGGCTGTGGTCAATCCAGTAAACTGGTGTAACCATCACCAGCCCGTAAACAAGTGCCATATTGTGATGAATCAATACCGTGAAGTCAAGCCTTGAGAGCATTTTAAGCGGTTTTAGGGGCTGCTAAAACCGTAAGAAAAGGTTAAATTTGATACAAACTTAAAGAGGGTTGGATAAAAAATGACTATAAGTACGAAAAAAGCAATTGTAGTAGGTGCTACAGGACTCGTTGGTTTAGCGCTTGTTGAACAACTTGAGCAAACACCAGAATTTGAGGCCATTACCGTTGTAGTAAGAAAAGAATCACAACTACTTAATACATATAAGAAAGTTACTCAGCTCGTTATAGACGATTTTTTATTGCTCAATGATGAAGATGTGAATGGTCATACTCATGCATTTAGTTGCTTAGGTACAACTTTAAAAATAGCAGGCTCAAAACAACGCTTTTATGCAGTTGATTATGAGATAAATGCTCACTTTGCAGATTTAATCCAAGATAAACATATTCATTTTTTAATTGTTAGTGCACTTGGGGCAAATGCTAATTCGCCAATTTTTTACAATAAAGTAAAAGGAGAATTAGAAAATTATATTCAAAGTTTAGGAATCGAAAAATTATCTATTTTTAGACCTTCTCTATTGATTGGTAAGCGTAGCGATGTGCGTTTTATTGAAGATTTAGGACAAAGTCTATTTAAACTTATTGAAAATAAATGGACTAAGCCTTTCAAATATAAACCAGTTACAGCAGAGCAATTGGCTCATACCATGGTCGTAGCGGCACTAACGCAAATTGAAGCTTTTAAACGATATGATAATCTCAGCATACAACAAACTCGATAAGGGAGAATAAAAGTGTCGACAGTACCATTTGTGACATGTGATTTATTAGATGAAAATCCGGAAAAAGATTTGCAAGTGGTCACGCCATCAATGGACGGTAAGTTCTTTAAAAGCTATGGCGCACGTCAAACTTTTGGTGGACAAGTTGTGACTGTAAAGTGTTTTGAAGATAACTCGCGTGTAAAAGAGTTATTGGCTACAGATGGTACAGGGAAGGTATTGGTTGTGGATGGTGGTGCTTCAATGCGCTGTGCACTTATGGGAGATATGATTGCGGAATCGGCAGTTAAAAATAACTGGAATGGTGTGGTTATTTATGGCTGTGTACGTGATGTTGATGCACTTGCAACCTTAGATTTAGGTGTACATGCATTGGCTGCAATTCCGCAAAAAAGTAACCGTAAGGGCATTGGTGAAGTAGATATTCCTTTGTATTTTGGTGGAGTCACAATTCAATCTGGTGATTTTATCTATGCAGATAATAATGGAATTGTGATTGCTAAAGAAAAACTAGTCTAGCTTCACAATTAAATAAAGGAATGCATAATGGTGGATCATCAAATTAAAGTACTGCAAGCATTAGCGTCTGCAATTGCTGAAGGTGGTAGAGGTGTTACAGGTACAGCATTTCCTAAACAGCCTGTTAGAGCTCTTAAACTTTATGAATTTGAGGGTTCACCATTTTGTCGCCGCGTTCGTGAAGTGATTACACTTTTAAATTTGGATGTCGAAATTTATCCATGCCCGAAAGGTGGATTAAAATATCGCTCCATAGTTAAAGAAATTGGCGGTAAATTACAGTTTCCTTTTTTTATTGATGAAAATACAGGTGACAAATTATACGAATCACAAGATATTATTCATCATTTATTTAAATACTATGGTAAGACAGGCCAAACTCCTGATAAGTTTTCAAATTATCCAAAAATGCCATATCTGGCGTTTGCCGGAACATTATTAAATGGTGCTCGTGGGGTCTGGATTAATAAAAAAATAGTAAATAGAGCTGCGCCTGAGCATAAACTTGAACTATGGAGCTTTGAAGCAAGTCCGTATTCAAGAGTAGTAAGAAGTGTATTAAGTGAGCTTGAGCTACCTTACATTTTACATAGTGTTGCCAAAGAAAGATGGCAAGATATGGGGCCTGCGATTCTTCGGTTAAAACCGGGCAAATATGAACCTTTAAAAGAGGGAAAGCGAGAAAAATTGTTGCTGGTCATGCAAGGTAAAATGCAAGTGCCTTATTTAGTGGACCCAAATACAGGCGTTAAAATGTTTGAATCTGCGGAAATTGTAAAGTACCTAAAAAAGCAATATGGCAGTTAAAATATAAATGAGAAAAACACACTAGAGATTGAGATAACTCAGTCTCTTTTAAGAAGCGACAACAATAAGAAATCATACGATAAAAACATGAATATGCTAAATTACTACCTTAAATTACCAAAATAAGGCCTGTTTTATGGAATGTATGAGAATTCAGCCTGTAACGAGTCATCCTGGAGAAAATGCTTTATTTATTGTATTAGGATTAGCTCAAGGTGATTCTGTTGTAGAAAAAGTAAAAGATTTTGCTGGTAAATTCTCAGCGTTAACCAGAAGTTTGTCTAACCGTTATCCTGAAACTAAATTTAATGCCATATTAGGTTTTAGCTCAAACGCGTGGGATATTTTATTTCCACAGCAAGCAAAGCCTCAAGAATTAGAAACATTTCAAGAAATCAAAGGCCCAAAATACACAGCCGTTTCAACACCCGGGGATTTATTCTTTCATATTCGTGCTGATCGACAAGCTTTATGTTATGAGTTAGGAAGTATCATCAATGAACAGTTAGGTAAAGTAACTTACCCAATTGATGAAGTGCATGGTTTTCGATATTTCGATGGGCGTGCGATTATTGGCTTTGTAGATGGAACAGAAAATCCTGAACCTGTAATTGCTGCACAATGGGCATTAGTGGGTAACGAAGATCCTGACTTTATTGGGGGAAGTTATGCATTTATCCAAAAATATACCCATGATATGGAAAAATGGCGTGCATTAAGCGATGAGGAACAAGAAAAAGTTATCGGGCGTAAAAAGTTCAACGATATTGAGCTTGATGATGACGAGAAGCCTTTAACAGCACATAATGTAGTAAGTAAAGCGCATGATGCAGAAGGCAATGAACTAAAAATTATGCGTGCAAATATGCCTTTTTCGAATCCATCCAAAAATGAATATGGTACTTTTTTTATTGGTTACTCACGTAAATTTAGTACGACACGTCAAATGCTTGAAAATATGTTCTTAGGAAATGAGCAAGGTAATCTTGACCGATTACTTGACTTTAGTACTGCCCAAACAGGAACTCTATTTTTCGTACCGACAGTAGATTTTCTAGATGGCTTGGGTGACGAGTAGGCATTAAAAATAAACTTAGATGGTAGAGGTGAGTAGATTACCTCTACTATATAAATTGAAATTAATATGATGTGATGAGATGTTTAAAAAATTAACCCAACTTTTTCAAGGTTCGAAAGAGACACCAGAACAAATTTATTTACAAGAGAATCAGCTCAGTTTTGATTCAGAGCGTGGTCCAGTTATTAAAGATGTCGTGATTAATGAAAAGTGGTCAGAGCACCTTGAGTATTTTTCAAATCGTAAATTACAGAATTTTGATAACTTACCTAAGCTATTTCAAATTACACCACAAATTAATGAAAAGATTGATTTAGAGATTGCAACGCAACGATATGTGGAAAGGTTAGGTAATACACAAGAAAAGTTACTTGAGCTTAAAGCAATCATACAGATATTAAACCAATATTATGTGATGTTTTTACGAGACAAATAACTTCAAATGATTGTTTAAGAACTATAAAAAAGTATCATAAAGTAGTAGCTTGATTGCAGAAAAATAACTCAATTCACTAAAAACATCATGCTACTATTAACCTCATATCTTTTTAGCTCATAAAAGCCATATACATGTTTCAACAAGAAATCTCTCAATTGAATTTGCAACAGCTCAAGGCCGGTGAAAAGCGTTGGGTGGGGTCATTATTAGGTTCATCAGCAGCTTTATTGCTTAAAGAAATTGCCACTCAGCATTCTTCTTTATTGGTATTAGTCGCTCGAAACAACCAACATGTTGCTCAATTAGAAAGTGAACTTGAGTTTTATGGAGTTAAGCCGACAATTTTTCCGGATTGGGAAATTTTGCCTTATGACCGTTTATCTCCCCATCAAGATATTGTGTCAGAACGTCTTGCTATTTTATCTAATATGCCCCAGCAAGGCGTATTACTGATTTCAGCAAGTACCTTGGCTCAACGGGTTGCGCCTTACTCATGGGTATTGGGAGAACACTTTGATATAAAAGTGGGGCAAAAATTTGATTTAGAACAACAAAAATTAAGGTTAGTTCAGGCGGGCTACCACTTAGTAGATACAGTTTATGACCATGGTGAGTTTGCTGTACGCGGCAGTATTATGGATATTTTTGCATCTGGGCAAGAATCTCCAATCCGCATAGATTTATTTGACGATGAAATTGATTCTTTAAAATTCTTTGACCCTGAAACTCAAAGAACAACAACCACACTAAAAAGTTTTACAGTTTTACCCGCGAAAGAATTCCCTTTAAAAGAAGGACGTTCAGTATTTAGAGATCGTTATTCTGAGTTTTTTCCTACTGCCAATCCTAAGAAAAATCCAATTTATCAGGACGTTTTAGATGGTATAGCATCGCCTGGTATTGAATTTTATTTACCGCTATTTTTTGATAAAGAACAAATGCAGTCACAAAGTATGTTCACAACATACTTACCAAAGAATTGCATTGTAATTACAACTAGTGATATTGACACTGATTTAACGAACTTCTGGAAAGAAGTTATGCGTCGTTATGAAGACCGGCGCCATAATATGGATCAACCTATTCTTGCTCCAGAAGAACTATTTATTTCTCCAAATCATTTGTTAAGTGCTTTAAACCAGTTTCCGCGAATGCTTGTAAGCGCAGAAACTATTGAAGAAAAAGCTGGTGCACTTAATCTTAAAACTGAACAACCACCCAAGTTGCCAGTCGATCCGAAAAAAGAAAAACCATTTAGTGCCGTAAAAAAATATATTGATGAAGCAAATCATCCTGTTCTATTGGTTGCGGAAAGTGCAGGACGTCGTGAAAGCTTAAAAGATGCGTTGCGTTCAAGTTTAGGTGAGATTCCGAATGTAGAGAATTTTGAGCAATTCCAAATTAGTCAGTTTGCAATTGCTATTACTAATGCGCCTCTGGATCGTGGCTTACTTTTAACTGATCAATTAACGGTTATTTCAGAAAATCAGCTTTACGAGCACCGAGTTGTACAGCGTCGTCGCAAGCGTCAACAGGAAGTTTCAGAAGAGTTTCTGATCCGAAGCTTAACTGAGCTAAGCATTGGTGCTCCTGTTGTACATATCGATCATGGTGTGGGGCGTTATGCTGGCTTAATTACACTCGCGATTGAAGGACAAGACTATGAGTTCTTACAACTAGATTATGCCGAAGATGCAAAAGTCTATGTTCCAGTAACGAACTTGCATCTAATTAGCCGTTATAGTGGTGGCGACCCGGATTTAGCACCGTTACATAAAATCGGAACTGACGCTTGGAGTAAAGCTAAGCGTAAAGCATTAGAGCAAATTCATGATGTTGCAGCTGAGCTTTTACATATTCAGGCACGTCGTCAGTCAAAACCTGGCTTCGCTTTTGAACTGGATCAGTCGCTCTATATGCAATTTGCAAGCGGTTTTGCGTATGAAGAAACCCTTGATCAGGCTAATGCAATTGAAGCCACGCTCTATGATATGCAGCAAGCAAAACCAATGGACAGGTTGGTGTGTGGCGACGTGGGTTTTGGGAAAACCGAAGTGGCCATGCGTGCAGCATTTGTAGCGGTACAAAATGGCAAACAGGTCGCTGTTTTAGTTCCTACGACTTTACTAGCTCAACAACATTATGAGTCTTTTAAAGACCGTTTTGCTGATTGGCCAGTACGTATTGAAGTACTCTCACGTTTTGGTTCAAACAAAACACATTTGAAAAATATTGAAGACTTGGCAAATGGTAAAGTCGATATTGTGGTAGGTACACATAAGCTTCTACAAGAGAATGTTCAGTTTAAAGATTTAGGTTTAATGGTTGTAGACGAGGAGCATCGCTTTGGTGTGCGTGATAAGGAGCGTATCAAAGCTTTACGTGCCGATGTTGATATGTTGACACTTACAGCAACGCCAATTCCTCGTACGCTTAATATGGCTTTTTCGGGTATGCGTGATTTGTCGATTATTGCGACTCCGCCAGCCCGTCGATTAGCAGTAAAAACCTTTGTGCAAGAGCATACAGATGCTTCAATCAAGGAAGCGATTTTGCGTGAGTTACTTCGTGGTGGACAAGTTTATTTCTTACATAATGAAGTAGAGACCATTGAGCGAGCTGCTGAAAATATTCGTGTGCTTGTACCCGAAGCACGTGTAGCGGTAGCACATGGACAAATGCGTGAACGCGAACTTGAGCAAGTTATGCAGCAGTTCTATCACAAAGAATATAATGTGCTGGTGTGCTCAACCATTATTGAGACAGGTATCGATGTTCCAAATGCCAATACAATTTTAATTGAACGTGCGGATAAACTTGGTTTAGCGCAATTACACCAGTTACGTGGCCGTGTAGGTCGTTCACATCACCAAGCATACGCCTATTTGTTAGTACCTTCGATTAAACACTTAAAAGGTGATGCCGAAAAACGCCTTGATGCGATTCAACGTGCTTCGACATTAGGTGCAGGCTTTATGCTCGCTACGGAAGATTTGGAAATTCGTGGAGCAGGCGAATTGTTAGGTGAGCAACAAAGTGGCTCAATGCAGGCGATAGGATATAGCTTGTATATGGAAATGCTTGAGAAAGCGACTAAAGCAATTCAACAAGGTAAAACCCCGAATTTTGATGCTCCATTGTCGTTAACTGCCGAAATTAACTTACATATTCCTGCACTTATTCCAGATGATTATCTGGGTGATGTTCATCAACGTCTATTATTCTATAAACGTATTAGTAATACCGATACACAGGAAAAACTAGATAACATCCGTATGGAGCTTATTGACCGTTTCGGTATTCCACCGCAGTCGGTTAAGCACTTGTTTAGCGTGCATCAAATCCGTTTGAAAGCAGAACATTTAGGTATTACGAAAATTGATATTAATACTCAAGGTGGAAATATTGAGTTTTCACCAGATACGCCAGTTCAAGCCATTAGTATTATTCAGTTAATGCAAAAAAATCCGACCTATTACCGTATGGAAGGCGGACAACGTTTGAAGGTGATGGTGCAGCTTGAAGAGTATGAAAAACGAATTCAATTTATCAATGATTTATTGCAAAAATTGATGAGTGAACTACATGCCTGAGACCTGTTTTTCTAACCAGCGCTAGCTAATTAGGACATTTGTTTTGATGTAATCGGATTTTATGCACTATTTATACCTTGAGATATGAATAAGTGCATAAAATCATTGTTATTTGTAAGCAAACGGGCTACTAATAATATTCACATCAAAACTGATGTGATAGTATTAGCCATTATTGTTTATTGTCATTTATAAAAGATATGTTTAGTTTGCATCCACAACTTGCTCAAGATACTTTTTTTGTAGGCGATTTCCCGCTTTCAACATGTCGTTTAATGAATGATATGCAATTTCCTTGGTTGATTTTAGTACCACGCGTACCAGGAATCACGGAACTATACGAATTGAGTCAAGCTGACCAAGAACAGTTTCTACGTGAATCAAGCTGGTTATCTAGCCAGTTATCTCGCGTTTTCCGTGCTGATAAAATGAATGTAGCAGCTTTAGGTAATATGGTGCCTCAATTGCATTTCCATCATGTTGTCCGCTATCAAAATGATGTAGCTTGGCCGAAACCTGTATGGGGTACACCAGCTGTGCCATATACAAGTGATGTTTTAGCTCATATGCGTCAGACTCTTATGCTTGCTCTACGTGGCCAAGGTGATATGCCTTTTGATTGGCGCATGGATTAAATCAATGTAATGCCACATATCAATGTGGCAACATTGAAATGTGGAGGATAGAGTGCAATTAGAGAGGTTTATAGATCGGGAACCTAAGCAGTTTGCATATTTTCATCGTTTGATGGGATATTCAATTCTGTCATTAATTTTAGTGATCTATGCCTTTACCTCACCGAATACTAATTATCAAATCTATATTCCTCCTTTTTTTCCTTTTTTACTTTTTGTCAGTTCTAAACTAGAACACTGGTTGCAGTATCAGTTTGATAAGAAAACTCAAAAAAGTGTTTTTTTTGCAATAGATGCGATTGTAGTGGCTGTTACTCTAGCAGGAGTGCACCTTAATCTCGTTCCAACATTTATTGCCCTTTTTGCATTATTTTACTCAGCAATTAATAGTCGTATTTCCTTTGCAGTTATTTGTTTAACGAGTCTGCTTGGGGCGATTATTTTTTATTTAAGTACATTTTTCCTATTTGGTTTTCATCCATATTTCGAAGCCACAAGCCAAGAATTAACAGTAATTACCTTACTTGGTTTGGTAATGTTTATCACTATCGGAAATTATTACCAACACCGCTGGGTTAAAAAAATTAGTCAGCAACGTCAGCATTATTATGACCAGATGACACGTTATATTGCTTTTGCTAATCAGTTAAGCCGCTATGCTCCATTACAATTATGGCAGTCGATTATGCGTGGGGAAGCTGAAGCAAAAATCGAATATAAACGTAAAAAAATGACTGTATTCTTTTCTGATATTCAGGGGTTCACTGAACTATCAGAAACTTTAATTCCTGATGACTTAGCTTTCTTGCTTAACGATTATTTAAGTCATATGACTGAAATTGCAAAGCAATATGAAGCGACGGTCGATAAATTTATGGGAGATGCGATTCTCATATTTTTTGGAGATCCAAATTCACAAGGGGTTGAGCAAGATGCCAAATCCTGTGTAGAAATGGCAATTGCTATGCGTCAGCAAATGAAGTTGTTGCGCGAACGATGGAAGAAAATGGGATATTCGGCCTTACATATCCGTATGGGTATTAGTACAGGTTATTGCCACGTAGGGAATTATGGTGCAACCCATCGTATGGCTTATACGATTGTAGGTCGCGACGTAAATTTAGCGGCACGTTTACAGTATGCTGCTGAAATTGATGAAATACTCATTTCTGATGATACTTATCAATTAATCAAAAGTGATTTTCTATGTGCGCCTAAGACCCCAATTTATTTAAAGGGTATTCAAGGGGCAGTAAAAACATGGCAAGTCATGGAAAAATACACAGGAAATAAATCAGACCATCAACAATGGTTTGATTATGAATATAAAGGTTTCCATTTAGTTTTAAATTTAGAAGAAGTACAAAACTACGAATACCCTGAGTTGGTTGAAGTGCTTGAAAAAATGATTCAGCGCATTAAAGTTCAACAAACTTTGGTTAATACTCAAGGTGTTGCTCAGCTTAGACTTGAGGATGAAGTTAAGCCTATAAATATCGATGAAGAACAAGATCAGGTATAAATTTATATAAATAAAAAAAGCTGCCTAAGCAGCTTTTTTTATTATTTATTAGTGATTTTCCGAAGCGTGGTTAATTGTGTATTTCGGAATCTCAATTTCAAGATCTTCATCTACAACTTTCACCTGACATGAAAGACGTGAGTCAGGTTCCAATCCCCAAGCACGGTCTAGAAGATCGGCTTCAACATCATTCATTTCTTCTAAGCTATCAAAGCCTTTACGAACGATCACATGACAAGTTGTGCATGCGCAAGACATATCACAAGCATGTTCAATTTTGATTCCTTTGTTGAGCAAACTTTGGCAAAGATTTGCATTTTGTTCAACCTCAAATTCTGCTCCTTCTGGGCAAAATTGAGCGTGAGGAAGTACTTTAATACGTGGCATATTGATCACCTATACCTTTTAATTTGATTTTGACCAATCATCGAGCTTCGTGCCTTTTAAGGCATGGTCAATATGTCGATTCATCCGTAGTGCTGCAAAAGCATCACTATGTACTTTAAGTTGTTGAACTGCTTGCTCAATTGCTTGAATATCACTGCCTTCAAGCTGAGCTTTTAATGATTCCTTAGCAGAGTTGAGTGCTTCAAGCTGCTTTTCATCAAGTAAATCTGCATCTACTTTTAATGCTTGCTCAAGAGCCTCAAGCTCACGTTCTGCTTCAACTTTAGTTTCTTTTAAATGACGAAGATTTTTGTCCTCTTCGGCATGTTGGAAACCTTCAATTAATAAGCGTTCCGTATCTGCCTCAGATAAACCATAAGATGGTTTGATATCGATATGAGCTTGCACGCCAGAAGTTGCTTCACGAGCAGAAACGGTGAGTAAGCCATCTGCATCAACTTGGAAAGTGACTTCAATACGAGCTTGGCCTGCAGTCATTGGTGGAATGCCATGAAGTACAAATCTACCTAATGAACGGCAATGTTCAACTAAATCACGTTCGCCCTGAACTACATGAATTAACATAGCAGTTTGGCCATCTTGATAGGTGGTGAACTCTTGACGACGTGCAACAGGAATCGCTGTATTACGAGATATCAGACGCTCAACGAGTCCTCCCATAGTCTCTAGACCAAGAGAAAGAGGAGTTACATCTAAAAGAAGAGAGCCATCTTGGCTATTACCGATTAACTGGTTGGCTGTAATAGAAGCGCCAATTGCCACCACTTCATCCGGGTTGATCGTGCAAAGAGGTTCTTGGGCAAAAACTTCCCGTACTGCTTTTTGAACAGCATAAGAGCGAGTAGAACCACCTACCAAAACAACATTTTGAATATCGGTTAACTCGAGTTTTGCATCACGCAGTACACGCTTACAAACACTAATCGTTTTGTCTAATGCTACTTGAATAATGCTTTCAAATGTAGGGCGATCTAGTGTGAGAGTTGCTTCGAGTAACTTTAATTCAACTGAATCTTGAGTTGATAATTGTTCTTTAGCTTGACGTGCTGCCACAATAAATACGGCATAATCTTCATCACTTAATACATCAATATTAAGCTGTTTTTTAGCCCATTTTACGATTAGACGGTCTAAGTCATCACCACCTAAAGCAGTGTGACCACCAGTCGCTAAAACTTCAAATACGCCTTGTGAAAAACGTAAGATAGATACGTCAAAAGTACCGCCACCCAAGTCATAAATTACATAATTACGGTCGGTCGCTAAATTACTTTCTTGATCTAATCCATAAGCTACAGCGGCAGCTGTAGGCTCATTTAATAAACGTAATACATTTAAACCTGCAAGTTGAGCTGCATCGCGAGTTGCTTGACGCTGAGCTTCATCGAAATATGCAGGAACGGTAATTACTGCTCCATTAACAGGATTTTGTAAGCTGTCTTCAGCGCGATCTTTTAATTGTTTTAAAATTTCAGCTGAGATTTCTACTGGTGTTTTGCGTCCAGCACGGGTTTCAAAAGCAGGCATTTCATTTTCTGAGCCTACTAACTCATAAGGGTGTTGAAATTTAATATCTGCCTTTGAACGGCCCATAAATCGTTTAACAGAAACAATTGTATTTTTTGGATCTGCAATGATAAACGGTTTAGCTTCTTCACCATAATGAGTTGTATTGTCCCCATAATGAACGATAGAAGGAAGTAATCTTCTATTTTGAACATCATTGAGTACTTTAGGTTTGCCTGATAACACTGTCGCAACTAATGAGTGTGTTGTTCCTAGGTCAATACCAATCGCAATGCGATGTTGGTGTGGGGCACTGGATTGACCCGGTTCAGCAATTTGCAAAAGTGCCATGAGTTAAATCCCTTGAAAATAAAGTAGAGAAAGCAAAATTAAAAATCGTCGTCTAAATCAAAACTGTCTTCATCATCTAACAGTTGATCTTCTGCTTTATCAATATCGTTTAAAACACGTTGAAAGAAACGTAACTTACGTACGGTATCGCGTGCTTCTGCCCAATCTTCTTCACTGTAATCAATTTTGAATTCACGGACCAAACCATCAATCCATTGTTGTACTTCTAATCTTAAAGTACGTAAATGTTCAGATGATGTCGCTTCATCAAGTTGTTCACGAAGTTCTAAAGCGGATTGTAGAAATTCGAAATCACTAATAGATTGATCAAGATGATGATCTTGCTTTTTAAGAGCTAAAAGATAAGCAGCGCGGCTATCAACTTGAGAAAGCGTTTTAAAAGCTTGATTGATTTCACTTGATTTGATCAATGCTTGATCTTTATCTGCGGCTTTATCTGGATGATATTGTTGTTGCAAACTTAAGAAATTTGATTTCAAGCTCGCCAAATCGATATCGAGTGCCACAGGTAAATTGAACAACTCAAAATGATTCATTAGAAATGAGGTCCACATTAATTAAATACATTAAAACAGTGCTGTTAAAAGGCACTGTTTTAATGAGAAAAAGGAAAGGAGAGGATTAAACAGTGAATGACTCACCACAACCACATTCACCCTTTTTATTAGGATTGTTAAATTCGAACCCTTCATTAAGGCCATTTTTAACATAGTCCATTTCTAAGCCGTCTAAGTAAACTAAGCTTTTAGGATCTACAAAAACCTTAACGCCGAATTGTTCGAAAATTTGATCATGTTCATCGATATCATCTACAAATTCGAGAACATAAGCCAACCCAGAACAACCAGAAGTTTTCACACCAACGCGAATGCCTTCACCCTTACCTCGGTTTTTAAGGTAATTGCTAATATGAGTCGCAGCATTTTCAGTTAAATGAATCATGAAAACTCCAACGTTTATAATGGTAACAAATTAAGCTTTTGATTTTTTACTACGATAATCTTCAATCGCAGCTTTAATTGCATCTTCAGCTAATACAGAACAGTGAACTTTTACTGGCGGAAGAGCTAGCTCAGTTGCAATATCAATGTTTTTGATTGCTTGAGCTTCATCAAGAGTCTTGCCTTTTAACCATTCTGTTACAAGTGAGCTTGATGCAATTGCAGAACCGCAACCATAAGTCTTGAAACGTGCTTCTTCGATTACACCGTTGTCATTTACTTGAATCTGTAAACGCATTACGTCGCCACATGCAGGTGCACCCACCATACCTGTACCAACATTCTCAGAGTTTTTGTCTAAAACACCAACATTACGTGGGTTTTCGTAATGATCAATTACCTTTTCGCTATAAGCCATTTCGCTTCTCCAAACCTCGGGGTCAGCCTAATATTAATATGAGGGTTAAAACACTAATTTCAATAATTAGTGTTCTGCCCATTCAACTGTAGAAAGATCGATACCTTCTTTGTACATATCCCAAAGCGGAGAAAGTTCACGTAATTTCTCAACAGCGGCTTTGGTAATTGTAAGCACGTGGTCAATATCTTCTTCAGTCGTGTATTTACCAAAACTAAAGCGAATTGAGCTGTGTGCTAGCTCATCAGATAAACCTAATGCGCGAAGAACATATGAAGGCTCTAAAGTAGCAGAAGTACAAGCAGAACCACTTGATACAGCAGCGTCTTTAAGCGACATCATTAAAGATTCACCTTCAACAAAGTTGAAGCTGACGTTTAAATAGTTAGCAACGTTTTGAGTTGGGTGGCCATTTAAGAATACTTGTTCAAGGTCTTGTAAACCGTTCCAAAGTTTGTCACGAAGTTTACGAATACGTTCTTGTTCTGCATGCATTGTTTTGCCTGCAAGTTCAAAAGCTTCACCCATACCAACAATTTGGTGAGTCGCTAAAGTACCAGAACGCATACCACGTTCATGTCCACCGCCATGAATTTGTGCTTTTAGACGAACACGTGGGCTACGACGTACATATAATGCGCCGATACCTTTTGGACCATAAATTTTATGAGCAGAGAAACTCATTAGGTCAATTTTCATAGTAGATAAGTCGATATCGACTTTACCAGCTGCTTGTGCTGCATCTACATGGAAAAACGTTTTATTTGCACGTGTTAATTCACCGATCGCTGCTACATCTGTAACTGTACCAATTTCATTGTTTACCATCATAAGTGAAACAAGAATAGTATCTGGGCGAAGGGCAGCCTTAACCATTTCAGGAGTAATTAAACCTGTTTGTGGTTCTGGCTCTAAATAAGTGATTTCAAAACCTTGTTCTTCCAATTCACGGCAAGGATCTAGAACAGCTTTATGTTCAATTTTACTTGTAATGATATGTTTGCCTTTAGATGCATAGAATTGAGCAACACCTTTAAGAGCAAGGTTGTCTGATTCAGTTGCACCAGAAGTCCAAACGATTTCACGTGGGTCAGCTTTAATTAAGTTTGCGACTTGCTCACGTGCATATTCAACTTTTTCTTCTGCCTGCCAGCCATAAGCGTGGGAACGAGATGCAGCATTACCAAAGGTACCGTCGAAAGTTAAACACTCCATCATACGTTCTGCAACTTGCGGATCTACTGGAGTGGTTGCTGCGTAATCAAGATAAATTGGACGTTTCATATCAAATACCTGTACCCGATAAAAGAGCTGAATCTGTGCCAGTTACATTTTGGCGTAATGCAACAGTTTGAACGTTGTCTCGGCTAATGAGGTTGGCAAGAGTGATTTTAGCTAAATAGTCGGCAATATGATGAGAGAGTTCTTGCCATAAATCGTGAGTAAGACACATTGCACCATTTTGGCAGTTGCCTTTATGGTCACAACGCGTTGCATCAACGGTTTCATTTACGGCTTCAATGATTTCTAACACAGTAATTTCATCAGCGTTTCGAGCCAAATGGTAACCACCATTTGCACCGCGAACACTAGAAACTAACCCATGACGCTTAAGTTTTGCGAACAACTGCTCTAAATAAGCAACTGAAATAGATTGACGTGCGGCAATTTCGGCGAGCGTGATCGTTTGTTCAGTTGGCTGCAAAGCTAAATCAAGTAGAGCAGTCACTGCGTAGCGACCGCGAGTTGTAAGGCGCATGATTCGATACACATGTTAAGACTAGATAATAGGATTTTATGAATCCCGACTAAAATAGTCAAGTTTTTTTAATTTTAATTCAAGTGCAGGATCAAATTAGAAAAAATAAGTTAAGCTACCCACAAATTATATATGAAATAAACAATAAATATTAGGCTAATTATACCAAAGCACAAGTTAATGTTCCGTTGGCGCTGTTGTAAACGTGCAATTCGGTTTTGATACTGTTTAATTTCGACATGCAACGAATTTATTTCTGAGCGTTGTTGGTCGATTTTTTCAAGTAATGGAGCAATTTTTTTGCGAGAGGCTAGTGCTTCGGCTTCATCATCTGGTGCGTTGAACCACTGCTTCCAGTCTGCTAGAAGTTTAGGTAAAGTGAGATGCGAAATTAAATCGATGAGTTCTTTTTTAGTCTCTGCATCCCCATCAATTCGCATGTTATTCAGGCTACGTTGATTTGAAAAAACAAAAATTTTGATAAGGTCAACGAGAGTACTATTAATTTCTAAATCAATCCGACGGTCATATGAGTGAATATCAAATAGCAATCCTTTTTCCGTAAACTGCACATAGAAGTCGAAAAATGGCAAATAGCTATTAATACGGATTGTTATTTTATTGGCGATAAACTTTTTCGCTTGCAAGCGAAGAACACCATCGTGGGTGAGAATAAATGAGAAAAAAGTTTCTAAAATAATTAGAACAATATTCAGCAACAGACGTGGATGTTTTTGTCTTTGTTGCGTTTCACTCATAAAAGTTTATCCTTAAATATTAGAGATTAATTGAGAGAATGAGACATCCTATCTCAAACTTAACACAATGTCCTGTTAAATATATTTACATGACATGATTGTTTTGTAGAACAGTTTCATAAATGTATCAAGTCTTGACTTTGTTATTATAAGAATATTTTGTGGTTAAATAACACTTCGTCTCTCTCATCCGATCAGGAGCTTAGATCAATGGATAATGCAAACATAGAAACACAAGCAGAAGAGCAAGGAGAAAAAAATAAATCAAAATCAAAAAGTTCTAGGAAATCTGCATTAGATTTTAGAAAGTATACTAAACAAATCTGGTTGGCAGGTTTGGGTGCTTTTTCACGTGCCGAAGAAGAAGGGAACAAACTATTTGACTCATTAGTCAAAGTAGGGGAAGAGTTAGAATCCAAAACAGGTGATTTAGCAGATACAACTGTTGGTAAAGTAACCGAAAAAGCAAAAGAGTCGGTTTCTGATACAAAAGACAAGGTCGAGAAAATTTTAGATACGAGTGTAAACCACTCTTTAAATAGAATTGGCTTGGTCACTCCGAAGGATTTACAGCACATTGAACAACTCCTAGTTCAACTGCATATAAAGGTAGATGCTTTAATTGAAGAAAATCAGAAATTGAAGGCAAAATTGAATGAAAAGTAAAAAAATGTAGGGATTTAGCAAATATATAACAGTTTTTTAGCATTTATTTTTGCTAAAAGCTCTGCTCTAGTATTGCGTTTTCCCCCAAAGCATTGCTATAAAGGCGTCATGGCCTTTTAAACTATAGCCTTGGACCTTAAACAAACGATATTAAGAGGATGTTTTATTCATGAATAAATCAGAATTAATCGATGCAATTGCTGAAAAAGGGGGAGTATCTAAGACTGATGCAGGCAAGGCACTCGATGCGACAATTGCGTCAATTACTGAAGCACTTAAAAAAGGTGACACAGTAACTTTAGTTGGTTTTGGTACTTTCAGTGTTAAAGAACGTGCTGCACGTACTGGTCGTAACCCTAAAACTGGTGAAGAGCTTCAAATTAAAGCAACAAAAGTACCTAGCTTTAAAGCTGGTAAAGGTCTTAAAGATTCAGTTGCTTAATCTTTTAAGATGATTAAACGCGCCAATATAGGCGCGTTTTTTATTAAAAATCTGAATTGACCAATATTGCTCATTCATTCATTGTGGTTTTTCAGTTAAAATTCTCCTCGAAATAAAATATTGGAATACTTATGGAATCGTTTCGTACAGTCATTAAGGGTTGGCTCGGCAAAGTCCTTTTAGTTTTGTTTTTGACCCCTTTAGCGCTTGTAGGTATTGAAGGATATTTTAATAGGGGAAACAAGGCAGATGTCGCAAAAACTGTAAATGGACAGGACATATCAAAAAAAGACCTTGAAACTTTAACGCAAAGGTATAAAGAACAATATTTAGCTGCTGTAAAGGGTGATGAAAGTTTACTTAATTTACCGGTAATTCAAGCCAAAGCTCTTGATATATTGGTATCCCGTAATTTGCTCATTCAACAAGCTGAAAAATTAGGTATTTCTTTAAGCGATGCTCAAATCGAGCAAATGTTAGCTCAGCAGCCAAGTTTGCAAGAAAATGGCCAGTTTTCACAAAAATTATATGAAAATTATTTGCGTTCGATTGGTATGACAAGCGAAGGCTTAATTGCTAGCTTACGTCAAGATCACGCTTTAAAAATGTTGACTTCAACTTTTGCAGATTATTCTTTAGTGAGTAAAGTTGATTTAATGCAAATTGCGAATTTGCAAACTGAACAGCGTACATTGCATTTGGCTAGTATTAAGTTAGACCCTTATAAAGCTGGTTTAACTGCATCGAACCAAGAGGCTACTGATTACTACAACAAACATCAGAATGAGTTTAAACAGCCTGCTTCTGTTGATGTAGATTATGTTGTTTTATCTCCGTCTTTAATGGCTAAGCCAGCTCCAGCAACAGATGCCGAGCTTAAACAAGCTTATGCAAAGTTTGTAGAAACTCAGCAAAAAGATGCTAAACGCATAGTGAAACATATCCTTATTACGACAGACGCTCGTGATGATGCCGCAGCTCAAAAACTTGCTAAAGATGTATATGCAAAAATTCAGGGTGGACTTTCATTTGCTCAAGCAGCAGCTCAGTTCTCTGAAGATCCAACTTCTAAAACGAAAGGTGGATTAGTTGAAGCATATGCACCTGGTGTTTTTTCTGATGCATTTGATAAAACTGTTCTAAGCTTGAAAAATGGTCAAATTTCTCAGCCAGTAAAAACACAATATGGCTATCATATTATTGAAGCGGAGACTCAGGCGAACCAAATTCCTTCATTTGAAGCTGAGAAACCACGTTTAATTGCAGAAGTTGAAAAGAATAAAGTTGCTTCTGTTTATTCAGATACCGTAAATAGTTTGAACGAAACGATTGTTGGTAATGATTCTTTAGATGCTGTTGTACAGCAGGTTAAAGGTACAAAAATCGAATCATTAAATGGTGTAACTTTAGCTACTCAAAATCCATATTTAAGTGATCCTAACGTAAAAATTAAATTGTTTAATGATGATGTGAAAAATGGCGATCGTAATGCTTCATCTAATATTCAATTAGCGAACGGAGATACTGTTTGGGTTAAAGTACGTGACTATCATGCGGCTGGTGTTAAACCACTTGCCCAAGCAATGAATGAAGTAAAAGCTAAAGTAATTGATGAGAAAGCACGTAAAGCAGCTCAAGCGAAAATCGCTACAATGCTGACAGAATTCAAAACTCAGCCAGCTGAACAAGTTGTCGCGAAAAATAAAGTTGCTTTTGAATCAGCGGGTGTATTTACTCGTTCACAAGGTTTAAAACGTGCAATTGAGCGTGCAGCATTTAGTGTTCCTGCGCCAAAACCAGGTATGTGGTCTGTAACTATCGCGAACTTACCAAATGAGTTAGTGGTTGTGGCTGTTTCTAATGTAAATTCAGCTGCTGTTAACGCTATGCCTGCTGATCAGTTGCAACAATTAAAACAGCTTTACCGCCAATCTCGTGGTCAACAGATACTTGAAGATTACAGCGAATACTTAAAGTCACACGCTAAAATCAAATAAAATCTATGTAATAAAAAAAGCGCTTCGGCGCTTTTTTTATTATTCATCGAGATTAGTGCCAATATAATTTTGTCTATATTGTTTAGGTGATAAATCAAATACTCTTTTAAATGCCTGACTAAATGCGGTTTCGGAAGAATAGCCCACTTTATTTGAAATTTGTTGTATTGATAAATTACTTGTGCGTAGATATTGGCTAGCTAAGCGGAAACGATAATGCTGTAAATAAGTAAGAGGTGGTTCACCAATAATACTATTAAAAAGATTGGCAAACTTAGATCGTGACATGCAGCATTGCTCAGCTAATGATTCAACAGTCCAGCTTATTTCAGGTTGACTATGAATTGCGGATAAAGCATTACTTAATTCAGGATGTGTGAGGGCACCTAACCAATTTTGTTGATCTGACATTTGTTGAATATGATCACGAATACATTCTATTAAAAGAATACTGACTAAGTGATCAATAATTTTGTCATGACCTGGTTGGATTTTTTGTGTTTCGACCGCTAAAAAGTAGAGACCTATTTGCAACCATTCAGGAGGAGTGGCCTGGTTCTCATGTTGAATATGCATAATAGAGGGTAATGCATTAATAAGTGGCCCTGCCATATAAGTATCGACTTGACAGCGCAAGCAGAGTAATAGGGTATTTTCAGATGTTGATGAGCCTAACTCAATTGGATCGTGGCGATGTCCATTAAATAATGGGGTAATATCGACTGGATCTACAAGTTTACTCGCAGTAGCTTTTGAGTCTGTAGCATGATGCGCTTTTCCAGAAGGAATTAAAATAATATCTCCAGCTCTTGCTGTTATTTTCTCTGACACATTTAATTGGATATATACAGAACCCGTTAAAACGATATAAGCCAGTAAAGCAGATTGATCTTGTGTTTTAAAAGCCCATTCACCTTGTGCTTTTATATAAATATATTCAGACTTATTTAAGTGGATATCATCAAAAAATTTACTTAGTGCATCCATGTTTACGTGATCAATCATTATTTTAATAAAATTATAGTGAGCTATAAGAATAGATCAACATGTGTTTTTAGGACAAAAAAGTGGAAGAAAATGCCAAAGACTTTGAAATAGGTTTTTTGGACGGTTACAACTGTTAAGAAAATAGTATTTCTTTAACTATATAGATATATAGAAAAAGGAAATATGACTATGAATGCACCAGTAAATGTTCAGCAAGAACTTATGCCAGTGCCAGCGTCTATGCGTGAGATAGATCGTAAGCGCTATTTATGGATGATTAGTCCGGCTCTACCTGTAATTGGTTTAGGTATTTTAGCTGGATACCATTTTGGTCCACGCCCATTAAAGAAAGTATTTGCTTTAGGTGGCCCACTTTTATTACACGTTGTGATTCCTGCAATTGATACAATTATTGGTAAAGATGCGCGTAATCCAACCGATGAAGAAATTAAACTTCTTGAGAAAGATCCATATTATTCGCGTTTGGTAAAAAGTTTTATTCCATTGCAGTATGCGGCAAATATTTATGCATGTTATTTAACAAGCCGTAAAGATACTTCATTTATTGACAAAATTTTGCTTGGTATTTCGATGGGTGCCATTAATGGTATTGCAATTAATACAGCCCATGAATTAAGCCATAAACATGATCGTATAGACCATATTTTATCTCATCTTGCTCTGGTGCCTACAGGTTACAACCATTTCCGTATTGAGCATCCATATGGCCATCATAAGCGTGCAGCGACTCCTGAAGATCCGGCATCTTCACGTATGGGTGAAACATTCTATGAATTTTGGCCACGTACTGTTATCGGTTCTTTTAAATCAGCAATTGAAATTGAGAAAAATCGTTTAAAACGTAAAGGTAAAGAGTTTTGGTCACTCGATAATGAATTGCTGCAAGGCTGGGGTATGAGTGCTGCTTTCCATGCTTCTATGGTAGGAATTTTTGGTAAAGGTACGATTCCATATTTGGCAACACAAGCATTTTACGGGATTAGCCTATTCGAAATTATTAACTATATTGAACATTATGGCTTATTGCGTCAGAAAAAAGGAAATGGCCAATATGAACGTACAATGCCAGAGCATAGCTGGAATAATAACAATGTAGTGACCAACTTATTCTTATATCAGTTACAGCGTCACTCAGATCATCATGCTTATCCAACTCGTCCATTCCAAGCGTTACGTCATTTTGATGAAGCACCAGAGTTGCCAAGTGGCTATGCAAGTATGCTGCTACCAGCCATGATTCCTTCATGGTGGTTTAAAATGATGGATAAGCGTGTATTTGATCACTACAAAGGGGATTTAAATAAAGCAAATATTTCACCAAAACGTCGTGCAAAAATCTTCAAAAAATTTGGTGTAGTCGATAAGTCCTTAGAAGCTACACAGGCTGAATAATTAAAAAATATATTCCTGAAATACCGAACCCTCTAATCATGTGATTAGAGGGTTTTATTTTTGCCGATAAGTCATAGTGCTAAAAAGCAAGGAAGTTAAAAAACTCCCTTGCAATATTTCTATTTTAGTTCACTTGAAGATTTTCCAAGCTCACGTCGAGCAATAATAAGTTGCTGGATTTGTTGAGTACCTTCAAAAATATCAAGAATTTTTGAATCACGTGCCCACTTCTCAAGTAGTTCATCTTCGTTATAGCCAACACTTGCTGCTAACTCGACACACTTCAAAGTGATTTCATTGCCTACACGACCTGCTTTTGCTTTAGCGATGGAAGCTTCTTTTGAGTTTGGTTTCTTGTTGTCGGCCATCCAGGTGGCTTTCAGCATAAGTAACCGTGCAGCTTCCCATTCGGCTTCCATTCGGTAAATTTGTGCAGCAAGGTTAGAAGTTTGTAAATATGGAGTAGAGTAATTGGAGTCTAACTGGTCTTTAAAAATTTCTTTAATACGCTCTAAAGAAGCCTTGGCACAGCCAATTGCCATTGCTGCGACTAATGGACGTGTATTATCAAAGGTTTCCATTACACCGGCAAAACCTTTTGCAACATCAATTTCAGGGTTACCGAGCAAGTTTTCAGCCGGAACACGACAGTCAGTAAAACTAATAACGGCTGTATCAGAAGCTTTGATACCTAACTTATGTTCAAGTCGTTCAACCTTCATTCCGGGTGTACCCTTAGGCACTACGAATGACTTGATTGCTGCACGTCCAAGTTTTCGGTCAAGTGTAGCCCATACAACTACCGAGTCCGCACGTTCACCAGAAGTTACGAAAATCTTTTCACCATTTAAAATATAGTCATTACCATCTTTAGTTGCCGTAGTACGGATCGCAGCAGAGTCAGAACCGCAACCTGGCTCGGTAATGGCCATAGCTGCCCAAGTACCCTTAAAACGTTCTAGCTGCTCATCATTTGCGACCGCGGCAATTGCAGAATTTCCTAAACCTTGACGTGGCATGCTGAGCAATAAACCCGTATCGCCATAACACATTTCAATGATGCCTAACGCTGTTGACATGTTGGTTCCATTACGGACTCCTTCATTATCAGTTTCACCACGTTTTCCTGCACCGGCAGCACCTGCATTAATTCCTTCACCACCTTCATTCATGCCATCAATGAGTGAAGCGAGCATATCGAGTTCTTTCGGATAAGCATGTTCTGCTTTATCGTATTTACGGGAAATAGGGCGTAATACATTGATCGCAACATCATGTGCCTGATCAATCATCATTTTGAATTTTTTTGGATTTTGTAAATTCATGGAAATATCCTCTGATTGATCTTAAGCATGTAGGCCAGAATGTAAAATTGCGGTTGCGCGTAAATCACGATACCAACGTTCAACAGGGTGTTCTTTTGTAAACCCATGACCACCTAAAATTTGTACGCCATCTGTTCCTATTTTCATGGATTTTTCTGCGCAAAGAAGACGAGCTAAATATGCTTCACGATGGAAAGGTTTACCTGCTTCGGCAAGACTTGCGGCATTTAGAATTAGCATGCGCATAGCATCAATTTCAATTGCCATATCTGCGATCATGAATGCGACACTTTGACGATGTGAAATTGGTTCTCCGAAAGCAGTTCGCTCATTGGCATATTTAATACAGTAGGCTTTTACTGCTTCACAGGTTCCTACAGCCATTGCACACCACATTAAGTTGCCTAAATCTAAAAAGGCGGTGTAATCAAAATCTGTTGCACCTAGTCGTAGAGCAGGTGTATGACTGAATTTTAATGTAGCTGTCTCTGCTGCTTTGAGACCCATAGCAGGAGTACTTTTAATAGAAATGGTATCGCCAGCTTGTACTACAAATACATCCGGCTTGCCATTAAAGTCTGCACTCACCAAGAACACATCAGCCAAATCTCCTAAAATGACCAATGTTTTTTCGCCCTCTATAAAATATTGATCATTTTCAAGAGAAGCTTTTGTTTTTAAAACATAAGGGTTAAATGCTGGAGTAGCTTCTTGTACAGCGAAAGTGGCGGTAATATCGGAGTCTTCTGCAAAGCAAGGTAAATACATTGACTGAACTTCAGTAGAACCCCAACGTGTAATGGCATTAATAACACTAAACGTACTTAAGAGCCCTGCTGTAAGACTAAAATCACCTTCAGCTAGTTTTTCAGCAATCAATAAGTTACTTACAATATTTTGTTCAGCGGCGACACCACCTAGTGCTTCTGGAAGAGCGTAATAGTTTAATCCTAAATCTTCTACATATTGCCAAAGGCTTTCTGGAAATTGAGCTGTCTGATCAGCATCATGAGCTAATCCCAATAAAACTTCCTGAGCAAATTGTGACATTGCCTCTGAAGTCATTTGTTGTTCTTCAGTTAGGCTTAAATCAAATAGGTTTTTCTTCTGTTGAGGCAGGCGTTGTTGGGGAATTTGCTTAGGTTTAAATGCTTTCTGAGTCTGACTTAATGCTCTAAAACCAACTTTTGAACCTTGGTAAAGAGACCTTTCAAGAAATTTACGTAGTTTGAGTTGATCAAGTACATCGCTTCCAGCTAGTTTTGTGATCAGCGATAAACCCAACCCTTGGGCTTTATTGATCATATTTGTCATGATTATGGTGTCCTAACACATTGTTATTGTTTTATGCTGACACGCTGTATAAGAAAAAACTATGTCGTTGCTGACATTCAAAAAATGAGTAGATAAATGGTAAAAGCAAAATAGGTTTTGGTTTATGTTTCTGATTTCAAAAAATAAAATAAATTTTTAAAAAGAACTATTTTGATTGGATTGACTAGAATGACACGGAGTCATTCTAGTCTTAATAATATTAAGCAAAGTTACGAATCATACGTCGTACATTTGTTTTGGCATCAATAACAGTCATAAATGTATATGCGCCAATAAACTTACGGCTAATAAACATAAATTCTTTTGGAGGAACCGAGAAATATCGAGACGCCATTGATTTGCTTGCTTGCTGCATAACACGACTATGTAACTGGCTCTTTTTCCAGTCATAACGTTCATGTTCATCCATCAGCCCAGCTGGCATATCTGGATTATTTGCAGGGGTACTGAATGCTTCTGTCGCAAGTAAAAAGACATCGGCCATGCCGGGTTTAATACTTTCAGGCATTGCATCGAAAAACTCATATCCAGTCATTGCTTGAACCATCGCATGTTTATCATGCTGATAACCCGCTTGTATAAGATTACGCGCAACTGAGAGTAAATGTTCATCGAACTGACGGATCGCACCAAAGTCTAATAGTACAATTTTATCCTGAATATCTTGGCCATTACCTAAACGAACAAGGTAGTTACCAAAGTTAGGGTCAGTTTGCATTTCGCCCCATTCAAAAATCTCACGAACTGCAATCTCTAGTGAAGCTTCACCGAGCTGATTGCGGCGTTCTTGAGGAAGGGAAAGCATGACTGGACTATTAATTGGCACGCCACGTTCAAAGGTCATACATAAGACTTGATCGGTACAGTATTCATCTACAATTGTAGGGACGATATAGCGCTCATCATCTTTTAAACGCTCAGCAAAGCGACGTGTTGTGGCTGCCTCTACGTGATAATTGACTTCACGATGCATCATTTCACGTACTTCATCAAACCACTGATCAAACTCACGAGTTTGAGGAACCATACGTGTAAGCTTAAGCATGTTTTTAAACAGACTCATATCGGAGTCAATTGCATTCGCAACACCAGGGTATTGAATTTTTAAAACTAACTCTAAACCGTCTGACTTACGTGTTGCGCGATGAACTTGTGCCAGAGAAGCCGTACCGATAGGCTCATGGTCAATTGTTAGATCATTTAACTTAGAACCTAGTTGTTCTTGTAAATGAGGTTTAATTGCTGGCCAGTCTAAAGCAACAGTTTGGTTATTTAAGGTATTTAAAGCTTGAGTAATTTCTTCTGGTAAAAAATGTTCACCATAAAGCGCCATCATTTGGCCAATCTTGACAATAGAACCTTTTAGTTTGCCAATTTCAGAAACAAGATAATTAGCTTGCTCGCTCATTGCCTTTTTACGCTTCTTCTCTTTTTCTTCTTCACTAGAAAAGAGGGAAGAGGCACTTGCAGTAGCCCAACGTGTTCCTGCCAGTAAAGAAGCTTTCGCGATTGATAAGCGTCGATCCATGGAAGAAGTTTTTAAACTCTTAAGCTTATCGTTCTGATTTGACATGAAAATAGAATCCTATGCGCATCATGCAGCCAAACGCTGGTGATCTAAAATTGTAACGAATATTACATGTTTTGAACGTATTAAAATAGTTCCCTCAGACTGAATGGTGAGTTGAAAGTCTCATTTTAGATTTTAATTTTCTAAAAATAGCCTAAGCGTTAGAGAGAAAATTAAAATATCCACCACTCAGAAAAATAAACCACTATAAAACGTCGTATCAGATGCTAACCGTAAAATTACATTTTAAACTGAATTTTCAATTCAGCCTTTTGCATTAAATGCATACGATTAGCTTGAATATGTTGAATAACCATTTGCTTGACGGAATCATGCATAAAACCAAGCGCATGAGCCTTTACAATAACGATGCTAGGCAGTGTATAGAAAAAGTACTTAACATCATCAAAAGTCGCATTATTAAAAATGCCTTGTTCGATTAAGGTCTGCTGTAAAAATTGCTTTTCATTTAATACATGATCTGAAGACTCATCCCAAAAACGGTGACGCATTGCCATCAGATTATTGTGTTTGTAACTCATAAATTCGCCAGTTCAGACTTTAAATCTCAACTAAATATATTGGAGTCATCTACTCAATATCAAGTTTAGATTGTTTTTTGTTCGGTGTAGGTTTGATTTTTCATGTAAATGATGTAAATAGCCTAAGCAAATTTTAAACTTTTCTTAAAATAAATATAATCAATATCATTTCATTAAAATTTAAACTCCTATGACTCCTGCATGTAGACTGTTAAAAAGTAACAAAATCGAATTTTCTATCCATGAGTATGAACATGACGCAAATGCTAAAAGTTTTGGCTTAGAAGCTGCGGAAAAATTAAACCTTAATGTAAATGAGGTGTTTAAAACACTTCTGGTTACCGATGAGAAAAATTATTTTGTTGCGGTTATACCAGTTAACCATCAACTCAATTTAAAAAAAGTAGCTACGGCAGTGGGGTGTAAAAAATTACAGATGGCAAATCCTAAAGATGCCGAACGGTTAACAGGGTACTTAGTGGGCGGAATTAGTCCTTTAGGCCAAAAGAAACGTTTGAAGACAGTAATTGATGCCTCTGCACAAGAGCTCAGCAAAATTTATGTAAGTGGCGGTAAGAGAGGGTTAGATATTGGTGTAAATCCTAAAGATTTAGCACAAATATTAACGGCGCAATTTGTAGACGTACTTGATTAAATTTATGAAAAGGTGACTACTTATTAATTTAAGCAGGAGTGGACTGGCTCAAGTCGGGTTTTATAATGAAAACCTATTGTAAATGAGAATATTATCATTTAATACTATTGTTAAATTTAGTGAAGAAATTTACATTAAGTAGTCACTCTTAGAATAAACATATTTAATTTCAAAAATTTATTAAAAAAATTAAAATTATTCAGCATGTTGAATAATTAAATGATAATAATTATCATTAATATTATTCTTAGCCTTACATTGGCTGAGTAGAAAAATCATAAACTAAATATGATTAAGCAGTTGTTTTTAACAAATTGTTAAAAAGAAATTTTTTTTAAACAAAAGCTTAAGATTCTGAATAGGATGTAGTCAGATGCAAGAACTTGCCAACCGATTGGCGATACAAAATTTCGTCAACGCTTATATGCAAGAGACCGGCAAAGGATATTTACTTTCTTTTGACCAACAAAGTTCAACTCAACAAGCGTTTAGCTCTGGTTTGACGCTGTTAACTCTTCCTCTTCCTTCTATACAAGCAGAATGTTCTGTACCTTTATCTTATGTGAGTCGTGTAGGACGCCATCGTCTCGCTGCTTTACCGAAAATGTGTATTGATGGTCAATGGCAAAAAATCAGTGCAGGAACCATTGTTAGTCTTTTACTTGAAGAGTTGGTTATTGAATCTCAATTCAAATTAGATGCTGCTTCATTGTTAGAGAAATGGATACAAAGCCGGGACGCGCTACTACAATTCTTAAAACAACGCCACAATGATTTCGATGATTTAGTAAAGGCTGGACAGAATTTTATTGAAAGTGAACAGGCATTAATTTTGGGTCATAGTATGCACCCAGCGCCTAAAAGCCGGAATGGTTTTGTTCATGAAGATTGGTTGAAGTTTTCACCTGAACATGCTGGAAAAACTCAGTTACATTATTGGCTTGTTCATCAGAATTATATTGCTGAAGGTTGTGCAACTGAGCAGCCAATTTCAGATCAAGTTAAAGACGCAATCCGTTGGTATTTGTCCGAAAGCGATTTAAACCTGTTAAAGACTCATGTTGAATTTAAATTATTGCCACTACATCCTTGGCAAGCTCGTTATTTACAAGGTAAACCTTGGTTTGAGCAATTAAAACAAACAGGACAGTTAATTGATATCGGTTTACGTGGATGGCAATTTTCACCGACTACATCAATTCGGACCTTGGCAAGTTTTAACGCCCCTTGGATGGTTAAAACCTCACTATCAGTCATGATTACTAATTCAATTCGAGTGAATTTGGCAAAAGAGTGTCATCGTGGCGAAATTTCTTATCGTTTATGGCACAGTGATTTAGGTAAAAAAATATTAAAACAGTGCCCAACATTGAAAGCAGTTAATGATCCAGCCTGGATAGCTCTGCAAATAGACGGCGAGATTATTAACGAGACAATTTGTATTTTCCGTGATCAACCATTTGCAGTACAGCAACAAGTCACTTGTATTGCATCTTTATGTCAAGACCATCCAAATAAAGAGTTAAATCGTTTTAATGCTTTATTTGGCCAAATTGCTCAGAAAAATCAACAAATGAATTTTAAAGAAATTGCTTTGGATTGGTTTGATCATTTCTTGAAGATTGGCTTGGCTCCGTTAATGTATGTTTATCATAAATACGGTATGGCTTTTGAATCGCATCAACAAAATGTATTGCTTGAGCTAGAAGATGGTTTACCGAAAAATCTCTGGTTACGTGACAACCAAGGCTTTTATTATATTGAAGAGTTTGCAACTGAAATTGTAGAAGCATTACCTGATTTACTAGAAAAAGCTCATGCGGTTGGTCCTAAAGATTTTGTGGATGAACGCTTTAGTTATTATTTCTTTGGCAACACTTTATTTGGTTTGATTAATGCAATTGGAGCAACTGGCTATATCTCTGAAGATGAACTGTTAATCCATTTGCAACAAAATTTACTTCAATTATTAGAGCAATATCCAGATAGCACATTATTACAGGGTTTATTGTTTAACGATTCTTTACCGTATAAAGGCAATTTACTTACACGTTTACATGAATTAGATGAGCTTATTGCACCATTAGAACATCAGTCCGTGTATGTGCAGCTACCAAATCCACTGTACGTTGAACAGAAGGATGTGAGTTATGCTTGATTTTATTGGAATTGGACTGGGGCCGTTTAATTTAAGTCTGGCTAGTCTGTTACATGATAAAAGCGGGCTGCAATATCGCTTTTTTGATCAGCGTGAGAAATTTGACTGGCATGCTGGTATGCAATTGCCAAACGCGATGTTACAAGTTCCTTTTATGGCTGATTTGGTTAGTATGGTTGAGCCAACCAGCCCTTTTAGTTTTTTAAACTATTTAAAACACCATCAACGTTTATATAAATTCTATTTTAGAGAAAATTTGTATATACCGCGTCAGGAATATAATCATTATTGTCAATGGGTTGTAGAACAACTTAACCATATTGAGTTTAGTAGTCATGTGCTGGATATTAAACCGATTAAAGGTGGATTTGATGTGGAGGTAGTGTGTAATGGGCACCACCAACATTATCGTACTCGACAATTGGTATTGGGAGTGGGTACAACACCACATTTACCAGAAAGCTTACAACAGATTTACTCAAAATCAGGAACCTGCCTGCATTCATCAGAATATTTACAGTACAGCTCTCAGAAGTTATCAGGAAATGTAGTTTTAATTGGTTCTGGACAGTCCGCAGCAGAGATTTTTTTAGATCTATTTGATCGTCAGTATATGAATGGTCGAACTACACCAGACTTTCATCTTTATTGGTTAACCCGTTCTGCTGGTTTCTTTCCAATGGAAAATACACCATTCGGTTTAGAACATTTTAGTCCGGATTACATGCATTACTTTTACCATTTACCATCAGGTTTAAAGGCAGAGTTACCAGCGCAACAAGCAAATTTATATAAAGGTATTAGCAGTAAAACGATACGTGATATTTATGAGCGTTTATATCATCGTAGTATCGGTGGAATGCCTACAGATGTTACGTTGGCTGGACATCATCAACTGCAATATGCAGAGCTCTTAGAAAACCAGAAAACAAAGTTGTGTTTTGAACACCGTCAGCAAAATAAGAATTATATTCTGGAGGCTGATTGTGTTATTGCAGCAACGGGTTATCGTTATCCAAACCCTAAGTTTCTACAAAATTTACAATCTTTGATCATACGAGATCAGGCCGACCATTGGCAGGTGGCTTCAAACTTTAAAGTCAATTATCAAGGTGAGGGATCTATATTTATTCAAAATATGGAAGTTTATCACCACGGCGTAGGTACACCTGATTTAGGCTTAGGAGCATATAGGGCAGCCACAATTGCAAATCAATTGGTTGGTGAAGAGTTATTCAAACTTGATCATTCTCAGTCGTTCCAACAATTTGGAGTGAATGCATCAGCGCAAGAAGAAGTTTCTATTCGCAATATTGCAGCCTCAAAAATAACCGAGTTTTCAAGACCCTTAAATAAATCAGGGCCAATGCATCATTCTGCTTTGAGAGCGTATGCACGAAGTAAATTATCTGAGCATATTGAATAAGCTGAACAGAGGATATGTGTATGGAACGTTCTTCTGTGTCCGCGGCTCAACCTCATGAGCAAAGTTTACAACGCTACGTACTTCTGACGGTTATGCTTGGTACAGGTACGGTTAGTTTAAATAACAGTAGTTTCAACCCTGCAATACCTCATTTAATGTCCTATTTTCAGGTAGGTGAGGTATGGGCAAGTTGGGTCGTTGTTGCCTTTTTATTAGCAATGAGTATCAGTTTGCCTTTAGCTGGGTTCCTAAGCCAGCGTTTTGGTAAGCGATCAATTTATTTAATTGCCTTATTGGGGTTTGCTTTGGCTTCTACAGCAGGTGGTTTATTTAATCAGTTTGAATCGGTGTTGATTGCTAGAGCTCTGCAAGGCTTTTGTAGCGGATTAATGATTCCATTATCTCTTGGACTAATTTTTTCTGTTACGCCAAGTGAACAACGGGGAAGGACAACAGGATTATGGGGTGCCATGATCATGCTAACCTTAGCAGTTGGGCCTATGCTCGGAGCACTGGTTTTGGTATGGCTTAATTGGAAAGCCTTATTTTTTATCAATTTACCTGTTGCTTGTCTGGCATTAATTTTAGGCTATATTTTTCTACCTAAAGAGCAAGGGGACAATAAGCAAGAGTTTGACTGGGCAGGATTCTTTTTTCTCGGTTCAAGCATAGTTTTATTACTTGGGACACTGAGCCAAATCCATCAAATTCAGGACTTACTTCAACCTCTATATGGTGCGCTTTTAGTTCTAAGTGTGCTGCTTTTTATAAGATTTATTTTTGTACAAAAGAATAAGTCTATGCCATTAATCGAGCCAGCTTTGTTTGCTACGAAGGGTTTCCGCTACAGCTTAGTCATTTGTGTGGCACAAACAGTAGGCTTATTTATTGGCATGTTGCTCATTCCACTATGGATACAGCACCTTCTAAAGTTAAGTCCGCTTTGGACTGGTTTTGCGCTAATGAGCAGTGCAGTAGTTACCAGTATTTGTAGTCAACCTGCCGGAAAATATCTAGATCGTTACGGTGCTGCAAAAATCATGTCTCTTGGACTAATGATTACTGTGGCTTCTTTTCTTTTGCTTGCTTGGGCACCTGTACAAAATGTCTGGTTCATTGTGTTTTGTATGATATTACATGGCTTAGGAATGGGACTTTCTTATATGCCATCGACTACGGCAGGTTTGAACAGCTTACGCCAGCAGCAACAGCATCTAGTTACTCAAGCGGCCGCTCTAAATAATTTATTCCGACGTATTTTTGCTGCAGTGGCAGTCGTTATTGCCGCGTTATATCTTCAGCTAAGACAACAATCATTGCCGTTAAATACTCAAGCAATATTTACATCATTTCACACTATGCAGGAAATCTTTGTGTGTTGTGCAATTCTTATACTTTGCACTTTGCCTTTCGCATGGCATTTTCCTGAACAGTACAGAATCGACCAATTAAAGAAATAGGATTCATAAAAATGGGACAATTACATCCAGTTTTATCAAATACACATGCGATTCAAAATGCTTTACAGGCTTGGCAGCATCCAAATTCGGATCAGGCAAAATATGTTGAGCAACGTGTTATTAAACAATTACTTCAAGCTTTAATTTTTGAAGATATTATTCATTCAGAATATGATGGAAAAAATTTTATTATAGAAGTACAAAATAGTCAGCGCCAAACCATTCGTTATGTCGCTGCAGGGCAAAGACAATATAGTTACAAACTGGTACGCCTCGCCCGTAATCAGGATGTATTTCGTCAAGATGAAAACGGTCATTATCAGATTGCTACTTTAAATTTAGTTATTGATGAAATTCTTAGAACCATAACCGATGCAGCAAAAGTTGAAGATTTTATTTTTGAATTAAAACGAACATTTATTCATGATTTACAGTCTCAAGCATGTTTTGATCACTATGCTTTGCCGGCAATTCAATATCCATATGATATTTTAGAATCATATTTAATGGATGGTCATCCATATCATCCGTGTTACAAGTCACGTGTAGGTTTTAGTTTACAAGACAATGTACGCTATGGTGTAGAGTTCGCCCAACCAATCGCCTTGGTCTGGTTGGCTGTGCATCAGGACATTGTTGCAAAAAAACATTCAGAAGATATAGAGCCAGATTTATTTTTTAAGGAGCAATTGAATTCACAAGACCAAGAGCTATTCCTGCAACATCTCTCAGATCGTGATTTGAAGGCTGATGAATATATTTGGATTCCGGTTCATCCTTGGCAATGGGAAAACCATTTAATTTCTATTTTTGCTGAAGAAATTCTAAATGGCAAAATTGTTTATTTAGGGCAAAGTCAGGATCGCTATTTAGCCCAACAATCTCTACGCACTATGACTAACTTGCAGCATCCGGAAAAGCCTTATATCAAACTGTCCATGAGTCTAACAAACACATCAAGCTCACGTGTTCTGGCAAAACATACAGTAATGAATGGGCCAATTATTACAGACTGGTTGCAACGTTTAATTAAACAGAGCAAAACCGCCCAAGAGCTTGATTTTGCTGTATTACGTGAAGTGTATGGTTTAAGCGTGGATTTTACTAAATTGCCAAAATCACATGCTCAACAGGCCTATGGCACAATTGGATGTCTATGGCGTGAGAGTGTGCATCAATATTTACGTGAAGGTGAAGATGCAATACCGTTAAATGGCGTGAGTCATATCCAAAAAGATGGGCAAGCATTAATTGCACCATGGTTACAGCAATATGGTGTTGAATCATGGACACGTCAACTTTTGAAAGTTGTGATTACTCCTTTGATTCATTTACTTTTTGCGGAGGGAATTGCAACTGAATCACATGGCCAAAATATTATTCTTGTACATAAACAAGGTTGGCCAACGCGAGTTCTTTTAAAGGACTTCCATGATGGTGTGCGCTATAGTCCAGCACATTTAGCACACCCTGAATTGGCTCCTGAACTCGATCAGTTGCCGCCTGAGCATGCAAAAACCAACAGTATGTCATTTATTTTGACAGATGATTTAAATGGTATTCGTGATTTTAGCTGTGCCTGTCTGTTTTTTGTGGCTTTAACCGATATTGCAATATTTTTAAATCAAAACTTTGATCTTCCAGAAAAAAAATTCTGGCAATGGGCTGCGGAAGTCATCCAAAATTACCAACAGCAACATCCAGAGCATGCTTCACGTTACCAATTATTTGATGTTTTTGCCGAAAAATTGCGCATTGAGTCATTAACTAAACGGCGTTTATTTGGCGATCGTAGTATACAAATTAAATTTGTCGATAACCCGTTAGCTCCTTTTAAATTGCAGGTGAAGTGAGATTTATCTATGAATGCACTTCAGCCCGTTTATCAAGTAATGAACCAAGGAATCTTACAGGATTTTATCAATAGCCTACTGGTTGAAACGATTATTCCTGAACAGTTTATTTTTGATTTTGCGACTGCCCAAACTGCGCTAAATCAACATGGCAAAAATCTTCAAGAAGTATTTAAAAACACGTCTGAACAATTTTCTTTTGTGCTATTACACGAAGAGAATCGGCAAGGCTTGGTCATGTTTACGGTACAAAAAGGTATTACTCAAGCCTGGAAGTTTGCTAATGAAACAGAAGTTTTTCTATTGGAACGCACAAATGATCATGTTCAGATCAATGTGATTGGGATAATAGAACTTTTTGAGTTTATTCAAGCGATAGGTCTTTTTAATCATTGTAGTGCTGATAAAGTTCAAGCCTTTTATGAGCAGCTGCAAAAATGTTTAAAGCAATATCATTTATTACAACAGCATCGGGTAAATGCACATGATTTATTGAATCAAAGCTTGGCACATAGATTCCGCATTTTAGAACAATATGCAGGTTATCGGGACCGCCCATATCATCCTTTAGCCAAATTAAAAGAAGGTCTCAGTCAGCAAGAGTATATACAATATTGTCCGGAATTCGCTCAAGAATTATCTATTCATTGGGTGGCTGTACATAAAGATAAAATGATGTTTGGTGAAGGGGTAGAAAATATTTTTAAACAACAGCCAAGCGAAATTTTTATTCCTCGTGCTGAGCGATATCAATTAAAACAGGAAATGTTTCAACGTGGGTTAAATGAAACCCACATTGCAATGCCAATTCATCCTTGGCAATTTGAGCATTTATTTCCTAAGTTCTATGCGGATGATATTGCCGACGGCGTTTGTCATCCTTTGAATTTTATCTCTAAAGGAATGTATGCCAGTGCGTCTATGCGTAGCCTCTTATCAAAAAATGTTTTAGAAGAAAGTCTAAAATTACCGATAGGAATTAAAGCTCTTGGTTCATTAAGATTTTTGCCTATTGTGAAAATGATTAATGGTGAAAAAAATCAGAAATTATTACAGCAAGCCAAGGCAAAAGATGCTGTCTTAAAACAAAAATTATGGCTTTGTGAAGAAACACAATGGTGGTCATATTTACCCGAGAAGCAAAATGACCGGACAGCAGACAATGAGTGGTTATTTGTAGAGAAACCTACCCATTTGGCAGCTCAGCGCCGTCATATTCCAGCTGAATTATTGCAAGAACCTTATCAACTTATACCAATGGCAAGTCTTGGACATACAATTACGGGTCAGCCTGCCATTTTTGATTATATTTTGCAGCTTCAACACAAGGAAATAAACTCCAAGCAGATACTTATCGAGTTTGAGAAACTGTGTACATGTTTCTTTGATGTAAATTTGCGATTATTCAGCTTAGGGCTTATGGGTGAAATTCATGGGCAAAACATATGTCTTGTGTTGAAAAATGGCGAATTTGATGGATTGATGTTCCGTGATCATGATTCATTACGTATTTATTTACCTTGGGTAGAGCAAAACGGATTAAAAGATCCTAATTATTTGAGTCCACATGATTTTAGAAATACGCTTTATCATGAATCGGTAGAGGCTCTGTTATTTTATATTCAAACTTTAGGTATTCAGGTTAATCTAGGGTGTATTGTTGATAATTTAGCGAGTCATTATCAAATTGAAGTTAAGAATCTATGGTCTGTACTTGCTCATGCGTTACAGCAAGTTATTCAAAATCTAAATTTCCAGCCAGAGATTTTGACTCAGCTCCAACATTTACTATTTGAAGTGCCTGAATGGCCATATAAGCAGTTACTTCGACCTTTGCTAGAACAAGATACACGGATTGGTAGTATGCCATCGGGAATTGGGAAAACCCGAAACCCACTTTGGTATGCCTTAAATTGTTAGTGATATCTGACGATGAATACGTCTTTTAAAATACAGGCAGAGAAGTGCGCAACTCTGCCTATATTGCAACAGCGTCTGAAATTAAATGTTCAAATACTACCTGAAAGTTCAACAACCTTAGATTGTCTGTTGAATGATGATGTATGTCGACAGGTGTTACAGGATTTTGCAACACGTATTCATGCTAAAAATCTAACTTGTGCGACCTCATTGTTTGTCAAATATTGGTGTACAAGTTGGATCTTACCTTTTTTATATTGCCATGTGGCTGTTTTGCCATTTGTAAAATGGGATAGTTCAGCATTAGTTATAGACTTGCCGGAACAATGGTATTGGGATAGGACTTTACAGTTAAACCAAACAAGTTTTTATTCTTTTCAGATTATACATTTGCAAGAGTTTAATGACTTGATAGAACAACTGAATGTGCTATTTAAGCAGTTAGCGAAAATAGGTCGCGTACCTTATGTATTACTCTGGGAAAATGTAGCTGTTCGAGTAGTACAGTTTTATCATTCTTTTACAAATCAAAATCTAAATCCGGATATACAGTCTCGGTTAGAACAGCAAAAACAATTCTTTAAGTCAAAAGCTGCCGAAAGTTTTTATTTAACTGAAAATCCATTTGTGCGTTTATGGAATGGATGGCATCCAGAATTTAATACTTTTATGAGACAAAAATGCTGTTTCTATTTTCAGCTCGAAGAGGCTGAGCAGACCTTATGCCGTAATTGTCCCTTACGTTTAAAAGAAATCGGAAAATTTAAAGATGAATCAAATTGATACTTATAAAGCACTTGTTACAGCATATAAAGAAATAGCAACCTCTACTATTGGTCATGTACTTGATCAGGGATATATTCCTCAGGTATTCCCCTTAAGACCTGAAGATAAGGTGGTGGGGATTGTACGTACAGTTCGGATTGAGTCGATCAATGCGAGTGGTTTAAGACAAGTCTTGATGAGTTGTCAACCAAATGAAGTTCTCGTTATTGATGCAAGATATGATCTACAACGTGCTTGCTGGGGAGAGCAAAGGAGCGTAGCTGCTATACACTGTGGTCTGGCTGGGGTTGTGGTCTTAGGTGCTATTACAGATCGGCAGGCTTTACTTAAACTCAAACTTCCTATATTTGCTCATACAACCAGTTGTTTAACCACTCGTAATGAAGGGGAAAGTCTCGTTGAAATAGATGCCAAGATTCATATTAATCATACCATTATACAAACTGGAGATCTGATTGTAGGGGATGCAGATGGAATATTTATAATAAAAATGGATGTGGCACAGCAATATTTAAAAGAATTTCAAATGCTTGAGCAAAATGAACAAAATAAGAAAAATGAATTCTTTTTAAAAAATAAGATAGATGACTATTATTTTTAATAAAAATCATTCTCATTAATGTTTGTATTTAGTATGATGTCGTGCCTCTTGAAAAATCGTTGAGTAACATTTGGGCTAGGGAGAAATGGAAAAAATGAATGTAAACAATAAGATTGGGGTTAAATCACGTAATCACATACGTTCAAAACAAGTACTTTTTAAGATGACACCTTGTTGTCTTGCCATATCGGCTATTTTTGCACAGCAGGCTTATGCAGAAACCGTAACTCAAACGGCTGAGGTAAGCGAAAATGCAACACAAAAACCAGTAACCCAATTGCAAAAGATTGTAGTAACTGCGACTCGTACACCAAAAAATATTGCAGAGATTGCAGGTACAGTTCAATCTATTGATCAGAAACAAATTATCCAGCAAGCTACGGCGGGTCGTAAAGTTGCTGATATTCTTGCTCAACTTGTACCATCTCTTGCATCAAGTAGTGGAACAACAAGTAATTATGGTCAGACAATGCGTGGACGAAACGTATTAGTCATGATCGATGGCGTTTCGCAAACAGGTTCTCGCGATGTTTCTCGTCAATTAAATAGTATTAGTCCTGGTATGATTGAACGCATTGAAGTAATTTCAGGTGCGACTAGTATTTATGGGTCAGGTGCTACTGGCGGTATTATTAATATTATTACTAAAAGAGCAGATACATCTAAACCACTTAGCTTTGAAACAAAAGTAGGCATTACATCTTCAGATACATTCCGTAGTGACGGCTTAGCTTATGAAGTCGGACAATCTGTCTCATTTAATAAAGGCAATATGGATGGTTTCTTAGGAGCTAATTTTACAAGTAGAGGGTCTCAATTTGATGGAAATGGCGATAGAATTTCCTTAAGCCCTTGGCAAGGTAGTACGATGGACACTGATACTATCGATGTAAATGGGCGTTTAAATTTCAATTTAAATGATACTCAGACATTGAGCTTTGGTGCCCAGTACTATAAAGATAAGCAGGATACTGACTACGGACCGGATTACTCTTATTTACCGACAACCTCTAAGAGTAATGATGCTACAACGCCAACTTATAAGGCAATTAAAGGTTTAAAGCTTAGTAATCCATTATTTACCGAGCGTTATGCTGTTAATTCACAGTATCAAAATCAAGACTTTTTAGGCCAAATACTAAATGTTGAAGCATATTATAGAAATGAAAAATCACGTTTCTTCCCATATGGCCTATCAAATAAATCCGTGACTTCTGTAAACCAGTCTCAATCAGAAATTGAAGTAGCTGGATTACGTTCAACTATGCAAACCGATCTTAATATTGCCAATCGGGATATGAAAATAACCTATGGCCTTGATTATGATTGGGAAAAAGATAAGCAATTTGTTGATATTTTGGCAACTCAATATCCTTATTTAGTGTATACACCAACAGGCCAACGTAAAGGTTATGGACCAAACACTGAAATTCAAAATATTGGAGCATTTGTTCAAAGCGATTATGCAGTTACGGATAAATTGAACTTGCAAGCAGGTATTCGTTACCAATATATTCAAGCGGATACCGATGCTTATATTCCTAGCCGAGAGACAACAATGGTTCCGGCAGGATCAACACATGATGATAAGCCGTTATTTAATTTAGGTGCAGTTTATAAACTTACAGATGCACAGCAGGTGTATGCTAATTTCTCTCAGGGCTTTAGTTTCCCTGACGTACAACGTATGTTGCGCGATGTTTCTACTTATACCGTTTCAACAGCAAATCTACAGCCAATTACAGTAAATAGTTATGAACTAGGTTGGCGTTTGAATCAGGATGATGGCCTAAATCTGGGATTGACTGGTTTTTACAATACTTCGGATAAAACTGTCCAATTCAACAATCGTGCAGCAAAGGTTGTAGATACAGATCAAAGAGTATACGGGGCGGAAGCAACTATTAGTTATCCATTTATGGAAAATTATAAGGTCGGTGGCACTTTAGGATATACCCGTGGTCAGTATAAAGACGTGGCGAATAAATGGCATGAATTAAACTCATTTACGGTTGCTCCAGTGAAAGGAACCCTTTTTGCTGAATGGGATAATAATGAAGGGTATGGTGTTCGTGTTCAGATGCAAGCTATTAAAGGAACAAATAAAGCTTATAAAGATGACCGTGAATTAGCAGCATTTGCAACAACTCAAGATGAAGCTTTCCAAAACGCTGTAAAGAATGATGCGAATAGTGCTGCGCAAATCAAAGGTTATACCACTATGGATGTATTAGCACATTTCCCGGCTTGGAAAGGTCGTGTAGATTTTGGTGTTTATAATGTGTGGAACCGTCAGTATCGAACAGTATTTGCTCAGCAAGCAGCCGTCTCTAATGCTAATCCGTTGTTAGCAATCCCTGCAGAAGGCCGTACTTATGGTTTAAGTTATACTTTTAACTATTAATGCAACTAACGAAAGAGATACCTGTATAGAGCAGGTATTTCTTTCAATCAAATCTGGCATATTTAAATTTTTAAGGCCATTTAAATGAGTCATCTAAAAAAACAAGAAAATTTTAATTTTACGTATAGCAGGATCTTTTTTATCTGTTTAGCCGCTTATTGCTACAGTTCATGGCTCAGCCTTGTTTTGGCTAAATGGTTACCTTTTGCTAAAGCAGAGAATGTTTATTTTTCGGTATTTATCAGTTTTATCTTTTTTATTTTTTATATTGTCTTTACGAGTTCCATTTTATCAAAACTATGGTTTTGGATGATCAATAGCTTAGGTGTAGTGTTATTAGTGAGCTATTGGCTATTAGCTAAATGGGGAGTGGCTTAAATGAATTTTCGTCAAATTCAGGCAATACTACATAGTTGGTTTGGAATTATTGTTCTTTGGGTTATCTTTTTCATTTTTTTTACAGGCTCTATTGCTTATTTTCGGACGGAAATTAATGTTTGGGCACAGCCAGAAGCAATCAGCCATATTCAAACAATCCCTTCTGCACAACATTCTGCGCAAACTGCTTTTAACTATCTCAACCAACATGCACCAAATGCCAAAAGATGGCGAGTCACAGTAGCCAATGAGCGGATGCCTGTGAACCTACTTCAATGGCAGGATAAAGAGGGGAAACATCAAGAGCTACAAAACCCTAATACCGGAGAGCTATTGGGGCCTATACGGAAGACTTTGGGTGGAGATTTCTTTTTCAAACTACATTACACGCTTTATCCTTTGCCAAGCACGTTCGGTAGCTTAGTTGTAGCAGTTGTTGCCTTAATTCTATTAATTAGTTTAATCACAGGTGTGATTACGCATAAGAAAATTATTAAAGAGTTTTTTACCTTTAGGGCTTTTAAAGGACAGCGTTCTTTATTAGATCTTCATCACATAACAGGAGTTATCACTTTTCCTTTTTATTTGGTGATGGCCTTTACTGGACTGTTGATTTTATTTTATCTAGTTTTACCATGGGGGTTATCGGAACAATATGGTAAAGCTGGTATACCTAAGTTCTATAATGAAATGCAGTTTACCGAGGTGGCAAAACCTCGAGAACCTTCCTTAACAGAAGCGATGCAACCTTTTAATCAATTCATGGCACAAATGCCTAAGCGAACAGAATCTGGAGCTATTTTAGATAAATTTGAAGTTCAAAAGCCTAATACAGCCGATGGCGTGATTACATTTGACTATAACTATAAAAATATTATTACCTTAAATACTCCTCAATATATTTTTGCAACAAATACGGCTGAACGACTCAATCAGCCACGAAATTTAAGTGCAATAGCACAATTAGGTTCATCAAGTTATGGGATTCATTTAGGTTACTTTGCTTCTATCTGGATGCGTTTTATTTTTGCTTGTTTAGGAATAATCGGATGTGTCATGTTGGTTGCAGGCGCATTACTATGGCAAAAAAAGCGCATCAAAGAACAAAAGAAATTTGGATATAGATTAGTAAGACATTTGAACTTTTTTACTTTCTTAGGGCTGCCTTTTGCCTCAGCCTTTTATTTAATGGTTAGTCGGATTATACCTGCTTCATTTGAGCCGAGGGAACTATACGAGGTTTCAGCATTTTATATAGCATGGCTATTAAGCTTATTGATTAGCTTTAGCTGCTCAATAAGGAAGGGAATAATCATCATGCTATATAGTACGGCTGCTGTTTTATTCCTTATTCCAGTTATTAGTGTCGTTCTGGTACCAGAAGCTTCTTTATTAAATAGTTTAAAGTCTGTGCATTGGTCTCTTGCTGGTGTCGATCTGGCGCTCATACTGCTCGGGCTATTCTATTTAATAGTACTACGCTTCTACCAAACCAAATTTATTACGTTAGGAGAGGCTAAATGAGCTTTGCATCATTATTTTGGGCTATTGCTGCCATGATGCAAGCATGCATGCTCAGCCAATTTGCTCAGAAAAAGCTTCAATATAGCTGGCTTAAAAGTACATCTAGACGAATTTTATATGGAACAACCATATTATTTTTGCTTAGTTCATTGTTTTGGAATTGCTCCTTTGAAGGAAGCTCTGTAGGAGTCTTATCATGGTTTTTTGCCATAATCACAACCGCTTTCTTTTTTCAAATTATTGTTTTTTATTTTTTTAGAAAATATTTTATTCCTATTTGGTTAATGGTAATCGTCGTTGCAATTATTTTCTCGATTGTTGAGTGGGTACCTTAAATATTAGTAGGGGGAAAGCTGAATTTTTTGTCCATAATTTATGCAATAAAAAAAATAGTAAAAATAAGCTTGCATCTTAAATAAAAATGATTATCATTATCAATTATAGGTTATGTCATAGCAAGGACCGTTATAATGCTTACGCTTTCACAAAAGCTCCCAGATTATTTTGAATATATTGAAAATGATGTTAGCTACTCATTACGTCAGGTTCAGTATCCTCAAGATATACCACTATTACACCGTTGGATGCATGAGCCACACGTTATTCCTCAGTGGCAATTAAATAAAAGCGAAATAGAACTCAAAGTTTATTTTGAAAAAATGCTAGCTGATGATCATCAACGTTTAATGATTGTAGGAATCAATGGTCAAGACGTGGGGTATGCCGAAATTTATGAAGGGAAGCGTGATCGCCTAGCTCGTTATTATAAAGGTGAAGACAATGATTTAGGTTGGCATTTACTATTTGGGGAGAAATCTGCTTTTGGTCAAGGCTTTTTGCGCCCAACAATTCGTTTATTGAATTTCTATATTTTTGAAAATTCCCCAACAAATAGAATTGTAGGAGAGCCAGATCATACAGTGAAGCCTTATGCGGCTGTAGTAGAAGACATGTGCTATGAAGAGCAGGGCTTAATTCCAATGCCGGAAAAAACGGCAATGTTGTATTACTGTTTCCGTGAAAAGTTCTATGACAGATTTTTTGAGTTATACCAGGCATCGCAACAAAAATTACAGCAAAAAGCGAGTTAATTTCTGGTATGGGTAGACCTGCAAGACATAATAAAAACAATGCAGGTTTGTTTAGCAGTAAATGGACCTAAGAAAAATAACCATGATCAGCGCATAAAAAGAAGAAGCAAAAGTAGTAAGCGAGGAAGGCTTGCTACTTTTGTGTTTAAACTCAGTTTCAGAATTATCTATATTGTTCAACCTTTTTGAGTGTTTAATTCTTCTCAGTAACAGATTGCTTATATTTTTGATTAAAAAATAACCACTAATGTTTCATTTATTATCATCCTGCCTTTTTTAGCAATTTTTTGTATACCCTGAATAAAACATGATCAAAAAAGAGGTAAAAACGTGCTTATTTTTCATGGAAAACCTGTTCATGGAGCTATCTTCGATATGGATGGGACAATGTTTGACACTGAGCGATTACGGTTTCAAACATTGCAACAGGCATCTCAAGAACTCATTGGGCAGGAGTTTTCACACGAATATTTAATGCAATGTTTGGGGTTAAGTGCGACTACAGCGGAAAAGCTTGCACAACGTTTATACGGAGTAGATGTTCCATATAGGGAAATTCGAAAACGTGCCGATGAGATGGAACTAGAACATATTCGAAAACACGGCGTACCTATTAAAAAAGGTTTGGTTCAAGTTCTAGAGCGTTTAAGAAAATCTGGTTTAAGAATGGCTGTGGCTACTTCAAGCCGTAGAGCAATTGCCGAAGAATATTTAATTAATGCAAATGTTTATAAATTTTTTGATGTCATTACTTGTGGGGATGAAGTAGAACAAGGGAAGCCACATCCAGAAATCTTTTTAAAAGCGGCTAGTCAACTTCATTTAGACGCTAACCAGTGTCTTATGTTTGAAGATTCGGAAAATGGTTTAACTTCAGCGCATACATCGAAAGGCCTAACAATTTTATTAAAAGATATTAAAGAACCAAATGATGAAATGTTAGATAAAGCGCATTTTTATTATGATCAGATGTATGACTTCTTAACAGATCTTGACCAGTTTATTCCTGTTATGGATATGCCAGAGATACAGGAACCTTTTCCGCAAAGTCTGAATCAGCTTACGGTTGGAATACATGGTTTCGGTGCTATTGGCGGTGGTTATATAGCGCAGATCTTGTCGCATTGGGATGGTTATACGAAACCAAAACGTATAATTGCGTCAACAAGAAATAGTCTTTTCCGCGAAGCTGTAAATGCGTTTGGAACCTATAGTATTCGCTATGGGCAATTTTCTTATGATGAACGTATTGAGAATATGACCATTGTTGATTCTGACAATGAACAACAAATGTTAGAGATGTATACTCATTCAAGTTTGATTGCATTATGTTTGCCTGAGCAAGCGATCGAACCTGAATCAAAGATAATTGCAAAAGGGTTATATGCGCGTTTTAATTCGCAACTTGAAACATGTATAGAACCTTTAACCTTTCTAATTATTTTAAATAAGGTTGGTGCGAAATATTTGGTTATGAAGCATCTTAAAGAAGCTCTACTAGAGTTAACCAACGATGAAGATGTAACCGAGCATATTTTAAAAGAGCATTACTTTTGCGACACCGTTGTAAACCGTATGGTTTCAAAACTTTCTAATCAGAATTTATATCGTCAACTTCGTATTAAGCATAATTTTCTTGAACAGCATTTAGAAGATGTGGAGCAAGAAGACCAAATCGAAATTGAAGACTGTAATAAACTAACTCCAGATCAACTAAATCAGGCTTCTATCTATGTTGATAACATGCGCCGTAATTTCCAGCCGGGACATATCTTACAAAGCATGGATTTAATCTTGTTCCATAGTGAAACTGATATGCCAATCTATGTAGAGAAAGGCAGTCCTTTACTTGAAAAGTTGCGTCAGGTGGTATTGGTTGACCAAATTACTGACATTCAACTCATTAAAAATCGTTTATGGAATGGTGTACATGCGATGCTTGCTTGGTATGCATCTTTAATGGGTTATGAATCTATTGGTATTGCCATGGGTGATCATTTAGTTAAAGCATTTGCAGAGAACTTAATTGCAGAAGTGAAGCAGGGACTTGCAATTGTATTACCTAACTATGCAAAAGATCTGGATCGAATGTCACAAAGTTTTCTAGACTCATGTGAATATGCATTTAAAGATCCTTGTCAACGCGTAGCTAGAGATCCACTACGCAAACTCACTCATAATGAACGTGTCATGGCATCAATTGCAGTGAATATTTGTCATGATTTGCCTTATAAAAATTTATTAAAAGGTGCTGCTTTAGGTTATGCCTATGCGATTCAATTCTTAGAAGTTGAAGAGACTAAAGCAGTTGAACATTTGCAGCAACAAATTCAGAACCTAGACTTGAGTACAACTCAAAGAAGACAGCTTGAAGCTGAGTTGGTTCAACTTATCCAATATTTGTTTTCTGAACAAGGTAAACAACCTTTGGACATTAAGTCGAACAATACCAAAACTACACCAACTCAATATATTTGAGTGTGTTTATTGAATTAACCTCAACAATTGAAAGGCAAACATGTTTTAATACAAAATTTGAATGATTTTGAATTAAAATTGTGCTGTTAAAACCTTCCACACTCATGGTGCCAACACCTATACGGGATTATCCCGAATGGCACCTTGGGCGTCAAAATTACGCATTGTGGTATCTAGAAATTAATGATCAGAAATTAGTTCATTATCTAGATCAATTGCGTGCGCATTTTTCAGAATTTCTAGTAGAACCTAATCACCGTCAATATCATGTCACGCTGTTTATATGTGGATTCTTGACCCATGAAAATAAAGTTCATGGTGATGACTTTTGTTTTAGTGACTTTGTGCAGCAAAGGGAAATTTTAAGAAAAGAAGATATTGCACCATTTCAATTAAAAATTGGATCAGTTGATAGTTTTAGTAGTGCTTTATTTGTAGAAGTCCAAGACACCGAAAATAACTTATCTCTCATACGGCAAAAATTAGGTACAGTTTCTAATGAAATTGCCGCTTTAGATTACTGTCCGCATATTACATTGGGTTTGTATAAGAAAGACTATAGTAGTAATTTGATTTTACAAAAAATTTCTCAATTACCTGTACAATACACACAGGCTGAATTTGATCTTAAAGTTGAGCATTTAAGCTTTGGCTATTATCAAGCTCAAACTTTACAAGGTCAGCTGTATTCGTATCAGCATTTGTTTTTAGGTGATTCATGTTGCAATTGATTTTAGGTGGTGCCCGTTCTGGCAAAAGCCGACTGGCTGAACAAACGGCCATATCTATGCAATTAGCTGTCACTTATGTGGCTACGGCACAAGCGCTTGATCCAGAAATGCAAAGCCGAATCGTCCATCATCAAAATCAGCGTCCTGCTCACTGGTCTTTGGTTGAAGAACCATTATTTTTAGCAAAAACTCTGCAAGAAATTGATCGACCTAACCAAATTATTCTGGTGGATTGTTTAACACTTTGGCTAACCAATTTGTTACTTTTAGAAGATCAAAATATTCAACAATTTGAGTGTGAGCAACTGTTAAGAGTTTTACCCACACTCGAGTCAGAAATCATTTTAGTAAGTAATGAAACGGGGTTAGGCGTTGTGCCACTTGGTGAAATTAGCCGCCGTTTTGTCGATGAAGCAGGAAGGCTACATCAGGCTTTAGGACAAATTGCAGATAAAGTTGTGTTTTGTGTGGCTGGTTTTCCAATGATTTTAAAAGGTGATAAGTAAAATGAACTGGTGGTTAGAATCCGTACAGCAACCTAATTTAGATGCAAAACAACAAGCTGAGCAACATCAACTCCAACTTACCAAACCTACAGGTGCCTTAGGCGATCTAGAGCAAATTGCAATTACACTTGCCAGTTTACAGTCAAATGCACATCCACAAGTTAGCCATCCATGGATCACAATTTTTGCAGGTGATCATGGTGTAGTTGAAGAAAATATCTCTGCATATCCCCAAGCTGTTACCCGTCAAATGTTGCAAAACTTCACAACTGGCGGTGCGGCAATTAGTGTCATTGCCAAATATCATCAAGCTCATTTGCAAGTGATTGACTGCGGTACAGCAGGCGAAGCATACGAATATGCAGGTGTTGAACGTCATTGTATTCGTGCCGGCACAGCAAATTTTGCCAAACAAGCTGCAATGAATGCTGACGAGTGCCGTGCTGCCTTAGAGTTAGGGAAAAAAAGTGTAGATACTGCTAAAGCGAATGGAGCAGATATTTATATTGCGGGTGAAATGGGTATTGGAAATACCTGTTCTGCCTCTGCTTTAGCATGCCTTTTATTAAATGATACTGCCGAGCAATTGACTGGAGTAGGTACAGGAATTGGTGCTGATCAGTTAAGACATAAAATTGAAGTAATTGAAAAGGCAATTGAACTTCATCATAAACATGTCATTGGTGATGTCTTCAAAACACTATGTGCTGTAGGTGGTTTGGAAATTGCGGCAATTGTCGGTGCTTACATTCGCTGTGCGCAGGTGGGCTTACCTATCATTGTCGATGGTTTTATTAGTTCTGTAGCGGCTTTATGTGCTGTGCGGATGAATCCTCAAGTGCGTGACTGGATGCTTTTTGGTCATCAATCGGCGGAATATGGACACCGTCGTATTTTACAAGAACTCAATGCTGAGCCGATTTTAAATATGAATTTGCGTTTGGGTGAAGGTAGCGGTGCTGGTACTGCCTTAGCATTGGTTAAAATGGCTTGCGCTTTACATAACCAAATGGCTACCTTCGCTCAAGCGGCTGTAAGCGGGAATAAAATTGGCTAAATTTAGGATTGATTTGCTTAGACATGGAGAAAGCCAGTATAGCCATACCTTACGTGGTCATTTAGATGATGAGTTAACAGCAAAAGGTTGGCAGCAAATGCAGGCAACCATTGAGCAAGTTACAGACCAGACATGGGATGTCATTGTAAGCTCTTCATTAAAACGTTGTGCTTGTTTTGCCGAGCAACTGGCCAAAACAGCAGAACTCCCTTTACTTGTAAATCATGACTTAAAAGAAATGTATTTTGGTGAATGGGAAGGCGTCTCAACTCAGCAAATTTATGAAACTTCACCCGAATTACTGGCAAACTTTTGGCAAAAACCAAGTCAATATTGTCCACCTCGTGCAGAAACATTAAACCAGTTTCAAACAAGAGTTCTTAAAGGTTTTCAAGATTTGCTGGAGCATATGCAAAAGCAAAACTTACAGCATGCTTTAGTTGTTACTCATGGCGGTGTGATTAAGCTATTGGCTTGTTTAGCCAGACAACAGCCTCTAGATGACTTACTTAAAATGCCGGCAGAGCTTGGAAAATTATATTCACTCGAATTTTCTGAAACAGATGGTCAAGTAACTTTTAAGTTAAGATAGTAGTTTTATATTTTTATACACTTGTAAGTTATTATTTTTAAAATGTTATTTTAGCCTGTGTAATAGAACTGTCATTGCTAGTATCTAAGCTATTGGCATTTCTTATTAATCACACATCTGGCTTATGAATATTTTATTTAAAACAACTGTGCTTGCAGCATCATTATTGCTCGCGGCTTGTAATAACAATGATGATCAAGAAGCTCAAACTGCACCATCTACAAACCCATCAAAATATTATCAAACGAAAACGCCTTACCAACCTCAACAAGACTTAAAAAGCTATGAACAAGCGCCGACTGGGTTCCAGCCAGTTTTTACAGAGTTAGTGGCACGTCACGGTTCGAGAGGTTTATCAAGTCTGAAATATGATTTAGCACTTTATAATTTATGGAAACAGGCGAAAGCTGAAAATGCCTTAACGCCACTAGGTGAGCAATTAGGTGCTGATTTAGAAGCAATGATGAAAGCGAATATTTTGTTAGGTTATGGTGTTGAAGGGATCCGTCAGTACGGTTATGGAAATGAAACCATGACTGGTATTTTAGAACACCGCGGTATTGCCGATCGCTTATTACAGCGCTTACCAACTCTTTTAAATACGCAGGCGTCTATATTGGTACAAAGTTCAGGAGTAGACCGTGCGGTAGATAGTGCTAAATTTTTCACTGCTGAACTCATTAAACAACAACCCCAACTGAAAGATAAAATTGTTCCATTGTCTTATACCAATTTATCGAGTGAAAGTGTGCCAAGTATTGAAGATGGTGGCGTTGATCGTTTTAAACTTTATTTTCATAGCTTGAATGCAGACGAAGACTTAGCTCAACCACTGAGTGTTAGCCAACAAAAAATTTATGATGCAAGTCAGGCTTATCAAGATTTTGAAGAAAATAATAAAGATTTAGCTCAAAAGTTAGATGAGTTATCTAAAAATACTCAGGCTGAAAAAACTGCCCAAATGGTACTCAGCCCGATTTTTAAAGCTGACTTCATTAAAAAGCTTGGTACCACTGGTTATAGCTTTAGCAATACCGGATCCTTTACAGTAACTTCGCCTAAAGGTGAGCAAATTACAGAAAAAGGTAAGGGGAAAAATACAATTGCCAGCGCAGTTGATGCAGCGGCTTATATTTATGAACTCTATTCAATTTCTGGTGGTATGAAAGATGAGTTAAAAGGTATTGATTTTGATAAATATATGCCTTTGGAAGCCGCAAAATTTTATGCTGAATTTAATGATGCCAATGATTTTTACGAAAAAGGTCCAAGCTTTACAGAATCAAATCAAGTCACCAGTGAAATCGCTCAAGGACTTAAACAGGATCTGTTCCAACAAGTTGACGCCGTAGTGAATAAAGCTCAACCTTACAAAGCAGTTTTACGGTTTGCCCATGCTGAAATTGTTATTCCTCTGGCAACTAGCTTAGATTTGCATAATATGATGCAGCCGTTACCACTACGCCAGACTTATAATTACTCGACAAGTGCATGGCGTGGTGAAGTAGTTTCACCTATGGCGGCAAATGTACAGTGGGATATTTACCAAAATAGCCAAGGCTCTACTTTGGTTAAAATGCTTTATAACGAAAAAGAAACTTTGTTCAAATCTGCATGTAACTATGCACGTTATACACCAACCAGTTTTTACTACGACTACATCAAATTGAAACAGTGCTATCAAATGCAATAGATTTTCAGTTTTTGAAGTCTTTAATGGGAATAGGGATTGCTATTCCCATTTTTATTTCTTCATAATTCAATTTGTTTTTAAATATAGACCAGTTAGAGACTTGGATATGACACCTTTTTGGATAGCATTGCAATTTTTAACTGTTCTGCCTATTGAGCTAAAAACAATACCAACGGCGCAACAAAATGGTCGAGCTATTCTGTTTTATCCTCTAGTTGGTCTGATTATTGGGGGCATACTTTTTCTTGTTACCTGTATTTTTGTTAAATTACCCGCTCTTTTACTTGCGGCAACCGTACTCGCTTTATGGATCTGGCTAACGGGTGGATTGCATTTAGATGGGCTAGCAGATACTGCCGATGCGTGGGTAGGTGGTTTTGGAGATAAACTACGTACTTTACAAATCATGAAGGATCCAAGTTGTGGTCCAATTGGAGTCCTCAGCTTAGTTATCATATGTTTGCTCAAATTTGCACTAGTTTATGTGTTGATTGAACAGCATCAATCTTTATTTTTAATATGTATTCCTATCCTTGGGCGTGTGGTGCCATCTATTTTGTTTTTAACTACACCATATGTCCGCGAAAAAGGCTTAGGCCGTTCTTTGACAGACCATTTACCCAAAACTGCTTCATGGATAATAACTGGGTTCGTTCTGCTATTACCTTTGTATTGGGGGTGGCAAGGGCTTATTGCCATCATTGGTTTTTTAATCAGTCTTGTTTATTTAAGACATGTGTTTATAAAAAGGATTGGCGGTATTACAGGGGATACCGTCGGTGCAGCGATTGACATAGGTGAAACTGTACTGATTTTTACTTTTGTCGTAAGTTATTTTTATTTAGTTTGATGTTAAATTCCACCTCAATAAAATTAAAAAGCCCTCAAAAAATGAGGGCTTAATTTTCAATCTTAAAAAGATGAATTAGCGGTTTGGTAAAACTTCTTTTAAAGCTTCATGCATTTCAAGCAAGGTCTTTTCAGTAGTTTCCCAGTCAATACAACCATCAGTTACTGATTTACCATATTCAAGGTCACAAAGATTGTCAGGAATATCTTGGCGACCACCTTTTAGATGACTTTCGACCATAATACCTACAATTGACTTATTGCCGTCTAAAATCTGTTCAGTAATGTTTTTAAGAACAAGCGGCTGTAAGTAAGGGTCTTTATTCGAGTTAGCGTGGCTTGCATCAATCATAATTTTGTTGCTCACTTTTGCTTTCGCTAAAGCGTTTTCTGCTTCTGCAACAGAGCCAGCATCGTAGTTTGGTTTACCGTTACCACCACGCAATACCACATGTGCGTAAGGGTTACCTTTTGTATTAATGATTGAAACCTGACCGTCTTCATTTAAGCCTAAGAAACTATGGCCATATTTAACAGACTGCATGGCATTGGTTGCAACAGTTAAACCGCCGTCTGTACCATTTTTAAAACCTACTGGTGATGATAGACCAGAAGACATTTCGCGGTGAGTTTGGCTTTCGGTTGTACGTGCACCAATCGCAGACCAAGAAATTAAGTCTTGATAGTACTGTGGAGAGTTAGGGTCAAGTGCTTCTGTTGCACAAGGTAAGCCTTTTTCATTTAACTCAAGCAAAAGTTTACGACCAATACGTAAACCTTTTTCGATGTTAAATGAGTCATTCATATCCGGATCATTAATTAAGCCTTTCCAGCCAATTGTAGTACGTGGTTTTTCAAAATATACACGCATAACCAGATATAAAGTATCTTTAACCTTTTCGCTTAGCGCTTTTAGGCGATCAGCATATTCGTGAGCAGCTTTTGGATCATGAATAGAGCAAGGACCAATAACGACAAATAAACGTTTATCTGAACCATCTAAAATATTACGAATAGTTTCGCGGCCTTTTAGAACAGTTTGTGAAGCAATATCAGATAACGGAAGTTCTGATTTAAGCTCAGCTGGTGTTACAAGAGTTTGGATGCTTTTAATGTTAACGTCGTCGATATCTGGCTTGGAAACGGAATTTGAATGTGTAGTCATTGCTGTCACTGGTTCGATCATACTAAAGGTTGTTTTGTGTACTGAATATACCATGAAATAATTATGAAAATACTACATCTCATGGCAATTCAGTTTGGAAAAATCCCATTGATTTTACTATCTTTCGGTCGAGTTGCCTGTTTTTTCAGCAACTACTGCTTGTTGTTGTACCACAGCTGCTTTTGGTTTGGCTTTGACTGGGTGGACCATAAAGTTAACACCAAGAGCAAATAGTGTAATACCCAAAATTTTACGGATTAAACGTTCCGGCATACGTGAGCTAATTAATGTTCCAATAATAATTGCCGGAATTGAACCTACTAATAACCACATAAGCAGCACAAAGTCGACATTACCGGCACTCATATGCCCAAGACCTGCGACTAGGGTTAAGAGTACAGCGTGTACGACATCGGAACCAATAATACGAATCATTGGTAAGTTAGGGAACATGATTACAAGTGCCATAATTCCAAAGGCACCAGCGCCGACTGAGGATAGTGTTACGAATACGCCCAAAATAATACCCATAATCACAATATAGGTGCGTTTATTTTGAACAGCTAATTGCTCATTTTCAGTTTGAGTATTCTCTTTATTTCGGAATTTATTAAAGAACTTTTCAATCCGAGTACGGAAAATGATAGAAACACCAGTTAAGGTCAACATAAAGCCTAATACCATGGTTAATACAGCTTTATAATGAGTTGACTGACTTAAATAATGCTCAAGTACCCACGCAGTACCAAAAGATGCAGGAATACTACCGACCGCTAGCCATAAAACAATCGGCCAGACGATATTAAGTTTTTTTGCGTGAACCATCGATCCACAGAACTTAGAGATCGCGGCGTAAAGTAAATCAGTACCAATTGCGATATGCGGTTCAATCCTAAAAAGACCAATTAAAATTGGTGTCATTAATGATCCACCACCAACTCCTGTAATACCTACACAGAAGCCAACTAACATACCTGCCAAGATAAATTCAAAAGCACCAGACATCTTTATCGCCACTTATCACGAAACGCAGATATCTTATTCCTTTTAGAGATAAACAGTTGTCATGAATAATGATTTACTTATGCAAAAAAAAGCTAAGCAATCAAAATCATGCTTAGCTTGAGGAAATTTTATTCAAATTGATGACTTAGAGGAAGTTTTTGATGGCTTGAGCGGATTAAGCCAAAGTATCAGCAAAAAGGTTAAGGGTGTTGCAAAGATCCACCAGCTGACAAAACCAATTGAAAAACCATATTTTTTGATGAGAATAAACCCGCTCAAAGCAAATAATAGAAAAGCCGCTATCTTTAACAATGAATAATATTTTTGAGCTAGAGGTTTGAAATGACCAGTTGATTTCGGTGAGCGATATTTTTCAGTCGATATGAATAGTAAATACATGCCTAGTAAAGTTAGGATAAACACAAAGAACATCATGAATTCACCTCAATATTTAACTTACTCAGCTTTTTTTGAATTTTATCTGAAGCTTTATGTTGAATAGGCTTAATTTTAAGAAATATAAAAAAGGCTAGAGCTGCAAATAACCAGAAAAATATATCTATACGTGCAAAATCCCAATAACTACTAAAGTTTTGAATATAATTGTTTTTTAGTAAATAACTTATATTCAAGACAGGGAGTGCAATACAAAGTAGAATAAAAATACCTAGCTGAGTTTGCCATAAATATTGTTTTTTAGTGATGAGCGCAATAATAAAGCTCATGAGCCACACGAAGAAGAAACTATAAATTTCATAATTAACAGTGGTGGCCGTGACAGTAAACAATCGATTCGCATACAAATAAGCAAGAGTTGCACAAGGCAAACCTACAAAGGTAGCAACATTTAAACGGTCAACTAAATAGTGCCCTAAATGAAACTGACTATTTTTACTTTGAAGTTGGCGTTTAAGACTCCAAAGCAACAAGCCAGAGGCAATCATTACACAGCCTAAAATGCCAGAGAAAAACAATCCTAAGCGAAGTAGAGGCTGAGCAAAAGTTGCCATATGTAGGCCATATACTCCCGCATAAAGTGTGGCAATAGGACTATGATTACGTGTATCACCCAAGACTTTAGCAGTTGTAGCATCTAATGTGATTTGTGCTTGATTACGGGTAATAGAATGGTCTTCTTGCTGAATAAACGTAATTTGAGCCTGATTCGTATTTGGGTTTTTAACACTCATAGTTGCTAAAGTTTGATTTCCCCAACGCTGTTTAAGTTGGGCTAATAGCTTTTAAACTGGTAAATTCTGTGCAGGATGCGGTGTTGTACTTTCTGTGACTGTTTTTGTACGTATATCATTGAAATATTGATATGGATTCTCTGGATAGAGTTTTTGCATTCCCCAAGGTAAATATAAATAGAAGAAAATAGCCAAGCCAGTAAAAGTAACTGTTAAAAAGAAGGGCAGTGCAATAACAGATGAAACATTATGAAAATCTAACCATGAGCGCTGCGACTTAAAGGTGCGCAAGGTAAAAAAATCGGTGAAGATTTTTTTATGAGTAATAATGCCTGAGATTAAGGCAATCAACATAATAAAAGCTGCTAAAGATACGACCAACCGCCCAATTAATATCGGGACACCAAAAAGTTGATAATGGAAACGGTAGAAAAAGTCACCGCCTTCAGTCGCAGAAAGTTTTAATTCTTGACCAGTGTTTGCATCGAGGGTTGCATTTCCATAACTACCATCTGGTTTTTCCCAATACATCGTATTTACCGGACTTTCAGATGTAGCAACAGTTAAATACCAAGATTTAGCATCTGAAGCGTGTTCTTGTAAGTATTGATATGCCGTTTTAATTGCCACATCTTGTTTTATTTCAAATTGTGCAAGGGGTGGTTGCATCCACAAATTAATTTCATGGCGGTAATAAGACAAACTTCCCATTAAAAAAATAGCAAATACGAGCCATCCAAAAATTAAACCAGTCCACGAGTGGAGCCATGCCATAGATTGACGTATACCTTTATGCATAACCTACCGTCCGTGTCACAATAAAGAAAAGGGCAAATAATGCGATTGATAAAATGGTCAGTCGCAATAATGATTGGATGCAGAAACCAACAATCACGAAAAATACATAAAACAAAATAGAAATAAAGGCCGCCAAATAGATAGCTTCTGGTTTGTCTAAGTTCAAATGGAAAATTTCAGTTAGTCCAAGACTTAAGTACGCCATACAGGCATAACCCATACCGAAAACAATTAAGAATCGATAGAAAACTTTTATGCGATATAACATCGGAAGATTTAAAGTTCTGGACATATTTACTGACACATAAAAAATAAAAAGAAAGCCAACCCCAAATTGGGATTGGCTACGCTATTAATATTTAAACTTTACAGCAACTGTATAGTTGGCTGGGGCACCATAGTAACCCTGACCACCAGATAAACCGGTCAAATACTTTTCATTTGTTAGATTATTGCCATTCACTTGGAACATTACATGTTCGTTTAAATCATAGCTGGCCATAACATTAAGCAATGCGTAAGCATCTTGTTTTACAGTTGAATAAGAGGTGTCATGTATATCATCTTGCCATTTAATGCTTGCACCAACTTTCAATTTTGGAATTTGGGGAACAGTATAAGAAGCTAAAACGTTAAGTGTTTGAGTTGGGATATTTGGTCTACCTCTTTCACCTGATTCCATATTTTTTAGACTAAATGTTGAGAAACCAAAAACTAAATCTAAGTTATCAGTTAATTTTCCAGTTAATCCAACTTCAACCCCTTGCGATCTAATCGTTCCTATTGGTGACGAGTATTTATTATAGAGCGGATCCCATAATGGGTTTAGTGCAAAGTTATCTTCGTCTGTTCTAAAGATAGCGATATTTCCAGTTAAAGCACCATCTAACCAAGAGCTTTTTACACCTACTTCATAACTTTCACCCTCTACTGGTACAGCGGTTTGTTTAGTAGAAAGATCGATAACCGTTTGTGGCCTAAAAATAGAGGTATAACTCATATAACCTGTGTATTCAGGAGTAAAGTTATATGTAATACCCGCATACGGGGAAACTTTATTCTTTTTATAATCCAAAGTTTCGATTTCAGTATAGTTAGCACCTAAGATAAATTTCAGATCCTCACCTAGATGAAGACGTGTGGCACCGTAAACAGACTTCATTACTCTTTCTTCTGGGTCAGCATAGGTAAAGTCTCCCCAAGTCGGTTCTTCAGGTGTCCAGCTTGGTAAGTCTGTAGTAATAACGCCTAAACTACTACCATACGAATAAACACTTTGAGCATTATACTTTGACCAGTTATAACCAATATTTGCTTCGTGTTGCTGCCCTAATAAATTAAACGTACCTTGAATATCTGCATTTGCTGTAGTTTCTTTAAATTTTTGATTATAAATTTCTGGTAATAGTGAAATACCAGATGTATTGTCTGTAGCAGAAGGAGAACCATTGAGATAAAGCATTTTATCTTTAACCTCTGATTTTTTAAGGTTATAACCTAACCTTAGCTTCCAGTCTCCCCATAAATTTTGTTCAATATTGGCAAAATAATTATCAATTTCCCAATCGTAGTATGTCCATGATGGTGCATAATTATAGTTGCGTGAATAATTTAATGGTTCTCCTTTTGAGTTAACTAAGGGTAGTGCACCCCATTGCGAACCATTAGCGTATTGACGAGTTTTTGAATATCCTGCTGAAATATTTGTAGTGTCTGTAACGTCAGCTTCTAAAATTCCTTGAAAACCGTTTTTTTCTTCTGAATAGCGGTCTAGATAAGAATCTCCGACTTTCTCATAACCTACGAGACGTCCTCGTACTCGCCCATCTTGTGTAAGAGAACCTGAGATATCAGCTTCATAGCGCTGCGTATCCCATGAACCATAGCTCACCCCAGCATTTGCTTGAAATTCTTTAGTAGGGCGTTTACGGATATAGTTAATTGTAGCCCCAGGATCACCTAGAGCATTTGTTAGAGCATCAGCACCTTTTACAATTTCAATGCGATCATAGAAATAGCTATCTGCATCACTATTATTATAATTATAGCTATCAACTTGAGGGATACCGATTCCGTCAACCAAAATATTTGAAATATCAAAACCACGAGCAGTATAAGTTGTTCGGTTTGTTTCTAATCCAGTTACTGTCACACCTGGTGTATTACTTAAAACATCACGAGTACTGGTAAGGCCAAAATCTTCAATTTGCTGACGAGTAACGACATTAATGGTTTGGGGTGTTTCCTTAGCCTCAATATTAAGCTTGGTTGCACTACTTGAGTTTTTAACATTATATGCCTTGGTCTGTTCAGAAGACTGTTCTGCATTTGATGCTTTGACTTGAATCGTTTGCAAAGCTTGTACCTGTGCATCTTGGGCATAGGTGAGGTTGGCATAACAAATCGCGCAGGCGATTACAGACAACTTAAATGGTCGAAGTGGGATATTCATAAGATTAAAGATAATGTAAATAATTCTCATTTATTTTATTGTTTGTAAATGTAAGCTACAATTCAAATAACATTGTTAATTTAGATTAAAAGATAGTGTATGAATGTAATTTTAGATAGTGATGTGCTAGGGCTAGGTTTAGCTGGGATTGATTAGGCAAGTTCAAGATTAATAAGTCTCTATGCTAGAATGCATTATTTCAAATTCTTGGGTAAATCGCCTTGGCAAACCGAAAACTTAAAATAGGCATTGTAGTTGGAGAAGTTTCTGGAGATACGCTCGGCGTAAAACTCATGCGTAGTTTTCGTGAGCAGGGAATCGATGCTGAATTTGAGGGAATCGGTGGCCCTCAAATGATTGCGGAAGGTTTTAACAGTTATTACCCAATGGAAACTCTGTCTGTGATGGGCATTGTTGAGGTATTAAAAGACTTAAAAAAACTATTCGCCGTACGTGATGGCTTAATTAATCAATGGACTCAGCATCCAGTTGATATTTTTATTGGTATTGATGCACCAGACTTTAACCTCAGACTTTCGAAAAGTATCAAAGAAAAGAATCTACCAATAAAAACAGTTCAATATGTGAGTCCGTCAGTTTGGGCATGGCGCCAAGGGCGAGTACATGGCATCAAACAAAGTATAGATTTAGTACTTTGCTTATTTCCTTTTGAAAAAGGTTTTTATGAACAATATGAAGTTCCAGCGGCATTTGTAGGCCATCCATTAGCTAAACAGTTACCGCTTGAGAACCCTATTCAAATTGCTAAACAAGAATTGGGTGTTGATGAAAATCAAAAACATATTGCTTTGTTGCCTGGTAGCCGCAAAGGTGAAGTAGAAAGACTTCTTCCTATGCTATTGGGGGCAGCCAATATTTTGCATACAAAATATCCAGATATTCAGTTTTTAATTCCGGCAATTAATGATGCGCGCAAACAGCAGATTGAGCAGGGGGTTGAACAATTAGCACCGCAGTTAAAAGCAAAAATTCATATTTTAGAAAATACGGATAGCGAATCGAAAATTGGTCGTATGGTCATGAACGCGAGTGACATTATTGCCTTAGCGTCTGGAACGGCGACATTAGAAGCCATGCTCATGCATAGACCAATGGTCACTTTCTATAAACTGCATTGGTTAACTTATTTAATTGCTAAATTCTTGGTGAAAATACCTTATTACTCTTTGCCAAATATCATCGCGGGTAAAAAAGTAATTGAAGAGCTGATTCAGGCAGATGCAACACCTGAAAATTTAGCGGCTGAAATAGAAAAACTAATGAATGTTGAAACTGCTCAAATTCAAGTAATGCAACATTTAACTATGCATAAACAGCTTATTTCTGGAAATACAGAAGATCCGGTTCAAGCCATTTTGCAATGTTTGAATAGCTAATTTTTAAGATTTGATTGGCTAATTGCTTTTAATCCAGCTAATGAAAATTTTTTAAAGTGTTCAACTAAATCATGTAAGGGCATCTGAGCAATATTTTTAAGTGGCTCAGGTGCTTGAGCATTAGGCCCGGCAATAATAAGCATCATGCAAGGGGTCATCACGCTTAAAATACAAGGTAAAACGGCCGGATCATTTTCATCTAAGTTCGCCACTTGACTAATCAACTTTCGAATAAGAAAAAATTTTCTCATACCAGTTAATTCAATAAAATTTAATAAATGCTCAGAAGGTGAAAACAGTTCGCGAATAAAAACTTTGCCATGCCAAACATCTTTTTCCGTCAACTTATGTAATAAAGTTTCAAGTAATAAACTCAATTTTTCTTCGGGAGGGTAAGTACTTTCAACAAGTTCTAGTAAGTATTGTTCATCTAGATAATGGGCATGAGCTTCCATTAACACTGCTTGATATAGCCCATCTCGACCATCAAAGTGATAATTAATTGCCGCTAAATCGACATTTGCTACTTTGGCAATTGTTTTGTTTGCTGTTTTTGCAAAACCATATTGGGCGATTAAGGGTCCTGCTGCCTCAATAATTTTAGTCTTTGTTAAGTCACCATCACTTCGTCTAGATCTGGACATGTTTAAACCTAATTTTATTTCATCATAAAAGTATATCTTTTATTCAAAGATTAAGGTAATTTAAATTTAAATTGAATTTAAACTATGTAAATTTGAATTTAATAAGAAGGCCAAAAAGATGAATAAAAAAGTGATTGCCGGCATTTTAGTTGTTATAGCTGTAGTTGCCATCGGCTTTTGGGTATGGGGATATAATGATAAAAAACAATTAGATAATAATGTATTAACTTTATATGGAAATGTGGATATCCGCCAAGTTTCACTTGCATTTGAACAGTCTGGCCGTATTCAGAAACTTTTAGTTCAAGAGGGCGATAAAGTTCAAGCAGGTCAAGTACTGGCGACTCTTAATACTAATGCATTACAAATTCAGGCAAAGCAAGCTCAAGCACAACTTAAAGCTCAACAAGAGGCAATTATTAAACAAGAGATTGGAGCTCGCCCTGAAGAAATCACCCAAGCAAAAGCTCAACTTGCGTCTGCCCAAGCTGAGCTTGATAAAACCAATAAAAACTTGCAACGCTTACAAATTTTGGTAAGTAGTACCGATGGTCGAGCAATTAGCCAACAAGAACTCGACTATGCCAAAAGTAATCAACATAGTGCTGAGGCAGCGGTCCGTGAAAGACAAGCCAATTTAGAATTATTAATTAAAGGTGCACGAAAAGAAGATCGTGAAGCAACCAGAGCACAATATGAAGTGATTAAGGCTAATTTAGATTTAATTAAGTATAACCTTACTCAAGCAGAACTAAGGTCTCCTGTAAATGCAGTGGTACGAGCTCGGTTGCAAGAAGTTGGCGACATGACAACTGCTCAAAAGGCCGTTTATACATTAGCCTTGACCAATCCAAAATGGATTCGTGTGTATGTAAATGAACAAGATTTAAGTTCAATTAAAATGGGAGGCACGGCTCAAGTTATTCGTGATGCTTATCCCAATCAGCCTATTAATGGAAAAATTGGCTATATATCTTCAGTGGCTGAGTTCACACCTAAAACAGTACAGACAGAAGAGATTAGAACAACACTTGTTTACGAAGTTCGGGTGTATGTAAATGATCCGAATGATCAATTAAAAATGGGTCAACCTGTGACAGTAAAAGTCCCACTTGCTTTAAGTGAGAAAGCCCATGATTGATAGTAAAGCAGTGGTTCAAGCCCATAATTTATTCATGACTTTTAAAGCCGAAAATAAAAATTCAGCAGATATTAGTGCAATTGTTGATTTGAATATGCAAATCAAAAAAGGAGAACTTACCGCTTTAGTCGGTCCAGATGGTGCGGGTAAAACAACTTTATTAAGGTTAATTGCAGGATTATATAAAGCGAGTTCAGGTTCTCTTCATGTGCTTGGGTTTGATATTGAAAAACATCCTCAAGTTGTCCAAGACTGTATTAGTTATATGCCACAACGTTTTGGACTCTATGAAGACTTAAGTGTACAAGAGAATTTAGATTTATATGCCGACTTACACGGCGTTCCAAAAAATGTACGTAACCAAAGATTTAAACGTTTATTGGAGATAACGAATCTTACTCAGTTTACTCAACGTCTAGCAGGACAACTTTCTGGTGGAATGAAGCAAAAGCTAGGATTGGCATGTACTCTAGTTCGTTCCCCAGAGTTACTGTTGCTCGATGAACCTAGTGTTGGAGTAGACCCTTTATCACGACGGGATTTATGGATCATTATTGAACAACTTGTTCAGGAAGAAAATTTAAGTGTAATTATAAGTACCGCTTATATGGATGAAGCAGAAAAGTGCGCTTACGTGTATATCATGCACGAAGGCAAAATTTTAAGACAAGGTTCACCTGAGCAATTAAAAGCGTTAGTACATGAGCAAACATGGAAAATAAAACCTTCAGAGCAGATTAAGACTCGGATTGTACAAGCCCAGTTACTTGGAAATTCTGGAGAGATTATTGATGCAGTGCCAAGGGGAGAGCAAGTAAACTTTATTAGCCGCCAAAAAGAACTATCAACAAATATTTTACCTCTGGGGCTAGTGGCAAATAGGCGACCAGCTGAACTCGAAGATGCTTTTATGATGTTGTTACAACAAAATCAAAAACAACAAATCTCTATTTCTCAGCAAACTTTTCGATCAGAACAAAACAATAATTCGCAATCAGACCAAGCGGTCATTGTAGTTAAAGATTTAGTCAGAACTTTTGGAGATTTTACTGCTGTTGCCAATACGTCATTTACTGTACAGCGTGGAGAGATCTTTGGGTTACTTGGACCAAATGGAGCTGGTAAAACCACGACATTTCGCATGTTATGTGGGTTACTACCGGCAAGTAGCGGTTACCTAGAAGTTGCAGGTAAAAACTTACGGACGGCCCGTGCTGAAGCAAGAGCTAAAGTAGGCTACGTCTCTCAAAAATTTGCACTGTATAGCAATTTAACTGTGTTGGAAAACTTAAAGTTCTTTGGTGGAGCCTATGGTTTATCGGGCAAAAAACTAGATCAACAAATTGATAAAGCTTTACAACAATATGATTTAAAGCCGCAAATTAAAAGCGGTGATTTACCTGGTGGTTATAAACAGCGCTTATCTATGGCGGCTGCATTATTACATGAACCAGAAATTTTATTTTTAGACGAACCTACGAGTGGAATAGACCCGCTTGCACGGCGTTTATTTTGGTACAGCATTGGTAAACTCGCAAATCAAGGCATTACCATCATTATTACCACCCATTTTATGGAGGAAGCAGAATATTGTGACCGCATTGCCATACAAGATGCAGGAAAGTTACTAGCCCTAGGTTCTCCTCAACAGGTCCGCGAATTGGCAAGTAAAGATAAACATATTGTTGATATGAATGAGGCTTTTATTGCAATTGTGGAACAAGCACGTGCATTAAGGCATGCGGGTTAGGAGACCTACAATGAGCTTTGCATTTTGGAGTCGCTTGAAAGCCTTAGTTCGGAAAGAAACTAAACAGCTTCTTCGTGACAAAAGCAGTCTCGGAATTGGCCTAGTTTTGCCTGTTATCTTAATTTTACTGTTTGGTTATGGACTTTCTTTTGACTTGAACCAAGCACGAGTTGGTGTTGTAGTTGATCAGTCCTCGCCGCAGGTCAATCAGGTCTTAGCTGGCTTAAATGGATCGCGATATTTAACCAGTCTAGAATTTCATAATTTGCCTGAAGCAGAACAGGCCATTCGAAATGGCAAAATTGATGCGATTTTGCATTTTCCTTCCGATTTTGCAAATCAGGCCCAACAAGGTAACGCAAAGGTTCAATTGCTATTAAATGGTAGATCGACCACCATAGCAACTGCTTTAGAGGGGTATGTCGCGGGTGCTTTGGCTACCGCGCCATCAATACAAATTGATCGTAGCCTCATATTAGCATCTGCAAGCGCCGTTAAAATTGAACAAAGAATATGGTTTAACGAATCTGGTAACAGTACTTGGTTTTTAGTGCCGGGTTTAATGGTACTCATTTTAACTTTAATTGGCGCATTTTTAACGGGTCTGCTTATTGCCCGTGAAAGGGAACGGGGAACATTAGAAGCCTTATTTGTCACACCAGTACGGCCATTTGAAATTGTGTTGGCAAAACTCATTCCGTACGTTGTTGTCGGCATGATTGATATCGTTATTTGTATTGTTGCTGCACATTTTATTTTTGAAGTCCCTATGCGGAGTTCATTATTCTCAATTTTATTTGCTTCATTTCTATATTTAATCGTTTCATTATTACTTGGTTTAACTATATCTGGCTTTGCCCAAAGTCAGTTTCAGGCGAGTCAAATTGCTTTGTTGGCAAGTTTTATGCCAGCGCTGATGCTTTCCGGATTTGTTTTTGATACACGCAACTTGCCTTTGGTTGTACAAATTATTAGCCAGTTACTTCCAGCGACGCATTTTATGGTTTTAATTAAAACTTTATTTATGGGAGGTGATGATTGGAGGCTATGGTTTAAAGAATGCGGTATTTTATTGGGATATATCGTTGTTTTGATATGTGCTGTGAACTTTTCACTGAAAAAACGGTTGAGATAAAGTTATGTGGCAGCAATTAATCACGTGGCTGAAACACTTAAGTTTTTTAGTCAAAAAAGAATTCTTAACCATTTTTAGTGATCCTGCAAATAGGGCTATTCTATTTGTACCCGCTCTGATGCAAGCACTTTTATTTGGCTATGCGGCTACTTATGACGTTAACCATGTAGTTTATGCAATTTTAGATCAGAGTAACGGGCAGGTTTCACATGAGCTGATCTCGAAGCTCGATGGCTCTGGTATTTTTAAGCGTGTTGCAACACTGGAATATACCGAACAAATCAAACAGGTTATTGATAATCGTCAGGCATTGCTCATAATTACGATCCCCAATGATTTCGAGAGTAAATTAAACAATAACCAAAGCTCTCCTATACAGGTCATTGTTGATGGTAGAAATTCATCTACAGCTATGGTTGCAGGGTCATATCTAAATAAAATTATTGGTCAGTTCAATCAGCAAAAGTTTAGTTCAGCTTTACCGATTAGCCTTGAAACAAGAACATGGTACAACCCAAATCAAGAGTCTCGTTGGAGCTTAATGCCTGCATTAATTGCAGCATTAAGTATGATGCAGACATTACTTTTATCTGCTTTATCAGTTGCGCGTGAACGTGAGCAGGGTACGTTTGATCAATTATTAGTGACACCGTATACACCATTACAAATTATGATTGGTAAGGCTTTGCCGCCGATTTTTGTAGGTTTGATGCAATCGACCATTATTTTATTGATTATTTTGTTCTGGTTTAAAATTCCAATGAATGGCTCTATTGGACTGCTTTATTTTGGATTATTCAGCTTTAACGTGGCTGTAGTTGGTGTGGGCTTATCAATTTCAGCTTTATCTTTAAATATGCAACAAGCTATGCTTTTTACATTTTTATTGATTATGCCTTTAATGTTACTTTCAGGCTTACTGACACCTGTAGAAAATATGCCAAAAGCATTACAAGTAGCAACTTATGCAAATCCATTAAGATTTGGAATTAACTTAGTACAGCGGGTTTATTTAGAAGGTGCAAGCTTTGCCCAAGTCAAATTGAATTTTTTACCAATGATTGTGCTGGGGATAGTAACTTTACCTTTAGCAGCTTGGTTGTTTAGAAATAGATTATCTTAATTATATTGATTAAAAAGCCCCATTTTTATGGGGCTTTTTTAAATCGACTTTTATGCACGTACAATCAGCTCGTAACCTGTATATTTACGGATATTAATAACACCAATATCAAAAATTAAATATTGGCCCTTAATACCTTGCAATACTCCACGAATTTTTGGTGTTTTATCTAAGTTTAAAGACTTAATTTTTTCAGGATATTGTTCAACCGGGTAAACAAACTCACGTGGCAATTCATTTTCTAGTAATTCAACCGTTTCGTTAAATTCAAGGTTTTGACTAAATTCTTCACGAATAGTTTGAATTTTAGGGGCGAACTCTTCAATTAACTGATCACGTTGTTCTATCAAATTTAGAGGTTCAGCTTCGCCTTTGAGAAGTTTACGCCAATCTGTCTTATCCGCAATTAAGGAACCAAACATGGTTTCAAGCTGGCCAGATAAACGACGTGAACCAACTTTTAAAATAGGTAAGGCTTGAGTTGCCCCTTGATCTAACCAACGACCAGGCATATGGCTAACGCGAGTAATACCTACTTTTAAAGCACTTGAATTTGCCAAATACACAATATGAGGCTGGAAACATACGCTGTGGGCAAAATTATCTTCACGACATGTACCCAAATGGTAGTGGCATGTTTCAGGTTTCATAATGCAAAGGTCACATTCCGCTTTCGTTTTAAAGCATTTAAAGCAGTGGCCTTGCGAATAAGACTTTGGTGTTTTAGCACCACAAGAGGTGCAATAAATATTACCTGTCCATTCGATTTCTAGTTCTTGTCCTAAATTAAAAGGAAGATCAATTTCTGAACGGTCTAATACAAATTTGTATTCAACATTTGCCTTGGTTGTCTGTTGATCAGTTACACTAGCATCTTTTAGGCCTGCATGCATTTTATGGCAAATGCCTTGTAGTTCCATAAAGTTTAAACTCACATCTTTCAATTAAGGGTTGCAGTTATGGCTGAACAAAATGTCATCACTTCTATGCTAGACGATTTATCAAACGAACAGCCTATTCATACTGCACTTTGTATTGGCCAGAAAATTGACCAGAATAACGCAATTCAATGGCACTATTTTACCGTAACTGAGCTGTTAAGTCTGCCTTTTACTCAGCGTTATGATTTGGGTTTTGTATTGTTTGATACTGATGAAATGCAGGACATCAGCGATGTGCAAAAATCACAATTATTAGTAAAGCTAAGAGATTTATTAGCAAAACGAATTGTTGTCGTGAGCAAACGCAGTGATGAACAGCTTCTGCGTTCTTTAGGTTTTACCCAACTTATTGATAAGACTTCACATGATAGTGATTTTGCTTTATGGCAATTTAATATTTTGACCTATAAGCATGTCCCAGACTGGTTTAATTCCAAATTTTGGGCAAATCCAGAAAATTGGAATAAATTCCGTTGGTAAAAGACCTTGCAATCTCTTTCAAAATTTAACAATTTGATTTTTGCTGTCTTAACAAAAAAACGCGTATGCTCATGTATAAACCATACATAAGAGTTACTCATGACAAATTTAAGCAACATTGTAGAAGTTTTGGCTAAGCAAGCTTTAGGTGGGAATCAGCAAGCGTCAGGTCAAGGTGGTTTAGGTGGAATTTTAGGTTCTGTATTAGGACAAATGGGTGGTAATACTTCATCTGGTGCCCAAGGTGGTCTTGGTGGAGTATTGGGTTCTGTATTAGGACAAGTCACTGGTAATAACAACACACCTCAAGCTGGTGGTGGTGTGCAAAGTTTATTAATTGCAGTGGTACCTTTAATCTTAGGTTGGGTTCAGCAACAAGGTGGCTTACAGGCTGCTTTAGAAAAGTTAAAGGGTGCGGGTTTAGGTAGCCAAGTTCAAAGTTGGGTTGATCCAAACCAAAGTAATAGTGAAGTTCCGACCCAGCAATTACAAAGTCTGTTTAATCCAGCAGACATTGAACAAGTTGCTCAGCAAGCTCAAGCACCAAAAGAACAAGTTTATGGTGCAATCGCTTCTGTCTTACCTCAAGTCATTGATTCTTTAACACCTCAAGGTGAGAGTACAGATCATCAAGAAGCTAACCAAGATATTCAAAATGTGATGAATCTTGTAAGTGGTTTCTTAAAATAAGATATAAATTTTTTAAAAGCCGATATTTTTATATCGGTTTTTTTGATAGCACAATAAAATAAAAGGGCATAAGCCCTTTTATTTTAGATCTGAATCGAACATAACTGATTAGAAGTTATATTCAATACCAGTACCTACAACAGTTTGTTTGTCGTCGTCATTCAACCAGTCACGTTTTTGTTGAGCAACGATACCGTAGAAACGAGCTTGTTTATTGATTTGATAATCAAGACCTAAACCATACAAGTCAATTTTACGATCTGCCTGACCACTTACTTGTGTTTCAGCAGAAGCATATTCTGCTTTTACTTTAAGTTTAGTGTTAGGAATTTTATAAGCAGCAGTTACCGCGTATGCTTCTTCTTCTAAACCACGGTAAGCTTTACCAGCTTTATCGATTGAACCATCTGATTTATATGTTTGACCATATGCAGTCAAGTCATCAGTAGGTTCAGCATGTTGCCATAAAGCACCTACTACAAAACCAGATTTAGCAATGTCATAAGAACCAGTTACACGGTAAGCGTCTGTATAAACATCTTTCAAACCGTAAGCAGCATATTTACCTTTGATACCGAAGTCACCAGCAGCAGCGATTGCTAAACCTAAGTCTTTATTTTCATAACCTAGAGAAGTCGAAACTGAATCGAAGCTATCATTTTTGCTGTCTTTACCAGTTTCGCCTTTTTTGCTATCAGAAGTGCTTTCACCAGTTTGAGCCATGATATTGAATGTTAAACCAGCTAATAATTTAGGGTCTAATTCAAAACCAACCACGTTATCTAAGCGGTTTTCACCGTACATAATATTTGTAATATCTAAACGTGTGTCATCGTTAAAGATGTCTTGGTTGCTACCAGCAGAGGTTTTGAAGTAAGAATCATATTTACCTACTTTTAACGTACCGACGCCTTCAGTTTTTAAACCGATAAAACGGTTACGGGCACTAAGGTCAGTATCTGAACCAGAACCGTCAGTAGAAATTGCCCATTCAGCTAAATAAACAGCAGATAGCTTATCAGTCAACTTCTCTTCGCCTTTTACCCCAATACGAGAAGAGTTTGAGTTAACTTCGGTAACGTCACTTTTACCATCGAAATTTTTGTTGTCAACTTGGTTAATGGAAACGTTTAGTTTGCCGTACAAAGTTGGCGCTGCTTGCACCGCGTTTACGCTCAAAGTTGCAACTGCGGCAGCGAGAAGCAATTTCTTCATTGAGATTTCTCCAAAAGGTATTTTTAAATGGCGTATGCCTAGCTAACTTTTATTTTTTAGTTGGCTTATGTACAAAAAGTTACAGAAGCTCACCAACTTGCTAAGAAGTATCTGTAAACTTTGTGACAATGGAGTGAAGAAGAAATGACAGTTTTATGACAATTAAAAATTGGAAATACTTTATTTTCTTTTGATTTTATTACACTTTTTAAATAAAAAAAGCGGAGTTTAAACTCCGCTTTTATCTCTTAAAATCAAAGTGCTGCTTTAATTTTCTCAGCCAAAGCTTTGATTTTATCTTGGTCTCCTAATTGCGCCGCATGTTTGCCAAGTTGGTGAACATTTGTCGGAATTAGGTGAAAATGAACATGAGGGACAGTTTGTCCGGCAGCTGCTCCTGATAACTGCATGAGCACAATTCCATCCAAATTTAATGCAGTTTCCATTGCCTTAGCAATTTTTTGCACGATCTGGATGGTATAAGCTGCCGCTTCAGGAGGTAAATCAAGTAAAGTTACTGCAGGAGTTTTTGGAATAACTAATGCATGACCATCGGCTTGGGGCATAATATCCATAAAAGCTAGAACTTGATCATCTTCATAGAGTTTTATCGCTGGAAGTTCACCACGTAAAATTTTTGCGAAGATATTTTGATCATCATATGCCATGTATTATTCCTTTAAATACTATTTACACTTCAATTCTTTTTGACGTTCTTTAATTGCGTCTAGACGTTGCTGCTCTTTATCAGAGAATTTTGGCTTAGTCGTATGACAGTTTTCATTACCATATTTTTCTTTAGCATCTTGGTCTTTAAAACAAAAGCCTTTTGACGCATAAATCAAATTGTAATCATCTTGCAATTTTTGACATTCTTGCTCAGGTGTTGCAGCTTGAGCACTGAAACCGGCAAGGGTCACCATTCCAGCGAATACCGCAACCATTAATTTATTCATGAGCTTTTCCTCAGTTAAAGGTATGAACCTGTACTCAATATAAGGTTTATTCCCAATATTTCAATGACTATTAATTACTCAAGTGTTATTTAAAGTCATATTTCACCTTATAATATAAAAAAGCTTTATATATCAAGATCTTTTTTATAATCTTTTTTAAATCAAAAGATTAGATATATTTTATATTAAACAATTAAAATATATACTTAACCAATATTTAAAGTCATGATTAAAATTTTATAGTAATGAAATAAGTACGTTATATGAGTAACATCGGTTCTTGTTTATGCCATAAAGTAAAATTCTCTGTACCTTGTGAAATCAAAACGGTTTATCACTGCCATTGCAGCTTATGCCGAAAACAAACAGGTACTGGAGCAAATGCCGCTACTTTAGTAAAAGAAAATCAGTTTAACTGGTTGATAGGTAAGGAATATGTGGCTACCTATAAAAAAGAAACTGGTTTTACTTCATCATTTTGTAATAGATGTGGCTCGCCTGTCCCTAATAAAATTAATGGTACAAACTATATGTGGATACCGTTGGGGCTTCTTGAACAACCGTTTAAACCAGATTTAAAACTTAATTTTTGTATAGAGTCAAAACATGATTGGGTTATGTTAGGGGATGCTCATAAAAACTTTGCACATTTACCTGAGTTAGAAGAGTTCTTAAAATATTTTGAATAACACTATTTAACTTTTTATATATTTTAATAATTTTTAAGTATTCTTTACATAAATGATGTGTGTTCACTGTTGAATATATCCGATATTTATTTGAGCATGAAATCACATAGCTTAAAAAGGATGGTTCACATGATAGATGAAGAAAAGCCTTTAAATTTTGAAGATGATGACGAGCCTCTTGATTTTGAAGATGAAGAATTCATAGACGATAAAAAAGAGGACGAAATGTATAACTCGATTACTAAGGATGGCTCTAGTGTCGATCCTGCTGATGATGGGACACGGCATATTCGTCCTGAAGACGGCGATCCGATTGAAATTGATGAGTAAATGCATCAGTTTAAAAAAGATTAGTCTTTTTAATCTTTAAGTATAAGTGTAATATCCGAGCGCTGTCACAAACAGCAAAAAGTCCTGAATGATCAGCGCAAAAAATCAAAAAGGGTAAAGCCTGCTTACAAAGCGGGCTTTTTTTTGTATTTATAAAAATCTAGACTAAAGAAAGTAAGTGAACGCTTTTAAGAAAATAATTAATTTTTCAAAAATATTTCGCAGATGAGAAGAACAGATACAAATACCTAGTGTTTGTAATGAGCATTTAAGAGGAGTACAAAGGTAAATATCAAAAATAAGAAAAGTAAAAAGATCATAAGTTAAAACATATCATTAAATTATTTAGGTATTTTACACAATTTAACACTTTATGCAAATTACTTTACATTTCGTTGAGCTTATGTAAAGAATTGGCTTAGTCTCAATCGTTTTAAAAATGTGACAATCAGTGGATAATTTGTTAGATTGTTTGATTTTTATAATAACAGGTGAGACAGATGAAGAGATTGTTACTTGTATTGGCTACAGGATTTGGTTTAGATGGGTGTGCATCGTTAACACAAAAAGCAGATGAAAATTATATTACTAAATCGCCTGTTACTCCGGTCAATACTGCCTTTAATGGCACTAAAGTACTTGAACATGGAATTTTTACTGAGCAGGATATTGCTGATATGCCTGAACACTCAAATATAAATTCACGTTATAAAATATCTTTTTAAAACGATGCTGAAAATTATAATTAAATAGTTAAACTAAATAATCATCGTAAATTAGCTGAAATTTAGAATTTGCTAAGAACATATTTAGTAGTAGCTATTTAGCATAAAACCACCATTTAGGTGGTTTTTAAAAAGATAAAATGTTAAATTTTAATCGTTGAAAAAATTGGTTTTATAAATGAAAAACGTCATTATTTTAACTTCTATATTGTTATTAAGTGGGTGCACAATTAATTCTAAGTTATTATCACCAGCAAAAAGTGATGATGACAAAATTATTGTAGAAGCAGAAAAGTACAAGCAACAATATCAAAAAAAGATCTTTAAAATTTGGAATGTTCCGCCTTCTTCAGTGGGAATGAGTGCTAGCGTTAAAGTCTTTTTAAGTGATACTGGTGAGATTGAGCAAATTATTTTTCTAGATAAAGAAGACCAAAAGTTTAAGTCGAGTATTGAAAAGGCGATATGGCGTGCAAGTCCCTTTGTTTTACCTTCTAATCCGGAAGCTAGAAAACAAGTAAGAAAGTTCAATATTAAATTTACTGCAAAGTAATTTTTAAATATGAACTTGGCCTTACATAAAAAACCACCATTTGGTGGTTTTTTTATTAAGAATTGATAGAGATACAAATTATAACTTTATTTTATTAATTATTGAAAAACTAATCATTATTTTTTATCTACTTTTTCTTTTATGGTTAACTCATCAAAGAAGAGGAATAAGCCATGTTGAATCAACATGAGATAAATTTAAAACAGTATCAAAATAAATCTTTAAGTTATTTGAATAGCACCGCTCACTCTGAAGGGGTCGAGTTTGATAAATTCATTAAAGAAATTGATGAATATCCAAATGCTGTTGTTTTAGATTTAGGTTGCGGTGGTGGCCATGTAGCTTATAACGTTGCTCGCCATGCAGATCTGGTTTTTGCTTATGATTTATCTCATGAAATGCTCGATACAGTTTCAAAAGCTGCCAATGCTCGAAAAATAAAAAATATTTTTGTACAACAAGGCATTGCTGAAGATATGCCTTTTACTGATGAACAGTTTGATGTAATTATTAGTCGATATTCTGCCCATCATTGGCAGCATGTCCCAACAGCAATGAAAGAAATAAATCGTGTATTAAAGCCAAATGGCACTGTTATTTTTGTTGATATTATTAGCTCAAGTTTCCCTATTTTAGATACATTTTTACAGACTATAGAAGTGATTCGAGACCCTAGTCATGTACGAAATTACAGTATTAAAGACTGGGTTCACTTTATTGAAGATGCTGGTTTTGAATTAACAATTTTAGAAAAACAAACTCTCAAACTAGATTTTGATAGTTGGGTACAGCGCATGAAGACACCTGAAGATCAAATAAAAACGCTTAGGTATCTCCAAGAAAATGCAGCAGATGTTGTTAAAAAGTATTTTAATATTCAAAAAGATGGAAGTTTTGAAAGTAAGGTCGGGTACTTTGTATTTAAAAAACTATCCTTCTAATGAGTCTAAGCTTGGGTTTGTGTTCATAGAGAAAGCGTTAGATAAAAGCCCTCATATAGAGGACTTTTTTATGCCTAAATTTAGATTTTTGTTGAACGCTCACTCAGCCATGTTGCTAGCTTTGGCCAGAATTCCTGCGCACTTGCTTGGCTTGACATTAGACCTAAATGACCGCCAGGAATAAGAGTAAATGTAACATCTTGGCTACTGGTTAACTGACTTAATGGCTGAGCTGCATCTGCCGTCACTAATTGATCACTACGACCAGCTCCAACTAAGAGTGAACAGTCGATATTTTTTAATTCGATTTTTTTATCTTTTAACTGAATAGAACCTTGTCTTAATGGATTTTGCAGCCAAACATTAAATAACATGTCCTGATTAATACCTCCCGGATAATCAATCATATTGTTTAAAAAACTGCTTAATGTGGCATGTTCTTGTACGAACTGAAGGTCATTAAGGTTCTTAAGTAATTGAATATGACCATCGAACCAGCCTTTAGGGTCAAGAATTTTGAAGCCTAAGGAGTTTAAAATGCCCGGAGTATGAATCAAACGCTTCGGTAAACCTGAGTAAATACGTTTCTGAAGCTTTTTATTGCGGGCAATAGTGTTGTTTATGGTTCGGTAGAGTTTTCCAATATAACCAGAAGCATAGCTATCGATTGGGCTACCTAAAACTATAAGGTTTTTGACATAATTCGGATGATTATGCGCTGTATATAAAGTAACGAATATGCCAGCCATACTCCATCCGTGTAGAGAAATTTGATCACTGCCTGAATGTGTGCGAACAAGCTCTATAGCTTTAGGAATAAAATCTTCAATAAACGATAAAAAGTTAAGATGTCTATCTTTAAAGCCTAAACGCCCCCAATCGATAAGGTATACATCAAAACCTGCATTTTGGAAGTATTTGATAAGAGAACGATATGGATATAAATCATAAATCGCCATATTAATGGCTAAAGGCGCCACAAATACTAATGGTTCTCTAAAACTCTTTTCTGTAGCTGCATAATAACGAACACGGGTTTGGTTGAATTCACCAATCACTTCAAATGGAGTGCTTTGTGACAATACTAATGTTTGAGGACGAAATAGTCGGGTAGAGAGGTGCTTGATTTGACTTTGTTCTGAGACAAGGGACTTTAAGCGTTTCATCTTGTTTTACCAACTATACTAAAGATTGATTGAAGTCTAAGCGATAATTTTCAGGTTTACCTTGACCTTAAATACCTTAGGCACTCAAAATGATGATAGTTTTTAGTACATGACCAGTAAAGGCGAACATTTAATGAACCAGTCTGATGATTTAGAATACCAACTTGATACTTTAGCCATTCGTACCGGACACACTCGTAGTTTTGAAGGTGAGCATGGCGAACCAATTTTTTTGACTTCATCTTTTGTATATGAAAACGCTGCTGAAGCAGCTGCAAAATTTTCTGGTCAGGTTCAAGGAAATATCTATTCTCGTTTTACTAATCCGACTGTATCGATGTTCGAAAAACGTTTAGCGGCTTTAGATGGGGCTGAACGTGCCGTGGCTACAAGCTCAGGTATGGGAGCAATTCTATCGATTGCTATGGCGTATCTAAAAGCAGGTGATCATGTTATTTGCTCAAGAGCAGTTTTCGGTTCTATTGTCGCTTTATTTGAAAAATACATTGCCAAATTTGGTGTAGATATCACATTTGTTGATCTACGCGATTTAGATGCATGGAAAAATGCAGTACGTCCAGAAACTAAACTATTATTTGTTGAGTCACCGTCTAATCCATTAGCTGAAATCGCAGATATCCAAGCGCTTGCAGATATTGCGCATGCAAATGGCGCATTACTTGCTGTTGACAATAGTTTCTGTACACCTGTTTTACAGCAACCGTTAAAGTTGGGTGCAGATCTCGTGATTTACTCTGCGACTAAATATTTAGATGGTCAAGGCCGTGCGTTAGGTGGCGCAGTGGTAGGTAAACATCAACTCCTAGAAGAAGTTTTTAGCGTAGTGCGTACTTTAGGACCATCTATGAGTCCGTTTAATGCATGGGTTTTCTTAAAAGGATTAGAAACCTTACGTTTACGTATGAAAGCGCACTGTGAAAATGCTCAAAAACTTGCCGAGTGGTTGTCTACCCATGAAAAAGTAGAAAAGGTCTATTATGGCGGGCTTCCAACTCATGAAGGTCATGAACTTGCAGCAAAACAGCAAAATGGCTTTGGCGGGATTGTTTCTTTTGTAGTTAAAGGTGAGCGTGAAGGCGCATGGAAGGTTATTGATAACACCAAATTTATTTCTATCACGGGTAATTTAGGTGATGTGAAATCAACAATTACGCATCCTGCTACAACCACACACGGCAAACTTTCTGCTGAAGCAAAACAAGCTGCTGGTATTCAAGAAGGCTTAATCCGCGTTTCGGTTGGCTTAGAAGATATTAACGATATTATTGGTGATATCTCACGTGGATTAGATTTGATCTAATAAAATTTATATATCTAAGAATTAAGCCACACTCATTTTAGTGTGGCTTTACTTTAAGGTGAGTTACTCACAAACAACGATTGAAATAAAAAAGCTACATTTTGTTGTAAATGAATTAAAAATCACAACGTATAAAAGTTCTAAATTTAATAAAAATAACAAAGTGAGTTTGTAACCATGCTTAAGCCTATAATTATTTTAGTTGCTATAGGGGCAATTGGTTTGGTTGGATACAAAGTATTTGCCCAAAAGGATGAACCGACTCAAATTAACGAAACTGTTTTATTGATTAATGATGCAAATAAATCAGTTGAAGAAGCTGATCATACAATAGAAAAAGCGAATGCCTCTTTTCAGAAAATTCCTTTAAATGAATATAAACCCGACAATAGCACCCTCCAAGCTTCGCAGTAGCTTAACTTAAATTTTAGAACCGGCCTTCACAGTAAAAAGTTTCGTATAGAAAGCTTTAAATGGATGAGTTACCTAAAAGAGTTTCATAGATACCAATAGAAAACATTAATTTATTGTGTCAGAATTGCGGATTAATTTTGATTTAAACGTACTGACCTCAATGATCTTACTGATCGATAGGGGCGTTCAAAGAGTTTAAGTTCCGAAGTGTTATATGACTATCAATAATACTTGAAATATTTGATAGAGATACGGAGTTAGGTTTATGAATATCAATATGCTCATGCAGCAAGCGCAGCGCATGCAAAAAGATATGGAATCAAATATAAAAAAGGCTAAAGAAGAGCTTGCTCAAACTGAAGTACACGCTGAAGCGGGCGGTGGTTTAGTTAAAGTAACAATGACTGGCCGTTATATCGTAAAACGTATCGAAATTAATCCAGAATTACTTCAAGACGAACCAGACATGATTGAAGATTTAATCGCAGCTGCGGTGAATGATGCTGTGCGTCAAGCTGAAGTAGTTTCAGAAGAAAAAATGCAAAAAGCTAACTCGGGTATGGGTTTACCTCCTGGTTTAGCAGGCATGTTCTAAGGAAAATCAGTGTTTAGTGATAGATTTGAACAACTCGTTCAAGCTTTACGTATTTTGCCTAGCGTTGGACCGAAGTCGGCCCAACGTATGGCTTTACATCTTTTGATGAAAAATCGTGAAGGTGCATTTGCTTTAGCACATGCTCTACATGAAGCATCAAGTTATATTCATGAATGTAGTGTTTGCCACTCTTTAACAGAGCACGAAATTTGTGATATTTGCGCTTCAACAGAAAGAGATGACCAATTGCTTTGTGTAGTTGAGTCTCCGGCAGATGTTATGGCAATCGAGCAAAGTGGTAGTTTTCGTGGCAAATACCATGTGTTGGGTGGGCACCTTTCTCCATTAGATGGAATCGGGCCAGAAGAAATAGGTATTCCTTATCTAATCCAACGGTTAAGCCAAGGTACGATCGAAGAAGTCATTTTGGCAACTAATGCTACTGTGGAAGGTCAGGCGACAGCGCATTATTTGGTTGAAGCGACGAAGCATTTACCTATTCACATGACACGTATTGCGCAAGGCGTACCACAAGGTGGCGAGCTTGAATATGTGGATAGTCATACCTTAAGTCAGGCTGTTCATAACCGTATGCGTATGAAATAAGTACCTCGGTGCTTATTTCAAAGATTTTTTGAATAATATCGTATTATCAAAAAATCTTTTTAAAAGACAAAAACATATTTTTAAAAATGACTCAGTGAATATATAAATTAAAAAAAGCTTTTGTAAAAAATAAACATTTAAAAGGACATTAAATTTGAAAAATTTAAAATAATGATCAAAAAATTATCTCTTTTTTGGAAAATTGTTCAAAAATAGATTATTCATCAAGGATTCAGTAGCATTTTTTTAATCCTATGTTATATATACCAGAGTTTAAAGCACTCTTTGCATTTACTTGAGAAAGCATGTTTCAGTTTATCCAACAGCAAACCGAATTGGTTGATGTTCTTCAACAAATGGATCAATGTTCAACTTATGGACTTGATACAGAATTTATTAAGGTTGATACCCTTTGGCCTAAACTTGGAGTATGTCAAGTCAATGTCAACGGAAATGTATATTTGCTGGATGGAGTGTCTTTAGATTTAAGCGAGTTTTGGAAAAAAATCTTTCTTGCTCAACAAAATATTTTTCATGCATGTGGTGAAGATATTGATTTAATCTATCACTATGCCGATGAACAAAACCTATTAAATGTTTTTGATACTCAAGTTGGATTATCCTTTTTGGGACATGGTTTACAAGTAAGTTATCAAGGTGCATTAAAGCTTTGTTTAGAGATTGATATTGAAAAGGACCAGACTCGATCAGACTGGTTGGCACGTCCTTTATCTCCGCAACAGCTATGTTATGCGGCAAATGATGTTTTATACCTTATGCAATTGGCTAACCATATTAAAGATCAGCTCAAACAAAAAGGGCTTTATGAGTATGTTCTTGAGGATTGTAGTAGTTTAACCAAAGAAATTATTAGTGAAACACCAACCCCGTTGTTATATACAGATGTGGGCAATTATCGTCATTCACGTCGTCAATTAATGCAATTGCAAAATTTAAGTGAGTGGCGTGAAGAGGTGGTTAGAGCAACAAACCAGCCACGTAGTTTTATCCTTAGAAATTCGACGATGATTGATTTAGTCGAAAAAAATCCACGCAATAGTTTCCAATTATCTCAAGTAAAAGATATTCGTCCGAATGTTGTTCGTGAATACGGCAAGGTTATTCTTGATCTTTTAAAAGACTTACCTGTTGAAGGGCACTGGCCAGCTAAAATTGCTAAACCTTTTAAAATTACATCCAAAGAAACCCTGAATAAAATGGATGCATTGATTGCTAAAACGATAGAACAAACCTCTATACCTAAAGAAGTTTTACTACGTAAGAAATGGTTAAATGCGATTCATCAGCATGTGCTTACTAAAGGTGATGAACAGGATCTCCCAGATTATTTATTGGGTTGGCGCTATGAGCTTTTAACTAAGCCGCTTATTCAGTTATTTAAAGAAGAGAAAGCCAGCCTTTTATTTTAGGTTTAGGTATTAAGAAAAATTTTCAGTTAAATTGAATTTTAAGATTCAAAATAACTTATCTGATTAATAACTGATCAGTTGGTGTTCGTTAATATAACTTTAAAATAAAGTCATTTAATAAGTTAGTCTTTATAAGATTAACTTTTTGTTTAGTTTGAGTTTACATTTTACTGATTTTATAAAGTTTAAATTATAAAAAGATAATTTAATCTTAATTATAGAAAGTCATGCTGAATTAAATTAACTTTATTAGTGAGAAAAATTCAATTGTGTATATATACAGGTCTGTATATTCTTGGTAGCAAGAAAAACAATTTCAAAATAAACAATATATAACTATAAGTTTGTTTCGGTGCAGAAATATAGAGGCCTTCTCGGGGAGAGGAGGCCTCTAATTTTATATATGGAGGCTCTGTACACGACAAAAATAGATAACTCATTGAAATAATGTCACAATAATTGTTTTCTAACGACGAATACTATGACACATCTCAATGAGTTATATCTTATCTTAAACAAATCTCTAAAATGGAACAAGTCACATTTAAAGTGCTTTGCGCTCATCATGCTTGTGATTATTTTAAAGCAAACATGTAATCTTTCTTCTGCATCTAAAGCCTTGCCCATCAAGTGTTTACCACAATCATTTTATCGACGTATGCAGCGCTTCTTTGCAGGTCAGTATTTTGATTATCGTCAAATTTCTCAGTTGATTTTCAATATGTTTTCATTCGACCAAGTGCAACTGACTTTAGATAGAACCAATTGGAAATGGGGAAAACGAAATATTAATATCCTGATGCTCGCAATCGTTTATCGTGGAATAGCGATACCTATCCTTTGGACATTGCTTAATAAACGTGGAAATTCAGATACGAAAGAGCGTATTGCTTTGATTCAACGCTTTATAGCCATTTTGGTAAAGACCGTATTGTGAATGTGTTCGCAGACAGAGAGTTTATCGGTGAGCAGTGGTTTACATGGTTAATTGAACAAGACATCAACTTCTGCATTCGTGTTAAAAAACTTCATTGTCACCAATCATTTAGGAAAGAATCATAAAATTAGTGATTTATTTCGCCATCTTAAAGTTGGTCAAATTGAATGTCGTAAACGACGGATTTTGGTTGGTCGGGTGAAACTATATATAAGTGCACTACAGTTAGAAAATGGAGAGCTTTTACTCGTCGTTTCTCCTCAGTTTAATGCCAATGCTATTCAGGATTATGCATTACGCTGGGAAATTGAAACCTTATTCAGTTGTCTCAAAGGACGCGGGTTTAATCTTGAAAATACGCGCTTGACAGACCCTAGACGAGTGAAAAAATTGATTGCGGTGTTAGCTATAAGCTTCTGTTGGTGTTACTTAACGGGTGAATGGCAACATAATCAAAAAAAAGCGATAAAAATAAAGAAGCATGGACGACTCTCAATGAGTTTATTTCGCTATGGTTTAGACTATGTTCAAATGGCGATTCAGCGTTTAATTGGTTTTGGGAAAAAAGAAGAGTTTAAGGAAATTTTGGCAATTTTAAGAAAGCAGAATCCTGATAGGATAAGGGTTCTGTGAAATTTGTCGTGTACATAGAAAAAAGCCATAAAAAAGGCAATCAACCAACGCTGAAAACTCCAAACTTTAGACACGGTAGGATCCTCATATTTACCTATTAGGAATGCTAAGATTAAAGTTAGGTTTAAGGTCAAGCTTTTTTAAAAAATGACCGATGAATGGAAAAATGATTAGTCAGAGATTAGGAAGTTAATGATTCAGGTAAATTATAAAGAAAGCATGATGACATGCTTTCTTTATAAGATTTACATTAATTAGCACCGCACTAAATCATTATTTCAAATGCTTTTGAAGTTCAGATCCAGCTTGTGATAACGCAGTTTTCACAGATGGTTCATTGCTTAATGGATTTAAAAGACCATAGTCATGAATCAAACCGTTATAACGAGTTACAGTCACTGGAACACCAGCTTTATCTAAGTTACGGCCAAAAGCTTCACCTTCATCACGCAATACATCTAATTCAGCTGTTTGAATTAATGTAGGTGGGAAGTCTTTTAACTGTTCGCTTGTAGCACGAAGTGGTGATGCCAAAATATTGTTGCGATCATTGGCATTGGTTGTGTAGTTGTCCCAGAACCATTTCATCATGTTCTTAGTCAAGAAGTATCCTTTTTCATACTGATTGTAAGACGCATTGTCGAAACCAGCATTGGTAACAGGCCATAACATTACGTTGTAACGCACTTTTGGACCGCCAGATTGTTTAATCTGAAGGGCAACAGCAGCCACCATGTTGCCGCCAACGCTATTACCTACTAAAGCTAGACGGCTACCATCAACACCAATTTCTTTACCATGTTTAGCGACCCATTTGGTTGCTTCATATGACTGATTAATTGCTACAGGGAAATGAGCTTCTGGGGAAGGCGTATAGTTCACGTATACAGCCGCTGCACCAGACTCACGAACTAAATCACGAATTAAGCGTTCATGGGTAGCAAAGTCACCTAACACCCAACCGCCACCATGAAAGAACATGAATACAGGAAGAACGCCTTTAGCATTTTCTGGTTTAACAATTTTTAGCTGAATGCTTTGACCATTTATTTGAATAGTTTTATCTGAAACTTGTGCTGGTGGTAGTTTTGCTCCTTTTTGTGCGCCGATTAAAACTTGACGAGCTTCGGTTGGCGTCATCAATTCCATTGGTTTACCGTTACCCGAATTGAGTACGTCTAGGAATGCTTGTACACCCGCAGTTGGAGCAGGAGTATTGATAGCTTCAGCTGAAACAGCTGTAGTGAAAAGAGCAGATGTTAATAAAGCTGTTGCGATTTTCATGGTGAAAACTCACTTTAAGTTAAAAATTTGAAATACAACTTTGAGCCAAGGCTTTTCGTCCAAGATCAAGCTGGTTCTATCGAAAGCTCAGTTCAATAAATATCTTGTGTATATAATACTTGCACGCAAGATACTTATGGTCAAGAATTATTTATAATAATTTTTAGATAATTTTATTTTTTGGTCTAAACATGAAAGAAAACAAGATATTAGGTGATCAACTCTGTTTTTCGCTTTATTCAGTAGCAAATGCACTTACGCGGCAGTATCGTCCATTACTTAAAGATTTCGATTTAACTTACCCTCAGTTCATCGTTCTTTTAGCTCTTTACGAAGAAGATGATATTTCCCTAAAAGAACTCGGTGAAAAGACCTTATTTGACTCAGGCACCTTAACGCCGTTGGTTCAAAAACTTGAAGCAAAAGGGTTTTTGAAGAGGGTATCAATCAAAGAAGATGAGCGGGTAAAAAAAGTAATATTGACGGACAAAGCTTTAGAGATAAAAGAAAAAGTGATTGATCTACCCAATCAGTTGCGATGTTCAATGCATATGAATGATGAGGAGCTGACTATGCTGAGAAAGCTTTCTTTGAAATTATTGGAAGATTTATAAAGTTTTCTTTAACTGAAAATAATTTTTATCTGCAAATAGTTTAAAGCTTTAAACTTTAAAAAAAGAGGCATCTGAAGGCCTCTTTTTTACTTAAAAAATTAATGAATACAACTCTTTAAATAGGAGAATAATAAAAGGTATTGACATTAAAGTTAGCTTTAATCTTAAAGTAAAGCCATACTGAATGAGGTCATTCCAATGAAAGTGTTCGAAAAATTAGTATTCCCAAATGGCTCATATGTTCCTAACCGTATTGCTAAAGCAGCAATGGAAGAAAACATGGCTGATTTAAACCATGCACCATCAGAAGAATTAATGCGTTTATATCAGGCTTGGGCAAATGGTGGCGTAGGTCTAATCATTACCGGAAATGTAATGGTAGACCGCCGAGCGATGACTGGACCGGGCGGCGTAGTGCTTGAAGATGAAAAGCATCTAGATACTTTTAAAAAATGGGCACAAATTGGGCGCTCAAAAGGCGCTCAGATGTGGCTTCAAATTAACCATCCGGGTCGCCAAATGCAAGCCAATCTTGGTCAGCAGACGTGGGCACCATCCGCTATTTCACTTGATCTTGGCAAAATGTCAAATCGCTTTAACACGCCAATCGAAATGACGGAATCTATGATTGCAGAGGTGATTCAGCGTTTTGCAAACACGGCGCGTTTAGGTGAAAAAGCAGGGTTTACCGGTGTAGAAATTCATGCAGCGCATGGTTATTTATTAAGTCAGTTTCTTTCTCCACTGAGTAATAAACGCCAAGATCAATGGGGTGGTTCTTTAGAAAACCGCGCTCGCATTTTAATTGAGATTGTTGAAGCTGTTCGTAAGGTGGTTTCGCCTCAGTTTACTGTTGCAGTGAAACTAAATTCAGCCGATTTCCAACGTGGTGGGTTTAGCGCTGAAGATGCTCAACAAGTGGTTAAAATGTTAAATGAGCATGCAGTCGATTTGGTTGAACTTTCAGGTGGTAGCTATGAAGCACCTGCAATGCAAGGTCAAGCACGTGATGGCCGTACACTTGCTCGTGAAGCTTACTTTTTAGAATTTGCGCAAGAGATTCGTAAAGTTGCCAAAATGCCTGTTATGGTGACAGGTGGGATACGCCGTAAACAAGTGGCAGAGAAAGTGATTGAAAGTGGTGTAGATATGGTCGGTATTGCCACAGCTTTAGCCATTGAACCTAATTTGCCAAATGCTTGGAAACAAGGCCAGAATCTTACTCCTGAGTTAAAACCAATTACTTGGAAGAACAAAACACTTGCTTCACTTGCCAATATGGCTGTGGTCAAATTCCAGTTACGTAATTTAAGCGCAGGTAAAAAAACAAAACCAAATGTTTCACCAGCTTGGGCTTTAATTTTGCAACAATCAGCTATGTCATGCCGTACTCGTCAATACAAAAAAGGCATGCGTGACTATTCATTTGCTTCTTAATAAGTGAGTTGTGTTATGACAAATGTGAACGATTCAAACTGGATAATTTATGGAGCAAATGGCTACACGGGCGAGTTAATCGCTCGTGAAGCTGTACGCCAAGGTCTAAAACCAACTTTGGCTGGTCGTAACAAAGCTAAGGTTGAAGCACTTGCTCAAGAGTTGGGGCTTGGTTATAAGGCTTTTGGACTCGATAACGTGGATGCGGTAAGTGAACAACTCCAAGGCTTTAAACTGGTCATGCACTGTGCAGGGCCATTTTCCGCGACATCGAAACCCATGATGGAAGCTTGTATAAAGGCAGGTGCTCACTATCTAGATATTACGGGCGAAATCTCAGTATTTGAGTTAGCACAGTCACTTAACAGCCAAGCCGAAAAAGCCGATATTGTGCTTTGTCCGGGTGTTGGTTTTGATGTGATTCCGACAGATTGCGTTGCCGCTGCGCTCAAAGAAGCTCTGCCAGATGCGACCCATTTGGCGCTTGGTTTTGACTCAAAAACAGGGCTTTCACCGGGTACTGCAAAAACAAGTACAGAAGGTATGGCCGAAGGCGGCAAAATTCGTAAAAACGGAAAAATTACCACTGTTCCATTAGCACATTATGTCCGTACTATCGATTTCGGTGATGGTAAAAAAAGTGCTATGAGCGTTCCGTGGGGAGATGTATCTACAGCGTTTTATACAACGGGTATTCCAAACATTGAAGTATTTGTTCCTGCGCCTCCCAAAATGATTTTTGGTGCGAAAATGATGAACTGCTTCCGCCCTGTATTAAAACTCAATGCCGTCCAAAAGTTTATTAAATCACGTATTGAAAAAACGGTTGTTGGACCAAATGAGGAACTCCGCGCGAAAGTACCCACCTATGTTTGGGGAGAAGCAAGAAATACGCGTGGGGAAATAAAAACCGCCCGCATCCAAACGGAAAACGCTTATAGCCTTACCGTAAATGGGTCATTGACTGTGGTGAATTATTTACTCAACAATACCGTTAAAGGCGGTACATATACACCTGCAAAACTGATGGGTTATAAGCTAGTGACCGAGTTACCGGGTTCTGGTCCGCTGGTCATTAATTAAAAGCTTTTATTAAAACAGCATGTTTATAGATCGTCCCGAATAAGGAGTCATTCTTGTTCGGGGAATTTATAAATATTTCAAAAGAATACAGTGCATAAGTATAAGAAAAACAGAAAACAAAATACTCCATAAGAAATCATATAAATTGAATATACTAAAAACGATAAATTTTTTATAACAAAGGAATGAGAATAATGAGAAAACTCATACTATTTCTACATGCATCGCTTGACAGTTTTGTTGAAGGGCCAAATGGGGCAATGGATATAGGTTGGATTGCTTACGATGCCGATTTGGCAAATCATGCAAATAAAATCTTGAACTCTGCTGATACGGTAATTTGGGGACGTGCGACATACAAGATGATGCATAATTATTGGCCAGCTATGCTTTCAAACCCAGAAGCTTCAGAGCATGAACGAAATCATGCAGAATGGATTGAAAAGACAGAGAAAATCGTTTTTTCAACCACATTAGATACAGTTGAATGGAATAATTCCCGACTCGTAAAAGACCATGTTGAAGAAGAAATTAATAAACTCAAACAGCAACCGGGTAAGGATATGGTGATTTTGGGTAGTCCACGGTTCGCGCACTATCTGATGCAACTTGGTTTAATTGATGAATATAAAATTACAGTTTCGCCCGTGCTGCTTGGTAGTGGCTTGCCACTATTTCAAGGTATTGAGCAAAAGACCAGTCTTAAACTTATTGAAAATAAAACGTTTGCTTCTGGAGCTATCGGTCTTCACTATCAAAAGATAAGCTGATTTTTTCTATAACATGTATATAAAAAAACGAATTACTGATTAATTCTGTAATTCGTTTTTTAAATTTATGAAATGCTACTTAATCGCTTGAATTACTTGGTTGATAACAATACGTATCATAGTTTCAATGTGAGAAGCCTTAACTCCTTTTGAACTTAAAAACTAGGGTGTTTTTACCTTGTCAAAATACAGATTCATAAGACGTTCTGCATTTTGCTCACATGTAATTTCATCAGGTTTGTTGTTGATTGCATCAATCATGGTATGTAAGTTTTGCTTACTGATTTTTAGCTTTTGTTCTAAAAGCTCTATTTCCTGAATTTTGGTTTCAATCGTTTGAATAAGGGCATCATGGTCCCAAACAGCAACTTTCGAGGGCAAAAATGCTTTAATTTCTGCTAAAGAAAACCCGACTTGCTGAGCTTGCTGAATTAAAGAAAGTTGTTTCAAATCGTTATCGGTATATTCACGATAGCCATTCGATTTCCTTTTGGCTTTGGGTAAGAGTTTGATTTGCTCGTAATAACGAATTGTAGGGGTACTTAAACCACTTAGTTTTGATAACTCGCTAATATTCATAGCCACATACTCTCTTGACATTCAAGCTAACTTTAGACTTATAGTAACATAAAAGCAAGGTTCATAACTTTACCAAGCACACGTTTTCAGTAACAACTTTCTATGCTTTGATTGATAAAAGATAGAACTATAAAGAAGAATGAGGTGAGAAAATGTCTAAACGTATATTACACATCGTGACCAATGTTTCACGCTATAAGGATGTAGATCAACAAACAGGACTGTGGTTAGGTGAGCTCACCCATGCTTATGATGAGTTTGAAAAGCAAGGCTATATACAAGATATTGTGAGTCCAAATGGTGGAAAAACTCCAATTGAACCAAAATCGCTTGTGCCTTTGGTGGCGGATAAATCTGTTAAAGACCGAGAAAAAGATCAAGCTTTTATTACGCTGCTGGCAAATACTTTTAAGCCTTCCGATATTAATTGGCAAGATTATGACGTGATCTACTATACGGGTGGTCACGGTGTGATGTGGGATTTTTTAGATAACCCTGAACTGCAAGAAATCACCAAAAATATTTATGAAAAAGGCGGTATTGTTTCAAGTGTTTGTCATGGTTATTGCGGTTTACTCAATGTCAGACTTTCAAATGGTGAACGACTTATAAAAGGCAAAAAGTTAACAGGCTTTGCATGGAGTGAAGAAGTTTTGGCAGGGGTGGCAAAAAAAGTGCCATATAATGCCGAAGAGTTAGCGAAAGAATATGGTGCTCGTTATGAAAAGGCTTTTATTCCTTTTGCACCATACGTGGTTCAAGACGGTAAGTTAATTACGGGGCAAAACCCGTTTTCAGCTAAAAAGACGGCTTTAGCGATAATAGAAGAGCTAGAAAAGTCATAATTTAATGATTCAAATATAAACCCTAAAAGCAAAACAGCGATGGGCTTGCTTTTAGGGTTTTAAATAAATGGATTGGTGCAAAAATTAAGCTTAAGGAACAATCACAAAATCAGGGTTTGCTATTGCAAAAACTGCTTCACGGTCTGCCACTGGTGGATAAATCCATACAGTATTAATTTCCTGTTTAATTTTTTTCGCTTCTTTACGCACAAATTGAACTTGTCGATCCCAACCTTCGGTATAAAGTGCGCCCCAAGGACCTAAGTCAACACAAGTGACATACTTTGGTTGGCTGTATGGATGAAGTGGTAAATCAACCAATTCTGCCGCAGCGTTATAACCCGCCACACGGCCTAAGCTCATAGCATGCTGGCACGACATCACATTAAAATTGCCTAAATCATCGGTTGGAACTTTTACAGTGTCACCAGTCACAAAAATGTTTTTTGCTTCAGGTGCATGTAAATAAGTATCCCCAATCAAACGACCTAAATTATCTTTTTCACCAGCAATTTGAGAGGTGAGTGGATTAGCCCGCATACCGGCAGTCCAAATCACGGTCTCTGTTTCAATTTTTTCGCCGTTAGAAAGCGTTACGCCAGTGGCATCTAGCGCAGTAACTCTTAGCCCAGCTTTACCTTCAACACCGAGTTCGCTAAGGGCTTCTCGAATAACACTAGCAGCTTGGTCGCCCATTGCTGCACCAATTTCTGTTGAGGAGTCAACCAAAACCACACGGACATCAGTTTCACCTAAAATGCTACGCAAACGTTCAGGCATTTCGGTCACGGTTTCTAACCCAGTAAGACCACCACCAGCAACGACTACAGTATTACGAGCTGCATTTGCAGGTCTAGTGGCTAAGTTTTTAAGATGATGATCTAGTTTTTCAGCATCTTCTAATGTATTTACGCTAAATCCATATTCTTTTAGACCTGGTATAGGTGGCATAAAAGTCGTACTTCCAGTTGCCAGAACAAAACGGTCATAGCTTAAATTTTGTTTGTTACCATCGGTGGTTGCAACTTCGATGGTCTGTTGGTTTGAATCAATTTTATTTACCCAACCTGCCAGAAATTTAACTCCCACCACACTTAATAACTCTGAAATATCAGGGTTCATGTTTTCAAGCACGGCCTCATAAAGACGAGGACGAATCCCGACATTTGGACTAGGGGAAACCATCATCACTTCAATGTTTTGTTCTTGTGATGCTAAATGGATTGCTCTTTGTGCAGCGAGTGCAGCCCATAAACCTGCAAAGCCAGAACCAGCAATAATAATACGCTTACTCATTGGATTATCCTTTTGATCGATTTTTCGGACAACACGTTCCAGCTCATCATAAAATTTAGGGTGAGCGAATCCATTCTCTGATTGTCCGAAAAAATCTGAGAAGGCGTTTAAAACGGATTAGGGATGTTTTACTTTAGTATTTGAGGGTTATTAGCTCATTAGTCGGGAGTATCCCGCGATATTTTACTTTTCCGCATTTTTGCTGTTCTTCCTTCAATGCGTTCATTGATCCAACCATTTACATCACTAAAAAATACGTCGGGGGCATAACGGCCAAAACGGTCTGCAATATCGCCAAGTGTATGAGCACCTAATGCGTCTCGCATAGCTTTTTCGGCTTGTAGCATGACAGCATGTACGGCACACACACCACTGGTTGCCCAATCTGGTGGGGCATTGTTAAAGACTGCACATTTACCGCGAACTTCTTGACACTCAAAAAGCGGTTTTTCACCCTCAATTGCATTCACGATATCTAAAAAGCTGATTTCGTGAGCAGATCGAGCCAGTAAATAGCCGCCGCGAACACCTTCTTGTGCAACTACAAGTCCTGCCTTTTCAAGTTTAGGAAAAATCTTAGCCATAAAACTCGGAGAGACTCCTTGTAATTCAGCAAGATCCTTACTACTCAAAGGTTTATCTTCATTGTTCACAAGAAAAAGAAGACAGTGAATCGCATACTCGACGCTACTAGTGATATAAGCCATTTAATTTCATAATTGATCAACTATAAACACAGACTAATGTAGTCTGCGTTTTAAGTCAATAATAAAACTAGGATAAAGTTAGTCCTAGTTTTATTTGGAAGTGGTATTGAGGCTAGATGTGTAGGGTATATAACTGAATTTAAATACCTTTAAATTGAAATTTAATAGGATAAATAATTTAAAAAATTATCGAAAAACTTACGAACGCCACCAATAATTTTCAATATTTGGTTCCTCTAAGTTCAATAATTCACCCATTTGCGGTGTGCTAATCGCTAAATTATTTTGTTGAGCCAAAGCGACGATACGTTCAAAAGGATCGTCCCAAGCATGAAGCGCCAAGTCGAAAGTACCGTTATGGATAGGCAACAAATGACGTCCTTTTAAATCGAGATGTGCTTGTAAAGTTTGCTCTGGTTGCATATGAACATCGGGCCATTCGGGGTCGTAAGCACCAGTTTCTAACATGGTCAGATCGAAAGGACCGTAACGATGTCCAATCTCTTTAAAACCGTCAAAATATCCCGTATCACCGCTAAAAAATACACGTAAGTCGTTATCAATAATCACCCACGACGCCCAAAGCGTCGCATTGCTATCACCCATTCCACGGCCTGAAAAATGATGGGCAGGGGTAGCCACCAGTTCGAGTCCATCTACATGTGTGGTATCCCACCAGTCGAGCTGCTGAACCTTTTCTGCTGGAATTCCCCATTTAATAAGGGTGTCGCCTACACCAAGTGGTGTTAAGAAATGCTCAACTTTATCGTTAAGCTCCATGACCGCATGGTAGTCTAGATGGTCGTAGTGGTTATGCGACAAAATCACGCCTTTAATGGGTGGTAAGTTTGCAATACTAATCGGTGGTTGGTGAAAACGTTTTGGACCAATCCATTGAAAAGGTGAGGCACGCTCCGAAAAAACAGGGTCGGTTAACCAAAACTCATTTTGCAGTTTTAACAAAATGGTTGAGTGGCCCAAACGAAATAGAGACCGGTCAGGCGCACTTAATAATTGTTCTTTTGACAAACTTAAAACAGGAATTGCGGTGTTTGGAACAGTGTCTTTAGGTTTGTTAAATAGAAACTTCCACATGAGTTGAAGCGTTTTGCCAAAAGAAGGCTGGTGTTGGTTTGGACGTGTATTTCTAAATTTGCCATTGTGTTGTTGAGATGGCATTAGGGGAGAAGATAAGTCTGTTGTATTTGAAATAGTCATCTTATTTTTCCTTATTGGAACAAACCTAATGTGCAAATAAGAACTTGAATTAAGTGCTTATTTCGATTCATTTAAATGAGTATTTACTCACTCATTAATTGATTTAAAAATAAGGACGCCGTGCATCCTTACTTTAGTCTATATTGAAACTGCATGCCAAAATGCTTCAAAACCAGATTTGCGGTAACGCTCGGCTTGAGAAGGGTCTTGGGCAATAAAATTGAGGGTAACTTCGGCAAGCGCACCTAAAATTGAAGCAATAAATAACGGCGGGTAATCTCTTAATTTGCCATCGTTAATACATTCTTGAATGTTTTGGGTGAGGTCACAAAAGGTTTGCATACCAATTTGTTTACTTTGCTCAGTAATTTGTTCCGATGTTGAAAGCTGCGCCATCACTTTACGTTTAAGGGGAGCTTCTAAACTCCAGTCCAAATAGCTTTGCCAAATGTGCGACATTTGTGTTTGCAGGTCAGCGTTAGTGGGGTAACTAAGCATCATCACCTGACGTAGTTCAGCCTTTAGTGAAAGATATAATTGGTTAAGCAGTTCTTCTTTATTACTAAAATAGGTAAATAAAGTACCTTCTGCTACGCCAGCAACTTTGGCAATTTTTGAGGTAGACGCACGCTCGCCAAGCTCTGCCAATGTTTCGATAGCAGCGCTTAAAATTGCATTACGTTTATCTTCACTACGAGGACGAGCCATATACAAATAAAATAATTGAGTGATTACTCAATCATAAATAAAAATGGAAATAATGCAAGCTAAATAAAAAGCTCTTAACGAAGGGGTTTCAATAAAAAAATTGACGGTCTTTCTTTATTTTAAATAAAAGTACCTCCTTAAAAGGAGGTACAAAAGATTAAAAATTTAATAATTTAAATTGATACTAAGCCAGCGCTTGAAGCCGATGAAAAAATTCTATTTTTTCAACGTTACCCATGCCTTCTTTTTGAAAGTTTTGGATATGTGGTCCAAAATTATGATGATGTTCCTGATCTTTTTCACTAGCCCAATGTTCATAAAATATAAATAGACTAGGATCATTTTGATCTTGGAATAATTCATAAGTGATACAGCCGCTTTCTTTGCGGGATGGAGCTACCACATCAATAAGATCACTTCTGACCTGATCAATCTTTTCTGGTTTTGCTCGAAGTCCCACTACTAAATAAACAGCACTCATTTTGATGTGTATCCTTTGAATAGGGACAATACAAAACTTTTATTCAGCTTTGTCGTAAGAGAATTGGATACCCGCTGTACCACCAGTCTCAATAAATAATTTCATAAATTGAGGTACAGTTTCTGAGCGTTTCCAATCACGTTGCAGTTCACAGAATAACTGAGCAACACTGATCATTTTGCCGCCAGCTTGTTCAATACGGCGTAGAGCAGCTTCATGCGCTGCAACAGAAGTACCACCTACAGCATCTACCACAACATATACTTCATATCCTTCAGCTAGGGCGTCTAGTGCAGGAAATGTTAAGCAAGCTTCAGTCCAAAGCGCTGTCATAATGAGTTTTCTACGGCCTGTTGCTTTTACGGCTTCTTTAAATTCGGTATCTTCCCAAGAGTTAATACTTGTACGGTCATAGGTAGGGTAATCTTTCAAAACCTTACTCAATTGTGGAATCGGTGGTTTATTTAAACCAGTCTTAACATTTACGGTTGAATGGATAATTGGCAAATTATAAACAATGGCAGCTTTTGCCGTGCCTACAATATTATTAATCAACAGTTGACGATCCATCGAAGCAATTGAGTTTACTTGAACCGGTTGATAATCAATGACAATAAAAGCAGAGTTTTCTGGAGTTAAAAGATGATCTTGTTTTGGGTCACGGATGTTTTCACTAGTCATTTTTTTCACCTTTATTAAATATAATTAAATAATACAAATATTATTTTTGTGCCATAAGTTTGGTCACTTATGAACTATATAATTAAGTGAGAAAGGACGGAACTACACAAAATTAGGCTAAAGAATCCTAAAATTGAAACAGTGGTAATTGCATGAAAACAGATTTAAATGATCTTTATTATTTTGTAAAAGTTGTACAACATGGAGGGTTTGCTTCTGCTAGTCGCGAAATTGATATTCCAAAATCTAAGTTAAGCCGCCGCATTTTATTATTAGAAGAAAGGTTAGGGGTAAGATTAATCAATAGAAATACTCGTCAATTTGATGTAACCGAGTTAGGACGAGAATACTATCATCAATGCCAAAATATGATTTTAGGTGCAGAAGCTGCACAGCAAGTCATTGAAAGAAATCAGGCAGAACCTTGTGGGGTAATAAGAGTCAGTTGCCCGCCTGCATGGTTATATGACCACATTGCAGATATGATTTCAAAATTTATGAGGTTGTATCCCCAAGTTAATATTCATCTTGAAGTAACCAATAAGAATATTGACCTGTTAAATGACGGAATAGATATCGCGTTAAGAATTAGATTTCCGCCCTTGGAAGATTCCGATCAGGTCATGAAGATTTTTGCAAAAAATCCGCAATGTATAGTGGGGCATTGTGAGCTGGTCCAGCAACATGGTATGCCCGAAACCCCATTAGATCTATGTGGTTATCCTTCAATTGGGTTAGGTAACTCGGAACAAAAAAGTATATGGACACTATACAGCCGAGAGAATGGTAAAATCGAAAAAGTTATACATACGCCACGTTTGATTGTGAACGACATGATTGGTGTACGAGATGCGGTATTAAGAGGAGTTGGGATTGCTCAATTACCTTTTGCCCTGATTTATAAAGAAATTGAGCGTGGTGAATTAATTAATTTAATGCCAAATTGGGAATTAAAAAATAGCATTATGCATGCAGTTTACCCCTCGCGAAAAGGACTATTGCCAAGCGTTCGAGCACTATTAGATTTTTTATCGGAGGAGTTCGAAACACTTATTAATGAAAGACCCGGTTTTGAATAATATTCAAGACAAGTGAATTTGTTCTTAATGAGATTTGGTCTTCAACTCAAGATTAAGTCATTTTTGAGATAGTGTGTCTCATTAATATGGATTTTATTCGGTTTTTGATAATTTCATAATAATGAAAGTTTAACTACAGACTAAAGTGCTAAAAACGAAAGCATTAACTTTGAATACGGTGAAAATTATGAATAAACACTTATTACTAAACATTGCTTTTTTAGGTTCGGTCCAGCTTTTTACAATGTCTAATGCATTGGCTGATGTTCCCTTAACTCCAGCGCAATTTGCAAAAGCAAAAACTGAAAATTTTGAAAAAAAGGTTCTTTTATCAAATTTAAATAAACCTCATGCTTTAGTCTGGGGACCGGATAACCAGATTTGGTTGACTGAACTTGTGACAGGCAAAATCTTACGAGTAAATCCGGAAACAGGTGCAGTTAAAACAATATTTCAAGTACCTGGTATTATTAATGATCCGCATGCACAAAACGGCTTATTAGGTTTTGCATTTCATCCTGATTTTAAAAATAACCCATATATTTATATCTCTGGAACTTTTAAAAATCCTCAGGCAACAGACAAGAACTCTCCAAATCAGACAATTATTAGAAGATACACCTATAATAAATCAACAGATACCTTACAAAACCCAGTTGATTTATTAGCAGGGTTACCTTCTTCTAAAGACCATCAGGCTGGTCGTTTAGTGATTGGACCGGACCATAAGATTTATTACACTTTGGGTGACCAAGGCCATAACCAGTTAACGTATTTGTTTGAGCCTAACTATGCCCAAAGTCTTCCAACCCAACAAGAATTAAAGAATAAAGACTTCCATGCCTATTCTGGTAAAGTCCTGCGTTTAAATTTGGATGGTAGTATTCCTCGTGATAACCCAAGTTTTAATGGTGTTACAAGTCATGTTTACACACTAGGTCATCGTAACCCACAAGGTTTGGCATTTGCACCAAATGGTAAGCTTTTACAAGCTGAGCAAGGCCCAAATTCTGACGATGAAATTAATTTGGTTGTTAAGGGCGGGAACTACGGTTGGCCTAATGTGGCAGGCTATAAAGATGACAGTGGTTATGCCTATGCAAACTATTCAGCCGCAACCAATAAATCTCAAATTAAAGACTTAGGACAAAACGGCATAAAAGTAGCAGCGGGTGTTCCAGTAACAAAAGAGTCTGAATGGACTGGTAAAAACTTTATTGCACCTTTGAAGACCTTATTTACCGTTCAGGATACTTATAACTATAACGACCCGATGTGTGGCGATATGACTTATATCTGCTGGCCAACGGTAGCTCCATCTTCGGCTTATGTTTATACGGGCGGTAAAAAAGCAATTCCTGGTTGGGAAAATACTTTGCTTGTTCCATCTTTAAAACGTGGGGTTATTTTCCGTATTAAGATGGATCAGACATATAGCACGACCTATGATGATGCTATTCCGATGTTCAAGAGTAACAATCGCTATCGTGATGTTATTGCAAACCCTGAAGGGAATACTTTATATGTCTTAACTGATCCGGAAGGTAATGTTCAAAAAGATGATGGTTCCGTTACAAACCAGTTGGAAAACCCAGGGGCTTTAATTAAGTTTACCTATAAAGCTAAGTAAAATAATGACAAGAATCTAAAGGTATTCCTTTAGATTCTTTTGTATATCTATATAAGGTTATCGGGCTTTTTAACTAGTTGTAGAGGGTGCCTAATAATATTTAAAAAGTACTTTTTATAAGTTACTAAGAATGAAAGGCGTGCTTTTTTATATAGGAAATTACGTTTAATTTACAGCAAGGAGAGGGTGAGAATTTAAATAAATACAAAAAGATAAATCAAAAGATGAGTAGTATATGAGTTCAGAAGCACATTCAATTAGCTTGATTGCCCCTGTAGTTTTATTGGCGGCCGCGGTAATTGCAGTCCCTATTTTTAAACGTATTGGTTTAGGTTCGGTATTAGGTTATCTCATTGCGGGTCTGATTATTGGCCCTTTCGGTTTTGCATTTTTCCAAGATTCCACCGCAATCTTACATATTGCTGAGTTGGGCATTGTGATGTACCTATTTGTGATTGGTCTCGAAATGCAGCCATCACATTTATGGAGTCTACGACGGGAAATTTTTGGGCTAGGAACACTACAAATCATAAGCTGTGCTGTGGCATTAACAGGCGTAGGTTTGCTATTTGGTTTTACGTGGCAAGTTGCTTTTATCGGCGCAGCAGGGTTTGTATTAACATCGACTGCTATTGTGATGCAACTACTGGGCGATCGTGGTGACTTAACTCAGCCTCGCGGGCAAAAAATTGTAGCCATCTTATTATTTGAAGATTTATTGATAGTGCCATTGCTGGCTATTGTTGCTTTTATGGCACCGAATCATGTGGTCGAAAGCACATCGGTACGTTTAGAAAATATAGGAATTGGTTTATTGGCCATTGCGGGTCTTATTGCAGCAGGGCATTGGTTACTTAATCCATTATTTAGAATCTTGGCTGCCGCTAAAGCAAGAGAAGTGATGACAGCTGCCGCTTTGCTGGTGGTATTGGGTGCGGCATTGCTCATGCAAGTGAGCGGTTTGACTATGGCAATGGGCGCTTTCTTGGCTGGTGTGTTGCTATCTGAATCTACCTTTAGGCATCAAATTGAAGCTGATATTGAACCTTTCCGTGGAATCCTGTTAGGCCTCTTTTTCCTTGGGGTTGGCATGTCACTGGATTTATCAGTGGTTGCTCAAAACTGGCAGCTTATTGTAAGTAGCGTAATTGCTCTCATGTTTGCTAAAGCCATCATGATTTATATGGTCGCGCGATTAACTAAAAGTTCTCATACTGAGGCCTTAGATCGTGCCTTATTGATGGCTCAAGGTGGCGAGTTTGCCTTTGTACTTTTTTCTGCCGCATTAAGTGCACAAGTCATTGATAGTACTATTAAATCAAACCTAACTGCTATTGTTGTACTTTCAATGGTGCTAACCCCAATTGTAGGTATTATTTTTAAGCGTTTTACTCAATCTAAGGCGAATGTTTCATTAGAAAACATCAATATTGCCGAGGGTTTAACTGGTAATGTTCTAATGATCGGTTTCGGGCGATTTGGGCAGGTAACCAGTCAATTATTGTTGGCAAGAGGAGTAGATGTCACCATTATTGATAATAATACCGACATGATCCGAAATGCTGAAAGATTTGGTTTTAAAATCTATTATGGCGATGGTTGCCGTTTAGATATTCTACATGCGTCTGGAGCCGCAACCGCACAAGCAATTGTAGTATGTGTAGATAGTAAAGAAACTACCAATAGAATTGTAGAACTTGTGACTCATGAATTTCCGTTAGCAAAATTATTAGTTCGTTCATATGATCGTGAGCATTCATTACATTTAGTCAAACAAAAAGTAGACTACATGATTCGTGAAACTTTTGAGTCTGCCATTAAATTTGGGGGCGTTATTTTACAAGAGCTAGGTGTAGATGAAGACGAGGTAGAGCGAATTACCGAAGAAATTCGGGATTTGGACAATGAGCGTTTTGAAACTGAAATTGCCGCCGATGATGTATATGCCGGAGCGGGTATGCAATATACGCATGCACATCATCCGAGACCAACAGCACCATTAATTCGGCCAAAACAGGAAGGGCGTATTTTAAATAAAGATGATGCTTCGGATAATGAAAATATGGATGGGTAAACGCTCCAAAATTTTTAGGTGAAAATCTGGAGGTTAAAGAGTTGTTAACGACACTCAGGGCTATAAGGAATCCGGTCGATTCTTTTTTGTAAAATTGACGGATTCACTACGCTTTCATACATTTGTCGGTACGTTAAACGATGATCTTCATTATTATGATAGTTAATAAGTTCGAGTAACTTAAACTTATATTCTTTATGACCAGCGTGGTACATTGCCGCATAATTTCCCCATAATGCATATTGGTACCATAACTGTGCTTTAGGAATTAGGTTTATTTCGTTTAAATAGCTAGACGCAGTTTTTTCATAACATTGCTTTATAAGTGATATATCTTTTTTCATCCGTTTTAAGAAAATACATTGCGTTTCTTGAAGCTTGGAATTATTAGCTTTCGTTAACATTTTTTCTGTAATGGCATATGCTTGTTCAAGACAACCTAGACGAATAAGAATTTTCCTTTTAGTTTTTAAAATGGCTAAATTATCTTCATTAGATGGCATAGTATTTAATAACTTTTTTAATTTTAAATTGATTGATTTTTGATCATGATTGTTAGGTAAGTTATAAATAATATTGTTGTATTCATAAATATATTTATTAGCTGTTAGTTGGTGTTTCGGCATATATTCCTGATTATTTATAGATAATGCAGAATCCTCACTAGTTTTATTGCAAGCAACCAGACCTATACTAAAAAAAGAAAGTGCTAAAAATTTATACATTACAATTTTACCTATTTTATTAGTTAAGAGATTAATTAATAACATTAAAAAACAGGTATCAATATTGTATAATTTTTTACTATATATTCATATAGAATATAGCTGTTTTGATAAAATCAATTTAATATTGTTTTTCTTGTAATTTATTGTTTTTATGCATTGTTTTTATAATTTTAATTATGATTCATAAATAGAAATCTAATATTTTTATATTAATCGCTCACACCCATATAAAATGAGTGAAGCGATTAACTAATAAAAATTATTTCTTATCATCTCTCCAAGCTTTTTGTACCTGACTAGCGATAGCAGGATAATCCATAACAAAACGTATATGAGACTCAACACCTGTTTTTAAGGTTGCATCATCTACAATAAATTCTGGACTATGATTAGGAGCTGCTTTACTCATATCTTGATTTTTAGGAGTCGCTCCGAGTGAAATATAAAGCGAGGGCATAAGCTTGCCATAGTGTGCGAAGTCGTCACTTGCACTTGCATTAGTCTCCATACGATGCAAATTATTTTTACCAACCGTATTTTCTAATGTAGGCAAAATTAATTGAGTTAACATTTTATTGTTATAAGTTACAGGTGCATAAGGCGAGAGTTCAATATCAGCTTTTACATTGTTTGCAAGCGCAGTATGAGTGACCATTTCAGGCAATTGTTGAAGAATATTTTGACGGATATCTTCGTTATTGGTGCGAATAGTACCTTCCATATCAACTTCTTTCGGAATAATGTTGGCCGCAGTTCCGCCGGAAATATGTCCTACCGTTATCACGGCCATACCTTTAGTAAGATCAGAACGGCGACTGATCATCGTTTGAATATTATTAATAATGGCAGCAGATGCCACAATTGGATCTCGTCCAGCCCATGGCATAGAAGCATGGACTTGCTGTCCAGTCAGTTTAATGCGGAATTCATCAGCACTATTAAGCATAGCTTCATCTTTATAGAAAATGCTGCCACTTGGAATACCTGAAACGACATGGATACCAAACATGACTTCAGGTTCTGGCTTTTTAAGTGCGCCGTCTGTAATCATCTTTCTTGAGCCGATTTGGTCACCTTGGCTAAAACCAGCCAAATCAGCAGCTCCTTCTTCAGAAGGTTGGAAAACAAAAACAACAGTGCCCGCGAGTCTATTCTTGTTTTCTGCAAGTATTTTTGCTGCACCTAATAGCATAGCCGTATGTGCGTCATGACCGCATGCATGCATAACAGGTTGTAACTCACCCTGATATTGTGCTTTTACTTTGCTTGCATAGCTCAAATTTGTTTTTTCTTCGATGGGCAAGGCATCCATGTCTGCTCTTAATGCCATAACGGGACCAGGCAGATCGCCTTTTAAGATTCCAATAACACCAGTTTTTGCAAAACCTTTTCGAACTTCGATCCCATAAGACTTCAACTCATTTTGCACTAATTTTGAAGTGTTGAACTCCATGTTCCCAAGTTCTGGATGCTCATGAATATAATGGCGAATTTGAATAGTTTTTAATTCATTTTTAGAAACAGAATCTTTAATCCAATCGGCAAAACTTGTCTGGGTGGTAATGACTAGGGGTGTCACCAACACCAGTTTTTGAAATCCTTTTATCATCTTTTTGAAAGATTTATTAAATAAACAATCCATGTTTTGCCTCAATAGTCAGTTCTTATTTAGAAGAGAACAAACGGACAAAATGCCCGGTTCTCAATATTAAATTTTGTGATAAAGCGTATTTGGCGTTAGGGCTATGTATGGTTTATATGTATAGTCACAACCTAACATGTATATACAACTTTATGCATATAAAAATAGCTTATTTATTAAAAAAAATGCAATATTTATCTAATACTTCTTAATCATTTTTATTAAGTTAAGCTTATAGGCGTATAAGGGGACTTGGCGTATACAACATTTGAAAAAATAGAGGCGGAAGCTTGTACTTATAAAACAGTGTTCAATATTACTTTATATAATGTTTAGATAAAGTACCTAATACAATGAAAAACAATAATTAATTAAATAATTTCTAGCCAATTTCACATTGACAGCTCAAATATTGAAGATTACCATTTGCGGGCTGGCCTACATTGCCAGTCGGTTTTGACGGACCGAGTTTGTAAGACCACATCAGAGCTATTCCTTCTGAGGGATACTCATATGTGCACACCCCGTTCCCTCCCGTAGCGGTAGGACGGGAGTGGGACACCTTCGGGTGTGCTGGAGTCTTACCCAGTCCGTCAACCTGCTTCCGTTCTGCCACCATAATTTATAATGCTTTGGCAGAACTCCCAAAAGAAGGAGTTGGCTATGCACATTCATAAATTATCGGCAGTCACTGTCAAAATCTATCTCGACACAACTTAAAATTTTAAAGCAGTTTGATGAGCCATAGGCTTTTCAGGCTTTAAATCATTACGTCTAAAACTTAGTAACAATAAAACTTGAGATGTGCCAAGCACAGTCTTTACGGCTTTGCTGTGCCTTTTTTTCTCCCAGAAAAGGCACAGGCTTTTTAATCTCTTTTAGAAACAACAAGAATTTATAACGGTAAAACTATGCGAAATTTAAAAACTTCTTCCAAAAAATTACAGGTTATTCATACTGCCATACGCCTATTTGTTACTTACGGTTTTCACACGACGGGCGTAGACCTAATTATTAAAGAAGCCAAAATAACCAAGGCGACTTTTTATAATTACTTTCACTCAAAAGAACGGTTAATTGAAATGTGCATTGCTTTTCAAAAAAGCCTGCTGAAAGAAGAAGTACTTGCCATTATTTACTCAAACCGTTATCGCACTTCAAAGGACAAACTCAAAGAAATTATAAACTTACATGTTAACTTTAATAGCCTGTATTACCTTTTGCTTAAAGCCTTTTTCGAAATTAAACATATGTATGCGAGCGCTTACCGTATGGCGGTTGAGTATAGGAAATGGCTACTTCATGAGATTTTTGACCTTATTTTTAGTTTAGAAACCCATGCATTAAAACCCGATGCCAATTTGGTTTTAAACCTAATTGATGGCTTGATGTTCCAGATTTTAAGCTCAAAGAGTTTGGAAGAAAGGGATATGGTGGTGGAGGGGTTTTTTGGCAGGTTGGGCCGTTAATAGTTTTTATTATCACGTCTGCTATTAAATAAGTTAAAGCTGAGAATTAATTATTTCATATAATAAAATTTTAAATTATTATATTTAAAAGTATTTTATACCATTCAATAAAAAAGAGTAAATTTGATGACACTTAATAAAACTATTTTTCTTTTTCTACTTTCAGCTCTTATAGTGGGCTGTGGTGGTGGAGGAAGTAGCGATACTGTTGCCACAACAAAAGATGAAATTCTTAATACAGAGTTTGATAATACTACTTCTTACAAATGGGGATCTATTCAATTTGATACAACATTTGTTGAGATTACAAAGAATTCAAGAAATGGAAATATTTGGTATGCTGATTATCCTAAGTTAGATAAAGGTACAGAACCAGATATAGGACGCTTAATGTTAAGTACAGATGGCCTTTATAGACCAGATGAGACGAAGTATCTATTGGGTTATAGACGTTATATTTTGAGATCGACTTCGCAAGATGGAACGACACTTAGAAAAACCCCTTATAACAAAGATGGTCTAAAAAATATTGTTATAGAGGAGAAAGGGCGCTGGATTGATTTAAAAAATGTCAGGATAAGTGACAGAACCGCTGTATATTGGAATCTTCTTGCAGAGAAAATTCCTACAAGTGTATTTTTTCATCCAAAACTTATTGGTGATCAGTTTAAAGATTTTTTAGCTTTAACCAAGAAAAATACATTTCCAGCAGGAGCGAAATGTTTTCAGGTTGAAAGAACAAGTTATTCAGTACCTTATTATGTAATTACAAATACGGACAGCTTGGCTTTTATTAATGGTGTTAGTGTTAATAACCTTTCAAATTATATTTCTTTAGCTGGAAGTAATGCCGTTACTGGAAAATGGGGCAATGTACAGTGGGCTTATTTAAATACCGAGGCAAATGATCCAAAGTATTATACGATTTCAGTTTATATGAATATAGACAATAAATTAGCTTCAGGTTATTGGCAAAAGAATCCTAACACTTCAATTGATAGTATTGTTGCAGGTTATGAAAGATCACTTGATTCATTTAATAATTATGAGGATGTAATTTCTTTCCAAAGCGCAATTGAAGAAGCAAAGAATGAATGTACTTACTATAATTCAGTTGCTTCTCAAAAAATTGAATCATTGATTAATCAGAGCTTAGTGAATTAATTTTCAGATTATTTCATTTCTAAAATTGATAATTTAATTTGAATCGAGTCTAGTCTTTTTAGGATTAGACTCATCGTTATTCTTGAGTAGAAAACTCATGAGGATAAAGCTTACTTGAAAGAGTAAAGATTTTTACAGTATTGAAATTATATTATCATTTTTAAACTTTATTTTTGCTTAATTATTTTTGAAGATCAGTTAAATGAAAAAGATTAAATTAATAAGTATTCTGGGCATAGTTGCATTCATGTTGTCAGGTTGTCTGCAAATGTTTCCACCTACCGTAGCCGAGATAAATCCTGGAATTTATCAACTTCATGCTCAAAGCAATGCATTTGGTTCAAGGGATGCTTTACGATCAAAGCTCATCACTAAGGCGGAAGAAGTATGTAAGAATAAAGGCTTTGATGAGTTAGATAGTAATAACAAAATTGTAAACCATCATACTGCCTATAATTCAGGAATGATTATTCCGGTGAGTACAAAAGCAGCGATTTTGAAAGTTAAGTGTAAAGACTAACTTAAATAGAAGGGGAATATTCTTTGTAGAAAGGATGAACTTACAAATAAACTATTTTCTGTTATGTTATTTATAGAATCCACAGTTAATATGATTCGAATTAATATAAAGATATTTTCATTCTGAAGCTTAAAAGCTCACAAAGATGTGGGCTTTTTTATTACACATTGCTTAAAAAATATACAGAAACCTCTTTAAAACGAGTTAGAACGCTACAAACTCGAATGATACTTTAAACTCCACTCTTCCCAATAAGTGAGGTGAGCTATGAAATTGTTAGCTTTGGTTAGCATGGGAGTTGCAGCGAGTTATTGGTATAAAACTATAAAAAATAGCAAGCCAACTCTACTAAAACCAAATTTCGATGAAATAGTAAAAAACTTTGTGTTAGCAGAATTTAAAGCCTAATGCATTTATAATCTTAATTAAATAAAAAGCTCATCGGAAGATGGGCTTTTTTTGGAATAGTATTTATTAAGACTAGAGCTTTTGATTTATAATTTAAATCTAAAGAATTTTTACGTCCAATAAAAATGAAATTATCTTCGATTATCCTTATCTTGTTTTGTTCAAGCTCTACTTGCTTCTTATATGCTGAAAAATTAGGAAAAGAGAAAATCGAAGCTTATGTAAAAATGATAGAAAATTATCGAACTGGTGAACAAAACTTACAAAATTATTTAAGCGGAATTCATTACTGACTTAACCGAAAAACAGGTTCTTTCGATTACTAATGCGAGAGTTTACCGAAGTGCTTATGTTGGGGAGCCAGTTACAGAAGAATTTCGCCCAGACAGAGTCACTATAGTTATCGATCCAAAAAACAAAACGCATAATAGCTAGTATGTGCGGCTAACTTAAAAATAAACAAAATGAACGGTTCATAAGATTTTGTTTTATGAATTGTAATTTTTTAATTTTCTCTTATAAATATTATATTTAATGAAGGTGTTTTGAAAAAATACTTATGGATAAGTAGTTCACGCTTATATATTGATTCATTTTTAAATAAACAATATATCGTTATATTTAAATCTTATTTTTTTGACCAGAAGGTAAAAAATGAAAAAAAGATTAGCGTTAACAATTTTAATTTCATCATCTTGTACATTTGCTGCATCAAATGAAGGAATTGAGCAGGACGTCCGTAGTTATTCTTTATTGCATGGGGTTAGCACAGCAGAAGCAAACAAAGCATTATTTTTAGAAGCTAACCGAGACTCTGCATTAGATGCTATTGAAGAAGAATTTAAAGGACGTATCGCTGGTATTTATATTGAAAACTTGCCTACATATAAAATTGTGGTCAGAGTCAAAGGTTATGGCCAGAATGAAAAGCGAAATATAGTAGTAGGAAAAGCAATTTCTAAAGATGATCTGCCTATTGATATTCAATACGGGGCTAAAGAAACTAGAGAAGAGGCTAGAGTTCAGATAAATAAAGTACTAAAGCTTGTAAAAAATTATTTTAAAAACATTCAAACTGTTAGCTACAATGAAAAAAATGGGAATATAGTTGTTGAAGTTAAAGGAAAAAGTACTGTTGAAAATTTAAAGAAGGTTGATCAAGTACAATCTCTTTGGAAAAATCCAAATCTACCAATTGAAATTAAATTTGTTAGTTGGTCTATTAAACCATTATAGTTTGTATAATTGATTCTTCTAAGTAACCATAAAATAACATGTTTATAGAATTTAAAGATTTGAAGAAAAAGCGAAACATCGCTTTATTAATTGTAATTTTTCTTATTTTTGGTGGGGCATATTTCATTATTAACAATAAGAGAAATATTCAAAAAGTTGAATTAGTAATATATACCGATAAAACGATAAGCGAGAAATTTGGAGAAATTAAAAGTTATAGTATTCGTAGTTTTGGATCGGACCATTATTCTAGCCCTAAGCGACCAGCTTACTCTTATAAGGTTGATATAACTGGTGAAAAAGCTGATGGAATAGTTGAAATTGATATGAGAAAAGATCAAGGACAGCTTAAATATCTATATACGATTAAAATTACGGATGTAAGCCCGCATAGTTTTCGTATAAGAATAGGAAAACATTGATACATCTTAGTCTTTAAGATTTGTTATAAATCAAAAAGAGACCATTAATGGTCTCTTTTGATTAAATCTTTTATTTCTAAAACCTAAACTGCTTTTTGAACCTTTTGCGCTTTTGGCAATGTCGGTTTTCTTCCTAAATACAACGCAATCATGGCACCCGTAAATGTAAGCATACATAACGGTAAAAGAGAAATAGGGAAGCTACCCGAATAATCTTTTACAATACCCATAATAGAGTTCATAAGCCCAGTACCGATATGCGCAATGGTGTTCACTGCTGCAATACCTACAGCCACTAAAGTAGGCGGTAAGCGCTCAGAAACCAACGCCCAGAAAGGACCTTTAATAGCATAGTTACCCATCAAAACAAGTGAGAATAAAAGTAAGCTCAAGGTTAAAGATGAAGTAAAAATAGTAAGGAGCAAACCAAAACTGGTTACAAATAATGGAATGGCTGTGTTGAGACTCTTATTGCCACTTTTATCGGCATGTACGCCCCAAACAATCATGAAAGCGGCAGCTAAACCAAACGGAATCATATTTAAAAGTCCCGTCTGCATGGCAGTTAAATGGAAGGCTTTTAAAATCTGAGGCATCCATAACGATAAAATATTGCTGGTTGCTGAACTTCCTGCATAAATAATTGCAAAGAACCATAAATATTTATTGGTAATCAGCAACTTGAACTTACTCTTTTTCTGTTCGGCACTGTTTTGTTTTTCAGAGTTCAACAATTGATTTTTTTCAAAAGTTAAAGTGCTTGATAACCAGTCCTTTTCTTCTTGATTTAACCATTTCACATTGTTCGCGGTATTCGGCAGCCATACAAGGCATAACAAACCAAGAAGGATTGCAGGTAATGCTTCAAGTATTAAAAGCACTTGCCATCCACTTAAACCCAGTAAACCATGTAAGCCCAACAGTAAGGCAGATAATGGTGAACCAATAAAGTTAGATAAAGGAATGGCAACCATAAATACGGCAACAATTCGAGCCATATATCGTTTAGGGAACCATAGTGTTAAATATAGTAATACGCCTGGGAAAAATCCGGCTTCGGCAGCACCAAGTAAAAAGCGTGAAATTGCATATGAAATTGGGCCGGTAATGAAGGCGGTACAGCAACCCACAATTCCCCAAGTAATCATAATTCTGGCAATCCAGATACGTGCACCTAGCTTTTCCATTGCCATGTTACTTGGAATTTCAAATATGACATATGCAATAAAAAATAATGTTGCACCGAAACCAAAGGCAGTAGCAGTTAAACCAATTTCTTGGTTCATGGTTAAAGCGGCGAAACCAATATTCACTCGATCAATATATGCGATGAAATAACAAAGAATGAGGAAAGGAAGAATACGAAAAGAAAGTTTACGGATCGTTGTCTTTTCTACTTCCGATATAGATATATCATTTTTCATACATACTCCTTATGTACGTGAGAAACCAAACAGCTCGGTAGGGTTCTGATTTAAAATTAAACATTGCTCGTGTTTATCAAACACAATCTGTTTAAAAGCTTTAATCGCATCTTCATAAGTTATTAAGGATTCATGTTGGGTATGTGGCCAATCACTTCCCCAAATGAGTTTGTGTAAAAAGCCTTTTTCTTTAAAAATGTTATAGGCCTGTTGTGCCGTATTTATGTTGTTTGGAGTAGTGCCCAAACGGTAGAAACCGGACACTTTAATCCAGTGCTGTTTTACGTTAAGTAAGTTTAAAAACTTCTGATAATCCGGATCTTCAATCCCCTTAACAGGGTCAACTCGGCCAAAATGGTCAATTACGACATCAAAGCTGTATTCATTTAATTGTGGTAAAAGCTGAACCAGATATTTAGGCGGTGCGTGTAATTCAACTTGCCAGTTGAGGCTTTCTACATTTCGTAAAAATTTTTGCCAGTCAGGCGTATTTAGCGCAGGAAGGTTAAGACCGAATAGATTTAAACGAACACCAACGATGCCTTGTGCCTTGAGATTCACTAGCTCATCAAAAGTCGTCGTATGTTGAACAACGGCGATCCCTTTTAAACGGTCAGGGTATTGCTGAATTGCGTTTAACATCGCTTGGTTATTGGTACCCAAAAAGCTGGGTTGAACCAAAACACCATGCGTGAAATTGTGTTCATCAAGATGAGAGATAAAACTTTGTACAGTTGCCTCATAATCAGGAGCATAACGTGCTGTTTCGATACTGTGGTCCTGAGTCGAAAAAACATGTGCATGTGTATCTATAAAGTTCATTTTCATCTCACATTACAAATTTTAAAGCGAAAATAGCGATTAAAGCGGCAATGACTCCTACAGGAATTGCTTTAAATAACAGTTGATTAAAGAATTTGGTTTTGTCGATGTCTGCTGGTGCTGAAGCCATAATGAGGCTACCGCCAGACGAGAAAGGAGAAATCGCTGTAGACTGAGCGCCAACCACAATACAAATGAACAGCACTAGTGGGTTTAGGCCAGAGGTAAGTGCAAGCGCAGGAACAATTGGAAATAAGGTAGGAGCAACCACGCCTAGAGTGCTTGAAAATACAGACATAATGGCACTGATCAGACATAACAATACTGGAATGACCCACACAGGAACATTGTTTGCTAACCATTCAGATAGGGTAGTAATAATGCCAAGTTTCACACCTAATGCGATGAGCATACCAACACCGCAAATCATGATCAGTGTTCCCCAAGGTACAAGTGCAATGACCTTTTTCTCATCGGCAAGTTTCATAAGTAAACTAATGAGCGAGAAGGTAATGGCAAGGAAGGCAATATCAATTTTGGAGTTTAAAAAGCTAATCGTTTTTACATCGGGAAAAACAAGATGCAAGATTGGAAAAACTAAAACAATCGACATCATTAAAATAATAAGGAAAATAGATTGTTTCTGTTTTTTGTCGAATGGCTCAGGCTTTTGATCTTCAATTACAATTGAATTACTTTTTCTATTCCACAGGGTGTAAATTCCCAGCACCGCAATTGGAATAATTAAAGTTAAGATAAAAATGCCACTGCTATATGAAAAAGCTGTTTGTGAGCTAATGCCAGTATTTTCCATTAAGCTTCGGAAAATAATGCCACTTTGCGATGTCATAAAATTTGCGCCAGCTAAAGCGCCGTAATTTGCAGCCATCCCACCAATAATCATATTCATATTGGTTTTTTTACACAGCAGCAGTGTAATGGGTGCCATAAAGGCAAGTACTGTATAAAAACCAGCACCTAGGCCAGCAATAATGGTTGCTGCGAAAAAAATCGCTAAAGGTAAAAACTGAGGAAACTTACGGCATTTATATAGAAGATGGCTGGCAAGCTTCTCTAGTGCGCCATTTGCCAAAGCAAAGTTATAAAACAGAGTGACAGATAAAATAATAAAGAAAATTTTGACAGGCCATAATTCAATAACTTCGGAAGGTTTAAGACCCATGCCAAAGCAACCAATCAGGTAGGCAAACGCTATCGTAAAAAATCCGATATTAATTTTCGTTTTATAACCTAAACCTATCGATACGGCTAAAGCCATCAGCATCAATGCAGTCATATTATCTTCCTTGATAAATATATAAACATCTAAACATATATATGTTTGGTTTTTTGTATTACACAGAACTATGCTAATATTGTCAAATCGATTTCATAATGTTTAACGCAAATGCTTGATGAGACTGCATTTAAAAATTTTAAATTGCCAAGATATGAAAAGGTCCGTTGGGAACTTCAAAAACTACTGATCCAGTCAAAATGGACAGTTGAAGAGCCTATTCCAAGTGAACAAGAGCTTGCGCAAATGTATAGCGTATCGGTAGGAACTGTTAGAAAGGCGGTTGAAGGGCTGGTTGAAGATGGCTTATTAGTTAAACAGCAAGGAAAAGGAACTTTCCTCAAACAACCTAATTTTGAAAATTCGCTTATTCGTTTTTTTAGATTACGTAATAAAAAAGGCGAGTTCATTCAGCCACAAGGACAAATCAAAAAAGTTGAAGTGTGTGATGCAATACCGGAAGTAAACGCCGAGTTAGGGCTTGGGCACACTGACAAGTTGCTTTATATCGAGCGTGTCCGTAAGCATGAAGATGTCGTTGTATTAAGTGAGAGAATCTGGCTACCTGAACGCTTATTTAAAAATCTTGAAGAAATTCCAATCGCTGAGTTTGGTAACTTACTTTATCCTTTTTATTATCAGCATTGCGGTCAATTTGTTTCTTCTGCAACAGAACGGTTAACTTTTGAGAAAAATATCAAAGATAGCTATTTAAATAATCACCTTGAAGACCCTTTAGTGAAGGTATGCCGTATTGCAAAAAATCTTGAAGGTGTAGCGGTCGAATACCGTGAGTCTTATGGTTTGGCCGATAATTTTCATTATGAAATAACAATTAATTAATTCTTTATGCAGCTTAATAAAGATTTCCTTATTGAGCTGCAGAGCTGGTTCACTATCTTTTATAGTTAAGCATTTCTTGTAGGAAGTGAGTCATTACCCCATAAATCGAGCATCGGCTATTCCTTGAATGCCTAGCCCATAAATGGCAAAAACACTGCCTCGCAATTGGTTGTCATCAGGGAACCTCGGAAGAGGCGGTTGTGACATAGATGTAACAAACAAGACATCAAGATTTTTTCCGCCAAAAACTGCACTGGTAATTTTTTTTACAGGCATTTCAATAATACGATCGATTTTTCCATCAGGTCGATAACGTACTAACTGACCCGAATATACTTTTGCATTCCATAAATAACCTTCACGATCTACTGTCGAGCCGTCTGCTGAACCACCGTCTGATGTATCTATCTTACAAAAAATGGTTTTATTTGAGATTTGGCCTGTTTCAAGATCATAATCATAAGACCAGATTTCACCTTGCCATGTGTCTGCAAAATAGAGCTTAGTACCATCAGGACTCCAGCAAATACTATTTGAAGTATTAATATTATTTTCTAATTTTTCTATTTTATAATCTGCATCTAATCGATAAAGAGATGCGGTATTTCCATCTTCGAGGCGATTCATAGAGCCAAAAACGAATCGACCTTGCCGATCAACACGACCATCATTTAATCTATTTTGGGGTAGGTCTGGTTCAGGGTTACAAATAAATTTTAAATTGCCTGTTTCAAAGTCGAGTTGATATAACCCGTCTTCGAGCGCAACAATTGCGCCGTTATAATTTTCTTGTAAAGCAAAAGAACCTATTTTTTTATGAACTTCCCACGCCCGTATATTCCCACCGAATTCATCACAACAGAATAATCGTCCATCAACAATATCTACCCAAAATAGGCGTTGGCGAACAGCATCCCAAGTTGGGCATTCTCCAAGTTTTGTTTTTACATCTACCAATACTTTAATTTCCATAATTCCTTTTTTAGTCCTTTTATTCAGTCATTCATCGATGAAACTAAATTAATGAAAGCTAAATATAAAAACCAATGAAAATTTTTCTTTACCTAATAAAGGATTGTTATTAGTCCTGTGAATTAAAAATGTATGGAGATAAATAGCTAAAACTAAATTGATAAATATAAGTTATTACGTGGTGTAGAAATATCATTAGTAATTCTAAATCGACTTGATAGTTTAAGAGTGGACAAATGACATAGCGTTATACGTAAAAGCATGTGGATGCATTTTAATTAAAAAGGAATTAGAAATGAGCCTAAAAAAAGTTCATCGCCACTCTTGGGTATCATTAGTGATTTGCTGGATTATCTGGGTGGTTGTTGCATACGACCGAGAGTTGATTTTCCGCGCAGCCAATATGATTTGTAATGAATTTAATTTATCTCCAACGCAATGGGGATACACCATTGCTGCAATTACACTTTCTTTGGCCGTTCTTAGTATTCCGGTTGCTGCTTTAAGTGATAAACATGCGTCCGGTTGGAAGCGAGGAATTTTTCAGTGGCCCTTAGTAATCGGATTTACTTTTATTTCGTTGCTTTCAGGTATTACATCTTTAAGTTCAAGTTTCTATAAGTTTGTAACCTTACGTATTATGGTTTCTTTGGGTTGTGGGGTGGCAGAGCCAGTTGGGGTGAGTAATACCGCTGAATGGTGGCCCAAGGAACATCGCGGTTTTGCCATAGGCGCTCATCACTCAGGTTATCCGGTTGGAGCGCTACTTAGCGGTGTTGCAATGGCCACCATCATTACTTATTTTGGTCCGCAGAATTGGCGCTATGCCTTTTTTCTTGGAATTATATTTGCTGTACCGGCATTAACTTTTTGGGCGATTTATTCGACCCGTAAACGTTATTCAGAGTTTCACCAATCTTGTGTAGATAATCAATTCACACCACCAACAGATTTTGTGCACGATGAAGGAGAAGAAAAAACAAGTACGCATAGTACATGGGAACGTTTAAAACAAACTCTAAGTTCTCGAGGAATTGTGTTTACCGCAGCCAGTACTTTAATTACCCATGTAGTTTATATTGGTTTTTTAACTATCTTTCCTGCATTTTTATACAATATTGTCGGGTTAGATCTGGCGAAATCGGCTGGCTTGAGCGCTGTATTTACAATTACCGGCATGATGGGGCAAATTATTTGGCCGACTTTGTCCGATAAGATTGGCAGACGACTCACATTGATTTTATGTGGTTGTTGGATGGCGGTCAGCATTGCAAGTTTTTGTTTAACCTCAGGCGTGGTTTCCGTCATTGCAATACAACTGTTTTTTGGTCTATCTGCCAACGCAATTTGGCCTATTTTCTATGCGACAGCATCAGATTATGCGCCAGCCGGAGCAATTGGAACTGCAAATAGTTTAATTACAGTTGCTCAGTATGTAGGTGGGGCAGTCGCACCGATTATTATGGGATATTTGCTTACGAGCTTTGGTGGCTGGCATAGTCATCAGGGGTATATCTGGTGTTTTCTCTTAATGTCATGTTGCGCGTTTATTGGCGTGATTTTACAAATTATATTGGGTTATCTCATTAAAAAAGAAAAATCAGAACAAGTTGATAATTTAAGTTTGAGTGCAAATTAAATTCTTATTTATTTAAAGTTTTTAGTCTTATTTTCATCACTGGTGAGACACCAGCAAAGTATGTCGATATTGGAATACTTTGCTGGCCTTGGTAAGAAAATTAATTCTGCCAATACGGTGTGTCACCATAGATTTCTGCAAAATAATCTATCACTGCTCTAATATTAAGTGGTGGATGGCGGACATTGGGATAAATGGCTGCGATATGCTGGGGGTGCGATTTAATCGCGGCTTCATATTCAGGTAAAAGCTTTATTAAGTCACCTTGTTTTAAAGCTTCGCCGATCAGCCAATCAGGAAATAAAACAATCCCCATGCCATGAAGCGCGGCTGTCATTAAACTCTCGGCATTGTTTGAAGAAAGTAACGGGGTAATTGGATAATGTACCCATTCTTCATTGGGCTTTCTCACTAACCAGCGGTTAGGACCTTCAAAACCTTTATAGACTAGGCACTTGTGTTGATTAAGTTCTGTTGGGTGGTCGAGCGTACCGTATTTGGCAATATATTGAGGAGAGGCGGCTAAATGATATTTTTGTGTACCAAAAATACGGGCATGAAATGATGAATCAGTCAGTGCTCCAATACGAAATATTAAATCTGTGCTTTCGCGTAATGGGTCTATAAATTCATCGGTTTGAATTAGTTCTATTAGAAGCCTTGGATAACGCTCTGATAAACCCGCCAACCACGGCGCAATATGCCGTTGCCCAAAAAACACAGGGGCATTAATTCGGACGAGTCCAGATGGTTCTATGGTTTTATCTTGTAAAGCCTTTTGAGCTTCATCAAATTGTTCGGTAATTCTTTTTGCATATTCAAAAAATAATTTACCCGATTCGGTCGGTGTGATTGCTCGTGTATTTCGGTAGAAAAGTTGTTGCCCCAACGCATCTTCAAGTTGTTGAATAGTCCGAGAAATCATGGAGGCAGACACATCTTCTTTACGTGCTACATTTGAGAAGTTTTGAGCATTGTAAACACTAATAAAGAAGCGAAGCGTGCGGATATCAATCGAATTTGTTAAATCCATTTGTGCAATTTCTGCAAAAGTGATTCATGAATTATGCTGTTTTTCTGATGAATTGGCTACCTTAGTATTCGTTGCCTAGATACAGATGAGGCAATGTAGATGCAAATTCTATTACTACTCCTAACCATTTTAGGAGGAATGGGGCTATCGGTCGAAGCTGGGCTTTTAGGGCCGTTAGGAAAGGAAGTAGGTGAGTTGTGGGCCACTTTTAGTATTTTTGGTGTGGGTGCAGCACTTACTTTTTTACTCATGTTGTTTTTTAGCCCACGCAATAGCCCTTCATTTTTTACACTTCCATCTTGGCAATTGCTGGGTGGTGTTCTTGGCCCTGCTTACGTCATTATTTTGACCATTACCACTCCAATTATTGGCATTGCAATGACCATGATTGGCATTTTAGCGGGACAGGTATCTAAAAGTCTGATTATCGACCACTATGGTTTACTGGGGACTCCACATCGAAAAGTAGACCGTAAACGGGTAGTGGCACTCATCTTTATTGTTGTCGCACTTGTACTTGTGTCAAAAGCGTAGGAGACAGCCATGACAATTTTAATGATTCTTCTCGCCGTCATTGGCGGTGCTTTGCTGAGTGTACAGGCTGCAATTAATGGGCAACTTGGAGCAAAAGTTGGTGTATTTCGTAGTGCTTTTTTGACTTTCTCGGTCGGTGCTCTAATTACGGCTCTCCTTATTTTTTACTTTGAACCTAAACATACCTTAACGTTATTAGATGTTCCTAAATGGCAGTTATTAGGCGCCATGTGTGGCGTACCTTATATTGTCATTATGGTACTGGCTGTACAAAGAATTGGGGCTGCAGTTGCTACTGTTGCTGTGATTTTTGGGCAACTTTTGATGAGTATCTTAATTGATAACTTTGGCTGGTTTGGCAACGAAACGCTTCCTTTTTCACTGTATCGATTAGGGGCGCTAATTTGCTTAGGGATTGCTTTATATTTTATTTATTCAAGCAGTAAGGATAAAAAGGTAGAAGGGTAATACAAGCTTAAGATTGAAATTAATATAGGTCTCATTGTTAGTCGTAAAGCCTACCAATAATGAGGCCATGCTTAATATTAAGTTAGCCGTTGGAATTACACGAAAAGAGAAAGATGCTGTGATTCTAATCAGTGAAAAGGTATACCTTGAATATAAGAATATGATTTTTGAGCTCAATAAATTAAAAAACAAAAATTTCTAACTCCCAACGATCCGCTTCTCAAGCATCTCCATAAAAGTTTTTAGTAATTCAGCTTTATATTTAAATGAATTAAATAAAAGCTAGAGGTTTTTGGATCTTTTATAAGAGATTAATTAAAGTAATTGATTTTAAAATAATTTATATTGTAGCGAGGATTAATAATATTGTAGAAATTTTTCTATCTAAGATTATCGAGATACTAACAAGATCTTCATCAATTCTAATGGATATGACTTAAATAGAGGAAGATTACTTAATTTTGATAAATTTAATTTTATACAAATATAAAGAAAAATTGAATAATGTGTTTTTTGTGTAAAATAAAGTTTTTATACGTACAATTCTGTATATGTGATGTTAACTAAGAACTTTATAAATTCTTCTATTATTCTTTTTGCGGGTTTTCACCAATATGTTTATGCGATTGAAGATGTCTCTTTACCCAGTCAGGTATTGCAAGATCAGCGTTTAAAAGAGCTTAACCAGCAATTACAAGACCAGCTTGCTCAGCAAACTCCTTATCAAAACACCAAGCCATTACAGGACTTTAAGTATTTAGCTGTTAAAGAAAGCCCCTGTGTAGCGGTTAAAGAAATTAGTCTTATCCCTTTAATTGGTCAGTCGGAATCTGACTTACAGCAATTTAACTTTGTGGTTAAGGCTATAAAAAAACACCCACAAAATATTCTAGGCAAATGTATTGGAACCCAAAGCTTACATAACATTGTGAACTATGCCCAGAATGAACTTTTAAAAAAGGGTTTTATTACCAGTCAAATTGTCGTGAGTCCGCAAGACTTAAATCAGGGTAATTTAAACCTGAGTGTGCAAATTGGACGTCTGAATAAAATCATAATTCAGGAAGGTAAAATTTCCTCATTACAGCTTAAGACAGGCTTGCCCTTTAAAGCGGGCGACATTGTGAACCTAAAAAGGCTCGATCAGGGTCTAGAAAATCTAAAACGTGTCTATGCGGTAGATATGCAAATTACTCCCGCAACTGCTCAAGATAAAGAATTAACGGGCTATAGCGATTTAATACTCAAACTTCAACCCCTACAAAAAGTTAATTTCAATTTAAGTGTAGATGACTCGGGTAATCAGGACACCGGCACCTATATGGGAAATATCGGCTTAGGCGTCAATAATCCATTTCATTTAAATGATATTTTATCGTTAAATGTGAGTCACTCTTTAGATGACTTTCATGAAAGTTTAAACCGAAGTTATTTCATTAGTTATCAGTTGCCTGTTGGTTATTATGATTTAGGTTTTAGCTATAACGATTATCAATATAGACAAGGAACTGTAGCACCTGAATCTGGCTATCCAGTTATTTATCATGGTAATAGCCAACAAGCCAACCTGAATTTATCTCGTGTGATTAGCCGTAGCGGACAACATAAAACCAGCGTGTATGGAAAGCTTTATCATAAAGAAAGCCAAAGTTTTTTAAATGATATTGAAATTAATGTCTTACACCGTAAAACCTCAGGCTGGAATTTAGGGGTTCAACACCGTCAATATTTAGGAAATGCGGTATTAGACGGTAGTATTGATTACCGTCGTGGGATGGGGGTGGAAGCCCGAACTGCCCCTGAAGAAAACATTACGGATGTTTATGGAAACCATCTTCCTGTTGAAGGTTACTCCCGTGCTCCACTGTGGAGTGCAGATCTGCGTTTTACTACACCGTTCCTTTTGCTCGATAAGCCAGCTCAATATCGCTTTAACTGGCGTGGACAATATGCACCGAAAATTTTAGTACCCAATGACCGCTTCTATATTGGTGGACGCTATAGCGTGCGTGGCTTTGATGGTGAACTCATGCTCTCTGGCGATAACGGACAGTATCTACAGCAAGAAATCAGCTTGAATGCACCAATTCCTAATACCCAGTTTTATATGGCAGTCGATCAGGGCTGGGTCAATGGCCGCAATAGCATACCGGGTCAGCGTTATTTACTCGGAAGTGTTTTAGGGCTACGCACTTATCAAAATAGTTTTTATCTGGATGCCTTTACAGGTCGGGGGCTGATTGCACCTGACAGCATAAAAAAAGACTGGGTTACCGGTTTTAGTATCAACCTTTCTTATTAATTTACTTTAGAAAAGACTTTATTCATGAACAAGAATAGTTATCGCATTATTTATAGCAAAGCACGTCAAATGTTTGTGGCTGTGGCTGAAAATGTACGAAGCCAAACCAAGACTTCTGGTCAAAGTGAAGCAAGTACTCGGAACAATATTGATAACAATGAATCTCAGGCATTTCATCAACTTTGGCAAGTGAAAGCACTGGTTGCAAGTATAAGTTTGTGGATGCCTTTAGCACCTGTCTATGCGGGTATTGTGGCGGACAGTGCCGCAAATGCTGCGAATAGAGCAGTCATCGGTGCTGGTAAGAACTCGGCAGGTACAGTTGTTCCGGTAGTTAATATTCAAACTCCAAAAAATGGTATATCCCATAATATTTATAAACAGTTTGATGTGTTGGCTGAAGGTACTGTTTTAAATAACAGCCGAACAGGAGCTACCACTAAAACGGTAGGAGCCGTGGGGGCAAACCCGTTTTTAGCGACTGGTGAAGCCCGTGTCATCCTCAACGAAGTAAATTCCAGCGCTGCCTCACGTTTTGAAGGGAACTTGGAAGTTGCCGGGCAAATGGCAGATGTGATTATTGCCAACCCATCCGGTATTAATATTAAAGGTGGTGGTTTTATTAATGCCAATAAGGCAATTTTTACCACAGGTAAACCTCAGTTAAATGCCGATGGCAGCATCAAACAGTTTACGGTTGACCAAGGAAAAATTACGGTTTCAGCAAACCCTAATTCTAAATTTGGCTTGGGTGGAAATAATAACGATGCAAATTATGTGGATCTCTATGCGCGTGCATTAGAACTCAGTGCGGAACTACGTGCCAAAAATGATATTCAGGTGATTGCCGGGGCAAATAATATCAGTGCAGATTTACAGGATGTTACAGCTAAAACAGGTACTGGAACAGCACCAACATTGGCTGTGGATGTTAAAGCACTGGGTGGGATGTATGCCAACAATATTTATTTGATGGGAACTGAAAAAGGCTTAGGCGTGACAAACGCAGGGACTATTCAGGCAGTAAACAACCTGGTGATTACCAGTGCCGGGAAAATTGAAAATAAGGGGACTTTAGAATCAACCAGCCCGACAGAGAGTTGGTTAAATATAGAAACAATAGGAGTAGCTACAGATGGCGATATTCTAAACAGTGGGGCAATTGTTAGCAAAGGACCTTTAAGTATTAAATCATCCAATAATATTAACCTTAATGGTGGTATTAACCTTAATGGTGGGCGAATTCAAAGTACCGCTATAAAACCTGTGCCTGTAATAATAGAGGCTAAAGGAGATATCAAACTTTCAGAAAGGGCATCTATATCTAATTTAAAATTAGGTTCAAATATGTATTTGAATGCTAATAATATTGAATTAGAGAATAAATCAAGTATTAGCAGTAATGGTGCTAATTCTGTTATTGCAAAAAATGGTATAATACTTAAAAATAATTCAAGTATTACATCAATTTATGATTTAGATGTTTCTGCACAAAAAATTGATTCTTCATATTCTAGCTTAGTTGCAAATAAAGGAAATATTAATATTGTAGGCAATAGTGATGATGGAAATTTAGGTAATATTAATCTTTCTGAAACAATATTAAATGCGGTAGGTAATGTAAGTTTATATAGCTCGGGGAATACTTTATTAAAAAATTTGGATATTACAACTTTAAATGATGGTAATAGTAAAATTAAAAACTTTAAACTGTATAGCAAGAATAACTTACTTTGGGATTATTTAACGAAAGCCCCGCCTCAATTCGTGGGTAAAATACAAGCAGAAGCTGGTGAGAAATTAACATTAAGTGGAAAGAAATTAATTGCATTAGATGGCATTGATTTACAAGCAAGTCAGCTTAAATTAGATTCTGAGTTAGATAGTCAAAAAAATATTAATATTACCTCTAAAAAAGATGATCTAATTTTAGAAAAAAATTTAAATACACAAAATGATATTAATATTACAGCACTTGCTGGTGGAGTTACTGCAAATAGCTTAAAGGCCACATCTTCGGCTGGAAAGATTTCTATACTCGCGAATAAAAATCTGAATTTAAACTCGACCCAAACAACCAAGGCGATGCCTTCAGCTGATAAAGATGAATTAGCAACTGATCAGACGGTTATTAGTGGTTTAAAAGGCGTAACACTTGGCTCGATTGGTGATGGCACTGTTAACTTGCAATCGGTACAAGTTAATGCGAATCAGGGTGATATATTAGTTTCGAGTAATAATGGAATCAATCTAAAGGCTAATAGTGATGTTTCTGTGAAAGGAGACACTGGTTATACCAAAATAGTCAATAATGTTCTAAAGGGACAAACCGTTTCGATAGAAAATAGCAAATCCGATATTAAAATCCAAAATACAGATCTAGGCTCTACGGTTGGTAAACTTGCGATCAATAGTAGAGCAGGCATGAGTACAATTATCGATAGCGTATTAACGTCAAAAGGTAATACTGAACTCTTTGCAAAAGATTTACTGACTTTACAGGGCGTGAATGCTACTTCAGACCAGCATCTGGCAGTAAGCTCTGGCCGTACGGTTTATAGCAATGCTGAGTATACGCCAGCGACCAAATGGATTGCGAATAAAGTAACAAACTTAACATCTAAGGGTGTCACCTCTGTAACGGCTACAGGAAACCAAGTATTACAAAATACAAATTTAACCGGCGGAGCTGTTCTATTAGAAGCGGGTGGTTTTATTACAGGCCAGACTGGATTGAACTTAAATGCAGTCGGAAGTGATTTACTTAAGAATGATACAAAGTTAAATAGTTTAAATGGTGACCTAACTATTCAAACAAATTCTAACTTAACGATTGACCCAAAAGTTTACAGCTTAAAGGCTGTTGGTGATATCGAGCTCGTTTCTAAAGCTGGTACTTTGACTTTAAAAGGCTATGAAGGAGCTAAAGGAAATGGATCGGAACAAGTTGTTAAGCTGGATACAGCAAATGGTGGTATTAATTTAGAGGGTACTAAAGTTGATATTCAAGGTTCACAACTAATAGCAAAAAAAGATATTCAAGTGGTATCAACTAAGGATGATCTTTTAATTGATGGTGTAAGAAATTCTTTCTCTAATATAAAATTTCCAGATAAGGCCAATAGAGAAAAAATAGTACAAACTGATTTTATTCAAGAACTTAATGTGCTGAAAGCAACCCAAGAATATCTAAATTATCAGCAAGCACTAAAAGATGCAAATGATCAGATAAAAGCTGGTGAAGATTGGATGAGAACAGCACAAGGATCAATTGCATTAACAGCAAAAAGACTGAAAGATGAGGGTGAGAGAAAATTAGCTCAGGTTAACGAGACATATAAAACTTTAATTACAAACTTGAATGGATTGCAACGAAATATTGATCAGTCAGGGGCAAATATTAGTTTTTACGAGCAAAACTTAAAAGGACAACAACATGCTTCGGTAAATATAAAATCAATTGATGGAAATATTAATTTAGTTTCGGCCAAAGGTTTGAGTTTAAGTGGTTCAAAAGTCAATGCTCAACAAGGAGAAGTCCGGATAGAAGCGGCAGGAACATTAACAAATAATATTTATAATATTCAAGGTCAATATGATAGCGCCACTGAAAATAGTGTTAAACAAGGCGCTATAGCTAGCAGTATTATTATTGATGCCAATCAAGATTCATACGAATTTGGAAATGAAACAGATACAACATATGCTTGGAGAAGTCCTGTAGATGCTCCAAGCATATATGGGAAAAAGGGTGTAAAGATTAAAGCTACAGGAACCAATACTACAGACAACTTAGTATTACAAGGAGTAGATATTCGTTCGGAAGGTGATGTTAATATCGAAGCCCATAAAAATATCATTTTTGATGTGGCTGTGGAAAGTGGTTACGATAAGAGTACAACGACGGAAACTAAAAAGAAATGGTATGGTAAAAAAACCACCACAACTACGGTAAATACTTCAAATAAAAGTGAAGGGGTTTCTGTAAACATTAATGCAAAGAATATTAATATTAAGAGTAAAGAACAGAATACAAAAGAAATGACGGGGAAAAACCGTACAAGTATTGATATGTATTCTAGTCAATTTACAGCAACTGGTGGAAAAATTAGCATTCAAGCTGGAGGAGATTTAAATTTTCTTACTGCACTTGATGTTGAACAAAACACCGATGATATAACAAAAAAGTCATCTTTTTTAGGGGTGAAACTTAATAAATCAAAGACTACAGCTACACGTAATATTAAGGCTGAGTTACCTGCGACGTTGAAAGCAGACTATATTGGTACTAAATCAGGTTTAGACACACGTTTAAAAGGTCCTGAATTTGAATATTTAAGTGGAGCAACTATTGAAGCTGGTGGTGTAATTTCTCTTGAAAGTGCTTCTAATATAGTTGAACAAACTTTAAAAAGAGATAAAAACTCTGTAGTTTGGCAGTCAATGCAAGATAAAGGCTCAATTACTGAAACTGCTCAGCTACCAAGTTTTAATGGGCCAGTTTTACCTACCTTTAAAGCGGCAGGTGGTTTGAGTGTGCAAGTTCCAATCAGTGAAAAAGATGTTAATAAAGTTGAATTGAGAGATGAAATCCTAAAACTGGCAAATCAGCCAGGTAATGCTTATCTCAAAGAATTAGTTAATAGAAAAGATGTTGATTGGCAGAAAGTACTTCTTGCTCAAAAGGATTGGGATTATAAGTCACAAGGGTTAACAGCTGCGGGTGCTGCTCTTATTGTCATTATTGTAACGATTGCTACGATGGGTTCAGGAACTGCTGCAGCCGCAGGAGCTGCTGGTGGAACAGCAGCAAGTGGAACTACTGTAGGCTTGGGTGCAAGTATGATTGGCTCAGCTGGTGTTACAACAGCAACAGTTGGAGGTGTTACAACAATTACAGGCGTTTCTACGCTTGGGGCTATGGCAAATGCTGCTATTACAAGTTTAGCAACTCAAGCAAGTGTAGGATTGATTAACAACGGTGGAGATATCGGTAAAACACTAAAAGATTTAGGGAGTAAAGACTCGGTTAAGAATTTAGCAGCTTCAGTAGTCACTGCTGGATTGTTGAACGGGGTGGCGACAAACTTAAATATTAGTAGTAATGCTATTGTGAATGACATTGCCAATAATATGGCAACTGGAATGATACAAGGCGTTGGCAGTACGTTGATAGATTCTGCGGTTAATGGTAGAGACCTAAGCGAAGGCCTGGAAAAAGCTTTATTAGCAGGATTAGCAAACTCATTGCAAGCACCATTAGCAGGCGCAATTGGTGACACATTAGGGATGAGTAGTAATGCCTTTGTGAGTAAAGTTGTTGCTATTGCTGCGCATGCTGCAGCGGGTTGTGCAACAGGAGTGGTTGATAATGAATGTAAATCACGGGCTCTTGGAGCTGCTTTAGGGGAAGTTATTGCGGAAAATATGTTCAAACCAGCGAATGGCATTGAATATACGGAAGCGGAAAAATCAAAAATTCTCAACATCACTAAACTTACCACTGGAGTTGTTGCTGCCTATGCGGGGTATAATGTGACTGCTGCTGCAAATGCAGCGGATATAGCCGTAAGCAATAATTATTTGAACCATGTGCAAGAGAAGCAAAAAAGTCAAGAACTTAAAGATTGTAATGTTCTTACTTGTGGTGGAGTCGTTGTTAAATGGGCTGCAATTAGTGCAGGACAAGATGCAAATTATGCAGCAGGCTTTGCAGTAGGTATTCCGACCTCTGTTGCTGAGTCGGTAGTAGGTTTGGCAAAAATGGCTCTTAGCCCAATACAAACCTATAAAGCGATCAAAGAAGTTATCAATAGTGAAAACGCTCTAGGTAATATTAGTGATGCTATTAAACAAGATTATACGAACCGTATTAATAAGCTTGAATCAGAATATGAAAAAGCTGGTATTAAAGGTTCATATAATGCAGGTTTAGAAGCAGGCAAACTTACAGCTGATGTAGCGAGTTTATTTGCTGGTGGGGCTAGTATTGCTAAAGGTGGAGTGATTCTAACAGAAAAAGTAGCCGCAAAAGTAGGCTATAAAGTCTTGAAAGATCCTATCATAATTTCCGATAAGGGTATTCCAGTTACTTTAGATGGTCATAAAATCTATGACCCTCAATTTACTCCATTGAGTACAAATCCTGGAGCAACTTATAGATTCTCTGATCCTACGCATAGAAAAACTGGGGGGGATGTCTATTTTGGTGAAAATATTGCGACCTCTTATTTCGAAGTTAGACAGGCTGTCAATGGTAAGTCTTTATTTGTGGGACAGGTAGAGGTTAAGAACATGTTGGATTTAACTGACCCTAAAATATTAAAACAAATGGGTATTGATCAGAAGAAGTTGACTCAAATTGTGAATACCTCTACTGAACAAGATTTTGTATATGCGTATACAAACAAGATAGCTAATCAAGCTTACGATAAAGGTTACTCTGGTATTATTTATAATAGCAGTCGTAATACTGGATCCAGCAATAATCGAGCAGTGATTCTATTTGGTGGACGTTATGATGCTGAAAAGATTAAACCAGTACTAGATAAACCGATTTTAAAGAAATAAGGAGTGAGACAATGAGAGCCTTACATCAAGTAGCAGCGAATATGATTGGAGTGATACCTTATTATTTAAATAAATATCAGCAACATGGTTTACAATATCAGCCTCAAAGAGATTCACAAGCAGAACCGGCAGGTGGTCAATGTGGAAACTGCTATACAATCGTATGGATAACAGGTCGTAATGATCCTATTTTGAATGAAGATGATAGTAATATACCTGACAGTGGACCAATTTACAGAGAGTACTATAAAAATAAACTAAAACGGTTTTTAAGCTCATTACCTCCCTGCCCAAATTGTCATCAACAGGCATATGATTTATTCGTTAATAATACGACATTAACTAGATTTGAAGATGGTAGTCCAGCTCCAAAATATCCAGAGGAATATTATGGGGTTGATGAAGAGATGTCAGCTAAAGTAAAAAACAAAACGGTCTGGTGGTATGGTGATAAAGCTGAAGCTAAAAGGTTAAATCTACAATTCTTATGATTTTTTTCAAAATTAAATTATTGTCTGGTAAATATTTTGATGGCGATATTAACTTAAAATCTCGTCACTTGGAGTTAAACTCTTAAATATTTAGCTAAACACTTAAAGAAAATTAATTACACGAAGTCCATTTTAAATGGGCTTCGCCCTATAAAATAGTAACTTATTCTTAATAAGTTACTATTTTATACATCCATGAATTAATAGAACAGCTCTATTAATATAAAGATTTTTAACTCGCAACGATCCGCTTCTCAAGCATCTCCATAAAGGTTTTTAAAATAATATTATGGTTTTTGCCTTTGTGAGTAATTAAGCAAATGGGTGTGCTGTAATGCATTTTTTCTTTTGAAATGGCTTGCATAAAACCATCTTCAACCCATTTCTTTGTATAGTAATCGGGTAAAAAACCTAAAAATTTTCCGGTTAAAATTAGAAATGCAATTCCTTCACGGTCACTTGCTGTCGCTTTACAGTCTAAAAGCTGGTGCAACTTTGCTGCTTCAGGTGTGATTGCATAATTGGGAAGTGCAGCTTTCCATTTTTTTAATTCATCTAAATCCATCTTGCTACATTTGCTAAAAAAGGGATGGTTTTTACCGTAATATAAAAATGAACTTTCGCTATATTAAGTCAAAATAGTCTAGGCCAGACAGCGGAGTCACAAGGGGAATTGCTCCCGCATGTAAACGGTTGTCTAGCACACGGCACTCAATATCTGAAAGTGTACTCATGCTAATATTAATGATCACTTCAGAATGTTCTTCGGCAAGTTGTGCCAGCGTATTGGTAATGTAGCCACTTGGCATGGTCACGAGGTTATTAATAATACCTATATTAAACTCACCCTTTAGACGGTTATGCATTTGATTGACTTTGGAGCGAAAGTCTTCGATAGAAGCGGTGAGGACTTCTATATATTCTAAAATTTCACGACTTTCATCAGTTAGTGCAAACCCTGCGCGGCCACGTTGGCATAGCCGAATGCCTAAACGATTTTCTAAATCGCTCATATGTAAACTAATTCCAGAACGACTAATGCCGAGAATACTTTCGGCAGACGTAAAGCTGTGACAGTCACAAACCGGTTTAAATATTTTAAGTAATTTAATATCAAAATCGGAAACCGTTCAATCAAATGTTCAGATGAGCTTAAATTATCAAGCGCATTGGATGCCATTTTCTGCAAATCGTAATTTCCATAAAGATCCGCGCATGATTGTCGGTGCTAAAGGATCATATTTAATTGATAGCACTGGTCGTGAAGTCTACAACTCATTATCAGGTCTATGGACTTGTGGTGCTGGGCATACACTTTCTGAAATTCAGCAAGCCGTAAGTACTCAGTTGGCAAAGTTGGATTACTCACCGGCATTTCAGTTTGGCCATCCATTGTCGTTTCAATTGGCTGAACGAATTATTCAGCTTATGCCTGAAAAATTGCAGCATGTGTTCTTTACCGACTCAGGTTTAGAGTCTGCCGACACCGCAATTAAAATGGCGCGTGCCTATTGGCGCATTAAAGGTAAACCAAGCAAGACTAAATTGATTGGTCGTGCCCGTGGCTATCATGGTGTAAACGTTACGGGAACAAGCTTAGGCGGTATTGGTGGCAACCGTAAAATATTTGGTCAGCTTATGGATGTAGACCACTTACCGCATACCTTGCAGCCCGATTTAAGTTTTACCAAAGGCTGTGCTGAAACAGGTGGCGTAGAGCTTGCCAATGAAATGCTTAAGTTAATTGAGCTACATGATGCTTCGAATATTGCCGCAGTTATTGTAGAGCCAGTGTCAGGTTCGGCAGGATGTATTGTGCCGCCGACTGGTTATTTAAAACGCTTAAGAGAAATCTGCGATCAACACGATATCTTACTTATTTTTGACGAAGTCATTACTGGTTTTGGGCGAATGGGGAAATGGACGGCTTCAGAATATTTTGATATCACGCCAGATATTTTAAATTTTGCCAAACAAATTACCAACGGCGCTATTCCACTGGGTGGCGTGGTGGTAAGCCATGAATTTAGATTAATTAAAAAGAGACCAGTGAATGGTCTCTTTTTTCTTAATTATACTAGCATCCTCAAATTTATTTTTTAGTCGTATCTACAGAAACCACAACAGATAGACCAGGACGCAACAATTTAATATCAGGTTGGTTCTCAAGGAGCTTGATGCGTAAAGGTAAACGCTGAACAATTTTAGTAAAGTTACCCGTCGCATTTGTTGCTGAAATTGGCGAGAAGAATGCACCAGTCGATGGTGAAAAACTATCTACTACACCTTTTAACTCAACGTTATAAGCATCGACATAAACAGTGACAGGCTGGCCGATTTTAATTTGTTTTAGCTCAATTTCACGGAAGTTTGCTTCTACATACACTTGATCTAAAGGCACAACCACCATGAGTGGATTACCTGCGCCAACAAAGTTGCCCACATTTGCAGACTTCTGCCCAATCATACCATCAATAGGCGCTCGAATTTCTGTATAGCTCAGATTCAGTTTTGCTTTATCAAGCGCAGCTTGGGCTTGTTTCAAAGCCGCTTGTTTAGCTTGAACCTGAATCTTATATTGGTTGAGCTGATACTGCGCATCAATGACTTTTTCTTTACTGCTGTCTAAGTCGGCATATTGCTCGGTTAGTGTGGTTTTTGACTGTTGTGTAATCAATCTAGATTCAGCGCCAAGTGCCTGTAATTGCTCATAGCGTGCGGTATTATCTTTAGTGAGTTTAATGCCGGCTTCTACTTTTCTAAGCTGGGCCTCTGTTTCTCGAATAACAGTTGGTTGTCTTTCTACTGCCAGCATTGCTTCATTTAAGTCAGCTTGTGCTTTGGCATAATTAGATTCAGCTTCAGCTAAAGCCGCCTGATAATCACGTGCATCAATTCGTGCCAAAAGCTGGCCTTTTTTTACGGTCTGGTGATCTTTAATATAAATTTCTTCAATATTACCTGACACTTTGGGAGCAATGGTTGAGTACTCGACATCTACCCGTGCATCGTCAGTTTTAACAATGGAAGAAGGTAAAAATATAACTTTTAAAATCCATAAAATGGAAACTAGAACGATAATAAATGCAATAACCATAACCCAGTGTTTCTTAAGATATTGCATCTTTGTTAACTTGGGTGACTCGGTCATGGAGTGATCTTGGGCTTCGAGAGTACTCATAAAGATTTTCCTGAGTTATGACTATTCATTAACTTAATGAGAGCAATGCGTGGTGGATAAGTTCTAACTGGCAAAATCAGCATAACGATAAATAAAAGTGCAGTAAGTCCCGCTAAAATCAGATATTGATCACTAATGACTAACACTGATTGCTGTGCCTGAATCGCAGAATTTAAGGCAGATAAACCACCGGAGACACGTTCGGTACCATCTGCACTCAGCACAGGCGGGGTAAGAGGATTAATAACAGGACCTTGAATATTTTGAAAAACATGTTGTGCGGTATTTTCAATCAGCCGTGTTGAATGGTATTCACCACGTACTCGATTGACCCAGTCTAAAAGGCACACACCAAGTACGCCGCTAATAGCACGCGGGGTGTTAATCATAGGTGAAGCATAGATTGCCATAGTTGGGTGGACACTATTTGTACCCATCATGAGGAGCGAAAGCACTACACAGGTTTGGCCTAAACATGAGATTGCATGCCAAAAATAGAATTGGTCTTGGTTCCAAGTCGTATCAAGTTGACTTGCACCTAAGCAGCCAACCATAACCAAAAGCAAACCAAACCCATGTACATATCGGCTATCAACCCAAGCTTGGTTCAAAACTTTAATAACAATCGGGATATAGATAAATTGTAATGCGGCAATTTGTAAGCCAATCCACATGGTTTGAGTAGGCTTATAACCATGCACAGCGCTTAAGTAATTAAGGGGTAATGTACTGGTTGACATACCAATAACAACAAAGCAGAACAATGCAATAACAGCATAACCAAAATTTCGTATTTCGAGCATTTGCGGTTTAATTAATGGTGTTGGATAGCGCCATTCATGTATTAAAAATAAAGGTAGGGTAATGGCACTCATTAAAGCCAAAACACAAATCAATTTTGAATGGAACCAGTCCAAATGATTGCCATGCAAAAGCATGGTGCTAAGGCTTGCCAAACCAATAATGGCTAGAATCGCGCCAGTCCAATCGTAAGTTTTTATTCTTGAGTAATTTAACGGATCTTGCGGAATACCGAAGTAAACTAACGCAGCACTTAAAGCACAAAAAGGAATGGTTTGGAAAAATATCATCTTCCAACCAATCACATCTAAATAAAAGGCAGCAAGCGCAGCGCTTAAGTTTGGGAAAAAAGTTGCTGTTAATGCATAGCAGGCCAAGCCCCATAGACGAATTTCAGGTCCTAGGAATCTAAGTGCACATGCCATTAATAAAGGAATAGTTAAACCATTGGCGAGTCCTTGTAAGCCCCGTAATAAATAAAATATTTCGATATTTGGGCTAAAAGGAATTAAAACGCTAGAGAAGAGGCAAAGTCCTATCGCAAAAAGAAGAACCCGACGCATAGAAAAAATAACCGCCCAACTGGTGGACAGGATCATCCCAATAATCATGGCACTGGCATAAATACTGCTGACCCAATAACCAGAGTCGACACTAATACCCATCTCACCGCGAATATCGACCAAGGTAATGCTGCTAATTCGGTTATTAAATTCGACAGTCATGGCTGCAAAAATTGCACCTGCCAAACCGATGAGTGGTCGTATATTCATCTTTTACCTTAAATTTAAAAATGAGCTTAATGCTTATAGCGGTGATTAAGCTCAACTGTACCGATCGGTACTCTACTATCTTATTAAATTTACGTCAATTCTCGATTTTGAACTTTTCGATGAGTTACACTAAGAATGAAATTGCTAAATATGTTTGTAGGGTTGTATGTCTGATTGCACTAAAACGAATGAGAAAGATCAAAAAATTCTGGATGCAGCAACAAAGTTTTTTCTGATCCATGGTTTTAGTGGGACAACCACAGATATGATTCAAAAAGAAGCGGGCGTTTCAAAAGCGACTATGTATGGTTGTTTTAAAAATAAAGAAGCGATGTTTGCTGCGGTCATTGAACGTCAATGTACCAACATGCAAAAACAAATTATGTCGGTCGAGACAAAAGCCAAAAATTTACGTTCAGCTTTAACCGAAATTGGGAAAACTTATCTGTGCTTTATCTTATCGCATTCAGGTTTGGCTTTTTTTAGAGTCTGTATTGCAGAGGCTGTAAGGTTCCCGGAATTATCCGAAAAGTTCTTTGAAGTGGGACCACAACGTCTAGCAAATATTATTGCAGGTTATCTTGAAAAGTCGGTTAAACAAGGAGAAATTGAATTAACATCTTCTTCGGAAGTCGCAGCAAATATATTTTTATCGCTTTTAAGAAGTGATGCCCACCTAAAATGTTTGACTCATCCTGATTATTTAATCTCAGCTGATGAAATTAGTACTTGGGTTGAATACGCTGTTGATTTATTTTTAAAAAATATTAATTACAAACTAGATTGATTTCTGGGCAGTTTATTTATTATGACCTGAAAGAGAAGGTAGGTGCCATAAAATTAAGGTAAAGGCACCCATATTATAAGCTTATCAAAATTGACTTCACACTAATTCTTAAAATATTTTATAAAATCAGATGGAGACATTTGACTAAATTTTTTAAACTCTTTATGAAAATGAGCTTGATCGTTATAGCCTAAATCATAAGTTAAATCAGATAGTTTTAAACTTTTTGATGTATTCATAGCTTGTATTGCCGATTGAAAACGGATGATACAAGCAAAGGTTTTTATACTCATTCCAACATCATGTTTAAACATTCTTTGAATATGGCGGCTACAATAACCAGTCAATCTTTCAAGGTCTTTAATCTTTATTTCATTATTCTGGGTAATAATAAAATGAAGAACTTCTTGGGTTGTTGTAGAGAACTTTCTACTGAGCCTTTCAGAAAAAGTATTTAAAAATAGATTAATTTGTTGATCAATAGATCCTTCAGAAGAAATTTTTTCAATAAGCCAGTTTTTATTTGATACAAGTTCGTTAAAATTAAGGCATTGATTTAAAATTTCTTCACTAGATACCTCAATAAAGTTGGGGATAATGCCCGGTAAAAAACGGATACCAAAATAAGGGGTGTTTTCTTTAAGTGGCACTACCTGAGAATTAAGAGTAGAACCACAAATACGGGCCTGCGGTTGTTGTGGGCTACACTCAAATAAAATATCAATACATCCATCTGGAACGGCTAAAACAGGGTATTCAATATTAGATATATCTAGCCGATAAAATTCGGAGATGATATGTGAAAAAGCATCACATCGTTGATAACTATGTATCCTTTTCTTAAAAAAAGGTTGTTCACAGTAGAATCGAGCTAGCTGCTCGCCTGCTTTAGTGCAAGAACTCATATCCATTGAAGTCATCTCATAACACTACATTGAACTTAGCTGAGCAAGTTACATGCCAAATAAGTAAAGTCCTTTTATTAGTTAATATATTAACTATTTTTCTGTCTTTTACAACACCACCTATCGTTTTGTGCCTTGAATTAGGGCAAATAATAACTGAAATAGTGCAAATTTAAATTGTTAAATTCAATAAAATCTATTAAATCATTTATTTATCGGATGTCGTTTTTTTACAATCTTAAAATCTACAATTTACGAATAATGAGAACAAATAAATTGATTATGGATGAAGACGACGATGCATACAGATGAAACAGCGACTTACTATACAGCGACTAAAAAGTACTTTTTGAATTTTCCACAGCTTGAACAGGATATTGATGCAGATGTTGTCATTATTGGTGGTGGTTTTTCCGGTATTCATACGGCATTGGAGTTAGCTGAACAGGGGGTAAAGAATATTGTCGTATTAGAAGGCCGTTATTTAGGATTTGGTGGTTCAGGTCGTAATGGTGGACAGGTTATGGCTGGTATAGGCCATGACCTCGATAATATTAAACATGAAGTAGGTGAAGAAGGGCTGAAAACAATATTTGAACTTAGTGAGCTTGGCCCACAAATTATGCGTGAGCGTATTCAAAAATATAATATTGATGCTGATTTTACCAATGGCTATACATATTTAGGTTTTAACTCTCGTCAAGCTAAGACATTAAAAAGCTGGGAAAAGCAATTTAAGACCATGAATAACCGGGACGAGATTTATTATCTTGAAGGAAAAGATGTCCAACGGGTTATTGGTTCTGAAGTTTATGGCAGTGCGCTTGTCCATATGGGGGGAGGCCATGTTCATTCATTAAATTTACTTTTGGGCGAAGCTAAAGCATGTAGTGAAATTTATGGGGTAAAAATCTTTGAACATACACCAGCAGTTGAAGTGACGTATGGAAAAAAAATTACAGTGAGAACAGCAAAAGGCTGTGTAAAGGCTAATAAAATGGTTTGGGCCTGCGATAGTTTTTTAAACAAGTTAGAACCGGAATTACATAAAACAACAATTAATACATATGCATTTCAGCTAATGACTGAGCCTTTAAGTGATGAATTAATAAATAGGATAAGTCCGATTCGTGGGGCATATAGCGATATTCGCCCAGTAATTGATTATTACCGTGTAACTAAAGAAAACAGGTTGTTGTTTGGTGCTGCAACACCGCTAGTAGATTATATTCCTCAAGACTTAAAAGAGTGGAACCGCCAATTAATGCTTAAGGTATTCCCTTATCTGGAGCATGTAAAAATCGATCTTGCTTGGGGTGGGCCAATGGCATCAACTAAAAATTTATTTCCACAAATTGGTACTTTAAAAGACCACGATAATGTCTTTTTTGTTCAAGGTTACTGTGGTTTTGGTGTCACCCCAAGTCAGATTATTTGCAAAATTCTTGCTCAAGGGATATTAGGGGGAAGTGAGCACTTTAAGTTACTGAGTTCAGTCTCTAAACCAGAAATACCTTTTAAAGACTCAATGAGAGCAACAATGTGCACGTTAGGTAAGGTATTGCACCAAATTAAAGGCTATGGGCAGGGACGCCGTTAGAAGAAAGTGGATACTAGAAAAGGAATATCTTTTGATATTCCTTTTAAAAGTCTTTTAAATCATAACGTGACTGAATATTAAGTTTTGAAAAAATATTTTTTGAATGCGTTTTCGTTGTATTCAAGCTAATAAATAGTTTTGATGAAATTTCATTATATGAAAAACCATCTTTTAATAATTTAAAAACCTCACACTCTCTTTTTGTGAGATCGTATTGATTAATTGTTTTGCAATTATTTTTATAAAATTCATGGTTGGAAATAATTTTTGTTAAAAAACTTAAACTCAGGTAGTCATTGTTTTTATTTTTATTTTTTAAAAAATTAATTATTCCAAATGCTTTATTTTTATGAGTTAGATGTAATTGTATAATATTATAAGCATCTTGTTTCTTTAAAAATTCATTATAAAAAGTCGATTTCTCATAATCAGATTTATTCATATAGTCAAGTTCGCATACTATATTGCTATGATTTAAAAAGTAATTTCCTATTTTTTTTGGATGTAAATTATCTAAATCTTTATAATATAAATGATAAAGCTCTATAAAATTATCATCAATACCTAGTGAACAGTCATAGCTAATTTCATTTTTCGTATTGATATTCCAATAAATCATTGGAGATTCATATACATTTTTATTTAAAAAAGTTAAAAGACTGAGATGTTCAAAAGATTTAGAGGTATAAATCTCATCAAGCTCATTAAAAACTTTCATATAGTTTGAGCGGCTCAACATAATCAGTCATCCTGTAATATTAAATTACGTGATGAATTCAGAGCGATCATTATATTTCTTAATTAACTTCTTATTAAAATTGGAATTTTCCCAAACTCAAGAATTAATTACTTAAAGAAATACTGGTATGTCCCTTATTCATCTACTTGCTAAGTCCTTCAGCAATGAATAAATATTAACATGTTAACTAATTTTGTCTATATTCGTTTGAAATTATTTAACTTTAAGCTTGATTTTTTATTTTATCTATATGATTTTATTTAGAATTATGTCGAATAAAAATTAACAATAACTACACCTGTAATGATAAAAGTGATACTAGTTAGGCTTGAAATATTTAGGCTTTGCTTAAACAAAAAATAGCCAATAAAAGCTTGCCAAGATGATACCCATACCAGACCATACTGCGTAAACAATTCCAATTGGTAATTCTTTTACGATTATAGAGAGCAAATAGAAGGAAACTATATAACCGAGGATTGTAATGAAACTAAAAAGAGGTTTGGTAAAGCCATCAGAAAGCTTTAAAAAAAGTTGTAGCAATTGTTTCGATTAATATAGCAATACATAATAAGAATTTAAGCATCAGAAAATTATCCCGATAATAAAAAAATAACAATCTCCCAAATCTGAGAGATTGTCCTTAATTCATTAATTTATTGCGTCATCAGCATACATATCAGCGATAATCTTCCAGTCTTGATCAATTTCTTGCCATAAAAAGAGACTTTTCATTGTAAAATGATCATTTCTATCATCGGTATAAACTGTCCAATTTACCCATGTGAGTATTAATTGCTTGCTTAATTCAGTGCTTTTAAAAATACGAAGATTAACATCACAAGATCCCTCTACAAGATCTTTTAGTAAGTTGATTAGTTTATTTTTACCTGTATATAACTCAGTCGTACCTTGCCCACTAATCTCGGTTTTATCTACATAAAGATGATCAAAGATTCCTTGTACATCTTTTTGCTTCCAAAGCGTTTGTAGGAGCTCCAATTTGGTATTCAAAATTGTTTTAGGCATGATTTAACGTCTCCCGTTGGCATAGCCTTCCAATTGGTGGATAAATTTCGCAGTTGTAAGTAATAGTGATTTGAAGTGTTCTTTACCCCAAACACTTGCTTTAGGGATAGCGCTAATGACGTCCCAATATTTAGAGCCTTCCATCATTCCATCTGCGACCACCTGACTGATGACATGGCTCGGTGTTACACCAAAGCCAGAATATCCTTGTACAAAGAAAACATTTTTATGTTTAGGATGATTGCCAATCTGTGGGAAGAGGGTGGCTGAACATTCCATAGGGCCACCCCATGCTAAATCGATATGAACATTTTCTAAATAAGGAAAGATTTTCAGCATTAATTGTCTATTCCATTTCTTTAAGTCAGATGGAATATATTCCGTGATTGCTGTCGCAGAACCGAATAACAAACGGTTTTCATTAGTTATCCTGTAATAGTCAATTACAGGGCGAATATCACTAAAAGCTCCACGAATAGGGCTTATGCGATGGATGAGTTCATCACTTAATGGCTCTGTCATAAGTTGAAAAGCATAAGTATTGATGGTCTTTTTATGTAAATAAGGCTCTAAACGATTTAAAAAAGCTCCACATGACCACAATAATTTTTTCGCTTTAACTGAACCTTTCGGTGTTCTAACTCTGATTGTTTCACCGTAGGTTACTTCTATAGCAGGAGAGTATTCGTAAATTTGTCCTCCTTGGTCGGTAAAAGCTTTCGCTGACCCCAAGAGCATATTGAGAGAATGAAAGTGACCATTGCCCATATGTTTTAACGCACAGGCATAGCTATCTGAACCGACTATTTTTTTTACTTCAACACCTTCAAGAAACTCAATTTCAACATCATTGTTAATACTCTTGTATTCTTTTTCCCATTGTCTTAATAATTTAGCTTGACGATTGTTAAATCCGAGATAGCCGTATCCCCATACCACATCTGCATCAATATTATATTTTTGGATACGCTCTTTAATAATACGCGAGCCGGAATCACTGATTTCAAAAATTGTGTTTAAGCCATCTTGTCCAACAAATTTTTTAATACGATCAAGATCATGTCCAATTCCAGCCATAATATGGCCACCATTACGACCTGACCCCCCAAATCCAATATAATTAGTTTCAAGAATGGCGATACTTTTTATACCGCGTTCAATTAGTTCAAGACCGGTATTCACACCAGAGAATCCACCACCAATAATGACTACATCTACATCAATATCATCCTCCAAATTTGGAAAGTGTAAGTCATATTTTTTTGTGGTCGTATAATAGGTTGTTGGCATTTCAACTGATAACATGATCTATATCCTTATTTCTGAAAGGTTTTCCGAAACCAATAAAAGATGAGTGAAGTTAATAAAATAAGTACTGCGCTAAGTAGTTCTTTAATAGAGCCGTAGCCAGCTTCTTCTGTATAAATCACACCAATGATTAAAATAATGAGGGTATAAATAGAGAGAAGGTAAGCAAAAGGAATCCATTTTTGACTAAGCTTTATTTCTCGATTTTGTTGTTTGTATTTATTTTTTAATAAGCAATAACCTGTTAATGCAAAAAATATTGAAAGTACATAACCCAAATTTGCTGCAATTAGGATTGCTAATGGTGATTTAAGGAAAATAATCATAAGTACATTAATCACTACTGCAACAACAATGCATCTTTCTGGAATATTGTGTTTGTTCAACTTGCTGAATTGTTTTAAGGTGAGCCCTTCTTGTGCCATACCGTATAAGGCACGCGATCCATCAGCTATACCTGCATTCACACCCATAAATAGCGCAAAGAGTAGAGAAATACTAAATAATGGTGCCCAGCGTTCACCAGTAAGTTTTATAAACATATCGATATAGAAACCGTTTGGATTAGCTAGAGCTGTTTTGGCATCAACTAGTCCTGATATACCAATACCGACAAATAGAAAAACCAACACGGTGTAAAAACCAGAACTAATGATTGAAAGCTTCATATCCCGAGTGGTTTTATATTCAGGTGCAAAACTCGCGCACATCTCGGTACCGTATGAACTCCAACAGACTAAAAATAACCAGATAGCTAAAACTTTAAAGCCACTTAGTGTTGTAAAGTGCTCCAAATGAAAGTTTTGCCATAATCGCTCTAATTGCCAATCACTACTAAAAGGGGCCAAAGCTAGAACAGAGACTGGAATTAAAAGAAAAATCCCCATAATTTTTGAGACCTTTGCAGCAAGGTCAATTCCTCGTCGATTCAGGATCCAAAATAAAATGATGATTACAATTGCAAATATTTGGGGTAATTCCAGACTAGTAAAACCTAATGACAAAGTGAAATGGCTTTTAGGGAACCATTGTTCTTTGATAATTGAACCGGCACTTACACCAACAATTGATAGAACTGCAGACCATCCCATCCAATAACCAAAAGATGCAATGGGACCAGCCAACGAAAATTTATTTTTCCAGCCTTCAGTTGCGATGAGGGCAATGCCACCCGATTTATCTGGAAACATAGTGGCTGCTTCTAAGAAGAACCAATTTTGCAAACTGCCAATTAAAGCTGCGAAAACCCATACAAAAATTGCGGTAAATGCTCCTAAATATCCGAGTGCAAAACCGAAAGACGCAAAAATTGCTCCTGAGACACTCATTGATAGAGCAAAAGCATCTGTCCACTTTAACGTTTTATCTAACAACATCTTTAATTCCATTTAAAAGATTGTTTGATTATTTAAGCTGCAAATTAATTTTTAAAAATCACCCATTCGGGTGATTTTTTATGAACACAGAACATGGATGATTCTTATGCAGAGAATGCTAGGCAAACCATATCAACAAGGAGGCTTGAGATGGAAATTTATAAAAGGCTGCCTTTTCTTTTAATTAGTTTTTTAATGACAAACGTGACATATGCTCAATCTCAAATGGAAGAATTAAGCTCAATTCATATAACTGGGAATGTGCTTCTGGCAAATCAATACAACTTTCGCGGTGTATCTATGACTAATAGGAAACCAGCTATACAAGGGGGGATTAATTTCTCTCATAAGTCTGGAGCTTATTTGAATTTATGGGCGTCAAATCAAAATGTCTATCCTGAAAGCTCTATAGAGGCTGATATTTTTTTAGGTTACATCTGGAGTTTAAGTGAGCATTCCTACTTAGACATCGGAGTTGTAGATGTTAACTATGTGGGTTCACCAAGTGAATTGAATGCTGACTTCAATGAGTTCAATTTAATTTATAACCGGGTCAATTTGTTCATGGCCAAGGATAAACTTAGTGCCGCACTTTATTTTTCACCAGATTACACAACCAGTTCTGGGAAAGAATATTATACAAATATTTCATATAGTTACCCTTTAAACAATACATTTAACTTATTTGGTTCAGCCGGTTATACCTTACTTGAAAATAAGGAAAAGTTTCTACAAGTGTTTGGTGGTGAGGGAACTCAAAAAGCTTACGTCGATTACAAAATAGGAGTCCGCGCAACACTTAAAGGGTTAGACGCGGAATTATCATGGATTGATACCACGATTGATACATCTAATAAAAATATGCAAGGGACGCTCTACTTGAGCGTTGGGAAAAGCTTTTAGAGTACTGAAAAACATATTGTTATTGATTGAAATATATAAGGTGTACCTATGTCGTTTTTTTACAAGATTGGCAAATCTTAGTTTGTTATTAATAGCACGTCAGGCATGAATTCAGCATTTTTGAAAAAGTTTTCATGTGTAAATTGAAATAAATGTAGAGGTAAGCAAATGGCTTTAACAAGTATCGGAAAACTCAACCAGCTTGAACATTTAGATGCATGGGGACAGATTACAGATCTAGGTGGTGAAGTATTAGATGGTTCACCAAATGTAAAGGTCTTCGGAAAAATGTCTTTAGGTGCCCCTACAGATGCGATTAGCTCAGGTTATTTTGGTACAGAAAAAGGTAAATACCGATTGGTATACCCATTCAGTGAGCAGGCTGTGATTATTTTTGGTGAGGTAGCTATTACTGATGAATCAACTGGGGTGACTACAACATTTAAAGCAGGTGATTTTTGGGTAGTCGAAAAAGGAACTTCAACGGTATGGGAAGTCAAATCAGACTTCTTTATCAAACATTATTTTGCTGTTGTCTAAACCGTTTAAACATCAAATCAGTGTGCTTTTTCCCATTAAAAAGATGTCATTGATTTGATGTTTTTATTCTTTTATTTCAATTAAAGTGAACAATTTTAAAAGCTAAAATTAGTCGCTTTATATACATGATCATAGGAAGATTGTATGAATACGTCTATGTATATAAATGGTCAAACAGTACTAGGGACAGGTAAAACGATTGATGTTATTAATCCGGCAACATTGGATGTAATAGCAACTGTCTCATCAACGACACCAGAACAGCTAGATGATTGTATTGCCAAAGCAAAGCAAGCTTTTGCAACCTGGAAAAATGTAGATGACCAAAAAATCGTACAGGCATTTCATGCAATTGCCGAAGATATTTTGTCTCAAAAAAATGAGCTTGCTATTCTTATTACTCAAGAACAAGGCAAACCCGTTTTTTTGGCGCAGTTAGAGGTTGAGCTTACAGCGCAGTGGATCAATTATATTGTAAGTTTAACGATTCCCGTCGAGCATTATCAGGAGACGAATGGCAAAAAGATTACGGTTTATAATCGACCACTTGGGGTTATTGCATCTATTACACCGTGGAACTGGCCATTTATGATCGCTGCCTGGCATCTATTTCCTGCGCTAAAAACTAAAAATTGTGTGATTAATAAGCCATCAGAATTTACGCCGTTGAGTACTATTAAGCTGGTCGAGATTATCAATAAACATTTACCTGCCGGTGTATGTAGTCTGGTATTGGGTGATGGGCAAATCGGTAGTGCGCTTACGGCACATCCGGTTGTTGAAAAAGTGACTTTTACAGGCTCAACAAGTACGGGGCAACGTATACTACAAAATTCAATCAACACATTAAAAAGTGTTGTACTTGAATTAGGCGGAAATGATGTTGGGATTGTTTTGGATGATGTAGATGTTGAAACTACATGCCAGAAGCTATTTATGTCCGCTTTTTTAAATGCTGGCCAGACTTGTGCATGTCTGAAGAGACTATATGTGCATGACAATATCTATGATCAGGTAGTCCAGAAACTTACCGAGATTATTAATGCTCAGGTATTAGGGGATGGTTTGGCAGCTTCGACAACTTTTGGCCCAGTACAAAATAAAATGCAGTTCGACAAAGTGCAGCGTTTGATTGAAGATGCAATTGAACAAGGTGCGACAGTAATCCGTGCTCATCAATCACTTCCTGAAAAAGGTTATTTTATTGCCCCGACTCTTGTTGTAGATGTAAATGAAGAAACAGCAATTGTAGAACAAGAACAATTCGGTCCTGTTTTACCTATTTTACGCTTTAGTGATATTGATAAAGTCGTTGAATCTACAAATCAAAGTGAATTTGGCCTAGGTGGTTCGGTCTGGACTAAAGACTTGCAAAAAGCGCAGGAAATTGCCGAAAAAATGGAAACAGGGACGGTCTGGATTAATAGCCATGCAGATCTTTCCCCGGAAGCAGCTTTTGGGGGCTGGAAGCTTTCTGGTTTAGGGTATTCTTTTGGTATGGGGGGGCTGCTGCAATATACCCATAAGCAATCAGTTCATATAACAGAAGCCTGATTTTTTAAATACATCAGTTGTGTCTTTCGCCATTTAAGTTTTTTAAATGGCTTTTTTTATATAAATTAGTTACTTATTGAAATATTAAGAATGTCGTTTTTTTACAAGTGATCTTTAGTGTTTTCATTTAATTTAAAACTGATGACAGCAATTTTAAGTCTTAAGATTCTAGTCAAGAATTTTCTGCTGGGTTCATAAATTTGCTGCACAAGACAGGTCGATTTTGAAAATCTTATCTTTAAGAGAATGAAGAGCAAAATAGACAGAGCTATATAGTTTTATTCTCGTTCGCGGGGAGCTTATATGAATAATGGAAATAATCTGAAAAAAGGCAGTCTAGGACTATGGACGGTCGTATTTTTTGTTGTTGCAGCTGCATCTCCATTGACTGGAGTCGTGGGTGCAATGCCTTTAAATTTTATGTTAGGAAATGGAGCAGGCGTACCCGGCTCTTTCATTGTAGCTGCTTTACTACTGATTATTTTCAGTTTTGGTTTTATAGCTATGAGTAAATATGTCGTCAATGCTGGGGCTTTTTATACGTACATTGTACAAGGTTTAGGTGTTGGACCAGGCATTTCGGGTTTAAGTGTTGCTATTTTGGCATATACGGCAATTCAACTATCAGTGACAGCCATGTTTGGCTTCTTTACTCAACACTTGGTCGTTTCTCACTTGGGAATTGATATATCTTGGTGGGTTTATGCATTGGCTATGCAAATTGTGGTCATATTACTGGGTATTGCAAGAGTTGAAATTGGAGGAAAAATTCTAGGCCTCTTAATGATTCTTGAAGTGGGTATTATTTTGCTAATAGATATTGCGATATTCCAGAAGCCCATAAATTTTGAATTTACTTCATTTCAACCAAGTACAATTTTTACCAATCATTTTGGTATTTCAATGGTATTTGCCATCTGTTCATTTATAGGATTTGAGGCAGCGGCAATTTATTCTGAAGAATGTATAAATCCTAAAAAAGTGGTGTCTAGAGCTACTTTTATTGCTGTAGGTTTAATCGCTATATTTTTTGTATTTACCTCTTGGAGCTTTATCCTTTATAGCTCATCTGGAGCTATTGTAGCAATAGCAAGCAAAGATCCGGGAATGTATGTGTATGATGTGGCTACCGCTGTTTTGGGTAAATGGTCAGTAGACGTAATGTCGGTTTTATTATTAACAAGTCTATTTGCTGCTACTCAGGCTTTTCATAATTCACTTGCACGATATATGTATACCATTAGTCGTGATGGCTTATTTTGGTCAAAGCTTTCAAAAACTCATGCTAAACATCAAACCCCATATATTGCCAGTATTGTTCAAGGCATTATCATAATGATGTGTATTGTCGTATTCGCAGTTATGCATTTTGATCCGATGATTGATATCTTCTCATGGTGTTCGGCTTTTGGAAGTATGGCAATTTTAGCTTTACAATTTGGCGTAAGCTTGGCGGTTATTTCATATTTTATTAAAAATAAAGACCTCAAAGTTAGCATGTGGAGCCGCTTAATTGCTCCAACTATTTCAAGCATAGGAATGGCTTTTATTCTTTATCTTGTGATTAAGAATTTAGATATCATGAGTGGTAGTAATAGTCCGACTATTTATATTATGCCTATAGTTTTATTTATAAGTATTATTGCTGGGTTAGTGACTGGTGCTTTCCTAAAGAAAAAACATATTGATCTTTATAATAATATTTATAGTTTAGTTAAAAGAGTTTAATAAAAAAGGCGATGTATAGTCTCTTATGCATCGCTCCATCTATGAAGAATAGAAAAAACTAAAATAATTTATTAATAAGTCGTTTTTTTACAATATTTAACTGTCCTCGCTCTGCTAAAAATAATTACTCCGGATGCATTTATCCATTCATTTATAAGGACATAAGAGCGATGAATAAAAATTTATACCGTTTTATAACACTCTCAGGGATATTAATGGCTGCATGTAAAACACATGCAGATATTGAACTTTATAAAACTGATGATACACAAATTTCAGCGAATATCATTGCAACTATAGGGACCTTTTATAGTAAGAAAAATTATATTCCAAATGCTGAAAATGAAAGCTATAGCTGGCAAGAAGGGTATCTGCAATATGGTCTAAATGCAGAACAAAAAATTGGGGAATTTGGTTCTGTATATGGTAAAGCCAACTTAGTGAGCGCAGGTACTTGGGGAGATGGTGATGCAGCAGGTTTTACTGATGGTAGTGAACGGGCAACAAAAATTGAAGATGCTTTTGTTGGCTGGAAATCAGGCGATTTAATTCCATGGCTTGGACATAATGGGTTAGATATTTCTTTTGGTCGGCAAAATATCTGTTTTGGAGATGGTTTTCTGATATGTGCAGATGCACCGAATGTCGGCCATTCACCCCTTTTAGGTGAAGCTTTCAACCGTAAAGGTGGTGGAACCTATTACTTGGCAGGGCATCGAAATTTTAAAGATACCGTCGTGGTTAAACTTGGAAATCAAGAGGGCTTACACGGTAGCCTCTCTACTTTTAAATCAAATAATGCAATTCAAGCCTATTCAAAGTTTTATGCGGCTACCTTAGATTACACTGATACTAAAAAAGGAACTCTAGGCTTTACTTATTTACATAATGAGTCTATTGATCAGGCTTTTGCAAAACAGGTTTCATCAATTTTATCTGACCGAGAAGGAATGAATGTATATAGCTTACGTGGTCTAGGTAGCTTAGGTATAGAAAATCTCTGTACACGACAAAAATAGATAACTCATTGAAATAATGTCACAATAATTGTTTTCTAACGACGAATACTATGACACATCTCAATGAGTTATATCTTATCTTAAACAAATCTCTAAAATGGAACAAGTCACATTTAAAGTGCTTTGCGCTCATCATGCTTGTGATTATTTTAAAGCAAACATGTAATCTTTCTTCTGCATCTAAAGCCTTGCCCATCAAGTGTTTACCACAATCATTTTATCGACGTATGCAGCGCTTCTTTGCAGGTCAGTATTTTGATTATCGTCAAATTTCTCAGTTGATTTTCAATATGTTTTCATTCGACCAAGTGCAACTGACTTTAGATAGAACCAATTGGAAATGGGGAAAACGAAATATTAATATCCTGATGCTCGCAATCGTTTATCGTGGAATAGCGATACCTATCCTTTGGACATTGCTTAATAAACGTGGAAATTCAGATACGAAAGAGCGTATTGCTTTGATTCAACGCTTTATAGCCATTTTTGGTAAAGACCGTATTGTGAATGTGTTCGCAGACAGAGAGTTTATCGGTGAGCAGTGGTTTACATGGTTAATTGAACAAGACATCAACTTCTGCATTCGTGTTAAAAAACTTCATTGTCACCAATCATTTAGGAAAGAATCATAAAATTAGTGATTTATTTCGCCATCTTAAAGTTGGTCAAATTGAATGTCGTAAACGACGGATTTTGGTTGGTCGGGTGAAACTATATATAAGTGCACTACAGTTAGAAAATGGAGAGCTTTTACTCGTCGTTTCTCCTCAGTTTAATGCCAATGCTATTCAGGATTATGCATTACGCTGGGAAATTGAAACCTTATTCAGTTGTCTCAAAGGACGCGGGTTTAATCTTGAAAATACGCGCTTGACAGACCCTAGACGAGTGAAAAATTGATTGCGGTGTTAGCTATAAGCTTCTGTTGGTGTTACTTAACGGGTGAATGGCAACATAATCAAAAAAAAGCGATAAAAATAAAGAAGCATGGACGACTCTCAATGAGTTTATTTCGCTATGGTTTAGACTATGTTCAAATGGCGATTCAGCGTTTAATTGGTTTTGGGGAAAAAGAAGAGTTTAAGGAAATTTTGGCAATTTTAAGAAAGCAGAATCCTGATAGGATAAGGGTTCTGTGAAATTTGTCGTGTACAGAGATAGAAAATACACTTTTTGGTTTTGAATATGCGGTTCAAGACAAACGCGATGCCAATACTGAAAATGCTTGGTATATAAAAACTGGCTATACCTTCAATACCGCTTGGAAGCCTTCTTTTACGCTGAGATATAGCCGTTTTTCAGAAAAATGGGACAACTTGTTCGTTGGTGCGTTGGAATATGGAAAATGGTTTCAGGGAGAAGTGGCATATAACTATTCAGGACCATTTAATGCCAATACACAAATTTCAAATTTCGGTTTTAGTGTCAGTCCTCATGAAAAAGTAACATTAGGATTGCAAGCCTATGATTTTGATACTTTAAAGAAAGAAAATAATACTGATTTATCGGGCCAAGAGCTTGATTTATATGCTTTATGGTTTGTGAAACCCAACCTCACAGTATCTCCATTATTGGGAATTTATAAACCGAAATATGATTTGGCACATAACGGTTTACAAAATGGAGATGATAAAACCAATCTTTATGCACAACTGGTTTTAAATCTCTCATTTTAAAAATTAGTGAATTTAAGTTTCCTTGGGAAGTAAGCAGGGTTGTTGAACAACCCTTTATTTAATGAATGATGTGGATATTTGAATGATGAATTTCTTGGCTCCTGAAGAACAACTTACACTCATACAGCGTGGTACACATGAGATCATTTCAAAGGATGATCTTCTAAAAAAGTTAAGAGAAAATCGCCCGTTAAGAATTAAGGCCGGATTTGATCCGACCGCTCCAGATTTGCATTTTGGTCATACGGTTCTTCTTAATAAACTTAAGGTATTCCAAGATTTAGGTCATCAGGTATTTTTTCTTATTGGCGATTATACCGCTAGAATTGGAGACCCTTCTGGTAAAAACACAACACGACCTCCATTATCACGTGAACAGGTTCTCGAAAATGCAAAGACTTATCAAGAACAGGTTTTTAAAATTCTTGATCCGTCAAAAACCAAAATTGTTTTTAATTCCGAGTGGTTTTCTCAAAAAACGGCTGCTGATCTTATTCAATTGGCTTCACAACACACTGTTGCACGTATGATAGAACGTGATGATTTCAATAAACGTTATAAACAACACCAGCCTATCGCAATTCATGAATTTTTATATCCATTAATTCAAGGTTATGACTCGATTGCGCTTGAGGCTGATGTTGAGATGGGCGGGACTGATCAGACCTTCAATTTGTTAATGGGACGTACATTACAGGAACGTTATCAGCAAACACCACAAGTGTGCATTACTGTTCCTCTTTTAGAAGGTTTAGATGGGGTGAATAAAATGTCTAAATCTTTAGGAAATTATATTGGGGTATTTGACACACCGGGTACAATGTACCAAAAAATTCTTTCACTTCCCGATTTATTAATTGAACGCTATTTTGATTTGCTTAGTTTTAAAACAATAGATGAAATTAAAGTCATACTTCAAGAGATGTCTGAAGGCCGTAATCCGCAAGAAGTTAAACGTATTCTTGCCTTGGAATTGGTAGAGCGTTTTCATGGTCCCGAAGCTGCTGCAACTGCAAATAAAAGCACAGGTAATATTATTACTCATGGAGAAATCCCGGCAGATATTTCAGAAGTCTTCATCTCACGTAGCGAATTTGGAGGTGAAGTATTTATTACTTCTATTTTACGTAAAGCTCGTTTAACTACAAATGCAGCTCAAGCTAAAGATGCTTTGAGTAGCGGTGCTGTAAAAGTTGACTGGGAAAAAGTAGATTCCACATATTCTGTAAAAAAGAATGGGACTTTCATTATACAAAGTAGTAAAAAGGCAATTGCAAAGGTTACTTTTGTAGATTAATGCTTAGTAGTATCTAATATTATATGTGAAGCAATTGTTCAGTAATTACAATTGCTTCACTCTATCTATTTTAAATATCACTATAAATAATTTTTGAGCTGCTTATTTATTCTCAAACTTAAGAAACTTATAAATCCACAAATTGCCATAATGAGTGTCATGGCTAGTGAAGAGTCTGGGCGATAAAGTAATACTGTAAAATAACTGGCTAAGGCACCGAAGCCAAATTGGAAAGATACCGCGAGTCCGGAAACTGTACCTGCTGCTTGAGAAAAAATATTTAATAAATTTGCGATTGCATTTGCTCCAATAGCTCCTGTTACTCCTACAAACATGAGTAATCCAATGATGAGATAAAAGGGATGGTGAAAATTTAATAAGCTAATTAGTAATAAATAAAAACCTGAAATACAGGCGACTAACGTAAATGCCTTAAGAAGTTTGTAAGATGAGTATTTTCTTAAAAAATAAGTGTTTAAAATCGTGAATATAATAATTCCAGTAATATTAAATCCGAATAAAAATGCATACTGTAATTGGCTAAAGCCTATTTGATCTACAAATATAAATGAAGATGCTGTGATATATGCAAACATTCCGGCAAATGTTCCGCTTAAAGCAAAAATAAAACTCCATGCTCTGCTATCTTTAATTACTGCAATATAATTTTTTATAAAATGAGGTCTGCTATTTTTTGGGAATTCATTTGGAATACTAAGAAAAACACCTAATAAAATACTTGCCGAAAACAGGGATAAAAGTTTAAAAATCGCATTCCAACCAAAATATTGTGTTAACAGACCACCTAGAGTTGGGGCAATAAGAGTGGCAATCATGGTAATGATATGCATTAAAGACAAGACTTTGGGGATATGATTCTGTTCAAATAAATCTTTGACCAAAGCCCTCGAAATGACAGAGGCGCTAGCCCCGCCAAGAGCCTGTAAAAAACGGAAAAGAGTCAATTGCTCAACCGATTCAGATAAGGTACAGCCTATGGAGGCAAAGATATAAATCGAAATACCTATAATTAGTATTTTCTTTCGACCATATATATCCGATAAAGGCCCATAAAATAGCATGCCAATACTAAAACCAACCAAAAACACCGTAATGGTTTTTTGAATCTGCTGGGCAGAACTCGCTAAATCTACAGACATTTGGGGAAGGCTTGAGAGATACATGTCAATTGATAGGGGACCGAATGCAACTAAAGCTCCCAACAGTCCGATTAATGCATAATTTTTCGATTTCATATTAATTACTGTTGAATATGCTGATTACGAAAATCTGATGGACGAATTCCTGCATGTCTTTGGAAGAAACGACTAAAATATGCTGGATCTTTAAAACCAAGCTGATAACAAATTTCGTTGATTGAGTCATCTGTGAAAATTAATAGCCTTTTAGCTTCTTGCATTTGACGATCAAAGATAAGTTTTTTAGAAGAAATATCAGCTAAACGTTTGCAAATTTCATTCAGTCTAGCTTCTGTAATTGCCAAGTGGCTTGCGTACTGGGCTAATGACCAATGTTCCATAAAATGGTCTTCAATCAATTCATTAAATTTTCTAAAAATAGATAATTCATTCTTACAGTTTTTCACACGCAGTGGAGCAGCATTGCTGAGCCGTAATACATTGAGAAAAATTAGATTGATCAAGCTTTTTAGAGCTAAGTCCTTACCATCCCGATTTGCCTCGAATTCCAGTTTGAGCTGATATAAATATCTTTCAATTTGGTCCATACTTTGCTGGAGCATGGGTTCTAAATTATTTCTTTGTAAACAAATTGGGATAAAATTTTGTATTTGAAAACCATCTTCTAAGAGCGACCAAATAATATTTTGCTGTACCGTGAGTACATGGCCTTCGCAGTTAGGATCGGTAATAAATGAATGAGCAACAGAAGGTGGGGTAAAAAAGAAAACAGGTGCCTGACATACATATTTCACGTCATCTAGAAAAATTCGGACAGTGCCTTTAGTTAAAAAATGTATTTGAAAAAAACGGTCATGCCGATGTGCTGGCATTTGCATTCCAAAAAACAGAGCAAGCTTGCTTAGTGCTTCATAATGAATTTCAGCATCCGCATAGCGTTGGTCATAGACCTCACCCATCTTTAAATTAGGAATCATTCCATTTTTCATACTATTAGTTCCTTGGAAAGTATGCTTTTTAAGAATACATGAAAAAACACTTGAAATTAGTTAACATATTAACTATAAAGTTAACATATTAACTAATTGTTAGAAAGTCTATTTCCGATGAAACAGAAGAAATATGGAGTAAGTACCTGATGGATCACTCAAAAGAGATCAAATTGGATGGTAATATTTTTGGTATTGCTTTGAATTATAAGTGTTTATATCAAACACTCCAAAAAAGTTTTAATGAAAAACCCTATGTAAAAGAGCCGGTTAAACCTGTTTTATTTATTAAAACGCCAAATACTCGAAATAGTAATGGTGGGGTGGTTGTAAAACCGCAGCATGAAACTTTACAAGCTGGTCCTGCGCTAGGTGTGGTTATTGGGAAAAGTACCAGTCGAGTAAAGGAAAGTGAAGCTGCTGACTATATTGCGGGTTATGTCGTTATCAATGAATTTAGCCTTCCTGAAGATAGTTATTATCGACCAGCAATCAAAGCGAAATGCCGTGACGGTTTTTGCGCTATAGGTCCTGTCGTAGCGAAAGATCAAGTACAAAATGTCAATGCATTAACCCTGCGCGTGTATGTGAACAATGAAGTTGTACAGGAAGGGACAACTGCAAATTGGGTTCGCACACCGGAACAGCTTATTCAGGAAATTAGTGAATATATGACGCTCAATGAAGGGGATATTCTTTTGACAGGTACCCCACTGGGCCGAGCTGATCTTCATGATGGAGATACCGTTACTGTTGAAATTGAACAAATCGGCAAAGTCACAAACACTGTTCAGGAACAGGGAGCATAGTTATGAAGACAGCTAAAATTAAATATGAAGGACAAATTTTTGATGTTCAGGTAAATGATGACTTAAGCGTTAAGTTACCTTCTGGCCAAACTCTTAAGGAAGAGCAAGTTGAATGGTTACCACCTGCAAATGGCACCATGTTTGCACTTGGTTTGAACTATGCAGATCACGCACGTGAACTGGCTTTTGAGCCACCAAAAGAACCGTTGATTTTTATTAAAGCCAATAATACTTATATAGGGCATAACAAACAAACCTGGCGTCCAGACCATGTTGAATATATGCATTATGAGTGTGAGCTTGTTGCTGTAATTGGTAAGACTGCCAAAAATGTAAAACGTGAAAATGCCTTGGAATATGTACAAGGCTATACCTTATGCAATGACTACGCGATTCGAGATTATCTGGAAAATTATTACCGTCCAAACTTACGCGTTAAAAACCGTCAGGCAACCACACCTGTTGGACCATACATTATCGACCGTGCACAAGTTCCTGAGCCAAATAACCTTGTATTGAAAACATGGGTTAATGGAGAACTTCGTCAAGAAGGCACTACAGCAGACATGATTTTTAATGTGCCATTCCTCATTGAGTACATCTCATCATTTATGACCTTACAACCAGGTGACATGATCGCAACTGGAACACCAGAAGGCTTATCTGATGTGGTTCCGGGAGATGAAGTTGTCGTTGAAATTGAAGGTATAGGCAAGCTACGGAACTATATCGTTTCAGAAACTGAATTTTTTAATACTGTGAAATAAAGGAATTTTCCATGATTAAGCATTGGATTGATGGTAAAGAAGTCGCTAGTGACGAGACATTTACAAACTATAACCCAGCTACTAACCAAGCCATTGGTGAAGTAGCAAGTGGCAGCCAAAGAGAAATTGATTTAGCAGTTGCTGCTGCGAAAAAAGCATTTCCAAAGTGGTCCAAAACACCAGCAAAAGAACGTGCACGACTAATGCGTCGTTTAGGCGAACTCATCGATCAAAATGTCGGAAAAATCGCAGAGCTAGAAACTTTAGATACAGGCCTGCCGATACATCAGACGAAAAATGTTTTAATTCCACGTGCATCACACAACTTCAATTTCTTTGCTGAAGTGTGTACCCGCATGGATGGCCATACATATCCGGTTGATGACCAAATGCTGAACTATACGTTACACCAACCCGTAGGTGTATGTGCACTAGTTTCACCTTGGAATGTACCGTTTATGACGGCGACATGGAAAACAGCACCATGTCTAGCTTTGGGTAATACTGCGGTATTAAAAATGTCGGAGTTATCACCTCTAACCGCGAATGAACTTGGGCGTTTAGCTTTAGAAGCTGGTATTCCAGAAGGTGTGTTCAACGTAGTTCAGGGTTATGGAGCAAATGCTGGGGATGCACTGGTAAAACATCCTGACATTCGTGCAATTTCATTTACCGGTGGTACTGCTACTGGTCGTAAAATCATGGCCAATGCAGGTTTGAAAAAATATTCAATGGAACTTGGTGGCAAATCTCCAGTTGTTATTTTTGCTGACGCCGATTTAGAACGTGCTTTAGATGCAGCATTGTTTACGATCTTCTCGTTAAATGGTGAACGTTGCACTGCAGGTAGTCGTATCTTTATTCAAGAATCTGTATACGATGAATTTGTAGCTGAGTTTGCACGCCGTGCAAAAAATATCATTGTTGGAGATCCTCAAGATCCAAATACCCAAGTCGGCTCAATGATTACCCAAGCGCATTACAACAAAGTCACGGGCTACATCAAAATCGGGATTGAAGAAGGTGCAAATCTAGTTGCAGGTGGTTTAGAGCGCCCAGCAAACTTACCTGAGCATTTAAAAAATGGTCAATTCATTCAGCCAACAGTATTTGCCGATGTTGATAACCGTATGCGTATTGCCCAAGAAGAAATCTTTGGGCCAGTGGTGTGCTTGTTAAAATTCAAAGATGAAGCAGAAGCATTACGTCTTGCAAATGATGTTGAATATGGATTGGCTTCATATATCTGGACTCAAGATATTGGTAAGGCACATCGCCTTGCGGCAGGTATTGAGTCTGGCATGGTCTTTATTAATAGCCAAAACGTACGTGATTTACGTCAGCCATTTGGTGGCGTGAAGGCATCCGGTACAGGCCGTGAAGGTGGCGAATACAGTTTTGAAGTATTTACAGAAGTTAAAAATGTTTGTATTTCAATGGGTTCACATCATATTCCGCGTTGGGGCGTGTAATTTATAAATATAGTTTAGGGAAGAAATATTATGGGTAAGTTAGTGCTTGCAGCAAAAATTACACATGTTCCATCTATGTATTTGTCTGAACTACCTGGTCCTCACCAAGGTTGCCGCCAAGCAGCTATTGATGGGCATAAGGAAATTGGGCAGCGTTGTCGTGATTTGGATGTAGATACTATTGTTGTGTTCGATAGCCACTGGTTAGTGAATAGTGCGTTTCACATTAACTGTGGTGAACATTTCAAAGGAATTTACACCAGTAATGAACTTCCACATTTTATTAAAGATATGGAATTTGAATATGATGGCAACCCGGTTTTAGGCCAGTTGATGCAAGAGGAAATTGCAAAAACAGGCGTCCGTGTTCAGGCGCATAACATTAAAAGTCTCGAGCTGGAATATGGCACTTTAGTCCCGATGCGTTATATGAATCAAGACCGTCGTTTTAAAGTGGTTTCAGTCTCAGCTTTCTGTACATCTCATTCATTACAAGATAGCCGTAAATTCGGTGAAGGTCTTATCAAAGCAATTGAACGTTACGATGGCAATGTTGCAATTTTCGCCAGTGGCTCACTATCACATCGCTTCATTTGGGATTGGGAAGCGCAACGTGGAATGGATACCTATACACGTGAATGGGATCGTCAAGTCGATAAACATGTCGTGAAAATGTGGGAAAACGCTGAATGGGCAGAGTTTTGCGCAATGTTGCCAGAATATGCCGAGTATTGTTTCGGTGAGGGTGGTATGCATGATACAGCAATGCTTTTAGGCGCTTTAGGCTGGGATAAATATAACCAACCTGCTGAAATTATTACACCAGCTTTTCCTAGTTCAGGAACAGGGCAAATTAATGCAATTTTTCCATTAATGCCCAATACATAATCAAGGAGTGAAAGATGCCACACTTTATTGCTGAGTACAGTGCCAACCTTGAAAACTCTGTAGATTTTCAGGACTTGTTTAAAACCGTAAATGACTTTTTAGGAAATACAGGTGTCTTTCCTTTAGGTGGAATACGCAGCCGTGCTATTCGTCTAGAGAAATATCGTGTAGCAGATGGCCAGCATGACTATGCATTTGTACACATGAGTTTAAAAGTAGGAGCAGGGCGTGATTTAGAAACCAGACAAAAAGTTGCTATTGAACTCTTTGGCCTGATTGAACAATTTTTCCAACCTTTGAAAGAGCAGCGACTTTTGGCAATTTCATTTGAAATGACAGAACTTGATCCCGTTCTTAATTTTAAATCGAACAATATCCATCAGTTTTTAAAAAATCAGGCTTGAGGCAGGGAAGTCGTATGTTAGATAAAGCCAAAATTCAAGAGTTAGCAATTCAACTCGATGAAGCTGAAAAAACTGGTCAGCAAATACGCCAGTTTTCACTGCAATATCCTGAGATTACCATTGATGATGCATATGCCATTCAAAAAGCATGGGTAGAGCATAAAATTGCTGAAGGGCGAAAATTAGTTGGTCATAAAATTGGGCTCACTTCACGTGCCATGCAGGTTTCTTCAAATATTACAGAACCTGATTATGGGGCATTGCTAGATGATATGGTATTTGAAGAAGGCTCAGATATTCCAATGTCACGTTTTATTGTGCCTCGTGTTGAAGTTGAATTAGCCTTTATTTTAGACAAACCGTTATCTGGACCAAACTGCACTATTTTCGATGTACTGGATGCGACTCGTTACGTGATCCCGACGATTGAAATCATTGATGCACGTTTACACAATGTTGATCCGGAAACTCAAATCACCCGTAAAGTTTTTGACACCATTTCAGATAATGCTGCCAATGCTGGCATTGTTATGGGTGGACGACCAATCAAACCGAATGATCTCGACTTACGCCGGGTTTCAGCAGTTTTATACCGTAATGGCGTCATTGAAGAGTCCGGTGTTGCAGCGGCCGTACTTAATCATCCGGCAAAAGGTGTTGCTTGGCTTGCCAATAAACTGCATCCACATGGTGTTACATTGCAGCCAGGACAAATTATTTTGGGTGGCTCATTTACCCGTCCTGTAGCAGCTCGTGCAGGTGATACATTCCATATTGATTATGATCAACTTGGTTCAATTGCTTTTCGCTTTGTATAAAGGAGCATGATCATGGTGAATACGGTCAATTACTTTAAACAAAAGCTTAAAACCGAGCAACAGATAGGCATGTGGGTGGGCTTAGCTGATGGTTACTGTGCAGAAATTGCGGCAAATGCTGGCTATGACTGGTTGCTCATTGACGGAGAGCATGCTCCGAATGATGTGCGCAGTATTTTAGCCCAACTACAAAGTATCGCAGCTTATCCAAGCCAAGCGGTCGTGCGGCCGGTTTCAGGTGATGTACCGCTTATTAAGCAATTACTAGATATTGGTGCACAAACTCTACTTATTCCAATGGTTGAATCTGCTGAACAGGCTGAATTGATGGTGAAAGCAACCCGTTATCCACCAGAAGGGATCCGAGGAGTTGGAGCTGCGCTTGCTAGAGCTTCACGTTGGAATAATATTTCAGACTATTTACAAACTGCGGATGAACAAATCTGTCTTTTGGTTCAAGTTGAATCTAAAAAAGGCTTAGATAATCTTGATGAAATATTAAATGTTGATGGTGTTGATGGCATCTTTATTGGCCCCGCGGACTTGTCGGCAGCGCTTGGCTATCGAGGTAATCCGGGTCATGAATTTGTCCAAAATATTATTGTACAGACCATTCAGAAAATCCGAGCAGCAGGCAAGGCGGCTGGCATTTTATCTGCTGATGAAAAACTGGCAAAACAATATCTTGAACTTGGGACTGAATTTGTTGCTGTTGGAGTAGACACCAGCTTACTCATGAAATCGATGAAGCAACTGCTCTCAAAATTCAAAAATGTTGATGGACCAGTATCGACATCACCAAGTGTCTATTAAAGGAATAAAGAATCATGCAATTAAAAGATACATCATTATTAAAACAACAGGTTTTTATTAATGGTGAATGGCTGGCGGCTGCAGATCAACAAACATTTACTGTTACAAACCCTGCCACTGGTGAAACTATTGCCAATGTTGCTTCCGCAACAGAACAGCAGGTAGAACATGCAGTCAAAGCAGCTGAACAGGCTTTGGTTACATGGAAGCTGACTACAGCAAAAGAGCGATCACTTTTGTTAAAAAAATGGTATCAGTTGATTATTGAAAATCAGGAAGATCTTGCAATATTACTTAGCCTTGAACAAGGTAAACCATTGACTGAAAGCCGTGGGGAAATTCTCTATGGTGCAAGTTTTATTGAGTGGTTCGCTGAAGAAGCCAAACGTGCATATGGCGATATCATTCCCCATGATAAGCAAGGTCGGCGTTTAGTTGTTATCCGCCAACCTGTAGGTGTTGTAGCAGCCATTACCCCTTGGAATTTCCCCAATGCCATGATTACTCGTAAGGTTGGTCCAGCTTTAGCTGCTGGTTGTACGGTAATTATAAAGCCGGCATCGGAAACGCCACTATCAGCATTTGCCCTAGCTGTATTGGCTGAGCGTGCAGGTATTCCTAAAGGTGTTATTAATGTGGTGACTGGTAGTGCACGAATGATTGGTGCAGTACTGACTAAACACCCATCAGTACGGAAAGTATCTTTTACTGGTTCTACTCAAATTGGCAAGTTGTTGATGGAACAATGCTCTTCAACAATGAAAAAAGTCAGTATGGAACTTGGTGGTAATGCACCATTTATTGTGTTTGAAGATGCTGATCTTGATCGTACAGTGGAAGGTGCGATTGCATCTAAATTCCGCAATAGTGGACAAACATGTGTATGCACCAACCGCTTATTAGTTCAGGCTTCTGTTTACGACGTATTTATTGAAAAATTAAGCATTGCAGTTGCAAAACTCAAAGTGGCACCAGCTTTCGAAAATGGAGCAGAACAGGGGCCTCTCATCAATGAAAAGGCGGTTGAAAAAATTCAAGAACATATTTTAGATGCCACTTCGAAAGGTGCAAAAATTATTTATGGTGGGCATCGACACGCTTTAGGCCAGACTTTTTTTGAACCGACAGTTTTAGCCAATGTAACTACTGACATGCTAGTTGCTAATGATGAAACCTTTGGGCCTTTAGCACCAGTATTTAAATTTGAAACAGAAGAGCAAGCCATTGCTATGGCCAATGATACTGAGTTTGGATTAGCTTCCTATATTTATACACAAAATCTAAGCCGAGCTTGGCGAGTGGGCGAGGCATTGGAATATGGTATGGTTGGAGTTAATGAAGGTATTATCTCAACTGAAGTTGCTCCTTTTGGTGGTATCAAAGAGTCTAGTACGGGTCGAGAAGGGTCAAAATATGGTTTAGAAGACTATCAAGAACTCAAATATATGTGTATGGGAATTTAATCCTAACAGATTTAAAAAAATCACGTGTATTATGCCAGAATTGTTAATATATTAATAATTCTGGTAATCAAAATATTTTTTAGACACAGCAATATTATTAATTAAATAGTTAACATATTAACTATTTGAAATAAAATTATAGCAATAAGATTTCATCATGCAAGGAGTAAGCAATGAATGACACGATAACGGCTATTGAAAAGGAAAATTTAAGTGCGGAAGAAAGAAAAGTTGCTTTCGCTACAATTATCGGCACAACAGTCGAATGGTATGATTTTTTCATTTATGCGGCAGCCGCTGGATTAATTTTTAAAGATCTTTTCTTTACACCTGCTGGTAGCTCTTTAGGGACCATACTTACCTTTGCAACAGTTGGATTAAGTTTTCTGTTTCGTCCATTAGGCGCTTTTTTAGCAGGCTATTTGGGGGATCGTTATGGCCGTCGTTTTGTGCTTGTGATGACGTTAGTTCTGATGGGACTAGCAACCACAAGTATTGGTTTGCTGCCAACTTATGAGTCTATCGGTATTTGGGCGCCCATTTTATTACTCATTTTAAGGATATTACAGGGGCTAGCCGCAGGTGGTGAGTGGGGTGGAGCTGTATTAATGGCGGTAGAACATGCACCTTCACATAAAAGAGGACGTTTTGGAGCATTTCCCCAAATAGGTGTACCTTTGGGCCTTATTTTAGCCTCAGTTATGTTTGCGCTAATGACAGGGGTTATCTCTCCTGGAGATGCATTTATAGAATGGGGTTGGCGAATTCCTTTTTTATTTAGTATCGTTTTATTATTTGTAGGGCATTGGATACGACGTACGGTTGAAGAAAGCCCAGTTTTCGAAGAAATAAAACAACGTAAAAGTACCTCGGCTACCCCTATTCGTGATCTATTTAAAAATCATGCTCTTCTCGTTATTTTAGCTGCTCTTGTTTTTGCAGGTAATAGTGCGTGTGGTTACATGACTACTGGCGGCTTTATTCAAAATTATGCAACAAATCCCGAAGGACCTCTAGCTTTATCAAGAACCCCTATTTTAATCAGTGTAACCTTGGCATCTGTCGTGTGGTTAATTTCAACATGGTTTTCAGGCTTTTTGTCTGACAGTATTGGCCGAAAGAAAACATATATTGTGGGATGGGGTGTTCAATTCATTGCTGTTCTAACTTTATTTCCATTAGTTAATACAGCTTCAATCCCATTAATCGCTCTAGCTTTATGTTTTCTTGCATTGGGAATTGGCCTGACTTACGGTGTGCAGTCTGCTTTTTATTCTGAACTTTTCCCTGCTTCTATCCGGTTTTCAGGAATTTCAATTTCATATGCACTTGGTGCAATTTTAGGAGGCGCATTTGCCCCGATGATTGGAGCTTGGCTTATTGATATCACTGGATCAACATTAGCCGTTACGGCTTATTTATCATTAATGACTTGTATTGCTTTTCTTTCAACCGTCTCTTTAAAAGACCGAACAGGTATACCTTTAGGACCGGATTATGAAAAGGAACAATCAAAATCTCCTGTGATATGGCATCACGATAAATAAAAAACAATGAATATTAAAAAATAAGCATCAATTTCTATTGGTGCTTTATTTGTTTGGCCATAAGAAAAATAAAGGATAGATATTCTTCTTTTGAAACTATGAAAAGTACAGTTTTAACTTTTAAAAGTGCATTAATCATTGAGGTGAATTTCTTAATAATGGCTTTAAGAGTATCAAACATCGTATGTAGACAATGAAGTCTATAGTGGAATGATTTTTAATTGAATGGAAACAATATTATGGAAAATACAGTTTTAAATCTGGATTCTGATGTGATTCATGCTTGCGAAGCAATCTTTCAGCCAATACGACTTGTATACACTCACGCTCAAACGCCAGATGTTTCTGGAGTTTCAATGCTTGAGAAAATTCAACAAATTTTACCTCAAATTGCAAAAAATGCAGAAAGTGCCGAGCAATTACGCCGTGTACCTGATGAAAATATAAAACTTCTTAAAGAAATTGGACTACACCGAGCGTTCCAACCAAAGGTTTATGGCGGTCTAGAAATGAGCTTGCCGGGTTTTGCCAACTGTATTGTGACTTTAGCAGGCGCATGTGCGGGAACGGCTTGGGCATTTAGTCTTCTTTGTACTCATAGCCATCAAATTGCGATGTTTAGTAAACAGTTGCAAGATGAAATCTGGTTAAAAGATCCGGATGCAACCGCAAGTAGTTCTATTGCTCCTTTTGGTAAGGTAGAAGAAGTTGACGGTGGAATTATTTTAAACGGTGATTATGGCTGGAGTAGCGGTTGTGATCATGCTGAATATGCCATTGTCGGTTTTAACCGTTTTGATGCTGATGGCAATAAGATTTATAGTTTTGGTGTGATTCCGCGTAGTGACTACGAAATTGTAGATAACTGGTATGCACAAGCGATTAAAAGTAGTGGCTCAAAAATGCTAAAGCTTGTGAATGTATTTATCCCTGAATACCGCATTTCCAAAGCTAAAGATATGATGGAAGGAAAGTCGGCTGGTTTTGGTTTATATCCTGATTCAAAAATTTTTTACACACCATACCGTCCTTACTTCGCAAGTGGTTTTTCTGCAGTGAGTTTAGGTATCGCAGAACGTATGATCGAAGCCTTTAAAGAAAAACAACGAAATCGTGTTCGTGCTTATACAGGTGCTAATGTAGGTTTGGCTACACCTGCATTAATGCGTATTGCAGAATCGACACATCAAGTTGCTGCTGCACGCGCATTACTTGAAAAAACATGGGAAGACCATCGTATTCACGGATTAAATCATCAATATCCAAATAAGGAAACACTGGCTTTTTGGCGAACAAATCAGGCGTATGCTGTCAAAATGTGTATTGAAGCTGTTGATCGTTTAATGGCTGCTGCTGGTGCAACAAGTTTTATGGACAACAGTGAACTACAACGTCTCTTCCGTGATGCTCATATGACTGGTGCTCATGCATACACAGATTATGACGTATGTGCACAAATTCTGGGGCGTGAATTAATGGGTATGGAACCAGACCCAACCATGGTTTAAGTGCAGGGATAAAGGAATATGAACGCAATGAATCAATTAAATACAGCTATTGTAGAAAAAGAAGTGATTGACCCTATGGCGTTTCGCCGTGCTTTAGGTAATTTCGCAACAGGTGTTACCATTATGACTGCTCAAACTTCATCGGGTGAGCGTGTAGGTGTAACAGCAAATAGTTTTAATTCGGTTTCACTAGATCCAGCTTTAGTTTTATGGAGTATTGATAAAAAATCTTCTAGTTATCGGATTTTCGAAGAAGCCACCCATTTTGGTGTGAATATTTTATCTGCTGCTCAAATTGAATTATCTAATCGATTTGCACGCCGAAGCGAAGATAAATTTGCAAATATTGATTTTGACTTAGGTGTGGGCAACATACCACTTTTCAAAAACTGTTCTGCAGCTTTTGAATGTGAGCGGTATAATATTGTCGAAGGCGGTGACCATTGGATTATTATTGGTCGTGTAGTGAAGTTCCATGATCATGGACGTTCTCCACTTTTATATCACCAAGGTGCATATTCGGCAGTATTACCTCATCCAAGCCTGAATATGAAGTCTGAAACGGCTGAAGGTGTATTCCCAGGACGTTTATATGACAATATGTACTATTTGCTAACTCAGGCTGTACGTGCTTATCAAAACGATTATCAACCTAAACAATTAGCAAGTGGTTTTCGTACAAGTGAAGCACGTTTATTACTAGTTTTAGAAAGCAAAACAGCTTCTAGTAAGTGCGATTTGCAACGTGAAGTAGCAATGCCAATTCGTGAAATTGAAGAAGCGACTAAAATTTTATCTGAAAAAGGTTTATTAATTGATAACGGTCAACACTATGAGTTAACTGAACAAGGTAATGCATGTGCGCATATGCTGTATAAAATTGCAGAAAGCCACCAAGAAGAAGTCTTTGCAAAATATACGGTTGATGAGCGCAAGCTGTTTAAAAATATGCTCAAGGATCTGATTGGTATTTAAAAACAAAAAAACTTACTAAAATGAAGGGGTGACACCCTTCATTTTTTATTGAATTATTATTTTAGTTTTTTAATCATGAATTCAGATGACCGCTACTGGACAACGATTTAACACTACTTGAAAATAAGTTAATATATTCACAAACTTGTCTTTTTGGAACAGAATGAAACCCATCCGTCCATCTTTAACATTAGCGCTATTGGAAGCTCGTGAAGCAATCATGTCTCATTTTCGTCCAGCACTCAATGAGGTAGGATTGACTGAACAACAATGGCGTATTATCCGAATTTTATATCAATATGAAGAACTAGAGAGTAATCAATTAGCAGAACTGGCGTGTATTTTAAAACCAAGCTTAACCGGAATTTTAAACCGGATGGTTGAGCAAAAACTGATTCAAAAGCGTAAAGATTATGATGACCAAAGAATTAGTTTAATTAGTCTTACTGAAAGTGGCCTTGAATGTTTTAAAACTCAAGCAGTGAAAATGGAAGCTTCTTATCAAAAAATCCAAGAACAATATGGTGAAGAGAAGATGAAACATTTATTGGAACTATTAAAGGATCTTTCAAAAATTAAGTTGAATTAAAGCAAGAGATTAGTTTAGCTTTTTTATAAAGATGAATATCAATAAAAAAGAGACCAACTTGTGGTCTCTTTTTATTTTTTAGATCGTGTTTCTAGTCATCTCACCATTCACCAATCTTAAAATTTGCAACGGGTTGCTGTCTTTTAAGGCTTCCGGCAATAAACTCTGTGGATAGTTCTGGTAACACACAGGGCGCAAGTAACGGTCAATGGCCAAGGTTCCAACTGAAGTACCTCGTGCATCTGAAGTGGCTGGGTATGGCCCACCATGTACCATCGCATCACACACCTCAACACCTGTTGGGTAGCCATTTATAAGTAATCGACCGGCTTTCTCTTCTAATACAGGAACCACATCTGCAAACTCGGTTAAGTCAGCTTCATCGGCAATTAAAGTCGCTGTCAGTTGTCCATTCATGCTTTGTAAGGCCTGAATGAGTTGGGCTTTATCTTCAACTTCAATGATGACCGTGGTTGGCCCAAAGATTTCTTCTTGTAAAAGCTGATCACCTGCCAGCAATAATTCAACATCAGCTTTAAACAGTTGTGGCTGCGCCTGATTGCCTTGTTGAGTTTGGCCTGCCAAATGCTTAATACCTTGATGCTCGGTTAAGTGCTCAAGACCAGCGGTATAGCTTTTTAAGGTGCCAGCATTGAGCATGGTTTGTGCAGGCTTAGCCCCCATAATTTCAGTCAGGTTGTTAATGAGCTGACTAAATTCAGCTGATTTAATACCTAAAATTAAACCCGGATTGGTACAGAACTGACCACAGCCTAAAACCACTGAATCAGCCAAGTCCTGTGCAATTTTGTCACCACGGTTTTTTAAGGCTTCGGGCAACATCAACATCGGGTTAATACTGCTCATTTCAGCAAACACCGGAATCGGTTGTGGACGGGCTGCCGCCATATCACATAAAGCACGACCCCCACGTAATGAACCGGTAAAACCAACTGCCTGAATTAAAGGATGCTTAACCAGTGGTTCACCCACGCCATTACCGTAGATCATGTTAAATGTACCTTTTGGCATATTTGATTTTTCTACGGCACGCTCAATAGCCTGCGCTACAAAGTCTGCTGTCGCCATATGCCCACTATGGGCTTTTACTACCACCGAACATCCAGCCGCCAGTGCCGAAGCAGTGTCACCACCCGCAGTTGAGAATGCTAAAGGAAAGTTACTTGCCCCAAAGACTGCAACAGGGCCTACACCGATTTTAACCTGGCGCAGGTCTGGGCGAGGTAAAGGCTGGCGCTCAAGCAAAGCGGTATCAATACGGGCACCTAAAAAATCACCACGGCGCAGCACTTTGGCAAATAAACGCATTTGCCCACTGGTCCGGGCACGTTCACCTTGTAAGCGTGCAAGTGGCAAAGCGGTTTCCTGTGACACAATTTCAAGAAAATCTGTACCTAAAGCATCGAGTTCATCTGCAATGTTTTCTAAAAAAACAGCACGCTGTTCAGGAGACGTATGGCGGTAAGTCTTAAACGCTTGACTGGCTGCTTCACAGGCCTGATTCACTTCTTGCTCGGTTGCATGGTGAAACTCATAAGGCAAAGTTTCACCAGTCGTAGCATGAATGCTTTTTAATAAGGTTGTGCTTTGTGCGCTGCGTGAACCGCCAATAAAGTTGTGTCCGATAATGGTCATAACAAATATCCTGCAATTAATGAGAGTGTCTTGGAAGGTTGTCTTGGTTTACGACTCGCATATATAAAGTTGCGGGTTCCAAACAACCACCAGTAGATAATTGACCTACCATGTTGCGATACATTTCTTGCCAAGGTGTTTGAGATGGAGATACCGTCGGTTTCCATTCACGGCGGCGTTGTTCTAACTCTTCGTCAGAAATGAGCACGTTGACAGAACGTTTATTTAAATCAATACGTAAACGGTCATTGGTTTTTAATAAAGCAATGCCGCCGCCTACAGCCGCTTCGGGTGACATATTGAGAATAGATGGGCTGGCAGAAGTTCCACTTTGGCGACCATCTCCTAAGCAAGGCAGTGAATTAATCCCTTTTTTAATTAACTCTGCTGGTGGAGCCATATTGACGACTTCAGCACTGCCCGGATAACCCACTGTACCTGCGCCACGAATGACTAAAATACAATGTTCATCAATGTTTAAGGCAGGGTCATTGATACGTGCGTGATAGTCTTCGGGACCTTCAAAAACGATTGCACGTGCTTCGAAACTATTTTCATTGTTTGGATCTGATAAATAGGTTTTTTTAAATGCTTCGCCCACTACAGACATTTTCATAATGGCACTGTCAAAAAAATTGCCGCTGAGCACAATGAAACCGGCACCATGTTTAAGAGGTTGTTCATAAGGGAAAATGACATCTGCATTTGAGGTTTTTGCATTTTTGGCAATTTCCCCAATTGTTTTACCGCTAACCGATGCACAATCTTCGTGTAATACACCAGCTTTTTGTAATTCGTGTAAAACGGCAGGAACACCACCCGCACGGTGGAAACCTTCACCCAAATATTTACCCGCCGGCATACAGTTCACAATCAGCGGAATGTTTTCACCCACACGTTGCCAGTCTTCTAAACTCAGCTCAATACCCATATGACGGGCAATTGCAATGAGGTGAGGAGGACAGTTACTCGATGCACCTAAAGCTGAGGCTACTGCAATTGCATTTTCAAAAGATTGTTTGGTCATAATTTTAGAAGGACGTAAATCTTCTAAAACCATTTCACATATTCTTTTGCCGGTCATATAGGCCATTTGCCCACGTTCACGATATGGTGCCGGAATACTTGCACATGTTGGTAAAGACATACCCAACGCTTCTGCTAAAGCATTCATGGAAAGTGCAGTGCCCATGGTGTTGCAATGCCCGACTGAAGGTGAAGCAGAGGTGGTCATTTCCATGAACCCTTCATAGTCAATTTCACCAGTCGCAAGTAAATTACGCGCATGCCAAAGCACAGTGCCGGAGCCAATTAATTCACCTTTAAAATGGCCATCTAGCATTGGCCCACCAGACAACACAATTGCAGGTATATCTGTTGTGGCTGCTGCCATTAAACATGCAGGAGTAGTTTTGTCACAACCAGTGGTCAGCACTACACCATCAAGCGGATAACCATGCAAGATTTCAACCAAACCTAAATAGGCCAAGTTGCGGTCAAGTGCAGCAGTTGGACGACGGGTTTGTTCTGCAATCGGGTGGACGGGGAATTCCATTGGAATACCACCCGCGTCTCGAATACCCGCTTTAACGCGTTCAGCAAGTTCTTTGTGATGACGGTTACATGGGGTCAAATCACTACCGGTTTGTGCAATTCCAATAATCGGGCGACCTGATTGTAACTCGGCACGGGTTAAACCATAGTTCATGTAGCGCTCAACATATAAAGCGGTCATGTCGGCATGTTCAGGATCATCAAACCATTCTTGGCTACGTAAAAAAATCCGTTTATTTTGATCATTCATTTTTTGATCCTTTCACTCATACTTTTTGAAATTTAGTTTATTTACGGGATGAATCTTGCAATTCAACCGATCGATAATACGTGAAAATTATAGTAATTCACGCTGCTTCAAATTACGCATCAAAGCATTTATTCCAAAATTCCACGGTGTTGCTTTATCACTGGTCATAACCGTGTTGTACAAAGTACCAAGTTTAGGTGAATGAATACGGACGACATCTCCGACTTTATGGGTAAAGCCAGCCCCAGCTTGTTCTCGATCTTGAGTCGGTGCAAATAAAGTACCCAAGAACAAAACAAAACCGTCTGGATATTGATGGTTTTCATTAAGAGTTTGTTGAATTAAATCTTCAGGATCTCGGCTAATTTGCGACATAGAACTTACCCCATTTAACACAAAGTTATCTGTACCTTGAATTTGCAGTTCAACATCGCAAGTACGAATATCATTTAAAGTAAAAGTATGGTCAAAAAGGCGAATAAATGGGCCAATCGCACAAGATGCATTGTTATCTTTCGCTTTACTCAACAGTAAAGCGCTACGTCCTTCAAAGTCCCGTAAATTCACATCGTTACCTAAAGTCGCGCCTAAAATTTTACCTTGGCTGTTGGCAACTAATACGACTTCCGGCTCTGGATTATTCCACTCAGACTTTGGGTGAATACCAATATTTTGTCCTGTGCCTACAGCTGCTAAAACAGGGGCTTTAGTAAAAATCTCGGCATCTGTACCAATACCCACCTCAAGATATTGAGACCACATTTTTTGTTCGATTAAATATTCTTTGAGTTGTAGCGCTTTTTCAGAACCGGGTTCGATTGTTTTTAAATTATCACCGATTACGCCTTGTACAACTTCACGAATCGATTGAGCTTTTTGTGCATCGCCACCGGCTTGCTCTTCAATCACTCGTTCTAACATGCTTGCAGCAAAGGTAACACCTGCCGCTTTAATCACTTGTAAATCAATTGGGGCTAAAAAATATGCCTTGTTTTTATCTGGCTCGGCGACAGTATTGGCAAATAATTCATCAATTGAACCAACTTGTCTTCCTTCAATTTCAGATAAAGCTTTTAAAGGATCAGTGCTTTCAAGTAACTCGGAAATAGTATGAAATTTTTCCGAGATATCAAAAACTTGATTGCCTCTTAAAATAATAGGGGATGGACCCGAAATTTGACTTGGAATCCACGCACGGCCAATTAAGCATCCTTGAGTTGCATCATCTGGTAATGAGTTCTGGGAATTTAACGTAAAGTTCATTTAAAGCTTCCTTCTTTTATTTGAAATCATGATATGTTTCTTATTTAATAAACACCAATCGTAATAATTTAATTATTAATAACCAGTGGTTATCAAAAAGGAATTTTAAAAATGGCAGATTTGACTTACTCAAGTTTAAATAACTGGCTTAAATTCAAGCACTTGGTTTTGTTAGAGACGTTAGCTCGAACCAATAACATGCATTTGGCTGCCGAGCAGATGAATTTAAGTCAACCTGCCGTAAGTAAAATGCTAAAGGAAATTGAGGGCCTTCTTGGGTTTCAGGTCTTTGAGCGTTTGCCCCGAAATATGCCCGTAACGGCATTGGGTGAACATGTTATTCGTTATGCCCAGCGTGTTTTGAATGACGCAAAGCATTTTGTCGAAGACATCGAGATTTTACGGTTGGGTGGACATGGATTTTTAAAAGTAGGGGGAATATTTGCAGCAACCGCCGTGGTAATTCCAAACTCAATTATCGAAATTAAGAAACAATGGCCGCTACTTTCTATCGATGTTGTTGAACAGACCAGTGACCATTTAATGGAAATGTTGAGTGAACATACTCTAGATTTAGCCATAGGTCGCTTTACCGATGTGACGCAAAGTCAGTTTTTCGATTTCCAGCCGTTAGGCCCTGAACCCTTCTGTATTGTTGTCAATAATGCGCACCCATGTGCCCAGAAAAAGTTTTGTACATTAGAAGAATTATTAAAATGGCCGTGGGTACTTTATCCTAAAGGCACACCGATTCGAGAGCGTATGGAAGGTGCATTTGCCCGAGCTAAAGTCAAAATTCCTTTAAATACGGTAAATACCATGTCGATGCAGACCTTTTTACAGATCTTAAAAGGGGCACCTATGGTGGGCATGTTGCCAGAAGCAATGGTGATTGATCAGGTGAAAGAAGGACAACTACAGATTTTAGAAACAGACCTGATTTTAGATGCCCAAGATTATGGAATTTTGACACGTAAAGATGAACCAGTGTCTGATATAGCCGCAGCATTTATTAATATTTTACTTAAAAATGCAAAACGTAAGTAAAGTCCTCAGCCTCAAGTCATAGAAGACTTGGGGCTTTTAAATTAAAAGAAAGCCTATTTAATTTAGTCAAAGTTTCATCATAAAACTGATATTAAAAAGTTATCAATATTTAGAAATTATTCATTGGAAATTATTGCAGGGACTCCTTATCGTTTAATTCATGATGATTAAAAATCTTTAAGTGAATAAGAATTAGGAAAGGATCCCTGTATGAATGTGTTAATTACTGGTGGCACGGGTTTTATTGGAAAGCAAATCGCCAAAGAGATTTTAAAAACCGGAAGCCTGACTTTAGACGGTAAACAAGCTAAGCCCATCGATAAAATTATTTTGTTTGATGCGTTTGCTGGTGATGATTTACCGCAAGACCCAAAAATTGAAGTGGTGATTGGCGATATTACCGACAAAACCATAGTGGCAAATATTACAGAAAAAATTGATGTTGTTTGGCACTTAGCCGCCGTGGTGAGTTCGGCAGCAGAGGCCGATTTTGACTTGGGAATGGATGTAAACCTTTATGGCCTTTTAAATTTATTAGAAGAATTAAGAAAAAAACAAACCACGCCTCGAGTCATTTTTGCGAGTGGCTGCGCTGTATTTGGTGGTCAATTACCAGAAGTTGTAACAGATGATACGGTGGTTACACCAAAGTCCTCTTACGGTATGCAAAAAGCAGTAGGAGAATTGCTCGTTTCAGATTATTCACGTAAAGGCTTTATTGATGGCCGTGTTTTAAGATTACCGACTATTGTGGTTCGTCCGGGTAAGCCTAATAAAGCCGCATCTACATTTTTTAGCTCAATTATCCGCGAGCCTTTAAAAGGTGAAACGGCAGTTTGTCCAGTCCCGCCAGATACTCCGGTTTTTATTACTTCACCACGACGTTGTGTTGAGTCAATGATTAAGGCTGCATCAGTTTCTTCAGATGCACTCCAAGATAACCGAATTATTCCTTTACCGGGATTGACCGTTACCGTTAAGCAAATGCTTGAGGCTCTTGAAAAAGTTGCTGGTAAACAAGCAACTGATTTAGTGCAGTGGCAAGAAGATAAAACGATTCAAAGGATTGTTCAAAGTTGGCCGGTTCAAGTGAAAGCTGAATATGCCGAATCTTTAGGTTTCCAAGCAGATGAGAATTTTGAAAGCATCATTCAGGCACATATAGAAGATACCCAAAATTAATGGCAGTGATCGCCAATTCATGTGAGAGTTATTATGGAAGATATCAAAAATGTCACTGCTCTCGAAGAGCAGACAATTAAGCGTATTTCGAGTCGAATCATCCCGTTTCTTATTATTTTATTCATTATGGCCTTTCTAGACAGAACCAATATTGGTTTTGCTGCGCTACATATGAATGATGCAATTGGAATTACCCAAACTATTTTTGGCTTAGGTGCGGGTGTATTTTTCTTGGGTTACTTTATTGCAGAAGTACCGAGCAATGTTTTACTTCATCGGTTTGGTGCACGGATCTGGATTGCCCGAATCATGATTACTTGGGGAATTATTGCCGGGCTTATGGGGTTTATCCATAGTGGGACTCAATTTATTATTTTACGGTTTTTACTGGGTATTGCAGAAGCGGGTTTCTTTCCGGGGGTTATTTTTTATTTAACCTTATGGTTTCCTACTAAATATCGTGCCCGTGTCTTCGCGACCTTCTATTTAGGGTTACCAATTGCCCAAATTATTGGAGCGCCAATTTCGGTCGGTCTTATGCAATGGGGCAATACCATTGGCTATGAAGGCTGGCGTTTAATGTATATTTTAGAAGGGATTCCTTCCATTATTTTAGGACTGGTTTGCCTAAAATATTTAACCAATAACCCAAAAGAAGCACAATGGTTAACAGCTGAGCAGCGCCAATGGCTCATGAATACGCTGGAGCGTGAAGAACGAGAAAAACAGCAATCTGCCGATGCTGCTTTAACAAAAGGTGAACTCATTAAACAAGTGTTTAAAAATCCTTTAGTGTGGATTATGGCAATTGTCTATTTTGGAATTACTTCCGGTTCAAATGCAATGTTCTTCTTCTTACCAAGTGTTTTAGAGTCATTCCGTAACACATTTGGTATGCAGATTAGCCTTATTCAAAATGGTTTACTTACAGCAATTCCATATGCATTTGCGGCAGTTGGTATGGTTTTATGGAGCCGCCGTTCTGACCGTAAACAAGAACGTTATAAACACGGTGCTTGTGCTGCACTTATGGCGGCGTTAGCCATTGCGATTGCACTTATTGTGAATCAGCCTTGGGCAATTATTGTGGGCTTTATTCTGCTCGCGATTGGTGTATTTAGTGCAATTAACATTTTCTGGACTATCCCTGGGCAAACTTTAACAGGAGTGGGCGCCGCAGCCGGTATTGGCTTAATTAACTCTGTAGGTAATTTAAGTGGTTTTACTGGTCCATATTTAACTGGCTATTTATATACCACCACGGGCACCTATACAGTAGCGTTCCTTGCTATTGCAGGATTTGTCGCCATGGGCGGTTTAGGGTTACTGCTTTTGGCAAAGTTAAAGTCTGATAGCCTAAAAGTAGAACAACAGCGACTTAAAGTGCGGACTGCTACGGAGATGAAATAATGGCTCGGATTGGTTTTGTTGGAACTGGCATTATGGGAATGCCAATGGCCATGAACTTATTAAAAGCTGGTCATCAAGTTAAGGTCTGGAATCGAACTTCATCTAAAGCAGAAAGTTTAAAAGAGGCGGGTGTATATGTTTGTAGTGAACTTGAACAAGTCGGAAAAGATGTAGAGTTTCTGATTTGTATGCTCAGTGATGGAAAAACCTGTAATGAAATTTTATTTCAAGAACGTGGTGCAATCTCACAGCTAAAACCCGAAAGCACGGTCATAGTGATGAGTTCGATACCTGTTGAAGTTGCAAAAACACAAAGTGAAAAATGTAAAGAAAGAGGACTTAGATATTTAGATGCACCTGTTTCTGGCGGTGAAAAAGGTGCTCAAAATGCAAGTCTGGCAATTATGGTTGGCGGCGATGCTCAAACATTTTCACATGCTGAACATGTTCTATCTGCCATGGGGCGACCAGTTTTAGTCGGAGATGCCGGCTGTGGAATGTTGGCAAAACTCGTCAATCAAATGATAGTCGCAACTACCATTGCAACTGTAAGCGAGGGCTTATTGCTTGCCAGTAAAGCTGGAGCTGATCCTATTAAGCTCAAACAAGCACTCACAGGAGGTTTTGCAGATTCTCCAATTTTACAGCAACATGGCGAACGTATGTTAAATCGAGATTTTAAACCAGGAGGCACTGCTCGAAATCAGCATAAAGATATTCATACAGCCGTTAGCTATGCAAAATCGCTTGAATTGAATTTACCCGTCGCCCAACAAGTGAGTCAGTTATTTGAAAATATGCTTGCTGCCGGAGATGGTGAGTTGGATCATTCTGGTTTAATTCGTGAACTTGAGCGAATGAATCCAGTGTGATGTTACTTTGATTTTAAATTTAGCGGTATTTGATGATAGACATAATCAGGTACCGCTTTTTTTATGCTTGATGCTAATACCTTGAAATAACCTTAATGGTCCGTACGTGTCGCTTTTATATATTCTTAATATCTACTGACGGAGAAACCCCAAAAAAGCGTTTATATTCTCTGGAAAATTGGGACAAGCTTTCATAACCGACTTGCATGCTGGTAGATGAAATATCGTATTCTTCGGTCATTAGCAAACGCCGTGCTTCGGTCAATCTCATTCTCTTTTGATACTGTAAGGGACTCATTGAGGTTATGTCCCTAAAATGTTGATGAAAACTTGATGCACTCATCCCCATTGTGCTTGCCAGTTCTTCAATACTAAATGGTTTCGCAAAATTTGTTTTCAGCCATTCAATCGCCTTCACAATTCGATGACCTGTAGTGCCTGCCGCTACAATACGTTTAAGTCGATCGCCTTGCGGGCTCATCAATAAACGATAAAAAATTTCCTTAATAATAAGAGGAGACAAGATGGGAATGTCTTGTGGCGTATCTAGTAGTTTTATTAACCGTATAAATGCATCATTCAGCTCTGAATTGACTACTCCAACAGCCATTCCTTTTTTCTCAGTATTTACATCTTTAAAGGGAATATGCGCCTCAAGCATGATTTGAGCAAGTAAATATGGGTCTAGCCTTAGCACAATTGAGAGATAGGGTTGTTCAACAGAAGCTTCAAGCACTTGAGCAATTACAGGTAGGTCAATTGCAGTAAAAAGAAAATGGTTAGAGTCATAAGTATAAGTTTCTTCGCTAAGAATCACCTGTTTTTTGCCTTGAGCAATCATACATAGACTCGCATCCATCATGCTGCTACTTGGTTTGGTCAATGTCTCTGCACGATATAAAGTCAGTCCCGTAATAGCTGTTTCGAATGTGCCTTTTTCTCGTGTCCATTGATCGACAAGTTGAGCCAATTCTTGATTATGGTTAGACCTATTCGCCATTCAGATTCTACCGATTACCCTCTGTATTTTTATTGTAGGCATTTCAAATAAGAAAAATAGTGAGAAGTGCAACAATTCGGAGGATTAGGCAAATCTGTGAGAGGAATAGAACAACACCTTACAACTTTCATTTTTATACTGTTTAAACAACGCTTAATCCTGCATCCCTCATTTTGTTGGCGCTGAATCAACAGATTTATGCAGCTACCCATATGGTCCAGCTTCCTTTATCTCAAAAGAAGGAAATAACGCAAATGCAAAATTCTTTATCCGAACAGCAACAGGCAATCATACCGATTGCTGCCTATGCTGCAAATGGTGACCTAGCTAAACTCAGTCAATCATTAAAAGATGGTTTAGATTTAGGGTTAACCATTGCAGAAATTAAGGAAGTTTTAGTTCAAACCTATGCCTATGCAGGTTTTCCTCGAAGTTTGAATGCCCTTACAACATTTATGCAGGTGCTAGAGCAGCGTAAAGAAAACGGTATTCGTGACATAGAGGGTAAGACTAACAGCACTCTACCGAAAGATTATCAGGCACTTTTACAAGGTACTCAGAATCAAACTCAGTTGGTGGGTCAACCTGTAAAAGGTGCACTTTTTGAGTTTGCTCCAGCTATAGATGAGTATTTAAAGGCTCATCTTTTTGGCGATATTTTTTCAAGGGATGTGCTGAATTGGCAAGATCGTGAGATTGCTACTTTGAGCATGCTTTCGGCTCTAGAAGGTGTAGATAGCCAACTTCAATCCCATCTTAATATTGCAAAGACTCAAGGTGTTAGTTCTCATCAATTTGAAAATATACAGAAAATACTTGCTGAAAAAGTAAGTCTGCAAGTGGGTCAAAGGTTCCAAAATGTATTGACCAGTTTTCACAATCAATCGCTCTAAATGAGCTCCCAGCGAAAAAATCGTCTTTATTTACATTAAACATGAGAGAAAAATATGACAACTGAAGTTTTAGGTTATGCCGCGCTGTCATCAGAAACTCCTTTAGTTCCGTTTAAATTTGAACGTAGAACCCCACGTGAAGATGATGTTGTCATTCAAATTGAGTATTGTGGTGTTTGTCACTCTGATCTACATCAAGCTAAAAACGATTGGGGATTTAGTGCTTATCCATTAGTTCCGGGCCATGAAATTGTTGGACGTGTTACCTCAATCGGTCCTAAAGTCACAAAGTATAAAGTTGGTGATTTAGTGGGCATTGGCTGTATGGTCGATTCGTGCCGTACTTGTTCTGCTTGTCATTCAGGACTCGAGCAATATTGTGAAGAAGGTAACATCCAGACTTATGGCGGCGTAGATCGCCATGACCAACGCCCAACTTATGGTGGATATTCACAAAGCATTACCTGTAGTCAAGATTTTGTATTAAAAGTACCTGAAAATCTGGATGCTCAAGCTGTACCACCACTACTTTGTGCGGGTATTACCACATGGTCGCCGCTACGTCACTGGAATGTTGGAAAGGGCAGTAAAGTTGCTGTCGTTGGTTTAGGTGGTTTAGGACACATGGCGATTAAACTTGCCAATGCTCTAGGCGCTGAAGTGACACTATTTACTCGCTCAGCAAACAAAGAACAAGATGCAAAACAACTTGGCGCACATCATGTAGTGTTATCAACAGATGAGAATCAAATGAAGTCGGTATTAAATCAATTTGATTTAATTGTTGATACTGTGCCTTATAACCATGATTTGAAGCCTTATATTCCAACTTTAGCTTTAAATGGAACCATTGTATTAGTTGGATATTTAGGTGAAATTAGCGCAAATTCAGTACCTATGATTTTAGGTAGAAAATCAATTGCAGGCTCGGTTATTGGTGGAATTAAAGAAACACAAGAACTACTCGATTTTTGTGGTGAGCATAATATCGTTTCTGAAGTAGAGATGATTAATATGCAAAACATTAATGAAGCTTTTGAACGTATGCTAAAGAGCGACGTGAAGTATCGTTTTGTGATTGATATGAAAACTCTATCTGAAGATTAATTCAGACATTATTTGAGCTGTGCATACTATAGCTATGTGTGCACAGCCCATCAGGTTAATTGATGCGAGCGCTATGATTTAGAAGGTATATATTTACGCATAGCAAAGATAAGTAGCTTAAATAAAATACTAAATCCAAAAACAGGTAAGCTGAGTCCTAACACGAGACTCACCGCTATAAACATGATTAAATTATTTGACTCGCTTTTATAGACTTTTTGCCCAATCATTAAATAGTTTTTATTAGTTGGTAAATTTGGCGTTTTTTTTGCTTACTATCTAAGGCGTTATCTAACATACTTAATTTGATTGTTGTATAAATGATGATTCAAACCGTCTTGCTCTCTTATGGTGTTTTTTTCACATGAAAAATGCACTAAATAAACACATCTTTTTATTGTGCACTCTATTTGTGCACGGGGTGTCATAATGAAGTTATTGGCTTCATTACTCACTTTACTCATTCTATGTGGATGTTCCTCATCTGAGCACCATAGAAAAACTCAAGAAAACTCAACCTCTCCTTCAATATGTGTCTTTGATAGTACAAATACAAAAGTCTGTGTAGCCAAACCTGCCCAAAGAATTGTCTCTTTGTTTGAGTCGGGTTTAGATGGCCTCTATATGCTAGGGCAAGGCGACAAAGTAATTGGTATACCTGCAGAAGTATACATTCAACCTTTATTATTTAATGCCTATTCAAAAATAGATAAACGCATTGCCAATAAGCAGCTTGCAGCACCTTCGCAAGGAGCCAATGCAACCAATATTGAAAGTCTCGTGTTGCTAAAACCAGATCTAGTGATTGTAGGAAGCGGGCAGACTCAAACGATTGAACTGTTACGGCAGTTTGGCATCGCTGTATATGTAATGGAGTCCAGTACCTACCAGCAAGTGAAAGAAGAGCTGTCTAAAATTGCTATTCTGAGCGGCGCCCAAAAGCGAGCTCAAGAAATTTTAAATTTCTCTGATGAAATTGTGGCAGAAGTCGCAGCCAAAACAGCACGTCAGCCAAATAAACAATCGATTTACTATGCTTGGTCTGGTGGCCGAATTTTTTCTACCTCGGGACGTCAGTCGATTACCAATGATTTTATTGAGCTAGCGGGTGCTTACAATATTGTTCAGACCGCTGCTAACCAACCCAACGTAAACCCCGAGACTCTCATTGAATGGAACCCTGACAATATTGTGCTTTGGAATACCAACCCAAAACTGATTTATGAACGAAAAGAATTACAGGGTTTAAGCGCTGTACAAAACCGAAAGGTATTTAATTTGAGTCCTGCATTTATATATAACCCGCACACCATCAAAATCATTATTACGGCGATTTATCTAAATCACAGTATTTATCCTGAACAGTCTGATTTACCAGTAAGTGCTTTACAACAGCGTATTTTAACCAAGTTGTATGGTGAGCAGCTTGCTAAAGTGTTGATGCAATGAATATGGAAAAACTGAAGTATTACTGGTTTTACCCGTTACCAGTCATCATGATTTTTATCTCGCTGCTTATTGGGCCAACTCAAACGTTAAGTGCATGGGATTATTTGTTTTGGGGTGTACAAGCGGTCTTTGGTACACCATATTTTGACGCTGAACAATTTAGGCTGATGCAAAACATTTTAGTAAATGTCAGGCTGCCTAGAATTTTACTGACCTTTATGGTGGGAGCCGCATTAGCAACCGCGGGTAATGGCTTGCAGGCATTGTTTCGTAATCCCTTGGTTGATTCTTATGTACTTGGTATTTCATCTGGCGCTGCGTTCGGTGCAGCCTTGGCACTTTCTTTAAGTTGGCTTTCACCAAACCTATCAGCCTTTATTTTTGGTGTTTGTGCTGTTGGCTTAACATATTTGTTTGCGCATCAAAAACATGAAAGCCAGACGTCTTTAGTCATGGTAATTTTATCGGGCATGATTGTTTCGGGGCTGTTTTTAGCAGGTCTCACGATTATTCAATATTTAAGTGATCCATTTAAATTACAAGCGATTGTGCAATGGACGATGGGCAACTTACATCAGGCGTCTTGGCAAAAGGTTCAATACGCCGTACTACCGATCTGTATTGGTCTTGCCGGATTATTTGCGATGCGTTGGCGCTTAAACTTAATGGCACTTGGTGCCGAAGAAGCACAGGCTGTTGGTGTTAATCCAAGGTGGGAACAACTTCTTTTAATTGCTCTGGTGACTGTATGTACGTCAACTTCTGTGGCTGCGGCAGGCATTATTAGTTTATATGGGCTGTTTATGCCACATATTGTGAGAATGTTGGTTGGACCAGATCATCGCTACAGTATTCCTGCCAATATGGTGTTGGGCGGCAGTTTTCTACTGTTGATTGATAACTTTTCTCGGGTTTTACTGACATTCGAAATACCGATTGGTATTTTTACCATGTTACTTGGTGCGCCATTTTTCTTATTATTAATGAAAACACAGAGGACTCATTGGGCATGATTCAAATTGATCAGTTAAATTATGCCTATGGGCACAAACAGGTTCTTAAAAATATTCATCTAGAGTTTCCCGAAAATCAGTTTTCAGTGATTTTAGGGCGTAATGGCTGCGGAAAATCGACACTGTTTAAATTGATGGCTGGCCTAGAACCTGTAAAAGATGGCTTGATTCGTTACTCTGGAAAACCACTATCGGACTTTAAAGGGAAAGATCGTGCTGCATTACTCGGTTTTTTACCGCAGTTTCATAAAACCGTATTTCCATTTTTGGTTAAAGATGTGGTGATTACGGGGCGTGCTGCTTTTAGTCGATATCGTCCTTCAAAGTCAGACTGGGAACGTGTAGACCAAGCTTTGTTTGATTTAGACATCGAGCATTTGCGTGACCGTCCTTATACCGAGCTATCGGGTGGCGAACGGCAATTGGTTATGATTGCGCGTATTTTAGTGCAAGCACCGAAAGTCATTTTGCTCGATGAGCCAACCAATCATCTCGATGTTTATTACCAGTCTTATTTAATGAAAAAGTTGCGTCAGTTGTCGCGGCAAAATTTTACGGTGATTGCAATTATGCATGATCCCAATTTAGCTTTTTTATTTGCAGACCATTTGTTTTTTATGCGCCAACACGAAGTGGTTAAGCCTGAGTCTAAAACACGAATAACCGATCCTAAGTTTTTAAAAAGTGTCTATGATGTTGAGTTTCATGAAGCCATGATTCAAGACAAAACCATTGTGATACCTGATCATTCTTGGCTATGAATATGTTGAATTATCAGTTAATAGACAAATCAGACTATGTGTCTGCGGTAGAATTTGCGCTTTATACAAGACAGCTCTTATTCCCAGAAATTTATCATGGGCAAGTCCCCAAAGATTTACAAAATTTTGAGCAGCATTATGTCCATGATCCACTGGGCTGCTTCATTACGGTAAAAGACCAAAACCGTATTATTGGCACCATTGCTTATCGAGCGTATGACCATCGTTTTGATTTAAATTTACCGTTCAATACAGTTGAGGTGGTTAAGTTGTTTGTATTGCCTGAATACCGCCGTAATGGCATCGCAACTCAGCTATGCAACATGTTGTTTAGCCATGCCAAAAACCATGCTATTACTAGTTTGTATTTGCATACTCATCCATTTTTACCGGCGGCTGAAGAATTTTGGACTCTACAAGGTTTTGAGGTTATTCAACGGGAATGGATTGATACGTATGACACGATTCATATGAGTAAATCTTTATAGCGTTTTATCATGCGCATGAAATCTTTTTTGAAAATGGGTAGGTGGATAACCCATAATTTTACTGAACATTGCTGTAAAAGCTGCCGAGTGTTCATAGCCCAAATTAAAAGCAATTTCCGTAATTGAGATATTTTCTTTTAAGGCATTTAAAGCATAGATGATGCAGACTCGATTACGCCAAGCCTGAAAGGACATCCCCGTTTCTGACTTAAACCAACGATGAAAAGTCCGTTCACTTTTATTGTGGTCATGTGCCCAATCTTTAGGGCTACTATGAATATCAGGATGCTCCATAAACTCAGCACACTGTTTAGATAACAATGTATTGTGAGGCAGAGGAATAAACAGAGGTAGGGCTGGTGCAACTTCTAACTCATATAACAATAAATCGATAAGAGCGCCGTCACGGCCTGCACGTTGGTATTCAATAGGTAGCTGATTTGCCTGAATGAGCAATTGATGTAACAAAGGCGAGACTTGTATAACCTCGCAATAGTTTGCTTGTCTTGGGGCATTACTCACTTCTATATACAAACTATAAGTACTGACTTTAGATAACCATACCTGATGTGGTTTGCCTGCCGGTATCCATACACCGCTGTACGGTAATACGAGCCATTGTCCATCTTCAGTTTCAACTTTCATGAGGCCTTCGGGTGCATATAAGAACTGTGCACGGCGATGGCTATGCGTATCTAACAAGGTATCAGCAGGATAATCTGACCCTAACGCTAGAACTGCTTGTGGTAGATGGTCTACATCGTTAATTGGAATATTACGCATATATTTTTGGCTGAAACAAATAAAAATATGGCTTTTCTACGTTAGTTTGCCATAGAGCTATTTTATATCATGCCTCTATAAACGTGAGGAAGATGATGATGCTATATGAGCTATTTTTATTTGGACTACTGTCAGGCATAACCACTTGGTTATTTGGTTTTGGCGGCGGTTTTGTGGCTGTACCTTTGCTTTATACAGTCATTATTCAAAAGTGGAGTAATGAAAGTAATATCGGCATACATGCTATGCAAATCGCCGTAGCCACATCAGCGTTTGTCATGCTCTGCTCGGCAAGTTTTGCAACCTTTCGGCACTATCGTTCTGGACATATAGATTGGCAACAAATCCGCTTTTTATGGGGTGGTATTGCACTTGGTGGAATTGTCGGTGCGGTAATGGCCTCATTGTTTAATGGAAATTGGCTTCGCTGGATATTTATGGGCTATGTGTTCATAACCATTCTAGATTGTTATTACCGACCAGGCTTTATGGTGACCTCAAAGCAAAAGCAACACTATGGACAAAACAGTGAACTCATTAAAGGGGGCATTATTGGTTGGGTTGCAGCACTTTTAGGTGTTGGAGGAAGTGTAATGACGGTTCCTTTATTACGGCGGCGGGGTAGTTCTATGGCAGAGGCCGCGGCTATCGCAAATATTCTCACACTGCCTTTGTCTTTCACTGCAACGCTGACCTATTGCGTATTGTCACTTTGGCAATCTACATGGACACCCAACGGATTTATCGGTCTAATCTGGTTTGAAGCTGCTTTATTCTTGGTTGCAGGAACATGGATCGGGCTATATTTTTCAGAAAAATTTATTTCAAAACTCCCTGATTTATGGCGTGCAAAGTTGTATCCACTACTTTTAATAATAGTTCTACTCATCATGCTTTTTGTAAATTAACTTTTTATTTCAATTAATTGAAGAATAATCTCTTTTAAATATCGAATTTCTAAATGCTCTAAAACTGCAAATTTTATGTCTTAAAGGGCTTTGAAAAAAGTTTAAAAATTAGACTTGAAATATATAGTGGCTTTGTGCCACTATATATTCATCGAAGGTCATCAGACAAAAAGAGGATGATATGGCTATCCAGCTTTTAGATGCGGCAAGAAATGAGATTCCAGTGAAATTTACGCAGTTTTCTGGTGGCGAGCGTCATGTCCAAATTGATGAGACAACCTTAGGTTCACTATCTGGCAAGGTATTGGTTCGTGCAAAGATGGCCTCAAGTCACGATGTGATGGACTATTTGTTACTTGAAAATATATTGCTGACTCAGGGTTTAACCATTGACCTAGAAGTTCCGTATTTTCCATATGCACGTCAGGACCGTATTTGTGCAGTAGGCCAAGCGTTCTCGCTTGATGTGATGACCAAGTTACTCAACATCAATGCTGACAAAAAAGCGGGCAAACAAGGCAAGATCACTGTTTGGGACTGTCATAGTGAAGTAACGACAGCATTACTTGCTGCCAATACTTCTTTTAGCGAAGTTGTAAACATCAGTTCAGTAGACATCATCGCAAAGAGTGAAGCGCTAAGCACATTGTTAAAAGATGAAAAAACAGTGCTGGTTTGCCCAGACAAAGGCGCAAAATCGCGTACACAAATGGTCGCAGATGCTTTTAATTCTAAGCGCAAACAACCAATCACTATTATTCAGTGCGATAAAAAACGTGATCCGGTGACTGGCAAAATTTTAGGTACACATGTACATGCGACTGATTTATCAGGCCTCACAGCGGTCATTACCGATGACATTTGCGACGGCGGTGCAACCTTTATTGGTATTGCCAAAGAACTGCGTCGCCTCAATTGCCATAAGGTCGTTCTATATGTGACCCACGGTATTTTCAGTAAAGGAACAGAGGTTTTTGATGGACTGTTAGATCAACTGTTTACCTCAGACAGCTTTCCACAACAACCATCAGACAAAATTTCAGTAATTGCTTTTGCAGCAGAATAAAGAGAACAAAGATGACGATTAAACTTAATCCATTAAACGCTATCGATTTTTATAAAGCGGATCACAGACGTCAGTATCCAGCAGGTACAGAGTACGTGTACGCAAACTTTACGCCGCGTTCATCTCGACTTGCTAAAATGTTGCCTGACTTCGACGATAAAGTTGTGTTCTTTGGTCTTCAGGGTTTTATCAAACACTTTTTAATTGATACATGGAATGAAGGCTTTTTTAAGCAACCTAAAGACAAAGTCGTGGCTGCTTATAAACGCCGTATGGATAGTTCATTAGGTGAAGGTGCTGTACCAGTCGATCACATTGAAGCATTACATGACTTGGGCTATTTACCATTACGCATTAAAGCTTTGCCAGAAGGCAGTCGCGTCAATATGCGTGTACCCGTGCTTACCGTAATTAATACCGACCCGCGTTTCTTTTGGCTAACCAACTATATTGAAACTGTATTAAGTGCTGAACTTTGGAAAAGCTGTACTACGGCCACAATTGCCTATGAGTACAAACGTTTATTAACTCAATATGCCGTAAAAACTGGCGCACCACTCGATTTTGTACCTGTGCAAGGACATGATTTTAGTAGCCGTGGCATGAGTGGAATGTATGATGCTGCACAATCAGGAGTAGGCCACTTAACCAGTTTTATTGGAACAGACTCGGTTGCTTCAATTGACTACGCAGAAGAATATTACAATGCCACAGGTGTGATTGGGGTATCTGTACCAGCGACCGAACACAGTGTGATGTGTATGGGTACAGAAGACAGTGAGCTAGAAACATTTAAACGTTTAATTTGCGAGCTTTATCCGTCGGGTGTTGTCAGTATTGTGTCTGATACTTGGGACTTTTGGCGAGTCATTACAGAATTTACGGTGGCTTTAAAACCTAAAATTCTGGCAAGACAACCTAATGCTTTAGGCTTGGCTAAATTGGTTTTCCGTCCTGACTCTGGTGACCCAGTTAAAATTATTTGTGGTGACACAAACGCCGAAGTCGGCAGCCCAGCATATAAAGGCGCTGTTGAATGTTTATGGGAAGTGTTTGGTGGTACAACAACTGATCAAGGCTATAAAGTACTGAATGAACGTATCGGTTTAATTTACGGTGACTCGATTACTCTAGACCGTGCACAGCGTATTTTAGAAGGGCTAGAAGCCAAAGGTTTCGCTTCAAATAACTTGGTGTTTGGTATAGGCAGTTTTACCTATAACTACTTAACTCGCGACACCTTTGGGTTTGCTGTGAAAGCGACTTGGGGGCAAGTAAATGGGGTAGGCCGAGAGTTGTTTAAAGACCCCATTACTGACTCCGGCGTAAAAAAATCTGCGAAAGGTCTATTACGCATTGAAGAAAGTGAAAATGGCTTTACTTTGTTTGATGAGCAAACAGCCGAACAAGAACAAGGCGGAGCACTTAAAACCGTCTTTGAAAATGGTAAACTTCAGTATGAGTGTACTTTGGATCAAATACGTGAGCGTTTATCCATCGCATAACTGAGTTTAGATGAGCCGTTGCATGTGTATCGGCTCATCATTTTCATTGAGAGACTGAACGTGACTATTCAAACTGAACAAGAATTCCTTGCCAGTTATGATCGCCGAGATTATGACGCACCTTTACTCACTGTAGATATGGCTATTTTCTCGGTATTTAATGGTCAGTTGCAGGTATTACTCATTAAGCGGCCCAACTTTCCAGCCAAAGACCAATGGGCCTTACCGGGTGGTTTTGCCGATTTAACCCATGATCAAGATTTGATGGCTACGGCTTATCGTAAGCTTGTCGAAAAAACAGGAATTAGTTCACCTTATTTGGAACAAGTTGCCTCTGTGGGCAATGCCAAACGTGACCCGCGTGGCTGGGCAGTAACCATTTTGTATTTTGCATTAATCGATTTTAATGCCTATCAACACCAAGCCTTGGCTGAATACAGCGAATGGATACCTGTAGCAAAAGCTCAGGATTTAGCATTGGCGTTTGATCATAATGAATTGCTCAGCTTGGCTTTAGAGCGTTTAACCAGTAAAACTCGCTATACCGCATTGCCAGCTAGTCTAATGCCCGAGTTATTTACGCTAACCGAGCTACAAACTATTTATGAAATTATTCTTGGGCAATCTTTAGATAAAAAAGCGTTTAGACGCCGTATGATAGAAGCGGGCGCAGTTGAAGAAACCAACCACAGTAAAATTGTAGGCAAACGGCCAGCTCAGCTTTACCGCTATGCACTCGATTCTTTTGATTTTATATTTCCTCGTTCACTCGAATTACCTAGAAATAAAGAGGGTGAAGATAAGCAAAACAATGAGCTTTCTGACTAGCGCATCTTGATGCACTTTTGATTTATAATGCCGCGCTTATGATTGATGTCATGTTTTGATCAGCACTTTGCCTATGTCACACGTTTCTCCCTGCTTCCAGCAAAACCAGTTTTTTGTGTTGGTGGAGTACCTCACTTCACTACATGAAATTTATCCTGTAAGACATGAGTTTGCAGGATATCCGGCTGCAATGACATTGGCAGATCGTGTACATTCAGATCATGATATCGCGCCGCTGGAAGCCAGCAAAAGTTACCCTGACTCAATAGAGAAAGTCTTACACTTTTCAGGTAAAGCGAGAGACATACAAGACTTTGAGCGCTTTTTAGAACAAGCCAAGTCTGCCAATATTCAAAACTTGTTATTGCTTACAGGCGACAAACTCAAAGAACATCATAATGGACGAGATGGGCAGCCTCGTAGTCGTTACCTAGAGTCGGTAAACGCCGTAATGGCAGCTAAGCAACATGGTGGTTTTCGTATTGGCGTTGCTTTTAATCCGTTTAAATATGTCGAAGCTGAGCGTGATGCACAGTATTTAAAACTGCATAAGAAGATTAAAGCAGGTGCTGACTTTATCATTACCCAATTGGGCTATGACATTGAAGCCTTAAAACAAGCCAAATCATTTTTAACCAAGCATGATTATTCGCAGCAAATACTAGCTTGCGTCATGCCACTGACTTTAGGCCGTGCCAACTTCATGGTAAAGCATAAAGTTGCGGGTATTGTGATTACTCCACACATGCTAAAAGTCTTGGCAGAAGAAAAACAGGCAGGACATACAGACCGTGTTTATTTACGCTGCGCTTTACAAATTTTAATATGTAAACACTTAGGATTTGCGGGTATTCATTTATCTGCTTGTCATAAGCCAGAAGAGCAAATGCTGCTTGAAAGTTACATCGAGCAATACAGACATCTTAACCTTAAGACCTTAGAAGAGCTTTGGAGTTCACTTTGGCAAGTCACGACAGGCAAAGAGTTTACCCCTGAAATTGCTCGTTTTTCACGTCAGCCAACATCTAAACAAATCATTAAATATCGCCAACTGCATGTGATGCATGAGGCCCTTTTCGGATCCAAAATTGCCAAAGGCGTTGGGCGGTTTATTTTTAAAGCGTCTTTTTGGGAAAATTCTGTGGTCGCTAAAGCATTACTCAAAACAGAAGTATTGAGTAAACATAGTCTAGTCGGCTGTGAAAGCTGTGGTCAGTGCCGTTTAGGTGACACTTTATATATTTGCCCTGAAACATGTCCCAAAGGCTTAGCCAATGGTCCTTGCGGTGGAACAACTTTAGACCGCTGTGAATTTGGTGACCGTGAATGTATTCATTCTGTCAAAGCAAGACTAGCCAAAGCGGTTAAACAAACCGAAATATTAAAAGAGAAACTGATTCCAACGGTGCCTCTTGAAACGAGAGGAACCAGTTCTTGGAAAAACTGGTATTTAGCGATTGAGGCTTAAGTTTTGTACTAATCCGTGATTTGATTTTGTTAAAAAAACAATTTATATGCTAAAGCAGGGTAATAATTTAAAAATAACAATCGTTTGCCTTAATTATGTCCAATCAAAGTGATCACCTAGGAGTATACTTAAAGCAAATCTTTTGCGTTAAAAGAAAGGCTGTCTCAATGAAAAAGTTGGTTGCTGTACTTACTGTAATTGTTGTTTTAACTGGATGTGTCTACGACCCTGTTAATTACAACAAAATACACGACCAAGAGTTCCAAGACCACCTCAGGCAAAACGGTTAGCAATAAAAAAGCCCACTCAATGAGTGGGTTTCATTTGGAATAACTTTAGAAGAAATTTTTAAGAGTTTAATTAATAAACAAAATCACTTAAATTACTATTTTTAAAGGTTTGTTCGCCTTTTAATAGTAAGTTTAAACTTATTTGTAAGTTTGTTTTATCTAAAAATAATAAGCTATTTTACTTATTGTAGTAGCTTATTTATTAAACAATCATTACTTATAAGATTAAACATTCTATCAGTTTTACTGTTGTTAATTTAAAGAAATATAATATTTATAACTTATATATCTTATTCGTATAACTATAACAATTTAGATTGTTAATCAATTTTTAAATTACATATTATTTTAATTAATAATACTTAAATATTACATAATTAAACTTATATTTAATAATACTGCAATAAAAGGCTATTTAGTAAATTTAAAAAAACTATGTCTACTAAATAGTAATTTATTTGTAAAACAATTATTTATATTTAATTCTTTAAAATAAATTTATATCGAAAATTTAGACAAATTCGAATTACATAATTTTTAAACATAGTTTATATAATATGATTAATTGACATAAATAGAAAAAATATATGTCAAAGAGGTCAATGATATTTAATTCACTTAAGAACCATAATTTGCACCAAATTTTACGCTGTCACGATTCATTGAATAAAACCAAGTGAAAAGTTACGTAAAAAAGAAACCAATAATTTTATTGGCTTAAATAAAAAATCGAATATTACAAATAAGCGGAATGATTATGGATAACGTAGCTCAGCTAGAAACTGATACTAATTTCCAAAGCCGAAAGAAAATAACTTGGGGTGTTTTTAGTGTCCTGCTGTTATTTTTAGTTGCTGGCATCTTATATTATTTTTTTGTATACCGATTCTATCAATCTACTGATAATGCTTATGTACAAGCCGATGTCACTTGGGTGATGCCAAAGATTTCAGGCGAAGTGATGGAGTTATTAATTAACGATAATCAGTTTGTAAAAAAAGGGGAAACTTTAGCGGTATTAGACCATCGTGACTACCAAGCTCGTTATGACCAAGCCCGTTCTGTGGTCAGCTTAAAAGAAGCAGCGCTTGGTGTACAACAACAAAATGAAAAGTCTGCACGGTCGTCAATTATTGAAGCAAATAGTGGTGTAGTGGCAGCACAAGCAGACCTAGTGCGTTTGAAAAAAGAGTTCGAGCGTTATCAAGATTTATTAAAAGATGGCGTAATTACCCGACAAAATTTTGAAGGGATCCAGTCTCAATTTTTAACGGCTCAGGCACAGCTCAGCAAAGCGCAAGCCGCCGTAAATGCAGCAGAAGCTCAGTTGGGGAGTTTACAAGCCAGTCGAGCGCAGCTTTTAGCAGATATTCAAAGTGCCAATGCAAACTTAAACCTGTATCAGGTCGATTTGGCTTCATCAAAAGTGGTTAGTCCTGTAAGCGGTAAAATCGGTAGTCTGGCAATTCAAAAAGGCTCACGTGTTTCTCCACAAACCCGCTTAATGGCGATCATTCCTGAAAATAGTTTGTATGTACAAGCGAACTTCAAAGAAACTCAAATTGAAAAAATGCATATTGGTCAGAAAGTTAAATTAAAACTTGATGCTTATCCGAGCCTCAACTTTACCGGAAAAATTGAGAGCTTTTCTCCCGCTTCAGGTGCGACTTTCTCACTTATGCCACCAGACAATGCCACAGACAACTTTAACAAGGTTGTACAGCGTATTCCTGTACGTATCGCCATAGATTCAAGCCCACATATTGATTTGATAAAACCTGGAATGTCGGTGAGCGCCACCGTTGACCTAAGAACTTAATAATAAAATTTTGGGTAATCATAAATGAATAAGCATGTTGAAGCCGAGTGGAGGTTTCCCGCAAAAACTGCATGGGCAATTTTTGCTGCCATGATTTTTGGTAACTTCATGGCGATTCTTGATATTCAGATTGTGGCAAGTTCTCTAAACGAAGTTCAAGCTGGTATGAGTGCAAGTCGTTATGAAGTCACTTGGGTACAAACGGTTTATTTAATTGCCGAAATTATTGCAATTCCAATGTCGAGTATTGTCTCGCGAGTGCTTTCAACACGGGTGTATTACACCATGTGTGCAATCGGCTTTACGGTGAGTTCTTTACTTTGTGCTTTGTCATGGAACCTGGAAAGTTTACTGGTGTTCCGTGGCATTCAAGGCTTTATGGGCGGCGGTATGATTCCGACTTCCATGACGGCGTTGTACTTACTTTTTCCAGAAGCAAAACGCTCATTACCTTTGGTCATGTTTGGCATGATCAGTACATTAGGCCCAGCGATTGGCCCCACCATTGGTGGTTGGCTTACCAATAATTTCTCATGGCATTGGATGTTCCTGATCAATATTATTCCGGGCATTATCATTGCCACAGTCATTTACTCAGGTCCAAATATCGACCGTGCCAACTATTCACTCATCAAAAGTATGGACTGGTTTAGCCTCATTGGTATGGCGATGTTTTTAGGTGGGCTTGAATATTTCCTCGATGAAGGCGCACGACATGACTGGCTTGCAGACACAGGAGTTCGTATTGCTTTTATGGTCTGCGTTGTAGGCGGCATGATTTTCTTCTCTCGAAGTTTTACTCAGCCTAAACCTTTGCTCGATTTATCGGTATTTAAAAATAAAAACTTTACCTTAAGTGCCATTACAACGTTTGTGATTGGTATGGCGCTGTATGGCTTGGGTTACATGATTCCCGTGTTTCTTGGGCAAGTCCGTGAAATGAACAGTAGCCAAATTGGCCACGTCATGATGGTGACAGGTATTGTCATGTTCTGCTTTGCGCCGTTTCTTGCGTGGCTCATTCCCAATTTCGATACCCGCAAAACTGTATTTGTCGGAATGATTTTGGCGGGCTTTGGTGTCTGGCTCAATTCACATTTGAGCATTCATAGTGATTATGACTTTATGTTTTGGCCGCAAATTTACCGTGGTATTGGCCTCATGATTTGCCTGATTGTGGTCTCGCATTTGGCTATGAGTACATTGCCACTCAGTAAAGTTGCCGATGCCAGCGGTATTTATAACCTGATGCGCAATATTGGCGGCGCAGTGGGGTTAGCACTTATCAATTCATCCTTAGATTGGCTAACCGCCATGCATGTTACCCAGATTAATCAGTCGATGACACCACAAAACTGGATATTTACAGAAAGACTCGACCAGCTTACGGTGCAATATCAAGAAGTCGGTGCAAATGCCCAGCAAATCGCGCTCAGCGTGATCTATCGTGACATTCATTTTCAAGCACTGACATCGAGTTTCAATGACTTATTACGCATGCTCGCAATCATCATGTTTGTGACCGCCTTTTTAACCATATTTATGGATCGGGGGAAGAAAATGAATATGTAGCGATTTAAAAATAAAAGGCAGCTTTCAAAGAATGAAAACAATAGGGCATATCAAAACATATCCCTTCATAGAAAAAGAACATTGATATGAGTTTCGAATATCGCTGTATGAGATAGGGGAACTCACAGATCTGGATGTGGGAGATTAAAGTATTATGATTAATACAACATATAAACTGATTTCAAAATTGAACCTGAAAAACGCAACTTATGGGCAATATTTTGAAAAAGAGCAAATCGATACTGAACGATTGAAAGTGATGTATTCTATTTACGAGCAGTATTACGAAAATACCAGATTTTCTATTTTCGTAGATGATTTTAAAAATAAAAGCGGTGCGATCTTAATTTTTGACTCAGAAACAGATGAGATTGTCGGTTTCTCGACGGTAGTTGTGCAGCATTTCTACTTAAACGGTAAAGATTACACCGTGCTCTTTAGCGGTGATACGGTCATTTTGAAAAAGTTTTGGGGCACGCGTACCTTGCAAAGTACCATGCTCAAACTCATGATCAAGCTTCGAATTAAATATCCTTTTAACGAACTTTATTGGCTTCTCATTTCTAAAGGCTATAAGACTTATCTCTTACTTGCCAATAACTATTATGTGTATTACCCAAACATTAAAGATGAAAACCAACATCTTTCGGAAGTTGTTGAACATTACTGTGAAAAATTCTTTGGCGAATACTACGACAAAGAAGCCGGCTTACTCAACTTTGGTGATGACTATCAACCATTAAAAGGCGAAGTCGCACCGATTACTGCCGAAATGAGAGAAAAGAACCCAAATATTCATTTCTTTGAACAGAAAAATCCAACTTGGAGAGCCGGTACAGAACTGCCATGTATTGGTCGACTTGGTTGGAAAGATATTGCCCGTTTCCCTGTAAAACTGATGACGAAGCCGACAAGCAAAGGAAAATTTGAAGCGCAGTTAAGCCATAAAACAAAACGTAGAGAGGCTATCCAATGAAATCTAATCAATGGTTGACTCTCGGTTCGCATCTTATTTTAAAAAAATGGTGTGATGCATCTGACCGTAATTTCCAAAAACAGTTTAATGCTTTAGAGACCACGCAACGTCAAATTTTGCATTCGATTTTACAGACCTCTACTTTGGCCAAAGATAAACAAGTTCAAAACTATGAGCAGTTTGTAAAAGCATTTCCTGCAACTCGCTATAGCGCTTGGCGAGAAGACATTCAGCGTTACCGTGAACAAAAGCTTTCACTCTCGAGCAGTAAACTGGTTCGTTTCCAGCCGACCAGTGGTTCGAGTGAACAAATCAAGTTTATTCCATATACCAAGCTGTTTTTAGATGAACTTGACCATGCGATTGCACCGTGGATGGCGAGTTTATACCGTAAATGTCCAGAGCTTAGTTCGGGTACACATTACTGGTCAGTGTCATGGTTACCTGAAAGTCAGCGTGAAGTTTTAAAAGACAAAAACCTAAATGATGACAGTGCGCTACTCGGTGTAGGTAAGCGAATTTTATCCAAGTTTACCCAAGCGGTTCCAAGTAACGTTGCATTTGCGGCCAATGCTGACGATGCACTGTTTGCCACCATTTGTTATTTGGTCGCAAACCGTAACTTAGCCATGATTTCGGTATGGAGTCCAACGTTTGCGCTGCAATTACTTGAACGTTTAGAGGCATTGCAAAAAGACGTGGTTGAGGTTTTACAAAGTGGTAAATGGGGCAACCGTCAAGCTTCATTAAAAGAAGTCACTGCACCGCATAGCCCTGAAAGTGCTCAAGCCTTAATTGCAAGTTCAAACGGCGAACAGATCGACTTTAAAAAACTTTGGCCAAAGTTAAGTCTGGTGTCGAGTTGGGATACTGCAGGTTCAAAAGCGTGGGCCGAAAAATTAAAAGAGAAATTGCCCAGTGTTCAGTTTGAAGGTAAAGGCTTATGGGCGACGGAAGGTGTAGTCACCATTCCCTATAATGATCAATACCCGCTCGCATACCAAAGTCACTTCTATGAATTTGAATATTTAGAGGGTGAGAAACAAGGTCAAATCGTTCCTTCATGGCAGCTTAAACAAGGTGATGTGGTCAGCCCACTGATTACTTCGGGTAATGGCTTACTGCGTTACTGTCTGGATGATTGCTTAAAAGTGACTGGCTTTATAGAGCAAATTCCGTGTTTTGAGTTTCAAGGCCGTCGTTTTGGGGTAGATCTGGTCGGTGAAAAACTAGCACCTGAAACTGCTCAACAATTGTTGTCTCAGTTAAACGAAACCGAGTCAAAAGCGATTTCTTTACTGGCGATTGATACCCAACAACAAGTAAAACCATTTTATTGTGTGCTTTTTGAAGGTGAAATTCATCACAGTATTAACAATGAATATATCGACAGTATCTTACGTCAAAACTTCCATTATGAACTTGCACGAAACTTAGGGCAGCTCGACCAGCCTCAAATTCGCCAAGCCAATAATGGCTGGAATGCGTACAAGAAACTAGTCATGTTTGATGGCATTATCGAAGGCAATATCAAACCTGAGCCACTCAAAAAAGTCACCCTGAATAGTTTGGAACAACTATGAAAGGGATGAAGCCATTTAATACTCGGTTTTTAACACTTCGACACGCCTTGTATTTAGGCGTGTTGTTGGTGTCGAATACACATGCCATGACTTTAGATGAGGCTTTGTCAGCCAGTTTAAGACATGAAAGTCAGCTCGAAGTCAGCCGTTTAAGTGTGAACCAGTCCACCGCTATGCTTGAACAGGCCAAGCAACGTGATGGACTCAAAGTTAATTTAGTCGGGCAACTTGACTATGAAAGAATAAATACGCCTTCACACGTCTTGTTTCCAACCGAAGGAAACCGTAAAGGCCGAAGTTTGCAATTGCAGGCAGATTATCCGATTTATACCTCTGGGCGACACCGTTTAGGGATAGATATTGCCGAAAGTCAGCTTTCTGCCCAAAACCAAGGCTTATCAGATCAAAGATCGGAAACGATTTTAAATACCGTGATGGTCTATACCGACGTATTAAAAAAGAAAGCCATTTTAGAGCTTAGACAAAAGACTATGGCAAATCTGCAACGGTCTTTGTATGAATCAAAGCGCCGTTTTGATGTAGGTATGATTACCCGTGCAGACTTGGCTCAGGTGTTGGCACAAGTTGCACAAGGTCAAGCCGATATTACACAGGCACAATCTAACTTGACCGTAAGCGAAGCACAGTTTTATCAAGTGACAGGTACAACACCTGACAACCTTGTTCCAATCAATCAATTACCTACTATTCCCGCTAACCTAGATGAAATATTGGCTCAAACCAAGAATCATCCAGCGTTAATGCGGGCTAAATATGAAAAGCAAGCCGCCGAAAAACAATATGCTTTAACTAAACGCGAACTTTGGCCAACGGTCATGCTGACCAGCCGTGCCGGAAAGCAAGATGAAGCGAGTTATATTGGTTCTGAAAGTAATAACTATATGGTTGGGGTGCAGCTCAATGTACCGCTTTATGACGATGGTTTAAATCGGGCCAATGTCAAAAAAGCACAGGCCGATATAGATTTGGCTACGCAAAAAATTCGAAGTCTTGAGCTAGACTTGAACAAGCGTACCCGTACCACCTATGCGCAGCTTCAAACCATTCGACAAAATAAAGATGCATTGGCAAATGCCATAGAGGCAGCGTCTATTGCCTTTGTCTATACCCGTAAAGAGTTCGATGTGGGCACCAAAACTACCTTTGATTTGCTTAATACCGAGCAGAAGTTACTCGATGCGCAAACCCAGAAAACCGTAAATGACCAAGACGAAGTGGTGTTTGTTTATCAGCTACTCGACCAAATGGGGCGTTTAAACAATTTGGTTCCTATGCAGACCGCACAACAGGTGAATAATGAATAAAACAAATACACCACTTGCTAACACTCTCATTACCCGTGAAGCGACTTTGGCAGATGACGAGGCTTTACGAGAGTTAATTGCGGTGCCCATGACCACCAAAGGCATACAAATCAGCTTTCAGCGTGAACCGAGTTATTTTAGGGCGTCTGACATCGTCTATCGGCATAAACTGCATGTCGTGATTGAAGATACCGAGAGTCAAAAGAAAGTGGCCTGTTATAGCAATGGTTACCGTCCGTGTTATATCAATCGGAACATTCAAAACTTACGCTATGCTGGGGACTTACGGGTAGATCACAGCTATCGGGGTAAATCACTGGTGAAGGTCTTAGGCAAGCATGTAAAACAGACTATGCATGAACCAAACTATAGCCAAATGATTATTTTTGATGATAACCACGCGGCGCGTGCTGCCATCCAAACAGGCAAAACGGGAATGCCTGATTATTATGATGAAGGGCTTATAGAGACACTCAGTCTGACGAGCACTGGCACAAAACGGAAAATTACGGCTTTTCTAAAGCAGACTTCTCAGCAAAGTCATCTTCAAGAGATTCGTACTTGTACAGCGAAAGCAGAACATGTGCCAGCCATGAACCAGTTTATTAGCGACATGGCAGAGTTTTATAACTTTATTCCTGCCTATAACTTTGAAGAACTGGCCCAAGGGCATCGGTATTTTTCAGGGATGACACTCTCGGACTTTTCACTTTACTTTAAAGGTGAAAAACTGGTGGGCATGTTTGGTTTGTGGAATCAGCATAGTATTAAACAAACCAAAATTTTAAATTACAGCTCGGCCATAGCTGTGCTTAGACCCGTCTATAACTTTTTGACGCCAATGACCAAAGGCATGCGTTTGCCTAAGCTGGGTGATTCAATTCAGTACCATGTGCTACATACGCTTATGTGCCATCCTGAAGATTTGGCTTTACACCATAAAATGCTCGAAGATGCCTATAACAAGTCAAAACAGCAGGGCGTTGGTGTGGTAAGTTTTACGCTTTCCCATAAAGACCCGCGATATCAGTTAAACCAGTTTTATAAAGGTGAACGTTTAACGGGTATGCATGGTTTTATTAGCTTTGAAGGTGACCCTCGGCCAAGTTTTGATAAAAAGCTGATTCCATACTTAGAGGTTGGACGTATTTAACTTAAAACTTGAAGTAATTTTAATGAAGCCCACGAAAGTGGGTTTTTGATATATTTATGCTTAGTCACTAAACATACATATACCACCACTACCATACAAACCGAAATTTAATAACATGGTAGTTAAGTGATGAAAAAGAGTTTATTGGGCGGCCTTATTCTGTCTTTGTGTACAACTCCAGCTTTTGCGCTAAATATTTTATTGGTTAACGATGACGGCCTAACCAGCAATATCAAAGCACTTTATGACGAATTAAAAGCAAATGGTCATAACGTGCTTGTGTCTGTACCGTGTTCACCACAAAGTGGTCGCGGTGGCGCGATTGTGATGTACAGCTCAACAACGATTACCGCGGATAATGATAAGCAAATTGCGGCTGAAAATGGTTGTCACAATGGCGCAGCACCAATTGGTGCACCTGCGGTTGGAACCTTTACCAAAGCAGGTTATACCAATGGCGACTGGAACTACACGCATGGCACACCAGTCATGGCAACAGTTTATGGACTAGATGTAGTTGCACCAAAACGCTGGGGTAAAGCACCAGACCTAGTTTTATCTGGCCCGAATGAAGGCCAAAATGTCGGAAAAGTCGTTGTACACTCTGGTACGATTGGCAATGTACAGTTTTCGGCAGGACGTGGCATTCCGTCTATTGCATTAAGCGCCGATACCAACACGGTAGATGACAAAACTTTAAACAACCCTAACTCTGCAATTGTGGCAAAGCAAACTGTAGTGTTATTAAAAGAATTACAAGCTAAGGCAGGCAAGGGCCAATTGTTGCCAAAAGGCATTACCCTCAATGTGAATTTTCCTAAAAATTTAACAACCAGTACGCCGTTTGCATTTTCAAAAATTGGGTCTTATGACTTATATAAGCTGAAATTCCAAGTGACTAAAGACAATAAAGGCAATAACCAGTTTGGTCTAGGAATCGATGCGGCACCATCGGCCCCAACTGCCGCTCAAATGTCGGATGAAAGCGCTGTAATGCAAAGCAAAATTGCTGTGACTGCAATGCAAGTTGCTTATGACCAACGACCAGCAGGTCAAGAATGGCTTAAAATCCGTTTAAAAAGCTTATTTAACAAGTAAGGAGAAAGACCATGAAACGTTGTTTATTGGTTTTACTCCTTGGGCTTGGATTGGCGGCTTGTAATGACAATGATCATGATGCCCAAGTCTCGACTGAAAAACCTGCACTAGCACCGAGCTTAGATGCCGGAACTTATATTATTAGTACCGAAACTGATCAAGAATTACCTATGGCGGGTAAATACTATTCTGGTGCAGATGGGACTAAATTATTGGTTTTAGATGATGACGAAAACCGTGCCAAGATTGTGATGAGCTATGATGCAAAAACAAAAGCTTGGCGAAGCAACCAGTCTAATCAGGCGATGACAGTCGAATTAGCGCATTATGAAAAAATTGCTGATCAAAAACTTTTGCTTAATCAATTGGTCGGCACCTACGATTTATCGTTTCCGGATGGAACGACGGTAAATGCCGAGGTGAATGCACAAGGCAAAATTGTCTCGAAAGATTCAAATTGTGTGTTTACGGGTGTGATTACTGAAAGTGCATTAGCCAATACCGCAAACTATCAACTGACCGATAATAAGTGTGATGCGCTAAAAAATAACTCGAAAGGTTATGTTGTGGTAGATGAAGACCTAGAACCTATGAGTTTTAGACTTGTATCTGACACGATTGCATCAAAAGACATTTGGGCATTTGCACAATCTTAAAAATAAAAAGACAACGGATTTATTTCGTTGTCTTTTATCTCAACTTATCTTGCGCCGTTGAAACAATTAACATGGTTTGAAGGTAATAATCGATACGTGATTGATTATTTTCTTTATGTGAGTTGTGCGCATTAAAGGCTGCATCATGAAGTTTCACGACTCGAGCGATCGGATTTGAACTACAACGAATTAAATATTCTTCGCGTGTTTCAGTTTCTCGTTTAGTTAATGCATCAACCGCATCACGAACTTCTTTTCCAAATAAGCTTTCGATTTTGGCTAGGGTAAGAGGGGTGTCTTCAACACTATCGTGGAGAAGGGCTGTAATAATATAGACTTCTGAAAATTGGTGCTCAATTAATGAGTTGACCACACCTTTAATATGGTAATCAAAGTAATCATGAGGACCATACTTCTGACCTTGATGAGATTCTTTTGACAATTTCTCTGCTAATTCAACTTTATTTTGAGTCATTTTTTGCTCTTATTACTTTGAGTATATAACGCAGCCTAATTGGTGAGATGGGCCGCTTAAATAATAATTTTATACTGAATACTTAAGGTAGGCATACTCGTTTTAAAGGTTACCCATGATCGAATTTTGATAAAAACCTGGTTCAATACCTAGAGGTTGGTCGTATTTAAACCTGAGATAGGTTCGCCGTAAGTAATTAATGCGCAAAAAGTCTTTTTAGAAAATATTTACTTATTTTAATTAATAGAAAAATTAACAATAAATGGGATTTATAAACAGAATAAAGTTTTCTAAAGCCTAATAAAAAATTCCTGTAAAGCCTTTTTTAGAAGACAAAATAGACGTAGCTAATGATAAAATATCGTACTAGTTCATCAACATTTAGAACTTTAAAACAATTTGTTAACACTATAATTTAGAAATATTCTGGAAAATTTATGGAAATTTTTGAACTTGTCAAAAAAAACTTATCGGCCTTTATTGCTTCATTTGCTGTCTCTTTCCCAGCTTGCTTATTCCTTGTGAATCAATATGTGAGTGCTCCTCAAGTTGAATCGTTAAAATTGGCTAATGCAAGTTTGCAAACTTCCTATAATCTATTGCAAAAAAACTATGAAGATAAAAAAAGTGAGTCCAAAAGCTTAGATGAGACAAAAGATATTCTAACTACTAACTTAAATAAGAGTAATAGTGAGCTAACAGTAAATCATTACAATGTGCAGAATTTAAACAACAAAATTCAAGAATTGAATAATGAAAAAGAAACTTTGAACCTAAAATTAGACCAAGCCTATGCTGATAACCGAAAGTTGCTGGCACATCTTAAAAACTATCAGGAAAATGCTGATATTCTCCAAAAAATCAGTAATCTTGAATTAAAGAAACAAAATGCTAGAAACGGTCATGCAAGGTCAGTTTTTGATAACAAGACAGATCAAGAAATCAGAGCAGATAACGAAGTAATAGCTAAAGAATATCAACAGCAAATACTCAATTTGCAAGATAAGTTAAAGTGTGTGAATCAGTCCTAAAAATACGCCCTGAAGGGCGTATTTTTATAAGGAAATCATTATTTTTCTAATAAATATTTTTTGTTAGGTATTTATAAGAACTTTTTGCAACTTTAAAATTTAACTTAATGATATAAAAGCAGATTGTAAATATTACTTAAGAATATCCTTAATTATGTAATTAAATGAAAAATAATAATTATTTAAATATTTTCTAGCCAATTTCACATTGACACTTCAAATATTGGAGATTAACATTTGGCTTCTGGCCTACATTGCCAGGCAGTTTTGACAGACTGCTATAGGACCGCATCGGGATTATTCCTTCCGAGGAATAGTTTTGTGTGTACTTCTCGTTCCCTCCCGTAGCGGTAGGACGGGAGAGGGACACTTTATGTGTGCTGGAGTCCTACCAGTCTGTCAACCCGCTTCCGTTCTGCCACCATAAATCTTATGCTTTGGCAGAACTCCATAAATAAGGAGTTGGCTTTGCACATCCATCATTTCTTGGCAACCCTTGCCAAAAGCTATAACAACACAGCTTAAAACATTTAATGCAGCTTGATTGCCGTAAGGCTATTTCAGGCTTTAGCTCGTTATTACTTAAAACTTCGCAACAACTAAAACTTGAGATGTGCTGGGCACAGTCTTTACGGCTTTGCTATGCCTTTTTTTCTCCCAAAAAAGCCAGCGGTTTTTATATCTCATTTATATACAACAAAAATTTAATTTATAACGGTAAAAATATGCCAAATTTAGTTCTCCCAACACGTGCATTAAAAGTTGTAAATACATCAATTGAGTTATTTCACCGCCGCGGTTTTCATATTGTGGGCGTCGACAGACTTGTAAAAGAATCCGAAATTACCAAAGCAACTTTTTATAACTACTTTCACTCTAAAGAACGGTTAATTGAAATTTGCCTGATGGTGCAAAAAGAGCGACTCCAAGAAAAAGTGGTTGCTATGGTCGAATACGACCACGACACAAACGCAATCGACAAACTCAAGAAACTCTATGTTTTACATACCGATGTAGACGGGCTGTATTACCTATTATTTAAAGTCATTTTTGAAATCAAAAATACCTACCCAAACGCATATACAACCGCCGTGAGATATAGAACATGGTTAATGAATGAAATCTATAGCCAACTTAGAGTACTTAAACCCGATGCTTCTTTTACCGATGCCAAATTATTTTTATATATGATCGAAGGCGCCATTATTCAGCGTTTAAGTTCCGATGAAGTGAATGAAAGAATGGTTGAGGTGTTTTTGAAAAGCTTAAGCGTATGTTAAGTTAGATGTATAAAAGATAATTTCTTAATAATTAATATTTGAGTATCTATGAATGAGTCAGAAAATTTTAAATCGGTTTGAAGAGCTAATTAAAGAAGCCAAATCTATTGCTCAACATAAAAGAAATAAAACAGTTCAGAGAGCTGGCATTTCTAAATCAGTAGATTATTTTGAAGAGCCAATAAATGAATTATATTTAACATGGAAGGTTAAAACCGAAAATCTTTTACGTGTTGCATGTGGGGAGGACTCAGTACATTATCAAACTTTTTTACGAGAAAAAGAAAATGGATTATATGCTCCCATTAAGTTACAGAACTCTATACCAGTAATTTTAGCAGCATATGATGATCTTAAAGGCGGTTTTTTAATATCTTTCAAGCAGATAGTACAGGCTGAAGTTTTTGATAGTGAACTTGAGCAAGCTAAATCGCTACTTGAAAATGGATATAAAAATGCTGCTGCTGTAATTGCAGGGGTTGTATTAGAAACAGCTATTAAAGAGCTTTGTACCAATAATGGAATAGATATTTATCTTCCTGATGGAAAAAGGGAGAAAAAATTAGAAAAACTAAATGAAGAGTTAACTAAAGCAGGTATTTACCCACTAACACAACAGAAAAAAATAACCTATTATGCAGATATTCGAAATAATGCTGCTCATGGAAAACCAGAAAATTTCGATTCTGATGAAGTGAAAGATATGATAAAAGGTGTCGAAAAATTCTTAATAGACTATCTATCCTAATATAAAAATAGTCCACCGTTATTCAATGGTGAACCCTACAAACCAAAGTATAAATTCTTTACTATTTTTTATATTCCTTTAGATAACTATAATATTCTACGCTATTTTTATCTTTTACAACCTCTTTATTTCCTACTAATTTCTCAGCTATTTTATTTGAAGCGATGTTCTCTGAGTCTACGTTAGCTTCAATATAAAAAGAAGTAAGGAATAGATCGGACAAAGGTTGTTAGTTAAAACATAAAAATATTCGGAAGTATAAATTAAATTTTATTTATATCCATGTAATCACTTATTTTATTGTATATAGTTGAAGTGGAATTTACAGCCGACCTAATAATTTCTTTACCTACAAGAAAATCAACTTCTCCACTCATAATCAATTCTCTGTAACTCAATACTGTCTTAAAAGATCCCTGTATTTTTTCTTGATACACTAGAAAATCCTCACTTTTTGTAAGCTTATGAAGCATATTCACTGAGAGGTAAGCTGCATAATATACTGATTGTAATTCTTCGAATTCATTGACTGTTATTTCTTCTTTATGAGATAGATGAAGGTTAATTGTTATATATCTTTGTAAATTTTTAATAGACTCTATTGCTTGATCACGTATCAATTTTTTATGTTCTTGTTCACGCCAATCAGTAAACAACAAGTAGGCTACAATGGGAGTATAGATGGTTGCTGACCATGAGAGTAATCCTGTCAAAACTGATGACCAATCAGAAGGTTTATCAAATAAGTTTAAGCTAACTAATGATTGAAATATCAGATATATAAAGATACATACAATAAGAATAATTCCATAAAGAACTATCATTTCACATATTAGATCCACTTTTGTTTTCATATTTTTTTCTAGAGGAATTTAAAAATAGAGTGTAAGTAAGTCGTGATTTTTAAATAATACAGAACCTTACTTGTAATTTCCACCCCCACAAATGCCTCAAGTTGAGGTATAGTTCACCTTTTAGATAGTAACTTCTTTGATTGCAAGTGATATTATGGTTTCTATTAAATTAAAAGATAAAATAAATGAAAATAGTGAATTTATTTCAATGCGGAGAATATTTGAAGAAATAAGAGAAAAGACAGATCTCAAAAAGGATTTCGAGATAGCTGAGCTGTTAATACCAATAGCTAAAAAATGTCATGCTTATAATCAATATCAATTAGATAATGGCAAGCCTATGCGCTTATTTGAGAAAAATCCTAGTGATAGAAATAATGATTTTGACTATACATTATTAGAAATCGCGAGAGGGGACTTATATTTAGATGATAGTAGTATTTTTAATAATTATGCTCTTCAAAAGTCAGATTTTTATTATGAATTTGAGGTTTTTTTGAGATCATGTGATTTAGAAAGTTTAAATTATAATGATTTGGTTAAAGAGGATGATTTTAATTCTATAGACGACATTAAACTATTATTAAAGAAAATTTGTGATCTAGAAAATCTTGTACGTGATCAAGATTTATTTATTGAAGAATTAAAGAATAAGCTAGAAGAGTTTAACCAGCTAACAGATGAAATCAATGAAAAAAGTTCGGGGCTGGAATATATAAATTATGGATTAAGCAATAGAATGATGTGGCTTGAGGACGAGAAGTCCGATCTTGAAATAAGAATAAAAGAATTAGAAAGTAGAACAGACATGCATCCAGCTTTAGATCCGAAAAATAAGCATCATGCTCCAGAGTTACTTCTGGCTATACATGCATGGGAGTCAAAATATATTCACAAGCAATATCCACATCAAGAACATAGCCCAGCAATAAAAGCTTTTTTATCTAAATCTGGTTTTACAGTTAAAAGATTACAAGACAGAATTGCAGCAATCACTAATCCTAAAAATATTAATAAATCAAAATCTTAATTAAGGTGACACCACAAGGTGTCACTATTTTTTTATGAGGTGGCACTTGTATGACACCTCATATCTTTTGTTTTAATAGTCTTATCACCACGATGAGGCTTTTTTATGAGTATTACAGTTTTAAAAAATGATTCATTAATAAATTATTTTTCTGATGACACGGTAGCAACAGGGAAAATTCAACTGACCGATCCAATGCAATTACTAGCAGATCCAAATTTTTTACGTAATGCTTTACTGACTTATTCAGAAAAAGTGATTGAGCTAGAGCACAAAGTTGAAGTTATGCAACCTACCATGGAAGCATTTGACCGTATTGCTACAGCCGAGGGAAGTATGTGCCTAACTGATGCTGCTAAAGCTCTACAACAAGAACCGCAAAAATTTAATAAGTGGCTTCACATGAATGGCTGGATTTACAAACGTCATGGCAGCAAATGTTGGGTTGCTTATCAAGAGAAAATTAAAGCGGGATATTTAGAACATAAAGTAAAGGATATTCAGCTGCCTGATGGGACGATCAAAATCACGGAGCAGGTAAGAGTAACACCAAAGGGTTTAACCAAGCTTTCAAAGCTTCTAGGAAACAATAATGCATAATTTAGGCAATAAAAAAGCCCTTCAGAGAATTCTTGGCGGAATCAAAGGGCTTTGGATTGCTAACACAAGGAGTGTTAACATTGAACAGTATGGTACAAGGGTTTGGGAAAAATCAAGTCTACGATGCCAGTGATGTTGCTGAAGGTTATGGTTTAATAACAAAATATATAGCCAGCTTAGAGTGTTTAAATCAGATGCTTCTATTTAGTTAAAGCACTATGAAAAAGCCCTAAATAATTAGGGCTATTCAAGACATATCTATATAAGAAATGATCTTCAATGAGGTTATTTCTTATATGGCATAGATTCAAGAATTTCTTTAATAACAGCTGGGTCCACTACGTTTTCATACATAGTGTTGAAAGTATGTTTCTCATCTTCAGTGGTTTGAGCATTAACAATAGCTTTCAACTTTTGCTTATATTCAGTATGACCAGCTTGGTACATGGCAGCGTAACTCGACCAGAGAGCATATTGCTTTTGTGGATTATCATTACTTAATTTTTCGTATTGTGCCTGATATAACTTAGCTGCTTTTTCATAACAGCTATTAATTTGGTTGGTTGGCTTTTGTAATTTTCTTTGAATTAAACATTGGGTTTCTTGAATGCTTGCTGTGCTATCTAAAGCAAGAATTTTTGTTGCCAAAATATCGGCTTCATTTAAATAACCTAGTTGCAGTAGTACTTTTAATTTCAACTTTTGCACTTCTATGCTTGAATCATTGTCATTTGGAAATTTCTTTAAAAGTTTTTCCAACTTTGCTTGTGTGGATGTAATGTCAGCTTCTGTCTGAAGAGAGTTCATAATTTCATTGAACTCTGCCACAAGTGATTTTAACGCTTCTTTTTGGTTATTAGATTGTTCACTCTGCACTTGGGTGATTTTGGTTGTGCTATTAGGGTTATTACATGCAGCAACCAAGGCACTTAATAATAGAATCGTTAATAATTTATTCATAACTTTTTACACCTTGCGCGCCGCAGAGTTTAAGGAAAACTTATATTTTTTAATAGGAGGCATGGGATGTACAGAACCCACGGTATCCGAAATTACTGCGGTATATCCTAATTCAAGTTCTACATCAACGAGCTGTAAATTTGGTTCTGGCAACTTGATAGTACAACTTCCCAAAGGGGCCTTATTTTTATCTGTTGGCCAATATCCTTGATCACTTTTTAACTTGGTTCTGGCAATCTCTTTACCTTCCCGTGAAACAATTGCGGTCCCAAAAGGGTAAACAGTTCCCTTGTGGCTTAATGGAGCTGCATTAATAACGACACTTAAAAATAGTTCCTTGCCTTGAACTTTGTAGTTTAGAAAATAGCTTACAGCTCCATCCAGAGGTGTTACACCTTCATCACCTAAAAGAACAGCCTTATGGCTAATGTAGACATCAGTTTTATACTGCTCAATGTAATAGTTTTCATATTTTTCTTCTCTAAAACTATCAGTAGTCTGCTGTTTTTGTGAAATTGGAGCTGATGATGATTTTGAAGCTGATGATGCCGCACCACCACCATTGTCTTGAACAACTAAGTTTTGTTGAGGCAGTAATTTGCAACCACAAGAGAGTGAATCATTAACACGAGCAGCGGCTTTGCCGAAGATCTGCATGTTTGGATCACCGGAGACAATAGTTGCAACGACTTTATGAGTTGGGCAAGTTGCTTTGTCGCCAACACAGGCAACGGGAATTCCGTCAATCAGGAACATACTATTCCCTGAGATTACTTGACCACCGCCAGTAGTAGGGCAGCCTATAGTTATATATGGTGTCGCCAAAACTATTCCTTCTTATTTTCATGAAGTGGTGGAATGATAGCAAAGAGGGGTAGACAGTGCTGTATAGTTTTATTTATCAGGATGCACAGCTCATACGACCAATAATAATGTGATTTAAAAAGATAGGCATGAAGATTCTTTTGAAGAATTTTTTATGTCATTCTCCTTAGAGATTAAATGTTTATTCGATTAACTTTATGAGGATGGTTGGTAAGAATGAAGTCATTTCTTATATATGACTCCTTGATAAAAAGATATGTTTTATTAACTGTGGGGCTAATTATTATTGCTTTTATGATAGCTATCTTTTTTAAAGGGGAACTTGAAATTGATTTTGCGATTGGGGCTGTTTGCGGCTATTTAAATATTTTTCTATTGTTAAAGAATTATAGATTTCCACTTATTCCCGAAGTTAAAGAAGATAGTGACGACCTTGTTATGTATACAAGGGTTAGTCTTCTTATTTTTTTTGTTTTGATAGAGTTTGGTTTTTTACTTGCCGCATTATTTTAAATTTTTATGAATGTATGAGTAAGAATGAATTAGAAATGATTAGAATTTTGCTCTTAATTAAATAAACACAGATATCTCGACAACATCTGGGAACTACAACGGCACCGCGATTTATTATAAAAAGCTCGTTTGATTACCACTAAAACGTATCTATTTGGAAAGCTCCCCCCAATTGAGAAACTTTCCAATATTTGGCTTAAAGATGTTTTTGAAAGAACGGAATAATTTTTTCTAAAGCTTGAGCAACAGACTCAGGTTGGTCATATAAGTCATAGTGGCTAGCGCCTTTAACCACAAAAAGGTTCTTATCTTTAGAAGCAGCTTTGCTATATAACTCATAACCATCGCGATAAGAACCGAATCCACCCGCTATATCACCAATCACAATTTGTAAGGGTTGAGTGAGCAAGTGTTCTGCCAAATGAAATGCATCGAACCCAACAGCAGCGGCTAAACCTGAAAAGCGAAGTTTATTTGGTGAACCTTCTGCCTGACCGCGCGGGGTTTTGTAGTAATCAATCGCTTCTTTGATATCAATATCATTGATTCCAGCTTGTTCACGCTCTTGCTGTGAGTTTGGAATATACTGGGTAATAAATGGTTCAGCACCACGCGCTTCGGCAGTACGCTGTGCTGCAATGGCTTCTAAAGTTTTAATGGCAGCTTCAGGTGTTTGGTCACCTTCACGCATTAAACGGCCATAGTTTGCCGCAACCACAGTTGCGACTGCTTTAAAACGGCGTTCAGTCATAGCAGCATTAACAGCATAACCACCGCCACCACATACGCCTAATACACCAATACGGTTTTCATCAACATAACTAAGCGTTGTTAAATAGTCGGCTGCACAGCGGAAATCTTCTACACGTGTTGCAGGGTCTTCAAGAAAGCGAGGTTCTCCACCGCTAGCACCTTGATACGATGCATCAAATGCTAAAGTAATAAACCCAGCTTCAGTGAGTTTTTCACCATAGATTGCGCCGGCAGTTTGTTCTTTACAGCTACTAATTGGATGCGCACATACAATGGCTGCATATGTTTTGTTTTCATCAAAATCTTTTGGAAAACGAATAGTTGCAGAAACATCGATGTTTTTAATTTTGAAAGTTACAGTTTTCATCATATTCTCTCCGAAAGAGGAACTAGGTCGATGAAATTAATATAACCGTGGTGATTTATTATGATAATCCACTATAATCAGATAGCACTTATATTGAATACTTATAAATAATGAAAGAAAATTTAAATGATTTACACACTTTTATGGTCGTTGCTCAAGAACGGAGCTTTACCCGCGCAGCCGCAAAACTCAGAACTTCACAGTCAGCCATTAGTCAAACACTCCGTAATTTAGAAGACCGAATTGGCATAAAACTATTATCAAGAACAACACGAAGTGTGGCACCTACAGAAGCAGGCGAATATCTATTAAATTTGCTTCAACCTGCAATAGAAGAAATAGAAAATGGCATAAATCAAATTAGTGCTTTAAAAAATGATCCAGCAGGAACACTACGTATCAGTGCCGATGAATATGGAATACAAAGTGTTTTATGGCCAGCAGTTGAAAAAGTCATACAACAATTTCCAAAAATTTCAGTAGAGATCATATCTGATTATGGTCTTGTTGATATTGTAGAAGGGCGTTTTGATGCAGGACTTCGAAGAGGCGGTTTAGTTTCTAAAGACATGATCGCTTTACAGGTGAGTAAGCCAATACAAATGCTAACGGTTGCAACCAAAGAGTTTTTAGCTCGTTATGGTCACCCAAAGCATCCAAAAGATCTAGTGGAATACCAGTGTATTAATTTAAGATTACCCACACATGGTGAACTCTACCGTTGGCAATTTACCAAACAAGGTAAGACACAAATAATTACTGTTAATGCTAAAATCGTTTTTACAACCTTATCTCCAGTGCTTCAAGCCGCAAGGAGCGGTGTAGGAATCGCTTATCTACCTATTGATATGGTTCAGCCTTATATTGAAAGTGGTGAACTGGAAGAAACGTTGAAGGACTGGCGACACAGTTATGAACCTTATCACCTGTATTATCCCCATAGACGAGAACAAGCACCTTTATTAAATATCTTAATTGATGCGTTAAAAGAAAATTTTAATAAAAAGTAGCTGCTCATAAGACTTATGGTTGGAGCCAAGGATTAGAGTTTTGCTACTAGTTAAATAAACACGGATATTCCAATAACATCCGTGTCCGAAAAGACCTAAAATGAATGATGCTTTTTCTCTGCCAAGAGCATGGTTTGTTTAAGCTGTTTACGATTAAAACCTAGAAACTCAATCACATTTCTAAACAATGCGGGTGCTTTCGCAATCGGGGTATTTATTTTAGGTACAACAGTCATATCTTTACGCCGTTCTATACTTTCAACTACACCCGAGACAACTTCATCAATAGTTATATATTTCCAAATACCCGAGTTGCCTTTCCACACAGCTTTACCTGCTGGGTCATTTTGAATACTGTCCATCATTGGGGTCTTAAAGAAGGTCGGATGAAGGCTACCAACGCCTATATTTAAATATTTTAATTCTAGACGAAGGCTATCACATAAAGCCCAAACGCCTGCTTTACTCGAAGTATAGTGAGTGTTTAACGGGGAGTGGACGAAAGCCGCCATTGAAGATACTGCCAGTAAATACCCCTGAGTTTGTTTTACATACGGTATAGCTGCGCGGAAAGTACGAAATACTCCAGTCAGGTTAATATCGATGGTTCGCTCAAAGGTTTCAGGAGCCATATGTTCTAGTGCTTCCGTTGAGCCTATGCCTGCATTTGCAATTACCACATCAATTTTACCGAAGTGTTGAGCTGCATTTGCCATAGCAGTTTCTAGGCTTTCCAAAGAACGGACATCGGTTACCCAACCTGCGGCAATGCTTTTTCCACCTAGCTGTTTTGCCTGACTTTCAACTTTGCTCAGGTCTAAATCTAGTAGTGCGAGTTTTGCACCTTTGGCCTGTAATGCCTGACCAATCGCAAGACCTAGGCCACCCGTTGAGCCTGTAATTACCACAACTTTATCTTTTAATTCATACTTCGCCATTTTCAAAATCCTTTAACTTAAGCTTGAGCTACTGGAACAGTACGTTTAAGAAAATCAATTTGATCTTTCACCACATGTTCAAAGGCTTGACCTGTGTAAATGTCAAAATGACCGTATGAATAGGTTTTTATTTCTTTATGAGGGGTACGCTTGGCATGACGCAGCGTGGCTTTTGCAGGAGCAACAGTATCCGTTTCACAGATACAAAATAGAACTGGAGCTTTAATTTTTGGAGTCTTACGTCCCGGATAATAACGGATAATGTCCAATGCAAACCGTGCTGCCACGTAGTTTTTGTAGTTAGGTTCATCTTTAATTATGGACATAATTCCCGAATAGGCATCTGGAGCAGTCATTAACGCCGTTTCATGCTCTAGTCCTGCAAGTTTAACCATAAGTGGTTCTTTATTCAGCGCAGCCCCTATACGGTCACGCACAGCCAAAGCCGTAAGTTTTACTGAAGTTATAGGACTCATGGCTAAACTAGAAGAAAGGCCATCGGTAAATGGACATTGTGAAACTACTGCGCAAATGTTGGCATCCTGAGCGGCAGTAGCCAACACATGTCCGCCAGAAAAAGAACTTCCCCATAAAATAATCTTGTTTTTATCAATATTTGATAGGCTACGAGCATATGCAATAGCGGCTTTCCAGTCTTCGAGCTGACTTTTTATATCTAGTAATTGTCGAGGTTGACCTTCGCTATCCCCAAAATAGCGATAATCAAACACTAAACAAGCATAACCCTCTGCCACAAAACGGTCTGCAAAAGCTGTTAAACGCATTCTTCGAGTACCACCCAAACCATGCGCCATCACAATCATTGGAGTAGCGGCCTCGGTCGTAGGACGATATAAATAGGCACTGCATTTCACGCCATTTGAATCAAACTGAATATCTAGTGGCGTTTGTGGCACATTCTTTAAATTTTTATTCATCATGTTTCTCTCAATATTTGCTATGACGCTATGATCTAAAAAATAATGAGATAAGGCTTGATGATAGCCGCCATATTGCTTGACACTTTGCGCCAAAATTTGGATTGGGCAGGTGCTTTAGTCATTTGCTTTTGCTTAAAAGCTTTAAGTACACTACTTGATATTTAACGCCAAATTAGAACTATACGAAATGAATGGATTGAATAAGCCGTTGTATAGAAGAAGGATTCCTGAAACCTATGTTCAGTTATTGTTTGAATATCTCGAAAAACTAGGACATGACCCAGAAAAGGTTCTTGGTGAACCGTGGCCTAAAACAGATTCAAATCATTTGGAAGGCGTAGATATTGATCATTGGGAAAGTCTTCTTGTTATCGCTAAAGATTATTTAAATGATCCCTTCATTGGCTTACATGTGGGCCAAACTATTACAGCTCAGCATCTGGGTGTTTTAGGTTCTGTATTTCTTGCGTGTGAAAATTTGGGAGCGGTTTTAGAAAGATTTGAGCGTTACCAAAGACTTGTATATGACGTGGTGCCCGCATCTGTACATATTTACCCAGAGTATGTTGAGCTTTCGTGGGATACAACCGATGATCAAACAGTCGGGGGCTTATCTGATGAAACTGGCCGTACCGTTATAGTTCAATTTTGCCGTAGTCTCATTAGAGGAAAAGAAAGACTTAAAGAAATACATTTCATTCATGAACAGCCTGAAAATGTTCAGCCTTATGAAGAGTATTTTGGTTGTCCTGTGCTTTTTGAGCAACCCGTGGCATTGATGCGTTTCGATAAGGAAATCTTAAGTCTACCGCTTAAAAACTCCGACGCGGCCTTAGTTGCCATACTAGAAAAACATGCTGACAAGTTACTGGCAAGTCTGCCACATATTGATGAAATTACAGATCAAGTTCGTAAACAGATTGCTTACTTACTTCATCAAGGCGAACCAACTATTGAACAGCTTGCAGAGCGATTAAATTATTCACGTAGAACCTTGCAACGCCGTTTAACCGAGGCAGGTACGAATTTTCGGAAAGAATTAAATACTGTCCGTTACGAATTAGCAAAATCGTATTTAAAAGATCTAAGGCTACAAATTGTAGAAATAGCCTTACTGTTAGGTTATGCCGAGCACAGTCCATTTACACGGGCTTATAAAGAGTGGTCGGGTAAAACACCACAACAAGCTAGAGAAGAAATGAATGAGTTAAGGTAGAACTTTCATACTATAAGTTCTACCTTTTAAGTCTATACAAATGCTTTAAAAAAGATATGCAGATGTTTTGAGTGTTCATTCATCGTTTAATGCACATTCAAAATTACTTGGGTTTTCTTTACATCTTACTTTTTTCAAAAAGTTCATCATTTTTGGGTCGTAGATACCTGCTTTGGTTAGCTGTATACGAGCCTCGCGCATCATTTTCATATAGTTTAATTGTTCATTTTTAGGAATATCCATCCAATATTTTGAAGGAATATCACTTTCATATTTGGCAATAATGCCAAACGTTCTATTGAGTTGGCTGGCTACCCAAGTTCGAGACTTTTGCCCAAAACCCGCAGGGAATTGGTCTTTACGAATAATGAAGTTTGCTGAAATTTGAGTCAGAGGGAAACGAACAATTGCTCCTTTCTCACCTAAACCTTTGTAGAGTTCAAAAGGTTTAAACGCCACAATAGGAGCGGGCACAATATCAATTTCATGGTTATTAAATTTTGCACCGGCATTGGTAACGTCTACCGATACAGCCTGACCCCCGACATGTTGAACAAGCTTTGGTTGGGCTTCATCGTATTTAAATACCCCAATTTTTTTACCGGCAGCTTTGGCGAGAGTATTTATACTTCGATCATTTACAAATAAATAGGCAGGACCAATTGTGCCTAAACCTGCAATTTCATAAGGACCTACCACCATGTTTTTTGCTGCCATAGGTGAAGACAACAGCTTATAGGCATTAATTGCCGTTTTCATATTTGTTAATGCACCAACTGCATCTAAAGATCCTGTATATTTATTAAATTGACGGCCACGTAAACCGCTAATAATAGCGCCATCACATTTTCCAACTTTCAAATCTTCGGCAGCTACACGTTCATCAACATATGCTTTTAAAGATAGATCAGCTCCCCAATTTTTTGCTTCAAGTGCATAATCTTTGGCTAAAGCGAAAGCGTCTCCCGATTTACCAATGGGGTCAAACACACAGACGACTTGTTGTTTGGCATAAAGAGTTGTTGTTAAACATGTACTTGTAATAAGTAAAATAGCCTTAAAACGATCCATATCTAGTTATCCATTATTTAAATTATAAAAATTATTTTATAAATCTTGGTAAGGTTAGATATGGCATTTCAATAAAAATTTTAAGGTAAAAAGTCAAAAGACAGCTTGGGATCAGGAAGTCATTTAGTTATTCATAGAAATTTTTATGGTGAAAATACTTTTCGAGCCTTGATTGCTATATTGAATAGTACTTTTCAGTGCCACAACAATTGCATGTACAACAGCAAGACCTAAACCTGTGCCGCCAAATTCTTTATTCCTTGATTCTTCTAATCTAAAGAAAGGCTTAAATAAATCGTCTTGGAACTCGGTTGCAATGCCGGGGCCTTCATCCTCAATTTTTAATATCCAGTTTTGTGATACCACTTCCGAGGAAATTTTAAGTTTGCCTGCATTTGAATAGCGTATAGCATTATCAATTAAAGCAATTAAAACTTGCTCAATACGACGGCGGTCGCAATATACAGGAGTGGACGTTAGGTCAAGTTCTGGTACTAGCTTAGCTTGATCCAAACGATCTTCAAATGCTTTAAGAACTTTTTCAACTACCGCCTTAAAGTCAAACAATTCATAATTTAACCGGAGTTGCTGGTTCTCTACTAAGCTTAAAGTCCGTAAGTCTTCGACTAAGTGAGATAAACCTTCAACTTGATTTAAAAGACTTTTAAATAGAACTTCATCAGGTTTAAAAACGCCGTCGATGATGCCTTGTAAACGGCCTTGTAAGATCGTTATAGGCGTTCTTAACTCATGTGCGATGGCTGCATTCCAAACCTGCGCATTTTTGACGGAAACCTCTAGCTTTTGAGCCATATCATTAAATTTATATAAAAGCTCCGACATTTCGGCGGAGTGAATTCGGTTATCGTAAGCTCTAGCAGAGAGGTCGCCGTGACTAATTTTTTTTGCTGCTTCGGCTAAGAAGTTAATTGGCACAATAAAACGCTTTGCAAGGCGCATGCCAATCACTAACGAAATAATACAGCCGCAAAAGATAACAGTGGCTAACCAGATCCAGTCTACAAAATGAAAACTGGTCCAATCTTCTTGTTGAAATGAGCTTAAACTAATCCAGCCTTTTTCAATCGCATAGTTATAAATGACATAACCCAGTACTACAGAAAATAGCGTAACGCTTAAATTTACAATAGTTAAGGCAATAAAAAGTTGCTTACTAATTCCTAACTTACTTTTCATAAAATATTCCCTAGCTATTTTTTAATATTATTTAGGCGTCATCTTTTACAGCTAGGGGATTATCTAGCCTATATCCCACGCCACGCACATTAATTAACATTTGAAATATGCCTTGTTCTTCTAGTTTTTTTCTCAGCTTACTTACATGGCTATCTACGGTTCGCTCTAGTGCATCGCTATCATTCATGCAGTGATTCATAAGTTCTCCGCGCGTAAAAACTTTATGAGGTTGGTCAATCATGAATGAAATAATCTTATATTCAGTTAGCGTCAGATTAAGCAAGATTTTCTTATTCTCAGAGTGTATATAAACGCTATGAGTGTCGGTATCAATTTCAATATTTTTATAGATTTTATTCTTATTAGTTGCTTTGTTTGCAAACTGAGTACGTCTTAAGACTGCCTGAACTCTAGCGATGACTTCATTTGGGTTAAAAGGCTTCACCACAAAGTCATCTGCACCTATGCGTAATGCCATAACTTTATCAATATCTTGATCTAGCGCCGTCAACATGATCACGGGAGTCTGAGCTTTTTGGCGTATTTTATTTAACACTTCCCAACCGTTTAATTCGGGTAATTTAATATCAAGTAAGATTAAATCGATGGGTTGGCTAGCGTGCAATTCAATTGCTTGCTTTCCATTCATGGCCCGAATAACACTCATGCCTTCACGTTTTAAATAATTTTCAATAATGTCGCCAATATCGTAGTCATCTTCTACCACAAGAATAACTTTATCTTGGCAATCAAAAGAAAAAGAATGATCAAACATAGAAAATCTGGCTATAGAAAGTGCTTCAACTCATCATACGCTAAATTATCCGTATTTCTCCACACTTACTCCACACTTTAGTGATTATCCCTACACACTCATCAAAAATAATACGAACATCAAAAAGTCACTAGGTTTGGACAGTATGCAAAAGCATCTTTTACTTCCTTTATTTTTATCTATTGGGCTGATATTACAGGGGTGTGATTCAAAAGAAGTCGCTCAAGCTGAGCCACCACCGGCTAAAGTCAGTGTATTAAGCATTCAACCGCAATCGGTAAATTTTAGTGAAAATCTTCCTGCACGTGTACATGCATTCCGTACGGCGGAAATCCGTCCGCAAGTCGGAGGTATCATTGAAAAGGTTTTATTTAAACAGGGTAGTGAAGTTAGAGCAGGACAAGCTTTATATAAAATTAATTCCGAGACTTTTGAGGCAGATGTAAATAGCAATAGAGCTTCTCTCAATAAAGCTGAAGCTGAGGTAGCAAGACTCAAAGTTCAGCTAGAACGTTATGAGCAGCTGTTACCAAGTAATGCAATTAGTAAGCAAGAAGTAAGTAATGCTCAAGCTCAATATCGTCAGGCTCTAGCCGATGTCGCTCAAATGAAAGCATTGCTGGCCAGACAAAACTTGAATCTGCAATATGCAACAGTTCGAGCGCCTATTTCTGGGCGTATTGGGCAATCTTTTGTCACTGAAGGTGCATTGGTCGGTCAGGGCGATACCAATACGATGGCAACTATTCAACAGATTGATAAAGTCTATGTTGATGTAAAGCAATCAGTTAGTGAGTATGAGCGCCTACAAGCTGCGCTACAAAGCGGTGAATTATCAGCAAATAGTGATAAAACCGTTCGTATTACCAATAGCCACGGGCAACCTTATAACGTCACAGCAAAAATGTTGTTTGAAGATATTAATGTTGACCCGGAAACAGGCGATGTCACATTCCGTATTGAAGTTAATAACACTGAACGAAAATTACTTCCGGGTATGTATGTGCGTGTCAATATTGACCGTGCTTCTATTCCTCAAGCGCTATTGGTTCCGGCGCAAGCGATCCAACGTAATATCAGTGGCGAGCCTCAGGTATATGTCATCAATGCCCAAGGTACAGCGGAAATTCGTCCTATCGAAATTGGACAGCAATATGAGCAGTTCTATATCGCTAACAAAGGCTTGAAAGTCGGTGACAAAGTCGTTGTTGAAGGTATTGAGCGTATTAAGCCAAATCAAAAATTGGCATTGGCAGCATGGAAAGCACCAACCGTCGCAAATCATGCTTCAAGTGTAGAAACCAAAACTTCTATAGCTGAGGGGGCGCAACCATGATGTCACAATTTTTTATTCGTCGTCCCGTTTTTGCTTGGGTTATCGCGATCTTTATTATTATATTTGGATTGCTGAGTATTCCTAAACTGCCAATTGCACGTTTTCCAAGTGTGGCCCCGCCACAGGTGAATATTAGTGCGACTTATCCTGGTGCTACAGCTAAAACCATTAACGATAGCGTTGTAACCTTAATTGAGCGCGAATTATCGGGTGTAAAAAATCTACTCTACTATAGTGCGACAACAGATACTTCCGGTACAGCAGAGATTACCGCTACGTTTAAACCGGGCACAGATGTGGAAATGGCTCAGGTCGACGTTCAAAATAAAATCAAGGCTGTAGAAGCTCGCTTACCGCAAGTTGTACGTCAGCAAGGTTTACAGGTTGAGGCTTCATCGTCCGGATTTTTAATGCTGGTCGGGATTAACTCTCCAAATAATCAATATTCCGAAGTTGATTTGAGTGATTATTTGGTTCGAAATGTTGTAGAAGAGCTAAAACGTGTCGAAGGTGTAGGGAAGGTTCAATCTTTCGGTGCCGAGAAAGCTATGCGTATTTGGGTTGACCCGAATAAGCTTGTTTCTTACGGTTTATCGATTAGTGATGTGAATAATGCCATTCGTGAAAATAATGTCGAAATTGCACCCGGCCGACTTGGTGATTTACCAGCTGAAAAAGGCCAGCTCATTACTATTCCGTTGTCGGCTCAAGGGCAATTGTCTAGTCTCGAGCAATTTAAAAATATCAGCTTAAAAAGTAAAACTAACGGTAGCGTAATTAAGTTATCTGATGTTGCCAATGTAGAAATAGGTTCACAAGCATATAACTTTGCCATTTTGGAAAATGGTAAGCCTGCTACCGCGGCAGCAATTCAATTAAGCCCGGGTGCTAACGCCGTGAAAACTGCCGAAGGTGTTCGAGCAAAAATTGAAGAATTGAAGCTAAATTTACCGGAAGGCATGGAGTTTAGTATTCCTTACGACACCGCGCCGTTTGTCAAAATTTCAATTGAAAAGGTAATTCATACATTACTTGAAGCCATGGTTCTGGTTTTCATTGTGATGTATCTGTTTTTACATAATGTCCGCTATACGCTTATTCCAGCAATTGTGGCGCCTATTGCCTTACTCGGTACTTTTACCGTGATGTTGCTTGCCGGCTTTTCAATTAACGTACTCACCATGTTCGGTATGGTGCTTGCCATCGGGATTATTGTCGACGATGCCATTGTCGTAGTTGAAAACGTCGAAAGGATTATGGCGACTGAAGGATTATCGCCTAAAGATGCAACCTCTAAAGCAATGAAAGAGATTACCAGCCCGATTATTGGTATTACGCTGGTATTGGCGGCAGTATTTTTACCTATGGCATTTGCGAGTGGTTCTGTAGGGGTAATCTATAAACAGTTTACCTTGACCATGTCGGTATCTATTTTATTTTCAGCGCTATTGGCACTCATTTTAACACCGGCACTTTGTGCCACGATCTTAAAGCCAATCGATGGGCATCATCAGAAGAAGGGCTTCTTTGCATGGTTTGACCGTAGTTTCGATAAAGTCACTAAAAAGTATGAATTGATGCTGCTTAAAATCATCAAACATACAGTTCCAATGATGGTGATCTTTTTAGTAATTACCGGTATTACCTTTGCCGGAATGAAATATTGGCCAACAGCATTTATGCCAGAGGAAGATCAAGGCTGGTTCATGACTTCGTTCCAGCTACCTTCAGATGCAACCGCAGAGCGTACTCGGAATGTAGTCAATCAATTTGAAAATAATTTGAAAGATAATCCCGATGTAAAAAGTAATACCACCATTTTGGGATGGGGTTTTAGTGGCGCAGGACAAAACGTAGCTGTGGCTTTTACGACACTTAAAGATTTCAAAGAGCGGACTAGCTCTGCATCTAAGATGACAAGCGCCGTTAATACTTCTATGGCGAACAGTACGGAAGGTGAGACCATGGCCGTATTACCACCCGCTATTGATGAGTTAGGTACTTTTTCAGGTTTCAGTTTACGTTTACAAGACCGCGCTAACTTAGGTATGCCTGCTTTACTGGCTGCTCAAGATGAACTTATGGCAATGGCAGCCAAGAATAAAAAGTTCTATATGGTTTGGAATGAAGGGTTGCCACAAGGTGACAATATTTCTTTAAAAATTGACCGTGAAAAGCTTAGTGCACTTGGTGTTAAGTTTTCTGATGTTTCAGACATCATTTCTACATCAATGGGTTCAATGTATATCAATGACTTCCCTAATCAAGGACGTATGCAACAAGTCATTGTACAAGTTGAGGCTAAATCACGTATGCAATTGAAAGATATCTTGAATCTGAAAGTCATGGGTTCAAGCGGTCAATTAGTCTCGTTATCAGAAGTTGTAACGCCACAATGGAATAAGGCACCACAACAATATAATCGTTATAACGGACGACCATCTTTGAGTATTGCTGGTATTCCTAACTTCGATACGTCATCGGGTGAAGCAATGCGTGAAATGGAACAACTGATTGCGAAATTACCAAAAGGTATTGGCTACGAGTGGACAGGTATTTCCTTACAGGAAAAGCAGTCTGAATCACAAATGGCCTTTTTACTTGGTTTATCAATGCTCGTGGTCTTCCTTGTCTTGGCTGCACTCTATGAAAGCTGGGCAATTCCACTTTCTGTGATGCTGGTTGTGCCACTCGGTATTTTTGGAGCAATCATTGCCATTATGTCTAGAGGGTTAATGAATGATGTGTTCTTCAAAATCGGGCTAATTACCATTATTGGTCTATCGGCAAAGAATGCAATTTTGATTGTTGAATTTGCGAAAATGCTGAAAGAAGAAGGCATGAGTTTGATTGAAGCCACTGTTGCCGCAGCCAAACTTCGCTTACGGCCAATTCTGATGACATCACTTGCATTTACGTGTGGTGTAATTCCTTTGGTGATTGCCTCAGGTGCAAGTTCAGAAACTCAACATGCTTTAGGCACAGGGGTTTTTGGCGGCATGATTTCAGCCACCATTCTGGCTATTTTCTTTGTTCCCGTGTTTTTTATCTTCATTTTGGGTGCAGTAGAAAAGCTATTTTCCTCTAAGAAAAAAATCTCATCTTAAGTTCAATGCATCAGGGGAAATACCAATTTCCTCTGATGCTTCATATGCTCAAAATTTACTTTATTTGGAGAATACTATGTCTAAATCGACAATCGTATCTCGTGGACTCATTCTTTCTACACTCTCAATTGCACTCGTTGCATGTGTCAATATGCAAGCGCCACAGCCTGCAATTACATCTCATATTCCTCAAAATTTTAGTCAAAATCATTCTGGAAAAACGATTGCAGAAAAAAGTTATAAAGAATTTATTTCTGATCCGAAATTAGTACAGGTCATTGAAATCAGTTTAAATAACAACCGTGATTTACGGACTGCTACGCTTAATATTGAACGTGTACAGCAAGAATACTAAATCACAAAGAATAGCCAGCTCCCAACCATTGGCGTAACGGGAAATGCAGTGCGGCAGGTTAGCCCATCGATTAACCCCAATAACCCAGTTTCTACATTTCAAGTTGGCTTGGGAATGACTGCTTATGAGCTAGATTTTTGGGGCCGTGTTCAAAATTTAAAAGATGCTGCATTAAATAACTATCTTGCAACTCAAAGCGCGAAAGAGGCTGTGCAAATTAGTTTAATCAGTAACATCACACAAGTCTGGTTAAATTATGCTTTTGCACAAGCCAATTTAAACCTTGCCGAGCAAACCTTAAAAGCACAAGTCGATGCTTATAATCTAAATAAGAAGCGCTTTGATGTCGGTATCGACAGTGAAGTGCCATTAAAACAAGCACAAATTTCGGTAGAGACTGCTAGAAATGATGTTGCAAATTATAAAACTCAGATCTTACAAGCAAAAAATTTACTAGATTTATTGGCAGGTTCTCCTATTCCTCAAAACTTACTTCCAAATGATGCAATTAAAAACATTACCCTTGAGAAGAATTTTGCAGCCGGTTTACCAAGTGATTTATTAAATCATCGTCCAGACCTTAAAGCTGCCGAATATGAGTTACGTGTTGCAGGAGCAAATATTGGTGCTGCTAAAGCACGGATGTTCCCAACCATAAGCCTGACAGGCTCGACGGGTTATGCATCGTCTGAACTGAAAGATTTATTTAAAACAGGCAATTTTGCATGGTCGATTGGACCTAATATCGATCTACCAATTTTTGATTGGGGAACAAGAAAAACTAATATTAAAATTGCAGAAACTGACCAGAAAATTGCTTTAGCTAAATATGAAAAAGCCATTCAATCAGCTTTTCGTGAAGTTAATGATGCGCTTGCTACACATGCGCATATTGGTGAACGATTAGACGCTCAGCGTCGCTTAGTCTCTGCGACTGCTGCAACCTATAAACTATCTATGGCGCGCTACAGAGCGGGCGTGGATAGCTATTTTACGGTTTTAGATGCCCAACGTTCTGCTTACGCAGCACAGCAAGGCTTGCTTGCGCTTGAGCAAATGCAATTAAATAACCAGATTGAACTCTATAAAGTTTTAGGAGGAGGAACATCAAAAGTCTAATAAAGTTTCACTCTTAAAAAAATAAGCTGATAGAGGTATTCCAAATCAGCTTATTTTTGCTTTAGATGGTCTAATATTGCTATGAAATCATGTTATCTAACACGGGGACGAGCCAAGGCTTGAGTTAAAAAATTAATTTGGTCCTCTAAAATTTTTATTTGCCACGGTTCATTATAAAAATCAAAATGATCAATCGGATATTCAAGTAATTTAACTTCTCCATTTGCTAAGCTTGCCGACTTGCGAGCAGCTTCAGGAGGAGTAACTTGATCATTTGAACCCACTTGTACCAATAAAGGACACTTTATTTGATGGGCGAAATTAATGGGCCGGTTTCTTGCAACCTCTAAAGCAGTTCGTGCACATACTTCATTCCTCCATGTTGGCCCAGCCATGGCTTTATAGGAGATCTCCGAGCCAGGTGTACTAATGATGGCCGCCGTGCCCGGTTGACCCACGATTGGAATAAGATGCGCTTTTTGGCCTAAAAGAGAATAAGCTAAATCTTTTAGTCCATGAGCGACTGCAACGGTTAATTGTTTTAGACCACCGTAACGGCAGATTTGTGAGAGGGCAGCTAAACCATCCGTAGCCGGGTTCATAGAGATTACTGCAGATATTTTCTGATCTTGGGCCGCAGCGACCAGAACATGCCCTCCAGAATAAGACGTCCCCCAAAGCGCTATACGGTTTCGGTCAATATTTGGCAAACTTCGTACTGCTGCGATTGCTGCATGGTAATCTTCTCGCTGATTTTTATAGGAAACATTCTGTCTTGGAAAACCACCAGATTCTCCAAAACCACGATAATCAAATATAAATGTATCAAAACCCGCTTTACTCAATGGTTCTGCGAAATTTAATAAACCGGTATCTTTGGTGCCTCCGAAGCCATTTGCCATGACTACACAGGGCCGCCCACGAGAGTTCATATACTTATCTGTTGTGGCAGGAATATACCATGCCGAGCATGTAATCCCTTTACTGATAAATTTAATATTTTCCATAATATTGTGCTCATGTATTTAGTCCCTTATTTAGGCTCCAGATCCGATAAATAAGAGACTAAAATGCTGATTAAAGGAGATTAAGCGTTGACCATCAATTCTTCTGAAGATGGTTCCGTAACGACAGCTAACTTTTTCTTGGGAACCAATGCAGTGAACTTTAATTCCTTATCACACACAGGCCCTTTATTGAGCCGCTCAAAGTCAACCTTATAATCATGTTGTAGTGTCCAAGGACCTTCGGTCCCTGCCATTGGGAATTGTGCCAAACCACGTTGAACATAACCTGGGCTCAAATCAACAAAAGGAACCCGTTTCATGGTTTTATTATGAATAACCGGTATAAATGTTCCGTATTTATTCTCATCCATATAGTCAAGGAGACGACAGAAATGTTGCCATACCAGATCTACTTTTAAGGTCCATGCAATATTGGTATAACCAAATGCAAAGGCAAAATTAGGTATATCTGACAGCATCATAGATTTAAATATTGTCGTGTCTGGATAATTAATTTTCTTACCGTCAACGGTGAGTTGAATCTTACTAAATGCCAGCATGTTTAAGCCGGTTGCGGTAATAATAATATCTGCTTCTAGTACTTTTCCTGACTTCAGCAATATGCCTTCTTTGATAAAACGGTCAATATGATCAGTCACTACTGATGCTTTACCAGATGAAATCGCTTTAAACATATCTCCATCTGGTACCACACACAAACGCTCATCCCAAGGATTATATTTGGGTGAGAAATGCGTTGATACATCAAAATCTTTAGGTAATCTGCGCCGTACATCTGCAATGAGTAGATGACGCATTACCTTTGGAAAGCGGTGGCATAGTTTGTAAATCCCGCGGCTAATGGCAATATTTTTACGTCGTATAATTTCATACGCTCGTTGCGGTGATAAAACTGTATTTAAAGCAACTGCAATAGGATCGACACTCGGCATAGCAACGACATAGCCAGGTGATCTTTGAAGCATAGTAATATGCTCAACGTCTTTTGCCATAGCTGGGATTAATGTCACTGCTGTAGCACCACTACCAATGACGACTACTTTTTTACCTGAATAATCTAGATTTTCCGGCCAATGTTGTGGGTGGACAATTTGTCCTTTGAATTCTTCTGTGCCCTTAAAGTCAGGGGTATATCCATTGTTATAGTCATAATAACCTGTACCCATGAGTAAGAAGCGAGAACGTAAGGTAACTAAACTTTTTTGATCTTTCTGTTTGACTTTAACGGTCCAGATTCCTTCATTCGATGAGAATTCTGCACTGGTTACATAGCTGCCAAATTGAATATACTGGTCAATACCATTTTCTGTAACAGTTTCATGCAAATAATCACAGATCATTTGTGCGCTACCGAAAGTCTTTTTTTGCGTCCATGGCTTAAAGCCAAAGGCAAAAGACTGCATATCTGAATCTGAGCGAATCCCTGGATAGCGAAATAGACTCCAAGTCCCGCCAATATCATCACGACCTTCAAGAATAATAAAGGTTGAATTGGGTCTATATTTCTTTAAATGGTAGGCTGCGCTGATACCAGCAATCCCAGCGCCAATAATAAGAACTTCTGCATCCAAAGATTGAGTAAAATCCGTTTTTCTATTCATGATATTCACCCTGCTAATTTTTGAGCTAATGCATGTGTGATGCTTGCAGCAGTTTCAATACCAGACTCTAGAGCACCTTCGATACCGCCCATGCTCATTGTTGCAATATCTCCTCCTGCGAAATAGATATTCCCATGAGGTTTACGCATGAGTGGAGCAGCATCGGACAAATGCCCAGGGCGATAGTGTACCCATGTGCCTTGTGCATAAGGATCTTTAGCCCAGTTATGTGATGCGATGTCAAGCACTTCAATGTCGGGCTTAAACATCTGTAAAGCTTTTTGAACACCTTCAATATCGTTCACATCTATAGTTGACTCGTCAGAAATAAAACAGACTAAAATTGAGTCATCTCCATGTTCATATTCAACTCGAACGGTATTGATTGGGTTTTGCTCAACTGGCACAAATGCAATAAATGGCTCGATTTTTCCACGTACACGTGCCCATAATTTAGCAGTACGCATTGGATGTTTTGCAACAATCATATCCCGAGCAGGTTTATTAACCTCAGGTGTAATTTTGATGTCAGATAAAACATTTAATGGAACAGCAACAAGGGCTTTTTTTGTCAAAATCTTTTCACCAGATTGAGTCGTAATAACAACCTGTTCACCTTGATCATCAATGGCTGCAACTGGAGTTGTAAGTCGTAATTCAGCACCTGAATCATTATAAATAGCTCTTACGAGTTTTTGTGTTCCACCGGCAATTGGCCAAGACCCTGCTACTTCAAAGAACGCACCCCAATTTCCAAAATAGGTAGCTGCCCAGAATAAGAGCTGTGCGACTCCTTGCTCATCCCAAGAGTGAACAAGTGTTGATAATAGGCCGTCTAAAACGTCACGTTCATAAGTTGATAAATTTAAGGTATCAAGACGATCTCTTAATGTTTGTTTTTCAATATCACTCGTATCGATAGCATTTACATCATAAGGAAGAGGGAACCACTGACGAGCGTCATTAAAGAAAGCTGTTAATAATGGTTCAGCAATAGCAGCATATTCAGCTTGAGTTCCCGTGTGTAGTTTCCCGTCTGCAAACCAAACCGTTTTATCAACTTCTGTAGGAGGATTTAAGCCAATTCCGTAGCGTTGTAGTTCTCTCCAAATATAAGGTTGAGTCCAGTGTGAGTAACCACCACCAAATTCAACTTGTCGGCCAAATGCTTCACCTGTATAGGTTCGGCCACCAATACGGTCACGTGCCTCTAATAAAACAACCTTATGACCTGCATTACTTAAATCCCGTGCTGCAACAACACCTGCACATCCAGCGCCAATTACTGCTATATCATAATCATACTTTTTCATAGCACACTCTCCACAATCTCAGCACGAGGTGTTCCTACACGTTCAAGGGCAGTGTAGAAAGCTTCTGGTTCAGCCCAGTCTTCTGGGGCGAAAGTTCCGCTACGTTTACCTGTTTCATCGAGCGCTAATACCATGAATGCAGCACAAGCCGTCCCTGTAATAGCGGCCATATCGCGCATTAAATAGGAATCTTCACCTGATTTAACAGTTCTTCTGATTGCAACTGCTGGTCTACCATTTTTAGTTCCGTAGACTCGAGCTAATAAACCGCCTTTATATGGATAGGTTTTTCCTATAGCAGATTTTGTCAAAAACTCGACCATGGCAGAGAATGAGGATTCTTTACGTTTAACTTGGCCGATCATGCCACTGATTGCAGCTTTCCAGCCTTTAGCTGAACCTAATTTGTTATTAAGTAGATCTTCAAGGAAGTCCACACCTTCTTTTACTGTCATTTCACCATGATGAACAGCTAAGCCAACTCCACGTCCTAGTCCATTAAATGGGGCAGGGTGTAAACCACCTAAACAACGGATACGTTGAGCAGTTGGATATTTGCGTGGCAAAGTAACTGGTTCTGGATGAGCTGTTTCATACATTAATATTTCACCCAACCCACCTCCCATCGGTGCAGTGCCTGTTTCGACAAAAGTTTCGTGATTAACACGTTTGCCATTTTCCCAAGTAAGACAATCACCCGCCGTGATATGTAAGAAATGTTCAAGTACGGCACGACCAATACCTGGGCGTTCGTCACCAACCATCCAGCAACAATCAATATTTTCAACGGTATCTAGCTCATTTGCGGCATCTACCACTAACACATTTGCCATACCTGGTGAGGCACCACAACCTACATAGATTGGAATACCTGCTTCTTTTGCTTTTTCATGTAAAGATAACGCATGTTCAGTACTTTCAACGTCATCATCAAAATCTAAGTAAGGAACTTTTGCTTCTAAACATGCTTCAATGACAGGCGCTGAAGTTCGAATGTATGGGCCTGCTCCAAGTACAACTAAATCAGCACCATTAACCACAGCTTGTAAACTTTCTTTGTCATACAAATCTAAATGCTGTGTAGTTGCTAGCCCTTGAGGGAGTTTTTCAACAAGATTTGAAAGTAATTCAGGACGAATGTCACATAGTACAAGTTCCCAATCACCTTTGGCTTTAGCAAAACGCTCGATCGCTAAACGACACATTTCACCTGCTGCGCCAATAAATATAATACGGCGACTCATATAAATTCTCCTTAGAATCGGCAACCCATGCCGATTATGATTTTTATTTATTTCCATAGTTCCAAAGTTCCCTGGAACGAATGTTTATGACGTCTCACTTTGCTGAGATGACTTAGTGAAAGGAAACGCCGTTAATTATTTTTAATCCAATAATTACACTATGTCAATGACACATTGTAATTATTGAAATTTAATTAAATTCAGTAGGTTATACTTGTTTTAATTTTTGAATCATAGAATTAAAAATTATTTTTATCTAATAAAATCAATTGATTGAATAGAAAATAATAAATTTAAGGAATACTTTAAAAATTTAGTTATTTAAAAAGTTTTATTAGAATCCAGTTTGGTTTTTCACTTACCCGCTTGTTCAGGGAAGAAGGATTGTTCTACACTTACATAGTGTCAATAAATTAAAAAGTAACTCGTAATTATGACTGTGAATCGCCGACGTCCTAAACATGACCCGAAAGAATCTGAAAGGGAAATTTTAAATGCTGCAGAAAAATTTTTAAGTGAACGACCATTTCGTGAACTAAATGTAGATGAAGTGATGAAGCTTACTGGACTTAAGCGTCCAGCTTTTTATGTACATTTTCGTGATAAATATGACTTAGCTTTACGTGTTGTTCAGGACATTGGTCAGGAATTATTTACATTAGCCAATCATTGGTTAAAGGGAAATAATTTTCCGGAAGATTCTCTTCAGGCATTACAAGGAATAGTCAATGTTTATCAGAAGCATGGTGCTGTTTTACGAGCTTTATCAGATGCAGCAGGAGCGGATGAGCGGGTTGAGCAAATTTATCGATCTTTAATACAAGATTTTATTACAGCTACAGCACGCCATATATGTGAAGAACAGGAAAATGGGCGTATTAGCTTAGAACTGAATGTAGATGAAACTGCTCGTGCATTAGTATGGTTAGAAGAACGCTATTTATCAGAAGCATTTGGCCGTACACCTCAAGCTGATCCTATAGTTGTTGTACAGGTCTTGCATAATATTTGGATTTCTACACTTTATCGTACTAATTAAAAATATTAGCTATAACTTGATGAATGCTCAAAAGGAATTGCTCATTCATTTTTATAATTAAAATATATATTTAATATTTAAGATAATTTTTAAAAATATTTTTCATCCTTTCTCAATCTCTTAAATACAAACTAAATTTCAATCTAAAATTACACAGTGTCATTGACATAGTGTAATTGTTAAAGCAATATATATTCAGCTCTACGATTTCGTACGCATTGCTATAAAGCACTCAACATTTTTTCAGGGAAGAAATTATGTACTGAGTATGCGATAGCCTTTTTTTGGAAAAAATTAATAGGCGAAAGTGTGGGTACGTGGGCTGAGCAATATCAAATATCAAAGGAAGGAACATTAGATGAATAATATTCCACATGCAAATAAGTCATTCTGGCTAGCCCACTCAGGCGAATATATTCCATCACCACCTCTTAGAGGTAGCATTGATATAGATGTGGTGATTATTGGAGGAGGGTTTACTGGATTATCTACTGCTTATCACATAAGAAAAGTGGATTCTGCTGCAACAGTGGCTGTTCTTGAAGGCGAATGTGTAGCATTTGGTGCTTCAGGCCGTACCTCTGGCTGGGTTGTGCCAGTTCCAGTACTTGATCCCACTACTGCAAAAGTACTTTATGGAAAAGAAAGATTAACTGAACTTCAAAATTTCGCATGGAATGGTCTGGACTATGTGCAGGACTTAATCAAACGCGAAAATATGGATAGCGATTTTGAAATGCCTGGTGTGACATTTACTACACTTCGCGGCCATGAAAAAAGATTAGAGCACTTTACTAAATATTGGCAAGATCAACCTCGCTCTAAAGACAGCGTCTATATGGATAGAGCTACAGTAAGCCAAGCTCTAAATAGTGATGCATTTTCTGGTGGATGCCGAATGCCACATTCTGGGCAAGTCAACCCTGTAAAGCATTCTCGAGAACTAAAGCGAATTGCAGAACAGGCTGGTGCACAAATTTTTGAGCAAACGCCAGTATTGGATATAGAAGATAAGGAAACGTTCTTTATTCTCAAAACTCCAGAAGGAGAGGTTAGAGCTAAACATATTGTATTAGGTACCAATGGTTTTACTCATTTATTGCCACCAGAATTGGGGCTAAAACGCGCCCAACTTCCAATGTTTGTATATCAGTTAATTACCGAACCTTTAACTGATGAAGATTGGAAAGCGCTTGGATGGAAACATCGTGGTCAGTTTTATGACAAAACAACCTATTGTCCTCCAACCTGTAGAACGACTGTAGATGGAAGATTGCAATTTAACCTATGTGATATCTATGTAGGAGAAGGGCGTTCTATGGATGAAGCACAGAAAGTGCAATTTTATGATGCCGCTGAGCGAATGTATAAAAAGGTATTTCCTGCATTTCAGAAATTAAAAATTGCTCAACGTTGGAGTGGTGCTTGTTCTATTCCTTTTGACGTAAGGTCTCAAGTGGGCACACTCCATAATGGTCGTATTTCTTATGCCTATGGATACAGTGGTGCAGGCGTAATGATGTCACAAAATTATGGCCGAATTTTAGCTGATCTTGCATTGCAACGTAAAACGGAGCTTACCGAGCATTGGTTTGTTGCCAATGGAGAAAAAGGACACGCTAAATTTAAACGTTTCCCATTAATTCCGGGTCTCATCGCTGCGCTACGTACTTATTTCGAATACGAACGAGTATCAGCACTTTCTAGGAGAAGACGCCTTGGACTCGATTAAACAATATGATGATGGGCACGTATTTACAGCGTGGGTTGCATTAATCGGCACAGTAATGGCTGCGACATGCCTGCTTTGTTTTCTTGCAGTTACTGGCTTTGATTTGCACCAAATATTTAAACCTGAATTTGCATTAACTTTGTCGGCAAAAGACCAAGCTCTTTTCAGAACCTCAATGATTTCTGATTGTTTTGGGTTTTATCTTCCTTTTCTGGCTGTAGGTGTATATCTGTGGAGAAAGCTACGTCCTTCAGGTGGATTATTGTCGGATATAGCTATTTTATTCCTTGTGATTTCAACAATGTTAGGTATAACAGGGGCTGCTTTACAAGCCTCCGTGTTAGGACCACTTGCTGAAACATATATGTCTGGAAATGAAATAGCTAAGCAGGCAGCGGGCACAGTTTGGGCCACTATTTCGCAAGGCTCTCAAAATGGTTTATGGCCAATGGAAGGACCGACAATAGGTTTTTGGGCAATAGTCAATGGACTACTTTTGAGAAAAAATAAATCCGTATTAGGTTTCCCACTGGTTCTGGTTGGCTTGGGATATGTTGGATTTGCTGTGCTTCTTTTCTCAGGCTTTTCTCAAGCGGCTTTATTCCTTGAACTGTTCTTATTACCAGTGCAAGTAGTTTGGTTAGGTATTTTCGGTTTGAGTTTATTACAAAGATAGATGTAAAGAATTTTAGAGCCATATGATGAAATATGGCTCTAAGAATAAAAAACTATCCTAAGGATTTAGGGAAATAACAACCAAAAAGGATATAGGTATGAATGAGATAACAACTAAAAAGGCAAATCCGATTTTATTAGGCGTACTTGGTGTATTCGTTAGCAATATCAGTCACGCTTCAGCACTTGAACAATCGGGCCAATCTATCTTGCCATTTCTTGAAAATGGAAATTATGCAGAAGCAAATTTATTTGCAGTTGATGCATCTGTTTCTGGCATAGTCAATGATAGAGCCGATCTTGTAAGAGATCATCAAAGTCGAGATACAGGTGATATCGCAGAAAGTACGCAATTTTATACAGCTGCAATAAAGTTACAACTCACAGATCGTTTAGGTTTTGGTGTGCTATATGATCAACCTTTTTCAGCAGACATCAAATATCCGGCACGTTTTAATAATAGCTCTGTACACGACAAAAATAGATAACTCATTGAAATAATGTCACAATAATTGTTTTCTAACGACGAATACTATGACACATCTCAATGAGTTATATCTTATCTTAAACAAATCTCTAAAATGGAACAAGTCACATTTAAAGTGCTTTGCGCTCATCATGCTTGTGATTATTTTAAAGCAAACATGTAATCTTTCTTCTGCATCTAAAGCCTTGCCCATCAAGTGTTTACCACAATCATTTTATCGACGTATGCAGCGCTTCTTTGCAGGTCAGTATTTTGATTATCGTCAAATTTCTCAGTTGATTTTCAATATGTTTTCATTCGACCAAGTGCAACTGACTTTAGATAGAACCAATTGGAAATGGGGAAAACGAAATATTAATATCCTGATGCTCGCAATCGTTTATCGTGGAATAGCGATACCTATCCTTTGGACATTGCTTAATAAACGTGGAAATTCAGATACGAAAGAGCGTATTGCTTTGATTCAACGCTTTATAGCCATTTTTGGTAAAGACCGTATTGTGAATGTGTTCGCAGACAGAGAGTTTATCGGTGAGCAGTGGTTTACATGGTTAATTGAACAAGACATCAACTTCTGCATTCGTGTTAAAAAAACTTCATTGTCACCAATCATTTAGGAAAGAATCATAAAATTAGTGATTTATTTCGCCATCTTAAAGTTGGTCAAATTGAATGTCGTAAACGACGGATTTTGGTTGGTCGGGTGAAACTATATATAAGTGCACTACAGTTAGAAAATGGAGAGCTTTTACTCGTCGTTTCTCCTCAGTTTAATGCCAATGCTATTCAGGATTATGCATTACGCTGGGAAATTGAAACCTTATTCAGTTGTCTCAAAGGACGCGGGTTTAATCTTGAAAATACGCGCTTGACAGACCCTAGACGAGTGAAAAAATTGATTGCGGTGTTAGCTATAAGCTTCTGTTGGTGTTACTTAACGGGTGAATGGCAACATAATCAAAAAAAAGCGATAAAAATAAAGAAGCATGGACGACTCTCAATGAGTTTATTTCGCTATGGTTTAGACTATGTTCAAATGGCGATTCAGCGTTTAATTGGTTTTGGGAAAAAAGAAGAGTTTAAGGAAATTTTGGCAATTTTAAGAAAGCAGAATCCTGATAGGATAAGGGTTCTGTGAAATTTGTCGTGTACAGAGTAATAATAGTTATTTTGATAATGATATTAGCCATGAAGGTACATCAGTAAAAGCTGATACTCAAAATTTAAGTTTATTATTCGGATATTCTCCATATCAGCATTTTCAAATTTATGGTGGACCTGTTTATCAAACTGTAAAAGCAAATGTAGCGCTTAGAGGTAATGCCTATACTCAGGCTTTTAATGGCTATAATGCTAAGTTTAAACAACAAGGTGAAGTTGGTTGGTTGTTGGGAGGGAGCTATCAACTACCTGATATAGCATTAAAAGCAGCAATTACATATCGCTCTAAAATCAAATATCAATTTCAAGTGGAAGAAGATATTTTTGGTGAACCATTAAAACTTGTTGAAAATGAGAAAACCCAATTAGAGACTCCAGCATCATTAAATATTGATTTTCAAACAGGTATTTCTGAAAAATCACTTGTTTATATGAATTTAAGATGGGTGAATTGGAAAGAGTTTGAAACTCGTCCTCCACAATATGGAGCTCTTTCTGAAATTTTAATGAAAGAATTAACCAATGGCGAATATATTCAAGGATTCAAGCTCGATTCTTACCAAAACGATCAATATAGTGCAACTTTAGGAATTGCACACCAATTTACAGAAAAATGGAGTACTTCAACAGATGTAAGTTGGGATTCAGGTACAGGTAATCCTGCATCAACGATGGGACCTATAAAAGGTTCATGGTCACTTGGTTTAGGCGTCCAGTTTAACCCAGCTAAAAACTACTTTATAACTGGTAGTTTAAAATATTTTTGGCTAGGTGATACTAAAACTGAAGATGGGACTTATTACTTGCCAATAGAGGGAATCAAGCCATACGCAGAACAGGCAAATTTCAAAAATAACCATGCAATTGCTTATGGTTTGAAGTTTGGATATTGGTTTTAAGAAGGGTCGATAAAGCCTTATACAATGGCAGTGAACAGCATTGTGTAAGGCTCTGCTTGTTAAGTATGCCTAGGACACTTAACCAAACTATGCTTATCACAGTGAAGATCAAGTGTCATACTAATATATAGAGTAGCAAAGCCTTATATATGGTAGGTTTCCAAATCTTTTATTTAACTTATGTTTACCTAAAGTTTGATTCATAAGAATTCATGTATTTATATCAATTAAATTGAATAACTTAGAGTGCTAAATTGATAGCTTTAAAATATTTAGTTCATGAACCTAGCTCTGAGTACATATTTTCCTACTAAAAAAGCTCTTAAGAAGAGACTAAATTTGTCTAAGAATGTGATGCACCATAAGACCGAACATGAGTCTAATCCGACTATGGTGGATCAACGTAAAGGTTATAATCTGTATATTTATTCACCATACTGAATGTAATTTTTATTGACTTTTTATCTTGATTGGTACTTAATGTAAACGTTTACATTTGGAGTGTATCAAGATGCGTGAGTATCAAAACTGGATTAATGGACAATCTTCTGCGCCATCAACTTCTGAATATATCGTGAGAACTTCTCCAGCAGATGGTACTGCTTTAGCTAAGTTTCCACGTAGTGGACAAGAGGATGTCGATATTGCAGTAGCTAAAGCTCAGGAATTACATCTTTCTGGTCAATGGTCAAATTTAGCAGCCTCAGAGCGTGCAAAACTACTTAATAAATTCGCAGATTTAATTGAAAAGAATTCTGAAAGTTTGGCAAAAATTGAAGCTGAAGAAGTAGGGAAGCCAATATTTTATGCCAGAGGCGAAATTCTATGGGCTGCTGAATTAGTTAAGTTCGCTGCTTCTTTAGCATGGCAAATTCCAGGTGAGGCACACACACATTTAGGTGAAAACAAACTAGGTTTAGTTACACGTGAAGCTCGTGGTGTAGTAGGTCTTATTGTTCCTTGGAACTTCCCATTAGTATGCCTTTTTCAAAAACTTCCATATGCATTAGCAGCAGGATGTCCAGTTGTTATCAAACCTTCTGAATTTACATCGGGAACAGCTTTAGAAGTTGCAAAACTTGCTAAAGAAGCAGGCTTGCCTGATGGTTTGATTAATATTGTTTGTGGTCGTGGTTCTATTATTGGCGATGCTTTAACCCGTCATCCAGATGTAAAAATGATTTCATTTACTGGCTCTACTGGTGTTGGTAAAACAATCGCACGTTTGGCAGCAGATGACATGACTCGTGTAGCACTTGAACTAGGCGGGAAAGCGGCTAATGTCGTGTTTGCGGATGCTGATTTTGATGCAGCTCTAGATGGTGTTTTATTTGGTGTAATGCTAAATCAAGGTGAAGAATGTGTTGCTGGTACGCGTCTAATCATTGAGGAATCTATCGCAGATTCTTTTGTTGAAAAATTAGTAGAACGCGCGAAAAAACTTACCATTGGTCATCCACTTGATGAAAATACTCAAATTGGCCCATTAATTCATCAACAGCACTTTAACAAAGTACTTGAATACATCGAAATTGGCAAAAAAGAAGGCGCTAAGCTTGTATTAGATGGCTCTAAACCTGAAGGTGAAAATCTTAATGATGGTTATTATGTTGGGCCAACAATTTTTACCAATGTAAAACGTACAGATCGAATTTTCCAAGAAGAAATTTTTGGACCAGTACTTACCGTAACAACATTTAATTCAATTGAAGAAGCTGTTGATCTGGCTAATGATGTTGAATATGGCTTGGGTAATGGTCTTTGGACTAAAGATATTGATAAAGCTATCAATGTTTCTAAGCAACTTCAAAGTGGTACTGTGTATGTAAATACTTACTTAGAAGGAGCTGCACAATTACCATTTGGTGGATATAAACAAAGTGGTTATGGTCGTGAGAATGGTGTAGACGCTTTACTTGAATATATGGAAGTAAAATCTACATTTATTAAACTTGGCGCACGTACACCAGTTTTACCAAATACATTGTAATTGTTTTAATGAACAGGGACGTTCATTGCTTTAAAACTGGGATAGCAGGTATTACATGAACTTTAAACGAATGATTAATGTTGTAGGTGCTCATGCAGGCGGTGAGCGTAATGATGTGATTACTGGTGGTGTGCTCGACGTGCCAGGTCAAACAATGTTTGACAAAATGACATACTTACAAGAGCAGAAGGACGAAATTCGTAAACTCATTCTGCAAGAGCCTCGTGGTAATGTAACTCAGTGCGTTAATTTGGTTTTACCGTCTAATCATCCTAATGCAGATGCTGGCTTTGTGATTATGGAATCGGAATATTACGTTCCGATGTCGGGCACAAATACCATTTGTACTGTAACAGTGCTTCTTGAGACTGGCATGATTCCGATGGTTGAGCCAATTACAAGGTTTACTTTGGAAGCACCGGGTGGGCTCGTGGGAATCGAAGCTCGTTGTGAAAATGGTAAATGTATTGATGTTAAATTTAAAAATGTTCCATGCTTTGTTTTTGGTCTCGATAAATTCGTTGAGGTTGAAGGTTTAGGCACAGTTAAAGTTGATGTTTCATATGGTGGAATGATATATGCCATCGTAGATGCACAATCAGTTGGCTTTAGCCTTACTCCTGACGAAGCTGCAGATTTAGTTGAAGTGGGTGAGCGAATTAAAAAAGCGGCAGCACAACAAGTTCCTGCTATTCATCCAGAGCAACCGTTAATTCATACTATTAATCAGACATTATTTGCCGGTTCAATTTCGACAAATAATGAAGGTTTAAAAACTGCAAAGAATGCAGTGATTGTATCACCAGGACGTTTAGATCGTTCACCATGTGGTACAGGGACAAGTGCTAGATTAGCTGTAATGCATGCAAGAGGACAAATTGGCTTAAATGAAAAGTTTGTTCATGAGTCTGTAATTGGCAGTAAATTTACTGGAATTATTGAAGAAATTGGTTCTATTGCTGGCCAAACGAGTATTACTCCATCAATCACAGGTAGCGCTTGGATTACAGGTTTTTATCAACATGTATTGGATGCAAGTGATCCATTCCCGGAAGGTTTTACTCTTGGGGATACATGGAAGAAAGAACGTAATTAATTGATATGGATGTTTAAAATGCGCGACATATACGGAAGAACAGTACAATCAGCATATGACTATGTTGTGGTTGGTTCAGGATCAGCAGGAAGCGTTATCGCTGCACGTTTAGCTGAAGACAAAGATGTCAAAGTCCTGCTCCTTGAAGCAGGTCCGGTTGACGATAGTTTATATATTCGCATGCCAGCTGCCTTGGGTTTCCCTCTTACAGATGACCGTTTCAACTGGTACATGCATTCTGAAGAAGAACCAGAGTTAAATAACCGTAAGATTTATGAAGCCCGCGGTCGAGTACTCGGTGGTTCTTCATCAATCAACGGCATGAACTGGGTTCGTGGTAATCCATGGGATTACGATAACTGGGAAGCTTTAGGTGCTAAAGGCTGGAGCTATAAAGACTGCCTACCTTATTTCAAAAAAGCTGAATCTTTCGATAAAGGCGGCAATGAATACCGTGGTGACTCAGGTCCAATGAAAATTGAAACCTGTAAAGCAAATAACCCACTGTATCAAGCCTTTCTTGAAGCGGGTGTACAGGCAGGTTATGAACGTGTAGATGACCATAATGGTTACAAGCAAGAAGGCGTTCATATTACCCAACGTAATATCCATAAAGGTTTACGCTGGAATACATCACGTGCTTATATCCATGAAAATAAGGATATCAGCCGTTTGCATGTGTGTGACAAGTCACAAGTGACCCGTATTGAGTTCGATAAGAGGAAAGCTGTACGCATCCATTTCCATTGGCATGGTATGCCTCAGGTCATTGAGATTAAACGTGAGATTATTTTATCTGCCGGTGCCTTGCATACTCCACACATCCTGATGCTTTCAGGTATTGGTGACAAAGCCCATTTGAAAGAACATGGAATTGAATGTGTTGCTGACTTACCTGGCGTAGGCCAAGGACTTAAAGACCATGTGGCTGCACCGGTTCAATACCGTGCAACCCAAAATGTTTCGATTGCCAAAGAACTCACCTTGTTTGGTAAAGCAAAGCTGGGCGCTCAGTGGCAGTTCTTTAAGAAAGGTTTGGGTGCAACTAACTTCTTTGAAGTGGGTGCATTTATTCGAACTCGAGATGACATTAAAGTGCCTAACGTGCAGTTTGAGTTCATTCCATTATTAGGTGAATTCCAGCACGGTAGCGTCCAACTGGAAAATGGCTTCCAGTACTTCTTTAGCCTTATGCGTCCGACGAGTACCGGCCGAGTATGGTTAGGAAGTGCCGATCCGTTTGCAGCACCGAAATTCCGATTTAACTTCTTAAGCACAGAAGAAGACAGACGTGATGCCATTGATGCGGTTAAGGCAATCCGTAATGTTGTATCACAAAAGGCATGGGATCACTTACGTGGTGAAGAGGTTACACCGGGACCGAATGTACAGACAGATGAAGAAATTCTGGCAATGCTAAGAGACAATGCAGGTACCAACTATCATCCGTGCTGTACATGCCGTATGGGGCACGATGAAATGAGTGTGGTTGATGAGTTTGGCCGTGTTCATACCTTAGACAATGTGCGGATTGTGGATGCATCGATCATGCCTGAGATCCCGAGTGGTAATTTGAATGCACCGATCATTATGATGGCCGAAAAAATGGCCGATATTGTTAAAGGAGTTAAGCCTTTGACACTGAATCAACCTGTAGATTATTACAAACCGAATTGATTTTTTGTTTTATTTAAGCAAAAATGTAAACGTTTACATAATAAGGATTAAGGAGCCGACCATGGCAGAGAATACTGAAGATAAAGGTGTGGTGTATTACTTCAACCGCCAGACAGAGAAAAGCTACTGGCAGCCAAAACCAGCAAACGGTTTCGTCACTGTAGCTATCTCACCAGAATTTGCTCAGATGAAACGTGACTTCTCAATGGGAACACAAACTGTTCCTGTCGGTGGACGAGTTCGTGAACATGCTCATCCTGATCATGAAGAGGTACTGCACTTCATTTCAGGACGCGGCAAAGCAATTATTGACGGGAAAGAATACGTATTAGAACCAGGTGTAACCGTATTTCTAGGTACACATAACTCTCATACATTTATTAATGATGGTGAGGAAGACCTGCATTGGGCTTGGTTCATGCAACCAAGTGGGCTTGAGTACTTTTTCCGGGACATCGGTCGTCCACGTAAAGAGGGAGATCCAACTCCAGAGCCATTTGAACGACCTGAAAATATTGAACAAATTGAAGGAACTGATAAAGGAGTATTTGCATACACTAAAAATACGTGAGTAGAGAATATGACTATTAATGTATTTCATACCATTGAAGGTAGTGGCAAACCAGTAGTTCTAATTTCTGGTTTGGGCGGCCGTGCTTCATTTTGGGATGAAGTAAAAAAAGAGTTATTAGGGCGTTACCAAATCATTACTCTTGATCATCCGGGTGTTGGTCAAAGCCCAATTATTGGTGATCCTAATATTTCTGGAATTGCAGAAGCAGTGATAGAGATTTTAGATCATTACAAAATTCCTTCGGCTCATATTTTAGGACATTCTACCGGAAGCTTGGTTACTCAGTGCCTAGCTCTGGATTATGCAGATCGAGTAAAGAGTATAGTTTTAAGTAGTGGTTGGGCAAAACCAGACCAACGATTTATTGATTTCTTTACTTATCGAAAAGAAACCTTAGCTGTAATGGGGGAACATGCCTATAACGAGCTAACTCGTTATATCGCATATCCATCGGAATACTACGAATATCACTTTAAAAAGGAAAGTGGTGTGGTATCAACTGATTCCCCTAATAAAGAAATGATTTTAAAGCGTATTGATATGTTGTTGTCTTATTCAAGACTAGAGGAACTCAATTCAATACAACATTCAGCTTTAGTCATTGGCGCGAATGATGATTATGTCATTCCATTTTTACATTCAAAGCAACTTTTTCAAGCAATTAGCAATGCTCAATTAGTTGAGCTAAGTGGTGGTCACTTCACACCAAAGGTTAAACCTGCTGCTTATGCTGAGATTGTAAATAAGTTCTGGGAGTCTATGTAATGAGTATGAGTCACATAAAACGTGTTGGTGTTATTGGCTTTGGCGCAATGGGTAAATATGTTGTCCATTCACTACAAACACATTCAGAAAATCTTGAATTATGTTTACTGCTGAATTCAACTCCTGACAATGATGTATTGACTGAATTTAATCCAATAAACATTGAAACTGATGTTCAAGATTTAATTCAGTGGCAACCCGACCTTGTTATTGAATGTGCAGGGCATTCAGCAGTTATTCATCACGTTCCATCACTCTTAGAAGCAGGAATTGATGTTGTAATCGCATCAATTGGTGTTCTAGCAGATACGGTGATTAATGACCAATTACAGTCCGCTGCTAAGCAAGGTGATGCCAGATTAATTTTAGTTTCTGGTGCCGTAGGCGGTCTGGATGCATTACGTTCTGCTAAATCTGCGGGATTAAATACGGTTGAATATCGCGGTAGAAAACCTCCAAAAGCTTGGAAAGGGTCACCAGCAGAGCAAGAGTTTGATTTAGATCAGATTAAAGAACCAACTTGTATTTTTAAGGGTACTGCTGCTGAAGCGGCAATTAAGTTCCCTAAAAATGCCAATGTGACAGCAGCGGTCGCGTTATCAGGTTTGGGATTTGATGATACATCGGTTGAGCTCATTGCAGATCCGACTATCGAAAAGAATATTCATGAGGTTTCAGCAATAGGATCTTTTGGGAACTTAGATATCAGTTTGAGTAATAACCCATTACCTGAAAATCCACGCACCTCATGGTTAGCAGCATTAAGTATTGAAGAAGCAGTTACTAAACAACTGCATAGTTTGACATTCTAGGAAATAATATGAGACTTGAAGGCAAAATTGCACTTATTACAGGTGCAGGCGCAGGGATTGGCGAAGCAACAGCTTTACTTTTTGCAAAAGAAGGTGCAAAAGTTATTGTCGCTGATAGAGACTTTGAAAATGCAAAAAAAGTTGCTGATCAAATTGGTGAAAATGCTTTTGCTGTAGCAGTAGATGTAGCCAAAAGTTCTGATGTTAAAGCTATGGTTAAAGCTGGAGCAGAGCATTTTGGTGGTTTGGATATTTTAGTTAATAATGCAGGGTTTGGTACTTTAGGTACAGTTGTTACACTTGAAGAAGATCTTTGGGATAGCGTCATAGATGTTAACTTGAAAGGTGTATTCCTCTGTTCAAAATTCGCAATTCCTGAATTAATTCGACGCGGTGGTGGATCTATTGTGAATCTAGCTTCTACTATTTCAGTAGTTGGTATTCCAGATCGTGCTGCATATGTAGCAGCGAAAGGTGGTGTGGCGGCATTAACCCGTGCTATGGCATTGGATCATGCAAATGAAGGTATTCGAGTGAATAGCGTTGCTCCTGGTGTTATCAATTCAAGCTACTACGATAAAATGTTTAAAGAAGTTGAAGATCCTGTTGCATTTAAAAAAGGCTTAGAAGCACGTTCTCCTTTAAATAAAATGGGTGAACCGATTGATATTGCTAATATGATTCTATTTTTAGCATCAGATGAATCTACATTCTCAACAGGTGCTATGTTTACTATTGATGGTGGATATACTGCTCGATAGTTTAAGTGATAAAAAATGGAGCATTATGCTCCTTTTTTTATCATTAAATATTTTAAATATTTTTTCTCTTTAAATAAAATTGATATTGTTTTTAATATTAATCATAAAATTTAAATCATTTTAATAGATTATTATAAGTTATTTTAAATTTTAATAAAAAATTGTTTATTTATTGACTTGGTATAACTATTGCTAATATTATGTAAACGTTTACATAGGAGCGTATACATGAAAGTATTAAGTAAATTGTCATTATTACCAATGGCATTAATAGGGATATCTCAAGCAAATGCATTTGATTTTAATGGTTATATAAGATCAGGCGTTGGTTTTAGTGAAAAAGGGGATACACAAAGCTGTTTTTTTCTGGACGGTGCAAAAAGCAAATACCGTTTGGGTAACGAGTGTGAACAGTATGTAGAGTTAACTGGTACTCAGGAATTATATAAATTTAAAGATAATTCTACAGTGGCCCTAAAGGGTACATTGGCGTTATTACAAGATTTTGGTGATGATAAAGATTTTTCTGGAAATAATTATGCCAAATGGGCTGAAGCCTATCTCATGTGGAATAATATCAGCTACTTAAATGGTGCAAATGTTTGGGCAGGTCGTCGTTTCTACAACCGTAATGATATTCATATTTCAGACTTTTATTACTGGAATCAGAGTGCGACAGGATTTGGTATAGATAATTTTAAATATAACGACTTGTACTATTCATATGTTTTCTCTCGTAAGGATGACGTCTTTCAGGATAAACCAGTAAACCGCCATGATATTACTGTAAGTGGATTTAATACCAACCCAAATGGAACACTAAGTGTAGGGGTAAGCTATATCCCAAAAATAGATGAACCAGATAGCCATTCAGGTACTTCATTTAGCGTTCAGCATAAACAAAAGCTAGGTAAACTCAACAATACCTTGGCCTTTCAATATGGTTATGGTCCAGGAACTGGCTTAAGTTATACCGGTGATACAAGCTTATCGAGTAAGGATAAAAGCTGGCGTGTAGTCGAATTTATTGATGGGCAAATTACTGAAAACTTTAGCGCCCAAGCGGAGTTGATTTACCAGAAAGATGAACGTGAAGAAGCCTCAAATGAACAAGAATGGTATTCAGCTGGTGTACGACCGGTATATGCATTGAATGATCAATTTAAGCTGGTAGGAGAGTTGGGTTTTGATGCCGTTAAACGTGATAAGACCGCGACTTTAACTAAATTAACCTTTGCACCTACATGGTCACCAAAAGGAAAAGGGTTTTGGGATAGACCAGAATTCCGTTTGTATTACACCTATGCGATTTGGAACAAGGAAGCCCAAGAGCGTGCTAATTTGAACAATGCAGGTTCTACATTATCGTCAACGGGTAATTTTGGTACATCACGTAATGGCAGCAATTTCGGATTGCAAGTAGAGTATTGGTGGTAATAGCTAAGAAGAAAGGCTCATAAGAGCCTTTTTTTATATCATTTTTAATGTTGTATGTTTAATATTCTTTATATTTAAATTTTCTATATTTTTTTGGCTTTCTGAAAATAAAATAATCTCATTCGGATTAGGAAACTCAACTATATTCAATTGAATATTATCCTTGTTGTTTTCTGCAACACTGTTAATTACATTTTTTAATGTACTTACTTTGCAGTCGATTTCATAAATGTTGAGATTTCTTTGGAAATTAAAGTTATTATTTCGATCAGTAAGGTTTAAAACTTTTAAATCTTGTTCGTGAATAAGTGGTGCAGCATATTGAATGAAATCTTCTTGCCAGCTCTGTATTTTAGCCAATTCTTGCCTTAATAGGTGTCTATGTTCTAATGATTCATATTGCCATAAATGATAAAAGTGAATATATCCATCTTGCTCAATATTCCATTTACCTTTAAGAATCCCATAATTATCTAAACGGATTGGTAAGCATTTATCATTAAATAGTTTTAAGTATTTCGACCAATTTTCAGGTGTGAATTTATAATGTCTTAGTTCATAGATCATAGCTTATTACCTCTAATAACGTATTTAAAAAAATGATCTAAGTAACTTATGTATGAATATTTCCCATCATATCCGATACTAGCTACTTAGATCGATCTTAGAAATTTAATAAATGGGTAGAAACTTAAATTTCTAAGAGGTCTGTCGTTTTGGAATTAATTCAATTTTTCGTATACGCAAATACTCCTTTATCAGTTCCTTCAATTTGTTCAATATTTTCAGGTCGTTCAAATGGCTCTGGAGTTGGATCTCCCTCTTTACGTGGACGACCGATGTCCCGGAAAAAGTACTCAAGCCCACTTGGTTGCATGAACCAAGCCCAATGCAGGTCTTCCTCACCATCATTAATAAATGTATGAGAGTTATGTGTACCTAGAAATACGGTTACACCTGGTTCTAATACGTATTCTTTCCCGTCAATAATTGCTTTGCCGCGTCCTGAAATGAAGTGCAGTACCTCTTCATGATCAGGATGAGCATGTTCACGAACTCGTCCACCGACAGGAACAGTTTGTGTTCCCATTGAGAAGTCACGTTTCATCTGAGCAAATTCTGGTGAGATAGCTACAGTGACGAAACCGTTTGCTGGTTTTGGCTGCCAGTAGCTTTTCTCTGTCTGGCGGTTGAAGTAATACACCACACCTTTATCTTCAGTATTCTCTGCCATGGTCGGCTCCTTAATCCTTATTATGTAAACGTTTACATTTTTACCTAAATTTTAGCGCGCATGTGGAGTAGTAATGCTCACTTGTTTTGGTTTCATATGCACTATCGTTAAGAATATAAATGCAAGTACTGGAAGTACCATCGCTATGCGTAGCGAATAGTCTGTAGAAACAGATCCAATAATGATAGGGGCAATTAAAAATCCTGTATAACCTAATGTACCATTTAGAGCATAACCAACAGCAGGTGATTCCGGGAATACTTTACCTGCTCGACTATAAAATACAGGAATCATATTACCCAAACCTAGACCTACTACTAAGAATCCTAAAATAGAAACTGTAGGAGTAGGGAAGATAATTGCTAATAGTAAACCAATTGCACCCGCAAGACCTGAAGTAATAAGAACCTTTGATTCACCAAATTTATTAATAAAGTAATCGCCAGATAAACGTGTAAGTGCCATAGCCAAACTAAAACCAGCAAAACCTAGGGCAGCAATATTCGTTGAAACATGACTGATATCTGTCAAATATAATGAGCTCCAATCAATTAGAGTTCGTTCAATAAATAAGGCGAGGAAAGTTAAAAATGCAAGATAGAGTAGAGTACGATTTGGTAATCTAAATTTCACTTTTCCTTCATTAGCTTGGACTTCAGGACGAATATCTACTAAGAAAAAGGCTGAGATTATAGTTGCAACGAATACGAGCACTCCAGCTAAGGTTAAACAGTAAGTTGCCCCTAATTTATCTGAAAGTAAAACAGCAACAGTCGAAGCACCAATTAATCCACCTATGCTAAATAAAGCATGGAAAGAGGGCATAAGTACTTTTTTTCTTTCAATCTCGATTACACATGCATGACTATTCATTGCTACATCATAGATACTGTTTATAACGCCAAGCAGTAAAATACTAGCAACAAAAGTCGTATACGATGGTGCATATGCACATAAAGGAATAGTGAAAGATAAAAGAATCCCTCCTAACACCAAAGTATTCCGTGTACCAATTTTAGTGGCCAAGATACCAGCTATGTACATAGTAATCATTGTACCGGCGGCAAAACCACTTAGTGCAAAACCAAGCTGTTGGTCAGTTAATGCAAGATTTCGTTTAAGTTCTGGAATATTGGTAGCCCAGATAGCAAGTACAACACCATTAATAAAAAACATAAGGGATGTAGCTAACCTTGCTCTTAAAAGTAAACTTTTATATAGCATTTTTCTCTCCTTGAAATTTATGCCACTTTAAAATAATCAGTATCTGATATTAAAGATTTAGTACCTTTTATGATATCGGCCATTTTTTCGGCCATCATAATGATCGGTGCATTCAAATTACCACTCGGGATCTCAGGCATGATCGATGCATCCACAATCCGCACATTGTCTAAGGTGTGAACACGACCAAACTCATCAACCACACTCATTTCATCGTGCCCCATACGGCATGTACAGCACGGATGATAGTTGGTACCTGCATTGTCTCTTAGCATTGCCAGAATTTCTTCATCTGTCTGTACATTCGGTCCCGGTGTAACCTCTTCACCACGTAAGTGATCCCATGCCTTTTGCGATACAACATTACGGATCGCCTTAACCGCATCAATGGCATCACGTCTGTCTTCTTCTGTACTTAAAAAGTTAAATCGGAATTTCGGTGCTGCAAACGGATCGGCACTTCCTAACCATACTCGGCCGGTACTCGTCGGACGCATAAGACTAAAGAAATACTGGAAGCCATTTTCCAGTTGGACGCTACCGTGCTGGAATTCACCTAATAATGGAATGAACTCAAACTGAACGTTAGGCACTTTAATGTCATCTCGAGTTCGAATAAATGCACCCACTTCAAAGAAGTTAGTTGCACCCAAACCTTTCTTAAAGAACTGCCACTGGGCACCCAGCTTTGCTTTACCAAACAAGGTGAGTTCTTTGGCAATCGAAACATTTTGGGTTGCACGGTATTGAACCGGCGCAGCCACATGGTCTTTAAGTCCTTGGCCTACGCCAGGTAAGTCAGCAACACATTCAATTCCATGTTCTTTCAAATGGGCTTTGTCACCAATACCTGAAAGCATCAGGATGTGTGGAGTATGCAAGGCACCAGCAGATAAAATAATCTCACGTTTAATCTCAATGACCTGAGGCATACCATGCCAATGGAAATGGATACGTACAGCTTTCTTCTTATCGAACTCAATACGGGTCACTTGTGACTTGTCACACACATGCAAACGGCTGATATCCTTATTTTCATGGATATAAGCACGTGATGTATTCCAGCGTAAACCTTTATGGATATTACGTTGGGTAATATGAACGCCTTCTTGCTTGTAACCATTATGGTCATCTACACGTTCATAACCTGCCTGTACACCCGCTTCAAGAAAGGCTTGATACAGTGGGTTATTTGCTTTACAGGTTTCAATTTTCATTGGACCTGAATCACCACGGTATTCATCACCGCCTTTATCGAAAGATTCAGCTTTTTTGAAATAAGGGAGGCAGTCTTTATAGCTCCAGCCTTTAGCACCTAAAGCTTCCCAGTTATCGTAATCCCATGGATTACCACGAACCCAGTTCATGCCGTTGATTGATGAAGAACCACCGAGTACTCGACCGCGGGCTTCATAAATCTTACGGTTATTTAACTCTGGTTCTTCTTCAGAATGCATGTACCAGTTGAAACGGTCATCTGTAAGAGGGAAACCCAAGGCAGCTGGCATGCGAATATATAAACTATCGTCAACCGGACCTGCTTCAAGGAGCAGGACTTTGACATCTTTATCTTCAGCTAAACGTGCAGCGATAACGCTTCCTGCTGATCCTGAACCAACCACAACATAGTCATATGCTGATTGTACTGTTCTTCCGTATATGTCGCGCATAATACAAGCGTCCTCAGTTGTGTGTGAACTAAACATATGCAATGTAAACGTTTACATTTTATGTTTTAAAAAAAACTGATCGATTGATTCAGCTTAATCTTAAGTAAACATTGCAATTGTTATGCCACTTTAAGCAAAAGTAAAAATGCTAATTTCCTAAATCTTTTGCTCACCGTAATAAATTCCATTTAGTTACTGTTGCACCACAACAGAACTTCTTCTAACTAAAATGTAGCATTATTGTTCCTTTTTGTGCAAGCGAATATTTAGACCTGAGCAGAAGATGATGAAAATACCTAAAAAAGTTGTTAAGTCTGGAATTGTTCCAAAAAATATAAATCCTAAAAGTGTTGCAAAAAGAATTTGCATATAGCTGTAAGGTGCTAATTTTACAGGTGATTCAAGAACGTATGCTTTATTAAATAAGGTATGTGCGAACGTACCAAATACACCTACTAAAAGAAAAAATATGAGGTCATTAGGAGCGATTTTTTCCCAAAAGAAAGGTAGTACCAAGGAGGTTAAAAAAAATGCATAGAATCCAAGATAATAGTTAGATATAAGGCTGCTTTCATACATACTAGTTATTTTTGTAAGCACTTGATAAAAAGCAAAAAATAGAGCAGCACACATTGGGAAGATAATTTCTATTTTAAAAATATCTCCCCCAGGTCTAGCAATGATAAGTATTCCGAAAAAACCAATCATAATCTTTATTAAATCATCCTGAATAACCTTCTCTTTTAGAATAAAAAAAGAGAAAATCAAAACGAAGATTGGCGCTAAAAAATTGATTGCTGTAGCTTCAGATAATGGGATGTACTTTAATCCAGTAATAAAGCTTAAGCCAATCAAAGACATTAACAAGGCTCTTAAAAAGTGAATGCGCTTAAACCTAGAAAGTTTTTTAATTTTGATACTATGAAAAGTTGCAAATAAAAAATGAAAAAGATACCTAAACCATAAAATTAAAATGATTGAATAATTTTGGTTCAACTTTTTACCTAAAAGGTCATGAAAGGCTAAACATAAAACACCGATTACAACAAAAAATACTGCCTTTACTGACTTTGACATGTCAGAGAGAATTCTCATAAATTCCTCTAACTTAAATGTTGGATAAAGAAGTTACTACTACGTTCAAATGCTAGACGTGCCTGTGCAGCAGAGAAATTTGGACGGTAAGGGCAGTTGAATCCATGACCAGCAAGTGGATAGCGATATATCTTAAATTTATTATTTTTAAGGCTAAGCAGCTCAAGTTCTTGAATTTCATGAAGTGTAATCAGATGATCATTATCCGCTACATGAAAAAGAGTAGGGCAGTTAATTAATTCTATTTGCTTGAGGTACTCTCTTACCTTGCTACCATAATAACTGACAATCGCAGCAATTTTTTTATGATGTAAAAGATAAGTTAATGTACCTCCCATACAAAAACCTAATACACCTAACTTATAGTTTTTATCTAATTTAAAAATAAAATCAATAACTTGGTTTAAATCTTCGGCAGTTAAATTGAAATCTAAATTTGCATATAGTTTTCTAGCAATTTTTGTACTTTCCTCATCATAATCAAGACATACATTTTGTTGCTGTCTCCAATAAATATCTGGAATAAAGACCTCATAGCCTAATACAAGATACTGTTCTGCCACTTCATAGATGTGTTTATTTAATCCCCAAATTTCAGGTAATAAAAGAATACCGCTTTGAGTTTCACCTAAAGACAAGCGCTTAAGAGTTAGACATTTATTTTGTTCATAAATTACCTCAACTTCAGAAATATTCATGAAAAAGCCTCAATTATTGTAAACGTTTACATTTTATATGTATTAAGGCTTAAAAATAAACAGATAAATATGGCTACTTTGTTATAATTGCAGTAATTCTTATTGTACGATTTTATCTTAGTCGGTTTTATTATGGGTCAAAATAATAATGTTATGGAAAAGTTGAACTCAGTAAGTGTAATTGATGTTGCTAAAGCAGCTAACGTTTCTATTGCAACAGTTTCACGTAGTTTTAATAAACCAGAAATGGTAAAACCTGAAGTTCGAGAAAAAATCTTAGAAATTGCTGCTAATATGGGATATACCGCAAATTCTGCAGCAAAATCATTAAGATCAAAAAAGACTAAAGTGATTGGTGCAATTATTCCAACCTTAGATCACTCGATTTATGCAACCATGATTAATGCTTTTCAAAAGAAGCTATCTGAGCAAGGTTATGTTGTATACATCTTAACTTGTGGTTTTGATGCAAGTGATATCTTTGATAAGGTCACATTACTTTTGGAAAGAGGAGCAGAGGCTTTACTCATCGTAGGAGAGATTCTTGATAAAAATTTAGAAAAGTATTTATTAAAATTTAAAATACCTACAATTTGTACTTATTCATATCATCATGATTCTAAATTTCCATTTATTGGATTTGATAATTACGCTTCAACAACCACTATTGTAGAATACCTTTATTCTTTAGGTCATAAAGAAATAGCAATGATCTGTGGGCCTTTAAAAGGCAATGATCGACAAATTGCTCGAGTAGAATCTTTTAAAAATTTTATGACATCTAAGCAAGCTGAGCATTCAGTTTGGGAGTGTAAAAATCAATATAATATTGCGAGTGGAAAAGAAATCCTTAAGGAAATAGTCATATCTAATCCGAATGTCAGTGCCATCATCTGTAATAGTGATGTAATTGCTTTTGGTGTTCTTGCTGGAGCAAAAGAACTTGGTATAAAAATACCTGAACAATTAAATGTTATTGGTTACGATAATTTAGAATTTGCAGAATACCTAACTCCTCCTTTAACTACATTAAATATTCCAGCAGAGGAAATGGGCATTCTAAGCGCTAAAGCGGTATTGGATAATTTAAACAATCAACAGCCTTTAAAGTCATATTTGTTAAAAACCGAACTGATTGTTAGAGAGTCAACTAATCCAGATTAAACGAATGAAGTTAAGGTTATCACTCATTTTATATGAGTATTTTAATTGTGAGTGGTAACCAGATAGCTGTGAAAACCCCATTAATCGCCATTCCAAATGCAGCATAGCGTCCAGCAACAGGGCTTCTTTGCCATGCTTGAGCCGTGCCTATAGCATGTGCTGCTAAACCTAAAGCTAATCCTGCAGCTCTTTCATCATTAATATTTTTAAGTAGTAAGGGTGAAAATGCTGCTCCTATAACGCCTGAAAGAATTACAATTAAGGTAACAAGAGCAGGGGGAGCATGAATAATTTCTGCAATATTTAGAGCGATAGGTGTAGTGATGGCTCTAGTTGTAAAAGAAATAATCATGGATGTTGATAAGTGTAATAAGTAGGCAAGCCCTACTGGTAATCCAACAGCAAGAGTACTAGCACATAAAACTAAAGCTGATATTTTTGAAATTGGAAAATCTTCATACTTTATTGTTGCTAAAGGAATTGCAAGCGCAACGGTGACATACCCTAAAAGTCGATTAAATAGAGGACTTACTGTCTCTATATAGTCATTATAAGAAACCTTACTTATTACAAGTAAAATTAAAATAATGAACATTGAGTAGACTATTATCGGTATTCTAGGAATATATGAATAAATTAGCTTAGCCGTTAAATAGCCTAATACAGTAATTAAAAAATAAAGTATAAACAACATGTTAAAGTACTCTTTCTGCAACGAATGCAAATAGTAACAATGGTAAAAGGGTGCTTATGACGAGAATACTCAAGAAAAGATATAAGCTGTCCTCAAGATGAAAAAGCATGATTAAAGAGCCAACGCATACGGGTAAAAATGCAAAGACACTTTCTTTCATTATCAGTTGATTAGCAGTAATCAAGGAGGAGGGAATACCTTTAAATTTTCTATATATAACGAGACTTATTAATAGTAAGAACAGTCCTACAAGATTACTAAGTTCTGGATGCCCAAAATAGTTCATAAAAATTAAAGATAATTCACGGACTGAAACAACAATAACAATCATTAGTACAATGGATTTAAGAATAGAGATCATAGTTAGATAAACTCAAAAGATGATAAATTCTAATAAAAGAGCTAATAAATGTAAACGTTTACATTCATTGGTTCTTTTATTTATTTGCGTCTATTTGCGTCACTTTTCTTTTCCTTGAGAAATTGTAGGGAAATCATATTCAAGTGAAACTTTCTAGCATGAATATGGTGACTCAATTTAATTCATGGATAGAGTAGAGGAGTCGATTTGTACCTGCTATTTAAAGTGAAATTGAGTCTACTTCAAGAAAATATTTGATTGAAATCAATCAAATATTTAATCCTAATTCAAGGGTAGAGTATGGCTGAGTGGATTAAGAAAGCACAACCGACAGATCAGCGTGTTGCGCAGAATGATAAGTTAAAGGAAGACGTGTCACGAATTTTACTAGATATTGAGAATCGTGGTGATGTTGCTGTAAGAGAGCTATCAGTCAAATTCGATAAATGGGAGCGTCAAGATTATCGACTTACTGATGCTGAAATCAAACAATGTATGGATCAATTAACTGAGCGTGAGTACGAAGATATTAAATTCGCACAAACCCAAGTTCGTCGTTTTGCTGATGCTCAACGTCAGTCAATGTTAAATGTCGAAATTGAAACAATACCTGGAGTTTTGCTTGGGCATAAGCATATTCCTGTAAATGCTGCTGGTTGCTATGTACCAGGTGGAAAATATCCATTACTTGCTTCAGCACATATGTCTATTTGTACAGCAAAGGCTGCTGGTGTTAACAACATTATTACTGCAGCTCCGCCATTTCAAGGTAAACCAGCTCCATATATTGTCGCTGCGCAGCATATGGCTGGCGCTGATGCAATTTATTCACTTGGTGGAATACAGGCCGTAGGTGCAATGGCGATTGGGACTGAAAGTATTCCTGCTGTAGATATTATTGTAGGGCCTGGTAATGCCTATGTTGCTGAAGCTAAACGTCAATTATTTGGTCGTGTTGGTATAGATCTTTTTGCTGGACCTACAGAAACATTATTAATTACTGATGATAGTGTTGACGCAGAAATGTGTGCAACAGATATCCTTGGTCAAGCCGAACATGGACCTGATTCACCAGCCGTCATGTTGACGACTTCTCGTGAGTTGGCATTAGAAACATTAAAAGAAATCGATCGCTTATTAGATTTACTTCCAACTGCAGTTTATGCCCGTACGGCTTGGGAAAACTTTGGTGAAATTATTCTTTGTGAATCAAATGAAGAAATGGCGAAACTATCAGATTTTTATGCTTCTGAACATGTCCAAATTATGACGCATGATGATGATTACTTTCTTAAAAATCTAACGAATTTTGGTGCCTTATTTGTAGGACCAAGAACTAATGTTTCTTATGGCGATAAGGTTATTGGTACTAACCATACTTTACCAACAAATAAAGCAGCTCGTTATACGGGAGGTCTATGGGTTGGTAAATACCTTAAAACTTGTACTTATCAACGTGTACTTACAGATGAAGCATCAGCTCAAATTGGGGAATATTGCTCACGCTTATGTCTAATGGAAGGCTTTGTTGCACATGCTGAGCAAGCGAATCTACGTGTTCGTCGTTATGGCAAGAAAGACGTTCCTTTTGGTCAAGCTGCAGTTTAAAACTGGGCTAAAAAAGTTTTGTGAAAAATAAAATTTTGAAGAGTTTTGATTTTAATTTAAGGACGATTAAATTGTGAAGAAGAGATTAACGGGTAGTCAGATTGTTGCCCAAACCCTAAAGAATTATGGCGTTGAATATGTAGCCGGTATTCCTGGACACGGTATCTGGACCCAAACTGATGCTTTCCTTGAGGAAGAATCAAAAATCAAGTTCATTCAGGTTTTCCATGAACAAAGTGCCGTGCACTTGGCTGACGGTTATTACCGTGTTGCTGGTAAACCAATGGCTGCGTTTACCTCAATCGGTGCTGGGGCAAGTAATACAGTTATTGGTATGGCAACAGCATTTACTGACTCAACCAGTGTCATGCTAATTACGGGTGGACCACCAACACACATGCGTGGCCATGGCCTTCTTCAGGAGCTAGAACGTTATACAGATAATGATTTCCCTAAAATCGCTGAAGCCGTATCTAAACGTCACTGGGTTGTCACCCGTGTTGAAGAATTACCTTTTGCCATGCATCGTGCATGGAGTGCGATGACTACCGGACGTCCTGGCCCGGTTCATATTGAAATTCCAATGGACGTTCAGGCTGAAGCTGCTGAAGTTGCGCTTCATCCACTGAGTGAGCGTTTACCTGTCGGCAAAGTTTATCCGGATCCGGAAGCTGTTGCAGCTGCAGCAGATGTATTACGTGATGCCAAACGTCCTGTTATGGTTATTGGTGGCGGTGTAATTACTGGTGAAGCATGGAATGAAGTTCTTGCACTGGCTGAACATCTGCAAATCCCTGTTGTAACAACCTGGAATGGTAAAAGTGGTTTCCCTGAAGATCATAAACTCTTTGCAGGTAGTGTAGGTCAAACAGGTACCCTATGCGGTAATAAAATCGCATCAACTGCTGATGTCATCATTGCTGTTGGTTGCCGTTTCACTGACTGGTCATCATCAAGCTATGCCAAAGGCGTCACCTTTGCTATTCCACCATCTAAGCTGATTCATATTGATATTGATCCGCATGAGATTGGCAAGAACTATCCGGTGACAGTCGGAATTGTATCGGATGCCCGTTATGCCTTGGCTCATATTCTTGAGAATATGAAAGAAGATACGGTAGAACGTAGTGAATACATGCAGGCTTTGAAAGAAGCACAAGATGAATGGGAATCCAAGTTAGCAACCCGTCGTGATTCGAACCGTTTCCCATTTACTTCGCAACGCCCACTTGGTGCATTACGTAAGATCTTCCCACGCAACACGATTGTAGTTGTTGGTTCTGGTAACACTCAAGGTGCAGTTAAACAGACTTTCCCTGTTTATGAACCGCGTACCCATTTAACTTCTGGTGGCTTCTCATCAATGGGTTGGGCAGTTCCAGCAGCAATTGGTGCAAAACTGGCAGCGCCGGATCAACCTGTAGTCTGCATTTTAGGTGACGGTGATTTCTTAATGACCTCACAAGAGATTGCAATCTGTAAAACCAATAATATTCCAGTGGTGTTCATTATTCAGAACAATGCAGGTTATATGTCGATCCGGGGTGGTCAGCGTAAGTTGATGAGTCGCCATGTAGGTACAGAGTTTAATACTCCTGACGGAGAACCATACTCACCTGACTATAAGCTTATGGGTGAATCCTTTGGTTTACGTTCGTGGCGTGTAGAGAGTGCTGAAGAGTTAGAGCCAGTTTTACAGGCAGCTTTAGATAGTAATGAACCGGTATTAATTGAAATCCCGACAGACCGTGATGCAGCAGGTCCATGGGTGCCGGGATGGTGGGATTTCCCGATTCCGGAATACATCACTGACGAGCGTCAGGATGAATACCATGAGTTCCGTCAATCTGAACAGCATTTGTAATCTATTTAAAAGTAATGACTAAACAAGTCGAAGATCTTTCAATTTGATTTGAAAAGATCTTCACTTGTACATGTTAATCACATGACTAATGGTTGTTTAAAACCTGAATTAATGGAAGGTTCGCATTTATTGTGGACCTGCAACATCCAATTCAAAGCAAGTATATTGTATGGAAAAAGAAGCAGATATAGTCATTATCGGATCAGGGATTGGAGGCAGCTCTTTAGCTTACAGCCTAGCAGATTCTGGTAAGCGAATCGTGATATTGGAGCGTGGCGAATATTTAAAAGATTCCTTCGAAGCTCGTGATGATGCTTCAATTTTCTTAAAAGGTTTCTACAAATCCTCTGAAGTGTGGGAAGGTACTGATGGAGAGAAATTCCTACCAGGTAATTATTATTATGTAGGTGGAAATTCGAAATTCTATGGGGCGGTCATGTATCGCTACCGTGCAGAGGATTTTAAGCCAAGAAAACATATGGAAGGAAGTGCTCCCGGTTGGCCAATTCCCTATTCAGAGATTGAACCATGGTATGAGCAGGCTGAGGAACTATTTAAGGTTCATGGAAAAGCAGGAGAGGATAAGACAGACCCACCTCGAGCTAACTCGTATCGTTATGATCCAGTACCTGATGAACCAGCGATTGCTTCTGTTCGTATGCGGCTTAAACAGGCAGGTGTGAATCCAACTACCTTACCTTTGGCAATTGATATAGAAAAATGGCTTGATCGCGCCCCAACAGGCTGGGATGCATTTCCTAACACAGGATTAGGGAAAATTGATGCGGAAGTTGGTCCTTTAGCTCGAGCTTTGACGTATCCAAACGTTTCTTTGATTACAGACGCAAGAGTTTTACGCCTTGAAACTGATATCAGCGGAGAGAAGATAACTTCAGCTACTTATATTAAAGATGGCAAAGAGTACCAGATTCATGCTGATATCTTTGCAGTTGCCGCGGGGGCGGTACAGTCCGCAGCATTGTTACTAAGATCAGCAAATAAAATATATCCAACAGGATTAGCGAATAGGTCAGATCAGGTTGGAAGAAATTTTATGAATCACAATACAACCGCTTTGATTGCAATTGATCCAAGAGCAGAAAATACTTCTGTATATCAAAAGACTCTTGCATTTAATGACTTCTATAACAAGGATCCAGAAACAGGTTTCCCTTTAGGAAATGTTCAATTACTTGGTCATATTACAGGAAATATACTCAAGGCTAATTTGCCTTCACTATTTCCTCTATGGTTATCAAATTTAATTGCTCGTTACTCGTATGGTTGGTTTCTTACAAGTGAGGATCTTCCTAATCCTGAAAGCCGCGTTATGGTACGAGATGGCCAAATTGTGATGCATTGGGTACGTTCCAATATGAAAGCACACAATGAATTGATTAAACGTACTCGTGCTGTCATGAAAAAAGCAGGTTTTCCTATTGTACTGACACACACATTTGGGCGAAAAACTACTTCTCATCAGTGTGGCACAGCCAGACTGGGAAATGATCCTAAAACATCTGTGGTCTCACCGAATTGCCAGTCTCATGATATTTCAAACCTTTACATTACTGATGCATCAGTTTTGCCAACGTCTGCTGCAGTAAACCCTGCTTTAACAATAGCGGCTTTAGCACTTAAAGCAGGAGCAGCCATTAAACAAACTTTTTAAACATACATTTAAAGCAGTTAACGGTAATGCGTTTGATTTGTAAAACAAATCTATTGCACCGATGGTATTTAACTCAAGAGTGCCAATTTTTCAGATGGTGCTTTATGAGTTAATGAATATTTTAATTTCTATTTGTGGTGTGTATCTAACTTTACTTTAAAGGGATTTAAGTATGAAAAAACGTGATAATTCTCTTATTACACAAAGAATTCGCTTAGCAAGATTAGCTACTTTTGGTGGCTTCATGCTAATAGGCGCAATGATTTATGTTTGGTCAACTAGTGTTAGTGCTTATCGGCATTATCTAGGATTAAATGGAGCTGAAGGTGATGCAAGTTTCGGTATCATTGCGTTAGGTATAGGGGTTGGATCTGCTGTTGGTGCTCTAATAATTGGGCGATTTATCGACTTATTTGGAGCAAAAAGTGTAGTAGGGTGCACACTGATTTTATATCCAATTTCTATCATAGCGATGGGGTATATTCCAGAGTTTTGGTTTGCATTTGCCGCTGGTGTAGTAATGGGATTGTTAAGAGGGGCAACTGATTCAGCATTAAATGCACATGGAGTTCAGGTTGAACGCTTTTATAAACGACCAATTATGTCAGGTTTTCACGCCTGTTATCCTTTAGGGGGATTTATATTTGGTATGTTAGGTAGTTATTTTGCAGGTATAAGCCCAAATAGCGCCACAATTCCATTTACTATATTGGGAGGTGTGTTACTTATTGTTAGCTTTATTTTATCTAGATTCTTATTAGATAAGCATGAGATTGTTGAAGATGATTGGCAGGAAAATCATACTGAAAATTCTGATGATAAATTAAATAATTACTCTAATGGCTATATTGTACTGCTCATGATTGGTTTTGGGATCTTATTGCTTGCAAGTATGTTTGGGGAAAATGCTGTAGGTGATTGGGGACAAGAATATATGCATCGTACTTTGGGTACGACTACAGCTGTAGCTGGTATGGCGATTAGTTTCTTCTCAGGTGCGCAATTTATTGGAAGACTATTTGGTGATCGTTTAACGGAAAAATTTGGTGCTCCAAAAATTGTTTTTTGCAGCGGAATATTAGCTATTTTAGGTTTACTTTTACAAACATTTGGAGGAAGTGTACAGCTTGTTTTTTGCGGATACGCTTTATTTGGTTTAGGTTTATCCTGTTTAGCTCCGATTATGCTATCAAGTGCAGGTAGGAAAGACCCTAAAAATGCAGGGCGTAATATTAGTATCGTTAATGGAATTGGGTACTCTGGTATGCTTTTAGCTCCTGCAATACTTTCAACTATAGTAAGTCAGTTTGGTATTGAAAGATTACTTTATTTCCCTATAGCTCTAATGATAATTTTCGTAATCATCACACCTATTATAATGAAAGAGAAAAAGAAAAATAAATTTGTCAAACTTCAAAACGCGAATTAGAAGAAGGCATCCACCTTATAAATTAATAAGGTGGATGCTACATACTAATGAATAGGAATTAAAAATGACTAATATTTTTCCGGACATTTATTTTTTACATAAATTGGCTGATGTGGCAGATGCAGAGACATTACCTAGATTCAGGTCTCATATAGATTTAGAAATTCAAACAAAGCTAAAAAAGAATGTGAGTTTTGATCCTGTAACTATTGCGGATAAAGCTGCCGAATATGCCATGAGAAAAATGATTACAGAATATTATCCTGATCATTCAATCATGGGAGAAGAATTTGGAGCGATTGAAAACGGAGAAATAAGATGGATTTTGGATCCCATTGATGGTACTAGACCCTACCTACTTGGTATTCCAGTTTGGGGAACTTTAATTGGATTAGAGCATAATGATAAAATGTGCTTAGGTATGTTAAGCCAACCTTTTACCAATGAGCGGTTTTGGTCTGATGGAGAAAGTTCATTTCACCAATACAATAAAGTGCAAAAAAAATTAAAAATTCAAAGGAATAAAAAAATAAGTGAAGCGATATTACATATCAATCATCCTCGTTCATCAAATCTATACCCGCATATCAACTTCACTGAATTATCTGAACAGGTTTTAATGACACGTTATGGCGCTGAATGTTATGCCTTTGCAATGTTGGCAGCTGGGTATATTGATATTTGTTTTGAGTTTAGTTTACAGCCATACGATATAGCCGCATTGATACCAATTATAGAAAATGCTGGAGGAGTGATTTCAACACTTGATGGATCTTCAGCACACAAAGGTGGAACAATCGTCGCTGCTAGTTCTCAGTTGCTACATGAACAAGCATTAAAGATATTGAATAGTTAAAAATATATAAAAGTCTCGAGATAAACTTATGAAAATTTATTTAAATGGGCAAATTACGCCTACTGATTGTAAAAATTTACTTGAACTAATTCAATATCTTGCATTGGAAAATAAACGTTACGCTATTGAATTTAATTCAAGAATTATTCCAAAAAGTAAATTGGAATGTACAAATATATCTGAATTTGACCGTATTGAAATTATTCATGCTGTCGGTGGTGGCTAAGTTAGGAGTTATGCATGCAGGATCTATCTTTTATTAGAGACAATTCACTCATTATTGGTTCACGTTCTTTTCAATCTCGTTTATTGGTTGGAACTGGCAAATATAAAGACTTAAATGAAACGGATGTAGCTATTCAAGCTAGTGGTGCAGAAATCGTAACAGTCGCAATTCGTCGTGTGAATATTGGACAAAATCCAGATCAACCAAATTTACTTTCGGTCATCCCACCAGAAAAATATACAATCTTGCCAAATACCGCAGGGTGTTTTGACGCTGACAGCGCAGTACGTACGTGTATGCTAGCGCGCGAGCTACTTGATGGTCATAACCTAGTAAAACTTGAAGTGTTGGGTGATGAAAAAACCTTATATCCAAATGTAACCGAAACTTTAAAAGCGGCTCGTACTTTAATTGATGACGGTTTTGAGATTATGGTCTATACCTCTGACAACCCAATCATTGCTCAAGAACTTGAAAGTATGGGCTGTGTTGCAATTATGCCTTTAGGTAGTTTGATTGGTTCAGGTCTAGGTATTTTAAACCCGCATACCATTTCAATTATTAAAGAAAATGCCAAAATACCGGTTTTAGTTGATGCTGGCGTTGGTACAGCAAGTGATGCCGCAATTGCGATGGAACTTGGTTGTGATGGCGTACTGATGAATACAGCAATTGCAGCTGCTCAAAATCCTATTTTGATGGCTTCTGCAATGAAAAAAGCTGTGGAAGCAGGACGTGAAGCATTTTTAGCGGGTCGTATGCCACGTAAACGCATGGCAAATGCGAGTTCACCTGAGACGGGTTATTTCTTTAAATAAAGAGGAATAGGTTTTTTAGGTTAAATATGCGTCATAGTGCGTTATAAAATATAGAGTTGAGAAATTGTTTATTAATGTTCTGATTTTTATATTAAATCCAGTGATAGGAGGATACCTATTTCTGGATTTTTAATATTTAAATGGAAGTTTTTTCAATATGGAATTTTATAAACGTATAGCACTATTTAATACATTTTTACTACCACTCACTGTCATACATGCATTTGAATTTAATGGATATATAAGATCGGGTATTGGATATAGTGAAAAAGGGGACACACAAAGCTGTTTTTTTCTGGACGGTGCAAAAAGCAAATACCGTTTGGGTAACGAGTGTGAACAGTATGTAGAGTTAACTGGCACTCAGGAATTATATAAATTTAAAGATAATTCTACAGTGGCCCTAAAGGGTACATTGGCGTTATTACAAGATTTTGGTGATGATAAAGATTTTTCTGGAAATAATTATGCCAAATGGGCTGAAGCCTATCTCATGTGGAATAATATCAGCTACTTAAATGGTGCAAATGTTTGGGCAGGTCGTCGTTTCTATAACCGTAATGATATTCATATTTCAGACTTTTATTACTGGAATCAGAGTGCGACAGGATTTGGTATAGATAATTTTAAATATAACGACTTGTACTATTCATATGTTTTCTCTCGTAAGGATGATGTATTTCAGGATAAACCAGTAAACCGCCATGATATTACTGTAAGTGGATTTAATACCAACCCAAATGGAACACTAAGTGTAGGGGTAAGCTATATCTCAAAAATAGATGAACCAGATAGCCATTCAGGTACTTCATTTAGCGTTCAGCATAAACAAAAACTAGGTAAACTCAACAATACCTTGGCCTTTCAATATGGTTATGGTCCAGGAACTGGCTTAAGTTATACCGGTGATACAAGCTTATCGAGTAAGGATAAAAGCTGGCGTGTAGTCGAATTTATTGATGGGCAAATTACTGAAAACTTTAGTGCTCAAGCGGAGTTGATTTACCAGAAAGATGAACGTGAAGAAGCTTCAAATGAACAAGAGTGGTATTCAGTTGGTGTACGACCGGTATATGCCTTGAATGATCAATTTAAGTTAGTAGGAGAGTTGGGTTTTGATGCAGTTAAACGTGATAAGACCGCGACTTTAACTAAGTTAACCTTTGCACCAACATGGTCACCAAAAGGAAAAGGATTTTGGGATAGACCAGAATTCCGTTTGTATTACACCTATGCGATTTGGAACAAGGAAGCCCAAGAGCGAGCTGATCTGAACAATGCAGGTTCTACATTATCGTCAACGGGTAATTTCGGGACATCACGTAATGGTAGCAATTTCGGATTGCAAGTAGAGTATTGGTGGTAATAGCTAAAACAATAAAAGAAAAGGCTCGTAAGAGCCTTGCGATAAATTACTCAAAATTCTTAAGCTCCACCCCATATCGTTTTTGAGGTATCTGCTAGAAGGTATTCTTTAATTTCAAATGGAATTGATGAATCATTTATCTCTAGAACAGTAGTAGCTTGAAGATGATGCTTTTTAAGAGGCCCTGTGTCGATTAATTGGAATGCCATTTTGGTGGCAAAAGGTTGCCTAAAAGATGTAGAAGCAATACCTGACAGAATACCGTAAAGAAACCTAATAGGACGTCTATGCTGTGTAGTTAATATAGAAAAAGTCATTTCATTATATTGCTTTTCTTCCATATCAATCATAAAGACTCTATCTCCAAGCATAAAGCAGAAGCCATCATATCGAAATTTGAAAGCATTTTTTTTAGGGTTATCTAAGTGAGGGAAGTGTTCAATAGTTACATATTGAACTAGTGCATCTTTGCGATATAAATAAGTTAAAGAACGAAGAATTTTACCTTTATAAATAGATGAATAATGATATCTGTAATAAACCCCTAAATATTCCTCCATGAGTTCTGGTGTTGCTCTAGCAAGGTGTAAAAAATCATTGAACTGGTTTGAGTATCGAAGGGTTGTTGGTATTTCATTTTCTAATCCCTCATATAAGCATTTAAAGTCTTTAGGATTTATTAAAAGATCTTTAGCTTCAATCATAAAATAGCGGGCAATTTTTTGAAGAACTTTTTGAGAAGGAATATGTTGACCAGCTAGATATTTGTTAAATTGCTGCCTGTTTACATCAATTTTCCGACACATATCTGCGACAGAACGACAAGATGAAATTAATGTAATTAAATTTTGTTGAATATGATTGATGAGCTCGCTTCTTCCTTGAGCAGTTACATTTGTTCTTTCCTGAACATTATTCATAAGAATCACCATATTACATAAAATTAAATATTTAGTTTTCTATAAATCAAAAAGGATTTTTTAGTAAAAGTAGTAACTGATTTGTTTAGTTACTACTTTTAAATAGATTACAAATGCTGTTCAGATTGACGGAACTCATGGTATTCATCCTGACGCTCGTCAGTGATGTATTCCGGAATCGGGAAATCCCACCATCCCGGCACCCATGGACCTGCTGCATCACGGTCTGTCGGGATTTCAATTAATACCGGTTCATTACTATCTAAAGCTGCCTGTAAAACTGGCTCTAACTCTTCAGCACTCTCTACACGCCACGAACGTAAACCAAAGGATTCACCCATAAGCTTATAGTCAGGTGAGTATGGTTCTCCGTCAGGAGTATTAAACTCTGTACCTACATGGCGACTCATCAACTTACGCTGACCACCCCGGATCGACATATAACCTGCATTGTTCTGAATAATGAACACCACTGGAATATTATTGGTTTTACAGATTGCAATCTCTTGTGAGGTCATTAAGAAATCACCGTCACCTAAAATGCAGACTACAGGTTGATCCGGCGCTGCCAGTTTTGCACCAATTGCTGCTGGAACTGCCCAACCCATTGATGAGAAGCCACCAGAAGTTAAATGGGTACGCGGTTCATAAACAGGGAAAGTCTGTTTAACTGCACCTTGAGTGTTACCAGAACCAACAACTACAATCGTGTTGCGTGGGAAGATCTTACGTAATGCACCAAGTGGGCGTTGCGAAGTAAATGGGAAACGGTTCGAATCACGACGGGTTGCTAACTTGGATTCCCATTCATCTTGTGCTTCTTTCAAAGCCTGCATGTATTCACTACGTTCTACCGTATCTTCTTTCATATTCTCAAGAATATGAGCCAAGGCATAACGGGCATCCGATACAATTCCGACTGTCACCGGATAGTTCTTGCCAATCTCATGCGGATCAATATCAATATGAATCAGCTTAGATGGTGGAATAGCAAAGGTGACGCCTTTGGCATAGCTTGATGATGACCAGTCAGTGAAACGGCAACCAACAGCAATGATGACATCAGCAGTTGATGCGATTTTATTACCGCATAGGGTACCTGTTTGACCTACACTACCTGCAAAGAGTTTATGATCTTCAGGGAAACCACTTTTACCATTCCAGGTTGTTACAACAGGGATTTGCAGATGTTCAGCCAGTGCAAGAACTTCATTCCATGCTTCACCAGTAATTACACCGCCACCAATAACCATAACAGGACGTTTGGCATCACGTAATACATCTGCTGCAGCTGCAACAGCTTCCGGATCCGGATAAACTTTGCCGACAGGTAAACGCTCACTCAGTGGATGAAGCGCAACTTCAGCAGCTTCAGCCTGAACGTCCATTGGAATTTCAATATGAACCGGGCCAGGACGTCCGGTAGTCATCGCACTCCATGCACGATGCATGGCAAAAGGTAATTCTTCAACACGGGTGACAACCCAGTGACGTTTAGATACGGCTTCAGCGATTTTAGGGAAATCATTATCTGTATAACGTTCTAGCTCCTGAAGAAGGCCATGGCCACGCATGTGTGTTGGTGGTCCACCCGTAATTAGCATGACACTGGTTGAGTCAGTAAATGCTGTTGCCATACCAATAACTGTATTACTTGCCCCAGCACCGATTGAGGTAAACGCAGCCATTGGTTTACCAGCAACACGGTAATAACCGTCAGCCAAGTGCACGGCACTTTGTTCATGGAAAACCTGAATGAACTTGATTTTTGATTCTTCCTCAAGGAAAGCATCAGTTTGGGTCCAGATACCGTGTCCAGGAATACCGGCTACATATTCAACGCCATAATTCTTTAGGGTTTGGGCAACAATCTGACTACCCGTTAATCTCTTCTTCATTAATAACTTCCTTGGTTTATAAATAGGTGGCTAATTAGAAAAGATTAATTTTGCTTACGAGTAGCCCAAGCTATACCTTGCTTAGTTAGTAAACGAATATTTGGGTCCGAGAGATTATTGGTATCATGGCCAATAGAATGATAGAAAACACGACCATCTCCCCAATTACGTACCCAAGCTACAGGACTCTTATGGCCTTTTAGCCATGGCATAGGATCACCATCGAATGTTGTTTCCGCAAGTACATGTATATTAGGGTCTACCTCCATGTAATATTGTTCAGAACGGACTTCAAAATCACTAACGCCTTGTGTAACAGGATGAGATGAATCAATCATATTAACCATATAAGGTTTTGGATAAGCCTCGCCAGCTGGATGTTCAACAAATGAGCCACCAAGTACCCAGTGATATCGCAAACTAGATCTAAATGCAGCGCCAGCTCCATGGATTCCAACTAGGCCTGTTCCTGATTCAATGGCTTTTAGGAGATGATTCTCTTGTGAGGGGGTTAGTGTTTCTGTTGTTACAGCATTATTCCAGCCAATAATTATTAAATCATAGCTGGTTAAATCACGATCTAATGTAAAAATATCAGTACTTTCTTCAACAACATAATCTAGCTCTTTTAGTAAATTGAGCATCCATGCAGCAACTTCATAAGGGTAATGGCCAGGCCACCCACCGTACAAATACAAAACTTTAGCCATTTTTCTTCTCCGAAATCCAATTTTCATATTAGGTTATACGTATAACCTAACGTAAAATTAACGATAACAAAAAAAATTGTCAATCCTTAAAAGATGAATAAAGTTTTTGTCAAAAGGCTGTATGTAGGAAATAACGTACATACTATGACTTAAATGAAATATGCTATAAGTACAAAGTTGTTTAGTTTCATACTTATTTTTAAGTTAATTTGGAGAAAATTAATGGTTTCGATGAAGGATGTTGCAAAAGAGTGTGGGGTCTCACAGGCAACAGTTTCATACGCTTATAACGGATCTCCTAAAGTATCAAAAGAAATGCGTGAGTTAATATTCAAAACGGCAGAAAAGATAGGCTATATGGGGCCGGACATTAGGGCTAAAAGTCTTAAGTCTGGAAGAGTAGGTGCTATAGGCTTAATGGTGATGGATCAATTAGCTTATGCATGTACTGATCCGTGGGTTATCACGCTATTGCAGGGTATTAGTAGTGTTGAAGAATTATCAGATGTCGCATTAACTTTAATACCGATTAATAATTCAAGATTTAAGGATGGGGTGGGAACAAATGAATATAGTCTTGCAACACGAGGATTGGTTGATGGCCTTATTATTTCAACGCTGCCAGATAATCATCCAGTAGTAAAAGCTATTATTCGACAAAAAATTCCTGCTGTAATCTTGGATGCACCATTAGTTGAAAATATAAATTACATCGGTATAGATGATAGAAATGCAGCAATTAATCAAATGGAACATATATTATCTTTAGGTCATAAAAATATTGGAATTATTATAGAACGCTTAATACCAGATGGTTTTAAAGGTTTTATTGATGAAAAAAGATTAAAAAAATCAACAGAAATGATTTCTAGAGAACGCTTATATGGATATCTAGAAGCAGCTAAAAAATATGGAATTAGTTTTTCAGATTTGCATATTTATGAGGCAGGAGGATTTAATATTAAAGATGGTAATATAGCTACATCTATGTTACTGAAAAATAAAGATATAACAGCTATTGTGGCAGCTTCTGATGTGATGGCGATTGGCAGTTTAAATTTTGCTAACCAGCATGATATTAATGTTCCAAATAATTTATCTATTATTGGCTTCGATGATATACCTGAAGCATCTATACATGGTTTAACTACTATTCAACAACCACTTTTAGAAAAAGGAGCTTACGCTGCCAAGTTACTTTTAGAACTTCTTAACGAAGAAAACAACCTAAAGATCCATAAGAAAATTTTTGAAACTAAGTTAGTAATCAGGAGTTCTACTTCTGTTCTAAATATAAATTAAATTTTTGAATGCGTCATATTGCGCACTCTCAAACTTAAGTGCGAAATTAAGGAGACAAAATCAATATGCTATATATTGCGGCTGAATAACAAGTCGTGAGTATACAAAATGGAATTAACCCATAATACAACTTTAGCCAAATATAGTTCACTAGTTGTGGAAGTGGAGTCAGCAAAGGAAGCTGGTTTTAAAAGCCTTGAACTATCTGCAAAGAAGGTTGCGGATTATCTAGATGCTGGTTTTACAGAGTCTGACCTTAAAACTTTACTTAAAGGCTTAACTATTTCAGGAATGGGATATTTAGTTAATATAGAAAGACAGGGGCTTGAACGGGAAGATTTAATTACTGATGCCCGAAAAATATTTAGTCTTGCCCAAAAAAGTGGTGCAAAGGGTGTTCAGGTTTTGAGTGGACCTCTTGACGTAAATGCTGTTATTAGTCATTCCGAACAAAAACAATTTAATGGTTATAAAGGCCTGTTAGGTCTAGAAATTGATGAGATCATAGAAAAAACAGCACAAAATTTATCGATCTTGGCAGATGTAGCTCAAGAGTATGGTTTAGTAATTTATCTAGAAGCTCTGGCATGGACCCCGCTCAAAAGGCTAGAAGATCAAATTAAAACAATTCAATTAGCAAACAAGAATAATATCAAGATAATTATTGATTTTTGGCATTTGAATACTTGCGGGAATACTCCGGAAGATGTCAAAAAACTAGATAAGAACTTAATTTATGGTGTACATGTTTGTGATGGTTTAGAGAATAGTTCTGCTATACCAGAAGAAGTTAGATTAAGAAATGTCGACTTAGGTCAAGGAGTTATTCAATTAGATAAATGGATAGAAGCTGTTAAGGCAACCGGTTATGAGGGTTGGTGGGCATCCGAAAGTTTTTATAAGAAAGAGCATCAAGATTCACCATTAGAAAATGCGCAAAAGCATTATAAGTATCTTGAAACACTAATTCTTAATTAATCAAATCTTTAGGATGTAAGATGTGTAATTTAAATATTGAAATGAAAAAGCCATCTTTCGATTATATTGTGATAGGAGGTGGCTCTGCTGGAAGTACAATTTCAGGCAGATTAAGTGAGAACTCGAATAATTCTATTCTTTTGTTAGAAGAAGGTCCTAGGGATAAAAGTATTTATATTCATATTCCTGTTACTTATTATAAAACAGCTCAAGGTCCATTACTCAAGCGCTATAATTATGTAAGGAGCGCAGAACAAACACCACAACATAAAGCGACGATGGTTCAAGCCAAGGTATTAGGTGGGGGGAGTTCAGTTAATGCTATGCTTTACTTAAGAGGTAATGCAAACGACTATGCTGATTGGGAAAAAGCAGGTGCAAAAGGTTGGGGATATGAAGACGTAATTAAATATTTTAAAAAGTCAGAAGATAACAATACTTTTCATAATAAAGTACATGGTGTCAATGGACCTCTTGGAGTATCAGATTGTTCGTATAAACATAATTTATCTCGCGTTTGGTTAAAGGCGTGTCAAGAATATGGTCTTCCTTTTAATGCTGATTTCAACTCAGGTGAGCAACAGGGATGCGGTTTTTACCAAGTTACAATTCGAAATGGTCGTCGCTCGAGTGCATCCAAAGCTTATTTATCAAATAAAAGAGATAATTTAACCGTTCAAACGGGGTGTAAAGTTTTAAGAATTATTTTTGAAGGTAAACGAGCTGTCGGCGTTGAATTTATTAAGAATGGAAAAAAAGAAACTGTATATTCAAAAAAAGAAATAATTGTTTCTGCTGGTGCTTTTGGTTCACCTCATCTTTTATTATTATCTGGATTAGGTCCAAAAGAAGATTTGAAAGAGCACGGTATTCCTGTTGTTAAAGATTTACCTAATGTTGGACAAAATTATCAAGATCATATTGAAATGTCCCTTATTTATAAGCTTAAAGGTGCTTTCAGTTATGACAAATATAAAAAATTACAGTGGCAAGCTGTAGCGGGACTTCAATTTTTGTTATTTAATGCTGGACCTGCGACATCAAATATTATTGAAACAGGTGCATTCTGGTGGAGTTCTCAAGGGAAAACGTTACCAGATCTACAATTATTTTTCTTAGCAGGTGCAGGGATTGAAGAAGGTAAAGATGGGGTTCCTGGTGGTAATGGTTGTACGATCAGTATTACACAAACACGCCCAGAATCTGTAGGCTATATTAAACTACAAAGTTCTGACCCATATAAACAGCCTTTAATTGTTCCCAACTATATTACATCGCCAAATGATTTAAAAACTTTAGCGGATGGAGCTAAATTGGTGCAAGACATAATGTCCCAAGAGGCTTTTAAAGATTATGTTGAAGCAAGTCATGTTCCAGAAAAACCACTAAAAACTCAGGAAGATTTTGAAAATTTCGTTCGTAAGGAGGCTTATCCTGGTCTTCATCCTTGTGGCACATGTCGAATAGGGGAAGATGAAACTACCTCAGTTGTAGATCCTGAATTGAAAGTTCATGGCGTCGAAGGGCTACGAGTTGCAGATGCATCGGTTATGCCTAATGTAATCTCAGGAAATTTAAATGCTGTAACGATTATGATTGGTGAAAAAGCTGCAGATTTAATCTTAAATGGTTAAAACTATAAGCTGAGTTAGACGCTATTTCTAGCTCAGCTTATGATATTCAAAATTAATTATTATTCAAATTTTTCTTGAATGATAAATTTCTTACCTTATTTGCAGCATTAGATAGCCTTTCTCTATCTAAATTTCCTGAAGCAACTGATAGACTAATATATTGAGCAATTTGATCAAGATCATTTTCAGAACTCAATAATAATAAATCAACTCCTGAATTCAGTGCTTGAACAGCAATTTCATCTATTGATTTACCTCTTAGTATTGCTGGAGCATCTAGATCGTCACTGACTATTAAACCTTTATAATTTAGATCTTCTTTCAAAAAATTTATTAACTTTTGAGAGGTTGACGCAGAATTCACCTGATCAAAAACCTCTACAGCTGCTGGTCCTAACATTATTCCAGCAGTATTAACTTTAATAGCTGAACTGAAGCTAACTAAGTTGCTGATAATTGTTTCTTTATCTGTAGTTAACAAAGTATCTTCCATTGCTGGATCTTTTTCTAAATGATTATATCCCGGAAAATGTTTAGTAACACAGTCAATCTCCAATGACTGTAGAGCTTCAATAAATATTTTAACTAACTGGCTAATATTATATGAAGTTGTTTTAATTTGTCTGTCTTTCAACCAGGGATTTGACCCAGTTATAATATCAGCTATTGGTCCTAATACCATAGTAATACCCAGTTGCTTTAAAGCCAACGCTTTGTTTTTATAATAATTATATAATTCTTTTTCACTAATATTATTCAAATCTTTCCATTCTAGATCTACTTTTCCATCTAATCTATTTATACCATATGGCTCAAAATCTATAGCCACATTAAGGTTAGGTTGAATTGTTTTCGCCCAACAGAATAAATCTATAAAATCAGTTTTCTTTTCAATATTTATCCGTTTTTCATTCATTCTTCTGTTTACATATTCTTCTCTCGTTTCACCTAATAGAATACTGCATCCACCTTTCCTTAGAAAAGGCTCTGCAATATTTCTAATATTCAAATCATTAAACGCTGGCAGTAGTACTGCATATGTATCTTGTTGAATTGTATAAGACATTTGAATCCTTTTTTTTAAATGGAGTGAACTGGTATCAATTTTTAATAATATTTTAGAGGAAATTACTTTTATACTTCGCAATTTAGATAAGTAAGAAGCAATGTGAAGTTATTATAAAGATAATTAAGTATTACTTAAATTTGCGTCAACTTTAAGTAATTTGCGAAGTTTTAATTACTTAACTAATTTTTTATATTTAGAATTAAAACAAGGACAGTATGAAGATAGATATGATAAAAAATTTGTCATCAAGAGAATTGCTTAATATTTCGATCAGAAAACTTGGTTTATATAGTAATAATTTATCAGATGCTGCAGTTTTATTAGCTATAACAGATGAATCTGAACCTAAGATTTTGTTAACTAAAAGATCTGAATTTATATCTCATCATCCTGGAGAGATAGCTTTACCAGGTGGATGCCGTGAAAAAAATGATAGTTCGAATCGTAAAATAGCTTTACGAGAAGTACATGAAGAATTAGGTTTAACCGAAAAAGATATTACATTTATTGGTGAGTTACCTCTACAAAACTCTTTAGGTGGGCTAAAAGTTACTCCCTTAGTTGCTATTATTCCACCGGATTTAAAAATTATAAAGAATATTAAAGAGGTTTCTGAAGTTTTTTATATACCTTTAAATTATTTCTTAATTAACGATGTTAAGCCATACAAAGGGAAATACCCAGAGGGAGAAGTAGAAGTTTCATGTATTGAATATAATAAAGAAATAATTTGGGGCTTAACTGCAAGAATAATTCTTTCGTTATTTGAAGTTACGGTTGGGTATAAAAAAGATTGGACGTTTTATTCTCAAGAAATTGCTTAACGGCATAATAATCAACTATAGGAAGTTAGTGATGATTAAAAATTTTAAAGAACAAATTACATTAAATGATGGTATGAATATCCCTAAATTAGGATTAGGCGTCTGGCAGGCAACAAATCAAGAAGCAAGTTTTGCCGTACGTGAAGCTTTACAACATGGATATGGTTTAATCGATACAGCATCAATTTATGGAAATGAAGAAGGAGTAGGTATCGGTATTAGAGATAGTGGAATAGATCGAGATAATATTTTTATTACAACTAAAGTCTGGAATGACTCTCATGGAGAAAAGGCTACTACAATGGCTCTGGAGAAAAGTCTGGATCTTTTAAAGCTCAACTATATTGATTTATATTTAATTCATTGGCCAGTGGCTCAAAGAGAAAAATATCTTGAGACTTGGCAAACACTTATTAAATTAAAAGAAAAAGGTCTAATTCGCTCAATAGGAGTGGCTAATTTTCATAAGGAACATTTAGAGAAAGTAATAAAAGAAACTAATATTTCACCAGTTCTAAATCAAATTGAACTTCATCCATATATGCAACAGCATAAGATGAGGAGTTTGAATAAAAGTTTGAATATTCAAACACAATCTTGGAGTCCATTAGCTCAAAATAAAGCATTAAATAATGAAATTATTAAGGATATTTCTATAAAATATAATAAAACGCCTGCGCAGATTATCATACGTTGGCATCTCCAGAATGACTTAATTTTAATTCCAAAAACGACTAAATTAGCTCGAATTAAAGAAAATTTTGATGTTTTCAATTTTGAATTAGAAGATGAAGATCTCAATAAAATAGCTTTACTTGATAGAGAAGAGCGTTTAGGCCCAGACCCTGATACTTTTGAATAAAACTTTAATCAGGTGAATATGGCTGGTCAAAGTGAACCAGCCACAATATTTAAGTTGATTAGGGTATTGAAGAAGAAATCAACCTGATAATTCATTTTTACATCTATAGGTAAAGATATGCCTTGGTTGCTCATATTAGGAAAGGAATAATGACATTGTATGTGTCGTCAGTGACAACTTATATGTCGCGTGACGAGCAAAGCCTTATATATGGTAGGTTTCCAAATCTTTTATTTAACATAATATACATTATACGAACAATTATATAGTTTAAACTAATCCCTAGTTATTTCTATCTTTCAGATCTAAAGCTCTCTTTACGTAGCTTTAAAGTTATTTGGCTGAACATCACTATCTGAGCAAAAATATGACACTCATCATTGTCTATTTAGCTTTACATAGCTAACATAATTTTATTGATCACCGTATAGCTTTTCTTAGAATCTTTGCTGCACTTAAATTTAGATGATCATCCTTGGCTAAAGAATTAAAATTTAAATTAAATTTCAGATGAACCATGCTCCTTACTACTCAATTAAATTCTAACAACTTTATCATTACGGAAATTTTAAAATAATCATTCTGATACTCAAATTTCTGTATTCCTCTTGAATACTTTAAAGATTAAATCTTCTAATTTAGTTCGCCTTATTATTGTATAATTACCTTATGTTCTTAAGTAAAATTAAATAAATACAAGAATTATTTATAACCTATTCAAAAGTAATTTTATTTTTCATATTTTAATTTGTATAAATAAAAAATCTGAGCTAAACCATCTCTTAATTTTCATTAATATATATTATTTCAACAAATATTATGGTTAATTAAATTATTTTTTAATCTGGTATTCTAAGTTAAATTTTTATAATTTTAATTAAAGTATTTATTATCAATAATTTAATTTTACAATAACCAAGATACATTAATATTTGTAAAGTGTGATTTAATTATCGTTTTAATAAAATAGATGTAGAAATAAAACCTATTTATACAAATTAAATAATTAATGAGGTATAGGTCACATATTATATTATGTTTTTTAATTGAAATTGATTTATATATTGTTTTTAAATAAAAAATATTGTATCACTTATATTAACTATTTAATAAATAGGTACTTATAAAATGAAAAATAATATATTTAAAATTTTGGTTTTGGCGGTATTTTCTACTTCCCCACTATTTTGTTATGCAAATAACACAATAATGATTAAAGGAAATATTGTTGAAGACACATGCTCAACAAAAAGTAATGAGATAGAATGTAACGAAGTCAACAATTTGAATATTAAACTTGATAGTGAATATTTAAATAAAGATAGTCTCTATAAATTAGCTCAACATACAGAGAAGATGGACACTAGCATTGAAAGTCTAGGTTCTAATCGAAAGATTATACTTATCAATTATCATTAAGCTCATTTCATCACATTTGATCTTATTACTATAGAAGCTGGCAAAAGAGTGATTCATACAATTCAGCATAATTTTTTATGAATTGGGTATTGGGTCACTCTTTTTATGCAAAAATGTCTATTTGTATAGTTTTTCTATATACATCTGCATAATTTATTCTATATAATTGTATTGTAAGAATTTAAGCTTATTCTTCACGTAAATTGTTTAATTCTTTTTCCGGTTACATAGTAGCCTTATGTAATTTTCTTATCTCTACGATTCCTTTCTTCTAAACAATAAAAACTATCTATAAAACAGTTATATAAGCTGTGTTAACTAGCTGTTAACTCCATCCTAAAAGTGTGGCACAATTAAAACTATAAAAAAATAATGTGACATAGTTTGCATTTTGTTTAAAAAGTGTTAGCATTGTTACATTACTTTTCAAGATGTCAAACACTGGAAAAGTAAGGAATTAAACTTTTATCCAGACTTTTGAGAAAACACTATGAAAAAACTTGCTTTGATCGCTGCTCTTTCGGTTGTAGGGATTGCGAATGCTCAAGCTGCTGATGGTACAATTACAATTAATGGTTTAGTTACAGACAAAACTTGTGACATCGTTACTCCTGCTGGTAAAGATTTCACAGTGACTCTTCCTACTGTTTCTAAACAAACTTTAGCTGTTGCTGGGGATGTTGCTGGCCGTACTCCTTTCCAAATCAACTTAGCTAACTGTTCACAAGGTAAAGTAGCTACTTACTTTGAACCAGGTGCAACTGTTGACTTCAATACTGGTCGTTTACTTAACCAAGACGCTACTGGTGCTAAAAACGTTAACGTTCAACTTTTAGGTAGCAACAATAACTTTATCCCAGTACTTGCTGCTGGTGCAAACGGTGCTCAAGCTAACTCTCAATGGGTTGACGTAGCTGAAGGTGCAAGTGCTGACCTTAACTACTATGCTGAATACTATGCAACTGGTGCTTCTACTGCTGGTAAAGTAACTACTTCTGTTCAATACACAATTATCTATCAATAATTAATTGATAGCGGGGTTTCTATGTCCGCATGGAAACCCTGTTTTGTGTAGCACTTTCCTGAATCTTTCTTGGTTGAGAACTCGAAAAATGAAATTGAACAGTTATAATTTTTTGTTAGGTTTGGCGTTTGCTTCATCTGTTGCTGCTCCTGCCGCTCAAGCAGAAATTGTAATTCATGGCACCCGTGTAATTTATCCGTCGGATGCTAGAGAAGTTACGCTACAAGTTAGCAATAACGGTTCAAAGCCAGCACTTGTCCAAGCTTGGATTGATGAAGGTGATCCAAAAAGTACTCCGGATCAATCAAAAGTTCCTTTTATGATTGCTCCTCCAATTTCTCGTGTTGAAGCGACAAAAAGTCAGACGCTTCGTATTACTGCCCTTCCAAATGCTTCTCAATTTAACCAGAAGCAAGAAACTGTTTTGTGGTTAAACGTTTTGGATATTCCACCAAGACCTACCTCAAAAAATGCAGATACGACACCTGATAACTTCTTACAACTTGCAATTCGTTCCCGGATCAAATTCTTCTATCGTCCAGCTTCAATTAAAGAAGATGCGAATTTAGCAGCAGATAAGCTTCAATGGGTTAAATCTGGTCAGAATTTAACGGTAAAAAATCCAACTCCTTTCCACATTACGATGACTTCTGTTTATCAAAAGGTTGGAGATAAAAAAGTTGATTTATTGCCTCAAGGGCTAATGGTTAAGCCTTTTTCTGAAGCTTCTATTCAGCTTAAGAATAGCAACCTTCAGGATATGAGTTTTATTAATGTCAACGACTATGGTGGTCGAGTCGAACACCAAATAAAACTTCAGTAATCAGATTATCTTTTTAATAAATTTAAGCACCTATTATGTGAGTAGGCGGACTTAGCTATGCCAAAAAAAAGGCAAGAATCTTATAAATTATTAAAACGCCATATTTGTTATTACTTGGCTTCTGGCGTTGTTACAATGACAATGCCTGTGTTCGTGCATGCTGAAGAAGCAGCTGCGAGTGCGCCTGTAGAAGCTGAATTTGATTCTGCTTTTTTAATTGGTGACGCTCAGAAAGTCGATATTTCTCGATTTAAGTACGGCAACCCTGTTTTAGCAGGTGAATATAACGTTGACGTTTATGTAAATGGTCAATGGTTTGGTAAACGCCGCATGATTTTCAAGGCATTAGATCCAAATCAAAATGCCGTAACTTGTTTTACTGGAATGAATCTTCTTGAATACGGCGTAAAACAAGAAATTTTAACCAAGCACGCTCCCCTTCAAAAAGAAAATAATAGTTGTTATAAAATTGAAGAATGGGTAGAAAACGCATTTTATGAATTCGATACGTCTCGTTTACGTGTAGATATTTCAATTCCTCAAGTCGCATTACAAAAAAATGCTCAAGGCTATGTCGACCCAAGCGTATGGGATCGCGGGATTAATGCCGGCTTTTTGTCTTATAGTGGTAGTGCGTATAAAACTTTTAATCAGTCTGGTGACCGAAGCGAAACGACTAATGCTTTTATGGGGGTTACGGCTGGTCTAAATTTAGCAGGTTGGCAATTACGTCATAATGGTCAGTGGCAATGGCAAGATACGCCTGCGGAAAATCAATCTAAATCAGACTATCAAGAAACAAGCACCTATTTACAAAGAGCTTTCCCTAAATATCGTGGTGTTTTAACACTCGGGGATAGTTTTACAAACGGCGAAGTATTTGACTCATATGGTTATCGTGGTATCGATTTTTCAAGTGATGATCGAATGCTACCGAATAGTATGCTTGGTTATGCTCCACGTATCCGTGGTAATGCAAAAACCAATGCAAAAGTTGAAGTACGTCAACAGGGCCAATTGATTTACCAAACAACTGTTGCACCAGGTAACTTCGAAATTAATGACCTTTACCCTACCGGCTTTGGTGGTGAAATTGAAGTTTCTGTTATCGAAGCGAATGGTGAAATACAGAAATTTTCTGTGCCTTATGCCTCCGTTGTACAGATGTTACGTCCAGGCATGAACCGTTACTCATTAACTGTAGGTCAGTTCCGTGATCAAGACATTGATCTGGACCCTTGGATTATTCAGGGCAAATACCAACAAGGTATTAATAACTATTTAACCGGCTATACCGGAATTCAAGCATCTGAGAATTACGCTGCAATATTGCTTGGTGCTGCCGTTGCTACACCAATTGGAGCAATTGCATTCGACGTGACTCACTCTGAAGCTGAGTTTGAAAAACAGGCTTCACAATCAGGTCAAAGTTTCCGTTTAAGTTATAGTAAGTTAATTACGCCGACCAACACAAACTTAACACTTGCAGCTTACCGTTATTCAACCGAAAACTTCTATAAATTGCGCGATGCCCTGCTTATACGTGACTTGGAAGAAAAAGGTGTAAACACTTATGCTGCTGGTCGTCAACGTAGTGAGTTCCAGATTACTTTAAACCAAGGGTTACCTGAGGGTTGGGGTAACTTCTATGTGGTAGGTTCATGGGTAGATTACTGGAATCGTAGCGAGAGTACTAAGCAGTATCAGATTGGTTATAGTAATAACTACCATGGTTTAACTTATGGTTTATCTGCAATTAACCGTAAGGTTGAGTACGGCTCAAATGATGCGTCGCATGATACTGAATATTTAATGACGCTTTCATTCCCAATTAACTTTAAGAAGAATTCAGTCAACGTCAACGTTACTGCTTCTGAAGACAGCCGTACTGTTGGTGCAAGTGGAATGGTGGGTGATCGCTTTAGTTACGGCGCTTCTGTGTCACATCAAGACTATGCGAACCCAACATTTAACGCAAATGGTCGTTACCGTACTAACTATGCAACTGTTGGCGGCTCTTATAGTATTGCTGATTCTTATCAACAAGCAATGGTAAGTTTAAGCGGTAGTGTTGTTGCACATTCTGACGGTATTTTATTTGGACCTGAGCAAGGCCAAACCATGGTACTTGTGCATGCACCTGATGCCGCTGGAGCAAAAGTGAATAACACGGTTGGTCTAAGTGTAAATAAAGCGGGTTATGCAGTAGTTCCTTATGTTACGCCATACCGCCTTAATGACATTACTCTTGACCCACAAGAAATGTCGAGCGAAGTTGAACTTGAAGAAACAAGTCAACGTATCGCACCTTTTGCTGGTGCAATTGCGAAAGTAGATTTTGCGACTAAGACAGGTTATGCAGTCTACATTAATAGTAAAACTGCTGATGGCAACAGTTTACCGTTTGGCGCTCAAGTCTTTAATCAAAAAGATGAAGCTGTAGGTATTGTTGCACAAGGTAGTATGATTTACTTACGTACCCCACTTGCTCAAGATCGTCTCTATGTAAAATGGGGCGACGAAAGCAATGAGCGTTGTTCAGTTGAGTACAACATTAGTAATCAGTTGCAAAATAAGCAACAAAGCATGGTAATGACTGAGGCTGTCTGCAAATGAAAAGAATATTATTAACAGGTTTTTTATTTACGGCTGGTCTTGGTGTGTATGGTGAAGCTAATGCTGCTTGTACCCCTGAAACTGGATACAACAAAATATTTAAGACTGTAGATATTCCTATGGCAGTTGGACGTGTGGTAGTTCGCCCAACTGATGAAGTTGGAAAAGTATTAAGAAAAGCTACTTTCCCAATTACTCCTAATGGTTCAACTTACTGGTGTGATTCATATGGAGGATATTTAGAAGCTAATCTTACACAAAATTATGCTATCAGCCCCATAGGAAATAGTGTCTATTCAACAAATATCCCTGGGATTGGTATTCGTCTATATCGTGAAGCAGAGAATGCTACAAATTTCTCTGGTTATTATCCTTACCGAGCAGCTACTCAAAGGAACACAAGATATACACTAGCAAGTGGATATTTTGTAGTTGAGATTGTTAAAACAGCCGCACAGACTGGCTCAGGTACCTTAGTACCTGGTCGTTATAGTACGTATAATGCCTCAGGTTATTCAGCTGTTCCTTGGTTAACAAGTACAGTATATGGTAATGCAATTACCATCGCTTCCTCTTCATGTGAAATTCAAGGTAATATTAATAAAGTTGTACAGTTGCCTACAGTTACAAAGGCAGGTTTTAAAGGTGTTGGCTCAACTCAAGGCGACCAAACTTTTGATATGAACATTCTCTGTAATGGTGGTATTAACCCTACTGGCTATGAAGAGAAAAACCTTATTAGTTTAACTTACGACTTTACCCAAGATGGAACAAACTCTCAGGTACTTGCAAATACTGCTCCGACATCTGAAAAAGCAAACGGAGTAGGTGTACAGTTACTCTGGAACTATCAAAATAAGAATCAGGTCATCAAAAAAGGTGACAAATTAGCATTAGGTACATTGTCTTCTAACCAGACAATTCAATATAACGTACCGATGACTGCCCGCTACTATCAAACAGCAACAAATGTGACTGCTGGTAAGGTCCGTGCAATGGCTACTGTAACTATTGAATATGATTAATCATATTCAATAGTTTTTAAACCTAATAATTTCAAATATTTAAATATTAATAATAAATTTTACTTTAACACTACTTTCTAAGAATTTCATACTTAACTTAATAGGAATATTTATGAAAAGAATAGGTATAGTTGCAGTTAGTGCAGTGACATTATGTTGGGCAATGTATGAGGTATCTTCTGAAAATACCAATACAGTAATGCGTGGCGAATCTAACCAAAAAGTTGTATCTAAAAGCATTCCATCCACTACAAAGAATGAAAAGTTAGCGTCTCAAACTCTCTTGGCTCAAACTACCTCCCTTAATTCCTCTGCCCCAGTCTGTAAATATAATTTTGATGCGACTCAAGAAGATTATGATCTTTGGAACAATGAACATACTGACTATTGGCCAATTAAAATATTCCCATTAATAATTGGCCAAAAATTTAGTCTTAAAGTAGAGCCTATGCCAGAAAATGAGTATGGTACTGTAGAGTATGTAGCTAGAAGTAAAGCTAGTCTTAATTCTACTAATGATATTGGTGATTTAATAATACCTCACACAGGTATTATTGCATTTGAAATAGAGCTTAAGATCCCAACCTCAGCTCTTGGGAGCTCATCACTTGGAAATTCTACTTATTACTCCTCTGGCATTGGTTTTAATGGTGTAACAAATAATGGCTATACCGTCAGATCCAATTTTAGGTTTAATATGGGTACTTATGATCCAGATTTTGGTGAGAATCCTGCTAGATTAAGCTATTCTGTAGCTTACCGACTTAGTGATGAGACTGGCCCTGACAGTCGATATTCTAAAGGTCAAAACATGACAAATAATGCAAATGGATACCAAAGATTAGGTATTTATATTAATCAGAACACTAAGCAAGTTGGCTTTATTATAAATGGTGTTGATCAAGGATATAAATCTACTTTGCCTGCGCCACTTGAGAATATACGCTTTTTTGTTTCAAGTGATATATCAATAGATGCCGAACAATTATTTGGACAAGAGTTGTCGAACGAACTCATTACTGACCGTAATGCGCTACAGTTTAACTACCCTCAGGGCACAACAGACATGTGTGGTAATGCCATCTAAGATATAAAATTATAAGTGGTAAAAAAGGGCTGAATCACAGCCCTTTTTTTATTTCGTTTAGAAATGGATAACAGTACGAATTGATTTACCTTCGTGCATTAAATCAAAAGCGGTATTAATGTCTTGTAGAGGCATAGTATGAGTCACAAAAGGTTCAAGTTGAATCTCACCTTTCATAGCATCTTCGACCATTTTAGGAAGTTGTGAGCGGCCTTTTACTCCACCAAACGCAGTACCTAACCATTTACGGCCTGTAACTAACTGGAATGGGCGTGTCGAAATTTCTTGACCAGCACCAGCAACACCAATAATAACGGATTGTCCCCAACCACGATGTGCACACTCTAGAGCCGAGCGCATAACATTGACGTTACCAATACATTCAAATGAATGATCTACGCCCCAACCTGTCATTTCTACAATCACTTGCTGAATAGGTTGGTCATAATCTTTTGGATTTAAGAAATCTGTAGCGCCAAACTGTTTAGCAAGTTCAAATTTATCTGGGTTTGTATCTACGACAATAATGCGTCCTGCTTTCGCTTGACGTGCACCTTGTACAACAGCTAAACCAATACCGCCTAAACCAAATACGGCAACCGAATCACCTTCTTGTACTTTAGCTGTGTTATGCACGGCGCCAATACCGGTCGTTACACCACATCCAAGTAAACAAACTTGTTCGTGATTCGCTTCAGGATTGATTTTAGCTAAAGAGACTTCCGCAACTACTGTATATTCACTAAAGGTTGAACAACCCATGTAATGGTAAATCGGTTCGCCGTTATATGAAAAACGTGTAGTTCCATCCGGCATTACACCTTTACCTTGCGTCGCACGTACCGCAACACACAAGTTAGTTTTTCCGGATTTACAGAATAAGCATTCTTTACATTCAGCTGTATAAAGTGGAATCACGTGGTCGCCAGGTTGAACACTTGTTACGCCCTCGCCTACTTCAACTACAACACCTGCACCTTCATGACCTAAAATCGCTGGGAAAACACCTTCTGGGTCATCGCCAGATAATGTAAAAGCATCGGTATGGCATACCCCTGTATGGGTAATTTTTATTAAAACCTCACCAGCCTTGGGTGGTGCAACATCAACTTCAACAATTTCTAAAGGTTTTCCTGGGGCAAAGGCGACAGCTGCACGAGATTTCATCTTTGGGTTTCCTTTATATCATTCGGTACTTATAGTCGAGCAAAATAGATTATGTAACCGTAATACAAGAGCTTAATTTTGCTTAAATTAAAATTGGCTTTCATGACAATCCATCACAGCATAGCCAGTCAGAAACGTCTAAGCAAGCCTGTACTAAAAAAAGAAGAAAACCTCCTAAGTGAAGAGGTTTTCTATCAGATTACTTCTCTTATAAACAGCTTATGTTTACTTAAAGGTAAATATCTGGTGGATACGGTGTGTTATCACTAATTGGTGAGTAAAGTGTATTTTCAACAAAGAAGCCATTTGGGGCTTGGGTCGTATCAATTGTAATTGAATCGAACATGACTTGCGGATAGGCCCAGATAAACTGCTTCATTAGGCCAAGAGATACGTTATTTTTCATATCGCCAAAAATCCTCTGCCAAATTGGAGTTCGATAAGGTTTGTTTTTGTCGAATCCATAGATATAAGCAATAGATGCATCTGGTACAAATCCAGATAAATAAGCAACTTTATTTGCCGGATAACCTAAATCTTGAGTTGGTATCTGAGAAACAGCTTGATGAGCTAAATCTAATTTAGCTTCTAAAAGCCAGTCATAAGCTTCAGTCATGATGTAATCAAAATTTGGATATGAGTAGTGCTGGCTTGGATAGTTGATATAGGTTGCTAGGGTTTGTATTGGAGAACGAATGGATGGGAAAAATATTAAAGGACACACTTGAGCATTTGCATATTTAGCTTTAATGGCTGCTCGAATATTTTGACAGGTCTGTCCTAACTTATTTCTTAACCAAGTTTTAAACTCATCATACGGCGTACCTGTTTTATTCATAGCCTCATAGATTGTGCCTAGGTCTGGCGCATATAGTCCTGTATCGGCATTAAAGGCTAATTTTGTTGGATAGTCATACACACAAGGTAGATTCGTGTCCGTGTTATACCACCACCAAGGTTCACCAATTTGCATGTTAACATTACAGCCGCCAGCAACCATTGTATCTGCGAACTCAATAAAAACTTTGTGCAAATAAGCCAAAGCATTTTGATCACTTAAGCTAAAGAAATAACTCGGTGGTTGGTAACCTGTTTTACCTAAATTGCTATTCCAGTCACGCTGTGCCCAAAACTCATTTGCTCCAAGTGAATACATCTCAAAACTTACCCCAAAAATGGGTTGCATGTTTGCATTATGTAGAGCTTGGGCATATTTCTCATGCCATTTTCGGGTACATGCGTTGACGACTGCCTCACCTGTTACCAACGTATCTGGTATTTGCCATTTATTAATATCGCTTTTCCATGTCATTTCAGGATAATGTGACATTCCACAATAGTGGTTTACCAATCCCTGATATCCCAAAGCGACCATATTGTTGACTAGGCGCTGCGGGTTCAAGTCATAATGGTCATCATAGCTGGTACAGATCCCATAATTGTGCTGGGGTACAACAACACGACTCAGATTTAACTTTGCATTTGTTCCAGTCACGACTGAATTGGTAATACGAATATAACCATCTTCCGGCTGGCTTAAAGGCGTAGCTGACTGGCCGTTATAGTGGCTAGTAAAGCCTGAAAATGAGATACGTTGAATATTGGTTACCGGAAAGCTATCTGTAGCAGAAAAACCGGCTTTAACTGTATCCCAGTTAATATGAATGTGCGCCGTTCGCGACGAAGGATTATTTGCATAATTAAATAAGACGATATATGCAATTTTATCTACGCCATTGTCATGATAGTACACCGTTAAAGTTGGCGTTAAACTTGGATTATTAAGTACGGGCATAGAAGCCGATAATTCAATATCAAAATCCCAAACTACCCCTGCATAACTATATTTGGTTTCATATGCTAAAAGTTTATGATCTTTCGTATCATAAGAATCCCAGCTAATCCCTACCAAGTCATTTGTCATACGTGATCTAAAAGATGCTTCAAATCCATTTCCATAATTTGTAATGGCAAAAGACGTGGTTTGTGGGCCGTCTATTCTCCAGTAAATAGGACTAAACCGATCAATAAGTGTATTTTGGGTAATTGGATGAGGTGATGTATTAGTATTATTTTGCACATTTTGTCGATTAGTTATCATGACGTCATTCTCTTAATGTATTAAGAAGTTTTATATTAAATAAGTATTCTTATTTTACTGTTCAGATAAGTAACAATGACGTTTAAATTATTTACAGTGAATAATTTTAAAAAGCTCAAAATAAACTTAAACAAAAAACTTAATATTATTCTAAAATATTTTTTCTACCGAGGAGACTATAAATGTCAAAATTAATACAGCCTATCAGTTTTAAGGCTTTGTTTATATTTACTCCTCTTCTGTTTGTATCAATAGGTTGTAGTGAAGCGCTATATTCCCAAACAATCCCATCAGTAAAGTCTTCTTCAGAAAATATCGACTATCCAGAGATCGATACAGCACTAGGAGAAAAGTTACAACCGAATGAGGAAGTAATAGCTCATCAAATAACTCAAGTTATTGAGAAGTCTATTCGTGAACAGTATACAGCGGGAAATGCTTTGCGTGATGCACACCCTAAAGCGCATGGATGTGTTCGTGCTGAATTTCATGTAATTAAAAATATACCAGCTCAACTTGCAAAAGGTATTTTTATTCCAGATAAAAACTATGAAGCATGGATTCGTTTTTCGAATGCTTCTAATGATGCTTCTAGAGCAGATATTGAAAAAGACGCACGTGGAATGGCAATAAAAATCTTAGATGTATCAGGTCAGAAAATTTTAGAAAATGAAAAAGAAGCTACAACTCAAGACTTTATTATGATTAATCACCCCGTCTTTTTTGTAAATGACGGGCAAAGATACCTGTCTTTTATGAATGATCTAAATAGCCATAATATGATCAGAAAGCTTCATATGCCGTTTGCTTTAGGTTTTAAAGGTACCATGAATGCTTTAGGTGCGCGTAATTCTAAAATTGCAAATCCACTATATGCACGGTATTGGTCTATGGTGCCCTATCAATTAGGATTAGGTGTTGACCGTCAAGCGGTTAAATACTCCGTAAGAAATTGCTCTACAGTGACTGCAGCTCTACCTGATCATCCTAGCCATAATTTTTTACGAGATGCCTTAAAAGATACATTGCAAAAGCAAGACGTGTGTATGGAATTTCTTATACAGCCAAGAACTTCGACTAAAATGCTGGTTGAAGATGCAATGACCGAGTGGAAAGAAAATGAAGCACCTTTTTATCAAGTTGCGACCATTCATATTCCAAAGCAAAGCTTTGATACACCTGAACAGAATCAATTTTGTGAAAATCTCTCTTTTACACCGTGGCATGCTTTACCTGAGCATAAACCGCTTGGCGCAATAAATAGAATGCGTAAAATTATTTATGAAAATATAAGCAGAGTTAGACACGATATCAACTCAGCTCCCCGACAAGAACCCAAAAACTAATTTAAGTATAAAAGAACTGCCAATAACCAAAGCAGTTCTTTATAGTTCAGTATTTGATGAGGATGGCCATAGATTTTCTAATGTCTATACATCAATTTCTCAGCAATAGAGCTTAGGTTGGCTAAATTCTTTTTTATTGGATAATCTCCTTTACTCGTATCTATGGTGATCCGATCAATGAAGTCTGCTAACCATAAAATAAATTCTTCTTCATTTTTATAGCTAGGAATCAGACTGCTATCAAATTTGAGCAATACTTCATCTTGAGGGTTAAGCAGCGAACCACTGAAATCTAAAAAATTATATAAAAATTTTAATTCTGTTCCTGTAATGGCTTTTTTTATTTCTATAATTAAATTAGACCTCTTGCGAAAGTCGTTATTGCAAGTTCATCCGATTTACCAGTGCAGCGATTAAGTTAATGCGTAAACCGAATCTTTTCCGTCTATTTCGATAGCGTTCACTTAATATTCTAAATGTTTTCAATTGACTATTAATATGTTCGATCACAACTCGTATTTTTCCAATCATTTTATTGTACTTTTTCTCAACATCAAATAAGGGTAAATTCTTCTTTTTCTTTATTGGCATCAATAATTTAAAGCCATCTTGCTCTAATCCGTAGTACCCTAAATCGGTCATAACATATTTACAATGTTTGAATTTTTTAACCGTTCTTCTTGCCAATTTAATGTCATGCTGACTGCCATTCGATATATCTAGCCCTATGATTTGTTTGCTGTTCGGATGATAGATCACTTGTGCTTTTAGCGTATGTTTCTTCTTTTTACCACTGTAGAACTTACTCTGATTTTTTTTTCGGACGTTCTATTGAACATTCTGTCGCATCAATAATGACCCAGTTAAACTGTTCGTCTGCTGTGGTAATGCTTCGTTTTGGCAGAGTAAACCGTCTTGATTTCATCAATGCATCTTCAACCTTTTTAATGGTTCGATTCACATTACTTTCAGCGATATGGTAATTTGCAGCCAACTCCAATTGAGTGCTGTAATTCCGTAAGTAATTGAGTGTTAATAATAATTGATCCTCTATAGCTAAAGTATGAGGACGCCCAGATTTCTTTTTAAGTGATTCTACTTCTTTTAAAACTTCGATCATTTCACTAAAAACTGGTCGAGGTACACCAACCAAGCGCTGGAATTCAGAATCTGAAAAACGATTTAATTTCTGATATCTCATGAAATTTAGATTGAGGTGGTTTTTACTTTCGCAAGAGGTCTATTATTTAAGCTTTTTAGATAATTGCTTGAAGAATCTTGTTTAATATTTTTAGAAATTTTTTCTGCTAATAGTAAGTATTTTGGCATTTCTATCTCCTTATCAATTTTTTTATAAAATATGAGTATAAAATTAAAGTTATAAATTTAAGTTTTCAGTTTTTATTGAAGTGTTATTTATTTTTTAAAATTAATAGAGTTTTATGTAAGTTGCAACTTTTTATTATTTTAAAGTGCGAACTACTTTGAATTATATTCTGAGTAAATTAATAGGTTTTATATGATTACTGAATTAAACTATGCTCTTCTTTAAAATAAATAAGCTCAACACTTTTAATTATTGAGCTTATCTTTAATTGGCTTAGTATGACTGAAGTATTTCACTTTAAACTTAAGTCATTTTATGGGAACTCTTCATTTTATGAATTTTCCCACACTTTCTGCATTCTCTGACTTCATCATGTGAAATATCAAAATCATATTCCCAGATGTGTATGCAGAAAAATTGTCTAATATTATGGAGCATAGACACCTCCTTAAAAAAACCAACAATTATGGAAGTTTTTTAGAGATTCAGAATACATCTAGACTCAATTGTCTAAAAGGGACAATTTTTCACCATATCTTTTTTGAAAGGTATGTGAAAAAGCTTAAGTTAAAGCAAAAAGAAAATATTTCAAAATATCTTATCTCCTTACTCAATGAAGATAAGTAAAAGGTAGCACTAATCTATGTATCTGTTTTTATAGGGAACAAGTGATTTCTGTTTACAATGAAAACTTATGTGAAGAGAACGAGATAAAAAGGGATTAAGCCACAAAAAACCGCCCCAAAAGGCGGTTGCTGAATTTTAACAGCTATGAATAGAAGTACAGTAGAAACCCTTCTATATTTCTTATCACATTATTTTTCTTCGTTTATAATTTTCATAAAAGCTTCAGATTTAAAATAGTTAATGATCAGTTCACCTTCATCATCTGGATGTGTAGATTTTGCTGGTGTCTTAGCGTTGTCAAATTCGCAATTAAACTTAAAATCGGGCGGGATAAATTTTGAGATAGGTGGAAGATGGGTTTCTCCGCCTGTCGTCATTCGTTCTATAAATCCAGCTAACCATAAAATATATTCATCTTTATTTTTATGACTAGGCATGAGGCTAATATCAATTTTGACGGCACATTCATCTAGTGGCTTTGTTAAACATTCGTCAAAGTCAATAAAATTATATTTAAGCTTAAACTTTGTACCTTTGATTTCCTTTCGAATCACACCTATTAAGTTATTTAAATGCTCGGTCGGAGTATCAGAGAAAAGATCATCTTCTTTAATTTTTTTATACACCTTTTCAGCAATCATTAAATATTGTGGCATTTCCTATCTCCTTCCTTCCTCTTTCTAGCTGGTTGCTTACTCAGCTTTTTAAGGAAGTATGATAGAAATCATGTGTTGTAATGTAGTTGTTGGTAACTTAATTGTAAGTATTGTAAAGTTATGAAATCTAAGTATCTAATAAAACGCATCTTATACCGACAAAGAGAATTACGTCACTGTTTTACTTATAAAAAACGTAAACTATCGAAATAATTGTTTGCAATAAAATACAGCTCACATAATTAGGCTGATTAGTCATATATAACTATAGAAAATTTAAAAAATATTTTATAAGCCACTGTTTTTATTATATTTTAAATTTTAATCTTCTTAGATTATAACAAAATCATACAGTTATTGTGAATTTTGACATATAAATTGAATATAAGAATGCTCTTATAGCTCTAACCTGGATGCAAATTAAATGCTTACATGATCAATCAGCTATATGAACAGTATAGTACTATGGCCTTAAGTGCTTGGGGCTTTACTGATTTACCTTCTTATACAGATAAATATGATCCTAATGAGAAAGATATAGTGATAAAGACAAATAATTGGTTGAATGATGAGGCAGCAGAGGAAAAAACTCAGCAAGGTCTTACTGCCTTTGTAGCTCTTGATGACGCATTTATGAGTATTGCATCACGAATTTATTTAATTAGAAATGCCAAGGAAACGATTGATCTACAATACTACATTTGGACCAATGATTTTGTGGGGAACCTTATTTTACATGAGCTGCTCAAGGCAGCGGATCGTGGCATCAAAGTTCGCTTATTAATTGATGATCAAAACGGTATAAAGCTCGATGGTATATTAAGAAGCCTTTTACAGCATACCAACTTTGAAATTAGATTATTTAATCCTTATAAATTTCGATACTTACGTATCTTTGATTATCTGTTCCGATTTAAAAAAGTAAATCATCGTATGCACAATAAACTTATTATTGCAGATGGATCGATTGCAGTAACAGGCGGTAGAAATATTAGTAGTGAATATTTTGAAGCAAGTAGTAAGTTTCAATTTACGGATATGGATATCTTATTTTACGGGCATGCAGTACGCCATGCCCAAGCTGTATTTGCTGATTTTTGGGAAAGTACCTTAAGTGTAAATGCAACTGAGATTATCGGAACTTGTGCTGAGCACCATTTAAAAGCTTTAAGAGAGCACTATGAACAACTCCATCACGAAGACCATAGCCTCACTGAAGATAAGCTTTACGATGCGCAGAGTTATTTAAAAGAGCTTTTAGAGCATAACCCTATTCAATGGTCTAAGGCCCATTTTGTTGCTGACTCTCCGAAGAAAATACTGGGCACTGCAACTGAACATGAAATGCTTTATGGCCAAGTCTTGTCTATTATGGGTAAACCTAAGCAACACTTAGAATTAGCTTCAGCTTATTTTGTACCTACCCAACAAGGCACTTATTACTTAAAGCAACTACGAGTTGAAGGTATAAAAGTCCGCGCTTTAACAAATTCTTTTGCTGCAAACGATGTTGCGATCGTACATGCCTTTTATAGCCAATACCGTGTAGAAATGCTTAAGAATGGTATTGAACTGTATGAGTTTAAACCTGTTCTGGAACGACGACGTAGAACGTGGTACGAAATCGTAACAGGCAGCGTTATACCAGCAAAAGGAAAAAATAAGTCGAGCTTGCATGCCAAGTTTTTTGATGTAGATGGCAAAGTCTTTATAGGATCATTTAACTTTGACCCCCGCTCTACCTATTTAAACACCGAAGTAGGTTTGGTGATTGAGTCCAGTCAATTACAAACTCAGATTTCTGTTATGTTAGATCAACATTTACCTCAAGTAGCTTATCAACTTAAGCTAAATAGCCAAGGCCAAATTACTTGGCTAGATTACCAAGCAAACGGACAAGTCATTGAATATGATAAAGACCCGGGAACTAGCCGTTTTCAGAGAACAATGATTAAAGCTGTCTCTTATTTGCCAATTGAGTGGATGATGTAATTTTCTTATTACAAGAAACCGATTTCCTTAAAAAATTTCTGGTAGGCTTCTGCTTTTTTCTCGAGAGCTAATGGATATGCTCTAGAAGATGACGGTAATCGATATAAATTAATATCGCGGTCTGCAAAATAAGTTGATGTAGATGTCCCAATTAAAGGTTTTTCCGTGTTCTCAGGTAAAACTGAGATTAAGGTATCTGTGGCTTTATCGCCCGTAGTCATAATAGTGTGACATTGAGGAATCTGTTTCAATAAAACCGCTAAGTCTGTCGGAGTGACAATTTCAAGAAACTTATCTGAAGCATTGCCCTTTAGGCGTTTAATTTGATACGCCGTATCAAAAATAGCAATGCCTGTCTCAATCAGAAAGCTGCGGATAGCTTCTTCGTTAAAGCTTTTTTGGTTCTCACTTAAAAAATAAGTTTTATCTTGAAAAAAGATTAAACCAAAAATTCTCCACATATCGTTTTGAAAGTTCGGATAGTAAAAGTCCATCTTCCATTTATTACGTGGTGGTGGAAAACTTCCTAACATTAATAAACGGGCATTTTCTGGCAAAAACGGTTGCAGTGGATGGGTCTCTATCTCAATTATCATAAAAAATCAGTATTTACTTCAAAATTTATAAATAACTTAACGTATTTTAAGGTTAATCACGAGTCAAGAAGTGCAAATTATCTTAATTAAATGTATTGAGGCGAAACGTTTTGTTGTTTCGCCTCAATCATTTCTAATTTTATATTCATGCTAAAAACCAAAATATTTAAGAATTTAAAACTTTAAAGACTTTCCCTGTTCTGGGATGAGCAAAGGTATTATCTTGATCTAAATTGATAACTTTATCTGAAATCACAATCTTGGAAAGCGGTAACCAGTTTTGTTCGATTTCAGCCGAAGCTAAATTTTTCTCCAATGTATTTTCAAAAATTTGCTCTACCACAATTTCCATCCCACACATACTTTTCGCATTAACTTCTTTTAAAATATGGCGCTTTGACATTCTAATCTCCATTTTTTTATTCTTAACATAAAAAATAGTAAAGGGTGTTTTGCTACAATGTGTAAAATTTAACATTTGAAGTGTTTTTTTTGTTTTAAACATATTTATTTAATAATTAAATGAATAGTGGAATATCTTTAAAAATAAGTTTTATTATTAAATTAACTTATTAAAGCTATCTTTATTTTAAGTAAAATTAATTTTATAAAAAATAATATTTAAAGGGCTCACGTATGAACCCTTGCATTTAACTTTAAACCTGGACAGCATTATCGAGTGAATTGTCATCTTTACTCTTATTATTATCCTTACTAATCAATGAGTCAGTATCACTATCAGTAGAGAAGCTCTTACTGTTCTTTTGCTTTTTCTTGTACATACACATGCCAATCGCAATACCTGTTCCTAATACTAAAATTGACTTTAACATTTTGCACCTCTTCAATTGACGGAGAAACTTCTGAGAAATCAACTTAAATTAATAGCATATTCTTTGTTATTTAAGGGCTTTCATTTGAGCCGCTTTTGTAAGGTATTTAATTTTTATGTTAATTAAAAAGTATAATATTTTGAGAAAATAAATTTTGATACAAAGCAAAAAGCCTATTCTCAAAACAGAATAGGCTTTCTACTGTATTTCAGGATTAAGCAGTATTATTAATTGCTTTAAGCAATCTTATTTATGTTTAAATACAATTCCAATGTATTTAATGCTGAACTTTTAGTCAAGATAGGAAAGCGATGATTTGCAATTAATTGGCTATTCTTGTGATGAGGTTCTCATTTTGTAATTAAGCAAAAGAAAACGCCCATTTCTACTTCTCAAAAAGAAATGAGCGTAAGTGAAAACCATTAAAGACCTGAAATACCAAATGTTCTTACATTTAGTAATGTTGATTCTAATTAACTTAGCAATTGGTTGACAATTAAACTAGTTGTACTTTTTTTAGTCATTTCGGCCAATAAAAAATGTAAAATAATTCGCTATTTTTAATATATTTAGCAATAAATTATTTACTTAGGATGCGATTGAGCACGGTTAGCCAGTTAGAAAAACAAATTTTTTCTATAATTTCATTCGAATAATGTCGCTTTTGCATTGCTTCAATCAGTAGGTGTAGTCCCCTTACATCTTCAATTTCATGACTAATCAGTGCTCCATCAAAGTCAGAACCAAAACCGACATGATTTTCTCCCATTTGATCTATTAAATATTCAAGATGTTCTAAAAGTACCTCAATGGATGTGTTTGCATCACGCTGCCCGTCTTTACGCAAAAATGCGACATCAAAATTTAACCCGACTATGCCTTTAGAGTCCTTAATTGCTTTAAGTTGATTATCTGTTAAGTTTCTGGCTTGTGGACATAAAGCATGCACATTTGAGTGAGTTGCGACAATTGGCTGCTGAAGAATGTTAGCTGTATCCCAAAAAGCTCGTTCATTCATATGGGAAACATCAATCACCATTTTTTTATCAGCACAGCGCTTTATAAAAGCTTTACCTTCGTTTGTAAGCCCTGCTCCGGTATCAGGTGAATGCGGAAACTTGGCATTTAAACCATGACCAAAACGACTTGGTCTATTCCAAAGTGGACCGATGCTACGAAGCCCAGCATCATAAAATACATCGAGTAAATCTGGATTATGTTGTAATGCTTCAGCACCTTCCATATGCAATACAATGGCTAACTTTTGCTGTGTTAGGCAGTGCTGGATATCCTGAACAGTTGTGCAAATTTGAATGTCGTTAGAGTACTCGGCAAGTTGTTTTGCTAAATCGAGCTGTGCCAAACAAATGTGTTCAATTTGCTGTTGCGTGAAGTCAGATGCGTCTTGGTCAAATAGTTTGTTGGGATGATGCTGCTTAACATAATGAAAAGGCGGCAAGAAAATAGCAAACATACCGCCAACAAAACCGGCTTGTTGGCAACGTTTTAAATCGAGATGTCCGGCTAAACCTTCTTGAATAAAAGCTTGAGCAGGATTGTTATGATCACTTAACCACAATCGGGTTAGTACATCATTATGGCCATCAAAAACAGGAAATGTGCCATGGTTCATATCGGTTTTCTCATAGCTAATCATCTACAATATTTTGAACCGGAATGTTTTGTTTAACCGTGAATTGCTTTGAATTTCGGCTATTACGGAATACCAATTTTTCCAGAGAGGAATCAATTTCGCTCTCGGCACGTGCCTGTTCAATGAATTGATGATACGGCGATTTACCACAAACAGGGTCTGCGTTACTTGCGTCACCTGTTAACATATAAGCTTGACAACGACAGCCACCAAAGTCGCGGTCTTTATCTGGGCAACTACGGCATCCTTCTGGCATCCATGCATCACCACGGAAGTGGTTAAAACCAGTAGACTCATACCAGATTCTTGATAGGCTTTGTTCACGAACATTTGGGAAAGAAATCGGTAATTGTCTTGCTGCGTGACAAGGCAGTGCCATACCATCTGGAGCAACTGTAAAGAAAATTTTACCCCAGCCATTCATACAGGCTTTTGGTCTTTCTTCGTAATAATCAGGCACTACAAAAATAAGTTTGCAAGGATGATTTTGCGCTTTTAACTTTTCCCGATATTCATTGGTAATACGTTCAGCACGTATGAGTTGTTCTTGTGTCGGTAATAAACCCTGACGGTTTAAAAATGCCCATCCATAAAACTGACAAATTGCTAGCTCGACTGTATCTGCATTAAGTTCTAGGCAAAGCTCAATAATTTTATCGATCTGTTCAATGTTATGCCGATGAATTACAAAATTGAGGACCATCGGATAATCATATTTCTTAACAAGTCGGCACATTTCATACTTTTGTTCAAAAGCATGTTTCGACCCTGCCAAAGCATCATTAACGACCGGATCACTCGCTTGAAAGCTAATTTGAATATGGTCTAGGCCAGCTTGCTTTAAATGCGAAATACGCTGTTCGGTAAGTCCCATGCCTGAGGTAATCAGGTTGGTGTAGAAGCCAAGTTGGTGTGCATGCGCCACAAGCTGCTCCAGATCTTGACGCACCAAAGGTTCACCACCGGAAAAACCGAGTTGTACAGCCCCCATTTGACGCGCTTGATCAAAAACATCAAACCACTCTTGCGTGGTCAGTTCATGTTTGTGCTGTGCGTAGTCTAAAGGGTTTGAGCAATATGGACATTGTAGCGGGCAACGATAAGTTAACTCCGCTAATAACCATAAAGGTAGACCAACACCTTCTGTCATATTAAATCAATCCAGTGTTGTTGCTGGGCAACTAACATGTAATCAATAACATCGTTGTCAATTTCGGCTATATCACCAAATTGTTGCTTGAGCTGGGCAATAATTGCAGAAACATTATTTTTCCCATCAATATATTGTCCAATGGCCCCTGCACTTTCATTTAATTTGATCATGCCTTCAGGATATAAAATGACAAAACCATTTTGAGCAGGTTCAAATTGAAAGCGATAACCTTGGCGCCAGGTAGGCACAAGATTTACATCAAATTGTTCTTTATTCATTTAAATAGTCCTTTGTGCCATACTCGTTCTTGAGTCACGCTATGATACGGTGCTTCATTGTGTACATATGCCAGTGTTAAAGCATCCAAAATGCTCCATAAAATATCCAGTTTAAACTGTAATATTTCCAGCATTCTTTGTTGTTGTTCATGAGTAGTAAATGAATCAAGCGTGATTGTTAAACCATGTTCAACATCACGGCGTGCTTGACTTAAACGAGAGCGGAAATATTCATAGCCCTTATCATCAATCCAAGGGTAATGCTGTGGCCATGACTCAAGACGAGACTGATGAATTTGAGGCGCAAACAGCTCAGTTAAAGAACTGCTTGCTGCCTCACGCCATGACGCACGGCGTGCAAAATTTACATAGGCATCTACAGCAAATCGTACACCCGGCAAAACCAATTCTTCGGAAATCACTTGCTCACGACTCAAGCCTACAGCTTCGGCTAACCGTAACCATGCTTCTCGTCCACCGCCATCAGGGTATTCACCATCTTGGTCAATCATGCGCTGAATCCATTCCTGTCGCACACGTTGATCAGGACAATTTGCCATGATCGCAGCATCTTTGAGCGGAATATTGATTTGATAGTAGTAGCGGTTTGCAACCCAAGCCTGAATTTGTTGTTGAGTGGCTTTTCCTTCATACATCATCACATGAAATGGGTGATAGATATGATAATACTGACCTTTATCGATAATAGCCTGTTTAAATTGTTCGGTCGTTAAAGCTTCAGGTGTTTGAGTCATGTTTCACCTTAGAGTTCAATTTGCATGCCATCAAAGGCAACTTCTACATCATTTGCTTTTAGTTCAGCAAATTGAGCAGAGTCTTCATTTAAAATCGGATTGGTATTATTAATATGAATTAGCACTTTCTTTGGTGTACTGAGTTGGTTTAAGTAAGATAACGAACCGCCTTCACCACTAATGTATAAATGCCCCATTTCACGGCCAGTTTTTTTCCCTACACCGGTTTGCTGCATTTCATCATCTGTCCATAGTGTGCCATCAATCATGACGCAGTCAGAATCTTGCATAATCTGCATGATTTGATCGTCAATCTTTCCAAGCCCTGGCGCATAAAACAACTGTTTTTGTGTTTTGTGATCTTTGATGATTAAGGCAATATTGTCGCCCTCATGCGGGTCATGGCGATGTGGAGAATATGGGGGTGCCGCGCTTTGAATAATTAAGGGTAAAAATTCTAAATTTTCGAAACCATTAATTTTAAAAGCTTGTTTAGGATCAATTTGATGATATTGAAGACCACCATTCCAGTGTTTCAGCATATTGAACACCGGAAAACCCGTGGTGAGATCTTGATAGACCATTTCAGTACACCACACATTCATTGGACAGCCTTCACGTAAAGTTAAAAGTCCAGTGGTATGGTCAAGTTGGCTATCCATTAAAATAACATTGGTAATACCAGTATCACGTAATTTTCGCGCTGGTTGAGCCGCTTTAAAATCAAATAATTGTTGACGGATATCTGGTGATGCGTTTAATAAAATCCAGTCTACGCCGTTTTCTGAAATTGCAATTGAAGATTGAGTCCGCACTTTGGCATTAATCGTACCTGTACGAACCCCATGACAATTAGGACAATTACAGTTCCACTGAGGGAAACCGCCTCCAGCTGCTGAACCTAAAATATAAATATGCATAAAATTAATATCTTATTAGAAAGACATAAGCCCTAGAACAAGACTAGGGCTTATGACAGATTTGAATAGAAATGATTAACGTGCTTCAAAGTACATTGTTACTTCAAAACCAATACGTAAATCAGTGAAAGCTGGTTTTGTCCATTGCATAAATTTTACTCCAGTCAGTATTAATCTCGTGAAATGAATCACTTGATTAAATCTCATAAGGCAATTAAAAATTTATTCTAATTAAAAATGCCACGTTTGTAGATAAGCTCGGAACAAGATATTGTTCGATAATTGTGTTTTTTGTCCAAATTTTAATAAATCCTGATCTTTCAAAAGCATTTGAAAAGTCATAACAGGTCAATGTTCTGTTATGACTTATGCCTTACCCAGCTAAGTTCATCAAGTGTTGCTGTGCAATATAAAGTTCTTCTTCCGGCTTAGGATGACATTGCACCCATGTTCCATCAGTTTGTAATTCCCATGCTTGACGATTGTCTTTCAAATAGTTGTTTAGGCCATCTTCAATGACTTGTTTCTTTAATTTTTTATTTTCAATTGGGAAGCAGGTTTCAATACGAGAGAACAAATTACGTTCCATCCAGTCTGCACTTGCACAATAAACTTTTGTATCGCCATCATTATAAAAATAGTAAACCCGCGTATGCTCCAAATAACGACCAACGATTGAACGTACTCGAATATTCTCTGAAAGTCCTGCAACTTGTGGTCTCAGGCAGCAAATTGAACGAATAATTAAATCAATTTTTACACCAGCTTGTGATGCTTTATAAAGCGCGCTGATGAGCTGTGGTTCAGTAAGCGCATTCACTTTAATGATGATGTGTGCTTTTTTACCAGCAAGGCTATTTTTAATTTCTTGTTCAATAAGTTCTAACAGCTGAGAATGTAAGGTAAATGGCGCATGAAAAAGCTTTTTAAGCTTTGCCATTTTGCCCATACCGGTCAGTTCTTGGAAAATTTTATGGACGTCTTCACAAATTTCCGCATCATTGGTCAGCAAACCAAAATCGGTATAGATTTTGGCATTCACTGCATGATAGTTACCTGTACCTAAATGCACATATCTTTTGATTTTGTCTTGTTCACGGCGAACCACTAAAATCATTTTAGCGTGAGTTTTATAGCCAACAATGCCATACACCACGACGGCGCCAGCTTCTTGCAAAACGTTAGCGACTTCAATATTTGATTCTTCATCAAAACGTGCCCGCAACTCAATAACCGCGGTCACTTCTTTACCATTACGCGCAGCTTCTGCAAGTAGCTGTACGATTTCCGAGTTGGCACCACTACGGTATAAGGTTTGTTTAATTGCTAAAACATTTGGATCTTGTGCAGCTTCCCGAAGGAACTTGATAACAGGTGCAAAAGAATCAAATGGATGATGAAGTAGAACATCTCCTGCTTTTAACACATCAAAAATCGGTTTTTTAGTGTATAAAAGCTGAGGCAAAACTTGTTGATATAGTTTATAGCGTAACTCTGGTAAATCAAAGTTTGAGATAAAACGGGCTAAATTAACAGGGCCATCGACGTAGTAAAGATGTTCTGCATCTAAATCGAATTGCTCTAATAAATAGTTAGCAATTTCTTCAGGACATTTTTTTGCTACTTCCAAACGAACTGCTTGGCCAAAACGGCGTGAAGATAATTCACCTTTTAAAGCAGCAGCCAAGTCTTCTACATCTTCAGAAACGGTTAAATCGGCATTTCGAGTTACACGAAATTGATGACAGCCCGTCGCTTTCATGCCCGGAAATAAATCCGAAATGTGCTGATGGATAATAGCAGAGAGCAGAATGTAATGCTCTGCACCGCCAGAAATATGTTCTGGAATTTTAACAAGTCTTGGTAACGAACGCGGTGCCGGCACAATAGCTAAATCAATTTGACGTCCAAAAGCGTCTTTACCTTCTAAAGTTACAATGAAGTTTAGACTTTTATTGACCAGCCGTGGAAATGGATGTGCTGGATCTAGACTGATTGGCGTAACTACAGGTTGTACTTCTTTAAAAAAGTATTCTTTAATCCATTCTTTATGCTTTTCTAATATATCGCCGTGCTGAATAAAATGAACGCCATAGCCTTGGAGTTGCGGTAACAAAGTATAGTTTAAGATTTTATATTGCTCTTCAACCGCCTCATGAGCATTTTTGGAAATTTGCTTTAATACTTCTACTAACGGTAAACCTTCTGGTCCGGTTGCCTGACTCATCAAGCTAATTTTCTGGATTAAACTTGCCACACGAATTTCAAAAAACTCATCCAGATTACGCGAAAAAATAATTAAAAAATTCAAACGTTCCAGTAATGGGTGTTCTATATCTTTGGCTTGAGCAAGCACCCGTTTATGAAACTCTAATAAAGAGAGTTCTCTATTAATATACGTTTCTAAATTGTGCTGGTTTGAGCTAGCTAAAGTGGGCAATGATGTCATTCTTGACTCTTATACTGGGTAAAAAAGTTAAAATGAATAAAAAAGATTAATTTATTAATGTATAACCGATTTTATTCACCGGACATTTTGTAACTGCTTTATTGCAAATTCATGAATTTTTTATGAAAACCTTAAAATTAATGGGTATTCGCATTATGAGGTTGAATAATTAAATTACTTAATCTCATATTCTTCTTCAAACAATTCAACCAAGGTTGGAATGTGTGCTCCATATTCTGTTTTCATTTTTCTATATTTGGTTGAAAAACTAAAGTTCAAATCTTTATTTGATACAGTAGTAACAGGACTATTGGGTGTAACAGTTAATGGCTTGGTTGAAGTTGTTTTGGTTGAAATGCTTGTTACTGATCTCGCAATTTTGTTGTACAACATCCTTGCTCGAATCACTTCAAATGAATAACCTCGCCCAAGTCTGTTTGCAACTCTGGTCAGTCCATTATGTCCCTCAGTATAAGCATTGGTAATACTGAACGGTGCATCCCAATAAGCAAAAATGTCATCATAATTATTGGATACGGTTTTTACTAAATCATTAAATTGAGGTAGATCGGTTGGAATATTATCAGCCCAATTTTTAAATGCTTTTTCTGCTGCTTCTTTGGTTTCACAATCATAAATCTTGTAGAAATCCTCTTTCACATCATAGGCAAGCTTAAGCTTTGGCATGGTTTCCTCCATGTCCTCAAGCATCTCAAGTTCCTGATCATTCAAGCTATCAGGTCTTTTTAAGGTTAACCAACGTAAATTCTTTTTGGCATGTAGCCGTGCAACTTTAGTTAATTGACTTTGTAAAACCTTGCGCTCTCTTTCCATCAATTCATTTGCAATACGAACCACATGGAATTTATCAATGATCAATGTTGCATTGGGTAAATAATCTCGAAATGAACGCTTGTAAGGTCGCCACATATCGGTACAGACCCATTCAACCTTATCTGCATCAGAAAGCTTCTCAAAATACGGAATGAGCAATTCTTGTCTGCGATTAGGCAGCATGTCATACAAGCTCTTCATACCTAAATTGGTGATTACACAACGGTATTCTCCACCCAATAAAAGTTCATCAATCCCCATAATGGTCGGCGTTTCAAAATTGACCGTATTTTCTAGTTCAGTAATATAATCAGAAGTAATATTTTTGATGGTATTAATTGCTAAGCCAGTTTCTTCTGATAAATGCGTAAATGTGCTATTTAAACAGCGTTTTTTAATCGCATCAATTAATCGACTGGTTGCCCGTCTTTTATCATCCAAGAACGTAAATTCAGGCATAAACATGCTTTTGCACTCTGCACAGCGATAACGAGTGCGAGTCACCTCTAGACTCACAGGCTGCATTTGCATTGGTGTATCAGCAAAGTGATTGACTCGTTTGCCATGTTTATAAACTTTAGCACCGCAATTGTGACAATGCTTCGCTACAGCATCATCAGATGGTTCTATTGAAATAATAATAGAACCATCTTCATGTCGAATATCTGTGGGTGTAGCACCATCCAATTGCAGTATGTTTAGCATGATTATCCCTTCATTTTTTCAACATCAAGCGTTTCACCATCTTTAAGCATCTGATAGAGCGCCAAAAGGATATTTTGCATCGCTTGGCTATCAGTCTTGAGCAGATGAGCAGACAACTGTTGATGTGAAGCCATTGCTTGAATAATGGCACTGGTTACGGCAGTCGGAAGGTTTCCTTGTAATGCAACTTCTTTAGGATTGTTTTCAACCTGAGCCATTACCACTTCATTTTCACGTAAAATTGCAGCGAGGTGATTGATAAAAACAGCTTGCTCATAACGAGTTGAAATATCACCAAAGGCGGCACTGATACGATCAATAACTTCTTGCAGGTAGAATAAAGCCGTTGGTGTAGGGTCGGTTGAACCTGAGCCTGTAATTGGAACAACAGGAACAGTTGAAATTTCACCTTCTGCGTCCCCCTCAGTTTCGCCATCTTTTTTCTTGAAGATGCCATAGCCTGTAAGCACAAGACCTGAAATATCCACTTCTTTAGCTGCAATACCATTTAAGCGTTTGCCCACCAACTTACTGAATGCTGCAAAGTTCTCCAATTCAGGGTCAGCAAAGTCAATAATCTGTGCAATGTAGCTATAAATTCTGCCGAACTTGAGCAAGTCATTTTTAAAGTTCAGGAGTTTTTTAAGCTCCACATCTAAAATTTTACGCTCTAACTCTGCTTGGCTTTGACCACTTGCATTACCATCCTTTCTTGCCTTTTGATGCAACTCTTCTTGCGCATCAATCGCTTCTTTAAGGTTTTTTAACTTAGAGTTAAACAAGCGTGTTGGCTTATCAGTCGCTTGGTATAACGCTTTGTGCTGATTATGATCATGAGCATCTTTCGTTAAATCCCGAATGGTCTTAAACTTCGCCTTTTTAAAGGCTTCGAGATCGTCTTCATCATATAACTCTAACTCATCCAAGGTATCTTTGATGGTATAAACTACGTTAGGGTCTTGAATGTTATACATCTCAGCACCGCTATCGTATTGTTTAAAGCAAGTACGAATCCACTCAGGGTCATTTACGAAGTCAATGATAAAGGTTTGATCTTTACCTGTGGTAGTACGGTTAAGTCGAGATAAGGTTTGCACCACTTCAACAGGGTTGGCGATTTTCTTATCCAAGTACATCGCACACAGTTTTGGTTGGTCAAAGCCTGTTTGGAATTTGTTTGCGACCACCATTAAACGGTATTCAGGACGATCAAAGCTATCTCTTAAATCAGCACACGGATTATCTTCATTTAGCGATTTTTCACTAAACTCAATATCATCACTGAAATTGAAAATGTCATGAGCATCGGTATCATCATCATGCTTTACAGCACTACCTTTAATCGTGCCTGAGAATGCCACTAAAACACGATATTGGCTGTATTCAGGGTTCTCATTAATATATTTCTCTAAAGCAAGTTTGTAACGAATAGCAGCAGGTCGTGAACTTGTCACAATCATTGCTTTCGCTTGGCTATTCAGTAAATGCGCTACGTTGTGATGGAAGTGTTGAACGATGAATTGAACCTTCTGCGTGACATTGGTAGCGTGTAGCGACATCCAACGAGCCAATGCCCGTCTAGCACCCTTGCTTTCGACACGTTGATCATTATCAACGGCTTCACCACCAAGTTTGAATGCGGTTTTATATGGCACATAACCTTTCAGCACATCAAGGATAAAGCCTTCTTCAATCGCCTGACGCATCGTATATAAATGAAATGGCAATGGTAGATTGTCATCTGTTGCAGGCTTACCATCTTTGGTACGACCAAACAGCATGTAAGTTGAATGCTTAGGCGTTGCAGTGAAAGCGAAATGGCTAATATTTTTGATATTACCTCTTGCCTTTTGTACTTGCGCCAGTAACTCTTCAACTGACAACTTCTCCAATTCGGCACTTGATTTTAAGGCAAGCGTAGCCTGTAATTTGGATGCTGTAGAGCCTGTTTGTGAGGTGTGCGCTTCATCAACAATGATGGCGTATCTGCGGTCACTTAGACTGTTCTCTGTAAGAATTGCTTCCATCACATGCGGGAAGGTTTGAATGGTCACAACAATGATCGGTGTGCCTGAAATCAGCGCATTTTCAAGCTGCTTACTCTTTGTTCCACCACCGTTTTCTTTATTTTCACGACTGATCGTAGCAATCAAACCTTTTTGATGGTCGATCTGCTTAATCGCTTCTTGAAGTTGATCATCAAGTACGGTTCTATCTGTCACTACAATCACAGAGTTAAAGTAGGCAGTACCATCGTCTTGTCTTAGACGGATTAAGCCGTGACTTGTCCAAGCAATCGTTGAAGTTTTGCCTGAACCTGCACTATGTTCACATAAGTAGTTAAATCCAACGCCATTTGTTTTAGCATCATTCAGCATTTTTAGAACAGCATCAAACTGATGATAACGAGGGAAGATCAGACGTTCTTGAACGGTGTATTTACCTGTTAGATCGGCTTTCTTTTTCTTCTCGATATAGACGAAATCATGGAAGATTTTGAGCCAGTTGTCAGGTTGGCAAATATAATCCCAAAAATAGGCGACAGGATATTCACCATCTTCACCTACAGGTGGATTGCCTGCGTGACCATCATTACCTTTGTTAAATGGCAAGAAGAAGGTGTTATCACCATCTAAGCAGGTGGTCATATAGATTTCTGAGTCTGATAAGGCAAAATGGACAATCGCCCCACGTTTGCTTAACAGTAGCGGCTCTTTACGATTAGTCTTCGGGTCAATCGGTTTGCGGTCTTGTCTGTACTGATCTTTAGCGGCATCAATAGATTGATTAAAATCAGTTTTGATTTCAACCGTAGCCATTGGCAAGCCATTGATGAAAAAGACCAAATCAATACGGAAATCACGGGTCGGATTGTATTTAAGCTGAGGGACGACACGTAGGCGATTGGCTTTATAGTTCTTAATGGTCGTTTCATTACGCTTGTCTTCGGGTGCTGTTTCAGTCAGGTGAATAATACCGCCTGTACCTGCTCCCGCCATTTTAAATCCTTTACGGAACACACTGATGTTGTCAGTACGTTCAATTTCAGCGACTAAACGACTAACAATGGTCTTTTCTGTATTTTCACCATTGTTATTAAACAGATTGTCCCATTTCTCAGGTTGTGTATCTTTAATCCAACCAATCAAATCTTCGGTATATAAAGCTGTGTCAGTGTCATAATTCTTGCTTTCACCAACAAGCCAACCCTGCGCCTTGAGTTTAGACACGATATATTCTTCTAAGTGTGACTCATAGTGTGCTTTGTCTGAAAGTAGCATGTTCATATTTATTCTCACATATTCGGTTTTATTTGGTGGTATGTAGACCCCCTCTACATACCACTACAACAGCCTTATTTACTGAATATTTCTTTCAGACTAGGCAACTAGGTCACGTACATCAATTTTTCCTGTTACAGCATGGGAAATGATTGAGGTGCGGTAGTTTTTGAGTTTTGCAATTAATTCTCTTTGTTTCGCTATCAAAGTATCAATTTTTGATGTTTTTTCATCAAGTAGCTTCACGATTTGATCTTGTTCTTCAATTGGAGGTAGCCAAGCTAAACGACTTTTTAGAACGCCTTGTGAAACACTGTAGACTTTAACGCCCTTCATTTCAGTTCTAACTTGACCTCGATAAGCATTGGAATCGAACATATAGGCTAAATAGCGATGGTTTAATCCACTTTTAGGTCTTGCAATAATGGTGTGATAACCTGCGAAAACTGTAGATTTTTGATTGAGATAGCTAAAGTTTCCTGAACCTTCTAAGTCTTCTGATGTATCAGCAAAAATAAAATCTCCTTCATTGAGAAGGCAGTTTTTATTGGATTCAATAAAATCATGGGAAACACATTTTAGCGGGTTATCCAAAGGATTAAATTCAAATCCGTATTTTGAATGAATCTCGCCATAATTAATGCATGGTATGCCTTCATCACTCAAATCTTCTTTAGTGATTGTTAGACCCTTACCAAAATTAAAAATATGTCGTGTTTGTAAAAGCTTCCAATGCTCAGGTACTTCACCCAACCATTCAATACCACTATCTTTCATAGGTACATCTGGGTCTAAACCTTTCGTTACCGCATGAGAGATAATAGATTTACGATGTTCTTCTAACTTCTCGATTAACTTTTCTTGCTTTGCAATTAAGTTGTCGATACGGGAAGTTTCGGAGTCGAGGAATGAAACGATTTGCTGTTGCTCAACATCGCTCGGAAAAACAATCGGCATTCGATTTAATTCATCAATTTTTAATGATTGGCGCATTCCATCTCCCATTGAATAGAAGACTTTCTGTTGATCATACGCACGAAATAAATAGTTATAAAACTCTGCATTCGCAGTAGTTCTAACTCCTATGTAAGCGGAAGTTATAATTCCATGAAATTTGGAAATTGCACTTCTTAAACTTCGCTTATCATTTTGCAAGTCTGTAAAACGAAAAATAATGTCATTAGGCTGAATAATTTGATAAGTTTCAAAAGATTCAGGTAGCAGACCTTTATTATCTTCAATATTTTTCTCTTTAATACGCCCATAACTAAGAGAAAGAACATTAGTTTCGATCAGACCACTATTCTTAATTTTATTTTCTCGAAATATATAGCCAAATTTTTTTACAGACCAATGCTCAGGCACTTCACCCAACCATTCCACACCACTATCTTTGTAACTTGGGTACTGTTTAAAATTCATGATTACACCTCACCCAAATCTTGATCATCAACAATGCGTAAAGCTGTATGTTTAGCACCTAAATAAGTGCCTTCATCAATCTCAAGCTCCAACCAAGTGTCACAATGTTCACATTGAAATGGGGCAGTATCTTCATAATCCTCAAGCACAATATGTTCTTCACAGTTAGGACAAATCATCATTAAATCTCCCCCAATAGTTGAGCAACTTCTGCTGAAAGCTCTTTAATTTCAGCTAAAGTTTCACTTGGATGGCGAGGTTGTTCAAATTTATAGAAATAACGGTTAAAGTTAATTTCGTATCCAACCAATCCAATTTGACCGTCTTGAGCATCTACCACTTTTTCATCAATAACAGCATCAGGGGCATGTGGTAATACTTCTTTCGCCATGTATTCATGAATATCTTGATTTAATGGAATATTTTCAGAATCATTCAATTCTGCATCAAATAAAATCTCACCGTTCAGCGAAACAATCTCAGCATCAGGATTTTTCTCACCAAAAATCATAAGCAGAGATTGATTGAATGCCTTACTTAATTTTTTGACAGGCAGCTTTTCAAGAAACTCAGATTCAAACCATGAGAACGGTTTAACCTCATTTCCTAATTGCTCAATAAATTTCAACACTTCGCTTTGTTCAACAGCACTAAGCTTATTAAATTCCTTAGTATCTTGAAGCAAGCGTTGCTTGTCCTCAGTGAAATGGAAATCCATGCGTAGAGGGCGTTGTACCTGAACTTGGCGATACCCAAATTCAGTGTAATCGAAGATTTTACTGATTTCACTTTCTTCAAAGTCAGCATAAATACGGGTGATTTCTGCAATAGAGTTTTCATCAAGGTAAGTACGTTTGTTACCTTCATTTTTACGCATTGATGAACCCAAACCTGATGCATCAATAAGCTGAACTTTACCTTGACGGTGAGCGGGTTTACGGTTTGAAATCAACCAAATATAAGTCGTGATGCCAGTACGGAAGAAAATTTCTGTAGGTAAAGCAACAATAGCTTCAATCAAATCATTCTCAAGCATCCAACGTCTGATATTAGATTCACCTGAGTTTGCCTTACCATTAAACAAAGGCGAACCTGAAAGCACAATTGCACCACGCCCACCACCATTCTCAGGGGTTTCAAGCTTCGCAACCAAATTTTGTAAGAATAGCATTGAACCATCACTACTCTTTGGAACACCTGCACCAAAACGCCCTGCAAAACCTAATTTTTGTTCTGCTTTAACGGCAGCAGAGTCTTTATCCCATTTCATGCCGTAAGGCGGGTTAGCGCATTGGTAATGGAAGCGTTTACCTTCATACTGGTCATTACTTAAGGTGCTACCAAGTTTGATATTTGCTGATAGATCACGGCTTGGGTCTGTTTCCAAACGCTTTAACAGCATATTACCTAAAGCAACAGCATGAGTTTCAGGCTGTAATTCTTGACCATGTGGCACTAATACAGGAGCAACTTTATATTTGTCCTTATAGGTTTCAACATGATTCATCATGTCACTTAGGAAGCCACCAGTACCGCAGGTCATATCATATAAAGTTCTGACAAGTCCAAGATTTTGTTCAAATAATTCATTATCAGGGTGTAGTAATAAGGTTGTCGCCAAATGCACAACATCATGTGGTGTCATGAAGTCTTCCGACCCTGTACCCACCTCAGCACCAAACTTGGCAATGAGATGTTCATACACATTACTCATAGTGCGGTCAGGTACTACATTGGGATGTAGGTCGATGTCAGCAAAGTTTTTTGAGATTAGAAGTAAAAGGTTTGCAGCATCTAGATCAGCAATAATTTGAGCAAACTTAAAACCTTCAAAAATTTTACGGACGTTTTCTGAGAATTTTGAAATATAGTCTTCAAGGTTGGCTTTGGTTTTATTACCACCTAATGAAGCTAAGTCATAATTGGAGATGTTATAAAAAGGACGTTGGCTTGCATTCTTTAGAATCACATCAAGAGCAAGGTCTTGATCTTTGAATTGTTCATAAGTTGCAAGAACATTCGGCTTATTTTCTTCTAGTACACATTCCAAACGTCTAAGAATTGTGAAAGGCAAAATGATTCTACCGAACTGTGTATGTGGGAAGTCACCACGTAGATCGTCAGCATTTTTCCAAATAAAGTTTGTTAGTACCGTATCATTGTTATTTGGTATTACAGCCATTTTTCATTTTCCAACCTTAGAATGCATATTAAAATAGTATCATAAAAAGTATGAATTTCAACCTTAAAATGCAAAAATCAAAGTTTTCTCATATTTCAATTTTTATTTTTTTTAGTTAAATAAAACTGGCATTCATTATCTAAATTTCAACCCTGTATTGCAAAAATGGAATGATTTCTATTTTTTTGATTCAACCTTAGATTGCAAAAATGGGGAAATATTATAGAAATAAAAAAAGTGGAATTAATTAAAATTCCACCCTAGAATGCAAATACCCAAATTAATATTTATTTTTGCCTTATTTACTTCCTTCTAGTCATCCATATCTACCATCATCTTAACATTAATTTTTTAAAGATCATTCTATTTCGATTCAGTTTCAATTTTCATCAAATATTCATACTCTATGCGTATTTTTTATGCATCTTAATTCATCAATTGATAAAAAAATGACAACTTTAAACATACTATTTAAGACAACATCTTTATGTCTGGCAATGGCCTTATTGGTAGGCTGTAATGATAACGATGACAATGATTCAAGCACACCAGCACCGCGAAGTAACCAAACTGTAAATATTTTAGCTTTCAATGACTTTCATGGAAATTTAGAACCACCTAAACGTTACGTTGAAGCAGCGAATCCAAATGATGCAACTCAAACTGTACGTATTCCTGTCGGTGGTGTGAGTTACTTTGCAGATGCAATTAAGAAACTTAAAGCTCAAAATCCCAATAATGCTGTTGTGTCAGCAGGTGACTTAATTAGTGCTTCCCCGCTCACTTCTTCGTTATTTCTAGATGAGCCTACTATTGAAGTCATGAATGATATTCAAATTGACTTTAATGCGGTTGGAAATCATGAGTTTGACCGTGGTACAGATGAATTGCGTCGTTTACAAAATGGCGGTTGTCAACAATATACCAGCACTGCCCCATGCCAAATTAATAAAAACTTTAGCGGCGCAAAATTCAATTTCCTTGCAGCTAACGTGGCAATGAAAAATGATACAAGTAAAACGATTTTTCCTGCCTATAAAGTCAAAACTTATGGCGGGATTCCTGTAGCTTTTATTGGTTTAACACTCAAAGCGACTCCAAGTATTGTTTCAGCGGCGGGTATTAAGGATGTTGAATTCCGTGATGAAGCAGATACGGTAAATGCTTTAATTCCTGAACTCCAAAAACAAGGTATTGAAGCGATTGTCGTCGTTGTCCATGAAGGTGCAGCGCCAAGTACGAAACTCAATCAAAAAACATGTGATGGCTTAAGTGGACCAATTTTAGGTATTTTAGATCGGTTAAATCCGGCAGTTGATATTGTTGTTTCGGGGCATACACATCAGTCTTATATTTGTGATTATGCAACCAAGAATCCAGCTAAACCATTTTTACTAACCTCAGCTGGCCAATACGGCACGCTTATTACCGATATTAAGGTGGAGTTGGATGGTAAAACTGGCGATATCATTAAAAAAGATGCTAAACAAATTCCGGTTCAAAGTGAGGCCTATACTTCGGGTACAACCACTGTAAGTCTGACAGACCTCTATCAAAAATTTAGTAAAACGCCAAGTATCGAAGCGATTTTAGATAAATACCGTCAAGCAGTAACCACAATTTCTGGACGTGTTGTTGGAACTTCTACTGCCGTTGTGAGCCGTACACAAGTCGAAAGTGGTGAAAGCCCACTAGGTGATATGATTGCCGATGCACAGCAAGCTGCTGCTCTTCAAGCAAGTAATCAAGGCTCGGATTTTACGTTAATGAACCCGGGTGGTGTACGTGCTGATCTACTAATTAACAGCAATAACCAGATTACGTTTGGTGATATTTTTGCAGTTCAACCTTTCGGTAACTCGATTGTGACTTTGAGCTTAACCGGTAAACAGATTAGAGATGTGCTTGAACAGCAGTGGTCTGGTGCAAATGCAAATTCGCCTAGAATTTTACAGCCGTCTAAAGAGTTGAGTTATCAATATGCGGCAAATACATCTGTTTCACCACGAGCAAGTAACATCATGGTTGCTGGTTCACCATTAGTTGACACTAAAGTATACCGTGTGACGGTAAATAGTTTCTTGGCAGATGGTGGTGACAACTTTACGGTATTAAAAGAAGGCCAAAACCGTGTCGGTGGTGGTCAAGATATTGATGCGCTTGAAAGCTATGTTGCTAAGAACTCACCGTTAATTATTCCGGCTACGACTCGTATTAAAGTCATTAAATAACTCATTTAAGAATACATAAAGGACAGTATGAAGCTGTCCTTTATTTTTATAACAGTTTAAAAGATTTTTATTCGGTATAAAGATTAAGTTCAACACTACTAATGTCGACTCCGGTGTTTGCAAAAATAATATCCGTAACCTCATGAAGTAATTCTTTAACTTTCTCATTTTCAAAGTTCAAGGCTTCAGAGGTTTTGAGCGAAATGAGGTTACAGCTCATCTTGTCTTTTCTAAGCTTATAAATACTTTTACTTTTTCCTAAAAACACCCTTTTGATGATTTTACGGTTTTCAAACTCAGATAAAATTCGATAAATGGTACCTAAGGTAATTTTATGTTCATTTTTAATTTGCGCATAGATACTTACCGCGCTTAAGCCTTGTGGGTTCTGATTTAAAATCTCAAAAACTTGTACCCTCGATTTTTTTATCGGTAATCCATTTAATAATGATTTTGATATTGTCGTCATCTTACTGAACCTTAATGTCTAGAAATATAGGAATTTTTTAAAATTATTTTGACTATATTTACCTGAAAATTATGGAAATGATTTGATCTATAAATTAGAACTTACTACCCTATAAATAAGCTCTGAGCTAATTATTACGTTTTAAAATAACTCCCATATTATCCCTCTCTTTGCTTTCTACATGTGCGCACTTTGCGAATAGATGCATTCTTGAACTGAACCATATGGCGACCCTCTTCATTAATGTCACTCTTCAACATTATTTTGTATAATGGTTAACATATGATAATTATTATCATTTGTGTTTAACGGTGTATCATATACACATAAGTTTTAATATTCAATATTAAGTAATTATCAAATACATAATGATAACCATTATATTTTATTGATTAGATAATGATGAGTTGCATCCATCCTCTATTATAAGTATTCATTTCGGCCCATATAAAAAGCAGATCAATGACCTGCTCTTTATATTTTAAATACAGAAAATTAAATGATTTTTATTCTAGAGGTAGTGCATCTTATTCTTGTATCCATGCTTGGATTACTTGTTGTGTTGTCATGACTTGAGCACATCGTGTACTGGCATATTTTAATGCCATATCGTGCTCTTCTCTGCTAAAGTCAGCCAGCGCATCACCACATAAAAATGGCTGTATGTTTAGCATAAATGCTTCCGCAGCACTCATTAGACAACCAATATGTGCATATACACCACAGATAATGAGTTGATCGCGACCAGAGTCTCGCATGAGTTGTTCGAGCGGAGAAAATTTAAAAACACTATATCTCCACTTAGTAAGCACCGTATCATTTTTTTGAGGTGAAATTTTCGGAAAAATCTGTGTGATGCTTGGCTCATCCTTTAAACCAGGCCCCCAAAAGTCGGTTAATAACTGCCGATATTCAGGTGATTGGTTGCCAGGTTGTGCTGTATAGACAACGGGAATATTAGACTGGCGAGCAGCATCAATTAATGCTTTTGTGTTTTTAATTAGTTCTGGAATAGGTTCTTGGGTTAGATCATAGAAATCTAAAAAATATTGCTGCATATCATGAACCAATAAAACAGCACGACTGGTATGTAGTGGCCAATTTGTTTTGTTTGGAGTAAATTCATGGGCTTGGGGCATGCTGTAACTTGCAATCTTTGGAATACTCATTGGTATTTTCCTTTTCTATCTTTAAAAATATTTGTTCTTTAATTTCAGTGTATTGTTGTGCTGAAGTAAGCTTTAAACCCCAAGTGTAGCTCCTCCATCTACCACTATTTCTTGCATAGTAATTTGGGCCGCTCGGTCCGAAAGTAAAAAGCTCACGGTATTGGCAATATCATCTGGTTGCGCGAGTTTCCGTAAGGGAATACCTGTTCGGTACTGGCTTAAATCACCATCAATTACTGCAGGTGGAGGTGCATTATCTGTCCAGAGTTGTTGCTGCATTTGAGTGAGAGTAGATCCAGGTGAAACGATATTCAGCCTGACTTGATAAGGGGCGATTTCAAGCGCCAGATTGCGACAAAAATGACTCAGTGCAGCCTTAGTGGTGGCGTACATACCAAGTTGCATACGTGGCATACGCGCACTATTTGAACTAATAGTGACAATGCTACCCCGCCTTTTTGCACAAAAATGTTTAGCAACTTGTTGGCTGATCGCGATAGGCGCCATGACATTGACCGCAAAAAGTGTTTCCCAATCTTCCGTTTTTGCTTCAAGCATGGAGCGCATAATTAATACTCCTGCTGCATTTACTAACCCCGTAATTTCGTATTTTTCTAACAGCTCTGAAATTAAAGTTTGTGTTTCTTGTTGATGGGTAATGTCTTGTGAGATGCCTTGCCATTGTGAAGATTGATCTGACGTCATTGTTTTACTGATATCCCATTGTTCAGGATTTTTTTGACAGTCAATACCAATAACATGATAGCCCTGATCTAGTAGTTGCTTGGCGATAGCCGCTCCTATCCCTCTTGCAGCACCTGTGACCACGATGGTAGAGCGCATGTTAATACTCCAATTTATATTATAAAGAAATCTATAAATATAATTGCAAATAATTATCATTCTTATCAAGAGCAAATGGATATAAAAGTTCAAATTATGATCTTACACAAATGAGTTACAGCTTAAAATTACAAGCTAAAATATTGTTTTATAGGCAGTTTATAAAATTTAAAGGTCAAGAATATTTTGTTATTAATAATCATTTTCAATAAGACGGGTTTTGATTTATTCGACTAAAATCAGATTTATGGTTTATCAAAACTAGTAACTTTTTAGGGTTCAATCTCCCGCAGGCTCAGAATGAGTTCTCTATAACTCCGACTCTCGTAAGTTTAGAAATGCGTATAAAAAATGAAAAATTATAAAATCCACATTGTTTCGGTCAGTTGTTTAATCTCTTGAATATCATGACTTACATAAATCATCGGAATTTTAATTTCCTCTTTTACTTTCTGAAAAAAAGGAATAATTTCAGCTTTATGGTTCGCATCTAATGCTGATAATGGTTCATCAAGCAGTAACAGCTTAGGCGAATATAATAATGCTCGACCTAGTGCCACGCGCTGCTTTTCCCCACCTGAGAGTTTGATAGGCATACGTTGTAATAAATGCTCTAACTTTAATAATTCAATAATGTAATCTGCTTCAAAGTGACGTTCTTTTTGCGAAAGATGCTTAAAACCAAATAATAAATTTTGCTTGACTGTTTTATGCGGAAAAAGTTGAGCATCTTGAAAAACCAATCCAACATGCCGCTTTTGCGTGCTGACATTAATGTTTTGATCTGAATCAAACCATGTTTGGCCCTGTATTTTAATGAGTCCACTATGCGGAGTGTTCAGTCCTGCAATGGCGTGTAAAATTGATGTTTTACCTGACCCAGAGGCACCAAATAATCCAATAACAGCAGCATCTGACTGGAAACTAGGCTCAATATGAAATTGACCCATCTGTAGCTGAAAACGGCAATCAATCAACATAACCTTACCGTCCTAAACGCTTCTTTTGATCACGATGAAACCACTGTGCAAACCATAAGGCTAAAAAAGCCACACTTAATGATAAAACAATAAGCCTTTGAATAGCTGCTTCTGTATCGGGCTGTTGCATTAAGCTATACATAGCCAAGGGCAAAGTACGCGTTTCATTTGAAATATTACCCACAAAGGTAATGGTCGCACCAAACTCACCTAAACTACGGCAAAAACATAAAATAGCACCAATTAAAATACCACTGCTGGCAAGAGGTAAAGTGACATGGAAAAATGCCCCTAAAGATGAGGCACCTAATGTCTTTGCTGCCATTTCTAAACGCTGATCGACCAGTTCAATCGCTAGACGAATAGATTGCACCAATAGCGGAAAACCCATCACTGCCGAAGCAAGAACGGCGCCTTTCCAGTTAAATGCAAAATCAATTCCGAGCGGTGCCAAATATTGTCCAAGAATGCCGCGGCTCCCAAAAACTTGTAAGAGCAAGTAACCAGGAACAACTGGTGGTAGCACTAAAGGTAAAAACACCAATGTTTCAATGAATGACTTCCCCCAGAACTCTTTACGTGCTAGAAACCATCCCACACAAATTGCAGGAATAATACTAACCACAAGACAACTCGCTGCCACCTTACAAGAAAGTTGTAGCACGCTGAGCTCTTCTGGGGTTAGAGAAAACATCATGGCTTGACTGGAGCCAACACACTAAAGCCATATTTTTTAAAGACAGCTTTAGCTTGGTTGCTTTGTAAAAATTGATAGAACTTTGCTGAGTTTGAGTTCTTTTTAATCAACCCTAAAGGATAAATAATTGGCGAATGTGTATTTTCTGGAAATACGCCTGCTACCTTCACGTCTTTGCTAATCGCTGCATCGGTTGCATAGACAATCCCAACCTGACATTCACCACGCGCAACAAAGTTTAAAGCAGCTCGAACATCTTCTGTTTCAACTAATTTTGGCTCAATACGGCTCCACCAACCTAAATTGGTAAAAGCTTGTTTAGCATATTTGCCTACAGGCACGCTTTTGGTATCCCCTGTACAAATCTTTCCTGTAAACACTTTATTAGGATCTGTGGCTTTATCTAATTTGATGTTTAATGACTGCCCTTTTGGGGTAATTAGAACCAAACGGTTGCCTAATAAATTTATACGGTCATTTGTTGCAACTAATTTTTTATTTTGCAGATAATCCATCCACTGAGTATCTGCTGAAATAAAAATATCAGCTGGTGCTCCAGCTTCAATTTGTTTAGCTAAGGTCGATGAACCTGCATATGAAGTTTTAATTTCTACTTTATTCTGTTTTTCGTAAATTTTTTCTAAATCGTTAATTGCATTCGTTAAACTTGCTGCTGCATAAACAGTAACTGATTCAGCCTTGGCTGGAACATTAAAGACCAATCCTATGCTGAGGACTGAACAGGCGAAAGCCAAATTTTTTATCTTCGTATCACTTACCATTATGTTTACCTTTTTTGTGTTTTTTTTGCAGCGATATATACCCAAGAATATAGCGCTACACGAAGATTATGAAAAGCATAATTCGTTAACTATAGATGACTGGAATGCAGCAGTGCTTTTTCGGCGTGCACTTGATATTAAGCAAAAGCTATACCAAATCAAAAGATTTCATCGTTATGCAATCTTTTATCTTAACCTTTTAAATAACTACTCATGATTTGGTAATCATGCTCTAAAGCTTGTCGGGCATTGTTTTCCATTTGACGGTAATGCTGTAAGACTTTCTGGCCCAAAGCTGTGATAGCTGCCCCACCACCATGTGTTCCCCCCGTTTGTGTTTCCACTAAAGCTGTTTCAAAGCATTGATTCATGGTGTCGACTAACTGCCATGCACGGCGATAGCTCATATTCATAGATTTTGCAGCTTGTGAGATTGAACCAGTTCTCGCAATTGCTTCAAGTAAATCCGCCTTACCCGGACCAAATGCAATATTTTGCTCTAAAAGAATTCTTATTTGTAATTTTAAGTTTTGTTCTTTCATAGACTTAGTTCACAAAGTTTCATTTTTATGCTGCTTAACATTATAGAAAACTTTAATAGCTTAAAACACATACAAATTTAAATCTCTACTCTTTCTTCAAAAGAGTTCAATTAAAAAATCAAAACTGCACAAAGTGGATAAAGATCTGGAAAAAACGGATAGAGAGCAATGCTTAATCGCGGTTCAATCAGTTAAAAGCTGATTGATTGGAGGATTGAGTAAATGACCTCATCTAATTTAAAACAATGGAATGATTTTATAGATGGATGTATCGACTTCCGTCCTAACGATGGCGTGTTCCGTATTGCACGCGACATGTTTACCGAGCCAGAACTATTTGACTTGGAAATGGAATTTATTTTTGAAAAGGTTTGGATTTACGCATGTCACGAAAGTGAAATTCCAAACAATCATGATTTCCTAACCGTTCAAATTGGCCGCCAACCGATTATTGTAAGCCGTGATGGTAAAGGCGAACTACATGCCATGGTGAATGCTTGTGAACACCGCGGTGCGACCTTAACACGTGTTGCTAAAGGCAATCAATCTACATTTACCTGCCCGTTTCATGCTTGGTGTTATAAATCAGATGGCCGTTTGGTTAAAGTCAAAGCGCCTAGCGAATATTGTGAAGATTTTGATAAATCAAGCCGTGGTTTAAAACAAGGCCGTATTGCCAGCTACCGTGGATTTGTATTTGTAAGCCTTGATACTCAAGCAACAGATTCCCTAGAAGACTTTTTGGGCGATGCAAAACTGTTCCTTGATTTAATGGTTAACCAGTCGCCAACAGGTGAACTCGAAGTATTACAAGGTAAGTCATCTTATACCTTTGCAGGTAACTGGAAGTTACAAAATGAAAATGGCTTAGATGGCTACCATGTCAGCACTGTTCACTATAACTATGTCTCTACAGTTCAACACCGTCAGCAAGTCAATGCATCAAAAGGTGCCAAACTCGACACGCTCGACTACAGCAAATTAGGTGCAGGTGACTCAGAAACTGATGATGGCTGGTTTAGTTTTAAGAATGGTCATAGTGTTTTATTTAGTGACATGCCAAATCCGACAGTTCGTCCGGGCTACAGCACAGTTATGCCATATATGGTTGAAAAATACGGCGAAAAATATGCTGAATGGGCAATGCATCGTTTAAGAAATTTGAACTTGTACCCTAGCCTATTTTTTATGGATCAAATTAGCTCACAGCTTCGTATTGTTCGCCCTGTGGCATGGAATAAAACTGAAGTCATTAGCCAATGTATTGGGGTTAAAGGTGAATCTGCTGAAGCACGCCGTAACCGTATTCGCCAGTTTGAAGATTTCTTTAATGTGTCGGGCCTTGGTACACCAGACGATTTGGTTGAATTCCGTGAGCAACAAAAAGGTTTTCAGGCACGGCTGGAACGTTGGAGCGATATTTCGCGTGGTTGTCAGTCTTGGGAATATGGCGCGACCAAAAACTCACAAGATTTAGGCATTCAACCCGTTATTACTGGCCGTGAATTTACCCATGAAGGACTCTATGTAAACCAGCATGGACACTGGCAACGTCTCATGCTCGACGGCTTAAACAAGAAAGCTTTGAAAATGCAGGATATTACTTTTGAAAACAATGCCGTAATGGATGAGGTGTAACCATGTCACAAGAACTACATTTTGCTGTATCTCAGTTTTTGTACAAAAAGGCAGAGCTTTGTGATGCTTATGACTGGGATGCCTACCTAGAGCTTTACGATGAAGATAGTGAATATCATATTCCACAGTGGATTGATGACCATAACTATGTTCAAGATCCAAATCAGGGCTTGTCTTATATTTATTATGCGGACCGTACAGGCCTTGAAGACCGTGTATTCCGTATTCGTACCGGAAAAGCAGCCTCTGCAACGCCGTTACCACGTACTTTGCACAGCATAAACAACATTCGAGTTAAAACACTGGAAGATGGTCTTATCGAAGCAAAAGTTGTATGGCAAACGCTTTATAACCGTCAAGGTTTAGAAGGCTGTTTTTATGGACACGCAACCTATCTTTTACGCCAAACAGCAGATAGTTTCCGTATTCGTCGTCAGCACAGCATTTTGCTGAATGACAAAATTGATTCCGTTTTAGACTTCTATCACGTTTAAGGGGAATGAAAATGGGACATTCAGTTGCACTTAATTTTGCCGATGGCAAAACCTTTTTCATTTCAGTAAATAACAACGAATTGCTGCTTGATGCAGCAGTTCGTCAAGGAATTAACTTGCCGTTAGACTGCCGCGAAGGTGTTTGTGGTACCTGTCAGGGACAGTGTGAAACCGGCATTTATGAGCAAGAATATGTCGATGAAGATGCATTAAGTGAACGTGATTTGGCCGAGCGAAAAATGTTAGCTTGCCAGACGCGTGTAAAATCAGATGCAGCTTTTTATTTCGATCATGATTCTGCTATTTGCAATGCTGGTGATACCTTAAAAATTGAAACCAAAGTGACTGCGGTTGAGCTGGTTTCAGAAACAACAGCAATTTTACATCTTGATGCGAGCAGTCATGCTGAACAACTTCAGTTTTTGCCAGGTCAATACGCTCGTTTGCAAATACCAGATACTGAAGATTGGCGCTCATATTCTTTTGCAAACAGACCAAATGCGACCAATCAATTACAATTTTTAATTCGTCTCTTACCAGACGGTGTGATGAGTAATTACTTACGTGACCGTTGTCAGGTTGGACAAAGCTTACTTATTGAAGCACCGCTTGGTAGTTTCTATTTACGTGAAGTAGAACGACCATTGGTTTTTGTGGCAGGTGGAACTGGCTTATCAGCTTTCTTGGGAATGCTTGATAACTTGGTTGATCAGCCTAACTCACCTGCAGTTCAGTTGTACTACGGCGTAAATAGTGAAACCGACTTGTGTGAACAACAGCGTTTACAGGCCTATGCAGAACAGCTACCCAACTTTAGCTATCACCCGATTGTGACTAAGGCAACGGAAACTTGGCAAGGTAAAGCCGGTTATATCCATGAGCACTTAAATAAAGATCAACTGGCCGAGCAAGCTTTTGATATGTATTTATGTGGCCCACCGCCAATGATTGAAGCCGTTAAAAATTGGTTAGATGAGCAAGCTCTGCAAAACTACCGTATCTACAGCGAGAAATTTTTACAGAGCAATACCTCACGTTAAAAGTATAAATAGCTTAAAAACTACTAAACCTGAAATGATTCAATATACTCTTATAAGGGGTATATTGAATTTTTGCATTTAAATTAAAAGCTTTTATATATCAATAATATAAAATAATGAATTCCGACAAAATAAATTGACCAGTTCGCACGGATTTGTTATAAATTTTGATAGATCTTAAGGAATAAGATCATGATGAGATTAAGTTATAGCACCTTTTATATCCCCCTATTCTATTTCTCGAATGTATTAAATTGATGGACAAAATCCGACGTAAAAGTTTGAGAAAATCACAATAACTAGCGGTTAGATTGGTCTATATCTTGCTTATATCTCATTGTATTTTACGCTTAACTTAATTTTTAAGTGCCGTATTTACTTATTGCACAGTGAAAGTTTAAAACTTTTGCAACATTGGTAAATACAGGAGTGAGCCAAAAGGGATAAATATGAACCAAGCCAACTCCCACGAACTCAATGGACGTCATTTTCAAAATGAGCCGATCTTTACTGATCATAATTTGGTGTTCGATCACCACGATTTAAGCGAAACCTGCCGAAATGTAGGCCAAATTTTTAAACCGCATGATCTTAAAATCTCTCATCAGAAGCGAGATTTCAGTGCAACTATGCACCATGTTAAAACAGGCGCATTGTCTATTAGTCGCTTGGAATATGGCGCAGATGTCATTATTGAACCAGATCATCTGGATAACTTTTACTTAATTCAGATTCCAACTCAGGGCTATGCAGAAATCGAGTTTGGTTCGCAAAAGTTCATTTCTTATTCTCAAGTTGCTTCTCTTATTTCTCCTCAGCAATCTTTACGTATGCGCTGGCATGCAAACTCACCACAGCTCATTCTAAAAGTGTCAAAGGATGATTTTACTTACCATTGCCGTCAACACATTACCGATTCAGAAAATAACTTACTCATTTTTGACCCAAAATTAGATTTTTCTACCCAAGGTGGAGCCTATTTTTTGCAGCTGGTTAGAACATTGATGGATGCTTTAGCATGCGAGCAACACCCTCTCCATCATCCTTTAGCCTTTAAACAGTTTGAGTCAAATTTATTTAATGCACTGATTTATGGTCAGCCCAATAATGCATTACATAAAATTGATCAATATAAAGAAAAAACGGTATCTCCTTATTTCGTGAAGCGCACAGAAGCATATATTAAAGAACACTTGCATGAGCCGCTTAATGTCGAGATTTTAGCTGAACATGCAGGCGTGAGCGTAAGAACCCTATTTACTGGTTTTAAAAATTATTTGGGAACCACCCCAATGTCTTATCTTAAAGAATTACGCTTTGAACAAGCCCATTTAGAACTTATGCATAATGAACATCTATCGGTCACTGACGTTGCATTTAAATGGGGATTTACTCACTTAGGCCGTTTTTCTCAAGAGTACAAACGCCGTTATGGTGAATTACCTTCTTCTACTCGCCGTTCTGGTCAAAGTGAAGGCTCAGGCTTAATTACTTCTATTTTTTCTTAAACTAAAAAATAGATAAAGCCTTTTATATCAATAAATATAAAAGGCTTTTTTTTATGACTTAGAAATGATGAACATAACGAACTTGTAATCGTGTTCCTTCTGGTCGGTTTTCAGCGTCTTGCTCAAAATAAGCATTTGCAACCAAGTGATCATTTTTAGAAAAACTATACATCGCCCCCGGACCAATTGCCCAGACTTGCTCACGTCTACCTTTAACTTTTTCACCATCCACTTCAGTGTCAGTGATTTGTTTTAGCCAATAGCCATTTAGTCCCAAGCGGAACTGTTCAGTAATGGCATAGTCTGTTGCGAAGTTTGCATGAATTGCTTGCCCAGCTTGCATATCATTTGCACCTGCAAACGCATAGCTTGGGTCATCATTTTTAAAGTTATAGAGATAATGGATACGTGTTGACGCAGTCCATTTGGGATTAAACCAATATGTGGCAGCCCAATACGGGTCAAATGAAACAGCGTTATTACTTGGGTTAATATCTTTTTGCTGGTCGTATTCGCCAGTAGGTAAATTCACCTGAAACTCAAAACGATGTACAAACTTCAGCCCTTGCGCACCCATGACTGGATCGAACTGAATAAAAGGTCCGATCATAATGTCCCCAAAGCCACTTTGGGCCTTAATAGCAGCATTATTTAAGCCATCATCCATGTCCATTTTGCTGACAAAAGGAATTAAAAAATTTATGCCTAGACTAGCTTTATCTTTTACTCGGACATTCGATAAATAACTAATCTGCTCAACCAGTACTTGATAATTTAAATCTGTTTTAGGTAAACCGAGTTTTTGTCCATTGGCATCAACCAGTTTATTGCTATCATAATTTTGAAAATAGGTTTGAGCATACCAGCCGGGCCCTGCAGGTAATCCGCCATCGAGAAAGCTGGTCATGCCTAAATTTACGGTCGGTAAATCATAGGCATGTGTAACCAACGGCAAACCTAACAATGTCCCTGCTAAAAAGCCATGTTTAATTAAAGTGCTTTTCATCTTCTTATTTCCTAAAAAAATCACGACCGGATTGATCGTGATTATGGTGAATTAATGTGCTAATTCTGGATGCTCAGCGGCAATCCGATATTTTCCTGCGTGGAATACTAAAGGCTCACCTTGACGCTGTTGGTATTGTTCAATTTGACCAATAAAAATCAGGTGATCTCCGCCTTCATACTGATTTACATTACGGCAAACCAAGGTTGCGAGTGCATCCGTCAAAATTGGAACGCCTGCATTGCATTGCTGATGGGCAATGCCTGCAAATTTATCTTCCGCACCTCGAGCAAAATGTCCCGAAAGCTGATGATGCTCTTGTGCCAACATGTGAATAGCAAAATATTCAGCTTCTACAAAATCAGGCAAACTTGGCGCTGTTTTTGAAAGGCTCCACAAAATTAATGGCGGATCTAACGACAGAGATGAAAATGAATTGGCTGTCATACCTATTTTCCGGCCATCTTTACCACGAGTGGTAATCACGGTAACGCCAGTTGCAAACTGACCAAGCAAGTTACGAATTTCTCTTGGGTTTTCAATATTAATCGCTTGTAAAGATAAAGTTTCAATTGTGTCCATTTTTAAATCTCCCTTTGATATTTTGACCTTAAGCGACTTTTGCTGTGTTTTTTGAAGCTAAGAATGCCTGAGCTTGATCTGCATCAAACCACCACGGAGCAAAGGCGCGCGGGTCATCAAAGTTATTGGCCATAATTGAAGCAATGCTCTGGTTTTGGCTTGCAGCTGCTAGGAGTTCAACGACATGAGGCTCTGGTGGTAATAACAAGCTATTGGTCCAAGCCACGACTTTTTCTGCATAAGCCCAATAGCGTTCAAAAGTTTGAACCATCCATTGTTCGCTAAAGCTTTGATTATCATTGGCTAAAATGGCATCAAAATAGATCTTGCTACACTTAGCCGCATTGTTTGAGCCTTGACCGGTAATTGGATCATTGACCACTAAGGCATCTGCCATGCCAAAAATCTTTTTGCCAGACGGTAAGGTTAAAACGGGCTTACGTACCGTCGGCGGGAAACGCCCTGCCAAATAACCGCCAGCATCGGTTATCTCAACATTTGCACAGCGTTCATATTCCCAAGGCACAAATTTCTTGAGTAAGTCCAGACTACATTGCAGGTGCTGTTCTGGTGTTTTCACATCTTGCCAGCAATCCATCGGTCCATTTGGAATACCTTCGAACACCATAATGTCGCAAGGCCCATTGATGGTTAGTGCCGGAAATGAAAAGTATTCACCAACTTCGGGAATAATGTTAAAAGTCACACGTGAATAAGGTGAAATTGGCTTCATGTTTTTGACATAGGTCAATGCCAAAGCGCGCTGCGGTTTATCAAAAACACTACGTGCATCATCACGCTCAAATTGCTTAACAACCTCACCTTTACCAGCCGCGAGTAATACAAGCTCGTAGTCGTTTGCGAGTTGTTCCAACTCTTCTATACCCACATCCTGAATCACCAATTGACCGCCACGGCGTTCGAACTCTTCCATCCAATATGGCATTTTGACGCGTTGATCGACCGATTGTGCGTAGCGCTCAAGACGAGCACTCCATTCAAATGCTTTAGCACTATTTTCAGGATTAACTAAAGCTAGCCCAATACCTTCTACTGCTGGACATTGTTCTTCCCAAAAATTTAGTCCCAAGTCACGTTCAGTTTGTAAAGCGGTATGAAACATACACTGGCTTGACATGACTTTACCTTGACGGATTTCATCAGCAGTTCGGTTGGTGATCATGGTCACGTCATAGCCTGTATCTAATAAGCCCAAACCAAGCTGTAAACCAGACTGTCCTGCTCCAACAATTGCAATACGGCGCATAATCTTCTCCATAATTTTCTAAATGTGCTTTTAAAACGCTGTGCTATTCGGCTAAACGTGGAATAGCGGGCTGTGATCCTTCAGGGCCCATCACTGAATATCCGCCATCGACCACATAATCTGCTCCGGTGACAAAACTCGCAGCGGGTGACAATAAAAACAAAACAACATTGGCGACTTCTTCGGGATGACCCAATCGGCCTAGTAAGTGATAATCGGCTGCCACGCTATCGGCCTTTTCACGGTTATTGCCACTGACTTCTGCAATGACACGAGACCATGTCCAACCCGGTGAAACGGAGTTGACGCGAATACCATCGGCAGCAAAATCCATTGCCATGCTTTGTGTGAGTTGACGTATCGCGGCTTTAGAAACTGGATATAACCAGCGCCCTGTTTGTGCCACTTTGGCCGAGATTGAAGTAAAATTAACGATTGAACCTTGCTGCTTTTTTAGGTCATTGTATAAAGCACGGCTCAGCTCAACTGTAGAGACCAAATTAATATCGAGTGCTTGTAACCAGTCCTGACGTGAAGATTTAAAACCATCATCTAAGTAAGTACATGCCAAATTCACCAAGTAGCTCACTTCACCTAAATGTTGGTGAATATCTGCCACAGCTTGTTGAATAGCCGCATCACTGGTTAAATCGGTTTGAATAAACATCACATCATGGTTAAAGCTTTCCGCAATTGCCTTGCCTTTGGCATCAATATCTAAGATAGCGACATGAGCACCTGCACTGACTAAGGCTTGCACAACAGCTTTACCAATCAGTGTTGCGCCGCCGCTTACCACAGCGACTTTTCCTTTTAAATCTATATTCATTACAGATACTCCTTAATTGACTGGCTTGCCTTCGCTACTTGACCAAGATGGCATCAACGTATTGGAAGGAAGATCTTCATCAAGAAGTTTTCGCGCGGTCTCTACACCTGCAACTGGTAAGCCTGTCGGGTCTAATAAACCAATTTGAACGAGTACCGACGCTTGGTCCCAGTAAATATGCTCATGGCACAGCTTTGAACCTCTGAACTGAATTACACCTAACATTGGAATTTCGACATATTTACCAGTTGGTTTTACACCCGGTAATAGCCAGTCAATTTCTGCGTCGTGGGTAAAGCTCATAATGAATTCGTCTACCACTTGCGTTGAGCCAACCGTACGAGAGATCGAAGTGATCTTCATATCTTTTGGGTTTTGATGAACAAAGTGATATTGATAAAAACGGGCAAGCTGGCTTTGGCCTACCCCACCAGTTAAGGTTGGGATATGGTTGACATAAGGTTCTGCGACCATTGTTGCCATGGTTGCTGGTACGTCACGCGTATCGAACTCATGACGAATATGCTCTTCCCATAGCGCGACTAGGTCATATTTCGGTCCAATCGTGTTATGTAGAGCTGTTACAGTACGCTCGTGGGCAAAGCGTGCTGAAGGTTTGTGATAATGATTGCTTTTTGGGCGTGCAAAGGCATGATCAACACCTTCATAAACATAGGCTTGTACATTTGAATACTGGTTGGCTGCATTGACAATCGCTTGTCTCGCATCTGGCGGTGTAAATTGGTCCAGTTCTGCAATATGTAAAACCAAACGCCCTTTTACGTTAGCTAACTCATCTAAGGCTTTTTCAATACCTACACCGTAATAACCTACGGCACATGCTACTTCAGAAAGTCGACAGCCTGCCAAGTAAGCTAGCTTTCCACCTAAACAATAGCCCACCACACCGAGACCTGTAGAGGTATCATATTCTGGTCGTGTCTTTAAAAAAGCTAAGCTGTCTTGAATATCTTCAACACCGAGGTTTTCGTCATATTGCTGATAAAGTTCAAAAGCTTTTTGAAAATCTTCTGGTGTGTAACCCAGTTCAATATTAGGTGCTACACGCCAAAATAAATCAGGTACTAAAACGGTATAGCCTTCTTCTGCAAGAAAATCTGCCTTTTCCCGCATTGCTGCATTCACCCCAAAGATTTCCTGACAAAGCACCACTCCAGGTCCTTTTCCTGTTTCTGGTGTCGCTAGATATGCACTGAACTGCTTTCCAGATGCAGTTTTAATTTGAATGGTTTGACCAGCCATAGTGTCAACTCCTGACATTGTTATGGCTTTATCTTCTATCCGAATTTTTTTTTAGACTGTCCAAAAGCTGCAAGCATTATCCAATCTCTGCGCAATTATCAAAAACAATCAAACTGGATAAAAAATTAAAAACAGAAAAATATCTATATTTCAAAAACTTAAACTAAAAAATGAAATTAATACTTTTTATCTAATTTGGAAAAAATGGATGAAGATTAGGACTTATTGGATAGTGAAGACTGGCTAAAAATAGTTCAATCAAAGATACAGGTTTTGTAACGAATACATTGAATTACTCAGGGAATTAAATAATTTTAAGAAGGAATACATATGAAAACGATAGATGCAAACACGATTATCAACCGTGAGAAACTATCTCCATTACAGTGGATGGTTTTTATCCTAGGATTTTTTGTCTTCTTCTGTGATGGTCTAGACACAGGAATTATTGGTTTTGTTGCTCCGGCATTATTAGATGACTGGGGAATTACCAAGCCTCAACTTGCACCAGTTTTAAGTGCAGCCTTAGTTGGCATGTCAATTGGTGCAATCATTTCGGGACCCTTAGCCGATAAATTTGGCCGTAAAGGCGTTATTGTTTTTACCAGCCTCTTGTTTTCCATATTTACCATTTTGTGTGGCTTTGCCAATTCAACCCAAGACTTAATGATTTATCGCTTTATTACAGGTGTTGGTTTAGGCGCAGCTATGCCAAATATCAGTACTATTGTCTCAGAATATATGCCTGTAAAACGTAAAGCATTTCTCACAGGGCTTGCTGGCTGTGGATTTATGCTGGGTATTTCTTGTGGTGGTGTGTTGTCAGCTTATCTATTAGAAAGCTATGGCTGGGCCAAAGTGATTATTATTGGCGGAAGCATTCCCCTAATTTTAGTGGTTGCTTTATTACTTAAATTACCTGAATCAACGCAATACTTAATTACACGTCATCAGCAAGATAAAGCACAGCGTATTTTAGAAAACATTCAAGGTCATTCTTTTGAAGAGCCTGTAAAACTTGTTTTAACTCAAGCAGAAACTGCAGCGGATGAACATCCGGTTAAAGTGGTTTTAGGAAAATATCTTTGGGGTTCAAGCATGCTTTGGCTCTGCTGTTTTACTAGTCTTTTGGTGTTCTATCTTTTAACAAGCTGGATGCCAACGATTTTAAAAACAGCAGGTTTCAGTACCCAACAGTTTAGTTTAATTGCTGCGATTTTCCCTTTTGGTGGTGTAATTGGCGCAACCATTATGGGATGGTACATGGATAAACTGAACCCAACTACAGTCATTAAATATTCATATCTGATTGCTTTCGTCCTATTCATTGTTGCAGGTTTGGTGAGCTCAAATATTTTCTTATTGGGTCTTACTATCTTCTTAATTGGTGCATTACTCGCTGGTGCACAGTCTTCATTACTGCCACTTGCAGCTATGTTCTATCCAGCAGTATGCCGCGCGGTTGGTGTTTCATGGATGCATGGTATTGGTCGTATCGGTGCAATTTTAGGTGCTTTCTTTGGCTCGCTCATTTTTACTTTTAACTTAAGCTTAAGCGGTATTTTCTTTATTCTAGCAATACCAACTTTCATCTCATTTATTGCACTTAGTCTCAAAGTGATCTATGAAAAATCTAAACACAAACAAGTGTTAAAGTTTGAGGAAAGCCTATAAATATTAATCGATAAATAAAAAACTGATTTAGTTGCCTAAATCAGTTTTTTAATTTGGAAAATTAAATATCAGAAAATTTTGCCTTTGGTCTCACTTGGGTTTTCTCCAAATTCTTCACGATATTCTTGAGAAAAACGGCTTAAATGGTTAAAGCCCCAGTCATACGCAAGCTTTGAAATAGAAATCTTTTTATCTGCTCCTGTAGTGCTCAAGATTTTGTAAATTTGTTGAAGACGATATTTTTTCAAATACGACATTGGGCTGGTGCCGTAGTATTGTTGAAATTCATCATACAATTTTGATTTTGAAACCCCAGCCAAACGCTGCAAGTCTTCTGCACAGATTTCTTCGTGAGCATGTTCAATAATAAAATTACGAACCTTTCGAATATAAGCTGGCTCATCTTGATGTGAGAGTGACTTTAAAGCTTCAGAGTAGTTGTTTTCTTGAGATAATAGTAAGGCTTTAATTACAAAATTTTCATAGTCTTCAGATAACATCTGTAAACCATAAAAATTGCTATATTGCGATTTTAGCTGTAAAAAATTCTGAATATTCTTCCACCACGCTCCAATCAGTTGCTCAGAGTCTAAGTGCATTTCAGGGTTAAAAATGATAGGCGTTTCTATAGGTTTATTCAGTAAATCTGCAAGGACAATCTGCATACTTCGCTCAGGAATAACCACCTGAAATTTTCTACAGTCTTTATGGATAATCAGATCTTGTTGATCATTATTTGAAACAATGAGGCCTCTGTTTTCATCAGATTGATAATGTGCACCACGAATGTTGAGAGCTTGTCGCCCCTGTATAGGTAAACTAATGCTATAAGCTTTTAAATTTGAGATGTTGATAGCGACGTTTGCACCATAACTGATTGTGCCGATTGCCATTTTTTTATTGGGCAAACGCATTCCGTCATAGTGGAAATCGAGATTATCTTTGTAAATTGTGTCTAGACGGTGTTCACCACAAATTGTGGACATCAGATTCTGCGCAAATTCAGCTTTGCGTGAATAATGATTGAGTTCCATCTGTTGGCTGAGTGATATCATATCCTTTTCACCTAGCTAAAACTTATTGCTAAAAAAGCAACTTGTATGCCAATTAATACCCTTTAATTGACGAGTTTTCCTGAAAATATCTAATCAGGAAATAGCGTAAATATTACTTTCTCATACTCTATTAAATTTTAAAAATGGAAATAAGTTAAATACCTTTAAAGTATAAATTTATACCCTAACGAACTTATTTTCTTAGTTTTTTATAACAATTTATAGTAGAGATAAAGCATTATTTTGAACAGTAGATAATCATAAATTTTTAACGAGTAAAAAACCGCTTATATAAAATAAGCGGCTTTCATAAAACAATTAAATTATTGGGCCGTATAACCGCCATCCATCACGACAGCTTGGCCTGTTACCCCACCTGCTTTTTCACTCGCAAGGAAAATTGCATAATCAGCGATTTCTTCAACAGATAGCAAACGCTTTTGAGGAACCATTGCCAAAATTACATCCTCAAGTGCACTGTCTAAACTTACATTACGGGTTTTAGCCAAATCTGCAATTTGCCCACGAACCAATGGTGTATCTACATACCCCGGACATAAAGCATTTACCGTAATACCATCACGTGCACATTCTAATGCGGCAACTTTTGTTAGACCGATCACACCATGTTTAGCGCTGTTATAACCTGCCTTTCCAGCGAAACCAATCAAGCCATTAATTGAAGCCATATTAATAATACGACCATATTTCTGAGCTTTCATGATTGGAAAAACATGTTTAATACCAATAAATGCCCCAGTTAACATGACTTGAACTAACTTTTGAAAAACAGCCGTTGGAAATTCTTCAATAGATGCAACATGTTGGAAACCAGCATTATTAATTAAGATATCAACCGTACCAAAGGTCTTTTGAGTAAGCTCAATGGCTTGTTTATAAGCATCTTCATCAGTCACATCACATGGTGCAGATAATGCATCAAAACCTCGCTCTTTAAGTGAGTTTGCTGTTTCTTGACACTTTTCAGCATTCATATCAGAAATAACAACTTTGGCACCTTCTTGAGCAAATTTCTTAGCAATCTCTAGACCGATACCACTTGCAGAACCTGTAATAAAAGCGACCTTACCGTCTAAAAGTTTTGTCATTTATTTACTCCTTAATACTTATAACGTGCTGATTTAAACAATACCTGTTACGGTAAAGACCGTAATCACTACAAATACCGCTAATGTCTTAATTACTGTGACTGCAAAAATATCTTTATACGATTGTTTATGAGTTAAACCTGTAACAGCGAGTAAAGTGATAACAGCACCATTGTGCGGTAAGGTATCCATACCGCCTGATGCCATTGCAACCACACGGTGCATGACTTCTGGTGGAATACCCGCAGCTAAAATCGCGGCGTTATATTGTTCAGCCATCGCACTTAAAGCGATACTCATACCACCAGAAGCTGAACCAGTAATACCTGCTAGAACAGTTGTCGTCACAGCCCCATTTACTAGTGGATTTGTAAAAGTACTGCTCATTGCATGACTAATCATGGCAAAGCCCGGTAATGACGCAATAATTGCACCGAAACCATACTCAGAAGCTGTATTCATCACAGCTAAAAGTGAGCCACCAATACTGGCATTAATGCCTTCTTTAAAGTTCGTCACTACACGTTGGTAATCAAACAAAATTGCAGTAATAATCCCGACAATCAGCGCAAGACCAACTGCCCAGATCGCACCGGTTTTTGCAACGTCTACGGTGTAATCCGCTAATCCAACTGCGGCAAAATCAAAACCATTTGGATACCACTCTTTGATTGCTTTAGACAAATATTTGTTCATTACGGCAACAAGAATGAGAGGCACAAACGCTAAAAACTGACGAGCCGTACTTCCATTATTTTGCAAATTCATATCGGCTTCAATTTCTTGAGATGGTGTATTGTCTACGCCAAAACCCGAAAAACCTTCGCCAGCTTTTGCAGCAGCTCGGCGACGCCATTCTAAGTAAGCCAAACCCATGCATAGAACAAAAATAGCACCAATAATTCCTAGAAATGGTGCGGCATAAATATTAGTGCCAAAGAAAGTGGTCGGAATTACGTTTTGAATTTGTGGTGTACCAGGCAATGCATCCATGGTAAATGTAAATGCACCCAGCGCGATGGTTCCTGGAATTAAACGTTTTGGAATATTCGCTTTTCTAAAAAGCTGGTTTGCAAAGGGATAAATTGCAAATACAGCAACAAATAAACTTACACCGCTATAGGTTAAAATTGCACCTAGTAATACAACCGTTAAAATTGCTTTTTTTGCCCCAATCCATCTTACAATGGTTCGAGCAATAGACTCAGCAATTCCTGACATTTCAACGACTTTACCGAAAATTGCCCCCAGCAAAAACACAAGAAAGTAATCTTTTATAAAGTTCACCATTTTGGGCATAAAAACACCCGAATAAAACGGTAAAACATTGGCTGGATTAATGAGTAAAACTGCAAGTAAGGCACAAATTGGTGCCATGAGAATGACAGAAAAGCCCTTGTAAGCTGTATACATCAACAGCCCAAGCGAAAGTAGAATTACAAATAATTCCCACATATATTCTTTCTCCCTAAAGAATAGATATTAGGTTCAATAAAATTACCAAAAGATATTTAGGTTATCCCAAACCTATAATGATAAAAATCACAATATCCATGTGTGGTAATAGGTAAATGAGCTTAAAAATAAAATATCACTAAAATATTTAAAAACAATGTAATTTATTGAAATTTTTAAATAACAATAAATTACAAGAACTTGTTTGGCTCTCTTGGTAAAATTTAATTATTAAAAAAATATTATTGTTTTATAAAACTTATTAATTATTGAGTAAATTAAATTAATGTTTCTATATTATTTAATAAAGCCAATTGAATAATATATTTTTTAAAACAATATTATAAATACTCTTCACTTGATTCTTTTTAATATTGTCCAGATAAAATTTCCCTCTAAGTGAACTAACTAATCTACATTTAAATTAAAGAAATGAGACTTAAATATGAGTAATTTCTTTTACCTAAAGCACAAATCAAATATATGAGTAAAATCCACACAAGTCACCCCTTCTATTCCCTATACTTGTACAAATCATGGTTACTGGCTAGCTGAGACTATGGATGCGATATGTTGATTTAAAATAAATAGTTTTAAATATTATTAGGAATAATAACACTTAGGTTATTGAAAGAAGCTGTATCAGCTGTTATAAAGTCATGCCAATTCTTATTTATAAAGTGGTATCTATATTTCTTTAACACATTTTAATGAAGCTGCCTTTAAGTCGTTATCAGCTTTATAGATCATATTTGAAGTAGAGGCACTTAAAATTGTTCTAATTTTGAGTATATCTTTGTTAAGAAGCTTAACTTCTAGAACCATACCATTTTGAATGTAAATCATATTATTTGCATACTTAACTTTGTTAAATACAATATTTCCACTAATATCATCACAAATTATTCCACTCCCATTTGGGTAAAGTTTTATTGTTGATATGTTAGGGCCACTCGAAAACGTCCATATACCTGACACTGAAGATATGGATGGTTTTACTTTAATAAACTTATTATTAATCAGTTGATTAGCAGGATTTAAACATCCATTTAATAAAACTGTTATCCCTAATAAAATAATCTTTTTCATGAAATTATCCATTTTAATAATGTGTAAAATTTAACAGTTCAGATCTTTTTCATTAATTTTACGGATTTTGAGCAATTGTATTCGCTCAGTTGAACCGAACTTTAGCTTTTTATACCATTTAGGAAAGTTAAAACTGCCATTTCAACACGCTCATCTATTTGACTATCAGTAACTATTTCACCAGATATAATTTTAAATTGTAGATCTGAGATGAGCATATCGCAAAATAAAGCACCCATGACTTTCGGTTTTGAAACTCTTATCTCCCCAACCTCAGCCCTTTTCATTAAAAGTTCTGCTGCTAAGTTATATGCACTAACTGGACCTAATTGTACAAATGTTTTTGCAAACTCTGGATAACGAGTCGCTTCTGAAAGTACCAGTTTCTGTAAAGCAATTACGCGAGAAGATAAAAGTACTGATAAAAATATTCTTCCAAAAGAAGTAAGAGCTTGCTCAATTGAGCCACCTTCTACTGGTAAGGCTTTTAGTGGATCAAGTACTTGCTGGCACACATCCGCAATCACACTCCTAAAAAGCCCCTCCTTATCACCAAACTGAGCATATAGATCTCTTTTAGACCCCCCGATCTTGGAAATAATTAAATTAATAGAAACTCTTGAGTAACCATACTCTAGAAAAAGATCACCTACTGTTTGAATTATAAGGCGATTTTTATTATCAATTTGATTGGTTTTGGTACTTTCACTTATCACAATTCTTTCCTACAAAATAAAAGGCGTGCCATGGTTCTTGACATTACCATGTACAAAAGTATGATGGTAACGATCGTTACCATCAACTCTATATAGGAATAATCTTCTTATGGCATCCTTAATTCATAATACTTTATCAAGTAATTACACATTAGTTATTGGGCGAATAGTTTTATCTTCATTCTTTTTAATCGCTGGTATTTTTGGTGTGTTTAACTTTGATACTGTTGTTAATGAAATGATTGGAGCAATTTTACCACTTCCTGAATTATTTGCTTTTGCAACTATAGCCATTCAACTTATAGGATCAATTCTACTTATTTCAAATTTTGCAGGGCTTACATGGTTGGGTGCAGGAATACTAGCCATTTTCACTTTACTTTGTATTCCTATTGGACATCCTTTTTGGAAATTAGCTGAACCACAAAGAACTCAGGATTTCCAAATTGTATTAGAACATATTGCTTTAAGTGGAGGGCTTCTATTAGCAGCAATAGCCACCAAGAAATAAGTTGAGATAATCAAAAACTCAAAATCTTCTGTGTTACATACATAGTGAGTTCTGTCTTCACAGGGCTCTTTAATAGAGACTCCAAATAATCCTCTTCCTCAAAAAATTCTGTGCCATTGTGACTATTACCATTTACTAGAGATTGTAAATTAATATAAAAATTTTGCTCTACTATCTTTATCGGATTAGGCAGGAGTTATTTTTACATTTCAGTTTTTAAAGTAGGCATTGGCGGTAAAAAATCTGATTTTATCAATTGATCTGTATCATAGAGTTCTAAACTCACAGGACCTGCGGCATATGGAGCCAATTCGTAAATCTGAAAATCAAATGTAAGTCCGCCTGATTGATTAATATAGAAATTTTCACTTACTTTAAAGTCTTCTTTACTAATGTAAGGCTGCATATCTTTTTCTTGACACCAATATCCGTATTGTTTCCACAATTCCTCTTTAAGCGCATTCATCTTTCCATTGATAACAATATCTTTTAATTCAATGCGTTTTTTACTTTTTAAGTCAAAAATATAATCTTCAAAAGTTGCTATACCATGAGCCCCGCCAGAATATTCTGAACTTACTTTTGAAATTTGCACATATTGGCCAAACTGTCCATTAAAGCGATAAACCACACTCTGTGACCAGTTATTAAACCCTTCAGCTTGGGTTTGATTTAGTTGCTTTTGCTTTTCTGAAGGAGGTGTAAGAGCATCTGCATAATCTTTACGGATTTCCTTATCGATTACTTGATCAATCCATTCAATATTACTTTTAAGTGCAATCGCTTCTTTAGAGGTACATACAATTCCATCAACATCTGGATTTGGAGCACAAATTTTGGGTTGTTGAAACTTCACAAGAAAATTACGTACTAGCATAGCAGGAATTATATTTTCTTCTTTTGGGGGCTGTTCAGTTGCTTTTATAGTAGAGGTTTTTTCCGTTTTTTCTGTTGGTTTTTCCTCTGCTTTTTTTATACATCCACTCAATACAAGTGGTACTACCATTAAGCCAAGAATAGTTTTATTCATCAATTATACCCTTACATAATTTATTTATCTTTTAAATTAAATTTTAAAGAATTTAAAAATTCATAGATATATTAATTGAAATTAGAATGACTTTATATCTTGATATTTTTTGAAAATAAATTTTGAAAAAATAATATTTATTTAATTTAAATTATTTAATACAATAGCGAAGTAAGATATTGATAAGAAAACAAAATATGATGTGGATTAAATTTATCTTGTATCCTCTTGGTATGTTTGTACTGTGGCAAGCTATTTTTATAATTACGCAACTCTCTTTAACATCTCTAAATATGCCACAAGTCTTTGTAGGTATAATTTCATTGATCATAAATTGCGGGATGCAAATTCTTATTGGTTATAAAATCCCTCATCTAGCACCGAAATATAAATTTGTAGTGAGTACTACTTACGTCATCCTCTTCACCTTTTTATTGGCAATCTATTCAACAACTGTTTTATTAGAAGGCTTGAAAGTTGCTCCTCAAGCAATTTGGCTAGGTTATTTGTTTTTCCATATAATTGGCGTGTTTATATATTTTTCTAATAATAGAGACGAGTTTTGTTGGGACAATTTATTAAAGTAATTCAAGATTTTTACATTTATTTCTAGCTCTCTGTTAAATAAGTCTATGTTTTTTCTTTTTCATAATTTTTTGTCAAAAAACATCATATTAGGCAAATTTTCGTATAAATTACTCTTCTAGGTAAGTTGAGTAATTTAAAGGAAAGAAATGACGCTTAAACAACTAAAAGCTTTTTTGGCCCTTGCGCGTACACTCAACTATGCCAATGCTTCTTTAGAGTTACATCTCAGCCAATCTGCTTTAAGTCTCACCATCAAAAGCTTAGAGGAAGAATTAGGCGGTAAACTGTTTAACCGTAATACACGCCGTGTTGAACTTACTCAAGAAGGCAAATCACTCATTCCATATGCAAAAAAATTACTCGCCAATTGGGATGAAATGGAAAACGATGTTAAACAACGCTTTAAACTCAATCGCGGAACATTAAGTATTGCCTCAATGCCCTTTGTGACCCATGCAATTTTGCCAGAGGTGATTCATCAATTTTTAGCAGTCCATCCCAATCTTAATTTTTCAATTCACGATATTCCAAATGAGACCATTATAGAAAAAGTACAAGATGGTATTTTTGAGCTTGGTATTTGTTTTGAACCTGATCTCACCGAAGGTTTAGAGTTTAAACCGTTGTTTGAAGAAGACTTCTTAGCTCTATTACCTAAGAGTCACCCACTCGCTCAATCATCTTCTATTACATGGCATGAGCTTTGTTCAAATCCATTTGTAACCTTGCAAAAACCCTCAATTGTTCGATATTTAGTTGAGCAAAATTGTTTAAGAAATAATATAACGCTCGATTTAAAAGTTGAATGCCACCAAATTTCATCTCTTTCAAGTTTCGTTGCTTATGGAATTGGGGTAAGTGCAATTCCAAGGCATTTTGCTAAACACATTGATAAAGAACATAACGTACTGATTGATTTAAAAGACGAAGCCATTCATAAAACAGTAGGAATTGTTTATAAAAAGAACTTTGAAATTTCAAATATTTCTGCTCAATTTATTGAGGCACTGGTTCAATATAAATTTTAAAAAATTAAAGATTGTCTTTTAGTATAAGTTAAGCTTATGGATAAGTTAAATTCTTTAATTTTTATAAGTTTCAATATGTTGTAGAGTAATTTTTAAATTTTTTAGCTAGTATGCGTCTTAAGTTTTGTACTTAATTTGATATTATTCATTGATTATACTTATTAATCATTTAAAAAAATTAACTTCTATAACACAAAATGTGATGCTAAAACTAGAAACACTAAGGGATATAGGAAAACAACAGAATGAATAAAGTTTATGCCAACGCAGAGGCAGCACTGAAAGATGTAATTGCAGACAATCAAACACTTGCTGTTGGTGGTTTTGGTTTGTGTGGAATTCCAGAAAAACTAATTGTTGCAGTTAAGCAAAGTGGTGTGACTGGTCTCACATGTATTTCGAATAACGCAGGTGTAGATGATTTCGGTTTAGGTATATTGCTTCAAACCAAACAGATCAAAAAAATGATCTCTTCTTATGTGGGTGAAAATAAAGAATTCGAGCGTCAATATTTAAATGGTGAATTAGAAGTTGAACTAACCCCACAAGGCACCTTAGCTGAAAAGTTACGTGCTGGAGGTGCTGGAATTCCAGCATTTTACACACAAACTGGTGTAGGTACACTCATTGCTGAAGGTAAAGAAGAACGTATTTTTAACGGCAAAAATTACATTTTAGAAGAATCTTTAACAGCCGATGTAGCTCTTGTTAAAGCATATAAGGCAGACAAGGCAGGTAATTTAGTATTTCGTAAAACTGCTCAGAATTTTAATCCCGAATGCGCAATGGCTGGAAAAATTACAATTGCAGAAGTTGAACAGGTGGTTGAAATTGGTGAATTGGATCCGGATGAAATCCATTTACCAGGTATATATGTGAACCGCATTGTATTAAACGCATCACCTGAAAAACGCATTGAGCATAAAACTTTAAGCACGGAGGCAGTATAAAATGGCTTGGTCACGTAATGAAATGGCACAACGTGCTGCAAAAGAACTTGAAGATGGTTTTTATGTCAATTTAGGTATTGGCTTACCTACCCTTGTTGCCAATTATATTCCTGAGAATATTAATGTTTGGCTTCAATCTGAAAATGGCCTATTAGGTATTGGTGAATTCCCGACTGAAGAAACTGTCGATGCCGATTTAATTAATGCCGGCAAACAAACGGTTACTGCTCGCCCTGGTGCAGCCTTTTTCTCAAGCTCAGAATCTTTTGCCATGATTCGTGGTGGCCATGTCAACATTGCAATTTTAGGTGCAATGGAAGTTTCTGAAAAAGGAGACTTAGCGAACTGGATGATTCCGGGTAAAAAAGTCAAAGGTATGGGCGGTGCAATGGACTTGGTTGTTGGTGTTCAAAAAGTTGTTGTTCTAATGGAACACTGCGCAAAAGACGGTACACCAAAAATCGTGAAAAACTGTAGTTTGCCTTTAACAGGTAAAGGTGTTGTTCACCGCGTGATTACAGACTTAGGCGTAATGGATATTACGCCACAAGGTGTAGAGCTCATTGAACTTGCTAAAGACGTAACGCTCGAACAAATTCAAGCTGCTACAGGTGTCGAGTTTTATAAAACCTTAGTCGCGTAAATTCTAAGGCTTAGTTAGCTGTACAAGACTCAAGTTAGTAAGTGAGCTTGAGTCTTAGCCCTATCAAGCACCGGATGTGCTGTCTATAAATAAGAATGAGAAGGATTTTTTCAGCTATGGAAAAACAGCAAGGAATTTTTGAAAGATTTGCTCTTCGGATTAGTGACTGGTCTGAAAAATGGTTTCCTGATTCATATATTTTTGCTCTGCTTGGCGTCATTATTGTCTCTGTTGCCGCCTTGGGTATTGGTGCTCCAATCCATGATGTAGCGACTTCATTTGGTAATGGCTTCTGGAGTCTTATTCCCTTTACCCTGCAAATGACTATGCTCATTATTGTAGGTTATGTCGTTTCTGTATCTAAGCCCGTAAAATTCCTGATCCAAAAAATGGCGCGTATTCCAAGTTCTGGACGTGGTGCTATTGTTTTGGTGGCAACCGTTAGTTTATTAATTTCACTAGTCAATTGGGCAATAAGTACGATTCTTACTGCACTTTTAGTGATTGCATTAGCAAAACGTAAAGAGCTGAATATGGATTATCGTGCTGCTGCGGCAGCTGCAATCATTGGTATGGGAGCAACTTGGGCTCTTGGAATTAGTTCATCAGCAGCACAGCTTCAGGCAAATAAAACCAGTTTACCTGAGTCAATTTATAACCTAACTGGTGTTATTCCATTTACCGAAACGATTTTCCTTTGGCAATCAATTGCAATGACCATTATTTTAGTGATTGTTTCAATCGCTATTGCATATTGGTCTGCCCCAAAAGGCAATAGCGTTAAAACCATTGATAGTTTTGATGTGCAATTTGAAGAAGAAAAAACAAATGAAGCAAAATCTACTCGTCCAGGTGACTGGTTAGAAAATTCGCCTATCTTAACGATTATTGTGGTGGTTTTAGGCTTAATCTGGATGTTTTTTGAATTTTCAAAAAGCAATCCCATCATTGCCATTTCAAGTCTCAACACCTACAACTTCGTGTTTTTAATGCTTGGGTTAGCTTTACATGGCACACCACGGAACTTTTTAAATGCTGTTGCAAAAGCAGTTCCGGCAGTATCGGGCATCTTAATTCAATTTCCACTTTACGGAAGTATCGCCTTTATTATGACCCAAGCTTTAAATAGCCAAGACTTATCGCTGTCACATTATATTGCCGAGTTTTTCGTTTCAATCGCTTCAAAAGAAACCTTTGCAATTGTGATGGGAATTTACTCTGCGGTACTTGGATTTTTTGTACCTTCAGGTGGTGGAAAATGGATTATTGAAGCCCCATATGTAATGCAAGCAGCAAATGATTTAAAGGTTCATTTGGGTTGGTCTGTACAAATTTATAATGCAGCCGAAGCTTTACCAAACTTAATCAATCCATTTTTTATGCTTCCAATGTTAGGCATTTTAAAACTAAAAGCAAAAGATGTGATTGGTTTTACAGTGACGCAGCTCGTTGTGCACTTTCCTTTAGTTTTATTCTTGCTGTGGTTCTTTGGTAGAACGCTCAGCTATACCCCTCCAACTTTTTAATTTAGTGGCGCCTTTAGTTTAGGCTAAAGGCAAATTTAGCAAATACACCAATAAGAGATATTAAGATGAGTTCAATTGTTATAGTTTCAGGTAGCCGTACTGCAATGGGTGGTTTTCAGGGTAGTTTATCTTCTCTAACTGCTCCAGAACTTGGCGCTGCTGTCATCCGTGAATCGATCCAACGTGCAGGTGTTAAGCCTGAACAAGTAGATGAAGTGATTTTCGGTTGCGTACTCAGTGCAGGTATTGGTCAAGGCCCTGCTCGTCAAGCCATGCGTAAAGCTGGCGTGCCTGATCATGTCGGAGCTGTGACCATTAATAAACTTTGCGGCTCTGCAATGAAAGCTGTGTTAATGGCATCAGATACCTTAAAAGCAGGCAGTGCCAATATTATTGTGGCTGGCGGCATGGAATCTATGACGAATGCACCTTATATTTTGCCTAAAGCTCGCGGTGGTTATCGTATGGGACACGGCGAAATTAAGGATCATATGTTTTTAGATGGCCTCGAAGATGCAGAAACAGGTCGTTTAATGGGTTCTTTTGCTCAAGACATGGCAAATACCAAAGGCTTTACCCGTGAGCAAATGGATGACTTTGCAATTTCTTCACTTAAAAAAGCACAAACTGCAATTACGGAAGGTTATTTCAAAGAAGAGATTGTTCCTGTTGAAGTAAAAACACGTAAAGGTGTCGAAGTTATTGATCAAGATGAGCAACCATTAAAAGCTAATCTTGAGAAGATCCCAACATTGCGTCCAGCTTTTAGTAAAGATGGGACAATTACAGCTGCTAACTCAAGCTCGATTTCTGATGGTGCTGCTGCGTTAGTACTTACCACTGAAGAATATGCTCAAAGCCATAGTTTAAATACTTTAGCAAAAATTGTTGCAACTTCTACTCACTCACAACATCCAAGCGAATTCACAATTGCGCCAATTAGTGCAATTCAAAAAGTACTTGAGCGTGCTGGTTGGTCTGTTGATGAAGTAGATGCTTGGGAAATTAATGAGGCTTTTGCAATGGTGGCAATGGCACCAATTCATGAGCTAGGAATTGATGAAGCAAAAGTAAACGTCCATGGTGGTGCATGTGCATTAGGCCATCCAATTGGTGCTACAGGTTCAAGAATTATCCTTTCTCTTATTTATGCATTAAAACGCTTAGGTAAAAAGAAAGGTGTCGCTGCCCTTTGCATTGGTGGTGGTGAAGCAACAGCCGTTGCGATTGAAATTTAATTTAAAATTAAAAGAAGATGTAAGGATTTTCTTACATCTTCTTTTTATAATTAAAACTTTTAAGCAGTTTTAAATAGTTCATAACAAGTTTGACGGAACCATTTATGGCTACTCTTGTGGTGACAAGACATATGCCAATGTTGCTTAACATCATAAGTTGGAAAATCAAGCGGTGCCGGTAAAATCTGTAAGTTCTCTCTAACCAATAAAACCTGACTTAAATAATATGGCACAGTGGCAATAGCATCTGTTTCCTGAACGACCAATCCCACACCTAAATAACTTGGTAAGCGAATTAAAATATTTCGGTCCAGCCCTTTATTCTGCAGCTCATTTTTAATGTGATAATGCCCAATACCCGCATCAATATCGATGTGAGATTCACGCATATAATCCTCTAAAGTGAAATTATTTGGGTCTAAACGTGGATGGCTTTTTGAGCTAATTACGACATAGTGTTGACGAAAAAACTTCTGCTGATAAAAACCTTCTTCTAACTGCGGTAAAAAACCTATGGCTAGATCAATTTCACCGTTTGCCATTTGATAGCTAGTTTCTGGTGTAATAGGCCTAATATTTAAACGAATCAAAGGTGCTTTTTCTTTTAAATAATTGGTTAGTTGCGGCAACAAAACCAAATGAGATACATCAGTCATCGCGATCGTAAACAACTGATCTGAGGTCAACGGATCAAAGTTCACATTAAAATTATTAATGCTTTCAACCTTATCAATAACTTCACTAATGAGTGGAAAAATTTGCTTTGCCAGTTCAGTCGGAATCATTTCATTACCGACTCGAATAAACAAAGGATCATTAAAATGTTGGCGGATTTTGTTTAGACCATTACTAACGCTCGGCTGTGTCAAACCAATAGCATCTGCAGCCATTGAAACACTTTTGAACCGATAAATATGATAAAAAATATTTAATAATCTACTGTCTAGATCAAACAAAATTGTCTCCGCTTGGACTCAATAATCCATTGAAATAAGCTCAAAGTAGGTATGAAAGAGATAAATACTCCTATACTCTACTTTTGACTTATTGAAATTTACTCTAAATTATCAAAGAATTTAGACAAGGGGCAATGCTTTATACTGCCTTTCATCGTAAAGACCAAAGCATAATCTACTTATTTGCTTAATTTATATATAAATATCGTGTACTTCATTATTTCAAACGAGTAGACGTTATAGATCTTGCTGACCTTTAAAACCATTCCATATTTTCTGTACCGACTTATTATCACTCAAATTATTTTTGAAGATATAAATATCTTGAGCAAGGCAATATTCTTGTTGGTCTAAAATGACTAATTTTCCGGCTGCAAGGTCTTCTTCAACATTAATTTTTGGAATCCAAGCAACTCCTAGACCTTGTAAAACCAGCTCTTTTAAATTGGTGGCATTATCTGTTTCATATAACGTTTTATATACAAGCTTACCTTCAATCAGTTGATCTACCAATTTTCTTAAGTACGCGTGTTTACTATACGCTAGCAGAGCAAAATTACTTTGTATTGTATGTTTAGGACTGTGGTCAGGTTCAGTTGCAGAAACCGGTACAATAACCGTTTCAGCAATTTTGATACCACTTAAAATATCATCCCCAACTTTTCTAATATTGCTTTTATCTGCATAGCAAATCATAAAGTCACAGGCACCTTCTTTTAACAAAGACAGGCCTTCTCCACTATTCGTTGCGACAATTTCAATTTTTAAATCACGAATAAGTGTAGGAAATTTCTTTAAAAAAGTAGTTAAAAATCCAGAGGCTAAAGAATGAACAACGCAGAAACGAATGGTCGATTCAGTTTCATTTTTAATATTTTTAATTAGTTTTGCGGTCTCCTCTACCTGTTTTTCAATATTTTTAGACATCACTAATAAAATTCGACCAATGTCTGTAAATTCGATGTTGTTTTTGTTGTTCCTAATAATGACTTCAGCACCAATCATTTCTTCAATTTGTTGAATTCTTCGAGTAAATGCAGACTGGCTAATAAATCTTTTCTCTGCTGCTTTTGAGATTGAACGTTCACGTTCTAATGTGAGGAGATCCTCTACCCAACGGACTTCTAAATTCATCTTATCTATTCCCTTTTAGATTTGTAATTTTATTAATTAATATTTTTGGGAAGTAGCATAAATAAATTTAGTGATGAGAAAGAATGATAAAACATAGGGAGTACCTGCAAAAATGCGAGAAGTGAAAGGACAAAGCCAATCTATAAAATTAAGTATTTAATAATTCTGACATAGAAAAGAAGATAAGAAAATAATAGGTTTTGTTTTCACGAGACAAGAGATGAACATAAGTACAATTCAGCTAAAAAAATTATTTAAATCAAACAATAAAAACCCATCATAAAAATAAATAAGTGAACTTAACAAGATAACTTTTAGAAATAGGCACGAACTTATATTTGTACATTTTATTGATAAAAAAAGTCCGCACCTTGGGGAAGAATGCGGACTGTAAACTGTTTCAATAACTGATCCTTATGTTATTGATTAAATTTTTCAGAATCTTAATTAAGATACTTTTCCACTATAAAAGGTAGTTAAAAAATCTATTTTCATACCCTTTTTACTTTGCCTAACCCAAAAAACATGAAAAATGATTTTTTACTCTCTCAATGGGTTGGTAAGGTAATAATTGATAAGAAAATGATTACCTTACCTCATTTCAGGATTTAAGCAGTCATAATAATTGATTGTATTTAAATACAATATTTGAAAAGAGTATAAGATAAAAAGATAATCCCGACTATTATACTAAAGTATCTATTTAGGTGTACGCAAACGTATTGAGTCCCCTTTAAAAGCGGTGACGATTTTCGCAGACGGGTTGATCAAAATGACCTAATATTCACCAATCAAGTAGTATAACTTTCTTGAAATTTCAACCATCATATTAGAAGTATATTGACTGATTTCAAATATCTGTTTTTTCTGTGGATTGAAAACCATATTGTCTTTTTCATCACTAAAAAAAACATAAGTTGTGTATTTATCCATGTGATGAATATGCTCTTTCAAGCTGAGTTTCTCACCAGAGTTAGGGTCATATGCAATAAACTTCATTCTCATGCATTTGTCTCTTTACAGCGTGCTTACACCTTATAAAATTTCAGTCAAAAGATTATTTAACAGACAATAATCTTGAATGCCTAAATTATTGATACGATGCAGTAGGGATATTTTGTTTAGCTTTTTGAATAGATAACTCAGCATTCTTAATTGATTGCTCAGCTTCTTTAAGCATGTGCGAACTTTTAGTTTCAGCTTTTTCTTCATTACCCCAAAGGAGATAACAAGCAAAACTTCCCAATATTAATAAAGCAGCAGTTACTTTTAACATAAACTTAATAAATCAAAATTTTCTGTATTATAAGTATTTTTATGTGAAATGCATCACAATTTTATTAAAATTTATTAAACAAAACTCATTATTTGCTTATATAAATTAACTTTCACATGAAAAATCAAATATTTTTTTGATTTTAATACACGGAAATGATTGCTTAGTTTTCTGTATAAATTTTGATTTACTTATATTTTCACACCTTTGACCAATCTATAAAATTAAATAAATATTTGAATATATTAAACTTTAGAACAAGTATTCATTCTATATATGCTCATATACCAACGATTATTTCTCGACTACCCTCTTTTTTGTTATGCAAAAAATGCATAATTGCTTTAATAAATGCATTAGAAGTGAAGCATTTCGAATTCTAAGATGAATCATCTTAACTAATTCGAAGTTTAATGATGAACACTGATATTACTACCCGTATTGAGAAGGATCTTATTGGTCATCGAGAAATCAACAATGACCATTATTACGGAGTTCAAACATTACGTGCTTTAGAAAATTTCAACTTAACAAATAGCAAAGTTGGAAATTTCCCTAATTTAATTAAAGCATTAGCTATGGTTAAACTAGCTTGTGCTGAAGCAAACTATAATCTTAAAAACTTAGATCAAACTAAATTTGAAGCGATTGAATACAGCTGTAATCAGCTTATTCGTGGTAATTTCCATGACCAGTTCCCAATCGACATGATGCAAGGCGGTGCTGGCACTTCAACCAATATGAATGCAAATGAAGTATTGGCAAACGTTGCTTTAGAATATATGGGCCATTCTAAAGGTCAATATCAATACTTGCATCCAAATAACGACATTAACATGTCGCAGTCAACAAATGACGTATACCCTACTGCAATTCGTTTAGGTTTATTACTTAGCCTAGATGAGTTAAATCTTCCATTTAACAATTTGATTCTTAGCTTCTTGAATAAATCTCAAGAGTTTGCACACATTTTAAAAATGGGTCGTACTCAGTTACAAGACGCTGTGCCTATGACATTAGGTCAAGAGTTTGGTGCTTTTGCGGTAACTCTACAAAAAGACCTTGAGCAAATTAATACGCTTATTCCAAATGTTTTAGCTTATATGAATCTTGGCGGTACAGCGATTGGTACAGGAATTACCACTGAATATAGTTACCGTGAACTCGCGATTCAAGCACTTGCAAAAATCTCTGGTAAGAAAATTAAGTCAGCTCCAGATTTGATTGAAGCCACTTCTGATATGGGTGACTTTGTTCTTTTATCTGGTTTATTAAAACGTACTGCAACTAAACTTTCAAAAATTGCCAATGACTTGCGTTTACTTTCAAGTGGTCCACGTACTGGCATTAATGAAATTAATTTAGAAGCACGTCAACCTGGTAGCTCGATCATGCCGGGTAAAGTAAACCCAGTTATTCCTGAAGCAATGAACCTTGCTTGCTTCCAGATCATTGCAAATGATTTGGCTGTAACTTTAGCTGCTGAAGCTGGTCAATTACAGTTAAATGCAATGGAACCACTTATTGCATTCAAACTGTTTGAATCGATGGACTTGCTTGGTAAAGCAATGGCAATGTTCCAAACTAAGTGTATTGATACGATTACGGCGAACCCTGAACACTGTAAAGCTTTGGTTGAAAATTCAATTGGTATTGTGACTGCACTTAACCCATACCTAGGTTATGAAACTACAACTCGTATTGCTAAAACTGCAAACGAAACTGGGCAAAGCGTATTGGCTTTAGTTCAAAATGAAGGTTTATTATCTGCCCAAGTGCTTGATGATATCTTGTCGATTAATAATATGGTTAAACCAAAAATGTCGGCTTAATTCCTGAAATAAAAAAGGAGCTTTTAAAGCTCCTTTTTTATTTGTTCCATAACTTTTAAAAGCTAAAAGTTGTAGAAAATTGAGCTGTGCGAGGATTACCTAAGAACAGATAGTCATCCCCCATAAATGCCCCTACATCACGCCAATATTTCTTGTTAAATAAGTTATCAATATTGAATCTAAAAGTTGTGTCATGCCCAGCAAAATTTGTTTTATAGGCGGCACCAATATTAAAGACACTATATCCGCCTACTTTTGCCGTTCCCTCTTTATTTGCATATTTACTGCTACTGTATTGCATACCACTGAGTAATCTTAATCCTTCAACTGACGGTACTTTATAAGATAACTGGGCTGTGGCACGTACTTTCGGTACATTTTGAGTTTGATGACCTTTGTAGATGTCCGTATCAATATCAATAAGACGAGATTTGGTATAGGTAACACCTGAACTTACATCGAGTGTATCGGTTAAGGCACCTGTTAAACCCAACTCAATACCTTGATTGTGTTGTTCGCCTTGTGAAATAAAATCGAAAGTTCCTTCTGCATTCACTTTGTTATATTGATTGTCTTGTTTTAAATCAAAAATAGCTGCTGTTACTAAGAAGTTCCGAATTTGTTGCTTAACACCAACTTCATATTGTTCAGAGTTTTTAGGAGATAGAACTTCTAGAGCATTATTAGCGAACCACGGAGCTTCACCACCATCTGATAATCCTTTGGCATATGAAGCATAAAGATTAGTCGTGGAAGTTGGACTATACATGAGTGCTAATTGTGGCAAGAATTTGTTTAAATCCGTATCACGGCTTTGCTGCCCATCTGAATTATAAGCTTGCTCATCAAGGTGAATCAGTTTTCCACCGAGTAGAGTTGACCATTGATCATTAAATTGAACTCGGTCAGATACAGTAAGTGCAGTCTGATCACTCTCTAGAGCTTTGTAACGATCGCCTGGGCTTTCCGATGAAGGACTGTAGTCGACCGTATCTTCATAGATATTGCCTGTTCCTACCGCTACATTCAGTGGTGTATGGTGCTTTAAGGTTTTATATGTACGTTGTAATTCGAAAGCGATTTGATGCTGAATATTGCCAGTGTTGAATTGACCATTTAACCCAGCAGCGAACTGGTTAGTAATTCGTGTATCATCTGGGCTGCGGAAGTCATAAATGTCATAATTTCCGTGTTTATCAAAAGTATTGCCCAAACCGGTAACTTCACAAATGCTGCTATAACATCCCCATGGGAAAGCACTATTATCATCAATCACAACACGGCTTTGAGACGCACTTAAGCTACCATTCCATTGATCGTTAAATGCATATTGATATTTCAAACTCGCATTTAGACTGTTATTTACAACAGGTTTACTCCAAGACTGGTAACCCAATAAACGGTCTTGATCTACATTTGTTGGTACTTCTTGCCCATCAAGCAGTTGATAACCGGGTACTGAACGTTGACTTTGATGCTGGGCTTCAATATCGAACAATAATTTAGAACGCTCACTAATTTTCCAGTCTAAAGCAACTGAACCAAACTCACGCTTACCATTTGCGTGATCAACATTTGGATGGATGCTTTCATGGGCTAAATTGATTCGATAACCAAAACTATTATTAACAAAGCCGCCAACATCTGTTGCCAGCGTATAGCCACCTTCTGAATTTGCATCGACTGTAATAGTTTTAACATCCGCAGGTCTTTTGGTTACATAGTTAACCACACCACCTGGTGTCGACATTCCACTTTGAATCGCAGAAATACCTTTTAAAATTTCAACTTGCTCTTTATTTTCTAAAGCAACATTTTGCTCACCACGTATGTTGTGGCCATTAATGAGATAACTTGAACCTAAATCGAGGGCAAAACCACGTGCTACAAAGTTTGGATAGTAGCCAATAGCAGCGTAGCCATCGCCTAACGATGAATCATTTTTAATCACATCGGTCAGTGTTTTTGCGTGTTGATCTGCTATACGTTCAGATGTAATGGTGGTAATAGATGCAGGTACTTTCTTTACATCACCAGTTTGAAAACCAGATAAACTCACTTTTTTTGATGTGTATAGTGCATCACTATTTTGTGTAGCGTTCACAGTAATGGTTGGGAGCTGCGAAACCTCTGCTTCATTTGCATAGACGACAGATGTTATGAGTGCAATAGATGAAGCCAATGCTGTTTTAGAGCATGTCATGAAGTGAAGATTTAACGAACGTCTTTCCATTGAATAACTACCTGCCATACCGTGCATAATTTGAAGCGCTAGAAATAAGTGCTGAGCCGATTTTTAGCCACGCAAGAATACAGCTACATATATTGAGAAACAACATATTCTGTATTTTTTCGATTAAGTGAATTTAGTTCGACTTTTTCAACTTATCATTCTATGAATTTCATTTATTTTCTTAGGAATTGATACTATAACTTTTTAAGTATTATCAAATATTCAAAATACACTTAAGCTCAAAATGGCACTTAAAAGGAGAAACAGAATAGAAAAATACTGGTATTAAATTAGCTTACTGATTTTAAAAACAATTAATTATTCAGTTAAATAAAAGGAAGTGTTCGATCATTGGTAAAAATCTCTTTAAATCGAACAAAAGGAAGTAATCACACTAGAATCGAATTTTAAAATTAGAAAAAATGAATGGTTAGGAATTCTAAGGACGTGCTCAGGGTTGAGTGATTTTTAAAAAGTTCATTCTATTTTCTGTTTAGCCCACCTAAAAAGTTCCTAGTTTTTGTCTACAAAGTGATGGAAGAAATATGACATATACTCAGGAAGAAAAACGTAGCAGGATACGTGGGATTGTAGGCGCAGCCTCCGGTAATTTAGTCGAATGGTTTGATTTTTATATTTATGCAGTATTTGCTGCTTACTTTACTCAAGCTTTAACCGCGCCAGATATGGATAGTACAACCAAGTCTATTTATGTTTGGGGGGTGTTTGCCGCAAGCTTCTTTATGCGTCCGATTGGAAGCTGGCTATTTGGTCGTATTGCAGATCGACATGGCCGAAAGAAGTCGATGATCATATCAATCTGTTTGATGGCTTTAAGCTCCTTTTTATTTGCAGCTTTGCCTACTTATGATCAAGTCGGTTTATTTGCCCCTTTTCTATTGCTCCTTGTTCGTTTACTTCAAGGCTTATCAGTGGGTGGTGAATATGGCGCCGTTGCGACTTATATGAGTGAATTAGGCTTAAAAGGTCAGCGTGGTTTTTACTCATCTTTCCAATATGTCACTCTCTCTGGTGGTCAATTGCTTGCAAGCTTACTGGGCGTTATTTTGTTGACGTTCTTAAGTGAACAACAATTACATGATGGCGGTTGGCGTATTCCATTTGTTATTGGTGGTATCGCAGCAATCTTATCTTTGCTTGCACGTAGTCGTTTAGAAGAAACGCTTTCTCATCAAGACAGCGAACGAAAAGAGTCTGGTAGCTTAAGAGAACTCTTTAAAAAGCACTGGAAAACCTTTTTGTTGGTGGTTGGGTACACTTCTGCTGGTTCATTAACGTTTTATGTAGAGACTGTTTATTCAAAAACCTATTTAACCAACTTAGGGATGGACGGAAAAACCGTTGGTTATATCATGACCTTCGCCCTATTTGTCTATATGTGTGCTCAACCTGTATTTGGTGCAATTTCGGACCGTATTGGGCGACGCTCTTCAATGTTGGCATTTAGCTTATTGTCCGCCATTTTTATTTATCCCGTCATGGTGATCGGGATGCGTGCCTATATAGATTCTCCGATCATCATTACCTTGCTACTTATCTTTATGATGATGTTACTCAGCTTCTATACTTCTATTAGTGGATTGGTAAAAGCTGAAATGTTCCCACCTCATGTGCGAGCTTTAGGCGTAGGTTTTTCGTATGCAGTAGGTAATGCGCTGTTTGGTGGTTCTGCACCTTCAGTTGCTTTACAGTTCAAAGCTGCCGGAATTGAAAACACCTTCTTTATATATGTGATTGTCATGCTGATTATCTGTTTCTTATGTAGCCTTGCGCTTCCGAAAAAACCAGATTATTTAGAACATGATCATTAATTAAATAAGATGCCTTCTGTCCCAAGCAGAAGGCATCTTTTATCCCGTAGCAAATTCTTTTAAAAAAGCCCACGGAAAAATCCCTTTATCATGCCCATCACTAAAGCAAATTTGGGCACCATAACCTTGATCAAACATAGCTGTCACTTCAACATTTTGATGCTCTATTTTAATTTGTTTAATCCGCTTCGCTCGACAAAAGCCACATGGGCAAATTTCCCTTAAACTTTGATGACTCACACATACGCTTGAGCCATCGGTCCATATAAAGTGAACCTGCTTATTTATAGTGTCGACACGGATATCAGGTCTGGTTTGCATACTTCACCTCACCAATTTGATTTAATCCAATACGAATCGCTTTTCGTACTTCAGGATCTGGATCATTTTGATGTTGTTCCAATAGCTTCTGAGCTTCTGCTGTACCAATTTCACCGAGTGCTAAAGCGACTTCTTTACGCAAGTTACTAATTTCATGCTTAAAGTTATCAGTCAAATGAGCAACTGCCAGATGTGATTTAAGTAGTCCCAAGCTCCGTACTGCTGCAATACGTACTTGCCAATACAAGTCTGATACAGCATGAATTAAAGGAGCTTCGAGCTGAACAATACGTAATTTTCCAATCGTAAGAGCAGCTTCCACTCTTAGTTGCCAACTTTCCGAAGTTAAAGAATGTTGAAGTGCTTGGATAATTTCAACCGATATGTTCTGACTATAAGCTAAACCACCTGTTGCAATACGGCGGACTTCATCATCTGTATCTGTTTCGGCAATTTTTGCCAATATCGTAATTGCTTGGTCTTGTTGTAACCAACTTAATGCACTGACTGCCTCACGGCGTACAAATGCATCTTCGTGGTGTACCAAAGCAGATATCTCTTCAAATAATTGCTGTGGTCGTAAAGGTTTTAAAGCACGCAGAATTGCACTAAGAGCAAAAGTATCCGTATGCTTTAAATACGGTGCCAGTATCTGGGCTGATGCCGCATTTTTAACTTCACTTAAACTCTGGCTGGCAGCTTGTCTCACATTCAGATCAGCATCAAATAAGGCTCGAGCTAATACCTGCAAACTGGTTGGGTCTTCCCAGCTTTCTAGTTTTTTTGCTGCTTCTTCACGAACTAAAGCTGAAGAGTCGTGTTGTAGTGCTGTATGCAACCAAGGAAGTAAATCCGGATTTTCTTCATCACCAATATTCATTAAAGCGACAAAGCGGATCTTTTCATCTGCATGATTGAGCTGCGCAAGAAATTCCTGATTATATTCATCGATATCATCTAAAGCTTGATAATAAAAACTCATTCGTATTCCTTAATTTGTGATTTCTTTCCAAGCCCTAATGGATTTAAACGGCTTAACTCTTCTTGTTGAGTGGCTTCTTTTAACGTTTGGATGCAATGTTTTTTAATGGCTGTAAATTCACTACTCGTTACAAGCTCAACATCCCGTGGATGTTCAAACTTAAGCGAAATTTCCTCAATAATCCGTCCTGGTCGATGGCTCATAATCAACACTCGATCGGCTAAAAAAAGTGCCTCATCAATATCGTGGGTAATAAATAAAACCGACGTTTGAATTTCTTGCCAAATTTCGAGTAATAGCATTTGCATTTTTAAACGAGTTTGAGCATCTAACGCACCAAAAGGCTCATCCATTAATAAAATGCGAGGTTGATTAATCAATACTCTCGCAATTTCAACTCGTTGCTGCATGCCACCAGAAAGTTCAGCTGGAAATTTATGTTCAAAACCTTTAAGTCCGACCAGATCAATCATTTTCTGAGCTTGTTCAATACGCTTTTGTTTAGCGATGCCTTTCATTTTTAAACCAAAGGCAATATTTTCGAGCACGCTTTTCCACGGAAATAAGGTATGTTGCTGAAATACCAAACCTCTATCTGGATGCGGTTCAAATATCGATTCATCATCGACCGTTAAAGACCCAGAACTAATCGGTAAATGCCCTGCCAAGGCACCTAATAATGTAGATTTACCGCAACCAGATGGGCCAAGTAGACATATAAACTCGCCCGGTTGTATTTCGAAATTAACCCGATCTAATGCCTGAAAACGATTTTTAGCTTGCCCTAAATGTAGAGATAGATTTTGAATACGTACATGGCCTTGTGTAATTGACATTTTAAGACTTCCTTAATTGATACCATGGAGTAAATCGGTTTCCAATCACACGCACCAATGTACTGCTAAACATACCTAACGCTCCTATTAGCACCATGCCAACCACGATATTGCTATAGTTTTGCAAGGTGAAAGATTCCCATGTGAAGTATCCAATTCCATGTTGCCCCGAAATCATTTCGGCAGTCACTAAACAGAACCAGCAAGTGCCCATTCCAATGGATAAACCAGTAATAATGTTAGGTAATGCACCCGGAATAATGACTTCATGAATAATGGCAAGATCAGAAGCACCTAGACTTTTTGCAGATGCAACGAGCCTTGGGTCAACTGCAGCAACACCATGTACCGTGTTTAATAAAATTGGAAATAAAGCCCCAATAAAGGTAATAAAAATCATGGAAGCTTCTGATGAGGGAAAAATCAGAATTGCTAAAGGAATCCATGCAACTGCTGGTATTGGACGTAATACTTCTAATGGTGGCATTAGAAAGGCAGCCAGTTTTTGGTAACGTCCTGCCAACAAACCAATACCTACACCAATTAGAGCCGCAAGCACAAAACCAATCACTACACGAAACACACTAGATTCAACATGTTCAAATGCAGCGCTGAGTTGAAAAAAAGCCCATAGCGCATGAATGACATCTAAAGGTGTCGGGACATTGCTAAAGTTCACAAAGCCTAAATTTACTTTAAACTGAGCAAGTCCTTGCCAAATGACTATCCAAAAAGCTATGGATGTAAAAGCAATCACGTAGCTTTTTAAACGCGCCGGATATGATCTCAACTGCTGAAAAAATTTAGTCAAAAATGTACTTTGGTTATTAGGTTTTGTCTGGGCTAAACTACTCATTTGTCACCTCCTGATCATTAGGTAAGACAACACATCAGCTCTGTGTTACAAGCTGAATAGCTTTAAAGTCATATACTTTTCCGCCCTGTTGTTTAGCCCATTTTTCAGCATCATCTTTTAATAAAAAGGCTTGAATTTGTCCTGCTTTGTCTGTGGCATACCATGCCAAATTGGCAAGTAACTTAATGTCGGACTGATGATCTTGGCTATAAACCACACGCACCGTTTTTCCATCGGCTTGTATTTTCTTTAAATCAGAAAAAGCATGCTCAGGCGTTTCATAGCTACGCACTTTTTCTTCACCCTTTACCCAAATTTGAGTCACCCGATCAAATGTCTTGATGGGTTGGCCTGTTAAAGCATCATTGGCAACCAAAGGTGATTTTGCATAGTCAGACAGTTGCTGGCTGTAATTAAGTCCAGATGCCTGAAATGCATCCTTAATGTATTGATCATCAATAAATTTATTTACATCAAGCGTACCGTCGTTTTTGCCTAAAACTTTTAAGGTATCTATCGCAATTTGAGTCGCTTTTCGATATTCAGGTTTCCACGTTAAGTCACGAGTTTGCAGACCTAAAGGGCCATGAAATAGATAAACAACTTCGGCAGGAATACCTGTTTTTTCAGCAATAAGTTCACTATATTTTTCTGGTTGTTCCCGAATCAGACGATTCGCTTCAATAGTTGCCTGTAAATAAGCCTTTATAACTTCCGGATGCTGCTGTGCATATTCCTTGCTGGCAAGCGAACCATGAAATGTTGGTGATTTTGCTTGTAAACCATCATAGATTTTTTTGGCAAAACCTTGGTAAGCAAATAACTCTCCAAATGGTACGAAGTCAGCATGTGCAGCAATCTTATGACTTTTTAATGCAGGTCCCGCCACTTCTGGCGCCTGAGCAATCACTTTAATATCTTTATCAAGTTGCCAGCCTTCAGCTTGAATTGCTCGTAGCAAAAGTCCATGAGCAGTTGACGCAAAAGGTACGGAAATAGTCTGCCCCTTTAGCTCTTTAAGTGAAGTTACTTTTGAGTCAATTGGAACAACAATCGCATTGCCGCTACCATTAATACTGCCTGACAATGGCGCTAAAAATATGCTTTCTTTCCCAGCTTTTTTAAATGCCGCTAAATTATTAACCGCAGGAAAGTCAGCCATTGCTCCCAAGTCTAAACGCCCAGCTACCATCTCACTGGTAAGTGGTGCACCAGAGGTAAAGTTTTTCCATTGAATGTCATATTTAACATTCTTGTTTTCACCATCTTTGGGTAAATATTTTGGTAATAAATTCAATTCACGAATGAGCAACCCACCTGTTGCACAGTTAATGGTGGTGTCTTGTGTACCAATCGCTACACGAACGGTTTCTGTTTTACTGCCGCACCCCAAAGTGCCAAGTACAATGGCACCAATTAAGCTACTGAGTAATAGTTTTTTATTGATCAATTTATTTTGTCTCATGTTGCGTATTCCAAATTAATTATTTGAGTAGGTATGGGATATTTACTTTGACTGCATCTGTTGGGCAGTCTTTTTCACAAGGCATGCAATACCAACATTCATCAAATTGCATATAAGCTTTTTGGGTTGTTGGATCGATTGCTAATAAGTCCATTGGACAAACATCTACACAGACAGTGCATCCTTTATCAGCAATACATTTATCTTCATCGATAATGACGGGTGCGACAGTACGGTGCTGTACTTCTTTAAAAATAAAAGCCATGATTTGAATTCCTGATTTATTTAGTCTGCTAGAGCAACATCTTTTTGAATGCGTAAACGGTCATACGACACAGCTTCATCTTGATTAATCGGAACCACATAAGGCTCGATTGGCTTTTTGAAACTGACCATGTTGCCGTGTTCATCTTTTTTCAAATGCGCGTGACAGAACCAATCCGAGTTATTCTTTTGAGGGAAATCTGCTCTATAGTGGTACAGTCCCCAGCGGCTTTCCTCTCTAAACAGTGAAGCTCTTGCTGCCATTTCCGCACAATCTCGAATAAAAGAAACTTCAGCGGCACGCATCAGCTCATGTGGGTTTCTGGCAGAAATTCGCTTAATATCCTGTTTAATTTCTTCAAAACGCTTGAGCCCAATTTCCATTTTTTGGCGAGTTTTAGGGGGCTGCAAATAGTCATTTACAAAACGGCGCAGCTTATATTCCACTTGCTCTGGAGGTAAACCTTCTGAGCAATCTAGTGGCGCAAATATTCGAGCTTTTTCTGCTTCTATTTCGCTTTGGTTTAATTCACTATCTTCAACTGCATTCACGTATTGCGCGGCATTTACACCTGCAAACCAACCATAGGTAAATGCACCAAGCATATAGTTATGAGGTACAGCCGCCATATCGCCAGCACTGTATAATCCCTTAACTGAAGTCTCAGCTTTTTCATTGACCCATACACCAGAAGCACTGTGTCCGCTACAGAAACCAATTTCTGAAATATGCATTTCCACCATATCTTGACGATAATTGGTTCCTCGACCCTCATGAAAACGTCCACGGCTTGGGCGCTCATTGGTATGCAAGATTTCTTCGATGGTTTGAATGGTTTCTTCGGCCAGATGATCTACTTTTAAATAAACAGGACCATTACCACTTTCCAGTTCTTGGTAAAACTCCCACATCATTTGACCACTCCAGTAGTCACATTCAATGAAACGTTCACCTTTACTGTTAGCGGTATAACCTCCTAAAGGTCCGGTCACATAGGCACAAGCCGGACCGTTATAGTCTTTAATCAATGGATTAATCTGGAAGCATTCTAAGTTAGCAAGCTCAGCACCTGCATGGTATGCCATTGCATAGCCGTCACCTGCATTGGTTGGGTTTTCATAAGTGCCCATTAAATAGCCGGAAGCTGGCAAACCTAAACGCCCTGCGGCACCACAACATAAAATGGCAGCTTTCGTTTTAATGACATAGAAATCGCCACTACGACAATCAAAACCAAGTACACCATTGATTGCACCTTGCTCATTTTTTAAAAGCTTTGTGGTGACAATCCGATTATTAATTTTGACTTGAGCACGCTTTAATTGACGGTATAAAACTTTTTTAACGTCATGACCTTCAGGCATAGGTAAAACATATGCCCCCATGTGGTGTACTTTTTTTACTGCAAATTCGCCGGTCTCATCTTTTTCAAACTTAATGCCCCATTGATCGAGCTGTTGAATGGTTTTGAAACTATGCTTCGCATATGCATATACAGTGGTTTGGTTAACTACCCCATCATTGGCAATCGTAATTTCTTTGGTGTACTGCTCAGGTGTTGCGTAGCCCGGAATGACAGCATTATTCAGTCCATCCATTCCCATTGAAATCGCCCCACTACGTTTTACATTCGCTTTTTCAATGAGCAAGACTTTTAAATTCGGGTTTTCTTGTTTGGCTTTAATCGCAGCCATTGGCCCTGCAGTTCCACCACCAATCACCACAATATCGAACTCAAGATATTTAGTTTCCATTGAATATTCCTTATTTTTATTTGAGTTATTAACGATGAATACGTAAACGGTACTGGAAGGTATCGCCCGAGAAATAGAGATATTCATAGTCAATAGGTTGGCCATTTGCGTTATGAGTCAAACGTTCGACCCGTAATACCGGAGTTCCGATTTCGACTTGTAACAAAGCCGCTAATTCTTCATCCGCTACCGTGGCATCAATACTTAAATCCGCATGTCCCAAAGGAATATCGCACTCTTGCTCTAATGCCTTGAAAATATCGGTTGTACGTAAATCAATCGCTTTCTCTTTAAGTTTCAAACCAATATGTTCTGGCAAATAAGTCAACTCATACGACACTGGCTGACGGTTGAGTAAACGAACACGTTGAATTTCATAAACATTGGCTTTAACGGGTAACTTTAATTTGGGTACAACATGCATCGGAACTTGCTTAAGCTCGGCGGAGATGACACGGTTTAAAATTTCGTGACCAGCAGATGACATTGCTTCTGCAAAACCTTGCAAACTTGAAATGTTCTGGAACGTTTTTGGCTTACTTACAAAGGTCCCTTTACCTGGCACCTTAAAAATATAGCCTTCCAACTGTAATTGGTTAAGTGCTTGGCGAACTGTGATTCGGCTTACACCGAACTGTTCAGCAAACTCGTTTTCAGATGGAATTTGACTCAACACGGCATATTCACCATTTACAATTTTGTTAAGGATGAGTTCCCTTAACTGATCGTAAAGAGGCTTGTGATTTTTGGGATCTTGGGGTAGCTGGCTCACGGCTCACAACCTGTTATAACAACTTGAGCAAATAATGTTTAAAATGTTTCAGCTTTGGAAATAATTTAAAGCGATAACTTTAGTTAAAAAAATAATTTCATTGATTATCAATAAATTAATAAATAGTTATCTATAAAAGTTGAATGGTTATCATAAAAAATACATTTGTGTTTGTTATGCTATAAAACATACTCCGTTATGCCATAAACGTAAAAATTAATATTATTTTTTAGGGGATAATATGCAACAAAAACAATTAAATACCCCTGATGATTCAGTGGAACAAGTCACCTTCTGGCAAGCCTTCTTATTTTGGCTCAAGCTTGGTTTTATTAGCTTTGGGGGGCCAGCTGGACAAATCGCTGTGATGCATCAAGAACTGGTTGAACAAAAGCGCTGGATATCAGAAAAAAGATTTTTACATGCACTGAACTACTGCATGTTGTTACCCGGTCCTGAAGCACAGCAGTTAGCAACCTACATTGGTTGGCTTATGCATAGAACTGCGGGAGGATTGGTTGCAGGTATTCTATTTGTATTGCCCTCTTTATTTATTTTAATTGGGCTATCTTGGGTTTATATAAAATTTGGAGATGTGCCTGTTATTGCAGGTATTTTTTACGGGATAAAGCCTGCCGTCACTGCAATTGTCTTTCATGCAACTTACCGTATAGGTAGTCGTTCGCTTAAAAATAAGTTTTTATGGGCCGTCGCGATTGCAGCGTTTTTTGCCATTTTTGTCTTAAAGCTTCCTTTCCCGCTTATCGTTTTATCAGCAGGTATTGCTGGCTATTTAGCGAGTAAAAAGTACCCAGAACTATTTTCCTCCGCGGGTGGGCATAAAGCTAGTCAAAAAGATTATGGTCCGGCATATATTGATGATGATACCCCAACACCAGAGCACGCTAAATTCCATTGGTCACGGTTAGCCAGACTTATTTTTGTGGCAATCGCTTTATGGTTATTGCCAATTTTAGCTTTAGGCGCATATTTTGGATGGCATCATTCCTATACCCAAATGGCTTGGTTTTTCACTAAAGCTGCGCTGCTTACGTTTGGGGGCGCTTACGCGGTTTTACCTTATGTCTATCAGGGGGCTGTCAATCATTTTGGATGGCTTTCACCTACACAAATGATTGATGGATTGGCACTTGGTGAAACTACACCCGGTCCACTGATTATGGTCGTTGCCTTTGTTGGTTTTTTAGGAGGTGTAAATCATTCATTACTAGGCTCTGAGCATTTATTTTTTGCTGGAGCACTCGGTGCAGTCATTGTGACTTGGTTTACCTTTCTATTTTCATTTGTCTTTATTTTTGCGGGTGCGCCCATTATTGAGTCTACACATAACGAAATTAAATTTACTGCCCCCCTCACTGCCATTACTGCAGCTGTGGTCGGCGTCATTTTAAATTTAGCACTATTTTTTAGTTATCACGTGTTATGGCCACAAGGCTTTTCAGGCCATTTTGATGCTATTGCAGCAATAATTACTGCTGCAGCATTTATTGCTTTATTCCGATTTAACATTAATGTGCTATATGTCATTTTTGCTTCAGCCTTGGTTGGGCTCGCTGTCACTTTCTTCTAGTTATTTACTGATTGAATTGATTTTTCAAAATCATAATCTCAATAAGGCCGAACAGCCCCATTACTGTTCGGCTATTTATATTTTTAGCCTGCTAACTGTGCAATTTGCGCTGCTGCATTATCTAAGGCAGCTTGACGTGCTTCTGGTCCGAAAGCGATCCCTTCCGCGCGCACAAAAGTGATATCAGTCACCCCAATAAAATTGAAAAACGCTTTGATATATGTTTCTTGATAGTCTAAAGCTTCAGCTGGTGAACCTTCTGAATACACACCACCACGCGAAGAAGCAATAATGACACGTTTCCCCTCTACTAAACCTTGAGGACCATTTTCCGTATAACGGAATGTTTTTCCAGCAACAGATAGTCGGTCAAGCCACGCTTTTAACTGTGATGGGAAGCTGAAGTTGTACATAGGTGCGCCAATTACAACGATATCTGACGATAAGAACTCATCCAAATATTGGGTGTTTCGTGCAACACGTTGTTGCGCTGTTTCATTATTAGGTTCAACACCTTGCCATGCTAAAAACTCAGCATCAGACAAATGAGGAATTGGCTCTAAAGCAAAATCGTGATGAATAATTTCTACATCTGGATAAGCTGTGCTGAGCTGACGAATAACAGATGAGGTGAGTTGGCGGCTAACAGACTGCTCACCTAAAATACTTGTGTCAATTTGAAGTAGTTTCATCGCTTATACCTACAGTATAAAATTGTTACTTGAGCTAATTATGTTACTACTATTATTCTTATGCACAAGAAGGCACATTTAGGGAACCAAGTAATATGACTGTAACCATACCTCATGATATCCAGAGTTCAGATTGCCAAAGAGTCAGTCAAGTGTTGGCTAGAGTTGGAGAGAAATGGAGTATACTCATTGTAATGACACTTGCATCACACCCTCATCGCTTTTCTGAAATAAAGAGACGTATCAATGGAATATCGCAGCGTATGCTTACCTTATGTTTGCGTGGTTTAGAACGAGATGGGTTGGTTAAACGTACGGTTTATCCTGTAATTCCACCTCATGTTGAATATGAATTAACTCCATTGGGCCATTCACTTACAGAGCCTGTAATTGCTTTAGGCCAATGGGCTCAGCAGCATATTGCGGATATTGATGCGGCAAGAGCTGCATTTGACGCAGCTCAGGAGAAACCAATTACATTAGACACTTAACGTAACTGCGAAGGACTCATGCCATAAAATTGTTTAAAGCGATGACTTAAATGGCTTGCTGAACTAAACCCACATACTAGGGCAATATCTTGCAAAGAAAGCTGAGATGACTGAATTAGCCCTTTGGCCTTGGTTAAGCGTCTTTGCATGACATATTGGTGAGGCGCCATATTCATGGACTGTTTAAACATATGAGCAAAATGGTATTCGCTTAAATTCACAACATTTGCCAAATCAGACAAAGTGAGTGCCTGATCTAGATGATCTTCAATCCATTCCTGAATATATTTGAGTTTATGAGGTGCCAGCCCACCCTTGATAGTAGGCTGTTGCCATTGAACACTGCTATATTTTCGAATTAAGTGATTCAACAATAAACTTGCCGTTGTACTCATTTGCAAATGATTTGAAGAATCTTGCCAATCGCAATCTAATAAGAAAAATTGATATAACGCTCGAATCCGTTCATCGTCATTAAAGACAACTTCGTTTAGTTCAATTTGATTCGGCTCTTTGTCCCATATTTTTTCAGCAACATCACGCAAATGTTGGTCGGTGTAGTACAAGTGGACAAATTTAAGCCCACCACGTATGTCCCAAGTTGACTCCTGATGTTCGGGTAATAGGCAAAAACGTCCCGGCCCACCACCATTTTTCCAGCCCGCAGGTGTTTTTTGATAGCTTTCATAACCATCTTGAATATAAAGACTTAAAGTGTGGTGATCGCTACAGACACTTACACGATCTTGCTGATTAGACCAAAATGCAAGTTGCATATTTTCATCAAGCACCACAGTTTCGTGAAGCTTGGCTTTAGACTGCTGCAGCTGTTCTAAAGTTTGATAAGCCATGCAAAATTAAAACGAATATGATTGAGCTTAAGTTAACCATATTCAGCAAAATTCAGCTAGTTTAGATCTATAAAAAACGCAAGATCTTGCATGTACAACACAAGAATATATACGTGAAAAATGAAGCATTCCTAGATACTTAAGCTTGGTAATCGAGGATGAAGTTATGAATATTTTACTCTATGTTGCGGTGGTGTTGATTTGGGGAACAACATGGATTGGAATTGCCGTTCAAAGCCATTATGCAACACCCGTTGTCGCAATTTTATGGCGTTTTGCCATTTCAGCCTTATTACTTTGGGTGGTTTTACTATTTTCAGGAAAATTACAGCGAATTGCTTTAAAAGATCACTTGTTCTGTATGCTGCAAGGACTTTGTGTTTTTGGCCTAAACTTTATTTGTTTTTATACTGCGGTTAAATATGTAAATAGCGGTTTAGAGTCTGTCATTTTTTCGATGGCGGTTTTCTTTAATGCCATTAATGCACTTATCTTTTTTAAGCAGAAACCTTCCCCAAACTTTGCGCCAGCTGCACTTTTGGGCCTAAGTGGTATTGTTTTACTATTTTGGCACGATCTGATTAATAGCCAGTTTAATGCGCAGTTATTAATGGGTATTGGGCTATGTGCAATAGGCACTTACGGTTTTTCTTTAGGGAATATGATTAGTGTTAGACACCAAAAACGTGGCCTAAATATCTTTTCAACAAACTGTTATGCCATGACTTATGGCGCATTGGTGATGTTAATTCTGGCTTTATTTACAGGACAAGATTTAATGCCGCCGATGAATTTCCCATTTTTAAGCTCGGTACTATACTTAGCTGTATTTGGCACGGTTATTGGGTTTTCAGCTTATTTTTCTCTGGTCGGACGAATTGGCGCAGCTAAAGCAGCCTATAGCACGTTGCTCTTTCCTTTAGTTGCTCTAACAGTTTCTACTTTCTTTGAAGGATATGAGTGGACTTTAAATGCTGTATTTGGAATTTTACTCATCTTACTTGGTAACTACTTAATGTTTAGTAAGTTTGAAATTGGAAAGAAGTTATTTAGCAGTCAAAAAAATTGTGAGAAGCAGGCATAAAAGCCTGCTTTTTTTATAAATCATAATTAATTTTAGCAGCCCGTTTTTAGCATCAACTCGAAATCTTTTAAAGCTGCAGCGGCTGTGGCTAAGGGCGCAGATGCCCCTCCACTGACCACAAATTCCCCCATTTCTTGCGTTAACACCCGAATGCATTTATTGGAACCTTGCAGATGAGCAAACGGATGATTTGCTGGGACTAACCTTAATTCAACGCCTGTTTGAATTTGCTGATTTTTAATATGAATAAAACCAACTAGACGAGGAATTACATTTCCTTTTTTCCAATCACGAATATGATCGGCCGTAACATGACTGATTCCTTGTCTTGGAATATCCTGAATTTTTACATCAGCTCCCAAAACAGTATTGGCTAGTATCGTAATTTTTGCAGCAGTATCCCATCCATCTACATCGAAAGAACTGTCAGGTTCCGCAATACCTTTTGCTTGAGCTTTTTCAAGAGATTCTGTAAATGCGCATTCATGTTGCAACATATCATTCAAAATAAAATTCGTGGTGCCTGTAAACACACCTTCAACTTCTAAAATTTGGCAGCCCGCCAAGTTATATTCAAACAAATCAACCGTCGGTAAAGCTGCAGCAGTTGCACCGCTAAAAAATAGTTTTTTATTATGTTGATGTGCCAAGCTAATTATTTTTTTGCCTTCTACGACTAAAGCACCTTTAGATACTGCTATCGCATTCATGTTATGTGTTAAAGCATAATTTAAATAAAATAGGCCTTTCCCACCGGTAACATAATCACTTGGTCCAGTTTCAATAATGACATCTGCTTGAACCTGTTCTAAAAACTTTTGCTCAGTTAGGCCTGCTTGATATTGTGTTTTATCTAGCCACTTTGAAGCTTGTAAACCTTCTTGGTCAATTAAGCCTGATGATGAGTTACAAACACCCACTAAACGGGCATCAATTTGATATTTTTGTTTATAGTAGGTCGATCGATTTAAAAGAAGCTCTGCAATTTGTTGCCCAATCCGTCCAAAACCACAAATTGCCACGTTAATTCGCTTCATTTCACTTTCTCAAAAAATTAAATGGTTTAAATCAATTTTCCAAAGATAATTTTAATATCTCATCTTGGAAAAATTGCTATTTATAGAGAAGGTTAAAATACTATATCGCTCAGATATTTGTTAGATTAACAATCTTAATAACCATATAAATTGCGACAGCAAAAACCATTAAAGCAAAGACCTTTTGTACAATTACAGACGGAATAAACCGAATAGCTCGGCGTCCTAATAACATACCGAATGCACATGCGAGTGCAAACGCACTAGTAATGGCGACTGGATAGTGAAAGCCCTCTGCAATATGCATCACAATACTCATTCCACTAATCAGGAAAATAATCATAAGTGAGGTTGCAACAATGCTATGCATATCCAAATTTGTGACTTTTCTAAGCGCGGGTACAATTACAAAGCCGCCTCCAACCCCTAACATACCAGTTAAAAGCCCAGCAATAATCCCGATGCTTGCAAGCACACCACCAGTTTTAAAATTCCAGATAAAGCGTCCCGTACTTGGGTTGACCTGACACGGCGGGTTATGAAAATCTGAAACTCGGTTACTGATAAGTCGATAGCCCACTGTAAACATGACCAAGCTAAACATTAACATGAGCCAAATAGGTGAAATCGTGTTAGCTATTAAAATGCCGATATGTGCCATAGGAGCACCAATTAAGGCAATCCAGATCGCAGCACGATAACGAACAATCTTTTTAAATAAGCCTTCAATGGTTCCTATGAGAGTAGATAGCGCAACCGCCAATAACCCAATTGGCGCAGCTTGCGCCACACTCCAGCCTTGACTGGTCATAAGCGCGGGTACAGCAAGAATGCCACCACCCGCACCAGTAAGACCAAGTAAAAAGCCAATCACAATGCCTTCAACGACAAGTAATAACATATTAAAAGCCTAAAATTGCATATACATCGTTTGCAGTAGACTGCTGGTTAATGAGTGAGTAGATATTGTCTTCTTGCGAAGCTTTAGTCGCTTCTCAGGGTAAAGCGTTGCTTTACTTATCCTCGCTCAGGTTTGACCATCCACTCGCGGCCCTTGAGCATGCCTTGCCAGTAAATCGGCGGTAAAATTTGCTCTTTAAGTAGCCATGCCAAACGAGATGGTTTTTGTCCATCAATCACCCATTTTGGAAAACTTGGAAGTAATTTGCCGCCGTAGCCAAACTCAGCCAGAACGATTTTTCCACGCTCTACTGTGAGTGGACATGAGCCATAGCCGTTGTACTCGCAGAAGTTTTGCTCACCTTTGAGCTGGGCTATAACATTAACCGCAACGATCGGAGCTTGTGCCCGTGCCGCAGCAGCAGTTTTGGCATTAGGCGCATTCATCACATCACCTAAAGCAAAAATATTGGCGTGCTGTGTGTGTTGTAGGGTTTGAGGATTCACACTCACCCAGCCGGCTTCATCAGTAAGAGTACTTGCACGAATAAAGTCGGGCGCTTGTTGTGGTGGAACAACATGCAACATATCGAAATCTGTTTCGACCAATGCTGCATTTTCATCATTCACCACTTTGAACCATGCTTTCTTTGCAGGCCCGTCTACTTTGACAAGTTGATGGTTAAAATGAAGTTCTGAACCATATTTTTCAACGTATTGCATTAGTGCAGGTACATATTCCTGCACACCAAATAAAACAGCACCAGTGTTATAAAAATGGATAGAGATATCTTTAAGTTTGCCTTGCTTTAACCAGTAGTCCGCTGAAAGGTACATTGCTTTTTGAGGAGCACCGGCACATTTAATCGGCATAGGTGGCTGGGTAAAGATTGCCTTTCCACCGTTTAGCTGTTGCACCAGTTCCCATGTATACGGCGCTAAATCATAACGATAGTTAGACGTCACCCCATTTTTACCTAAGGTTTCAACTAAGCCTTCAATGCCATGCCAATTGAGTTTTAAACCGGGACAGACGACCAAAGCTTTATATTGAATAGGTTGGCATCCTTCCAAAATAACCTGATTATGCTCTGGGTCGAATCCAGCAACCGCAGCTTTCATCCATTTTACTTTTGAAGGTATCACACTTGTCATTGAGCGTGCGGTTACTTGTGGTTTGAAAATACCGCCACCAACCATGGTCCAGCCCGGTTGATAATAATGTGTATCTGCGGGATCAATAATGACAATATCTAAATGAGGTTCACGACATAAAAGACTAGACGCTACAGAAATTCCTGCTGCTCCAGCGCCCACAACCACAACGCTATAACAAGGAATTGTGGCTGGTTCATGATCACGTTTTAAAATACGTGGCACTAAGCCTTTTAAGTTAAAACCAAGTTTGTTAACCGATTCAACTAACAGTGCTACATCTTGTGGGGCAACTTCAGCCAAAGCCCACAAACTGATTGCACGCATACCAGAACGGCAATACGCTAAAACAGGTTTTTGGGCATTCTGATAAAGCTGCTTAAACTCGGTAACTTGTTGATCGGTAATTTTACCACTGGTAACAGGTTGATAGATTAGATTTAGACCATATTGTTGAGCTGCTTCTTCAATTTCAATCACGTTAGGTTGATCTGCACCTTCTCCATCTGGACGGTTACATATCAGAGTTTTTATTCCTTGATCTGCAATTTTCGCAATATCGTCGGCAGTAATCTGGCCAGCAACATAAAAATCTTGATTAACTCGTTTAAGTTCCATATTGCCACCTTATAATTGTGAAATTGAGCCGCAAGACTGATTAGCAGGAAGTGCTTTATCGATTTGTTTTGGATATGGCAGATTTAAGTTATTCATTAATTCAATAAAATCTTCACGCGAGCGATTCTGACCTAGACGTGAATTATTTAAGCGTTCATAACCAATTGTTGAAGACAGACGACCTTTGTAATCGTGCCCTGGATACACAATAGTCTCGTCAGGCAGGCTAAAAAGTTGTTTATGAATACTGTCATAAAGTGTACCTGCATTACCTTGCTGGAAGTCAGTTCGACCGCAGCCGTCAATTAATAATGCATCACCAGTGAAAATCATGTTTCCAACTAGGTAACTCGTACAAGCATTGGTATGACCTGGTGTGTAACGTGCTTCAATAATGAGGTCGCCAACTTTAAGCATGCAACCATCAGTAATTAAAATATCTCCGCAACTTACTTCTGAGTTTCGGTGTAAAACCGATTTGCAATGAAAACGTTCACGAAGTAAATTTGCAGCGGTAATATGGTCTGCATGAACATGTGTATCTAAGGTATAGATGAGCGTAAATTGATGCTGCTCTAATTCTTTTGTATAAATCTCTATATCTGATGCAACTGGGTCAATTAAAACAGCCTCGCGTGTTTCTTCACACCCAAGCATATATGTATAAGTCGAACTTTCTTTTTCAAAAAACTGCTTAAAGAACATGATTTATGCCCCAATAATTTATTTCTTTCCTATATTTTGCAAATAAGATGCCAATTATTTAAAATTAAATAATAAATATAAAAATCAAATATTTAAAATAACAAGTAAAACTAAACTTAGAAAATGAACTCAGCTTGATGTTCCCCTGAAACTCAAGTATGTTTCAATGAAACGATTGTGAAACAAAGATAATGGCAAAGTTAAATTTTGAGTTAGAACAGGATTTTTATATTTTATTTGAGCAGCTTAAAGCTCTATTCCCAAATGCGAGTCTGTTTTTAGCAGACACAACGACTCAAGCAATTCACTATAAATTTAATACAGATGATATTTCTGTTGAGAGCATGGCAGCGCTTACTCAAGACCATCACAATCAATATCTCGAAGTTAATACTCCTAAAATGAGAAGGCGATTTATCTATCAAGAACATGATATTTACATCGCAGAGCATCGAATTATCGGGAAATTGCATATTCTACAGCCCGTTAGCATAGAGAATGATATTGTTGATGAAGTAGAGCTAACAGAACAATTGCAAGACTTGGCTAAAGTTTTCAATAGTTGTTCACCAGAAATGACTCGTATGTTTTCAATTATTCAAAGAGTGGCAATTACTGAGTTTCCAGTGCTCGTACGCGGTGAATCTGGTAGCGGTAAAGAACTGGTGGCACAAGCAATTCATGATTATAGCCAACGTAAAAATAAGATTTTTGTAGCGATTAACTGTGCAGCTTTAAATTCTAATATTTTAGAAAGTGAACTCTTTGGGCATGTGAAAGGTGCTTTTACGGGAGCAATTCGTGACCATAAAGGCGTGTTTGAACGTGCCGCAGGCGGAACGCTGTTTCTGGATGAAATTGCCGAGATTCCTTTAGAGCTTCAAGCTAAATTATTACGGGTGTTAGAAACAGGTGAATTTACTCCTGTAGGTGGTGAAAAACCGATTCAGGCCAATATCCGCATTATTACAGCAACACATAAAGCTTTACGCGAAGAGGCAAAGGCTGGGCGTTTCCGTCATGATCTACTCTACCGTCTACGCGTAATTCCAATTTTCATACCACCACTCAGAGAGAGAAAAGTCGATATTCCTCTTATTGTCGATCAAATTTTAAAAGAGAGCTCCACTCAACTCGACACAATGCCTCGACATGTCAATCAAAAAGCCATGCAAGTTTTATTGAATTATGACTGGCCAGGAAATGTTCGTGAGTTAAAAAACACCCTGCTTTATGCTTTAACCATGGCAAATGGTAAGGTTGAAATTGAAGTCGAAGACTTACCAAATGAACTCTTAAATGCAGATGATTACGTTAAATTACCCGAGACAAATGCAGAGCTTAGTCCAGAAAATGTACAAGCCGCTTTAGAAAAATATAACCATAACCTGAATATGGTCGCGAATATTTTTGGAATTAGCCGTACCACGCTTTGGCGATACAGACAAAAGCATAAGCTTTAGCTAGGTATTTAGCTCATCTAAGGCGTATCATATTGCACTTGGTTAGGTTCGTTAGTTCAAAGGCTTTATATGATTGTTCGTGATAAAAGCAATGTATTTAAATTATTATTTGCTTGGAAAGGAACAATTTTACCGAAGGTCTTGCCAGCACTGAGTTTTGTTGTCTTTATTTCAGCATGTGTGGTCTGGCTCTCTTATTATCATTGGATTCAAATTCCTACCGTACCCGCGATCGGATTTACCATCTTTGGTGTGATTCTGTCCATTTGTACAGGCTTTAGAAATAACGCATGTTATGACCGTTGGTGGGAAGGCCGCAAGCTCTGGGGTGCTTTAATTGCCAATGCCAGACATATTGTTAGAGATAGCCATGTTTTACCTAATGAACAACGTGAACATTTAATTCATCAGGTCTTAATTTTTAGTAACTTGTTGCGTGATCGACTACGTCAACAAACAGTCGAACCCACCAAATTTCTTGAGCATGCCTATTTAAATAACTCTTCACTTAATTATTTAAATGAGCATATTAATGCACCGCAATTTGTACTCGAAAATATTCAAAAAGATTTAGTTAAAATACTAAAGGACGGCGAAATTAGTGACATTATCTATGGCACTCTGACACGCCATATTGTTGAGCTAGGCAATATCCAAGCAGGTTGTGACCGTATTGCTGGGACACCTTTACCCTACTCATATTCAGTACTTTTACACCGTGCCGTTTATTGTTTCTGTTTCATATTACCGTTTAGCCTTGAAGCAGCTCTAGGTATTTGGACACCGCTTATTGTCGGCTTAATCGCTTATATGTTTTTAGGACTAGATGCATTAAGCGCTCAAATTGAAGAACCTTTCGGTTTGCAAGAAAATGATTTACCGCTCGATTCAATTGTGCGTTTGATTGAGCGAGAGTCTCTAAGCTCTTTAGGACAGCCATTACCACCCATTATTGAAGCCCAAGACAACAATTTACTTTAATAAAAAAGAGCGAATCATCGCTCTTTTTTATAGGCTTAAGTGTCTATTTATGGATGTACAATAATCTTAACGGCTGATTCATTGTTATGAATTAAGGTTTCAAAACCTTGTGAAATCAAATCATCAAGTTGAATGCGCTGGGTAATAAAAGGTTCCAGATTTATTTTACCTTCTTCGACCAGTTTAATGGTTTCTTGATGGTCATTTACGTAGGCAATTGTGCCTCTTACATCGAGCTCTTTCATTACAACACTGTGCACATTAATTGATGCTGGGTGGCTCCAAATTGAAACAATAACAATAACGCCTGTCGGTTTTACTGCTGCAACCAAGGTATCTAATACCTTGTTAACGCTACTACATTCAAACGCGACGTCGACACCATCGCCATTAGTAATTTTCATGACCTCAGAAACAACATCAACTTCTGACGGGTCTAAAATATAATCTGCGACTCCCGACTCTTTGGCTTTTTCTTTACGTTTTGCACTTAGTTCGGTAATGATGACCTTAAGCCCTTTAGCTTTTAAAATTGCCGAAAGCAACAAACCAATTGGACCTGCACCGCCAACCAGTGCAGTATCACCAGCTTTTGCACCACTACGTACGAAAGCATGATGACCCACCGATAACGGTTCAATTAAGGCTGCCTGATCTAGCGGAATTTTATTGGAAATTGGATGCACCCAACGGCGTTTAACTGCAATTTTTTCCGATAAACCACCACCACGACCGCCTAAACCAATGAAGTTCATATTTTTAGAAAGATGATAATTATCACCCGGTCCAGTCGGCACATCATCGGCCACAATATAAGGCTCTACGACGACATGCTGACCAATTTCAATATCATCCACACCTTCACCTACGGCATAGACTACACCTGAAAATTCATGTCCCATGGTAATTGGCGCAGATTCACCTGAAATAGGATGCGGATGTCCACAAGGTGGAATAAAAATTGGTCCTTCCATAAATTCGTGCAAATCTGTACCACAGATTCCACACCAGGCTACCTTAATGCCTACAGTGCCGGGAGTGACTTCTGGTTCAGGAATATCTTCAATACGGATATCACCTCTGTCATAAAAACGCGCTGCTTTCATTATTATCTCCCTCAAATCAGGATGTTGTTTTAGCGATAGACTATTCCACCGTCCGTTAAAATAGATTGACCTGTTATATAGTCCGAATCTTCACTTGCCAGAAAAGCAACTAATGCGGCTACATCGTCTGGTGTTTGGGCTCTACCTAAAGCAATACCTTTCACATATTTTTTATAAGTTTCACCAATTGCGGCACTGGTAATTTCAGCAAAACGTTTATCGATTTCAACCCACATGTCAGTTCCGACAATTCCGGGACAATATCCATTTACCGTAATACCGTGACTAGCATATTCTTTTGCCGCAGCTTGAGTAAGTGCTCGTACCGCAAATTTGGTTGCCGAGTAAATACCGAGTAAAGCAAACCCATCGTGGCCTGCAATTGAGCAAGCATTAATGATTTTACCTTTATGTTCGCGTTGTTTAAATTTTGCAGCAGCAGCCTGTATTCCCCACAGTACTCCACCAATATTAATATCAACAATTTTTTGAAATTCATCAGGTGTGATATCCGCAATCGCTTGAACTTGTGCAATTCCAGCGTTATTAATCATGACATCAAACCCACCAAGGGCCTGCTCAGCATGATTTATAACAGCATACACCTGCTCGCGGTCACTTACATCAGCAATAAAAGTGCTCGCATTTACACCTAAAGCCTGAATTTCCTGCTGCACATCGTTCAGTCGATCTTGTTTCATATCAACTAATGCAATATGTGCCCCTTCTTGCGCCAAGCGCAGGGCAATCCCACGGCCAATGCCTTGGGCTGCCCCAGTCACTAAAGCGACTTTATTTTTTAATCCCTTAACCATGTTCAACTCCTGTAAATGTAGAATTTCTACATATGAATCGCTCGTTGCATTGAAGCCAAAATAGATTCATGCATGGCTTCTGATAATGTTGGATGCGGGAAAATCACTTGAGCTAAACTTTCATCAGTTGCTTCTAGATATTTCGCAATGGCAAATCCTTGGATATGTTCGGTCACTTCATGACCCACCATATGTGCACCAAGCAGCTCGCCCGTTTCTGCATGTACCACCGTTTTAACGAAACCTGACGCATCTCCAATTGCTAAAGCTTTACCATTTGCAGTTAAAGAAAACTTACCAATACGTATAGGTAGATTCTTAGCTTTTGCTGCATTTTCCGTTAAACCAATACTTGCCACTTGTGGATGTGTAAAAATACAACCGGGTATCTGGCTACGGTCGAGTGAATGGACGTTTGCCACACCAGCGATTTTCTCGACACATATCATGGCTTCATGGCTTGCTTTATGAGCGAGACAAGGCGCTCCAGCAACATCACCAATGGCATAAAGCCCTGCTACGTTGGTTTTACAATAGTCATCAATTGCCACAAAACCTTGTGGATTGAGTTCTACACCTAAACGTTCTAGTCCTAGCCCTGTGGTATTCGGCTGTACACCAATTGCCGAAAGCACGCGATCAAAAACAAGCGTTTGAACATCATTTGCCGTTTCAACCACACAGTGGACTTGCTCATTTTCAATCTGAATACTTTGAACGACAGCATCGGTTAAGACTTTCATACCTTTTTGTTCAAATTGTTTTCTGACAAATTGGGCAACTTCCACATCTTCAGTAGGTAAAATTTGTTTAGCCAAATCAATAAGGGTCACCTGACATCCCAAATCTTGATAAAGGCTAGCAAACTCACTACCAATTGCACCTGAACCTACAACCAGTAAACTTTTCGGTAACTGCTCTGGAACAAGCGCTTCTTTATAGCTCCAGACATATGTTCCATCGACAGGAAGTTGAGGAACATGTCGGGCTTTAGCTCCAGTTGCCAAAATGATATGTGGTGCACTCAAAGCCTGCCTATTACCTTGAGCATCGGTCACTTCAATTTTTTCTTTCGCTGTAAGTTGAGCGCGACCACTAAAAACAGTGACCTGATTCTTTTTCAACAAGTAATCAATGCCTTGTACTAATTGAGCTGACACTTGTCGGCTATGTTGCACAAGCTTTTGAATATCAAAATCGAGTTGGGATACCTGAAAACCAAACTGTCCGGCATGTTTAAACTGGGTTGCGAGCTCTGCCCCTGCAAGCAAAGCTTTGGTTGGAATACAGCCCCAATTTAGACAAATTCCGCCTAAATGTCGCTCTTCTACAATTGCGGTTTTTAACCCGAGCTGGGCTGCACGAATTGCAGCCACATACCCACCCGGTCCCGCGCCAATCACAATTAAATCAAATTGAGCTTCTGACATGCGGGTTCTCCTACACCAAAATTAAAGCAGGGTTTTCAACAAACTGCTTAAAGCTGGCCAAGAATTTCGCCCCAACTGCGCCATCAATAACTCGGTGATCGCATGACAACGTCGCTGTGACAATCTCACGAACCACTACATTGCCATTTTCAACAACAGCGCGAGATTCCGAAGCACCTAATGCCATAATTGCACCTTGCGGTGGGTTGATAATGGCATCGAACTGTTTAATGCCTAACATTCCTAAATTTGAAATGCTAAAGCTGCCTCCCTGAAACTCGTCAGGTTGTAACTTGCCAGTCTTAGCACGCGTTGCCAAATCACGCATGTCATCGGAAATTTGTGCTAAAGACTTCTGATTTGCTGCTTTTACAATGGGTGTAATTAAACCGTTTGGAATCGCTACGGCCACCGAAATATCCGCTTGAGAGAACTGTAAAATTGATTGGGTCGCCTCATCAAATTGAACATTCACCTCAGGTACTTTAATCAGTGCGGCGGCAGCTGCCTTAATTAGCATGTCATTAATAGAAAGTTTCACTTGTGGAACAGTCTCATTAATCTGCTTACGTAATTTTTGCAAAGCCTCTACGTTGAGATCGACCACCAAGCGGAAATGCGGTGCATTACGTTTTGCAGTCTGTAACCGTGAAGCAATCGCTTTACGCATCCCATTCATCGCCACCGTCGTAACGGTTGATTGTGGTTGGGCTGCACATTGTACAGGTTGTTCACTTACCGACACTGGGTTATTACGATAGTAAACTGCCTCAACATCTTCTTTACAGACACGGCCACGAGTACCTGAAACACGGCAATCATTTAGGTTAATGCCCCACTGCTTTGCTAAACGACGCGCTACAGGCGTTGCTAAAACTTGGCTATCATCGGCCGTAGATTTAACCACTTTAGCTTGAGTTTGCTGCCTAACATCAGGCCATTGACCACCAGACGCTTGTACAGCCTTCTGGATGTCTTGAACACTAATACGTCCTTCACTACCAGAACCTGTGACTTTTGCCAAGTTTACATTGTGTTTTTCTGCAAGCTTCAAGGCATGCGGCGTTGCAAACAACTCATTAGATGTTTGATAGCCTTTTAATGACTCTGGTACAGCGTAGTCACCTTTAGCGACCTTTACAGGAGCTGAAGCACTAGCTGCTACAGTCTGTGGCTGTTCTGCTTTTTCAGCAATAGGTGCAGATGTTTCCGCTTTACTTTGTTCCGAAGGTGCTTGAGCTGCTGAACCACCTAATGATGCGATAAACTTTTCAATTTCTGCATCAGAAACTTCATTATCAGCACATACGGCAATAAGACCACCAACAGGTAAAGTATCACCATCTTTCGCTAAAATTTTACGGAGCGTTCCAGCAAAAGGCGCTTCTAACACATTGACGATTTTTGTGGTTTCAATTTCACAAATTTCATCGCCCTTATTAAAGCTATCACCCTCTTTAATCAACCATTGGGCGATCGTGCCTTCTTCCATGGATAATCCCCATTTCGGGATCTCCATCGTTTTAATTTCGCTCATCCTAAGCCTCCAATGTTTTTCGCACAGCTTGCTCAATACGCTCTACACTTGGAATCCATTCTTTTTCTAAAACTGGAGAGAATGGAACAGGCGTATGTGGTGGCGTTACGAGTTCAACAGGTGCTTTCAAATAGTGGAAACCTTTTTGGGCGATCAGTGCAGCAACATCATGACCAAAGCCACAGCGTGCCGCTGATTCATCCACAATAACCACACGTCCAGTCGATGCAACAGACTCTAAAATTCCTTCTTCATCCAAAGGTGAAATTGTTCGAGGGTCGACCACTTCAACCGAAATGCCATCTTTTGCCAGTTTGTCTGCTACTTCATTGGCACGGTGTACCATTAGGCCTAAAGCAATAATGGTCACATCTGTCCCTTCACGGGTATAATTTGCTACACCAAAAGGAATAGTATAGGCATCATCTGGAACTTCGCCTTTAATGTCATAAAGCATTTTATGCTCACAGAACACTATAGGGTCATCATCACGAATAGCTTGAATTAACAGCCCTTTCACATCATATGGGCTAGATGGAACTACAACTTTTAAGCCCGGAACCGCAGCAAATACGTTATACGGTGACTGAGAATGCTGAGCTGCCGCAGAGAAACCTGCGCCAATCATGCCACGTACAACCATTGGTGCTTTTGCTTTTCCGCCAAACATATAACGGAATTTAGCGGCTTGGTTATAGAGCATGTCATGACACACGCCATAGAAATCCATAAACATTAAATCGGCAACAGGACGTAAACCTGTTGCTGCAGCACCAGCAGCCATACCGATAATTGCAGACTCGGTAATTGGGGTATCAATAACACGTTCCGAACCAAATTCTGTCCATAAACCTTTGGTTACGCCCAATACACCACCGAAACCTTCTAACTGGTTTTCTTCAGTGTTTTTACCGCCGTGCCCACCACGAACATCTTCACCAACAACAAATACGGTTGGATCACGGCGCATTTCTGATTCAATGGCTTCTTTAATTGCATTACGAAAACTTTTATTTGGCATCTTTACTATTCCTTTAGTAAGAGACATAGACGTCAGTAAGGAGTTGTTCTGGTTTTGGGTATGCCGCAGCACGGGCTTTAGCAACGGCATCATCAACATTTGCCTTTGAAGCTGCATCAATCTCGTCTAGTTTGGCTTCATCAATTTTGCCTTTGACTTTCTCACGGAAAATTTTCAAAGGATCTTTATTTTCTTTAATGAACTCGACTTCTTCTTTAGAACGAATCAAGCCAGGATCACCTTCGAAGTGGCCATAAAAACGGTTTGTGATGGTTTCAATCACGCTTGGACCTTCACCACGACGTGCACGTTCAATGGCAGTTTGAGCGGCTTCATAGACGGCAAAGAAGTCTGTACCATCAACTTTAACTGCCGGTAAACCAAAGCCTGCTGCACGACCAGCAATGTCTTTGCTTCCTACAGCGTAATCATGACCAGTCCCCTCACCAAAACCGTTATTTTCAAAAACGAAAATCACAGGAAGTTTAAGAACAACAGCCATGTTCATCGCTTCAAAAGTAAGGCCTTGGTTTGAACCACCATCACCTGTAAAAGACAGTCCGACGCCACCAGTCTTTAAAGTTTTCGCTGTCAACGCTGCACCAATTGCTAAAGGAGGCCCACCACCCACAATCCCGTTGGCACCGAGCATACCTTTATCTAAATCGGCAATATGCATAGAACCGCCTTTTCCACGGCATAGCCCGTCATCTTTACCGAAAATTTCCAGCATCATGGCGTGAATATCACAGCCTTTTGCAATACAGTGTCCATGTCCACGGTGTGTTGAAGTGATATAGTCTTTGTCGGTTAAGTTTTCGCAAATCCCGACTGCTACAGCTTCTTCTCCGCTATATAAGTGAATAAAGCCTGGAATATCACCATTGGTATTTTCTTCATGAAGTCGATCTTCAAATTCACGAATATCACGCATGCGTTTATACGCTGCGAGTAATTGCTCTTCCGTTAATTGCATATCCTTTTCCTTTATTATCTTGATTATTAAAAATCAACCAAGTTTCAGCGAGTGTTATATATTTCGCTATAAATAATAAAGCTCAATTTAATTTAATATGCTATTAGACTAAAAAGTTTTAAATAAGTTTTCTAGCTATTAATTTTTATTTATCACAAGCTTACACCGCAAAAATAAAATTAAAAAATTTTAATTCATTTCATATACTTGTAAAACAAACCTTTAACCAACCTTTATTAATTTATAATATTTGCTGTGCACTATACGCATTAATAAATTCTTTATTTCTTATTTATAGAAATAAGGTTTTTTATTATAACTAGTCTAGTTGCAAATTTATTTAATATAAAATGGAATTTTATATATGGACTTAAAAAGGCAAATAGAGACAGGTATTAAGTTAAGAGGAATAGATAAAGTTTCTCGTATTCCTATTAAAATTTTACCTACCGAAGAACTACCTAAAAAACCTGAATGGATTCGAGCAAAAATAACTGATTTCGAAGAAATTCAACGTATCAAAAATTTATTACGCCAACAAAAGCTACATAGTGTTTGTGAAGAGGCCGCATGTCCAAATCTACCTGAATGTTTTGGCGGTGGTACGGCAACATTTATGATTATGGGAGATATTTGTACAAGACGTTGCCCTTTCTGCGATGTAGCACATGGTCGTCCAATGCCTTTAGATGAAAATGAACCTAAACATCTAGCTGAGACGGTCGCTAACCTAAACTTAAAATATGTAGTCATTACCTCTGTAGACCGTGATGATCTACACGATGGTGGTGCAGCACATTTTGTGAAGTGTATTGAAGAAATCAGAAACCGTTGTCCAGATACGCTGATTGAAATTTTAGTTCCGGACTTTCGTGGCCGTTTAGAAACAGCACTCTCTACATTAAGCTTATCACCACCAGATGTGTTTAATCATAATATTGAGACAGTGCCGCGTTTATATAAAGCGATGCGCCCCGGTTCGGACTATCAGCATTCGTTAAATTTATTAAAACGTTTTAAAAAATACTGTCCTGATATCAAAACTAAATGCGGCCTAATGGTAGGGCTAGGAGAAATTGAAGCTGAGGTTATTGCTCTACTCAACGATTTAAAAGATCATGATGTAGATTTAGTGACTATTGGACAATATTTACAGCCCTCTAAATCACATGCCCCTATTCACCGGTTTGTGAATTTACAAGAATTTGAAAGATACACTCAGCATGGCCAGCGTTTAGGCTTTAAAAATATCTGGAGTGCGCCAATGGTCCGTTCTAGCTATTTTGCCGATCGGCAATATTTCGGTGAATTTGCACCAAAGCCATTTTCAAGAGAAGATGTTTTGTCATAGGGCGAGGCGAAATAACAAAACTTACCCAATAGGATAATAGTCAAACCGTTTAAAATTATTTAAGGTAAATGAAATAATGAGGAAATAGTCACAATAAGAAAGCTAAACCTGTTGAGCGGCCACGGATACGCCATTTCAACGATAAAGGAACTTCGATATGGATATGTCAAAACAATTATTATTGCCTTCTACAGACAACCTTCCGTCTTTCTTTAGACCGGAAACAATCTCTGAAACACCCTGTTTAGGAAAAAAGCCGTCACTCGATCTAGATGCGGCTCCTATATTTGATCTAGATCATGAATGGCAACATTCCTTATTTGGTCGTTCAATCCAAGAGTGCCATAGAAATTTGATGCATATTGCTGAAGATGCGGATATGGCAATTGGGGTGACTGACCCTCACGGTACTTTACTCTGGACATGGAGTAGTACGCCTATGCGTTCATCTGCCGAACAAGTCCATTTTGTTGAAGGTGGACAATGGTCAACCCAAGCAGTTGGTCAAAATGCAATTGGTCTTGCACTAAATACACATTCTGCAAGTTGTGTTTATTCACATGAAAATCAGATGAACAGCGTTAGAGACTGGGTATGTTATGCAGCCCCAATCACTGACGCAAATACAGGCCAGTTTTATGGCATTATGAACTTATCAACTAAATATCAAAAGCATAATTCACTTGGAATTTTAGCTGTTGAACGCTGCGCCGATATTGTAAAACAAGCCATTCAACTTCATCAAAAGAACATTTTATATATTAAGGCGCTAGGCACGCCTAAGGTTCAATACAATCAACATGGCTTGACACTCACGCAGCGTCAAATCGAAATTTTATGTATTCTTGCTTTATGTCCGGAAGGCATAAACTTAGAAGAGCTTCACTATGCCTTATATGGCGATCGACCAGTGAGTACCACTACACTAAAAGCTGAGCTCTCACAGCTTCGAAACCTGATTCCCGATGTGATCGAGTCACGACCATATAGACTTAACTGTGAAATTCAATGTGACTTTCTCATGGCTGAGCAAGCACTAAACTTAGGTTTTACTGCAACCACTTTAACACTGTATAGAGGTAGTTTTTTAGCCAAGTCAGAAAGTCCGTTTTTGTGTGCTTGGAGAGATTGCTTTGACGCCCGCTTGAGTCATGTTATCTATCAAATTGATGATGTAGACCAACTATTACGTGTGGTTAGCCGTGTTCCTGACCGTGTTGATGCAGTTGAGCGCTTACTTGAACTTCTGCCTGAAGAAACACCTTATCGTGCAAAGCTCTTAAAATTGCTTGAATAAAATAAAAGGGAGAATATGTAGAATATTCTCCCTTTTTAAGTTGAGATCAAGCAGAGGCTTGAAGCTGTACTCTATAGCAATCGTCTAAAGCTAATTCATAATACCGCAGCCCTTCTTCTGCCGCATGAAATGCTTTTTGCTGCCAATCAGGACGTTCATTGCACAAACGTTTAATCAGCTCCATAGCTTCATAAGGATGTAAATCATCATAATGAGCATGTGCACGTAACCAAGCTAAAGAACGCTTATCAATGGTAACTTCCGAATGATCCGTATAAGCGTGTATGCCTTTATAGACTTGAATAGACCAGTCACCTGTCGCCCATTCAATTGCTAAATTGGTCGCTGCCAGACATTCAGCCAAGTTGCCACGATGACTCATATTCCAAAGAAAATGATTCACCGCATTCATCGAAGCTGGTGGGCGAACACTATCGAGTTGTTCTACCGTTAATCCAAAACCTCTAGCCCAATCCCGATACCACTGTAAATGGCGCTCTTCGACCTTAATATTTTGAATTAACCAATCTCTTGTTTCAGTAACGCCAGGTTCTGCAAAAGCAGTTGCTTTAGCTAACGCACCAGCCATATATGACGGGAAATGCGCTACTAATGGATAGAAATTAAGTAAAGCATAACGGAAACTTTCTAGGCTCAATCCCCCATTGGCCATTTCAGTAAAAAACGGATGTTTACTCACCCGCTCCTTCACTGGTAAAAGATCCTCCCAAAACCGCTGAGACCATCCATTATGCGGCGTAATTTCTAAACTCATTCCATATTGATTTAGAGCAGTCATTGCTAATTTTCCTATTTATATGACAGCAATCATCTGTACTTCACGGCTATAAGTCTATCCGAAAATGATAAAGATACAATCTTTAATCGACCATTTGTAATTTTTTCTCAAAGGTTTCGAATCTTTAGATAATTGTGACGCTAATCATTGAAATGTCGTGATTTTTATCACAATTAGGGGGCGTAAAAATCATTACTTTTTTAAAAAATCTGTATTATTATTTTAAATAAACCACACATTATATAACCAATACTTTTAGATGGAACTTTAATAAAACAAGTCTCATTTTATGCCAACTTCCAATATAGAGAGCATTAATTATGAAGTTGCAAGGTTCCAATATATTGGGACAGGAACAAATAGATTTATTAACCACACGCGGATTAAATTTCGTATGGTTTCCAAAGCAACTTGAAACGATATATCGTTTTCAATATCAAAATGGTGCAGCCTATGAGTTTCGCTATAGAGCACCTATTATTTTAATATTATATTTATTTTTAAGCTTTGGTATATACCAAGTTTTACCGACCGAACAAGTTTTATCCTGGTTAAGCTATTATTCTTGGGTAGGCATAATTGTTTTAATCGCCTGGATTTTATCATTTATTAAAAAATTAAATCAGTGGTTTGATTATTATGTCGGAATTGGTTCTTCCGCTGCCGTTGCCATAACATTTATCTTAATTAACGTTTTAGAAAATGGCCAAGATAATGTACTTTTTCATGCAGCAATGATGTATGCCATTGTAATTATCTATGGTGCGGTAGGCATGCGTTTTTATACTGCCATTATTGCAGGATGGGTCGGCGGTCTTATTGGTATTTTGGTAAGTACCTATTTGAACGGAGACATAGACTGGACCTTCTTAAACCGTACATATACGTTTAGTAGTTTCTTAGGCATGACCCTTGCCTATGCTACGGATCGTCAGCACCGTGAAAACTATTTACAAAACTGTATGATTGAGCTCAACCGTATTGAACTCATGCAACAAGCTCAACAACTGTCACTGCTTTCTCAACAAGATGCTTTAACCGGGCTTGCTAACCGACGTTATCTTGATGAAACACTTGATAATGAATGGAGACGCGCATTACGCCATGAGACCCCTCTTACTATTATGATGGTTGATATAGACTTCTTTAAACCATATAACGATAGCTTAGGCCATCTCAAGGGTGATCAGTGTTTAAAAGATATTGCGACTGCAATTTCCTCAATTGCTGCTCGTAGTGGCGATTTGGTTGCCCGTTATGGCGGTGAAGAATTCTTACTTCTGTTCCCAATGACAAATGCACAACAAGCCAAAATTCAGGCCGAAAGATTAATGAATGCAATTAAGAAAATTGCTATTGTTCATCCATGTAGTAGTGTTTCACCATACGTAACTATTAGTGTTGGCGTGGCGACCACAATTCCACGTTTAAATGATTCAATTTCTGCTTTTGTTAGTCGTGCTGATCATGCGCTCTATCAGGCAAAAACAAATGGCCGCAATCAATATCAAATTGCTTTGAATGAAGAGCAAATTGTAGATCTAACTTAATGATTTATTTTTAAGGTAATCATGTGATTTCAATAAAAATAGAAAAGCCACATAATTTTGTTTATGTGGCTTTTTAAATACGCTGATTAGAACTAACTATGGTTCGATTGGCGCAAATGGAGGAACAACATCCGCGTTTTGAGCACGGTGGCGTAAGAAATGATCCATTAGTACAATTGCCAACATTGCTTCCGCAATTGGAGTTGCTCGAACGCCCACGCACGGGTCATGACGGCCTTTAGTTAACACATCAGTATCTTCACGATTTAAATTAATCGTTTTACCCGAAGTAGTAATACTTGCTGTTGGTTTTAGTGCAATCGCCACACGGATGGTCTGGCCACTTGAAATACCACCTAAAATACCACCAGCATGATTTGCTTGAAAACCATGACTAGTCAATTCGTCACGTGTTTCATGTCCGAACTGTCCTGCTACAGCAAAACCATCACCAATTTCAACACCTTTAACCGCATTGATACTCATCATTGCATGTGCAATATCAGCATCTAAACGATCAAAGACAGGCTCACCCCAACCTACAGGAACTTTTTCGGCTAAAATTTCTAACTTAGCACCACAACTTGTACCTTGTTCACGTAAAGACGTAACCAATGCTTCAAAACGAGGAACAGCATCTACATCGCCACAGAAAAATGGATTATTTGGAACTTCATTCCAATCTAGTTTTTCAGCAACTTCATTACCAATTTGAGTCACATGACCGCGGATCAGAACACCAAATTTTTCTGCTAAATATTTCTTCGCAATAGCACCAGCTGCAACACGCATAGCAGTTTCACGAGCACTTGAACGGCCACCACCACGATAGTCGCGGAAACCATACTTTTGCGTATAAGTGTAATCTGCGTGACCCGGTCTAAAAGTTTGTGCAATATTTCCATAATCTTTCGATTTTTGGTCTGTATTGCGAATGAGTAAACCAATTGGCGTACCAGTAGTTTTACCCTCAAACACACCAGAAATGATTTCAACCTGATCAGGCTCTTTACGCTGAGTCGCAAATTTCGAGGTTCCCGGCTTACGGCGATCCAGATCTTTTTGCAAATCTTCTTCGGTTAATGCAAGGCCTGGTGGCACTCCATCAACAATTGCCATTAAACCAACCCCATGCGATTCACCGCATGTAGTCACACGAAAGAGTTGTCCAATACTGTTCCCTGCCATATGTCCAACTCCTTAAACTTGTTCTTCAAATAATTTTCTATAACGACGACATTGTTCAGCAGTCAAAGCAAAAATACCTGAACCACCTTTTTGGAAAGTAAGCCAGTTGAAATCAACTGTATTAAAGTTTTGGCGCATTGCCCATTCAGAGTTACCGACTTCAATAACAATAAGACCATCTTCAGTTAAATAATCTGCCGCTTGAGCAAGCATTTTACGCACGAGGTCTAAACCATCTTGGCCTGCTGCCAATGCAAGCTCAGGTTCGTGTAAAAACTCTTCCGGTAAGTCAGCCATATCTTCGGCATCAACATACGGAGGGTTACTTACAATTAAATCGTACTGGTTTTCAGCTGGAATTTTTTCAAATAAGTCCGACTCAAGTAATGCAACTTGGTATTGTTTATTGTGATGTTCAACGTTAATTGATGCTACTTCTAAAGCTTCTTTAGAGATGTCTGTTGCATCTACTTCTGCATCTGGATAAGCATAAGCTAAAGCTACCGCAATACAGCCAGAACCTGTACACATATCTAAAATACGTTGTGGAGTTTTAGGCTTGGTATTTTCTGGTAAGTTATTAAGCGCTTCACGCATTTGGCCATTTTCATCTAAACAATATGGCGCAAAACGTTGCTCAATTAACTCTGCAATTGGTGAGCGAGGAATAAGTACGCGCTCATCCACATAAAATGGCTTATTAAAGAAATAAGCTAAATTTAATAAATAAGAAGTCGGAATACGCTCATTAATACGGCGTTCCAACAAGCTTAAGAATTCTGCTTTTTCACTTGGTAAAAGCTTCGCATCTAAAATCTCTGAATCTGCTGACCATTCAAGAGATAAGGTTTGTAAAACTAATGCAGAGCTTTCTGCGAAATAATCTTCAGTACCTTGTCCTAAATGTGCATCATATTGACGTAATGCTGACACCCCAAAACGAATAAAATCTCGAATTGTTGATAAATTTTCAGCAGCTTCCTGTAAATGTTCAGGGCTAATCGTCGGTCGCTCCACTTAGGCGTCTCCAAAGGCAAATTTTGCAAAGTGACTATTCTACTGAGTGAGGTAGTGCAAAGCAACGCTTTGCCTTGTGAACCAGTGTTTTACATATCTATCTCAAACAGTCACGGCTCAAAATCAAAATACTTTGTTTTAATTAAGAAATAATGAACTTTTAAATAGGGTAAAATTTAGTCTATAAAATAAAAAAGCGGCCTTTCGAAATGAGCCGCTCTTTAAGTATATTTAGTTTAAAGCTTAAGTTTTTCTGCCACATAATCAGAATCTTTATCGCCACGACCCGACAGATTCACCACGATCATGGTTTCTTTCGGCAGTTTTGGCGCTTCACGTATTGCCCATGCGACAGCATGTGAGCTTTCAAGCGCAGGAACAATACCTTCAACTCGTGATAAGGTCATAAACGCATCTAAACATTCTTGGTCAGTTGCAGTGCTATATTCCACACGGCCTAAATCTTTTAAGAAACTATGTTGTGGCCCAACACCAGGATAGTCCAATCCTGAAGCGATAGAATGCACAGGTAAAGGTTCACCAGCCTCATTTTCAAGAACATAACATGCCATACCATGAATTTGGCTTGGCTTACCTAATGTTAGGGTTGCCGAATGCATATTTGTATCTAGCCCATGCCCAGCAGGTTCAACTCCTACAAGTTTCACATCTGAATCATTTAAAAAAGCTGTAAACGCACCGATTGCATTTGAACCGCCACCGACACATGCGACAACACAATCTGGATTTTTTCCAAATCGTTGATGCGTCTGCTCTTTAATTTCCTTACCAATAATTGATTGAAAATCTCGAACCATTTTAGGAAATGGATGGGGTCCAACCACAGAACCAATCGCATAAATAAAATTTTTAGGATCTTTTAAATATTCTTCAAACGCGCTATCAACCGCATCTTTTAAGGTTGCTGTACCGCGAGTTACTGACACCAAATGAGCGCCCAAAATTTTCATTTTGACCACATTTGGATGTTCTTTTTCAATATCAACTTGACCCATGTGGATCTCACATGGAATACCCACTAGAGCACAAGCCGTCGCTAAAGCAACCCCATGTTGACCCGCACCAGTCTCGGCGATAACTTTCTTTTTGCCCATATATTTAGCAAGTAGAGCTTCACCTAAACAGTGATTAATTTTATGGGCACCGGTATGATTTAAGTCTTCACGTTTTAAATAAATTTGCGCGCCACCTAACTGTTCTGAAAGGCGTTTTGCATAAAATAAAGGACTTGGACGGCCGACATAATTTGCAAAGAGGTCTGCTAATTCATTTTGAAATTCTGGTGTATGGCGAATTTCTTCATAAGCAACATTAATTTCATCCATTGCTTCTTTTAAATGTGGAGGAATAAATTGCCCTCCATATTCACCAAAAAATCCTTGTTCATTCGGTAAAGCAATACCATTAATTTGATGTTGCATATCATCCCTCTTTTTAAATTATTAAAGTTATCAAGTTTATCGAGAAAGGTAACGCGTCAAATCCTCAATGCCTTTTAGGGTCATTGGATACATATGGTTTTCAAAAATCTCTTTAATCCAACCAATTGTTTGAGTGTAATGCCAATACCCTTCTGTTTCAGGGTTTAACCATGCTGTTTTATCAAAATGCTGGCGTAGGCGACGTAACCAAACTTCACCAGCTTCATCATTCATATATTCAACCGAGCCACCTACCGATTTCAGCTCATACGGTGCCATACTGGCATCACCTACGACAATTACACGATAGTCACGTCCATAGGTATGAAACAAGTCCCATGTGTTCATGCGAGTAGCTGTTCTTCGGTAGTTATCTTTCCAAACATAGTCATAAAGACAATTATGGAAATAAAAGTATTCAAGCGTTTTAAATTCTGTTTTAGCTGCGCTAAATAACTTTTCACATTGGGCAATATGTGCATCCATCGAACCACCTACATCAAACAACATGAGCACTTTGATTCGATTTCGACGCTCTGGCACCATTTGGACGTCAAGAATACCCTGCTTGGCCGTTTCACGGATTGTACCGTCAACGTCTAACTCTTCGGCAGCACCTTGTCTTGCAAATTTACGTAAACGTCGTAAAGCAATTTGCATTTGGCGGGTACCAAGAACTTGGTCATCATCTAGATTTTGGTATTTACGCTGTTCCCAAACTTTAACCGCTGAACGTTTACGGCCCGGCCCACCAATTCTGACGCCTTCCGGATGGTCACCAAAAGCACCAAAAGGTGAAGTTCCACCCGTGCCAACCATACGGTTACCACCTTGATGTTTTTTATGCTGTTCACGTAAACGCTCTTCTAGCATTTTCATCAGTTCTTCTAAAGAACCTGCTTTTTGAAGTTCAGCTCTTTGCTCTGGTGTTAAATGCTTTTCTAGAAGTTCTAAGTCGAACCAGTCTTTTGGTAATTTATGGACTTGCTTGAGTAACTCATCAATATCAAAGGTTTCTATGCCATCAAAGTAATCTTTCATGGCACGATCGAACTTATCAAAAAAACGTTCATCTTTAACTAAAATGGTTTTAGCAAGTTGATAGAACTCTTCTTGATCGGCAAAAACTAGCCCTTCGCTTACTGCACGATTTAAGTCAATCAGTTCACGAGTCGTGACTGGAACACCATATTTTCGTAAGGTGTAAAATAACCGCACAAACATGGGTTATTCCCTCCTTTAACGTCGCGACATGAAAGCCAAACGTTCAAGCAGTTGCACATCTTGTTCGTTTTTAATGAGTGCGCCATACAAAGGTGGAATAGCTTTTGATGTATCTCGATTACGTAGTACATCTTCAGGCATATCATCTGCCATAAGCAGACTCAACCAATCGATCAGTTCAGATGTAGATGGTGGTTTCTTCAAGTTAGGAATTTCACGGAGCTTGAAGAAAACTTGAAGCGCTTCATTTACCAAAGTCGCAGAGATATTTGGGAAATGTACCGAGATAATTTCACGCATAGTTGCTTCGTCTGGAAACTCGATGTAGTGGAAGAAGCAACGACGCAGGAACGCATCTGGTAATTCTTTTTCATTATTTGAAGTAATAATTACGATTGGACGTTGAGTAGCCGTAATCGTTTCGCCTGTTTCATAAACATAAAAAGACATCTTATCAAGTTCATGTAACAAGTCATTTGGAAACTCGATGTCCGCCTTATCAATTTCATCAATTAAAAGCACACAACGCTCTTCACTGGTGAAGGCTTCCCACAGTTTACCGGGCTTAATATAGTTCTTAATATCGTAAACACGATCATCACCAAGTTGACTATCACGCAAGCGAGACACAGCATCGTATTCATATAAGCCTTGCTGTGCCTTAGTTGTTGACTTAATGTGCCAAGTGATGAGTTTTAAACCAAGACTTTCTGCCACTTGCTCAGCAAGTAAAGTTTTACCTGTACCCGGCTCACCTTTAACCAATAAAGGCTTTTGCAAGGCACGAGCTGCTTTTACAGCAAGTTTAAGACTATCAGTCGCGATATATTGATCTGTACCGGTAAAATGTTGGGTATCAGCAGACATGTAGAGACCTTATTTTTCTATTTCAATGGTTAGATGGAACGCATGCTTTTGTTTGTTATATATTTTGACCAACAATAGCCAATAACCAAACCTAGACCGATTACAAACAGAATTAAGGATAAATTTGACCAGATTAAAGGACTATCTTTAGTTAAAACACCAAACAGTAGTCCAAAAATAGCTGGCGCTACAGATGCATTAGGCCCTTCCGAAACAGTCGGTGTCACCAAAATAGCAAAAACAACTAACCAGCTTATTGCGCCCAAAGTGGTAGGTAAGCGGCGCATTAAACGCCACCAGCACCACAAGGCAATAATAGCGCCAACGCCATAAGCTGTTAAAGCAATAATCTCTTCAGGAATTGCGTCGAGAGAAGAAAGTAATTGATTTAAAATTCCAGCTTGATCTTCACGCACCACGTAAGCCCTCTGGTTCAACTGCATTTGGGTTAATTAACCCTTCTGGCGGCATCTGAATAAAGAAGCCTTTTGTTTGTAATGAGTCTAGAACATGTAAAACATTTACACGCGCTAATTTACGTGTTGGAGCCAATTCTAAATGCATGACAAATGTTGCACGGCCAAAGGCTTGTAAAACAGCTTCTGGAACTTTTTCAAACGGATCGGCTTGCTCCGTTTCATCAGGATAGTTTGGACGAGCAATATAAATGTACATTTCATCTTTTTTGCTCGATCTATAAATATCACAGTGCATTTCAAATCAACTCTTGAACTAAGGACAGCATACATGAAAAAAAACGACAGACACACGCAGGTTTGTTTACGCATCAGTCGTTTTTTCTTTTCTTGCGAAATATTAACCTACAACAATCATTAAGGTCGATAAATAACTTTTAATTTTCCAAAGTTTTAAATTTTCAACCTTCATTAACTCTTTAATTTTACATAAAAAATCTTTTTGTCGACTTTTATAAAATAAAAATTTTACATTTTAAAAACAATAAAATTTGAACTAAAGCAGACTAGCTTTGATTTAATCTATTGAATTTTATAAATTTACGGTTAAGTATAAAGTTAAATAAGCTCTAAATAAGATTCAACTTATGTATACAGGATAAGACATTATTTAACCGTTTTTGATTTTTAATATGATTCAATAATAGAAGATCTTAAAAGAAAATATGGAGGTCTATGCTATGTCTCGTGGCGACAAATCATCTTATACAGCAAAACAAAAACGTCAGGCGAAACATATTGTTGAGAGTGAAGTAGATAGAGGTCACTCTCAAGAAGAAGCTGAACGTATTGCATGGTCTACTGTCAATAAACAAGATGGTGGCGGCAAGAAAAAATCACATTAAAACTACCACTGGATACTTCTTTAGTTGGCCTATGACTAAAGAAGTATCTTTTCAACATGCTAACGCAAGTATTAAAAGATTCTTGAGCCTTGCATATAATCATTACTTACCTGATTTAGAGTATTTAAGATTATATGGTCATCTTGAGTACGTAAGGCTTCATTTAAGCGATTCATGTAATTCACTAACATTTCTTTCGAAGCTTGAGCGAACTCGGTAGTTACCGCTTCATCTTCATATAAGATGACATAACTACGAGCAAACCCATAAATGAGATAAATTACAGCTTTTTCGTTTAGGTCTGATGAGTGTTTGAGATGGTGTTCACAGGCACTTTTTAAATTCTTAAATGCATCTGTACCAGTAGATTGATTTTTGAAAGATGAAAGTATTGTTTGGAAGTTCATATCCATATTCCACTCAAAAAGTAAAGCTACAGAAGAAGGATAAACCTGTCAAACAATATGTTGATTATTATAAATTTAGATTGTAAAAAATTATAAAAAACGCCCAAAACTATGGGCGTTTTCATTGAACAAAAGCTTAGAAACTGACTTCAATATTGACTGTTGTACCAGATTGCTCAATATTGGTTGAGACATTAAAACCTCGTGTTTTTAACTCTTCCTCTACCTGTGTGATATGTTCAGGATGCAAAGCATCTATTGGAAATTGAAAAACTGCCCGTCGCTTACCTTCTTTCGAGATTTCCTCGGTTCCAGATAAAATTTTTTCTAACAATAGTGCTTGATCTATTTTTACGTCTTTCGCATTTTTTCTTGCCTGTTCAGCATTAAAATTATTCGTCATATTTATATCTCTAATTATTAGTAGTTTTCATTTATAACATAAAAAAATTGATCTCAATATTAGCTTATTATTGATTTTAAAAACTTTTTACTCCTCCATATCTCTGTACACGACAAATTTCACAGAACCCTTATCCTATCAGGATTCTGCTTTCTTAAAATTGCCAAAATTTCCTTAAACTCTTCTTTTTTCCCAAAACCAATTAAACGCTGAATCGCCATTTGAACATAGTCTAAACCATAGCGAAATAAACTCATTGAGAGTCGTCCATGCTTCTTTATTTTTATCGCTTTTTTTTGATTATGTTGCCATTCACCCGTTAAGTAACACCAACAGAAGCTTATAGCTAACACCGCAATCAATTTTTTCACTCGTCTAGGGTCTGTCAAGCGCGTATTTTCAAGATTAAACCCGCGTCCTTTGAGACAACTGAATAAGGTTTCAATTTCCCAGCGTAATGCATAATCCTGAATAGCATTGGCATTAAACTGAGGAGAAACGACGAGTAAAAGCTCTCCATTTTCTAACTGTAGTGCACTTATATATAGTTTCACCCGACCAACCAAAATCCGTCGTTTACGACATTCAATTTGACCAACTTTAAGATGGCGAAATAAATCACTAATTTTATGATTCTTTCCTAAATGATTGGTGACAATGAAGTTTTTTAACACGAATGCAGAAGTTGATGTCTTGTTCAATTAACCATGTAAACCACTGCTCACCGATAAACTCTCTGTCTGCGAACACATTCACAATACGGTCTTTACCAAAAATGGCTATAAAGCGTTGAATCAAAGCAATACGCTCTTTCGTATCTGAATTTCCACGTTTATTAAGCAATGTCCAAAGGATAGGTATCGCTATTCCACGATAAACGATTGCGAGCATCAGGATATTAATATTTCGTTTTCCCCATTTCCAATTGGTTCTATCTAAAGTCAGTTGCACTTGGTCGAATGAAAACATATTGAAAATCAACTGAGAAATTTGACGATAATCAAAATACTGACCTGCAAAGAAGCGCTGCATACGTCGATAAAATGATTGTGGTAAACACTTGATGGGCAAGGCTTTAGATGCAGAAGAAAGATTACATGTTTGCTTTAAAATAATCACAAGCATGATGAGCGCAAAGCACTTTAAATGTGACTTGTTCCATTTTAGAGATTTGTTTAAGATAAGATATAACTCATTGAGATGTGTCATAGTATTCGTCGTTAGAAAACAATTATTGTGACATTATTTCAATGAGTTATCTATTTTTGTCGTGTACAGAGGGCTTTTTTATTAGTAAGCTATGCAAATGCATCTGACCAAGTACAAAATCAAGAAACGGCTAAAAGCAAAGGTAAAATTTTAGTCGTTATGACCAATCATTCAGCCTATCCGACTCGTTCAGATAAAACTGGCTTATGGCTTACTGAATTAACTCATTTTTATGATGTCGCTAAAGTTGCTGGCTATGACATGGATTTTGTCAGTCCTCAAGGTGGAGTTGTACCAATTGATGAACGTAGTATGAAGCCTATTTATGTTGATAAATCAGCTCGAAAACTTTTAGCAGATCGTCAGTTTATGTATCGCTTAAACCACACTTTGGCACCAAGTAGTATCGATCCAACACGCTATAAAGCAATTTATTATACGGGTGGACATGGAACAATGTGGGATTTCCCGGATAATAAGGAACTAAAAAATATTAGTGAAACTATTTACCGCCAAGGTGGTATCGTTTCAGCGGTTTGTCATGGCGTGGGAGGCTTATTACCTTTGGTAGGTGAAGATGGTAAACCACTCATTTCAGGTAGTACTGTTACTGGGTTCGCGAATAAAGAAGAAACTTTGTCTGGAATTAAATCTCAAGTTCCATTTTCCTTACAAAATAGCTTAATTAACCATGGCGCTAAATATAAACAAGGCTTTCTTCCATTTACTTCATATGTAGTATCAGATGATAGAATTATTACTGGACAAAACCCTCAATCTAGTAAAGAAATTGCCGAAGCTGTTGTTAAACGGTTAAGCACTCTTAAGTAATTTATTAAAATATTTTAAAAAAAGAGAACCAGAATTTTATATTCTGGTTCTCTTTTTTAATTCATAAAAAATCATATCTTTTATTTTTTATATTCTAATTTTCTTTTTAAATAGACCTCTTGCGAAAGTAAAAACCACCTCAATCTAAATTTCATGAGATATCAGAAATTAAATCGTTTTTCAGATTCTGAATTCCAGCGCTTGGTTGGTGTACCTCGACCAGTTTTTAGTGAAATGATCGAAGTTTTAAAAGAAGTAGAATCACTTAAAAAGAAATCTGGGCGTCCTCATACTTTAGCTATAGAGGATCAATTATTATTAACACTCAATTACTTACGGAATTACAGCACTCAATTGGAGTTGGCTGCAAATTACCATATCGCTGAAAGTAATGTGAATCGAACCATTAAAAAGGTTGAAGATGCATTGATGAAATCAAGACGGTTTACTCTGCCAAAACGAAGCATTACCACAGCAGACGAACAGTTTAACTGGGTCATTATTGATGCGACAGAATGTTCAATAGAACGTCCGAAAAAAAAATCAGAGTAAGTTCTACAGTGGTAAAAAGAAGAAACATACGCTAAAAGCACAAGTGATCTATCATCCGAACAGCAAACAAATCATAGGGCTAGATATATCGAATGGCAGTCAGCATGACATTAAATTGGCAAGAAGAACGGTTAAAAAATTCAAACATTGTAAATATGTTATGACCGATTTAGGGTACTACGGATTAGAGCAAGATGGCTTTAAATTATTGATGCCAATAAAGAAAAAGAAGAATTTACCCTTATTTGATGTTGAGAAAAAGTACAATAAAATGATTGGAAAAATACGAGTTGTGATCGAACATATTAATAGTCAATTGAAAACATTTAGAATATTAAGTGAACGCTATCGAAATAGACGGAAAAGATTCGGTTTACGCATTAACTTAATCGCTGCACTGGTAAATCGGATGAACTTGCAATAACGACTTTCGCAAGAGGTCTAATAAAGTTTAAAATACCAATAAAAAAGCTTGACCTTCAACCTCACTTTAATCTTAGCATTAATACATGGTCTATAGGAGGAACATTTCAATGTTCAACAAGCTTAATCTACCTCAAACAGTTACTACGTTATCTGTAAGTTTATTATTGAGTTTTTCAGCTCAAGCGGTTGAGACTAACTCAAGTTCTGTACAACAACCATCAAACTCAAGCACTTCACAGGAAACAACTGTTGTAGAGTTTGGGCCCTATAAAGTTAATGTTCCAAAAGGTGGCTATTACGATCGTTTTCGTATGAACCCGAATCTAGACGAAGTTGCAAAAGATCCTGCAGCTGGAAATATTGATTATTTCCGTACCATCCCAAAAAAACTTGTAGATACTAGAGTTGGTAAAGTATGGTCTCCGAATTTTTATTACCGTACTAGCAATATCCAACTCTTGATGCTTGCTCCGATTTCTAAAATAAAAGCAAAACTCCCTGCTCCACTTGAACCATTACAACCTATCCCAGGCTATGGTTTGGTTTCATTAACATTCTTCTCTTATGCAGTCGGTGATGTCGACCCATATGATGAAGTTTCGGTTGCTGTGGTTGTACGCCAACCTGGTGCTCATCACTTCAATACCACAGAATTATTGAGTTCAATGCGTAACCATAAATATTATGGCCATGTACTCGCATTACCAGTAAATACAGAAATTGCTCGTGTTCGTGGTGTGTATGGTTACCAATTACCAAAATGGTTAACACCTATTGATATGAAAATTGGCGATAAATCAGTTCAAGCTCATATTTATAATACTGATGGTAAACCTGATTTAAGTGTAGCTGCGCCATTGCCAGAAATTAAAACTGTGAAACCACAATCTCGTATTGAAACAAAAACCATGTATCAATTGGTAGATGGGAAATGGCACAGCACTTCTGTAGAGTCTAATACTTTGGCATTTGGACAAAAGCTTTTTCCAAAGAACGTTCAAGTTGTAAAAAGTGGTGGACCGCTGAGTAAATTACTTGATGAACTAGGAGCTAATAAAGTTCTACGTTTTGATGTAGTGAAAGATGCACAATTGGCATTAAATATGCCTGTTCCATATCCATCACTTGATAAATCGACAGCTAAAAAATAATTTTAAAGAGCCCTTTCTACTTATTATAAGAAGAAAGGGCTACGATTATTTCTACCATATATAATAATATTTTTTATATTTCATTTTATTTATAAAATTCTAGTTAATTTAAATATACTATCTGAAAACAATAAAGTTCTATTCTCTTTTAAATAATATTAGTTAAACCGAATCTTTGAAGATGAATTTTGAGTTAATATACCAAAATCTAAATCTAATAAAGGTATGGCTGTTTCAGGTAAAGCTAAAGCCTCTTTATAAGCAGTCTTTGCTTGAGGCGTTAAATATAAATGAATCTGATTTGGTAAAACCCACAGGAATGGTCAGCCCTGCTTGTACATTACTTGTGAAGAATAATGATGGAATACCGAGACTGAGTGTAGATATTAATTTTTTCATTCGATGCTATAAAATAGTTAAGTACATAAAGCTATTATTGACATAGCCTTATGTACTATTTTTAAAGATTTAAATAAAACTTGGTAAACCACGTGCAGGGTCAGTTTCTCTAGCTGCTTGAGCATTTTCAACTGTCAAACCAAGCGCCTTAGCCACACCTTCGCCATAAGCTGGATGACATGCGTAACAGTTACGAATGTGGCGATATTTAATGAAATCAAGAGCATCACCCATTGCGCGTGCAGTATTATCAAATAAAGCCTGTTGTTGCTCAGGAGTCATAAGTTCAAACAAAGCACGAGGTTGACTGAAATAATCGTTGTCATCTTCACGATAGTTCCAGAAATCAGCATCCCCATTGATTTTTAACGGTGGTTCTTTGTACTGAGGCTGCTCTTGCCATTGCCCAAAACTATTTGGTTCGTAATGTGGAAGACCACCATAATTGGCATCGATGCGTCCTTGACCGTCACGGTGATTACTATGAACTGGGCAACGTGCCGCATTTACAGGTATTTGCTGATAATTCACACCTAAACGATAACGCTGAGCATCTGCATAGTTAAATAAACGGGCTTGCAACATGCGGTCTGGTGAGGCGCTAATGCCAGGAACTAGATTACTTGGTGCAAAAGCAGATTGCTCAACATCTAAGAAGAAATTTTCAGGGTTTCGATTCAGCTCGAACTCACCCACTTCGATTAATGGATAATCTCCATGAGGCCAGACTTTTGTTAAATCAAATGGATGATATGGAACCTTTTCAGCATCTTGCTCAGGCATTACCTGTACATACAAAGTCCACTTAGGGAAATCTTTTCGTTCAATCGCATCGAATAAATCACGTTGATGACTTTCACGATCATGCCCCACTAATTCACCAGCTTCGGCATCTGTTAAATTTTTAATTCCCTGTTGGGTCCGGAAATGAAATTTCACCCAGAAACGTTCATTCGCACTATTGATGAAACTATAGGTATGGCTACTAAAACCGTGCATATGACGGTAGGAAGCAGGAATACCTCGATCAGACATGACAATAGTGACCTGATGTAAAGCTTCAGGTAATAAAGTCCAGAAATCCCAGTTATTCGTTGCGCTACGCAAGTTAGTTTTAGGATCGCGTTTTACTGCTTTATTTAAATCTGGAAATTTACGTGGATCACGTAAGAAGAACACTGGTGTATTGTTCCCCACCATGTCCCAGTTACCTTCTTCTGTATAAAATTTTAAAGCAAAGCCGCGAATATCACGTTCAGCATCTGCTGCTCCACGTTCACCAGCTACAGTGGTAAATCGGGCAAACATTTCTGTTTTTTTACCAATTTCACTAAAGATTTTAGCGCGGGTATATTGAGTAATATCATGAGTCACCGTGAAAGTGCCGAATGCACCTGAACCTTTTGCATGCATACGACGTTCTGGAATTACTTCACGAACAAAGTTAGCTAATTTCTCGTTTAGCCATAAATCTTGAGCAAGTAGAGGCCCTCTTGCACCTGCCGTCATACTATTCTGGTTATCTACAACTGGAGCCCCAAAATCAGTAGTAAGTTGGGAAAAAGGACATTTTTTAGTATCGTCATTCATTAATATGCACCCGAAAAAAATAATCAATCGAATCAATAAAAAAGGGCAGTCAATTTTGGCTGCCCTCTTTTTTAAACTTAACTTCTAATAAATGCTAAAAGATCTTTGTTAATTGTTTCTGCTTCTGTAGTTGGCATTCCGTGAGGAAATCCTGGATAACTAATTAAAGTACCGTTTTTAACGAGTTCCGCAGATTTTTTACCTGAAATTTCAAAAGGTACAACCTGATCATCTTCACCATGCAAGATAAGAACAGGAATTTCAATCTTTTTGAGGTCTTCAGTAAAATCTGTTTGAGAGAAAGCAACAATTCCATCGTAATGAGCTTTTGCTCCGCCCATCATGCCCTGACGCCACCAATTTAACACCACAGGTTCTGATACTTTTGCTCCTGGTCGGTTATATCCATAAAATGGACCTGCAGGTACGTCATGATAAAATTGTGAACGATTTTTAAAAAGTTGATTTTGAAGGTCATCAAAAACTTCTTTTGGTAAACCATCAGGATTACTTTCAGTTTTCACCATTAATGGTGGAACGGCACTAATTAAAACAGCTTTAGCAACAGGGTCATTAGGATAACGAGCAACATAATGTGCTACTTCACCACCACCTGTTGAATGCCCTACATGTACCGCACCTTGTACACCTAAATGCTCAACCACAGCAGCAACGTCATCTGCATAATGGTCCATATCATGACCATCCCAGACTTGAGTGGAACGACCATGACCACGGCGGTCATGAGCAACTACACGAAAACCTTCTTTAAGAAAAAAAAGCATTTGCGCATCCCAGTCATCTGAACTGAGCGGCCAACCATGGTGGAAGAAAATTACAGGAGCATCGCGAGGGCCCCAATCTTTATAAAAAATATCTACGCCGTCTTTTGTTGTGACATATCCCATTTTTGTTTCTCCTGTGTAAAAGTTACACTATCGATTTACTGTATATGCTCTAATTAATTCGTAATAAGTACATATAAAATTTTCAATCCTACCCTCATGGATAGTCATAACATAGTAAGGTTAAAGTTCACTTTAAGGTCAATAGATTTTAGAGAAAACAGCGTTTAAAAAGTGTAAAAAAATAATTTCTACAGACCTAAAAACTAAAGGTTTTCCTTAGATCATCTAAAAGCTAATCGTCTCTACCTATTCTTATTAAAAGTTATTCTAAATTCGTTACAAGCAGTTTTAATTCTTAGAGAAATAGCATATTGACATTCAAGTGAACTTTAAACTTATAGTAATCCTACAGGCAGAAAGTTGATATCTGCTTTTAAAGATTATCAGCTACTCAGTCGATCAATTTAAAGGTTAACCAATTATGAATACAAATAAAGCGTTCACTGAAGTTGAATTTGGTCAACAGAAAGTTAAAGTTCCAAAAGGTGGTTATTATGACCGCTTTAGAATGAATCCTGATTTAGATGAAGTTGCAAAAGATCCTGCAGCTGGAAATATTGATTTTTTCCGTAGCATTCCTAAAAAGTTAGTTGAATCAAGAGTTGGACCTGTCTGGGCTCCCAACTTTTATTATCGTAGCGGCAATGTGCAAGTTTTGATGCTTGCACCCGTTAAGCTGTTAAAGAAAAAATTACCTTCGCCTCTGGTACCTTTGGAAGCTTTCCCAGGTTATGGACTAGTTGCTCTCACCTTTTTCACTTATACAGTTTGTGATAATGATCCATACGATGAAGCGTCTGTCGCTATTGTCGTGCGTAAACCTAAAGCTCATGGTCCGCATGCTTTAGAGCTGATTAACTCGATTCGTAAACGTCACTTTTATGCGCACGTATTAGCTTTACCTGTCGACACTGAAATAGCACGTGTACGTGGTGTATATGGTTATCAACTTCCAAAATGGCTGGCTGAAATTGATGTAAAAATTGATAAGAAAAAAGTTGAAGCAACACTTTCAACTTACAACAAATTAGATATCAGCCTGACAACCGCAACTCCGTCATTAAAAAGGGTTAAGTCTGAATCCCGCATGGGTAAAACCACAATGTTGCACTCAGTCGATGGTGAATGGCATCAAACTCTAGTGCAAACCAATGTTCTCTCGTTTGGCGAAAAACTTTTTCCACGCAAGGTAAAAGTGACACGCCATGGAGGCCATGTGAGCCAGCTTCTAGATCAGTTGGGTGCATCTACTATTCTTCGTCTTGATGTGATTGAAGATGCTCAGGTCGTATTAAATCTACCGACTAAACTTTAATCATCAGTCAGTTAGCTTAGGATCGTTAAGCTATGTTTTGAGGTTTAAGATGAATATTCTCAATGAAGTAAGCAGCACTTTAAATGCATCAGAGATACTCTCTCGACAACGCAAAGCTTTTTTGAAAGCTGAACCACCAACACTTAAACAGCGTAAAGCAAGCCTTGCAAAGCTTCGTGCTGCAGTCATTGAATATCGTAGTGAATTACAAGTTGCTGCAAGTGAAGACTTTGGACACCGTTCATATCATGAAACAGATGTCATGGAACTTGTCGGTATCGTTCAGGCCATCGATTATTTAACGCGTAATTTACGTCGTTTCATGAAACCGGAAAAGCGTCATGTCAGCTTATTCTATCGCTCGGCTAGTGCTCACATAGAATATCAGCCGAAAGGGGTTATTGGGGTCATGGCTCCTTGGAACTACCCTATTTCTCTTACGCTTATTCCTCTTGCTACAGCGATTGCTGCCGGTAACCGAGCAATGCTTAAACCCTCAGAACTCACCCCTCGAACAAGTGAAGTGATTTCACGCATGCTTGCGGCGAACTTTTCTATAGAAGAAGTTGCGGTTATTTTAGGTGGGCCTGAGGTTGGTGCTGAATTTAGTGCACTACCTTTTGACCATCTATTGTTTACAGGAAGTACACCTGTGGGCCGTAAAGTCATGAAAGCAGCAAGTGATAACCTCGTTCCGCTCACTCTTGAATTAGGTGGTAAAAGTCCAGCGATTGTAGGTCGAGGCCACGTAAACTCGAGAACCATGACCAGTATTGTCTATGGAAAATTATCCAATGGTGGGCAAACATGTGTTGCTCCAGATTATGCCCTTGTTCATGAAGATGATTTAGAAGTATTTATTGAAGAATACAATGCCACAGTCTCTCGATTCTATCCAAACGGGCCAGATTGTGATGATTACACTTCAATTGTCAATGAACGTCATTATGCTCGTTTACAAGGCTTACTTGATAGTGCAAGACAAAATGGCGCACGAATCATTGAACTAGGAGTCAAACCTGAATCGGCAAAGCATCGCGCTCGTACTCTTGTTCCAACACTTGTTGTAGGAGCAAAAGATGATGATGCAATTATGAAAGAAGAAATCTTTGGCCCAATTCTACCCGTGCGTACCTACCGTGATATTGATGAGGTAATTAACTACATCAATGAAAGAAACCGTCCACTCGCCTTATATTATTTTGGTGAAAAAGATGCAGATTGCAAAAAACTACTACGACGTACGACTTCAGGTAACGTTGGTATTAACAATACCTTAATTCATGTGGCACAAGACGATCTACCGTTTGGTGGCATCGGTCCAAGTGGTATGGGTGCTTATCATGGAATTGAAGGTTTCCGTTCTATGAGCCATGCAAAAGGTATCTTTGATCAGGGCCGCTGGAATTTCCCAAGCTTCTTACATGCTCCTTTTGGAAAATTCATGGAGTTAGCACTTGCCATTACCTTGGGTAAGAAAAAAGCTAAATCTTAATTATTTTTCATCCTAAGCGGGATTGCGCACTCAGTCTCAATTCCGCTTATTTAATTAACAATATCTAATAAGGAAACAACTTTATGAAATGTATCACTTTTAACGGTGCTGGCGGCCCTGAAGTTATTACGGTTAGTGAAAGACCTATGCCTGAGTTAACAGATGATGGGATATTAATTGAAGTTGTTGCAGCAGGTATTAACGGTCCAGATGTAATGCAACGAAAAGGTTTGTATGCACCACCGCCTGGTGTAACTGACATTCCTGGCCTTGAAGTTTCCGGAATTGTTAAACAAGTAGGCAAGCAAGTTACTAAGTTTAAAGCTGGAGATGAAGTCTGTGCATTAGTTCCGGGCGGTGGCTATGCTGAATATGTAGTTGCCCATCAAGATAATGTACTCTTCATTCCTGAAGGTCTGACATTAATTGAAGGTGGAATTTTACTAGAAACTTTTATGACAGTTTGGTCACATCTTTTTCAACATGCAAAATTCCGTCCAAACAGTTCAATTTTAATACATGGCGGTACTTCAGGAATTGGTACTACCGCAACGATGTTAACTCGAGCTTTTGGAGCAACCCAAATTTTTACAACAGTTTCGAGCAAAGAACATCAAGAAGCGAGTTTAAAAATTGGTGCTGATGTAGCCATAAATTATAATGAAGATGACTTTGTTGAGGTTGTAAAAAAACATACTGATGGTAAAGGTGTAGATTTTGTTTTGGATATTATTGCTGGAGATTACATCCAGCGAAATTATGAAGTCGCTGCAATGAACGGCACAATATTGCAAATAGGTGTGCTTAAAGGGTTAGCGGATAAAGTCAATATTTTTCCGATGCTTGCTAAACGCCTAACTCATACAGGCGCTACCCTACGCTCTCAATCTGCAGAAGCGAAAGCAGAAGTGATGGCAGCATTGCAAGAAAAGGTATGGCCTTTAATTTCAAAAGGACAGATAAAACCCTTGTTATATAAAACATTTGATCTTGAAGAAGCTCGCCAAGCTCATGAATTTCTTGATCAAGGACAACATGTTGGTAAGTTAGCCTTAATCGTCAAAAAATAAAAACTGAAAGTAAAAAAGACCAGTTAATACTGGTCTTTTTTACTTATAAGTCCAAATTATTATTAATTTATATAGGGAGTCATCTCTCTTTCCTTTACTCTCATAACCCACTCCAGCTATCTTACTTTTGGGATTATTTAATAGACTTTAATGCAAAGGCATTTTTTCAAACGACCCTTGTTGAGCACCAAGCTCTGAACGCACCACTTGTAATTCAAAACCTTGTCTGTCTAACTCAGCTCTTTCACTTTTATCAGTCAAAGACACAACAATACTCACTAAAAAAGCGAGAGGCATTGAAAATAATGCTGGATTATCAAATGGGAATATTGCTTTTTCATGCCCTAAAACACCTACCCAGACCGTAGGTGATAAAACTACAAAGGTAATTGCGGAAATGATTCCTACAAACCCACCAAATATGGCGCCACGGGTAGTTAAATCTTTCCAGTACATAGAAAGAATAAGTACAGGAAAGTTAGCGGAAGCAGCAATACCAAATGTAAGTCCCATTAAAAAAGCGATGTTCATTTTTTCAAATAAGATTCCACATGCTATGGCAATCACACCTAGAACCACTACAGAAAGTCGAGATACAACCATTTCCTGCTTTTCAGTTGCCTTGCCTTTCTTAATGACTTTTTGAAATAAATCATGGGAAATCGCAGAAGCTCCAGCAAGTGCCAAGCCAGCCACCACAGCTAAAATCGTTGCAAATGCTACAGCAGATAAAAAGCCGAGTAATAGATTTCCACCAAGGGCTTTTGCTAAATGCATAGCAACCATGTTACTGCCGCCAATTAAATCTCCACCGAGTTGCCCATCTACAAAATATTGAGGATTAGTGCCTACTATGGCGATGGAAGCTAAACCTAAAATACAAACTACAATGAAGAAGTAACCAATATAACCAGAAGCATAAAAGACTGAACGGCGTGCTTCAGCAGCATTTGGAACCGTAAAAAAGCGCATCAGAATATGTGGTAAACCTGCCAAACCGAAGATCAACCCAATAGACATAGAGAGTGTATTAATCGGGTTGGATAGCATTGGACCTGGTTCTAACACCTTTTGTCCTAATTTATGTGCATTTACGGCAGCCTCAGCCATATTATTTAAACTAAAACCAAACGCTTTAAATGCCAGAAAGACTAAAACGGTTCCGCCAAAGAGTAAAAGAATAGCTTTAACTATTTGTATCCATGTGGTTGCAAGCATTCCTCCGAAAATGACATACACCAGCATTAGACAACCGACCAGCATAACGGCAATTTTATAATCTAGACCAAACAATAATTTAATCAGCTGACCTGCACCCACCATTTGCAAAATTAAATAGCAACACACAACAATAAGTGAACCACACGTTGCCAAAATACGGGTGCGCTGTGGATCTAATCGATACGAAACAATATCTGCAAAAGTATATTTGCCAAGGTTTCTTAGTCTTTCAGCCATTAAGAAAGTTAAAATGGGCCAGCAAACAAAAAAGCCTGTCACATAGATAAAACCATCATAGCCTTTGAAGAAAACCATACTAGAAATACCGAGTAAGGTTGAGGCAGACATATAGTCTCCCGCAATCGCCAAACCATTTTGCTTAGCTGAAATAGCATTACCCGCTGTATAAAAATCTTCTTTCGATACTGTTTTCTTTGCAGCTTTAAAAGTAATAAGTAGTGAAATACCGACTACACAGGCAAACATGATAATAGCGGTCCAATTCCTTGGTTCACTTTGAGAAGCCCAAGCACCGGAGCTAAATAAGGTCAAAATAGTAAAAGCAAAATATTTATTCATAACGATATTCCTTTCTTAATTTTTCTTTTTGTTTGTCAAAGTATTGATTCGTAATAAATATATAAAATCCCGTTATAATCCAGCTCAATACAATAACAACTGCAGCAATTGGTAAACCAATGGTGACTTTGCTTGCTTCTAATGGAATTGCAAGTAATTCGGGGTGAAATGTGGCTGTTCCTATAAAAATAAAGTAAATGCTGAGTACAATTAAGCTTAAGAAAACGGCGAATCGATTTCTCTGCTTTACCATCTTTTTAAATTTCGCATCTAAAACGATATTTGCTTCCTGAGGGATGTTCATATAAAAAATCCTTTTTTATGTTGATCATTATTTACATTCAGCAAAAGCACTATTGGTGAAATAGTCGTGATAACGTTCTCTCAATATTTTTTTACTGATTTTTCCAGTGGGCGTATGCGGTATTTCTTCAACCAATATGGTTGCTGACGGAATGGCCCATTTATGTAATTTGGATGATAGAAAAATGACAATTTCTGAATGTTCAATTTTTTCTTGTGGAGACTTTGGCACCAATATTAAAAGTGGGCGTTCTCCCCATTTAGGATGATTGGCAGCAATAACAGCAGCTTCTGCAACTTTTTCATATCCCATCGCTGCATTTTCAACTTCAACACTACTGACCCACTCTCCTCCCGACTTAATCATATCTTTGGCACGGTCCGTAATATGCATATATCCATATTCATCTATGCAGGCGATATCTCCCGTATCGAACCATTTGCCCTCTTCTTCTCTTGCTTTTGGTTGATTAATATATTGTTTAGCAATTGTATGACCACGTACTTCTAAAATGCCTTCATGCACACCATCATGAGGAAGTAATTGATGATTCTCATCACGCAGTCTCATTTGAATACCGAAGATAGGTTTACCGCATTTAATCGATTGGGTTTCGATATTATTTTTAATTTGGTCTACTCGGTTACACGCTGCCATTGAACTGGTTTCAGTCATTCCCCAAGCATTTTCAACAGAAATTCCATAATGGCTCAAAGACTCAATAAGCGAATATGGCGCAGCTGAACCACCAGATATTGCACGTTTTAAACTGACTGATGAAATATGGTGTTCTTCAAGATAATTTTTAAAAGAATTCCAGATGGTAGGAACAGCCATAGAAATATCTACGTGTTCCGATTGAATCAGATTAAAAATTTTATCGGTTTGTCCAGCAAATGAGTGAGGCCAAACGATTTTCGCCCCCGATAAAACCGCATTAAATGGCATTCCCCATGCACTAATATGATAAAGAGGAACTAAAGGCATAATACAGCTATCATGCGTTAAGCCAATCGCATTTGGCATAGCGAGTATTAATGCATGCAATACAGTACTACGATGTGAATAAAGAACACCTTTAGGATCACCTGTTGTGCCCGAGGTATAGCAAAGGCCACTTGCACGTTCTTCAGGGATATCTGGCCAATCATAATAAGACTGCTCTGGAGCAATGAGTTCTTCATAAAAGACAAAGTCAAATTGTGCTTTTAGGTTTTTATTGGGGTCCCCGAGCACAATAAAATGTTTTATGACTGGCTTTATATTGTCATAAATAGAATCAACTAATGCCAAACAATCTGGTTCAATAATGAGCACTTCATCTTGAGCAGAATTGATAATTTGAATGAGTTGTTCAGGTGCCAATTTAGGGTTAATTGTATGGTAAATTCTTCCCGTACATGGAATGGCATAGTGCAATTCAAAATGCTGATATGAGTTCCATGCCATCGTTCCGACTTTAGCATCAGAACTTATATTTAATCGGTCTAGCGCATTGGCAAACTGAGCTACACGTTCGAAAGCATCTTTATATGTATATCGGTGTTTACTTATCCCATCTGCTTTCAAAGTCACAATTTCTTGATCTGCGTAAACTGTCAAAGCATGCTGCACTATTGAAGTAATATTTAAATTACAATGCATCATTAATCCATTCGTCATTCTTATTTCCTCACACAATTTAGCAACTGATTCAGATGCTTATATGAGTCAATGCAACTATGATGCCAAATTATTTTATTATTATTTTTCAATAACTTAATTTGTTTTATTGTTTTTCTTTTTTGAAAAAATTTCAATTTTGAAATTAGTGATTTATGAGTTTCATTCTACGCCATAAGGTCGTTCGACTAATCCCGAGTTTTTGTGCAGCAAGGTCTAAATCACCATCTACTTCTGCAAGTGTTTGCTCAATCAAACTCAACTCTTGATTAACCTTTACCTCTTTTAATAAAGGTTGCGCCGTGGGCTGATTTTGGGATTGAAATAGCTCAGGTAACTGTTGCTTTAAAAATTCTGGAGTTAAAATTTCATGATCAAGCTGTAACAGCACATTGATTCTTTCAACAATATTTTCAAGTTCGCGGATATTGCCCGGCCAAGAATAGTGTAAAAAAGCCTTCTGTAAAATATTTGGCAAATCATCCAATGATTTTCTATATTTCTCTAGAAAGGAATTTGCTAAATACAAGATATCTTCTTTTCGTTCTTTTAAAGACGGCGTATACACTCTTAAAATATTTAAACGATAGTAGAGATCTGCCCGAAAAGTTCCATTTCGTACTAACTCTTCTAAATTCGCATGAGTTGCAGCAATCACACGTATATCTAAATGATGACTTACCACTGAGCCTAAGCGGTTAATTTGTCTTTCTTGTAAGACTCGTAAAAATCTAGTTTGTAGATGTAATGGCATATCTCCAATTTCATCTAAAAAAAGCGTACCCGTATGAGCAGCTTCAATGAGGCCAATACGCCCATTTTTCTTCGCTCCAGTAAAGGCACCTTCTTCATAACCAAATAGTTCGCTTTCTAACAAGCTTTCTGGAAAAGATGCACAGTTGATTGCAACAAATGGTGCTTTATAACGACTGCTATGGTTATGAATACTTTGTGCTAAAACTTCTTTACCTGTACCACTTTCACCAGTAATGAGAATCGTACTATCCGTTTTTGCGTATGCTTTTGATAACTTGATAATTTGTTGAAAATTAGTGTTCTGCGTCAAAATCTGGTCAAAGGTATATCGCGTATTAAAATTCTTTGATGAAACCTTTCTAAACTGACTATTAGACTGCTCTAATGCATTTAGTTCCTGCACTCTTAAGATATAGCCATCTATGTAGTCATTTTTTAGTTTGGAAATATATACAGCCAGTTTTAAATTTTTAAATTGAACGAGTTGATGACTATTTTCTTGGTCGATATCAAAGTTTAAACCGTCAAAAATTTCGAGTGCTGATTTGTTCAAAACATCTGAAGAGTCCTTTTCAAGTAACGAACTCATTGAGTTATTTATTAAAGAAATCTTTTTTTGCTTAGTGATAAAACAAATACCTTCATTTAAGTGATTAAAGATCTCTGTTAAACGTAAGGTTGAGTACTGTTCTCTACGAATCTTTTCAAGAGTACGCAAGGCATTTTGTAGCAGGTCTTTTAAAGACGGCACACTAATCGCCAAATATCCGACTAGATTTTCATTTAGGGCTAACTCCACTGCAACAGGTGAACCAATAATGGCATCAAAACCTTGATTTTTAATTAAATGAATTGTTTTCTTGGCATCTAAATATGAGTCATAGTTAAATTGTTGTATATCTAAAGCAAAAATATCTGAGTAGTTCTCAAGGTCAACTGTAGATGTATTCCCAACCAAAGCAATGCGCTTATATTGTTTTAAGTTTGATATGGCCTGAATGACATCAAAAGTACCAGTTCGAATAACCTGTATATCAATGTTTAATTTCTTTTGTAGAAAACTTGCTGTTGCACCAGTACATAGAAGAATCTGGCAGCCATTTTCTACCAAGCTTTGAGCAACGTCTTGCACATCGGAAATATGGCATTCCACCAAATCAATTTCATTCGACTCTACTTCACTAATCGCCTGCTCAACCAAAGAACGAAAACCATTAATATTAGGTTTTTTAATATAGGTGACCAAAATATTAATTGGTTTTCGATTAAGCATTTTTTACTCCATTAAAAAACGTTTTATATAGGCGCAGCGCTATGACCGCCATCGACTTTAATTTCGATACCTGTTATGCCTTGACCCGCTTGCGAAGCAAGTAACAGTAAAGGCCCATTTAAGTCATCAAACTCTACAAACTTCCTTGTAGGAATTTTCTTTAAAAGCTGTTGGCCTGCCTCACTCGTTAAATATTCTTCATTAATTTCAGTAATCATATAACCTGGAGCGATGGCATTTACATTTATACCAAATCTAGCCAACTCTACTGCCATAACTTCTGTTAAATGGCGTAATCCAGCCTTTGATGCGCAGTATGGACTAACACCTAGGTTGGTAGACTGAGACAGAATTGATGTAATGTTGATGATCGATCCTTTTCGTTCAGCTTTAATCATATGCTGCACAACTTCTTGTGCACATTGCCAAGGGGCTTTAAGGTTAGTATCTACAATCTTATCCCAATCTTCATCGTTATAGTCTAAGAAACGCTTGGTATCACTCACCCCGGCATTATTAATTAACACATCTATAGTGACTCCTTCAGCTTCTAAAGAACTAAGCATATCTTTCACAGCGGAACGATCATTTACATCTAATGCAAAGGTATAAACTTGTACGCCATATTCATTTTTTATATGCGATTCTAATTCTTTCAATCGCTCTAACCGTCTGGCACAAATAACGATATTGGCACCTGCTTTTGCGAATAATTCAGCTATGTGATGCCCTAGACCGCTTGAAGCACCAGTAATTAAAATATATTTATCTTTTACATCAAAAATATTCATTCTCTTATCCCTGTTTTATTATGCCTGCTTCCCTAATAGTTTTTTGGCTATGCTCATGCGGTGAACTTCATTTGCGCCATCATAAATTCTAAAACCTCGCGCATCTTTAAAAATCTTGCAGACCACTGATTCATCCGTCATGGCCTGTCCACCTAAAATCTGAACTGATCGGTCCACCACACGCCAGATACCCTCAGAGCTGATCACTTTAACTAGGCTCGACTCGTAATTTCCTTTCTCACCCAAATCTAAAACCTGCGCACAATAGTGAACGGCTAATCGAGTTGTTAAAATATCCATTTCATTGTCGGCAAGCATAAAACCAACGCCTTGGTGGTCACCTAATCTCTTACCAAAAGATTGGCGTTCTCGTGCATATTGAGTAGCGATATCATGTGCTCTCCTTGCTTGTCCCAGCCATCTCATACAATGTGTTAAACGTGCTGGTGCAAGGCGAACTTGAGCATATTTAAAACCTTTACCAATTTCACCCAAAACGTTTTCTTTAGGTATACGTAAATTCTCAAAGCGTAAAATACCGTGCCCGCCTGAAAAGCATGAATCCATAGCATTCATATTTTTTTCTAATATAAAGCCTTCAACGTTTGTGTCTGTTAGAAACATTGAAGCAGAGCCATCTTCCATTTTTGCCATAATAATCGCAACGCTCGCTCCATCGGCTCCTGTAATTAACCATTTACGGCCATTAATAATATAGTCATCGCCATCTGCAATTGCCGTTGTTTGAAGCATGGACGGATCCGAGCCAGCACCGGGTGCAGGTTCTGTCATGGCAAAGCAAGATCTAATTTCTCCAGCTACCAGTTTTTTTAACCATCTTTCTTTTTGTGCATCATTTGCCACAACATCTAAAAGATGGATATTTCCTTCATCTGGCGCATGAATATTTAACGCGATTGGGCCTAAAGCAGAGTATCCTGCTTCTTCGAAAGCTACAGCCTTTTGCAGATGCGACCAACCAAGTCCTCCCATTTCTCGACTTGCATGAGGAGTTAGCAGCCCCCAACTACGCGCCCGACTCACCAATTCTTGGCGTAAAGCTTCACTAGGGCCATGGCTATCTTGGCGAGGATCACTTTCTAATGGAATCACCTCTTGCTGAATAAATTCTCTAACTTTCTGTTGTAGCTCTAATAATTCATTAGATAGTGTGATCATGAGCTGAGCTCCTTTAATTTAAAGCCTTGAGTCGCGATATAAGTTTCATACACATCATCCATAGCGCTATTAAATAGCTCATTTTTAATCAGATTGTACGGCGTGAAATTTTGAAGCTTGATTCGTTTGCTTATTACCTTTTGATTTTCAATCGTCAGATCAAGAATGTTTAAGCAGCCATAATCTTGTTCCTGCGAATAAACATCTTTGAAGTCATGTCCATAAACCCAATTAATGAGTATTCGATTTACAATATCGTGTGAAGAAATGAGGATATTCTGGTCTTTGTGTGCTGTTAAAATCATGTTTTCAAACCATGTCAGTACACGAGTAATAAAGAGCGACCAACTTTCGCCTTGTACAAATAATTCAAGATTATTTTTATGGAACTGATAGGCCTTTTTGATTTCCAGTTCAGCACGATCCAATGAAATTTCTCTTAAACGTCCTGCTCTTATTTCTCGAATATCATCGAATGAGTGAATTTCTTTATGCTCGTTTTGATAGCGCTTCAAAATTTCGGCTGTCTGAATCGAACGAGGCATGGTAGATGAGTAAATTTTTTCAAAATTAACAACTTGTAATTGATGAGCCAGTTGTTGTATTTGCTCTATTCCTCGTTCGGATAACTGTGCAAATTTCGGATTAATCGGATTATTAGCTGCATCAAAGTATGAAACATGCCCATGTCGAACCAAATAAATTCGTAGCCGATATTTATCCATGATTGGCCACCTTCGGTTCAGTAATTTTTAATTCTTCCAAATTCAGGGCTTTTAATGTCTCAAAAGTTTGATCCGATTGTTTACCTTCACGGATATCGCTAATAAACAATTGAGTTGCCTCATCAATATCTTTAATTGGAAATGAAAAATAATCTTGTAAAATGCCTGAACGATGCAATGTACAAGTATCTTTTTGCAAAATATAAGCCTGCAAAATTTCTAAGCTTCTCATGAGCATTAACAAGTTATATTTCTGCCTGCCCGATTGCGGTAAAAGCTCATTTTTAATGACGGCTTGGCTAGCTTTGATCAGGTCAATTATCTTTTGCTCGCTCATTCTTTTTCTCCCAATATTTCCAAGATATTTTTTTCAAGGCGGGGAACTAAAAATTCCGTTAGGGCTAATTCGAGTGATGGAGTATCCATCTCGTTGTTTCGGTCAGACTGCTGCATCGCAATAATTGCCCATCGAACATGAGACAGTACATGCCAAAATTTCATTTCAAATTCAGGGATATAAATATCGGAAATCTCAGCGTAAGCTTTCGCAAAGTCTTTATATGAACCTATTCCCCCCGCTATATTTTCATCTTGACCAAAACGCCAACATTTAGAGGTAAACCATCCTAAGTCTTCTCTTCGATCTCCCCATTGCGTAAATTCCCAATCTAAGATTCCTGAAATTTGGTCATCATTAATCATGATGTTACCGATGCGGTAGTCGCCATGAACTAACACCAAATCATCGACTTTTGGAAGATTGTTGAACATCCACTGAATAGCGTACTCTAAGATTGGACGATGTCTTTTTAAGTGATCTAGTTGATCCAGAAAATCTTTAAGCTTGTTTTCTAGATATTGATCTTTATCCGGTTTAGGAAGTAGTTTCTCTAACACTTCATCTGATTGAATGGCATGAATTAAGGCAAGTTGTTTACCAATGTCTTGAGTAATCTTTTTACGTTTATCTTCTTCTGCAATTCGAACTAATTTATGGCCTTCTGTGACACCTTCAATTTTTTTCATAATGAAGAAATCACTATTTAAAAAGTTAGGCGACTTCTTAAAATAAAGTGGTTCTGGCACCTTAATACCAAAATGATATAACCGATCTAAAAGTAAAAATTCTTGCTCACGATCTGAGCTGGCCTCTACACTAGATTCGGCATTTTTTCGTAACACTAATTCGAAATCTGGAGATTGAACTAGCCAATTTTCTTGGATAGCTCCACCACTCATTTTTCTTAACTGAATTTCATGAGGTATTAGCCCTAAACTCTCCTGCAATATCCCACTTAATTGCAGTATATGATTAGCATTCATTATTCACTCCTTGTAACTATTTTAATTGGAGCAAATTGCATGCCACTATTTTTAATATTAAAATCAATCACTTAAAAATAAAATATTATTTCAAATATGAAAATTATTTCACATTTGAAATTGACTATGAAAAAGAGACCATCATCTGGTCTCTTTTTAGTTTTAGATCGCTTCTCTAGTCATCTCACCATTGACCAATCTTAAAATCTGCAACGGATTGCTGTCTTTTAAAGCCTCTGGCAATAAATTTTGCGGATAGTTCTGGTAACACACAGGGCGCAAGTAACGGTCAATGGCTAAGGTTCCGACTGAAGTGCCTCGTGCATCTGAAGTGGCTGGGTATGGCCCGCCGTGTACCATCGCATCACAGACCTCAACACCTGTTGGGTAGCCATTTATGAGTAATCGACCAGCTTTTTCCTCTAGCGCAGGAACTACATCTGCAAACTCGGTTAAGTCAGCTTCATCAGCAATTAAAGTCGCAGTTAGTTGCCCATTCATGCTTTGTAGTGCCTGAATGAGTTGGGCTTTATCTTCAACTTCAATGATGACTGTGGTTGGCCCAAAGATTTCTTCTTGTAAAAGCTGGTCACCTGCCAGCAATAATTCAACATCAGCTTTAAACAGTTGTGGCTGAGCCTGATTACCTTGTTGAGTTTGACCTGCCAAATGCTTGATGCCTTGATGCTCGGTTAAGTGCTCAAGACCAGCGGTATAACTTTTTAAGGTTCCGGCATTGAGCATAGTCTGTGCAGGCTTAGCCCCCATAATTTCAGTCAGGTTGCTAATGAGCTGACTAAATTCAGCTGATTTAATACCTAAAATTAAACCCGGATTGGTACAGAACTGACCACAGCCTAAAACCACTGAATCAGCCAAGTCCTGTGCAATTTTTTCACCACGGTTTTTTAAGGCCTCAGGCAGCATTAACATCGGGTTAATACTGCTCATTTCTGCAAATACAGGAATCGGTTGTGGACGGGCTGCTGCCATGTCACATAAAGCCCGTCCACCACGTAGTGAACCGGTAAAACCCACAGCCTGAATTAAAGGGTGCTTAACCAGTGGTTCACCCACGCCATTACCGTAGATCATGTTAAATACACCTTTAGGCATATTTGATTTTTCTACGGCACGCTCAATTGCCTGCGCTACAAAGTCTGCTGTCGCCATGTGTCCACTATGGGCTTTCACCACTACAGAGCAACCTGCTGCCAGTGCCGAAGCAGTGTCACCACCTGCAGTTGAGAATGCTAAAGGAAAGTTGCTTGCCCCAAAGACTGCCACAGGGCCAACACCGATTTTAATCTGACGCAAATCTGGGCGTGGTAAAGGCTGACGCTCAGGCAAAGCGGTATCAATACGGGCACCTAAAAAATCACCACGGCGCAGCACTTTGGCAAATAAACGCATTTGTCCACTGGTCCGGGCACGTTCACCTTGTAGGCGTGCAAATGGCAAAGCAGTTTCCTGTGACACGATTTCAAGAAAATCTGTACCCAAAGCATCGAGCTCATCGGCAATATTTTCTAAAAAAACTGCACGCTGTTCAGGTGAGGTATGGCGGTAAGTCTTAAACGCTTGACTGGCTGCTTCACAGGCCTGATTCACCTCTTGTTCTGTTGCATGGTGAAACTCATAAGGCAAAGTTTCACCAGTCGTAGCATGAATACTTTTTAATAAAGTTGTACCTTGTGCGCTGCGTGAACCGCCAATAAAGTTGTGTCCAATGACCATTTTTATATTCCTTAGAGAGTAATAACTGAACCGATCGGTAATTCGGGTTGCATATGAGCAAGTTTGTTTTTGAGTGGATGACCGAACTCTTTCATTTCAATTTCAAACTCATCATTAACTTGTGCTTGAATACCATCGGCAAAAGATAGAGTCGCTGTACCGAAATAATGGATATGTACATCCCCTGCTTTTAAGAATTGTTGATACTTAAAGTGGTGATATTCCAGATTTGCCAAGCTATGACACATATTGTCTTCACCCGACAAAAACTCTTTTTCCCAAATGATTTGTCCATTACGGCGCAAGCGGCTGGTTCCGACTAAATGTTTTGGTAGTTCACCTGTCCGTAAAGCCGGACCAAAACTACAAAAACGTAATTTTGAATGCGCCAGATATAAATAATTACGACGCTCCATCACGTGATCAGAATATTCATTGCCTAGCGCAAACCCGATTCGGTAAGGCTTTAGGTCTTCGCCAATAACATAGAGGCCTGCGATTTCAGGTTCTTCGCCGCCATCTTCGGCAAATGGGGGTAAAGGCAGCTCTGCTCCCGGTCTTACCACAATTGAACCATCGCCTTTATAAAACCATTCCGGTTGCGCACCGATCTGACCTTCTGCTGGACGCCCCTTTTGTAGCCCCCATTGAAATATTCGCATAGTGTCGGTCACCGAGTTGTCATCACTTAAATTTTGTTGATGCATTTTGTCGCGTGCAGATGCAGAACCTAAATGGGTTAAACCTGTACCGGAAATTAAACAATGCGTTGGATCTGGATGGTCTAAAGGCGGCAGTACCTTTAAATCTGCTAATAAAGATGAATAATCATAAGTTTCGGACTCAAACCCTAACGCCTCAACTTGTTGTTCCAGTGAAACTTTATTGCGGATTGCTAAAAGTGCTAAATCACGAACCGATTGAATATCTTTAACCGGATATGCCATGTTGCCTTCTACTTTCGCGACGGCACGTTGATTTGCACGATTTTCAAATTGAATAATTTGCATGTTTTATTCCTTACAAAGGCTTTTGAATATTCACTGTTTGTGTTTTTTGACGTTCGAGCTTGGCATAGACGATGTAAGTCAAAATCAAGCCAAAAAGCATGACGATAGATAAGAAATACAAACCAGCAGCCATATTTCCCGTGTATTCTTTTAAAAGTCCGATCCCAAATGGACCGACATAGCCACCTAAATTTCCAACAGAGTTAATTAAGGCGATACCAGCCGCTGCACTTGCACCTGTTAAGAAACGACCCGGTAATGTCCAAAACACGGCAGTCGATGAAAATAGACAGAACGCAACTACAGCCAAAGCTGCCAACTGCATAACTGGAGAATTTAGCCAACCACTTAAAAACATTGCACAAGCACCTAGTGCATACAGAAAACTTAAGTGTCCGTAACGATCGTTCAGGCGGTCAGTACTACGCGGAATAATGAGGAGTCCAATAATTCCAAAAATATAGGGAATGCTAGATAAGAACCCAATTTGAATATCACTACCTCCGCCAAATTGCTTAATAATGGTAGGAAGCCAGAGATTTAAACCATAAATACTTAAAGTTACCGGTAAGTAGTAAAGTGCTAATAAAAGTACGCGTTTGTCTTTTAAAGCATGTAGTGGATTGGCATGTCGGGTTTGGTCATATTCGGCTTCATCTTTAACGAGTTCATTTTTAAGCCATTGTTTTTGTTCAATGCTTAACCATTTCACTTTATCAATGTTATCGGGCAGCCACAAAAATGTAGGTAAAGCTAATAAAACTGCGGGCAAGCCAACTGCAACGAACAACCATTGCCAGCCGTGTAAATTTGCAATGCCATCCATTCCAAGTAATAGACCAGCTAAAGGCCCTGCAATCATCATGGCAATCGGTTGTGAAAGCACAAACATTCCCATGATTTTTCCGCGATGTCGCACCGGATACCACTGTGTAATTAGGTATAAAACACCAGGAAAAAAACCCGCCTCTGCTACACCGAGTAAAAACCTTAAGAGATAAAAACTTTTAGGGCCTTGAATAAGCGCCATGGCCATGGTGATGAGGCCCCATGTTAATAAAATGCGGGTAAACCATTTACGAGCACCAAATTTGTCTAAAAGCAAATTACTTGGAACTTCAAAAAGAAAATATCCAATAAAAAATAAGCCAGCTCCTAGACCATAGGCAGCATCACCAATTCCTACATCGGCACCCATATGCAAATGAGCGAACCCGACAGCGGCACGATCAATATATGCCACCAGATATAGTATGACTAATGCAGGTATTAGCTTAAACGTGACCGTCCGTATTACATCCTTTTCGAAATCCATGTTCGACTCCATTTCCTATTATTTACTTATAGAGCATCTTGCTCGTAAATTATCCTTTCAATTTAAAATATAGTAATACTATTTAAATTTCAAACCTTTTAAAAATAAAATTTATGGTGTATTTTTAAATTAATTAATTCTAATAGTAATACTATATAGGGAAATTTGTATGAATAACAAACAAGCTCTTCGTTCGGCTGCCTGGTTTGGTACAACGGATAAAAATGGCTTTATGTATCGTAGCTGGATGAAGAACCAAGGAATTCCAGATCATGAGTTTCAAGGCAAACCCATCATTGGAATTTGTAATACGTGGTCTGAACTCACCCCATGTAATGCGCATTTTCGAAAAATTGCCGAACACGTAAAAAAAGGGATTTTAGAAGCGGGCGGCTACCCTGTTGAGTTTCCTGTATTTTCAAATGGTGAGTCGAATTTACGTCCTACCGCCATGTTTACCCGTAACTTAGCCAGTATGGACGTCGAAGAAGCGATTCGTGGTAACCCTATTGACGGTGTGGTGTTACTGACAGGTTGTGACAAAACCACCCCTGCATTATTAATGGGAGCTGCAAGTTGTGATATTCCTGCCATTGTAGTGACTGGTGGACCAATGCTGAATGGTAAGCACAAAGGTAAAGACATCGGTGCAGGTACTATCGTTTGGCAAATGCATGAAGAGTTAAAAGCAGGAAAAATTGATTTAAATGAATTTCTATCTGCCGAGTCTGGTATGTCACGCTCAGCTGGTACATGTAATACCATGGGCACGGCTTCTACAATGGCTTGTATGGCTGAAGCCCTAGGCACTTCTTTACCCCACAATGCGGCCATTCCAGCGGTAGATTCTCGTCGTTATGTGTTGGCTCATCTTTCTGGTATGCGTATTGTTGATATGGTTCATGAAGATTTACGCCTTTCTAAAATCTTAACCAAAGAAGCTTTCGAAAATGCGATTAAAGTCAATGCAGCTATTGGTGGTTCAACCAACGCCGTAATTCATTTAAAAGCAATTGCTGGACGCATTGGGGTTGATTTACAACTTGATGACTGGAACCGTGTTGGCCGCGGCATGCCAACCATTGTCGACTTACAGCCTTCGGGTCGTTTTTTAATGGAAGAGTTCTATTATAGCGGCGGCTTGCCAGCCGTGATTCGTCGCATGGGTGAAGCCAATCTCTTACCACATCCTCAAGCTTTAACCGTAAACGGTCAAACCATTTGGGAAAACTGCCAACAGTCACCTATTTATAACGATGAAGTGATTCGGAAAATAGATAATCCAATTCGACAAGATGGCGGTATGTGTATTTTGCGCGGAAATTTAGCGCCTAAAGGTGCGGTGCTTAAACCATCTGCTGCCACACCGGAGTTGATGAAACACCGTGGTCGTGCAGTCGTATTTGAAAACTTCGATGATTATAAAGCCCGCATTAATGACCCAGATCTAGATGTCGATGAAACTTGTATTCTTGTGATGAAAAATGCCGGCCCTAAAGGCTACCCGGGCATGGCCGAGGTTGGAAATATGGGCCTACCACCAAAAATTTTAGCCAAAGGCATTACCGACATGGTTCGTATTTCTGATGCACGAATGAGTGGAACAGCGTATGGTACGGTCGTTTTACATGTTGCCCCTGAAGCCATGGCGGGTGGGCCTTTAGCCGTAGTTCAAAATGGTGACTTCATTGAACTTGATGCCTATGCTGGAAAACTTCACCTAGAAGTGAGTGATGAAGAACTTAAGCAACGTCTAGAAAATTTAGCACCACCAGCTCCACCAAGTTTTATTGGCGGTTACCGTAAGCTCTATGTAGAACATGTTTTACAAGCCGATGAGGGTTGTGATTTTGATTTCTTGGTCGGTTGCCGTGGCTCAGAAGTCCCACGTCATTCCCATTAATATTTATTCTTGAAAAAGATGATCTTGTTAAAACACAAGGTCATCTATACCATAGGATATTCAACATGTCGTAATAGTGAAATATGAGTAAAGCTGACTATAAAAATCCTATTCCAAGCAAAAGCCAACATGCATTAATTGTTCAACAATTGGGATTAAAAATCGTTTCTGGAGAAATCTCAGAAAATGAAAAACTCCCAAGTGAAGTTGATTTATGTGAGGAATATAAAGTCAGCCGCCCTGTCTTTCGCGAAGCAATACGCGTTTTAAATGCTAAAGGCTTAACTTATTCAAGGCCCAAAATCGGAACAGTAGTTCGACCTAAAGAAGAATGGCATTTACTCGACCCAGATGTATTGTTTTGGCTAATTCAAACGACGCCTGAGCACGAGTTTTTTAAAACACTTTCTACCGTACGACGAGTTTTAGAACCAGAGTTAGCCTATATTGCGGCAAGTACAGCAAATGAAGAAGATATTGAGCGTATTAAGCAAGCCTATGAAGGAATGGAAAAGGCAACAACAGTTGAAGAGTTTATAGAACCCGATATCCAGTTTCACTTAGCAATTGCCAAAGCAACGCATAATGACTTGCTGGCTTATATGTCAAAAATGCTGGTTTTACCTTTGCAGCAATCGATTCAAGTCACCAGTCTACGCCCAAATTTACAAGGTCATTCATTACCAAGACATAAAGCGATTTTAACAGCAATTGAAAATAAAGATCCGCTCTCTGCTCGCCATGCTTCACTGGTTCAGCTAGACGATACTAAAATGGCTTATGATTTAATTAAAAAATAATTTTCTCTATGTATTAGAAAAAGCCTGCTGACTCCAAATTAAAGTGATCAGGCTTTTTATGTATAAATTAGAACACCTTTTTTACAGCTACTGTAAAGGTTGAGTGAATTGGATTTGAAATTGGTGCATCTGATTCACCATTACTATAATTTCTATAGTATCCGTCTTTATCCCATGCTTTGGTATAAGCTAACCCTGTAGTCCAGCCATCACCTAAATCTTTAATAAGTTCGACTTTCATATCCTGAAAATTAGCTTCTGAGAAGTTTTTAATTCTTTCATAGCCATAGTGGGCACCAAAAGTCCAACTTTCATTGATCGGCTGTGTAAAGTTGAGGTCTAAATAGGTTGTTCCTCGTGAACGTTTACCTTCCGGTCCACCCATCGTATTTGAGTTATAACCTGCGTAATCTGGGGTATAAGTAATAAAATATTTGAGACTTAAAGGACCATAGCCAATTTGAGGCACAATTTCGCCATAGTTATAGCTTGTACTCCCCGTTTCAGCCGTACTTTTTGCACCTGGGTAATAATAATAAAAAACAGACATTCCAATTGAGAATTTATCGATGGTTTTTAAATAACCTGCATAAAAGTCCCATTCAACTGAAGCATCACGGAGATAGTTAGAACTTACATTGGATGCCCAAGTACCCACAAATAGCCCATTCGGATTTGCATAGTCGAAACCAATTTGTAGTGCAGGCTTACCCCAAGTTTGTTGAAAACCACGCGAAATATATTGACTTGCAAAAGTCACATTCGCACTATACGGAGAAATTTGTTCTTGTTCATTTAATTGTTCAGCATGTACAACACCTGTAGACATAATGAGAGAAGCTATACCTAAAATTTTTCTCATTTAATAATTCCTTTTACATATTACCTATAGGTTTAAAGTTTTAAAATAACATGATAATTCAATTTAAAGCGTATTAAAAATTTATAAATTCAAATTTCTGGATACTTCTTCTTCACTATAGATCTCTTCAATACAATCTAAGATTTTAGGAATATAGGAACTTTGGTCCATGTTGCGCATGGATAGAGAGATGGGACTATAGGCTTCTAAGTCTAAGATATTTAAATAAGTTAGATTCTTCATACCAATATCACAGGCGCTTTCCGGAATAATACAAATACCCTCTCCGGATGCCACTAAGCCAAGTGCCATATGAATTTCTCGTACTTCAGTCAGCTTGGCTGGAACAAGACCTAATTTGGTAAATAAAGCTTGAATAGTGGTCGAAAAATTTGGTTTAGGTGTGGTTGGATAAGAAAAAATTGTCTCATTGATAATTTGAGATAAATAAATTCCTGACTCTTGGAAATCACTTAATGGGTGTTTTTTATGGATTGCGAGTTTTAATTTTTCTTTTCTGAGTAAAAGTCGCTTAATGGCTGGATCACTAATTGGTAATCGACCAAAACCTAAATCAATTTTACCGAGTTTTAATGCTTCCACCTGATCTCGTGTACCACATTCAATAAGCTCGACATGAATGTCAGGATTTTTTTGCCTAAATAGATAAATGACTTGTGGTAATCGCCCATAAAGAAGCGAACTCACATAACCAACTTTAACAACGTTCTCGACCAGCTTCATTTTTTTAGCCATCGAAGCAGCTTGAGCGGTGTGCGTCAAAATTTGCACCGCATGCTGGTAAAAAAACAGCCCTGCTTCTGTTACTTTTAATGGACGAGAGCCTTTTTCGAATAAATCGATCCCTAATTCTTCTTCTAGTTTTTTGATTTGGCGTGTTAAAGGTGGCTGAGCAATAAAAAGCTTTTCTGCGGCTTTCGTCAGACTCTGTTCTTCAACAACGGTAACAAAATAACGTAGATGTCTTAATTCCATTAATATACCTTTTTAGTATCTTAAAATACCGTTCTATATCTATTTTAGGCTATTACATTCTTCTATGGTATACAAACAAGTTCGTAATAGTTGAAACTTCATGTATAGAACCATAGAAACCATACTTGTGGATATTCCAACTATCCGTCCTCACCAGTTGTCTGTGACTACTATGCGTACCCAGACTTTGGTACTCGTTAAAATTACGACCACGGATGGTATTGTCGGTTGGGGTGAAGCCACCACCATTGGTGGGCTGAACTATGGTGAAGAAAGTCCTGAGAGTGTCAAAGCCAATATTGATACCTACTTTGCACCATTACTGACATCAGTTAAAGATTTAAATGTTGCACAAACACTAAAACTGATTCGTAAAAATATTAATGGTAACCGCTTTGCTAAGTGTGCCATTCAGACTGCCCTACTTGATATTCAGGCCAAACGTTTAGGTGTGCCATTAAGCGAAGTTTTAGGTGGCCGTCTGCGTAATAGTTTACCTGTGCTTTGGACGCTTGCGTCTGGTGACACGGAAAAAGATATTGCTGAAGCTCGCAAAATGATTGAGCTAAAGCGCCACAACACGTTCAAACTTAAAATTGGTGCGCGTCCTTTACAGCAAGATGTTGACCATGTGATTGCTATTAAAAAAGCATTAGGGGCTGATGTTAGTGTACGTGTAGATGTAAACCGTGCATGGTCAGAACTTGAGTGTATTCATGGTATTCAACAGCTCCAAGATGGTGGAATCGATTTAATCGAACAGCCATGTGCCATTCAAAATACCGAAGCACTTGCTCGCCTCACCCATCGTTTTGATGTCGCAATCATGGCTGATGAGGCTTTAACTGGACCTGACAGCGCGTACCGTATTGCAAAAAATCATGGTGCAGATGTATTTGCCGTAAAAATTGAACAATCTGGTGGTCTGATTGAAGCATGTGAAGTTGGCAAAATTGCTGGTTTGGCTGGTATCGATCTATATGGCGGCACTATGCTTGAAGGTCCTGTAGGAAGTATTGCATCGGCCCATGTATTTGCAACTTTTGAAACGTTAGCGTTCGGCACTGAATTATTTGGTCCGTTATTACTTACCGAAGAAATTTTAAAAGAGCCGCTACGTTACGAAAACTTTGAATTGCATTTGCCGACAGCTCCGGGCCTAGGCATTGAAATTGATGAAGATAAGATTGAGAAATTACGTCGTTAAGGCAACAGGATAAGGAGTTTCCCATGTTATTTCATGTACGTATGGATGTGCATATTCCACTTGATATGCCAGCCGACAAAGCAAATGAAATTAAGGCCGTTGAAAAAGCTTATTCGCAAGACTTACAACGCCAAGGTAAATGGCGTCATATCTGGCGAATTACAGGTCAGTACTCAAACATCAGCATTTTTGATGTAGAGAGCAATGAAGAATTGCACAACATTTTACAAGGTTTACCTCTCTATCCATATATGGACATTGAAGTGATGGCACTTAACCGTCATCCATCTTCTGTTCGTGATGATGATTCGTAAATAGAAAGAATTTTTTAAATGCGATCTCTGAAGTCCATTTAAAAACCAAGCAGATTATTCAGAAGGTAACAAGGAACGTGGCGGCACTTATTTGCTAGCAAAACCAAATGCCCGCAGCGCTGCCACCCAAAACCGTATTGCATACTTAAGGAGTTTTAGTATGAACCGTCAACAAATTGATGCGCTTGTAAAACAAATGAATGTCGACACTGCAAAAGGCGAAGTTGATGTACGTGTTCAACAAATTGTAGTGCGCCTTCTTGGGGATTTATTTCAAGCCATTGAAGATTTAGACATCCAACCTTCTGAAGTTTGGAAAGGTTTGGAATATTTTACCGATGCAGGTCAAGCAAATGAACTTGGTCTTTTGGCAGCAGGCTTAGGTCTTGAACATTACCTTGACTTACGTGCAGATGAAGCAGATGCCAAAGCTGGTATTACAGGCGGTACACCTCGTACCATCGAAGGTCCACTTTATGTTGCTGGCGCACCTGAATCAGTTGGCTTTGCACGTATGGATGACGGAACTGAGACTGGCAAAATCGATACCTTAATTATTGAAGGTACGGTAACCGACACTGATGGCAATATTATTGAAAATGCCAAAGTTGAAGTATGGCATGCCAACAGTTTAGGTAACTATTCATTCTTTGATAAGTCACAATCTGACTTTAACTTACGCCGTACCATTTTCACTGATGCAGATGGTAAATATGTAGCGTTAACCACTATGCCAGTTGGTTATGGTTGCCCTCCTGAAGGTACAACACAGGCTCTTCTTAACAAGTTAGGCCGTCATGGTAACCGTCCATCTCACGTTCACTACTTTGTATCTGCACCGGGTTACCGCAAGCTGACTACTCAATTCAACATTGAGGGTGATGAGTATTTATGGGATGACTTTGCCTTCGCTACTCGTGACGGTTTAGTGGCAACAGCAGTAGATGTCACAGACCCCGCTGAAATTCAACGCCGTGGTTTAGATCACGCTTTCAAACACATCACATTTAACATTGAACTGGTTAAAGAAGCCGCTGCTGCTCCTTCAACTGAAGTTGAACGCCGTCGCGCTAGTGCTTAATTGAAAGCGTATGTGAGTTAAAAGTTCGCTTTTGACTCACAAAATTTACTCCATTTATTACTACCATTAAGAATTTCAATAAATTTTTAGCGGTAGTAATACATCACGTTACCTCATGCTCTAAGGTTTCTCACATGATTGACAAAAGTAAGTCCTCACTAAGCGAGGTTTTATCGCAGATTAAAGATGGTGCAACCATTCTGATTGGTGGTTTCGGTACCGCAGGACAACCCGCTGAACTCATTGATGGTCTGATTGATCTTGGCGTTAAGGACCTGACCATTGTGAGCAACAATGCCGGTAATGGGGATTATGGTCTGGCGAAACTGCTCAAAGCCGGTTCTATTAAAAAAGTGATTTGCTCTTTCCCACGTCAGTCGGACTCTTATGTATTTGATGAACTGTACCGTGCCGGAAAGGTTGAACTTGAACTGGTACCGCAAGGCAATCTGGCGTGCCGTATTCAGGCAGCAGGTATGGGCCTTGGGGCGGTGTTTACCCCAACAGGCTTTGGAACACTTTTGGCTGAAGGCAAAGAAACCCGTCATATTGATGGTAAAGATTACGTGCTTGAGTATCCAATCAAGGCTGACTTTGCCCTGATTAAAGCCTACAAGGGCGACCGCTGGGGCAATCTGGTTTACCGTAAATCTGCACGTAACTTTGGCCCGATCATGGCCATGGCTGCTGATGTCACCATTGCCCAGGTTTCTGAAGTGGTTGAGTTAGGTGGATTAGATCCGGAACATATCATTACCCCAGGTATCTTTGTACAGCACGTTGTACAAGTACAGCCCGCACAGTAAGCAATAAGGAGAAATAACATGAGCTACCAGAAACTCAGCCGTGACCAGATTGCACAACGTGTGGCACAAGATATTCCGGATGGAGCCTATGTGAACTTGGGTATTGGTTTACCGACCAAGATTGCCAGCTACCTACCTGCTGACAAAGATGTCTTCCTACATTCTGAAAATGGCCTGTTGGCTTTTGGCCCACCGCCAGCGGCAGGTGAAGAAGACCCTGAACTGATTAATGCGGGTAAAGAGTTTGTGACTATGCTTGAAGGCGGCAGCTTTTTCCACCATGGAGACTCCTTTGCCATGATGCGTGGTGGTCACCTTGATATTGCGGTGCTTGGGGCATTTCAGGTGGCAGCGAATGGTGACTTAGCGAACTGGCACACGGGTGCGCCGGATGCGATTCCTGCCGTAGGTGGTGCGATGGATTTAGCGGTTGGTGCCAAGAAAGTATTTATCACTACAGACCACTTCACCAAGCAAGGTGAACCGAAGATTGTGGCTGAGCTAACTTATCCGGTAACGGGTAAACACTGTGTGGATCGTATTTACACTGACCTGTGTGTGATTGATGTGACCAGAGATGGTTTAAAGGTGATTGAGAAAGTTAAAGGTCTTAGCTTTGATGAGTTACAGGCTTTAACAGGTGCAACTTTGATTGATGCGACTCAAGGGTAAGGTTTACACAACAAACACCTATTACACAGCATTCACTATCGTGACAGGCGACATGGATGTCGCCCGTTGGACAGGGAGGCAAGGAAGCCTCCTCTGTTCAACAAAGGTTTTTGTTACTTTTGACCTTTCAAAAGTAAGGTATCGCTTAAGCAAAAGACCTACGGATATCACAGTAAATTACAGCCGTGATGTTATTCGTTGATATGAAAATTTATAAAGCATCACAACGGAGTCTTATCTGTTTAAGTCAGGTACCACCAGCTAATTCGTGTCACTTTTTTAAAAAAGTAACCAAAAACCTTTGTTACTCAGACACAACCTCCCTGTTGTGCTGAGCAACGAGGCGACATCCATGTCGCCACTGCGAAATACTTACGGAGAATGGCTAAAAAGGCCTGAAGTAAAGGACAAAAGTTAGAATGAAAAACGCTTATATCATCGATGCCATCCGTACTCCATTCGGCCGTTACGCCGGTGGCCTTGCACCTGTCCGTGCCGATGACCTTGGCACTGTGCCGATTAAAGCCCTCATGCAGCGTAACCCAAATGTAAATTGGGAAAAGGTCGATGATGTGATCTATGGCTGTGCCAACCAAGCCGGTGAAGATAACCGTAACGTGGGCCGTATGTCAGCATTGCTTGCAGGTTTACCGTATCAGGTGCCGGCAACGACCATTAACCGTTTGTGTGGTTCTTCACTCGATGCCATTGCCATTGCTGCCCGTGCCATTAAAGCCGGCGAAGCGAACTTGGTAATTGCTGGTGGTGTAGAAAGCATGAGCCGTGCACCGTATGTGATGGGTAAGTCAGACAGTGCTTTTGGCCGTAGCCAGAAGATTGAAGACACCACCATGGGCTGGCGTTTCATTAACCCTAAACTTAAAGAGTTGTATGGTGTAGACACCATGCCCCAGACTGCCGAAAACGTCGCTGAACAGTTCAAGGTCAATCGTGCAGATCAGGACCAGTTTGCCTTGGTGAGCCAACAACGCACCGCAAGCGCGCAAGCCAAAGGCTTTTTTTCTAAAGAAATCGTGGCAGTTGAAATCCCTCAGCGTAAGGGTGATGTTGTTGTGATTGATACTGATGAACATCCACGTGCATCAACCACGCTTGAAGGTTTAAGCAAACTTAAACCTGTGGTTAAAGCAGATGGCACAGTTACTGCGGGGAATGCTTCAGGCATTAACGATGGTGCAGCAGCTCTACTGATTGCTTCTGATGATGCAGTTCAGGCTTACAACTTAAAACCACGTGCCAAGATTATTGCCTCAACAGCCGTAGGTATAGAACCACGCATTATGGGTTTTGCTCCGGCACCAGCCATTAAAAAATTACTTAAACAAGCCAACCTGACTTTAGAGCAGATGGATGTGATTGAGCTGAATGAAGCCTTTGCTGCACAGGCTTTGGCAGTGACCCGTGACTTAGGTTTGCCAGATGATTCTGACAAGGTGAATCCAAACGGTGGTGCAATTGCATTAGGTCATCCACTCGGTGCGTCAGGTGCACGTCTTGTGACTACAGCCTTAAACCAGCTTGAACAGACAGGTGGTCGTTATGCCTTGTGTTCAATGTGTATTGGGGTGGGTCAAGGCATCGCATTGATTATTGAACGTGTTGAAGCACTTTAAGGAGAAACAAATGCCATCTTTTCAATCTGCTGATGCACAAATTAACTATCAAACCTTTGGCGAGCCATCTTCCCCTGCTCTGGTGTTTTCCAATTCTTTGGGCACCAACTATGGCATGTGGCAAAAACAGTTTAATGAGTTAAAAGATCAATTTTTTGTGATCTGCTATGACACTCGTGGTCACGGTTCATCATCTACGCCTGACGGTCCATATACTGTAGAGCAATTAGGTGAAGATGTTGTCCGTTTACTGGATCATCTGAATATTAGCAAAGCTGCTTTTTGTGGTATTTCCATGGGCGGTTTAACAGGTCAATGGCTGGCGATTCACTACCCTAACCGTTTTAGTCATGTGGTTGTGGCAAATACTGCCGCTAAAATTGGACAAGAACAAGCATGGCTTGACCGTGCAAAATTAGTACGTGAGCAAGGTTTACAACCAATCGCAGCCACAGCAGCTTCGCGATGGTTTACAGATCCCTTTATCCAAAGTCATCCTTCTATTGTCAACAACCTGTGTAACGACTTAAGTGCTGGCAGCGCAATCGGTTATGCCAATTGTTGTGAGGCTTTGGCTAAAGCGGATGTCCGTGAGCAGTTAAAAGACATCAAAATTCCAGTATTAGTGATTGCTGGAACCCAAGACCCTGTAACAACCGTTGCAGATGGTCAATTTATGCAGCAGTGCATTCCACAATCACATCTTGAAGAAATAGATGCCTCTCATATTTCTAATGTCGAGCAACCAGAAGCTTTTAATAAAATCTTAAAAGATTTTTTATTAGGTTAATTTAATGATTAAAAAGAAATGGCCTATAAAGGCCATTTTTTTATATCTCGTAGAGACTTAATACCGAATCATGACCGATTTTAATTCGGTGTAATCTTCAATAAATGCATCTGAAAACTCTCTGCCAATTCCTGAAGCTTTCACCCCACCAAATGGCACTGATGGGTCTAAGAACGTATGCATATTTACCCATAAGGTCCCTGCTTCAATCTTAGGAATTAAATGCAAAGCTTTAGATAAGTCATTTGTCCAGATACTTGCGGTTAAACCAAAGCGCGACTGGTTCATCAGTTGAATAAGTTCTTCATCAGTTTCGAATGGCATTACCCCGACTACTGGACCAAAAGTTTCCTCTGAAAATAAAGGATCATCCGTATTTTTGAAGGAAATCAAAGTCGGCTGTACAAAATACCCTGTCTGATCTAGAGCCTCTCCACCTGCAATAATCTGATTGTTAGCTTTAGCCATATCTAAATAATGTTTTACTTTATGAAAATGTGGCTGATTAGAGAGTGGACCAAACATACTTCTCTCATCCATGGCCGAACCAATTTTGAAACTAGAGAGTGCTTTCGAGAGTTTATCAACTAGTTCATCATATTTTGTACGGTGTACAAAAAACCGTTCTGGGGATGCACAAACTTGACCTTGATGCACAAAAGTTGCTTGTAATAAAGTTGGTAAAATCTCATCAATATTTGCATCAGCCAAAACGGCTATGGCATTTTTACCGCCCAGCTCTAGACTTACACGGGTTAAATCACTATTCATCGCGAGCTTACCAATGGCAATGCCGGTTGGTACTGAACCTGTAAACGAAACTTTCTTAACGAGCGGAGATTCAATTAAATATTGCCCTGTATCGCCCTTACCTGTCACTACATTAATTACACCCGCTGGAATACCTGCCTCAATAGCAAGTTCAGCTAAACGTAATAAAGATAAACTGGCAAACTCACTTGGTTTAAGCACAATGGTACAGCCTGTTGTTAAAGCTGAACCGATTTTCCAAACGCCAATCATGAGTGAAAAATTCCAAGGCACAATCCCTGCAACCACACCCACTGGTTGCCTTAAAGTAAAGGCTGTATATTTCTCACCTTGCATAGAAGGAATAGACGGTTGCATGGTTTGACCATTAATTTTGGTTGCCCACCCTGCAAAATATCTTAAGAAAATAACGGATTGTGCAACTTCAAGATGACGGGAAATATTGATAAGTTTTCCTGTAGACAACGTCTCGAGCTGTGCAAGTTCTTCACCATATTGCTCAATTAAATCGGCTAGCTTGTTCAGTTTAACGCCACGTTCATACGGCGTCGTTTCAGCCCAAGCATTTTGAAAAGCATGTTCAGCACTTTTGACGGCGCTTTCGACATCTTGTTGACTACCAATACTAATTTGAGCAACGACTTGTTCAGTCGACGGATTCACTATATCCACTTTATCTAAAAGCTCGGCAGCAACTAACTTTCCATCAATAAAATTTCCATGTTGACGTGCCATAAATTGCTGCACGCTTTCTAAAATCTGAACTTCACTCATTTTTATTTCTCTCAATTCATTTAAAAGGATTTATTAATAGATGTATTGCAAAATTAACTGCGCATAGACATTGGTTTTGTCATCGTAGTTTTGTGTACCACCACTATGGATATCGTGTTTCGGTTTATAGAGCCCCACCAAAGGAATCACGTTGAATTTTTTATTAACTGACCAGACCGAAAAGACATCCAGCTCATGTCCATCTACATTAGTTAAAGACTTATTTACTGTTTTGAACTTATAGGCCAAAGCACCCAACATAAAATTTTCTTTCAAATTCATCATGTAAGAAAGTTGGTGAATATCTGCATTTTTATTGAATGGACCAGCATAGTTTCCAGCAACTTCGCCCTGAAACCATGTACCAAAGCCGACGGTATTTCCATAAAACATAGTGTCATATTGGTCTGAAAAATGACTAAAGCGGTAACCTAATGAGGGGGTATATTTTGAAGATAAAAAGTTATAGTTCAGCGCTAAGTAGCCAGCATTTTCTTGGCCATCTTTTTTATCTTGAACCACAAACTCAGTTTTAACTTGTAGTTCTTGTAAAGGTTGATAATTCAAGCGTAAAGCATAATTTTTAAGGTCTTGTCGTCCTGAAACCTGTTCAGCATCTGTAAGATCTAATACGTTTAAATAGGTAAACCCAACGCCCTTATCTTTAAGCTGATACATCAGATCAGTCACAAATAGTTCAGGTGAAAATTGTGCTTTATTGTCTGACTTTAAATAAGCCAGCTTTAGCGTTGTATTCTCTTGCGGTTTATATTGAAGCAAACTTGTAAAATCAAAGCTTCGACGAGCTGCCAGATAATATGCGCCGCCCCGATCTAGTGTGCCATCCGCAGGCGCTTTTCCAAGGTTTAATGCATCACCCGCAATAAAGAACCCGTCACCAATCATGATATTTTGCCGACCGATACTTAAATCATAGGTCGTTAACTCATCTTTATTGGTGCCGTCTTTAAAACCAATGACCCATTCATTTACATCTGTTTTGCGTTCTTTACCATTACTATTTTGGCCTGCGTCACCATCACCAAATGTAGCCGAACTAATACCACTCAAACTTGCATAGAGCTGATTGCCTTTAAAGGTATATTGTCCTTTAGCACCATATTTAAGATGGCCTTCTTGCCAATTGATTCTTTCATCATCTAGGTTTTCGCCGTTATAGCTTTTACCACTACTAAAAGCCCCAAAAGTTGCTTCAAAAGTTGGCTTAATTTCAAACTCACCAGCATGTACAGTTGAAAAAAATGAGACAAAGAAAGTCCCTCTCACAACCTGAGAAAATAAATTTTTCATTGAGAAATTCCTTTTTTGCGAACGGTCTAACCGTGCTCAGGTGTGGGTAACCGATTCGTTACCCATCCTCGTTCATGTTTGTCTTTAGTGAGGGTCGTGCTGCGTGCTTTGCTCTTCTTCACCCAAGTTTAAAGTCGGGGTGTTGTCAAAGAAGTTCCAAGGTTTGATTAAGGTATAAACCCATTCTGTCGGCATAATTGGCCACTCTTCAGCACGTGCCACATGGGTTGTGCCTGTTGTCATCCAAACCACAAGGTCTTTATTTTCAATATTTTCGTTGTTACCAATGAACTGTCCTAAGCCTGTATCATGAGTTGAACGGTTTGAATATTTCCCTTCAGGATAGCGTTCGTCTGGATTGTACTGAGTCACCCAAATTTGCTTATCCATAAAGTTCAAACGTTTAAATAACCATTCATCTTTAGAAAAATTGGCTCCTTTCGCCACAGGGTGTGTTCCACCTGCAAAAGGAATGAGCTGGTAAGAAACCGGATTCCCTAATTTATTTTCCTTGTTGAAATTCGTGAGTAAGCGAATGGTAGATGGATCAAACTTTTCAGCCGCATTTTGCTCATTCGTAATGACTTTACTGTCAATTTGCATTGAGCTTGTACGAACACCACCTTTGTCATTGGCTTTCACTACAGGGTCCATATGCATAAAGCTGTTGTTTTCACCATCGACATCCATGTCTAAGCGGAAGTTATAAATATGTTGATGGGTTGTGCCCACAATATTATGGTCAATTAAAGTTCCATATTTGGTGTCTTCTTTTGCGGTACTGTCATGCATGGTGCGTGATTTAACACCTTTAACAGCTTCAATACCTGTTGCACCCGCATTAATCCCAATTACACCATTTTGGGCAAATACCCAGTCAAACATGTAATCGTAGTTTCCAACTGTACTAATCCAGCGCACGACAAGTTCACGGCGTGCTTCACTCGCATCCTGATTGCCAAAAATTTCGTGATGTTTATATTCAGGTCCTGCATAACGTTCAAATACAGCAATGGCATTTGGAATTACTTGTGGTTGGCCTTTGTAATCTGCAATCACGGCATCAAGTAAAACAGCGTTGTCGGGTGCATCTGTTCCCGGAATAATAGATGAGGTAAGTGTACCCATACCATATTCGCCAGAGTCTAAATAAGATTTGAAGTACCATCCAATATCAGGGTCACCATATGGAACCACCATTCCACCCAAGTTACCTTCATACATGACTTTCCGCTTTACGCCTTTATCTTTGTAAGTCACTGTTGAAAGCTGTAAGCCAACACGAGAATCTAACGCCACATGCAAACACCAGTTCCCCCAATGTATGGTTTGACCGGTAATGCTAAAGTTCTTACCCTCAGGTTCAGTAATATTGAGTGGTTTTAGCTTACTTGCTACGGGCTTATTCGACATATAAGGTCGATTTGCCATTGGCACAGGAATGATCGCACCTTCTTCAATCTTGATAATTTTTTCTTTATCTAAATCGACTACAGCAACTAGGTTCTCAATAGGATGCGCCCAATAGTTGCCATCGCCGACATCGAGATAAGCGACGACTTTTAATATATTGAGTTGTTTATCCAGACCATCTTTACCGCCAAAATATCCAACAGTTAGCGGAGTAGCGATCACTTTCTTCACATCGGTAATGCCGCGTTTGCGTAACGCGTCTTGATATTCTTTACTCGTCTCAATTACGCGCTGTACGGCTTCAAAATTATCAAGCAACACCATACCGTGAGTATCTTTAAGTACATTCCATTTTGTGACTTGTTGAGTGTTAAGATTAACTTCACCTTCAATCGCTTGATTACCCTTTAATAAAATAAATGAGGCAATACGATCTTCTTTAAAATCTTTATGATTAATAAAGTAATCCCATACTTTGGCTTTTTCAGGTTCTTTAAGCTTTAACTCGGCAAAACGCATATTTTTATAAGCGTATTTCGAGCGGTTAATCACATCAAATGTCTTTTTGATTTCGTCAGAATTTAAGCTATTGAGTGGATGAAAGGTATTTTCAATTTTAAAAGTTTGATCTAACCCAGACTGGAAGACTTCGTTAAAAAAATCTTTTCCAATAACAGGTTTACCATCTTTAATTAATAAAGGCACGCTGAGTTTTAAAGGTTTGCCATTCACTAAAACCTGATTTGAGTTTGGCTTGGCTCTAACCACCATAGAGCCTTTGGTAATTGTATACGTATTGGTAAAATTGTCTTTGACAACTTTAGCGCCTTGCTCACTCATGTTTTGATAAAGTGAGACCATTTCGGCCTTTCCACCATGCGCAAACGCTTGAGTATTGAGTCCCCAAAAGCTTGCAGCGATTGATAAGTTAAGTGCCAGTATTTTTTGTATGTCATTCAATAATCGTTGTTTACGCATTGGTTTCATCCTTTTCATCTATCCCTGAACTATCTGAATCAGACAGTTAAAATGCACTTTCCTGTGAGTGAAATTCATTAGACCAACTTAATAGTTCTATGGTTATTAAGCTTATCTAACCTGTTCTAATGAATTTAATTTCAACACAGTTACATAGGGCTAGCTTGTTCAAGAATGACGTCGAATTTGTCTAAAAATGACATTAAAAGAAGAAGTATTTTAAACTGACATACCCTCTCTAAATTCTTTAGGAGAGATACCATAGGTCTTTTTAAAGATTTTTGAAAAATGAGCACCATCCCAAAAACCCCACTTTAAGGCAATTTGGGCAATCGAATTCTGTTTGTTCTTTTTATCGAGTAAATCTGCTTTGACTTTTTCTAGGCGTTTGAGCTGTATGTATTTGTTAATAGATAAATTTTCTTGAAGGAATAAACGGTAGAGATGTCGTAGTGATACTCCAATATGCTCTGCAATTAATTTAGGGGTTAAATCTGGTTTTGCTAAGTTCTCAATAATAAAACGCTCGGCTTTTTCCATCAGGTTATTTGAACTATTAATATTTTTATAATTGATTGTGGGTTTGATTAAAGCAATCAGCGCATCTTCAAAAGCATTACCATCTTCCGTTGCATACCAAAGTTTGATGTTTTCAGCAGACATATTTTTCAAAATATTCTTGAGTAAAAAACCACTCATATTTTGCGTAATCAGTTTTCCAAAATATTCGGTACTAATATTTTCTTTAAGTAATTTTTCACGCGACAGGTGCACTGAAATCTGACTCACCAAACCTTGCGGATACATCGAAATAGTTTCGACCGGGTCGACTAAGACAATATCGCCTTCATTCAGACTTAGAGTCTCATTCTTATACTCGAGCAGCATTTTTCCCGAATACTGCAAAATCAAAAAACAAAAACGATTATTCACTCGATCTATTTCATCGGCTTTTCGGACAATTTTATTGGCATTATTTTTAATAAAAGCAATTTCGGTATCGCCCAATAAAAAGCACTGAACCTCACCAATGAATAAATTACGGGTTCCATCAAAATCGGTTTCAAAATTGCCGCACACATTTTTAATATGGTGCGTCCATGTGAGTAATGCATCACTTACATATTGGTTCATCCCTTACCTCTCTATACATGTGCCACCGCTCAAGATTTTGCGCTTGTGGTGGTGCACTGTCTTGGCATATTTGCAATCATGTTTTATTGATAAACAAATTGTGTGCCAAAAATTCCTTATCCGTGGAATTGTTTTGATGATAGTCAGCTAGATGTAAAGAAGCTGATAAATCAATTCAATTTATCAGCTTAATGGGGCTTATGCTACTCCCGCAAAATCTCGCAGCATGGTAATAAAAATATTCTTTTGTTCCTCAGAATATTTTTTAAACACCTCATTTTGATGGCTATCGGCAATATCAAACAAATACTGCGCCGTTTGTTTACCTTTCTCGGTCAGGGCGTACAAATTATCATGATCGACCAATAACCCTTCAAATTTTAGAATTTCAGCCGATCTTTCAACTTCTTGCATTGGCATAGCAATATCACGCGGTAAATCTTCTTTACTTGAGGCAGTACCACTGGCCAAAACGAGCAAAAGACGTGATTCACTTGTCCGGAAACCCGAAGCCATTTGCTTAGGAATATAGTCGGTTTGATAGGCTTTAAAAGCACGGCTCATCAAGTAGCAGACATTATTATACAAGTGCCCATAATGTGTTTGGTCTACGCCGTTCTGTTCAGTTTGCTTAACTTGAAGGCTTGGATGCGGCATGACACAAGAATATGCACCTTGATGGTAAACCAGTGGGCTTCGGCCTTGATCATGGAAACGAACCACTTTACCAATAATAATCCAGTGGTCCCCACCTTCAATAACCTGATAACGTTCGCACTCAAACACCGCAGAACAATTTTCTAAAATAGGTGCGCATCCTGCGCCAAGTTGAAAATTTGTGTCGGCAAATTTATCAATATTGCGTCTCGAAAACTTATTAGACAGCTCAATTTGCGTGCCCGATAAAATATTGACAGCAAAATGTGTTGCTTCTTCAAATACTGAAAAACTTGATGATTTTTTATCAATACTCCACAAAATAAGTGGTGGATCGAGTGATACGGAGTTAAAACTATTTGCGGTTACACCGACTTTCTCACCTTGTGCATTTTGTGCAGTAACAATGGTAACGCCTGTTGCAAAATTTCCTAATGCTCGTCGGAACTGTAATGGATCGACCGTAAACTCATCTATTTGTTGTAATACATTCATCATCTTTCTCCTAAACCTTCTCTTACATCCATATAAATCGCGAGAGCATTAGATATCTAAAACTAATCTCGGTGTTTTAGAGCGTGAACAGCACACTAATATTTGCTCATTGCTGGCTTTTTCTTCATCAGTAAAATAAACATCTCGATGATCAGGTTCGCCTTCAATCACATCGCACATGCAGGTTCCACATACGCCTTGCTCGCAAGACATCTCAATCTCGATGCCTTCTTTAGCCAAAGCCTGCAAAATGGTTTCGCCAGCTTCGACCATAATGATTTTTCCACTTCGCTCAGCCACCACCTCAAATGAATCTCCTGACGTGTCAGTTTCGACTTGGAAATACTCTTTGTGGATTTGCTGCTCAGGAAAATCGTGAGTTGTGGCGAGATTAATCACCCAATCCATGAAACCGACTGGACCACAGGTATAAATATGACTTTCAGGATCAATATCTTTAATGGCAGATTCAAAAAATGCTCTGTGACTTGCACCTTCGGATTTAAAATGGAAAGTTGTGTATTGTGCTAACTCACTATTTTTAATTTCATCAACAAAAGCACATTTTTCAGGGCTAGCACCACAGTAGTGAAGCTCAAATGATGCACCTTCATGTGCAAGTTGATATGCCATCGTAATTAATGGCGTAATCCCGATTCCACCGCCAATCAATACACTGTGCTTGGCTTTTAAAAGTGGGAATAAGTTTTTCGGCTCACTGACCTGAATTTGCATCCCATCTTTAATTTCATCAAATGCAGAAATTGAGCCGCCACGTGATTCAGGGTCACGTAAGATTCCAAGGCGGAACTTTCCTTCGTCATTTGGATTTTGGCAAAGCGAATATTGGCGCACCATACCATTCGGTAAGTGCACATCAATATGTGCACCGGGTTCAACCTTTGGTAATGCAGCAGAAGTTGCAGATTCAAACTCCATAACTGCAATATTTCCACCTTCCACATGGCGATTTTTAACGACAACATCATAAAGTGTAGTCATGATTTAACTCCCTTTTCATGCCTAAGCTTGTGGCTTAGCGCATGAATAAACCACCGTTAATATCCCATGTTGCACCAGTCACAAAACTCGCATTTGGACTCGCAAGCAACCCACAAGTTTCAGCAATAAAATGCATACTTCCTAAGGCTTTAACCGGAATATTCTGGATGAACTGTTCCATTTTTTCGTCTGGCACCACACTATGAACGATCGGTGACTCCATCGGTCCCGGTGCAATCGCATTGACCGTAACACCTTTTGCCGCAAACTCTTTGGCAAAAATTTTGGTTAACGTCACAATGGCCCCTTTGGTTGCCGCGTAGTGTGCACCCGTTGCAGTACCGCCGTTTTGTCCCGCTAAAGACGCCATATTAATGATGCGTCCATAACCTTTTTTGGCCATATATTGGCCAATAATTTGACAAGCTTGAAAGGTGCCGCGTTGGTTAACTTGGGTTACCCAATCAAAATCGGCTGCGGTAATTTCTAATACAGGCGTTGCTTTGGTGACGGTGGCATTGTTAATTAACACATCAAGTTTAGAAAATTTCTCTTCAATCCACTGCACCGCTGCATGAAAATCTGCCTCAACCGAAATATCCAGCTTTAAAGGAAACATATTTTGGGCATACTGACTTTGTGCCTTAGCATTTTCGGCTTTTTCAAGCGTACTGGCTGACAAAATCACTTGATGGCCTTGGCTCGCAAAATATTCAGCAATCACATTACCGAGTCCAGAAGCAGCACCTGTCACTAAAACAACCTGTTTCATGTTACCGCTCCTAAAGAATGTAGCTAATACCAGCTAAGGTATCGGTTGAGTTAACCAAGTTAATGATTTTACGGTTAATCTTAAAACCAGTATCAGCATCACGGGTTAGATGGTATGTAATATCGGCCGTGTAATGCTTGAGGTTTTCTTTACGAAATTCACGTAGGTTTTGAGCACAGCGTAAAACGATTTCATCATCTTGATCTTGAATCACTCGTACTCGCGAAATGCTGCGTACCGTATTCGCCTTTGGTGCCGTAGAAATTGCCTCACCATTTTCAAGACGCTCTACCCGTAACTTACGCATATGATTATCGTCATAGGCATAATTTAAGTTGTTTTCGTAGTCAGTGAGGTTTGGGTCAATCGGAATGATATAAACGCCCTTTTCATTCCATAAATTGAGCCATTCACGGTACTCGCTGTGGTCTAACATATCTGCTTCAGCCCAGATGAAAGCAGTGACTTCATTTAATAATTGCAGATTCATATTCATTGCTCTCTCCTTAAGCTGTCATCATCTTTTTCCACTGCTGATATGCTGCACGCATACCTGTTTCAGCACTGACATCACTTTTTAAGCCATCTTCAGTTTTAACTTCACCCGGTAAACCGCGGTTGAGCATGATCCATAAGTCATTACCGGCATTGGCACCATGTTGTACGCGTTCCCAAGCCTCGGAGTCATCTGGTGTACCAAAACCAAATGGGCCTTGGAAATGTTCATGCAAACGTAAGCGATATTGATTGGCAATTTGTGGACCGCCGTCCATCGTAATCACCGAGTGATGAATTTCTGTTTCAGCAACTGAAATTGGCTGTAACACACGGAAGAACGCCATTGAACATGCAATATTCGGAAATAAATTTAAGTTAAAGCCAGAACCACCAACTGCTCGAACAATACGGCGTACTTCTAACTCTTCATGGCCTTCGTCACGCAAAGCTTGAGCCAAGTCTTCAAAACGCTCTTGAATTGGTCGCTCCATTAAGTCTTCTTCTAAATCGACCAGTTCAGGAATCATCACCATGACACTGTGACCATTACCTAAGTCTTCAACAAAGCCCGGCTGGTTTTCGAAGTTAAAGAGTTCTTCGGTTTTTTCATCTACAGAACTTAAGAATGACTTATGTACCAACGGGAAGTGATATGCATCGGTGGTATTTTCAAGCTGGATTTTCCAGTTACCCGGGAAACGAAAACGGTGTTCACCCAACACTTTAATTGGATAACCCGCACCTTGTTTCATAAACAGGTCAATCCATTTTTTTGCTGGCCCAAGGAACTCTTCAAGCGGTTGAATGTCTTCTTTAAATGAAGCGAAGATCATACCGTTATATTCTTCTACCCGTAGGCTCACCAGCGGTAATTCTGACTTATCTAAACAATCGCCGTAACTTTCCGGAGATGGCACACCACGTAAACTGCCATCAAGTGCATAACTCCAACCGTGATACGGGCATACAAAACTATTAGTTTTTCCTTTTTTATGTTCACATACGGTTGCTGCACGGTGACGACAACGGTTTAAAAGTACATGGACTTTCTTTTTACGGTCACGCACCACAACCACAGGTTGTTTACCGATATTAATCGTTTTATAGCTTCCGCCTTCTGGAATTTCGCTGGCATGCGCAACCCACACCCAAGTGCTATAAAAGATTTTTTCCATTTCTTCATCAAAAATGCGTTCATCTTTATAAAGAGAGGTATGGGCACGGTCACTTTTAACTAAAGCATCATAATCAATGCCAATGTTATGCGTTGGGATAATACTGTTCATATCAATAGTCCTTTTAAATATGTCCTGGGTCATTCCTGGGAAGGTACCGGCAACTCGGCTTCACTGTGCCAATGCGATACCGGACGACTGAAAATATTCTGTGTTTGGAAATGTTTAATTTTCCATGTTCCATCTGCTTGCTTCTGAAACTTCACCTTGAGCTTTGCCGCATTCAGATGACTACGGCCATCTTGAAAAGTTGAAGTTTGCAACATCAGCCATGAAGCATTTGCATCATTTTGATTTACATAAATTTGTTCTGAGTTTACAAAGTGTGCATTCATGACAAAGTGAGATTCTTTTTGTGTATAGCGTTTGAACATGTCATAAATCGACTGCCAAGAATCATAACGACCAAAAGATTTGGAATATTTATCGCCAATACCTTCCCAAATACAGTCTTGATCAAAAAGATTCATCAACTCATAAAGATCTGTATTTGCATTGAGCTCGTCGCAGATTTCCATATAACGGTTTATGCAGTTACGAATGGCATTAAGTGCTTCCAACTGTTCTAGCCGTTCTATAATTTCTGCAATATTCACTTTGTCAGTCATTGCGGTCGCCTTAACGTTGAATAATCAATTCACGCCCAACACGAGCTTCAACTTTGCAATATTTCCAAAGTTTGTATGGCCCTTCACCCACCACGGTCGTTCTAAACAAGTTACAAGCTGCATGTACTGTCTCAATATCCGGAACATCTGCAAGCAAATAAGTGGTCCAAGGCCAGCCCGTACTTGCACCCACCATGCTTTGGTCATCATCAAGATTCCCAAAAACATGCACACCAGGTAGGTCATGAATGCCATTCCACATTTCACCAAATGCTGCCCAAACCGCTTTTGCTTCAGCAGGTTCTGCATCAAAAAAGTTCTGGTTAATACCCATGCAAAACAACACGCGTAATGGTTTTTTAGCTTCCATCTCAATATTCCTTTTTTAAAATTTAAACTTATAGATAACCTGGGGTTGGCTTTAACCCGAAACTGACTAAACCTGCATTTTGTAAAGTTGCATCACCCATAAAGGCATGTTGGGTCACCACGTTGGTGTCATTTACAAAACGGCTAAATGGATTGTTGGTATAAATCGCTGTCATACCCGCGAGCATTTGCATTTTTCGGGTCACTTTGGCACAAACGCGAGCTGCATGGGTACATGCCAAACGCATATCACTAATCTGTTCAGCAGTTGCTTCACGACCAGCAATAATTTCATTCCAGACAATATCCATGGTTTGATAAAACCAAGACTTTGCAGCCTGAAACTCTGCATCAGCTTGAGCAAACTCATATTGAGTCACTGGGCGGTTTGCAATTTCTGACCCACCCGTAATAGATGCTTTACCCGGTGCTAATTTTTCAAATTCTTCTAATGCGGCAGCTGCAACTCCAATACCCACCACGGTTAATACTTGAGTCGCTAAAGACAGTGATGGATATTTAAAAAATGGCTCGCTGAGTTTTGAAGGTTCGCCACGTACAAAGGTCCATTTCTTTTCGACCAATACATCTTCAACCACCAAATCATGGCTTCCGGTACCTTTTAGGCCAACAGTGTCCCATGTCATTTCAATTTTGGCTTTGTTGGCAGGCATCACTGCCATACGTGGTAAACCTTGCATTTCATTATTTTTAAGGGGTGAAATCCCCACGCCAACAATGTCAGCGCCCATACAGCCGCTTGAAAATTTCCAACGTCCGCGCACCACCACACCTTCATCGGTAATTTCGGCAGGCTGTGGCGGAAAAATACCTCCGGCAAATACGACATCTGGCCCGTTTTGGTACAACTCTTTCAGCGTTTCTTCGGGCAAACTTCCTAAATACGCAGGACTCATACCGAAACTTGCTACCCAACCCACCGAACCATCAGCTTTAGATAAAGTTTCGATCAACTCACAAAACTGCCGTGGTGACCATTCTTCACCACCAAAACGTTTAGGCACTAAGGCACGGTAAACACCAATTTTTTTAAGTTTTTCGATAATGTCTTGGCTCACATAGGCCTGGTTATCAAACTCACCTGCACAGGCACGCTCACGAATTTCTTGGCACAAAGCATCTAAGTCAACTGCTTTGTCTTGAGAAGCAAACTCCATTTTAGACAACTTATTCATCATCTAACTCCTTGTAATTTATTGCATTGCATCAACACAAAATTTAGCTATTGCACATAATTGCTCATCTTTTTGATGCTTTGATACGAACTGTAAGCCCACAGGCAAGCCTTCACTGGTTTCAAGTGGCACTGAAATAGCTGGATGTCCTGATAAATTAAATGGTCGAACTAAACCGGTTAGGTTCAAAAAAGCGACCGTGTTTTCAGCTTCAGAAACTTTTGGTGGAATTTGTGGAAGTATCGGTAGAACTAATGCATCATATTTTTCTAATAAAGCATCGAGTTCTTGGGTCAACTGCGCTTTCACAACTTCTGCTTGCTTTACTTGCTCTAAAGTGGTGTGGGCTGCTTTTAATAAACGATTATTTACATCAGAACCAATTAAGCCTGTTTGGGTTAACTCACCAAAAGCTTGCCAGTTTTCATAGTTAATAATCTGCATGCCTGCATCATAAGCTGCTTCAAAATGTTCAACTTTTTCTAAAACGGTCTCTAAATTTGCTTTTTGAAGTGCTTGATATATACAGTTCCAAACAACCTCATCTGCTTTGACATCGAGCACTGCAAGTTTTGGTGTACGAGTGCATTCAGCCGGCTTAAAAGTTGGATCAATAATTTGCATGGCTTTTTCAATCATCTCGACTGAATTTGCAAAAGGACCAACGCAATCTAAAGAACTTGACGGTGGGTATACGCCTTTGCGACTTACCCGACCGAAAGTCGGTTTTAAACCATAAACTCCACAGCATGCAGCGGGCATACGGATAGAGCCGCCCGTGTCTGTCCCTAAAGTAAAGTCAGCTTGTTTTGCTGCAACTGCCGCGGCTGAACCACTCGAAGAGCCACCCGGAATAAGTTCAGGATATTTAGGGTTAATAGGTGTACCAAAAGCGTGGTTAATGCCCGTAATTCCAAAAGCCAATTCGTGCAAATTTGTCTTGCCAATAATTTCGCAATCAGCTTTTAAGATGTTTTTAACCACCTCTGCATCATCGTGCGCAGGTTCAACTTCTAATAAAGCTTTACTGCCAGCAATGGTTTTTAGACCTTGAATATCTATAGTGTCCTTGACCATCACCTTAAGCTTGCCACTTCCTTTGTGCACACTTTGGCTAATAATATTCATTCACTTTTCCATGTATTTTTATCCATTAATTAAAATATCAGAAAATTTAATGGAATTGTCAAGTAATTTTTCTAATGTGTGTTCAAGGAAATATGCAAAATTTTGTTTATAATAGAATTACCCTTTTTTTACTAAGTTATTGCTTAGCTATGCTTGATCATTTAGAACAATTTCTTCCCAATAAAGAACCGTCGAGTATTCAAAACTTCCCCTTTTTCTGGATTTCCCAAGTTAATGGTAAATATTCACAACTTATTGAAAAATCTATAAAGAAACTTGGCATTGATAATACTCGCCGCAAAATTATTTTAAGTACCAATGCGCTTGGGGAAGCCAGTATCACTGACATTGCCAATCTTTCTACTTTAAAACTCACAACAGCAACAAAGGCTGTATATCGATTGGTAGAAGATGGCATTGTGGAAGTCTACTCTTCCACCGCTGATGAACGGATTTCGATGGTGAAATTAACGGCCAAAGGTGTTGAGCTTGTTGAACAGATTAACCAAATTAGTGTGGTTACCTTAGCGGGGATCCTCAATGCTTTTTCAGAAGATGAACTGCATAATCTAAATCATCAGTTAAAAAAATTATTTGATCTCATGCCATCAAGTTAATTATTTCCATCGACACTAAATTAACTTGGCTCTAGAGCAGTTAAAGCTAGTCTTTCTTTAGCTGCTCACTATAAAAAATCTGCTATCAATAACAAAATTAATTAAATTCAAATATTTATAATAATTCAACCCTCCTAATAGCTCACTTAACATACTTTTTAGGTATCTAAACATACTCAACAAGTAATGGAATTTTACATATAAAAAGAAAATAATAATTCAATAATCTAGTCAGCATTACTATTTCCGTTTGTGTTAAGTCACCTTCTTCAAGGCCCCTTACCAAACCAAATTCAATCATTTCTAGCCGTTTCATTATTCATTTCAAATGGGGACGTATCAAAAATTTTGAGGATGAATAGAAGCTAGAGATCAATTTCTTTAAAGCGTTTTATACATAAGGATTAAGTGTATGAACCAAAGTAATATCGCTGTTGAAAGGACACAAAAGAAAACCAATGCATATGCATGGTATGTGGTCATACTTTGTATGTTGGCCTATATATTTTCATTTATTGACCGTCAAATTCTAGCGTTGATGATTGAACCCATCAAAGCAGACCTTCAACTTTCAGATACTCAATTTAGCTTGTTACATGGCCTTGCCTTTTCACTCTTCTACGCTGTGATGGGCTTACCATTAGCCTATATTGCCGACCGTTTTTCCCGACCAAAACTGATTTCAATCGGGATTATTGTCTGGAGCTTAGCAACAGCAACTTGCGGTTTAAGTAAAAACTTTATTCAACTATTCTTAAGCCGTATGGCTGTGGGCGTTGGTGAAGCAGCTTTATCTCCAGCGGCCTATTCAATGTTTAGTGACATGTTCAGTAAAGACAAACTAGGACGCGCGGTCGGGATCTATTCAATTGGTGCTTTCTTAGGTGGAGGTATCGCCTTTTTAGTTGGCGGTTATGTGATTAACCTGCTTAAAGGCGTGACACTCATTGAAGTTCCTTTATTAGGTGCACTCAAGGCATGGCAAATTGCCTTTTTAGTGGTGGGGTTACCAGGCATTATTATTGGTTTGCTATTTATTTTGACAGTTAAAGATCCTGCACGTAAAGGACAGCAGCTCAACCAAAGCGGACAAGTTGACCAAGTTAAATTCACGCAGTGCCTTCAGTTTATCAAGAAACATGCAAAAACTTTTGCTTGTCACTATTTAGGTTTTACCTTTTATGCAATGGCACTCTACAGTCTGACTAGTTGGACACCAGCATTTTATATTCGTAAGTTTCAACTCGCGCCGACTGAAACAGGCTATATGCTCGGCACTATATTGCTAGTTGCAAATACTTTAGGCGTGTTTTGTGCAGGATGGCTAAACGACTGGTTTATTAAAAAAGGACGCCAAGATGCACCGATGTTCACGGGGGTGATTGGTATTGTTGGCCTGATTATTCCAATTGCATTTTTCACCCAAACAGATCAACTCTGGCTTTCAGTAACTTTGCTCATTCCTGCAATGTTCTTTGCCTCTTTCCCACTTGTGATTTCGGCAACAGCATTGCAAATGTTAGCACCCAACCAATTTAGAGCACGCCTTTCTGCCCTATTCCTTTTGGTAAGTAACTTAATTGGACTAGGTGTTGGTACAACATTAGTAGCAATTATTACGGATGAGGTTTTTGGCAATCCATTAATGGTGGGGTCTTCTTTATCTATTGTGGGTGGTTTGTCCTGTGTACTGGCTTTGGCTCTACTTTTTAAAGGCTGTAAATCCTTTAGTGAAAGCATGAAGCTTGAAAAATTACATTAATTGAAGCAACAGCCACTTATAAAAACAGGAGTTCCCTTTAAACAATTTAGGGAACACCACACCAATATTTCACAATACGTAATGCCGAGGACTGGCATATATCTTGGAAATGGATTATGGAATTATTTCACCGTTTTAAACCACACACTTTAGCTGTTGCCACTTTAATACTTATGTACAGCAGTTCTTGGGCTGCAAATCCAAATCAGCAAACTGAAGATGAGTGGAAATTCACTTTAAAAAATGCCTATATCAATCGTGATTTTGATAATGACGCCCTTAAAGATACCGGTAGTTGGTCTCAGGCAGCGTCATTATTTTATAAGTCGAAAATGCATGACACTCCACTAGTCATAGCAGATAAACCTATTACGATTGGAGCTGATGCTTCCGTTCAATACGCCGTACGTTTGAGTTCAGACAAACATGTCGCAGATACAGTTTTGCCTTTTAATAAAGAAACGCAATCTCAAGCATCTGATTATCTAAAATACGGCGCGACCTTAAAGCTAGGTTATGACAAAACACTTTTAAGTGTCGGTGAACTCTGGCTAGATTTACCTGTAACGGCGGTTGATGCTAGCCGCCAGTTACTCACCTCTTATTGGGGAACCAATCTTAAGTCGCAACTTTCAGATCAACTTTATGCAGAAATTGGCCGAGTGGAAAAAGTCTCGCCACGAAATGAAGAAGATTTTAAAAAGTTTTCGTTCACAGCAAATGGAATTACCAAAGAATCTGATGGCTTAAATTATATTGACCTGCGCTATCAATTTACGCCGTCTTTGAAGGGCGAATATTATTTTGGTAATTTAGAAGATCTCTACAATAAACACTATGTAGGGCTTGAGCATACGTGGAAACAACCAACTTTTGCCCTGACTTCCAAATTTAAATATTTTAATGCGAAAGATGATGGCAATACCTTTGATATTGATGCCCAGAACATTGGTTTACTTGAAACCGTCAAAGTAAAAAACCATACCTTTGGTTTGGGTTACCAACAAATTATTGGAGAGTCGGCTTACCCTCTACCAGATGGTTTCTTGCCAGAAACCTATTTCATTAACTGGAATGCTACAGGTTTCTTTAAAGAAGATGAAAAGTCTTACCATGTCATGTATGGCTATGACTTTAAAGATTACATTCCCGGCTTAAACGCAATGGTGAAATATGTTTACGGTCATGACTTTAAAGCAGCTAATGGTGAGAAAAACCACGAAACTGAGTCCAATGTCATTCTAAACTATGCATTTCAGCAGCCACTCTTAAAAGGCTTTGCCCTGCAATATATTCGTATTGACTACAACGTTAAACATGGTAATGACTTTGGCGAAGACCGTTTATTCGTCAATTACACCAAAAAATTCTAAATAAAAATTACCCCCTAAATCTTAGGGGGTAATTTTTTTATCCTAATTTATTAACCAATCTCAAAGGTAAAACCTTCATGGCAATACTCATTGGTAACCATGGCCACTGTGGTACATACGCTTTCACAGGTTGTTTTTCGATCGCTTTGACTAAAGCTTTACACCCTGTTTTGGCGTCGACTTCAAAAGGTAGATGTTTAGCACCTTCATTCATTTCAGTTCGGATGTAACCCGGGAAAATGGTTGAGACTTTAATTGGAGTATCTAGTAATTCAGCGCGAATACCCTCGGCCAAGTGAGCAACTGCAGCTTTACTCGCCGCATAGGTCGATAAATGTTTTGGTAATCCGCGCATCGCACTCATAGACGACATGACCACCAAATGACCTGCATTTTGCGCTCTAAAAATTTCAATCGCTGCCTCACACTGTGCTAAAGCAGAGATAAAGTTTGTTTCGGCCGTGGCTCTGTTAATTTCAAAATTACCTTTACCAATACGGCGACCATTTCCGACTCCGGCATTTACAATAATTCGGTCTAAATAGCCAAATTCTTGTTTAAAGGCACGAAAAACTTCAAAAACCTGATCGTAATTGGTAACGTCCAGACTTTTCGCAATTACCTTAATACCGTACTCATTTTCTAGTTCGGTTTTTAAAGTCTCTAATCGGTCTAAACGGCGTGCACAAATCGCCAAGTTATAACCTTTTGCTGCAAATTCATGCGCCATACCTGCGCCTAAACCAGAACTTGCACCTGTAATTAAAATTGTCTTTGCCATGCTTTTATCCTTATTTTAAATCCATGTCAGTAAATCTGGACGATCAGCTTTTATAAAATGATGTTCATTTAAACTTAAAACCTGAGCTTCATTTCCAACTAAACGTAAAGTCGTGAGGCTTGTATTGGTAATTGCCCAATTCAAAGCAAAAGTTCGATTAGGGCTCAGTTCAAGCAGCTTGCCAATTGCTACCGAAATCACACCACCCGAGGTAAAAACGACTGCATAACGAGGTTTGGTTTTTGCCAACTCATCACAAAGTTGCTGTAGCGCCGTTTCAACTCTGTTTTTAAAATGCGGCCAAGACTCATCATATTCATGATGAAAATCGCCGTCGGTCCATCGTTCAATCGCACCTTCAAAGATTTTGGCAAGATAAGCGCGAGGGTTATGCTCTTTTGCGACATCGGCTTTTAACAGTTCAGGCTGTTCAAAACGCGGCTCATAACGGGCAAAAACCTGTTGATGGTTAAACTCATTCCATAAATTATTATGATGAATTACCGCATCTGGAAAACATTCTTTTAGTGCAAGCTGTGCAGTTTGTTCATGGCGCTGCATAGTTCCTGCAACTACATAAGGTTGTTCTTTCAATATTTTCTTAAAATATTGGCCTAATAAAGTCGCTTGAGCTTCACCATTTTCAGACAACTCATCATAGTTACTTTTACCAAATGATGCCTGTCCATGCCTTACCAGATAAATTGTGGTCATCTTCTTAAAATACCCTGTATTTTCTGTAGAGATTGCTGAGCAAATTCCGATTCTTGCAATTTTTGCTGGGCGATAAGTTTTAAAGCTCTGATATGTAGTGCATGAATGACAATCCAGAAATCTTTAAAAGCAGGGTTTCGGGTTTGTTTATGGTAATAACGATAATAGATTTGCTGGGCAATCACTGCTAAACGGAATACACCAAACACTTCATAAAAAGTCCAGTTTTGAGGCTCCAGACCAGTTTTTTGCAAATAATAGTCAACAACTTCTTTGCGAGAGAACATTCCCTTTAAGTGAGTAGGCTGACGACGTGTCGATCTAAAAATCATATTATCCGTAGGCTCAACCCAATAGGCCAAAGCACTGCCCAAATCCATTAATGGATCACCCAAGGTCGCCATTTCCCAATCCAACACCCCAATCACTTCAGTTGGATGTTTTGGATCTAAAATCACGTTATCAAAACGCCAATCATTGTGAATGATACAAGTTGTAGAATCTTGAGGGATATTATCGTTTAGCCATTTTCGAACATATTTAAATGAAGGAACATTGATTGTGCGGACTTTTTCATAGCGTTTATCCCAACCTTCAACTTGTCTACGGCAATATCCTGTACCTTTACCTAGTTCAGCTAAAGGCGTGTTCTCATAAGGAACTTGATGTAGCTCGATCAACTTATCAATAACGTTTACACAAAGCTCATGAACATCTTCTTCATTAAAGCCAAGCTCAGGCGGCAATTTTGCACGAGGAATAATGCCTTCAATGCGTTCCATGACATAAAAATCACAGCCAATAACGGTTTCATCCTGACAAAGCGCTACCATTTTAGGAAGTACTGGATAATAAGGTGCAAGATTTTTCTGCACCATATATTCACGGGCCATATCGTGGGCCGACTTCGCTTTAGTTCCTTTTGGAGGGCGCCGTAAAATTAAATCGGTATTTTCATACTTTAAACGATAAGTCCAGTTCGACGCCCCGCCCGTATATTGAGTAACGACTGCTGGACCAACTAACTCAACACCTTGGTTCTTTAACCAGTTTTCAACTGCTCCAATATCAAGTTCTTCACCATCACGTACTTCACCGCCTACATCAATTACCGACATATTTACTTCCTTTAAACTTATACTTTTTTATGACGACCGAAATAACCACGCTTGGCTAACTCTAATTTGGCAATCATGCCTTTATGTACTTCATCTGGACCATCAGCCAGACGCAAACTGCGTGCTTGGGCAAAGAAACCTGTTAATGGCGTATCTCTTGAAACGCCTGCACCGCCATGTAGCTGAATTGCCATGTCGACTACTTTTTCTAATACGCTTGGAGCGACTACTTTGATTGCAGATATTTCTGTTAAAGCGGCCATGTTTCCTAAAGTATCCATTTTATAAGCAGCATACAAGGTTAAAAGTCTAGCTTGATCTATGGCTACTCGCGCATCGGCTACACGCTCTAGGTTTCCACCGAGTTTTAGGATTTCTTTGCCAAACGCCGTTCTAGACATACCTCTATCAATCATAAGCTCTAGTGCTTTTTCAGCAGCTCCGATACAGCGCATACAATGATGAATACGCCCCGGCCCTAAACGACCTTGTGCAATTTCAAAACCTTGACCCGCTCCACCAATAAAGTTTTCAATAGGCACTCGAACATTATTAAAATGAACCTCACCATGTCCATGTGGCGCATCGTAGTCACCAAACACAGGTAACATACGTTGAATTTCGACACCCGCCGTATCAATCGGTACTAAAACCATAGAGTGTTGATGGTGGCGGTCTTTAGTTTCATCTGGAGTATGGGCCATAAAAATAATGACTTTAGCATTTGGATCACCTAAACCAGACGACCACCATTTTTTGCCATTTAAAACAATTTCATTACCGTCAATGAGTGCAGTTGCTTGCATGTTGGTTGCATCGCTTGACGCAACATCAGGTTCAGTCATGCAAAAAACCGAACGAATTTTTCCGTCCAATAAAGGCTCTAACCATTGCTGTTTCTGCTGCTCACTGCCATAGCGCCATAACACTTCCATATTTCCCGTATCTGGTGCATTACAGTTAAAAACGGTTGGTGCTAATAAACTACGACCAGTTAATTCAGCAATATGCGCATATTCTTGAACAGTTAACCCTGCACCGAGTTTTTCATCGGGTAAAAACATATTCCAAAGACCTGCCTGTTTGGCTTTAGATTTTAGAGTTTCTAAAAGTTCGGGCCACTGCCATTTTTTCCAGTTTCCATCTGGATTTAACTCATGAACTTCTTCCCAAAATTTTGCTTCGACAGGTTCTATTTCTTCTAAAATAAATTTTTTAGTTCGCTCAGCAAAATCTTGAGCTTTCTTGGAGAGTTCAAACATTCTTTTTCCTTTACATCATTATCTGGTCTTTACATCAACATAACTTGAAACTTAATATGAATGAAATGATTTTATTAAATAACGTGTCATGAATAATATTCATAATCTACATGGTCTAGACTTAAGTTTTTTTCACCGAATTGATATTAATTTATATCCGCTTTTTATCGCGATTTATGAGCAAAAAAGTATTTCAAATGCGGCAAGTAGTCTCAATATTACGCAGTCAGCAGCAAGTCATGCTTTGCAGCGTTTACGTCAACAACTTGAAGATGATGTATTTATACGTGTAGGTAATAAAATGTCTGCAACGCCTTTTGCAGAACAGATTTATCCAACTGTTAAGCAAGCACTTTTAACCATCCAAAATATTAGCCAACAGAGACATGTGTTCGACCCAACAAGTTTAAAAAGCTTAAAAATTGCCGTGCATGACGAAATTGAGCCAATTATTCTTCCAAGATTGGCTCAACATTTTCAAAATCTTAATTTAGATTTGCAGTTTGTCAGTATGAAGCTCGATCGAAAACATATTATGGCGGACTTGGCGACACAACAGCTCGATTTCGTGATTGATCTAGAACAATACTTATCTCCAAAAATTACCTTTGATCATTTGGTCACAGATGAGTTCGTTATTTGCAGCCAACTTAAAGAAGTCGATTTAGCTAGTTATATTAATGGACGACACATTGGTGTTTCATCACGCCGTACGGGTGCTTTACTTGAAGATATTTATTTAAACCAACACCAAAAAATTTCAAGAAATGTATTTATGCGCTGTCAAAACTACTCAACCGCGTTACAAGTCTTGGGAGCCCAAGCCGACGCAATACTCACCATGCCCCGTATGATTTTGCAGCATTTATCTTATAGCCCTAAGATTCGGTTACATTCTCTACCTTTTGAGATGACCAATATTAAAATGGGTATGTTTTGGCACGAAGATTTAAGGGATAATTTAAGGCATCAATTTTTGCGACATGAAATTATTAAACTTTTTCAGTAAAGCAAATTGATCTACTAAGCTTCTATCGTACAAGGATCAGTAATGAGTAAAGATGAACGGATAATCCAGAATCAAGACAACAAAAAAACGATTCGTCATGAAGATTACATTGCTGGCATTGGTAAAGGCATGGCGATTTTAGATAGCTTTAGTAGTAATCAACATCGTTTAAATATTTCTATGGCGGCTGAAAAAACCGGGCTTACCCGAGCGGCAGCAAGACGCCATTTATTAACTTTAGAATATTTAGGGTATCTTGAGTCAGATGGCCACTATTACTATTTAACCCCAAAAGTACTCAAATTTTCAGGAGCTTATTTAGGTGCAGCTCAGCTTCCGAAAGTGTCTCAACCTTTATTAAATCTTCTAACTAACCAAACCTCTCTCATTTATTCTGTGATGGTACTTGATGGTTATGAAGCCATTACGATTGCCCGTAGTGCTGCCCACCAACAAACCGACCGCGTAAATCCATATGGTTTGCATTTGGGTAACCGCTTACCTGCTCATGCAACCTCGGCGGGTAAAATTTTACTGGCACATTTAAGCCAACAAGAACAATTGGACTGGCTCCAAAAATATCCACTCCAGCGTTTAACTAAATATACGCATGTCGAAAATGATAAATTTTTAGAGTTACTAAAAGAAATCCGAGAACAAGATTGGTGTTATTCACGTGAAGAGCACGAATTAGGTGTCCATGCGCTCGCCGTACCGATTTATGGACAAGACTTTAAAGTGGTTGCTGCTTTAAACATTGTTTCTCCAACCATGAGAACAACTGAAGAATATTTAATTCAACATATTTTGCCGCTATTGCAAGAGACTGCGCGGGATTTAAGACAAGTTCTCTAAATCTTGCTTAGGCTATTTCCATAAGATTAATTTTATTTTTGCTTAGGCTATTTGAATAAATAAAATATTTGAAATTTACGCTTAGGCTATTTCTAAAAGTAATTAAATGGGATTTTTAAATAGCGGATGCCATTCGCTTCAGGTTCCGGAAAATTTCCACCGTTCATATTAATTTGAATTGAAGGCAGAATTAATTTTGGCATTGCCAAAGTAGCATCTCTTTCTTGACGCATTTTTATGAATGATTCTTTGGAAACTCGTCGATTTAAATGGATATTGCTTTGTTTTTGAGTTTTTATATCTGTTTGACAGATATATTCGTCACGGCCTTCAGACTTATAGTCATGGCATAGAAACATACGCATATCGTCAGGAAGTGTATAAAGCTTTTGTACCGAATCATAAAGTGCAGCAGCACTTCCTTTAGGAAAGTCGCATCTAGCCGAACCATAATCAGGCATAAATAAAGTATCACCTACAAAAACGGCATCACCAATCACATAGCTTAAGCAAGCTGGCGTATGCCCTGGTGTAGGAATGTTATAGGCATCTATCTCCCCTATTTTGAAATGTTCATAATCTTCAAATAAATAATCAAAAGGCTGATTTTCATTAAATTTCTTAAAATCAAAATTATAGATAGCCGAAAATGTTTCTTGTACTACCGAGATTTTTTGACTAATCGCAATTGTACCGCCCAATTTAGATTTTAAATATTGAGCCGCAGTCATATGGTCCGCATGTACATGGGTTTCTAAAATCCATTGTACTTTGAAGTTTTGCGCCAAGACATAATCGATAATCAGATCAGCATTGGTTGTTTTTGTAGTGGCCGAAGCGGCATCATAGTCAAGCACACTATCAATAATTGCGCATTGACGAGTCGCTAAATCTGCAACAACATAGCTAAAAGTATTGGTATTTTCATCAAAAAAATCTTTTACTAGAGGTTGTTGCATATCTTTAATTTCCTTTATTTAAAATTCGGTAAATAAACATTCCTACTAACATAGCCCCAATAAAATAAAGCGCTTCAAAATGTCCTAATCCAATGAGAGTTAAAGCGGGCGCTGGACATATGCCTGCTATTCCCCAGCCTATACCGAAAATAAAAGCACCTACAATTAACCTTTGGTCAATCTGTGTATTTGTTGGTAATTGAATTTGTTCATTAAAAATGGTTTTTGGTTTTTTAATAGCCCTTTGAAACGGAATAAATGCCACAGCAATAGCACCTAGCATCACAAACATTAAGCTAATATCCCATTGTCCAAAAATATCTAGAAACCCTAAAACCTTTGCAGGGTTAGACATACCAGAAATCATTAACCCCAATGAAAACAAACCACCAAATATAAAAGCAAAGATATTTTTCATACGATTACCCCAGCACATGGCGAATGATATAAACAGTCAGCATGCCAGCAAACATAAAAACTGCTGTCGCTATTATTGAGCGTTTTGATAGCCTGCTCATTCCACAAATGCCATGCCCACTTGTACAGCCTGATCCAAGTCGTGTACCAAAACCAACAAGTATCCCTGCCAGAATAAGTACAAATGAATTGGCTTTAATTTCGATTTCAGGCTGATAAAAGTAACCATATATGAAAGGTGTAATCACGAGTCCTGCAATGAACCAGAATGCAGAACTTTTAAATATATCTCTAGATGGGCTAATGAATTGGGCAAGCAAACCACTAATTCCAGCTATACGACCATTTATATATAAATACCCAACTGTTGCGATACCGAGTAATAAACCACCCACAAAGGCATAGACAATACTTGACATATAAGCACTCTTAACAATATATGTTTTTATAATCTGTATTATACGCTGATTCTTTTAGAAATACTTAATATAAAACTTTTAAGTTTATAATTCTTCTTAACAAGAAAAAACCCCAAGATTTTGGGGCTTTTATCATTAAATTAGATCTTTAATGCCTAATTGTTCAGGTAATTTTTCCATAACTTTATTTAATCTATTATTTGCTGGAGAGATACAACCTGTGTAATGGCTTAATTTTGTTTCTGTACCATTTGGTTGAATCCAGGTGATGTAATAGCTAGGCATATCGGTCGCAGTTTGCTGACAACCTGCAGTTTTAGATTGGGTTCCTGTTTGCGGACGATAAGTTTTTAATTCATCAGCAAGTTTTTGATAATCTTTTACGCTACCTTGAATTTCTTTAACGCCGATTGCTTTTGTATATTGCTTACCTTCAAAACGAATTAAACCTGTAGGTGTTACTTCTACTGAGTAAATTGGGCATGCGCCGAAACATGGACTAGAAGCATAACGAATGGTTTCTTGTGTATTAGGTGCTTGTTGAACAGAAGCACAACCCATTAAAGCCAAACTGGATAAAGTTGCAAGAACTAAAAATCTCATTACATCACCTATTATTATCAAGTGGCATTAATCTAACAAATCATATCCAAATTGTCATTAAAGACTCATTTTTCATAGTTTTATTTGCTATTACTTAGGCTATTTTTAGTTATCAAGAAAATTAAAATATAAAGCACATAAAAAAAGGCCCATCGTTAGATGAGCCTTAAGCCAATTAAAGCTTAAATTCCTGAAATACAAATTATTACTGGGTAGTAATAACCTGCGCCGACCATTCTATCTTAATGCAATACATTATTTAAATATAATATAAGTATATATTTACGCTCGTTTTTCCAACAAAAAAAACCTGTTTTTTAGAGTTAAAAACTCAATAATGTTTATTTTTAATTAAAATTCACAACTTTAAGTTAAACAAAACTTAATAAATTTTGAAATTTTATTTATAGGTAAAACATTATAAAAAAATGCTTAATAGTTCGGCTATATCTAGTGTTCAGGATGAATCAATTATAGGAATATTTTAAGTTTAGCAATAACTTCAAGCACTTTTTTACTATTTGGTAAAGCTATCTCACTAAAATTACAGAATTTACGCAAACACTCTAATAGAAAAAAGATATTAAAAAAATAAGGGCAAAAGAAAATTTAACCTTTTGCCCTCTTTCATTATTTCTCTAAACTATATGCGATCACATAATCACCATGGTCTGGGGACTGTCGTGCACCACCCGCGGTAACCACTACATATTGTTTACCTGTTTTAGGTGAAACATAGCTGATTGGTGTACCTTGACTACCTACTGGCATACGTGACTTCCACAGCTCTTTACCTGTAGATGAATCAAAAGCACGCAAGTAATAATCTTGAGTGGCAGCAAAGAAGACTAAGCCACCTTGAGTTGCCATTGGCCCACCAATAGTTGGCATACCAATTGGTGCTTTCAAGCCCATCTTAATACCAAGTGGTCCAGTGTCCTCAACTGTACCAAGTGGTACTTGCCATGCAACCTGACGAGTTTTCATGTCAATTGCTGTCATGGTACCAAACGGTGGTTTTTGACAAGGAATACTTAAAGCGGACATAAAGCGGTTTTTATTCACTTTATATGGTGTACCTTTCATTGGTACAGCACCCATACCTGTATTTACTTTTTCGCCACCACTCGCCTGAATCTTAATGTCTTCAGGTGTTTGTTTTATGAGTTGAACCCATAAACCAAGACGCATATCGTTCACGAACATGTAACGATGTGTCGGGTCAAAAGCAATACTACCCCAGTTCATGCCACCTAAAGAACCAGGGAAGCTTAATGAAACATCAGTACCTGGTGCAGTAAATAAACCTTCGTAACGCATTGACTTAAAGTTAATACGGCACATGAGCTGATCAAACGGCGTTGCACCCCACATATCTGACTCGGTTAAAGTCTGATTACCAATTTGAGGCATTTCAACTGAGCGCGGTTGAGTTAAGCTATATTGCTCACCCGGAATATTTGCCGCTTTCACTGGTTGTTCAATCACTTTAGTTAGCGGTTTACCAGTTACACGGTCAAGGACAAAGAATTGACCTGATTTGGTTCCAATCACAACAGCTGGTTTAGTCGTACCATCTTTTAATGGAAAGTCGACTAGACTTGGTTGCATTGGCAAGTCAAAGTCCCATAAGTCATTATGAACAGTTTGATATACCCACTTTTCTTTACCCGTTGTAGCATCAAGTGCCAAAACAGAAGTATTGTATTTGTGATCTAACGGATTACGGTTACCCCCCCAAATGTCGACAGATGAACTACCCATCGGTAGGAACACTGTATTCATTTGTGGATCATATGACATTGCAGCCCAAGAGTTTGCCGAACTACGTTTATAGGTTTCACCCGGTTTAAGAACATAGTTAGGATCTGGATTACGCGGGTCAAATGCCCAGCGAAGTTTACCCGTAATCACGTCATAACCACGTATTACACCACCCGGCATATCTGCTGCCACGTTGTCGGCAATACGGCTACCTACCACAATAGTTGTTCCAGCAATAGTCGGTGCAGAAGTCACTTCAAAACGTGGAGCCTTAGTCCCACCGCCTAAGCCTTCGAGTAGATCAACCGTTCCATTTACACCAAAGTCTGCACAGCGCTGACCATTATCTGCATTGACTGCAATTAAACGGCCATCTGGCGTATTGGTATATACACGGCGTGGACAGGCTATGTTGCTGGCAACAGTAGTGACCGGAGTTGCACCAGCTAAAGTTGGTTGCACCAGTGGTTTAGTTGAATCGAAGTATGCAACACCACGGCAACGTTCCCAAGCATCGGCTTTTGAGTTCACTTCAGCTTTCCAGAGTTGTTTGCCCGAGTCGGCATCTATTGCAAAAATGTTGTTATGTGGCGTACATAAAAAGACTTTATTTCCAACTTGTAGCGGCGTCATTTGGTCTTCGGCACCATTACCGCTACCCGTTGTAAAATCACCTGTTCTAAAGCGCCAAGCTTCTTTTAGTTTATGAACGTTATCTCGGTTAATTTGGTCGAGAGCAACAAAGCGACTACCACCCGCATCATTTCCATAATTTTCCCAATTCACCTGTTTTTTTGCAGGGTCAACTGGTACTAAAGGTAGTTTTTCACCTGAGCTTGCTACTGTTGGATGCGGTTGGAACATTTGGTAGAGCGCAATCAACATTCCCACAACAACTAAGCCACCTACTGCATAGGCTGAAGATGCCAAACTAGTTTGAAATTGGTAGCGTCGAATTGAAGGTAAGGTAAATAACAACGCAGCAAAAAGACCAGCAGGAAACATTAACCGCGAGAATAACGGCCAAAATTCCCATCCAGCATCAATGAGTGACCAAATTACCGTACCAACAAAAACAGCCGCAAAAATCCAGACGCCCAGCGCTTTTTTTCGGAAAATACTAATTGCTGAAATGGTTATAAACAGTCCTGAGATAAGGAAATACCAAGAACCACCGAGAGATACTAGCTTTCCACCGCCCACGATATAAAAAATACCAGTAGCCAATAAAGCTAAACCTAAAATAAAACACCATATTTTGAATAAGATATGAAACTTAGAATCTGACTCAGACATAGATCCTACTCCACATATACTGAACCCGAATAGTTCAAGCATTTGGGCCAGTTAAACTATGTCTAACCAGCCATCAATATTATTAAAAATTAACTTTTACACTCAGGCCTGCCACCCAAGCATCATCGACTTCTTTCACACCAGCAGGTTGATGGATATATTGAATGTTTGGACGTAACATGACGGCCGGAGACCATTGATAGGTATAGTTCAACTCGACATTTAACTCGTCGTCTTGAATTGGAATATAGTCAGATGCAATCGGATCATAGCTATAGTATCCGCGGCTTTCGTTTGTCGCGATCTGTTTATCTTTAGCACGATCATTGATTACATAATTGGCAATACCAAAACCAATCGAATCATTTGGACGGCTATCAAACGGTCCCTTATACCAAAGAGCAAGTTGTTGTGTACTTTGAACAAATGTCGTTGCTTTATCATTTACAACGCCATTAAAACTTACATATAAACCGCGTTTCGGATCTTGGCCGGCATGGCTAAGTTGTTGCTGTGCATTAATCCAGAAGCTTTGTTTTCCGTCATGCACTTTACCCGCAGTTTTAATATCATTTGCTTCTGCGGTTGAGTACAGCGCACCTACTTTATATTCACCCGGTAAACCATTAAAAGCAGCAAGTTTTGGTTTCCATGCAAGTTCAACTGGTATGGTAGCGCCCTTGACGTTATTCATATCCAGATTAAAACCATCACTGTTTGATTCGGTTTTAATATTGTCTGGATTGACCTCATACACACCAACACCTAAAGTCCACTCAGGTGCAAACTGATATTTAACGTTTGTCGCCCAAACACCGACTGGTGAGTTATACCAAATTGAACCAATTGATTTTCCTAACTGCCCACCGCAAAGCAATAAGTTCTGAAACTCACATTGAGAACTATTAAAGTCCTCTGACATTCCCATACGACCAAATTTGACCTGTACAGTATTATCAACAAAGCCCTTCTTCACCCATGCTTGGGATAAACGCCAGATTTTCCCGCGACCATAAATTTCTTGAGCATTGCCCAATTGGCTAGAACGTGGGTCTTTAATACGCTCAAGAGTTAATGCATTGCCGTCACGTTTAGTCACGACTAGGCTCGCTGTTGTATCTTTCCAACCAGCAATTTTTTCTAAATCGAAGTTGGCACCTAAAGAAAGTTGTGCAGCATTTTCAAAAGTATTGCTGTCGTTGTAACCACCATCTAAATTTGTGGCGCTTTGGCTCATAATAGAAGCAGTAAATTTATAGCCCTGTTGCTCTAATTGCTGGCGTTTTCCATTCCAATCACCAAGCAACCATTGACGGTCTTGTGACCACGGCTCATTTGCAAGTGCAAATTGGCTGCCCAATACAGCAATTGTTAGCACACTCAATTTCATTACATTTGGCATTTCAAGTCCCTTTTGTCTTTTCTGAGATGCGCCCCTGTTTTGAGGCGCTTTATTTTTTGTTATTTAACTTGCACAAACCCGAGCTCAGATGTAGCACCGAAGCGATCAGTTACATTTGCTGTAATTGAGGCAACTTTTACAGACGGCTTCCAATTCGCTTTTGCGACCCCTTGTGCATCTGTAGCAACAGTTATTGCACCTAAATATTGCTCAGCTTCTTTTGATGCTGCATTTTGGTTGCCAAAAAACTCAACTTGATAGCGTTGATTTGGTAAGCCATTAACTTCTACTGTAACTGAACCTTTATTTGCTGTTAACTTAGGAGCTTTAATACCCTGATTCGGCTGAGCATTACAGTCCTGTTGATTTGGCTGAGTACATGTTTTTTGTTGTTTAGATGGGTCGACAACCACACCACCACCACGAGAACCTACAAATCCTGCATGCTCAAGTGCAGGAACTCCAAATACAATTGCCCCTAAACGCTGATCTGGTACACATGAACCACCCGCTTCACAACGTTTAATATCTTTACCATTGTCCCAAATCAGGTTTTTAGTCAATGTAATTCTTGCATTTGCATCTTTTTCAGAGCGAATGGCTACACCAATACGGTTACCATGTACTTTATTGCTATCAAGAATGTTGCCATCACCCGTCATATTGAAACCAATCGAGTTATTGGTCATTTCGTTGTAGGCGATATAGTTACGTTTGCCCCAGTTAATCTGTAAACCATCTGAATAGTTTTCGAATTTATTACCAACTACGGCATTGTCATTACCCCACAAAATTTCAATACCTTGTGATGGTTCTGGATTTGCTTTGGTTGAAACAAAATGGTTATTCGCAATTAAGTTAAACGCAGCACCACGTGTCAGCTCTAGACCATCACCATTGTCTTGGAAAATGTTATCTAAGACTTTGTTGTTATTGGTCGTGGTTGCAGTTGGGTTACCTTTACCATCATCACCCGTCAACATAACACCAGCACCGCCGTAGTTATTACTAATACGGTTGTGTTGGATGAGGTTATTGCTTGAGCGGTTAATCAATACACCAATACAGAAGCGATGAATGTCTAAACCTTTTAAAGTGACATTGTTGACGTCACGTAGTACCAACCCCGGTAAAGTCATAGTACGTACATTGGTGCCGTACTGTTCAGGGTTTGCACCTGGACAAGCTTTTGCACCTTCGCCTTTAATATAGTTTGAACCATCAATTGCGATGTATTCGCCAGTTTTATCCCACTGAGTACCAATGATTTTGACGGGTGCTTTAATTTCAGGAAGTGCGCTGTTTAATTTAATCGCATAAGGCGCTTTGCCTACTGCTTGAATCAAAATGTCGCTAGCTTCGCTTGGGTTTGCATTGGCTTGTTCAATTGCCCAGCGTAAAGAGCCTTTATTGCTATCGTCTTGATAACGGTCAACCACATAAGTTTGAGCCGCTGCTATGCCTGAAACCATCAAACCTAATGCAAGAGTAGTTAAACGTAATGTATTCATTTCATCATATCCTTATGATTTATGGTTTTGTTGGTTGAACGGTTTGTAAAATCTGTTTGAGCTTGGTCACATCAATTTGACCCGGTGCAGAAGCCTGACCAATCATGCCAAAGCTATAACTTCCGCCCATATTGGCAGTCGCAACACGTGAAATCGTACCTAATTGCCCCATCGACATTGTCAATAATGGCTTAGTGGTTTGCTGGCTTACTTTTAAAGTTGCGTTCATTAAAGTGAAGACATCTTGTTTAGATTTAGGCATTACAGCAATTTTGAGAACATCTGCGCCCATTTGATCTTGTTTTAACAAGCGTTTTTCAATTTCATCTTGGCTTGGTGTTTTTTGGAAGTCGTGATTAGACATGACAACGAGCACTTTCTTTTGATGTGCTTTTTGAACAATTTCTGAAACTACTTTTTGATCACGGAACATTTCAACATCTAACCAGTCCATGAAAGGATTCTTTAAATAAGCCTGATAAGTCTTACCATAATCAGCATCACTAATTTCAAGCTGGCCCCCTTCGTTTTTGGTACGAATAGTGGCAATGATTGGCTTATTGCCTAAAATCTTTTTCAGCTCATGACCTAAGGCAATGACTTGTTTTGTATCGCTGGCAAAGCTTAATAAATCGATACGGAACTCTGCTAAATCAGCATCTGCTGTATTTGCAATGACTTGAGCTTGTGCCAATGCTTGTTCTTTAGTTTTTGCGGTAATCGGAACAATCGTTTTAACGGCTGTAGCGGCAGGTTGTGTCTGAGCAGCTAAAGCAACAGGTTCAGCATTTACCTGTGCAGTAAAAAATGGGAGTGCAAGCAAACTTAGGCTTACTAATGTTTTCATGTTCATATGTTCATCCTTAAAAAGGCTACACGCATCCTTGAATAATCAGGTGTAGCCTTAGGTGTTTCTTAAATATCAAAAAATACAGTTTCGTCATCGCCTTGAATACGAATATCAAAGCGGTAAACAACTTCACCATTTTCTTCAAAACGTTTTGCAATAAGAGTTTGGCGACGTGGGGCCCATTCAATGCTATTTAGAATTGGATCGTTAGCATTTGCCTCTGCTTCATCTTCAAAATAAACACGTGTATGAAGACCCAAGTTAATACCGCGAGCGAAAATAACTAACGCAATATGTGGAGCTTGAGTTGAACCTTTACGGCCTGCTGTCGCACCTGGCTTAATTGTATTAAAGCTCCAAACGCCTGTTTCAAAATCGGCACCTGTACGGCCCCAGCCCTGAAATGCAGGATCAGCTTTTTGCTCACGCGTATCTGCCTGACTTGGATAAATACCGTTCGCATCAGCCTGCCAAATCTCAATGAGTACATCACGTAGCGGTAAACCTAATCCGTCAAACACTTGACCTTCAAGACGAATACGCTCACCTTTGGTTTGGTCTTGAACCAACTGGTTATTAAAGTTGTTTTCAAAAACTTCAATACCGGCCTGTTGTGGCAATAAACCAATGTGAACGTAAGGACCACCTGTTTGAGATGGAGTTTCTTTTAATTCCTGAAAATTCCAGTTGTTCATGCTCGTGCTCCCGATTAAGTCAAATCATTTTCGAAGTAAGTCGCTCGACGTCCACGTAAAGTGATGTCAAAACGGTAACAACGGCTATCTGCTTCGATAAAGTTGTTTTTATCTTCTAGTGCAATCAAGGCACGACGTTGATCTTCAGAAGGAATCGTTTTTAAAATCGGGCAAGTGTCAATGAGCGTATCGCCCTCAAAATAAAACTGCGAAATCAGACGCTGAGCCCAACCATCAGCAATTAAAGAGAAATGAATATGAGCAGGACGCCATTCATTAATACGGTTACGCCATGGGTACGGACCCGGTTTAATGGTACGGAAAATATAAAAACCGTTTTCATCAGTTAAGGTACGGCCACACCCACCAAAGTTAGGGTCCATTGCACCAATAAACTTATCATTTGGATGGCGGTAACGACCAGAAGCGTTGGCCTGCCATACTTCTAGAAGTGCATTTTTTACAGGACGACCAAATTGGTCACGAACATAGCCATGAACAATGACACGCTCACCAATTGGCAAACCATCTTTGGCATAGTTCAAAATCAAATCGTTATCTTTTGGGCCAAACAGATTTGAAGAAAAATGCGGCGCAGTGACTTCTGTTAAAGTCTCATTAATTGAGATCAATGCATTTTTTGGCGAACGTAATACACTTGTTTTATAACCTGGCGTATACGCTGGTGGATGATCATCTGTATTACGTTGGGCGTAAGCACCCCAGCTATGTTGTGACATCTTTATCTCCTTAATCCTGTTCTTTCGCTGCAATTGGGTTTACTTCTATCCCCAACTCTTTAAAGACTTCTTCAGCCATGTGCATTGCAGCGTTTGCAGCAGGTAAACCCGCATAGAGTGAACTGTGTAAGATCAGCTCTTTTAAATCTTCTTTAGTTACACCGTTGTTGAAACAAGCACGTAAATGCATGCGTAGTTCATCTTCGCGGCCCAGTGCCAATAAGATTGCGATAGTCACTAAACTACGGGTATGACGTGGTAAGCCTGGGCGAGACCACACTTCACCCCATGCATAACGGCTAATAAAATTTTGGAAATCCTGGTTAAAGTCATTTAGGTTCTGCAAAGACCGACCAACATGTTTTTCACCCAAAACTTCAGTCCGCACCTCAATGCCTTGTTTATAGCGTTGTTCATCATTCATTGTGATAGACCTCTATTAAGTTGCATCGGTATGCGCAACAATTGATTTAATAAATACCGCAACAGCAGCAGCGGTCGCTGGAATGAGTAATAAACTAAGAATGGCGGTAAACGACCAATCATTGCCGAGTAACACAGCTCCAATCCACGCACCAAATACCGCACCAAAACGCCCAATACCCGTCATCCAAGACACACCAGTTGCGCGGCACTGAGTTGGATAGAAGCGTGCACTTAACGCCGGCATCGAAGATTGCGCACCATTAATGGCGATACCCGCACAAAGTACCAATACTGCAAGTAAGGTTGAGTTGCCTAAGCTTTGACCGACAGCAATTGCAAATAGACCTGCGGCAAAGTAGAAAATGGCGATAACTCGGTTCGGGTTGAATTTGTCCATTGCCCAACCAATAAACAGTGCGCTCACCACACCACCGAACTGGAACAAACCGCCAATAAATGCAGCACGCTCCATCGAAGCACCTGTTTCACGCATAAGTGTTGGTAACCAGCTTGTTAGCAAGTAAACAACCACGAGTCCCATGAAGTAAGTCACCCAAAGCAAAACCGTACCTTTGGCATATGGCTTAGAAAACATAATTCCAAAGACATTTTTCTTTTGGACAACTTCTGTTTTTTCTTCAGGCACATGAAATGCTGTCGCATTTTGAATCTGTGCTGGTGCAATATGATTTAAGATTTTGCGTACTTTTTCTGGATTCTTACCTTTCACAATTAAAAAGCGGTAAGACTCAGGTAACACCAAAATCACTAAAATCATTAAAATTAAAGGTGACCAGCCGCCGAGCAAAAATAAACTATGCCAACCGTAAGTCGGGATAAGCCAACTGCTAATAAAACCACCTGTAGCCATACCCAAGTTGTAGCCACAGAACATACATGTCACGAGTAACGAGCGAATGCGGGTTGGACAGTACTCAGAAAATAAAGTGGTCGCATTCGGCATAGCTGCGCCAAGCCCAATACCTGTCAAAAACCGTAAAACGACAAGGCTATCCAAGTTGGTTGCATAAGCAGATGCCAAGGTGAACCCACCAAATACAAGCATCGAAAAGGCTAAAACAATTTTGCGGCCAAAGCGGTCAGCTGTCGGGCCAGAAACTAAAGCTCCAATAATCATTCCACCAAGTGCGGCACTCATCACCGGCCCTAACTGAGAACGGTCAACGCCCCAGTCCTGAGCCAATGCTGGAGCGATAAAACCCATTGCAGCTGTATCGATACCATCAGTAAAAATAATTAAGAAACAGATGATTGCGATCATCCATTGATATTTACTAAGTGGAGCATCATTAATCAGTGCTTGAGCATCGATGCTTTTGCTTGGTGTAGCGTAATCCTGAGACGCCATATTTGCCTCCTTAAGGCCAATTCCTTTTAAATTACTAAGCGATTAGATTTGCTGAATAAATCTAGTCAATTCCTGAGTAAATCTTTGTGGTTGCTCAATATTAGAAAGATGAGATGCTTCGAGTTTTGCAAGCTGACTGTTATTAATCGCCTTCTGCATAAATTCGGCATCTGCTACTGTGGTTACCGGATCTTCTGTTCCTGCAATCAGTAGCGCTGGAATTTGGATTTGTGCAATTTCATCTCTCAAATCGGCATACGCTAAAGCGCGACATGCATTGGCATAACCTTGTGCTGGCGTGCTTGCGAGACTTTGAATCGTTGTCTGTGCAACCACATTATGCTGATAATCAAATTTTTCACTGAACCAGCGGGTATGGGTAGTTTTAACTAGCTCGGCTAAACCATTTTTTTCTACCGATTCAGCACGACTCAACCAAGCCTCGGTTTGACCAATTTTGGCTGCTGAGTTTGCAACTGTAATGCTATTAAAACGATTTGGATGATGAATACCCAACCACAGCCCTGTAATTCCACCCATTGAAATGCCGCAAAAATGAGCTTTTTCAATATTCAAGGCATCTAAAATATCAACAACATCTTCAGCTAAGTTTTGCAATGTGGTGTCACTAATTACATCACTTTCGCCATGACCACGTGTGTCGTATGTAATGACATTAAAATGACTTTTAAGCTCATCTACTTGCGGCTGCCACATTCCATGGTCCGTTCCTAATGAATTAGAAAACACAAGCACAGGAGCTTCTTTTAGACCATCTGTATAAACTGCTAACTGCTTTCCTTGACGATTGCTAATAGTCTGTTTCACTTTGACTCTCCTTGTGCTTCTTTCAAAACCGCATCAATCTGTTGCTGAATATTGCCTAAATAGTTTTCTGGTTTGAAAATATTCCTTATCTCTTCTTGGCTAAACTGCCCTTTTACTTCATCTAGTTGGCTAACAACATCAAACAAATGCTGGTTTTGTGCTACTGCTGTTTTACATGCAGCTTCAACTAAATGATGAGCATTTAAACGACCAATTTTGGGAGCAAGTGCCATCATCACCGCTTCTGCCATAATCAACCCGTTGGTACACTCAAGGTTCTGTTGCATATGTTCAGCATTCACTTCAAAACCTTGTAAAACTTCACCAGTACGAATTAATGCTCCAGCACAAAGCTGAAAGATTTCTGGAACTGCTAACCACTCTGCATGCCATGCACCTAAGCTACGTTCATGTTCCTGTACCATGCTTTGATAAATGCTAGACATCAGTGCTGGTACACGATTCGCCGCGGCCAATACGGATGCTGCCGCAACTGGATTACGCTTATGCGGCATGGTCGATGAACCACCACGACCCTTTGCGGTTGGCTCAAACAACTCTGCAATTTCAGTTTGCATCATGAGTGACCAATCCCGTGCCATCTTGCCCGTATTCCCGACAATCATACCAAGCACACTTGCAATTTCTACAATACGATCACGCTCACCATGCCATGTACTTGTTGGTACAGTCAGATTCAGTTGCTTCGCAAATGCGCTGACCACAAGCGAACCTTGGTCTTGCAAAGAAGCTAATGAACCCACAGCACCGCCTAACTGAGCAGTGAGCACACGTGATTTCATAGCTTGTATACGGTCTAAATCACGTTTAAATGCAGAAGCCCAACGAGCAAGTTTATGCCCTAAGGTAATTGGTAAAGCTTGCTGTAACCATGTACGTCCAATCATGACTTGATGGCGATATTGCTTGGCTTGCTGTAATGCAGTCGCATAGCATTGTTGAAGTTGGCCTTCCACCATATTCAACGCATCACGGCATTGCAAAATACAAGCTGTGTCTAAAATATCCTGACTGGTTGCGCCCCAATGCACATAACGCGAAGCATCTTCATCAATATCTTTAACAATTGCCGTAAGCTGTTTTACAAATGGAATTGCAATATTTCCAGCTAAACCAGTTGCTACCACCAAAGCGGAAAAATCAAACTTGTCTAGTGCATGCTCAGCTACTTGGGCAATGGTATTTGCTGCATTTTGAGGAATCACGCCAACTTGTGCCTGCGCTTGGGCTAACGCAACTTCAACCTGAATCATGTAAGTGACTAAAGATGAGTCACTAAAGATGTCAGTGACGTCTTTTTGGTAAAACAAGCTGGCATATAACTGACTCATGACTAGACTCTCTCAATAATCAATGCGATGCCTTGACCCACGCCAATACACATTGAACACAAAGCGTAACGACCGCCTGTCTGTTCAAGCTGGTTTAAGGCTGTGGTCACAAGACGTGCACCTGATGCACCAAGTGGATGACCTAAAGCAATGGCACCACCGTTTGGATTTACCTTGTCAGAATCATCTGGTAAGCCTAAATCACGGGTCACTGCTAAAGCCTGTGCAGCAAAGGCTTCATTCAGCTCAATCACATCCATCTGCTCTAAAGTCAGGTTGGCTTGTTTAAGTAATTTTTTAATGGCTGGTGCCGGAGCAAAACCCATAATGCGTGGTTCTATACCTACGGCTGTTGAGGCAATAATCTTGGCACGTGGTTTTAAGTTGTAAGCCTGAACTGCATCATCAGAAGCAATCAGTAGAGCTGCTGCACCATCGTTAATGCCTGAAGCATTCCCCGCAGTAACTGTGCCATCTGCTTTAACCACAGGTTTAAGTTTGCTTAAACCTTCAAGTGTGGTTGATGCACGAGGATGTTCATCGGTATCAATCACAACAGCATCCCCCTTACGCTGAGGGATTTCAACTGCCACGATTTCTTTAGAAAAAAAGCCTTTGGCTTGCGCGCTTGCGGTGCGTTGTTGGCTCACCAAGGCAAACTGGTCCTGATCTGCACGATTGACGTTGAACTGTTCAGCGACGTTTTCGGCAGTCTGGGGCATGGTGTCTACACCATACAATTCTTTAAGTTTAGGGTTAATGAAACGCCAGCCCATGGTGGTGTCTTCAATCTTCTGGCTACGGCCAAAAGCACTGTCTGACTTACCCATTACATAAGGTGCACGGCTCATACTTTCCACACCACCAGCAATCACTAAGTTCGCTTCACCTGCTTTAATGGCACGGGCAGCAATGGCAATGGCATCAAGTGAAGAACCGCATAAACGGTTAATGGTGGTTGCTGGAACCTGATACGGTAACCCGGCAAGTAGTGCTGACATACGGCCGACATTACGGTTATCTTCACCGGCTTGATTGGCACAGCCATAGATCACATCATCAACCTGTTCCCAATCTACACTTGGGTTACGCTGCATGAGAGCTTTAATCGGCACAGCGCCAAGGTCATCGGCACGGACAGGTGCAAGGCCACCGGCATAACGGCCGAATGGAGTACGGATGGCATCGATGATATAAGCGTTTTTTAATGTCATTTCCCTACTTCCTTACCCTTGAGTCGCATCAATCAAAGTTGCACCCGTTAAAGCCTGTAACTCATCAAAGCTAAGACCTTCAACTTTCTCAATCACCTTTAAACCATCATTGGTCACATCAATTACACACAGGTCAGTGTAAATACGGTCAACACAGTGTTTACCCGTTACCGGATAGGTCAGCTCAGCGACAATCTTCGGTTCACCTTGTTTGGTCACATGGTCTGTAGTGATAAATACTTTCTTGGCACCAACCGCCAAATCCATCGCACCACCAACAGCAGGAATCGCATCCGGCGCACCCGTGTGCCAGTTCGCCAAGTCACCATTGGCTGCCACCTGAAATGCACCAAGTACAGCAATATCAAGGTGACCACCACGCATCATGGCAAAGGAGTCTCCATGGTGGAAAAAGCTGCCGCCTTCAAGCATGGTCACAAACTCTTTACCCGCATTAATCAGTTCAGGGTCTTCTTCACCTGCCGCTGGTGGCGGGCCAAAAGCCAACAGGCCATTTTCAGAATGTAGAAAGACATCTTTGTCAGCAGGTAAGTAGCTGGCAATCTTGGTCGGTAAGCCAATGCCCAAGTTCACATAGGCGCCATCGGGAATATCTTGTGCCACACGTTGTGCAATCTGGTCACGGCTGAGTTTCTGGTAGCTCATGTTATTTCTCCTTATTGCTTACTGTGCGGGCTGTACTTGTACAACGTGCTGTACAAAGATACCTGGGGTAATGATGTGTTCCGGGTCTAATCCACCCAGTTCAACCACTTCAGAAACCTGGGCAATGGTGACATCAGCAGCCATGGCCATGATCGGGCCAAAGTTACGTGCAGATTTACGGTAAACCAGATTGCCCCAGCGGTCGCCCTTGTAAGCTTTAATCAGGGCAAAGTCAGCCTTAATTGGATACTCAAGCACATAGTCTTTACCATCAATATGACGGGTTTCTTTACCTTCAGCTAAAAGTGTTCCAAAGCCAGTTGGTGTAAACACCGCCCCAAGACCCATACCTGCTGCCTGAATACGGCACGCCAGATTGCCTTGTGGTACCAGTTCAAGTTCAACCTTTCCGGCACGGTACAGTTCATCAAATACATAAGAGTCCGACTGACGTGGGAAAGAGCAAATCACCTTTTTAATTGAACCGGCTTTGAGCAGCTTAGCGAGACCATAATCGCCATTACCGGCATTGTTGCTCACAATGGTCAGGTCCTTAACGCCAAGATCAATCAGACCGTCAATGAGTTCAGCGGGTTGTCCTGCGGTACCAAAACCACCAATCAGAATGGTTGCACCATCTTTAATCTGCGATAAAACCTCGCTTAGTGAGGACTTACTTTTGTCAATCATTAGACAACTCCATTGTGCTCATTGAAGAAGAGAGAGGTAAGAGATTTAGGCACACTGAGGCGAGAAGAATAGATAAATATTTCACTCAATCCCGAGTGTTTCCCTTAGATTTCCCTTTTAAACATTTTTGATAATTTTCAGATTTTGATCTAGTCAGCTATATATAGTTTTGTTCGATTTAGGATTTTTTTGTTCGACTATCGAACATTATCTAAATAAATTACTTATTCAATCTTACAAATACAAGTTATAAAAAAATACTAATTATTTTGGATAGATATGTAGAAACACCATATTCACTTAGGCTATTTTATAAGTAAAAATTACCATCTATCCTGTATATAAAATCTTAATTTTGTGATTGTAAAATCAAGCGAGCAAGTTCTAAATCATCGGGGTAAGTAATTTTTATATTATCAGAACGTCCCATGACCACCTGTACACTCTCTCCTATAGATTCAAGTGCACTCGCCTCATCTGTAATAGTCAAATTATTTTTTAGCGCTGTTTCTATCGCTTTTTTAAGAATTCCAATTTTAGCAATTTGAGGAGTTTGAGCTTGCCACAACAGCTCTCGACTTACAGTTTTGTCAATTTGCTGTTCCTGATTTACTTGTTTTAGCGTATCGCGTACCGGAATTGCCAAAATAGCACTCTGATTAGTCTCAATTGCATTTTTAACAAGAGTATTCAAACATTCAAAAGTCACACAAGGCCTTGCTGCATCATGTACTAATACCCAATCATCTTCTTCCGCAATCTGTGATAGATAATTCAGAGCATTTAATACCGAGTGCACACGTTCAACGCCACCATTACAAAAATGCGCTTTATGCTTATCTTGAAAAGATAAAGTTGAGGCAAAAGTATCTTGTTTTCCAATTGCCAAAACATAACCCGTCAGCGGAAGCTGACTTAAACGCTTAACCGTATGTTCTATAACAGTAGCATCTTGAATATATTGGTATTGCTTTAATTCAGTTTTGGAAAACCGACTTCCTGAACCAGCCGCAGGGATAACTGCCCATAATTTAGTCTGGGATGTCTGGTGATGATGGTGTCTCATTAGTTTCCAAATCTACTTTAGCGTTCGGGTCAATATAAATAGGTTTGTAATGGGTACTAATTGTACTCATTTGAACAAATGTCTCATGTGGCTTAACCAAACCTAGATCTAGGCGAGCATGCTCTTCTATCGCCTCCGTACCATTCTTTAGGTCGAAAACTTCAGCTGCCAAAATACGGTTTCGCTCTTTAAGCTCGTCATTTACTTCGGCTTGTTGTTGAATCTGCTGCATAAGCGCTTGATGAGGAAAATAACCACCCTCACCTAACCAAAACTGATATTGCAATATAGCCACTAAAACAATAACCAGTAGCAATATAAGTTTGCTTGAAGTGGAACGAAATACTTCTAACATAGCATTAAGAGCTTTAATTAAAAACTTTGATTAAGTTTTTGTATTGTATGACAATTTACAAGCAGCATGCAAAATTCCTGCAAAACGATGAATGGTCATATTACTTTAAATTGACCATTGTGACATGTTTCATTTTGTCAAAATTCAACTCAATTGGAAAGGAAAATAATGTTTATGAACACAACTGCTTATAAATCAATCTATGTATATAAAAATACTTCTAATTAACAAAAAAAGTGTCTCAATAAATATAAAAAAGCTCTCCTGAAAGATATAGAGAAATAGATTCTCTGAATATAAAGACTATCTTCTTACTACCAATGAGCAAAGTTTAAATATTGTATTACTTACAATGCTTGATTCCGGTCGGAATTTTATTCAAGATGATAAATTAATAAAACAGAATTTTTTTAAAATTTAATAGCTGCATCATCATTTTTTCAAACTCAGCCCTTCTATTCTATACATGAGTTTTATATCTTTTAATTTCATATAACAATACACATATATCAATTTCTTAACCAACAACCACTTAAAAAGTATATTTTTTTTAATTTTATTCTGATATGAATTTTAAATGTATTTTTTATACATATTTAAACAAGTGAGAAAAAGATGGATCTTTCTAATATTCTTATAGGTGACACAACGTGGTCCTTTGTTTTAGAAATTTTGGTCCGTTGTACCATCATGTTTATCATTATCATTAGTTTTCTAAGGCTATCTGGTAAACGTGGTATTCGACAACTCTCCTTATTTGAACTTGCCATTATTTTATGTTTAGGTTCTGCTGCTGGCGATCCTATGTTTACTAAGGATTTACCGATTGCCCATGCATTGATAGCTTTTATCGCTATTCTTTCTCTATATCGTCTTGTCACTTGGGGCATGGTAAAACATAAAAAAATTGAAGATTTATTGGAAGGAAAAGCGCTCTGTGTCGTTAAAGAAGGCCTTTTAGTCTACAAAGATTTCCAAAAACAGACCTATTCTCATGATGAGTTTTTTTCGGAAATGCGCCAACAAAACGTTGAACATTTAGGCCAAGTCAGAACAGCCCTGCTTGAATCAGATGGTATTCTGAGCTTGCTTTATTATGAAGATGAAGATGTCAAATGGGGACTTCCCTTATTCCCTGATGCTTATCGTAGAGCAGAAGTTCTTAAAATTAATACTTTTTATTCCTGTATGAAATGTGGCGAAACTAAAATTTTAAATAAGCTAGACCAAGAATGCTCTCGTTGTCATCACCACAGTTGGGCTGAATCTTTAAAAACCCGGCGCTTAGGGTAAATAAAAAAGTGCTATTTCTAACACTTAGAAATAGCACTTATATTTAAATATTAATTTTTCATCAATATTTAAATAAATAAAACTTTATTCAAAAGATTAGTTTAAACCTTTGAATTCAGCTTTACCGCGGTAAACCGCTTTAGTTAACTCTTCAATACGAAGCAATTGGTTATATTTAGAAACACGGTCAGAACGGCAAAGTGAACCAGTCTTAATTTGACCTGCTGCTGTACCTACTGCTAAATCAGCAATAGTTGAATCTTCTGTTTCACCAGAACGGTGAGAAATAACAGTAGTGTAACCATTTGCTTTAGCAAGGTAGATTGCATCTAAAGTTTCAGTCAATGTACCAATCTGGTTATATTTGATCAAAATTGAGTTACCAACTTTTTCATCAATACCACGTTGTAAAATCTTAGGATTAGTTACGAATAAATCGTCACCAACCAATTGGATTTTATCACCAAGAATTGAAGTTAAGTAACTCCAGCCTTCCCAGTCAGACTCATCCAAACCATCTTCAATAGAGATAATTGGATACTGCTTAACAAGACCAGCTAAGTAATCAGCAAATTGATTGCTTGTAAAAGACTTGTTGCCTTCACCTTCAAGAATATATTGACCATTCTTGTAGAATTCTGAAGATGCACAGTCAAGTGCAAGCATAATATCTGAACCAGCTTTATAACCAGTTTGCTCAATTGCTTGAAGAATTACTGTAATCGCTTCTTCATTTGAACGAAGGTTAGGCGCAAAACCACCTTCATCACCTACAGCTGTGTTCAAACCTTGTTTCTTAAGAACTGATTTCAAAGAATGGAATACTTCTGCACCAGCACGTAATGCTTCAGCGAATGAAGTGAAACCAACTGGCTCAATCATGAATTCTTGAATATCAACAGTGTTATCTGCGTGAGCACCACCGTTCAAAATGTTCATCATTGGTACAGGCATAGTCAAAGTAGTTTGACCACGTAAGTTAGCAATGTATTGGAACAATGGAAGTTTTTGTTCAGCTGCTGCTGCGTGAGCTGCTGCTAAAGATACTGCCAAAGTTGCATTAGCACCTAATTTAGATTTGTTTTCAGTGCCATCAAAAGCAATCATTTTTTCATCAAGCGCTTTTTGTTCAAAAACACTTTGACCAACAAGCAATTCATGAATTGAGCTATTTACATTCTGAACAGCAGTACGAACGCCTTTACCTAAGTAACGAGATTTGTCGCCGTCACGAAGTTCTAAAGCTTCACGAGAACCAGTTGAAGCACCAGATGGTGCACATGCACGACCAACCACCCCAGATTCTAAGATGACGTCTGCTTCGATGGTTGGGTTACCACGAGAGTCCAAAATTTCACGTGCACGAATGTCAACGATTTGGCTCATGAACAATTCCTCAGTTGAATGAATAACGCGATGCAAATTCCTGCATCAATGAGTATCTAACTTTTTGAATCCTTTAACTAAAGTATCCAATTCTTTTAGTTGTGCCAAGAATGGCTCAAGCTGTGACAAGCGCAATGCAGATGGTCCATCACATTTCGCTTTGTCTGGATCTGGATGAGACTCTAGGAATAATCCCGCTAAACCTGTTGCCATACCTGCGCGCGCTAAAGTTGTAATTTGAGCACGGCGTCCACCAGCTGAATCTGAACGACCACCTGGAGTTTGTAAAGCATGAGTCACGTCAAAGAATACAGGTACATTCATTTCTTTCATGATGTCAAAGCCAAGCATGTCTACAACTAAATTGTTATAGCCAAATGCTGAGCCACGCTCACAAAGAATAAGTTTGTCATTTCCCGCTTCTAAACATTTATGCAAAATATGGCGCATTTCATGAGGAGCCAAGAACTGTGCTTTTTTAATGTTGATAATAGCTTGGGTTTTCGCCATTGCTTCAACAAGATCAGTTTGACGGCTTAAGAAAGCAGGAAGCTGGATAATATCAGCGACTTCGGCAACTGGCGCTGCCTGATATGGTTCGTGAACGTCGGTAATAATGGGTACATTAAAATGTTTTTTAATGTCGCCTAACCATTCAATACCTTTTTCAAGTCCAGGACCACGGAATGAATGCAAACTAGAACGGTTTGCTTTATCAAAACTCGCCTTAAATACATAAGGAATATCTAGGCGTTTACAAATATCAATATAAGTTTCAGCAATTTCAAAAGCTAAATCTTTTGACTCGAGTACGTTCATTCCGCCAAATAATACAAATGGCAAATGATTTGCCATTTGTATATCGCCTAAACGTACAACTTCTTGTGGTTTTAATTGTGACATTTAAACTTTCCCAGTTTATTTTAAAATCGCATTACTTACTTTTTTGGTGCTGTGTTTTTGCAGCGTCAATAAAACTAGCAAATAATGGATGTCCATCACGTGGTGAACTTGTAAATTCCGGGTGGAATTGTACAGCAATAAACCAAGGATGTTCAGGAATTTCTACAGTTTCAACTAAATGTTGCGCTGAAGAATAACCAGAAATCTTCATGCCCGCTTGTTCAATCGCTTCAATGAAACGATTATTCATTTCATAACGGTGACGATGACGTTCGGTAATCTCAGCTTTTCCGTAGACTTCACGAGTTTTTGTGCCTTCAACCAATTCTGATTTTTGTGCACCTAAACGCATTGTTCCGCCTAAGTCAGACTCAAGGCTACGCTGTTGTAATTCACCGCGCTCATCTAACCATTCGGTAATTAAACCAATCAATGGATATTTTGTAGAGCGGTTAAATTCTGTAGAAGAAGCTTCTGGCATACCTGCAACATGGCGAGCATATTCAATAACAGCCAACTGCATACCCAAACAGATTCCCAAGAAAGGAATACCATTTTCACGTGCGTATTGAATAGCTTTCATTTTGCCTTCAGTACCACGCTCACCAAAACCACCAGGAACTAAAATCGCATCAGCTGTTTTCAAAATAGAAACATCTTGACTTTCAAGCTCTTCAGCATTGACATAATCAATTTGTACTTTTACGCGATTTTTAATACCAGCATGTAACAATGCTTCGTTTACGGACTTATAAGCATCCGGTAATTCAACATACTTACCGACCATTGCTACACGTACTGTGTATTCTGGGTTAAGTAATGCTTCTACAACATTATCCCAATCAGTTAAGTCAGCTTCCGGTAAATCAGTAAAACCAAAACGTTCACAAATCAGGTCATCTACGTTTTGCTCATAGAAGCCACGTGGAATTTGATAGATCGTTTTCGCATCTTTACACACGACAACCGCACGAGCCTCTACGTTAGTGAATAACGCGATCTTACGTTTAGTGTCTGCATCAACATCATACTCAGTACGACAGATAAGAATATCTGGCTGAATACCGATTGAAAGTAACTCTTTTACAGAGTGCTGAGTTGGTTTGGTTTTTAACTCCGCTGCTGACTTAATATATGGCAACAAAGTTAAATGCATAAGCATGGTACGTTTATGACCAAGCTCAACCATTAACTGACGAACCGACTCCATAAACGGTAAAGATTCGATATCACCTACGGTACCACCGATCTCTACGATAGCAACATCATAGCCTTCGCCCGCGCGGAGTACACGTTCTTTAATATTGTCGGTAATATGAGGAATAACCTGAACTGTACCACCTAAGTAATCACCACGACGCTCTTTATTTAAAACGTCTTGATATACACGACCACTAGTGAAGTTGTTTAGTTTGGTCATTTTCGCGCGACGTAAGAAACGTTCGTAATAACCCAGATCCAGATCTGTTTCTGCACCATCTTCGGTAACAAAAACTTCACCATGCTGGAATGGGCTCATTGTCCCTGGATCGACATTAATATAAGGATCCATTTTAACCATTGTGACTTTTAAGCCACGAGCTTCCAAAAGTGCAGCAACAGAAGCAGCAGAAATACCTTTACCTAGCGATGAAACCACACCACCAGTGACAAAAATAAAATGGGTCATTAAGTTTCTCGTACAATCAAGCCGAAATCGGCCTACAATGTTTGGCAATTTTACTGTACTCTGCCCCTATAAAGCAAAGTCAAACCGCATCAATTCAAAGAACAATAAACAACTGGTTATTCTATCAGCATTTTTAATAAAAAATTAGCTCAATCTGATATGATTTTTTCATCGCTATTTACTGTTATAATGCCAATTCCTCAATTAAATGTTGTTTAGGGCAATGGCAAATAAAAAACTTTTAATCTGTGCTGCAATTGCGGCTGGACTATTGTTAACCGCATGCGTTAAAAAAGAGACACCGAAAGAAGAAGAGCAAGACAAGGTTGAAACTGCTGTTTCAGAACCTCAACCACAGAAGCCTGCAAAATTTGAATCTTTAGAGAGTGTAGATACTCAAGAAGCTCAAGTTCAAGAGCAACCACAAGTTGAAGTTCATCGTGAAGAAACTGCTAACACGACAACTGAAATTCGCCGTGAAACTCGTCCTGCGCGTTCTGATGAATCTTCACAGACACAAGTTGCTGAACAACCTAAATCTGAGACACCAAAAGTAGAACCTAAACCAGAAAAAAAACCTGAGCCTAAAGCTGAACCTAAACCGGAAAAAGCTCAGTCAAAACCAGCTGCTAAGGCAACTGAACCTGCGAACACAGAAGATGATGCCGTTGCTGCTGCTATTGCTGCTGCAACACCAGCACTTAAGAACTAAGCTTCTGTTCAAGAATGCCCAAATTATTTTTTTAATTTGGGCATTTATATAAATAGTCATAATACAAATAAATTTAATTTTATTACTTTTTGTCTTTAAAGCTCTCCTGTCTATCATTTTAGGACAATCTATTTTCAATCATTCGAAATTTATTGACTCCAATCTAGTCTGCTTATAATTTTTATTAACAAGTTCCTTTTTGGAACCTAATCTAAAAGAAGATTGGAGCAAGAAAATGAAAACAGCTTTAAACCGTACACCAGCCTCTTTTCCTGTCCGCCGCATGGACTACAATTTTGAAGATACTCCGCGCTATTGGTGCAATCATGAGCCTTCTCTCACCCACTATTTCACGGGGCTTTCGACTTTATTTCCTGAAGGTGAATCATACTTTGTTAGATCTGTCCGTGCTTTACGAGCTAAAGCTAAAGAGAATGAAATTCTAGACAGAGAAATAGGCGCATTTATTGGTCAAGAAGCAATGCATTCTAAAGAACATCATGCTTTCCATGTCAGTGCACAACAATATGGTTTAAACCCAGAATCACTAGAGAAAGCTACAGGTATTGTTCTTAAAGCTATTGAGAAAGTTTTTAGTAAAAAATGGAATTTATTGGTAACTGTTGGATTAGAACACTATACAGCTGTTCTGGTAGTCAGCATGATGCAATCCGTAAATGAGCTTATGAACGACAACACTATTCGCAACCTATGGTTATGGCACAGTGTAGAAGAAACCGAGCATAAAGCTGTTGCATTCGATTTATATCAACATCTATATGGCAACGGATTAGATGCATATATTCCACGTGTTGGAATTTTTACATTCAGTTTAGTTTTGATTACAGCCTTTTCAACTATTTACCATATTGTTTTAATGAAACGAGATAAGCAACTGACCAATTTCAAAACTTGGCGCAACTTTTTTAAGTTTGCGAGCAAACAATATAAAGTGTTGATTCCTAAATTTCTTGAATACTACCGTTTTGATTTTCACCCTAATCAAACAGATGAAAAAGCTTTAGTTGCCGCTACAAAAGTAAAACTTGGAATAAATGATAGATCACTCCTTTTATCTTAAGGTATAAAAAAATAAAGCCCAAGATCTGGGCTTTATTTATATTCAAAGATTATCTATTTATTATGTTCAATTAAAAAATAATCAGCCATGAGACGTGCTGCCCACGATGTACTGCGCCATCCCTCATAAAATGCACAATGACTTCCTTTTTTCGTTGTCACCACAGCAACATTGCTCATCTGCTGAATTGGCTCTTTATATGGCTCTAAATTTTTAATAGAACATACAGGGTCATCTTCAGCATTCAGAATCATCAAAGGAATTTTAATATTTTCGAACACATAAATCGGGTTAATAGATTTACAGTAAGTCTCATAATCTTCAAAACCTGCCATCTCGAAGTATTCTTTTTCAAATTCTTCCAAATTGGTTGCTGATAAAACTTTCTCTAAAGATGCAATCTGGCTCCATGTATTTTGGTACGGATAAATAAAATACTTGAAGAGCTTCTTAGTCATCATTTTACTGTAAAAAGGATGGACATTTTTAAAACCAATTTCCGTGTTATAGCCCGGACACATCGCAAACGCAGCTTTAAAAGGCGTATCTTCGCCTTGTTCACCCAGATAACGAACTAGCAACCCCGTACCCGCCGAAGAACCTACCGCATATAAATCCGATGCCGGAAATAAACTTTGAATATGGTTAAGTTGTTCTTTTAAATCACTTGTAGAACCAAAAAGAGAAATTTGGGGCACAGGCATTGGCAAACCTGCGTGACCACGGCGCAGGCATAATGCAATTCGCCAGCCTGTGTATTGATTTAAATCACGTACCAATTCACGCATACTCTCAGGTGTACCTGTAATGGTATGCATAATTACAACTGTTGGTGTATCTGGCGGTAAGTTATAGCCATACCAAGCAATTGCGGTAATACCACCATCACTCATAGTGAGTTGATCAATTCGATCATATGCCAACTTTATTGTTTGTTTTCTAATAAGATCAAAATAAAGTAAGTGAACATGACTATTTGTGAGCCAAGGCGTAGGACGATATTTCTGTTTAAGTTGTGGCAACTTATCCAAAATATCTTTTATTTTTCCTTGAGGATGATAATAGACTTTTGGATGCTCAGCGCCCAACACTAAATCGAACAGCTCCGAACCGAAATCTTTAATTTTATTAAAAACAGATATGCCCATATCCAATAACTACCTATGACTATGAGTTAAATGATTGCCGCACTATGGCTGCAACCTGCCGTCCCCAAACTGCGTAAACTTCTTTACTTGGAAGAAAACCGTCACTTGCCATAGGCAAGTTCATGGCTTGAAAAGTTTCAATATCATATTCAAGAAACTTAAAATGGCTTTGTGGTGCTAACCATTGTTGTAATTTTTGATTCATTTGCACTGCATATTGCCCAAACAACCAAGCTAGTGGATTCGGTAAAGCCGGGAAATGTTGCATTGGAGGCACACCGGAAACGATAATCAACTTTGGCTGAAAACGTTTCTGTATATGCTCAAATAATTGCTTCTGTTGTTTAATCCATGATTTAGCAGAGATCAACTTTGTGACATCATTTACACCAATAGATGTCACAATCACATCATACTTCTGCTCTTCTAAATGCTGCAAAGCATTAAAAACTTGTCGAGTTGTATCGCCAGTTTTAGCATGAAGTTTCCACTGTAGGGAAAATTCATTTTGCAGTTCTTGAATAATAGCACCAGACAAGGCATCTTTCTGATTTTCTACACCAACACCTGCTGCGGCAGAATCCCCCAAAATAAGCAGAGATAAAGGTTTACCTTGACCAGCTCTACCTTCTCGTTCACCTTTGGCTTCTGCTAAACGTGGTGTGTTCTTTCGAACTTTATGACCTTGTATGAACAATACGGGTAATAAAAACAATGTTGAAAGTTTTAACCACATTTTTATATACCTCAATACTCTTAGGCTATTTAACAAAATTATTGAGGTTTAAATTGAGCTATTCGTATGCCCATTTGCTCAGCTAATGCAGCTAAACCGCTCATTGGACGAATCATTACTTCAAAATCAACAATTTTACCCTGCTCATTAAAACGAATCATATCAATACCTTTTAATGATTTATCTCCTACATCCGCACTAAACTCCAGCACAACATTTTCACCATCTTCCGTGTAAAATTCTCGATGATAGGTAAAATTCTGAAATACCTGAATTACATTGGTGAGAATAAAGAAAACAACTTGTCTTCCCTCATAAGGTTTATAAGCGACCGGTGAACGGAAAACGACTTCATCTGCCAGCAAATCATTTAAGTTCGATAAGTCATTTGATTGAATCATGTGATGCCACTTTTCTAATGACTGTTTAGTTATTTCGAGTGTCATTTTTATTTTTCCTTCAAATAGGTTTTAGTAATGAGCATTCTCTTACACAAGACAATGCTCATTTAAGTCATTAAATAACCGCTGCTAGTTCAGCACCTTGACGAATAGCACGTTTAGCATCCAACTCACCTGCTTCTTTAGCACCACCAATCAAATGAACATTCTTACCATCTGCTTTTAATTGGTCATACATCGCAGTAAATGATTCTTGGCCCGCGCAAATCACAACATTATCAACCTCAAGTACCGTTGGTTTGCCATCAACAGTAATATGAAGCCCTTGATCATCTACTTTGTCGTATTGCACACCTGCTAACATTTTCACGTTTCTGTTCTTAAGCCCGGTACGGTGAATCCAACCAGTCGTTTTACCCAGCCCTGCGCCTACTGAGGAAGCTTTACGCTGCAACAAATAGATTTCTCGTTCAGAAGCTTCAACTTTTGGCTGCTTTAAACCTCCGACATGTTCATAGTGAGTATCAATACCCCACTCTTCATAAAATTTTTCTGGATTTAAACTGCCACTTTCACCTTCATGGGTTAGGTACTCAGCCGTATCAAAACCAATACCACCCGCACCAATAATGGCAACACGCTGACCTACTGCTACACGCTCTTTAAGCACCTGTAAGTAGCTCAACACTTTTGGATGATCAATACCTTCAAATTGCAATTGACGAGGCGTTACACCAGTTGCAACTACGATTTCATCAAAGTCTGATTGGCTTAACTCTTCATAAGTGGCTGGATGGTTTAATACAAGTTCAATGTTCGGGCGTAATTCAATTTGACGATTGAAATAACGCAATGTTTCGTAGAACTCTTCTTTGCCTGGCACAGTTTTAGCGATATTAAACTGACCACCAATTTGATGACTTGCTTCAAAGATTTTAACTTGGTGTCCACGATCTGCCGCATATACAGCAAAACTTAAACCTGCTGGCCCGGCCCCAATGACGGCAATATTTTTCTGATTATGTGCTTCTTTAAAGATTAGTTCTGTTTCATAACATGCTCGAGGATTAACCAAACATGTTGCAATTTTCATAGAGAAAATGTGGTCGAGACAAGCTTGGTTACAGCCAATACACGTATTAATTTCATCACTACGGTCTTCACTTGCTTTTAAAACAAAATCAGGATCTGCAAGCATTGGACGTGCCATTGAAACCATATCCGCATGACCCGACGCTAATACATGTTCAGCCATTTCTGGTGTATTAATACGGTTCGATGTAATTAATGGAACTGAAACTTCACCTTTTAATTTTTCAGTGACCCAAGTAAATGCAGCTCTTGGAACTTTGGTGGCAATTGTTGGAATACGAGCTTCATGCCAGCCAATACCCGTATTAATGATCGTAGCCCCAGCTTTTTCAATCGCTTTAGCAAGTTGAATAACTTCTTCTAAAGTAGAACCGCCTTCAACCAGATCAAGCATCGATAAACGGTAAATAATAATAAAGTTTTCACCCACTATTTCACGTGTGCGTTTTACGATCTCAACAGGAAAACGAATGCGGTTTTCATAGCTACCACCCCATTCATCATCACGATGGTTTGTTCTGGCTGCAATAAACTCGTTAATTAAATAACCTTCTGAACCCATAATCTCAACGCCGTCATATCCAGCGTATTGAGCAAGCTTCGCACAGTTTGCAAAATCATCAATCGTTTGTTGAACCTCAGCAGAAGTCATTGCCTTAGGCTTAATGGGATTAATAGGTGCCTGAATTGCCGAAGGCGCAACAATCTCTGGCTGATAAGAATATCGGCCCGTATGTAATATTTGTAATGCAATCTTCCCGCCAGCAGCATGTACAGCTTCGGTAATGACTTTATGTTTTTCGGCTTCTTCTGTGCTATCTAACTTAGAAGCATGAGCAAAGGTTAAACCTGCCTGATTAGGTGCAATACCGCCAGTAACAATGAGCCCAACATCACCTTTAGCACGTTCTGCATAAAAAGCTGCCATACGCTCATAACCACCAGGCGCTTCTTCTAGACCAACATGCATAGACCCCATCAATACGCGATTTTTTAATGTCGTAAAACCTAGATCTAATGGTTTTAATAAATGTGGATATAACGACATAACAACTCCTTGGCTTGCTAATCTGCTTGCTTAATGCAACTTGTTGCACAAATTTATAATCAAATTTTGACTTTTATGCAACATGTTGCATAATCTAATGAGTCACACTTTACTTTTGCTTACAAACGGATTGCCATGTCACTTCCTCATGTTTTATTGACCAGTTTACTAGAACGGCCAAGCACGGGCTTTGAACTCGCCCGCCGTTTTGACCGATCTATGGGCTTTTTCTGGAATGCCACACATCAGCAAATTTATCGTGAACTCAATAACATGCTTAAAAAAGGCTGGGTTTCCACTTTAGAAAATGAGATGGATAGTGGCCGAAAAAAAACTTATCAGGTCGAACAACTTGGCCGCATTGAACTCGCTTCATGGATGACGCAGCAAAGCGAACCGGCACAGCTTAGAGATGACTTAATGGTAAGATTGCGCGCTGAGGCGCAATTGGGCAATAATCAAATATTACCCGAACTGTTACGACATCTTGGTCTACACCAAGAAAAGCTTAAGCTTTACCAAACCATTTACGATAAAGATTTTAAAGATAGCGATGATTTGAATAATCGAGTGTTATATATTCATAAAATGATCTTAGAACTCGGCATTACTATGGAAACTGAGTGGATCAAATGGTTGGAACAAGTCATCCCGCAATTAAAACTCTTTGCTCAAGATAATGTATCTGGAGAATAATCATGCCTTATTACACCATGCCCGATCAGGAAAGTTTATTTGTACGCCGTGTTGGTCGTGGTGAACCGGTATTAGTTTTATCCGGTTTAGGTATGCAAAGTTGGCAATGGCTACCTTTTATCTATGCAAATCGTAAAGAATACGAGTTTATTATTCCCGACTGGCGGGGCTTTGGCGGTTCAAAAAATTGTGCAATTCCCGAGCAAGATGCCATATCAAGCCACTGGCAAGATGTTGCTCACTTAATTGAGCAATTAAAATTAGATAAATTTATTTTAATGGGCTACTCAATGGGAGCCACAACTGCAATGCATGGCATGAAACATGCTCATCTAGCTCAGCAGTTAAAGGCCTATTTACATATCGATCAAACGCCTAAAATTTCAGTAGATGCTACATGGCAATATGGGTTATTTGGGCCATTACATGCCCAATTTAAACAATTACTCAATGATATTTATCAGTTATTATCAATCCATAAAAATGCTAAATATCTTTATGAATTATCACTTCCGGACCGTCAAAAGTTGGTGCGTTTGTGGGTAGATTTTATTGAATTGCAAAGTAGCAATCCGTTTAGTCCTTTTGTTTTTAAAACTGCATTAAAACAACCATTTTTACAAAAATATCTTCTTCCGATTCAGCGTTTAGACTACTTATTTTGGTATGTCGAAAATTATCTTTTCCACAACGAAGATTATCGTGAAGCACTTCAGCAATTACAGTGCCCAACAACTTTCTTTATTGGACGCAATTCGACACTCTATCCAGAAACGGGCCAAACCCTGATTGCACATAGTGTCGAACATGCAAAAACAATTTATTTTGAACGTTCAGGCCACACGCCATTATTAACCGAGCCAAAAAAATTCGGGCATGAAATCACTACTTTTTTATCCGAACTTAAACATGCTTCTTAAAAAAAAGGATCTGCTAAAACAGATCCCTTTTTAAATGTTTACATCATTAAGCCGAATGAGCTAATTCACTTGCTTTTAATTGTTTAGCAACATTTAACAAAAGCTGTTCAGTTTTATCCCACCCTAAACAACCATCCGTTACCGACTGACCATAAGTCATTTCACATGAAATCTTCTGGTTACCATCAACTAAATGGCTTTCAATCATGACACCCTTTACCTGAGTTTTTAGACGTTCAGCAACTATTTGCCGCAAAACTTCTGGCTGACGTAAAGGATCTTTACCACTGTTGCCATGACTACAGTCAATAACTAAGGCAGGTAGATTTTGTTTGTGCTTTTCTCTAATTGCCTGAATTGAAGCGAAATCATAATTAGGGCCATGATTGGCTCCACGCAAAATCAAGTGTGGCAATGGATTTCCAGCACTCTGAATCACTGAAGGCAAACCTTGCTGATTCATACCTAAAAATTGATGCTCATTTTGTGCAGACTGAATAGCATCTAAAGCAATTTGAATTGAGCCATCCGTACCATTCTTGAAGCCAATACTGTATGGCATATGACTTGAGATTTCACGGTGGATCTGAGACTCACTAGTACGAGCTCCAATTGCACCCCAGGCCAATAAATCATCAAAATAGCCTGTTGCCATTGGGCTTAAAATTTCGCTCGCAATCGGCAAGCCTTTTTCAATAATTTGTAAATATAGCTCACGCGATTTTTCTAAACCTAATTGTAGATTAGATGAACCATCAAGATTTGGGTCATACATAAACCCTTTCCAACCTACTGTTGTACGCGGCTTTTCAATATAAGCACGCATCACAATGAAGATTTGATCTTTTACTTTTTCTTGTAATTTTTGCAATCTATCTGCGTATTCAAGTACAGCAACTGGGTCATGAATTGAACATGGTCCTGTAATAACCATTAAGCGCTGATCTTTGCCAGCAAGAATATTTTGAATAATTTGACGATGTTCTGCAATTTGTCGTGCGAAGGTCTGCACAAGCGGGTATTTAGCTTTTAACTGAACAGGTAAACTAACTGGTGTTTCTTTTGTATTGCTTTGAGTTAGTAAAGTATTTAAGGCATTCATTGGTCTTTTCCTTTGGACTGAAACCTAATCAGTCCGATCATTTATTTGAGCGTTTTGGATCTATTCGTTGGCAAAGGTAGGCAAAAGTAAAACCAATAAAAGTTGCTAAAGTATGAATAAGTCATGTTGTTCATTTTAAAGTCCTCGATTTGAAAAAGATAAAGCATAAAAAAACCTGATCGGGGTTGCCGATCAGGTATTAACTGTGATGGGCAACTCTCGTGCCCGAATACGCTCAGGCAACTATCTAAATTGCCAGAAATAAAAGTAAGCGTTAGAATTCACAGATTGATTTAACATCTTTATCTCAAATATTAAAAAATGTTCCTTAAATCTAAAATACGCATTGTTGATGACTTTGACAAGTATTTTTTGCGAAAAAATTGCTTATTTTTTTCACTTAAAATTTAAATAATCACTCTCAGAATTAACGGATTAATCCTTGGGGCTGTAAAATAATTAAACCTGCTCCGCAAAGCACGATTACGCCACCCAAGATATCCCATCTGGTTAAAGCGACCTGATCTACAAAACGAAGCCACATAAGCGCAGTAAAAATATAAATACCGCCATAGGCTGCATAAATCCGTCCAGAAGCTGCCGGATGCAATGTCAGCAACCAGACAAACACGGCCAAACTCAGAGCTGTAGGTAACCATAGCCACGCAGACTTCCCTTCTTTTAAAATAAGATAAGGAAAGTAACAACCCAAAATCTCAGCAATTGCAGTAATAATAAATAACCCGAACACACTAAATATTCGGGTTATAGAAAGACTATCAATTAACATAAATTAAGCTGGTTCTGCCGTATGGTGATCTTCAAACACTTCAAGTTTTAGACCCACTGCTTTACCATCTTCTTTCTTCACTGATACCGCCACATTACCGCCATGATCTGCAAGTTCACCAAACAAAATCATTTCAGCTAATGGTTTCTTCAAGTGTTCTTGAATGAGTCGTTGCATTGGTCGAGCGCCCATTAAACGATCATAACCATTTGTCGCTAACCAGTCGCGTGCACTTTGATCGACATCTAAAACTACGCGTTTTTCATCTAGCTGCGCTTGCAATTCTGTCAAGAACTTATCAACTACAGATTCAATCACTGTGGTTGGTAAAGCTTTGAATTGAATAACACCATCTAGACGGTTACGGAATTCAGGTGAGAATGCACGTTTCATGGCTTCTTGGTTGTCCGAACTATGGTCTTGCTCTGTAAATCCAATGCTTGCACGAGAAATACTTTCTGCACCAATGTTCGTCGTCAACACAATAATGACATTTCTAAAGTCTGACTTACGACCATTATTGTCTGTTAATGCACCATGATCCATGATTTGTAATAACAGGTTAAACACATCAGGATGTGCTTTCTCAATTTCATCCAGTAACAATACACAGTGTGGATTTTTATGAATCGCATCTGTGAGTAAGCCACCTTGATCATAACCTACATAGCCTGGAGGAGCACCAATTAAGCGAGAAACAGCATGACGCTCCATATACTCAGACATATCGAAACGAACAAGCTCTACACCTAAAAGTTTTGCTAATTGCTTCGTAACCTCAGTTTTACCTACACCGGTAGGACCAGCAAACACAAAGCTACCAACAGGTTTATCCGGTGATTTCAAACCAGCACGTGACAACTTGATTGCAGAAGCTAGTGCAGTAATTGCTTCATCTTGACCAAATACAACACGTTTTAGGTCACGCTCAAGATTTTCAAGTACAGATTTATCATCTTTAGATACAGTTTTAGGCGGAATACGCGCAATCTTAGAAACGATATCTTCGATGTTTTCTACAGTAATTAAGCTGTCTTCACTTTCTGCTTTTAAACGGCGCTGTGCACCTGCTTCATCAATGACATCAATCGCTTTATCTGGCAAGAAACGATCATTAATAAATTTCGCAGAAAGCTCAACCGCAGAAACCAAAGCTTTGTCGTCATACTGTACATGGTGGAAATCTTCAAACTTCGTTTTCAAGCCACGTAAAATATCAATAGTTTCAGAAATGCTCGGTTCATTTACGTCAATTTTTTGGAAACGACGAGATAACGCATGATCCTTTTCAAATACCTGACGATATTCTTGGAACGTGGTTGATCCAATGCAGCGTAAAGTACCATTTGCTAAAGCTGGTTTGATGAGATTCGAAGCATCCATCGTACTGCCCATACTTGAGCCTGCACCAATGATCATATGAATTTCATCAATGAATAAAATCGCATTCGGATTTTTCTTCAAAGCGTTTAACAATTGTTTTAAACGTTTTTCAAAGTCACCACGATATTTTGTACCCGCAACCAATGCACCAATATCAAGACTGTAAATTTCTGCATGGCTTAGCGGTTTTGGTGCTTTACCATTTACAATGAGCCAAGCAAGGCCTTCTGCAATTGAAGTTTTACCTACACCTGGGTCGCCTACTAACAATGGATTGTTTTTACGACGACGGCAAAGAATTTGTGCTGTACGCTCAATTTCTTTCTCACGACCAATGAGTGGATCAGTTTTACCTTTTTGCGCTTCAACATTTAAATTGAGCGTATAAAGTTCTAATGGTCCGGCATTGCCTGAATTGCTTTCACCCTCAATATCTTCAACTTCTTCTTCAACCTGAACTTCGTCTTTACGTGTCCCATGAGACAAGTATTGAGTTAAAGTCAATCGATTAATCTGATGACGTTTAAGCAGATAAACAGCAAAAGAATCACGCTCTGAATACATTGCGACTAAAACATCCGCACCTTCAACAGTACGGTCACCACCACTCGATTGAACGTGGAAAATTGCACGTTGCAAAATGCGGTCGAAACTTTCTGTTGGATGTGGAGCTTGCTCGCTATTTTCGCCAAGCTTAGGAGTATGTTGTTCTACATATTCTTCTAATTCTTTACGTAAAGAAACAATATCAGCTCCGCATGCTTTTAATGCATTCACAGCCGAATCGTTATCGAGTAAGGCTAATAGTAAATGTTCAACTGTAAGAAACTCATGTCTCTTTTGACGAGCCATGCTAACAGCCAAACGTAATGATACTTCTAATTGACGACTGAGCATGTGACCCCCTTATGCTTTAGGCTCAATCTGGCAAAGTAATGGATGACCTTGCGATCGAGCGTAATTATTAACAAGGTTTGCCTTGGTTTCCGCGATGTCTCTTGGATATACCCCGGCAGTACCTTTACCTTCATAGTGTACTGTTAGCATTACTTGAGTTGCTTGGTCAAGATTCATTGCAAAGTATTGTTGTAAAATTTCAATTACAAAGTCCATTGGCGTGTAATCGTCATTCAATAATACTACTGCATATAAGGGAGGACGCTTGAGTTCGGGAGGTGCTGTTTGCACAACAACCTCTCCGTCATGATCTTCGTTTTGCGAATCACTTAAGCGTGGATTGAAGTGCCAATCGACATAGCCAGACTGCTGAAAAGAAGCCTTAATATCTTTTAAATTTGTTTGACGCTTATTTGTTCGCATATGATGTTACTATTGTGAATTTGCTTCAGCTTGAGGAATTTCTGCAACAAAAGCAGAAGGTGTTTCGACAGGTTTACCACGCTGCCAACTAAAACGCTTAATAACCGGTGTATCAGAACCGCCTGTTAGACGCACTTCAATAAATTGAGGTGTGAACCCCTTAGGCATCGTCCAACGGCCAGTCAAACGCTCAAAATCAGTGAAGTTAAAGTTCTTATCTTCAAGTGGTACCACTAAAACTTCTGTATCTTTAATCAGTCTTATTTCAACTGAACCTGCAGCACGGCGTTTACTCGGGCTAACTTGTACCAGATCAAGCTGATATTCATAAGCATTTTCCGGTAACGGTTTTATCGCCAAATTCTGAATTGTTAAGCTTAAACCACCACGTTGTCTTAAAATTTCACGGTAGATGTTACTCATACCTTCTTGCTGCGTTTTATCAGCATTGGCTTGATTAAGTGCTTCAAACAAATCATTGGCATTTGTAACAGCAACATCACGCTCTTGTACAGCCGCATTCAAACTTTTGTTAACTGCATCTAATGCTGTTTTTTGTTTTTGCACTACCTCAACCAATTGCTCTGCATCTGCATCGTAACCAACAACAGTTAAACCTTGACGGTGCCCAATTGTATAGCCGAGCGCAAAACAACCACTCATTAAAATAGCGGCACCAATAAATAAGGGTTTATTGGTGTTTAAAAATTTTTTCTTTTGCAACGAACTTTCTACAGAAGTCGTCTGTTCCGAGTTTTGCATCGTCATCTCAGTGTTTAAGATCAGAGTCAAGACACACATTTAAATCGAAATTTAAATGTGTGTGAAGCAAAAAAGAGTTTTTTATGGTAATAAACCAATCCCTTGTAAGCCTTCATCTTCATTAAAGCCAAACATAAGGTTCATATTTTGTACAGCCTGGCCAGATGCACCTTTTACAAGGTTATCTTGAGCCGCCAAAATAATGAGTTTATTTGGTTGTGGTTTATACAAAGCAATACGTAATTCATTTGCTCCACGCACGCTGCGAGTTTCAGGTGAACTATTTGCAGGCATGACATCTACAAATTTTTCATTTGCATAGAAGTTTTCATACAAAGCTTGCAAATCTGTTTGTTTACCTGCTTCTGTCAAGTCTACATAAATTGTACTTAACATACCGCGAATCATCGGTACTAGGTGCGGAACAAATAAAAGACCCTCAAAAACATCTTTCTTAGCTGCAATATTTTCCAAAGCTTCTACAATCTCTGGATGGTGGCGATGGCCTGCAACACCATAAGCTTTAAAGTTATCCGCATTTTCACTGTAAATCATGCCCAAACTTGCTTTACGACCAGCACCAGAAACACCGGATTTTGCATCAATAATAATATTCTTTGTTTCAATCAATGCTTGTGCTGATTTTAAAAGTGGAGCCAAGCCCAGTTGAACAGTCGTTGGGTAACAACCCGGATTACCAATGACTTGAGCTTGCTTAATTTTTTCACGATTTAACTCGGTTAAACCATAAACAGAATCTTTTAGTACATCTGGGCAAGCATGCTCCATACCATACCACTTTTCAAATTGCTCAAGATTCTGTAAACGAAAGTCAGCAGCTAAATCAATAACTTTGGTGCCTGCCGCAATCAAATCTTTCGCATGTTGCATCGCAACACCATGAGGAGTTGCAAAAAATACAACATCACATTCTTTTAATGCATCAATGTTTAAATCTGAAAATTGAAGATCTGTATGCCCACGTAAGTTTGGGAACATATCAGCAACTGGTTTGCCCGCTTCTGTACGTGAAGTCAGAACTCGAACCTGCGCTTTTGGATGTCGTAATAAAATACGTAATAGTTCAACGCCTGTATAACCAGTTCCACCAACAATTCCGACAGAAATCACGTGCATTACCTCAAATTTTGAATCTATACTTGCGGTAGTATGACAGGATGTCTAGGCTTACAAAACCATTTCATGCTTGGTAATTTTAATTTTTTTATTTTAAACGATAATTACATAGCACTTGCCGGCCTGTCAGTACCAAACAAATATCAGTAAATAAATACCAAATTTATTTTTGGAGAGCTAGGATGCTTGATCAATCAAAAGAAATAAAAGTGTGCACTTATCTCGGCCTCACCACTTTAATTTTAAGTGTAGCCCTTGTTGGGTGCGGTGGTGGTAGCAGTAGCGGAGGTTCATCTAACACGCCTAAACCGTCTGAACCCACTCCTGAAGTCATGACGGATATTACGCTTAAAACCCCTGTCGAAATGCGCAATGTTCAACTCAAGGTATATGATAATACCGACAATAGTATTTTGATTGATACCCAAGTTGCCAGTTTAACGAGTTACGATATTAAACTTCCAAGCACAAAACTAAATCGTCTTTATCGTGTTGAAGTCACGACCCAAGGCTCATCTCAAGTATTTGATCCAACCAAATCTGAATATCAAAATATTTCTGGTGTTTATCACGCTTTTATTACCCCAAGCTCGATAAGCAATAAAACACAATTGATCAGCCCAAGTTCAGAAGCAATTTATCAACGTGCTGTGATTCGTTCAGGTCAGTTGCCTAATGAGACAATTATCCCAACCCGTATTGAAGAATTACATGTTGACTTAGCCTCTCAAGATGTCTACAGATCTCTTCTTAATGCGTTTAAAGATACCAATATTCCAAGTTTAAGTCCGGCAAGTACGCTTACAATTTTAAATTTATTGAAATACTCAACCACAAAGCCAAGTACTTATGTGGATAGTTATCTAAGCTTTGGTTATCTTCAATATTGGTCAAGCATCCATAATACGAATTCACCTTATCAAGATCTCACCCAAAGTCTCGCTACAGATTTAAAAGATGGATATTTAGACGGCAAAAAACTTATTGGCGACAAAACATCTTTTACCCCTATCTTCACCTCAGCCCCTGATAATATTGATCCAGCAAAAAACACACTTTTAGATATCGCAGCTAATCAAAAGGTAACACGTGATTATTTTGCTACCAATCTAAGAGCAGCCACCTTTAAACTAGCAGATTTGCAAGATCAATCCCATCTAGACCCAATAGGTTATGATCTACTGGACAAGAAACAATATTCGGGGATTATACCTGCTGGTAATACATCTGAATTTTTCCGTATAGATGGTGCGGGAGATTACCGACGTGCTGTTGGCTTTAGTGGTATTACAGCGACCTGCAATGGTTCGGCTTATCCGTGTAAACAAGGTTTAACTAGTATCAATATTTCTGACCCAAAACTACCAGCTACAGACTATTTAGTTGGTCACTATGAAGACAGTACAACAGGCTGCCAACTTAACTTCCGTGCTAATGGTCAAATTGAATTAATTAAAGGCTCTCAAAGCTATCACTCTGCCTTAAGCGCAGATAGTACAGATAACTTACTGCAAACCGACGCTGCAAGTTATAGTTATTTACTTAACTCAAGTTCATCCGAACCTAACAATTCAACACAGCAATATAATTTTATACAGCTACATATTAAAGCGAACAAGATTGTTAGTGCTCAAGCAGGCCTTGATAGCCGCAAAGCACCAGATGTCTTACAAACAACACAATTAGAGTGTAGCTTTAGCTAAGTTGTAACATACCACCATGCAGGCAATGGATTACCTTTTAATTGTCTGCGATGCTGCATATAGTTAGGGTCGAACTTTGCAACTTCGGCCCAAAATGCAGGACTATGGTCGAAGTGTTTGGTGTGTGCTAATTCATGAATGCAAACATAACGGGTAATTTGAGCAGGCATAAGAACCAGACCTGCATGCAGCATAATATTATGTTGACTACTGCAACTTCCCCAACGAGTTTTAGGACGCCGGATTGCACACTCTGCATAACTCAGCTGAGTTTTTTGGCTAAGCTCTGACAAAAGTACTGGCAACTCTTGTTTTGCATAAGCAATAACAGCGTTTTGTAAAGCTTGATAGGGTTGTTGATCTTTAATAAATAAATAACTATTTTCCCAATCAAATTGAAAAATGCGATGTTGCTTCTGCACAACAATTTGAAAAGGCTGTTCTCTATTAAAAAAAGAAATTTTTGAAGGAATTTCAAACGAAGTGGATTGAACGTGGTGCTGTTTATTCCACGTCTCGATTAACCATTGTTCAGACTGAGCTAAAAACTGCTGAATTTGTTTCTTACTACAAAATAACGGCACAGTAAGTCGTATAGACGCAGGCTCAACACGTAAGCGCAATTTTCTTGCCCTTACGTGACGAACAATTTTAATTTCTGGCATTTCCACAGACATTACTGTGCAGTACGCTCTTCAATACCATCATTCGTTGCAACAATTGCAATCGTTGCTGGATTTAACGCAAAAATACCGTTAGTCACAACGCCCGGAATATTATTAATTGTCTTTTCCAAATCAATTGCATTTAAGATGTTCAAATTAAATACATCTAAAATAACGTTTCCGTTATCTGTTACCACACCTTCACGATAAACCGGATCACCCCCTAAGCTTACCAATTTACGAGCTACAGCAGAACGCGCCATTGGAATAACTTCTACTGGTAATGGGAAATCACGACCAAGTTGATCAACCCATTTCGAATCATCAACGATACATACAAACTTTTTAGCAATTGAGGCTACAATTTTTTCACGAGTTAATGCTGCGCCGCCGCCTTTAATCATATGCATGTGACGATCAATCTCATCTGCACCATCAACATAAGCATCAAGGCTACCCACATGGTTCATATCAACCACTTCTATGCCTAATTTTTTAAGACGGTCTGCTGTTGCTTGAGAACTTGCCACTGCTGCTTCTAATTGTAGTTCAGGCAATAAATCAATCAGGAAATTTACAGTACTTCCAGTTCCTACCCCCAAAATGCCACCTTTGGGTAAGTGTTTTAAAGCAGCTTTCGCAGCAGCTTGTTTCTTTTCATCTTGGGTTGCATATAGGCTCATTACATCACTCAACTATTTTTTGACATTTATGCGCCAATAAACGGCGCAAATGCATAAGGGTTTGCTACAATAATTTCCTATTTTAAACTGTTATAGGGAAGATGAACATGCTGTCTCGTGTGGTACGACAAATTTTACAAGCAACGGTTTATGATGTTGCAATTGAAACACCTCTCGAAGCAGCTCCACGAATTAGTCAAAAATTAAACAACACAATTCGTTTTAAGCGTGAAGATTTACAACCGGTTTTTTCTTTTAAATTACGCGGTGCCTATAACCGTATTAGCCAATTACCGAAAGAACAACTTGAACGTGGCGTCATTTGCGCATCTGCCGGCAACCATGCGCAAGGTGTAGCGTTGTCTGGTCAACGTTTAGGTATTCCTGCAATTATTGTTATGCCAAGTACTACCCCTGATATTAAAGTTCAGGCAGTGAAGCGTTTGGGTGGCCAAGTTGTATTACACGGCGATAGTTTTGATATTGCAAACAAATACGCTCAGCAACGTGCCGAAGCTGAAGGATTAGTTTTTATTCCACCTTATGACGACGAGTTGGTTATTGCGGGCCAAGGTACAATTGCGAATGAAATTTTACGTCAATGGCGTGATGTAGAATATGTTTTCGTTGCTGTTGGTGGTGGTGGCCTAATTGCTGGTGTAGCAGCTTACTTAGGTGATGTAGCACCGCATGTCAAAGTCATCGGTGTTGAATATGAAGAATCAGCTTGTTTAAAAGCAGCGCTAGAAGCAAATGAACGTGTAGTATTACCCCATGTAGGCTTATTTGCTGATGGTACAGCAGTTGCTCAAATTGGTGCTTTACCTTTTGATATCGTTCGTCTACGCAAGTCAGATAATTCTGGACCAATTGTTGAACCAGACATTGTTACTGTAAATACAGATGAGATCTGTGCTGCAATTAAAGATACTTTTGATGAAAACCGCAGCATCGTTGAACCGTCAGGTGCGATGGCCCTAGCTGGTATCAAAAAATATGTTGCCGAGCATAAAATTAGCGGCAAAAACATGGTATCGATTGTTTGCGGCGCCAACATGAACTTTGACCGCTTACGTTACATTGCAGAGCGCACCGAATTGGGTGAACAACGTGAAGCAATTTATGCAGTTACTCTTTCTGAAGAAAAAGGCGCATTCTTAGGCTTCTGCCGTGCTCTACAGGGCCGTAACATTACCGAGTTTAACTACCGTGCAAATAACACAGAAGAAGCACAAGTTTTTGTGGGTATTAGTTTAAAAGGTGGTGACACTGAACGTCATGAAATCTTAGAACAACTTAAACAGCAAAATTATGTTGTAGATGATTTATCTGATGATGAAGTTGCTAAATTACACATTCGTTATTTGATTGGTGGTCATGCCAATCTGGATGACGAAAGATTGTTCCGTGTTGAGTTTCCGGAACGTCCAGGTGCCTTACTCACCTTCTTAACTCGTTTAGGTCCAACCCACAATATTACGCTGTTCCATTATCGTAACCACGGCGCTGCTGAAGGTCGTGTACTAGTTGGCTTACAAGCAACAGATGCTAAACAAAACCCAGATGGTTTAATTGAAACTCTTGAGCAAATTAGCTATCCATATGCAGAAATTACTGACAATGTGGGCTATAAACGTTTCTTGAAGTAACCTTTCATTTTGATAAAAAAGCCGGCAAATATGTCGGCTTTTTTATCATTTAAGCTTATTATTTTTTATATTTACATTGCTTCTCTTTATCTCAAAGAAAATATCATTAAAAATAAAGCCCTAACTAAGTATAAAAGGACAACTATGGCACAGTTCGCGGTCATCGGCTTGGGAAGTTTTGGGGCAACTGTTGCTCAGGAACTTACGAGATTAAACCATGATGTTATTGGTATTGATACAGTCAAAAAGAATGTTGAGAATCTTGCCGATGTTTTAACTCATGCTGTCATTGCTGATGCTACAGATGAACATGTATTGGATGAATTAAACATTCAAAATTGTGATGCAGTGGTTGTAGCAATTGGTGAAGATATTGAAGCCAGTATTTTATGTGTGCTGAATTTAAAAAATCTGGGCATTGATAAAATTTGGGTAAAAGCAAAAACCAAAGCACATCATACGATCTTATCTCATCTAAATATCAATAAAATCATTCATCCTGAAGAAGACATGGGGGTACGTGTTGCTCAAGCACTAAACTACCCAATGGTGAGCCGTTACATGTCTTTAGATGATGAGCACTATATTGTAAAAATTGATATTCCAGAGAAATTAAAAGGCATTAATTTGTACGGAATTATGCAACAAGCTCCTCAAGTAAAAACACTTCTTGTAAAAAGACAACAGCAGATTTTATTTGAAACTGAAGAGACTTTTACTTTACAAACGCATGATATTCTTATTTTAGAAGGTCATTTACAGCAGCTAAAAAAACTCTCAAATTGTTTCATATAAGAAAACGAACCAGAAAATATGTCTCTTAAGCCTAAACCGCATAAAACACTAAATTTAAGCCCACCTTCTCTGTTAGCACTGGGCTTTCTGGGCTTTATTGTCTTTGGCACATTATTGCTTAAACTTCCTATTGCCAATAACGGACATGTTAGTTGGATGGATGCTCTATTTACGGCGACCTCAGCAGTCACTATTACAGGTCTATCCGTTTTGAATATTCATGAATCTTTTACACTTTTCGGACAGGTCATTATTTTATTATTGATTCAGTCAGGTGGTTTAGGCTTTATGACTTTTGCCATTTTGGCAGCATTAAGCTTATCTCCTAAAGTTGGCCTTAAACAGCAAATGATGGCTCAAGATAGCCTTGGGCAGACTAGTCTTTCAAAGGTCACTTTTGTGGCAAAAGGTGTTGTTACTTATACACTTCTTTTTGAACTGATTGGAACAGTGATCTTAACTACCGCATTTACACCGATTTATGGCTTTGCTCGAGGACTATATTATGCAGTTTTCTATAGCATCTCATCATTTAACAATGCGGGCTTTTCTCTATTTAACAACAGTTTAGTTAACTTCCAAAGCAACTACCTTATATGTATTACGATTAGTTTGCTCTATACATTAGGTGGACTGGGATTTTTAGTCCTCATGGATATCAAACAAAATAAAAAATGGAAAAAACTTAGCCCAAATAGCAAACTCATCCTAACAACTATTGCGATTATTAATTTAGTTGCCTTTGTATTAATTTGGGTTTTGGAAGCACAAAATCCTCATACCTTAGGTCTGCTCAATGTAGGTGATCAAGCTTTAAATGCGTGGTTTCAAGCGACTGTTCCACGTTCTTCAGGGTTCAATACTATTGATACTGGAGCAATGACCAACAGTAGTTCTTTACTTATGATGCTACTCATGTTCATCGGTGGAGGTTCACTCAGTACTGCTGGAGGTATAAAAGTCGGCACCTTTATCATATTAGTTTTAAGTGTACTTTCCTTTTTAAGACGTACCGATGAAATCAGGGTTTTCAATCACTCCGTTTCTCACGAAACTACTTATAAAGCCTTAGCTGTCACCGCAATTACCAGTATTCTCATATTTATCGGGTTCTTTATTCTTTTACTTTTAGAACCTAAAGCAGACTTTATGAACTTATTATTTGAAGTCGTTTCAGCAGCCTGTACGGTAGGCCTTTCTCGCGGTATCACGCCAGATTTACACAATGGTAGTTTATTTATTTTAAGCCTACTCATGTTTGCAGGCCGTTTAGGCCCCTTAACACTCGCCTATTTAATTGCTACTCCTAAAAAAAGCCGTCTCAAACATCCTCAAGCCAATATTCAAATTGGTTAATAAAAAAGCCGCTGTAAAAGCGGCATTTTTATAGGTCAAACTTAGTACCAGTTCATGAGTGAAACACCCAAACCGGCATAAGTTGCACGATGGTTATAGTCAATTAAGCTTTCACCATAACCATTAAATAATTGGAAGTGTCCGCGCAGCTTGCCACTAATCGGGAAAGCCCAGTCAAACTGAACAGCACCATGAGAATCATCACCACCTTTTAAAGAGTGACGTAGCATTAATGAGAAGTCATTTTGCTTCCACTTATAAAAAGCAGTTAAATCACCACGACCGATGTAATCTTCCATATCTGGATTATTATCATCTTTGCTGTCTTCTTCAATGCGTATCCATGGACGAAGCATTAAAGCAAAGTTACCGCGTTCCAAACCCACATTAAAGATGACACGGTTCCAGCTACGAGATAAAGGATCTGAACGTCCATTTGATTGGTGATTTAAAGTTACCCCAAGCAAACGACCATCTAAGCCAAGCAACTCATAGTTTGTTCTAAACATTAAACTTGCTTCTGGCTCATAGTTCGTTTCACGGAATGGACGAGATTCTTCAGCATTAAAGGTCTGCCAACGTGAAGATTGGGTATAACCCACCCACAAGTCACCATTGTTACCAAAAATATTTTCCCAAGCTTTTGTTTTCAAAGAAATCTGAAATTTACTTTCAGTTGATTTAAGGTTTTGGGCCTCTGTCACCGTATTATTTGGGTTTGGACTACTTGGAAACTCATTTTTATCGCTCGTCCAGAAAACTGGTAGCAAGTAAACAGGTTGATAAGCACGAATATTCCAAACACCCAGTTTGCTTTTTTCAGACAACTCCCAACGTTGATCTAGTAAAGACGTAGTAGGTTCAATTGTAGGTGCTTTACCAATTACTTTGATATTACTTACCTTATCTACAACCTTGTCTTTAAATGTTTCAGGTTGAACAACAGGTTTATCAATTTTTTTAACAGGCTCTGGTACTACTGCGGCTTGAACTACTGGTAAGGCCGATGGTTTAAACACAGCATCATAACAAGCTAGGCGATCAGCATTCGAAGCAAGGGCAACACATGCATCTACACTCGCAGGTTTTACAGGGGCTAAGGTGTCGGCATATGCCACCGACGCACATAAACAGCTAAGCAGGGTTCCCATACTTAGCTGTAAAGATGTGCGTTCAAATTGTCTGAACGCCATGTTCATCTCCAATTTTTATTTTAATTAACTTGTTTGATCATAAAGCCCAGTTGTTGCAATTCATCACGTTTTGCAAAAGGTGCAACGACAGCTTTTACAGGTGTTTGTTCAATTAAATATTGACGCGCAACACGTTGTAAATCTTCTAAAGTTACATGCAATAATCTTTCACGTAATGTACGACGGAAAGTCGGAGTTCTTGCATGCAACAATGCATAACACGCTGTTATTGCTTCACCTGCTGGTGAACCAGGTTTGTCCATACTTGCCACCAGACCAAGAATTGCTTCTTCAAGCTGATGAGGTTGTTGCTCTGTGTTTAACAACCATTGCACGCTCGCTTCAAAATCTTTAAAAGTCTCAGCTAAGCGTGGGTCACGGTAACTAAAGAAACGGAATGAACATGCATTTCCATCATAACTAGCACCACCACCATAAGCACCACCTTTTTCACGGATAGCACTGTGCAAGAAACCATTACGCAAGTAAGCTGCCAATACCATTAGAGGTGCCGCATCTGGATGAGATACTTCCACAGCTTGATATGCAGAGGCACAGAACTGAACATTGGTTTGAATTAACCAAGCTTCATGTTCATTATCATTTTCTTGCTCAACTTGGGTTAACTCAGTCGCTGCTGTATCAACGTTTAATTTATCCCAAACATTTTGTATTTCTTCAACTAAACGCTCTGACTGATGCTCTTCACATACGAGCAGGAACTGTTTAGGTGCTTGCAATAATTTTGTATGAATATGCTTCAATTCAGCAATAAGCGCATCATAAGCAGCATCATCTTGGGTAATTTTAGTAACAAGCTCGCCTAACCAGTTCAACGCACCTAAGCCAGTGTTTTGATAGTCGCGTTGAGCTAACGCACTCATATTACGAGAAGCAATCTGCATTGCATAACTATGACCAGCACCAGATAAACGAGACTGCCAGCGTGTCTTACGTTGCTGCAATAACTCAATGATTCGCTCTTTTTCATCAAAACGAAGTTGTTCAAATGCTAATTTTAATAAATGAATCGCATCGAACTTCTGAGTTAAAGATTTAGTTGTTAAAGTTAACCAAGCACTAATTTTGTCTTTATCATCAACCTTACTGCGTAACGAAGCACCCATTCCCAAACCACCACTTACAGCTGTTTGTAAGTTCTGGAGTTCAAGGTAGTCATACTCACCTGCACCAACTTCACCCATTAAAATAGAGAGCAAATTGAAGTATGGTGATTTAACCACATCATCAGGAATTTGAATAAGGACTTGTTGATAGTAAATACCATTGGTTCCGGCATGATACAAATTCAACGGCGTATCCATTCGATTACAGATAATTTCACGCAATTGACCTTGTACAATATGCAAGTCAGCTGGCACGTCTTCTAGACCTACTTTTGGCAACAGTTCAAGATTATCTGGTGTATCTTGACGTTCTTGCAATGCCTTGGTTTTAGCAATGATCTCTGCTTTATCTTCTTCAGTTAGCTTTTCACCAATCGCAGCTAAACGTGCTTTTTCAGCTTCTTGCTCTTTCGCCGACTTGGTTGCATCCGGTACTAAAATCATTTGCACGCGGTGCGGATTATCTAATAAATGGGTTTGAATCAGGTTAGATAACCACATTGGGTCTTGAAGTTCTTCTTTGACCTGAGCAATGGCACTATCAACATCCCAAATTTGAATCGGATCGTTATGGTGAATCGCACCACTTAAACCATTTAAAATTAGGCTTAAGCCATATGGTGTACCATCACCATTAATTTCACGTTGGTGTAACTCGATTTGATGCAAAATTGCATCAACTAACGATGAGTCAATTGGTTTTGCAGCTACTTCACGTAAAACGTTTAAAACACCATCTCTAAAGCTCTGTGCATGCTCTGGATTTGAACCTTGAACACCACAGTAGAACGTCATTTCAAAGTTACTATCGTCTATACCCATTAAAGGACCAGTCGACTGAGCATAGCCACAAGTTTCTAAATAATGACGAAGTGGTGAAGCTGAGTTTTCGAGTAAAACGCCTTCTACTAAACGCATACCCAGACGAAGTTTAATGTCACTCGCCTGAGGTAATAACCACGACAATACATGGTAAGTTTTGTCCTTTAACTCATCGCCATCAACAGCATAAGTTTCAGTGACTTCAACAGGTGCCGTTAAGCGTTTTTCTGGTTTCGAATATAAAGTTGTACCAGCAGTGAACTTATGTAGAGCCAGTTTTTCAAATTGCTCTTGTAATTCATAGGCGGTTTGGTTACCAAAAGTCATAAATACCGCATTACTCGGATGATAATGGGTTTTATAAAATTCAACCAATTGTTCATACGTTAAGTCAGGAATGTCTTTTGGATCGCCGCCTGAGTTGTAGTGATAAGTGGTTTCAGGGAATAGATGATGAGCCAACTGATGATAAAGCTGATCAGAAGGCGCACTCATTGCACCTTTCATTTCATTGAAGACCACGCCTTTGTATACAGGCTGACCATTTTCAAGTTCAATACGGATACCTTCCTGAGCAAAATCCAGAGGATTCAAATTTGCCGAGAAAGCAGCATCAAGATAAACAGATAATAAGTTTTGGAAATCTTTCTTATTTTGAGTTGCAAATGGATATGCAGTCCAATCTGCTGCTGTAAACGCGTTCATAAAAGTATTTAATGAACGGCGTATCATTAAGAAGAATGGATCACGAACAGGAAACTTTTCAGAGCCACATAAAGCAGTATGCTCTAAAATATGTGCAGTTCCTTTAGAGTCCATAGGTTGTGTTCTGAACGCAACAAGAAATACATTTTCATCATAATCAGTTGCCAAGTGATAATGCACCGCACCTGTGACTTTATGCTTATATTCAGACACTAAAATATCTAATGCTTCAACATGGTGCTGACGTAGCAACTGAAACGCAGGGTGAACAGTTTGAGAAATGGTTTCAGTGACATCTACAGTCATGTGATCTCCTAACATATCGGATAAGTGAATAAGTCTCATTATAGCCTGAGTCGGCTTGAGAATGGCGAATAAAAGCCAAGCAAAACACTATGTTTTTGTTAAGTATTAGTTTTCATAGCCATAGCTTTAATATCAAGCACATAGCCCGCATCGTTGTATCCTATCAGAACAAAACCTTTTAATACTATCTATATCCTACACGACAAATAAAAAAGCTCATCGAAATGATGAGCTTTTTAGAGTTTTTTTAATTAAAAACGATAGCGAAGTGCAACTTGAGCATTTAAAGGATCGCCCATCATGTTCGAATCATTTGCTCCACTATGACCTGACACAAAATAATCGCGATCAAACAAGTTATTTAAGTTTAAGTTCACATCATAACGTTCACTTTGATAACCTAACGCCGCATTTACAACTGCATATCCCGGTAAAACGTTTTTGTTGTCTGGCGCACTAAAACGTGATGATTCACCACGACCACCCACAGCTGCATACCAATGATCATTAATTTGATATTTTAACCATAAGTTAGCAGTATTGTTTGGCGTGAGCGCAGAATGATTGCCTGTAAATCCGATAGTCGATTTTTCAATCTTACCATCCATATACGAATAACCAGCCAATACTGACAATTGATCGGTCAACTGACCTGTTAATGAAAGCTCAACACCTTTGGTTTTTTGCTCACCTGCCAACAATGCTTGATTTGGGTTTGCTGGATCTTGGTTTTGAATATTAGTTTGGCTCATCTCAAACAAAGCCAAGGTTACATTCAACTGATCATTTACATCCCACTTTGCACCGATTTCATAGTTTTCAGTTTTTGTTGGCCTTAAGTCATCACTGTTTTGATAAAAAACAAATGAATCAGCCAAAGGTTGGAAAGAGCGGTTATAAGAAGTATAGAGTGAAAGGTTGTTTACTGGCTGGTAGACCACTCCAATTCGTGGAGAATAAGTATTGTCAGTACGGTTTAAATCTAAATTCGTGCTCGTTTTATCATCACGATCTTGCGATAGATTGTCATAACGTAAACCCACTAAAACTTTAAGCTGATCTGTCACTGTCATTAGGTCTTGCAGATACACGCCGTAGTTTTCAAAAGTATTGCTATTGTTATTACGTGCAGTTGTAGTTCCTGTATTAATAGGCGTCCAATACTCTAATTTAGGATTATATAAATCAGTGGTTGTTTTAGCACCTTGCCAAAGTATCTCATCTTTATGCTGCTTGCTATATTCAGCACCAATTAAGGTATTGTGCTTTAAAAAACCTGTATTAAATAAAGCGCTCAACTCTTGTTGAACATACACACCATCTTCATTACGTAAGCGTTTATTCTGGGTTAAAGTAATTTTTGACTTATCAGCAGCTGGATGTGAATCTACACTATATTGACGATCAAGTGAGTAGTTATAGTGGCGAACTGCACCATGATACTTAAAATTATCATTAAACTCATGGTCTAAGCTGATAGTTTGGCTTGAGATTTCAGTGTCAACATCCCCAACCTCTTTACCATTTAAAGCGCCATAAAAAGTTTTAGGATTTGTTTTAACAGGTTTACCTGTAATCGGGTCTGTTGGGAAACCTTGATCTGCCAAACGGTTATCATGCAAATAGTCGGCCTGAAGTAAAAGTTTGGTTTTATCAGTAATATCCCACTGTACAGATGGAGCAACCGCTTGACGTTTTAAAAAAGCCTGATCACGATAACCATCTGAATCTTCAACTGCACCAGTTAGGCGAACCTTAACATTCTCTGCGACTTTTTCATTTACATCGACTTCTGCGCGGCGTTGTCCTGTTGTACTACCAATCAGGCTCACTTCACGCAAAGATTGATCCATTGGTTTTTTATTAATCTTGTTAACTAAACCACCTGCTGAACCACGTCCATATAATACCGAAGCAGGCCCTTTTAAAACTTCGATCCGCTCTACATTCGACATATCGCGAAAATACAATGCGTCATCGCGAATACCATCTACATAGTTATCAGTGATTGCAGAGAAACCACGAATCATGACCTGATCACGTTGTCCATCTCCTACACTAAAGCTTAAACCTGCAACGTTTTGCAAGGCACCTTGCATAGAGGTGACTGTCTGTTCTCTTAAAACTTGTTTAGGTACAACATTTACAATTTGAGGGACATCTTTTAATTGCATAAGTCCTTTAGTTGCACTTGATGCTTGCCCCACTTCTTGTTTTAAACTGATTTCCTTATCAGCTTTGACTGAAATTATTGGAAGGTTGGTTACCGCCTGTTGATATGCTTCTAGAGCATATACATGGCTTGTCATAACCCCAACTGATGAAATAAATAAAACTGAACGCTTCATATAAGTTCGCTACGAAAAATTTCAGGCGAAGTTTCAATGAAACAGTATAGATTTGTAAATATTAGCAAGAATCATTATTAATTGATAATATTTATTAAAAAGATTATTTCAATTGCTTAGGCAAACAATAAAACTCTGCTAGCCGCTGAATAACCTGAATTTTATTCAACAAACTACAGCAAATATGAGCAATGGTGTAAACTTATCGATCTGATTTTATTATTCTGTGACAACACATATGGCAACTGTAGATCTTTTTGCAATTGGTAATGCATTAATCGACCAAGAATTTAAAGTTTCTGATGATTTTCTTAGTCAGCAAGGCTTACAAAAAGGCACCATGCAGTTGTCTGATGGTGAAACACAATCTGCCCTTTATGAAAAATTAAAACAAACTCAAGATTACAAAGGTCAAGCAAGTGGCGGCTCTGCTGCAAATACAACTGTAGCGTTTAGTGCATTAGGTGGTAGCGCATTTTATGGTTGCCGCGTTGGTCATGATGATTTAGGTGGAATTTACCTGCAAGGGCTAAATGATGCAGGCATCCAGACTACACCAAAGTCCATCAGTGAAGGTGTGACCGGTACTTGTATGGTTCTCATTAGTCCAGATTCTGAGCGTACTATGCATACCTATTTAGGTATTACCGCTGAGCTCTCTCAAGACCAAATCGATTTTGAACCATTAAAAACAGCAAAATGGCTTTATATTGAAGGCTATCTTTCTACAAGTGAAACAGCACGTAAAGCGGTAAAACAAGCTAGAGAAATTGCAAAAGCTCACGGCGTTAAAATTGCCCTATCTTTATCAGATCCTGCAATGGTTCAATACGCTCGTGAAGGCCTAGAAGAGCTTATGGATGATGGTGTGGATTTATTGTTCTGTAATGAACAAGAAGCCTTAATGTATACCAATACCACTACTGTTGAAGATGCACTTACTCAATTACGTTTTAAAAACCATACCGTTGTGATTACACAAAGTGCAAAAGGTGCTTTAGTTGCAAATCCAACTCACCATTTTCACGTCGCAGGCCGTCATGTTGAAGCTGTAGATACAAATGGTGCGGGTGATGCTTTTGCAGGTGCCTTCCTCTACGCATTAAACCATCATGAAGATTTAACTGCTGCTGCACAGTTAGCCATCTTAATTTCAAGTGAAGTCGTGTCTCAATTTGGTCCTCGTTTAGCCATTAATGACTATGCTAAACTTCTCGAAAATTTTCAGAAGGAATGTGCTTGAAATGGAAAGGATCTGTATGACGGAAGAAGTTCCTGAGCGTGAAGCTAGAGCTTTTGACACTTTACAAGGAACTACTATTTTCATTACACAGCGTGATGGCTCTTTCTACGCCTATCAGAATTTATGCCCACATTTGCAAACCGAACTTGAATATCTAGAAAACCAATTTCTAGATCAAGACCAAGAATATATCCAATGCTCAACCCACGGTGCTTTATTTAACGTGGAGACTGGTGAATGTATTTCAGGTCCTTGTTTAGGTGAGTTTCTAAATAAAGTTGAGATTAAGGTGCATTCAGATGGCGGTATTTATATCGTAGACTGAGATCATCAAAATTAGAGTTTCTACCATGGCTGATTTCTTTTTTAATTATTATCTTATGCCATTTCATTTAAGTGTTGTAGCTTTGATATTGCTCAGCGTGGTAGAAACTATTGGTATGTATGTTGGTTTACGGCCAAGCCAGCTATTAAAAAAAATTGCGCCAGTTTGGCTTACCAATTCCCCTTTGCTCAATGTTAAATTTTCTAAAGCTCTAATTTTTGTTTTTTTACTCATCAATTTCAGTTTTGCCGGTTATTTTTTACAGCTTTCTTTCTTTGCTATACAGCATTACTTTATCACGCCGTTTTACTTAATCATCCCTGCACTGGTCATCGCGATTTTCTTTACCGTATTTATGATTCACTGCCTTGATCAAGTCATTAAACCCAAGCTTACACATACCAACTATAACCTTTTAGGGCGTCTAGCAACTATTTCCAGTGGTAGTGCAAGACCTGGTTTTTCAGCACAAGCTCGTGTACGTGATGAGTTCGGACAACTGCACTATGTCCAGGTTGAACCTGAGTATGGTGAGTTAGAACTATATTCACAAGTCATTCTTATCAAAGTGCATAAAAGCCATTATGTTGCCAAGAAAATTTCTGTTTCGAATGACCTTTTCGCGCCTGATTAATTATTAATAATTCTTCTCGTCTTTAATTGCTTTTTAAAAGGTTTAATTATTGCCTTTATTTTACTGTTATTTTAATTGAATATTAAACCAACCATTTTAGTTAGAAATAAAAAGTACTTTATTATATCCAACCTTTTTAATCAGAATTAAATATAAATCAAACTATTTTAATCAACTTAATATTTTTATTTACAAGTGTTTTAGTTGGATTTAATAATCAATTCAAACTATTTTAGTCAGATATTTTATCAATAATTATTTAAATTATTAGACCTCTTGCGAAAGTCGTTATTGCAAGTTCATCCGATTTACCAGTGCAGCGATTAAGTTAATGCGTAAACCGAATCTTTTCCGTCTATTTCGATAGCGTTCACTTAATATTCTAAATGTTTTCAATTGACTATTAATATGTTCGATCACAACTCGTATTTTTCCAATCATTTTATTGTACTTTTTCTCAACATCAAATAAGGGTAAATTCTTCTTTTTCTTTATTGGCATCAATAATTTAAAGCCATCTTGCTCTAATCCGTAGTACCCTAAATCGGTCATAACATATTTACAATGTTTGAATTTTTTAACCGTTCTTCTTGCCAATTTAATGTCATGCTGACTGCCATTCGATATATCTAGCCCTATGATTTGTTTGCTGTTCGGATGATAGATCACTTGTGCTTTTAGCGTATGTTTCTTCTTTTTACCACTGTAGAACTTACTCTGATTTTTTTTTCGGACGTTCTATTGAACATTCTGTCGCATCAATAATGACCCAGTTAAACTGTTCGTCTGCTGTGGTAATGCTTCGTTTTGGCAGAGTAAACCGTCTTGATTTCATCAATGCATCTTCAACCTTTTTAATGGTTCGATTCACATTACTTTCAGCGATATGGTAATTTGCAGCCAACTCCAATTGAGTGCTGTAATTCCGTAAGTAATTGAGTGTTAATAATAATTGATCCTCTATAGCTAAAGTATGAGGACGCCCAGATTTCTTTTTAAGTGATTCTACTTCTTTTAAAACTTCGATCATTTCACTAAAAACTGGTCGAGGTACACCAACCAAGCGCTGGAATTCAGAATCTGAAAAACGATTTAATTTCTGATATCTCATGAAATTTAGATTGAGGTGGTTTTTACTTTCGCAAGAGGTCTATTAACCACATGATTTTTATTAAAAAAATAATTAAGTTTTTATTTAAAATATATTTATTGTTTATTTTTAATATATTTTGATTAATAATGAAATTAATATGTATCGAGGTTTATTTTATGAGCCTTAAAAATCTAGATATTAACTCCCGATTAATTAGAGAAATAGCAATTATTCTAATAATTAAAGTCGCGCTTCTCTTAACAATCAAACATATTTGGTTTGACGCTCCCACTATCCCCAAAAATTTTGACAATCAGGTCGCCGAGCATATTGCAGGCGATAACTCTTCCCACATTAAGGAGACACGTTGATGATTTCTGAAAGCGTGGTTGATCTTTCGCGGTTCCAATTTGCCATGACCGCAATGTATCACTTTCTTTTCGTACCTTTGACCCTAGGCCTTGCGTTTATTCTGGCTATTATGGAAACCACTTACGTTATATCTGGTAAAGAGATTTACAAGGATATGACTAAGTTTTGGGGAAAACTATTTGGTATTAACTTTGCCTTAGGCGTAACTACAGGCTTAACCATGGAGTTCCAGTTCGGAACAAACTGGGCATATTACTCTCATTATGTAGGTGATATATTCGGTGCGCCATTAGCAATTGAAGGCTTAATGGCATTCTTCCTTGAGTCTACATTTATCGGTCTATTCTTTTTTGGATGGGACCGCTTAAGTAAAGTTCAACATCTAGGAGTAACTTGGTTAGTTGCCCTAGGTTCTAACATGTCAGCGCTCTGGATTTTAGTTGCGAATGGCTGGATGCAAAACCCTGTAGGTGCAGCATTTAACTTCGAAACCATGCGTATGGAGCTTGTTGATTTCGGCGCACTTATTTTCAACCCGGTTGCACAGGTTAAATTTGTACATACTGTTTCTGCCGGATATGTAACAGGTGCGATTTTCGTACTCGCCATTTCAAGCTACTATCTACTCAAAAAACGTGACCTTCCCTTCGCACGTCGTTCATTTGCAATTGCTGCCATTTTTGGCCTTGCTTCTACACTTTCAGTAATTTTACTCGGTGACGAGTCGGGTTATGAACTAGGTGATGTTCAAAAAACTAAACTCGCTGCAATTGAAGCCGAATGGGATACTCACCCTGCTCCTGCTCCGTTTACTTTGTTTGGTGTACCAAACCATGAAGAAATGCGAACAGATTATGCAGTTAAAATTCCATACGCATTAGGCCTCATCGCCACTCGTTCAACTACGAAAGAAGTCACTGGTTTGAAAGACTTAATGCAACAGCACGAAGTTCGTATTCGTAACGGTATGCTTGCTTATGCTGAGCTTGAAAAATTACGTGCTGGTGATCGCTCACCAGAGTTATTAGCTTCATTTGAGAAAAATCAAAAAGACTTAGGCTATGGTCTACTTCTTAAGAAATATGCTCCGAATGTAGTCGATGCAAGCGAGCAGCACATTCAAGCAGCGGTAAAAGATACTATTCCGAATGTTACAGCTCTGTTTTTCTCTTTCCGTGCAATGGTTGCTTCTGGCTTCTTAATGCTGCTTCTTTTCATTTTAGCAACTTGGGCAGTAGCGAAAAGAAATGCTGAGAATAAACCTTGGCTACTTAAATATGCATTATTTGCCCTACCACTTCCGTGGATTGCTGCACAAACTGGTTGGTATGTAGCAGAGGGCGGCCGTCAGCCGTGGTCTATTGGTGAAATTTTACCTACGCACTTATCAGCCTCAAGTTTAAGTACGGGCGATGTGTGGGGCTCAATTCTCGCTCTAGCAGTGTTCTATACCGTACTTTTGATTATTGAAATGTACTTAATGATTAAGTTTGCTCGCTTAGGTCCAAGCTCACTTCACACTGGTAAATACCATTTTGAAAAACAAGAGCCAAAAGCAGCTGTTAATGGGGAGGCTTTATCATGATTGAATATGAACTCCTAAAAATCATATGGTGGGTGTTAGTTGGAGTCCTACTCATTGGATTTGCCCTAACCGATGGTTTCGATATGGGCTCAATGGCACTCATGCCTTTTGTTGGTAAAACTGATAACGAACGCCGTGCTGCTATTAATACAATCGCACCCCATTGGGATGGTAATCAGGTCTGGTTTATCACTGCTGGTGGTGCACTATTTGCAGCTTGGCCAATGGTATACTCGGTCGCATTTTCCGGAATGTATTGGGCCTTATTACTTGTGCTATTTGCCCTCTTCTTACGTCCTGTAGGTTTTGATTATCGTTCTAAACTTGAAAATACCCAATGGCGCAACTCTTGGGACTGGGGACTTTGTATTGGTGGTGCCGTACCAGCACTTGTTTTTGGTGTTGCCTTTGGTAATTTATTCTTAGGTATTCCTTTTAGTTTAGACAGTACATTACGCTCGGAATATTCAGGTAGCTTCTTTGCTCTTCTTAACCCATTTGCTTTAGTTTGCGGTATTATCAGCCTTTCTATGTTGTGTGCTCATGGCGGTGCTTGGCTTATGCTACGCACAGACGGTGACTTGAAACAACGCTCTGCTAAAGCAACTCAAATTATGGCAGCCATATTTTTAGTTTGTTTCCTTGTAATTGGGGCATGGTTGTACTTCGGTCAAGTCCCAGGTTATAGCTATGCTGCTGCAGTTGATCCAAACGCAGCACTTAACCCTTTAGCCAAAGAAGTAGTCACAAACAACAACCCAGGCTGGATGAATAACTACAGCAGCTATCCGATTACGAAAGTAGCTCCTGTACTGGCAATTTTAGGGGCAATTATTGCCTTCTTTACAGCATCAAAAGCCAAAGCGGGTTTAAGTTTTGCTGGCACAAGCTTAATGATTGTAGGTGCGATTTTAACTGCCGGTTTTGCACTCTTCCCATTTTTATTACCATCAAGTGTTAATCCAAACTCTAGCTTAACAATGTGGGATGCCGTATCAAGTCATCGTACTTTAGGGGTTATGACTGTTGCTGCATGCATATTCGTTCCGATCATTTTGATCTACACCAGTTGGTCATATTACAAAATGTGGGGCGTTATTACTAATAAACATATCGAGTCAAACTCGCATAGCCTGTACTAATAAGGAGAAGCAAATGTGGTATTTCGCATGGATTCTTGGAATTTTGATGGCATGTTTCGCGGGTGTATTGAGCGCTCTTTATATCGAACATCATCAAAATTTAGATGAGGAATAAATCATGGCAACCGCAATGACAGCATCAAATCAACGAAAAGCTCAAGCATTCGCAATGGCCATTTCATTTCTGTTGGCATTGCCGCTTGCTGTAATTTTACTGGTGCATCCTTCCCTCATGTTAGATGCAAACGGACACTACAATCATAGCCAGCTTATGCTGGTGATGGTGGGTATTTCCGGAGGCTTCATTTATGGGGTGGGTTTTGTGCCGCACTTCTGGTTATGGAAATGGTTGTTTAGTCCATGGATAGCTTGGCCTCTCATGCTTTTAGGCTATTACATCTGGTTTCTAACCTAAACAAAAAGGACCTCATTTGAGGTCCTTTTTCATTTCGATTAGTTTAATTGGTATAAGTGGTAATCCAACATTTGCGTCAAGCGGATATGGTTCATGATTACCTGTTTTTATATATCCGCGTCTTTCATAATAAGCAATTAACTCTGAACGCACATTTAAAACATACATAATTGCGCTGTCCAATTCAGGTACTTTGTGTAAAGCAAATTGTTCAGCATACTCCAAAACAGAACGCCCTATTTTCATATTCTGAACATGCGGATCTGTACAAAATGTTCCTATCTCAACTGTATTACTTTGAAATGTAAGACCAATACATGTAACAACTTTTGAAGAATGTATTTCTCCAATTAATAATACTGAATTAGGTAATTCTAATTGATGTTTCAATTGCTCTTTATTAATACGTTGCCCTTTTACATATTCAACTTCAGTAGTCCAGCTTCTACCTTGTTGTTCTCTATATGACTGATTAATCAACTCTACTAGTGTTGGGATGTCACTAAATTCTGCTAAACGGAAATTTAATTTGATCATAAATATACTTAGGCTATTTAAAATATTCTAAAAATAAAGCCGATATTAAATCGGCTTTATTTTGAATAGCAATTAATTCGACTGCTCAGCTAACCAAGCCATAAACTTTTGACGCTCTGCTTTAGAAGATTTTTTCCAAATTTCTGCCAAACGCTGATCATTAGTTTGTGCTACACCAGTAGCAGGCATAGTTGTTGCAACAGGCGCATTAGCTTGAGTCGTGGTAGGTTTTGCAGCTGCATACACAGCATCAGGTTGTTGTTTAGATGATTTAGTCGTGAAATCAGTAACCTTACCTAGCAATCCCGATGCAAACCACGGTCTTGCCTCATTATTGGCACCAGTTTGTTGAACAATTAACTCATTATTTGAATTATATAAAGCCACTGTAGGTTGCTCAGCATATTTTTTGGCTTGTTCAAATTGTTTTGGAGCATCTACCATTGCAAGCTTATAAGTTTGGCCATCTTTGAGCGCTGGAGTTTGAATGGTAACCACTCCTGACTTAACAATATCGTGTTCGCCACTTAAATGCTCAAAATATTCTTGATAACGTACACTTAGGCTTGTCTCACCAGCATCGACTTTATAATTATTTTTAGAAGAACGGAATAATCCAGAGTTGACTTCCTGACCATTCACCGCAAGGATTACGATTTCCTCTGGCGCTGTAATTGTAACTGCTGAAAATACTGAACCGCTGAGTAATAAACCCATCGCAGCGACACTTAATCTTAAAGTCATCTGTTCACGTCTCTGTAATATTTAATAGTTTGTAAAAACATGAGCAATATGCAATATGATTATGACGATTTTATGACAACCTTCTGTTTACAAAGCCGCCGCTCAAGCTTTTAAAATATTTTTTTGAATTCTAATAAACACCTATTTTATTGATCATTAATTTCTAACTAATTTTAAAAGCATAAAAAAAGAGTACCCTCTAGGTACTCTTTTCATCCACTCAATTTAGTTGAATGTTTTAAAACGATCTTCATCGCTAATAAATGCTTTTTCACCAGCTGGTGCTTCAACAGAACCAAATACAAGTTGAGCACGTAATTTCCAAGTTGCTGGAACATCAAATGCTTCAGCAGCATCAGCATCAACAATCGGGTTATAATGCTGTAATGATGCACCTAAACCAAGTTCTGAAAGCGCAGTCCAAGTCGCAAACTGAGCAATTGCACTTGAATGTTCAGACCAAACTGGGAAGTTGTCTGCATATAATTCAAATTGCTCTTGCAAGCTTTTAACAACAGCTTGATCTTCATAAAATAGTACTGTACCAACACCAGCAACGAAGCTATCAATCTTTGCATTTGTACCGGCAAAGGCATCTGCAGGAACAATTTTACGTAATGCTTCACGAACTAAATTCCAGAATTTAGCATGTGATTCACCATAAAGAGTAACAACACGTGAAGATTGAGAGTTGAACGCTGATGGGCTATGTTTAACCGCTTCACGAATAGTTTCTTCAATTTTTGTGCGATCTAATGCAACATTTTTACCAATTGCATAAATAGTACGACGGTTTTTAATTTTATCTAAGAAAGTAGACATTTTTTATTTCCTACCTATTTAATTGACCATGGGCCGTTGTTTGGGAATGAATATAGTCTATGGAACTCATTTCTTATAATCAGCATTAAAAATATGACAGTTCGTTTTATTTTCGCAACAATAAAAAAAGATATGGATATAAAAAAACCTCACTATTTTGTGAGGTTTTCTTTAAGTCTTGGCTAAAAATTATTTTTCAGTTTCAAATAGTGCTGCAACAAACGATTTCGCCGAGAATGGTCTTAAATCATCAATTTTTTCACCCACACCAATGAAACGAATTGGCACATGAGTACGACTAGCAATATTAAATAATACTCCACCTTTTGCTGTACCATCCAACTTAGTAATGGTAATACCTGTTAAACCGACAGCCTGATCAAATTCTTGTACTTGGTTGATTGCATTTTGTCCAGTACCCGCATCTACAACCAACATAATTTCATGAGGCGCTGTTGCATCAATTTTTTGCATAACACGCTTAACTTTCTTAAGCTCTTCCATCAAATTACTTTTGTTATGCAAACGGCCCGCAGTATCTGCAATCAGTACATCAATACCTTTAGCTCGCGCACTTTCAAAAGCATCAAAAATAACTGATGCACTATCGGCACCATGACCTTGAGCAACTACAGCAATATCGTTACGCTCACCCCAGATTTGCAATTGTTCAGTAGCAGCAGCACGGAATGTATCACCTGCCGCCAACATCACTTTTTTGCCTTCACCTTGTAAACGCTTCGCCAACTTACCAATTGTTGTTGTTTTTCCAACACCATTTACCCCAACCATTAAAATCACATAAGGTGATTTATTAGGGTCAATATGCAAAGGCTTCACACGTGGAGCAAGCAAAGCAACTAACTCTTCTTGCAAGGCTTTATAAAGTGAATGTGAATAGATCAAATCACCACGAGCAGTACGTTCAGTTAAGTTGGTAATAATCGTTTTTGTTGCATCAACACCAATATCTGCAACTAATAATTGCTCTTCGACTTCTTCAAGCAACTCATCATCAATTTCTTTCCCACCAATTAAGATATTAACCATACCATCGGTGAAATTACGACGAGTTTTGCTCAAGCCTTCTTTCATTCGTCCAAAGAAACCAGATTTTGGTTGCTCAGGTTCTGTAGAAGGTGCAGCCTCGACAACTTCTTCAGCTTTTACTTCTTGCTTAACAGGTGACTCAACGATAGGAACATCGATAGCAGGTAAATTAGGCAATGTGACATCGTCATCCCCGATCTCAGCATCTATCAAGAATTTATTTTGCATATTCGATTGTTGTTGCATGCCGATTCCTTGAAAAGCAGCGTGTTAAAAAACGGAAAGTTTAGCATAAATTCAAATTTTTGCCTGCTTCAATAGCGTGCAAAACCTTTTTGAAATAAAGACAATACTTATTGAGTATCTTCTTGCGCTAATGCAGGATATTGCTTGATGTGATCATGTTCAAACTGATAAGCATGCATTAACTTTAAATACTCTGCTCTATGAATTTCTGATTGAGCCATAATCAACTCGGCCATATCTTGAGTTCTTGGATAAGTAGCCTGTCGAGAAAGTTGCACAATTCGTTGATACTGTTCTGAATTCACAGGACGTAGTAATGCCAAATAAGACAGCATAAAAATACAGCCAATGATAATAATCACAACCAGATTAAAACATTGATCTGCCTTTAACTCAGACTTTAATTTAAGAAAATTTTCTTTGAATGTGAGCATGACCTACCTCTAATGAATGTAGTGTAGGGTTCAATGCACTTCAGCACAAGGTCAAAATCCAGTAAGGCTATTATTCTTTAACCTTACTGGATGACAATTGCTAGCCCATTAAGGAACGAATTACAGAGAAGTATAAAATTGCAGCAATAATAACTAATACTAATAGCATAGCAAAAATACTTAAACCTTCTTCTGCATCTGCTGGGTGCAATTCATCTTCATCTGCAATTTTTCTAAGTTCACCATCATAAACTTGATAGAACCAAGCTTTTTGATTAGGGTCTAATTGACGAGCATAGTCGAAAACCCGTTTCCTTTGTGCTAAACAATAATCCCCTAAATGTATTTCTTGATGGAAAATTGCTTCGTCTAATAATTTACGATGGTAATGGGCAAGTTCTATGATTTGCTCCTCTTTAGGAGGATTATCAAAAACAAAGCCATCAATAGTATTTGTCATAGTTATTCTCCTTGTCTTTTATTCTCATATTGATTTTACTCAAAATTATTTGTGAATAATGTTTAATCATGTATCCTAATAGTGAACTAATTGATGCTTCTCAATAGTTGACAAATCCATTAATTTGTAATATTAGTTTAACAATTCTAAGTTAAATTAGTTCAAAGGCAGTAGCCTTTAGAAAAAGTAATCATAATTACAATAAGGAGTTTTATATGATTCAACGTATCTCTCATCATGATTTAGAACATGTATACGCAACTGCGGTTAACACAATTCAGTCTCAAATGAATTTCCAAGATGCAGTTGCACAGTTAGAAGAAGTTGCTCGTGCTGGTCACGGTAAAGCTGCTTTGTTCTTAGCAGAACTATACTACCAAGGTTTCCGTGTTGAACGTGATTCCATGAAAGCACAATACTGGCAGAAACTAGCCACAATGCAAGCATAAAGAAACGTCACTTAGGTGGCGTTTTTTTTATACCTATAAAAAGTTCAATATAAATTAACCATAACTATATTTATCTTGCGCTTCGCCAAAGCTTTAGCCGCTTTGTCTTGCTCAGGTGGCGTTTTTTTATACCTGTAAAAAATTCAATATAAATTAACCATAACTATGTTCATCTTGCGCTTCACCAAAGCTTTAGTCGCTTTGTCTTGCTCAGGTGGCTTTTTTTTATACCTATACAAAACCAAAATTACCTATTTGCCTAAAGCTTTACTTCGCCACTTCAGTCGTGAATTAGAAAGTATCCCTTATCCAGCATTTATTTGTATAGATATTTCTACTCATCAATATTTGTTTACGATTTGACACCTGTTTAAACTGAAATGTCATGTGGTTCTCTTATAATAAGCAGGACAAGTTGAAAACCTTTAAATTTAAAATGAACAGTTTAAGTAATCTACAACCGGTTTCTAAAGACTTGATGATCAAGATTTATATTTTAAGAACCATGATGTACTGCGGGGTTCTGTGGGGACTATTTGATGAAGGCTGGGCCATTAAATCAGATCAGGAAGATTTTATTTTTCCGTTCTGGCTAAATGGAGTTCAAGCACATCGATATGCCAAAACTCATTGGCCTAATTACAAGCCAAGAAAAATTACCCCAAAAGACTTTCATGAATCTTTATTACCTACTTTAACACGGTTAAAAGTCACTCCTGCTTTATTTAACTCATCTCATCGCAAGTTGAAGTTATCTACACAGCAAATGCATCATTTCTTTTTTAATCATCCAAAATGGCAGGTAGCTTAAAGTTTCTTTGAGCTACCCAAGATAGCGTGCTTTTTGAACGCTTAAGCATAAAACTTATATTTGAATGACCAGCAAGTCTTTGCATTTTTCAAAAATCGAGCTAATTTAAATCAAAATGATAAAACAACAGGACAGAAGAAATGACTATCGTTGCACAAGTAATTAAGAACAAATCTGAACAAGCCATTTTTACAATTTCACCCGAAGCAACTGTCCTCGAAGCAATTACGATTATGGCCGAAAAAGGTATTGGTGCTTTAGTCGTAGCAGAAGGTGAACAAGTTGTTGGAATCCTATCTGAACGCGATTACACACGAAAAGTAACGCTTATGGAGCGCTCATCTTATAGCACTACAGTTGCTGAAATTATGACAGCAAAAGTGATTACGGTAGGTTTAAATAATACGGTTGAAGAATGTTTACAGCTCATGACCGATCGTCATTTACGTCACTTACCTGTATTAGATAATGGAAAATTGGTTGGTTTCATTTCAATTGGTGATTTGGTTAAAGCCGCTATGGAAGATCAGAAAGTTTTGATTGAACAATTAAAGCAATATATTTCAGGCTAAATACAAAAATAAAAATGGGCGATTAACGCCCATTTTTATTGTCCTTAAACTTAAAGATAATTCGTAATTAATGCGACTAAACGCTCTAGCAAAATATCAGCTTGAGCTTGTGTCATGTTAATTGGCGGTAATAAACGCACCACCGAACCTGCCGTAACGTTAATAATAAGTTTGTATTCATCACGAGCAATCGCAACGAGCTCAGCACAATCTTTAGGTAATTGGATACCAATCATCATACCGAAACCACGTACTTGCACGTTCTTATCCGACAATTGAGCACGTAATTGGTCAACAATATAATTACCCACTACTGCTGCATTCTCTACTGCATTTTCCTTCTGGATCGTATCAATTACCGTGTAAACCACACGAGAACCCAATACTGTACCGCCATAAGTAGAACCATGACTGCCAGGACCTAACAAGCCTACCGCTTTACCTTGAGTCATTACAGCACCCACCGGAAAACCGTTACCCAAACCTTTTGCTGTGGTCAAAACATCCGGAATAATATTTGTATGTTGATACGCAAAGTATTTACCAGTACGGCCATTACCAGTTTGGATTTCATCTAGCATCATTAACCAGTTATGCTGGTTACAAATTTGGCGAACTTCTTCTAAATAGCTAAATCCTTGTGGTGCAGTATTAATACCACCTTCACCTTGAATTGGTTCAATTAAAATAGCAACGATATCTGGATGCTGTAAGGCAGCCTCTTGGATGGCTTCAATATCACCAAATGGCACTCGAATAAAGCCTTCCACTAAAGGTGCAAAACCGTCTTGTACTTTCTTGTTACCAGTTGCTGAAAGTGTCGCCAAAGTACGACCATGAAATGACTGCTCAGCAACAATAATCTTTGGCAAGCTTATACCTTGTTGAGTACCAAATTTACGAGCAATTTTAATTGCCCCTTCATTTGACTCGGCGCCACTGTTTGAAAAGAAAATTTCTTCCATACCTGAAACTTCAGCAAGCTTTTGAGCAGCCGCAGTTTGCCAAGGAATTTCAAATAAATTGCTCGTATGCACGAGTGAAGCTGCTTGCTCTGCAATGGCTTCTGTAATAGCTGGATGAGCATGCCCTAAACCACATACAGCAATACCAGTGAGTGCATCTAAATATTCTGTACCATCTTGTGTATAAAGATACGCCCCTCGGCCTCGAACAAAACTGATCGCTTGGCGACCATAAGTAGCCATTAAATGTGTTGGTTGATCAGGTTGTACTGGAGCTAGGGTAATATCAGTCATCACGAACTCTGTCTGTATGAGGTTTTAAGAAGGGATTATATAAACAAAAACTTGCACTGATGAAAAGTCTCATCATTCATTTATCTAAAATTTCGTCTGCTTTTTGCTATCGCTTCGGTTTATACAATAAAATATTGAATATTCTGTGCAACTTTAAGCAACAAGGCGGTTTGCAAAGCGATGTGAACACCCCCTATAATGCTGCAAGATTAGTTGAGGATCTATTTATGACTGAACAAGCACGTGATACTGAAGCGTTAATTCGCGATCAAATTGCGAAGCATCCCGTTTTACTTTACATGAAAGGCACTCCACAGTTTCCACAATGTGGTTTCTCTGCACGTGCAGTAGAGGCGCTCAGTCAAATTGGTCGTCCATTTGCATATGTGAACATCTTAGAAAACCCTGATATTCGTGCAACTTTACCAAAAATTGCAAACTGGCCTACTTTCCCACAATTATGGGTAAACGGCGAGCTTATTGGTGGTAGCGATATCATGCTTGAAATGTTCCAAAATGGCGAATTAAAACCATTAATCGAACAATACAGCGCAGCTCCAGAAGCTTAATAATAAAAAAGCCAATCGAAAGATTGGCTTTTTTATACTTATAAATTTAACAATCACTTATACCGACATAACGAAATAGCCCATCTACACCAAGATCTGCTTTTAAAATAGTTAAATTTTTATAGGGTGTAGTAGTTATCGCATCAAAAATATTCATGTTCGGATCTTCATGTAACTCATCTACGTTTTGATTCATAACTTCTTCAAAACGGTCAGCAACAAATTCAAATCCTAAGTCCATTGCAATAAATACTGTATGTTCACAAGGTTGAACATATTGCTCTTGTGTCCAATCAATAATGGCAAGCTTACAAATCGGGCAAATAATATTAGCGGTTGCGTTCTCTAATTCAACTAACTGGTAAGACATATTATTTAAAAAATCGAGAAAAATATATTTTAGGAGAATTAGCTTATAAGCGCCATATTTGCCTATTAATTTAAGAGATTAAATTACAAAATAATTTAAATGTAATTACAATGAAATTTCAATTCATTTAACCATCTCTTTTAAGGTTTATTAATAAGCTTTTTACAAAAAATTAAAATCAAACTTTATCGTTGCAAAAATAATGTAAAATCTTTAGTGTTGCATAAATAGGATATTTTAATGCTCACAGATCTTGATGATTTTTATTGTTTTGCCCTTGTTGTTGAGCATGGTGGATTTAGTGCCGCCGAACGTGTTACGGATATTCCAAAATCAAAATTAAGTCGTCGTGTTTATAACTTAGAGGAAAATTTAGGGGTTCGCTTAATTCAGCGCAGTTCTCGTCATTTTGCAGTTACCGATATTGGTATGGATATTTATAGACACGCCCAAGTCATGATGAATGCCGCACAAGCAGCTCATGATTTGGTTGATCACTTAAGTATTCAACCAAGAGGTGTAGTCAAAGTAAGCGTTCCTGTAGATATAGCACAAAACCAGCTACCCAAAATTTTGCCAGCATTTTTAAAAAAATATCCTGAAATTCGATTACAACTTATTGTAAGTAATCGACGCGTTGATGTGATTAATGAAGGAATTGATATTGCTCTACGGGTCAGATCTAAACTAGATGATGACCCTAGTCTAGTACTAAGACAGTTTGCGCTAATAGAACAAAGTCTCTTTGCAAGCCAAGCTTATTTAAATGAGTTTGGTAATATTAAGTCACCTGATGAGTTAAGTGATCATCGTATTTTAAGCTTGTCTGAAGAGCATTTAGATCAACAATTTATATTGCATGGTCCAGACAACCAACTGAAGAAAGTGAAAGTTAGCCCAACTATCATGGGAACAAATATTTATATGCTTGCCCAACTTGCAAGTCAAAATTGTGGTATTGCCTTATTACCTGACACAGCAGCCGAGGATTTTGTAAAATCAGGTCAGCTTGTGCAAATCTTGCCAGATTGGAAAGCAGCCCACGGTATATTCCATGCTGTTTATCCGTCACGAAGAGGTTTACTGCCAGCTGTACGTGTATTTATTGATTATTTAGTGGAACATCTTTCAGAACATCCATAAATGAAAGCGACATAAAAAAGTTCGATAGATTATCGAACTTTTTTATGCATATTAAATTTCTGGATAATTTCCCACACCTTCGGGCCACGGCGTTAATAATTCAAACCCTGTATCTGTAACAGCAACCATATGTTCCCATTGAGCAGATAACGAATGATCTTGAGTAATTACGGTCCAGCCGTCATTTAACTCTTTTACCTGAGGTTTGCCTGCATTAATCATAGGTTCAATTGTAAAGACCATCCCTTTTTTCAAAACAAGACCTTGGCCGCGTTGTCCATAATGCAGAATATTAGGTTGTTCATGATAAACTTTACCAATGCCATGCCCGCAATATTCACGAACAATGCTATATCCTTCGCGATGAGCGACCGATTGAATAGCGTAACCAATATCCCCTAAAGTCGCCCCTGGTTTAACTACATGTATACCAGCGACCATTGCTTCATAAGTAGTTTCAACTAATTTTTTAGCATGTGGATTTACGTTACCGACATAGTACATACGGCTCGTATCACCAAAATAGCCATCTTTAATAATTGCTACATCAATATTAATAATATCGCCATCTTTTAAAATTTTATTTTGAGAAGGGATACCGTGACATACCACTTCATTGACTGAAGTACATATTGTTTTTGTGAATCCATGATAACCCACATTAGCCGGTATAACTTTTAAAGTATTTACGATGTAATCATTACAAATATTGTCTAAATATTCAGTTGTTACACCTGGCTTGACATACTCCCCTATCATTTCTAAAACTTGTGCAGCCAAACGCCCAGAAACTCTTAATTTTTCTAGATCTTGTTCAGTTTTAATTGTAACAGTAGAAGCTCTCATTCAATTTTATCCTCGTAGGCACTGCTTTTATCACGCCTACAAAAATGTTAGTTAATTTAGAATATTGTAGAATGGATATAGGATAGGCGGAAAGCTTTAAATGTCCAAATATTCAACATTCATAATAGAAATTTATATTTTCATTTTTACACAATTTCTTTAAAAAGTCAGACCTAAAAAATGTTTTCTTTATTTCTTTCAATGAGTTTTCAAGTAGATAACTTAACCAGTTGATATTTTTAGTATCTCTGGATAATTGATACGGCCTAAAAAAAAGCTTTTTCACATAAAATAGCGCTTGATCATGATCTCTTTTGCTCTAAAATTCTTTCTTTTTTGTTAAATTTAATTTATGCAACAGCTTCGTACCGGAGATATTATTGCCTTAGGTTTTATGACCTTTGCCCTCTTTATTGGGGCTGGTAATATTATCTTTCCTCCCATTGTCGCTCAACAAGCTGGTGATCATGTATGGCTAGCTGCCATAGGTTTTTTGATTACTGCCGTTGGCTTACCTGTAATTACCATTATGGCCCTCTCTCGTATGCAGGGTTCCATCGAAATTATTAGTTCACCGCTAGGTCGTATCGCAAGTCTGATCTTAACTGTAGTTTGTTATCTATCAGTTGGCCCTTTATTTGCTACACCACGCACCGCAACAGTTTCTTATGAAATTGGTTTCTCATCTTATTTTGGAACGTCTAGCAGTAGCCTTTTAATTTACAGTGCAATTTACTTCGCATTTGTAACTGTCGTTTCTTTATATCCGAACAAGCTTTTAGACACAGTTGGACATGTTCTAGCTCCTCTGAAAATTATCGCTTTAGCAATTTTAGGTATTGCAGCGGTTATGATTCCTGCGGGTTATGTTCCTGCTCCAATTAATCATTACGTTAACTCTCCTGTTTCAGAAGGTTTCGTAAATGGTTATCTCACCATGGATACTTTAGGTGCCTTAGTATTTGGTATCGTCATTATTCAAGCGATCTATTCGCGTGGTGTTACTGATAACAAGCTAGTAACCAAGTATGCAATTATTGCCAGCCTTATTTCTGGTGTAGGGCTTACTCTAGTTTACTTAAGCTTATTTAAATTAGGTTTGGGTAGCCATGAAGTCGCTCCTAATGCAGCAAATGGTGCTGTAATCCTACATGCATATGTTCAACATGCTTTTGGGAACATGGGTTCACTCTTCTTAACAGGTCTCATTTTCTTAGCATGTATGGTTACTGCAATTGGCTTAACTTGTGCATGTGCTGAATATTTCGCTCAGCTTACTAAGTTGCCATATAAGCTTTTAGTTTTCATCTTAGTTGGTTTCTCTTTCATTATTTCCAACCTTGGATTGACTAAGCTAATTGCCGTATCAGTACCTGTCTTGAGTGCAATTTATCCGCCTGCAATTGTAGTTATTATGCTCAGTTTCTTCTGGAAATTTTGGCATAAACCATCTTTTATTGTCGGTTCAGTAACAAGCATTGCTTTAATTTTCGGAATTATTGACGGGCTTAAGGTTGCAGGCTTTGGTGATTACCTCCCTAATTTCCTTCAACACTTACCGTTAAATGAACAAAACTTGGCATGGTTGATCCCATCTTTAGTTGTTCTTGTAGTGACTACTCTTATCGACAAAGTTAAACATAAAAGCATTTAATCTGATGTTTTTTTGAAATCGAGTTTTACCCAAACATGATTTTATATATTGAATAAAATGCTGCGTTTACCCAACCAGCATTTTATTTCTAACATCAGCATTTAGTGACAATTCAACTATAGATATAATTAATTTTTACTGTAATATTACACTAAAATAATTTTTAGCTTACTCAGGAGAGAAGAGCATAAATGAAAAGTAAATATTATTTAACATTAGCAGATGCTGAGTTTTTAATGGAAGAAGCTCAGAAATATGCAATTGAACACAACTTTAAAGTCAGTATAGCCATTGTTGATGAAACAAGCTCTTTATTACTTATGAAACGTCTAGATGGCGCTTCTCCTCTCACCACGCATCTTTGCTTAGAAAAAGCTAAATGCTCATCAATGAGCGGTCGTCCTTCAAAATTTTACGAAGAACTTCTTCAAAATGGTCGCCTTGGTTTCTTGAGTATGCCAAGTGCTCAAGGTATGCTAGAAGGCGGAAAAGCGATTATTTATGAAGGCCAGATTTTAGGCGCGATTGGTGTTTCAGGTGTTCAATCTTTTGAAGATGCTGAAATTGCTCAACACGCTATTGATGTTTTTTTAAAAAAACAAAGTAGCTAAAGCAAATTTAAAGAACAGAGAAATTATTACACTTTTCATTTAAATAATTTCTCTTTTCTAAAAAAGTAATTATTTTATACAAAAATGTTTAATATTTACTTTTTTAATACCTTAACCATTTATAAACATAGAAGTTTTTATAAAACTGTTCAAAAAATTTTCTATTGACTATTGAATTAAGCTAAAAATACAAGTACAACATTAAACTTATTCTTGACTAAAACATTCGGTTTTAGCGCAACCACAAGGAGGGATGGAGATGTTATCATTACATTTCAACAAACAAGTCTTCATTAACACTCTGAACAGCAAAGATTCAGTTGTTTATGGAGTAACGACGCTTGCTCTTATGCTGACTTTACTGTTTCAAGGTATGATTAAAGGGAATCTGAAACCCGAATACTTTATGTATGCCATGGTTGTTTCTTTTGTATTTTGTGTATGGGCCTTTGTCGACCACAAAATGCGAAAATTAGCTAAAAGACGACTTAGTCAACAGAAATAAGAATTCTAAAAATGGATGAGCGATCATCCATTTTTATTTGCTTAAAAACAATAAAATTGTCCCCATCACTAAAATAGCAGTTGCTAATAGCTCAGTAATAATTAAAGCGAACATCATAAACGTCATCAACCATGTAGGTAAACTAAAATGCCCTAACCTATGAGGTTGTTTAAACTGATTGGTCGTATCCTGCAAAAATCCGTGGATGATATAAACTAAAATTGAGAAACTAAAAAACAGTATATTTGCCAATACACACCATAAAGCAATATCTTCATTTAAAATCGTGAAATAGCTCAATACAGCCAGAATAAGTGTGGCTGCTGCATAAAGCAAACTGCTTCTATGTGCAATATCTACATAATAATGTGCGCGGCTTAATTCGGAACGGCGTATTTGCCAATATTTCCATACCCCAGTTAACATTCCTATCCATAAAAAGACGCCACTAAAGACAATAGCCAGCTGTACAGCTTTTGATAAATCCATAATTTCCATTATTCGTTTTATTAAGATTTGATGAGCTATATAACATAAATCTTGACTTTATAGTCACATATTAATCAAGTGCCTTTTCAGAACTCATGTACATTAAGGTAAATGATTAGCCAATTAACTTTAAATCTATGGATAAGACTTTTGAATCTTTTTGGATTACCTGTAAAGATGGTTATCAGCTTGCAGCTCAATTTTATCCTGCTCAAGAAAAGAAAGCTGAATACCCTATCCTGATTTGTCCAGCAACAGGTATAACTAAAAACTTTTATCACTCTTTCGCAACGTGGTTAAGCCAACAAGGCTATGATGTATTGAGTTTTGACTTCCGTGGTATTGGCGAATCCCTACATGGAGCTTTAAAACAAAGTACCGCAAGTATTACCGACTGGGGAACACTTGATATTCCTGCTGCAATTGATGCTTTATTAATAAAAACGAAAGCAAATCAAGTTATTCTTATTGGACATAGTGCTGGCGGACAACTACTAGGAGTCGTACCTAACTATAATAAAGTCGCAAAAGTGATAACGGTTGCAGGTTCAACTGGACATATTAAAGGCCTTAAAGGAAAAACCAAGGTTTTAGCGCCAGTTATGTTTAATCTTATCTTCCCTATTTCTAGTCTTGTTAAAGGTTATGGAGCAACTCAATTCATTGGTATGGGAGAAAACCTACCTAAAAAAGTTGCTCAACAATGGCGAGAGTTTTGTAGCCGTCCCGGATATGTAAAAAACACCATAGGCAAGACGATTTTTCATGATTTTCATTCAGATATTCAATGTCCAATTACTGCTATTTGGGCTGATGATGATGAGATTGCAACCAAACGTAACGTACAAGAATTATTAAGTTTATATCCAAATGCAAATAAAAAAATGATTGAGCTTAGCCCAAAAGATTTAGGCTATAAATCAATTGGCCATATGCTGTTATTTAAAAAATCACATCAAAAACTTTGGTCTATTTTAGAACAAGAAATTAAACATTAATCACTGCTTTTATTTTTGCCTCTAAGTCAGTAATCCGGCTTAGAGGTTTTTTTGTATTAAAAACGAACAGCTTTTTACTTAAATGCGTCGATATACCGTTAAAGTTCTGCTAAGGTAATTCATCTGAAGCTGTTGTCAAAAAACAGGTATATTTACTTGTTTAATGCAAACAGCTTCTTTTTTTCTGTTTTAGCTAAAGCCAAAGAAATTGTTCAAGGATAATTATGCTAGCACTAGAGCCTCAACATATTCATATGAATCAACATGCTGTTGATAAAACACATGCATTAAAGTGTCTAGTAGATATATTAGAAAAAGATGGGTTAGTTACGCCTGAATATATAACGGGACTCATCAATCGTGAACAACAAAGCGCGACTTATTTAGGCCAAGGCATTGCCATTCCTCACGGTACTCCTCAATCACGTGAATATATTTTAAAAACAGGGATTCGCTTAGCCCATTTCCCCGAAGGTGTGATCTGGGATGGAGAAAATAAAATTTATTTAGCTGTAGTGATTGCAGCAAAATCTGATGAACATTTGCAAGTTTTGCAAATTCTTACTCGTGCATTAATGCATGACGTCAGTGAACAAGTAAAGAATGCTTCTAAACCTGAGCAGATTATCGAATTACTACAAGCTCAGCCATTATCTTTAGCGCTTCATGAAAATCTTATTCAAACCGAAATCGACGCACAAGATATCGAAGATTTATTTTGGGCAGCTTCTCAAACACTCAAAAAACATAATTTTGTAAAATGTGGTTTTCTAAGTTCACTTGATCCAGAACAAGCCATTCAACTGCAAGATCAAATCTGGTCCATTTCTAGCAATCACTTTGTTCAGCAACCAGCTATTAGCATTACTAAACCATCACAGGCTTTAGAGCTAAATGGTAAAAAGCTGAACACCCTCGTTTGTATAGCAGCCAATGACCAACTCGATAATGAAAGATTTAATCGTTTAATTGATATTTTATTTAACCCTGAGCAAGTTGCCGAGCTAGATAAAACTCAAACTCCAAACGAAATTGCAAAAATTATTGGAGCTGACGTTGTTCCGGACTGGCCTCAACGTTCAGTAGTACTGGCAAATGCACACGGCTTACATGCCCGACCAGCCACGCACCTTGTCAATCTTACAAAAACCTTTCAAGGCGATATCCAAGTTGCAGTAGACGATGGTAGCTTTGTTTCTGCCAAAAGTTTAACTCGTCTTTTAGCATTAGGTTGTAAGCGTGGCCAAACTCTACGTTTTATCGCTGAGCCAGAAACTGATGCCGTAGAGGCTTTAGATCAAGTTATTTTGGCAGTGCAGCAAGGCTTAGGTGAAGAAGTTGAAGCACTACCTGTAACCAGTGAAATACCTGACCAGCTCCCTGCCCAAACGGCAATATCAAATGCTACGACATTGGGTAACAATACGGGAATTGCAGCATCAAGTGGCTTAGCTTTTGGACCTGTCCATGTGATTAAACCAAAGGTTTATCAATATGAACGTATGGGTTCAGGCGTAAAAGTCGAGAAAGAAAATTTAGATATTGCCCTACATGCAGTAAAAAACAATATTCACCAAGTCATAGCCAAAGCCGATGCTTCTGAAATTAAACAAATCTTTCGAGCTCACCTAGAAATGCTTGATGATCCTGATTTAATTAATGGTGTCTATCAAAAAATTTATCAAAATTTATCAGCACCAGCTGCATGGCATGAACATATTGAAGCTGCAGCTAAAGCACAGGAAGCTCTACCAGATCGTTTACTCGCTGAACGCGCAACAGACCTACGCGACATTGGCGACAGAGTTTTAACCCAATTATGTGGTGAAGTGGTTATTGAAGAGCCTAAAGAGCCTTATATTCTAATCATGCATGACGTGGGGCCAAGTGATGTCGCTCGTCTAAACAAAGACCGTGTCGCAGGTATTCTAACTGCTATAGGCGGTGCAAGTGCGCATAGTGCAATTGTCGCACGTGCTTTAGGCATTCCAGCTATTGTTGGTGCTGGTGAACAAGTCCTAGAAATTGATCCGAAAAGCACTTTACTTATTAATGGTGATACGGGAACTTTTGTTTTAGATCCAGATGCTGCACAAATCGAACAAGCCAAGCAAGAGCGTGAGCAACAGCGTCAAATTCGTGAAGAAGCTGAACGTCATAGCCACGAGCCAGCAATTACCTTAGATCAACACCAAATCGAAATTGCAGCCAATTTGGGTAAAGTTCAAGCGACAGCACAAGCAGTAGAATGTGGTGCTGAAGCAATTGGCCTACTTAGAACCGAACTTGTTTTTATGTCTCATAGCAGTGCACCTAACGAGGCTGTTCAAGAAGCTGATTACCGAGTTGTATTAGATGCACTTGCAGGTCGCCCGCTTGTGGTACGTACATTAGACGTAGGTGGTGATAAACCTTTACCTTACTTACCAATTGCTGAAGAAGAAAACCCATTCTTAGGTTTAAGAGGAATCCGTTTAACTTTAAGACGCCCTGAACTTTTAAAACAACAATTAACCGCTCTACTAAAAGCATCTGATAATCGTCCGTTACGAATTATGTTCCCTATGATTGGACGTGTTGAAGAATGGCGTGCTGCCAAGGCAATTCTTGACGAAGTAAGAGCCCAACATCCATGTGACAATTTACAAGTTGGCATTATGATTGAGGTTCCGTCTGCTGCTTTACTTGCACCGGTTCTTGCACAAGAAGTCGACTTTTTCAGTATCGGTACAAATGACCTGACCCAATATACTTTAGCAATTGACCGAGGCCACCCAATACTCTCAGCCGAAGCAGACGGATTACATCCAAGTATTCTTAATTTGATTGATCAAACAGTGAAAGCTGCTCACAAACATGGTAAATGGGTAGGAATCTGTGGTGAGCTTGCAGCAGACCCTAAAGCTGTACCTATTCTCATGGGATTAGGTGTAGATGAACTGAGTATGTCCCCAAATAGCATTCCTTTGGTAAAAGCTCAAATCCGTACACTAAGCTATAGCCATGCTCAAAAGCTTGCGCAACAAGCTTTACTATGCGATAGCGCCCCTGCTGTGCGCCAGCTATCTGAACAAGACTTATAAGATTGGGAATAGTAATGGCTAAAATTTTAACAATTACTTTAAACCCTGCAATTGATGTAACCATTCAACTGAATGAGTTATTAGTAGGAGAAGTGAACCGACAAGAGTCGGTAGAAATTCATGCGGCTGGCAAAGGCCTTAATGTTGCTCAAGTATTAAAAGACTTAGGTCACGATGTAATCGTAACCGGCTTTTTAGGTGAGCATAATCGACAAATTTTCGATACACATTTTGCACAAGCTCAATTTCAACCCGAGTTTATTTATATTGATGGTGAAACCCGTCAAAATATAAAAATTGCTGAGCATTCTGGGCGGATGACCGATTTAAACGGCAAAGGTTTCTTTGTTTCTGAAACAAACAAACAAAGCCTATTTAATAAGATTGAAGCTCTGTTACCACAAGTCGAGGTCGTTGCAATAGCTGGTAGCCTCCCGCAAGGTTTTAGTATTGATGAGTTACAACAACTTATTCAACTGATCAAAAAAAATAATAAAAAAGTTGCCCTAGATACTAGTGGTAAAGCATTGGTTGCTGCAATTGAGTGTCAACCTTGGATGATCAAACCGAATACCGATGAGTTGGTTGAAAGTTATCAACGTCCTGCAACAAGCTATGCTGAACAAAGAAAACTTTTTGATAGCTTAACCAATATTGAGCATGTGGTTATCTCAATGGGTGAAGATGGCGTAAATTGGTTACACGCCACTCACCCCTTACATGCTCAAGCACCAAAAGTTATCGTAAAAAGTACAGTAGGCGCTGGTGATTCACTCTTAGCCGGCATGATCCATGGGCTTGTTAACCAACTGCCTCCTGAAGAGACCTTAAAAACTGCGACAGCCATTGCAAGCCATGCTGTAACACAAATTGGTTTTCGAATCCCTACTTCTGAGGTTCTAAACCAATTAAAAGCACAAACTATTATCAATTCATTGAGTGAATCTGATGCAAACTGCTAAACATTTATTATTTGTCACTAATGATCCGCAACAGCAAGTCAATACTTTAATCTTGGCTCGTAAACTTGCTTTAGTCGCAACCCAACACGGCTATAAACATAGTGTCATTTCACTCGATGAGTTTGAATCAAGCGATCATTTTGATCATGTCATTATTATTGGACAGCAACCTAAAAATCTAAATATTTTTGGTCAAAACGCTTTATCTTTAGTTTCTATTGAAGATATTAAAGATGATGCAGACAAAGCACTTTTAACGGCACTTGAACACTCAAAACCAGCAAATGAGTGGGAACAAAAACCTAAGCAAGCTTCAAATACCGCAACTCATTTTGTTGCCATTACTGCTTGCCCAACTGGAGTTGCCCATACATTTATGGCAGCTGAAGCGTTACAACAAGGTGCAGAAAGACTTGGGTATCAAATCGATGTAGAAACTCAAGGTTCTGTAGGTGCGAAGAATATTTTATCACCTCAAGCGATTGCTGATGCCGATATTGTTATTCTTGCTACTGACATTGAGGTCAACACCGACCGCTTTATAGGTAAACGTGTCTATAGATGTAGCACTGGTTTTGCTTTAAAACAAACCGACAAGGCTTTTGCTGAGGCAATTGCTAATGCTCAGGTTTTAGAACAAGGTAAACAGCAAGCAACAACGGAAAATAAGGATAAAACTGAAAAAGTTGGTGTATATAAACACTTATTAACTGGTGTTTCTTATATGCTGCCTATGGTTGTTGCGGGTGGCTTGCTAATTGCACTTTCTTTATGTTTTGGCCTAAATGCAGCAGAACAAGCTGGTAGTCTGCCAGCCATATTAAAACAGATTGGCGCAGCAGCATTTACCCTCATGGTACCCATGCTGTCGGGTTATATTGCATATTCCATTGCAGATCGCCCTGGTCTTGCACCAGGTTTAATCGGGGGATTATTGGCAGCACAGTTACAAGCAGGTTTTTTAGGCGGTATTGTTTCTGGTTTCCTTGCAGGTTATATCGCGTTATTTATAGCTAAAAAAGTTAAGCTCCCAACTAGTTTAGAGTCTCTTAAGCCCATTTTGATTATTCCATTATTAGGAACATTATCTGTTGGGCTGATTATGTTCTATGTGGTAGGTCAACCTGTAGCGCATATTTTTGAGTTAATGAAAGATTTCCTCAACAATATGGGCACAACAAATGCTGTATTAATGGGAATTATTCTGGCAAGTATGATGTGTATTGATTTGGGCGGACCAATCAATAAAGCTGCTTATGCTTTTACAGTCGGACTACTTACTACCAATACCTATATGCCAATGGCAGCCACGATGGCAGGCGGTATGGTTCCTGCAATTGGGATGGCAATTGCAACTTTCCTCGCTAGAAATAAATTTAGTACTGGTGAAAAAGATGCAGGTAAAGCTGCATTTGTGCTTGGTTTATGCTTTATTTCAGAAGGTGCAATTCCATTTGCAGCAAAAGATCCAATGCGCGTTATTCCATCCTGTATTCTAGGTGGCGCAGTAACTGGTGCATTAGTTGCTTTATTTCACTGTGAGCTTGTGACTCCACACGGCGGTGTATTTGTACTACTGATTCCAAATGCAATCAATCATGCGTGGTTGTATCTTGCAGCAATTGCGGCTGGAAGTATCGTAACGGGAGTAAGTTATGCCATCATTAAAAAGAATCAAGAAGAAAAATTATTAACAAACTCATAATTTAAAAAGGGAGAATATAAATTCTCCCTTTTTATTACTATTTTTTATTTATTAATTTGTACTGCACGGGCCATCATTTGCTCAGGAATATCTTGAGCCAGCATCACTGTTAGCGTGGGCTTTTGTTTAGCTTCTCCTACTAAATTTTGAGCTTCTAATACTGTATTTATATCTTTTGGTGCCAACTTATACATTGCTCCAGTAGCTGGATCCACAATTAAAAGCCCAATTAAACCACCAAAAATAATATTACCTAAATACCAGCCACTAAGAGTACCTGTAACTTCTACCGTTTTAGTTTGATAACCAGGTTTACTGAAAGATACTTGATAACTTTCTGGTTTAAAATAACCGGCACCTTTTTTTAAGCTAACGGTAGCAGGTGTTTGCCCCGTATGGACTTTTACCCCATTACGATTTTTAATCTCAATAGTTGCTGACTCAGGCACACTTGTAAAAGTAAGTGTTTGTGAAGAACCTGTAATGATGCTTGCACAGCCATTTAACCCTATCGTTAAAGCTACCATAGAAGTAATTAGTAATTTTTTCATCATTAATCCAGAAGAATTTATCTATCATTATTTGAAAACGCACTATATTAAAATAAACAAAAAATAACAATTAACATACAATTCAAAAGATTAACAATTAAACAATTCCTTAATTAAAATACATTCGTAAATCATGATTCTTTTGAACAGTATAATTAATATTTAAAAATTTAGTAAATTCAATAATATAAACCCATTTATTAGTTAATTTTTGTGAGTTATCTATTTATTCTGCACTTCATATATGTGGGACTAAGTGGGATATTCTGGGATGAACTGGGATGAAAGCTAATAGTGTCAATGTTTTGAGGATTTTTAAGGGTAAATTTAGCCGCGTTTAAATTTACCCGTTATTTTGCACTACATTTTATAGCGATAACATAACTTTAAGAAATTTGTATTTTATTTTGCACTCGCTGAATAGCGGGTATTTGATTTAATAAACTTTCGACAGTCGCCCCTACTGTCTTAGTAATTGTTTTATTCGGCAATTGAAGATCATCTAGGACAAACTCCAGTTTAAATAATTCACTTCCAGCAATTTTTAATTCTAAAGTTATAGTTTGAAGTTCTGATTCATTTAGAAATATATCTAAAGCTTTCTTTGGTAATTTAAGCCCAGCATTTTTCAGTGTTTGAACATCTAGGCTTGGTGTAGTGGTTTCTGGCATATCAGCTTGTACTCCTTATTAACTCGTCTAATGTCGTCTTCATCGCTTCTTTATAAGCTGTGTTGCCATAGTACAAATCGTAGATAATTAAAATCAATTCAGATTTAGCAGAGGACGACATTATACGTCGTGTGTCGAGTAGTGCTTGCTCAACCGTCTCTATACATTCCTGTAATAATTCAATTTTTGCATTTCCGGGTTCAGAAAGATTGTCATATAGGCTCGCTACAAACTTAGCTTTAGCCTTAGGTGACATACTCCGTTTTGTAACTTTTAAAGCCTTATCAAGGGTATCAAAAGCCTGTTGTAAAAGTTGAGTATCAAGCCCATCAAACTCAGGATTTATACTAGTCTCAAGAATCTGGTCTTCTATAGCTTCTTCTATTTGTTTATTAATAATCTCGTCCATTGAATAAATTGGGAAAGGTACACCAGTACCATTCTTAATCCAATCTACGTCTGCTCCTGTGGCATCTGAGATAGTCTGAGCAACTGAAAGATGCATATTTTGATTACCTTTGGAAAAAATTCCAAAAGCTGTTGATTTAGATAAACCTATTCTTGCACACCATCCATAAAGTGATTCTTTATCGCCTCTTGGCTGCTTTCCATTAAGCATTAAAAAATACAAACGCTTCTGTATAGGAGTTTTTTCTTGTTCGTAATTAAATTCCTTAAATTGCGAACCTTGTGCAATATCAAAATCAGAAAAGCGAACAAATTTATTATCTTCAATATCAGACACTTAAAAAAATACTCCCAAAAAGTTTCGTAATTTCTATTGCGAACTATTTACTTCGAACTTTTTACGAACTATTATTTCGTTAGAAAAGGCAAACGCCAATTCTAACCGTTAAAAAAAACGCCTAATAAGGCTAAGGAGTTCATATGGGATTCGAGCAAAAACCCACAGAACATTGGGATAAATACAGCATTAAAGCTGAAATTGAGCGTAGAGGTAAATCCCTAACTCAATTAGCAAAGGACAATAACTTGCCTGCACAAACAGTTCGTAATGCTCTTTGCCATCCCAGTAAAAGTGGAGAGCTTGTTATCTCTCAATTTCTAGGAAAGCCTTTGCATGTACTTTTCCCAGAACGTTGGACTAAAGATAACAAGCGTTTATATCCACGCTACAGCAACAGCAAGAAGGAATGTGCTTAATGAAAACACATTACAGTATTGCTGATTTATTAGATTTGAACTTATCCGGGTTCCCAACCACAAGACGAGGATGGGAAAAATATGTTCAAACAAACAATCTGAAGTATAGAGAAGTTCCAAGTCGTGGAAAAGGGGGAGTTCGAAAAGAATACGAACTTTCTAACGAATTAAAAGAGCAATTAGTTCTTAAAAGCATTCAAGAGAATGTTAATGAAGTGGCTCATTCCACCTCATTGAAAGTTGATTCTAATACTACGAAAGTTAATGCAGCAGAATTGATGAACTGGCAACGTGAAGTCGCTGAAAATCGTTTGTTTATTGTTCGCTATATTCAGCAGCAAATGAAACAAGGCGTATTGAAAACCCCTGCCATTGAACAGTTTGTTGAGAAGGCATCTTTAGGATCATTACCAAATGAAATTTTAGAGGCTATTGCGAAAGGAAATGCTAAAGCAGGTGAACATCGGGCTGTTAGCCGTCGATCAGTCTTTGACTGGATTAAAGCAGTAGAGGAAGCAGAAAAACGCGATATCCCTGTTATTGCCGTTCTTGCTCCAAAACAACGACAGATGACTATCCCGAAATGGGCAGGTGCTTTACTTAAACTTTGGGGCCAACCTCAAAAGCCTACATTGACAGTTGTATTGGAACAACTTCCTCAATATTTGGATGCCAGCATTCCCTGCCCTACTTATGCGCAGGCATACCGTTTTCTTAATGAGAAAATGGGAAATGTTGACGTGCAAAAAGGTCGGATGGGTAAACGCGAATTAAAGAATATTCAGCCCTTTATTCGTCGAGATACAACTGCGCTTTTACCGACGGATATCTATACAGCTGATGGACACTGTTTTGATGCAGAAGTTGCTCATCCGCAACATGGGAAACCTTTCAGACCCGAACTCACATCAATTATTGATGTGGCAACACGTCGCCTTGTTGGGTGGTCAATAGCTTTATCAGAAAGTTCTTGGGCTGTTTTGGATGCAATTCGTATGAGTGCTACTGAATGTGGAATTCCAGCAATTTTCTATGTTGACAATGGTTCTGGTTATAAAAATGACTTACTGAAAGCACAAGGGCGAGGTGTCTTGGCTCGACTTAATACCGAAGTAAGCCATGCCCTCCCTTACAACTCGCAGGCAAAAGGCCTAATTGAACGCAGTCACCAAACTATTTGGGTTAAAGCTGCCAAAAATTTACCAACTTATATTGGTAAAGATATGGATAGTGAAGCCAGTAATGCTGTGTTCAAGCTTACACGTAACGAAATTAAGCGTTATGGCGAAACTAAAGCAATGATTAGCTGGTTAGATTTTGTGGATTATGTAGCTCAAGTAGTTGAGCAATATAACAACAAACCTCATAGCGGCCTAAAGCGAATTACTGACCCAGTCACTTTAAAAAAACGCTATCAAACGCCGTTAGAAGCTTGGAATGAAGCGTTAGAACAAGGCGCTCCAATTGATCGCGTCGAGGATTGGGATGCAGAAGATCTGTTTCGTCCTTATGAAGAACGTAAGGTTCGTCGAGGTGAAATCGATCTTTTCGGGAACCGATATTTCAGTGCAGATCTGGAACAGTATCACGGTGAAAGCGTCCTTGTTGGATATGACATTCATGACGCAAATCGAATTGTAGTACGTGATGAGAATGGTCGTCTAATTTGCTATGCATTTTGGAATGCCAATAAACGTAACTACTTCCCAGTTTCGAAAGTTGAACAAGCTAGAGCTGCACGTGCAGATGGCCGTATGCGTCGTTTAGCTGCAAAACAATCAGAAGTATTGGAAGAAATGAGTCCAAAAGCAGTTATTGAACATGTTGAAAATCAAACGATTATTCCATTTAGCATGGATAAACGCGAACAAATCATGGCTGAGTTGGAAGCACTTCCAGTGCAAAAGAAAGATCAAGAAATCATTTATTTCAAAGATGCTCGTTTACCTGAAGAACCTCAGCAAGAGCAAACAACTTCACTTTCTCCAGTACAACGCTGGATAGCTATAGATAACCAAATCTTAAATGGTAAGGAGGTCACAGAACAAGACAGAACATTCTGGGAAATGTTCCAAGTTTCTAAGAAATTTAAACAAAGCAGCTTAGATGACGAAACGCTCAAAACGCATTTAGAGCGCCGTCAAGCGTGATGGTATTGGCGTACCAGCACATAAAACAAACAACTTACTTTTTAATGGTGATTTAAATGACATCAAATGTCAATCCTTCAAATTCTACTAGCGGTATCGCTCATATTCGCAATATTGCTCAGTGTTATGAAGCAGTTAGTCGTACTTTACAGCGCAATCCTTTATTGCCGGGCATTTCTGCATTCTATGGCCCAAGTGGGTTTGGTAAATCAACTGGAGCTAACTTTGTTGCAACTAAAACCAATGCATTCTATGTGCAAGTGAAATCCACATATACAAAGAAAGCATTTGTTCAAGCCTTACTCCGCGAAATGAGCATTCCACCTCAAGCAACTTTAAGCGACATGATGGAACTCGCTAGTGCAGAACTTGCTAAAACAGGTCGCCCATTGATTATCGATGAGTTTGACCACCTCATTCAAGGCAATAAAGTTGAAATTGTTCGTGATCTTTATGAATCAAGCCAAGGTACTTTCTTAATTATTGGTGAAGAACTTTTACCAAGAAAATTAGAGAAATGGGAGCGTTTTCATGGTCGTGTTTTGAACTGGGTGCCAGCCTTACCTTCAGATATCAATGACGCTTTGTTATTGAGCCGTGTTTATGCACCTCATATCGAAATAGACATTCCAGTTCTAGAACAACTCATTGTAGCAGTACGTGGTTCTACTCGACGGGTTTCAACGAATCTTGAAATGCTACATGAGCAGTGCCTTGAGCAAGGTATCAACCGAGTTTCACCACAAGAGTTGAAAGTCATTTTACCTCATGGATTTGTAACTGGCGAAAGCCCTAAACCACGGAGTTTCTGAACATGGACAGCGCGTTTTTTACACCCAATTCTAAATCAATGGTTATGGGCAAAAATTCAAAAGTAAATACATACGAACCTCCACATCAACGTGTGTGGAATGAAATACGTCAGCGCTCAGAAGGGTTCACCCTTCTTGAGGTGGCTGAAGCTGGCTCGATGCGGATTAACTCTGCACGAGCATTTATTGACGGTCTTAAAGCCGCTGGATTCTTGAGCGTCATTTCAGAAAAGCCTACTCGTTACCGACTTGAACGGGATAGTGGCTATACACCTCCTGAAATCCGAAGAGATGGTTCATTCGTAAAACCGAAAAACTCTGAACTTATAGAGAAGGCAATGTGGAATACATTGCGAATCACACGAGCAGCTGTAAATGCCCATGAGCTTGCTGCTCTTTCAAGTAATGATGAACTAACCGTTCCCACCCATGTATCGGAAGAATACTTGGTGATGTTGTGGTGTGCGGGTTATGTCTCAAAGCTTGGAACTAAAACAGACAAAAAAACAAAGTATCAACTTTTACCAGACATGAACACCGGCTCAAAACCACCGACTATTCGTAGTATCCGTCAAGTTGTTGATCAGAACACAAATGAATTGATGTTCCAAGGATCACATGTTTTTGAACAGGAATTAAAGCACGGTTCTCTATTAAAGCAAGGATTAAAAAAATGAATAAACAGATGCAATCAACAACTGTTCTAAATGGTCAAAAAGAGCAATTTGTTCAAGGAGATCGTGCTCGCCTTTTATCTGAACTTGTATATCAACGTGATTGTACAAAACAAGCAGAACTTGAGCTGGTGTACAGCAAGAAATTTTACCGAAATCTTGTCGCTGCTTTAGTTGTCTTAATCGTAATTATGTCCGGGGGGCTATGGTATGCCAACTTCATCAAAGAAGCTGCCTGTATCTGAAATGGAACCGTGGAAGCAGCTTGTGTATGCCCGTATTGATGAGTTGGGCAGTATCAAAAAAGTTGCTGATGAGCTGGGTTATGCACGCCCAAGTCTTTCACTCGCTTTACGAGATAAATATGTCGGAAGTACAGAGAAATTAATCAAATGTGTGATGCGTGTACTTGGGCAAGTGCAATGTCCCTACCTCCGAAAAAGCATCAGCCCGAGTGAGTGCAGTGCCTATCGTGAACGAGAGGCACCGACACAAAACCCAGCAGAAATGCGCCATTGGAGAGCATGTCAAACCTGTTCAATTGGTGGCGTAAACAGAAAACGAATTACGTAGGAGTGGCTATGGCTGACTTAGTAGATGTTGCTTCTGAAATCATTGAAGCAAATGTGGCTTATACCCTAAGCCATACAAAGCGCTTTGAAAATCAAAGCAATCATGAGTGTGAAGAATGTTGTGCTGTGATTCCTGAACAGCGACGAAAGCTTGGTGGCGTTACCCGTTGTATTAGTTGTCAAACCGAATATGAAGCAAAGCAGAAACATATAAGGGGCTAAGTGTGAATAACGAAACTAAACGTCAAAAGTTTGCAAAAGATTTAGACAAATTAATGAGTGGTGATTATGTGCTTGTACCTCGTGAGCCTACAGACGCAATGGTTAAAGCTGGCAATGTTGCCATGAACCCACATCGTGCTCAATGGGTGCATCCTGTGACATGTACAAATCGTAAAAAAGTATACAAGGCAATGATCCAAGCCTATGAAAAAGAACAAGGAGTAAATATTTAATGGCACGTAAATCACTTAAAGAGCCACAACTTCAAAGCTGGGAAGCCGTAGATCAGACGCTTGCCCAAATGGCAGACCTTAACCGCGACATCGCACTTGAGGAAGCTGCATGTAATGAGAAGGTAGACAAAATTAAAGAGGCAACAAAAGAGCGCCTCAAACCACTACTTGAACGAGTTAAAGCCCATGAGCTTCAGCTTAAGGAATTTTGTGATCACCGTAAAACAGAGTTTTCACAGGTAAAAAGTAAAAAACTGACACATGGCTCAGTTGGCTACCGTTTATCAACAAGCGTGTCTATTCCAGACCCAGTTTTTACATGTCAGGTGCTTAAGCAATTACAGCTTGATCACTGCATTCGTACTAAGACTGAACCCGACAAGGAGGCTATCAAACAACTTACCCCAGAACTAATCGCTGAAATTGGTGCAAGTGTTAAATCACGCAACAACTTTGGCTACGAAATTGAAACTGTTGACCCAGCTGCTACAGCTACTCACTGAAACTAATGAAGGAAAAACAAATCATGAATAAATCTGACTTAATCGCAAACATTGCAATTGATGCTGAATTAACAAAAACACAAGCAGCAGCTGCACTACAAGCTGTAGAAGATGCAATCACTGCTGCTTTAGCTGAAGGAGGTAGTGTTTCTTGGGTTGGCTTCGGAACTTTTTCTGTAAAAGAACGCGCTGCGCGTACAGGTCGCAATCCTAAAACTGGGGAACAAATACAAATTGCAGCGTCAAAAGTGCCTTCATTCAAGGCAGGTAAAGCTCTTAGAGAGGCTGTTAACAATATTGATGAAGATGATGATTTAGATATGCCTTTCTAAGCGAAACACAGACATTCGTGTCTGTGTCTGCCGGGTGTCGTGATCCGGTACTGACGAGCAGCGAAAAGGAGAAATTTCTTAATGAAAAAATGCACTTTAGGCGATCGGCATAAATGGAAACACATTAAAAACGTACAACGTCAATCAATTAATGGTCGTAGTGTGCGTATTAGCCTTCAAGGTCTGTATCAATGTGAATGTGGAGCAAAAAAATATGGTGAGCATCAATGATCAAAGTTGAAGATTTAGAAAATTTACCACCAGAAGTAGTTGAAAGCTTGGGAGAGATATCATGATGATTATCCCCTTTTATCTTGTTTTTATAATTGGGCTTTACAGTTGTTGTAAAACTTCAAAACAGGCATGGCTTGCTAGCAAAGAATTAGCTTTACCGCCTTTTGATCAAGTGATTTTGAAAGTAAAAGCAGCTGTACCTCTATTACTGTCATTTTGTGCCCTATGCGGCTTGTTACAAGCTGCTTTGGAGGTACTGTAATGGCTCTAACCAAAGAAGAAAAAGACTTCATCCTTAAAAGATTAAACAGCCAGTGGTATCCAGTCGAATTGGAATGTGATGGCTATATTGTTCATCTTAAACTCGAACGAGTTCAAGATTTAAAACTTGCTGTAGAGGTTTTTGTTAATAGTTTTGTTAAAGGTGAATGGCTGGTTTATCCCGACAAGCATGTTGAAAGTAAATTTTTTCCAAGCCGCTTTGTTTATGTAATTAGTCCTGCTAAGAAAAAACAAGCTATTAAAAGGCTCGGTAAGAAACGCGCTTATGAATTTTATCCGGATTTGGATAAAAAAATTGAGTACAAAGGAACACATTTTTCTTCAGGTAAAACTGCATTAAATCACCTTATTAAAGTTAGTGACTCAATAAAACTTATTACGGAGATGGAAAGTGAAACAGCCCTCGCGTAATCAACGTCTGGCTGCAATTCACATGGGTAAAACCAAACTTGGCCTTGACGATGATACTTATCGAGACATGCTTGAGCAGATCGCCGGAAAGCGATCTGCAAAAGACCTAAATGATGATGAGTTAGTTAAGGTTTTGCAGCATCTTGAATCCCTTGGATTTACAAAACGTGAATTTGGTAAAAAACCAAAGGTTAAACTAAGTAAAGAAGCCTTAATTTCAAAAATAGAAGCTCTTTTAACAGAAAGTAATTTACATTGGAATTATGCTGTAGGTATTGCTAAACGTATGTTTCAGAAAGAAGCGTTAGAATTTTGTACGGAAAATGAGCTATGGCGTATAGTTGCTTCATTAGAGTACAGAAAGAAGCGAGTTACCCATGAAACAGGACGAATATCTACACAAGCTACCAGAAAACCTTAGAGTTATTATTCAACTTACAGACTACCGAACTGCGATGATTTTAATTGAGCAGTTTGGTGGATCTGATTATAAATTCCCTCCCCTCAAAACCATAACTGAAAGCCATGAATTGGCTGAATTACTTGGTTTCAATAATTTGAAAAAATTATGTCAGTATTGGAATGGTGATCTCGTATATATACCCAAATCTGACCGTTATCTTGGTGTTTTACGGAATAAACGGATTGAGCAGGATCTGGAAGAAATTGGGGCTAATACTGAAGCACAGAAGTCATTAGCTAAGAAATACAATGTAACTTCACGTTGGATTCGTCAAGTCCGACATAATATGTTGAATAAGAAAAATGACTCATTTGAGGGTCCAAGCAATCAGCTAGATATGTTCGCCTAATTACTCTTTGTTCTTACTCTAACCGCCTTCGGGCGGTTTTATTTTTGGAAATAGTTCCACTCAAAACATTACTTTCTAAATTTAATAATTACAGTACGTTAATTATTAGAGTTCAATTCGATGCAAATCACTTTTGATGAAGTGTTTGAGCGCACCATTGGTCACGAAGGTGGCTATGTAAATAATCCGAAAGACCCGGGCGGAGAAACCAATTGGGGAATTACTATTGCAACAGCACGAGAAAATGGCTTTACGAACTCCATGAAAAGTATGACTCGTGCACAGGCAAAAGAAATTTACCGTGTTGCATTTTGGAAGCGTGCAAAATGCGACCAATTTACTGGTGCTATCAGCTATCAAATTTTTGATGCTGCGGTTAATCATGGCATTGGTAATGCAATCCGTATGTTACAGCGGGCTGTAGGTGTTTTAGATGATGGTAAAGTTGGTGATAAAACATTAGGTGCTATTAAAAAAATGTCACTTGATGATGTTTTAGTTCTATTTATTGCTGAGCGTCTTGAGTTCTATACCAAACTTTCCACCTTTAATAGTTTCGGACGTGGTTGGGCGCGTCGAGTGGTTGGCAATCTCCGTTATGCTGCTGGAGATACGCCATGAGTCAATGGAAGCGAAATTTTCGACGTCAAATCGCCCAAAAACAAAATAATTTGGTAAATCAAAATAAGCCAGTTGAAACACAAACTGTTCATGGTTCTACTATGCAGTTCGGAGTCTTAGTCCACAATTGGCGTACAGGTTGGAAATGGTTTAGTAACGTTGCCTTTGCTGGCATTGTGGCAGTTCAAACTTTTTATGACACATTGCCACCTGAATTAATTGCAACATTACCAACAGACGCACAATCCAAAATAACTTTAGGTTTGGCTGTTTTGGGACTTATTGGTCGTTTTATTAATCAAACTAAACCGAAGCCTTTGCCACCTGCATCCGAAACGATTAAGGAGGATGCATGACCATACAACTTGAACCCTATCAAATATTTATCATTCTCTCGACTGTTATTAGTACAGTCTGGGGAATGTTTAAACTATTAGGTAATCAAATTAGTAATAGTATTCAGCAGAATTTTGAATCAACAAATCAAAAAATCGAAGAAGTCTCTCGCCAACACTTGAAGGGACAAGAAGACTTACGAAAGCTTGAGCGTGAATTTCTTCAGTTTCAAGCTGATATGCCATTTCGCTACATTGCCCGTGATGACTATATTCGCGGTCAGACCATTATTGAAGCAAAGCTGGATGCTGTAGCACAAAAACTTGAAAAAGTACAAATTAAACAGGGGTTAGAATAATGTCTTTTGATATGCAAAAAATTCGTCGTGAAGGCATGCGCTGGCATTTGCTCAATGCCTTAGATAAAGCACGCCCTTTAGGTGCATTAGATACTTTATTGCTTGATGTTATGCGCGCCTTATATCACGATACGACCCCACAAGAATTACATGTTCAATTGGACTATTTGGAAGAGCGTAAGCTGGTTGAAATTAAAAAGAATCCAGATGGTCATTGGCATGCAAAGCTTGACCGTTTAGGCATTGATATTGTTGAGTACACAATTGATTGCCAAGCGGGTATTGCCCGTCCAGAGAAATACTGGAACTGAGGTGAATTATGGCGCGTGAATCCTCAATAGATCAGTTAAGTAACGATGATAAAGCATGGCTTGATAAGCGGTTTATGGATCAAGGCTTTTGTGGTTATGAAGAAATCGCGAAGATTCTACAAGAGCGTGGTTATGACATCAGTAAATCTAGTGTCCATCGTTACGGGCAAAAAGTAGAACAAAAACTTGCCGCAGTTCAGGCTAGCACACAAGCTGCAATGATGATTGCAGATGCAGCTCCAGATGATAGCGATATGCGTAGCTCTGCTGTTTTGTCGCTTGTACAGACTGAATTATTTAATGCACTCATTGCATTGCAAGAATCAGAAAATCCGGAAGCAGATCCAGCAGATCGAATTATGCTTATGGCAAAGGCTGGTAAAGGAATTGCAGAAATAGCCAAAGCTTCTGTAAATCAGAAAAAATGGGAATCAGAAGTTAAAGAGCGTGTTCAAGCTGCTGCAAAAGCCGTCGATAAAATTGCTAAAAAAGGTGGTTTATCTGCTGAAACTGCTGCTGAAATTCGTAAACAAATTTTAGGTATTGTAGAAAAATGACCACAGTTGAAGCTTCCCCAATAGAACTATTACAACCTGATTTTGACAGTGATATTCCTGCAGTCCTCTTGCCATACCAGCAAGAATGGATTGCAGATAAAAGTCCGTTGAAAATTGGTGAGAAATCGCGACGTATTGGTTTAACTTGGGCTGAAGCTGCGGACGCTGCATTAGAGTGTGCAAGTGACCGTTCAGCAGGTGGTCAGAACTGTTATTACCTTGGTTATAACAAGGATATGACTGTTGAATTCATTCAAGCCTGTGCTATGTGGGCACGTGCCTATGGACTCGCTGCTGAAGAAGTTGAAGAAGGTATTTGGGAGGATGGAGATAAACACATTCAGACATATATCATTCGCTTTCCGAAGTCTGGGTTTCGTATTGAAGCACTGACAAGTCGACCATCAAATTTACGTGGACGTCAAGGACGAGTGATTCTGGATGAAGCTGCATTCCATGAATCGTTAGATGAGCTTCTAAAGGCTGCTCTTGCTCTTTTGATCTGGGGTGGTTGTGTACGAGTGATTAGTACACATGATGGTGAAGATAATCCATTTAATGAACTAATTAATGAAATCCGTGCTGGTAAACGTAAAGGGACTATTCATCGAACTACATTCCGAGATGCTGTTGATCAAGGCTTATATAAACGTGTATGTATGCGTGAAGGCATTGCCTATAATGAGACTGAGGAAGCCTTATGGGTACAGGAAGTTTATGATTTCTATGGCAGTGCAGCAGATGAGGAGTTGGATGCGATCCCCTCTAAAGGTGGTGGTCGTTGGCTGCCGCATTCACTACTTGAAAGTAAAAAAGACAGCACTGTACCAGTCATTCGTTTTGAGGCACCCAAGGGTTGGGATGACTTTAGTAATGTGAGTGAAGAAGCCCGAAATGCTGAGGTGCAAGAGTTCTTTAATGAGCACTTAAAGCCATTGATTGAAGCATTACCTAAGAAACTGAAAAGTTACTATGGACTGGATTTCGCGCGTAAACGAAATGCATGTTCGTTCTGGCCTCTTGTTGAACAGCAAAATACCAGAAAACGTATTCCATTCTTATTTGAAATGTTCAAAGTCCCGTACAAACAACAAGAAGAGTTTCTGAAACTTATTGTTGGGTTATTACCTAATTTTAGCAAAGGCGCACACGATGCTGGTGGTAATGGTGGTTATTTAGCTGAAGCAATGCAGGTCAAATATGGCGAGCGAATTGAAGCTGTCATGCTGACAGAAGCATGGTATCGAGAAAATACACCCCACTTTAAATCATCACTGGAAGATGGTGATATTGAGAACATGCCAGCCGATCAGGATGTCTTGGAGGATCACCGGGCATTTGTAATGATCAATGGTGTGGCACGCATTCCAGCAATGGGGAAAACAAACTCAAATAATAAAGATCGACATGGGGACAGTGCTATTGCTCATTTGCTGGCTGACTTTGCAAGTAATCATCCATCAGCACCTATTGAGTTCACCCCCCTTCCATCCAGAGAAGATATAGAGGTGAACCCTGATGACTATGATTGGTATAAGGAGACGGGATGTTTTTAAGCAGTAATAATCTGATAATTAATAAAATATTTATCTTTGTGGCTTTTTGATATACCTGCTTTGATAGATTCTTTATAGGGTTTACCGTAAATATCAGAATACTCAAGTCTATAAAGTACCTCTATAAATCCCTCATTTTTGAGTTTTTCAAATTCATCATTCTCAATATCAAAAAGGACACCATCTTTTTGCCCTTTTATAATTTCAATTCTGCGGAAAATAACTTGGTTTTTACCTGCGTGAATTAATCTTATATGTCTCGCTACTTCTCCATTATTTTGCATGTCTATACTTAATCTTCCTTTGGTAAAAGCCACAACCTCCTTAAAGTTGCCGTTTGCATCGTAGAGTGCATTACTATAAGGATATGTCTCAAAAGGTCCTATAAACAAATTAAAATAAGGTTGAACAGAAATATGTTTTCCCAAAATCTCATTATTCTGAATTTCAACTAGTTTTTTTGTTGTTCAACTGATTCTTGCATTTCTTTAACTTGAAGTTCCAACGCTTTGGTACTTGCTTTTAACTCTTCATTTTGAAGCCTGATTGACTCGCTATTCTGTTTATAACCAATATATAAAAATAGAAAAGCAAGCGGAGAAAAAACACCAGCAAGGAAGTCTCCAACTTCATTTAATGGCATTGGCTTACTATAATCAGCGAACCAAACATGAAAGATTAATATATAAATAAATATCCCACCTAGATAAGCAAGCAAGAAATAAAAAACAAATGGGTGATCTTTTCTATAACGCAATATTTTCAAGCAAGTTCTATTTCTTTTCATTCTGAAACCTTACGATTTACGTCTTTCTAATCTTCTTGTAGTTGCTAATCGAATTCTTTCAGGTTGGGTATAAACTTGCTCTAAAAGTTCATAAGTGAAATCAAATAAATCATCTGCTTCTTCTTTTCCTATATTCCCATCATGGGCACCATCATTACCATCATCTTTAATACAGCGTGATAACTCTTCCAACCCTGCATTTAAAATTTTATTATTAAATATCCAAGTTAAACGATTATGGATAGATTTCTTATCATCTCTTGTAGGTTGCAAACTTTCATTTTCCTTTACTATATGCTTAGTAATAATATCAAGGCATAATCGAAACATTGCTGCAGAAGCATTAAAACAACCAATTGCAAGACACTTAGAAGCCTCATTGAAAATCTTTTCTAAATCCGATGGTAAATGTTCAGGTGCCAGAGCTTTGTTAGGAATCACTGGAATAAATCTAAACTCACTGAAAAACATTCTAAGATCACGCTCTTGTTCAGTAAGAATTTTTTGCATTATAGGTATAACGGGATTTTCTTCATTACTACGCATCCCTAAGTTTAGTGAAAATGATTTTACATACGCTTCATTTACAGTGGCAGTTATACAAGTAGCCATTTTACAAGCACGGCATACTGAAAATAGCTGAAATAGTAGCTCTTCATTTGGACCTTTAACAGGATTCCCCCAGCCTTTAACATCAAAAGTAGTATGTTTAACATTGCAAACAGGACAATCAAAAACAAAACTATTAATGGATTTATTTGGGTTAGGTTGAATCATAATTACTCTCCTAGGAAACTCTTCCTTTTTATTATCAAGTCATAAATAACAATAATTAATAGTACGGGGTGACTAGACTTGCTGGAACAAGAATAGCCCCTCTCGACAATTAGCCTGTCAAAAGCAAAGCCCCGTTGCCATGTACATAGCAACGTTAGGTTATCAAAATTTCTAACGCTTTGAATTAGGTGATTGTATGAAAACTAGCCCGATTGTTCCGTGGCTTGGCGGCAAACGTCGACTTGTGTCGCAACTTATTAAAAAAATACCAGAACATCAATGTTATGTAGAGCTTTTTGCAGGTGGTGCTGCACTATTTTTTATGCGGGAAGAAGGTTCAAAAGTTGAAGTCATTAACGATATTAATGGTGATCTCGTCAATTTATATCGTGTTGTTCAAAACCATTTAGAAGAGTTTATCCGACAATTCAAATGGGCGCTTGTTAGCCGACAAATGTTTGAATGGCTAAAGAATGCTAGCACGGATTTGATGACGGATATTCAAAGAGCAGCCCGTTTCTACTATTTACAACAATTAGCATTTGGAGCTAAGACATCAGGCCAGAGTTTTGGAACAGCAACAACATCCAGACCAATTAATCTTTTAAGAATTGAAGAACAGCTTAGTGAAGCACATTTGCGATTATCAGGTGTGACAGTTGAACATTTGTCATGGGATAAGTGCTTAATCAAATATGATCGTCCTCATACATTTTTCTACGCAGATCCACCCTATTGGCAACTTTCTGGATATGGTATGGATTTTGGAATCGAACAATATGAACGGTTGGCTGAACTCATGAAAAACTGTCAGGGTAAAATCATGCTTTCAATTAATGATCATCCAGACATACGAGCAATTTATAAAGACTTCAATATTAATGAGACTAAAATTTCTTACACTGTAGGGCGTAAATCACAAAGCCGGGGAGAAAAACAGGAACTGATAGTTACTAACTATTAGGAAGTCTTTCCAATCAAAATTTTGTTGAAAGTTAATCATATTAGGCACAATCTCGTATTGTGCTTAATTTTTGATATGGCTAAAAATCCTAAGAACTCTAAAGAATCTCGTCCAGCGTTAGAAACTACACAAACTGCTGAAATTGCTTGGCTAACTAATGAATGGCAAGAACACCCTGTTGTCGGACTCACCCCTATCAAATTACACCGTCTTTTGGTTGAGTCTGAGCAAGGTAATTTGCAAGCACAAGCAGATTTGTTCAGCGACATTATAGAGCGTGATGGACATATTTTTAGTGAAATGGATAAACGGATCAAGGGTGTAAATAGCTTGTCTTGGGGGGTACGTGCGCCAAAAAATGCTAATGATACTGAACGTAAAATTGCTGAAGAAGTGCGCGAATGGATTGATGAAATTGAAAATTTTGAGATGTTTCTTCTAGATGCTCTAGATGCAGTTGGACACGGCTATAGCTGTCAAGAAATTGAATGGCATCGTTTAGGCAATATTTGGCTTCCAAAAGCCTTTGGTTATATTCTCCCTCGAAATTTTATGACTCCGCAAGAAAAACCAAATGAACTTAAAATCAATGACGGTTCTATTAGTGGCTTAGATTTTTGGGATTTTGGTTGGTTCATTCACCGTCATAAAGCGAAATCAGGTTACATAGCAAAATCCGGATTGCTCCGTGTTTTAAGTTGGCCTTTTTTATTCAAGAACTATGGCATCCGCGATGTTATGGAGTTCTTAGAAACGTATGGTTTACCAAATAAAATTGGACAGTATCCACCGGGAGCTACAGCTGAAGAAAAAAACACATTGCTCCGTGCTGTAATGATGCTTGGAAGAAATGCAGGTGGCATTATTCCCAATGGTATGTCTATTGACTTTAAACAAGCTACGAATGGTGATACTAAGAACCATTTTGACTTAGTTAGTTGGTGTGAAAAAACTGAATCAAAAATCATTGTTGGTGGAACTTTATTAAGCCAAGCCGACGGAAAGACAAGTACAAATGCTCAAAGCAAAACACATGAAATTCAATTCGAAGCTATTATTAAATCGGATTCTCTACAACTTGCACGTTCTATTAATGATTGTTTAGTTAGCTATTTAATGCGTCTGAATTATCCGAATATTACCCCCGATCGATATCCAAAATTTTATTTTGATACTACTGATACAGAAGACTTAGAAACTTTTAGTAATGCTTTACCAAACCTCGTTAATATTGGTATGAAAATACCTGTTTCATGGGCGCATGAAAAATTAGGTATTCCTGAGCCTGAGGATAACAAAACGCCAATTTTACAAAGTGCTCAAACAGCACCCAATCTTGCTGCAAATACTTATCAACCACAACTTTTAAATCAATTTTTAGCTGCAAACCAAGCTCAAATACCACTGGAGGATCAGGCACTTCAACTTTTATTGAACGAACAAACTCAACAGAGTCAAAGTGTCTCTGAACAATGGTTAAAACCTCTTATTCAAAAAATTCAGAAATCTCAGAATGAAGATGAGCTTTTACTATTACTGTCAGATTTATATCCAGAGGATGATGAACCAGCACTACAAGAGAAACTTACTAAGTTAATTTTTGCTAGTGAAATGCTAGGTCGGCTTAGTGTCGAGGAGGAGCAAAATTAATGCCTACACCTCAACGCCCTGAACTCAATGCTCTTTTTAAGCTACCTCCGCAAGATGCTATTGATTATTTAAAGAAAAAAGGATTTAAAATTGGCTGGGACTGGCATGAAACGTTAGACAATGCACACAGTCGAGCATTTACTGTAGCAAAAGTTGCACGCATAGATATCTTACAAGATATAAGAAAGTCCCTTATAGTCGCGTTAGAAAGCGGTCAGAGCTTTGAAAAATGGAAAGCTGATATAACACCAGTCTTGCAGGAAAAAGGCTGGTGGGGGCAAAAAACAGTTATTAATCCTGAAGGTAAAGAACAAGAAGTTCAGCTTGGCAGTCCTCGCCGCTTACGCACAATTTATGAAACTAATATGCAGAGTGCTTTCTCAGCTGGTCGTTATAAGGCTATGTTACTTGGAGCAGAAACACGCCCTTATTGGGAGTGGCGTCATGTATCTATCACTAATCCACGTAAGCAGCATGTAGCATTAAATGGAAAAATCTTTAAATTTGATGATCCATTTTGGGGTGTGGCGTTTCCCCCATCCGAGTGGGGTTGTAAATGCCGAGTGATTGCTAGATCGGCCCGTGAAGTCGGTGAAAAAGAGATTCTCTCTGGAGAAGGTTTCTCAACCGAAATTAACGAAAAAATTGGTGTTGATCGAAACACTGGAGCTGAAGTCTTTGCAAAACGTACTCAGTTTAAAATCCCTACAAAAGATGGAACATTAACTTTTGCACCAGCTGCGGGATTTAACGGGTCACCAGCTACAAGTCATTTAATTGATAAAGTTCTTACCGATCGTGCAACCAAAGCATTTGGCGATACATCTGGTCTCAAGCAAGTGGAACAAATTCTAACGACCCCAACTCGAATGAAAGCTCATGAAGCTTTTGTGAACAATGCTCAAAGCTTTGGTAGAACACAATATCAAACGAGCACTGTTGGAGTGTTGAAGGTTCCTGATTTAGATTTTCTTAAAAGCAAAGATGTGAAAATTGATAGTCCAATTATGGTTATTAGTGATCACTTATTGCTAGGTAAGAAAGCTAAACGACATGCTGATGCTGGTAACGCCCCTACACTTCAGGAATGGCTTGAGTTACCAAAATTAATGCTTAAGTTGCAGCGTGTACTTTGGGATGTAAAAAATGAGAGTGTTTTATTTATATTGCCGACACTTACGGAAGGTTCAGAAATTTTAAAATTATCTGTTCGTTCAAAAGATGGGGTCATGGAAATTGTGAGTATTTTTAAGATTAACCCGCAGGCTTTAGAAGATGGCTTAAAAGCAAAACAATATGAATCTATTCGATGAATGGGTGGCGGATGACTTGCACATCATAATACTGAATAACATATGCGTTAGACCGTAACCTTTCTATTAGGAAACTACCACCCATAAAATGAGTATAAATCATGAGCAATATATTCATCAACGATAATGCAATGGTTCAGAAGTTACAGACTGTTGCTGAAAAATTAGCACGTCCTGAAGAACTTGGTCATTCAATTGCAAATAGCTTTTTAACTATTGTAGAAGATAACTTTGATTTTGAAGGAAGACCTTCGTGGGCTGGTTTAAGTCCTTTAACAATGGCAAGAAGAAAACCGGGAAAAATATTATATCAATCAGGTCAGCTCCGACGCAGTATCGTGACACAAGTAAAACCGGACAGTGTCACAATCGGAAGTAATGACCCGAAGGCACCTACCCATCATTATGGTGTTAAGCAAGGCGGTTATGGAAAAAGCCGTCGAGGTGGCCCTATTCCTTGGGGAGATATTCCAGCACGTCCAATACTGCCTATGGATGAAAATAATGTTCTTCAGCCCGAAGCTGAGTCAGCAATTTTTGATGATGTTGATTATTTTTATAGAAAGATATTTGAATAACCTTAATAAATTGTCGTTAGATGCGCGTTAGATTTTTATAAATTGAAATGTGTATTAGTTCCCTGATGAATGAGTCCATATTATAAGAACAATGGCTTAAAACGCATTACAACACGAATTAGAGTTTTTGAATTTTAGGAAGCTTTTCCAATCTTTTTTTTATGCAGGTAAATCTAACCTAACTGCATGAAAAAGACTTTATTAATAGCTGCGTGCTCATTCGCTCTCGATGCGACATCTACTTACCTTGTATTGATTCCTGAAGGAATCTTCCGTGGTGTGGATGGACGTCCATATGATGCTCCTCACTGGCAACTAACTCCAGAACGAGGCCATCAAATTGCAACCTTATTAAATCAACGATCCATTGATTTGGTTGTGGACTATGAACATGCAACTTTAAAAACTCAAGAGTCTGGTGAACCTGCGCCAGCAGCTGGTTGGTTAAAACCTTCTGGTTTCCAATATATAGAAGGAGTCGGATTATGTAGTGCTCAATTTGAATGGACTAGTAAAGCAACTAGTTTCATTGAATCTAAAGAATATAAATATATTTCACCTGTCCTTTTCTATAACAAAGCTGGTGAGGTCTTGGGCCTTCACAGCGTTGCTCTAACAAATACACCAAATTTAGATCAATTACCCGAAGCACGTCTTGCTGCTGCGGCTCAGGACTTTTTGTCTCTACATTCCGATGAGGACTCGACAATGAAAGAGTTTTTAGAACTCATGCGTAAACGTCTGGGGCTACCTGAAACAGCCACAGAAGAAGAATTATTAACTGCTGCAAACAGTGCATTTGCACAAATTGATGGCACTTATGGAACAACTTTAGTTGCTGGCCAATCATTTACTGATGCATTTGTAAAAGCTATTGAAGCTAAAAGTGCAGCAAATAATTCACAAACACCTGACCCAACAAAGTACGTCCCTATTGAGGTTTATCAAGAAGCAATTGCAAATGCAAGTTCAGTTGCAAGTAAATCAATTGCAAAAGAAATCGATGACTTAATTGTTGCAGCTTGTAGTGATGGTCGTTTGACAGGAAAAGCAACCATTGACTGGGTAAAAGAACAAGCTAAGACCAATCCTGAGTTTGTTAAAACCCATCTTGAAAGTTTGCCAAAAATCGCAGCTTTGTCTCAAAAACAGACCACAACTATTGATTTGAATGCGGCAAATCAACAACAACACCATCAGCCAAATGATGACATTGAAAAACAAATTGCAGCCCAATTAGGCATGTAAGGACTTTAGGAGAGAACAATGACCGCTACTCAAATTGCAATAGTGACAGAAATGCGTGATGGAGAGTTAATCCCTATTCCCTTAAAAGCTAATGCCATTGTATTGCAAGGTACGTTTGCTCTGGTGGATGCAACAGGTTTTGCAATTAGCTCAACAACAGCAGTTGCAGGCACTCAAAAATGCTTAGGTGTTTGGGATAACAGCGCTGATAACACTGGTGGTGCAGATGCAGATCGTGTGGCCTGCGTCCGTCGTAATAAACAATTTTTATTTGCCAATCTTTCAACAGATGCACTTACACAAGCTGATCTCGGCGCGACTGTTTACGTCGCTGATAATCAAACGGTTGCCAAGTCGAGCAACACAAATGCGCGCCCTGTGGCAGGTAAATTTATGGGTTTTGATGCCCAATACCCTGAATATGTTTGGGTGGAGATTCAATAATGATTTTTAACGAACAAAATGCACAACGTGTAATTGATACACTTTCAACCAATCTTAAAAAAGTTTTTGACAAAGCATTCGAAGCGGCTGAAAGCACATGGGAACAAGTTGCTATGAGTGTTCCAAGTAATGGCGCTTCAAATACTTATGCTTGGATTGAGAACTTTCCAAAGATGCGTAAGTGGGTTGGTGATAAAGCTGTTAAACAACTTAAAGGTCATGCTTATACGCTTGTAAATGATGATTTTGAAGCAACTGTCGAAATTGACCGCAATCATATTGAAGATGACCAACTAGGTATCTATAAACCACAGGCTGAAATGGCTGGTGAGTCATCAAAACAATGGCCTGATGAAATGGTATACACCGTTTTAACTAGTGGTTTTACCGAACTGTGTTATGACGGCAAGCCTTTTTATGCAACTAATCACCAAGTTGGTGAGGGTAAAACTGCCAAGGTCGTCTCTAATAAGCTTGAGGTTCCACTTAAAGCAGATACTTTTGCCAATGCTCAAGCTTCCTATGGTAAAGCCCGTACCATGTTGAAAAGTGTTAAAGACGAAGAAGGTCGTCCTTTAAATCTTAAACCAACATTACTCATTGTACCGCCAGCACTTGAAGACACAGCCAATGCGCTTATGAACAATGAGCGTTTTGAAGATGGTAAGCCTAACCCGTACAAAGGAACTGCGAAAGTACTGGTGGTTGGTTGGTTGAAAACTGATAGGGAATGGCATCTTCAGGATGCCAGTAAACCCGTCAAAGCTATTATTTTCCAGCCTCGTAAAATGCCTGTATTTGTTAAACAAACTGATACTTCAAGCGATTCTGTATTTATGCGTAAAAAGTTTAAGTTTGGTTCTGAAGCACGTGGTGCTGCTGGATATGGCCTCTGGCAAATGGCTGTCGGGTCAACAGGTACTGGAGCCTAACTCATGAGCTATGCAACGGCAGAAGCAATGATCAAAAAGTTTGGTGAGCATGAGTTAATTCAACTCACTGATAATGAAGAGGCTGAATATACAGATGCTATCAATTACGACAAGTTAAATGCAGCACTGCAAGAAGCTAATTCTGAAATTGATGGTTACCTCATTGGTCGCTATAAGCTGCCGTTGCAACCTGTTCCCCCATTTTTAGAAAGTATCGCTTGCCACATTGCACGTTATCACGCTTGCACTGGAGCAATGTCTGAAAATGATCCAATCAAAACTCGCTACGACAATGCAATTAAGACTTTGAAAGAAATCGCTAAAGGCATTATTAGTTTGGGCAATGCCCCAGCTGGGGAAGCTGAACCTGTAAAAACCTCATCAAATAATGTGCTGTTTCAAGTAGGCCGTAATGATTTTGGAGGTAAAGGCTGGTGATAAATCTAAGTGTCATTGAGCAAGGCATCAAAGATTTGATGGCAAATCAGTCTTGGCCGTGGATCCGCGAAATCAAAACTTATGGTGGCGAATTTGATGACGATATTACAACGGTAATTAGGAGTTTTCCTGCAATTTGGGTGGTGTTCGATGGCTCAGGTACACCTAAAAAAAATGGTTATAACAAAACTGAATATCCATTGAGATTTGCTGTGCTAGTAGGTGCACGCTCTGTACGTAATGAAGAGTCACGTCGCCAAGGTGCAGGAAGCAGCATTGGTACTTATGAAATGTTAGAACACGTTCAACGGTTATTGATTGGTAATGATCTTTCATCCGTGGGCGTAAAAGGGCTTGCACCTCTTGAGTTAGGCCGAACTAAACCAGTTTTTAATACAACAACACGAGGACAATCAATTAGTGTCCTCGCTCAAGAATTTACTACTCAATACACAATTATTGCTTCAGATCGTGACCGTGAAGAAGCTGAAGTCGGTGAAATTCATCGAGTCAATGTCGATTACTACTTCCAACCTAGCGATGGCGTCGAGGACGCAGCTGACTTGGTTGAAATGAAGGAAAATTAATTATGTCTATTCAAGTTGGCATTAAAACACCAGGCGTTTATACGGATGTCAATATCAATACTTTACGTACTGGTCTACCTACAAATGTTCATAAAGTTCTTTTTGTGACGCTAGATGTTTTGTCCGGACAATTTACACCAGTTGATGTTTATGACACAGCTGGAGCCGATGCTAAGTTCGGCGCTAATTCGCAAGCTGGTCGCATGATTAAAGCTGCGGTTAAAACTTATCGTCTTGTTAATGCTCAGGCTGTGGCATTGGCGGTAGAAGGTGTACAAACACAGGCAGCTCTTCAGACTGAAAGTGGAAGCGCACTTTTAACTGAAGGTGGTGCTTTGATTGAACCTTGAGGTACTAATTAATGGCTCAACAAACAATCGTTATTGAAGTACCCGGCACTCCAATTAGTGAGCTTGAACCGACTTCAAGTGTTTCACCAAATGATGTTTTGCCAGTTGTTCAGGGTGATCAAACCAAAAAGGCACCTTTAGAACAGGTGGCAGATTTGGTTAAGTCTGGATTGGGTACGGCTGCATTAAAAAATGAATCTGATTTTGCCACACCAGCTGCCGTCGCTGAAGCAAGTCAAGCAAGTCAAATGCGTGATGATGCTCAAAACGAGCGTATTGATAATGTAGAACATGGGCTTGTGTCAATCGGTAGCGGTGCAGATGCTTCTTTCAGTACTTACGCTGAGATGATTGCTTATGTACCCCCAAAAGCTAACGTTTCCGTACGAAATAATGATCCGGATCCAGCATTGCGTGGTGTTTATATTTGGACAGGCACACAGTATGTTTCTGGTTATGATCCTCTTGATGAAGCAAAAAGATTTGCACTAGAGGTATCTGAAGAAAAAGCCAAAGAAGAAGTCTCTAAAGTATCAGAACAAACAACAAGCCAAGAAAATGCTGTAGAAGTTAAAGACAAATATGGAAATATGCTTTTCCGTATTGATGTGAGCTCTTTAGTATATGTTGAAGGTTTTAAAGAATCTTTACAATCTATTCTTAAAGACTTGTTAAGCAAAGGTACATTTATTTTTTTGGATGAAAATGGTGGCAATGTATTAAATGTCAAAGATGTGAATAATAATTTAGCATTGTGTTTAGATAAAAATAATGAATTATTTTTATCTGGATTGGACCAATCAGTACAGTCTCTTTTAAAAAATATCGGAAAAAATAATAAAGAATATTCATGCCCACTCACTACATCTTCAACAGCAGATCTATATTCAATAGAAGCTCTAACGAGTTTAAACTATCTGAAAATAAACGATTTTGAAGTCTGTCCAATTCCACGTGGTTTAGTACCCCAGCAATATCACATTGGTAAAGATTGGGTTAATAATATTTTTGCCCCTATATCTACAAATGCTCTAAAAATTGCTGCATATAATGATCGTGGTACTAAAACAAATTTAGTACAGGATTCTGGAGTAGTTCATCCTAACTTAATCTTATTTGATAAGCCTCTTGCAGGTTTTAAGTATTGGCTTGCGATAAATCCTTACACTAATACCAATGAGGACTATGAGCTTCCATATATTTATGGTTCAAATTCTGAAAATTTAGATAATTGGGAGCTTATTGAGTCCTTTCCACAACCATTTGATACCGACCCATTGACGAATAAAGATGATGAATTAATCGAATCAACATCTGGACATTTATCTGATAGCTTTTTCACATACGATACAAGTAATGGAACATTATATTTCTGTTGGAGAAAACTTCTATACTTTAAAGATGGAAGAGATCGCAGTTTAGCAAAGTGTTCATTGTTAGCAAGTAAAACGAATGACGGAATAAACTGGTCTGGGAAATTTGAAATTTATCCAGAATTTACGAACATTAATAAAAATATTTTGGCATCACCTGCGATGATTTTTAATCCTATCGATGGGCTTTTCTATCTCTACCATATCGATGATTCTGTAAACGGAAGAATTACTTTACAGAAAACAGCAAATTTGGAAAATCCAAATTGGTCTGATCCTATTTACCCATCTGGTTTTGATGCAATCACTCCATATCATATGGAAATAAAATGGGTTGGCGATGCATTTGTAATGCTTATTCATGAAGAAGTTAATGATCAAATACATTTTGCAATTTCTTATGATGGCTTCAATTTTCAATTGGGGAAAAGTGTTTTAGTTGGTGAGACTTCACTTTATAAATCGTCATTTATTCCAATTTTTGAGAATTCAAAAATGTCAATGAAAATCCTTTATACAACAGATCAGCGTTTTACACCGACATGGCGTTTACATTCAACACAAACGAATTTTGTAGAAATTGGAGATCAATAATGACATTAGAGCTGAAAACGAATGTAGTAGTAAAAAACTATATTATAAGTGCATTAGAAATGACTATTCCTAGTGATTACAATGCTAAGTTAGACTTTTGGAAAGGCGACTATGTATTAAATGGTAAAAAAAAGACACTGACTGAAATGATTTCAACTACACGCAGTACTGTAGCTGGATTTACTAATAAAGATGGCTTCTACAGTGAAGTTGCGGCAAATGTACCTCGTATACATTATGATGAGAAGGTTGGAATTGGTCTACTATGTGAAGCTGCTGTAACGAATCTTGTTGCAAATCCTACGCAGCCTGTGTCTCAAATTGTAAGCGTTAACTTAACCACCACGAATTATCTAATTTTTCAAGTATTTGGTGTTGGACAAGCTGAAATTACAATTGGTAGTGTTGCATCTGGTATTGTGACACAAGATCAGCCTTTTATTTATAAAGCATCGGCTGTACAAACTGTAAATGTAAATATTACCGTAACTGGAAATCTTACACATTTTCAATTGTTTCAAAGTAACAGTGCAAAACCAATTCAAACCCATATAAAAAATTCACAGGCTGCTGATATTCATTATTTTAAACAAACACCACATCGCAAAGGGACGTTGATTTTAAAAAGAAGTGAAATACCAGATTTGACTAATATTATTGCGACAGGAAGATCATTTACTATCGTACAAATGCTTGAGAAAACTTCAGGAGCTATTCTACTTGCTTCATCAAAATCAAGCACATTAAGTCAAAAATTACTTAAATATTCAAATGCTTCAATAACTAATTCCTCTGCTGAATACAAATTTGACGTTGTTAATTATGATGAAACAATAGCTATATCGTGGGACTTAGATACGCTACAAGTCAAAATACTCTCATCAGGAAATATTTTTAAGCAAACGGTGACAGCAATGGATGGTGTCGATGGAATAGATCGATTAATTTTAGGTACAACAGCTACCGGTTGGGGTGCCACTTGTGAACAGATCATTAAAGAACTCTATGTATACGACAGAGTTTTGACAGATAACGAATTATTGGCAATTAAAGGTGAGTAATTATGACCCTTCAAAATACCCTTGATACCATCGCACCACTCGGCCACACCATCATTGCCGTATCAGCTCCTCCAGCAGCTGGAGCTGACACAACTGCATGGATCGACCACTTAACATCAGTTAGTGACTCAATTGAACAACGTCCAGCAATTCTAGTTGTACCTTTTTCAGATATTGAAGCAGCTGAAGCTTTTGCAGATCAAGTACCTGTTAAATCATCATATCGTGTAATCTGCCCTTGCTATCATGGTGCTGCAGGCCAAGAGCCTGAAATTGCGGCAGCAATCGCAGCTGCTTTAGCAGATTCAAATGATCCCGCTGTGCCCTTTAATGGTGTGAATCTTGGTGGTGTAACTGCTGTATCAGATGAATTTAAACTTACATTTGAACGCATGGAACGTGCTATGAATAATGGCGTTTGTGTAATTACTACTGGTGCAGATGGTAAACCGGAAATCTTACGTGCAATCTCAACTTATCGCATTAATCCGGACTCAGGCTTAGCTGACGACCTTATGCTGGATATCAATGGTGTATTAACCATTGATTATGTTCGTAAAGTGATTCGTGAAGATTTAATGAAGGAACGACGTCGAAAAAATACTGCTGCACAACGTCGTAATATCAAGTCTATTATTTTGTCTCGCGCCCTTCAGCTCGATAAAGCTGAAATCTTACAAAATGTCCGGGAAACAGCAGATCAAATTACTGTAATTGAAGATACAACTGACCGTTACCGTGTAAATGTAAAAGTCCCTGCCGATTGGGTCCGCGGTATGCATGTTATAGCTACAACCCTAGACGTTTATTAATCCTAATCTTTTAATAAAGGCCGCATTTGCGGTCTTTTTTATTTTTGGAAATGCTTCCACCTGACTGAGTTCAATAGGCCAATGACAATAGCTTTATCTTATATAGAGAGATTAAGAACATGGCTGAAGAGTCTGTTGGATATGTAATTTTGAGTGTTGATGGGCAAGAATTTGATTGTGCATCATTCAACCCAACTAAGAATTCAGGAAAGCGCCCAGTTCCTACTATGAATCGAACTGGTGAAGTGAAACATACAGCAAAAGGTATTAAAACTTATGGTCTATCAATTGCGGTAGTTATCCCTGATGGTAAAGACCCAATTGATTGGCTCAGTATTGAAAATGGTCGTCTGAGTTCAGAGTCTGAGACGGGTAATTTCCGAGAAACCTATATTGACGTCAATATCCAAACGATGAGTGATACATATGACGTCAATGGTGAAGTTCGTCGGAACCTTGAAGGTTTTGCTTTAAGTTATATAAATGAAAGTATGTAAAGGGTAAAAAATGAAACAAATTCAGATTGAAGGAACTTTGCCTGTCTCCATTAAAAAAATGGTTGGTCAAACAGAAGTGAAACTTCGTAATGTTGTTATGCGTCAGGTAACATCGATTGAATATCTACAAGCTCAAGCATTAATGGAACCCGGACAATTTATTTCTATTGCAGATTTAGCTTCAATGACCAAGCTTGTCGATGAAGCTGGGCATGAACATGAAATTACTTACGACATGTTAGGTCATTCTTCTTCAGCTAATTTAAAGTATTTAGAAGAAAAACGTACTGAGTTAATTGCAAAGGAAGCAGCCGAGAGTTCATCCGAAGAGCAAGAATCATCAGAAATTTAATGCTTCTGGGTGTGCCTTATGATCAAGCGGTCATTATGCCGCTTGATATGGCTTTAGCGTTACTCAATGATGAGCGGCTAGACAATACTCATCAAACAAGACAAACAAAATCTAACGCCACTTCCGATAAATCTAACGTGCATTTAATTAAAGCTGAAGGTACTACTTTTGTTGCTAAAGGTCGTAAGAACTCTAAATCCAAGGATTAAGCTATGAGTGGAAGCAATACTACTGTTTCATTAACACTTCAAATCAAGGGTCAGCAAGCTACCCAAGAAATGAAGCGTTTCACTGATCAGCAAATTCAAGCTAACAAAACGATCAATACGCAATGGACTCAGATTGGTTCCGCTCAAGCTAAATTCGTTAATACTGCAAGAGCTGGTACACGAGAAACTATTAATACTGCTCGTGCTGGTGAACAGTTATTGCGTACAAACCGTATGCTTGAAGGGGTTTTACGTCATCAAAGCCAATCTCTAAAATAACAAGTCGCCTCTGCCCAACAACTTGCAAATTGGATACGACAAGTTGAGCAATCAAGCAAACGAACTCATCAGTCTACCCAACAAACTATGTCACTCTGGCAAAAAAGCACGGCTATAGGTGGAGCGGCTATAGCTGGTGGTATGTATCTTTCAAATACTCTACAGAAGCCACGAAATTATGATCAACAATTAACTTATATTGCTGCAACTGCCACTGGTGGGCAAGGTATGACACCTGAAGCACGTCTGGCAGCACGTGGTCAGTTAAATGAATATATTAAAGCGGCTGTACGTAATGGTGGCGGTACACGTGAAGATGCTGCAGAAGCTGCTAATGCATTGATTGCTTCCGGTAAATATGAACTTAATAATGTTTCTGCTGCGTTAAATGCTGCAGTTAAAACAGCCTTTGCAACAGGTGCCGCAGCTACAGATGCTGCTGCCCTAACTACACGTATGCAAGACTTTGGTATTACAGATTTACAACGTGGTCATGATATAGCAGTACGTGGTGGTCAGCTTGGTAGTTTTGAATATAAAGACCAAGCTAAATGGCTGGCACAACAAATGGCTGCCGCACGAGCTGTTGGTTATAGTGGCGAAAAAGGCTTCGTTGAACTTGTAGCAATGAATCAGGTTGCAATGAAAACAGCTGGTACTGCTGATGAGGCTGGGAACAATGTTGTTAACCTTCTTGCAAAGTTATCAAGCCGTGAATTTAGTAAATCTATTGGAGATGCTGTTGTCCCAAGAGCTGGAGATCCAACAAAATCTGATGGTAAGAAAAAGCCAAAAGAAGTCTTTGATTGGAATACTTACTCTATTCAACAGCGTGAGCAAGGTGTCTATGGGGTCGAAGCATTTGTAAAATTGCTTGAGCGTCAATTAGCAAGTAACTCTCAGTATCAAAAATTACAGGCTCAAGCGAAATCCTCAAATTCAGCAACACGTAATGCAGCTCTGCAGGACATGAGCAATATTGCTCTTGGTTCAGAAATTGGTGAGATTATTGCTGACAGACAGGCCCTAATGGCAGCATTAAGTGTTGTTTATAATAAAGACACTTTAAATAATTTAAGAAAACAATTGCCAAATGCGTCTGGCACAGTTGACGCTGATTACGCAATGGTTAGTCAGGCTGAATGGGCTAAAGATCAGGCATTAAACCAAGAGAAATTATTCGCTCAATCTAAAGCCTATGATGCTGTTTCTGAATCACTAGGCAATGTTAAAGAAAAATTATCTGACTGGGCATCTGGAAATGAAGCATTAGCAGCGAGTGCCTATAGTGCCTCTGTAGCACTTGGAGCACTTGCTTTAGGTGCGGGTGCAGCAACAATATTAGGAGGTAAAGGTGGTGTCGCAGGTAAAGCTGGAACTGCTATGGCATCACGAGCAATTCCATACCTCCAAAAAGCGGCTGTTCCACTCACTATCGCAGCTGGGGCTTATAATCTATATGATACAGCAACAGATGAAACATTAACTAAAGCACAAAAGCAGACTCAATCCTCCGCAATTGTCGGTGGAACTGGTGGGGCTTTAGCTGGTGGTTATGCAGGAGCAGCAATCGGTTCAGCTATTTTCCCCGGAGTTGGTACAGCAGTCGGCGGAATAATTGGTGGAGGTCTTGGCTATCTATTGGGAGAAAAAGGCGGACAAGAGCTTGGAGAATACTTTTCCGAACAGACAAGTATTTCAGGTGAGCAAAAATCGTTAATGGAACAGCATGCTCAACAAAATGAACGAATTATTCAAGGCTTACAAGATGTTAAAAATGCGGTAGCTAATAATAAACCTGTTTTTGGCGGCGGTTCTTTACTGGATATGATTTCTCAAAATGCTGCCACTGAGCAAAAAAGGTTAGGTGCGCCTAATGTGCCTTTTTATTTGCAACGACGGTAAATTTTGCTAATTTGCTTTTTAAATTATTTCATTGAGATATATATGAAAAAGTTCGCTGTGATAACTACTTTAAGCTTAATTACTTTAACTGGATGCACGAAAAAAAATGATATTGAAAATACTCAAGCTATTAGTGAACCTCAAATAATAGATACCGCCTCAAACTTAAATAGTGATGAACGTCGAAAGTTGGCTTTGTTACTTACTATGACACTAAGTCAAATGGGTCAATTAAGCGAAGCTAAAAAAGTTGAAGAGGAATATAGCAAAATTAAAGATCCAACCACTGCTGACAAATTTTTAATTGAAAAATACACTACAGCTAAAAGTGAATTAGAACAACTAGCTTTAACGGGTGATTATCAGGCTCAAAGGAATATTGCTTATGCTTATGCAACTGACCCTGAAAAGTTTGGTCGAAATCATATTCAGGCATGTGGTTGGTATTTAGTAGTTTTAAGCTCTGGCAGCCCTAAAGTTGATGCTGGTGATAAAAGCAATGTAGAAGTTTATTGTAGCCATAAATTTTTGAATGATAGCGAACGTTCACAAGCATTTGCCTTTGGCAAAGAAACTTATGGGAAAATTTATAAAGACACTAATAAATTTGATAGTTTTTACGGAACCATATAATTGGAACTATTTCCACCTGATTAAAAGCTAATACACAACCAAAATTACCTCACAAACGTGAGGTTTTTTTATGGGTTGGCAAACAGATTTACAAGATGCAAGTTTCAGAGGTGTGCAATTTGAATGTACATCAACTAGTGATTCTATAGCTAAAGTACTCGCAATCCATCAAGCCCCCTACTCTAATGATGCTGAAATAGAGGACATGGGCAATGATCCACGTAAAATTTCAATTCAAGCAGTTTATATCGGTTCCGACTATTTAACATGGGTCAATGCTTTAGAATCAGCACTGCTAGCGACTGGCTCAGGTGAGCTAATTCATCCAGTTTTTGGTGTTCAGCAAGTTAATGTAGCAACTTACACTATCAACCATGATGCAGAAAATCCTGATTTTTGCAGTATTTCTATCGAGTTTATTAAAGCAAAAGCCGAAAAACGTGAGCTATTCTTACCTGTTGCTACGCCTGAGAAAATTGCTACAGCAACTATTATAGATGCTCCAGCTTCAGCATTGGAAAGTGCGTTAGAAAAACTCAAAATTGGCGACACTGATAAGTTATTTAATACAGTTAATACGATTCGCACCGGTATCGATCAGGCACGTAATTATTTAGGTGTTGCAAAACAAGCAATTGAGGATGTTTTATCACCTGCCGATTGGATTGTTGGGTTAGTTGATGACGTCACCAAGCTTGTGACCTTTGATACCAATATTTCAGCTTTATCGAAATGGCGTGATGTTGTACATCGAGTTGAGCGTTTTGAAAACCTTTTTCAAAATGATGATAACTCTCCGGAGTTACAACGAGTTTGGCGCTCAACACTTGCTGCTAGTCAAGTGGCTATTGCACAGCAAGTTGTTGCAACTACACGTACAGAAATGGCAAACAACCAAGAAATTAGCTTTACCCCAGTTGATTTGGCTCTTGTACGAAAAAAAACACGAGAAGTACTTCAGCAAGCTATCCGTGAAGAACGAGCTATTAATACCTTTGAAAGCATCGCACAAATTCAGGTCTATAAAGACGTTGCTGCCCAGATTCAGGATCAAATCCAAGAACTCATTGAAACACGTCCACCCATCACTAAAACACAAGTACCAGTGCCTTGCACCCTGCATTGGTTAGCACACTATTTATATGGTGATATGCGTCGTGCAGAAGAAATTCGTCGTTTAAACCCTGATTTGATTAACCCTGCTGCATTGCAGGTCGGCATGGAGCTAACAATCTATGCAAGATAATCAAGGTAATGAAATTCGCCTAGTGATTGCTGGACTTGAAGCTAAAGGCTGGGATCAGGTTGAAATTGACAGTCAGATTGATACACCAGCAGAAAACTGGAGCTTTACGCTATTTGAAACTGGTGGGCTAGCCTTAAATCCTGCCATTAAAGGTGGTGCAAAAGTACAAGCTTATTATTCTAATCAACTCATTTTAACTGCTGTTGCAGATCGTATTTCTGAAGCTGTAAGCCGTGAGGGCTATGGCCTGCAAGTTTCTGGCCGTGACCTCGTTGGACAATTAATTGATTGTTCTGTGCCTATTTTTAATGGCCGCCAAATCACACTTGAAGAGTTGGTAGGTCGCTATGTATTAGGCGGTGACTTAGGTTCACTGTTTCAAGATGTCCGTATTCAGGATAATGCATGGTTAAAGAATAAAGTCTCTGTTGAGCCGGGTGAATCGCTTTGGGATTCATTGACCAAGGCAGCACAAATCACTGGACAACATGTCTGGCTTGATCCAGACGGGACTTTACAAATCGGTGACCCTTTTGCAAACCCATATCATTTGCAAACTCCATTGCGCCTGATGCGCCCTTTAAACAACAGCAATAACGTTTTAAGTCTTCAGTATGACAACGACGTTTCTAATGTCTTTAGCCATATCAAGGTTTTGAGCCAAGACGGCAACGCAAACTCAATATTATCTGAAACCACCGCTCAAACACAGTATGCCTATAACCGCTTGAAAATGGTCACTTTGGGCGATGTGGAAACTGAAGCTGAAGCAAATGCAGCATTAGAAAAAATCAAAAAAGACAATGACCTTGAAGCACACACCCTAACCGCAACAGTATCAGGTTGGATGATCGACGGAAAGCTGTGGTCAACAGGCTGGTACATCAACTTAGAAACCAATGTTTTATCAAGAGCGACAGCCAAATGGGCTGTGTATGGTCGCACGTTTCAGCTTGACCGTAAGAATGGCAAAACAACAAAACTTCTTCTGAAGCGTCAGGGTGATTGGGCAAATCCACTGGTACTGAAGGAGAAAAAATCATGATGAAAGCTGTAGCAGCCCAGATAAATAAGGCTATGAAACAAATCCGGCAACCATTGTTCGCCCTGGTCGCACGTGGTGGCTCAAAAGTATTGCAGTTAAAGGGCTTTGCTGATGAAACATTGCAAGAAGTTGAGCTTTTTCAGCAAGTCGGCTTCAACTCACACATTCCTGAAGGTGCCCGTGTTGTCGTCATCCCTTTGCATGGCAAGACTTCCCGTTCAATTGTTGTTGCAACGACTGGTGGAGCTGTGGTCGTCAACGTGAATGAAGGTGAAACCTGTGTATATGACCAATTTGGACACAGCCTTTTGCTTAAAGAAGATGGTACGCATATCACCGCTGGGGACCTTTTTGTTGATGACGGTGATTTGCATGTGACGAATGGTCAAGTCTTTGATAAGGAAGGCTCAATGCAGGAAATGCGCGACATTTATAACAAACACAAACACGGTAATACACCGATTCCAACTGAACAAATGTAGGTGAATCATGGCGAATATTGATTTAAAAACGAAAGATTATGTGTTGATGAGCCTTGATGCTGCATTTAGCAAGGATGAGGTTCAAGCAATTTGTCAGCGTTTAAATATTCATCGACGGAAGTATTGGGCAAATCCTAACCTTGGCAGCCGTTTTTATACTTTGAGACGCTCAAAAGATGTTTCTCGTACCATCCAAACAGTTAAGCAATATGCAGAAGAAGCCTTAGAAGGTTTGGTGCCGAATCGTTTTGCTTCAATTCTGGTAAATGCTATTCAGACAGTTAAAAGTCAGGTGGACCTAAATATTGAAGTTACACAGCTATCTGGTCAGAAACAAACAATCCTTTATTTTGTTAAGGTTGGAGGCTAAACAATGGCATATCCGATCAAGACATTTGACCAATTACGTGCTGACATTATTCAGGAAATCCAAAATTTAACTGGATTAACAATGGATGATGAAGATGATGCAGCCATTCGCGCAGATGGTGAAGCTGCTGTAGTTGAGGGCCTTTATCATCATCAAAGTTATATTCAAAAACAGCTATTTGTTGCTACAGCTGATGAGCCTTTCCTTTATATACATGCAAAACGCTTGGAATGTCCGCGTAATGGAGGCTCTAAGGCTTCAGGACGAGTCAGAGCGACATCAAATATTGCGGTCACTATTCCAGCTGGTACTAAAGTCACAGATGGTAAAGGTCATTACTGGCTAACTTTATATAAAGAGACACTTATCGAAAATAAACCTAAAGAAATCCAAGTCATTGCTGAATTTGAAGGTGTGAGCTGGAATTTCGATGGTGAGCAACTGCTCTGGGTTAGTCCTTTACCGGGTGTTGCAGCACAAGTGGATGTTATTGAAATATCTGCGGGTTTTGATGTTGAAGATGTTGAAGCTTGGCGCCAACGGATGATGGATAAAGAGGCTTTAGGTCTTATTCGTGATCGTGAAGCTGATCTTCGACGCATCGTAAAAGATGTGCCGGGTGTAGCTGATGTTTTTATTTTTCCGAAACGTCGTGGCCTTGGTTCTTTGGATGTTGCAATCACAGCAGCTGGTAATCCCCCAAACTCCCCAAGCTCTGCACTTTTAGCTTTAGTACAAACGGCTTTAGAAGAATATTCAGGTTTTTGGGGTGACGTAAGAGCTTATGCACCAACCAAGGAATATTTGGATATCACCGCTGTATTTACTGGGTCAGTAAGTGAAACAGAGGTTGAAAAAGTTATTCGTGACTATGTTGGTTTACTAAAGCCGGGTGAAACTTATGTTGCTTCAACACTAGTTAGTCGAATTAAAGATTTGCAAGGTCTAACAGATATTCAACTTACACCCGGAGTAAATCAAACACCTACTTTGAGCGTATTTACTACCGGTTGGCTCCGGATCGGCACACTCAAGGTGAACCCATCATGACCTTTGATCAAACAGTAGAGCTTTATGCTTCAGTACTCCGCCAATTACTGCCAGCTGGCGGTTATGACAACTCACCTAAAAGTGTTGTCGCAAAAGATATTTACGCCCATGCAAAAGTACTTGCACAAGCTGATGTTGATGCAAAACGTATTTTGACTACGTTGGAACATATTCCTGAAGAATTACTAACCGAGTATGAAGCAGCTCTAGGGCTACCACTGAAGTGTTCTGTGAATAAAACAAAAACTATTGAAGAACGTCTTCAGATCATTCAATGGATTCAACAAACCAAGAACGTTTTAAACCGTGCTTATCTGGAGCAGATATTAGCGATGTTTGACGTTGAATTAATTGATCTTGTGAGATTTACACCAATGCAATGTACAGAGCCATGCGACTCTCCAGTTAATACAGACAGCCTTCGTTATAAAGTCAAATTAATTCTAAAAGCCCCAGTGCAAGCTGATATGGCATGCATCATTGAAAATTATTTACCAGCCTATGTACGTTATGACATTGAGGAAAAAATATGAAACGAATTGATAGTGTAAATGCACGTCCAGATGTGAACGGAACTGGTAAAGCTGGCTTCCATGCAAATGATGATGTGCCCGGACAAGATGCAACTTATCTCACTCCAGATTTTCTCAATACCATACAAGAAGAACTAGCAAACCTACTTGAGCTTAGAGGTATTACTTTAGATCCAGAAAAACGGGATCAACTTTTTAATGCTTTAGCTGGTAAAGATGATGTTGATGCGGCTTTAGATACTGTCCAGACATTACTTGATAACGAGCGCAATGCACGTATTAAGGCTGACCAAGATCATTTGGATGCGTTAAATCCTCATCCGCAATATGTGATGAGAAAGGACTTTAGACTTCTATATAGAACTCTAACGCCTGAGACGACAGTAAACCCGAAGATTTATACAGATGATCCGCAAAACTGGCAGATAAAACATACAGTTGAAAATATTAGTGCTCACATCATGCCGAATGGTGTTATTGAGCAAACAATTAAAGTAAGAACCGTATATGGCGATTACAATGCGCAGGTCTATCTGCCTATTGGGCTTTCTAACATTCTAAATGTCTCTGCATTGTATCAAGGACAACGTGAGAATCAGGACGCTGAAGATGACTCAGCTATACGTTTACTTGATATTTACGACGAGACAGTTCAATTAGAGAATGGTTTACAAGAATGTAGAACCGTTGTTAATTTTCGATTTGACTATGTCAGTGGCAATACTGGTGGACAACGAGAACGGTTTGCTTATTTAAAAATTATGGGTTTTGGTGCTTCAAATACAGATTTGGAGAATCTAAATAGTTATCCGTATCCTTATTATAGAAATCAGGATGATCTAGATGGTCAGGTTGTATATATTGATCAGAATCTTACAAATGTAAGCTTGCTAGAGCTATTCATCCAAACTTATGGTGCACCAACTGCTACTACAAGAGCTATTTTTGTTATTGCTTCAGGTGTGACACTGATTGCTGTTACTTCTGGTAGTTGGTTAGATGGCTCAAGCCGTCAAATCATTAACTACGGTCATATATACGGTACTGGTGGTTCTGGCGGATACTATGATGAAAATACTGCTATGGTTGGTGATGGTGGTACGGCAATCATTGCACAGAATGCTAGTAGCTTTATTGATGTACGTAACTATGGTTTGATTGCAGGCGGTGGTGGTGGCGGTGCAGCTGGTAAGTCTGAGTATTCAATAGGTGCACAAGATTATTATGCTGTTGGCGCAGGTGGTGGTGGTATTCCACTAGGTACAGGTGGAGTTAATATCAATCAGGCTGTACCTGAAGGCAAAACACTAGTAAATCTTGCTGGAGAAGCTGCTACTTTATCTGTAGCAGGTAATGGCGCAACTGGTACAGGTTTAACCGCTGGTGGCGGTGGAAACGTTGGTGAGGATGGTAAAGCTAGTGAATCAACCCTTGATAATGGTATTGTTGGTAAAGCTGGCTTCATTTACCAAGGTAACGTTACGATCACAAATATTGGTGGTGGACAAATGAAAGGTAGATTACCGTCAATATAGCTAATGCTAGACTCTATGAGTACCTGTTAAAGTACGGGTACTCACTATTTTTCAATTAATTGTTGTGTTAATTACTTTAGTGCAGAATAAAGAACAAAAAGCTAAGTGCAGAATAAAAAAGAAATTAGTGCAAAAAAAATCGAAAACTTACAATTTTCTCTAATATTTGATCAATCATGTTAAATGTATGGTAAATTTTCATCTCCAAACAATCAATTAAACATATGATTAATTTAAATATTTACCTATTGAATGGATTTATTTTTTCAAGTTATGACTTTGTAGACAAAAAATTTTTATAGAAATGTCACGTTCAAAACAAGTTTTTTTTTCTACGATTCTCATGCTAACAAATATCGTTCATTTTACGACCAAGCGAGTAGCCAAGTTCAAATAAACGGTAAGGAATAAGTTTTATCAGAAGAGGAAAATTTATAGTTTGTCCTTGTTAATCAAACAATATAAATTTTGCTCATGACTTAAAGTCCTGATATAACTTGCTTAGTGAAACTATATTTTTCCACTATTAAAATAAGTTTCATAAAATGCGATCCACCAAGGTATGGGGAAAAGTCAATGACAAAGAAGTATGCGCGTTTTTTACCTACAACAGAATCTTTCACTCTTGAAGATTTTCCATATTATTGGATTACTCAGGTCCATGCTCAATATGTTCAAAATATTGATAATGCCCTCAAAAAATATGGCCTAGATAATTCACGTCGACGTATTATGCTTGCGCTAAGTAGCAAACCTCACGCTAGCGTATCAGAACTATCTGATATGATTATTTCAAAAATGTCGACTACCACTAAAATTGTTTATCGCTTAAAAGATGAAGGCTTAGTTGAAACCTATTCTTGTCAATCAGATGGTCGTATTACACGTGTATATCTTACCGAACGTGGTACAGAAATGATTAATAAAATTAATGATCTAACGAGTGTAGTACTTGAACAATCATTCGAAGGTATCACCCCTCTTCAACTAGAAAAAATGATGGAAAGCTTAAAATTGCTTTTAAAAAATCTTTCTCGATAATTGTTGTTTTCAACATTTTAAAACGATTAATTCTCAAGCTCTCTCATGAGAGCTTTTTTATTATTTTCTCTAATGTTTACAGGAATATAAACTTCATAAAGTAATCAATTAAACACTATGCTTGTTGACTTGTTCCTTCAACTCCAGTAGAAACTCTCTCTTAATATCTCTAACGTAATTTTAGGAAAAAATGGCTAAAAGAAAATATAAGAGTGATAAGTTTCAAGTACGTCGTATTAACCGTCAAAGGTGGGTACTTGAAAAAGATTTAGAAACTAACTGTTACAGCAAGCATGAACAGGTAGCTACTAAGACATTAGCTAACAATTATGCTGACGATTATATAGAGCAGTATTATATGAACCTCTACATTCAACAACAGTTGAAAAAATCGGAAACCGTATAAAAAGCCTCCATGGCTTTTTTTATTTATAATTTAATAAGTTAAATAAAATTAAAATAATAAAATTTTGACATAAAAAAAACCTACATCTTGGGGAAAATGTAGGCTATAAAATGCACAAAAAGGAATTATATATCCTTTTTGATGAAAAGAATTCTACGATAATAGACCTCTTGCGAAAGTAAAAACCACCTCAATCTAAATTTCATGAGATATCAGAAATTAAATCGTTTTTCAGATTCTGAATTCCAGCGCTTGGTTGGTGTACCTCGACCAGTTTTTAGTGAAATGATCGAAGTTTTAAAAGAAGTAGAATCACTTAAAAAGAAATCTGGGCGTCCTCATACTTTAGCTATAGAGGATCAATTATTATTAACACTCAATTACTTACGGAATTACAGCACTCAATTGGAGTTGGCTGCAAATTACCATATCGCTGAAAGTAATGTGAATCGAACCATTAAAAAGGTTGAAGATGCATTGATGAAATCAAGACGGTTTACTCTGCCAAAACGAAGCATTACCACAGCAGACGAACAGTTTAACTGGGTCATTATTGATGCGACAGAATGTTCAATAGAACGTCCGAAAAAAAAATCAGAGTAAGTTCTACAGTGGTAAAAAGAAGAAACATACGCTAAAAGCACAAGTGATCTATCATCCGAACAGCAAACAAATCATAGGGCTAGATATATCGAATGGCAGTCAGCATGACATTAAATTGGCAAGAAGAACGGTTAAAAAATTCAAACATTGTAAATATGTTATGACCGATTTAGGGTACTACGGATTAGAGCAAGATGGCTTTAAATTATTGATGCCAATAAAGAAAAAGAAGAATTTACCCTTATTTGATGTTGAGAAAAAGTACAATAAAATGATTGGAAAAATACGAGTTGTGATCGAACATATTAATAGTCAATTGAAAACATTTAGAATATTAAGTGAACGCTATCGAAATAGACGGAAAAGATTCGGTTTACGCATTAACTTAATCGCTGCACTGGTAAATCGGATGAACTTGCAATAACGACTTTCGCAAGAGGTCTAATATAAGACCTTATTTTATATTACTTTTGTAAAGTTAATAGTATTTATTGTATTAACCTCTAATAACTTAAATGCTTTTTCTTTATAAATTTTTTCTCATAAATATTTAAATTAATTAACTCTTCACGAGTTAAAATGTTTTTGATGTATGAGTTTTTTATAAAAAACGCTATTTGAATTTTATAAACAACTGTTTTAACAAGTTTTTTACAAAAATACGCATAATTTTTTCAAGTTAAAATTCTATATTTCATAATCTTTAGGAGATTAAAAGTTAATAAATAACATATGCATAGAGGATTAATAAAATTTTTATTTAAAAAAAACCTTTATTCGAGATGAAAAAACATCAAATATTAATTTTTTATAGCTTTTGTGGTGACGACACAACTATTACAATACAGTTTATAAATAGTTTAACTCTTCAGCAGTTTTAGGCATGTTATGACTTCAATGTCGAACACTACCCAAAAGCATTTTATTGTTGAGCAGTTTCCTTTACCGACTTGGGTCAGTGATGAAAAAGGCTTAATTTTATACTGCAATACGGAGTGTACAAAGTACTGGCGCGATACTTCTCCTCCATTGTTTCAACAATGGCTAGATTTCGTGTACCCTGCCGATTTAGAAGAAGTTAAAAACAACTGGTTAGATGCGATACGACTCCGATCAAGAATTGAATTTAAATGCCGTCTTTTGCATAAAACCCATTATTATCGATGGTGTAAAATTTCTATTCAATTGTCGAAATACCATGAATCTTCTCAAGAAAATGAATGGTTTATTAGTTTTCTAGATATTGACCAAGATATACAAGAGCAGCAAAGCTTACGAAAAGATATCGATATACAAAATCAAATGCTCGATATCAGTGTCGATTGTATTAAGGTTTTAAATACAGATGGCACTGTATCTCATATGAATAAATCAGGATGCCTTGCATTAGGTATACCTGTAGATGAAAAAAAATTCGGTATGCGATGGTTAGATCTTTTACCACCCCATATTCGTAAACGCGGAAGAGTTGCCTTAAAAAAAGCCTTACAGGGTAAAGTGGCCCGATTCGCTGGCATGAGTTGCTTACCAAATCAAAATCCAGAATATTGGGATAACATGCTTACCCCAATTCAACATACAAACGGCGAAATTATTCAAATATTGTGTGTTTCGCGAAATGTCACTCAACAGTATCTTACCGAAAACCGTCTAAGAGATATTAGCGAGAGAGATGAACTCACAGGATTATTTAATAGACGTTCATTTAAGCTACAACTAAAACGCACTCTAGCCTACTCAAGAGAAACCCAAACTAGTGTAGGGCTACTTTTAATTGATCTAGATCATTTCAAGCATATTAATGACACTATAGGTCATAGTGCTGGTGACCACTTATTAAAAATACTTTCTAAACGTTTTAATCAGTGCGTAGATCCTGAGAGATGTTCAGTTGCCAGATTAGGTGGTGATGAGTTTGCAGTTATTGTTAGTCATTTAGAAAATGAGAATGATGTTCGTGAACTTGCAGAAGTATTGCTTCAACAACTCAATCAACCCATTACATATGCTGGGAATGTGCTCAACGGCGGCATGAGCATCGGCTGCGCCATTTATCCTCAAGATGCAGTTGATCAATCGAGCTTATTAAGTTGTGCCGATATGGCATTACATGACTTAAAAGCCCGTGGTCGTGGCGGCATACGTATGTATAACCCAAGTATGATGCAGTTAACCGAGGCAATCGCCTCTCAACTCAACATTGCTCGCCAGCTTATTCGTCATCATACCATTCAGCCCTACTATCAACCCAAAGTCGATCTAAAAACTCATGCTGTAGTGGGCTTTGAAGCATTACTCCGCTGGCATACGACTTCGGCCCAAAGAGGTTTGCCTTCTCAGATTGCTGAAGCTTTTAAAGACTACGATTTAGCCAGTAAAATTGGTGAAATCATGCAACAACAAGTTTTGCATGATATTGCTAAATGGATAAAATTAGGTTTTGAGCCGCTTCCTGTTTCTCTAAATGCCGCACCAGTTGAGTTCTTAAGAGATAACTATGCTGAACGTTTATTAAAAAAGATTAATCAACTTGAAATTCCTACCCATTTAATTGAAATAGAAGTTACTGAACATATGCTGGGTGACCGTGGTTCTGAATATGTTATTCGCGCGCTCAATAAACTAAAACAGCATGGGGTACGCATTGCTTTAGATGACTTCGGAACAGGTTTCTCTTCATTAACACATATAAGAGACTATCCTATTGATTGCTTAAAAGTTGATTGTAGCTTTATACAAAAGATGCAACATGATCCATCCATTTATGCAATTGTTCAGGCAATTGGCTTACTTGCTCCAAATCTTTCACTCGGATTAATTGCAGAAGGTATTGAAACACCAGAACAAGAAGAGTTGCTTCTTCAATTTGGATACAACATAGGGCAAGGTTTTTTATTTGAATCAGCTATTGACGCTAATCAGGTGCTCTCTATTCTTAAACAGGGCCAGGCTTATCTAGAAAGTCACTATTCTATGAATTAGTCATTTAACTTACACACTAAAAACAAACAATAAAAATTATAAAATTGGCGATAATATAACCATAACGATAACAAGTTTAGGTTCTTCAACAATAAATATTGTCACAAGACAATAAGGAGCAATATATGAGTTATCACCATATTTTAGTTCCGGTCGATGGTTCTCCTACCTCACTTATTGCTGTTAATCATGCTGCAAGTCTTGCTAAAGCCTTTAGTAGTAAAGTTACTTTGGTATATGCGCTCACTATTGATCCATTTATTTCAGTTGAAATTATTGATAGTACAGAAATTGCGCAAGATTATTTTAATAAAGCGAGAGCTTCGATTCAGAGCATTTTAGATCAAGCTAAAGAACAATTTAGCCAACATGGAATTTCTGTTGAAACCAAAATTGTTGAAGGTCAAACAATTCATACAGAAATCATCAAAGCAGCAACTGAGCTAAAAGCTGATTTATTAGTGATTGGTTCTCATGGGCGAAAAGGTTTTAAAAAGTTCTTCTTAGGAAGTGTAACTCAAGCACTTTTAGGAGAAATTCATGTGCCAGTATTGGTCGTAACTGAATAAATCTAAACCTTTATATAAAAAACCCAGCTATATAGCTGGGTTTTTTGAAATAAGTTACTTACCGTTATATGTAAATTTAATGAGAGAACCGGGATTCTCTAAAGTATGAGTGACTGAACCATCATCTTTTTGTACATTTCCCGCTGTATCAGTCAGCACATATAAGGTATTACCTTCTGGACTAGCGATGACATCACGATAACGGTTATTGCTTTTAAACATTGGGATAGCATCATCCAAAGTCGTGCTATATGTCGGGTCCAATTTAATACGGAAAATCACCCCACGTTTTAAAGATGGGACCAATAATGTATTTTCCCACCCTGGAATCGCTTTTTTGCCTCCCGTATATACATATGCCGATGACGGTGCAACCGTTGGCCAGCAAATATATGCCATCTCACCACAAGTAGGGTCATTATAGTTATAGGTATCTTGTACCGTATATAAAGTTTTCAAAGGTGGCACAAAGTTTTTACCAGTCCATTCAGACTCTTTAGTCACAGGAACACCTGTTGCTACTTTTATCCCGTTTTGAGCTAAATCTTTAATTTGTGATTTATTGGTTGCTGCCGAATAGTTTGCATAGGCATAACCACTGTCATCTTTATAACCAGCTACATTTGGCCAGCCATAGTTACCACCTTTTAATACAAGGTTAATTTCATCATCAGAATTTGGTCCTTGCTCAGATTGTAAAAGCTTTCCATTTGGGGCAAATGCTAAACCTTGTGGATTACGGTGCCCTAAAGTGTAGATATGACTCACTACGCCGTTAAAGCTTGGGTTGTCTTTAGGTATACTGCCGTCCAGATTTAAGCGTAATACTTTACCCATATATGTATGGTAGTCTTTACTATTGAGCTCTTGCTGAGTCGGAGTATGCTGTGCCTGATTCGGTAAGAACAGATAAGCTAACTGATTACGACCTTGGTCACCAATCGTATAGTAGATTTTTTGGTCTGGACCAATAACGAGACGACCAGACTGATGATCTTTTGATGACGGTAAACCTGCAATCAAATCAATAGGCTTTTCAAATGTATCTGTAGTTTTATTATAGGTATATCTACGAATAATTGTCTGATTAGGTAACTCTTTATCTGTAGATTTTGGATTTTTAAAAGTGCCTGAAATATAGATATAAGGGTTATGTTTAAAGTCAGGATGAAAAGCAAAACCTAACAAACCATTTTGCCCATCAGCATCACTCACAATTTCAGGAACCTGAAATACTGTTTTCGCGCTACCAGATACAGGATTTACTCTTAAAATTTTGCCAGTTGCACGTTCGGTTAACCAAATTTGATTATCTGGCCCCCATAACAAAGCATGTGGTTTATTTAAATTGGACAGAATCACTTTTTTATCAAAATTTTCTGTTTTCGCTTTTGCGAACTGAGCAGGTGTCAGAGGTATATCTGCAAATGCCGTATGAAACGTAAATAGTTGTGCAGCACCTAAAAGAGTGATTTTTGCTAATAAATGTTTATTCATAGTTCCACCTTATAAAGTTTTCTAAAGAGTTACTTAAACCGCTGAAAACATTGGTTTGTATACGTTCTCTATATCTTTTGTATTATGATGATTAGCTCATTTATTAAAATCCAAATTTCTGCAAGGCTCTGTTGCATAAAAGTAGCTATTCAAAACAAGTGAATATCTTATAAGTTGCCTTATAAATCATTGATCTCATTTTTAAGATAAATAAATTGAAAGAAAGCTTTAACAAAGTAATTGAAAAGTAAAATTTAATACTCAAATAGACAATTCAATCTATAAAAATATACATACCACATAGTTAAAAGATCCAAGCTAAAGGTTAAGGATCCTTACAAATCGAATTTCGTTATGTGTGCAAATTTCAAACCCCTTAAGAAAGAGCATTCTTATCAATTAGACTTACTTGAACCCACCTTTGATTACAAATCAGATGTCTATCCAAGTGATGATTGCCCAATAATCTTATCTCATCAAAATGAATGGGAATGGCGAAAAGTTAAATTTGGAATGTTGCCACCATATGCGAAAGAAATTTCATTTAAATATGCAACTTATAATGCAAGAACTGAAACGGTTGATCACAAACGTTCATTTAAACATGCCTGGTCAAATGATCAATTTGGCCTAGTTCCTGTTGAAGCTATTTATGAACCGAAATATATCAATGGTAAAGCACACTGGTATGGCATCTTTCGTCAAGATGGAAAGCCATTTACGCTTGCAGCAATTTATGAAGAAACCATAATTGATGAGCAGAAAGTTAGAACAATGTCACTATTAACAATCAATGCAGATCGACATTCTTTTATGAAACAGTTTCATAAACCTGACGATGAAAAACGTTCAATTATTGTAATACCTGACCATCTTAGAAACGATTGGTTAAACTGCAAACACACTGACGCTCCTGACTTTTTCTTAGATATGCCATTAAATGAATTTACGTCTCTGCCTAAAGCAGAAATGAACAAATCATAAAATAGTTAGATGCCTAATAAGTGAAAGTAGCAAGCTTAAATGGCTCCCCCTAAAAACTTATGTTATCCTTCGCACTTCTTTAAAACTTCAAATTTTCGTTATCCATGACACTTACGCCACCTTAAGTTTATTTACCCTTCTCCTTTGTAAATAACTCATCACTGTCTAGTAATGTGGTGTAGTCGCTTGTGTGTTGGTATATCACATCACTAGCCTTTCTAAAATTTAAAATTCTAGGCTATTTCCATGTTAACGAATCTTCGAGAACAATGGTTCTCTAATGTCCGTGCAGATATTCTTTCTGGGCTTGTTGTTGGTCTGGCTTTAATTCCAGAGGCGATTGCCTTTTCAATTATTGCAGGTGTAGATCCCCAAATCGGTTTATATGCGTCTTTTTGTATTGCGGTTATTATTTCTTTTGTAGGTGGCCGTCCTGCCATGATTTCGGCAGCAACGGGCGCTATGGCCTTAGTCATGACGACCCTAGTGAAAGAACATGGTCTTCAGTATTTATTCGCAGCTACTATTTTGACGGGCGTCATACAAATTATAGTAGGATATCTTAAGCTTGCTAAGCTCATGCGCTTTGTCTCTAAATCAGTTGTGATTGGTTTTGTAAATGCTCTCGCCATACTCATTTTTATGGCCCAGCTTCCAGAACTAGTCAATGTAAGTTGGTACGTCTATCTATTAGTTGCTATTGGTTTAGCAATTATTTATCTATTCCCTTATGTACCAAAGCTTGGAAAAATTTTTCCATCTCCCCTTATATGTATTGTTATAGTCACATTACTTGCCTTCTTTTTAGGCCTTGATGTGCGAACAGTTGGCGATATGGGAGCATTACCAAATACTCTACCTATTTTTTTAATTCCGGATATTCCTCTTAATTTAGATACACTTCTTATCATTCTTCCTTATTCATTGGCGTTAGCTGCAGTTGGCTTACTTGAGTCGATGATGACAGCCACAATTGTTGATGAAATGACGGATAGCCCGAGTAATAAATTTAAGGAATGTAAAGGTCAAGGTATTGCCAATATTGCCTCTGGTTTTATGGGTGGGATGGCTGGATGTGCCATGATTGGGCAATCAATGATTAATGTTAAATCAGGTGGTCGCACACGCTTATCTACTTTATGCGCAGGCATATTCTTGCTGATTTTAGTAGTATTTTTAAGTGATTGGTTGAAAGTTATTCCTATGGCTGCGCTTGTTGCTGTCATGATTATGGTATCAATAAGTACTTTTGAGTGGCGTTCACTTACCCAATTTAAAACTAATCCTAAAAGTAGCAATACCGTTATGATTGCAACGGTTGTTGTAGTTGTAGCTACTCACAATCTAGCATTAGGCGTATTGACAGGTGTACTACTCTCCGCGCTTTTCTTAGCCAATAAACTTGAAAATGATATACAGGTAATAAGTTCATTAGAAGGCAACGCTCGTTTATATGATTTAAGAGGACAAATCTTTTTTAGTTCTTCAGATAAATTCATGCACGGCTTTAACTTTAAAGAAGAAGTAAAAGAAGTCATTATTGATCTGACTCATTCACATATTTGGGATGTCACTTCGGTTGCAATGCTTGATTCAGCAGTAGAAAAGTTCCAAAAGAATGGCATACAAGTTACTGTACGTGGTTTAAATGAAGCCAGTTCAATCATGATTGACAAGTATGGTACACATGCAAAAATTTAAAAAAAGGTCCTTCGGGACCTTTTCAATCATAGAGAATTATATTTTTATTAAGGAGATTTATATAACAAACGGTTTGGGCTACCTGAAGGGTTTTTTACTACGTTACTGCTCGCTTGATTTAAAAGATTGGTAGAGATCGTTTGAGGTGAAGCCGTAGGTGTACTTTGAAGCATTTCAGCAACTACACCAGCAACATGCGGGGTTGCCATTGAAGTACCATTTAATATCTTGGTAGCTGTATTACTTCCAATCCAAGAAGAGTTAATCTGACTTCCAGGTGCAAAAATATCAACACAGCTTCCATAATTAGAATAGCTGGCTCGAGTATCTGTATTATCTGTAGCAGCAACAGTAATCGCCTTACTTACTCTGGCAGGAGAAGAACTACATGCATCTGTATTAGAATTGCCAGCGGCTACGACCATGACATAACCATTATTAAATAAGTTTTCCACTGCACTATCTAAAGAAGAACTTGTTGCCCCACCTAAAGACATATTTACAACTGCAGGTTTTTTACCATTTTTTAATATCCAGTCTAAACCAGCAATAACATTACTTGAGGCCCCTGACCCATCACACCCCAAAATCCGGATAGGAACTAAATTGACACTTTTGGCAACACCATAGGTCGTACCACCTACTGTTCCAGCAACATGGGTCCCATGTCCATTACAGTCGGTTGTACCATTGCCATCAGATATTGCGGTATAACCGCTTAACACACGTCCTGAAAACTCTTGGTGGCTAGATAATATACCAGTATCCACGATATAAGCCGTAGTACCTGAACCGGTCTGTAAATAAGAATAAGTCGAATTTAATGGTAAAGCTTTCTGGTCTATACGATCTATTCCCCAATCTGGATTACTTTGAGTAGTTGCATCAATATTTACTATTGTATCGCTTTCTACTGAAAGAACTTGAGGGTTCTTTTTCATCGCTTCAATAAAGGCTGTCCCTGCTGTATCAGGTAAATAAATTGCAAAACCTTTAAGAACAGTATCGTAGCTTTGTAAAACTTTACCAGCATGTTGTTTAGCAATATTTTGTGCGAAATCTTTAGAAGGACCTGCATCCTTATTTAATATAACAATATATTGATTTTTAATAATTCCTTTTGCTTGGGAAGAATCATTTACAGGATTTACAACATTTGAAGCGGCATACACAAAATGAGTAGCTGCTATTGAAAGACAAATCGCAGACACTTGGCGAATATTCATGACTATCTCCATATATTATATTTCAGGTATTTTTATGATAATTAATAACTTTTTACTTCAGGATTAAAATTTTAGATGAGAACTTTGAGGAGTTTTATCTGCTTTTAAACCCCAACCATATTTTCATAATTTTTTAGGTTAAACAATATCAATCCACTTTTTTATAGAAAAATGTGACATCCATATACTTATAATTTAAATATTTTATTTTTTTATAATTAAAATATCACTCTATTTGGGTTCAATAATATAAAAGAATATAACCATTATGATAAGAACTATAGTAGCCATTGCTAAGTAAGTACCAACAGTATTAAAACTTCTTAGAAACTTCAAAATATCCATAACAATATGATAATTAACAGGTTATAGATAATTATTTCAAAATATAAAAGTTCATACAACTATAAAAAATTAACAATTTCTTTAACTGTGATTAATATGTACAATAAATGTATAAATATATATTTCCTATTCTTTATTAATTAAGCTTATTAGAAATAAATTATGCAAAACAAATTATTTGAATTTTCTTATCTAACTAAAATAAACCCCTTATATAAAACTTAGCCAGTTTAAAAATATTTTTAATAAAAAATACCCACATATCTTAAAAATATGTGGGTATTAAAAAACAAACAACTTTACAGACGCAGTATATGCATATATAAATATATACCTTTAAAGATATATTTACAATACTTCTTTAAGTTTTTCACTTGAATTGAACCGAATTTACTATTAACTGTCTTTTTAATGCGCGAATCTTTGTACCATTAACGAATTGTACAAAAATAAAAAAGTCCGCATCTTGGGAAGCTACGGACTATAAACTCATCTAAGCAACAGCTAAACAGTTTGTCGATTAGAGAGAAAACACTATCTTTTTAATCTAATCGAGATATTAGTTTAGGTCAACTTAAAATAGTATACAGCAGTAAAAAACTCAAATAAGTGTGACGCGTTCTACATTTCCTTGTTGATTAAGCAAAAATCAATATATTTATTTAAATTTAATAAAACAATATATCAATTTATATGCTGTTCAATTTGGTTGTTTATCATACTGATTGCTCTTGTACTGAAATATTTTATTAGCTGAACTTAATATTATAAATAAGATAGCTTTTCATGATTTTCCCACCACCTATTGTTTCTATAATATTTAAATCAACTTACCCTATGTTTACCAAGGCTAACTCAAACTTAATTTCTCACTTAAATATAAATTTAAAATAGTGCTCTAAAATAGAGTAATGGTTAATCTCAGGAATAATTTCAAAAGAAATCATATCCTCACCTTGACTAAGTCGGTACTCAAAATAATTTTGACTTTGCCATTTTAATTCACTAAGTTCTAACCCACCACACAAAATCGTACAAGGAATATTGATCTGTTCCTGCTGATGAATAGGACTATATTTCAAAATATCCTCTTGCGATAAGTTTAAAGCGTGATTTAAATGAGTCTCTTGTATAGGTAATAAATCATAAATCCCACTTAATAAAGTTGCCTTGGATAATAACGGATGGTTTAAACATAAAGCACCAAGATGAGCACCTGCTGAATGGCCTACCACTACTACTTCGCCTATTTTCCAATTTTGTTTAGCGATAAAATCGAGCGCTTGTTGAGTTTGAGCAACGATTTGTGAAATATGACTTTGAGGAGCCAAGTCATATTCTAAAAGTACACACTGCGCTCCTTTTGCTAATATGTACGGCGCTATAAAGGCAAAGTCCGATTTATCACACCACTGCCAATATCCCCCATGTATAAAAATTACGGTTTTACTGACATGTTCTAGAGGAAAAAAATCCAGAGTTGATCGGTTCTTCGAACCATACTTTATATCTTTTATATGATAATAAGCCTGATAACTCAGCAAGCTTCTGTATTGGAAGCCTGCTAGTATTTCACCTTCATTCTCTACCGTTGTAGCATTGTCATACTTTCTCATATACCAGTCACTTCAATGTTTCTTCACTAGAGTTGAGATTTAACTTTACGGTAGAACGTTTCAAATAATAGAAAAATATAAGAACAAGCACTAAAGGTACGCCAAATTGTAAAGTAGACTTAAATTCACTGGTAAACCAGGTAGTCACTGTAATGCTTAAAATCGCAATAAACCCAAACAAAGAGATAAATCGACTAGCAGGAATTTTAAATTTTAGTTGTATATTTTGCTGAACCATATGTCTTCTAAAAAACATATGAGTCACAAATATACTTCCCCACGTGAACAACGCACCAAACATGGATAGCGCAATCATAATTGGAAATGCGGAAGCTGGATTAATCGTATAAACAATACTAGCAATACCAATCCCTACCGCAGATAACAACAGCGCATTTACCGGTACACCATTACTACTAATTCGACCAAAGACTTTTGGGGCATCACCTGCACGTGACAAGCTAAACAGCATACGAGTTGAAATATAAAGCATGCTATTCATGGCTGATAAGGCAGCTACAATTACAATAAAGTTTAAAATGCTATCCGCATACGGGATACCGACAATCTTCATGACCATAACAAAAGGGCTTGTTGCATCTGCTCCAATCAAAACAGTCCACGGCACCAAAGTAACGATTAGGAATAAGGACAATAAATAAAACAAAATGAGTCGAAGTGCTGTGCTTTTGAATGCTTTTTTAACTGCCTTTTCCGGGTCTTTAGCTTCGCCAGCCGCGACAGCAATCATTTCTATACTTAAATAACTAAATATTGAAATAATGACACCAATCCATACCCCACTAAAACCATTTGGAAAAAAGCCCCCATGTCCTGATAAATGAGTTACAACTTGCGTCATTCCCTGATTGCTTTGCGTCAAGATACCAATAGACAAAAGAATAAACACGATAATGGCAAAAACTTTAATTGTGGAAAACCAGTATTCCACTAGTCCAAAAGCTTTAACACTATAGGCATTTACAACAAGTAAGGTCAGTGAAAAAAATCCAATCCAGACCCAAGAGCCTACATTCGGGAACCAGAGCTTCATATAATCAGCAACGGCGGTAATCTCTGTACCTACCGCCAGTACAATACAAGCCCAGTAACAGTAGCGAACTAAGAAGCCGGCAAGTGGACTTATATAATGTTCTGCATATGCACCAAATGAGCCCGAAGTAGGATGCTGAACTGTCATTTCAGCCAAACAAGCCATAAGCGCAAAAGCAATTAAACCACCAATCGCATAGCTGACTATGACTGCGGGACCTGCAAAGCTAATTGCAAATTTGCTTCCCATAAACAATCCGGTTCCAATTGCTCCACCAATCGCAATCATCCCCATCTGTTTTGCAGATAACTTTTTATGCAGCCCAGCTTCTCTATTTTGTATTTCATCAAAACTACTCATAGGCCCTCCTAGCCATTTGTTTTATTTTGATTCCTTAAGATCAGGTCACTTCACCGCGAACTAAATACTCTTTGTTTTTCCATTCACTATTCAGCATGGTTGCTTTTAAGTGCTGTACTGCATTCCAAATATCTTCAAAGCCCAGATACAAAGGTGTAATACCAAATCTCAAGACTGCAGGTTCCCGATAATCACCAATCACACCACGTGCTATAAGCGCCTGAATAATTTCATAACCGAATTCATGACGATAACTAACATGACTACCACGATGCTTATGATCTAAAGGCGTAATTAACTCAAATCCGAATTCAGAACATTCTTGATGTACCAATTGAATAAATAAATCAGTTAATTTCAAAGATTTCTCACGGATTTTTTGCATATCAGCATGCAGGAAAATATCCACTCCGCATTCAATCAGACTCATAGAAATAACCGGCTGAGTTCCACATAAATATCGGCGGATACTATTCGCTGGCTCATAATGCTGTGCCATATCAAAAGGTTTTTTATGACTCCACCAACCAGATAAAGGCTGCCAGAACTGATCACGGTGCTTTTCATTGACCCAGAGCAATGCAGGAGAACCAGGACCACCATTTAAATATTTATAGGTACAACCAATCGCAAAATCACTATCAGTTTGATTAAGGTGCATAGGAACCGCACCAACTGAGTGACATAAATCCCAAATCACCAAAGCATCTTTAGAATGAATTTGTTCATTAATAGATGCCATATCATAAAAATAACCAGTGCGGTAATTCACATGGGAAAGTACCACTACAGCAACATCTTTCTCTAAAGCACGAGATAAGTCTTCTACGCCATCAATTAATTCAACCTGATAGCCCTTTTGAATTAAGTCAATGAAACCTTCAATAATGTAAATATCTGTTGGAAAAGCATCTTTTTCTGCCACAATAATTTTGTGTTCAGGGAATTTATCAGCCTGAATTTTTACCGCTGCAGATAAAACTTTAAATAAGTTCAGTGTAGTTGAATCTGAAATAACAACTTCACCTTGTTCCGCACCAATCAGTTTAGCGACTTTGTCACCCAGCCGTGTTGGTAGCCCCCACCAGTCTGCCTTATTCCAGCTATTGATCAGATCTTCTCCCCATTCTTGGGAAATAATATGCTGAGCGACAGCCAAAGATTTCTTTGGTCTAGCACCTAAAGAGTTACCATCTAAATAAATGACGCCTTCTGGCAATGCAAATTCATCTTTAAATTTTTTGAGTTCATCTTCCTGATCCCAATACAAACACTGTTCAAGAGTAATCATTTGATATTGCACCTATTTCTACATTTCCTTTGTATTTGAATTTTATCACGTCAATTTGTACAATTTATTCGATAATATTTGATCAAAAATAGCTATTTTCGTATAAAATTCTAATTAAAATTAAAAAATATGGATGAAATTCGAAAATGAATTTAGATGCGATCGATCTAAAAATTTTGAAGTATTTACAAGACAATGCCCGTTTAAGTAACCAAGAACTTGCTGATCTTGTTAATCTTTCAGCATCTGCTTGTCACAGACGCGTTAAAATTTTAGAAACCAACGGAATCATTGAAAAATATCAAGCAAAAGTTAATTATGAAAAATTAGGTATAAAAATTGAGGCAATAGTTGAAATAAAACTTGCTCAACTCACCGAAAATGACCACAACTTTTTTTTAAGCCAAATCAAGAATTTTGATGAAGTCATCAATGCCTATATCATTACAGGTGAATCTAATTATGTACTGCACGTTGCCACTAAAGATCTAAACTCTTTTTCTCATTTTGTTATTAATACACTCAATAAAATTAAAGGTGTGGTAAGCATTAACTCAAAAATTATCTTACAGAAAATTATACAAAAGCCGCTGTAGAATATTTAGCTAAAATTAAAAAACTCTCGTTAAAGAATTTTTACTATGATCGAAACTGAACGTTTAATCTTAAGACAATGGAAAGAGTCTGATTCAGAGCCATTTATCAAAATGGGTTTAGACGAAGATGTTATGCGTTTTTTCCCAAAGCTTTTATCTGCTACTGAAAGTATAAGTTTAATTCAAAGAATATCAGCTCTTATTGATGAAAATGGTTGGGGATTTTGGGCGGTAGAATTAAAAGAAACTCAAGAATTTATAGGCTTTATTGGCTTACACAACCAACCAGAACAATTTGATTTTTCTCCCTGCATTGAAATTGGATGGAGAATTGCTACAGAACACTGGAAAAAAGGTTATGCCACTGAAGGAGCAAAAGCAGCATTGGACTATGCCTTTAATATTCTCAATAAAGATAAAGTGGTTTCTTTCACAGCAACAGTGAATAAGCCATCTCAAGCCGTGATGGAAAGACTAGGAATGCGCAAAGTTAAATACTTTAATCATCCCAAGCTTCCAGATGAACATGCCTTACAAAAGCATGTTCTTTATGAAATATATCATCCTAAGCTTGAGTTATAATTCAGTTAAATAGTGATATAAATAAAATATTTCAATGAGTTAAAATGGTTACTACTCATCAAAGTCATAACCTACAGAGGTGGAGTGCTCCCAATACTCATTAATCTTATCCGCAATATCTTCTTTGTCCATGGTAGTTAAAACGTAGAAAAGTTTTGCCTCTTTATTTTTTCTCAAAATTAATAAATTGTAATAGTCATATTCAGGGCCATTTAGCCCTAATGATGGCTGTTCTTCACAATGCTTCTCAGCCTTGTAATGCCATTCAAGTTTATAAGTATCAATACCATTGGCAGCATTGATCACAATGCCATCATTGGCTCCTCCAATAAATCCAATTTTCATCGCCTACTCTAAATTGTTATTCAAATGATTTTTAATATAACTTTAAATAAGTAGAGTTCAATTTATAAAATGTTTGCCAATACGTATCCTATGTAAATCAAAATAACGAGATGATTATTTCATTGTCCGTAAATACTCATAAGCTTCTTTTTCGTTGCTCTCAAGATGAACTTTTGCTTCCGTTTCATCATTTAATGTTTCGTTTATTATTTTGCTCCCTTCATAAGAAATTTGATGACCAATCTGGAAATCTGCTCCTAATGCATCAATCACAATAAACTGTCCAGCCATGTTTGAAGCAATAAAAAAACTGTTGTTACGATAACCATATCTAATTGTATATAATCCCACTTTTATTCCAACTTTTAATAATATTTAAATAATGATAATTTCATATAAAGTATAGAAACGCAAAAAAGTATCAAAAAACTAATTTAAAACTCATCTAACTACCTATTTGTAAAAATTTTATCAGTCATTTTTTTATCTACTCTACTTCTATGGCCATTTTCAAAAAATTTATTCACATGGCACAATTTAGTAGTGGTATCACAAAATACACCATTAGAAAAAGTAAAAGCAGATGTATCAAAGTCACCTTGTGAAAAAGCTTGTTTTGCTTTTTTTGCACCTAAATATTGATTAGTTAAGGATTTGGAAACTCCCTTTTTATCTGCACAAATATATTTATCACAGACTACACCTCTTTTAGGTGAAAAAACTGCAGTTGTATTTTGTGCCAATGTATTTGCACTAAATGTAAAACAAATAGAACCGATAAAAACAACAAAGAAATTAGAATTTTTCATTTTTTAATTCACTCGTTATCATTAATTATTGAAATAATATATCAAAAGTAAAATATCTTTAGAACTTTAAAATGATGAGATAACAACAAATCAATCTGTTTTTGAGACTTTAATGTTTATAATCTTAAGCTAATTTCTTCCATGTATATTTAAAGCTGGAGCGTTCGCAACATGAATAAGGTAGTGCTGTTTGACATGGATGGAACTTTACTAGATTTAGCTTTTGATGACTTTATCTGGAACGAATGCTTACCTAAAAGACATTCTGAAACACATCATCTATCTTTAACTGAGAGTCAAGAAATATTAAACCAGTTTTATCGCAGCCATAAACATACCCTTGCTTGGTACTCATCAAACTTCTGGACACAAACAACTGGTGTGGATGTTTTAAAGCTCCAGCAAGAATTTCAGCATAAAATTAAAGCGAGGTCAGGATGCATGGAGCTGCTCAGCGCTTTAAAAGCACAAGATTATCAATGTTGGCTAGTCACCAATGCTGACTGTGCAAGCCTAAAATTAAAGCTTGATAACGTTCCTATCCAAGATTTTTTTGAAGTCATCGTATCTAGCGAACAAATTGGTTACGCAAAAGAAAACATCCGATTCTGGCAAGAGTTGCAACGCTTGCATTATTTTGCGCCAGAAAGCACTATTTTTTTAGATGACACTCTTCCTGTTTTAAAAACTGCAGAAAAATTTGGTATAAGACACTTGTTTACTATCTTACAGCCCTCAAGTCTTAAGAGTATAAGACAGCCACAAGATTTAGAGTATAAAGCTCTAGGTCAGCTTACAGAGCTACTGTCTATTTTGAATCAAATTGATAGAAAGGATAATGATGTCAAAATTGCGTGAAGACGATGCTGTAGAAACCATGCGTGTCGACAAATGGTTGTGGGCAGCACGTTTTTTTAAAACCCGTTCTATTGCTAAAGCTGCAATTGAAGGGGGTAAAGTACATCACAATAATGAACGTGTAAAAGTTTCTAAAGAAATTCGTGTCGGTATGGAGCTCGTTGTTCAACAAGGTTTCGATAAAAAAACAGTTGTTGTTAAAGCGCTCTCCAATACCCGAGGACCGGCCCCTGTTGCACAACAACTTTATGAAGAAACAGAAGTAAGTATTGCAAGACGGGAGTTGATTGCTTCCCAACGAAAATTGCATAATCTAGCACGACCTGACCATAGACCAAGCAAGAAAGATCGGCGACAAATCAATCGGTTTAAACAGGATAATGATCAACATTATGAAGATCACTGGTCTTATAATGATGAATAAAAACGTCGAGTTGTGTCGCACTCACATATACAATATATAGAAGCTAGAGAAAAAATCTGTCACTATTAGCCCTGTGAAACAAGTTGAGATTCAATGCATCCACTTGGGTTAAACGTGATGAACATAGAGTATTGAGGTTTTTGAGATGGATGAGAATAAAAGCAAAGCATTACAAGCCGCTTTGAGCCAAATTGAGAAGCAATTTGGTAAAAATACGGTTATGCGTCTTGGTGATAACACTGTTCAAGCAGTTGAAGCCGTATCTACAGGTTCTTTAACTTTAGACATCGCATTGGGGATTGGTGGTTTACCAAAAGGCCGTATTATCGAAATTTATGGTCCTGAATCTTCTGGTAAAACCACAATGACATTGCAAGCAATTGCTCAATGTCAAAAATCTGGTGGTACATGTGCCTTCATTGATGCTGAGCACGCCCTAGACCCTCAATATGCACGCAAACTTGGTGTAGATATTGATAACCTACTTGTTTCACAACCCGACAATGGTGAGCAAGCACTTGAAATTGCTGACATGCTTGTCCGTTCAGGCGCAATTGATTTAATCGTTGTGGACTCGGTAGCTGCACTTACACCTAAAGCAGAAATCGAAGGTGAGATGGGCGACTCTCATATGGGTCTACAAGCGCGTCTTATGAGCCAGGCACTTCGTAAAATTACGGGTAATGCTAAACGTTCAAACTGTATGGTTATCTTCATTAACCAGATTCGTATGAAAATTGGTGTTATGTTTGGTAGCCCAGAAACTACCACTGGTGGTAACGCTCTTAAATTCTACGCTTCAGTTCGTTTAGATATTCGTCGTATCGGTCAAGTAAAAGAAGGCGATGAAATTGTTGGTTCAGAAACTAAAGTTAAAGTCGTTAAGAACAAAATGGCTCCTCCGTTTAAAGAAGCTATTTTCCAAATTCTATACGGTAAAGGTACTAACCAACTAGGTGAACTTGTAGATTTAGCTGTACAACAGGATATCGTACAGAAAGCTGGTGCATGGTATTCATATCAAGGCAATAAAATTGGCCAAGGTAAAAACAATGTAATTCGCTATTTTGAAGAAAATACTCAAATAGCTGAAGAAATTGAACGTAATATCCGTGAACAATTGCTGACTACAGGCACAAATGGTGCAGTTCAAATTGAAGATGAAGAAGAGCCAGATCTTTTATTAGAATCGTAATTATATTTGAGTCATAAAACGCCCTTCGGGGCGTTTTTTATAAGGAATTTTAAATGTTCAAAAGAAACGATGAGCAATCTCAGCAGCGCCCTCCTCTTACTGGCCAACGTTTACGCTCATATGCTTTTGCTTTACTCACTCGCCGAGATTACTCTAAAGCAGAGCTTATCGAGAAATTAGCTCGTTATGCACAAAATATAGAAGAAGTAAAACAACTGGTTGAGGAGTTATCTGAACAAAATTACCAGAGTGATCAACGTGTTGCTGAGCAAATGCTAGCAAGCCAAATTCGTAAAGGTAAAGGACCGAAACGAATTCAACAAGCTTTAAAAACTAAACAAATTGAAAATGATTTAATTGCAGATGAAATTCAAGAAATTGATTGGGTAGAACAGGCTTATCAACTTAAAGTTAAAAAATTTGGAGAAGCTGTAGAGAAAGATCCAAAACTTAAAGCAAAACAGATCAGATTCTTACAATATAGAGGATTTGATTTAGATGTAATTTTAAAAGCAATCCAAAGAAAATTGGATTAAAAGAATGGTGGCAACCCCACTAGCAAAACTTCGGCACATCATAGATCTGCTACCGTTGCTACCTTCCGGTCCTGGCGGGGTTCACAGAGTACAATTGCGAAGCCACCAGCGGGGCTACCATTGCAAAACAAAGTATAGAGATTTTTAAAAGAGTTGCAACCCTTCTCTGCCTTTTTCGGCAAGTTTTTGTTTCGATTGATTAATTCCTCAGCAAAAATAGCTTTAAACCCCAAAAATGTAATTTCTTGAGCTTATGCTCTTTTCTTATTTTGCATAAAATATGCTTGAAGATTGTAAACTATCCTTGCATTTAAACAGTTAACTGCTTTAATTGCATTGATCAATGAAAAACCTTAGATATTTAGAGAATTGTTTTTTATATTCCTGTGTCAAGGTGGCTTTTATATAAAATTATGGATTTATACACATGCAAATGAAGAAGCATTCTTTATTATTTATTGCCTTAATGAGCACCACTTCTCTATACGCAAATATTCCTATCGAGTCTCGTGGTTTAAGTCAAAATGATGGTAGTGCATCTAATACTTCTTCAAGCAATATTTCAGTTCCTACAAATTTAAACTGGGAACTCATGCAAAAAAACCAACAATTAGAAAATGATATTCGTACATTAAGAGGTCAGCTTGAAGAACAAGCTAATGATATTGAGCAATTAAAGAAAGATCTAGCAAACCGATATACCGACTTAGATCAACGTTTAGAATTATTACACCAAAAAGTTGACCCTGACAGTGCTACACAAGATGATAGTTCGAATGCAACGTCCGATAACACTACTCCTGCTAGTGCACCAGCCCCTCAAACCACAGAGAGTAATAAAGTAGCTGCCGTACCAGCCACACAAACTTCTGAGCAGCAGCCTAGCGCACCAACAACCACTACTCAACCAGCACCAGCTGCTGCGCAAAACCAGTCAAATTCCCTCGAATTAGAAAAAGCTGCTTATACTGTAGCTTTAGATGCGTATAAACAAGGCGGTGCTAAAAAAGCAATTGCTCCAATGCAAAACTTTATAAAAAACCATCCTAATAGTATCTATACAGGTAATGCTTATTTTTGGTTAGCCGAGTTTCATTTAGCCACAGATCCAGTAAATTATAATGAAGCAAAGAAAAACTATAATGTCGTAGCTAACCAATACCCAAATTCAAGTAAGGCACCTCGAGCATTGTACCAACTTTATAGTATCGCTAAAGATGTTGATAAGAATACTGTGTCAGCAAATCAATACAAGAACAAGTTACTTAGCCAATATCCAAAATCTGAAGAAGCAAAATTCTTTAACAAATAATTTAGTTATAAAAAAAGACACTGTTAAAACAGTGTCTTTTTTTATGTCTTCTTAATTAGCGCACAATTCCACGCTCTGATTGTTCAAGAGAATCAATCAAGAGTTGAGCTTCTGGAACTGAAGGTAAAATTTCACTTTTAATTTGGTCAATAGCTTGAACAGAAGTTAATCCAGATTTAAATATCAATTTATAAGCTTCTCTTAAGCCTTGAATTGTATTTTTAGACCAACCTTTTCTTCGCATACCTTCAATATTTATACCAAACGCATGTGCAGGGTTACCAGAAGCCATCACATAGGCTGGAACATCTTTAAGGATCAAAGAAGCCCCACCAATCATGCTATAAGAATCGATCTTACAGAATTGATGAATTCCAGAATTACCACCCACAATAACGTGATCACCAATATGTACATGTCCAGCGACACCTACATTATTAGCAAAGATATTATGGTCACCTACGATACAATCATGTGCAATATGTGTATTTACCATTAATAGGTTATGACTACCTATCTTGGTTAATGCATTATCTTGCACCGTACCTCTATGTAAGCTGCAATGTTCGCGAATTAGATTATTGTTACCAATTTCAAGCCACGTTTCTTCACCTTTATATTTGAGGTCTTGGCAAACTTCGCCAACACTTGCAAATTGAAAGATTTCGTTATTTTGGCCAATTCTGGTAAAACCACCTACAACCACATGAGAATGTAATTTAGTACCAGCACCAATAGTCACTTGAGGACCAATAATACAATAAGGTCCTATTTGAACATCTGAAGCAATCACTGCAGATGGATCAATAATGGCGGTAGAATGGATTAAATCGTGATTGCTCATGCCTGCTCTGTTTTTTGGTGTGAAATCATAATCTCAGCGGTTGCTGCTACAATGCCGTCAACGCTAGCTGTACAATTGTATTTGTAGATACCGCGCTTCTGCATTACCAACTCAGATTTTAATACAAGTTGATCACCTGCAACTACTTGTTTTTTAAATCTAACTCTTTCTGCACCAGCAAACAGGAATAATGAACCTGGTTTTGGCGTTTCATTGTTCATAATAAAACCAAGAACGCCTGAAACTTGAGCTAATGCTTCAACAATGAGAACACCAGGCATAATTGGATATTCTGGGAAATGCCCTTGTAGGAACTCTTCATTGATAGAAACATTTTTATAACCAACAATACTATTGTCAGTAACTTCAGTCACACGATCAACCAATAAGAATGGGTAACGATGCGGCAAATATTGACGAATCGTTTGAATCTGCATTGGTAATTCAGGGATGGCAAATTTAGGTGTAGTAGACTCGGTCATAATATTCTATTTACGCAAATTAAAAGTTGATTCAAGAGACTCTATTTGAGCTTGTATATGATCAAGTCGTTTAGTGATTTGGGTCAATGGCACATCTGCTAATTGTCGCAAGCGTACAATCGTCTTTTTCCAATGATTATTTTCAAATAATCCGGTTCCCGAAGAGTAAGTTCCAGCTTCAGAAATATTTTTTGTGACCATTGACATTCCAGTCAAAGTCACATTATCAGCAATTGAAAGGTGTCCTGCCACTCCACACGCCCCAGCTAGAATACAGTTTTTGCCAATTTTTGTACTTCCAGCAATACCGCACTTCGCTGCAATAGCAGTATTTGAACCAATATGGACGTTATGTGCAATTTGCACAAGGTTATCAATAATAACCCCATCTTCCAAAATTGTATTATCAAGTGCGCCTCTATCAATACTACAATTTGATCCAATTCGGACATCATTTCCAATTAAAACTGAACCTAATTGAGCAATACGATGCCACTTTCCTTGATATGGAGCAAAACCAAAACCTTCTCCACCAATGACAGTACTTGAATGAATACGGACGCGATCTCGTAATTTAGAACCACCTGTAATAGTGACATGAGAATCAATAAAACAGTCTTTTCCAACTTCTACATTATCATCAAGTTTGGTATGTGACTGAATGACGGTATTATCGCCAACTACACAATTCTCACCAATAACCACATAGTGACCAATATAAGCAGTTTCGGAAATAACAGCAGATGGATGAATTTGGGCAGTGCTTTCTATGCCTGTTGAGCTAATCTTTTTATCAAATACATGGGTAAGGATTGCAAACGCAAGATAGGGATTATCAACAATAATAAAATTATCTTTTTCAGGAAGATGCTCTTTTAAAGCTGCAGTAACAATGTAAGCACCCGCACGGCTTACTTTAGCTTGATCAAGATGTTTCTCACCATTCACAAAAGTAAGATGGTTAACCTCTGCATTTTCCAAACTCGCCAAGTTTGAAAATTGAAGACTACCTTCACCAATTAGCTCACCTTTAACAAGGTGAGCTAATTCATCTAAACGATATTGTTGCGCTTTCATTAATTTATTTCATTGAATTAACCTTTTGTATCATTTTATCAGTTAAATCATACTTAGCGTCATAGGCAACAGTCGAATTTTTATTCAAAATAAAGTCAAGATTATTTTCTTTTCGTAATTGCTCAGCAGCTTGCTTAACTCTAGTCTCAAAAGTTGTATTCATACTTTGTAAGCTCGTTTGAACTCTTGACTGTAAGCCTTGCTGTGTTGAATTAAACTCATTTAATTTCGATTGATACTGAGATTGTAATTTTTTAATCTCATCTTCTTTCATTTTTTGGCCTTGAGTCTGTGCTTGACGTTGAAGCCCTTCTAACTCTTTACCTAATTGCTCAAGCTTAGTTGTAGTTGGTTTCACAGACTGGTTTAAGCTTGCATTTTGCTGTTTCAAATAAGTACTACTTTCAACAACTTTAGCAAGATCAATTACCCCATAACCAGCTGCATTAGCTGCTACTGAAGCTACTGTCAGGCCTAACCCTAACATTAATTTATTTAATTTATTCATGTAAATCTCTTTCCTTATTTCGTTATGCAAAAAGATCGTACTTAGAAAGTACGACCAATTTCAAACTGGATTTCTTTAGTTTCATCACCCGGTTTATCATTTAACGGGAATGCATAGCTAAGTGACAATGGACCAATCATGGTAATCCAGGTTACACCAACACCCACACTATAACGTAAGTTACCTAAATCAAATCCATAATTATCTTCACAATATTTTCTAACATCCGTAATGGTCTGGCCATTAATCTTCATACCTTTGTTGCCATAAACAGAGTTATCAATATTACATTTAGTATCAAAAACCTGACCGCCTTCAGCAAAAAGAACAGGACGTACTTGTCGAGTCCAGTCACCTTTAAATGGCATTGGTAAAACTAACTCTGTACCAAATTGGACCAGAGCATTGCCACCTACTTCTTCAGGAGAACTATCATTTTGCTTAGTTTCTTGTAGATTTACACTTGGATATTTAGGTCCTAGGGTACTGTTGTCATAGCCTCGAACAGAACCGTAACCGCCTGCATAGAAGTTTTTATAGAATGGCAAATCATTACCATAACCTAACTTACCATAACCACGTAGCACAAAGCCGGTACTGCCGATAGGGAAAAATGCTTGAGTATCATAAGTTACTTTTTGATAATCAACATCACTACCTGGTAAACCAATTTCAAGACCTACACGATGAGACATACCTGACGTTGGGAAAATTGGTCTGTTTAAAGTGTTATAAGACCAACCCAAGTTCAAGTTATAAGTAAAGAATTCCCCTTCAAAAGCATTATCATATGTTTCTTCGGGGACCTTACATTCCCCCTTCTCGGTATCATATTGAGAATTACCATTTGCATCTGTTGGGCAATATGTACCTTTACTAGTTGCCTTACCGCCATTTGCCAATAAATAATCACGTACATATGTAGAAACATAAGGACCTGTGGTTACTTTAGTGTTATCAACGCCCACCGAAGCACTTAAACTTTGATTTTCGTCAATTGGATAACCAAAACTTAAACTACCACCAAAACTATCCGTTACATAGTTATTAACGTTATAGTCATCATTCAGCTTCGTTTTACGATAATAGACATTATAACCGCGGCTTACTCCATCAATTGTAAAGTAAGGGTCAGTAACACTTAAGTTGTAATAGTCTTGAGTTTCAGAACGAGATAAGTCAATTGCAACTCGGTTACCTGTACCCATAAAGTTAGTTTGACTAAGTCCTGCTTGGAACGTAATACCACCACTTTGCGAATAACCGACCGCTAATGTAGTAGTACCTGAATGTTGTTCTTCAACATTTACGTTTAAGTCAACTTGGTCTGGAGAGTTTGGAATACGAGCAGGTTTAATATCAACTGTTTTAAAGAAACCTGTACGCTCTAAACGAACTTTAGATAAGTCAATTTTTTCATTGCTCGCTAATGCACCTTCCATCTGACGCATTTCACGACGTAATACTTCATCAGAAGTTTTACTATTACCAGTAAAATTAATACGGCGTACGGTAACTTGCTGACCTGGGTTCACGTAATAATTTAAGTCAACAACTCCAGTTTCATTATTAATCTGCGGCACAATATTTACATCTGCAAAGTAATAACCTGCATTACCATACTTACGTAAGAGTAATTGCTTAACCGCATTTACCTTTTCTTGTGAATAGGTATCACCATCTTTATAAATTTTTAATGCTTGTAATTCTTCAGGTTTATAAAGTGCATCACCTAAGAATTTAGTTTGACCAAATTTAAACTGGCTACCTTCATCAACAGCAACCTCAATAAAGATATGCTTTTTATCTTCACTAATATTGAGTTGGGAATTATTAATATTAAAATTAATATAGCCTTTGTTAAGGTACATGGCACGTAAAGCTTCAAGGCTTGCAGCCATTTTTTCACGTGCATAACGGTCATTACGTGTGACTACAGAAGCCCAACCACTTTCTTTAACTGCAAATGCTTGTTTAATTTCACTGTCTTTAAAAACAGTATTACCAATTACATTAATATCAAAGACTTTTGCCGGCGTTCCTTCATTAAAATTAATTTTTAATTCAACGCGGTTATTTGGACGAGCAACTGTATCAACTGTAACATCAGCATCGTAACGGCCTTGTTGAGTATATTGTTGCTCTAATTCTGTCTCAATGGTTTGCAAAGCAGATTTCTTAAAAACCTCACCCTCAGCAATACCCATTTTTTTAAGGCCTTGTTCTAAAGCCTCTTTAGGAATAAGTTTATTACCCTTAAATTCAAGCTTTGAAATAATTGGGCGCTCAATAACATTAAAAACCAAAGTATCATTTTCTTTTGATGCTTTAATATCATCAAAAAGTCCAGTGGCATACAATGTTCGAATTGCTTCGGCGATCATCGGTTCATTAACGCGATCGCCACTGTTGATTGGCAACATGGTATAAACATTTGCAGGGGTAAGACGGACCAACCCGTTTACACGAATATCTCTAACAACGAAATCATCAGCTGCATATGCTTGTTGTACCGCTGCCATAGCGCTAACAAGTGCCAAAGGCATTAAAAAATGTGTGTGCCGCATGCCAGTTTTTTCCAGTAAGTTATAAATCCATATACGTTTACAAACGCATAAAGTCATTAAATAAAGCTAAAAGCATCATACTACCGAGCAGTACCATACCAATTTTTAGACCAAACATTTGTATTTGTTCAGAAACAGGCTTCCCACGAATAGATTCAATAATGTAATACACTAGATGACCACCATCTAACATTGGAATTGGTAATAAGTTTAAAATTCCAAGACTTACACTCATTAAAGCCATAAAAGAGATAAAGGTTTCCCAACCCATTTCTGCACTTTGGCCAGCTACTTTTGCAATGGTAATTGGCCCAGAAAGATTTTCTAATCCAATTAGTCCCTTAACCATTTTTACTATTGAGTTCAAAATCATGCTAGAGATTTGGCCAGTTTTATCAAGTGCCATTTCAAAAGCTTGTATTGGAGTATATTGAATTGTTTGCTTATATTCGTCAGGAATTGTAATTTTTCCAGCATCACTTTTTACACCAAGTACTCCATTTACCTGCCCCATGCTATCACGCTTACCTTGTGGCATAACTTGTAAATGTACTAGTTGTTCATGACGTAAGACATCAATCTTAAGTAACTTTTCTGGGGAACGCTGGACAACTTCTACCACGTCGAACCAATCTTTCATAGGCTGGCCATCAATCGCAACAATACGATCGCCCACTTTCATCCCTTGACGAATCGCCGCACCATCTTCCGTTAACTCTGTTACAACAGCAGGAATCACAGGTCGATAAGGTAAGAAACCTAATACGTCCAGTGCAGATTCATTTTGATTTTTTAAAAAATCTTTAATTGGTAATACAAAATTTTTTTCGGAACCAGCACGGTCCACATCAATATTTACAGTACCTGTTTCCCCAACTCGATCAATCAAAGCAAAGTTTAGCTTTTCCCATGTTGTTGTCTCTTTCCCATCAACAGCAATAATTTTGTCACCTACATGTAACTGGGCTGCTGCAGCTGGAGAGTTTGGAATAATTTTGCCAATTTTAGTATTTAATTGTTCTTGGGCTGGTAAAAACAAAATCCAAAAGAGGAGTACGGCAAAAATCAAGTTAATTAATGGTCCAGCAGCAACAATCGCTATACGTTTCCACGGTTTTTGCCGGTTAAAAGCATATGGTAGATCTTGTTCTGCCACATTACCTTCTCGCTCGTCCAACATTTTGACATAGCCGCCTAAAGGTAAGGCAGAAAGCTGATATTTAATACCAGACTTCTTAGACGTCCATTTCAGTAAAGTTGGTCCAAACCCAATTGAGTAAACTAAAACTTTAACACCAAGTTTTCGCGCAACCCAGTAATGGCCAAACTCATGGATTGCAATTAGAGGCCCAAGTAAAAGAGCTGCCGCTGCAATCATAAACAGTGCATTCATTTCAGCCTCCAATACTTGATATATATTGCTGAGCTACAGATCGGGCCACTTTATCTTTATCTAAAATGCACTCGATGCTTTCAGCCGCTGCATTCTCTAATTTTTCCAAAGTATGCTCTACCACTTGCGGAATACTTGTAAATCCAATCCTTTCCATTAAGAATGCTTCAACTGCAATTTCATTAGCTGCATTCAAAATGGTTGGTGCCAAACCTCCCGCACGCATTGCTTGTCTAGCCAAATTTAATGCAGGAAATTTTTGGGTATCCGGTGCCTGAAAATTAAGTTGAGAATACTCAAATAAATCTAAAGCAGGAACTTTAGTTTGTAAACGCTCAGGCCATGCCAATGCATGTGCAATCGGAGTACACATATCCGGGTTACCCATTTGTGCTAATGTTGAGCCATCAACATACTGCACCATAGAGTGAATGATACTTTGTGGATGAACAACAACTGTAACAAAATGTTCAGATATTGAAAATAAATGACAAGCCTCAATTAACTCTAACCCTTTATTCATAAGAGTAGCCGAGTCAACCGAAATTTTTTGTCCCATTGACCAGTTTGGATGTTTACATGCTTGTTGCGGTGTTACATGAACCAATTGTTCTAGGGAATGATTTAAAAAAGGACCACCAGATGCTGTAAGCAATATTTTAGATACACCTAGCTGTGGTTGCCCTGTTCTATCTGCTTGTAAATAATTATGAGGCAATGATTGGAAAATTGCATTATGTTCCGAATCAACTGGCAATAACAATGCCTGATGATCACGAGCAGCTTGCATCATGATTTCACCAGACATAACTAATGCTTCTTTGTTGGCAAGTAGTACTCTTTTACCTGCCTTAACAGCCGCTAAAGTTGGCAACAGCCCAGCTGCCCCTACAATTGCAGCCATAACAATATCCACATCTGTATGAGATGCGATATCGACTAAACCCTCTTGCCCAGCTAAAACATCAATAGCCGATATATTTTGCTGAGCAAATAGTGTTTTTAGTTCAGCTATTTTCTGTTCAGGAACAACAACAACTTTAGGTCGAAACTGTTTGCAGATTTCAACAAGTTCAGAAATTCGACTATGCGCCGAAACTGCAAAGACTGAATACTTATCTGGATGTTGACCTAAAATTTTTAAGGTACTTTGTCCAATAGAACCGGTTACACCCAATATGCAAACAGATTGTGTCATCTATAAATCTACACCAATAAGCTTTAATATATACATTCCCGTTGCAAAAATCGGGGCTGCTGCGAGTAAAGAATCAATACGGTCCAATACACCACCATGACCTGGCAAAACACGGCCAGAGTCTTTAATACCAGCACGGCGTTTGATCATTGATTCAAATAAATCACCTAATACTGAACCGAACACTGTAATTAAAGACAAAATCAAGAATAGAAGTTGTTGAACCCAAGTTAGGTTTAAATATTGATATTGCACCACAAGCATTACAATAATTGTAGTGAGAATACCGCCATATAAACCTTCTACTGATTTATTAGGACTTACTGTAGGCGCCAATTTTCTTTTACCGAATTTACGGCCTACAAAGTAAGCTCCACTATCTGCACCCCACACAAGCAAGAACAAATACATCAACCACCATGGTGAGCTTTGCCATACTACAAAGATTGCAGTCACTGCTGCACAGATAAGAATCAAACCAATGACATATAGGGTCGCGTTATACCACCCATCGAATTCAGGAAAAGACTTAACCCAATAAACACTAACGAGCCAAGTTAAAATTGAAGCAGACCATAACAGTAAAGCAATGTCATGAAAGAATAAGGCAACACCAGAAACAAAGGCAACAAGTAGACCATAACCCCAAGCTTTAGGTTTTACTACTGCACCAACTTCCCGAGGCATTAACTTATACCATTCATACCCCGCAACTCCTGCTGCTACAATCATAAGTACCAACATTGGATAATGTGATTGCGTAGCAAACATACAGCCCAAAACAACTGCAACAAGTACCAATGCGGTAACAATCCGCTCTAACATTATAATTTCTCGATTTTCTCTTGCTGAATTTGTTCAGATGTTTTACCGAAACGACGTTCACGCCCTGAAAAGACATTCAATGCATGGTCGAATTCTTCCACTGTAAATTCCGGCCACAAAGTATCCGTAAAATACAGCTCCGCATAAGCTGCTTGCCATAACAAGAAGTTAGATATACGGAAATCTCCACCTGTACGGATCAACAAGTCCACAGCTGGCAGATCGTTTAGACTGACATATTTTTCGAACAAATCAACATTTATTTGATCAGCGTCAATTTCGCCACGGGAAACTGCTTGAGCAACCTGCTTAGCTGCATTTGCAATATCCCACATACCACCATAGCTTACTGCAATAGTTAATGTCATGGCGTAATGATGTGCTGTTTGTTGCTCTGCATCTTCCATTAAGGCAACTAAATGTGAAGGTAATCGGGAACGATCCCCTATAAAGCGCAAAGCAATATTGAATTTCTTCATGCGAGGTATTTGCTCATGAATCGTTTCTTCAAGAAGTTTCATAAGCAGATCGACTTCATATTGTGGTCGATTCCAATTTTCACTCGAAAATGCAAAAACAGTTAAAGCACGAACGCCAGTTTTAACACAATGTTCAACAATAGGGTCAAGAACATTTTTACCTTCTCTGTGCCCATCGCCTTTTTGCATTTGATTTTTCTTTGCAAAGCGATTGTTGCCATCCATGATGATGGCAACATGCTGAGGAAGATGATACTCTTCTGAATCGGTCATAAAAATTAGACCTTCATCAATTCTGCTTCTTTCGCTGCTAGACGCTTGTCTACTTCTGCAACATATTTATCAGTGATTTTTTGGATATCATCGCCTGCACGACGCTCATCATCTTCAGAAATTTCTTTCTCTTTTAACAATGCCTTAATATCACCTAATACATCACGACGAATATTACGGATAGCAACTTTCGCATTTTCAGCTTCACTACGAGCGATTTTCTGCATATCACGACGTGTTTCTTCAGTTAAAGCTGGTAAAGGTACACGGATTGAATCAGCAGTAATAGGATTTAAACCTAAATCACTTTCACGAATTGCTTTATCAATTGCAGCAACCATCGTACGCTCAAATGGTTGAACGATAAGCGTACGAGAATCTTCAACACCAACGTTCGCTACTTGGTTTAAAGGCACATCAGAACCATAGTAAGGAACCATTACCCCATTTAAAATTGATGGGTGTGCACGGCCGGTACGAACTTTAGCAAACCCTTGTTCCAAAGACTCAAGAGTTTTTAACATACGCTGTTCGCTGTCTTTTTTCAGATCGTTAATCATATGATCTTCCTTACTTATTTATTCAAGGATGTATATAACAAATTTAATTTAGCGCTAGTATAAAGAGCTTTACGGCACACGTACATTATTTAGTAACGCGTGTACCCTCTTTTTCACCCATTACCACTGATAAAAGCGCACCAGATTTATTCATATCAAATACTTGCAATGGAACATTATGGTCACGGCATAAGCAAATTGCCGTTAAATCCATAACACCCAGTTTTTCATCTAACACTTGGTCAAATGTTAAATGGTCATATTTCACTGCATCTTCGTATTTGCTTGGATCTTTATTATAAACACCGTCTACTTTGGTCGCTTTCAAAATTAAATTTGCTTCAATTTCAATACCACGTAAACATGCTGCTGTATCAGTTGTAAAGAATGGATTTCCTGTTCCTGCTACGAAAACGCACACTTCGCCTTGGCTTAAATGACGAATCGCATCACGACTTGAGTAAGACTCTACAACAGTACCGATTGGTAGCGCTGACATAAGACGAGTTCTGATATTACGGCGCACCAATGCATCACGCATTGCCAAACCATTCATAACAGTTGCAAGCATCCCCATCTGATCACCTGTTACACGGCCAACCAAACCGTCTTTTTGTAACTGGCTACCACGATATAAGTTACCGCCACCCACAACGATACCTACTTGCACACCCAAGCCAACCAAATGTGCAATAGAAAGTGACATCTGATCTAAAACTTGAGCATCAATACCCATATCTTTATTACCTGATAAAGCTTCACCAGATAATTTTAATAAAATTCGTGAATAACGGGGGCTGATTGTTTCCGCCATGATTTTGCTCCAAGACCTCTTAAACTGAATGCTTTTTGAATCGCGATTCGATTAGACCGATTTAATTTTAATTAACTTTGCAAATAAGTCGTATTCATCCGCATCGGTAATTTCGACTTCCAACATATCGCCTGGTTGAATAGTGCTCTTATCGATATCTTCTACAAAGACATTACCGTCAATTTCCGGAGCATCGGCATAAGAACGTGCAACAGCAACAGGATATTCATCTTCCAAACTATCGACCAATACAGTCATCGTTTGACCAATACGTTTTTGTAATTTGGCAGCAGAGATTTGTTGCTGCACTTGCATAAAGCGCTCGTAACGCTCTTGCTTAATTTCTTCTGGCACATGATCTGGTAAATCATTTGCCGTAGCGCCTTCTACTGGTGAATAGGTAAAGCAGCCTACACGATCAAGTTGAGCTTCAACCAACCAATCGAGCAAAATCTGGAAGTCTTCTTCAGTTTCGCCTGGAAAGCCAACCACGAAAGTAGAACGAATCACAAGATCCGGGCATTTTTCGCGCCATAATTTAATTTTTTCTAATGTATTCTCACTATGCGCCGGACGTTTCATTAATTTAAGAACGCGTGGGCTTGCATGCTGGAATGGAATATCGAGGTATGGCAAGATTTTACCTTGAGCCATTAAATCGATTACTGCATCAACATGTGGATATGGATATACATAATGTAAGCGAACCCAAATTCCAAGCTGACCAAGTGCTTCACACATGTCAAAGAATTTGGTTTTTACGGGCTGTCCATTCCAGAAATCGAGCTTATATTTGGTGTCTACGCCATAAGCTGAGGTATCTTGGGAAATGACCAAGATTTCTTTTACACCTGCACGTTTTAACGCAGCAGCTTCTTCTAATACGCTTCCAACCGGACGTGATACTAAATCACCGCGCATGCTCGGGATAATACAGAAGGTACAACGGTGGTTACAGCCTTCAGATATTTTTAAATAAGCATAATGTTTCGGTGTTAAACGGATACCTTGCTCAGGAACAAGGTCAATAAACGGATTATGTTTAGGCGGTGCTGGGACATATTCATGTACAGCTTCCATAACGTCTTGATAAGCTGCTGCACCAGTAACTTTTAGAACATTAGGGTGCATTTGACGAATTTTATCTTCGTCTTTACCTAAACAGCCTGTCACAATAACTCGGCCATTTTCACTCATGGCTTCGCCAATTGCATCTAAAGATTCTTGTACTGCAGATTCAATAAAACCACAGGTATTAACAACAACTAAATCAGCACCATCATAATCTGATGCAACTTGATAACCTTCAGTCTTTAACTGAGTTAAAATTCGTTCAGAATCTACCAATGCCTTAGGACAACCTAAAGAAACAAAACCGACTTTGGGGGTCTTCATGAATCTGCGCTCCACTTGAATGCGCGTATTGTATGTCTTTTCTCGTCTCAAGCATAGGTGGAAACCCCACTCTTTGTGTAATGCACCAAAATACAACCAATATTTGCACCAAAACTCAATATTGCACCAAGTTGGATCATGATATTATTGGTGCATACATCTATATTTTTGACCAAAAGATATTAAGAACGATTTTAGAGCGCTTTAACTACGCTTAAAACCTTAAAATAAACCATAAACAAAGTTGGCGTACATTTTGCATCAATCATGTTCTATAACGGTGAAAACCGATAACCAATGAAGATGCCATTGCGCCATTTTAAGACAGGAACGATTCGCTAATGGATCAACACACACCTATCGACTATCGCCTATTGGTAGACAATTTAACTACTGCGATTTTATTAATCGATAGTAACTTTAATATTTTTTATTTGAATTCCGCTTGTGAAGCACTTTTTGACATTAGTTTGCTTCGCGCTTCTGGACAACCGGTTTTAAATTTACTTCATGCACCTGATGATACCTTTAATACGCATGAAGCCCTATTGAACACGTTAAAAACGGGACAACCTTATACACGTCGTGAAGCCATCATTAATGTCAATTTTAAAGATTTACATGTGGATTATACGGTCTCGCAATTAAATGCAGGTAAAAGCTACCACCCGCTCTTACTTATTGAGTTAAATCCTATTGATCGTATGTTGAAAATTTCTAAGGAAGAAAACTTAATTCAACAACATCAAGTGGCTAGACAACTGGTTCGAGGCGTTGCTCACGAAATTAAAAACCCTCTGGCTGGTATTCGGGGGGCAACTCAGTTACTTGCTCGTAGTTTAAATGACGAGAGCTATGCTGAATTTACGGATATCATTATTAACGAGGTAGATCGTCTCACCAATTTGGCCGACACCATGTTGGGCTCAAGACAACTACCAAGTTATGAAAATGTAAATGTGCATGAACCTCTAGAACGGGTACGCTCTTTAATCGCAAATCAGACCAAGAAAAAAATCAAAATTACGCGTGATTATGATTTGTCTTTACCCGATGTAAAAGCCGATCGCGACCAACTCATTCAAGTCATGCTCAATATTAGCGTTAATGCCATTCAAGCTATTACAGAAAATAAATCATTTTTTACAGATCAAGAGCCTGAATTAATTTTACGTACCCGTATTCAACGTCTAGTCACCATTAATGGAGTACTCAACCGCTCTGCTGTACGAGTCGATATTGAAGACAATGGACCGGGTATTCCCGAAAGCATTTTAGAGTCTGTGTTCTATCCTTTGGTTACAGGACGAGCAAAAGGCACAGGGCTTGGCCTGAGTATTGCACAGAACATCATGCATCAACATAACGGAATGATTGAATGCCAATCAGTTCCTGGAAAAACAATGTTTAGCTTATATTTACCTTGGGAGTCAGACCGTGTCGCGAAATAAAATATGGGTTATTGATGACGATCGCGCCATGCGATGGGTACTTGAAAAGACCTTTAAAGAAGAAGGATTTGACGTCACCAATTTTGAAGAAGCTCAAACAGCACTTGAACGTTTACATCATGATGCGCCCGATGTCATCTTAACTGACATTCGTATGCCAGGTATTGATGGGTTAACTTTCTTATCTAAAGTGAAAAACTCTCACCCCGACTTGCCTGTTATCATTATGACAGCGCATTCGGACTTAGAGTCTGCTGTATCAAGCTATCAGACTGGTGCATTTGAGTATTTACCAAAGCCATTTGATATTGATGAAGCTTTAGCTTTAGTCAATCGAGCGATTTTGCATATCAATAAATTGCAGCAGCAAGAAGCAACAAAAACAGCTTCACCACTACAATCAACAGAAATTATTGGCGAATCTCCTGCTATGCAAGAGGTTTTCCGAGCGATTGGTCGTTTATCTCAGTCGCATATTACCGTTTTAATTAATGGTGAATCAGGCACAGGTAAAGAACTGGTTGCGCATGCTTTACATAAACATTCTCCACGACGCGCTAAGCCTTTTATTGCTTTAAACATGGCAGCAATTCCTAAAGATTTAATAGAAACGGAATTATTTGGTCATGAAAAAGGTGCTTTCACGGGTGCAAACACCCAACATCAAGGCCGCTTTGAACAAGCAAATGGTGGAACTCTCTTCCTTGATGAAATTGGTGACATGCCATTTGAAACCCAGACACGATTGTTACGTGTGCTCGCAGATGGGGAGTTTTACCGGGTTGGTGGACACATTCCAGTTAAAGTTGATGTTCGAATCGTGGCGGCAACCCATCAAGACTTAGAAAAACTGGTGAATGAAGGTCGTTTTCGTGAAGACTTATACCACCGTCTAAATGTTATTCGAATTCATATTCCGAAGCTTGCGCATCGCAGTGAAGACATCCCGATGCTAGCTCAACATTTCTTGGCTCGCGCGGGTAAAGAGCTAGGTGTAAGTCCAAAGATTTTACATACTGAAACAACGGACTATATGCAACAATTACCATGGCCTGGTAATGTTCGTCAGCTTGAGAATACCTGCCGTTGGTTAACCGTCATGATTACTGGTCGTGAGGTTTATCCAGAAGATTTACCTTCTGAGCTTAAACAGGTTCCACTCCAAAAAAGTAGTGAGACTAGTCAACCAGCACCATCTTTTGAACGTATTTCTTTGCACCATTGGGATGAGCTACTAAGCCAATGGGCAATTCAAAAACTTAAAAATGGTGAAATGAAGATTTTAGACATTGCTACTCCAATGTTTGAGCGCACCTTAATTAATGCAGCACTACAGCAAACTCGTGGGCGCAAACGTCATGCAGCCGAGCTGTTAGGTTGGGGTCGTAACACCCTAACCAGAAAGTTAAAAGAGCTAGGCATGGATTCTGCTGATGACGATGATGAGGACGAACATAAAGCAACATTGTCAGAAGCTTAACACCGAAGCAAAAATCAAAAAGCGGCTAATTTAATTTAGCCGCTTTTCTTTATGACTATTTAAATCGGAATTGACTATCAAACTAAAATGTGAACATACAGTTACATGATCAAAAAATTCTAAAAACCCATATAACTTATTATATTTTATAAATTTTCCACAAACCTACACTCTACTTATTGTTTACCAGATGACCTAAAAACATACCAATGACCATCGTTAAAGATAGATTTGCTATACTAGATAAGCAGTGTTAGCCGTCGTTATTAAATTTTATGCATGATCCAGTCCTTGAGTCACATCATCTCGTATGTGAGAAACTCCAAACACGCCGCGGTATAGAACGTCGTTTAGCTCTATTGCTAAGCGCAACCGAGCTGTTTTTGGAAAAAGGATATGATGCTGTCTCTCTTGACGACATCGTTAATCATGCTGGTGGTTCAAAAACCTCTATTTATAAATACTTTGGTAATAAAGATGGCTTATTTACTGCAATCTGCGATTATCGCCGTGAAATGTTTTTTAAAGATATCTGTATTGCATTTCAACCAGAGCAAACTTCTTTAAAAGATTATTTAATCCAAACTCTCATCCGTTTTTATAAGCACATTATTCAACCTGAACACATTGCCTTTTTACGTTTGGTTATTGAACAAACTCAATGTAATGCGACTTTAAGCCAATACTTATATGAAAAATGTGCTCTGGATGTCCAAAATACAATTGCTCAAGCCTTACTCATATCTCATCAATCAGGTGAAATTACCTGTACATCTCCTGATCATTCCTCTCTTATGTATTTTGGAATTTTACGTGATATTGAATGGCGAATGATTATGGGAATGCCTCTCCCACCTAATGAAACGGAAGTCATTGATTATATTAACTATTGTGTTGATATTTTCTTAAAGGGCCATCATAAAGTCTAATTCTTTTGCATTTTGAAATGCTTATAGTATAGTAGACTTCTTTTTTCCCACTTCCACCCAGCCAACAACAGATAATTGTTGTAATTCAAAACAATTATTATGGAGTAGCTACATGGCTCTAAGACATTTCCTGACTTTACGTGATCTATCCACTCTAGAACTTAATCGCATTTTGGAACGCGCAAGCGAACTTAAGAAAATGCAGCAAAGCAATAAGGTATATCAACCTTTTGTTGGTAAAGTATTGGGAATGATTTTTGAAAAATCGAGCACACGCACTCGTATTTCTTTTGAAGCTGGTATTAATCAATTTGGTGGTAGTGCCATTTTCTTATCACCACGTGATACGCAATTAGGCCGTGGTGAACCGATTGAAGATTCAGCCCGTGTTATTTCAAGCATGCTTGATATCGTAATGATTCGTACTTTTGGTCACGATATCGTTGAACGTTTTGCATCTTATTCAAAAGTTCCCGTTATCAATGGCTTAACTGATGATCACCATCCTTGTCAGTTACTTGCAGATTTACAAACTTATATTGAACATCGCGGCAGTATTGAAGGCAAAACCGTAGCTTGGATTGGTGATGGCAATAATATGTGTAATTCATATATTGAAGCTGCACACATGATGGGTTTCAAACTCAAGATTGCATCACCAAAAGGTTATGAACCTAAACCTGAGTTTTTAGCAGAGTTTGGGCATTGTGTTGAACTTTTTGATAATGCGGAAGATGCGGCTGTAAATGCTGATCTTATCGTTACAGATGTATGGGCAAGCATGGGACAAGAAGAAGAACAGAAACTTCGTGAAAAAGCCTTTGCTGATTTTCAGGTTAACGAGAAATTAATGGGACTTGCACACCCAGACTGTTTATTCATGCACTGCTTACCTGCTCATCGTGGTGAAGAAATTTCTGAAACCATGCTCGACCATAAAAATGCCGTAGTATGGGACGAAGCAGAAAACCGTCTGCATGCACAAAAAGCTTTAATGGAATTTTTACTCAACGAAAATTTGAAAAAAGCTTAATTTCTAATTCAAAAAACAGCATCGTTAAGGTGCTGTTTTTTTTTATTTTTATAAGATCCCTATTCCCCCCATTTATTATTTTAAAAATTTTTATGATGTTGCCCAATATATAAACAGCCTATATTTCAACTGTCACACATAATCGTGTATAACATTCTACACAATAAGCCAAGCCTACTCGTGTAGAGTGCGATTATGACAACCCTTGAACAATCATTATCTGAAATCCCTGCATTTTCGATCATTCATGAACATTTATTTAGTTCAGCGCAACCTTCTATCGAACAACTTAAGTTCATTAAAGAGTATGGTTGTAGCACTGTTATAAATTTAGCTTTATCGAATTCACCAGATAGTATTAAAAATGAAGATCAGGTCTGTCTTGAATATGGTTTAAATTATATTCATATTCCAATTGACTGGGAAACACCCTCCTCTGACCAATGCTTATTAGTTTTAGATTTGATTGATCATTTAGTGCAGAATGAAATTGTTTGGATACATTGTGCCAAAAATAAACGCGTAAGTTGTCTTATGTATGTCTACAGACAATTTTATATGAATATGGATATGCCAACCTGTCAGGATTTGCTTCATGAGATTTGGGAGCCAAATGAAACATGGACAGGACTCATTCATAGTATTACCTTACAGCTTCAAGGCCGTAAGGCTACCTTAGAACTTCAACAGTCTTTGCAACAAACCAATGATTTAGTTTAATGAGATATTAACACCGTCGCTGTTGCTAAAATTCCTTCTTGGCGACCAGTAAATCCAAGTTTTTCGGTTGTGGTCGCTTTGATACTAATTTGATTTAAATCTACATTTAAAACATCTGCAATGCTTTGACGCATTTCCAAATTGTATTTGGCCAATTTAGGACGCTCACAAGCTACCGTAATATCAGCATTATTTAAATGATAACCTCGGTCTAATATTAATTGATAAACATGTTTAAGTAGAACACGGCTATCCGCTCCTTTAAATTCTGGATCTGTATCCGGAAAATGCTGACCAATATCACCAAGTGCTAGAGCACCTAGTAATGCATCACATAATGCATGTAGCACGACATCGCCATCAGAATGTGCCTTCAAACCATGCGTATGCGGAATTTGAACGCCTGCTAAGGTTACGAAGTTACCCTCTTCAAAGGCATGCACATCCATTCCTTGTCCAATACGAATTTGAGCAACCATATAAACTCTTCCCTTCTATTATAAAAGCTTAAGAAATCTTGTATTCAACCGTCGTGTTTCGCTATAGTACACTTAGCAAAGTAGACTGAAAGTATAAGCGATCATGCCGTCGAATACTGATATGAATCAATTGAAAAGATTAAGTTTTGTCGTGACATTGAGTTGTTTATGCTCATCGCTTGTTTTTGCAGAGTCTATCGACTGCTCCAACTCAAAAGCAGAGCTAAAAATCTGTTCAAAAACCTTTAGCGAAGCACGAAAGCAGCTCAACAATAAATATCTTTCTGCATACTTGGTCACAGATGCCCCCCTGCAGCTTCTACAAGATACTCAAACATTGTGGCTTAGACAAACACAACAATGCAAAACCAATTCATGTATTCAACAACAGTTTGATGTACGTGGTGATGATTTAAATTTTTATGCTTCACTTAAACAAACCCTGACTCAGCATTATCTTAAATTTGAAAATGGACATATTGCATCTCAGCCCGTTCATTTACAAATACATCAACTTGCTAAAGATAAAATCAAAATTGAAGGTTTAGCTTACCGTAATCCGAATAACCGAAAAGAAACCCAAACGGTTTCACTTATGGCTTACAGCTCTCCTGAACAGAAAAGTGAAATTTTAGATAATGAACATAACTGTAAATATAAATTTGACTTTCAGAAAGCACTGCTCATCGTAAAAACCCAGCAAAAAGGTTGTGAGCGCTTCACAGGAATTTATCGCCTGTACGACTAGTGAATATAAAATAAAAAAGCCAGTGCATAGACACTGGCTTTTCTTTTTATGCGGGATACTTTTGTTGAATGTCTTGACTCACCAAAACAGCTGTAGCTGCTGACAAAGTCCAGCCTAGATGACCATGTCCCGTATTATAGAAAACTCGAGACTGTTTAGACTGTTTCACAACTGGCAACATATTAGGCATCATTGGCCTTAAACCCGCCCAAGGCACAACATGCTCAGTTGAAATGTCAAAATTGCGGTTTACCCAATTTACCAAAGGTTGAATACGGTCGGCTCGAATATCTCGATTATAACCATTAAACTCGGCCGTACCTGCTACACGTAAACGATCTGGTCCTAAACGAGACGTTACAATTTTAGCGCTCTCATCCAACAAACTCACCCACGGTGCATTTTTTATACTTTTTTCATCTTTTAATTGGACGGTAATTGAATAACCTTTGACCGGATAAACATTTACACGTTCACCAATCATATCAGCTAACTGATAACTTCCTACACCACCACACACTACCAAAACATCACCTTCTAATTGAAAGCTGTCTGTTTGGGAAAGATGCGGATGCTCAGCACTTGGCTGACAATTCAGCACCACTTTATCTGCATGACACTTAATATCAGTAACTTCCAAACCGAATTTGTACTGAACGCCATATTGTTTAGTCTTTTCAGCTAAAGAGGTTGAATATTTATGGATATCACCGGTTGCATCGCTTGGTGTGTAATAGCCACCAAAGTACTCACCCGTTAAAGAAGGTTCGATTGATTTCATTTCCTCAGGTGAAACCGAGTAACGTTCTAAAGTCCCTTTATTTAGGACATCATTAACTCGCTTGGCGATGTCATAATCATCCTTAGTATGATACATATGAAGAATACCGCGTTTCTCCAGATCAAATTGAAGCTGCTCTTTTTCAGCTACGTCAAACAAGCGCTTACGCGCAAGCAATGCCAAGCGAACGGTTTCTATTGTATTGGCTTCATAATTTTTAATATGAGACAAAAACTCAACCAACCAACTATATTTATGTAGGCTAAAGGAAGGATTCAATAATAAAGGAGCATCTTTTTGCCTCATCCATTTAAAACCTTTTATAACGGTCGCTTTCTGGTTCCAGACTTCTGCATTACAAGCAGATAATTGCCCTCCATTTGCAAATGATGTTTCCATGGCTGGATAAAGATGGCGATCAATCACTGTGACTTGGTAACCTAATTGAGATAATTCATAGGCTGAAGTAACCCCTGTGATTCCTGCACCAATCACAATAACATGTGGCATAACAGACTCCTCTGAAATGCAAAAACATTTCATCAGTACAGCCCATCTGTCATTTGTACCTGAGAGTTTCGACCTAAATACTACCTTTTAGTATTTCGATCTTCCCCTTCGGTGAGTTTATGACTTATAAGTTTTTATTTTCCATGCTTATAAATCTTAAGCTGCTCTCCAGATTTTTTAATTATTACAGTCCTTTTGCCTGAGAGTTTCCGGGCCTGTTGCTCCTTCGGCGGGTTCTTAAGAACCTCTCTCCCGCAATAATTTTGTATTTATATAAGCAATGTATCTGCCACTTTTAAAAAAACGCATTCTTTTCTTGTAAACTTTTGTACAACCCACCAAAAAAAACACACAAACTTTTGATTTAATTATAAAAAAGGTGAATTATAATAATTCACCTTTTGATATTCATTAGAGCTTTCCATTAAGCACTTGGTCCGAAACGGTACCTTTCCATTGCTCCCGCAAGGTTGGCAAATAAAATTTCTCGCCTATTGTGAACAGTTCAGCATCAATGAGTGCATGAATTTCGTGCATAAAAATATAATCCAATGCAACTAAAGAAAGTTGATGATTTTTTTGTGCTACTTTTTTACGTTTCGCTTGAGCTTGTTTAATTAGCTCATTTGCAAAGTTTTTATCTTTATAAGCAGTAATGGCATTTAAACGAAGCTCAATCACACCCCAACCTGCCAATAACTTTTTGAAGATTTCAAAGTCTTTTGAGGTTGATTCCCAAGTTACATTTTCCAGATCATTATCTTCAGGTAAAACAGGTAATAATAAATCACCAGTACTTGGAAAAATCTTTTTAAGATTTAACAGAAATTTAACAGGCTGATCACTTGGGTAATCATTAAATTGCACATGTTGTTGAGTATCTGTTAAATAAATAGAGAGCATTCAAAAAATCCTTAACTAAACAGCTGTTTTTCATAATTAATTTAAAAACTGCAAGAACAAAAGCAATTAAAAAATAATATAAAAACAGGATAAGGTGGGCATTTTAACAATTATGGCAGCTTATTCAACACCAAGTTGGTTTGATAGAGCTTAATAAGGAATAATTACAACCTAGAAACTTGCAAAATAAACCTTATATGACTTTGAAAATTAAAAATATGTATATTTTAAATATATTATTTTTTAGCTTACTGTTAAATTTAGTGTTATAATACAGTGATTTACTCACTTTCATCTGGGCTTCCAAAGAAATGAATAGATTACAATTAATTTTATTAGTTTTAAGTACTGCTACTTTTTCTCCTTTTGTATTTTCTGAAACAACTCTCTCCCCAACCAAATATGAATTTTATGGACAAGAGTCAAAACGTCATAAAAGTATGCTTGAGGTAAATAATAGTTCAGATCATAAAATTAACGAATCACAACACAATCCTTTCCGCTCTGATTCAAACAAACAAAACGTAGATTTTTTTGAGATTGCAAAACACTACCAAGAAGAGCAACCACAAAACACTTATTCCCACTCTCCTGACCATACTGTAAATATGAGTGATCATGAACGAAGTCTCTATTACATTAGAAATCATGACAATATGGGCATTCAAAGAGATCTTCGTTATCAACAATATAGATCATTAAAACAACAATATGATAAAGGTGTCATTTCTCGTGATGAATATAAAAATAAAGTTTACAAAATCTCAAGATAAGCTTATCTATATTGAAGCCTTCTTTTAAAAAGGAGGCTTCTACAGTTAATTTTGATATAGATTGTTAAAAATATTTTAAATAACAAAGATTCATAGTAAACAAACAATAAAAAGTAAACAGTTTTAGCTTTTAAAACGCGCCACACTACTCAAATCTTCTCTACGAATAAAGGAGATAGCAATGAAGATTCGCGCTTCACGTACCTATTCAACTTATTCAAATAATTATTTTATTTCTAAAGAGTATGAATGCAGTGTTATTCCGGTAAAAGGAATGTGCTTTACTGATCTTGGTTTGACCGAAAATGGTGTGATTCAGCCAGTAGAAATTAATGAGGTCACTATAGATCCAGCATCTAATTCTTATCATATTCTTTTAGCTAAAGACTCACATGAATATACAAAAGAAGAATTAAAAAGAAAGTTTGAAGAGATGAAAGCTAATGGCTGGGAATATATAGAAGATCTATTGGTATAGCTCTTATTTTTAATAAATAACTTAGGGTAAATGAGTGGCCCTAACTTTAACATCTTAAGCATAATAGCCATCAGTAGTTAAGAGTTTGTAAAATCGCTACAAAATATACTGCTGATGGCTATTGTTAAATCGCTTATTTACTATTTGGCGAAACCATTTTTTCAGGTTTAACCACTTCATCAAATTGCTCTGCTGTAACAAGTCCTAGCTCTACAGCAACTTGCTTTAAAGTTTTATTCTCTTTATAAGCAGTTTTCGCCACTTTTGCAGAGTTTTCATAACCAATAACCGGATTTAATGCCGTAACTAACATAAGAGAATTATGCAAGAAGTGATCAATTTTCTCACGATTTGGCTCAATTCCTACTGCACAGTGATCATTGAAACTATTACATGCATCACCAAGCAACTGAATAGATTGCAGTAAGTTATAAGCAATCACTGGCATAAATACGTTTAACTCGAAGTTACCGGAAGCACCAGCGACATTAATAGTGGTATCGTTGCCAAGCACTTGAGCAACAACCATGGTCATGGCTTCACTTTGAGTCGGGTTCACTTTACCTGGCATGATACTTGAACCAGGTTCATTTTCAGGAATACGGATTTCGCCGAAGCCGCAACGTGGACCACTTGCTAACCAACGAATATCATTGGCAATCTTGTTTAAGCTTACCGCTAGTGTTTTTAATGCACCTGATGCAAAAACAGCAGCATCACGTCCTGCAAGTGCTTCAAATTTATTAGGAGCCGTAACAAATGGCAAACCCGTTAAAGCTGCAAGCTGAGCTGCCGCCTTAACAGCATAATCAGGATGAGCATTTAATCCAGTTCCTACCGCTGTGCCACCTAATGGCAACTCATACAGACCACTTAAAGCTTGTTGTAAACGTACTAAACCATGCTCGAGCTGAGAAACATAACCGCTAAACTCTTGACCAAGTGTCAGTGGCGTCGCATCTTGTAAATGGGTACGGCCAATTTTAACAATATCTTGGAATTCGTCCGACTTTTTTTGCAAAGTCGCTTTAAGCTGTTCTACAGCAGGGATCAGTAATTCATTAATTTGCAAACTTGCCGCAACATGAATAGCCGTTGGGAATGAGTCATTAGTAGATTGTGCACGGTTAACATGATCGTTCGGATGTACCGGCTTTTGTGCTCCGAGCGCTTGGCCTAGCTTTTGATTTGCAATATTTGCAATCACTTCATTACAGTTCATGTTACTTTGCGTACCTGAACCTGTTTGCCAAACCACGAGTGGAAACTGAGAGTCCCATTTCCCTGCAATCACTTCCTCAGCTGCCCCCACAATATATTGGCTCAAATCTTGTGGTAACTGGCCTAACTCTGCATTGGTTATTGCCGCTGCTTTTTTTACCAAGCCCATCGCTCGAATCATGGCACGGGGTAAACGCTCCTGCCCGATTTTAAAGTTCTGTAAGCTACGTTGGGTTTGTGCACCCCACAGCGCTTCATTCGGAACTTCAATCTCACCCATTGTGTCATGTTCAATTCGTGTTTGCATAGAAACCTCGGTTATCTGGTTAAAGAACTCACGGGCTGAAGCAATTTATGCTTTGGCTAGTTAATTTTAGTATCGTACTCAAGCATTCCATTATTGTAAATAAGAATCATTATCTTATCTTCCATTTAATGTATTTTGATAAAATCTCCATTCATCTTCAATCATTTGTTTTAAAGTTCGCTTAGGTGCCCATTGTAATAAAGTTTTTGCTTTTCCTATATTTGCACCAATCTGTGCTAACTCTTCATGCTTATAAATCGCAGATTGTGTCGGAATTTCGGCTTGGGTAACCTGTGAAATTTCATCTAATAATTGACGAATCGAATGCACTTGCTCATGAGCAATATTAAAAGCTTCACAGCAATGGCTTTGATCACGTAACCAATGTAAAGTTGAGCTTACTGCCTCACATACATCTAATACATGTAAAAAGCTACGTTCTACGGTATGGTCCTCGGTAGTCACCTGATCTTGTAATTCAATTAAATCACGTTGCATCGCTGCAACTTGCATGGCAAGCGGTACAATATTTTTAGGGAGCTGTGCTACATACTCGCCTAATACGCCATGCTCAAAAGCACCTACAATATTTGATAGACGTAAAATTGCAATTTTCCATTCATGATCAATTTTGTAAGTATCACGGATGATTTCTTCAATCATCTGTTGCGACTTAATATAAGGGTTAGGATAAGCATAGTTGAAATCATCTGTTTCACTTAACTGTGAACCAGATTTTCCATAGACTGCCAAACTAGATAAATGAATAAAATGACGGACGCCTGTACGTTGCATTGCACGCAATAGGCTCATGATACAACTGACATTATCATTATAATATTCAAGCGGTTTTAAATTAGACTCTTCAATAGATTTAAAACCAGCCGTATGAATGACTGCATCAATTGAGTACTGTTCAAATACTTTGTTCAATGCAGGCGTGTTACGTACATCAAGTTTAACAAACGGAACGTACATACCAGAGATGTATTCTAACCGCTCAAGCGTTTGCAAGGTCGAGTTAGCCAAATTATCGACAAGAACCACTTCTTGGCCTTGAGCCATGAGACTCAATGCAATATGTGAACCGATAAAGCCTAAACCACCTGTCACTAAAATCATTGTATACTTACCTTTCTCTTAATGTATCTACGCCCATTTAGACGTATGACCATAGTGAATTCTCAATGAGTACATTACTACTAATAACCTCTGCTCCTACTTCGATCCATGCTTGGCATGCGCTGGGCCTAGCTCAGGCACTCAAAAGTAAAAATGAAGACTTTCGTGTATTCTTTTACCAAGATGGCGTTCAAGTTGCGAATGATTTTCAGTGGGTTCCTGACGACCAGCGTAATTTAACGCATGAATGGCAAAAGCTCGCGATCAGACTTCCTGTTTGCGTTAGCGCTGCTCTTGCACGCGGGATTACCGATGCAGAAAATGCGAGTCGCCATCAACTTAGTCATCACAACCTAGCGAACAACTTTGAGTTAGTTGGTCTAGGTGAACTTGCTGATGCAGTACAGTCAGCCTCTCGTCTTCTTCAATTTTAAGTTACTTTGTTAACTTAGATTGTTGCTTTTAAAAGGTATATTGTGTGAAAACTGTACTCGTTATTTTGACCCAAGCCAATTTAACCAGCCTACAAGTCAATGAAAGCCTCGCCGCTACTATGGTTTTAGCAACCTTTGGCTCACCAGTCAAAGTATTATTAAAAGATGCGGCTCTTAGTCTTTTACAAAATGAAGGTAACTTCGACCAATTGCAGCATGCTTTTAAAATTGCTTCAAACATGGTGGATAGCTTTGAGTTTTATGACTTAAGTCCAATCCTTATTGAAGCAAAAAACAAACAGCATCCATTTGTTCAAAACAGCGAGCAGGAACTAGAATTTGTTCAGTTAGATATTGAACTTATCCAGTCTTTCGATCATGTCTTATATTGGTAGATAAAGGTGTAATTTTAATGACGCAATCAACTCTTTATCTTGTGCAAGCTTCTTATCACCATACTCCTCGCATTATTGAAGAACTTGCAAAGCTATTTCATAAAGATGATCAAATTGTTTTTATGGGTGACTCAACTGCTCAACTTTCGGTAAATATTTGTCAGCAGTTTGGCTCAGTTTCTTGTTTGTCTCATGAAAAAGATTTAATTGATGCAGAAACCTTGGCTCACGTTAAGGTATTGAACTATGACCAGTTTGCGGATCTGGTTTTACAATTTAATCGATGCATTTCTTTGAAATAATATAGTTAGGCTCATTTTTATGAATTTAGAATTAGATCAAGATGGTCATTTAGTCGACTATACGATTTGGAATCCCGAAGTAGCACAGGAACTCGCCAAATCTCTCGATCTTGAATTAACAGATTGGCATTTTGAAGTTTTAGCTGCGGTTCGCCAATTTTATCAGCAATTTGGGCATTCTCCTGCAACACGTCCTTTGATTAAGTTTTTAATGAAAACCGTCAGTCCAGACATTAATAATGCTGTTTTACAGCAAAAATTTAATACCGGTTTAGTTGCTCGCCATCTCAGTCGCTTGGCAGGTATTCCTAAACCGGCAAATTGTTTATAAGTTTTTATGCGAATTTTTTAGCGGCAGCGACACATAAAATTGTTACTGCCGTTACCATTAACATCGACCAACTGACGTGTTCATGTAATAAAAGTGCGGCAATCGCAAGTCCCATTAAAGGCTGTAAAAGCTGTAGCTGGCTAATTGCAGCAATACCGCCTTGTGCAAGTCCTTTGTACCAAAAAAAGAACCCGATGAGCATACTAAATAAAGATACGTAAACCAGCCCTGCTACCGCTGATGTAGATACATCTTGAAAGGAAACGGGCATATAAAAAAGAGTAGCAAGCAGCATAATCGGCAAAGCTAAAATAAGCGCCCAACAAATCACCTGCCATCCACCTATTTTTTTCGAAAGTACTCCGCCTTCTGCATAGCCAAATCCACACAAAATAATTGCAATAAGCATGTATAAATCGCCGATGCCAAAAGAAGCTTCACCCGATAAGAAAAACATATAGGTAAAAACAACCAAACTGCCTAAAATTGCAAATATCCAAAAAAATAAATTTGGTTTTTCTCCACCTCTCACTACTGCAAATATGGCAGTAGCGAGCGGTAGAAGGCTAACAAAGACAATCGAGTGGGCTGCGTTCATATACTGTAGAGCAAGCGCAGTAAATAAGGGAAAACCAACTACAACGCCTAAAGCCACAATAGCGAGTGGCCACCAATCTTGTTTAGCAGGCTTTTTTTCCTTAAGCAAAAAGATAAGAATTAAACCCAAAACTCCTGCAATGACAGCTCTTGCTGCTGTTAGAAAACCCGGCTCAAAACCTGTTACCGCAACACGGGTAGCCGGTAATGAACCAGCAAAAATTGCAACCCCAATAAAACCATTCACCCAACCGTTCATAAACTTTTGCATATTATTCTCCGCAACTATACGAAGAATTTAAGCTGTGATATGGTGTCAAAACCAGATACAAAGCAGTACAATTTTAAAAAACTGTTATGTATAAACAAACAGTACAGTTAGAGATAATTAGTGTGAACCAGACCAAAACAAAAATCGAGTTTGTTATTTCTCAGATTGAACAACAAATTAAGAATCGTTCTTTAACTCCAGGAACTCGACTTCCCTCTGTACGTAAATTAGCCAAAGATTTAGGTTTTTCTGTTTCTACTATTGTCGAAGCTTATGAGCGATTAATTGCCCTAGGTAAAATTGAATCACGTAGTGGTTCCGGCTTTTATGTAGTAGCACCCCTTGCACCTTTAGCCTTAAGTGAATTAGGACCCAAATTAGATCGCTCTATAGATCCGTTATGGATTTCACGTCAGTCTTTAGAAGCAGAACCTAATGCGTTTAAACCCGGTTGTGGTTGGTTACCAAATGATTGGATGCCACTTGAAAGTATCCGCAAAGCATTAAGGTCAGCCACACGTAGCGAAGACGATAGTTTATTGGGTTATTCTTCACCGTTGGGGCTGCCCGCATTAAGAGATCTACTGGCTAGACGGGCACAAAGTAAAGGTATAGAGGCAAACCTTAATCAAGTTCTTCTAACCGATTCAGGCACTCAAGCTATTGATCTGGTTTGTCGTTTTTTACTTAAACCAGATGATGTAGTTCTAATTGATGACCCTTGCTACTTTAACTTTCATGCTCTACTTAAAGTTCATCAAGTTAAAGTTGTTGGTATTCCCTACACTCCAAATGGCCCGGACTTAGAGGCATTTAAAGAAGCTATCGAGAGCTATAACCCTCGGCTTTATATTACAAATTCCGGAATACACAACCCAACTGGTGCAACACTCTCACTCTCGACAGCTCATCAATTATTAAAGTTGATTGATCAGTCTAATTTAATTGTGATTGAAGACGATATCTTCTCAGATTTTGAATATACTCCCGCTCCACGACTTGCAGCCCTAGACAACCTTTCACGCGTGATTTTTATTGGAAGTTTTTCTAAAACGCTCTCTGCTTCTATTCGCTGCGGCTATATTGTTGCGAAACCAGAATGGATTGATCAAATTACCGATTTAAAAATAGCCACCAGTTTTTCTCACAATGGACTCTCAGCCAAGATTTTACACACAGCTTTAACCGATGGTTCATATCGTAAGCATCTAGATTTATTAAAAGTTCGTTTAGCTCAAGCCATGCAAGAAACAATCGCGAAGCTTAAATCGATTGGGATAGAACCATGGATTGAGCCCAAGGCTGGAATTTTTGTGTGGTGTCGTCTACCGGAAGGTGTAGATGCAGCGAAGATTGCTCAGTTTTGCCTGAATCGGCAAGTGATTCTCGCCCCGGGTAATGCCTTTAGCCAAGCACAATCGGCAGGTCAATTTATCCGTTTTAATATTACACAATCAAATCATGATTATATTTATAAGACTCTTGCAGAAGCGCTTCTACAAGAGTCGTTAGAGAACCGAGTTTAAGCCTGTTTTTGCTTTTGTTCCATATAAGCAAAATAGCCCGGCCCAGCCGAAACCTGAACTTGTTTTGCATGTAATGGTTCACGACATACTGAACACACCATAACAGGTTCAAACTTATGTCCACATGCTTTGTGTCGATATTCCAAAGGTTTACCTAAACCTTGGTCCATCCATTTATCTGCCCAGTTCGCCATAGATAAGATAATTGGATAAAGCTCAAAGCCTTTATCTGTGAGACGATATTCAAAGCGTTCCTGACGGTCAAAATAAGGCGCTTTCACTAAAATTTCGTATTCAACCAACCGTTTTAAGCGATCAGAAAGGACATGACGAGTGACACCTAATGATTTTTGAAAGTCATCAAAACGACGAATTCCCATAAAAGCATTACGTAATATTAGCATCGTCCATCGATCACCAATCACTGATAGCATACGGGCAACAGAACAAGGCTGATCACCGATGTCATCCCATTTCATCTTTATGCTTTCCTCAATATAAAACTGGCCTACTTGCCTTATTATTTATACCCTAAACCACTTAATATGTTATATGCAATATTCAGCTTAGAAATAAGTTTTTAGTATATTTATAAAGCTTATTTTTTAAAATAACAGTCACTAAAAATAGTTATAAAATATAATTAATCCATCAGTATGGATTAATTATATACAGCTTATTTATAAGTTAATTTGAAATAAAGATCCCCTTTAGCACCGTTCCTGATGCTAGTTTTGTACTTGCAGGAATACGGACTAAACTATTGGCTTGCATAAGGTTACTCAGCATATGGGACTGCTGCTTAGCCAAACTTTTTACTTTAAGTTGCCCTGCATCAAAATAAGCATACATTCGTAAAAAACGCTCACGTGCATCTTCTTTTAAATCATGCTCTAAAATTGCGGTAAACCATTCTGGTCCCTGTCTATTGCCCTGCAAGGCATCCAATAAAGATTTACCGTAAACTTGCATTGCGACATATACCGCAGCCGGATTGCCCGGTAAGCCTAACAAATAACAGGAATGGCGGGTTTGTGAATTATGGTATTCGGCAAAGAATAAAGGTTTACCCGGTTTTTGTTTAACTTTCCAAAAGATTTGTTCAAATCCAACTTCGAAAGCACAGGGCCGAACAAAGTCGTAGTCTCCTACCGAAACTCCGCCAGTCGTTATAACAACATCATAGCTGTCTTTTAGTCGGTTAAAGTAATGGGTGACCTGATCTGCTTCATCTGCCACATGAATGAGTTCAACATCTAAACCATAATCTTCAAACCAAGCTTTTAGTAATGGACCATTTGCATCAAAGACTTTTCCATCGATTAAATCTTTTGCCGTTTGAGCAACTTCATCACCTGTGACTAAAACTGCAACTTTTGGTCTACGATAAACAGTAAGTTCTTGTACACCTGCCATACTTAAAGCAGCCAAGCTTCCAATATTTAGAAACTGTCCTACTTGAGCAAGTAACTGCCCTTGCTGGATTTCTTCACCAGTAAAACGGATATCAGCTTGAGGGCGTATATGCTCCGTTAAACAAATTTCTTGAGCCGAAATAACCGATACGATTTCTTGCCGTGCTACATGCGTTGTCCCTTCAGGAATTTTGCCGCCCGTAAATATACGAATCGCCTGACCTTCACCAAGTATGTCATGACTCTCGCTTCCGGCACGAATCTCACCTGTGACTTGGAACTTTTGATTATTTAAATCTTCTGCATGGCTACAAAGTGCATAACCGTCTACCGCACTTTGAGAAAAACTTGGTAAATTAATTTCAGAGTAAATATCTTTGGCAAGATAACTACTTAGGCTATTTATTAGAGTCTTTTGAATAGAGCTTAAGTTTTTAGGCTTATTAATAACTAAATCTAGCGCTTCATCTATACTGATTAATCCACGCTCAGCACCACAACCTGACATTATTCATAGCCTCCTGGATGTGGTAAATCACGGCAAACATCAAAAATATGGACTAATGCGGGTAAAATAGCGGCCATTGATTCGCTTGCTCCACCACGGCTTCCCGGTAACGTCACTACTAACGAACGGTCAATAAACCCGGCTACTCCGCGTGACATAGCAGCGTATGGCGTGCGTTTTTGTCCAAATGAGCGAGCAGCTTCCATTAAGCCATCTAATTTACGTTCTAAAAGAGGCTCTAGCGTATCAACTGTAATGTCACGCTTACCAATTCCTGTCCCACCCACGGTCATAATACAAGCATACGATTTGGTGAGTTCTAGGACCAATTCTTTGAGATCATCTGCTTCATCAGGCAAAATTTGGTAATGGATCGGATCAAATCCAGCTTCAGTTAAAGTTTCAACTACAGATTTTCCGGCCGTATCCGGCTTTCTACCCGCTGCTACGGTATCTGACAATACAATAACCGCAGCCGAAACAGGCTGACGCAATACCCGTTTAAAATGGGATTTTCCGCCTTTTTTCTTAAGTAGTTTACATTGATCCATCCAGAGTTCTTCTGGTTCACAATGGGGCTTTAACATGTCGTAAATGGTTAAACCTGCAAGGCTTGCCGCCGTTAAAGCTTCCATTTCTACGCCAGTTGGCCCAATGGTCTCAACGACAGCAATAATTTTTACAAAGTCATGTTCCAATTCATATTCTACATCTGCCCGATAAATCGGTAGCGGATGACATAGTGGAATCAGCTCATCAGTTCGTTTTGCTGCCAAAATTCCTGCAACACGTGCTGTTTTTAATGCATCACCTTTTTCCGTGTTTCCTTGTCTTAATAGTTCAATACAGTGCGGTGGTGCATATAAAATCGCTTGTGCTTCAGCAACACGATAACTTTCCGGCTTCATTCCTACGTTTTTCATTATTTATCCTAGTATTACATATTTCAGTGTGAGTGCTCATGGCCGGCATGATGATGGTGTTTGTGGTCGTGCGGTGCATCCTTACGAATACAGCAGCCTTCTACATAGTGACTTGTACCATCTGTAAAGAACTCTTCTTTAAAGACAGGTACTTCATGCTTTACCCGTTCGACCGCTTCCTCACATGCCTGAAAAGCTTCACGGCGATGGGCTGCATACGCAATCGCAATAATGGCTGTTTCACCGACATCCAGATAGCCAATACGATGAACCACTCGCACGTAAGATACCTGATACTTTTTCTCAATTTCCAGTTCAATTTCACGTATCATTTTTTCTGCAAGCGGTTTATACGATGTATATTTCAGCGCCTTTACCGCTTTACCTTCGTGATGATTACGAACCGTACCCATAAAAATATCGATACCGCCACATTCCGGAAAAGATTGAATCGGATCAAAAGTATCCAAGCTTAAAGCCTGCTCTTGTATTCTTGCGAACTCTTTCATGACTCATCCTCCGGCAACGGGTGATAATAAAACCAAAGTGCATGGCTCACTTAAGACAGTTTGTCTGGTTATAACATTATCACCAATCGCACATGCACATTTTTCCATGGCTTTTGTAGATTCCGGATGCAATAAAACAATTTCATCTAATACATCTTTAACCAGACTATGGCTAGGACAAACTAGCAAAAGATTTTCAGGAAGCAATTTTTCAATTGCACCAAATGCTTCGACTTTAATTTGGATAGATTGTTGCATTTATCCCCCAAGCATATGCATGCTGATTTTACGGGTTTGTTGATGTTGTAAGGCATGGAAACCTTTGGCTTTATGCCAGATATAAGGATGAACCAGATTCTTTAATTTTTGGATATACACACCATATTCTGGAGTATGTTGTTTGCTTACCAGCGTTTGAAGCTGAGGCTTAATATTTAAGCCTTGCGGCGCAAATAAACAGTTATATAGTTCGCCTTTTGCGGTAAGCCGTATACGGTCACATTGGTGGCAAAATGAATGCGTAATTGTGGAAATAATTCCTAAATGATAGCTACCGTTAATTAGATATTGACGCGCTGGCTCATGTTGCTGCTCGATGACTTGTACCGAATAATACGGTTGCAATACCTGTAAAATTTCAGCCTCACTTACCACATCTTTATTTGACCAAAGTGCATCACCATCAAGCGGCATAAACTCGATAAAACGCAAAGGAATATGATGAGCAATTGACCATTTCACCATAGGTAAAATTTGATCATCATTTCTATCTTTCATTAACACGCAGTTAATTTTAAAAGGTAATCCTACTTCTTTTGCAGCTTGTATCCCCTCTAAAACAGGCTCCAATTTTTTCTTGGTCAACTCTTTAAACTGAACAGGATCTAAGCTATCTAAACTAATGTTTAAATCATCTAATCCAGCATCTTTTAGCTGCTTGGCATGTTTAGCAAGGTAATGACCATTGGTAGTCATCGATATACGTTTTAAACCTAAACTTTTTAAAGACTGTAGATCTCGAATGAAATGAACAATACCTTGACGCATTAATGGTTCACCACCCGTAATGCGAATACTTTCGATACCTTGCTGCACCATAAAATGACAAAATTGGAAGAGCGCTTCAAAACTAAGCAAATCTTGTTTATTTAACCATTCTGGATGCTCAGGCATGCAATATACACACTTAAAATTACAGCGATCAGTTACAGAAATTCGTAACTTACGCTTGATGCGTCCATATTGATCTTGCAGAAGGCTTGGCGCAGTTTCAGAGTGATATTGTTTCATCATTTGCACTCATATCGAGAACAGTTCAAATATTGCGAGCACCGATTATGAACAATCAAATACAAAAAATTGCGCCTAAATAGTGCTTTGTTTTTTATGCAAAATTTGTTCCAGCTCTACTTATCTTCCATAATATTTAACTTTTTATAGGTTTTTAACCGTACCTTCTCAAGAACAATTTAAAAAATAAATCTCGAGATAGCGCGGTAAAATCTATGTTTTACTTGATTCTATTTCTAACACTTTTCTAAACGGATGGGTACATATTTATGGTACGGCGTTTTCGACAATGGATCACAATGTTCAGCAGAAATAAGTAAGTTTAATTGTGGCCCAATTGGTTCACCATTTTGAAATCGCATACCATAGCCATGTGGAAGTGATACAACACCTCTTCTCATCCCATCATCCAACTCAATAGCTACCTGAATTTCTCCATGCGCTGAGATACATTTAAGCTGCCCTCCTGCATCTACATTTAAGTGTCTTGCATCTTCAGGATGAATACGCAGTGCACCTTCTGCATCTACTTTTCGCCAAGCAGGGTCACGGTAAATCTGGTTGGCATTGTAACTACGGCGTTCACCTGACAAAAGGATGAAAGGAAACTCTTCAACATTAACGTTATGGCTTTTCAATCTTGCGAGTTCACTTAACATCTCGGGAATTGCAAGACGTATTTTTTTATCTTTATAAGCTACCAATTTCCAGACTTCGTCATATTTATGTTGCGATAAAACCATACCTGAACGTTGCTTTAATATCTGCTCAAATAGTTTGACCCCTTGTGTTAACGGATTACCTTTATAACCTGCACGGCGTACTGCTTTGGTATGTAAAACAGCATATTGAATAGATAGCGGCAATAAAAAAGCAACTGAATCTGCAGAATTGCCAAGTCGTTTGCCAAGAGTTCGATAAATGATAGAGGCAGCAAAAGGGATATATTTTTTATGGCGTGCCAAGGTAAGTCCTAGCGCCGACAAGTAGGGTAAATAGGCTGTTTTTCTCGAGTCGACCGTAGCTATTTTTTCTAGAATTGGAAAATTCTTCGGAATAGCATTCATAGCTTCCAGTAATCGAGTATAAATTTCGGCTTCCGGTAAAGTGTTTGCTTGAGCAGCCAATACGGGATGACGCAGGTGAAAACCATTCTTAGGAAATTCCAAGTTAAAACCGGTAAACTCCCATTTTTCAAACTGAGTATGAGCAGGCAAAATATAGTCGGCGAGTCTCGCGGTTTCTGTCATGGCAACATCAACCACAACCAATAAATCTAATGCTTTAAAGGCTTCCTCAAAAGCTGGTGTATCAGGGTAAGTTAATAGTGGATTACAACTATCTACAAACACAGCACGAATTCGCTTTTCCCCTGCTTTTAGGATTTCATCGGGTAAAATATTAGGCGGGAAAAACCCAGAAATCGGGAACATTTTATGGTAAACGCTACGTCGATATTTTGGTTTTCTTTCATCCGTATCGGTCAAAATTGGAATAAACATGGTATGCAAATTATTGGTACCCTGTTTTCCAAAGTTCCCTGTCAGCAAGTATAAAAGCTTTTCTAAATAACCATTTAATGTTGTATTCAAAGTATGTTGAATACCTAAATCGATACGTACACAGCCTCTTTTTACATTTGAAAAATCTCGAACAACCTGATAAATCAAATCGACAGGTACATCAGCTTTAGCAATATAGTCTTCAATCGGGACATGATTAAATGCAGCTTTTACTTCTTCAAACCCATGTGTATGCTGCTCAATAAACGCTGCATCATAAAGCTTTTCTTTAATAATGATTGCAATCATGGCCGACATTAAAAAAGCATCTGTTCCCGGTTTTAGCTGCACGTGAATGTCTGCTTGTTTTGCCGTTTCAGTAACACGCGGGTCGAACACCACCATGGTTCGGTTCGGATCTTTCTTAATATGTTTTAGCGTGTCTCGTGCGTTGGGAATACCATGTGCCTGAAACGGGTTCGTTCCAATAAAAAGTACGTAATCTGCATGTTCAACATCTTCTGTAGTATGGCAAGCCTGACTACCGAATAAACGTCCATTGAGCCAGAAATCACCTGTTTTTTCTTGGGCAAGTGAGTTATATGCATAATAACTTTTCATAGCCAATAAAAGTTGTCGGCCATAAGCTGCACCGAGGTGGTTACCCTGTCCACCGCCCCCAACCGAAGCAAAAGCAGTGCCGCCAAATTTATCTCTAATCTGAACCAATTGATCGGCAATTTCTCGTATCGCCACATCCCAACCAATTTCTTTAAATGAACCATCTGGTTGGCGTTTTAAAGGTGCGGTCAAACGGTCTGCGTGTTGCTGGTAATGCTGTAATCTGGCAGCTTTTTGACAAATGTAACCTTGAGAAAATGGGTGTTCAGGATTGCCTTTAATTTTGACAAACTGGTTATCTTTAATTTCTACGCTCAAACCGCAGTTTCTTGAACATAAAATACATGCGGTCACATCTGTTTTACTTTGCTGAGCTGCATCCATCATTTTTCTGGCTCCGTTTATTTTTATACATCTGGCTAGAACGAAAATAACAAGTTCCAAAATAGAACTTAAATTCTAAACAGTCAATAACTCAAAATTTAAAAAATGATTTCAGATTATCAATGTAAATTTTAAATCGATATGATTGAAGTTCTAATTTGTCGAAAAAATCTCTTTAAATGCTTTAATTTGTTTGTATTGTTGAAGTTCATCTAAAGAATTAATGCTATGGAAAAATAAGTTCTGCTTTTGAAAAATGGCTACTTGTGCGTGTAAAAGTTTAAAGCAATTTTTTAAACTCAATTGTTGCTTATCAATTTGCTGCTCTAAAACCTCTAGACTTTCACGTTTTAACAAACAAAATGGGTATAAAGCATCTCCATTAATTGAAACGTAAGCTGCCTGAGCCTGTTTATTTTTGCGAAGTGCACTGTGTAATTTCGCAACGACTTGCGTAGGTATGTAGGTCACATCACAAGGAATAAACAAAACATAATCTGCTCGTACATGAGACCATGCACTTTTCATCCCCATAAGTGGACCGAAAAAACCGGAAGCATCATCTTGAAAACATTTAATATCGGGCACAATACTTTGATAGATTGAATAGTCTCGATGACTATTCACCCAAATTTCAGATACCGAAGATTTTAGCTTTTGATGAATCTTAAGAAGTTGCGTATCGCCATCGAATTGCTGCAACAGCTTATTTAAACCATTCATACGGCGGGCTTGTCCACCCGCCAGAATGACCAGATCAGTTATGGGATATCCCTTATTCACACTTCTACCTCTTGCTGGCAAGCTTTAATTAAGCCACGGATTTCAGGTAAACATGATCCACAATTGCCACCAGCTTTTAAACAAGCAGTGACCTGTTTTTCATGGGTAATGTTTTGTGTTTTTATTGCTTCGATAATTTTATTCTTACCTACTTTAAAACAACTACACACCAAAGGCCCATCATTATTGGTAGCCGACATTGGCATACCTGCTAGTAAAGCTTTACGGTGCAAGGCGCTCAAACGTTCTCGTTTAAACAGACTTGCTACCCAGTCACGGTCTGGTAATAAATCTGGCGGTGCAATATATAGACTTGCAATTACAATGCCATCTTTCAAAATAATACTATGGCTCAGTTGTGAAGAAATATCTTCTATGCTTAACCATTCAAAGGTTTCATCGGCAAATGGCAAAAAGCTTTTCAGATTCTTTTGAGTATCATGAAAAGTTTTGCGGTCTGCAAGTTCATAGCGATTGGTTTTCACCATTTTGACTTTAGTCCACCATGCACAGTGATGTAGCGATTCTTGAATATGCGAATCGTATCCTTCACGAATATAGAGCACGCCTTGCCAAGTGGTATAGAACGGCTGAATAGTTACAGGCGTATGTTTGAACTCGGGCTCACCTGAAATTGCATCAACTTCCGGATTCACGACTTTACCAATACGGGCGTCGGATGCGACCTGTTCAGTCCAGTGAATCGGTGCAAAAATTTGCCCACGACGGACACCTGATGAGAATGTCACGCGTAGTACACAACTGCCCCATTTCGAACGAACTTCTACCAAGCCTTGATCACGTACACCAAACTTTAATGCATCACTTGGATGAATCTCACAGAATGGTTCAGCACGATGACTGGTTAAATTTGGCGACAAACCAGTACGGGTCATGGTATGCCATTGATCACGAATACGTCCCGTATTCAAAATAAGCGGATAATCTTCTGAAATTGCATGTATCGGATTAATTGCAACAGTCGGAATCAATTTTGCCTTGGTGTTTTTGTGACTAAACTGGCCCTTGCCAAACAGTTGTTGAACGGCTTTAGCGTCTTGTTTTTTATCCCATACTGGCCATTGCACTGGTTGAAGAGCATCGTACTCAGCAGTACTTAGGCTCATTAAACCTTTTAAGTTGAAATAACGAAACGTATCAGATCGCTCACGTGCTTCAATGTCCGCATTATCTTGTGCTGACAAAGCCGCATGTTCATTAAAAATATCAACAGCACTATTAAAGTCAAAACCTTTAAAGCCTAATTTTTTCGCAACTTGACTCACTGACCACCAATCCGCCTTTGCTTCACCCGGCGCAGGTAAAAAAGCACGTTGACGTGAAATACGACGCTCAGAGTTAGTAACAGTTCCATCTTTTTCACCCCAACCTAAAGCTGGAAGCAAAATATCGGCGTAAGCTGTAGTATCGGTATCGGCACAGATATCTGACACAACGACCAACTCACATTTCTCTAAAGCACGTTTCACCTGATCGGCATCTGGTAAACTTACCACCGGATTGGTTGCCATAATCCAGATGGCTTTAATTTTCCCAGCTTCAACAGCACGGAACAAATCAACAGCTTTTAAGCCAGCTTGAGTTGCAATAAATGGGCTGTCCCAAAAGGTTTGCACTACTTTTTGGTGCAAGGGATTATCTAAATCCATATGGGCAGCCAACATATTAGCTAAGCCACCCACTTCTCGGCCCCCCATAGCATTGGGCTGGCCTGTCATTGAAAATGGTGCAGCGCCGAGCTTACCAATTTTGCCTGTTAGTAAATGGCAATTAATAATACTGTTGGCTTTATTAACGCCCTGACTTGATTGATTCACACCCATTGAAAATAGCGTGATTACCTTTTCAGTCTGCGCAAATTTCTCAAAGAACTGCTGTAATTTGTCTAAAGAAATACCAATGCGTTTGGCAACATAGGCAATATCCGTTTCTTGCTGACTACTTGCCAAAACCTCTTGCAAACCTTCAGTATAGGCATCCACAAAAGCCTGATCGGCATGACCATTTTGATATAGATATTGGAATAGTCCGTTAAACAATGCGACATCTTGGCCCGGTAAAATCGGTAAATGTAAATCCGCTTGCTCACAAGTACTGGTAAAACGTGGGTCAATCACCACAACAAACATATCTGGATTGTGGCTTTTAGCCTGCATAATCCGCTGATACAGCACAGGATGGCACCATGCGGTATTGGAACCAACCAAAACCACCATATCTGCATGTTCAAAATCTTCATAACTTGCAGGCACAATATCTTCACCGAAACTACGTTTGTGACCTGCCACTGCAGATGACATGCAAAGGCGTGAGTTGGTATCGATATTTGCAGTGCCCAAATAGCCTTTTACAAACTTGTTCACCACATAATAGTCTTCAGTCAAAAGCTGACCTGAAACATAAAATGCAATGCTGTCACGACCATATTGATCGATACAAGACTGGAATTTATCGGCAATTTTATTGATTGCTGCATCCCATGTGGTTACAGTCCGAAGTGGCTTACGACCAAACATCGGTTGAAGTAGACGTGTTTCTAACCCCAAAGTATCCGCAAGTCGGCTACCTTTAATGCATAAGCGCCCAAAGTTGGAAGGATGCTCAGCATCCCCCTCAACTTGCACCACAGGTCCTTGAGGTTTTTGTTGAACGTTTACACTAACACCACAACCTACACCGCAATATGGACATGTTGTTTTAGTTGTTTTTGCAACATGGTCGGAGCTATCGATTTCAACGCTTGGAATACTATTCATAACTGCTCCTTTCCCTATTTAGCCTGCATTTTTTAATGCAAAATCTCGACCAAATAGCAGCTTATTTCTAAATGAAGAAACAGGAGTTTGATCTGCAATTAACTCTGCATACCACATGCCATCTTCAGTATCACCGAACAGTACTGCACCGATTACCCGATCGTTTTGAATGATAATGCGTTTATAAATCTGGCGTTTTTCATCGTTCAGGATAATGTCTTCATAATCATCTTTCGGTTCAAAATTGCCCGCCGAGAATACATCGACACCACTGACTTTTAACTGAGTCGGTACGGTCGGTGCTTTAAAAGTTAAGCTGCCGTGCTCTGCTAAATGGGTCGCGCAAATAAAAGCTTGCCCCCATAGTGGCTCAACTAAACCAAAGGTCTGTCCACGATGTTCGATACACTCACCCACCGCATAAATACTTGGGTCAAATGTTTGCATGGTGTCATTCACCAACACCCCTCGATTGCAACGTAGACCAGCACTTTGCGCCAAAGCAATATTCGGACGGATACCTACAGCAAACACCACAAGGTCAGCATCTAACACTGTGCCATCTTTCAAACGGATTTGTTTGACATGACCATTTTCATCACCGATTAACGCTTCGGTATTGGCTTCGGTAATGATTTGAATGCCTTTTTGCTCAATACTATGACGAAGTAATTGACTCGCACGCCCATCAAGTTGGCGTTCCATAATACGGTCCATTAAATGCAATACCGTGACGTTCATACCACGTTGCTTTAAACCATAGGCAGCTTCTAAACCCAGCAAACCGCCGCCAATCACGACTGCATTAGTTTTTGAACCACAGTATTCAATCATGGTGTTAACATCATAAATATCGCGGAAAGTTAACACCCCTTTTAGGTCAACACCTTGAACTGGTGGAATAAATGGTGCCGAGCCTGTTGCCAGAATCAAACGGTCATAATCAACTGTCTGGCCTTTTTCGGTGTAAACCACTTTACGCGGACGATCAATTTTTACGGCTTTATCACCAGCAATAAATTTAATGCCTTTATCGTCGTACCACTTCGGTGGATGCAACATAATGTCTTCAATGGTTTTCTCACCCGATAAAACCGGAGACAACATAATACGGTTATAGTTACCCCATGGTTCTTCACCAATCACCGTAACTTCATAACGGTCTGGGGCCATATCAAGCAAATCTTCCAGACAACGCATCCCTGCCAAACCATTCCCGATCAGCACCAGTCTAAGTTTGTCTTGTGATACACCTGTATTGGTAATATAAGTTTTTTGCGGCACCGCATTGACCCAAACACGACCATCAACAATTTTGCTCGGATAAACCGCCAATTTTTGGTCTTTATCTTCTAAACAACGGCCCGTAGCTAAACTGAAATGTTGTTTATAAATTGGTGATGCAACGACGCGTTCGCCTTGTAAATCACCAATAATCCCGCGGCTCATCACATTCGCTTGGCTAAACGGATCTTTATTGCTCAGTACATAAACACGTTTTTCATGCCCCACACGGAAGATTGCAACCGTTTGACCGCCCACTAGCGCTCCTGCACCCGTGTTTGGGGTTAAATCATCGAGGGCACAAACGTCAATCCATTGATCATCAGGAAGCATATTTTTGTCTTGTACAATATTCATATAAGTTCTCCTTTATGCTTCAACCATTGGAATGCGGTTTTCTGAACGTTCAGCTTCAGTTAATGGGCGGATTTGACCACGTTCAGTTGTAAATTGAATGTGCGGATCAGCTTGTTCATTCGCTCCTGCATTGATATAGGTCTGGAAGCGTTTACGAACTTCTGGGTTTTCGACAGCTGTACGCCACTCGTCTTGATATGTACCAATAATGTGTTCCATACGGCGCTCAAGCTCGGCAGCTAAACCAAGAGAATCATCAACGATCACAGATTTAAGGTAGTCTAGACCGCCTTCCATGTTGTCACGCCATACACTGGTACGTTGTAAACGGTCTGCCGTTTGAATGTAGAACATAAAGAAACGGTCGATATAACGAATGAGTGTTTCTTTATCGAGGTCAGATGCGAGTAATTCTGCATGACGTGGTTTCATACCACCGTTACCACATACATAAAGGTTCCAACCCTTTTCAGTGGCAATCACGCCTACATCTTTACCTTGCGCTTCCGCACACTCACGTGTACAGCCAGACACTGCCATTTTCAATTTATGCGGTGAACGCAAACCTTTGTAGCGGTTTTCAAGTTCAATCGCTAAACCAACCGAGTTATCTACCCCGTAACGGCACCAAGTGCTACCCACACAAGATTTCACTGTACGTAACGACTTACCATAGGCATGACCAGACTCGAAGCCCGCAGCATTTAACTCTTCCCAAATAAATGGAAGTTCATGAACTTGCGCACCAAACATATCAACACGTTGACCACCAGTAATTTTGGTGTACAAGTTATATTTCTTCGCAATTTGACCAATCGCAATTAAGCCATCCGGAGTGACTTCCCCGCCTGCCATACGCGGTACAATTGAGTAAGAGCCATCTTTTTGAATGTTACCTAGGTAGTAGTCGTTACTGTCTTGCAGGCCTGCATGACTTGGCTTAAGTACGAAATCATTCCAGCAAGAGGCCAAAATATTTGCTGCCGCCGGTTTACAAATATCACAACCTAAACCATGACCATGTTGATGAATCAAATCATCAAATGTCTTGATTTCATTGACACGAACCAAGTGATACAACTCTTGACGCGAGTACGGGAAGTGTTCGCAAATGTGATTATTAACAGTCACACCTTGACGTTGTAACTCTGACTTCAATACTTGAGTCACTAATGGTGCACAACCACCACATGCTGTTGCTGCTTTGGTGCATTTCTTTAATGCACCTAAAGAGGTCGAACCATCACTAATTGCTTGGCAGATGTCTGCTTTTGATACGTTGTTACATGAACAAATAGTCGCGCTGTCTGGCAGCAAATCGACTCCGCTGCCACCAGATTTTGCTGCTGATTGCTCAAAACCCGGCATGATTAAACTTTCAGGCACTTCCGGTAAAGCCAGACCATTCAACATCATTTGTAAAAGGTCGTTGTATTCTTTGGCATCACCCACTAAAACCGCGCCAAGCAATTTGGTTTTGTCGGCATTTACAACAATCTTTTTATAAACCAGTGCATGTTCATCTGCATAGAAATAGCTTAATGCACCTGGGGTCATGGCATGTGCATCACCAACAGAAGCAACATCAACGCCCATCAACTTCAACTTGGTGCTCATGTCTGCGCCAGCGAAGCAATGACACTCTTCATCTAAAATGTGTTTTGCTGCAATACGCGCCATGTCATAGCCCGGTGCAACCAAGCCATAAATTTTATTTTGCCAAAGCGCACATTCACCAATGGCATAAATGTTTTGATCTGATGTTTGGCAATAATCATTAATTACAATACCGCCACGCTCACCAATCGCAAGTCCGCTATTACGCGCTAATTCATCCCGTGGGCGGATCCCCGCAGAGAATAAGATCACATCAGTTTCGAGTTCACTACCGTCGGCAAACTTCATCACATGAGTGGTATTTACCCCAGTCTCAATAGACTGAGTCGCTTTTTGTGTATGGACTTTTACACCTAAATCTTCAATTTTACGGCGTAAAACCTTGCCCCCTAAGTCATCAATTTGAACTGCCATCAAACGTGGTGCAAACTCAACAACGTGTGTTTCTAAATCTAAATCACGTAATGCTTTGGCTGCCTCAAGTCCAAGTAAACCACCGCCAATTACTACGCCTGTTTTAGCCTTTAAACTTGCTGCACGAATGGCATCTAGATCTTCAATGGTACGGTAAACAAAACAGTTCTCGCGGTCATTACCCGGAATTGGCGGAACAAATGCATATGAACCAGTCGCCAGCACCAACTTGTCATAGCTAATCACATCACCATGATTGGTTGTTACGGTTTGTGCAGCTGTATCAATCGCCACTGCTTTAGTATTTAAACGCAGGTCAATGCCATACGCATCGGCAAAATCAAAGCGTGCTAAAGATAAATCTTTTGCCGATTTCCCTGAGAAGTATTCAGTCAAATGCACGCGGTCATATGCGATACGAGGTTCTTCTGCAAGAATCGTGATTTCCAGTTCATCATCTGCTTTTTCTAAAATGGCTTCGATGAATTTGTGGCCCACCATACCATGACCAATCATTACCAATTTCATAGTGTTTCTCCTCAAATCACGTTGCTTTTAAGCTGCGTTCTTGCGTTCTCAAATAGACATTGTTGTTTTGCCTTGTGCTCTACCGAGAAACGTATCAACATCACAAAGCGTATAGCTGCTTGGAACCCATTTTTTCCACTCGTTGACGACACCCAATGCATAGCAAAGTCATAAAAACAAATAAAAAAAGCGAGCCCCCTCATACGGAAGGCTCGCATCGCTGAAACTGAAAAATTAGTTAATTCAGATGTAACTTTTTTATGCAATAAAAATAAAGACATAACCTTCACTCCGACTGAACGTAAATTTTCTGTGTGTACAGTTGCACTCACAAATTCGATCAGAACGGACATCGTTGGCCGTCTTTAAAACTTATGGTCGTCTTCGACCTGTAATTAACTAAGCATTTTGCATGCCAACTCTTTTTAAAATTAATATTAATAATTTTTTAATTTTATTTTCAAATACTTAATACAAAACCCATTTTTATCCAAAAAGAATATTTAATTTTCCCTGCACTATTGCTGCTCGTCTATATGGTTTAAACAAAAATAAGTCTTGCCACAAAATGAATCGCTTTTTTGCACCAATATTGATCAAAACAATGCATTAGCATAGTAAAGGACCACTCATGCCTGATTTTTTGTTTAATTTTGGATGGCACTAATCTTGCTTAAAAATTGATAACAAAAAACGCGTCGAATTGGCGCATTTTCTTAGCCTGATTTTCTGAACTTATGCCAAAACTCAAAATAGCTCTTATCGATGATGATCATGCGCGGGCCGACTATATAAAAAATAGTCTGCTTGAAAATGACTTTGAAGTGGTTGCCTGCCTTACTTTGGACCACTTAAATATTTTTCGTCTTGAAGATTTACAAGCCGATGTCATCTTGCTCGATATGGATCATCCCCATCGTGACATTATTGAAAGTTGTGTGAGTAGCTATGACCTACCAACTGTTCTATTCACTAAAAATTCAGATAAAGACACCATCAAACAAGCTATAGATGCAGGCGTAACGGCTTATATTGTAGATGGCATAGACCCCGCTCGCTTACATACCATTTTAGAGATTTCAATTGAGCAATATAAAAAACATAAAAAGCTCGAAGGTGACTTAAAAGAAGCTCAAACCAAACTGGCAGATCGTAAAGATGTTGAAAAGGCCAAAGTGCTACTCATGCAACTGCATGGCTTACCTGAAGACACAGCTTTTCAATTACTCAGAAAAAATGCCATGAGTCACCGTATAACGATTGGAGAAATGGCACGGCGTTTACTTGACGCTCAAAAATTACTAAATGATCAACTAAAGGATGAATAAATGAGCAAATTAGAAAAGACTCAATTGCAACTCGGCTATATTCCTTTACTTGATTGCATCGCTTTACTTTGGGCAAAGCAGCAAGGTTTCTTCGAAGAAGTCGATTTAGATGTTACCTTAGTCAAAGAAGCATCATGGGCAAGTCTACGCGACCGTTTAGCTTTTGGCTTATTAGATGCTGCACATTGTTTATCTGCGATGCTCCCTGCAGCAGCAATGGGTGCAGACCAAATTGGTATTGCACTGCAAACCCCGCTCGTTTTAAGTAAAAACCGTGCTTTTATCAGCTTAAGCCAAAAATTAATTCATCAACTGGCTATTCAAGAAAATGATAATGCACAAACTACCGCCCAAAAAGTTACTCAATACATTGAGCAAGATCATACTCTTTCTTTAGCCCATGTATTTAAACATTCAATCCATCATTATTGTTTAAGAGAATGGCTTGCTTTGGCAGACTCTAGAATAGCTCAAACGCTCAAACTCAAAGCACTTCCGCCACCGTATATGGTCGAAGCTTTAGATAACCATGTGATTGATGGTTTTTGTGTGGGAGAGCCTTGGAATACTCAAGGTGAACTTTTAGGCTTAAGTAAAATCGTCTGCTCAAGTCAAGACATTATTCCCAATGTGGCAGATAAAGTTCTCGCAGTAACTCAAGAATGGGCTGAACAACATCCTCAAACCTTAGTTGCCCTTACAACGGCAATTATGAAAGCTCAAAAAGAATTGAGTAATTTAAAAGATTTTGCACCTGTCTTAAAGTTATTGGTCGAGTTTGGGATTGTCCGATTTCACTGTTCTGAAGAAGTACATGTCGATAAATATTATATGATTCAAAATATTGTAAAGCACTTGGTTAAAGAAAATGCGGCTCCCCAACCTGAAGATTTCCATTGGTTATTTCAGCAAATGCAAAAATGGGAAAAACTTCAATTAGCCCCTGCTCAAATCATAGAACTGAGTGCACAATGCATTAATCTCGATTGCTACAATCAAGCCAAACTCTAAAAATACTTAAGCACATTATAAAAAAAGCTGTCTTTATTAAAAAAGACAGCTTGAAAGACCCATAAGACAAATGCGTTATACGCATTACTACATTTAAAAGACTCAACTCATCCATTAAATATAGCTCTTATGTTTCCAATCATAACCAGTTAAAACTTATCATTTTCAGACATTTCCATATCAATAACTGACATTTCATAGATTTTATCTCCTACCTATAATTTCGACGAACAACTGAAACTCCCCTAGATATCAGTCCGTAATTTTGTTAACTTGATTATGTTACAAATTCAAAATGTAGATTTCAGTTAATGAGTAAGGGAATGAAATAATGAAAGATATCTCACACCGTGAAGTTTATGCACTGATTGATATTAATAATTGCTATGTTAGCTGTGAGCGTCTTTTCAACCCTAAACTCAATGATAAACCTGTAGTTGTTTTATCTAATAACGATGGCTGTGTGGTCTCACGTAGTGAAGAGGCAAAAGTTTTAGGGATTAAAATGGGCGTACCGTGGTTCCAAATTGAAAAAGATGCTTTACAAGCAGGCGTTCAAGTCTATTCAAGCAACTACACTTTATATGCCGAGATGTCCCGCCGTTTTTTTGCTGTTCTCGGTGAGTTTTTCTCTCCAGATGATTTAGAAGCCTACTCTATAGATGAATGCTTTATTCATCTCACCCCTTACCTCCAATCTATCGATATCTCTGACTACTGCAATAAAGTGAGAAGCACTCTCCTAAAATGGTTAGGCTTACCTTGTTGCATTGGAATTGGATATTCAAAGACACAAGCAAAACTTGCCAATCACTATGCTAAGAAAATTAAAAGTTTTAAAGGAGTATGTAATTTCATCACCTTAGATCCATTAATTATGGAAGACCTCATGCAACAGACATCAGTCAAAGAGGTATGGGGAATCGGCTATCAATTAGTCAAACAGCTACAAAGTTATGAGGTGTACACATGCCTAGACTTAACTTTTGCCAATGAACACCATATGGCAAAGGCATTTTCTGTGGTCATGGCACGCACTATTCGTGAGCTAAAAGGCCAATCCTGTATTCAACTTGATGATCCAGCTATCCCAACGAAACGGATTTTAGCATCACGAAGTTTTGCTCAAGCTTTATCCAGTATTGAGATTATTAAACAAGCACTTATCTTTCACCTTAACCGGGCACATCGCCGTTTAATGAAACAAGAACAACTTTGTGCCTGTGTTCAAGTTATGCTTTATGAAAAAACCGACAAACCACCCTATAAAAAAGCCACATCTCAAGCAATTGGTCTTCATTATGCAACAGATGATTTATGCATACTTACTAAAGCAGCGATGCAGCAAATTGATGTTTTATATAAAGAAAATAAAAGTTACATAAAAATTGGAGTATTATTTTGTGGTCTACACGCACGTCAGCAACATATTGATGATTTATGGCAGCCTCTGGAACTTATTCATCAAAGACAACAATTGATGGAAACTTTAGGTACAGTCCGTAAGCGCTTTGGTAGTCACTATTTACAAGTTGGATATCACTCACGTAATCCATCTTGGCAAATGAAACAATGTCATCGCTCAAAAAATTACCTAACTCGCTGGAATGAAATGTTAACGATTGAAGATGCTTATACCCCCGTTACACAAAATACATGAACTGTTTTTGTCAATTCGGTTTAAAATAAGCTCCGTTAAATTACTTGAAATTTTGTCATTTTTTAACATTGCTAATTCGTCGCAAAATTTACAATATATAAGCCGAATTTGGTGTACCCTTTCTGCGACAATTAAAAGAAATTATAAAAAACTTGTAGAAACATATGCCATAATAAGCAAACTTTGCAGACATCTTGCAAAGATTATTTGCAACTTTAGAGCTGGAGCAATCTGAATGAGTTCGACCATTTTGGTAATTCATGGACCGAATTTGAATTTGCTGGGAAAACGCGAACCAGAAGTATATGGTCATCTTACCCTAGACAATATCAACCAACAACTTATTGCTCAAGCTGAACAAGCCTCAATTACACTAGATACTTTTCAAAGCAACTGGGAAGGTGCCATTGTTGACCGTATTCATCAGGCACAAACAGAAGGCGTAAAACTGATTATTATTAACCCTGCTGCCCTCACCCACACTTCAGTTGCTTTACGCGATGCCTTACTTGGCGTTGCTATTCCCTTTATTGAAGTACATTTATCAAATGTTCACGCACGTGAAGCTTTCAGACATCATTCTTATTTATCAGACAAAGCAATTGGCGTGATTTGTGGTCTAGGCGCAAAAGGTTATAGCTTTGCGCTCGATTACGCTATTGAAAAAATTCAACCATCTAACCCAAACTAGTTCAGGAATAGTCGCCCATGGATATCCGCAAAATTAAGAAACTCATCGATTTAATGATTGAGTCTGACTTGCAAGCGATTGAAGTTAAAGAAGGTGATCAATCGATCGCTTTAACTCGTCGCAATCCTGTCGTTGCTGCGGCTGGTGTAGCACTTCCGGCAGCTCCTGTTGCTGAAGCACCTGTTGCAAAAACACCACGTGGAGCAGTTGAAACTTCTCCTATGGTTGGTGTGTTCTATGCTGCTCCAAGCCCAGGCGAAGCACCATTTGTTAAAGTAGGTCAAACAGTATCTGCTGGTGAGACTTTGGGTATTATTGAAGCAATGAAAATCATGAACCCGATTGAAGCAACTCAAAGCGGTGTGATTGAAGAAATTTTAGTGAAAAATGGTGAAGTGATCCAATTCGGTCAACCTTTATTCCGTTATCGCGCGTAATACCCCGGGGACATCTATGTTGCAAAAAGTTTTAATTGCAAACCGTGGTGAAATCGCTTTACGAATTACCCGGGCTTGCAAAACATTAGGAATCAAAACTGTTGGTATCTATTCAGATGCCGATAAAGATTTGATGCATTTACGTTTCGTTGATGAAGCAGTATGTATTGGTCCGGGTGCAAGTAGTGACAGCTATTTAAACATCCCGGCAATTATTACTGCTGCAGAAATTACTGGTGCCGATGCAATTCATCCAGGTTATGGCTTCCTTTCGGAAAATGCCGAGTTTGCTGAAATTGTAGAAAGCTCAGGTTTCACATTTATTGGCCCTCGCCCAGAACATATCCGTTTAATGGGTAACAAGGTTTCTGCAATTGTTGCAATGAAAAAAGCTGGCGTACCTACGGTACCTGGCTGTGACCATGCTGTAACTATCCATAACGCATTAGCTGAAGCGAAAGAAATCGGTTTCCCGCTTATTGTTAAAGCGGCAGCTGGTGGTGGTGGTCGTGGTATGCGTATTGTTGAACGTGTAGACACACTACTTGAGTCAGTTCAAGCGGCTCAACGTGATGCAGAAATGTGGTTCGGCGATGATACCGTGTACATGGAACGCTTCTTACAAAAACCTCGCCATGTCGAAGTTCAAGTTTTGGGTGATGGTAATGGCCACGCGATTCATTTATATGACCGTGACTGTTCATTACAACGTCGTCACCAAAAAGTGTTAGAAGAAGCTCCTGCGCCAAATCTACCGGAACAAGCACGTGCTGATATTTTACAAGCCTGTGTACACGCGTGTCAGTTAATGCAATATCGTGGTGCTGGTACGTTTGAATTCTTATTTGAAGATGGTGAATTCTTCTTCATTGAAATGAATACTCGTGTTCAGGTTGAGCACCCTGTAACTGAAATGGTGACTGGTGTTGACATTATTGAGCAGCAATTACGTATTGCAGCTGGTTTAGGCTTAGAGCTTCAACAAGAAGATATTGAAGTTCGTGGTCATGCCATTGAATGTCGTATCAATGCCGAAGATCCAACAACATTCTTACCTTCACCAGGTAAAATTGAAAGTTTCTATGCACCAGGCGGTGCGGGTATTCGTTTAGATTCTCATATCTATCCTGGATATAGCATTCCGCCATATTACGATTCAATGATTGCAAAATTGATTGCTCATGGTAAAGATCGTGAAACTTCACTTGCCCGCATGCGTCAAGCGTTAGATGAAATGATCCTTACAGGAATTAAAACCAATATTCCTTTACATAAAGATCTTATTTTGCAGGATAAAAACTTCTGTTCTCAAGCAATGGACATCCATTACCTTGAAAAGCACTTGTTAAAACAAGTGGAAGAAGAAAAGAAAGCTGAAACTGCTTAATCTGCTTCATATAAAAAAGCCTCTTAAATAAGAGGCTTTTTTATAATTTGTTTATGGCAACATTCGGCGTAAAGTTGCGAAACATTGCTCACCCTTAGCCGTTGAGCAGAAATTAATAGTATGGTCATTTTTCCATTGCACGAAATATTGAGAAATATCACCTGTCTGATCTTGCTTCTGACCAGAACAATCTACTTTATTATTATCAAACTTAATTTGCATTACTAAAGCTGATAGCTGCTCTTTAGGGTCATCAGATGGCTGATATTCATAAATACCATATGACCACTCTTCACCACTTTTAATCACCACATCGTTACTACTGCGGAAGTTGTAATACTCTACACATTTTTTATTATTTGGAATCTCCATTCCCCATAATCCCATAATTTCAGGACGCGTAACAATACGTATAGCATTAGGATTACTTGCAGTGCGAACAGGTTGTTCTGTGGGCTGTTGAGTCACTGTCTCAGCCATAGCAAAACCAGAACAAGCCAATAATAATCCCATAATATAAATATTTTTCATAGATTTATTAATCATTAAACGCATGAGTTTAAGTTAGCACATTTTTTTAGAAAAACATTGTTTCATAACCATATAAAAACAATATTTTTCAACCGTAACGAACCGATACTTCTCATCAAACAATTTCTATCTTTAACTCTGTATTCCTAACAATTTTTATCACTATTTAATCTAAGAAACTGACTTTTCGATTTGTTTAGGTAACCAATAGACAAAGCACAAACCAAATAGAACCACTAAAGCAGCGATCATAAAAATATGCTCACCCGTAAGAATTTTCCAGTAATGACCAGCCAAAATACTTCCGAACGCCACTCCAAGTCCCCACATGGTGCTATAAAAAGCCTGACCTCGACCTTGCTGCCCTATTGAAAAGTTTTGAAAGATAAGCCGCATTGCGATGAGATGAAATAAGCCAAAACTAAAAGCGTGTAGGCACTGTGCAAATAACTGACCTATGAAATAGTGAGAGAAAATAGCAACTAATAACCAGCGTATACTTGTCAAAATCAAACATACTGCTACAAGGCTACGCCAAGAAAAATATTTAAAAAACGTAGTTGCATATGCAAACATCACAATTTCAGAAACCACGCCCATAGCCCATAAAAAACCAATTTCCGTCGTACTAAAATTTAACGATTTCAGAAAATTGCTATAGAAGCTATAAAAAGGTGCATGTGAAAAAAGAAGAATAAACTCAATTGTGAAAAAAGCAGCAACTTCAGGACGTTTCAGCACAGGTAATAAAGGTTCTAAATGCTTTTGTGAAGTTGGGGCTCCTTCTGGTTCACGTATCGTAAATGCCCAAATAAATGCTAAGGAGGCAATGATAAGCAATAATATAGGCAACATTGAAATCGGAATGATTTCTAAAATTGCCCCTATTGTAAATACACCTACAATAAACCCAACTGATCCCCATTTTCGAATCTTGCCATAAAGTTTCGCCCTTTGGTCTCCTAACCAAAATAAAGTTACTCCTTCAAATTGAGCTAAAATAGCATTTTGGAAAAAACTAAAAATAAGCATCAATAAAGCAACTGACTGAAAAGTATTAGGAATTATAAAAATAGCCAACCATATACATGCCTCCATCCATGTGGCAATCCGCACTAATAGCATTCTTTTACCGGATTTATCGGCGATCCAGCCCCAAACCAAAGGGGCAAAGAAGCGCGTCACAATAGCAATAGAAGATAAAATACCTATCTCTTGATAATTAAATCCCTGATCTTGGAGATATAAGTTCCAATACGGCATAAATGTGCCAACAATGGAATAATAAAAGAAGTAGAATCCGCCTAATCTGGTTTGGATTGTAAATGGTTGGAACAAGACTTAAACCTTTGTACTTTCAATAGGTTAAAAATTTCAGGTAGCTGTATATGAATGTATTCATTTGCTCACACTTATAGGATGCATGTTTTTAAGCCCCATACATATCAACTTACTGACTTTCGTAATTCTATCATTTCTAACAGATGCAAATAATGTATTAAATGAAATACTTCAGGTTATTAGTTTATAGATGGGCTGGATTTAAAGTATTAAAAAAGCCTATTCATATGTGAATAGGCTTTTTAGTTTTTATCAATTATTCGTCTTACTATGAATACAAGTTATGCTAACTTCTTTGCTTCTAAGTAGTGAATATCAGCAATTTGTGAATCCCAAAACTCATTCCATAAAGCACAATAATCCATACAAAGCGTTGTTAAGCTCTCATAGTCTTCTTTAGTTATTGCTTGCGCTAACGCAAACCAGAGATCATCTTCATGATCATCATCTGCTGCTTCTGAGGTTTCGTCAGTAGATACCCCATGAACATGGTAATAGCCGCCACCTTCAACATCGACGCCAATGGCTTTAGTCGCTTCACGAAGTGGTGGGCTAAAAAGAATCACTTCTTCTTCCGCCACTGCAAGTAAAGCAACTACTTTAATATAACTATCATAAGATGATTCTAGAAAATTTCTTACCTGATCTGCAATTTTTGAAGGTTGATAGTCTCTACGGTCCTTCTCACTCAAACCATAATCATTCAATAAATCTTCATATAAAGGATAATGCGCATACTCCGGATTACCTAGATAATAATTGTCCGGGTCTGTTCCTGGTCTAAAACCAAATTCATCAAGTACATTTAAACTTAATAAAACACGTGGAAATATTTTAGCTCCAGAATGGAGTTTAGGCTCCAATTGTTTTGTCTGGAACTGGGCCATTAATAAGGCATCAGTAAAGATCTGAACAATCGCATGACGATATTCTAAATGAATTCTTGTTAAAGTGAATTTATCAAGCAATCCATTATTTAAAACTTCGATCGCCGGATGTTTACATACTGGTAATTCAGCAATTCTCGCTCTTAATTGTTTGAGAAATTTTAGATTTTCTTCCCACTGTTCTGTAGGAATACTATTCTTCATCCCCAGTAATGCCTTTTGTCTTGGATTATCGAAATCTTCAAATTTTTTTGACATAATCATTCTCAATAACAAATTAATTCTTATAGTTAGGTTATGAGTTCCCCATTATTTTAATCGTGCATTCATTTGCTACTAAATAAAATTGTATACTCATCCCTAAACAATTTGATATTAGGTTTATTATTACTACAAATCAATGGATAATTTAATGAATTTTTTTAATGAATCAAATAACAATTAATATCGAAAAATACTATTTTTTTAGGCTCTCACATGTTGTATTACATTAGCGTTTTCAATATGATTAAACTGACTTTTGCCAGAGCACTAGCCTTTAAAAAGAAACGGATTTCAAAAGATTTACTACGGGGAAATCGATGTCAAAAAGAGACACTATTATAAAAACAGCAACTGCCCTTTTTAATGAAAAAAGCTATAACTCTATTGGAGTGGACAGAATTATTGCTGAATCTAATGTTGCAAAGATGACATTCTACAAGTATTTTCCTTCAAAGGAAAAGCTAATAGAATCATGCCTTTACAAAAGGAATTCTGATATACAGTCTGCTATATTAGAAAGAATCAATACCAATGACCTACCTTTAGTTCAACTCAGAAGCTTATTTAATTGGTATATTGACTGGATTTACACAGAAGACTTTAATGGATGCTTATTTAAAAAGGCAACTATGGAAGTAGTACAACTTTACCCATCCGTTAAAAATCCTATTAATGAATATAGAGAATGGCTCTATGAGCTTGTTTTTTCTATTTTAATTAAAATTCGGGTAGAAGACGCAGCTGCATTAACCAATCTATTTCTTAATATCCTCGATGGAGTTATTAATGATGGAACAATTGATAAAAATTTAATTAATGCTGAAAAAACTTGGTCTTATATTAAAAAAATAATCGATCTTGAGAAAATTGAGGAATTAGTCGCTATTTAATTTAATAACATTGAAATACTAGACTAAAAAACAAGAGTGTATACTTTTGTTTTTTAGTCTAGAAGTTTCATTTAAAAATTTTATTAAGCACTAAATATTATAAAAATTAATAAGATAATTTTTCTTAAAATATTAACCAATAGAATTAGTAACAATATAAAACTCTCTCAAAAAGCTTAGACATAAACCATTAATATCCATAAAAGAGTTCTTACTCATTAGCTGTATTCACTCAAACCAACATCATAAATCTATTGGTACTAGAATAAATTAAGAAATTATAATTATTAAGATAATAAATCATAGGCTATTTAGTTTCTCTAGATAAATTAAAAGAATAATATTTAAAACAAACTTAACAATAAAAATTTTTCTATAAAGTGCTTTTTCATAAATATCTATACTAAATATTGTATTGATCATATGAGCTATGTATTCAGAGAGCAAAATTTACGAGATATTTCATAACACCAAGCAACAGCATTGCTAGCAATTTAGCACAATGATACTTTAGAAAATCTACAATCAAGCTGGCCAATGAAAAGTGCAATTTCAAAATACAATTTAAAGTAGATATACTTCACGACAAAGTTTGCTCGATATCACTTTAAAATGTCCCCTACTTCTAGCTTTTGGCGTAGTCTCTTCCGTCTCATACATATTTATGCTGGTATTTTTATTGCCCCATTTATATTTGTTGCCGCATTTACTGGCTTACTATATGCAATTACGCCTCAGTTAGAGCAATTCATCTATAAAGATGTATTAAATGTTCAGCCTTTAAATCAGATATATCCTCTAAGCCAGCAGATTGAAAGCGCAAGAAAAGTCATGCCTGCAACTGCAAGAATTACAGAAGTCAGACCATCACCAAGCCCTGTGCAAACTACGCGGGTTATTTTTTCCGATCATACACACCATCTAAATAATGAAGCCATTTTTATTGATCCTTATACGCTTTCTGTAAAAGGACAACTTGCTGTGTATGGAACCAGTGGCGTATTACCGTTACGTACATTCTTAGATCAATTACACAGCAATTTATTATTAGGAAAATGGGGACGTTTTTATAGTGAACTTGCTGCAAGTTGGCTTGGTTTTTTAACTTTAAGTGGGCTATACAGTTGGTGGAAACGTCGCTCAAACTTTAAAAACAGACAAACAAATAAAAATCACTTATTAAAATGGCATAGTTCTATTGGGTTAGCTTTACTACCACTTTTATTGTTCATTGCGATTACTGGTCTTACATGGTCTCAATGGGCTGGTGATAATATTCGTATTGCCCGTCAATGGTTAAACTGGCAAACACCAATATTGACCACCTCACTAAATCAGATTTCATTGCCAGAAATGGCTCATCATGAACATCACGAAATGATCATGGAAACGCCAAATTTAGACATCATGCCAGCTGAATTCGATTCTGTATTAGCAATTGCTCGAGCAAATGGGATTAATTCAACAGAAATACAAATCAAACCGCCAGTTGCTGAGAACCAAGCTTGGACTGTTGCGGAAATACAGCGTAAATGGCCCACACAAGCAGATAGTATTGCGATTGATATGCATGAACACAAGGTAATCGATAAACTCGCTTTTAAAGATTATTCATTAGTTGCAAAACTTACACGCTGGGGAGTTGATGCACATATTGGGGTACTATTCGGTTGGGTCAATCAATTGATTCTGGTTCTGTATGCGCTCGGGCTATGTGTAATGATTGTTTATGCGTATAAAGCTTGGTTTAAAACCTCCAATGTAAAACTTACGACCCATCATTTTATTAACCAAACTTTGTTCGTATGGAAACATGCAACTACACAACAAAGAATAATTACGATATTAATGCTTGCTGCTCTAGGGCTGAGTTTACCTATTTTTGGATTTAGCTTAGTCATCACCTTATTTATTTTGCTCATAAAAAAACAGCTCCCTCTTAAAGCTTAATAAAGCTCTGGTCTTTGCCAACTCATCAGCTTCTCGTATTAGGGAGATGATCAGTTGGTAAAAGATTAAATGAATAAAATACCGGTTAAACAATTCCCTACTTGTAGTTTTGGCTGCTTCTTGGCAAGGTATGTGCCAGTAAAACATTAGGAATTTGTTCACATATGGCGAGTCCGGCACAAATCATTCGACATAAATTTCTCAATACATTCTTTTCACGCCACTCTATTTGGTTCTTGTGTATTTTTACTGCACTCACAATCACGTGGTTTAGAACCGTATATACACCTCATAGTATTTATTATTTTATTTCGGATACTTTACTCAACGGTTTATGGGTCGTCAGTGGCGCATTAAGCTTATTAGGTCTATATGATGTCTTACAAAATAGACATTCAATCTTAAGAAATTACCCGATTATGGGCCATTTCCGTTTTTTATTTGAAGATATACGCCCTGAAATTCGCCAATACTTTATTGAAGCGGATCAAGATGCCCTTCCTTTCTCACGTATGCAAAGAAGTTTGGTTTATCAACGTGCTAAAAATGAGAATGCAGATAAACCTTTTGGATCAATTATTGATGTCTACCAAGAAGATTATCGCTTTATTGTTCATTCCATCAGTCCATGTCCACCAGCGGATCCTAAGAGTTTCCGTATCCAAATTGGTAATGCCCAATGCCTTCAACCTTATAGTGCATCCATTATGAATATCTCTGCCATGAGCTTTGGTAGTTTAAGTGCGAATGCAATACGTGCATTAAACAAAGGAGCACAATTAGGCGGTTTTTATCACGATACCGGTGAAGGTAGTCTCAGCCCTTATCATTTAGAAAATGGTGGTGATATTGTTTGGCAAATTGCCAGTGGATATTTTGGCTGCCGAACTTTAGATGGAAAATTTGATGAACAGAAGTTTGCTAAGCAGTCTCAATTGCCACAAATCAAAATGATTGAGCTTAAGCTTTCGCAAGGGGCTAAACCGGGCCATGGCGGTATTTTACCTAAACATAAGATTACTGCTGAAATTGCCGAGATCCGTGGTGTTTCCCGTGACCATGATTGTATCTCTCCTGCGAAGCATTCAAGCTTTTCGACACCAATTGAAATGATGCATTTCTTACAGAAGTTACGAACTTTATCTGGTGGTAAACCGGTAGGTTTCAAACTGTGTATTGGTCAACCTTGGCAGTTTATGAGTATTGTAAAAGCAATGCTTGAAACAAAAATTGTGCCTGATTTTATTGTAGTTGATGGTTCTGAAGGTGGCACTGGCGCAGCCCCTATTGAGTTTAGTGACTATATCGGAACACCATTACGTGAAGGCCTACGTTTTGTTCATAACACACTTGTAGGTGCTGGCCTAAGAGATCAAGTTAAAATTGGTGCAAGCGGTAAAATTATTAGTGCATTTGATATTGCCAGCACATTTGCACTCGGTGCAGATTGGGTGAACTCAGCACGTGGCTTTATGTTTGCAGTTGGATGTATTCAAGCGCAAAGTTGCCATACAAACCAATGTCCTGTAGGCATTGCAACCCAAGATAAAGATCGCCAGAAAGCACTCCATGTACCGACCAAAGCAGAACGTGTATTTAATTTCCACAAAAATACATTACATGCATTATCAGAAATGATTGCTGCGGCAGGTTTACGTCATCCATCGGATATTAAAGCTCATCATTTAGCTCAACGGATTAATGACCGTGAAATTAAAAACTATGCTCAATTACACTTCTTCTTAAAAGAAGGTGAGCTTTTACAATCTGAACTGAAAAATGATGATGATAATTTCTATTATCGTATGTGGAATATGGCTGACGCCAATCATTTTTAAATAGTTAAAACTGGAGCTGCCTATAGAGGCAGCTTCAAACTTTAATAATAAAAATGTTTCGGCTTTGCATGCAAAAAGGCTGGAATTAAACCTGTTAAAGCCGCACGAATATCTGCACGTTCGTTAATTAATTGATGAGAACCCTCTTCTAGCATCAATAATGTTTGAAGCCTAAACTTACGGCGAATAAACTCGATGTTGTAACGCCAGTCTACTGTTTGATCTAATGCCCCTTGTGCAAGCCAGACAGGAATACGACAAGCAGGTCGCTCTTCCATTTCCTGCATCCATTTTGACATTGCCAAAATCCAGTCCATGCCCATCATGCGTGGCTGCAATGGATCTTTTAAACGAATAAATCTTAAAAATTCAGGATTATGGTTATTCCGTCTAAAGTGTCGAGGCACTTGACGCTTAATACGACGAATAATGCCTAGACCTACCGGATTATGCCACCATGCCGTTTTAGCAGGTCGAATTAATGGTGAAAGCAATAAAACCCTATCGACGATTGGATCTTGTCTTTTTTCTGCATACTCAAGCAAGTGATGCATCCAGATTGCCCCACCCGTACTTTGACCAATACCTACCCATGGTTTCGGTAATTGATCAGCATGTTTGACATATTGATAAACCGCCATCAAAACTTGTTGATAATGGTCAAAATTTTGAATACTTGCAGGTGAACCATTACTCAAACCATGACCAGGTAAGTCGTAGGTAATAACACTAAAACCTTGTTCGAGTATTTCGCGAATAATGGGTTGATAAATTCCGCTATGCTCCAGATAACCATGCAATAAACATACGGTTCCTTGGATTTTGTCTAATTTAGGTTTAAAAACTTGAACATGCAGACGAAATAAAGGCATTTGGACATAGCCTTGCCAATGCTCACAGTCCAGTAAATGTAAACCGTATAATTTACGATATGCTAAAAGCTCGCGAGAAGGCTCTTCTAAGGTATTTAAATTGAGTGGGCTTAAAACTTGCGGAGTGAGTTCACGGTTCGGAACCGGTAAATCTAATTGTTTTAATACGGCAGGATTGAGAAATGGAATCTCAGACATTAAGGCACCTCTCGACAATCACTTGAACCAAATAACATGTCACGAATTGTCGCAAGTAATTCATAATTTGCACGACGACTATGATCGTAGTTTTGTATACTCGGTTGCCAACGTGTAAGCGGGGTTGGCATTGGAGCAGTAACAGGAATAGTTTCTATCCCATTTAAAGCAAATAAACGGCGCGTACGTGGCATATGATATTCATCTGTGACCAGCATAACTGTAGGCGCACCACCTTTCTTTTGAAGTAACAATGAACTAAAGCGAGTATTCTCACAGGTATTCATACTGCGCTTTTCTAATAATTTTGCATCTACCCCACGCGCTTTCAACCATGCTTGCATATAAGGAGCTTCAACACCACTTAATACGATAGGTAGATGGTTTTTCTTTTCAACTTCTAAGGTTTTTTCTAGTCTTAACCGCGTATAGCTGTTAACTACAATATCTTTGCCATTTTTATCTAAAGTTAAACCACCGCCCAATACTACAATCGCATAAGGTTCTGATAACTTTTTAGGTTGAGCAGGCAGAGGGTTTTTACGAACATATTCAACTTTCTGCTCAGGCTCACTCGCCGCTTTTTGATGCTCTGGCACTACAGGTTTTCTTGCTAAAAACTCCGTATATTGCTCTGTAAGGGCTTTATTTTCAGAACTATTAATAGAAAGTGCTGCATCGATAGGACTACTTGCTTCATCGGCCGCATCAATTTCTGAATTTTTCGCAACCAAAGGAACACTCACAGGCGTCGTTTCTTTCTCTTCCTGTAGTTCTTGTTCTTTTTCTTCTAAAAGAATAATTTGCTGCAAAGCTTTATAGTTTTCTTGTATGTAACCCAAATCTGCAGTCTTATTTTCACGTAAAGCATCTTCTGTTAACTTCAAATAAGCCTGACGAGCAATCCATAAATTTGACCCCGGCTCTAAGTTATCATGTTCACTTAATGCTGCTTTTCGCTGGCTTTCCGCAGCCACCTCATTAACATCTACCGGAACAAAATAGTTAAGTCCAGCTACAATAAGTTTTGAATAAAATGGCGAATATAAAAAAATCACGAAACAGCCTAATAGTACAAATAGTACAGTAACTACTTGTACAAAACGTACCATCAAGTGTACTTTTGGCATAAAACTATTCCGTATGATTTTCAATTAAACCTAAATTGTTATAAAGCACAGGCTCTGGTTCTAACATAATTTGGAAACGCTGTTCAACATCATGTTGTACAGCTTGATAAGTTTTCTTTACATCCGCAAGAGATGCATTGGCATAATTCACCAAAACCAAGGCTTGCTTATGGAACATTCCCACTACACCAAGCTGTTTACCTTTCCATCCAGCCTGATCAATTAACCAACCAGCAGCAATTTTAACGTTACCATTCGCTTGAGGATAATGCGGAATTGTTGAGAATTGTGCGATTAATCGTTCAAATTCTTGAGTATTTACAATCGGATTTTTAAAGAAACTTCCTACATTCGGATATTCTTTTGGATCAGGTAATTTACTTTGACGAATATGAATGACCTGATTTTGTAAATTTTCAGCAGTCAGGTTATCTCCTACTGCCTGTTTTAAATCACCGTAATTTAGCTTTAGATTGGCTTGTTTAAGCAGCTTAAAGGTGACATGAGTAATGATGTAACGAGCTGGGTCATCTTTAAAAATGCTATGACGGTAAGAAAAATGACAATCTGCTGCCGAAATTGATCCGGTTTGTTTTAATAGACGGTCATAGACTTGTACCGACTCAATAAACTCACCAACCTCAACACCATAAGCACCAATATTTTGCACTGGTGAAGCACCAACCAAGCCCGGAATAAGTGCCAAGTTCTGCAAGCCAAACCAACTCTGCTTTGTACTATATAAAACGAAATCGTGCCAAACCTGCCCTGCACCGACTTTAACTCGAATAAAATCCTGATCTTCAGATAAAACGTCTATACCCTGAATATCAAGATGAATAACTAAAGCATTAATTTGTTGCGGTAATAGCATGTTACTACCGCCAGATAATACAAGTACATTTAGCTCATGCTCTTTAGCAAAAGCTAAAGCTTCTTCAATATCTTGAATAGATTTGACCTTAGTGTAATGAGAAGCTGTAACATCTAAACTTAAAGTATTGAATGGCTTAAGCTGTACTTGATTTTGAATTTGCATTGTATTGAAAAACCTGTTCTTAAACATTCAATTGTTTTTTTAGGATATTAATCCACGCCAACGCACTTGATTCACATTGGTCGAGTACACGTTCAAAGCCCTCATCTCCACCATAGTAAGGGTCAGGCAGAGCTTGTTGTGGATATTGAGGATCATGTTCACTCATTAATGCCACTTTTGCCCGAATTTGATGACTGCCAAATTGGAAGATAGCTCTTTGTAGCAAGTCGTGAATATCATCAAAGTTTTGATGATCCATTGCCAAAATCAAATCAAAATCTAAAAAGTCTTGAGTTGAAAGTTGTCTTGCCCGCAAAGAAGATAAGTCATAGCCTCTTTTTTTTGCATGCAATTGGCTACGCTGATCAGGTGCTTTATTTGGATGATAATTACTTGTTCCAGCTGAATCGACAATGATATTGAGTTGATGCTGATCACAATAATGTCTAAAAACCACTTCAGCCGTGGGAGAACGGCAAATATTTCCTAAACAGACACATAACACCTTATACTGTGCTTCCATTAGAAATTTATTCCAACCACTTAAACTAAAAAATAAATAAGTATTTTACACGCAAAAATCTGCAAAAACCCGACAAAATTATTCATTATTATCAGGTTTGAATTGACCATTGTGACAAGCTCTCATTTTCTCAAAACTCACGCAGCTTGAAAAGTAAAATGAGAGATTTTAAAGGAATTTTCTATGTGCTCAATCCTCAACTCAATCTTGATTGCCTTTCAAGATTGAGTATCTGTAGCAATGAACACTGAAAAATGTAATAGCTTATAAATATTGCAGGATCAGTGTGAGAAAAAATTATTAAAAGAATTTGATATCAGTTGGAGTCGATATTTTAGCTGCATCGCCTAAAGGTTTTAATGAGCCATTTTTGGTATCAAAACGGAATAAGCTAATGTTATTACTATAAACATTCGTCACATACAGATATTTACCTGACTCATCAAATGAAAAAGCACGTGGTTCAATACCATTGGCCTTATAAACTTGTGGTTGACCTAAAAGCCCATTCTGTTGGATTTTAAATACCAAAAGTTTGTTGTCCGCACCACGATTTGCAGCGATCACATACTTACCATTTGGACTAAGAATAATTCCACTTGCACTCTTGAATTCAGGTGTTTTGTCTTCGTGAACTAGTTTTAGCTCAGCGACTTTTTTCAAATGGCCATCTTGTACGTTAAACGTCACAATTTCACTTCGCATTTCCGCGGTAATGTATGCCTGTTTACCATTTGGTGAAAAGACCATATGACGTGGACCAGAACCATGCTTAAAACTCACATCTCGGCTCTTGTCCGCTTCAAGTGGTTGAGGCTTACTTGGGTTGTAACGAAAAGCATAGACTTTGTCATTTCCAAGATCACTTGCATATAAATACTTACCATCTGGGCTAAAAGTTGTCGAATGGGCATGGCCACTATCCTGACGTCCTTTAACATGACCAGAACCCTCCGCAAAAACAATATTTTGTACCATTTCACCCAAATGTCCATTTGGTAAAATTGGCAAAACAGCGACACCGCCACGTCCTTTATCAAATGCAGAATAATTCGACACAAATAGGAATTTACCATCTAAACTGATGGATGCATGTGTTGGATGCCCGCCATGACTATTTACCGTGTTCAATACCTCTACCTTTCCGTTTTGAATCGATAATGCCGTTACCGCCCCTTCATTTTCTTCATTAGTGGTATATGCAAAACGGCCATCTTTCGATTTTACAACCCAAGATGGACTTTTCATTTGCAATACCTTAACAGGAGTTAAGGTCCCGTCAGCATTAACTTGTAGCTGGTACAAACCTTCACTGGCTTTTTCTGGTTTTTGCACAAGCGGTGCATCTGGGATAGATGTCCAGGTTCCTACTAAAGCGATTTGTTGTTGTGCTGCGTTTACTGTAGAGCCCCATCCAAATGACAAAAGCGTCAATGATAATGTTGCTGTTAATTTTTGAATTAGCTCACGATACTTAATATTTGCATATCCATTTTTGTCGGTATCCTTGCCGTATCCAGTTTTGACATCAGTATCTATTTTCACATGCATATCCTTAAAAAAATTTACCTTATTTGCATTTACCAATAAGGTATTCACAATCTAATTTCATTTAATGATTTTGAAAATTAGTTTATAAAATGCCAATTTTCAAGTGAATTTTCTTTAACTAAATGCAGCTTAAAAGCACAGCTACTTTTAAGAGAATTTGCAGAATGAATCCTATAGAATGCATCTATAATAATTTTCAAAAATAAGGAAATAATGTATATGAGCCATTTTCAGTTTCAGACCGTTCCCAACATTATTTCAGGACTCGGTTCTATACAAGAATTACAGAATGTGTTGGCATCAAAAACTTACCGCAAGTTATTACTGGTAACAGATGCAGGTATGATTAAAAATCAGTTACACCGGCCTATTCTTCAAATTTTAGATACTCTTAAAATTGAACATGTCATTTATGCTGATGTTCAGGCCGACCCACCAGAGCAAGTGGTATTAGATGCAGCGAATTATGCTAAACAGCAAAATGTAGATGTTATTGTCGGCTTTGGAGGCGGAAGTTCTTTAGATGTAGCCAAAGTGATTGCCTTACTCGCACATCCTAACCAAACTCAAAACCTACAAGAAATGTATGGGGTAAATCAGGTCAAAACAGCCCGACTTCCACTTATTTTAATTCCCACTACAGCCGGTACTGGCTCGGAAGTGACGCCCATATCAATAGTGACTACAGGTGAAACGACAAAAATGGGAATTGTCTCTCCGGTACTCTATGCCGATACAGCAATTCTTGATGCAACTTTTACTCAAAATCTACCTGCCCATATTACGGCTGCTACAGGTATTGATGCGATGGTCCATGCCATTGAGGCATATACCTCTAAACATAAGAAAAATATTTATACCGATATTTTAGCGAAGCACGCTTTAAAGCTGCTAAACCATAACTTACCGAAAGTTCTTAAAAACGGTAATGATTTAGAGGCGCGTCAGAACATGCTGTTCGGCTCAATGCTTGCGGGTCAGGCATTTGCAAACTCACCTGTTGCTGCCGTGCATGCTTTAGCCTATCCATTGGGTGGGCATTTTCATTTGTCGCATGGACATACCAATGCTTTGGTGCTCGTTGAAGTACTGAAATTTAATGCGCCTTATGCTAAACAATATTATGCAGAACTTATGCAATGGCTTGATCCATATAGCAACGGTAGCACCGATGGTTTGTGTGATCTGTTTATTGACCATATGCAAAATCACTTAGACCGTAGTGGTTTGACTTTAAAACTTAGCGATTTGAGTATTGAAGAGTCTAGCTTACCAAGACTTGCTCAAGATGCCATGTTGCAAACTCGATTACTGCAAAATAATCCACGTGACATGACAGAAGCAGCTGCTTTAGCAATTTATCAGGCGATTTATTAATGACTAAACCCGTTTTAAAAACTCGTGATCAATTTAAATTTTTTTTAGATATTCAAACTCGTTGGGCAGATAATGATATTTACGGTCATGTGAATAATGTGACCTACTATAGCTATTTTGATACGGCAGCCAATGCTTTGCTCATCCAGAAAACAGGTTTTGATATTCATGAAGCAAAATCAATTGGTTTAGTCGTTGACTCAGCTTGTAACTTTTTTCAAGAGTTATCATTTCCAGAAGTTATTCAGGTAGGCGTTGCGATTGGTAAAATTGGTACCACATCTTTACGCTATGAATTGGCAATCTTTAAACAAGGACAAGACCAAGCATCAGCTCAAGGACATTTTGTGCATGTGTTTGTTGATCGTGAAACACGCAAGACTGTTCCAATATCCGAGTCAGTCCGTGAAGTTTTAGAGAATTTTTTATTATAAAAAATGAGGCAAAAAGAAAATAAGTTCCTCTTTTTGCCTCATCCTAACTTAGATCATTGCAGGATCACTAAAGGAATCCTCACCTGTTTCGACTCGGCTAGCAAAACGTCGGTAATAATACGGATCACTCTCGCTCGTAACTTCAAAATCATACCAATGCCCAACATCAGCCAACGACCAATGTTGCTTAACAACTTGTCCCGCTTTTACGGTCAGTTGCAATGGCGCATCTTGTCGATATGCACAAGGTTTTACTGTCAATATTGTATCCTTGGTTCCCTCATTCATGAGTTCGACATAAACATCACCATTAGCAATGTCATAGCACACTCGAATTTCAGGTTTAACACCACTATCGATAATACGTTGAGTATCCCCTTTAAAATGACGATGGTAGCCATTTGGACCAAGTACCCATAGGTCATAACGGCCTAAGTTATCGTTTAAAGCATCCCACTCATCATCTAAAGTTTTATTCGGCTCGACAATATAACGCTTTGGAATACGGTCTAAATTGAGCTTGTCATATACGTGGAAAACCGCTGCTTGCTTACCCGTATTAGAAAAAATCAATTTCACCTTACCATCTGCTTTACAACGCGCACTGGTATGCAACTCATAAGGTAGCGCCCGTGATAGACGGATCCCACTTTGCTGAATGGGTAACTTAACATCCGTGGGTACAGGCACAGCTGGCAAAGTTTCTTGGTTTTCCCTTAGCGCATCTGCCTGCACACGTGTTTGTTTACCACTCAGCTGTGGTAAAACATCTCCATTTGGTGTTTTAAAGTTAAATGCACTAGTTAAATCACCACACACTGCACGGCGGTATGGACTGATATTCGGCTCTTTTACTCCAAAACGTTTTTCTAAAAACATGAGCACGGAAGTATGATCAAAAACTTGTGAGTTTACCCAACCACCACGGCTCCATGGGGAAATCACATATAACGGAACACGAGGACCTGGTCCATAAACTCGTCCATCCGGTGTAGGCTGTGAATGGCTTCCTTCAGGCTCGGCATGGTCAAAGTATTCGTCCTGCATATCGGCACTACTTAATGTCGATTTGCCAGCATACTGACCATTTTTAAGTCGAGATGGCGCTGATGGCGATGGCATATGGTCAAAGTAACCATCATTTTCATCAAAGTTGATAAGTAGCGCAGTTTTACTCCACACCTCTGGTACAGCAGTTAATGCGTCAATAATTTCTTGAATAAACCAAGCTCCTTGAACCGGGCTTGAAGGGTCTGGATGTTCGCAGTATATCGATGGCGCGTTAATCCAAGAAACTTGAGGTAACTTCCCTTCACGAATGTCTCTTTTAAAAGCGTCGAGATACTCTTCTGGTTTATTGCCCGGTAGCGTATTTGCAATGCCTTTATAGAGTGGATTTTTGGCATTATCAGTAGCCGCATCATAGGCTTTATACGGTAGTTTTTGACCCGTATCAGCATATGGTTTATTCGGCTCCCCACCGCTTGAAACGGGATAACCGGATGCAATGTTGGCCTTTCTAAAAGAACGGAATGCACCCAACATATTATCGCCCCATTCATCTGGCATATTCTGATAACAAATCCAGCTTATCCCTGCTTCTTCTAATCTTTCGGCATAGGTTTTCCAAGTGTAACCACGGTCTGCCGTTGCTGGGTTACCATCAATCCAGTCCCATTCATTATTTACAAATGAACGCTTGGTCGGTGTTGCACCATTGGTACCAGTTAAATGAAAAGAGCGGTTCGCATCTGTTCCGGTGTGCATGGAACAATGGTAGGCATCACAAATCGTAAAGGCATTGGCAAGTGCAAACTGATATGGGATTTCTTTTTCTTTAAAATAGCCCATAGATATATCGGTTTTATGAGTTGGCCAGTTTGCCATACGTCCATTGTCCCACGCCAACTGACTGTCATCCCACGTATGAGGCGTACCATCTGCACGCTGTGCATTATTGGCTGTTCCATCTAAGTGAAAAGGCGTTAAAACCTGGCCATTACTTCTCAGCTGTTCCCAGACACGGCGACCATTTGGCAGAGGGATCGTAAAACGGTCAGCAAAGCCTCGAACACCCTTTAACGTACCAAAATAATGGTCAAAAGATCGGTTTTCCTGCATTAAGATGATGACATGTTCAACATCCTGAATAGTGCCCGTTTTATTATTTGCAGGAATTGCTAGAGCTTTTTGAATACTCGATGGAAAAGCCGCTAACGCTGCAGCGCCAAAGCCCATATTTAAAGAGTAATTTAAAAATTTACGACGTGTAATCATGATCAGGTTCTTTTTATTATTTAAGTTTAAGGGGCACAGCGCATGACAGGCTTTTTACCTGTTTCTGGTGTATTCGAATTATCATTTGCGGAGTCGTTACAGCCACTCAGCAGAATGGCGCCGATTAATAAAAAATAAGAATATTTAAAGGAAGTTGTTCCGGTGCATTGCCTTTTCATGACGATATTAGTCCATTTAAAAACTTAAAATGGCTAACATAGGAAAGTACAATGACAGTGGCGTGACCTGAATATTTCAATCCAGTGAAAACTATGAAAATTCTATTTTTTCAAGTTTCTCACCAGATCAAAACTCAATTGAACTTAAGGCTTTAATTGAATATTTTGCAGCTCACCATCAAAAGTCTCTATGAGGCTTTTAATAACGGGTTGTTGCTGTAATAGTTCTGTAGCCCGATGGAAAGCTTTTTCTTTACGAACGCTTTGCATAACATACGGTGTAGCAGTATTGACTGCACCATACTCGACCGTAAATTGTGTATTTGGCCACTGCTGCTTTAAAGCTTCAATTAGGGCTTGTTGTAGCTGAGTCAACATATTTTCATATTCTTGAGGAATATGGAAAACCGTGTTGCCACCAATTTCCCCAGTCATCACACCATGTTGAGCAAGTTCTTGAACGGCTGGAGAAAGCTGGCTATTTCTAAACCAAAACTCCCACTTTTCAAGTGTCCACTCACCTTCCAAAGTTTGTGATGGCAACTTTAAAATATCTTGTGGCATCAGTTGGCTGTTATCTGTTGCGTTAGGCTCTTTTACCACCGCAACTGTTTCAACAATTTCAGCTTGCACCAATGACTGTTGTTCAATAACAGGTTCAGAAATCAAGTCATAAGCTGACATACCTTGAGCAAGTGAAAATTCAGCACTCGATGCTTCAAATAAACCTATAGGCTCAGCAGTAGAAGCTGGTTCAGGTTCGATTTGTTTGACTTGGGTTTCAGCCTGAACTTGTACTAACTTTTGTTCTGGTACCGGAATGAAATCTTCCTCAAGAACACTAACAGTCTCTTGAACAACTGCTGACTCAAGTCCAAACAACTCATGATGATTTGGGTCAAATACCATTAAGTCCTGATTAGGTTCAGGTTCAGGTTCAGGTTCAGGTTCAGGTTCAGGTTCAGGTTCAGGTTCAGGTTCAGGTTCAGGTTCAGGTTCAGGTTCAGGTTCAGGTTCAGGTTCAGGTTCAGGTTCAGGTTCAGGTTCAGGTTCAGGTTCAGGTTCAGGTTCAGGTTCAGGTTCAGGTTCAACCATAGCGGGTTGGCTAATAACTTCAACAGGCTGAACAGCACTTACAGGAGTAATCTCTTGGGCTGGTTGAGCTTGTGAATTTAGGCCTACTTCTCCTTGCCCATTTTGTTGAACAGGCTCTGAAACTAAAATTTCATTTGGTGCTAAAGGACGGAATGCCAATAATCGTAAAACGCACATTTCAAAACCTTGCTCTTGCGTTACAGCAAGCTGCAAGTCTGAACGGCCTTTACATGCGATTTGGTAGTAAAGCTGCAAATCTTGAGCAGAAATCAGCTTAGAAAGCTGAAGAATTTTGGCATTAATTTCTTCACTATACTTTAAGCCGAGCTCTGGTAAATATTGTAATAAAGCCAACTCATGCAATGTTGAAATGAGCTGATCCAGTACTAACGAGACATCTAAGGCTTGATATCTAAATTGGAGTAATAACTGGCTCACTTTTTCACGTTGGTTTTGATGAACCGCTAAAATCAAATCATATATGATCGTACGGTCAATCAGGCCAAGCATTTCTTTAACATCTTGATGATGTACAGCACCTTGCCCATAAGCAATGGCTTGGTCAGTTAAAGATAATGCATCACGTAATGAACCTTGAGCAGATTCGGCAATTTGCCAAATTGCATCTTGGTCAGCAGTAATCTGTTCTTTTTCAAGAATAGCACCGAGGTGCTTGGTAATTTCATCTACAGCTAAAGGTCTTAGAGTAAATTGCAAACAACGTGAAATAACCGTAATCGGTAGCTTTTGTGGGTCTGTCGTTGCAAACAAAAACTTAACGTGTTCTGGTGGTTCTTCTAGTGTTTTTAATAACGCATTAAAAGAATGCGTAGAGAGCATATGTACTTCATCAATCAGATAAACTTTAAAACGACCTTGCGTTGGTGCATAAGGAACGTTGTCTAAAAGTTCACGCGTATCTTCTACTTTTGTTCGTGAAGCAGCATCGATTTCGATTAGGTCAATAAAACGGCCTTCATTTACCGCCTTACAAGTGGCACAAACTTCACATGGCGTAGAAGTCACACCTGTTTCACAGTTCAAACACTTGGCTAAAATACGTGCAATTGTAGTTTTACCTACACCACGCGTTCCTGTAAATAAATAAGCATGGTGAAGACGACCGCGTTCCAATGCACTACTTAATGCACGAGAAACATGGTTTTGTCCCACTAACTCATTGAAATTACGTGGACGGTATTTTCTAGCAAGTACTTGATACATGTATGCTCCTTGTTACAGGCATAAGCATACTTTGTTTTTAAAAGAGTGTGAACGTATAAAGCTCATATCCGTACAGATAAACTGCGAACTACATCATTTGTCTGGACTATCAGTGAATTTTAAAGTTTCGAAGAAAAAGTTTTCTATCGAAACTTTAAATACTGTGAAAAATATTAATTTACTTTCTTCGGAAAACTAAACCAGACAAATACAGTTAAAAGGAAGAAACAGATCGCTGAGAGGGTAAGCACCCAACTATGTGCATAGCTAAAAGCTTGCTGCGCCACTACAACTAATTGCCCTCCTAAAGGATTTTCAAGGGTAGACGCTAATTGCATGGTTTCTCCAATCGAGATACTCGCTTTTTCAATTAAGTCTGACGGAAGCTCGGCTGGCAAAATAATTGAACGACTATAAAACCAAGATAACATTAACCCAAATATAGCAACGCCCAAACCAGCCCCAAGCTCGTAAGCCATCCCTTCAATGGCACCTGCTGCACTCGCCTTTTGCGGTGGTACAGATGACATAATGGCAGCAGTTGAGGCTAGTAAGGCAATCTCAATGCTAAAGCCTAAAAAGACCATACACGTCCATGCTAAAAAGTGGTCGGTTGAAAAATTAAGCTGAGCAAGCCCCCACAAACTGAGCGCGCTCACTAAAATACCTAGGCTCGATACTCTACGTAAACCCCATTTATTTAAACAAATACCTGCTAATGGACCACCTAAACTAATTGCAATCATAAATGGAATAATAAACATCGCCGCCTGTAATGGAGAAAACCCGTGTACAAACTGCAACTCCTGAGACAGTAATAATTCAAAGCCAACCAAAGCAATCATGGAAACAACCGCCATAACAATGCTGGTAGAAATCACAGGATGTTTAAATAATTCCAGATCAATCATTGGTGTCGTAGCTCTTTTTTGGCTTCGAATGAAGTGAATTAATGTGCTTATACCCACCACAAACATCACAACCGTGAGCACCGAGAAGTTATACATAGCCGATTTAATTGAATAGATGAGGCTTAAAATTGCTACAACCAAAACTAAAGCTTGCCCTAAGTTAATTGGCTGATCAGTTTTCTCTTGTTGTTTAGGAATGATCATCACGATCATAACTAGAACGGCTAAAATAATCGGGATATTAATAAGGAATACAGCTCCCCAGTGGAAATGCTCTAATACAAAACCACCGACTAATGGACCAAAAGCTGCTCCACCTCCACCTACTGTAGACCAAAGACCAAGTGCAAAATTTCTCTGCTTTTCTTCGGTAAAAGCATTACGGATACCGGATAAAGTGGCAGGAATAAGCATAGCTGCCCCTAGGCCTAAAACAGCACGAGAAGCAATTAAGGCATAGGCAGTTGGAGAAAAAGCCGCAGCTAACGAACCCACACCAAAAACTGCGGTTCCAATAAATAATAATTTTTTAAAGCCAATACGATCACCGAGTGCACCCATCGGCAAAATCAAACCCGCCATAATCAGCGAATAAATATCAATAATCCATAAAAGCTGATTGGCAGTTAAATTCAATGCTGCACTTAAAGATGGTGTTGCAACATGCATCACCGTTGCATCAATCGTAACTGGTAAATAAATGAGGACGATAATTGTCAGGATTAACCATTTTTTTTGCATAACGCTCTTCGATATCCAAAACTTGGACATGTGTTCAAATTGCGGTTATTATATACACAACTGGACACTTGTCCAACTTTAAATTTTAATGTAGTTTGTGTCGAATTCAGTCAGGTGTAAGAAACATGGCCTATCTTAATCGCGATCAACGCAGAGAAATGATTCTGCAAGCTGCCATGCAAATTGCTTTGGCTGAAGGTTTTACTGCCATGACGGTACGCCGAATCGCAACAGAAGCACAAACCTCTACCGGACAAGTCCATCATCATTTTTCTTCGGCATCTCATTTAAAAGCTGAAGCTTTTTTAAAGCTGATGGAACAGCTTGATGAAATTGAACAAACTCTCCAAACAACCAGCCAATTTCAAAGACTTTTCATCTTATTAGGCGCAGAAAATATCGACAGACTTCAGCCCTACTTACGTTTATGGAATGAAGCTGAACTCTTGATTGAACAAGATGCAGAAATACAAAAAGCGTATAACCTCGCCATGCAAAGTTGGCATCAAGCTATTGTGCAATCGATTGAATGCGGTCAAAAAGAAGGCGAATTTAAAAATAGGTCTAATTCCACAGATATTGCGTGGCGACTCATTGCCTTTGTGTGTGGATTAGAAGGGATTTATAAACTTGGTTTACAAGGTTTAGTTGAAGAAGATTTTAAGCGTCATACCGAAGCAATTATTCGCCTAGAATTATTATAAATGTTGAGCTGGCATTGCTTAAAAATACCAGCTTTAAAATACTAAAATTAGAACCAGCCTTTACGGCCTTTTAAAATTTGGTCGGTGCAACGTAAAGCTTCTTGAGTCAGCCCCCACAAACGATAATCGCCTGTAATTGAACCAATCTGGAAGTTATGGGTATAGGCAAAGCTGAGGTCACGCTCAGGATCACACCACGCTCCTGAACCATTGTAACCAATATGCCCAAATCCATTTTTAGCTCGTTTACCCATGGTAATAATGCGGTGATATCCTAAGCGCCAATTCATCGGTATTGGCATGACACGATCACGTGCATAACTTTGAATAGTACTAAGTTCTTTAAATATTTCTGGGCGAATCAATTGCTGTCCATCCCATTCACCTTGATTTGCTAGCATCGCATAAATTTTAGCAAGGCTATTTGCAGTAAATGTCCCGTTCGCTGCCGGAATGACTGCTTGCAGTCCCTCATCACTAAAGAAACTAAAATTTTTCATTCCTTTTGGAATCATGGCATCCTGAAAGTCTTGCGGGTCTTGACCCGTCCATGTAATCACTTTTTCAGAGAGTGAACTCTTACGCATCTGTGGCTTTTTAGGTTTTTCAACTTGAGTAGATGCTGGTTTTTCTGGTTTTGGTTGAATAATTAAACGTGCTACACGATCCAACTCATTTGCAGGCGTTCCAAAATAAGCACCATCTAACTGTAATGGCTCAACAAGATAATTTTGCATGAGCTGATCTAGAGGTTGACCAGTTGCTTTTTCAAGTACGCCACCGACAAGCCAACCGAATGTTAAAGCTTGATAAGCATTGCCCTCTCCTGCAAGGAATCTTGGCTTAGTCGCCGCGACCACATCTAACATATGTGACCAGTCGAGCATTTCTCTCGCACTTTCGATGATATTTCGAACATCAAACATGCCGCTTTGATGGCTTAGCACATGACGCAAAGTCATTTGCTCTTTTCCATTTTGAGCAAACTCAGGCCAATAGGTCGCAATCGGTTTGTCGTATTCTAAAAACCCTTCACTTACCAAAATATGCGCTAAAGTTGCAAGTACACCTTTACCCGTAGAGTAGCAAACTGCCAATGTGTCAGGTTGCCAAGCTTCAGTTTGTGATTTTAGACCGGTGTAGATATCTACAACTTTTTGGCCTCTAAAATAAACCGCTAAAGCAGCTCCACCTTGTCCTGTTCTAGCATCTTGAAGACGGCTGAACTGGTGAGCTAAATCAATAAAACGTTCATCTAAAATACCGTGATAGTTATGGGTATCGGCCAGTAAAATTTCTTTAATCACATGAAGTTCCTTGCATTTTTTTGTTATTTTGCTCAAAAGCAGCCCAAACCTCTGTTCAGGCTGCTGCTATTTTTATAATGCTTTTACAGTTCCTGCAACATGCGGTTTTTGTGATTTGGCATTACGAATCAAGAAATCTGTCTTTTTATCTGCATTTGCCGTTAAAAACTCAACTTTTGATGGCAAGAACATTGGCAGCTTAAACCATACATCTGCTTCATAAGCATTTGGTAATTCAAGATTCGCTAATGCTTTCGCTTTACTCCACATGCCATGCGCAATTGCTTGCTTAAAGCCAAATGCTTTTGCTGTAATGGCATGAATATGAATTAAGTTAAAATCACCAGACACTTTCGCGTAACGGCGGCCTGTATTTTCTAAAATATTCCACTCTGCCTTTGGCACATAAGCTGGTACTTGTTCTTCTTTGGCTTTCTCACCTACTCTTTTCTCGACTTTTTGACGAGATAAATAAGTCGTTAAGCCTTCCATCACCACTTCATTGCCAACTTTTGCCGTGGTAATAAAGTCAAACTGAACGCCTTTATCATGTGGTTTTAGTTCCCCAAATTTACATAACAGAGTGAGTTTTTCAGTTACGCCAATCAGTCTGGTCTGTTTAATCTGGTTACGAATATGCACTAAACCTAAAATTGGAAATGGGAAGGCTTCTGCTGTCATCATGTGCATTTGCAAGCTTTGAGAAAGTACCGCTAAATAAATTGCAGGTACAAAGCCATTATTTTGAAAGCCACATACTTCGTTATAAGCCTTCAAATGGTTCTGATCAATTTCTAGGGTATCTACCACATATTCAACTTGCGGTAATATTTTTGGACCTTTCGGTTTTTTAAAAATTAAACCTTGCACTACTTTTGGATAAGCCAATGCCGCTTTTGGTAGTTGGCTAAAATGACGAGTATTCATACCTAACCTTTTATAATTTATAGATTCTTGAATAAAAAAGGGATGCACAAGCACCCCTCTTTAACTAAAAGTGCTTAAGCGCCCAACAAGCTTTGACCGCACACGCGTACAACGTTGCCATTTACACCTGTAGAAGCAGTTGATGCAAACCATGCAATTGTTTCTGCTACATCAACAGGTAAACCGCCTTGTTGCATTGAGTTCATACGGCGACCAGCTTCACGAATTGCAAATGGAATCGCAGCAGTCATTTGAGTCTCAATAAAGCCAGGTGCTACTGCGTTAATGGTAATACCATTTTTTAAGATAGGCGCAGTAAATTTCACTAGGCCAATTACACCCGCTTTCGATGCAGCATAGTTTGTTTGACCAAGGTTACCAGCAATACCGCTAATTGATGATACACAAACAATACGGCCATTTGCGTTTAGACCATCGTTTTCTAACAAGTAGTCATTTACGCGTTCAGCAGCAGACAAGTTAATGTTAATTACCAAGTCCCAAAGCTCTGGCTTCATGTTTGCCAAAGTTTTGTCACGAGTAATACCCGCGTTATGAACGATAATATCTAAACCGCCTTGTTTTGCCGCAGCAGCTTTAATTTTTTCGCCCGCATCAGCAGCTGTAATGTCAATTGCCAATGTAGAACCGCCAATATCAGCAGCTACACGGTCAAGATCAGCTTGTTGTTGTGGTACGTCTAAACAAATAACATGCGCACCGTCACGTGCCAACACATGTGCAATTGCCTCACCAATACCACGACTTGCGCCAGTTACTAATGCAGTTTTTCCAGCAAGCGGTTTTGCCCAATCAACATCAACCACATCTGCTTTAGATACACGAATTACTTGACCAGATACATAAGCTGAACGTGGAGAAAGCAAGAAACGTAATGTTGATTCAAGGTTTGCAGCAGCACCTTCGTCTACATACACAACTTGAGCAGTAATACCCTTTTTAAATTCTTTACCTACAGATTTGATAAAGCCTTCAAGTGCACGCTGAGCAATCGCCTGTTTCACAGTTTTTGCAGTTTCTGGCGTTGTACCAATAACAATCACTCGACCAGAAGTCGCGACTTGACGTGCAATCGGGTTAAAGAATTTATAAAGTTCGTTTAACTGTTCTGAATTTTGAATACCAGACGCATCAAATACAACTGCTTTGAATTTTGATTCTTTATCGCCTGCATTGAATGGACGTAAATTTAAACCAACTTTTGCAGCTTCTTGTTGTAATGCAACATTATTGCCTACATAGCTATCTGCATGAATATTGCTAAGTACTTGTGCAATCGCACCAGACAAAACGCTTGACGGCGCCGCGCCAACCAATACTGCACCTTTCACTACTGGCTGAGCACTTTCAAAACGCTCTAATACAACAGGCGAAGGTAAACCCAGATTTTTAACAACGAATTTACCAATAGGAGATTGCGTAAATGCTTGGTATTGATCAGTCATGATTATTATCTCTCAAAGAAATGAATTTTCTACGACAGGCTTCATTATGTTATGAGATGGATAGAAACAATATGAAAGCAGTCGTTCATTAGAGTTACTCCAAATCATACTTGAGTTCATCTTTGGATGTCTTGACCTGAATGCTATCTACAATGTCATTCTAGTCAATACAGGTCTATTTGAATTGTGTTAAGGTAGCTAACAAGAATATCGTTATTATGCTTGGAAAAGCCTTATGAGCAAAACAACTCAAGAAAATCCAGCAGTCGAGAATTCTGCTCAGGAAAAAGTGTCAAATACATCAAAGTCGGCTTCTAACACGGCTAAGCGTAACAGCACTACTCCTAAAGCAGCAACTAATACACCAAAAACGACACGTACTCGTTCAACGACTGCACCTGCACGTAGCCCTCGTAGTAAGAGCGCTGCTTCAGCAACCCCGTCTACATCTTCAAATGTAGCTGCAGCACCAAAAGCAACAAAAACCAAAACTTCTGTTCAACAGGATAAAACCATGAGTCAAAACACTGTTCGCCGCGTTGCAATCCTTGGTGGCAACCGTATTCCATTTGCACGTTCAAATACTGCCTACTTTAAAGCGTCTAATTCTGACATGCTGACAGCAGCATTGAATGGTTTGGTTGAGCGCTTTAACTTACAAGGTAAACGTATTGGCGAAGTTGTTGCGGGCGCTGTTTTAAAACATAGCCGTGACTTCAACATGACTCGTGAAGTTGTATTGAGCACAGATCTTGCTCCTGAAACTCCTGCCTACGACATCCAAATTGCATGTGGTACAGGTTTACAAGCAGCATTTGTTGTTGCTAACAAAATTGCGCTTGGTCAAATCGACGTAGGTATTGCAGGTGGCGTAGATACAACTTCTGACGCACCGATTGCTGTAGGTGATAGTTTACGTAAGGTTTTACTTGAGCTTAATGTTGCTAAAACAGGTAAAGACCGTCTTAAAGCTTTAACAAAAATTGATTTTAAAAAGCTTCTTGATGCACCAAGCAATGGTGAACCACGTACTGGCCTTTCAATGGGTGAGCACCAAGCAATCACTGCATTAGAATGGGGTATCACTCGTGAAGCACAAGACGAGCTAGCTGCAAGCAGCCATCAAAAACTTGCTGCTGCTTATGAGCGTGGTTTCTTTGATGACTTAATGACTCCATTCTTAGGTCTTAACCGTGACAACAACTTACGTCCTGACAGTACAGTTGAAAAACTTGCTAAGTTAAAACCAGTTTTCGGTAAAGGTGAAACTGCAACAATGACAGCGGGTAACTCAACTCCGTTGACTGATGGTGCTTCTGTGGTATTGCTTGCTTCTGAAGAATGGGCAAAAGAAAACGGACATGAAGTTTTAGCTTATCTTTCTTTCTCTGAAACAGCAGCTGTTGACTTCATTGGCAAGAACGGTCCTAAAGAAGGCTTATTGATGGCTCCTGCTTATGCAGTACCTCGTATGCTTAAGCGTGCTAACCTTAAGCTTCAAGACTTCGATTTCTACGAAATCCATGAAGCATTTGCATCTCAAGTACTCTCTACCTTAAAAGCTTGGGAAGATGAAAAATTCTGTAAAGAACGTCTTGGCTTAGATGCACCATTGGGTTCAATTGACCGCTCTAAACTGAACGTAAATGGTTCATCTTTAGGTGCAGGTCACCCATTTGCTGCAACTGGTGGTCGTATCTTGGCTACTGCAGCTAAATTAATTAATGAAAAAGGTTCAGGCCGCGCATTAATCTCGATCTGTACAGCAGGCGGTGAAGGTGTGGTTGCGATTGTAGAAAAATAATTTCTATTTATCGACCAAAAAAATAAGCACCCATCTGGGTGCTTATTTCATTTCAATCTATGTGAATTAATGAAGTGATGCTGCTTTAGCATTTGGGAAAAACTTATCTTCAATATGGTCATAGCACCACTGGAAAATAAAGGTATAAACCAAAATACATAAGGTCAAACCTATATCTAAAATAAATGCATCAATCACTGTCATCTGCATCATATATGCAATCATTGGAACAGTCGCAATCAGCAAACCACCCTCAAAACCAATCGCATGTAAAATCCGCACAGGGATCGTTCTTTCCCAATTAAATTTATGTTCTACTTTTTCGAAATAGTGGTTAAAAATCATATTCCAGAAAACTGAAACCACTGCCATAAACACACCAAGTGTTCCGGTCACTTCCATCGGCATGTCAAAAATAAAACTTAATGCAATCGCAATGATGACCAACAAAATTCCTTCATAACTGATTGCATGAATGAGTCTTCTCTTGGAAATCAACATTTTTAAATACTCAATAATAACTTGGATAATGTGCATTTTATTTTTATAATTTTGATTAATCCAATTAGGTTCTTTCAATTTTTTTGACAGATGAATATTAATCAAGAACAACTACTCATGTTCCAAGCCGTTATGGAAACAGGTTCATTTTCAGCAGCAGCAAGGAAACTCGGTAAAGTCCCCTCTGCTGTGAGTATGTCAATTGCTAATTTAGAAATTGATCTGAACCTGACTTTATTTGAACGTAAAGGTCGCGAACCTACTCCTACAGCCGAAGCACGAGTGCTATATGAAAAAACGGCGCAACTATTGATTGAAATGAATCAATGGAAACAGCACGCGCATGCATTAAGTACTGGGTTGGAACCTAATCTTACTATTGTTGTGGTATCTGAACTGCTACATACCAATTGGACCGACTATGTTTGCCTACTAGAAAGTCGCTTTCCCGATCTACAAATTAATATTGTGTCTGCCCCTCAAGAAGATGCGCTTCAAATGTTATTAGATGGAACTGCCCAACTGGCCCTTATGTTTGAACGTGAGCATTTAGACAATAGAGAACAGTTTGTTGAACTCAAACGTGAAGCCTTAATTCCGGTTATTTCAAAAACCCATCCGCTCGCAAGCCAAGAGCATGTCTCATATGAGCATATTTTAGGTACTAGACAAATTGTGGTGGCAAGTCGAGATGAAACATTAAAACCCGAATTATTATTTTCAAAACATTACTGGCGTACAGATAACCACCACTCTGCTTGCTTAATGATTTTACGTAATTTAGGTTGGGGCGTACTTCCACAAGAGATGTTTAAAGAAAATCCCGAGTTAAACAACAAGCTTAAAGCATTAGATGTATTTGATTTTACGCCTCGATTTGAATATTACGTTGATTTGGTCTGGAGCCGCGAAAGTGAACTCGGAGCTGCTGCACGGTTTTTGATTGACTATATTCGTAATAAGCGAATGCAACCAGCTCCGTAAAATCATTTCAATTTAGATGCAGAACCTAAACGTTTTTCTTTGAAACATAACAATTGATATATCGACAGTATGGATAGAGTTTGTGCTATAAAGAAAACATAAGATTTTTTATTGAAGATGTTGAATATCAATGACTCATACAGCACTTGACCAATTAAAAACATTAACGACCGTTGTTGCTGACAGTAGCGACCTTGAAGCAATTCGTAAATTTCGTCCCTTAGATGCTACGACGAATCCTTCGTTAATTACCGCTGCAGCAGAGCAACCAGAAAGTAAAGAGCTCATTGAAGATGCTTATTATCAAGCCAAAGAAGAAGGCTATAAAAATGATGAACTGATTGAAAGAACCATTAATATTTTAACCGTAAAATTTGGTGTAGAAATTTTAAAACTCATTGAAGGCCGTGTTTCTACAGAAGTCGATGCTGCACTTTCATATGACACCGAAGCGACCATTCAAAAAGCGCATGAATTATGTGAGCTTTATAAAGGGTATGGGATCGATCAGTCACGTATTCTTATTAAAATTGCATCGACTTGGGAAGGTATTCAAGCGGCTAAAGTGTTAGAAGCTGAAGGTATTGCTTGTAACCTCACTCTCCTTTTCGGTTTACATCAAGCCCAAGCATGTGCAGATGCCAAAGTTACTTTAATCTCACCTTTTGTAGGCCGTATTTTAGACTGGTACAAAAAAGCTGAAGGTGTAGACTCTTACCCAATCGAGAAAGATCCAGGTGTGGTTTCAGTTAAGAAAATCTACACTTACTACAAGCAGCAAAATATTCCAACTCAAGTCATGGGTGCGAGCTTCCGTAGCATCGACCAAGTGCTAGGCCTTGCAGGATGTGATTTGCTTACGATCTCTCCAAGCTTGCTAACGCAGCTTGAACAAGATACGCGTACAGTCGATGCAGCACTTGATGCGAACAAAGCAAAACAGGCAGAAGCGATTGTTAGACCAGCTCAAGATGAGCAAAGTTTTAAAGATGAACTTAACCATGACTTAATGGCATTCCAACTTTTACAAGGTGGTGTTGATGGCTTTATTAAAGCGCGAGATCAATTAAGTCTTTTATTACGTCAATCTTTTGGAATTGATGCAGAAATTAAATCTTAAAAACTGCACTTTTCATACAAAATTACCGATTTTTGTTATCATGACAAAAATCGGTTTTTTATTGGGTTTCTCGTGTTCGGCATAACAGACTTAACAACATATATTATTGGTACATTCCTAATTGTGTTATTGCCAGGGCCCAATTCTCTTTATGTGATGTCGATTGCTTCACGCTATGGTATTAAAACCGGATATATGGGGGCACTTGGTATTTTTACCGGTGACTTAATTTTAATGCTCTGTACTGTACTTGGTGCGGCTTCTTTATTAAAAGCATTCCCTTGGGTTTTTATCGTACTCAAACTCGTCGGCGCACTTTACTTGTCTTATTTAGGTTTTAAGCTTTTACAAGGCAGTATTCAGCGCTGGAAATTACGTAATCAACCCCAAGCAGAAATGGCTGATTTACCTGCTTTAGATAAAGTTCACCCTTATAAAACAGCCTTAAGTATTAGTTTACTCAACCCTAAAGCGATTTTATTTTTCCTGTCTTTCTTTGTGCAGTTTGTTGAACCGGATTATGCCTATCCAGCTTTAAGCTTTTTAATTTTAGCGGTGATTTTACAAATTATTAGCTTTAGTTATTTAACTGCGCTTATTTTCTCTGGAATTAAACTTTCAACTTTTTTCAAACAAAACCATAAAATTGCAGCAAGCGGAATTTTCTTAGTTGGCATTTTATTTTTCGGATTTGGCTTAAAGCTGGCAACTTCAACAATGTAAGCTGCCGAGTCAAGGAAGTCAGAATTTATTAAGTTGTTAAAATGCCAGCATGCCATCTGTTTTAACTTCATTGAGCACAAAAAATGTCCTCACCTGTCTTACCCCAGGTAAGGCAATAATTTTTTCACTATGAAAACGGTTAAAAGCAGCCAAATCTTTAACACGAATTTTTAGAAAGTAATCGACTTCTCCGGCAACCAAGTAACATTCTAGAACATTCTCCAAATCACCTGCTGCTTGTTCAAATGCCTGAAAGCTATCAGGTGTCGAGCGATCCAGCACTACTCCGACCAAAACAATAGTCTCACGTTGCACCATACTCGGATTGATTCGAGCACGTACATCCAAGATGGCCCCAATCTTAAAAAGACGCTGAGTATGGTTCCAACATGACGAAGTACTAATGCCAACAAGTTTTGCCAGTTCAGCATTACTTAAACGTCCATTCTCTTGTAAACAGCGCATAATTTTCAATTCAAGAGGTGTTAAATTTTCAGCCTGCTCATCCATAAAACAATATCCCAAATTCCCCGTTTGTTATGAAATAAATAATACCATTAATGGCTATTTAAAAAATATTCTTTCATTTTAAAGTCAAAAATAGAAAGCACCTTCTTAAAAAAAATTGTTAGATTTACCTAGCTGAAAACATAGGCAGAAACATATTAATTTTTCAGGGACTTAGAACATTTAGCTATGCAAAAGATTCTTCAAAATTTCTCAATACCAGCCGTATTTGCTGGTTTTATTACCTTTCTTATTGGTATTAGTGTTTCGGCTATTTTAGTGATTCAGGCTGCTCAAGCTTTAGGTGCGTCATCTGAACAAATCACCTCATGGTTTTGGGCTTTAGGCTTAGGTATTGGTTTATCAGGACTCATCCTTTCTTGGAAATTTAAATATCCCGTAGCAACAGCTTGGTCAACTGCGGGCCTCGCTTTAATTATGGCAACAGGTAGTGGCTATAGTTTAAATGAAGCAATTGGCGCTTTTTTAGTAGGTGGTTTACTTACTGCGATTTTAGGCTTTTCAGGTATATTCCAAAAAGCGCTTTCCTATATACCACAAAGCTTAACCAGTGCCATGCTTGCCGGAGTTTTGCTTAAGTTTGGGATTTCGCTTTTCGCGAGCTTGCAAAATGATTGGATATTTGTTTTATCTTTACTCGCTATTTATGTCATTACAAAAAGATTATGGCCGCGTTACAGCATTGTATTTACCGCCTTGGCAGGTATTGCCCTCTGCCCTGTCTTTTTAGACTTTCATATGCCTACTCTTGAGTGGTCCTTGGCTAAACCCGTTTGGATTAGTCCTGAATTTAGCTGGTCAGCACTTTTAGGCTTAGCATTACCACTTTTTGTGATTAGCATGGCATCGCAATATCTACCCGGTATAGCCATGATCAAGAGTTATGGCTATAAACCGCACGTTAATCAACTAATTGGTTGGACTGGTTTAACTCAAGTTGTGCTTGCACCTTTTGGATGTTACAGCGTTAATATTGCTGCGATAAGTGCTGCCGTAAGCTTAGACGACCAAGTTCATCCTGATCCAAGCAAACGTTATATTGCGGGTATAAGCTGTGGTTTTTTTTATGTGTTGATGGGGCTATTTGCTGCAACTCTCACAAGCTTGCTGATGTCTTTTCCTCATATTTTTATTGTAGCGTTAGCAGGCATTGCCTTACTTGGTACGATTAGTCACAACATTGCGCTTGCGTTTGGTCCAGTTGAAGACCGTGAAGCGGCATTATTTACCTTTTTATGTAGTGCGTCAGGTATCCAATTTTTCGGTGTTGGTTCAGCTTTCTGGGGACTGGTTGTCGGTATTGTTGTATTTATAGTCCTTAAATTTAAAGCTAAAAAATAAGGCTTAAACGAAAGAGTTTGCGCTTCATCATTTAGAGAAATTCATAAACAATTAAGCGCAAACTCTCGTTAAATTAGTTAATTGTATTTTTATCCCAAAAAGCCTGCCGTATTTGTGGCATAGCATTTAAGTGATTAATGATGTGTTGTGCTTCTTCTGCTTCAATTGAAGTTGCAATTAGCGTTACTTCTATCTCAACCTCTTTTTCTCCAAAAGGCGTGACATCAATATCTTTAGCAGGATAATTATGATGCTTTAAGGTTAGGTTTAATTCATCCATAACGACCTTGCTCTGACTTCGGTCACATATAATGTAAATTACATGTAAAACTTCTGTGTCATCGTCTAACGGACGACGGTCAATGATATGGACAATCGGTCTTAATAGCGTATTGGCAGATAAAATAAAGGCTGTCGCCAATATTGCTTCAATAATTAAATCAGCACCCGCGGCAGCACCTACTGCCGCAGAACACCATAAAGTCGCTGCGGTATTTAAACCGTGGATGTTGCCTTCTTGGCGCATAATGACACCCGCACCCAAAAAACCAATACCCGAAACAACATAGGCAATTACCCGAACAGCTCCATCTGCTCCAGTAAGATTAATTGCAATATCTACAAAAATTGCCGCACCTACCGCAACTAGAACATTTGTTCGAAGACCAGCTGTACGTTGCCTATACTGACGTTCGAACCCAATTAACGCCCCTAAAACAAAAGCAACCGAGAGACTAATTAAAGTATCAATAATATTTGATAAGTCTGTATGTTGTAGAAATTGCAATTTCATTTTGCACCTATTGTTTTATTGCCAGCCATAACGGCGGATATAGATTTTCTTTACCCATTGAGTAACACACATATAAGCACCTAAAATTAAAGGTAAATATAAGAAATAACTTAAAGGTAAAGCTTGTAGTTTTAAATAGCTTGCTAAAGGACCCATTGGTAAGAAAATCCCGATACACATAATCACCGCTGTCATTATTAATAATGGAGTCGCGGCACGACTCTGAATAAATGGAATTTGAGCTGTACGGATCATATGGACAATTAATGTCTGGGTAAGTAAACCCACCACAAACCAGCCTGATTGGAATAGCGTCTGATGTTCAGGAGTATTTGCTGAAAATACAAACCACATTAACCCAAAAGTAATCATGTCAAAAATGGAGCTAATCGGTCCAAACACCACCATAAAGCGGCCAACTTCTTCAGGTTGCCAACGCTGTGGTTTTGCAATTAGCTCTTCATCCACATTGTCAAAAGGGATCACAATTTGTGAAACATCATAAAGTAAGTTTTGAATCAATAAGTGGATAGGCAGCATTGGTAAAAATGGAATAAAAGCACTCGCAATAAGTACCGAAAAAACGTTACCAAAATTTGAACTCGCCGTCATTTTGATATATTTCAGCATATTGGCAAAAGTTCTACGGCCTTCAATCACACCTTTTTCAAGAACCATCAGGCTTTTTTCAAGCAAGATTAAATCTGCAGACTCTTTAGCGATATCTACTGCGGTATCTACTGAAATACCAATATCGGCAGCACGTATAGCAGCGGCATCGTTAATACCGTCTCCTAAGAAACCAACCACGTGACCATTTGCTTTTAACTGCTCAACAATACGTTCTTTGTGAACCGGACTTAATTTCGCAAAAATGTGGTATTGCTCTACTGCTCTTTTGAGTTGTTGATCAGTTAAGGTTTCAATTACACCGCCCAATAAAACTTGATCATAATTCAGGCCAATTTCTCGGCACACTTTTTGGGTGACAAACTCATTATCCCCAGTTAGCACTTTTACCGTTACACCATGGGCATGTAAACTCTGTATAGCTTCTTTGGCAGACTCTTTAGGTGGATCAAGAAAAGTAATATAACCTATTAAAATCAGATCACTTTCGTCAACAACTGAATAATTTTCCTGATGATTTTTAAACTCACGATACGCTACTGCCACCACTCTTAAACCATCTCGGTTATAGCGTTGAGTTAATGTCTCAATTGCTACTTCACGTTGCTTTGTTAAAGGCTCTACTTTGCCATTTACCTCGACATAACGGCAAACCTTTAACATTTCCTCAACTGCACCTTTGGTAATCATACGGGCTTTTTGTTGAGGCGTTTGTACCACGACTGACATACGGCGGCGATCAAAATCAAAAGGAACTTCATCTAACTTCTTGTAACGTAACTTCTGTATTTTGATCTGATCATCAACAGCTTCTAAAACAGCCACATCAAGCAAATTTTTTAGGCCTGTTTGATAATAACTATTTAAAAATGCCTGCATGAGTACAAAGTCTGATTTCCCGCCTTGAACATCAATATGTTGGGATAAAAAGATTTTGTCTTGAGTCAGTGTTCCAGTTTTATCGGTACACAGAACATCCATGGCACCAAAGTTTTGGATCGCATCTAGACGTTTAACAATCACTTTCTTTTTAGATAAGAAAACCGCTCCCTTTGCCAAAGTTGAAGTCACAATCATCGGTAGCATTTCTGGAGTAAGACCGACAGCTACAGATAATGCGAATAAAAATGCTTCGGCCCAATCGCCTTTGGTGAAGCCATTAATGAAAAGTACAACAGGTGCCATCACCAACATAAAGCGAATGAGCAACCAACTTACTTTGTTGACACCCATTTGAAATGCTGTCGTGCTCCGATCAGTAGCCGTAACTCGATGAGCCAATGCACCGAAATATGTTTGAATACCCGTACTTAAAACCACTGCCTGAGCTGAACCAGAAACAATATTGGTCCCCATGAATACAATATTATCTAGCTCTAAAGCGCTGGTTTCTTCGAGATTTTTCTGCAACGGAAATTTCTCGACAGGCATTGATTCACCAGTCATTGCAGCTTGAGAGACAAACAAATCTTTAGCAGACAAAATTCTACAATCCGCAGGAATCATGTCACCCGCAGATAATAAAATTACATCACCCGGCACTAAATACTGAATTGGTATTTCAAATTGGTGAGTGGTTTGATTTTTAGTATCAATGCCATAACGCTCATGTATAAGTTCTAAATCTTCTGCACTGACTTGATGGCGCAATACTGTAGCAGTATTACTCACCATTGCCTTTAAGGCATCCGCAGCTTGATTTGACTTTGCTTCTTGCCAGTAACGAAGTAGTGTTGAAAGAATTACCATCACACTAATAATGGTTGAACCCGTTAGATCATCGGTAAAGAAAGCAATCAATGCCAAAAGGCTAAGTAAAATATTGAACGGATTACGGTAGCAATACCAAAGGTGTTGCCACCAAGTTAATGGCTTTTCATGAGTAACTTCATTAAGCCCCACCGTCATTTGTTGGGTATACGCTTGCTCTTCTGTAAGCCCCGTCAAATGAGTATCGAATTGTTTTAATAGATCATTCGTTTGAACCCTTGATGCATTAAGCAAACGCTTAGATAAATTTTTGCTAATTTCTTGAGCATAACTAGATTGATGTAGCTCTTTAAAAGATCGATTACGACCGAAAAAACGCATCAAATGAAATCTTTTTAAAAATGCTGTGAAGAGTCGTTGCCAGAATTTCATCACGAAATCCTCCATTTTTTAGGCGTACAAAGCTCTCGACCTTATTGAAAATAAAGTCTTTTAAATTTTTTAATTTAGAAAGGAATAGGAGATCGTAGACTTACGATGAAGAAGAGAAAATTAGCCCAAAGCCAGACCAACGTTGACGGAATGTCACATAACTGCACATGGTCCGAATGCTTTGAATCGCATGAGACGAATTGTTTACCAAGATTAAAATCTGGTAGATACAACGGTCGTGTATGGAAGCGTATAAAAACATTGGCTTCTCCCCATTTCTAGCGAGAAACTAAACAGATAAATGCTGAAGTGAATGATTACAAATCAAGTAATTTGTATAGGTTTAATCTAATTTTTAACAAAGCTATCTCATTGCAAGATAGCCTCTCCTAAAGGTTACCTTGCTCAGTATTGGCTTTGGTTTAATTGATAATTAAACTCGAACCTCGAACAACTACCCATTTAGGATCTCCGTTAAATAAACTCGCGGCAAGTATAGGTTTTACTCTACAAGGCACAAGATTTTTTTTGTAATTTTTTATTAATTCATCTGTGACTATAACTCATAGTTCTCTAACCACCACTGTTTTCGCCATCTTGTCATGCCATCCTTGTTTTTTAGCATCAAATGCGACCCAAATAAGACCGATACAAAACACTAAAATAGATGGAATATATCCGATATAGCGAATGAGAGATTGTACGAAAGTTAACTTATTACCTGTCTTTTCATCGAGAACTTTTAAACGCATTAGACGTTTTCCTGGAGTCCCTGCAAAGTAGATCCAACACAAAACAGTATATAAAAATGGAAATGCATAATTTACGATCATATCAAACCAATAGTTTTGCGGTTTACTACTCATACCTGTAGCAAATATGAGATCGTAATCTCCATGATAAAAAATCCATGCGGCTGGAATAATTGCTAAAAAAAGAATAAGAGTATCAATGATCATTGCGCCAAATCTTAACCAAAACCCTGCATATTCATATTTATAGGTCATGTGTTCACCTCGCTTTTGTTATTTTTTACCTAATGCCACAGTAACTAATTTATTGGTCTTTCATCGTAATTGAAATCTTTTTATTTTTAAATACTTAATGTATTTTTTAATTTCTGATTTTATTTAGAATTGTAATAAGATTTTTGAAAAATAAAAGCCACATCAATTTAAGTTAAAATAATATATATCATATTAAAATATTTAAATTACACCTCATTTGTATGAGGTGAAAACTAATTATATTTATTAATTTAATCATTTATAACCAATGATTATTTCCAGAATAAAACATCAATTTTAAATTCTTTTTTTAGCAAAAAAGCTGCACAAATAAGCCCAATACCGATGATGATTAAAAACATGCTTAAACTTAATAATCCTCCCACAGCAGAGCAAAAGCCTAAAATAGCTAAAATATAAAATAAAATTACACTAATACTTGGCATTCAATTTATTCCACTACTTAAAAATAAAAGCAATTTATTCTATCGAGTCTGTAAAGGAATGCTGTTTTCAAATGTTGATTACACCCCATATTTGTATCAACTTAAAAACAATATGTTAATAATTCCTACTAAATGTAAACAACAAAAATATAAATGTGATAAATATCACATTTATATTTTATTTAACTTCAAAATAATGTTTTTCAGTAATAAGTTTTATTTTTAGATTTTTATATAATCGATCTTTTGAGTTTTCTAACGAAGGAACAACTTTTTCTGCAAACTTATCATCTGCCATGAGTCTTGCATAAGTTTTATATCCAATCACTAGCTTTTCTGGCTCTTTACCAGTTTGGCGAAATTCCTCGATAAGTTTACTGACTTTCTTTGCTGTTAAATCGGCCATATCTTACTACTTCCCCCTTACATATGATTCGGTTATACGATTTCTGTGTGACAAAAATATGAAAGGTAATTTATTGTAAAGTTCTTCTAAAAAATTAAATTGGGCTTAGTTTCAACTCCCTCTTTATCAATCTCAAATAAAAGCATTAAAAATCAAATATATAATTAAATACTATTTAATTTAAGTACAAGTGAATTGAATTGATTTCTACCTTTAAACAAATGTGTTAATCTTTAAGTAAGAAAAGCTTCATACATATAACAACTTGTAAATAAGAGGAATAACATTATGAATTACCGACATATTATTGTACCTGTAGATGGTTCTGAGATTTCTTTGGCAGCAGCACGACAAGCGGCCCATATCGCTAAAGCTTTTGGTAGTAAACTTACAGCAATTAGTCTGGTTGCAGTGGACCCGTTTAGTAGTGTCGATTTCTATTACATCTCTCCTGTTGTAAAAGATTATTTTGTTGAAGCGCGTGCTAATGCAGAAAAAACACTTGCGAAAGTAAAAGCCCTATGCGCTGAAGAAGGTGTTGATATTGAAACACAAATTATTCAAGGTGAAATCTCATCTGATGGCATTCTTAAAGCTGTAGAAGAGTTGGGTTCAGACCTGATTGTTATTGGTTCACATGGTCGTAAAGGTTTCCAAAAACTTATTTTGGGTAGTTTTGCACAAGATGTTCTAAACAGCACTAAAATCCAAGTTTTGGTGGTAAAAGAATAATTGCTGAGTCGACTAAAAGCCTAATCCATTGATTAGGCTTTTTATCATAAAAAATGCATAAGTTTTACACAGCTTAAAAACCGTTATACACTATTGCTCTCTTACCCTCTATTTTGTGAGTCACGCCAATGAAGTAAGTCTTTTTTCTCATCAATTTTCTCTTTTTTGATGTGCAAAATAGACTATTCTTTAGTGACTTAGCGTCTTTATTTAAAGCTTTACATTCCTATTTTGTACATCCTGTATTTATGAGGTTCTTATGACTCAGCAGCAGGCATGTGTAATATCACAACTCACTTTGGAGTTTCCTTCAAAAGTGATGTTTAAAGAATTGAATTTCTCACTTGAGCATCATCAAGTATCAGCCTTAATTGGCCGCAATGGTCAAGGTAAGTCTTTACTTATGCAATTGCTTCACAAGATTTCACCCACTAGAGAAATGCATATAAGTGGTCAAATAAACTGGCAAACCAATCATGCATATTTATCTCAGCTCACTCGTCTCCAATCAGTCACAATTGCAGAAGCTTTAGAGGTCAACCATCTTTACAACGCTTTTCAAAGAGTGGAACAAGGCGAAGCTGAATACGATGATTATGATTTGTTAGAAGGACATTGGGATCTTCCTAATATTTGGGAGGCTTTACTACGATCTGCTCAGCTACCAACCGATTTAGACTTTCCTGTTAAGCAGTTGAGCGAAGGCCAAAAAACCAAGTTAGCCTTATCCGCATTATTTTTAAAAACTGATCATTACCTATTACTTGATGAGCCAAGCAACCATCTCGATCAAGAAGCTAGACAGTGGCTAATTGCTCAGTTAAAGAAACATCCAGCAGGCGCTTTTATTATTAGTCATGATCTGACTTTGTTAAATGAAGTCGACCATATTTATCACTTAAATGAGCATGGCCTACAGCACACTACAGGAAATTATGAAAAATTTTATGAGCAATATCAGTCCCAAATCGAGGCTTTAGAACAGTCAGTACATCAGCATCAACGTGAAGTTAAGCACATGAAGCAAAAGCAGCATGAAGTTTTAATGAAAGCCCAAAAACGTGAACGTGCTGGCAACAAACTTCGTGACTCAAACTCGCAAGCTAAAATTTTGCTCGATTTTAAAAAAGAACAGGCTGGGCAAAGCCTAGGAGCAATTCATTCCCAACATCAGCGTCAAATCGATCAAAGCCAGCAAGACTTGAAGAGTAAAAAAGTACTTCTAGAAACTGTTAAGCCCCAACAATTTATATTCCCCTCTTTTAACAAAAGAACAGGAGAAATTCTTAGAATTGAGAACTTAAAACTCAACTATGGGACACAACAACCAATTCATCTCGCCTTAAGAGCTTGTCAAAAGATTCATTTGGTTGGCCGAAATGGTATTGGGAAATCAACTTTGCTGAAACAGATTGATCAATCAGCTGTAACTGCTACAGATGAAATTAAACTGTTTGCAAATTGCTTCTATCTCGACCAGAACTTTAGCTTTTTATTAGACCATCTCTCTGCTGTTGAAAACTTAAGAAATATTAACCCAAATATTACTGAGTTAGAGTGGAGAAATTTATTAGGTCAGCTTCGGATTCGTGGTGATAAAAGCACATATCCCTTAGCTCAACTCAGTGGTGGTGAGAAGTTAAAAGTTGCTTTACTAGGTTTGAGCCATGCTCAGCCTATGCCTGAACTTTTACTACTTGATGAACCAGAAAACCACTTAGATATCGAGTCAAGAGAGTTATTTGCAAATGCTATTTCTAGTTATGAAGGTGCTGTGCTATTAGTTTCACATGATTTAAGTTTTGTTGAAAAATGCGGAATTGTTGATTCAATTTATTTAAATTAACACTACGCTATTTTTATGCCTATATAAAAGCTCTAACTATTAGAGCTTTTATATAAATCTTTTAATTATCATTTTATTTTTTATTATCTAATATTTGTAGATCTAGATTAAAAGAAACTGCTCTATTTCTTTGTGCGCTTTTTTTCATTTGATAAACTTGAACAATATAATCACCATCAACAGGTAGCGTTACTTCACCTGAAAAACCTACAGTCGAACCCACGAATAATGGCTTATCTTTACCAGGCTTTTGACCTGGAGCGAAAATATTAATATAAGCTAAATTACCATAACTATTAATATTAAATTTTAAAATCTGTCCACTTTTTGCAAAAACTCGATATCTTACATCATCATAACCTTGAAACTTTCCGGTTAACGTAATTTGAGAAGAACCTTTTAAAAAGCTTACTTTAGTCTCAACATTTTTAGCAACTACAGATAATGGTATAGATGAAATCAAACTAGATAATAATAAAATTTTAATGATTTTTTTCATTTTTAGTCCTCAAAATTATTTTTAAATTATTATAAGAAAGATAATTTTTATTAAATTTAACTTTATGTATAGATTTGATGAGTAGCGTTTGGATTTGTAAGTTATTTCATCACTATTCAAAAATGAGTATCATTAAAATTAACTTATCAACCCTCTAACTTTTACAACCGAAATTTATGGTAATGGTCATAATGAGTCATTTTATAAAAGTGGCTTAAGTACATGCCATATAAAAACCGTATTTAATTCAATGCAAGTTATGGAAACCAACTGGCACATACAAAAGAAGATTCATATTTTTCTATAGGGGGGTTGTCTTATTAACGCAAGATGAGTTTGATCCCTAACAATAGCTAGGAATAGCAATAGCAAGACGCAGCAAAGTTATTTTAAAGCCCATCTAACGATAGGCTTTAAAATTTATAAAAATTAGGAGTCTTTATCCATTGAGTGTGGAGTCGTGGTTTTATCTTGCTGTTTAGTATCATTCTCACCTTGGCAAGCCGCCACAGAAAGCGAAACGATTGCTGCTAAACCTAGGGTAGCGATAATTTTAGTCATATCTCACCTCATACAGTTTTAATTGATTAGCTTATAAATACTGGCTATCAATATTACGATCAGCATAGATTTATAGACTTTTTTGTAGTGTTCACAAAGAAATGTAAAATGAAAAAGTATCCCAAAGATTTTAGTTTATTAAATTCATCTTCAGGATACTGCTTCAAATAATTAAAAAATTAAAATCTGTAGCCCACCCCTAAATATGTAATGATCGGATCAATATCAACTTTAGTTGACCCATGAATTAAGCGAGCACCCGTATTTTGGTTAATGACATCAATTTGTGTTCGATTATTTAGTTTTGCATAAGATACTGAGGCAACCGTATACCAAGAATCATTAAAATCATAAGTAAAACCAGCAGTAAATATAGGCGCAATCGCATCATCTGCATCTACTTTAACCACCATATTTCCACTAGACTCTTTACGATCCAAGGCAGCCCCAGCCTTACCATCTAATACATTTTGAATCATATGACCTGCAGAGATCAGGTCAGAACGAATTTCGTCATTTAGCTTAATATCATTAAAATGAGCATACATTAAACCCACACCTAAATAAGGTCTAAACTTGTTCACCCCACTCTTCCCAAATTGATATTGTGCTTCAATTGCAGGGGTCCAAGCACGAACACTAGCTGCTTTAGGTTTATTGCCTAAGTTAGTAATCGGGACTGCTTGACCTAAGGTAATGCCGTTCGGAAAAAGAATTTTAACTAATTCATGTGGTGACAACGCGACACCGCTTAATGGAGCTAAGATTTCGCCTTGACCTTTAATATCGACTTTAGGGGGAATGCCTCCAATAAATTGTAAAGACACATTGTCATTGAGATAATAGTTAAACATAAGCCCTAATGTGTCTGTGTCATCTACTTCAAGGCCGGCATCATTTTGATGCCACTGCTCTAACCCTTGAATCGTTGCCTCACCTGCTACCTCAGGTTTTATATTGCCTTCTTCATCAAGTAGAAGCCCTTTTAAAAAGTCATCATTTAAAGCGAGTTCAAGAAACTCTTTTTGATTAAAAGGTTCACCGCCTACATCTACCTCTGTAGCATTAGGATCAACGGAGTTTAAGAAACTGGTCGGGGAAATGCTTCCAACTTTAGCAACTGTTCCATTTTTAACGCTTGTATTGATATTAAATGGATTAGCTTTACCTTGAGGCATTACATGTAACCAACCTGCCGAGACAGAAAACCGTTTTACTCCCTCTGCATAACTCATATTTGCAAATATCAATAATGAGCTGGCTATTACTATTTTCGATAATTTTATTTTCATTTTTATTCCATCCTAGAAATGCATATTGCTAACTCTGCAATATGTTCTTGGAATATAGCCAAGTTATATTTTTTATCAATTAGTATAATTTTTAAGCAAATAAATTTAAGTTAAATCCATCACATTTTCATATATAAATTCATGACTTAGTTATCTTAATTAGCAGACGAACGGTAAAATTTTAGTTAAAAATAATTTTATCAAATGGTAAAAAATAGAGGTGAAAACCAGTACTCTTTTGATACTTAGCTCTTTTTTAGAATTATAAAAAAAGCACCCGTAGGTGCTCTTAAAAAATAACTTCATTAAAACTTATATTGTAGTGTTAGCGCCGCATTTCGAGGAGCACCTAAAGTAATTTGGCCATACGCCGGAAAAACACCGTAATATTTTTTATCAAATACGTTGTTAATATTAAGCTGAGCTGAAAAATCTTTTGTAATTTGATAACGAGCCATAAGGTTTACAAGTGCATAATCTCCTTGCTCAACTTTCTCAATAACTTTCTTCGGATTCTTAGCATTAACATATGTACTGCTTTGCCAATTTACCCCGCCACCCACGGTTATGTTTTCTAATTTGCCTGGTAATTTATAGGTGGTAAATGTCTGAATCATCTTGCGAGGAAGTTGGGTATTAACATCGGCATCATTTGCATCTTTGGCAGAGAACTGGCTATAACCTGCTGTAATATTCCAGTCTGGTGTGATTTGTCCACTTACTTCAACTTCGAAACCTTCACTCGTCGCACCTTTTGCTGCCCGATAATAGGTTTCTTTTACCCCGTTACGAGTAACTTGTCCTGCTTCCTGAGCTAAATTGTCTTGCTTAATATGATAAAGCGCTAAAGTACCATTCAAACGTCCATCAAACCATGCAGATTTTAAGCCTACTTCAGTACTGTTTCCCTCAACCGGGTCTAAATAGTTTCCATCAAAGTCTTTATTGTCTTGAGGCTGAAAAATACTGGTATAACTTGCATAAGCAGTATAAACATCATTGAAATCATAGATAACCCCTGCATAAGGAACAAATTCGTGGTCATATTTTATGGATGAATTACGACCATATATATTCTTTTCATAATTTGTAAAACGTCCACCTAAAATAAATTTTAGAGGCTCAATCGGATTTAAATAAGTCGCAGCGAATAGTGCATTTTGTTCAATATTATATTTCTCATTGAGTGTAGGTGCATTCCACACTGGCTCAGGCATGCTGCCGTTCCATTCAAAGAAATTGCCAATTTCCATTTTTGTATCAGTTGAACGAGCATATGCTGTAAAGTCCTGATTGGAATATTGATAACCCAAAACAACCTTTTGTTCTAAGCCCCACAAATCAAAACTACCATTGAACTGCAAAGAAGCATTATCTTGCTCTACCTCAAGGTCATACGCTGATGCATAAGGAGATAGCCCTAGACCAGTATTTTTATCTACACTACCTGAAACATATAAAAGCTTAGAATTAGCATCACGCTTACCATGAGAATAAGATAGTTTAGCTGACCAGTTGTCATTAAATTTATGAGTTAAATCTGCAAATAGGTTGGTATATTTAACATTCCAGCGTGTCCAGTCAGCACTTGTAGTGGTATTTTTAGACCAGTTCGTTTTTGTGCCATCACTAAACCAGACAGGTAAACCTCCCCACATTGGTCCACGCGGATCATCTTCCTGATAAGTTACCCCACCCGATAAAAGGGTATTTTCAGATAAATCCGCTTCAGCACTTAACAGTAAAGATAGCTTTTCTTTAGACAACAAGTCGGTATAGCTGTCGCCTTGTTCATATTGGGCCACTGCTCGTCCACGTACTGTCCCTGATTGATTAAGGGAGTTGGCAATATCACCCATAACACGGTAATTATCCCAACTCCCTGCACTCACTTCTACGTTAGCTGTTGGCTCTGTACTCGTAGCACGCTTACGAACCATATTAATCGCAGCAGATGGGTTTCCAGCACCAAATGTAAGACCTGTTGCCCCTCGAACTACATCAATATGATCATATAAGGCCATACTTGAGAAAATTTCACCTGAAGACCAAGGCAAGCTATATGTGGTGGGAATACCATCAATAATATAGTTATCTACTACAAAACCACGTGAATAGATTCCACCTCGGTTGGTTTCATAACGGTTGACACTTACCCCTGTAACATTTTCGGCGACCTCAACCAAAGTTGACAATTGCTGGTCTTGTAAACGCTGTTGAGTAATGACAGAAACAGATTGTGGAACCTCACGAACAGATAAACCCAGTGGAACCGCTGTATCTGTTTTCCCTGCTATATAACTTTTTTCATTTTCTTGGCCACTTCCAGCTTTTACTTTAATGGTAGGAAGAGTTCCATATTCCGAAGTCTGCTGATCAGTCTCTGCATGCGCTGAAATTGTGCTCATTGCTATTGCAAGTGCTAATGCATTAATTTGAAAGTGTTTCGTAGTCCTTTGCATAATCTTTAAGTAGCTTTAAAAAATTACATGAATAATACAAAGAATAATTATCATTTGATACTGATTATCAATATTACTTTCATTTATTTTATTTATGAATTATACAAGTTTTTATGATTGAAATTTATGCCTAACTAAGCCGATTGATGCTAAAAATAAAAGAGTAGCTGAGAAAAACGGATCAAACTTAAGATGAATATTTTTATTCGCGATGAGCGAGAAGAAGATATTAAAGAAATTGAAGAATTGACTAAAGCGGCATTTCTAAATGCTGAACATACAAGCCATACTGAACACTTTATTGTTAATAATTTAAGAAAGCACAAACAACTTACAGTCTCTTTAGTTGCGGTTGAAGATAATACTATTGTTGGGCATGTGGCAATTTCACCAGTGCAAATTTCATCAGGTGAAAAGAATTGGTATGGCTTAGGACCTATATCTGTCGCGCCGAATAAGCAAGGACAAGGCATTGGATCATTGCTTATGAATAGCTCTTTAGAAAAATTAAAAAAATTAGGCGCAAAAGGTTGTGTTTTATTAGGTGATCCAAAGTATTACAGTCGCTTTGGTTTTAAAGCATACCCTGACCTAAAACTAGCTGGAGTGCCCCCTGAATACTTCCAAGCCTTAAGTTTTCAAAATTATGTTCCTAAAGGTGATGTAAGCTACCATGAAGCATTTAATGCCCAAGAATAGTTTAGAATTTTCTTTATTAAAAATAGATTTTATTAATTATAAGAAATACAAAAGTCTAATTTATCAATCGGTTGCTTAAAACAGGTCCATGAATCTTTTTCCGGTTTTTCAATAATTTTTTTAGTCTTTAAATCACGATAATAAATAGTCGCATCTTTTAAATTCGACAAATTACTTCCTACAGAAACACATGAATCGTTATTTGAACAAATATTTGATTCTTTAATAAAAACTTTTGTATTAGCAAAAGTTAATCTTTCAAAGTTAGATGTCGAGTTATTTGTAGAAGAAAGTAAGCAAGGCTCAGTAATATTTCTACCATTCACTACAAAACAACTTTTACTGACTTCGAATGGCACTTGAGCAAAGGAGCTTGTAGCATAAGCTAATAGAAATAATATAATAAGGCGCTTCATGTTCTTTCTCTCTATATAATCAACATCTAGTCTAAAACTGCCTATAAATATTTAGACTATATTTTCAGTTCGCTATTTATAATACCTGTATTAAGATAAGTTAAATATTTACTATTCGATAAATTTTACAAAATATTAAAGCATTAGCTTATAGGCTACCTAACAATCGCAAAGTTATTCATTAAGCACCTTCCAATCGGTTCCAATTTGTGCCAAAGCTGGTAGCTCATCACTATTAAAAACATTGTAATTAGCATCTACAGCGAATCGATAGAGTGGTATTGAATCTGCCTCTGTTTTCTTAAAAAAACTAAAATCTTCAGTGATATGTATTAAGTCTTCTGCCCTATTATCTATTCCCAATTTGTTTCCACTGGCACCTGACGGTATATGTATATAACTTTCACAAGTTAATTCGACTATATTTCCATCTAGATCTTGATATGAACATTTCATGTTTAAACCCTTCCGTAATTTTTATAGATGTGTAGAAAAACTTAACATGCTATACAGATAAGTTATGGAATTTTTTATGATGTAATTGTTTAAGTATGTATATGGCAAAAGAAAACCGCCCCAGAAGGCGGTTGCTGAAATTTTCCAGCGATTATAAAAGTGCGGTGGACACACACTTTTATATGGTTTTAAACCAGATTTATTTTTTTATTATTTTTCTGATATTCTTCAGAATTAAAATAATTCACAATCATCTTTGCATTTTCTTCCGATACTGCTTTTTTATTTTCAACTACCGTCTGAGCTTCTTTTTTTGCGTTAAAGTCGGCTGGCACAATACTTGAAAGTGGTGGTAATTTTGGCTGCCCGCCAACCGTGATTCTTTCAATAAAGCTCGCTAGCCACATAATATATTCACCTTTATTTTTATATTTAGGCATTAAACTCATGTCGAGTTTAATCGTGCATTCACTTAAAGGTTTACTTAGGCATTCTTCAAAATCGATAAAATTGTATTTGAGTTTACAGGGAGTTCCCTTTATCTCTTTACGAATAATACTGACCAAGTTATTTAGTTGTTCGATCAGGTTATCTGAAAACAATTTATCTTCTTCTAGTTTTTTATAAACCTTCTCGGCAATTATTAGAAATTTTGGCATATTTCCTTCCCTCTTATATTGACCATCGCGATTGATCAGACTTTTAGGGAAGTATGATGAATATATTATTGCAATATGTAAGTATTGAAATACCAAATGTAATCTATAAGAGTGTTCTGAAACTGACTTCCATAACGAACCACAGCAATGAATAGAAATGTAAAATCCATCACATTTTAACTCCGAAAAATTTTTATAGTTAGTAATAATTTTCTAAAAAAATTAAGCTCATCAATAATATTATTTGACCGGTATTTTTTTGGTTTTTTTGAGTAAAAAATAGAATATAGAAATATTTGAATTATTTTTATTTTACTGCCTTGCTGAATAACCAAGTTGCCTAGTCGAGGGGCTAGAACGTTAACCGTGTCTTCAGCAAGGTCTTTTATGATTATGTTTTAGTTTGATGCTGCTCACGCACCGCTTAAAGCTGCTTCAAACATTTCAATAATTGCTTTGGCTCCTTCTGCCTTTTGCCTTGCGTCCTGATCGTCAAAGATAACCGTTTCGTCATTTAGTTCACTCACATATCGCCGGGCTTCGTCTAGAGCTCTCCTTATTTTTTGTACTTTATGTTTGTTTACGTCTTTGGCAATGGTTGGCGCATATCCTCCACGTTTAGCGTTTTTAAGTTGTCTAGCTCTGTTCTCAATTGCTGTAGCCATTCAAACACTCCAACTCACCTAACAAATCTTAGTAAAGCAACTTTATTGTTTGTTATTCTTAAACATTTAGTATTTTCTTTGTTCAAAGTGTCAAATTTGTTACTTAAGCCTTACTCCTGCAAGTTTTAGATTGAGTTTGCTTAAAATCTTTTAAGCTACAATGTGCATGTAGCTTTCAAAGTCAACTTATACAGCTATTTAATAATAATTTTCTAAGAATAGTTATAAATTAATGTATAAAATTATTAAAAAGATGCTATCTATTTGAAAATAAAATAGATAGCACGCTAACAGTTGTTTATTCTACTGTTAATTTCTGAAAATCATGGCCTGAAGGTGCCTGATACACTCTTAAGCCAAACTCAGGCAAAATCGCAATCAGATGATCAAAAATATCGGACTGAATTGCTTCATAAGAAACCCATGCAGTGGTATTGGTAAATGCATAAATTTCTAATGGTAGACCTTCACTCGTTGGTTGTAGTTGGCGAACAATAAGCGTTTGATTTTGAGCAATCCCCTTATGCTGGCGCAAATAGAATTCAACATATGCTCTAAATGTTCCAATATTGGTTAAGCGTCTTTTGTTATAACGTGACTGACTACCTAAATGCTTATTAAATTCGTCAATCTCAGATTGCTTGGCATTGAGGTATTGATCTAGCAATAAAAAATCTTTGAGTTTTTGTTGCTCTTCTTCGGTCATGAAGTGCACGCTAGTTTGATCGATATAAAGAGAACGCTTCATACGGCGACAGCCCGCATTACTCATACCACGCCAGTTTTTAAAAGTGTCTGTCACTAGTTTATTGGTTGGAATCGTGGTGTATGTTTTATCAAAGTTTTGAACGGTCACTGTGTGCAATGAAATATCAATGACATCACCATCAGCATTGAGCGATGGCATTTCAATCCAGTCCCCAATACGTACCATGTCATAAGAGGCAATTTGTACACTCGCGACCAATGACAAAATTGTATTTTGGAAAACTAACATTAATACGGCTGCCATTGCACCGAAGCCAGCCAACAACGTAAATACATCCTTTTTCAGGAATGTACCCAAAATCATTAATCCGCAGACAACAAAAATAATGAGTTTAACGAGTTGCAAGTAACCTTTAATCGGCTTGTTTCTAGATTTTGGATTACGCTGATAGATTAAATTAAATATATTTAATAATTCACTAATGGTGAGCGCAATCGTGAGAAAAATAAATGCCTGTGCGCCCATCTGTACCAAAGCAACCGCTTTTTCCGACAAATGCGGAACGGTAGTAATACCGTTCATAATGACAATGGCCGGCACAATATTGGCAAATCGCTTAATGACACTATGCTGGGCAAAAACCGACTGGTTGAGTGACTTAATTTTAGTCACTAAATGACGTATTCCCCGAACAATAATTCGTTTAGCAATGAAATTTGCTAATGCAGCAAAAAGGATCAAAAGTGTGAGCGAAACTAGCATTTCTAGCCAAGGATAGTTGCTTAACTCAGCTTGAAGATCACGATAAAAATTAAAAAAATCCAAAACCTACACCTTAAAACTTTATTTTCAATAATTTTAAAGTGTTCATGTGTTATAGATTAAGGCTTGTTTACATATGTCGTCATAAATACAACAAGGAAGTAATATTCAATCGTAAAATTAGATAAAAGCTGATCACTACTATTCGACTAGACAATAAATAGATTAACAAGTATGGAATAGGTGGAAAGATATTGATCTCAAGTCACTGCTTCTCTTTGTACTTATATAAAAAGAGATTTTTATTCCTTAAGAATGCTACATATGAACAAGTTTTAAGACTTTTTTAAATATATTAAATTAATCAAAACTCTTAACTCTCTTAGAAGATCTTTTGTTATTTATGTTTATTTAAGAGCCACAAATACTTCTATTATATAGATTAATAATATTATTAATTAAAATCATTCTCATTTATAATTCGACGAATTTACAATCACTCTCAGGGCGAGAAAATGGGAAATAAGATAAAAAGTAATAAACTTTTTACTAGGAAGTCTGAAGCAAAAAATATCATTCCACTTCTATCACTTGGTGGAGCCATCTTTCTCTCAAACTCGGCCTTTGCAGCCTCGCCTTCTGAGACAACAGATGCTGAAAAAAAGCCTGAAGCACTCCCTACAATTACAATCACCGCTTCACGTGCAGATGAACTTTCTACATCTGCCAAACAAGTGACGAAGCTAGATGAAAAACAAATTGAACTTTTAAGAAATGGTTCATCTGGGAATATTGCAACTGTTTTAGCTAAAGCCGTACCGGGCCTTTCCGACTCAAGCCGAACCATTACCGATTATGGTCAAACTTTACGGGGCCGTAATGCTCTCATCTTGGTCGATGGTGTTCCAATGAACCTGACACGTGACACATCAAGAGGTCTTTCAGCTATCGACCCTGAAAGTATTGCTAACATTGAAGTCATTCGCGGTAGTAACGCAATTTATGGTGGTGGCGCTTCTGGCGGTATTATTTCAATTACCACGAAAGCGGCTGGTGGCGAACCTACAGCTAAAACAGTCGTTGGGCTACAAACACCTTTAACAAACTTCCGTTCTAATGCTTTAAGTGGCGATATTCATCAATATTTCACAGGCAGCTTTAACGCTTTTGACTATGCACTCGACTTTGGTTACCAACGTATTGGTAGTCCGTACGATGCAAGTGGTGACCGTGTTGCTCCAGAACCAAGTCAAGGAGATTTATATGATTCTGACGGCTATAGCATCGGCGGTAAGCTTGGTTACCATATTGATGACAACCAATATGTTCAGTTTGCTGCAAACTACTATAATGCCGAGCAAGATTCAGATTATGCATCTGACCCAAGTGTGAAGAATGCCCCTGCCGGAACCGTACCAGCCAAAGCCATTAAAGGCTTAAAGCTCAAAGACCAAAATAAAAACGAAAACCAGATCTACAATTTAACCTATAACCATAAAGACTTTTTTGGCAATAAGGTTGATGCTCAAATTTATTACCGCGACTTCTTTACCCGTTTTTCACCATTTGATGCACGTAAAAATCCGAATCGGGGTGGAAACGTAGACCAGATCTATCAAGAAAATAACATACTCGGTAGCCGTTTAACTGTTACCACACCGCTTGAGTTTTTAGGTGACACCTCACTGGTTTGGGGTGGTGACTTTAGCCGTGAAAAAAGCGAAATGCCTTTAGATACTTTCAATCCTGATATTTATGACCAATCTGGTGGCCTAGAGTTTGTAAAAACTGGTAAGCTCATTTATTTACCTGAACTTACCACACAAAGTGTTGGTGGCTTTGTACAGTTAAAACATCGCTTTAATGACCAATGGTCGGCTGAAGCAGGTACACGCTATGAAGATAGCTATGCCCAAATTGATAGTTTTATTCCATTATCACAATTTGATCCTAAAACACAATCATATAAGCCAAACCCTTATGTATATCAAGGTGGGAAAGTAAAAGCTGATGCATGGTTGTACAATGCTAATGTAACTTTCTCTCCAAATGACCAGCACTCGATTTATGCATCGTTTAACCAAGGTTTTCAATTACCCGATGTTGGTGTAATTATTCGTAATGCAGATAATACTGATAAGAAAAAAAATTATGAATTATCATCTTCATTTTTAGAACCTGTAAAAGTTGATAACTATGAGTTGGGCTGGAAAGGGAACTTCAATAACTTTTCATCAAGCTTAGCAGTCTTCCACTCTACTTCTGATCTAGGCGCTGTGCAGTCTTTCAGCAATGGTCTGGCACTTACTAGAACCAAAGAAAAAGTCACTGGTGTTGAAGCAACTTTTGACTATATGGACGATGCCAATGTTTGGGGAACTGGTGGTAGTGTTACGTGGATGAAAGGCCGCGAAAAACCGCAAGATGGTGCTGAACAAGACATGACAGGCTTCCGTATTCCGCCATTAAAACTGACAGGTTATATTTCTTATAGCCCAACAGAAACTTGGACAAACCGTTTACAAGCTACTTACTTCGGTTCAGAAGATTACCGCCTAAACGGCAAGAATAGTTTTGGTCGCTACGATGTAAAATCTTATACAACAGCAGATTTAATCAGTAGCTTTGCACTTAATGAAAAAGACACCATGACGATTGGTTTAGAGAATATGTTTAACCGCAAGTACTATCCTCTATATAGCCAATTATTAAGAACAAGCGATAATACCAGTCACTTAGTTGCAAATGGTGTAACGTTAAAAGTGACTTATAGCCATAAGTGGTAATTGAGATTTTAGTTAGTAGCTAACATTATAAAAGCCCCATTATCGGGGCTTTTATTTTAGTCTAGGACATCATTACTAAAAAATAATCTAATAATTTATCTCGTTCATCTATTCTATCTTTACTCAAAAGCTGGACCATTGCCCCATCAATCACAAACAAAAACATATAGGCGTCTTCGAGTGTAGCTGTGGCTTTAATGGTTAAAAGTAATTGATGTATTTGGTTCACCAACCAGTTTCTATAATCAACCACCACCTTGTAGGCAGTGGGATAAAATTTTTCAATTTCAAAAATGGCCTGTAAAGGTAAACGGTATAGCCCTTCGAGGTTGGCATGCAGAAAAAAGATTTTCTTGAGCTTATCAAATACCATAAGTTCACGGTATGAATAAATAATAGAAAATACTTCTTCTTTTAACCCGTCCTTTTGAAAGGTTAAGCACATTTCAATGAGTCTTTCTTTAGAGTGGAAATAGTTGTAAAAGGTGGCTTTGGTAATTTTGGACTCAGCAATAATTCGGTCGACACCAACCTTGTGAAATCCGTATTGTTTAAATAAATCTCTTGCTGTGTGAAGCACTCTAAGTGCTCTAAATGAAGCTTCTAAATTTGGCATAGTTATACCGCTTAAAATAATTTTTTGTTGTATATAAAAGAGATAGACATGCCGTCACTCTTAAATTGAGCGCTAAAAACAGACATGCAAAAGCCGCACAATAAAGATGTGCTCGCCTATCTCGGGTTTATTGTTGCTATGATTTTTGAGTCGTAACGATTTTTAAGGTGCAAAAACCTAAAGTCGATTCAACCGCTTTATAGACTGTTTAAGTGGTATAGACAGAAAGACTTTGGCAAAAACCAATAAATGAGAAGAATTAGTACGCATAGCGAACTCCTTTGGCTATAAAGAAGTTTCACCACATTACTGCTAAATAATGGTGGCGAAACGAAAGAGGGTTAGCAGACTGGAGCCAAAGAATCCAGCACACCCGAAGGTGTCCCCCTCCCGTTCCGCCGCAGAGGGGGCACGCAGGGATTCCCACAAAAAAGTGATTACTTTTTCGTGTTCTTTGGCTAATGGTCTGCTAAAACCAACTGGCAATGTAGGCCAGCAGGCAAAGGATAATCGGAGGGGTTTTAGGTGTCAATGTGATATTGGCTAGAAATAAAGCTTTAAAAACTCTATAAAATAACTTTACTTAAGATTTAGTCATCCATTCTAGAATCTTTTATTTTTGAAATTTAAAAATATAAGTAAACTTAAAATGTAATCCGCTATATTAATTAAGACTTTGAATGCCGACTGATGCTTATTTTTCCTCCATAATACATAACGAACGGCTAATCCAAAGAGGGAAATGTTATTTTTATGGTTACAATAAGGGATTCAAACAGAAAAATGATTGTTGTTAGATCTAAAACAAGGTGAAGTTTTATATTAGCTAATTTTTTAAGAATTATTCTCTAATTTAACTAGTAAATTTATAGACCGATAAAATGAATAATTAAATCCATCTTATCGGCTTGCTAGAAGAGGTTTTTAAAACCTTATTTTTTATTGTTTAATATATTTTGGAAATTCTTTTAAAACCTTATGACAAAAGTGGCCCTGTGTGTCCTCTTTCTTCCGCTCTTCAAATTCCTTCATCCCAAATTTCATAACCTCTCTACCATATTTTTCGCCGAGATCATGTTTAGTACATTTTGCGGCAGCCTCTTTTAACTCTTCTGAATAATAGTGATAGTTACAATCAAGTTGAGCTCGGCTTAAAAAACCATGAAGCTCTACTGCTTTCTCACATTGTGTTTGCTCTAGAAGATTTCTAGATTCTTGACTCGCATAAATTGATGTTCCTACTAATAAAGTGAAAATCGTTACTAAAAAATTACGCATTATTTCCCCGACAAAGTTATTAAAAGTATTAGTCATAATATTGCGGGCGTATTAAATAATAATTATCTCTAAGTGTCTATTAATAATAAAGAAAATAGGATAAACTTCTTCTCTTTCGAATATTTAATCACCTTATTAAAATTAGGTGATTAAGTTTTAACAAGTATATATTATTTATTTTACTTCCCTATTTAATTGTTAAATTAGTACATTGGTTAGGGATTAAAGTATGTGCTTTTATGAATTTCAATAATAATATTTAGCCATTTAGGATATTTAATAAGATTCTTGGAAAGATGAGCGCTATGATCAATAAGAATATATTTATTATTTAACCAATATTTGATGATTCTAATGTATGAATCAAAAATTCCTGATATTTGATTTTTGGGTAAGATCCGCAAAGAGCACTGTTTAGTCACCCTTACTGAAACAGTGCTCTTTGCTTCATCACAACTCCTATCCAGTAGAGTCCGATGCATAGAAATAGTGTATGGCTGTGTCACTCAAAATGTTTACTGAATTTTCAGTTTTTTTAAATGATATCAGCATAAAAATCACGTATATTTAAAATTAACAGAAGAATCTTCTTTGGTTTATATTTTGAACAGCACAGAATACACACTAGATCGCATAGATCGGAAAATATTATCTGCCCTACGTAGAAATGGCCGTTTAACGGTTGCACAGCTCGCCGAAGAAGTCGGGCTTTCATCTTCGCCTTGCTGGACTCGACTCAAACGTTTAGAAAGTCTAAAAATTATTGAAGGCTATACCGTAAACGTAAACCCCAAAGCGATTGGCATTCATGAGTTGTTTTTTATTGAAATTACCCTAGAACGCCACGATGATGAAATGTTAGAAAACTTTAGCGAGGCTTTGGCAGACATTCCGGAAGTGGTCGAAGCGCATTTAGTTACGGGCGACTATGATTATTTGGTGAAAGTAGCCGTAAAAGATGCCGAGCATTACGAGCGTTTTTTACGTAAAAAGCTCTACTCGATTAAAGGAATCCGCCACACGCGTTCAACCTTTGCTTTACGACCACTTAAATCTGCCAATACTGCCGATTTAATGTTGATTGAATAATTTGCTTATAGGAACGGCTTTGGGTGGTTCATTGTTTTAATTTCATTTTATTCAATGTTACACATAAAGCCCTCTTGTCAGCTTCTTTAAGTTGAGGATGCTGAACAGGCCACATATAGCTACAGCCATGAGGCGCTTTATTATTATTTTTCTTAAGTTCATAGGCGATATTTTTTAGCAGCTCCGTGTTTAAAGCGCTAATTTTTACGCGTACTTCGCTTAAGTCTTGAGGCTTCCAGTTGGTTTCCGGACTCGACAACCAGTCGGCGCGATAACGGTACTGGATTGCTTTAGCCACATCCATTTGCGCCACTATAAATGGCTTTACTGTTTCGCTGTTAAGCCCAAAAGAGTCGGCTTCAGAAAGCGATTGATCGAGTACTTTCTTTTCTTGTGTTAAATCTTCAATCGGTAAATGCTGCTCTGCCTTATAACCTGCGACATCTTTCATATAAGATAAGCGTTCGTTAATTAAACGCGCGGTTTGCTCATATTGATATGCTTGTGCCAGTGAAGAAAAGCACATCAAAGCTGCCACTGTAGTCGCTACTTTAACCGTTTGTTGAATATTCTTAATATTTAACATTTAAGTACCTTCAAAATTATTGTTCTGTTGTCATTCCAAAGCAGTACTCTATTTTAAGAACACTCGAAAGTAAAATCTCAAGACACGCTAAGCTCTTGACTCCATGCAGTGTTAGGTTGTTGATAGATGTGCTGACAGACTTGTTTAACAGATGAAATAAAGTGCTGGTTTTGCCCATCCCATTTTTCCACCATGCAATATGTCACATGTATTCCTTTGGGCTGAAACTCTCTTGCCAATGACTGTGATAACGCTCGAATACTCGCAAACATGCTTTGGCTTAACACATCGTAGTGAGCCGAGTTATTAGATGGCGCTCCAAGAAAAATAACAGTGCCTCGCTGCTGCTTTAGCATTGGTTTAATCACTGCTTGTGACACGCTCACCGCGCTTAAACCCGTTGTTTGCCAACTGTGCTCAATTTCTTCTAAAGATAAAGCTTCAATATTTGGCGCAGATGAAAAATTTGGCTGAAACATGCATAACTCAATGCTATGACTATGGCTGGCAATATATTTTAGTAAGCTTTTTATATGCTCAGTATTCACCAAGTTTAAACGGACACTCGTTATGCCATCATTTACACGGTTTACTTGTATATTCTGAACGCTAGAATCATGCACAGCTTGATAGACATGTAATGGAGATTGCTCATTTTTGTCTAAAATTACAAAGTTCTGGTCGAGTAGTTCTATATCATGACCTGCAATAACCACACAGCCCTGCTTTTTTTGAAACTTCTGAAATATTGTTTTTAGCATATGAGTCTCTCAAAATTTTTCTTGGTATGGACGTAAATCTAGCTCGTGTGTCCAAAGCTCAGGGCTTTGCTGGTAGAGCATCCAATAGTTGTCAGCTATTACATTAATATTGAGTCCACCCGTTCCCCGTGTGAGTCGAATGAAACGTCCTAGACCAAATAAAGCTTTATTAATTCTGTCGCCATCCACCATTCCATCAATAATGACATGAGCAATATGAATGCCTTGAGTTTTATAAATTTGAGCTAAGTTTAATGCATAAGTCCGCAAGGCAGATTTCCCCATAGTGAAAGCTGCAAAAAAAGGCTTTCCACGCAACGAAGCACTGGCTCCGGTAAAAATAAGCGTACCGTGGTTTTGTTCTTTAAATATTTTTAAACAGCTTTGAGAAACTAAATAGGCTGATAAAAAAGTGGATTGCCACATTTGAGTAAAAAACGATAACGGACTGCGTAAAAAAATTGAGGGAATATTTCCCCCAACATTATGAATAACTGCAGTAATGCGTTCATTCTGACTTATGATGGTGTCAAACAATGCCTGTACTTGATTGATATCTTCTGCATCTAAACGAAATGCCACAGCTTCACCTGCATTGGCATGAATTTCGGCAGCTACTGCCTCAATTTTTTGGAAAGTACGTCCAGCAACGTAAACTTTTAAGCCCTCTTTTGCAAAGCGATGACAGACAGCAGCACCAATGCCCTGTGATGCCCCAACGCCAATAACAACTGCACAATCTCGTATTTTATCTGGTGTTGCTGATGCCATAGTCGTCTCAACCTATTTGTTTTTTATACCATTCTGCCATAAATGGACGATCCAAGATTTCCTTACCAAACTTCTTACTTGTACGAATGACTTCACCAAGTTGAGCAACTACAGCTATGTCTGCAATCGTTTGATTCTCACCCACTAACCATTCACTTTGTGATAAAACCTGCTCAATACGATCGAGGTGTCGTATAAATTCTTCTTCAACATTTTCAGCTTTCATTCTGCCCAAGCCTTGAAAGAAAAGCTGTGTTTTGAGTTCAGCTAAAATAAAACCCTTCACCATAGGTTTTTCATATGCAGGACGGCCAATACTGCTAATACGAATTGCTTCTTCTAAAGCTTCCGAATCATTTACTCTTAAATATACTTCATAAAAATAGAGTGATTCATCTGCCCAGTCTTCCCAAAGTTCTACAAGTGCTTTTTGATTTGGGTCTTCGGGATAAAGTCGAGGTGTATCCGGAAAGGTTTCGTCTAGGTAGCGAGCGATACGGGTACTGTCTTGTATACGTTGCCCTTTATGGTCAATAACAGGTACTTTGCCCACTTTACTGAGCAAAGGTACTTTCGCTCCAAGAATGCCGTTGTAATTAATCGTTTCGTAAGGGATTCCCTTAAATTTCAAAGCCCTTGCAATTTTTTGGCAAAATGGAGAAATTTCCCATTGATGCAAAATAATATCCGACATTTATTCACCTTTATTTTTAATTGCCTGTTTTGCTATTCAGTTCCTTTTTGGAACTAATTATTAAATATACAGAATGTCTTTTTAAGTCAAACTGTTTTTGATGACGACCAAGTTTCAAAATATAAAAAAGCGCTACCCCTTTTAAAGAAATAGCGCTTTGAAAACATGAATAATTCAGAAAATCTAATTAAACGCTCAGCATACTATTTAAAGTTTCAGAAACGTTTTTAGATTTCACTTTAGGCTGCAACGCTTGTAAAGCCTGTTGCACTTGAGTGCGCTGAGGTTCGGCAAGCGTATACCAGCGAGATAACACCTGTAATAAACGTGAACCTAAAATCGGATTTTTCTCGTCCAGATATTCTGCAAGATTAATAAAGTGAGCTACACCAAAGCCCCACGTATTTTCAGGGTTATTTGACAAACCACCACTCACGGCGCGAATACGGTTTGGTGTGGTTAAGTCATAATCAGGATGCTGAGTTAGATATTCAATTGTCTCAACTGTAGCATTTGGATTTGCTGCCTGAATCATAAACCATTGGTCCAAAGACAATGCTTCGTCTTTAAAGCGGTTATAGAAATCAGCTAGGGCTTCTTGTGCTTGAGGCGCACTTTGCCACACTAGTACACGCAGCGCACCTAAACGTTCAGACATATTCCCCGTACTTTGATATTGCTCATAAGCTAATTCAAATGCACTTTGATCACCCTGACGCGCCATCATCATGAGCATAATGTTCTTTAATGCACGTACACCCATCGCTAAAGAGAATTCTTTTTGCAAGTCAGGGTCCAGTGTAAGGTACGTATCTTTCCAGAACGAACCCAACTCTTGTGCCAAACGATTGAGTAAGGCTTCACGTTTTACATGAATATCGGCTGGTGCATAGTTTTGATCAATACGGCTACCCAAATAACCTTCAGTTGGTACATCAAACAAACGCGATGCTAAAAGTGGATCACGACCAACCAATTCAGGCAATGTGCTTTGAATAGCTTGAATATAGGTATCCGCAGAGTGATCTTCTAACAAAATACGTTCAAGCAAGGTTTGTGTTGCTTGCCATTGATTAAAACCATTTGTTTCATGTTGAATTAAGAATGCTAATTCTTCATCACTGTAATCAAATACCAGATTTACAGGTGCAGAGAAATTACGTAGTAGTGAAACAACAGGTTGCTCAGTTACCCCTGTAAACTCAATAGCTGCCTCGTCTTGGTCAAACAAATACACACCATCTTTAACACCATTTACAAATAGGCTTTCGCTTTGGAGCGTATATTGTTCACCTGTTTTCGCATTAAATAATGCCAACGCTACAGGAATTGGGACAGCTTTTAAATTTGGATATTTCGGATGCGCTTTTAGGCTTTGTTTAAAGCTTAAACGATAAGTTTGCGCTGCTGCATCATATTCACCTTTCGCTTCAAGCTTTGGTGTGCCTGGTTGGTTATACCAAGTTAAGAATGCAGATAAATCAACACCTGAACCTGCAGAGAGTGCAGCAACCCAGTCTTCAACAGTTACGGCTTGTCCATCATGACGGCGGAAATATTCATCCGTTCCCAGACGGAATTTTTCTTTACCCAGTAATGTCGACATCATGCGGTTAATTTCCGCACCTTTTTCATAAACAGTCGCTGTATAGAAGTTATTAATTTCTACAAAGTGGTCTGGGCGTGGTGGGTGCGACAATGGACCTGCATCTTCTGGGAATTGATGTGATTTAAGAACAGCGACATCGTCAATACGTTGAACCGCAGCAGATTGTAAATCTTCCGAGAAAGATTGATCACGGAATACCGTTAAGCCTTCTTTTAAGCACAACTGGAACCAGTCACGACAAGTAATACGGTTCCCTGTCCAGTTATGGAAATATTCATGGGCAATCACAGACTGTACACGCATAATTGCTGCGTCAGTTGTGTATTCTTCATCGGCAAGTACGCATGAGGTGTTAAAGATATTTAAACCTTTATTTTCCATGGCACCCATGTTGAACTGGCTCACCGCAACAATCATATAGTTGTCGAGATCATAGGCACGGCCATAGTGCTCTTCATCCCAGCGCATAGAATGTTTTAAAGCTTCCATTGCGATATGGCATTTTGGAATGTCTTTCTCAATGGCATAGATTTCTAAAGCGACATCACGTCCTTCCGAAGTCGTATAGCGGTCTTTCAATACAGCTAAATCACCAATCACACAAGCAAACAAATAGCTTGGCTTTTTAGTCGGGTCTTGCCAGATCGCAAAGTGACGGTTTTCACCAACTTCACCTGTTTCAAGCAAGTTACCATTCGCAAGTAAAACCGGATATTTTTTGTCTGCTTCTACACGTGTAGTAAAAACTGAAAGTACGTCTGGACGGTCTGGATAGAACGTAATTTTACGGAAACCTTCAGGCTCATTTTGCGTTACAAATAAGTCGCCAGCTTTATATAAACCTTCAAGCTGAGTGTTGGTTTCCGGGTGAATAATCACTTGAGTTTGTAAAATGACTTCATCTGGTGCATCAGTGATCACCAGTTGTTCACTATCGAGTGAATATTGTGCAGGAGTAAGATCTTGGCCATTGAGCTGAATAGATTGCAACTCAAGATCACGGCCCAGTAGCACTAAGTCTCCAGCAGTTTGACGCTTCATGACCAATGTTGAATCAACAATTGTTTTATCGTCATAGACTTGAATATCAAGATTAATTGATTCAACCAAGAACGCAGGTTTTTGATAATCTTTTAAATAAACTGTTTGATCTGCCTGAACTGGAGGCTGCGCCGCAATATTCATCTTTATTCCTTATATACTTTTGGAAACCGTAGTACGAATTTTATGAACTTGATCATACACATTCATACATACTGTGTTTGTTTACCTTTATAAAATTAATGGGACTTCATTTATACATTTCAAATTAGAATCGTCTTTTATTAGCACAGATTAGACCAAAATTACGATAATCGCTGCTTATATAATCAATCTATACAATAAAAATAAAACTCCTTTCGCTTTTAACATTTTTGAGGAGCTGCTTACATTTTGGGCATGGTTCTTGCCTTATCCAATATACCAGTATAAGTATTTCAATCAGAACAAGAGGAACTCACTATGGAATTAAAAGCTTATTTACATCGACTAGAAAACATTAAAGCGATTCATGATCTAGATGCAGCAGGACTCGACCACCATGTAATTGCCGTGTTCTTGTCTGCCGAAGGTATTTCAATGACTGCTCAGGAGGTAACCACTATCGTTAATACGTATGACGCCTTAGGTAAAGTGAAATTACCAAGTAAAAAAGTGCAGGCACTGATCAATGCCAAAAAACTTGGACAAAATGATGAGACCTTGCCGTGCCCTGTTTAATCTTAACTTTTAACCTCTTATGAAAACCTAAAGTCAGAACAAAGACTTTAGGTTTTCTATTTTTGCATCAAACAAAAAGACAATCTCATCTATCGGCAATGCGGCTGTGTATAATAGGTCAGTCATGATTAATTTAAACGTTCGGAGCGAAATGGCCTTACAAATTCTACAAAAACAGCTAGATGAAAGTAGCCATTGCCCTCTCTGCCAAGCGTCGATGTACTGGGTAGATGCCGAACAATTTGAGCAAGACGTTCAATTTCATGAATGTAGCCATTGCCAACACCGTGTATTTAAAGACACAAAAATGACGTGTCATTGCGACCAATGCACTAAACAAAGAAAAAAGCTTTTACAGCAGACCAGATTACAAGAACAACGCCAGTTTAAGTCAAAAGATCAACCTCAGCGCAGTCTGGAGCAACTTAGTTTTTTAAATAAACTTTTTCTGCTTAGTCTGCTCGATGACTATGCACGAGACGATGTTGCACATGACGAATATATTCACTGGGACCAGATAAAATATCAGCCTATTACCCCCAACTGGATGTTCCAGAACCATCTCATTAAACAGCTTCATAAAGATGGGATTTTAAATACACAAGATCAAACCGATGAACCACAGTGCTTTTATTTAAATATTCGTCTAGATGGCTATAGCGACCCAAGTTTATTTAGTGTAGCTCAGCAACTACGCCACTGGTTCTATGAAAACCTAAGTCTTGGTATTCCATTTCGTAGTGCCGATGAAGTGAAAGACGTGCTGTTTCAGGTGCTCTATCAAGAAATTATTCAGTTCACTCAGTTCTATTGCCGAACTTGGGGTATCCAAATTGCAGGAAGCTCTAATTTTCAAGCCTTTTGCTACCGTTTAATGGACTCATTGGCGATTGGTCAAATTTATTATCTTATTCAGACTGCACTTGAATATCTTTATAAACAAAAGGCACTACAGCCACGAAATGAAAAGTTTATTAATACTAATCTATTAAAGAAAACTTTAGAGCAATATCGGGAACGAGCTTTGGCTGAAAAGTGGGAAACTTCGATGTTGCCACGCCCTTACAATATTCCTTACAGTAAAATGAGCCATATATTATTTAACCGCTTTTTAGGTTATGACGAACAGATATTTGTACAACCTGTATGGAAAGCATGGCGAAAAATCGAACCTCGTTTAAACTTTTACTCGGTTAAACGTTGTATGTACTGTGGTTCAAATGATCTAAGCGTGGACTATGATGCAGCAGATTATGTGTCGTTGATTTGCCAAAATTGCAAACATCAAGATCACTATTTTACCCGTTAACTTTCTTATCTCTGGCTTAATAAGGATTATCAGATGACTTCGACATCCAACCTCATTGAACAGGTGATTGAAGCTTGGCAAAACATGCAGGCAAAAACGCCGCTGGTACAATGTATTACCAACAGCGTTGCTGCCAACTACACCGCCAATGTATTACTTGCTTCCGGTGCTTCACCTGCCATGATTGATAATCCTTATGAAGCAGAAAGCTTTACCAAAATTTCAGCGGCTTTAAGCATTAATTTAGGCACACCGACTTCAGAGCAAATGCAAGCCATGCAAATCTCTGCCAAGACCGCACAGCTTAACAATGTTCCTTGGGTACTCGATCCGGTAGGCTATGGACCAATATTAGCTTGGCGTAGTCAAATGACAGACGAGCTTTTACAGTTCAAGCCAAGCGTTATACGTGGTAATGCCTCAGAAATCAGTACGCTTGCAGGCAATCAGGTTCAATCAAAAGGTGTAGACAGCACTTTAAGCAGTGACCAAGCTTATCAGCAAGCTTTGTCGCTCTTAACACATGCAAGCTGTATCGCTATTTCAGGTGAATCAGATTATATTTTGTCTAACGAAGTTGATGCTGTAATTCAAGTAAATGGTGGAAGTCCTTTACAACCTAAAATTACTGCAACTGGCTGCGCTTTGGGTGCATTAATTGCAGCATATAGCGCTGTGACAACACCAACCATTTCAGCCCTTTCAGCTCATATTCATTTTGCAATTGCAGGTAAACTTGCTGCAAATCAAGCTCAAACGATGGGTAGTTTTAGTAGCATATTTATGGATTATATCCATATGTTAGATGCTAATCTGATTGAGCAATACGCAGATATCAAACTTTTAAATAAACAGGCATAACCTAAACTATGCCTGAATTACACTAGACTCACTTTAAAAGTAAGTAGATGTCGGTAATAAGATCAGACTACTTTTACATAGTGCTCATTGCTATTCTTGATCGAAATTGCGTTTTTTAGAGTTATACAACTTGCTTAAAATAATCGTCTCTTGGCATGTCGATAAGCTCAACACACAATTGAATTTCTTTATTAAACTCTTGTGGTAGATATTTTTTGTTGCTGAGCGCCGCTAATAATTGCTCACCCACAAGCTGTTTTTGTTCAGCAGTTCTTCCCGACAAAATATAGGCTTTTACATGGATATAGGCTTGATCAACCCCTAAGCCAATCAGAAAAACCTCATCTCTACGTGCACGACTTTTAATGTCTTCTGGACTAAATAGCTCTGTTTCAATGAGCGTGGTATTAATTTCTTCAAGTAATTGTTTTGCATTTAGTCCAGTTAAGTTATCTGAATAATCAACTACAACGTGCGGCATAGCCACCTCAATTTATATAATAAGTCATTAAGCCAATTAAACTTTATTCAATAAATAATAAAGCTAATCGAACCTGATCATATCCCATTCGAGGGCTGGTTGCTTCAACAATTGGTCTTAGTTTGATCGAACCATCATCAGAAAAATGATCCGGATTTTGGCGTTTTTTCAACTTCTTATAAATTTTACGCACTTCTTCGACCACTTCTTCACCAGGATGGGCAACCGAAATATCTAGCTTTTGTTCTTTATGCAGTCGAGCCAAGTGATTAATAATGGTTGCAGGTGTTAGACCACGTTCATGTGCAATATCTTCAATTTCGTAGCCTTCTTCAAACAATGCACGAGTTTCGTCCAAAGTCGCTGAGGCGTAATTTTGCTTTTCGCCTCTCGCTAGTTTTTTCTCATTTCTTGAAATTTCAGTTTCATTTAAGGTTCCACCACAATGACGAATAAAGGCTTTATGTTGAGCCGTTAAATCGACATTAGCAAAATTATCTTCGGCTTCTTTAGAAAGTTCTTGAAAACGGCGATCAGCTTTTACCGCCAGACTATCTAACTCCAAAGCTTGTTCATTAAAACCTAATAATTTTAACCCTGTTAAAGACTTCAAACGTGAGAGCGCAACATAACCTTGCCCTTTTTCAAAGGTATGCATCAGGTTAATTTCAGCAGCTTCCAAAGTCATACCTTGGCTTTTATGAATGGTAATCGCCCACGCCAAACGAAGTGGAATTTGCTGGAAACTTGCAATGACTTTTCCTGCTTCATTTTCAATTGACCATGTTTCAGGTGCTACCAGCAAAGTTGTACCGTCAGTTAATTTTACTTTTGGCAATAACCCATTTTCGTCATCTTCTTCAAAACCGATCACCTCACCTAAACTTCCGTTGATATAACCCATATCAAAGTTGTTTTTTACAAACATCACTTTGGCATGTTTTTTAAGTGTGAGTTCTTCCGGAGCACGAACTGAAGACTTTAAAGTTTCTAATAATTTTTCATTACCGTCTAAAACGGCATTAAATTGATGCCCTTCATTATCAATTTCGTTTAAGTGCTGATAATTGATATTGTCGACATCCATGTTATGCGTATAAAGACGAGTAAAGGTTTCGCCAATGTCATGAGTACGGGATTGATGCAAAGCTTGCAAATGCTCGGTTTGAATACTTTGCGCACGAATCGCATTTAATATCTGATTCAGAATTTCATCATCTTGGCGGTGTTGTTCTGTTAAATAACATACCCGAAATTTGGCTTCGACCCATGCATCAGACATAAAACAGAACTTGTCACGGTTGGCTTCACCATTACGGCCTACAGGTGGCAACTGGAAGAAATCTCCAGCCACAATCACTTGAATGCCACCGAATGCTTCATCACTTTCTTTAAAATATTTTAAAACCTGATTGACCAGATTAAGCTGCTTCGCATGGAGCATTGAGATTTCATCAATCACAAGAACTTGCGCGTTTTCAAGGTGTTCCTTGAGATATTTACGCTCTTTCATCCGTTTCAAGTCATCGTCAGTTAGATGATCTTTGATGCCAATACCAGCCCATGTATGAATGGTCATGCCATTCATATGCGTTGCAGCAATACCGGTAGACGCTGTAATCGCTACAGGTACTTTACGCGCTTTTAAATAATGGATGTACTGATTGAGTGTATAGGTTTTCCCTGCACCAGCCGAACCGGTTAAAAAGACATTTTCACCTGCTTTTAGCAGTTTAAGTGCAGTTTCCTGTTTCATAATCTCATATGTACATCTTCAACAGCCCATAGCTTAACGATTTTCCCGAAAAATTTAAATGAATGAGCCAAACTTTCTATAAAAACAATATAAATCAATAACTAATATCAAGTTGGTATTTGGTAGGTTTTTGGTAGGTAGGAAAATAATCTACACATCACAATACTAAGGCCATGGTGAGGCTCACCTGTAATAACAAACAATGGATTTATGGAAAAAGGAATCACTCCATGGCTTTTAAAAATATTGCAGATCAAACAAACGGTTTTTATATTCCTTGCGTATCACTCTTTGGACCAGGATGTGCCAAAGAAATTGGAACAAAGGCGCAGAACCTCGGCGCAAAAAAAGCATTAATTGTGACCGATGAAGGGCTATTTAAATTTGGCGTTGCAGATCTTATCGCAAGCTATTTAACCGAAGCAGGCGTAGCGAGCCATATTTTCCCGGGCGCGGAACCTAACCCAACCGATATTAATGTCCACAACGGTGTGAATGCCTATAACGAAAATGGCTGTGACTTTATTGTGTCGTTAGGCGGTGGCTCATCTCATGACTGTGCAAAAGGGATTGGCTTAGTGACTGCGGGTGGTGGTCATATTCGTGACTACGAAGGCATCGATAAAAGTAAAGTCCCAATGACGCCATTAATTGCAGTCAATACAACGGCTGGTACGGCATCTGAAATGACTCGTTTCTGTATTATTACCAATACAGATACTCATGTAAAAATGGCTATTGTGGACTGGCGTTGTACCCCACTTATTGCGATCGATGACCCGAAACTCATGATTGCAAAACCGGCTGGTTTAACCGCTGCAACAGGTATGGATGCATTAACCCATGCAGTTGAAGCATATGTATCTACGGCGGCAAACCCAATTACCGATGCTTGTGCTGAAAAAGCAATCACCATGATTAGCCAATGGTTACAACCCGCTGTCGCAAATGGTGAAAACATCGAAGCTCGTGATGCGATGAGCTATGCGCAGTACTTGGCTGGTATGGCATTTAACAATGCATCTTTAGGTTATGTTCATGCAATGGCACACCAGTTGGGCGGGTTCTACAACCTACCTCATGGTGTATGTAACGCAATCTTGCTACCACATGTTTGTGAATTTAACTTAATTGCTTGTCCAGATCGTTATGCAAAAATCGCAGAATTAATGGGTGTAAATACCCACGGTCTCACCGTAACAGAAGCTGCATATGCTGCAATTGATGCCATTCGCAAACTGTCTTCTTCCATTGGTATCCCATCTGGCTTAACAGAACTTGGCGTAAAAACTGAGGACCTCGCAGTGATGGCCGAAAATGCTCAAAAAGATGCATGTATGCTCACCAACCCTCGTAAAGCAAACCATGCACAAGTTGTGGAGATTTTCAAAGCAGCACTTTAATACTGATGTAACGCTATGTTCCTGTAGTAAGTCAAATCCCTCCGACCGTTGACTTACTTTTTGGGGAATACTTAGCTCCAGCGGTATTCCCTTTTTTTAAAACCTATACTCCAACCTTCTCTAAACCTGATTGACAATTTGCCCATTTCATTGAAGGATACTCAACATGACTTAATGACAATAGCTCGATAAAAATGAATACATCTACAGCTAAACACAATTATGCCCCAGATATTTTAGGTGCCGGCTATGAGCAGCTAACGCTCAACTTTCCAGATGATTATGAAGGTAAAGTTGTAGCCACCTTAGTTCGTAAAAAAGCCACTCAACCAACTCAAAAAGCGGTACTTTATATTCATGGTTTTTTAGATTATTTCTTTCAAACCGAAATGGCCGAGCAATTTAATGCCCATAGTTATGACTTCTATGCACTCGATTTAAGAAAATATGGCCGCTCAAAACTGCCTCATCAAATTTTCTATAATGTGCTCGATTTAAATGAATATGATGCCGAAATTACTCAAGCATTAGAGATTATTGGCCAAGAAAAACATACACAAGTTTTACTTGCAGGTCACTCAACAGGCGGCTTAACGGCAACGCTTTATGCTGCGCATCATCCTGATCATCCCCTCATTAAAGCACTCTGGGCGAATAGTCCGTTTTACGATTTTAATTTAAGCTTAGTCGAAAAGAAGTTTGGTATTCCCATGCTCAGTCGAGTAGGAAAATATCTGCCAAAAGTTAAATTTCCAAGCCAACTGAACAAATGGTACACCACCAGTCTTCATAAGCAGCTTAAAGGTGAATGGGATTTCAACCTCGATTGGAAACCAACCTCTGCCCCTACAGTTCAACTCAGCTTTGTACATGCAATTCATACTGCGCAAAAAGAAATTCACCGCGGGGTTAAATTGAATATTCCAGCCCTGATTATGCATTCGCACCAAACTAAAAACCCACGCAAATGGGGACCCGATGCAACTCAAAGCGATGTCATTTTAGACGTTAAAGACATTGCTAAATTTGGGAAAAAAATGAAAGGCGATGTCTCGGTTGTCTCTATTCACAATGGTTTACACGATTTAGTCCTTTCGGCCCAGCCAGTACGGGAACAAGTCTATCAGCAACTATTCCAGTGGCTGGATCAAAAAGTCACCTAACTTAGCTTAGGTGAGTCAATATATTTCACTAGCAATTGATGCGCAGGATGTTCACTCGGTAATAACTCCATAAGACGTTCGACCGCATCGATTGCTTCGGGAAAATGAGCTAAATGCTTAAGTAATAAATCTGTTTCTTGTGTTTTAAAAATCGCGTCACTTAAGCGCGACTCAAGGCAGTCACGCCATGCACACAGAAACGGACTTTCGGTTTTTGCCAGAAATACGCCCGTATAAAGCTGCAATGCAGAGGCGACATATCCAGCATCAAGCGCTTGTTCAGCTTGTAAAAAATCGGCCTCAACATGCACAAGTAACCGATATGGACGTGAACCAAGCAAACCTCCCAATATATCTCGCAATTGAGACATTTCAGCTTTAAGCGTACCCATGCTTACTTTACGCTCACCGTAAAGTGCCTGATAGAGATGCTCTAAGGTTAAACCATGTGGACATAGTGCCAATATCGTTAAAATTTCAATTTGACGCGGCGTCAATAATAAACTTTTGCCGTTAAATTTAACTTGCGGCGTCGAAAATGCCCGGATATGTAAGTGCTGGCGCTGTTGTTCTAACAAGGCAGATTGAATAATGGAGGCACAACGCTCAGCGGCCAAAATACCCAAGGTATTATGGTTTTTCCATGTGGTTGATAAATCTACCACGCCCAAGGTTTGCTTTGAGTATGGATCGATAATGGGTGCTGCATAACAAACCCAATCGTGAATCGACTCCATATAATGTTCATTGGAAAAAACACAACTTGATTGTTGAGTTTTTAAAGATAACGCTAATGCATTCGTACCTACAAATTCTTCACGCCATTGACCACCTTGTACAAAATGTACACGTTCAGCAGCACTCTGCATTTGAGCACTTGAGGCTGTCCAGATAATGGTACTACCGATGTCACCCACAGCAATGACCATAGAAGATTGCTCTGCAATATGACGTAAGTCATCAGCACACTGGCTTAGTGCCAGATCTAAAGCATTTTGTGAAGCAGATTTTCTTTCGAGTAGAGGTGCTGCAAATCGTTCTTTAGGAATCGCAGCAGAAGCTGATCGTTCCCACGAGCTTGCAATACTTTGGCCGAGTTTGGCAGCGTTCTGAGGAGAGAGACTATTTTGCGTGCGCAGTTGATCAATCAACATCCGTTGCTGCAATAAATCCTTTTTTGTGAACATTTGTAAATTCCTTATATATTCACATTTCTATTCCAACCTTTCTCCAACCTTCTTCTTTATATCCTAATTATACAAAGTACGAAAGTACTTACTGACAGGGTTCTTGTTAGTCTTTAGTCCTAAAAAAGCAAAGGAATATTTATATGCGCTATATCGATCCAAATCAACCAGGCTCAAAAGTTCAATTTAAATCACAATATGAAAATTTTATTGGCGGTGAATGGGTTGCACCTCTAAAGGGTGAATATTTTGATAATGTGTCACCAGTGGATGGAAAAGCTTTCACACGCATTCCACGCTCTAGTGCTGAAGATATTGAACTTGCTTTAGATGCAGCACACAAAGCGAAAGCTTCATGGAATAAATCTTCACCGACTACACGTTCTAATATACTTTTAAAAATTGCTGATCGTTTAGAAGCAAATCTTGAAATGCTTGCGGTTGCAGAAACTTGGGACAACGGTAAAGCAGTTCGTGAAACTTTAGCAGCTGACCTTCCACTTGCAATCGACCATTTCCGTTATTTCGCAGGATGTATTCGTGCTCAAGAAGGCGGCATCTCTGAAATTGATGAAGATACCATTGCCTACCATTTCCATGAACCACTAGGTGTGGTTGGTCAAATCATTCCATGGAACTTCCCGATTTTAATGGCTGCATGGAAGCTCGCTCCCGCTTTGGCGGCTGGTAACTGTGTGGTGATTAAGCCAGCTGAGCAAACTCCGGTAGGTATTTTGTTAGTTGCCGAACTCATCCAAGATATCTTACCGCCGGGCGTACTTAATATTGTGAATGGTTTCGGTGCAGAAGTTGGCCGTCCGTTAGCGACAAGCCCACGTATTGCCAAAATTGCGTTCACAGGTTCAACTCAAACTGGGCAAATGGTGATGCAATATGCGACCGAAAATATTATTCCAGTCACGCTAGAGCTTGGCGGCAAGTCACCGAACCTTTTCTTTGAAGACATCATGGATAAAGAAGATGACTTCTTAGAAAAAACGCTGGAAGGTTTTGCCATGTTTGCCTTAAACCAAGGTGAAGTATGTACTTGCCCTTCTCGTGCTTTAGTACAAGAAAGTATTGCTGATCAATTCTTAGAGTTGGCTGTTGAACGTGTAAAACGTATTAAAACTGGTCATCCTCTCGATACTGAAACCATGATTGGTGCTCAAGCATCTTTGCAACAACAAGAGAAAATCTTACGTTGTATTAATACGGGCCGTGAAGAAGGTGCAGAACTTTTACTGGGTGGTAGTGGCCGTAAAGAAGTAGGTGATGGTTTCTATGTTGATCCGACTATCTTTAAAGGCCACAACAGCATGCAAGTTTTCCAAGAAGAAATTTTTGGTCCTGTACTGGCTGTAACAACATTTAAAGACTTTGACGATGCAATCAAAATTGCCAACGACACCATGTATGGTTTAGGTGCAGGTGTTTGGTCACGTTCAGCCCATATTTCTTACCGTGCTGGTCGTGCTATTGAAGCAGGTCGTGTCTGGACAAACTGCTATAACATCTACCCTGCGCATGCTGCATTTGGTGGTTACAAAAAGTCTGGTATTGGTCGTGAAAACCATAAGATGATGCTGGATCACTATCAACAAACCAAAAACTTGTTGGTGAGTTATTCAACTAAACCTATGGGCTTCTTCTAAGTTTCGCACCAAGTTGATACCAAACTATCAACGCTAGAAGGAAGCAAGCTCATTAATTATATAAGAAGCCAGTAATTTAGATTGCTGGCTTTTTTATTTAGTACAGTCAGCTCTCAGATTTTTACTATCTGGAATAAAAAAGCATCATCTAATATTTAAAGCACATCATTTAGGCATTGCTTTTGCATTCATTCATACAAACCAACTCGCAGGAGTATTGTATGAATCAACCAGAAACAGCTTCCGTTATTTCTTCAAGCGCAGAAGTCTCATCAGCAGAATATTTTGCTCAGCGCCAACTTAAACAAGGTACCGTGGGTTGGTTACTCCTGATTGGTTTAGGTGTAGCGTATGTGATATCAGGTGATTTTGCTGGCTGGAACTTTGGTATTGCTCAAGGTGGTTGGGGTGGTATGTTTATTGCCACTGCTCTTGCTGCCTTGATGTACCTGTGTCTATGTCTTTCTATGTCAGAAATGTCCACCATGATGCCGACAGCAGGTGGCGGTTATAGTTTTGCACGTGCTGCCTTTGGACCTTTTGGTGGTTATTTAACAGGTACGGCGATTTTAATTGAATACGCAATTGCGCCTGCTGCTATTGCCGTATTTATTGGTGGTTATTGCGAATCTCTATTTGGTATTAATGGCTGGATGATTTACCTCGCCTGTTATGCCATTTTTATGGGTATACATCTCAAAGGTGCCGGCGAAGCTTTAAAAATCATGTTTGCGATTACACTTGTCGCCGCTGTTGCCCTTGTCGTGTTTATTGGGGCAATGATTCCACACTTTAATGCACAAAATTTATTTGATATTCCAGTTAGTACAGGTGTTGGCGCAAGTCTTTTTTTACCTCATGGCTACTTGGGCATCTGGGCCGCGGTTCCTTTTGCTATCTGGTTTTTTCTTGCAGTAGAAGGTGTTCCGTTAGCAGCAGAAGAAGCAAAAGATCCAGCCAAATCTCTGCCACGCGGTTTAATCGGTGCAATGCTCATCTTAACAGCATTTGCCATGCTTATTTTGTTCTTGGGTGCAGGCGCAGCAGGTGCAAGTACTTTACAAAACTCAGGCGCCCCTCTGGTAGATGCTTTGGTTAAAGTTTATGGCACCAACACTTGGCTTGCGACATTCGTAAACTTTGTGGGTTTAGCTGGTTTAATCGCAAGTTTCTTCTCAATTATCTATGCCTATTCGCGTCAAATCTTTGCATTGTCACGAGCTGGTTACTTACCTACTTCACTCTCTTTAACCAATAAAAATAAAGCCCCTTATCTTGCAATTATTATTCCGGGCATTATTGGGTTCTTGCTTTCACTTACCAAAGAAGGTGATTCACTGATTTTAATCGCGGTTTTTGGTGCCACCATTTCCTATGTGTTGATTCTTTTATCCCACATCAAACTACGCCTATCTAAACCCGACATGCCTCGTCCTTATAAAACTCCCGGAGGAATCATCACTTCAAGCATTGCACTAGTTTTAGCAGTCGCTGCTGTGGTCGCAGGTTTTGTTGTTAATCCGAAAGTTTGGTTTATTGCTGCCGCTATTTATGTCGTATTTATTGCTTACTTTTTACTCTATAGCCGTTATCATCTAGTTAAAGGCACACCAGAAGAAGAGTTTGCAAATATTAAAGCCGCAGAACAAGAACTATAAAAAAGGATGTAACTATGAGTTATCGGAATATTGTCGCCAATCAACAGTATCACTTTGCTGACCTAAAAACTTTAATGGCCAAAGCTACACCGTTACGTTCAGGAGATGAATTAGCAGGTGTAGCGGCCAGAGATGCAACTGAACATGTTGCGGCACAAATGACTTTGGCCGATGTACCGCTTAAAACTTTTTTAAATGAGGTTGTGGTCGATTACGATACCGATGAAATTACCCGTTTAATTATTGATGAACATGATCTGGCAGCCTTTGCCCCTATTTCACACTTTACAGTAGGTGATTTTCGAAATTGGTTACTTGGAGAAGAAGCCACTGCTCAAAGTTTAAAAGCCTTAGCATCAGGTTTAACTCCAGAAATGGTAGCTGCTGTCAGCAAAATTATGCGCAATCAAGATTTAATTTATGTCGCCAGCAAATGTGAAGTGGTCACCCAGTTTCGCAACACGATTGGTTTAAAAGGCCATCTTTCTACCCGTTTACAACCCAATCACCCGACCGATGATGTGCTCGGTATTTCTGCCAGTATTTTAGATGGTTTAATGTATGGCAATGGCGATGCCGTAATTGGCATTAACCCCGCCACAGATAATCTTCATAATTTGTCAGAGCTACTAAAATTACTTGATCATGTCATTCAGGAATATCAGATTCCAACACAATCTTGTGTTCTCACACATATCAGCTCAGGCATTCAACTTGCTGAAAAAAATGTGCCAATAGATTTAATGTTTCAATCAATCACTGGTACGCAGCTGGCTAATGAAGGTTTTGGAATTTCACTCGATTTACTACAAGAAGGATATGAAGCCACCCTCTCACTCAAGCGCGGAACCATTGGACAAAACGTCATGTACTTTGAAACGGGTCAAGGCAGTGCCCTATCAAGCAATGCTCATCACGGCGTTGACCAACAAACATTAGAAACTCGTGCCTATGCGGTGGCCCGTAAATACAATCCGCTTTTAGTGAATACAGTCGTTGGTTTTATTGGCCCCGAATATCTCTTTAACGGCAAACAAATTATACGTGCAGGACTGGAAGATCACTTCTGCGGTAAGTTACTTGGCGTGCCAATGGGCTGCGACATTTGTTATACCAACCATGCCGATGCCGACCAAAATGATATGGATGTACTTCTTACTCTATTTGGCGCCGCAGGCATTAACTTTATTATGGGGATTCCGGGTTCAGACGATGTCATGCTTAACTATCAAACCACTTCCTTTCATGATGCTCTCTATTTAAGACAACTCTTAGGTTTAAAACCCGCTCCTGAGTTCTCCGCTTGGCTTGAACAACAAGGGATTTTTAAACAGCAAAACTCTCAAATTTGTTGGGCAGACCATATGCCTGACCAATTCTCTCGTCTGCTTATGAACTAGGGAGAACACCATGAAACTTAATCGTGATATTCAATATCCATCCTCTACCCATCAGGATCAGTGGGAAAAGCTCAAACAGTTTACCGATGCCCGCATTGCTCTGGGTCGTGCAGGTTGTAGTATCCCAACACGCGCCTTACTTGAGTTTCAGTTGTCTCATGCACAAGCAAAAGATGCAGTTTATCAAGAGATGGATGTTTCCTACCTCTCGGAGCAATTAGCACAGCAGCAGCTGCAAAGTTTTCATATACAAAGTAATGCACCTAATAAAGAAATTTATCTTAAACGTCCAGATTTGGGGCGCCAACTTTCAAATCCATCAAAACATACCTTAATTAAGAAGTATGCAGAAAACCCTCAACAGTGTGATGTTTGTATTGTGGTAGGTGACGGTCTCTCTGCAAGAGCGATTGAAGCAAATGCTATCGTATTTATTGCAGCGCTAAGTGAACAAATTCAGCAAGAAAATTGGAGCCTTGCCCCGATTGTACTTGCAACAGGAAGCAGAGTTGCTTTAGGCGATGAAGTTGCAGAAATTTTTAAAGCATCCATGTTAGTCATGTTGATTGGAGAACGCCCTGGTTTAAGCTCTCCTGACAGTATGGGGATTTACTACACATGGAATGCATATTCAGGCTGTCTCGATTCCAAACGCAACTGTATTTCAAATGTTCGCTCAGCAGGTTTAAGTATTCCGGTTGCTGTACAACGTTTAATGGCATTAATGAGAAAATCAAAACAGCTTGGCTTTTCAGGAGTGAATTTAAAAGATGAACATCAACTTTCAAATATCGACCATAATGAAAACGCAAAGCTTTTATTTTAAATAGCAGATTACGCGTAGATAAGTCTTACCTACAAAATATTTATGCGTAACAAGATTATCTTAACGAAAAATAGCAATTTTCAGGTATTGACGATTTGTATGGATATTTTCTTCTTTATATTTATCGCTATACTCCACCTATTGGTCCTCTCTGAATCATTTGTATGAACACAACAAACGCCTTCCCTAAAACTATTTATGCCATTCAGCATCTTGCTTTCGAAGACCTAGGTTCATTAGAAGATGTTTTTTATCAACTTGGGTTTCGCGTCCGCTATTTTGAAGCAGGGGTGGATGATTTAACCCCTGCTTTTACACATGACGGTTTAACTATTATTTTAGGCGGCCCAATCGGAGTTTATGAAACCGAAGATTATCCGTTTTTAAACGATGAAATCGCTTTACTTAAACAACGCTTGGCAGCAGATAAACCTACACTTGGTATTTGCCTAGGCGCACAGCTTATTGCGCATGCACTTGGGGCCAAAGTATATGCAGGCCATCAAAAAGAAATTGGCTGGGGAGCCTTAAGCTTAAGTTTACGTCCTAATCAGGTATTATCACCTTTGCTTAATAATGTGCATGTTTTACACTGGCATGGCGACACTTTTGACCTGCCTGAAAACGCAGTGTTATTAGCGAGTTCAGAGATTTATACTAATCAGGCATTTGAAGTTGGAAATAATATTCTTGCCTTACAGTTTCATATTGAAACAACAGAAGAAAATTTTGAGAAATGGCTCATTGGCCATACATGTGAACTTCGCCATGCCAAAATTTCAATTCCCAAACTACGAGAAGAAAACTTACAATATGCTCAAGCACTTGAACATGCTGCATTTGAAGTTATTCAAAAGTTTCTAAAACGAATCGGATATAGTGGTTAAATTAGAAATTTCTAATATCTACAAAGGTTAGAGTTTACCATTTGGTATTAATTGTTTATTTTTCAAGCAAAGGGAAGTTTATATTCTATCTTTGGAAACATTTCTTAAAATTTTCAGTGTATTATTAATTTGTAACATAAAATATACGCTGAATTACTATGGATATCTGGAAATTTATTAAAAGCTTTAATACGGTCAATACTTATTTATTGCTTTCATGCGTTCTCCTCATCATCTTAGTTCTTTATTTTTATGTGATTAACCCGGCCTAAGCTACTTTGCCAAGGACGTTAATCATAAAGAAAAAGAAAATATGAGAAGACACCTGAATAAAAAGCCCAACTTTACAGTTGGGCTTTTTTATATCTGCTGTTTACTCACCACATGGTATTCGTCTTGCGAAAAAGTAAGAGATAATCAATCTCTTACTTTTTCTCAGGCTTAAAGCTATCTTTTAAGTCAAGAACACGGTTAAACACAGGCTTCTCAGGAGTATGATCGTATTGATCAGCAACGAAATAACCTTCGCGTTCAAACTGGAAGCGATCTTCTGGCTTCGCTTGAGCTAAAGCAGGTTCGATCACAGCTTGAACCACTTTCAAAGAATCTGGATTTAAGTTTGCTAAGAAATCATCACCAGTTTCAGGGTCAGCTTCTGTAAACAATCGATCATAAATACGTACTTCAGCAGGAATACCTTTAGTTGCAGATACCCAGTGAATTACGCCTTTTACTTTGCGGCCTTCAGGATTTTTACCTAAAGTATCCGGATCGATCGAACACTTCAGCTCAACGACTTCACCGTTTGCATCTTTAATGACTTCATCACACTTAATCACATATGCATGGCGTAAACGAACTTCACCATCAGGAATTAAACGTTTAAAGCCTTTTGGCGGTACTTCTTCGAAATCTTTACGGTCAATATAGATTTCTCTAGTTAATGGAATAACGCGCTCACCCATATCGACATTAGGATGACGAGCATGGGTAAGGTCTAAATCTTCCGGTAAGTTCGTAAGTGTTACTTTTAATGGATTTAACACTGCCATACCGCGCGCTGCCGTATTCTCTAAAGATTGACGAATACAGAACTCAAGCATTGCGACATCCACAATACCGTCAGTTTTAGACACACCTACACGTTTACAGAAATCACGTAGGCCTTCTGGTGTGAAACCACGGCGACGCATACCCACAACCGTTGGCATCCGAGGATCATCCCATCCATTCACATAACCGCCTTCAACCAATTTACGTAATTTACGTTTAGACGTAATGGTGTAATCTACGTTTAAACGAGAAGATTCATACTGGTGCGGCACAGCTTTAGACTTAACTTTTTCAACGATCCAGTCATAAAACGGACGGTGGTCTTGGAACTCTAATGTACAAAGTGAATGTGTGATTCCTTCGATCGCATCAGACAATGGATGAGCATAGTCATACATTGGGTAGATTTTCCACTTATCACCTGTTTGGTGATGCTCTGAATGTAAAACACGATACAAAATTGGGTCACGCATATGTACATTCGGGCTTGCCATATCAATTTTGGCACGTAAAACAGCTTCACCCTCTTTAAGTTCACCATTGCGCATTTTTTCAAAACGAGCAAGGTTTTCTTCAACAGAAGCATCACGATATGGCGAATTTTTACCTGGCTCAACAAAGCTCCCACGATTTAATTTGATTTCTTCTGGAGACTGCAAATCAACATATGCATCGCCTTGTTCAATCAACTGAATTGCCCAAGCATAAAGCTGATCAAAATAACCGGAAGCATAACGTGGTTCGCCATTCCAGCTAAATCCAAGCCATTTCACATCATTGGCGATACCATCAACATACTCTTGTTCTTCCGCATCCGGGTTGGTATCGTCAAAACGTAAATTACAAAGACCATTAAACTCTTCAGCAACGCCAAAGTTGAGGCAAATTGCTTTTACGTGACCAATATGTAAATAACCATTTGGTTCTGGCGGGAAACGCGTTACGATTTGTTTGGCACGTCCGGCAGCTAAATCATCGGTAATGACTTGGCGAACAAAATCTAATCCAGCCTGTTGTTCTTGCTGCGCAGAATCGACAGAGGCATGAGTATTCGGTGTCGGGTTGTTTGGCAGGTTCGAGACAACATCATTAGGCTTCATAGTGTATCAATCACTTCTTTGTAGATAAAATTTCGAAAAAATAAACGCTATCTTCATTTTTCACAAAGATTTTAACGTTTTTTACTTGCCTTGTAGTTTACAGTTTGCTTATGCTTCTCTCAACCAAAAACCCATGGTCAATTTGCCCATGTTTAGGAGATTAATGTAATGAGTTTTCCTCAAGTCGAATTAAACACCAACAAAGGTCGTATTGTTCTTGAGCTTAACACTGAAAAAGCACCGAAAACGGCTGCTAATTTTCTAGAATACGTACGTGACGGTTTCTATGATGGCGTGATTTTCCACCGCGTTATCGACGGTTTCATGATCCAAGGTGGTGGCTTTGACGAAAACTTCAAAGAAAAAGCAACTCGTGATGCGATTGAAAATGAAGCTGACAATGGTTTAAGCAACGATGTAGGTACCATTGCAATGGCACGTACTCAAGCTCCACACTCTGCTTCTGCACAATTCTTCATCAACGTAAAAAATAACTCTTTCTTGAACCATACTTCAAAAACTGCACAAGGTTGGGGTTATGCTGTATTCGGTAAAGTTGTTGAAGGTATGGACGTTGTAGAAGCAATCAAAGGCGTACGTACAGGTAACCGTGGTTATCACGCTGACGTTCCTTTAGAAAACGTTGTTATCGAATCTGCTAAAATTATTTCTGAATAATTTTAGGATAAAGCTGTGACTTATCTGTTTATTTCAGATTTACACTTGTCACCTGAACACCCTCGACTCGTTCGAGGGTTTTTAGATTTGTTGGTACATTATCAAAATAAACAAACACAGCTTTATATTTTAGGTGATTGGTTTAATGCTTGGATTGGTGATGACTATTCAGCGCCTTGGCTCGACGAAATTGTCGAGGCTTTGAAAGTATTTAACCAAAAAGGGAATCGCATTTATTTCCAAGTGGGTAACCGAGACTTTGCTTTAAATCAGGTTTTTCTTGATAAGTTTAATGGTGTATTACTTCCTGATATTTATTATCTCAACATTGCAGGTCACCAATACCGTTTGGAACATGGCGATGCGTTATGTACTGATGATATTTCCTATCAAAGATTTAAAAAAATTATCCGAAATCCCTTCCTAGTTGCTTTTTTACGCCGCACCCCCTTGAGTTTCCGTACAAAACTGGTCAATGGTTTTCGCAAAAGAAGTCATTCAGACAAACAGCAAAAAAGTTATGAAATTATGGATGTAAATGAACAAGCTGTTCTCTCTGCCCTCACAGATGTAGATATACTTATTCATGGACACACTCACCGTCCAGCAATTCATCAATTACAACATAAACAGCGGATTGTTCTTGGCGATTGGCGTGAAGATCATGCACAAATTTTAGAAATTGATCCCTCTTCACATCTGCAGCAAATCAAACTAACTGATTGGTATTATTAATTAATATTCAGTTATTTTTCAAATTCTTAGCTTGTTTATTTAAATCAAAATCCCAAATCATACATAGACAGGTAATAAATACAAATTTCCAGTTTATATGTGCATACTTTTGATATTCGATATATAAAATTAAAAGACATAATACAAATGCAAAAATTAGAAAGGCTTTAATAATTCTAATTTCTCGCAGCTTACTCTTTGCATCTTTGGGTATTAAATCAAACATTTTCAATAAATTATTAAAAAATTTATATAAGTATTATATTTCTTTATCACATTAAAATGCAGATGTTTTTCTCTAAAATCGCGTATGATGCCAAAGATTAGAACCCTTCCATTGTAATAAGATTGATATGGAGTAAAGTATGGATTTATTAAATACGGTTAAAAGTCGCTACACTACCAAAGCGTACGATCCCGAGAAAAAAATTCCTCAAGAAAAATTCAATAAGTTATTAGAAATTTTACGCTTTACCCCTTCTTCAGTGAATATTCAACCTTGGCATTTCTTGGTTGCAGACAATCCTACTGCTAAAGAACGCATTGCCAAAGCCTTAACAGGACGATATACCTACAATGCACCCAAGGTTCTTGAGTCATCACATACCCTTGTATTTTGTACAAGAACAGATATTTCACCCGAATATTTAAACCAGTTACTTGAACAAGATGATTTAAGTGGTCGTTTTAAAGATGAGAAAGCCAAACTTGGTCAAAAGGATACTCGTCATGGCTATGTTGAGTTTTACCGTAATGAGCAAAAGAACTTATTCGGCTGGATGGAAAATCAAACTTTTATCGCTTTAGGACAACTACTGTTTGCAGCTGGTCTTGAAGGTATAGATGCAACCCCAATGGGTGGCTTTGACGAAGATGTTTTAAATGAAGAATTTGGCTTAAAAGAAAAAGGTTTGCGTAGCTCTGTAATTGTTTCACTGGGTTATAGAAGCGAAAATGACTTCAATGCGAAATTGCCAAAATCTCGTCTGCCAGATGAAGTGATTTTTACACATTTATAAGAATTTAGTGGAGTTCAAAAGAACAGTCTTTTGAACTCCTATTTCATAGCTAAGGCTAAACTCACCAGTCCGCTTATTCCCAAAATCGTTCCTAAAATCGTTGGGAGTTTTAATTTTTCTTTATATAAAACTACGCCACAAACTATTCCAAGTAACACAACCAAAATATTCATACTCGCAAAGACAATGGCCGGAGAATCTTTGAGTAAAATATGCGCTTTAACGTATAGGGCAATGTTTGAAAAATTTAGTACGCCTAGCATTAACCCAGCAAAAGTATTTTTAAAATGCCATGCTGAATTTTTTTGAAATATTAAATAAATAATCGATAAAACAAAGGCCGTTATAAAAATTAGATTTAAAGTCAAAGTAAACTGTAGGCCTAAGCTACTCGTATATTTTAACAAGATATCTACAGCGGCATATCCAAACCAGACACTCATCAAAGCAAAAATTGCTTTTTTTGATTGAGATCCGGAAGACTCGTTGAAATGACCTAATAAAATTAAGAGAACAGCAAAAATTCCCAAACCTATCCCTAATAATTTAAGAGAATTAAACTGCTCTTGGAAAAAGAAATAAGCCGCCAATAAAGAAAGTACCACGGACAGCCGCTGAGCAATTTCGGTTTTGACAATACCTGCGTACTCTAAAGATTTAGCAAGGCATAAAAAGATACTCGGTAGAATGACGCCTAACGCCACAATTAGCCACCAAGATGTATGTTGTATAGAAATATGCTGAATATCTGGCTTAAACCACAGATAACATAGCAAGCTGGCACTTGCGTAATTCCATGCAATCATTTGCATGGGTTGATATCCCTTTTTCTTTAAATTTTTAAGTAGTACAGAAACCAGAACACTGCACAATGCTGCAGCAAATATTAATACCATTTGCAAAGAACCTATTAATCTAAATTTTAAGAAACAGAGATGGACCGCAGGTAGCTTTAATATGCTTTTTTATATTTTTAAAGCCATAAAAAAACCAGCCATCACTGACTGGTTTTTTTCAAGCTAATCAATTAACGATTGTTTTCGTCGTCTTGACCATCTTCAAATTTAGAATCGTTATCAAAACCGCCTTGATGTCCGCCGAAGCCGCCTTGACCACCAAAGCCGCCTTGACCACCAAAGCCGCCTTGACCACCGAAGCCGCCTTGACCACCGAAGCCGCCTTGACCACCGAAGCCACCTTGACCACCAAAGCCACCTTGACCACCGAAGCCAGCACCTTGAGCACCACCAAAGCCAGCGCCTTGACCACCGAAGCCACCTTGACTACCACCCTGAGCTGGGAAACCTGCACCTTGTGCACCTGCTGGACGTGGGTTACGAGCTGGAACAACTGTAGAAATTGCGTGTTTGTAAACCATTTGACTTACAGTATTTTTTAATAAAACAACATATTGGTCAAAAGATTCAATATGACCTTGTAATTTAATACCGTTAACAAGGAAAATAGAAACTGGGATGCGTTCTTTACGGAGAGAATTTAAGAACGGATCTTGTAAAGTTTGACCTTTAGACATTTTTAACTCCAAAAAAAAATTTTTAAATCAGCGCAAAAAAACTATCTTTATTTTTCAACTAAAAATTATAAAAAGACAGTGTGCAAATTTTGCTTTATCCATAAGAGTTTCGCAAGTCTTCTTTCGCCTGCTTTATCGTCAAGTAAGTTTTAAAATCGTGTATTTCTTGCAAAGAACGTAACCACGTATATTGACGTTTGGCAAGTTGTCGTGTTGCAAATAAGGCTTTATCCTCCATTTCCTGCTTTTTTTTGAGACTCATATCACTTTTTAATAGAAATTCTAGAGCTTGTCGATAACCAACAGAACGCATAGAGGGTAAATTTTCATCTAAATCGTATTTTTCAATTAGAGACTCGACTTCACTCAAAAAACCGATATCCCACATTTTGCTTAATCTTTGCTCAATGCGTTGATGTAATTCTAACCGATCTGGAAGTAAAGCGTAGTTATGAAATGTGTATCGATATGGTACATTTTTTGGTTGTTCTGCCTGCAATTTGGTAATTGGTTGACCTGTAATACGGTAAACTTCCAACGCCCGAATAATTCTTTGTTTATCAGAAACCTTAAACTTTACTCCAGCCGCCGGATCTACTGCTACCAGCTCATCATAAACAGCTTGCCACCCTTCATTTGCTGCTTTTTCTTCAATTGCTGCGCGAACATTTGCATCTGCACTTGGCAAGTTACTTGATAATCCTTCTAAAAGAGCTTTGAAATACAGCATGGTTCCTCCTACCAAAATAGGAGTTTTGCCACGTGAATGCATCTCATCAATTAAAGCACAAGCATCTTCAACAAACTGAGCAGCCGAATAGACCTCAAGTGGAGTAATAATATCAATTAAATGATGTGGATATAGCTCCTGCTCTTCACGTGTTGGCTTAGCCGTACCAATATCCATATCTTTATATACAAGTGCAGAATCAACTGAAATTAATTCAAAATTTCCACGTTCATAGAGTTCACATGCCAAAGCGGTTTTTCCGCTTGCAGTCGGTCCCATTAAATTGATGACGGGCAATTGGTTTGACATGTAAAACTACTCTCCTCGAGCAAATAATTTATCTAGTTGAGATAATGGAAATGCACGCCAAGTTGGGCGACCATGGTTACATTGGCTCGCAAATTCGGTTTGTTCCATTTGGCGAAGTAAAGCATTCATTTCTGAGAGACTAAGTTGTCGATGAGCACGTACTGCACCATGACACGCCATACCAGCTAACAGTTCATCACGCTTTTGCAATAAACCTTGTGCTTCATCATTTGGATCTAAGTCATTGAGAAGTTCGGGAATAAGATTTTCAAAATCCGCTTTTTGCAAAATAGCCGGCACACCACGCACAATGACTTGCTCATCGCCATATAAATCAATCTCTAACCCTAAGCGTTCAAGCTGAGGTTTTAAATCCTCAACACGAACAGCTTGCATACGACTAATTGAGATCACTTTAGGGATAAGCAACTGTTGAGATGTCCAAAACTCAGGCTTATCCCAAGCATTTTTCATTTGTTGCAGCAAAATACGCTCATGTGCTGCATGCATATCAACAATAATCAAGCCTTCAGTATTTTGCGCCAAAATATAAATTCCATGAAGCTGGGCAATTGCGATACCTAGTGGAAATTCATCTACCTTAGCGACAGGCTCAATACTTTCATCAACTGAAAAATTAGCAGGTTGATCACGTAATGGTGCCAAGTAAGTCTTTAATGCATTATTTAACTGCGCAGAACCATTATATTTTGGAGTTTGTTCCGCATAATGAACAGCTTGGGGACGACTATTATTAAAATCAGTTAAAAGCTCAGTAGAAGGCTGATAACCATTTGGTTTGTCTACTGCTGTATCAGCGGCTTGCGCTGTACGGTGCAATGTAAATTGTTCTTGGTATTTAGGCTGAGGTTGTACCGAAAGATTTTGAGTATCGTCCACTTTCATGGCTTGTGCTAAATCAGCACTAGCTGTCTGAAATTGTGCTAGCGTTTCTTTAGCATAATGTCTTACAAACTCATGTACTTCACGTTGATTTAGAAAACGAATCTCATGTTTCGTCGGGTGAACGTTAACATCAATATTTTCAGGATCGACTTCTAAGAAAAGTAAATAAGATGAATGCTGATGGCCATGTAAAATACCGTCATATGCCATTCTTAAAGCATGTGAAATGGTTTTATCTTTCACAATCCGGCCATTTACATACACATATTGTAAGTCTGCTTGGGCACGTGCATCTGAAGGATGCCCTAGCCAACCTGACAAACGCATATTAATTTCGGCATCGATCCAGTAAGCATTTTGAACAAACTGTTGACCCAATAATTGCTGTACACGCTGAAATCTTAATTCACCGCTATCTGCTATTGGTAAATTAATTCGAATATTATCGTTATGCTCAAGTACAAAACGTATATCAAAATGCGTTAAAGCTAAACGGCGTACAATTTCTTCAATATGCCCAAATTCAGTGGTTGGTTTTTTTAAAAATTTACGGCGAGCGGGCACATTAAAAAACAAGTCCTGAACTCGAATATGGGTGCCCTTTTGTGCAGCAACAGCTTGGACTTGTTGATGATCAAAGGCGGTACCATTCACCTCAACCTGATGACCAATTCCGCTTTCATCTTGGCTACTGGTTAAAGTCAATCGTGAAACTGCTGCAATAGAAGCAAGTGCTTCACCACGGAAACCTAAGCTAACAATGGCATGTAAATCTTCTGCTGTTTTAATTTTACTGGTTGCATGGCGCATCACTGCCAATGGTAAATCATCAGGATGAATCCCATGTCCATTGTCAATAATCTCGATTAATGTTGAGCCGCCTTGTGCAATCCGCACAATTAATTCGGTTGCACCTGCATCAATTGAGTTTTCTAATAATTCTTTTACGACCGATGAAGGACGTTCAATCACCTCACCGGCAGCAATCTGGTTCGCTAACGCGGCGTCTAATGTATGAATACGACGTTGTGTTAGCTTTTCATCAGTCATGAAGCTGTTCCTGCAAAGTCTGGTATAAATGCTCTGTTGGTAAAGTTAAGGTGACGAAACGATTGAGTTCATCATCTGATTTTTGAATATCAATGATGATATCTGCTTCAGGGATTTCGTCTCCACCTTTCGATGGCCACTCAAATAAAAATAGTGCATCCTGAATATCTAGATAATCACGGATTCCCATTAATTCAAGTTCGTACGGGTCATTGAGACGATATAAGTCAAAATGAAAAATTTCTTTATTATTGATTTTATATGGTTCAACCAACGTATACGTCGGACTTTTAACCGAGCCTTTATGCCCTAGAGCTTGCAAAAAATAACGGGTCAATGTCGTTTTACCGGCGCCCAAATCTCCAATCAGATAAATCACGCCAGCTTGAACATGCTGCGCCAATGCCTGAGCTAAACGCTGGGTATCTTCTTCATGATTTAAGACCATTTTCAATGAATACGACATAACACACATAACATGATTCAAAATAATCGATATGATACCATTGCCCTGCTTTAAAGCCTACTTAAGTGCTTAACGTTGGCTTTTTTTACATCACATTTATCAAATATTGACACACTTTTATGTCTAGCCCGATTGAATTTTTCCCACCTATGATTGATGGCGTAAGCGCAAGCCAAGTCTATCTTCCTCCACAAACGACAGCACAAACCATCTATCAATTTCTTTGCGAAAATTTTCCTCATATAAAAGCAACAGAGTGGCAGCAGCGTTTTCAAGATGGGCTTATTTACGCGGCAAATGGCGAAAAATTAACATTAAACAGCTCTTATATAGCAAACACACATATTTTTTATTACCGATTCCTTGCTAACGAAGTACATGTTCCCTTTGAGCATCAGATTTTATTTGAAAATGATGATTTGCTTGTTGTAGATAAACCCCATTTTTTAACGATTAGCCCAACAGGGCAATATGTACAAGAAACATTATTAGTCCGACTAAAAAAGCAAACTGGCAATGAGTTTTTAACCCCGATCCACCGATTAGATCGTGAAACTGCCGGTGTCGTTTTATTTTGCAAACGACCGCAGTCACGTGGAATTTACCAACAGTTATTTGCAGATCGTCAAGTCAATAAGATTTACCATGCAATCGCTCCATATAAAGCTGAATTAAAATTTCCTCAGAGTTTAAAACTGTATTTAGATAAAGGTACACCCTTTTATACAATGCAGGTGATTGCACATACAAAAACCAATACCGAAACTAAAATTGAGCTGATTGAACATAATCACTCATGGGCTAAATATTGTTTAACGCCAACCACCGGAAAACAGCATCAACTCCGCGTCCATTTAAATCATTTGGGAATTCCGATTAAAAATGATCCGTTTTATCCAATAGTTCAACATAAAGCCGATGATGATTTTTCTCAGCCCTTACAGCTTCTAGCTAAGCAAATTTCTTTTATAGACCCGCTAACAAAACAGGAAATGGTTTTCAATTCACAGCTTGAATTGACACTGTAATCGCATCGTAATGACAAAAAGATTATTTTTTATGCTGAAAGACATTGAAATTACATTCCGATGGTTTAAAATAAATCCCTAAAAATTAAAAATCATTTGGTTTTGTTATTCATGCGAAAAACAGAAGTTTATCAGGTTCGACTTGACTCCCAAGAGAAAAAACAGGCTTTTGCTGTTTTTAAACAATTGGGGATTACCCCTGCCCAAGCAGTGCGACTGTTCTTTAAACAAGTCGTCTTAACCAAATCTATTCCTTTTGCGATCGAAAACCAGAATATTAATATGGAACAATTATTAAAACTGAGAAAAGCAAAAGCATCTTCATTAAATCAGAACGCTTCAACTTTAAATGAAGATGATGACCATGAAGATTTATTTGAAGAGTTAAATGCACTATTAGGTGAAAGTGACAAAACTTAACGGTGTTGCATTTTTAAACAACTTTTAACGTCAATTCGCTTCTTTTTTAGTTATGCTCTCTTTGTAAAAATATAAACATAAATACAAGGAGCGCCTAATGATTGTAAGACGAGCGACCTATGAAGATCTAAGCCAACTCGCTGTCCTATTTGATGAATACCGTCAATTTTATGGTGCATCTTCTAATCTCGAAGAATCCCATCATTTCTTAAAACAACGTTTTGAGAATAAAGAGAGCGTATTTTTCATCCATATTAAGGACGAAAAAATTACTGGGTTCGTATTGCTTTATTTAGGTTTTTCTTCAGTTGCTTGTTCAACTTACTACATCTTAGATGATGTATATGTTACCCCCCTATTCCGTCGTCAAGGCTCAGCAAAACAGCTCATTGATACAGCGATTTTATTTGCAAAACAAGAAAATGCTTTACGTATTAGCCTAGAAACCCAATCGAATAATCATGAATCTCACCGCCTCTATGAAAAAATGGGGTTTATTAGAGACAGTGAGTTTCAGACATTTCATTGTTTTCTTAAATAATATTTTGAGCGAGTTGTTTTTCCTGCTCCGACAAATATACCCAATCCCCGTCCTCAATTTCAGGTAGAACCAATTGACCAATTTGATGTCGATGTAACTTCTCGACTTTATTGCCTACGGCTGCAATCATTCTTTTGACTTGATGATAAACACCTTGATGAATAGTCATCGTTAATTGATGAGTTCCTAGTAGTGCTACATCTGTGGCAGCAAATACCCCCTTTTCTTGGTGTAAATTAACACCTTGAGTAAGCATTTCAATTTGCTCAGGGGTTACGGGGTCGTAAGTTGTAACGTGATAAACCTTTGGTACATGTTTACGAGGATGAGTTAAAGCTTGTAGATATTTACCATCATCAGTAAGTAAAAGCAGACCCGTTGTGTCTTGATCCAAGCGTCCAACCGCCTGCACACCACGATGAATCATGGTCTCAGGCAGTAGGCTAAAAACACTTTGATGATGCTGAGGATGATGAGAACACTCAAAACCTTGAGGTTTTCTTAGAGCAATATAAATTTTTTCTCTATATTGATAATTTTGACCAAAAACGGAAAACTCAAAATTTTCTGGGGAGAACTGCTTTTTGAGATCACTCACAACCTCCCCATCAATACTTACTGAACCATTTTTTATTAACTGCTGACAATATTTACGTGAACCAAACCCTTGTGATTGTAAAATTTTTTCCAGCAGCATAAAGCTTTCTCTTTAAAACGAAACCATTATTTTAACGTAATTTTAGTGTTTTATTACCTTCTGCTTTATCATCTTCGCATTTAACTTCATTAACTTTGAATTATTCTTCAATGACACGATAAATTTTTTCGTTTTGTTCACTTTCAAATAGCAATTCTGTAGTGGGTAAGATCACCTCATTATCTACAATAATATGTTCGATACGCTGACTTAGCTTTAAAGGCTCATTTTCATGTTCAACTAAATTCTTCTTTAATTGAGCTTTCGCATCATAAATTTGATCAAATTGGTCTTTGATCTTGATATCTATAATATCCATAAGATTAATCCTGTACTCATGAGTAGTGATTATTTTTATATCACACTATCTCAAAAGAATACTTTTTAAGTTGTTAATTTATATAACATTGTTTCCAAGCGTAACCACAGATAAAACTCTTTATCATTGAGTCATATACAAGAAAATTTCCACTAAAAAGCCTTTGTTTGATCTTTTTTAACCTTAAAAGCTCTGACATTTTGGCTCTCAATTATTATACAATTCAAATTATTTGCTTTTCTTGCCGCTTCTCATGCTTGCCCAATTTGATGTTAATTTAGTTGTTTTATTAGTTTTACTTATCTGCGGTTTACTAAGTCAAAATGCAGCTGTAACCATCGCAGCAGGTATTTTAATCGTCATAAAAATCACGCCATTAAATCAATTTTTTCCTTATATTCAGGCACATGGACTAAACTTAGGCATACTTATTCTAACAATTGGCGTACTCACCCCTATTGCAAGTGGCAAGCTTAGTGGAGAGAGTATTTTAAAATCCTTTATTAGTTTTAAATCTTTAGTCGCTATTGCAATTGGTCTGCTCGTCGCGTGGCTAGGTGGTCGTGGTGTAAAACTTATGTCGAGCCAACCTGATGTTGTGGCAGGCTTACTTATTGGTACGGTTGCAGGTGTAGCGTTACTCCGTGGTGTACCTGTTGGCCCGCTGATTGCAGCAGGTCTATTATCTTTGTTTATAGGTAAATAAAAGGCACCCGAAGGTACCTTTTAATAAATGCTTAGGCTAAATAAGTACTTTTAGCCTGAATAGTAAGAAGTGCGTTTTAAAGAAAACTTTTCTAGCTGCTTTAAGAAACCTTCAAAGTAGCTCTTCTCTTTTTCTTCAGTTCGATAACCTGCATACAATGTACGTCTTAAACCTGCTGAAGAAACACAATCTAGACGACGGCTAGTCACCCAACCCTTTTGCTCGTATTCATTGACTACCCAATCTGGCAAAGCAGCAATACCTCGGCCACTCGCAACAAGTTGAATAAGCATTTGCGTTAAGTCTGTTGTTCGGATTTGTTTTGGTTGAATATTTGCAGGTATAAACAGTTTCGACATGATATCTAAACGGTGCTTATCAACCGGGTAAGTAATAAGAACCTCTTCTGCGAGATCCTGAACAGTAATATTTTCAGCACGAACCAATCGATGAGTATTTGATAAAACCAAACGCGACTCATATTCAAAAATCGGGAAGTATTCGATTCCTTTTAGTGCGATCGGATCGGCTGTAATAAGTAAATCAAACTCAGCATTTTGTAAAAGTTCATGTGGATTCGCTTCAAACCCCGAAGCAAAGTCTAAATCGACGTCTGGATATTGCTGACGATACTGATTAAGTAAAGGCATTAGCCAGTCAAAACAGCTATGACATTCAGATGAAAAAATAATTCTGCCCGTTTGTCCGTGCACAATACGTGTAATATCACTCTGAGTAATCTGAATTTGCGGCAATACATCATCAGCTAACTTAAGTAGGCGCTGTCCTACATTAGAAAAACTAACAGGTCGACTGCGGCGATTAACCACCTCTACCCCATACCAATGATCTAATTCTTTTAATTGGTGAGAAATAGCCGAGGGCGTTAAGCATAGGTCATTAGCTGCAGCGACCAGTGAACCATGTTCACGTAAAGCAACTAAAGTTTTAAGGTGTCGAATTTCTAACATGGGCACAAGCCTGAATACATAAATTTATCTATAAATTTTTAAGTTATCTCTTGTTTATTACTAAACAGAGTTACGGAGATAAATCATCACTAATGAATACCATTCATCTTATCACAAAATTAATTAATTTGTCTCAACATAAGTTTTTGTTAATTACATATGAAGTTTACTAACAAATAAAAAATAGACCCATTCAGATCTATTTTTTATAAAATGAGAATATTCTTACTCGGTAACTTGTAAGCTAACAATCGTATAATTTTGATTTTTAGGCTTTAACTTTAAATCCACTGGAGCTGTGACTTCCATTAAATATTCTCCAGCTTTTGGAAATTTAAGTTCAACTTGTCCTTTATCATCAGCTTTAAAATGTAGTACTTGTTTATCAGTTGCACCTTTTTCTCTTAAATTAATTTCAGCATAAGGTAGGTTCTGGCCTTTTTCACTTATGGTTAGCTGAACTGCTTGGGTAACTTTAAGCTGGTTAGGATGAACAGAAAAATTAACTTTAACTGGTGTATTTGGAAGTTGAATATCTGAAACTTTACCTTTTGAAAGATAACTTTGTAACACCCATTCTCTTGTTACTTCCTCTGTTTTAATTTTTTTAGTTTTAAGATCAGCAGGAATTAGATAGTCACGCTCTTTTCTTGGCGGAGCTTTATCTGCTGGTAAATCAAAAAATAAATGCCACTCCTTTTGATCATATACGTATTTTAAAGGGTAACTCGCCTGAGTTTGCAGAATATATGTACCGTCTTCCGGTAAAGCAACATCGAAAACAGTTACAGATTTATGTAGGGCTTCAGCATTAATAACTTTAGGCTCTTGTTTAGGGGTAATGACGGTAAGCTTGGCATCTTTTAAAGCGTATTCACTATTTAGTGCTTCTTCAGCATAACCAGCTACTACAGGTACTTGTGTCTGCTCAGTTTTATACGCTAATGGCGCAACATAAGGTTCATGAGCAAGGCTGTAACTACATACAAAAACAAGTGATGTTACTAATAATCTATTCATTATTTCTGGATCCTTATTAGGAAAATTTAAATTTTTACAGACAAATCATAAGCAAATGTATTATACACAAATAAAAATAATTCTTATTATCATTAATAAATTTAAGTTAAAGATTTTTATATAAAAAGAAAAAGGCCAAGTGGCCTCTTTCATTACTTCATTGTTCTTTTACTTTTGGAAAAGCTTGATTAAAGTCAATGAGCTTATAACTTTTTACTAAATCATCTTCACCATAAGTCACTTCATAAGTTGTTTCTTTACCATTAAAGTATGCTTCAGCTGGAGTTCCAAATACTTCCCATAAACCTATTGAGGCAACGTCTGCAACCCCATGCCCAAATGCACGACCTACTTTTACCCACTTTGAATAACCTTGCTGGAATGTATAGATTTCAACTCTTGTCCCATCACGGTACTCAGACAAGACAGGTGCCCCAAACTCTGCAATAACATAATTACGAGAGCTACCCGGATTTAAAACATTTAAATTTTTTTTACTTGGTTGATTACCAGCCATAAATACGGCACAACCAGACATAGATAACATAGCCATACCAATAAGGCAGGCAATACATAATTTTCTCACGATTTAACTTCTCTATTTCTTAAGTATTTATACAACTTATTGTAATGCTTAAAGTATTACGCGCTCATCATATCCAATTTGATAAAAGAATTCGATAAATTATTCAATATAAAGATAAAATATTCCGGTTTTAAATGTGCAAACTTCCTCTCGAGATTCTAGTTTTTTATTATTTTGGTCTCTTTTCCCTTATACTTTCTTTTTTGAGTTTCCTTTTATTAATTTATTATGGCGTCACCCCAATCCCCTTCTTCTTCCCCTCGACATTACTCACTCTTCTTGGCAATTTTTTCTCTCGCAGTAGGCGGTTTCTGTATTGGCACTACAGAATTTGTCGCAATGGGTCTTATTCAGGAAATTGCACACAATTTAAAGATTACAGTACCTGAAGCTGGGCATTTTATTAGTGCTTATGCTTTAGGTGTTGTTATTGGTGCCCCTATTATTGCGATTTTGGGTGCCAAAGTACCTAGAAAGACCTTATTGCTTTGCCTCATGCTGTTTTATGGTATTGCCAATGCATGCACAGCTTTAGCACATACCCCAGAAACTGTTTTAGTCTCTCGTTTTATTGCAGGTTTACCTCATGGCGCATATTTTGGTGTCGGCGCTTTAGTCGCGGCTGAACTCGCAGGCCCTTCACGAAGAGCTTCAGCAGTTGCGCAAATGATGATGGGACTAACCGTTGCTACTGTTATTGGCGTACCTTTAGCAACATGGTTAGGTCAACATTTTGGCTGGAGAGCAGGTTTTGAATTTTCAGCAACGATCGCATTCTTTACTTTAATTGCTGTAGCTTGCTTTGTACCGAATATTCCAGTTCAAGCTACTGCCAGCATAAAAACAGAATTAGCGGGGCTTAAAAATATAAATATGTGGTTAACCCTTGCAGTCGGCGCAATTGGTTTTGGGGGCATGTTCTCGGTATATAGCTATGTCTCACCAATTCTCACTGAATACACCAAAGTTAATATCCAGATTGTTCCTATTGCATTAGCGCTGTGGGGCATCGGGATGGTGATTGGTGGTTTAGCTGCGGGTTGGCTTGCAGATAAAAACCTCAATAAAACTATTGTAAGCGTACTCATCAGCTCAGCGATCGCATTTGTAATCGCAAGCTTTCTAATGAGTAATATCTATAGCGCAATTGGCTCTTTATTCTTAATTGGCCTAACCGTTATGGGTTTAGGTGGGGCTTTACAGACACGCCTCATGGATGTTGCAGGTGATGCACAAACGCTAGCAGCTTCACTTAACCACTCCGCCTTTAATCTTGCTAATGCATTAGGCGCTTTTTTAGGTGGTTGGGTACTGAGCTATCAGATGGGTTGGATTGCACCAATCTGGGTAGGTTTTGTACTGAGCCTTGGTGGCCTTATTATCTTACTTATTGCATTTGCTGTAGAAAAAGCAACTCAAAAAGCCTGAGTATGATCAGGCTTTCGTTGAATCTCTAATCTGTTAACTTTTCACCACAGTGCGGGCAATAACATTTCTTCTCTCTAACAGCTTCTTTCTCTTCTAATACTTTTTCGCGCATAATTTGAATAATCAGATTATGCGCTTGTTCTTTTGGTAGCCCTACTTTTTGTCGAATACGTTCTATTTCAACTTCATCATGCATGATATCAATACCACGCACTTGAAGTAACTCACGGAACTCTTGTTCAAGGCGCTGATTACGCTGGTTAAGTTCATTGGCCAAACCAGAAGCTAAAATACCAGCCGGTAAAGCAGCAATCCCTACCCCTAGAATTGTAATTAAGGCTCCCAATAATTTTCCTAGACTAGTTACTGGTGTGACATCGCCATATCCGACTGTAGTTAAAGTCACAACCGCCCACCACATTGCTTTAGGAATAGAGCTAAAAGCTTCCGGTTGCGCTTTATTCTCAACGACATAAATACCAGAGGCAGTCATAATAATCATAATGATTAAAATAAAAATCACTGCCTGAAAAGAACCCTTTTCTCGCTTAATCACACATAACAATATTTGCAATGAGATGAAATAACGAGTTAATTTTAATAGTCGAAGTAATCGTAAAATTCTTAACATACGAAGATCTATTCGTACAAAGAAATTTAGATACGCAGGCAAAATTGCCATGAGGTCAATCAGTGCTTCACCACTTTTCATCCATGCGAAACGTTGCTTCCATGCAGCTTGTGTCGAATCACGCTCGACTATACTCCAGAGCCGTAAGAGATATTCAACACTGAAAATTGCAATTGAAACATTTTCAAAGTAGTCAAACCATATACGGTAGCTGTAATACAGATCATTTACTGTTTCTAGTAATACAGCAACTACATTCCCAATAATTAAGAAAACTAAAAAGTAGTTAATACATCTACTTACTGTCGTTTCGTAATCATGATTATGAAGGTTGTTATAGAAGAACCGACGTACTGTCTTCCATGCTAAAATTCGCATACGGATCTGAACCACGTTATATTGAACATATATTAAGCTCACATACGTAAATTCACCACTATAGCAGCCAATAAAATATTTTATTAATTGTATTAGCTAAACAATCATAAATAATATTTCATATTTACTAATTATATTTTAATGCGCTGCAACATATCTAAACTCATTTTCCTCCCACCATTGCACATCATATATACCGGCATGGGACTTCAAAATGACATTAATATAATTTTGTAGCAACATAATATGGTGAGTAATATCTAACTTTCTAAAAAGAAATCTTCTTAAAATTGGTGTATTTGGTGAAATGAATATTGCAAAACCATTACTGTATTCTTCATAAACGCTAATACCGATATACATCGTAATCTCAGGTAATGGCACTTCTATTTCCCAGCCCCAACGCTCAGCATTTAACTCAATATTTAAGTGATATCTATTTTTTAATATACTATAAATATATTGTGCAATATCTTCAGTTTTCTGTACTAAAGTATTCCCGTCTTCTGCTGATAAATTTTGATCATATAGCTGATAATCATCAAATTTAAATTCAACAATTGTCTTTAGCATTTTTAAATTCCATATATAAAATACCCATGTTCTTTTTAATTATTTTTAAGTTCATACAAATATTTTAAAACAAAATCTTCTTTAATATCTAGCGTTATATTTATTTTTACATTTTATTAGAATAAAACATGATTAATTTATTATTTTAAGAATTAAAATATGTACCAATTCTCATTAAAATAAAAAGGAGCTGAATAATCAGCTCCTTTTTTGTACTAAATCGACCTATTAAGTCAACTGAGCAGCAGCAATTTTCTTAGTATCTACTTTATCAGCAGCATTTGTATATTCGCCCATTTGGTCGAAATTCAAATATTTGTAGATGTCAGCAGACATACTGTCAATTTGAGCTGCATATTGTTGGTATTCTTCTGGAGTTGGTAATTTACCAAGTACAGCAGCAACAGATGCAAGCTCAGCAGACGCTAAGTAAACGTTAGAACCTTGGCCTAAACGGTTAGGGAAGTTACGTGTAGAAGTCGAAACAACAGTTGTGTTCGGCGCAACACGTGCTTGGTTACCCATACATAATGAACAACCAGGCATTTCTGTACGTGCACCAGCACGGCCATAAGTGTTATAGAAGCCTTCTTCCATTAACTGATGTTCGTCCATACGTGTTGGTGGAGCCAACCATAAACGAGTTGTTAATGAACCGCTTGGTACTTTCTCAAGTAACTGACCAGCAGCACGGAAGTGACCAATGTTAGTCATACAAGAACCGATGAATACTTCATCAATTTTGTCGCCTTGAACGTCAGAAAGAAGTTTTGCATCATCTGGATCGTTCGGGCAGCAAAGGATAGGTTCTTTGATTTCTGACAAGTCAATTTCATACACTTTAGTGTATTCAGCATCAGCATCAGCTTTAAGTAAGCTTGGGTTTGCTAACCATTTTTCCATGTTTTCAACACGGCGAGCCATCGTACGTGCATCACCATAACCTTGTGAAATCATCCACTTAAGCATTGTGATGTTAGAACGTAAATACTCAGCAACTTTCTCTTCTGAAAGTGTGATTGCACAACCAGCAGCTGAACGTTCAGCAGAAGCATCAGAAAGTTCGAATGCTTGCTCAACTGTTAAGTCAGTTTCCATTTCTGTTAAGTCGATTTCTAAGATACGACCAGAGAAGATGTTTTTCTTACCTTTTTTCTCAACAGTAAGATCGCCTTCTTTGATTGCATAGTAAGGAATCGCATGTACAAGGTCACGTAAAGTGATACCAGGCTGCATTTTACCTTTAAACTTAACAAGAACTGATTCAGGCATATCAAGTGGCATTACACCAGTTGCAGCAGCGAAAGCTACAAGACCAGAACCTGCTGGGAATGAAATACCAATTGGGAAACGAGTATGCGAGTCACCACCAGTACCTACTGTATCTGGAAGAAGCATACGGTTTAACCAAGAGTGGATAATACCGTCACCTGGACGTAAAGATACACCACCACGGTTCATGATGAAGTCTGGAAGTGTATGTTGCATTTGTACGTCAACTGGCTTTGGATAAGCAGCAGTGTGACAGAAAGACTGCATTACTAAGTCAGCAGAGAAGCCCAAGCAAGCTAAGTCTTTTAACTCATCACGAGTCATAGGACCAGTTGTATCTTGAGAACCAACTGTAGTCATTTTAGGCTCACAGTAAGTACCTGGACGGATACCTTGACCTTCTGGAAGACCACATGCGCGACCAACCATCTTCTGAGCTAAAGTGAAACCTTTGCCAGTGTCAGCTGGTTGTACTGGAGTACGGAATAATGTAGATGGAGCTAAACCTAAAGCTTCACGCGCTTTAGCAGTTAAGCCACGACCAATAATCAAGTTAATACGACCACCAGCACGTACTTCATCTAAAAGTACTGGAGTTTTAAGTTCAGACTCAGCGATTTGTTCGCCATTTTTGAACGCAGTTACTTTTGCTGCAGCATGATCGATTTTAAGAGTAACTTCGTCACCCATGTTCATGTTAGAAACATCGATCTCTACTGGTAATGCACCAGCATCTTCCATTGTGTTAAAGAAGATCGGAGCGATTTTACCGCCTAAGCACACACCACCGTCTTTTTTGTTTGGAATGTGAGCGATTTCATCACCAAAGAACCAAAGAACAGAGTTTGTTGCAGATTTACGAGATGAACCTGTACCAACAACGTCACCAACATAAGCAACTTGATTGCCTTTAGCAATGAGTTCTTTAATTTGGCTTAATGGACCAACTTCACCTGGTTTTTCAGGGTTGATACCATCACGCTCATTTTTCAACATTGCATTTGCATGCAATGGGATGTCTGGACGGCTCCATGCGTCTTGAGCTGGAGACAAGTCATCAGTGTTCGTTTCACCTGTTACTTTGAACACAGTGATTTTGATTTCTTCTGGTACATCTTTACGACTAGTGAACCATTCAGCATCAGCCCAAGATTGTAAAACAGCTTTTGCATTTGCATTGCCAGCTTTAGCTTTATCAGCTACGTCATGGAACGCATCAAATACAAGTAATGTTTTTTTCAAAGCTTCAGCAGCTAAGCTACCTAATTCAGCATCATCCAGAAGCTCAACTAAAGGCGCTACGTTATAGCCACCAAGCATCGTACCTAGTAAATAAACTGCACGTTCTTTAGAAACTAGCGGAGATGTCGCTTCGCCTTTTGCAATCGCTGCCAAGAAAGCTGCTTTTACGTAAGCTGCTTGGTCAACACCTGCAGGAACACGGTTTTCAAGCAAATCAACCAAGAATGCTTCTTCACCTGCCGGTGGGTTTTTTAATAACTCAACAAGTTGAGCAGTTTGAGCATCATCAAGTGGCTTCGGTGGGACTCCGAGTGCGGCACGTTCAGCAACGTGTTGGCGGTAAGCTTCTAGCACGGTGTTCATTCCTCTTTTTTTAAAAAATTACTTGTAAATTCCAGCTTTCACAAAGCTTCACAAGTAATATGGACTACAAAATTTTACTAGAGTTCAAGCCAAAAGTTAATGAGCGCGGGGTGTTTCTCCGTGATGCCCATTATTTTGTAACTAAATACCCGTGTATAAATAATGATCTTAATGACTGACTTATCATGCGGTATTTTAAGTTAAAAGAACACTCCACCTTAGTGGAGTGTTTGAGGATGTCTTATACACTTAGAATTTTTTGTAGTTTGGCATTTTGTCATGTGGGGTAACCAAACACTCATCTGTCATTTGTTTTCTAATCTTTTCTTGTAAGGCTTCTGGATTCGTTTTTAATTCGTCTTGTGGAATGGCGTAAACTTTTTCAATAATATTAAAGATGAATTTTTTCGTAATTTCGTCCTCAATTTTATTAGCATGCTCAATGGCTTGAGGCTTCTCAATTGCTTGCTGACGATCAAACAGAATACTTCTTGCTGCATTTCCCACACTTGTACAATAGCCATGCCATTGCTCTTCAGGTGTTAAAGGCTTTTTTTCTGTACAGCCGACTATTAACATGCCCATTAAAACAAATAAAACTTTTTTCATCATTACTCTACACAGACTATGCTGCCCACATCATACTGAATCTGACAGACTTTGCAAAAATTCTACTTATATGTCTTTATTTTTGCCCAACCTTCAATAAAAAACCGAGATGTTTTCATCTCGGTTTTTAGTGTTCTTCAAACCTTTAGAATCGCCAATTCTGTATGATTAATCTATATACATCTATAGCCAAACCTACTCTAGTATAAACACCAATAAAATAAACATTCTTGTGTTTTGGATAACTATATATAGATGTATTAGTCTTTATTGAACTATAGCTCAACAGTCTACAAATGAGTCTACAAATCTAAAAAATCATTTTCTCACAGCAAAAGTCTAATTTCCGACCAAATGCACAATGAAGCGCGACAAGTTACGACTAGTCATTATTTATCCACAACTTTTTAAATTTGAATTTATGCTCATCTCTAGAATATCATCTTGAATATGTTACAAAATCAAGCTAGGGGAAACATATGAGCGAAATTGCACCATCCATTATCCAGATAAAGCCTTATATAACTCAAGGTTTTGCTTTGTCTGATGTTATGTCTATCAAGCTAGTTGTACCTTCCTCTCATATGCTTATCCCTTATGCACTTGAGAAGATTTCAGCAGGTTTCCCAAGTCCAGCACAAGATTATGTAGATAAAGCGCTCGATATGAACGAGCACTTAATAAAAAATGAAACTGCAACGTTTATTGTCAAAGTTGCCTCCCTATCGATGCTCAACGCTGGCATAGATATTGATGACGAATTGATTGTGGATCGTAGTCTTGATGCAAAGCACGGCGATATCGTTATTGCACTAATTGACAATGAATTCACAGTTAAACGTTTAATGATCGATGAAAAAGGCCAATGGCTTAAAGCAGAGAATCCGGATTATAAAAATATTTATTTAGCGGATGGCCAAGAATTAATAATTTGGGGTGTTGTCACTCATATCATTAAAATGACACGGCATTAACTCATGAAACATGAGAACAAAGTATTTTTTCTCATCGATGTAAATAACATGTACGTCTCATGTGAACGAGTCTTTAATCCAAGTTTAAACAATAAACCAGTCATCGTTTTGTCAAATAACGATGGATGTGCCGTTGCGCGCAGCAATGAAGCAAAAAATTTAAATATAAAAATGGGGGTGCCATTATTCCAGATCAGAGACATAGTAAAAAAACACAATGTTATTGTTCTCTCTAGCAATTATGAACTTTACGCTGAAATGTCGCGCAGATTTCATAAGATTCTTGCATCGTATGTAACTGATGAAGAAGTTGAGAAATATTCAATAGATGAGTGTTTTGTTGATTTTTCAGCTTATGAAAAAAATTTTGACCTAGAAAAGGTCGCTCAGGATATGCGCCTAAAAATATGGAAATGGATTGGTTTGCCCGTGTGCGTAGGTATTGGTCGCAGCAAGACGGAGGCAAAGATATCCAATCATATAGCTAAGAAAAATCAAGGCTTTAACGGCGTTTGCGATCTCGTAAACATGGATCCGTGCAATAAAGAATATTACTTTGCTCAAATAGATGTGAGTGAAGTCTGGGGGGTCGGCCGTAAACATGCAAAAAAGTTGCAAAGCATGGGAATTAATACAGTGCTTGATCTAGCTTGTGCTGAACCACGTGAAATGCAAAAACGCTTTTCTATTGTTATGGCTCGTACTATTAACGAGCTACAAGGCATCTCTTGCCTAGAAATTGAAGACACTCCGCCATCTAAAAAGCAAATTATTAAGTCATGTTCTTTTGGTGCGAAAGTTACCGAACTTATTGACCTACAAGAAGCAATAGCCATGCATGCACAAGAAGCATGTAAGAGATTGAGAGATGATGAATCATTATGCGGCTGTCTTATTGTTTTTGTTCAATCAAGTCCTTTTGATGAAAATGTACCGTTTTATAACAAGTCAATAACCGGCTCATTTTCACAACCAACAGATTGTGCGTTAGATTTCGTAAAAGCTGCAACAAAAATGCTATCTCACATTTTTAAAGAAGGTATTAAGTATAAGAAGTGCGGTGTGATACTAACTGGGCTAGAACCCAAAACAGGTCACACTTATGACCTGCTCACAGATTTCGAAGCTATAGAAAAGAAAGAACAATTGATGAAAACACTAGAGAACGTACACACAAAATTCGGAAAGAAAAAACTCGGTATAAGTTCGTGTTATGTACCAGGTCGCAACTGGTCAATGTCACGAGACAAATTAACTAAGAATCCATTTAAATGGGATGAACTACCTTTAATAACTAAATGAGCAATTTTTTGCTCACTTTCGAAGGATTTTATCAATTTTGAGCAATTTTTTGCTCATTTTTCTATCAAAAACTTAAATGAAATTTCCATTTATTCGACTAGATTAATATTTATGATTATCTAAAATAAGCTAACCTCAGAAATACTCAAAGTTATGAATCAAAAAATTAAAGTTTTATTAATAGATACTATTGGTTGGATTACTTCCATTTGTATCATATTTTTCTTTTTCACTCTTTGGTTATATTCCTACAATCAAATTGATAACCCATTAAAAGAAGCTTGGTCCCTAATGGTAAGCATACTTTCAGCTTTAGCTACTATTGGGGCAGCAATAATTGCAGCTAGTTTATTTAATGATTGGAGAGATTCTCAAACAGGCTTAAATAGATCTGAACTTGCTAGAAATACACAAACATCTTTATATAAACTTGTAAGTTATCTTGATTATTATCATAAGTATGTAATGACACAAAAACATTTATGGAACTCAAAAAACTTCCCAGAGATTAGTAAAAATTTAATCGATCAGGCAGAAAAAATACCTAACGAATGTGAAGAAAGAAGAAGTATATTTCGCAATGAATGCGAAGAGCTCTATAAACAATTTCTGATCGATTTAAAGATTTATGAAAAGACCTTCGACTCCGATCTTAATCTAGATTTAGATCGAATCCGACATTACAGAGGATGTATTGGAGGAATGCTAAGAGACCTATCACAATCAAAATCAGCTTTTGAATTAAATGCAATGACAAATCATCTAAAGAATTCCGAAAAACTATTTAATAAAGAAATACTTGATATAGTAACTTCTGAAATGTCTCAATATATTAATTTAAAAGTAAAATAGTATTTTTATAAATACTAAGCTTTAAAAATCCTCAATTGAGGATTTTTTTTATTACTTTTACCCAAATATAGGCTTTGTTGCATAAAGCCTTTGAAGGTAAAGTTTTCCTAAGTTGCTAAAATTTAGGTTACAACTTGGGTATGAGGTCTGCCTAATTCTGTAAATTTATTTAATACGGCTACACGTGCATGGATCTCATTCACTTGGCTGTCAAAATTCCTTGAGTAGAGTTTATCGCCTAATAATTTGATGCAATGCATCTTGGTTTCGACCAAACTTCGCCGATGATAACCAGACCACTTTTTCCAAAGGGCTCTTCCTAGACGGAGGTCGATAAAATCACGGATAAGCGAAAACGTGAGCTTCTTCAAATGAATATATATATGATTTTGAATGACTATGATAAAGCGCATGCTTTAAATGATAAGCAGCTTGCACAGAAACCAAATGACACAGCACGACTTACATTTAGATGTCAGTTACTTTCACTACAAGGGAAAGAAGCCACTTCGATTAATAGGTGCTATGACTATGTGGCAGAGGTTCTAAAAGTAGAGCTGAACAAACCAGAAAATAAGAAGGACCCAAATTATAAGCAAGCTGAATTTTCATACTTACTTGTAAAGTATAAAGCTGGGCACCTTGAATACAAAGAGAAAATGAGGAAATTCATTGATAGTACAAATGATGAAGCTCTAAAAGCCTCTTTACAAACTGTCTACGATGCAGAAATAAATAATTAATTAAAAAGCCCTGAATATTCAGGGCTTTTTTTAAAGTGCTTTAACGCAAATAGATACGTTTACATTGCTATTGATTGTATGTGCCGTACAGCCACATAAAAGAAAGCTTAGTAATAGTAACTTCATTATGCTTCAGTAACTCTAATTGCTGTCACGCCACTTAATTGCGGTAAGTTGTAACGTTTGCTAGCTGGTTGAGTTGTACGACCATACCATCTGAATTCTTGAAAGTCAGAGTCATTATAAAGTGCATAACAAACTTTATTAGACTGATTGCCTCCAAGGCATACTAACTTTCCAGACTTTTTGTCACGGCCAACTACAAAACAAACATGCCCACCACCCTTTCGAGTTTTAATAGCTACACAACCGTAAGCGGGTTTAGCTAATTTTGTACCATAATTCACATAATCCAATGCACGGTACCAATGCTTAGGATAAGCAATTCCAGCTGATTTCAAGCAATGTGCAACGAAGGTCCCACACCAAGCCGTTTCATCGTCAGCCCACCAAGCCTTTAGCTCCGAGAGCCATTTTAAAATAGTTGGGTTATGCTGTTTACCAGGTATTTCTTGAAGGCCAAGATGCTTTTTTGCTTCTGCAATCCAAGCTAATTCATCAGGCTTTGTTGGTGTTGGGATATTCAATAAAGAATTGATCCCTACTAACTGGCCTGTTAATTGCGGGCCATTAAGTCGTGGTTGAGAAATTTTCTTTCCAATCCATGACAGAACAAGCATCAAAGTACCAGTAACAAATGCATGATATTTTTCAGGAATAACTTCATAATCAACACCCCATTGTAGTGCTGGCAATAAAATTAGCATGATGAATGCACCTACGGCGGGTAACTTAACAGATAGATACTGCCAAGCATTGTTTTCAATTAACTTCATTCATCTTTCCTCTTTCGTAAATTATCTTGCTCTAGAGCTTCTAAAGCTTTGATTCGTAATTCGCTTTCTTTTTCACGTAATTCACTTTCTTTACGTTCTCTGCGGTCACGTCTCCACTGAAAAATGAAACTTATGAATAGGCCAACAACAGCCACTATTGCACCTGTATAGCTCAACCAATTAATTGAAGTTAAAGAACCAAATGCGCTTGCTAAACCACTCCAGAAGGTAGTTTTATTAGCAAAAGTTGTGACTGTGACTTCAATTGCCTGATGATCAGACATGACCTATTCCCCACGTTTCATTTGGAGCTATTTTTGCAAGTGTTATTGTTCTAAATAGAGTATGGTTCCAAATACAAAGCACGAAAAAAGTCTGAATTAATCAGACTTTTCTACATGAAAACTATCGGCCTCTACTTGCTAGGGCATTTAATCCCTTAATGACTTCTTGACCTAATTTTAAGAATACGTTATGACGTTCAATTTCATTTTCTAAATACTTCTTGCGGTTTTCCCATGCTGATGAATTGAAGTAAGTACTTTCAAAACTCAAAGGCATTTTTAATGCATCCGATAAAGGCATTGGGCAGTTTTCAGAAATACTACTTGCTGTCTCAAGCAAAAGATCGGTCCAACTCTTTGATGATTCCTGTAAAGATGGAAGCGGTGCGAAATCGTGCAGGCGCGTCATCTGCACCTCTTTCCACTAAAATACCGTGGTTATCAACGCTTAACCGTAAATGAGTAAATAACTCATTGTTTAAATTATTAAAGTCTTTATAGCACAAATCAAAATCACTAGCTGGCATTTTCTTAATGAAATCTAGCCGCTGCTTAAATTGTTCTTCAAATAATTGAGGATTTGTTCTATCCGGCAATAAAGCTAAGTGCTCATGATTAGAATAACTCAACTGAAAAGCCATCATGCAGGCAATCCATTCAGCGACATTCTTACAATTTGCCTCTAAGAACTCCACTTCCATTCCAATAAGCTGTCTAACTGTAATTCCATTTTGAGTAGTTTCAGTTTTCCAATTATTTTCTGATTGAAGGAAAACTTTAGACCAGTCTGTGTTCACCTCCAACATAGTATTACTTTGTTTTTCAAGATACTTCAGCAGCAGTAAATATCGTTCTTGAATAGTTAAAACCAAAGGATCAAACACACTATCTAAAGCTGATTTAAGAAAAGCTGTAAGTCTTTTTTCATTTAAATTCGGCGCAATGATTGAAATTTTAAGACACTGCTCAAAACTCAATTCTTGCATTTGAAAAGTATTATCGCCTACATACACTGGATCAAAAGTAATCATTAGTTGCCTCCATACAATGAATAAATGTCTTTTGAATCCCATGCAGTTCGACTCATCAAACTTATATTCACGGCCAAACTTAACCGGTTACCTTTCTCATCAATTGGCGCAACAATTGGTGCAGAAACACTTTCAATAATGAAAGGTTTATAAGTTTTGCCGTGAGTTGTCAGAGACACAAAGGGTGGGATTACACCTGAAAACAACCCTTCTAAAGTTGAGTTTGAGTCATTAACCACATTCTGAAGTGTAGAATCAGAAGATAAAGAAACTGGAAGACTCCAAGCCTCTAATTGCATGATCCTGTCTTCAACTTCTGTTTTCGCATCACTAAAGGCAAGGAAGAAAATAGAAAGGTTGAGCCGTACTGAAGAAGTAGATAGGAATACTTGAGTTGTATTCACTTTAGTTAGATTGGTACGCCCTTCAACGCTCTGCATAGCATCTTGAACCCCAAGTTTTGATAAAACTTGAGCTATAGGATTACTTTGCATCTGTTCAGCGACTTGTGATAGCTGACCTGATTGTAAGCCTGCCATGAGCATAGGCATTTTTAGCTCAGGATTACTATTCTCAAATGGAGTTTGCCATTGGCTCTCAATGCTTTTATCACCGTCCGTTAATAAGGCTCTAATCACTGGCGAGCCAGCAATAGGATTCCCCTCTTTGTCACATAGAGAAAACTCTGCGTATTTGTGCTTTGAAATAGAACCATAGAATGGATCTGATTCATTACTTGGTAAATTAGTTTTTGCTGTATTTACAGCTGGTGCATAAGCTAAAGCTTTGGACATAAAAAAGCCCTACTCATTGAATAGGACCATTATTTACAAATATGAAAGTTTAAAAATTAGTTAGTTCCAACTCTACAAAAAATATTTTTAGTTTTCGATATCTTTATCATCACATTCAAGCCAAAAGACATCTTCAAACTTCTCGCATACACCAGCTTTTTTGAGTTCAGTGTAGATTAAAAAAGCCGTTTCAATTGTGATATTTTTTCCTTTTTCTGCGTCACTTATCTTCTTTCCCAGTACATGGTTATTTGAAATAAATCCGCATTGTTTCGCTAACTGATACGCCGTCATGCCGGCCTTATCTCGTAAGGCAATAATATTATTCTTAATCATCTCAATTCTCTAAAAAAGATAATTAATCATAACACAATAAGATTGCATTCTTTTTATATTTTAATTTATTTTAATATTGCATTATTTAAATACACTATATATAGTTATTCACAACAGGCTCTAAACCTGAAACAACAAAGCCCTTGCAGGCTACCAACCAAATGCAAGGGCTTCTATCAACAACCACGAAAGGATATTGATGTGTCTAATTTATCATACATACCACAAGTTGTACCATTTCATGATGCAGAACTTATGATTATTGAACATCATGGGCAGCCTTATACACCAATGAAACCTATCGTTGAAGCTATGGGGCTAGATTGGAAAAGCCAGTTTGTTAAATTAAAAGATCGTTTCAGTGCAACTATGGTGGAAATCACCACAGTTGCCAATGATGGGAAAAGTCGCTTAATGACTTGCTTACCTGTCCGAAAATTAGCTGCATGGCTTTACTCAATCCACGCCAACAAAGTCCGGCCTGAACTTCGCGAAACAGTCATCATGTATCAACAAGAATGTGATGATGTGCTTTGGGATTACTGGACAAAAGGACAGGCAATAAACAAACGTCTTACGATTACCCCTGAGCAGCAGCATGCACTACATGAGATAGTTGACCGCCGTGCTGGTAAAAACCGCAGCCAACGGGCATCTATGTGGGTACGACATAACAGACATTTTGGCATAGCTAAGTACAGCCAACTTTTATCAATACATTTTGAAGAAGCTAAACAATACTTAGAATCAATCAATGTTGTTGAAAAAGTGGAATCAGATCCTTTACAACGGCTTGAAAATCTTTTAGATCGAGTTTCATCACGTTATCCAGCATTAGAAAACCCTCTGGCTTATGAAATTGCTCAACAAGTAGGTGAAAAGTTAAAGTATCAATCTCCAAATGGCCCTAAAAACTTCTGGATTTCAATTCAGGAAAGTGGTGCTGTTGCAGTACATCAATACACTTCACATCATACACCTGTAAATGTCGTACAACTTCGGGAGAAATTCAATCAACTATGGGATTTTTTACATAAAGATGAGGTACTTGAATTAGGTAAAGTTTTAAAGAGGTTTCCCTATGAACCTATCAGAGGATAAGGGCATATAATTATTTTAAGATGTTCCACCAGAACTCCCCAAATTAAGAAAACCAGCTAGTTAGCTGGTTTTCATTTGTTAAGCACCTTACGAACAGTTAAACGATTTCCCTTGATTTATCGATTACTTTTTTAATTCATGTCTTTTTAACTAAAGCTTTAGCTATTAGATCTATATTTTTGGTCCAATATCTTAAACTTTAGATACTGACTTGGCCTGTAGCCATATTTCCACATTTTATACCATTGGTAAAATTCACTTTTTTTACTAATATTAAAACTACAGTTAATATGATATTCACTATATTGCTCAAAATTGAAATTATTTAAAATAGCACCTATGATTAATGCACCATTAGATATATAAGTATGCTGACCACATATTTCTCCATAGTAATCCTCACACATATGTTTTAACCCATAAGAACCTAACATATTATTATTTATATTCTTATTTTTTCCAAAATATGACATAAACTGCTGAGCATATTCTATTTGTTTTAACCAGTCTGTACTTAAAATTCGGCCTTCAATAAAATGCTGTTCATACTCTATTTTAGACATTCTATATTGACGTTGATAATAACGATCTGAAAATATTAATGGAGAATAGAATCCACAATAACCCAATAATGGGTTTTTTTTCAAAATATCTTCTACTTTCAAATGTAGAATTGAGATATCTTCATTAGTAAACTTAGCAACTGCTTTATGCCATGGGAGTTGACATTCTTTTTTAGATATTAAATCCAGCTCACATGAAAGTTGCGTACCATTTAGTTTTTTTGCTTCTTTAGCTAAAGCTCTAGCACGTTGACTGGTCAATCCTGAAGGAAATACGAAGTTCTTATCAGACATGATTATACGATCCATCTGTGTAGATAAAAATTAGACCACTCCAAAAATCTAGATCTACACTAATGTTGTAAATCATATATACGTACACATCATTACTTAAGGAATGTTCGCTCCGTAATACGGTTGGAGTGACAAGCTTAGTGTGGAAGCATAGATTTATTATGACTATTTTTTTTAAAAAGAAAAGTTTTTTTATTAAAAAAGGAAACCCTCCTAATGGAGGGCCTATCTTATTCTAAAATTCGTATATTTGGTTTTTTCTTAACTATATTTAATGAGTAGAGTGAATCAATGTCTTCTTTTGGTGTTTGCAATAAATTAGATAACTCATCAATTGAGTAACCTAAGTCTTCTCTATAGTATTCAAAAATTTGATCTATAGTTACAGCCTTTTCTTTAGGAAAATCCAACTCTACAGGTTCCTTAGTCCTATAACCATTCTTAGTCATTTGTATCCATAGATACTTTTTCTGGGATGGTGTTAATAAGCCTTCTCGTTCTGCTGTTTTAAGAAGAGCATTCATAGAAACTTTCCAAACCAACTTTAAGGTAGCGAGCTTTTCTAAAGTAATTTTCCCAGTAAGATATGGTCTAATATCTTTTGAAGGCATCAAAAGAGCACTTGCAAAACGGTTAGCCTCATCCTCCATATTTTCTGAAGGGAGTTTATGCATAATTGCATGACCTAACTCATGCGCCAGTGTGAAACGTTGTCTATCTGAGGGCATATTTTTATCAATAAAAATACAAGGGTTTAAACCAGGTACTTTTATTGTTACACCAGACACACCTTCTTGAGAGAAATCGCAATGAAATACGAGACACCCTGCCCTCTCAACATAATCGGTTAAATTCTTTAATGGGCCATTAGGAATTAACCAAGTTCTTCTGAGCAATTCAGCAACTTTTTCAGGAGTTTCATATATATCTAAACTTAAAAAAGGAAGTGGTAAATCCTCCTCAAACTCAATAGCTTTAACTAACTTCATAGAGTTAAATAATCGAATATTAAGTTCAGCTTCAAGTTGTTCAATAGCCCTTTTACCGATTGAAGAGTTCTTCCTGTACATGGGATGAACACTTAACGGTAAACCAAATGGCTTATAGGTCTCATAAAATATTGAAACGGGAAAGTTTAAAACTTTGGCAAGATTTGAAACCATTTCCTCATTAGGCTCTAACAATCCTGCTTCAATTTTTGACAGAGTTCCCTGAGACAAAGAAGCCATTTTAGCAAGAGCTGTTTGTCCAAACCCTCTAAACTGCCTTACTATCCTTAATAACTCAGGATTAAAGGTCAAATTACTCACGATTCACCTTCTGCTTTTTTAAATCCACCGCCAGTGGATTTCCCTTTGAAACGACGTTTTGTTTGATTATCCTTAACAGTATCAAAGTCACTTGTATCTTTGCTTTCGTCAAATTCAACGAATGATGTTTGGCTATCAATTAAACTTACATTCCAAGCAACGGAATTTTTATCTCTAGCAATCATTTTGATATTATCGATTTGAGTAGCAGACTTATTTAAAGTATAGATAACTTCAATACGTGGAATATTACTAGCTATATCAGCTTCAGCTAATAAATTATAATTGAGTTCAGGATCATGAAAGCTTTTAGCCGAATCTGTTTGAACGTTTTTACTTCTTCCAGTCCTATCTGCCAATTTAAAACGAAAAACAACTTGCTGTTGAATTACAAAAAGTACCGTAACACCTTTATCTATAATAAAAACGTCACTACGTCCCATAAATTTTTCTTTGAGTAAATTAATTACAGTTTCCCAAACGAATGTGGCACGTCCGCGTGAACTCCATTTTCCAAAAAAAGGACTTTGCAGCCACAATGACCACGCCTCCTTAATAGCCTGAATAATAGAATTAGAATATGGTTGGATTAAACTTTTAACATGTAATTCTTCAGCTATAGCCATAAAGCGGCTCCAAAATATTTTACTTAACTTTATACACTATTTTTTTACTTTTCTATAGTTTTTTATTCCTAAATTATTCCCAAAAAACATATTAGAACATTTATTAGTCAACAATAGATTAATTAAATGTTCTAATACCAATGTTAAAAATTAAAACTTATATTTTTTAATGTTTATAATCAATGATTTAATAACAAAAAGAGGATCCTTAGATACATAATCTATTAATTTTAAATAATTACATGCATTAGAGAATAATGAATCGTACATTTGCACACTAATGAAATCATCACCAAGCACTTGTTGTGCATATTGGATAGCATCTTTTACACTTACTGGTTCAGGTTCACCAAACAAACCTACATTACTGCTATCTAAAGCCTGTTTCTCTGCAAATTCAGCTAAAGCTTTAAATAACATGCTCATTTTTTTTGAACTGCGGCTATTCTTGGCGAGAAATACGGCGAGCTCCGCAACACCTTCTCCTAGATCCTCAAAAAGCCCTTGCTGCTTTACAAACTCAACAATATCTTGATCATTTTGCTTTGCAGATAAAATGGTATTTGCTGCATCAATAATTGCATTAGCAACACGTTGATCAATGGCTTGCTCCATTCCATCAACGATTTGATCTGATATATCTTGAACATTTCCACGACTTATAGCTTGCGCTTCAATAAATTTAGGCGCAGCAACACCAAGCGCATTAAGCATATTTTGAAGATCTGGTTTTGTATGATCAGCCATCATTTCTAGCAAACGATCATCATTGTACACTTTACTAAAAATTGCGGCCTTGATTCTGTTTATCAGTGCTTGTGTTGGTTTTTTATCTTTCGTTGTGTACTGGGCAGCTTCTGTATCACCTAATTTACTTAAAAAACCTTGAATAAACTTTTGATTACTTACTGCTAATAAATCGCCATCTTCACTCGGGTTAAAAAGAGCCAGTAAATTCTCATCTAAACGTTTAGCATCAGCTTTAGCACGTTCAGTTGCTGTAAAAGACAACTTATCATCTTGGTTAGCATCTATGGCAAATTGAGCTCTATCAATCTCAGTTGTACGAATACGTATCAAGATTGGTTCAGCTATTGCTTGGACCTGCTCACTGCTAAAGCCAAAGTAATCAGCTTCATCAATCAACCATTGTTTATACTCATCTGCGGTACCGCGCTCATAGGCAAGCTTGATTGCCATTGTTCGGCCATTTCCTGATTCAACAACTAAATCATCACCAGTTATCGGTGCTCCCGTGTCTGCCCGACCTGAGCGGCCTAGGCTTTCGGGGTCTAAATCATTAGCAGTTTTCTGTACCCATGCTTGTGAGGATTCACGACTACGATCTCGTGGCTGCAATTCTTGCGGATAATTAGGGTTTTCCGCACCAGTTGCTGTATGAGATGCAATTACTTGATCAATATCAACTAAGGCGAATACAGTAGAAATCTTTTGTCCTTTGGCTGTTTTCACATTATTAGTTCTACCCTTCAAAAGCCCAGTGAAGGGCTGTTTAGGTTTAAAGAAGCTGATCATTTGATCAATTACAACTAATGGATTTTTAGCAATATCTTGAGTAGAAATTAGATTTAATGTTGTCATTAGATATTCTCCGCTTCCATTTTTTGTACTTGATTCAAGAGCTCTGTCACCGCTGGAATAAGAAGTGGATCATTTAAGTCTTTTTCTGCTTCATCTCGAATTTGCTCTAATAACTCAAGATTAACTTTAACCTGCCCTTCAATTACTGAACGGTAAAGTTGATTACCTTCATCATTTGTCGTACTAGGCTGAAGATCTTCAACTTCTGTCGGAGCATTTAGTTCTTTAAATTCTTCATTATCTGAATTTTGGGCTGGCTCTTTATTTCTGAGGCGATCCGCTAAATGTTCATCTGCCCATGCTCTTGAATATTCATAAAATGCTGTTAAATATTCTGGTGAACCTTCGGCACCATTCCAGTTTTTTAAGAATTCACCACGGCGATCTGAAACCCAAGCCATAAAGTCTATGTTGTTAGAATCTTCAGGATTTTCCAAAGTGTCTAACCATGCTTGCATCATTTTGTTTTCAGCTATACCAGCTGTACGTGCTGCTAATACTTCTTCATCTCTTTTTTGTTTAGCTTCATTTTCGGCATCACAAAGTTTTTTTGCTTCTAATTCTGCTTGCTGTTGAGCCAAAGCCTGGTCATCTAGATCAGAAATCCATTCACGTGCCCAAACTACTGCATCAGAATCCCCCTCTAGAGCCTTATTGATACGTTCAAAGAATGCTTGGTAACGTAAACCATCTTCACCTGCCCATTCAGGATCAGCATTTAAACGCTTTAAGTCGGCTTTTAAACGTTCGGCTTCTTCATCAGAAATACTATCTGGTAACTCATTATCGAGACTATTCTCTTTAATGATTACTTCATTTTCTTCAGATTGCTTGGTTAACAATGTATTTTGCAACTGATCCAATTCATTTAATAAATTGGAAATTTCTACACTTAAAGAATTTAATTGACTTTGTTTTTGCTCGAGACGTAGTTCAGCATCTGCTAAAGCCTTGGCCTTTTCTGCTTTTTTAGATTGTAACCGCTTAAAACGATTACTATTTTGGTTAATCAACTTCATAATTCGACCAGCGAGAACTGGAATTGATATTCCTTCTCCCTGATTAGGCTGAATTGCAGCCGTAATATCCCGATTGTTCATTAAAATCTTCCATGAAATTAATGCATCTGCTGGACTAATTTTTTTTGATAATCGATCTGGCTTATGAAAAAGGATTGTGAAGTTTTGACCATCATCAAAATCATAAGTAAGAGCAATTTGAAGGACTTTTTTATGCTTAAAGGGCTTACTTTCCGTAACGTTAACGATTTTGACGCCAGTTTTTGAAAACTGATCCATAGAGTGATGCAAAATTGCAGATAGCTGCTCTAAATGCTGGTAATCAACGATAATAGAGTCATAATGCGCTTCTTCTACGCCTAGACTAGATAAAAGCGTAGGTAACCCATCAAATTTACTTAATAATTGGCTGTGATCATCATTTCGTTGCATATCTAATAACAACTTAGAAGTATCACCCTCATGAGAAATTAAATTGATTCCATCCCATTCAGGTTTTTCAGCTGCGACAACATTTTGTAATTGTTCTAGTTGCCATCTTTGAATCGGTTTTGAACCTGTCAAATTAAATTGTTTTGAAGATAAATGGCGCTTAAGTCCAAATTGATTCGTTTCAATAACATCTGTAACACAAGCATCAAACATACGGCCAAATTGCAGTATCGCTAAATTAGCTGCATGCTGGTCATCGATAGCGCCTAATACCGCAACGGAATCAAACGCATCTATCCCACCCTTTTTGCCTTTTAAATTTACAACACGCCAGAAATCATTTTCCGTGTAATCTTCAGTGACTAAAGCATTAATTTGACGGTAATCACCCTTAATAAACCCAATTGAACAAGCACCACTATTCACCATGGAGTCAAAACCATGTACTAATCGGCTTTGATGTAGTGCGTGTGTTTGAATGAAAATTGATTTAACACTCACAGAGTTATCCTCATTTTAATTTGAGGATATTTTCTCAATTAGGTGAATCTATAAAGCCAATGAGTTCCATAGCTTATTTTAAGTTGGGAAACATTTTGATGAAATTTAAAGTAACAATGGCATGTGCTTTATTAGAGGCATCAAGGGGCAAATTGCCTGCTTGAAGTGAAACTAGATGCTCAATTTCAAATTGGTTTTGATTTCTTGCAGCTTTATCAAAAGCATATATTTTTAATCTCATTAAGTATTCAATTGGTGGCGGCTGAGTACCATCCTTATTAAACATTATTTCTTTTATAGCTTTAGCACTATTCGCAATAGCTGCTTCTTTAGTCTCAATAAATGAAATGCTCAACTCATTTGAAGCATTACCAGTTACATGGTTGAGTTGAAAATGCCCCACATGCACTGCATCGGTTTGGGCATCTAGTAGTGATACATCTACATTATTGGCTAACCAAGCAACTTTGTTTGAATGATCAAAAATTGGAATATTTGCTTGAGCAATTTTACTGTTTGCACGGTACGGGCGAATTTCAATTCCAAAATGGGCCGCTGAAAGTGTCCCTAATGCGTAAAGTTCCTGATAATGTGAAACAGCTCGATCAACAGTTAGACCAGACCACAAGACAGGATTCTTAGCAAAACGTTCTTTAAACGGATTTAAAACGTTTCCAAAACTGTTATTTATAGTTTTATTCTGCGTTTCGTATTCAAAGAAAGCCATTATTCTTCATCCTCTGGAAATTTACGGCTCTTAGCAATACTTTCAGCTAATGTTAATGCTTCCTCATATTTCATACCTGTATCGCGCTCAAGAATGTACGCCATAATATCTACATCTAAATTTGATTCTTTCAATGATGCGATTACTTGTGTTTTAAGTAATGTTGTATTCATTCTTGATTGAGCATTGTTGATTTCTTCTGTAGCTGCTGCAGTTTGGTTTGAATAGTATTCAACTTGCCAAGGGTAATCTTCAGGCTCAAATTGTTCGTTGTAAGCAAACCCCCAATCCAAATGAAGAATTTGATTAATCCCTTCGGAAGCTGCTGTTCGAATGTCTTGTGACCTACGCATGATTTGTGCAGAGGTATGGAATGCTCCACCTTCTCCAATACCACCAGTTAACATATCAGCCCAACCGACCATGCTTGGATCTAGACCAATTCCGCCCATCAGCAAACGGACATTAATCATGAACTGTTCAATATTAATAGGTGAGCTTCGTTGATTCTTGATATCACCTACTGGATTTAGAACTTGTTTTTCATCAAATACCGGAAGCATGTGAAAAGCAGTATTCCAGACTGCTTCACCACCTGATAAAGCATCACGGACATAAGCCTCATGATTTTTAAGCAAACCTTCTAAACCACGGATATAGGCTTGACGTTGTGCTGGCGGCATTCCTGACATATTTACTGTCAAGAACATCTGATTTACGGTATCTGCGATTTGCTGGCTATTCATAGATGCCAAAGCAAGGATTACATCATCATAAATATCTTCAATCTCATAAAGAAATGAGCCGCCTAAATGCGCGGGTAAGATTGGTAGCTCATCTGGATCATCACCCTCCAACATTTTCGTGACAAGACCAGTTTCAACAAGCTCATATTGAGCAATATTGCTCATACGGGGCATTTTGAAACGTACCATTTGGATAGTATTCAGTTTGGTAATAGTTTTTTGCCAATTGCGAGGATCTAAACAAAAAAAGGCGACAGTCTTACTGCCTTGTTCGAAAGGCTGTATTAATGGCGGATATGTATACTCATTACAAACGAGGTCAATTACACCTTTATCTTTTTTCCCATAAATACGTGCATAGGAATCACCGAAAGAAATAGCATCTCGGGCAAGTTTGCTTAAATACTTATTGATAAGCTTTTCCATCTTTACACGGCGCTCATCTAGTTGTTTTTTTAGTTTTTCAGCTGCTGGTCCATTCGCCTTTTTTAACCGTTCTGCGGGCGTAATAAAGACTTGTTGGCCGCTATAAGAATCTCCGCCTAAGGCTGCAGAAACATGAATCCCCATACCCTCTGCGATAGGTGCAAAGCGTAACATTCTCTCCCATTTAGTAAGAATTTCTTTTCGAGTACGCTTCTTATTGGCTTTGGTTTGGTTAGTCCCAAGTGAAAACGGAGCCATAGTTTCATATAGCTGCGCTGTTGCATCCTGATTAGACGTATCGAATTGCTGATCATATGAATTAACATTTTCACCGAGTAACAACGATAAGAACCGAGAAGACATAACTAAGCCAAAATACCTAAATAATTAAGTATTTTGATGACTAATAATTTTTAACTTTTAGATGGGTTCCAAAGTTAATTGGAACCGTACAGATTCCATTAATTAACTGCATGCAATTCTATCTGAACAAATTTCTTATCTAATTAGAGGAAAAGCTCATGGCCGAAGTTAAAGTATTTAATGCTCTGGATATTGAATTAGCTCAAAAAACTCAAGACATCGTCAATGCTCAACGTTTTAACAACCGTCCTGCTTTCAAAACATTAAATCTAGGCTGGGATTTAGAGACTGGGTCGGTAGCAGTAAATTACACATTTGTAGAAGAACCACAAAGTACTGATCAACCTGCATAACATTCTTTAATAAGAAAGCCCCAAAAAGGGGCTTTCTTAATATCTAATAACCTTATGATGCAAAAGAGGTAATATGAACAGGAAGAGTGCCATTAGGCCCTAAATTTTCAATAATCCTTGAAGAGATATCATTTAATTTAGCAGCAGCCGCAAACTGTAATTGTAACTGACCGTTAGAGTACCTACCAAATAAGCCCCCTCTATTTAAGTTATTCATAGGTCCCGGTCTAAACCACGAAGGTAAAGTATTTAATAAGATACCTACATTAGAACCAATGCTCAGCGTAATACCGTTTAATAAATTATCTGCTGTTAATTGATATGTTTGCACAATCCTTGGAACATTTTTAGCAGATATAGCAGACCAGATTAAATTACCTTGCTCATCATATACATCTAAATAACCAGAGATTTTAGTGTAGTCATAACTTAAAAATGAAATATTATTGTTATGCACACTATGCCAATATTTCCCACAAAACTCTGTTCCTTCAGATAGGTTTAAAATATAAAGAGTCTCTTTTGGTAAATCATTACGAAAAGAAGGATATACCAAACTAGGGGTTTGAATAAAACTAGGTGCCCAACCAGAAGATGCACCTATTGAACTAGGTGTACCACCATCTAACACTTGTACAGAATTTACACCTAAATGTCTGTAAGTGTCGCTAACAATAATTTCACCTTTATCATTACTTACTTCAAAGCCAGACATTATCCATACCTATAAATATCAACAGTAAGAAGGGCCAAACCAGATAATGCACTCACTCTTACTACATTAGGTGTATAAATAGACGCAAAAGGCCCACCATGGTAAGCAAGTGTAGGGTATTGCTGAGTCATATTACCTAAGCAGTTTTCTCTAACAATTGCTATATGAGTTTCAGATGTAATACCGTCATAAACATAATCCTTATAATACTCATTAGAACCTAAAGAGATTTCAAAAGTATGTATTAAGTGCATTTGACGATCTGTAACATCAACAACAATCTTCCCAGTTTCATCAAAACATTGTAAGCCTTGTGGCATATTGTCCTCCCAATATAAAGGGCTAGATAACTAGCCCTTCTTCACTACCACAGCCCTAATTTAACCCTGACAACATTATTATCGTCGTAAACCGTAATTAAACTGCCGCTTAAAACCATTCTTGCACCATTGGGGTTAGCCGGATCCTTGTAGGTAGTTAAGGTCCCCAACTCACCAGCAATCGCGCTCAATTTATCGACATTAAACAGTTCAGCTGTTAAAGACTTCGCTTTGAAGTTTGCAGCTGTCAAATTCTTAATAAATACATCACTGTTCATCACAACTTGATTGTCTTGGATTATGAACGGCATATATTTAGTAGAAGAAGAACCAGTTGTGAAGAAAATTCTATCCGCTTGAAAACCTATAGAACTGAGCACAGTTCCATTCGTTTGCTCGCTGACCATAGACATTCCAGAGAACACACCATTATTATCCATTCCCATTACGTACTTACCTTTCACACCATCGATCAAATCAGCTTGTGATTTAAGCTTGATAGCATTTTGGCCGTAAACAGAAACCAAAGTTTGTAATGCACCAGCATATGCTCCCACATCAGTTGTATATGTGGTTTTGAAATTTTCAAAATCAGCAATGTTGTCAGCATCTTCAATATCTATAAAGTCTAGATCCACTTCACCAGCTTTACCGGAATAGTTACCAATGAATACTGGTGTAAAGAAAGCAGCTTTATTAGCAAATGTTTTAGGGCTTAGTAGAGTGCCAGCACCTGCACTTGCACCAGCAGATCGCCCCTTAAAATAAGCAGTACCGGTTATCCAAGTTCCCAACGCTGGTGCGGTACCTGCGACTAAATAGTGACTTGAACCGATATCATTGATTTCAGAGTTATCTTGAGCAATATATTTTGTTTTATTGGCGTTTTGACAGGTCGCACCAACATAAACAACTCCGGTACCACTTACACGGCGGAATCTATACTTAACTCGGTAATATTTATTGTCATCGATAGGCAAAGATGTGAACCAATTTAACCAGGCTTCATCATTACCTACGTTATTACCAATTCTTAATGCATATCCTCCACGACAAGTTGCATCGGCTACTAAACTAAGTTCAGGCTTATTTCCACTTGGAGTTTTTACTAACCAATCTTTTTGCCATGTTTCTAGTACTGATGCCATGATCTTTTGACCATTTGCAGAATACAGTGCAGACATTCTTTCTGTTGAAGATGCGATTGCTTCATTCGTCTTGGTAGACGTCATGTAATCACGCTCTAATGTCGCTTTTGTAGTAGAAGCTATATCCTTGGCAGTATCAGCTATTTCTTTAGCCTTCTCCGATATTGAACGTACTAATGCTTGTCGTGCATTGTGAACGTTAGCAAAGTTTGTAATGAACTGGTTTCGGTCAATCGTACTAGTTACATTCATATTTGCGAATAAAGATGCCAAATATGTATTTAAAGTACTGAATGCCGTGGCATAAGCAGCAGAAGATATACCATAAGTGACTGCCTCAGCTCGCAAGCTTGCATCAGTTTGATAAAGTGTATCCCAAACCAACTTCGCCTGTTTTTTCTCAACTGGTGTGAGTTTATTATCAGCAGCAATATCACTTAACTGAGCCATTGGAACATCCACTTTGGCTTGTGAACCTGCAGTGGTTTCCATCATTGAAGTCACTGTAAACGGCGTAACTGACTTATAAACTGATAAATCTGTTTCAATGGCCGCCGTCCAGCCATCTTTAAAGTAATCTGGCGGATTTGTATGAGTAATAGTGGCCGACTCAACTGTAATTGCTGGGTAAGACCAAGCATCTTTTTTGGTAATTAAGATGCACACCTTATTATTGCTATCTAAAGCTAAAGCTAGACCTTTAGTCGTAGCATTACTTTCATCTAAAGTGATACCAAAAGAACGAGAGGTCATATTCGAATAAAATGGCACTGTTGACGTATATGCATAGAATGCCAAATCCAGATCGAAAATATTATCTTCTTTGTTATTGTAGTTATAACCAGAAATTTTAACCTTGGTCATGTACGCACCAACTGTAATTGGTGTCTTAATAACCAATGTACCCGAAGTCGTGATCGGTTGACGCCAAGTTAAAGGCTTAACGAAAATTTTACCCGCACCTGAACTCAATGGCTGCACACTCATAGCATTGGTATATTCAGAAGTGATTTTCTGTGATGATGCTGCAATTGCACGCTCAACATTAGTATTTGTTATATCTGCATTCAAAATATAAGCGCCGTTCTTACTGTCTAATTTTGAAGACATCTCTGTAAGTTTGGCCGCCCAAGTTTCTTTGAAGTTGGTTAATGTTGAAATAGAGTCTGTGGCTGAAGAAACAAAATCTTGTAACGTCGGATCAGCTGAAGCGTAATCAGTAACATCATATTGTTCAATTTGAGCTAAGGTCCAAACTAACGGTGCAGTAGCTGTTGGTGTAGCCCCACCCGCTACATAAACATGTCCTGCGTTTGAAAAAGTTCCTACCGCACCGCATTTAATCATTCGGATATATGTTTCGAATTTGCCTGTACCCTCAGTACTGCCAATGAATCGATCAATTGCACCTGTCCCCATTGAGTTACCAGCATTAACTAACTTATATCCAATTGGTAGTTTGATTAGATATTTAATGACAAATACAGCATTTGCACGGCCATAAACGAGTTGAACAAATCCACCCCATGTTGGGCTGGCAGCACCAATGGTTTTAATTTCAATTTCATAGGTTGATGTAGTTGGGTTATCAGCACTTTTCGCGACACGAGTAACTGTCACGTTCCCATTGCCGGCATTGTTATAGACAGATACACCATTGTTACCTTTTTTGAAATTTACGTCTCCCTGCAACAATTTTCCATTAGTAATCATCATCGCCAGCATTGTTGTGTTTTCTAATGCGGAACCAAGATTATTTGTACTTGTTTGAAGCTGAGAAATTTCAGTATTTCTAAGTGTAGCTAGATCCTTTGATGTTTGGTCAGCTGTAGCTTTTGTTGTTTTTACTACAGAAGATAAACCACCAGGTATAGTTGCATCATATTGTTGGATTTGCTGAGCTATAACTCCCTTATTAACATCAGCCTTGATAAAAGTATCTTCAACAAATTGAGCATTTTGTTTAAGAGAGGATCTAAAACCACCTTTAAAGTTTGGCGCTGAATTACCCCGGCTAATAAACATATTAGTGATAGTAATAATTCCTCCCGAAGGAGCATTATCAAATCGTAAGCCCAATGGAATAGCGTCATAAGCTGTGGCTTTTAAATCTGATGGGAAAATACCTGTTAGTTCTATTTCACCACTTGCAGCAACAGTAAAAGCTGGTAATCCCACACCATATGTAGCACCATGAAATTGAATAAGACATGTAGCTCCGACTAAACCAGCTGTCGCCGTATATTTGATTCTTGCAACAATCGGATCACCTTTATCAATTGGAATTTCCTTGTGTTTATATTGCAGTTCCCAAACAGCTACAGTTCGGTTTGTACCAGTAGAAATACTTAAATTTTTAGTATCATCACCAAGTAAAATCCAGTTCTCTTCTGAGTAACGTAAAGTATCAAGTTGTGCTTTAAAAACTTTGATTTCCTCAGCAAATACTTCTTTCGCATCAGATCTTGTAATTTTTTCTTGAAGAATTTGTGCGTGGTTTTCTAAAACCTTTTGTAAGTTTCCACTATTGTTTGCCAGACCAATCGGGATACCACTAACTACTTGGACTGCAAGCATGATTTGCTTAGCCCCATTTGGTCCAGTATCTGGTGTTGCATGCAATTCTATACCACGACCTGAACCAATCCCCTTCTGACCAACTAAAATGTATGCATCCCGACCCGTTATTTGATCAAGTGTGAATGGATTGGCACCTAATGAAATTAGTGCATTCTTAACTGGTGCTAGGTTTACCCCAATACTGTCGTAGTTTGTAACGATAACAAAGGTGTCATTTGGAATCGCAGCAATAGCGTTACTCATTGCCGTAGCATTTGCTACAGCTGCATAAGTATCATATCTAGTTGAAGAAGCAATAGAACCATCAGCTGCTAAAACATGTACTGAAAAACCACGAGCTGAAGCTACTGATTTGATTTCACCCTTTAAGTTTTTAATCCCTGTGAAAAAGCCATTCCAGCCACATGAATAAACACGGTAATTGAAAACTTGACCAAGGTCCTGATTTAATTGTTTATAACTTGATTCCAAGTTATTAATAGACTGTGTGGTGTTCTGTTGATTATCACTAATAGTTGAATTAATTTCCTGAAACTTACCATCTACAGCAGTTTTATTATTGTCTACAGTAGATTTTAAAGTCGCATAATTCTCTGCAAGTGAAGTAATCTTCTCACCGTTTTTTTGAACATCCGCTTTAGTACCCTCAATTGCAGAAGCATTAGCTTCAAGATCCTTAATTAGTTCACGAGGATTTTTTCTAAAACCAGTGGCTAACTCACCTTTTTCAAGTTGCACTTCTCTAATTAAAAAGTCAGGAGCAAAACCTACTTGCGAATATAAAATTAAGTTAATATGCTGTAAATTAATAATATTTGTATCAAAGGTATAAGTACATAATGTTTCTTTATCAGTCGAAATGTTATTCCATGTAGTACCAATTTGGTTGTTACTACCTGATGAATCTCGACGGTGTATAATTAATAAAATTTGAGTCTGTGCAGCTGTCAACGACATTGCTTTAAATGACAATGTGTACTTCTGATTCATCTCTAAACCATCTGCCAATGTCAGAGTTTCAATAAACCCTTTAAAGTATGTAGTTGTATTAGTAGATTTAAAGTGCCCCCAAGTAGCACCTTTTGAATCTTTATAAACTTCAAGTAGATTACCTGCCACAGCAGAATTTTGACGCCAATTTAAGGTGCCTAAAGGGCTTGAGAAATCACCATTTTTAATAATATTATCACCACCACTAGTTGAAATAGCGGCTTTGATTATTTTACTTTCCTCTGCAATCGCTTGATTAGTCTCAGTTTTTGTATAACGAGTACTATCAAGAGTTGCTGAACTGTTAGTCCATAGATCACCAAATTTTTGACGAAATTTAGCTTCAAGGGTTTCAGTTGCAGAAGTTATTGCTTGAGCAGTATCTGCTTTAGAAGAGTAATCCTTAATTAGAGTTGAAGTACTTACCTTATCATTTAACGCTTTATTATTACCCTCAAAAACTTCTACCCAATGCACTGTAGTAGTGGCATTAGCATTTGCTGACGAATTTGGAAAACAAGCAAAATTAACAACCGTTGAGTCTGTTCTAGCAATTGTAGTTAAGGTAAATTCGAAAATGTCTTTACTAGCTGAAAAAATAGGCGCATCTGCATTAAATACATTAGCTCCGCCAATATATATACGCAAATTGGCTGCATTGTTCCCTCCATTATCAAAGGTAACTTTTGCTCTGACGGTAACAGTAATACCAGGTGCATTTAAACTTTTTGCTAAGGGATATGATATTTGTACATAACCACCCGTTTTGCTTTTTTCGACATTCCCCCCGACCACAATGTTGTCAAAAGCCTTTCCACCGATACTTGTTTTCAAAGCTTCGGTTGTAGTTGATATTGCGCTATCAACATCAGATTTAGTCATCCGGTCTGAAATTTGTTTAGCCTGTGCTGCCAAACCATTTACAGGATCATTAATTGTTGATTCTAAGTTTTGAGTTTTTTTAGCTAAAGCAGTACTTTCAGTAACATACGTTTGTTTAAATTCATTTAAATTTGCTGATACTTGATCGAATGCTGCATTGAAGTCGTAAGGACTTGCAATCCAATTATCTGTAGTTATGAATTCACCTTTAACCAATACAGCCCAATAAACCGTACCTACACTGTTCTTATCTACAGTTGGTTTGTTTAGCATGTAGAAGTGGACTTCTTTTGCTGTTCCAGCTGAAGTCTTTGTAAAGGTGATTTTGCTGATTACTTTACCTGTTGTGTTGATAACCTGCTGTAAAAACTGACTTCCGCCACCAGCATAAACAGCTAAATTTGAATTTGTGTCACCAGCACCTCGTGTATGCTCAGCACACCACAAGAGCGTATATTTTGCGCCTACTTCCCAGTCTTCACCAAGTTTATAGCGTAGATGAGGATAAGAAACGCCATTGTAAGTTCCTACCACATTAGAGTTAATCAACAAGTTCGTACCAGCTGGGGCCGACTTGTTAAGATTTGCAGATAAAGTATTAGCCTGTTCTGTAACAGCTTTAATCAGTCCAGCTTGTTCAGATACTTGAGAATTTGTGGTTTGTAATGCTTCAGTTGAGGCTTTTTTACTTAATTCAGTATTGGTTATTGTTAGATCATTTCTAAGTTTTGAAATATCTAAACTTTGAGACGATAAAGTATCGCCATGCTTCTTCACTTCAGCTTGAGTAACTTTAATCGCTTCCGCATTAGCATTTAATGAACTTTGAGTATCCCGTGGGCTTTGGCTCCACGCTGTAGCTTTATTACCAGCTTCGATCTGTAATTTTTGAATTGTAGGAATTCGACCTGTGCCATATGTACCATAAAACTCAATAGTCGATTCAGTTGTGCTACCAGTGTGTAATTTAGGAAACACAGTAACTTCAAATTTTTGAAATTCACTTGCTTTGGTGACTGTTACGGATGTTGTGAAGAAATGAGCGGATCCATTAGATGAATATACTTGTACAGTTCCAGCAACCGGTACACTCACTTCAAAAGAAATCGTAACCGGCTTATCTAAATTTTCGTCATAAAAAGCTTTCAACTCTTTGCTACGTTCATACATTAAGTATTCACGGCTTGTTGCTGCTGTGGATGTTCGAGGCGCTTCTGAATTAGCTACGGCGTTTACACCACCAATCTTAATGTTATTCACTGCAGCTGTAATATCAGTCGCCACACGCCCCATGGCGCTATCAAGATCACTCTTTGTAGCTGTTTTCAATAATGCTTGAGCGTTGCTCTGAATACCTGTTTCAGCATTCTGCATTCTTGATTCAAGCTTACTGGTCCTTTCAGCTTCAGCTTCTGTTCTGTTAGTTGCTGTTTTGAATAAATCATTTGCCGTTGCTGTTGCATCATTAGCAGAAGCTAAAGAGTTGTTATCTTCAACAATAATGTAATTAAGCTGACAAATTCCTGTCTGGAAATTGTAGTTTGCAATAAACATTGGGGCATAATATTCAGCTTGTGCTGGGAAAGTACGTGGATTATCAATTGTCCCTAAACCAGTTGCCGCCCCAGTAGACTTACCTTTCATGTATAGAACTACTTCTTGCCACTCACCTAAATTAGGCTTAACGGCCGACAATAAGTAGTTAGAAGATCCCATATCACCTGCAAGGGAGTTTGTAGTCGTTACGTATTTACTTTGGTCTGCATTTTTACATGCAACCCCAAGGTAAATAGTTCCAGATTCCCCAGCTACACGGCGGAAGCGAGCACGTACCCGATAAAGCGTATCTGGATTAATCTTTACAAACTCATTCCAGTGAACCCATGCCTCATCATTACCGGCATTATTCCCAAGCTCAAGAATATAGCCACCAAATGCATCAGCATCTTGAATTACTTTCGCTTCACCCGTGGTTCGCCAACGTGTCCAGTCATCAATTCCTTTTGACGTTACAACAGCACGTACACCCGACGTTACTTGCGTTTGTGACTTTAAGCTTAAAAGATTTTGAGAAAGTGCTTCGGTAGCTTTTACCGCCGTTGTACCTGTTTGCTGCGCCTCTGCTGCATTATCGAAAGCTAGTTTAGCAATGTCATCAGTAGTTTTAAGTGATGATGAAAGGCCATTTATTCTTGTATTTGTATTACTTTCTAGGGTTGAAACACTTTTTTGAACATCAGTAATTTGTCCTTGTACCTTTAAATTTTCTTTAGAGATACTTGTATCAAGTTCACTAAATTTTGAAGTAGTAGACTGTTCAAATTCGGCGAGCGACTCAGTAACTTCTAGAATATTTGCATTAGATTTCCGATCAGCCTCTTCTAGAGCTGCTTTCGTTTGGTCGATGCGTAAAGATAAGGCTTTATCACCATCAGAAACTGATTGAGCAATTGTTGCTAAATCTGACGTTGTTTTAGTTTTATTCGAATTATAGTCGGTTTTTAGTTCTTCAAGTTTTTTTGCTTCTGAAACAAGCTTTTCATCAACAAGTTTTACAGATGATTCAACCTTTTCGATATATGAAGCATTTCCAGTAATTTGATCACGCCATGCTTTTGGAATGGTGTCATTAAGTGCTGTAATGTCCCAGATTTCATAATCAGCAAGGATTACATCCACTGGGTTTGCTGTGCTTGGTAAAGGTGGATTAGTGCCAGCAATAACACGGAAATGCCCATGGATAGCTGCTGGCGCATCATAGCCACACTGAACAACAGAGTAATAAACCTCAAACTTACCTGTTCCTTCCTTATTCCCAAGTACACGTAAATAACCACCCGTACCTGTAGCATTGCCAACTGGTAATAAATAAGTGCCCTTAGGCATTTTAATAATTTGTTTTATTAAAAACGTTTTATTAGGAGCAGCAACAAGAGTTGGAACAGTCGGATACCAGCCACCACCTAGAGAAGCAGTGGATCTTAATAGCATCTCATGGGTACTATTTACTGGGTTATCAGTAGATTTAGCTTGTCTAGTAAACGTTGAACCTGAAGGTACAACATATGCGCTTAACCCCCCATTCCCTGATAGAAATGTAGGATCGTCACGTAAAGGCTTACCAAGTGATTGCATTCGCGCTAACTCAGTAGCATTTAACAAGCTTGCATTAGTGGTATCTAAACTTGCTTGAATTTGATCAGTCTTTTCAGCAACAGATTTACCAAGATCAACTACTGTACGTTCAACATTATTAATTGCCGCTTTGTTATCACCAATTTGAGACTGGGCAGTACTAATTTGTTCAGTAAAAGCTCTATCTTGAGCAGCAAGGGTTTTTATTTCTTCTGAAATTAGGGCATTTGATTTACCCAATTCAGTTTGCATTTCAGCAAACTTAAGCTCAAAACTTTTTGTTAATGCCTCTTTATCATTTGCACGTGCTTCAGCTTCAGCTAGAAAACCCGAATCGACTTTCTTATCAAGGTCAACATACTGGGCTGCAACTTGATCAACTTTTTTAACTGCAGCTTCAGTTTGGTTAACAATAGGTTCAATTTTTTGATTGATGAGTGTATTAGTTTCTTCACCTAATGCTAATTTAGCATCATCAATCATTTGACCAGCTTTTACTAAGTTTTGATCAATGTCTTGTTTTAAGGCGGCTTTAGTTTGATCAATAGCAATTAGAGTATCAGCAGCTTGTTTTTTACGGTCTAGAACTTCTTGATCAGCTACTTTTTTTGCATTTTCTGCGACTAACCTAATTTCATCTGCATCACTTCTTACATCAGCGATGATTGAATCTGTTTCTCTTTTAATAAATCCGATTTTATCATCGAGTTCTTTTTCAGCACGAATCGCACGTTGCTGAGCATCTGCAACCAGCGCTTCATTCGCCTGAATAGACTGATCAATACGTTGATTGGCTTCATCTAAACGAATATTAGCATCACTTACATGCTGCTCAACAATCTGTTTAGTATCAATAATTTCTTGATCAATATAAGCTCTTACTTCATCAACCTTACTTTGCGCAATTTGACCAACTTCTTTTACTTGATCATGTATTTTTTGCACTTCTTCATCGATGTGATTAATACCTTCTTCCAGCAATTTATAGGCATCAGAATCTTTAATATTTTCTATTAATTCTTCTACTTCCTTTATTTTTTCATCAATCTCTTGGCTTACTTGATCTTTATTTTCATCAATTTTTTCGCCTTGTTCTTTTAACTCTTCCTTTAAACTTTCTAATTTATCAAGAGCGTCTTTAAATGCTCCCTCAATAGCTTTAGGGTCAATAGGCACACCTGCAACCGTAAGCGTTGTGCCAACGGCCATACTACCTGCTACAGCACTATTGCCCGCAACTGAAGTATTACCCACTACAGTGCTATTTCCCGTTAATGTGCTATTACCAGTTTGTTGAGTATTAGCTTGTACATTCATTAACGGCGTTTTGATTGAAACGGTTGTGCCAGAATCTACTTTTAAATTTTCTTTAGAGATAAATTCAATATTGTCTTGTCGAATACGGCGCACCCCTACAATCGCGCCGTCTCCGTGACTGACATAACTATGGATTACTGGACGTTCTTCATTACCATTTTCAAAGAAGACATAGACGTCTTCCCCATCCACAATTTGAATTTCTGTATCTAAATCACTATCGCCGACTGGATAGGCAAAAGTTGCTGTAATTCCTTCACTCGCGCCATCAGTTAAACCATGAATGTGTACTTGTGCAGTACGACCTTTTGCGTTGTAACTTAAAATCTTTGCACGTTTTAAACCATTCATATATTTGACCTACAAATTAGCAATCCAGAACTTTGATGAAGTCCCCATTGATCCCCCGATTGCGCCTGTATCTATATGATGTGCAGCAGTTAAAACGACATACTTCTTACTATCTATTTCGAATATATCGCCTGCATTCCAGTTCAAATTTAGTGGTCTAATAATGGTCCCACGCATGATCAAAACTTTTTCCAAGTTTTTGACTTGTCGGGCATCTAAACCAGCTCTTTGCGTCACAGTGTGGCCTGGGGTTATTGAGTCATCACCAACAACCGTTGAACCGTTATTCTCAACTGTGACAAAAGATGATTTTTGCATCAGTTCCAAAGGTTTACTGGATATCCAAACGACACTGCTAGGATCTAGTTTTGTGATAGGTTCCTTTTTGAAGAAAGAATCAATTTTTTGAGCAGACACTTTATTATTTTGAAAGCAAATTACAGCTGCTTCTTGTTGCAGATAATGAGCCAAGCGCTGTGTAGGCATACTACCCTTTAAACAAACAAATTTAGGCAAAGGTAAATCACTGCCCAGACTGATCGTTGCACCACAAGCTCGAATTATTGAATTAAAAGAAGTTTCATTACTAATAATTGCTTGCTTTGAATATTCGATAAGTCTTTTACAACCAGCCAAAATACCAATACATGAGATGCCACCTACTCGCCGATCTTGTTTAACAGTCTGAGTTTTTAGAGGGGTAACTTTGATAAGTTCGAAAGGATGAGATATGTCATTAACAGTAAGTTGCTCCCCTTCTTTTAAAAGGGAGTCTAATTCAGTAGTAGATTGAACTGTGAACTCAATGGATGCGGGAATAGGTACGAGATCAGTTCTTAAAGTTGCACTAATCAGCTCAGATGCTGGAATAATTTTACCCGCAGATACAATGGTGATTTGCATTAACGGTTCCCCAAGTTAAAATTAAAACTCATTGGGGCCATACAAAATGCAAGTTTAGGCAAAGCGTCTTTCTTTTCATTATAGTTCTGTTGAGCTTCTGATACAGATAGCCCATAACTTTCGACTCCGAGCCCACGAGTAGCTTCAACTAATCTAGCTTGCAAAAGATCACAGTGAGCTTTTACTAAAGGTTGGATAATTACGTACTCATCACCGCTAAGTACGATAGTTTCATTCAGTTCAATACTCGTGGTAGCTTTAGTTTGACAATCTAAAACAGCCCATCCGGCATAATATTTTGCCTCATCTAAAAATGCTTTCACGATATCATCAAGCAAAATTGAATAGCCCGATAATTGATATTCTTTATAGAGTTCTTCTGAAAGTTGCTGGATAGAACCAGCAACTACAGCATAACCTTCAGATTCAGGTAATAACTTCATAGCCATTACCCAAATAGATTGCCCAGTTGACGACCAACGCCTTGCACAGCATTTGCAAGATTAGTTGCTTGTTGAGCAGTATTGATCACTTGCTGAACTCGATTAACAAGCTCAGCTGTACCATCAATTTCTTTTTTACCCGGCTGAATACTGCCGTTGGTACCAATGTTTGCGAAGCTACCAAAGTAGTTATAGTCGATTGGGCAAGAGACAGTCATTACTTGAGATCGGCTATCTGAATCATACTCAGCTGACTCAAAGCGAATAGCACAGTTTTCAAGTGCATATGAGCGTGTAAAACTTCCTAATCGGCCATCGTAATAATCACCATGGATGATTCCACCACTAGCTACGACATATTCAGCTAATAATTGATCATGCCCTGCTTCAGTTACTAGGATTTGAAGGTTGCCTGTGTAATGGGTTTTCGGAGGACCAGCAACAATTCCAGTAAATCCACCCGCATATTGAACTTCTGCTGGATCTTCATTACTCACAATTGGCCGTGGGCAACTTTTAAATAAGAAGCGAAGGTCTTCCATGCCACGAGGAACAAACATCCCCTGACACGCTAATAATGGTGAACCAAGTTGCTGTAGAGCAATGGAATCTTGTTTAAGCTGATTTAGTAAAATCGGATTAGATTGTTGCATAATTTTGATGCTCAAAATGCAGATTTATGCAACAAGATTAATGATGTTTTTGCTATTGGTTTTTAATCAGTTCCATTTTAGAAAACTGACTTTATATTAATAAAAAAACCCGCAAAAGCGGGCTATATCACATCTGTTTATAGATAACATCTCGCCTATCTATATCAAGAACAAGAACTACGACTACATCATCCTTGACTTGATATAAAAGGCGGTATCCTGCTGATTTCAGTTTAATCTTATATAGATCAACTGATCCTCTCAGCTTATTCTTCGGTATCTTAGGGTTATCTAGGATTGCTTCCAGCTTACGAATAAACTGCTCAGCGATTTGTGGGTTAAGTTTGTCAAACTTTTTAAGAGCTGTTTTTGAGAACTCTAGCTCGTAACTCATTAATAGATACCTTCACAGTTTCGTCAGTATCAACTTGCTCGGCTAGTTTAATTAGTTCCTGATCTTCAATTAGATCCATCATGCGTTCATACATTGCTGCCGGAACACAGTAGAATTCTGGATTATTTCTATTCAGAATAGCTACTGCTTCGCCAAAAGCATTTTGTACAACTGCTGTAGGATTCTTTTTTAATTCAGAAACACTAGCCACAAATCGACTATGGATTATGTGGTTCATGACGTTTCTCATTTGATGTGTCCTACATCAATTTGTAGCCAATTGATTAGAACCGTCCTCAGAAAGTTAAGTTTGCTACAGGGTTAACTCAATATAAACAATTTGAAGATCTGTTTCAAGACCTGTTTAACAACCACTTAATAGGTCTTAATAAAAAAGCCACCCTAAAAGGTAGCTTTTTAAATCAGCTTTTTATCCAATATTTGGTGGTACTCGCAGAACCTGTACTGAAGGTACACCCCGATACACACCCATGAAGCATATCGTTGATGGCATTGGCTTAGATTGGGCTTCTCAGTTTGTTAAGTTAAAACAAATAGTTAATCAAGTTGTTATGATTTTCATAATAACTGATTTTCTTGTAATGTGCCTAAAATAGAAAGGATCTGATTCAGTACTGGGCAACTTTGTTCTAGCTGTATTTACTGCCGGTGCATAAGCTAAAGCTTTGGACATAATAATGACCCTATTCATTGAATAAAGCCATTATTTACAATGAGGAAAGCTTAGAAGTTAGTTAGTTCCAACTCCACAAGAAAAATATTTTAGTTTTCGATATCTTTATCATCACATTCAAGCCAAAAGACATCTTCAAACTTCTCGCATACACCAGCTTTTTTTAGTTCGGTGTAAATGAGTAAGGCACGATAAACACTGATGTGTTTTCCTGCTTCTGCATCTTTTATATACCTATTAAGCACATGATTATTTGATATAAATCCGCATTGTTTAGCTAATTGATAAACTGTCATACCAGCTTGCTCTCGCAAAGTTGCGACATTGTTTTTTTCAACCATCACGATATACCAAAAAATATTTAGTTCAGTGTATCACAAGAACAATTGCTATTAAATATAATTTTATTAATACTCGCAATTGCTATTAAATATAATTTTATTAATACTCGCAATTGCTATTATATTTAATAGTTGTTATATTTAACTCATCAGGACAGGATATGGTCTTGATAAAAAGAACCCCTTGTACCGATCAAAGTAAACAAGGGGTTATATCCAATCTCTAAGAGGAAATTAGACATGACTACTTTAACTCAAATCACCGTACCTTTCCACAATGCTGAGTTGTACTTGGTGGAACATGATGGTCAGCCATATACACCCATGAAGCCTATTGTTGAGGGTATGGGGTTAGCTTGGCAGTCTCAATTAGCAAAACTGAATGCCAATCCTCAACGATGGGGTATAACGAAAATCGTTATACCTACTCTTGGCGACTTACAGGAAATGGTTTGTCTACCACTAAGAAAACTTCTTGCTTGGCTCACCACCATCAGTCCTAACAAAGTAAAACCTGAACTTCGTGACACTGTCATCATGTACCAAAACGAATGTGATGATGTCTTATGGAATTACTGGACAAAAGGCCAAGTAATCAATCATAGAAAAGCTATCTCACCTGAACAACAGCATGCTTTACATGCAATCGTCGATCGTCGTGCAGGAAAAGATCGAAGTTTAAGAGCCTCTATGTGGATACGTCATAATCGCCACTTTGGAATTGCTAAATATAGCCAATTGCTTTCAATCCATTTTGATGATGCGAAGCAGTATCTTGAGACAATACCACTTCATGAGCTAGGCCCAACCGAAACAGATACACTTAAACGTTTAGAAAACTTTGTAGATAATCTCGCTACACGGTATCCAGCATTAGAAAATCCGCTAGCTTATGAAATAGCACAGCATGTAGGTGAGAAGCTAAAGTATCAATCTCCCAAAGGTCCGAAAAACTTCTGGATTTCGATTCAGGAAAACGGCGCTCTTTCAGTACAGCAATATTCTCTACACCACACGCCCATTAATGTCGTGCAACTACGCGAAAAGTTTAATGGGCTATGGGAGTTTCTTCATAAGGATGAAGTACTTGAGCTTGGCAAAGTATTAAAACGCTTTCCTTTTGAACCTGTGAACTGAAAGGGCATATCATTAAATTAAGACGTTCCTACTGGAACTCCCCTTATATTAAAGCCAGCTATACAGCTGGCTTTCTTTTTAGAACTTATCCAATATTTGGAGGTACTCGCAGAACCTGTAATGAAGGTACACCCCGATCTAGCGCATCTTGGACACAACGATAATCAGGATTATTTGGTTCATAACCAAGTTCACCACGGATATTACCCTTATGTATTGTCATCGGTGCATCAAAACGCCCACGCATAAAACGACCAATAATAATTGTGTCAGTTAATGATTGATTGGTCTTTGTTTCTGTTTTATCAGTTTTTTTCTGATATTGAATACCAGGCGCTTCACCTATGATTTGAGTTGTATTCATGAGTATTTCCTTAATTAAATGGATTATAGGTAAAGCCAAAAAATGACCTTACCTATGAGTAATTAGTAAATACCTAAGCGTTTACCTTTTTTGAATGAACGTAAACGCTTGTTGATTGCATTCGCAGTAAAAGCATGAAGTCTAGCTTTTTTCATTCCAGCTTTTTGTGCTGAAGTTAAACGGACCTTTTGACCAGGTAATCGTTTATTCACAACGGTTTTGACACCTTGACGAATAGCCAGCACACCACGGTAGTGAATTTTTCGCCCATTTACTTTCCGTTGGCTAAATGCTCCATTTCGAGCTTTAATTTTTTTAGCCATTGAATCGAAACCTTCTTCAGTTTCATCTGCTTCACCGAAAATAAACTCACGAACCAGTTCTTCAAGTTCAGGGCCTTCGTCTGGCATATTAGCAAGAACTGTATTGGCTGCTGCTTCTAACGCCACATCAGCAACTTCTGTATCATCACTAAAGATCTCTTCAATATCAGAAGCGTCAACGCCAAATGTTAAGAAAGCATCGGAAAGTGACGCCATCAAAGCGTTTTCATAGATACCTTCTTCATCATCTGCACCATCTAATGCATCGACAATTAATGCGTCTAAATGATCAACGCCCAGTTCACCTTCTTCAAGCTTACCTTCACTGATTGTATCTACCGTATCGGATAGAATGTTCAGAGCAATTTGTCGTACTTGTTCAATCACAGATTGCTGTTCTCGATCAGTACTTGAAACCTCACTTACAACGGTAGAAATATTCTCCGCTGCTGAATCAAAAGCACGTAAAGTTAATGGTTTTTCAGTAGTGGGTCCGAATGGATTCATCTTGATAGATCCTTAAAATTATTTAACTAAAACGTCGTCATCAAAAATTGCGGCACGAGTTGTACCAACAACTCCATGGGCTAAATAGAGTCGTACACGCTCATATGGATAGTCTTTGTCAGGTATTAAACTGAACTCAAAAGGTTTACCCCCTAGATCTTCAGCCGGTTGTAACCAACCGGTTGTCTCACTAGAAGCGCCCTCTAAAAACTCTTGAATGTCATCACCAGCTTTTTTGATATAGTCCGGTGTAGCTTGGAACATATAAGTCCGCAGGATCTCGATACATTTATTCGTAACCCGAGCCGAAATCTCCGCGGCGGGAACTAAACGCAAAGCACTATTTTTGCTTTGGTATTGCGTAAGCACATCACTTAATACAAATAATGTAGTTTCAAACTTAACTGGGCGAACTACATTTACTTTAGCCTTAGCCAACATTTCTTGAGTCTGTTCATCTTCAAGATCAATATTCGGCATCTGGCTTAAATTTTTTGCTGTAAATGGATAATCTTTCCAAGCTACTGCATTTTTTAACGGCGCAAATCCTTGTTTATTTAACTTTGCATTACGTAATAATTTATCGCCGATGTAATGGCCCAAATAATAAGCTGGTACCTTACGACCTCTTAGCGTGACAGCATCAGTTGGGCGGCAAAGATTCGGGCTCCAAATGAATTGAACAAACTGTGATTGCGCATCTACGCTTGTCGCAAATTGAGCTGCTTGCTCAGCTGTAAAAGTTGGATTGATTTCAGCATCCAAAGGAATACGTAGCTTTGTAGCTGCACGTTGTGCCGCAACATAAATTGGTAAATCATGAGGATTTGGTAAAGTCAGATATGCCGGGGTACTTAATTGACTCGTCAGAATCTTATATAGTTCATCTGGATTAAATGATGGTAACGATTCATCTTCCAATGCCAATGTTTTTGAAGCACGACCTAAGCTATTTGATTCGTTATAAGCATTTGATTTGAGTATTGCTTGTAACGCATCAATACCTAACGATAAATCAAAACGCTCAAAATATTCTTTCGCATCAGCTACAGCGACAATAGAAGCAGAATTTTCAATGTCTCCATCTACTAATCCCTGAACAGTAACAATTTGATCACCTGTTACCGCATCACGGATTTCCAAACGCATAGAAATATCTGCAGGACCGCGTGGGCTAGTTACTTTCGCAAAAAAGGCCACATTGATTTCTGTATTTGCAAGATAACTGTGAGTATCAAATTCCAGTTTTAGTGATGGGCTGGCCCCTGCTACAAGGGATAGCTCACCTGTACTTGATAGAGCAAGTATATTCATTACATTACACGCCCAAGGCTATTTGTTTTAAGTATTTTGAGCCGTTGGCTTTTTTGATTTTCTGGCAAGTTCCAATGTAAAAAAAACCACTCGAAAGTGGTTTTTCATTTCCTAAATTTTATAATCCGCTAGCAGGTTCTGTAGGCTCTTCTGCCTCAGTAGGTACAATTTGAAGTACATTACCTTTCAAGCCATTAATTTGATCTAGGTTATCTAGCAATTGTTTATGAGCTTCGTCACCGATCAAAGTGAATGTGACCTTTTGACCAGCTTGTACCAAAACTTGCGTAAATGGTTCGGTAATGTCACTTAAACCGTTATTTTGAAGTGTAATACTTCGTTCAGTAGGATGATCACCAACAGCATCCATAATTGGGTTCGTGCCATCAATAATGAAAATAGTCATCTTGTTACTCAACAGTTAGATTCTTACCAAGCCCCTTCAACTGACGTAAGTTTTCCAGTACTTGATGTTTAAATGTTTGGTTATGACACGTAATACTTGCTGTTTTACCTGCCTCAATAGCAACACGTGATAACGGTTCTAAAACTGTTGAAAATCCGTTATTAGTAACTTTAATAACTAGCGGATCCACGCTACTCCCACCTGATACTGTTAACAAATCCGTAATGGGAGTATTAACTTTAGAAGTATCAGTTTCTTTAAGGACATGATCCGATTCATTCCCCACATCATCACCAGACTTACCACCATTTGAATCTAGATCATTTGAAGGTTTGACAGAATCATTCGATGTTTCAGTTGGTTTTCCATTTTCTTGAGCATTGGACTCTTCATTATCTGAATCGCTATTTTTCAAATCAGTAGGTTTATTACCTTCATTTTGAGATGCGCCGTCTTCAGGACCTTGGCTATTTAACAAATCACCTTGGTCTGAAGCTTTTTCATCACCAGCTTGGGTATTCTGTGTTTCTGTAGTTTTATTGGTTTTATTACGTGTGTTTTTTGGTTTAGTAGTCGCTTGTTCGTCAGTTGAAGCTAAAGTTTCGTCAGTGTTTTGTGTTGCTGCAGCCATGAGATTTTCCTTTCAATAAATAGGGTAAAAAGGCGCATCGAAATGCGCCCTTATCTGTTTTACTTACGAATTTTTGAGGGATGGCATATTGATACAGTGGATGACATAGCTTTGATCAGCATAACGTTCTAACGGGTTCATTTCGGCTGCTTGAGCACCGATTAAAGTAAGTACTGATTCACGCGCATCTGGTCGAGTTTCAATAACTGAAAGAGGCGTTTGAATAAAGCCAACGAACGGCGCACGAATTGGCTCATTACCACGACCAACTAAAAGCATATCAAACGCTGTATCTGCTTCAGCTACAAGCTCTTGTGCTGACGGTGCGTGGTAAACGTTAGTACCATCTGCAAGAGTACCAATACGGACAATTTGACCATAACCAGCAGTGTATCCGGTTTTAACTGGCATCTTGTCGCTTGACAGTTGATTAAAGAATACTGACCCAGTATCGCCAACATATAAGTCAAATGCGACGGTAGAGCCACCAGTACGTTGGTTAATATCCAATTTGGCCGCTGCAATAAATTTATTTACTTCCGCAAACAAGTCACCTGAAGTATTAAATGCAGCTGCTAATTTTCCAGTCACACCACGAGAAGCATCAAAAGTAACTTCACGAGCTGAGTATTCAGCTAAATCTTTTGCTTCACCTAATAAACGTACAGTTTGTTCTAAGAAAATTTTTCCTTGAACAATTGCTAAAGCCTGACCTAGAAAACCAAGCTTAAGTTCGTTAGTTAGCTGAGATTGTAATAGTGTTGAAGCTGTTACCCGTGCCATGATTGGTGATGCAACCATAGTTTCATATTCAGGTTCGAAATCAACACCAACTGGGGTTAATAGATAGTTATTATTACCATCCCGTGCATCAAAATCAGCCACAAGATGAACCTCAACTTTCGCACCATCTGGTAATGCTTCATTTAAGGTCACGCTAATTTTGCTAGCGGAAATATCAATTTCACTACCAATTACACGATATTCAACGCCGTTTACTACTACGTTTTTCTCGGCAATAGCTGAAATTTTACCTGTAATCTTTGATTTTGTTCGGTTACGTGTATGTGCAACTTCTTTACCATTGATCTTGATAGATACATTACCAGCAATAAATGGCAATAAACTCGCTTTGGCGTCAGGTGTTTTAGCCTTGAAGTCTTCATAACCAGTTCGTGCAGTCACAGTATAAGTTGTACCTGCGCCACCATTAGACAATGCAAAACGGAATCGTCCTTCAACGTAAGGCTTAGAAGCATTTGCACCATCTAAGTATTCTGATTTCTTCATTGCACCAAAATCACGGTTGGTGATAAAGCGAATAGATACAATCGGTACTTCATTTGAGCCATTTGAGTTGGGAATCATAGCAACGATAGGTGTTGCATAAGCGATAACGTTGGCGATAGTAGCAACTGTAATTGCTGGAACGATGCTTACAGATTCATGATGCTGGTGATTTACATCATCAAAACCAGATTCATTAATACTATCGTAATAGCTAAGGGTCTCGGCAGGCAAAGCAGCTGCTTGTTTCGCACCACTTAAACCAGCAGTTAATGCAGCTGCAATGATTGAAGGATGCGGTAATTCACCTCCATGACGTGATTGATATTGTGATACCCCAAACATCACAGCTTTATCAACTTCTGGCGCATATTCGATGCCAATTGAATCAAAAATTGCTTTTAATACTTCTGGGTACTCTTCTGCCGCTGTTTGAGCACTGTCAAACCCATTTTCAAGCTCTTCAGGACTTTTGAAATAGTAATTTCGGCACTGAACAGTAGCTAGTTGTTGAGCATCATACTTTTTACGAATTTCTTCTGTTAACACAGTCATTTTAAACCAGCCTTTGGCTTTCTATGTAAGATGCAGAAAGTCTGACATGGCGTATTTTTACTAAAACTGGTCGGTTCCAAACATAAAAAAGTCCCCAAAATTGAGGACAAAGAAAATGTAGCTAAAGGACCATCTCAGCCCTTTATTTATATAGCTATCCGCTTACACCACTTGAAACATAAATCTCCACATTATCACCTGCTTTCACTTTATAACGGAGCTTATCCCAGCAATGCTGTCTAAACGGTTCAGTATCGGGCGCAGCAGCTGTTAATGTAAGAATAGACACCCAGTGAGAATCGTTTTGCGGATCTGCATATGGAATATTGCTTCCGAAAAACTCTACTTCTGCCCCGTTCCCGATTACCTGGTAATTGAATATTGCAGAAGTACATTGTTCAGCCATTTCAATGTCGCCTGTCTTTTTACCTTTTTCATTGAAAATTAAATAGCTCATTTAGTTTCTCCATCACCTATAGGTGAAATAAACAAATCATCTCTACGGTTTAAAACATACTTACTGCCAAAATCTGCCATGAGGCTAAAACCAGTAATATTTACAATCTCAAACCACAACATTAGGTTTTCATAAATCATTAAACCTAAAAGATCACCTTCTTTAAGAATCAAGTCAGGGATGTTGATTATCCTTTCCAAAACATCATCCAATTCTTCATTGAATGTCTCTACTTGAGCGGTTAGCACCAAGTCAGATGGGTTATTCATTGAGAAGTTCTTTTGAATATAACCACCATTAAATTTATCGAAATGAACATAAGCAGCGCCCTTATATTCATACTTGTAGTTGGGTTCGTCTTGAATCGATAAAGTGTTCGCTTCAAAAGAAAGAGGATCTAAAGGTTTTGAATCTTCAGCCGGATTATTGAAAATTACTTCTTTTCGCCAAATTTGCGCTGGAATACTTGCTAGAGCATTCATCACAACACGTCTAGCTGCTAAACGGCGTCCATTTGCAACTTGATTTACTGATCTATTTAGCATTTCGACTTAAACCCTTCATAAAGACATTTAACATGTCATTGTCGATTGCGCCTGATTTATGTAAGGCTTGAATTCTTTCAATTTGACTCGCTCTAACAGTTTCCACTTCAAAACGTTTGAGGGTTTTTAATTCGCGTTCTAAGAGCTTTTTGGCAACTTTATCAGCTCTACGCATCATTTCTTTTTCTGCTTTTTGGATATTGGCTTTGATTGGCTTAACAGAACCATTCATCAAATCCTTTACTTGCTCGTTAATTGAATTCTGTATTTGCTTATCTGTTTGTTTATACCGTGCACCTACTTGTTTTTTACGGTCTTTCTCTACTTCCTTTTTAAGGTAGGCAATCCCAGATGGTGAACTAATCCACTTAACAACGCGCAATACATGCTTACATGCCACACCGGATAAATGCGGGTTACGTATCTTTGGAAAGCCGCCCTCATCACGTCCTAAATTGTAACCGCCAATAGTTGCCATATAGCGGTACCAGAACGTATGACGTTCGCAATCACACTGAAATTTGATTTTGCCTTTAGCCAAGCGGTTTTTGACGGTGTTTAATGCCTGTTTATCGATATCAAAAACAACAGATTTAAAGTTAGAAAACTCAATCTCAACGTGATGATTTAAAACTTTACTATTTGGTCCGGCATTAGTAAGCAAGTGAACTAAACCAGCTTTTCTGCTTACTGGAACCGCCAAATAGATTTGCTCATTTGCCCGGTCAATATCGTCTTGTCGGCTTAAATTAATGATGTTTTGAGGGGTAATACCCTTACTATACTGATCTTTTAATAGTTGAATGTTTTCCTGAAATGCCAAGATATCATCACGGGTAATACGCCGTGGTACTTCTCCATTTCGCTGACCTAATGTTGTAAAAAGTACCCTTTCGACATCATATTTTTCCCCTTGGGCAATATCTTGTGGTCGCAAGAACATAGGCTTAGGGATCTTTCTTCCCCAATCATCATATTCAATTTCTTTTTCGGCAAATGCCCGCTGTTCTCTATCTGCACGCTGGCGGCTCTGTTGATCTCTACGAACTCCACCATTTTGCAAAGATTGGTTTAATTGCAGCTGGGCACGGCGTAAATCATCTGGCTTGAATGCTGACATATTAATTATCCTGCAAGTATTCTTTTTGAAGTCTTAAAAGATCAACGAGCCTTGGAAATGCTACCTTTTGTAGTGGTAGTTTTTCCCAAACGCCGTTCACACCACACGCCACAAGTACTGCATCAATATGGTTTCTTGAACCATATAATTTCAAACTCAACAGTGATGGATCTTGAGATTCATCGTCTTTGATTTCCCAAACAATCAGATTCTGAATATTATTTTGTTGAAGATTCCGGTGAATTAAGTCTCTAATAGCATTTCGATAATCATTTCTCATAATGTTTTACCTATTTAAGCTTTAACAGTACTTACACGAGCAAAGCCACCAGTACCTGCTTTACCAGTGTTACCATTACTTTCGGTTGCAACACCAGGTTCACCAACAACTAAAGTCATATACTGAGTTTTTTCGGTTGAATTCACATATCGGCAAATGAGTAAACCACCACTTGCACCACCACCACCAAGTGCCCAGCCATCATCACCTACACCATTAGCACCATCACCACCAGCACCCCAGTTTGATACTGGACTTACTGATGCGCCGCCTTTGTGGTTTGTTTGGTTTGCAGCTGTACCAGCGTTACCAAGCTTGCGTGAAATTTCGGTTATGTTTGATGTCACAGTGATTACACCTGCTAAACCACCAGCACCATTTGAGAAAGCACTACCATTCGACCACTGACCACTGGTACCGCCTTTACCGCCGCCAACAACCGCCAAATCAAGTTCATTTAAACGTAAGCGTGTATCTGTTCCACTGGTCCCATGTGCCAATGCTCCTAACTCCCAGACACTGCCACCACCAGCACCACCAGCACCAACCAAAATGAATTCTTTTTGTTCTTTCGGTTGAATTGGAATGATATAAACACCTGGGACTGTGTAATCGCCGTTTCCATCGTTTAGTGTTTCTGCAGCTACCTGAACAACGGACCAATTCACAGTACCTGAATACCCTATCCGGTTTTGACCTGAGCGGTCCCAAACTTCATATGAAAAACCCTTTTCAGCACGGGTAAGCTTCCATGCTTCATGTGGGCTTTCTGGTGTTAAATAGATTGCATACTTTGAATCACGTAAATCAGTAACTTTGCCACCTAGTTCAACTGTGGCTGAGCTACCAATATTTACACCTGCTCCAATTAATTTTGGATATTGAGCATCTAAGTTTTTCTTGAAATCGATTAACTGCTGTAACAAATTTTTGGAACTAAGATCTAGATCATCAATCTGTTGTTGTAAATCATCGTCTTTGGCTTTTACATCTTTTTCAAATGCATATTGGGGGTGCGGATCCTCATGCTGATTATGTTCAGTCATGAGCTTACGAATTAACGCGCCGTATTGTGGGTGTGGGTCTTCATCTGCACTATGCTGATTCATCAACATCACAGCAATTGGTGTGTTTGGATCAATCTTGATAGTTACGTTTTTTAAATTAACGTCAGTTAAAACAAATCCAAATGTAACAATGGCTACTACGTTTGCATGTAAAGACATGATTGATTGAGCAGCTGTAGTCGAGGCCACCGCAAGTAAAGTGCCATCTGATAGGTAAATACCCATCTCAAACACTTCCATTGTTAAAGTGGGCTCAATACTCATTACAAAACGCAAAGTACCCGTTTCTGTATCTACACCACCGCCGTTAAGAGAAAATCTAGCTAATTCATTTTTAAGAGAAGTTAGGTTTTTCGCTTCTACTGATGCATCAAATTTGCCGGTACCAACAGCAAGATGGGTAAGTTCCCCACCAAAGCTAGCAACATCACCCACTTTATTTAATGCATTCCGACCTGCGTCAGTTAAAAAGAAGTTAATAGCCATAACCCACCCATATGATTTATTGATCTATGGTAGTTATGAAGAATAGTTATTTAAGTGGGCAGTTCCATATAACTAATCATTTTCTTTTTCAGCTGCTTCTCTTAAAGCACTGAATCTTGACTTACGTTCAGCTTGTTCACGGCCTTCCGGTGTATCGTCAGTGACATTTACGGTTTCGTAAGCTTCAGTGTAGTGAACGTTTTCCAAGAATAAGAAAGCAAAAGCATCACCGATATCCGGTGATTTAATTCCCATCCGTTTCATTTCGTCTTTGCTTAAGATTTTATAACGAGCAAAGTCATCAAAACGGTATGGAACGTGGATTAACTGATCTTTAATTTTCACATTGTGTTTCTTCGTTTTTATTTTAAAACGGCCATTTGCGATTGCTCGAGCTAAGCCCACATAAGCTAATGACCGTTTATTTGTAAACTCTTTTCTATTGTCATTACTAAAACATTGTGAGCCCCAATAAACAGGAACGTAGAAAATACCTTGCTTTTTAAGGTATTGGCCTAAACCTTTACCCGCCCCGTTATCATCTACAACCAAGTTAGCATTTGGGTACTGTAAAAGTAGCTCATTAATCTTTGCAAATAGTTCTAAAATATCATCTCTGTTTTTGCATAATGGAATATCTACAACTTCTACACGGCGTGCGCGCTCTCCCCATTGCGATTCACCCCAAACTTTAGAAACAACAATTACTGAATCGTCACGGCCAACACCACCACCAACATCAACAGTAATGACATAACCGAATTGATGGTCATCAAAAATACTCGCGCCAACATACATTTCTTCGGTTTGACGCTTGGTGATTAAGAACTCATCTGATAAGTCAGGGAATTCACCTAAAACACGAATCTTATACTGAGCATCTTCCCTGCTGCCGTATTTTTGCCGTTGTTCCTGTAAGGATTGTTCACTAACTAGTGGTGACTCTTCCCCGTTAAATGTGAGTGCAATCCAAACACCACCAGCTCGATGACTTAACTTGTGATGAGTCTCATAGAACATACCCGCGTTACGAGTAGGCTGTGAGGTCATTACTGCACGGTTATCTTCATGCGTTAAGGCACCAAAAGCTACATCAAGGACAGCATCATCTACACCACTGGCCTCATCGACCCAGACCATGTAGTTATCGCCGTGGTTACCAGCTAAGTTTGTAGGTTGATGTTTTGGTGCTGTCTTCGCAAAAACATACCATTTTTCTTTGTAGCCTTTGATGTAAACGAGTTCAGACTGGTACCCAACATAATCAGCAAGCCAAGCCAAAGGCCCTTGCTTCAATCGTGCTAGATTGATACTGATTTCTTTCCAGACTTGTTTTTTTAACTGCCCAATCTGCGGAGCAGTAAACATCATGATGGATTCATCAAAAAACAAGAGATGCCATAAGGCAACAATACCGGCACTGGCCGTTTTACCAGTGTTATGAAGTACTAAGTCATCATCACCTAAGAAAAATGGATCTGGATCGAGTACAAAACCGTAATATTTACCTTCACCTAGCTCAGTAACCGATGTAATTTTTAAAGGCTTATGTTCACCATCTATAAGCCTATACGATGCAAACTGTTCTCTATTTTCTGGCTTTAATTTCAGGTATTGAGAAACAAGTAATTCAATCTTGTCGCCCTTGGACCAGCCGTTACCATCGTATAAGGAAATTAAGCAAAGGATGTGGGATTTATTGAAGGTATGAGCTTTACCATTCTCATATTCAAACCGGTACATTTCCTGATAACCGGTTACTGTTTTAATTACATCTAGTTCTGTCTTACCATCTGCAGCAAGAATTTTATGATTTAGGTTAATGCGCTCAACTGGGATAAATTCCCCATTGGCTAATTTGATTAATGTCCCTTTTCCAAAGCAACCATGCCCCGATGCTACGGAAGTACGGCTACCATCAAATGCAATAGATTCAAAAAGTAATTCTTGTTGCCATGTGGGTTCGACACCTAATGCTTCTACGGCGAAAGCATAGATGTCGTATCGATAACGCTCACAAAGTTCCCACCATTCGGGAATTTCTTTTAATGGTGCCAAAGCCATACCGTAAAAACACCATTACTTAATAGATTGAAAAAGGAAGCATTGTTGGATCTACAGCATCTTCTTCAAACTGATTCCCTTCAGTAATTGAAAAGCCTTTGGCAATTTTCGTACTAGCCCAAACAGCTAATAGAATTGCAATGTGTCCATTGTTTAAGCTGCTGCTATCAAATTCCTGCTGAAGGCCGTTTTTATCGACCTTACGGATTTCAAGAACGTTTTTAGGGTTGTACTGGTTTAGCTTTGGCTCAATTTCAATTAACTTTGCTCTGAAACGAGCTTGGTAAATTGAAATCACTTCTTCTAAATGCTCTTTTGCATTGAAACTTAATTGCCAATTCTGTACTTGGTCCGGTGAGTCAGTTACTACAACTGTTTGATCTCTTAAATCGCTTGGTACGGGCAAATTTGAATAAACAGCTGTTTTTTGAATAACAAGCTCACCTGTATCAGCAAATGCCGCTCCAATAAGACGAATTGGTTGATCCGAAAACCCAGCAACACGGCTGTCTATACGAATAATTCCAGACATTACATGTATCCTTAGCGCCGTTTGCGTTCTAACTTGGTTTGGCATTCAATGCAGAATTTCACGCCACCTAAAGCACGGCGGCGCTCTGGTATTTCTTCACCACATTCAACACATTCTTTTTCAGATTCGCCTTCAAAACGGCATCGGTTTGCAATTTCTTGCTGCAATAAATAATCAGCACTTTCTTGTGCCTTATCGATTAAGTCAGTCATCTATACGCTCAACTGTAATTTCACCTGTTTCTCTATCACCCTTCACACGCTGGTGATCGAGTGATGTGTACTGATCAGCTTGCACTACAACTTTGTCGTTGATTGCGGGCTGTTCCGTTGCTGAGCCGTCAGGTTCATAGCCATTACCTGTGTTGTTGTCGAATGGACCACCGAAACCGATGACGTTAGGTGTATAACCCACAAGCTGAATATCTACAGTTGAGATAGAAAGATTGATTGCTTCGCTTGGGACTGGTGATGGAAAAAGTTCATTTTCAAAAACAGTGAATGTTGAATTAACAACATGATCATTCCATTGCTGAAATGGCACATTAAAACGGCGGTTATCGCTGCTAGACATGTATGCGCAAAACTGCCCAATGACTGAACGCAGATCATTAGGATTGGTGGCAAAGAAAGCGATTTGAGCACGTACAGTTGTTGGCACAAGACGAACCTTCACCCGTTTCTCATCAATGACCGTTTCAATAAAATCAGGCACTGGTAGTAATTGATTTACATCTGGGGGTTGGTCAGTTAACGCTGTTGCAGTAAGCATTACAGGTAAAAGCACTTTGGACTCTTCCTCATGCTTCTGGCTTTTTCTATATTCAGAAAGCATTGCTTCTGAGTCGTCCATCATCCGTGACGGACATGCTTTTATAGCGTTACCAATGGCTCTCAACTTCCAGTCAGCCGTTAATTGTGTCTCAGGCATATACCAAGCACGAAAATTGACAAGCTGCTTATACCAAGCGTTTTGGATGCTTTTAAGCGAATCGTTGGGGTAATTCATTATTACCCCCATACACTAAAGATATTGCCAAAAGACTTTTTCGGCTTTTTAGGTTTCTCTTTTACGTTTGGATTGTCCAAACTTTGAATGATTTGTTCAGCTTGTTGTTGTACTGAATCAAAACTCTTCACAGGATTTACCATACCCGTATAGAGTTCTTTTTTGCGTTCTTCTCTAAGTTGTTGCAGGCGTTTCTGTTTATCAAATTTTTCTGATAATTCACCCACTAATCCTTGAGCATTTCCTAACTCGGTTAATAGATGCAGCTGACTATTGATATTGTCGTATGTCTGTAAAATTTGATCTTCAAGTAATTGGGCAATAATAATTTCGGGCTGTGATAACTGTGAAATATCTGTTGCGCTATCAAAGCAAGAAACAACACCTTCTGGCTCTTCAGGAACAAATAATCCATCAAATAACTGACCATCCCCTACATTACTTGCATAATTTGGTTGTGCAACGAAATCAAAACCAAAAAAACCCGTTGGAATTAAACGGCCACCGACATTCTTGTAATTGACTGATGTGCTAAAACCACCCGCTTGGGCTTTATAATCTTGTAATGCGATCTCACCAGGCTCGTTATCATAAAACTCTTCTCGGTGTTCAACTGTTCCATCCTTTGAAGCACGTAATTCAATTGTTTTAAACGCCCGTGAAAGATATACAACTTTACCTTTAATGATCACCGTTTCAGGCGGCACCATACCATAGCGCTGTCGAATTTGATGACCGTAAAAACCTTGTAATGAATTAGTAGCAACCATTTCTTGTACATGGTCACTGTTGATCAAGTTGACCATTGCATCTACATCGACATTACTTCGATCAACACCGGTAAATTTACGGCATCGGTCATGTAAGTTGTAAGATAGAACTTTTGTCTTTCTATTTTTGCTAGCCATAAAAAAGCCCCAATGCTGTGATTGAGGCTATTGTTTCAGTTGTTCTATAGTTGAAATTTAATCAGTTCCAAATCAAATCTTTTGATCAAACTCAATTAATTCCAATAGCTTGTCATGCTGTTTATCTTCAATGGTTGCATCAAAGATGTACCCACTTTTAAGAGAAATAAAAACATCATAAAAGCGCTCATGGATCATGCCTCCTCGATGTTCACTTTCGGAGACTTGCAAACAATCCATTTGAGATAAGTCAATTAATTGAGAACAAGCACGTTTTCTACAAAAGATTTTTAATCGCATACTTCACCCAATTACTTAACAAGAGTGCCTTCAACACCACGAGCACGGCGCTCAGCTGTACGTTTATTAAATTCTTCTAGCGCACTTTCCATATAAATAATGGCTTGTTTGTTGAACTCACTCGGAAATTTTTCATCCAAGGTTTTAGTACGGTGAATAAGTACTTTTAACAATGCTTCACTGGTAACCCCATTCACACCATGTTCTGGAATTGGGCCATCCTGAAAATGAATACTGATTTCAAAATCTTTTGCATTTTGGTTTTCAGGATTTGCTGAAATCTTATAGTAATGGCCCTGAGCATATTCCGTGATGCCTTCAACCACTTCCCCTTTAATAACTTTATCAATTTCTTGTGGTTCTAATTCATGGCTTGCATATCCTAAGAAATGATCAATTAATAAGTTTTCTCCCTGACCATTGATAGGTTCTGCGATTCCTACTAAAACATTGTCTTGAGCTTGTTGCATATAAAAAAGTCCTGAACTAATGAACAGGACTATGAAATCATTTTGTATTTGAGCGCTAACTCAACAGTTCCAATTGAATTAAAGGAAGTTATAGACTGCATAAGGCTTAGCTGCTATTGCCGCTGCAAAGCTTGTGGTACCTAAATCTCTATCAAATGCCATTGAGTGAACTTTAACGACAATATTGGCTGGTACTAAACGCCGTAATATCGGTGACAGCTCTACCACTTCATTTGCATCAACAGTTTTATCTAAAACAATCCTAATCCGACTTGTTAAGAAGTAATTTGGCTTTTCAAAATCAGACAAATAGGCTGGATATTCTTTTAGCTTTTCCAAGCTGTGCCATAGCCGGATAATCTGAAAATGATCTTTCCCCCACAACATTCGTAAAACAAACTCTAAAAACGCTAATCCTCTTTTATTACCCATGCTGCTCCAATTGGCATAGATAATTCGCATTAACGTATCAGAGGTGTTATTTCGCCGTAATACAACAAGTCCGTTTTGTTTAGAGAACCGTTCTACAACTGTTTTACTACCGATATGAGGACAACCGTAGTCCAGTAAATCTTGTATCGACTGCTCAAAGTTTTGTGCAAATACTTGTTTAAATGCTTTAGCAAGTGCGGTTTGCAAGCCCGTACTTACATAGTGTTCATCGATAGGCCGAGTAAAGCTTATAGAGTCCATGTAGCCCCCGAAATATCAGCGGTGCGTTCCAACTCAACAGTAATGCTGTCTTTTGTCACATACACCCACTCATTAGGCTTATTCAACTCATTTGAAAGCATAATGGTAAAGTCACTCATCCGGTCTTGGAAAGCCACAATATTGTCATTAATCAGCTTCCCCATTTCTTGCGTATTAAAGCCATTAACCAGCCAACGACTTGAGCTCAATGATTCACGCCCGTAACGTTCTACAAGTAATTCTTTGATCTGTGTCTTAACCATATCTGTGTTATGTACAGAAGCCAAAGAGCCTTTAATTTTTACTTCAATTGGCTTTTCTACAACTTCATGTACATTCACTTTACCTTCATACAAGTTATCGCAATAACCAATATACCGACAGATATCTTGTTCTAACGTTGCTTGTTCAGCTGGGTTCTTGGCAACCACCACAAGGTTTAAATGATTAATGTCGCGGTATGTAATGGCAAAGTGTTGCTCTTGCAAAGTTTCATTCCAAACAGAAATAAACTGTGCCCGTTTCATGAATTTTTTACGGACCGCATAGTCAAAGTTGCCCAGAAATACAGCATCTTCATCGTAAAGCGATGGATAGCTTGATAATAAACGTAATTCAGATACAGCTAACGGATCTACGCCCTCTCTAATCACTCCACCAGCTTTAAAACGCACTGATATGCGTTGTTCATCATTAGAAAGTACATCAAGTAAAGCCGCATCTTTTAAACGATTGACATCAACTTCCCCGTATGTCTCAAGAATTCCAATTATTACCGTTTCATTGGCTTGCAGAGTACGACCAGCTCTATCAGAATCGCCAAACTCAATAAACAATCTTCTTAGATTATCTGTAGTAACAGTTACAGCATATTCACCTGGTTCAACATTCATCCAGCGCGGCTTAATTACATAGTTATTATTGCCCTGCTTAACCGAAATATTTGCAAGTGAAAGGTCCTCTAAAAGGTCTATTCGATATTTATGGAACCCTTCTGTAACTGGTACAACATATTTAATTTCACGGTATTCACTTTGTTCGGCTATTACTTCCGCCGTCTCACCAGCTTTAACATTAATGGATTGAAGCAACCGCCACACTCTACCGCCGCTATGGTCCTCAATCATTCGCCCTTGACTTAAGCTCACAGCATTTGTTGACCGGTTGATGATTTCAATTAAGTGCTGACACGGCGTACCTATAGGCAAAATGCCTTTATTTGTAGCATCCGCAATAATTGAGCGGTCACGTGTTTTGGTAAATGGTTCAATTGAAGCAATATCGATTTCTGGACCAAATGCAGTCAAAAAACTAGCCATAGAACGCAGCTGGTGAACGACAATTGGATCTTGAGCTTTATAGCGTTCCTGAATCTCATAATCATCTATCGCTGCTTGGAGCTGGGCTTCAAAATCAGCTTGCGTTAATGTCATATGTCTCACCTGTTACTGATTTACCCAATCGGTCTGCTACTTGGTTAAGATCTATATTCACATTCATGATGCTTAAATGAATATGAACCGTCTCAAATCCTTCGGTTTGTGAATACAGTGCTAATTGGTCAGAGTTAAGCTCAGATAATATTGGTAGATCCTTTTTCATCTTAATGATAAAACTATCTGCCACCCTCGAGTCTAAAGGTGCCATTAGCAAATCATAAAGAGGTGCACCAAAATCAGAACCATACTTCCCATTGACCGGATGATTAAGCCAGTACTCAACCATGTCTAAAATTGTTTTAGATGTGATCATTAGGAAGTTGCTCTATTACTGAAAATCATCAAAAGCTTTACTAGTATTGCAGTGCCGATCTGGTAAGTTGAAAAAATGGTGAAATAGATTATGAATATCCATAATGAAACGCTTAATGCATCAAAATATGAAGCAACGTTATAGATTCGCCAATCAACAAGAATAATAGTGATCAATACACATGCCATACTTATGAAATACATATATCTGATTTCTTTAAATAAGAGGCTTATAGGCACATGACGGAATTGTTTAATATACGCAGCTTTATTCTTGCTATTCCATCCTGTAACAACGGAAAGATAAGCTAAAAATGCAAGAATTAAGACAATATCAATACCGATTTGAATTTGCATAAAAAACACCCTTAATAAGAACTGTATTAAGGGTATTGCTTTTGTATATATGTAAGCGTGAATGGTTCCATATTTGAAAATAAGAAATGCATGGATTATTATATATACAAAGCCCGCTCCACTTATGACACGAGAACGTATAGGGTCATAAGTGTAGGTTAGAAGATGTCGCAACCCATCTCTAACTACCGGGCTTTTTTTAATGCACTTCAAAAGCTGTAAGCAGCCATGCATTACTACCTTCTCGCTTAATCAATGACGCTTCATGCGAATTAAATACAATATTTATTCTTGTAGATAATCCACGTTCTGTACGCCGTTGTGTACTACCTTGAGCGATTGTTTGCACAATAGTATCCACAAGCATATGCACAACTTCATCATATGTCATGCCATCACTTTCCATACGGCGCTTGATAATATGCTTAATACCCTGTTTATCACTGCCATACTCAAAATCCACCCAGCCTAAATCATTACGATACATAGCTCTATGCACTGTGGTTTTTTCCATAATGGCTTTGTTCATTGCAGCTTTACCACGTGTGATATTTGCTGTAACTGATTTGATTGGACTCGCACTATCAAATTCAGGCTTTCCCAGTTCGGATTGACCAGCCTCCGAACTTATACCAAGTTGATGCTTTGCTTGTTCAATTTGTTCCTTAAGCTGGTCACGGTGAGCTATTTGCTTAGCTAAATCCTCATCAAGCTTTTGCTCTTGTTCTTCGACTTCTTTAATTTTCTGATCTACAGAAGTACGGCGCGGCGGTAAGCTAACTTTTTCACGCTTATTTTGTTCTTGGATTTTAGATTGTGCTTCACGGATAAGTTTAGCAACACAACTTACGGCGTTTTCAAATGTTGGCTTATAGTCATCACTAAAATCGCCAGATAGAACAATTACTTTATCATTCAGTTCGGCCTTCACTACATCCGCTAATGCACGAATATAAAGTGTAAGCGTAGCGCCACCTGAAAAGAAAAATGCAACTGGTAAAACGCTAACACCAGCAACGCGCTTAATTTTGCGAAATTCTGGTGTAACAATCGTTTGGCCTGTTGCTTTTTCTAATGCCGATTGGATCTTTTTAATGTATGGAGTAGTAGCTGTTATAGCTGCTAGATTAAGACTGCCCATGAAAAATAACCTCATATTAATGAGGTTATCTTGTAAGTAAATTTTTTCTAGAAATTACATAAGTTCCATTAAATTTCATTTTGTTTATAAATAAAAACCTGCATTTGCAGGCTTTTATTTTAAATTAATTAGAAGTTAATTTATTTCGGACGTTCGTTAAACTATGTTGAAACATTTGTAAACCTAATTCAGTAGAAATTTTGACAGGTTCACCATGGTGATATGTTTCAGTGTTAGCGTGATATGTGTTGCCATTTCCAACAAGATGATTTGTTTCAGCAATCTCTGTTTGCAACATTTGTATTTGATTATTAAGAGTTGTAGACATGATAGGCGCTTCCAAATTATGAACTTCTTCTCGTTTAATACTGCAATATTTTACTTCCCCTGCAGTATATTGATCGTATTTAATAGCTTCTAGGACAACAGCTATCGCATTAGGACAATCATGAATAATATGCTGAGTATGAAAACTCCCCGATCCAATTACAGTAGGAACATTAGTAATGTTTTCTATTGTAAACTCAGTGTCATTTACCATTTTAGAAACTTTAAGGCAAGAACCACTTAAATAGATTAGTGCAATAAAATCACTATTTGTTTTTTCAAGTATAGATCTCGGAAGCTCAAATTGTGTTTTATTTTGTAAGATAAAATCAATAAGGGCCTCGCTAAAATCTCTCATACAAAATAAACATCCAGCCATACCAAATACAATATCGCCCAAACGTTTCACTTTCCTAAAAGGAATATTTAGAGTAACTTCTGTACGATTTACTGTAAAGGCTATGTCGGAAGCCATGAAATGAGTATCATAAGCTGTTGTTGTCATTAACATAATCCTTAAAACGCGCGCGAATTATGCATTTATGAATAATATTTTTCAAGAACTATATGATCAATTACATTGGAAATATCAATAAAATTAAGAATTTTATATTTGTCAGTAAACTTAAAAAGCCAGCTAATAGCTGGCTTTTTATTAGGGGAGTCCTATTTAGACATCTTTATATTTTGATAAGCCCTTATCGATTCACAGGTTCGAAAGGAAAGCGTTTTAAAACCTTCCCAAGTTCAAGCACCTCATCTTTATGAAGAAAATCCCACAATTGATTAAAGCGTTCACGCAATTGCACAACATTAACTGGTGTGTGGTGTAGTGAATATTGCTGTACAGAAACTGCTCCGCTTTCTTGAATCGATATCCAAAAGTTTTTAGGTCCTTTTGGAGATTGATACTTTAGCTCCTCACCTAATTGCTGTGCAATGTCATAAGCAAGAGGGTTTTCTAATGCTGGATAACGAGCAGCGAGATTATCTACAAACTTTTCTAAACGTTTAAGTGTATCTGTTTCAGCTGGAACTAGCTCTTGTAACGGCAAGAGCTCAAGATACTGCTTCGCCTCATCAAAATGGATTGAAAGCAATTGGCTATATTTAGCAATTCCAAAGTGGCGATTATGACGAATCCACATTGAAGCTCTTAAGCTTCGATCCCTCCCTGCACGGCGATCAACTATCTCGTGCAGTGCATTTTGTTGTTCTGGAGAAATGGTTAAGCGTTGGTTTATTGCTTGCCCTTTAGTCCAGTATTCCCACAGCACATCGTCGCACTCTTGCTGGTACATGATCACAGTATCTCGAATTTCGGGATTAACCTTGTTTGGACTTATAGTCATTAACCATCCAAAAAGCTTACGAACAGGTAAACAAACCATATTGTACTGTTTACCATCTTTTCCAGTTGTCACTATTTCAGTGATAACTGAACTAAATCTTTGTTTTAACTTTTCATATTGTGATTGCCATGTGAGGCCCATTCCTTCAACAATTGGGCGCATGGCAGTAAATGGCTGATTGTTGAATTCAATAATTACTAAATCAGCACTATGAAAAGGTACATTAATTTGTGTTAAAGTACGCATGTTGTTGCTCCTATGCAATGACAGGCCTCGTTTTCTTTCCACGGACTGCGAGGCTTTTTTGTGGTTAAAAATTTACATATTGTTCTTCTGTTAGATTACTTAATAAATTAAAAAAAGTAGGTCGAGTTTCCTTAGTTAATTTCTGTCTAGGAAATTCACTTAATATTTTGACTGCTTCCACAGGATCTAACTGTGAAGTAAATGGAACTGATAATTGAATAAATGATGTTTTATCTGTTTCCAAAGCTGTATCCAGCACATCTTTTACTTCATTGTAGCGCGGCTTCCTTTGCGCGGTTAGGAAAAGTCCATCAAAAATAATATAAATCTCGTTTAATCCTGGTAATTGGACTTTCGCAATTGCTCCCATGAGGGGCAAATTAGTTTCAGGCCCGTCATCTCTACTAAACCCATCAGTAGGTGTACGATAAGTCGCAAATAAGATTACTTCTTGACAATTAGGTAGCTTCAAATAGTCGAGCAAATTAAGACAATTTCTCGTGGTATTACTTTCGTGATATCTGTGAGCAATTATTAAATCTTCATTATTGTAGAGCGAGGCAAGATAATTCGCATAGGGTAAATATCTTTGGCAAGATTTGGTTATGTAATCTGATCTAGAGGAGAAAAGATTTGAGTTATGTACTTTATCTTTTAGAAAGTCATCAATTTTTCGTGTTAAAGATATGGGAATTGTAACGTTAATCTTTTCAGTCTTTTCCGCATAGATTGATGTATCAATTGTTATGACATGAAAAAAAACATCTTTATCACGTTTTTTAAATGTTACTGAATTAATTTCAGTCGGCTCAGGAATATCAAGACCTTGGTCACTTAGAAAATCAAAATACTCAAGCGTCTTCTCATATACCTTCCTAATCACCTCGTCATAACTGGAACCAGTAGCATTAATATTCGGTTTATCAAAAAGTGCAGCCTCATAAATATCTTTTTTAAAGAAAGACTTAGATTCTGTAATCTTTACAGCAACTGTATAGTTTTTCACCAAGAACTCCTTTTGAATGATATTTCAGATTTTTAGACACCTTTTTTAATAATAGTTCTAAAAAAAATATTGTCAACAAATTTAAAATCAAATAGTTATTAATAAAAATTCAACTTATTGAAATTATTAATTTTAAATTTATAACCCCAAGATTCCAAAATTAAAGATTTATAGAGTTACAACTCTATACTGTGATTTTATTTGCTTCACTTACGTTACGTTAAGTTAAGTTAAGTTAAGTTAAGTTAAGTTAAGAATAGATCAAGTTATATGAAAAAAAATGCCGTGATAACTATCACGGCGGTTTTTCTTGATCATATTGGAAAAATCACAAACCCTTACATGGATTATTTAGAGGTGTCACAGTAGCAACACTACTTGCACTTCCACCCAATTGTTTATACTTGGCAAAGCTTTGATTTAGAGTTTTTTGCCCATACTCGATCCGTTGAGCAGCTGCATAACGCCTATCTAAACGAGTGACACCGCTAAAACTTTGTAACCTATCTTCTTCTTTTAAAACGTCTTGTGCAACTTTAATACTATTTCGTGCACTAACAACATTAGAGGATTCTATAAATAGCTTATAATTATTAGTACTTTTGCATAGATTAATTTTTTGTCTATTTTCCCGCTTCTTAGCATCAATTAAACGGGCTTGTTCCTCCCTCTCCGCATCGGCTCGATCTCTTGCTTGTTTTGCTAAACGGATTTCTTCTTCCCATTCCTCTTTTTCCCGTTCTTTAGCATTCTTTTTATTAATTGCTTCAATATATTCAGCCTCTCTTAACTCACTAACTTTATTTAAGTACTTGTCATAAGCCATCATAAATTTTTCACCACAACTATTGGCAATAAAACGATGGCGCATTTGAAAAGTTTTTACTAGATTGTTTTTGCTATTTTCATCTAATTCAGGATTATTGATTCTAGCAATGTCAACTAAATCATAATAAATGTCCACATTTACATCTGAAGAACTATATATTCCTTGCTTATATATCAAATTATTAAAAATTGAATCTGAATAGGCATCAGGATTTGGCGTTCCCTGTAAGGCTGCAATTTTATATTGTGTATCTAATATTACATTGCCAGTTGTCCTTTTATAGAACTTACAACTTTGCTTAGAATCTAAACCATATTTTTCTCGTAAAAGAACATAAAGTTCGTCCATGCCACCATAAGACACTTCAGGGTTTGTACTTAATAAATCACAACTAAAAATACAAAGTTCACTAACTACCTTTGTCGAATTAATATTTTCACTGTTGGTAGCAATTATTTGTTTATTCAGAATATCATTAACACTTGTAGCAGCTTGAACATAACTTGAAAAAGCTGCCGTAACTAAGAAAGATAATTTTAATAATTTTAAAGTCATATATATCCCAAAACTAAACGTCTAATTTCCCCATTCCAATGCCGCCAGTTAGAGCATGAGCAAGGAAACGATCACTAACATTCTGCCCGATGTTACCATTATTCTGATTTACAACAACAACTTCCTGTGGGTTAGGAGTATTTAAAGGTTGCTTAAACGGCGTGACATTAGTTAATAATCTATTTTGATTATTTAATGAAGGTTTTGCTTTTGTAGTAGCTTGGGGAACGATAGCTTTTTGGGTGCTTAAAACACTAGCAACTTTAGCTCTTGTATTTTCCACAATATGACTTGATTTCAAATCTGATACAGCTGGGGTATTTTCTTTAGGTAGATTAGTTTTCTGTTCCTGAACGGTTTTATCAATGTTAGCTCTGTATTTATATTCCTTTTCTAAATGCGGTCTATAATCAAATGACTGCCCATTGCGAAGCTTTGTTTGCCCATACGCCCATCTTACATATTTTGTGCCGAGAACTCGGGCAATATCTTCTTTTGATGCATTTGGGTTATTCTGCATATAAGCTTTAACCGAAGCATATTCAGGATTCGTTTCGATTTCATGCTTCATAAATGCACCTTGTGCATCTAAAGCTGCTTGGCTCCGTACCATATTACCGTTTGCATCAAGTAATCCCCTTTCCTTCATATATGCCGTAAGCCGGTCTTTACGGGCTCCTTGCCAAGAGATCATACCCATATTCGTACCACCAGCTTTATCCTGGTGTTTACCAAACAGATATTTATCTTGGTAGTCATTTTCCCTACCAACAGAAGCAGTTAAACCAGCAGCCCAATTATCATTAAAACCAGCTCTCTTCATTGCATTGTAAACTGCAAGTTGCTTTTCCTTAGTTTTTTCACCAATTGGAGAAACAGTTGAACCATAAGCAGGTACATTTTTATTTGCACCAAAACCCGGCTTATAAACTCCTTGCCCAATGCCCCATGTTGGAACACCATCATGAAATGGATTAAATCGGTTAAATTTATCTTTAATGAAATCTAAGGTATCACCAGCAGTATCTTTAACTCCGTCTACAACTTTTGAAGCAGTGTTTTTTGCCTGATCAAAAGCATTAGAAGCATAACTTACAAATCCTTTCCAAGCAGTATTAATAATACCTGGTACATCTGCAGCTATTAATGAATCTGTCCACTCTTTAAAATACGGCGCAACTGCGGTACCAAGTTTATTACCTATCCATGAACCAGCCATACCACCAATCAAAGTACCAGCTGGGCCTAATATTGATCCTACCGTGCCACCAATAACGCCCCCAGCAAGACTACCTACAGTACCGCCCTTTTCTTGTGTGCTTTGTTCATTCCAATCTAATAATGATGCACCAGCAGCCAATGCACCTATTACGGGTAGACCACGGCCAAACTTAAGAAATTTACCTAAGCCCTTTCCTAATTTCCCTACACCTTTCTTTCCTTTGCCTAGAGCACCACCTAGAAGCCCACCACCAGCAGATAACACGGAAGTAAGCAATTTCCCTAGAGAACCTAACAAACCACCCTTAGACGCCAAATTATCGGCAATACGCTGCAATAACTTTATTTGTTTGCGGTTATGGTTCTCTTGTTCACGAGGTAATGGCTCATTTCTCTTTTTACTACGCATCAATCCAGTTAATGGCCGCAAAGCTAATCCTGCTGCACGGCGTACAGGTGAAAGTAAATGACCAACTTCATTGATTGCGTCAACTGTAGGATCTACACCTTGTGTTGAGTTCGGCATTACTCCTTTAATCGCCGTAGATATCGTTTGGGCAACTTTACGAATCGATGATTGGTTTTGGGGTTCATTTGGATTAGATACAAAACGGCCCCTTTCATCACGCTCAGGAACAGTAGGATTTATAATTTTTGATAAGTCTTCATGACTATTAATTTCTATAGCGGGCTTTCGCCCATTAGATTTGTTGATTTGTTTTTTATCTACTGTTTTAAGGTCATTAATTGATTGGTCCAAAACATCAGCAAAGTCTTTGACCAGCTTGTCTGCTACAACAAAAGATTGAGTGATTGGATTAGCTTTGTCTTTTAATAAATCTTCAAAATCTAAAGCTTGTCTATTATTGACAGCATTAAGCATCTTTTGAAATTCAGTCAGTTTAGGCTGAGGCTGTGCAAATTGTGCTTTTTGCTCTTCAAAGCTTTGAGTAAGGATACCAATGATCTTTTCAATGTTTGAATCAATCGTACTAACTTTTTTTTCAACTCGTTTCATCCCGATGATGAAGCCCAGCTCATCGTAAGATAAAACTGGATTATGGTGATTTGAATCCGTCATAACAAAAAAATGCCCCATACTGATATAGGGCATTTTTGCAATTATAAAATTTTATACTATGGTCAAGTTCCATAACTTAAAACTTAATATCTACAGTATATGTTTCAGGACTATTTGAAAGGATCTGGAAGGAATATCCTCCTTCTACGAATTTAGCCTTTACCCTTTCTAATGTTGGTAATTCAACTTTACTACGCGATAAACTCCAAGTTGTTCGACGAATACCTTGTTTAGCATTGTCTTGAACAGCCTTTGATAAAATATCAATGATTTCTTGTTCAGAAGATTTTGCTTTGGTAGCGATTTCTGATGCTTCAGCTGCTGTAATGAATGTCATTTTATGACCTCCAAAAAAGTTTAGATACTTACTAATATAGTCATAAGTTTCTTAATTCTCTGGTAATTTTAATAAAAATTCGAAATAAGTGATTATAACTTAAGCAGAACTGCACATTAAATTAAGTCTGGCATTTTTCCAGCTCAATTTTCACTTTTTTCATCTTCAGGCTCTACTTCACCGGCTTCAATTAACGCTAACTTTCGCATAAACGCCTCTTCTTTTTTCTTTTTCATATTAGCTTTTGCAATTGCCATTCTTTCTTCAGCACCTGAAATAACTGAACTACGCCGTGCTTGAACTTCCGACTGGTCTTTAAGATCATCGACATCTAAGCCCCAGAACATTGCCTCAGTTCGAGCAATGTTAGAAATGCTGATACTTTGTTTAACGTTCAAATCAACCACTTGACTAATCAAGCCCATTTTAAACTTAACCAGCGCTAATTCATCTTCAGTAGGATTATTTAGATTAAGGACTTCATCTCTAATGTGAATAACACTATCGATAGTATCTGTAATTAACTCACCCAGCTTATGAGCTCTTATACGGTTATTTTTGACAACCAAAGCTGACTTTAGATAGTTCTCATTGACTGTAGAACGCCCGCCGTTGTTATGACCATTATTTTTAGAGTTTTGACTATTAAATTCAGCAATATTTGACGTTTTTTTGACAGAATTTTGACTATCACTTTTTTCCGATTTATCAGTAGTTTGTGTATTTTCTTGACCATTGTTTTTTTTGGTCAATTTTTTAATCTCTTTATTGAGCTCTTGGGCTGTCTTTTTGACTAGAGATTTAGCTTTCTTTTTCCATTTCTCTGCAAGTGCTTTACGGCGCACAACAGATGGCGAAGGCATCTCACAACCGAGTTCTTCGCCAACCTGATCAACTAAAGCTTGCCATGTAATCTTAGGTGAAGATTCATAGACTTCTTTTAGCCGGTTCCAAATTTCTTCCGAGTATTCAATCTTGCGAGCCATTAAAGTCTATCCCTTATTCAGCAAATAGACCTATTTGTTTCACTTCATCTAAAGCTTGCTGCTGTAAAGAAGCCTTGCTAAAACGTTTTTTATTTTGGATAAGATCAATTAAAGCTTTTTGCTGTAAATCATTCTCTTCACGCTGGAAAACATCATCAATAGCCATCTCTAAATTACGGATTTGTTTTGCACGATTCTGTTCACACTCACGAACAATACGCATAAGAGTGTGAAGTTCAGGTAAAACCTTTTCTTGAATAGACTGGTCTTGCGATAAACAAGCTTGAATTAGCCCCTTTGAAGCTTCAAGCAGCTCTACAGTTAAGGCTTTCGGGAAAGATGCAATATGCTGTGCTGCAGCCATACTTAATTGAAATGCCATGGCTTGAGTGTATTCACTCATCATTTCACCTAGACTGTTAAACAGAATACCAGCTACAGAAGCTGTTTTGTCTAGTTCTGGCTCAATAGTAAAACCAAGAACCCAGTCGGCTGAAACACCGTATTTTTGACATAGCACCGAAAGTAATTCTGCATCTGGCATTAACTTACCATTTTCGATTTCACTCATTCGGTTTTTATGTGGTGTACCGAATATCTCTAATGCTACGTCTTCTTGACGTAATTGAGACATATCACGCGCCATTGCAAGTTTTCTTCCAATAAGTACTCGACGTTGCAAATCGCTCTTTTTCGCCATTTAAATGCTTCTCCCAGCTAACCAATCAAAATCTACAGTTTTTGACAACCAATCAGTTTCTTCAGTAAAAACACAGGAAAGCCAGACACAACCCTCTTCACATGGTTCTGCCAGCTTGATTTGTTCACTTATGAAAATATTGTCGTCTTTGAATAACAAGCCATCACCTTTGACACTATCAATTAGTAGTTTTGGATAGTTATCAATATCAAATCGTGGATAAGTCTTTGCACTGTAAGACCGAGTTTTAAGTGGTGGCTGAACAATTAATCGTATTTCACAAAGTTGATCGATAGCTTTTAACTTAAGTGCCCTAAACATAGGTCCATATTGCTTTTGAACCTTGTCTTTATATTTTTTAGCACCTACTGAAAGACTGTTTCTTTGCTTTCCGTTCTGATCAATTGTAGCCCGCCATATCTCGTTAGCGCTTAATCCATAAGGCAATTTGATTGTGATGTATTGCTTACCAGAAATGATAACACCGCCTGTGCTTCCCCTATATATAGTATTTTCACCGTTTTCACCCTCATTTTCTTTTTCTACACGGCATGGGAAAAACACATGTTTACATGAGCTAGTTTTTTGCTTTTTAACTTTGTCATTATCTGATGAAACACTGAAATCCTTAAAGAGTTCCTGTCTTTTATTAGAGAAAAATTCACTCCACTGACGGCGACGACTATTAATATTGGGCATTATTTTGCCCCAACTGCATCAGCAAATAAAATTTCATAATTAAAGCCCTGCAATCTTAGAAGAACTTTAATTATGATTTTAAGAATAAAAACTAATTTAGACTGGTTCCATTAATTATTTAGTAGAAAAGTAGTAGATGCGCTAAAGAAGTGGGTATGACATTGATATACAACCTGAGTGTTGTAACCCCTTAAAGCTTCTACACTATTCTTACTTACTAGCAACTCAATTCTTGGTGGAAGAAGGCTCATTACATCAATCGTTAAGTTTCGATTATCAATTACAGGAGCCATTTCTGGGCAGAATAATTTAATATTCTCCAAAGTATTCTCAAAAATCATAAAACTTAGAAATGTATTTTTATTGAGATTAAATGCAAAGCAAAAAAAATTATTTGGCAATGCTGGACCATAATCAACAAAACTACGATCAGAGAGTAAGCAAATTTCTTGATCATATGTATGAATACCAACATAAATTCTTTTTTTATCAATGTCTAAAATTGCATCAATAATTTCCTCTCCTAAATATCCTGTAGGCATTTTTACGGAAAAAAAATTAAATATGATCTTTAACCATTGTATATATTTATCTTCGGTTATGTTCAACTGAGCTAATACATCAGGGCTAACATGTATATTTTCCTTTTTTATTTTTCGAAATTCTCTTAATGCATGTGTATCTGTAGGACTAACCTTTGACAATGAACCAAATGTATTAAGGCACTTTTCAATGCTGAATGGGTTTCTTATAAAATTCATCATCTTACAAAAAATTAAATCTTTAATTTCGTCAATTGTTATTGCCTCATTGTTATCAATTTTATTTAAAATATTATTTGTAAAAACTTCAATGTTAACTTCATACTTTCCAAAATAAGCTTCGAAATTATTTCTAGTTCTATCGGAAAAAACATCAAAAGTATATAAATCATTAAAGCTTAAGTTATTTTCAATTTTAACGCCCAAAGGATTTACTAGATTAAAGGTGAGTTCTTCCCTATCATCAATTTTAAACTTATAAATCCTTCTTCTGTCTCTTGGTAAAGAAGGATTTATACAATTTAATTTTTGCTCTACTTGAGATATAAAGTGTTGATTTCTAGTTTCATTATTGAACATATGATTACCCCAAAAAACTTTTAATTATAAGTGAACAATGTTAACAGAAAAAAAGTCCGCACCTTGGGGAAAGTACGGACTATAAAACCAATAAAGGTATTAAACGATAAACAGTTCACATAATATAAAATATATATCGAATTTATTCAATATACTTTTTAGTGTTTTGTTCTCATCATTTTTTCAACAATTTGCGAAGCTTCATGAAAATCTATATCAAAACAAATCCAAAACCTTAATCTCTTATCTCCAAGAATAAAACTTTGAATGAAATACTCTGACTTTTTCTCAGGATCAATATCGGTAGCTTTAAATGAATAAACATCCTTCTCAACAACTTGTCCGTTGAGATCACCACCAATACATATTTTCATTATTTTACTCTTTCAATTAATTTTTGATCTTACCATTGATTTTATTGTCACTACTATTAGTAAATTTTTTTACTTCGTCCATTCCAACAATTTTAATTTCTTTAGGATTATTCTGGTTGAGAAGTATCAATTTATCATTAGCCTTATCTAAAAACCTCCAATCTTCATTTGCTGAACTATCTTTAATTGAAACTCTTGGCAAATCTGCTCGGTGTATATTTTTTTGTATATCAGATATACCTTGAAGAAAAGGAATTACTATAATTAAGAACACGATTGCGATATATTTCACAAAAGGTTTAGAGTTATATAATGTAAAAGTAAAAAATATTCCTAAAAATAGAGCAACTGCAAAGAAGAAACTATAAGCGTAGCCTACAGTTATCATTTCGTATATGTAATATAGACATATAGCAATTAAACCTAAGCCAAATTTTAAAATATTTCTTTCACCGCTCCCCTCAACAAAAACCTTGTCATGAAAGATAAGAATTAAAAAATATAAAATTACTAGTTTTAATGCTGAATATGCCAAATCAAAAACATTGAAAAACTGAATTATCCACAAACTATCAAGTAATCTTGTGAAGTAATATCCTAATTTATAAGAAATACCTATCAATATAACTGTACTCGTTAAAGTAGCAATTTTTTCTGTTAAAGCAGCCTGTTTGAATTGATCAAGTATCAACATATAAATGTAAACCTAATTTACTTCTCTTATATAGTATACCTATAAAAGAATAAGCTCTTCATAAGAAAAGCTTATTAATAGTTTAAGTGATAAGATTTACGTCACTTAAGTTCTCCATGAGCTTCTAAATCCTTATCACTCATGAACATTCAAAAATTTTCCCATGTACACATTAGTTTTGATTCAGTTTTACATCTTGTCGATAGACAATCAAAATATCTACCTTTATCGAATCTGCCAATTACAAAATCAATATCTTTATCCACACTATCAATCTAGCCCTCACTAAAAACATGTGTTCCATCAGTTTCCATATTATTAGAAGATTTGAAATCAACATAAACTCGATCACCGATTTTATTTTTCATTGGCAAAACTCCACTTTCATTCCGTCAAACTCTTGATCAATTACCGACATTCCACGTGTAATAGCTGCTTGAGAAGGTAATTTTTTAAAATCAATTTCATTAACCTCATGACAGCTTTTACACATAAACTTGTTTTTCTTTTCAAGCTTTGACTTAATTACTCTTACCTCAGCTAACATTCTGTTATTACGCTCTGTAACTTGGTTAAGTTGTCTTAGGTATTTAGCTATCCAAAGAACAGGGTTTAATTTAGTGTTGCAGTCAATGCAACGTACTTCACTCTCTACTTCAGAAACTTGAATATTTTTATGATCACACTCAATTAATTCACGTTTTCGAGTGAACTTAATAATTTGCTGCTCTTCATCAATTTGTATTAACTGCTTTTCTTGAAAACGATTCATGCCGTAGCTCCCTTTTCATGACTTGATCGTTTTTGATATTTACCCCTTGATAAATTCGGACGATAGGCATTGTCATAACAACCTTTACAAGCTGAATCTGGTCGAAGTACGACGGATCCATCTTTAAGCTTAGCTTTAACCATGAACCAAAATTCAGAATCAATGGGCCAATATTCTTGACAATGTTTGCAAAGCTTCTCTTTCCCTAGTTCTGTGAAGATATATCTAGGTTTTGCAGATTGTGCTTGTAGTTCTTTAGGAGCAATAGCCTCCGAACTTTTGAAAGTACTTATCTCCCTAGAGTAGCTTTGCAACATCGCAAAAATACTGCGTTGTTGGCGCTGGCGTTGTCTTAGTCTTTTCATCATGCTGCATCCCCAAAACCAAGCGATTTACCGTTCCCTATAATTTGATCAGCAATCCAAAGCTGGCGTAATTTTTCCTCAGCTACACCACTGTTTACCCATGCAGCAACACTCAAAAATTCTTTATACGCTGACACACTTTTGAATTTTGAGGAGGTACTTATTTCTACCTCTATCAAATCGATCCCAAAACCATCAGGTATATTTTTATTTTGGTCTAATGCCATTAATATCTCAGCATTTAATCCTTTCCAGCCTTTTCTACGTAATCCACTACCTATATCTACGTAACAGTCTGCTTTTCCTTCTGAAAACTCAAAATAATTCATTTTTGGCGCTGTAAATGGCTGATTTATTATTAGTTGCCCTTCATATTGATCGGTTCTATCGGACATTGTGATAGTGAGTTCAACATTCCATTTTTCACACTCTTCTACATGTTCGAGAACTTGAACAATTGCTAAATCTTGGTAACCGTAAGCTGCAATACTGAAGTGATATGGTATTGTTAAACGATTAGGGAAACGCTCAAGCAATGCTGCCTCTTCAATTTTCTTTGCTTCGATATAGTCCCGTACATCTTTTGAAACGAACCTCATGCTGAACTCATATTCTTGAGCAGCTTCTCTGCGCATTTCTGCCTTTCTCTGATTAGCTTGAACTTGCGCTGGTGTTAGCTTATTTGGATTGTATTTTTTTGAGCGTTTTTTGCTGATTGATTTAGATTTCATTTGTACATCCCCCTTTAGCTTTTAACTTTTCAGCAACTAAACGATCAGCAACACGCTTAACTCGATTCCAAACAAAGTTGTGATCAATTTCAGAACGCCCTTGATAAATACGTTCAAGTTGAAATGCCGTAACTGAATAATCCACTTCTAAGGCCAGTAAATCCCAATCTTCATTAAAAGCTGTAGCGTAGGGGGTCAATTGGCTTTTCTGTGCCAAAATACGCAATTGGCGAGCATCTGGACCACGTTTTACAACTGGTTTTGGCTTAGATTTGATTAAACCAGTGGAAAGCGCCCATTCAACACAAGTTTCGCAACGACAACATAAACGCTTATACATAGGTCCGGTGCCGTGAGGCATATTGAGATCACGCCCTATAGACTCAACGTGTCGGATTTTATTACCAGGATGTTTCAGCCACTTCTTTACTGCTTTTTCTAATGCTTTTCGCTCCTCAGATTTAGCTGCTACGTTTGAGTAAGCAACTAATGCGTATTCAGATTTTTTCATATCAACAAATGCGTTCACTGTGCTTTACCTCCACCTATACGAGCATCATCCCAATCACATTCCATAATATCTAAGCCATCATGTTGAAATCTTGACCAAAGCCGGTCTCCAAGATCTTCGCGGACCTCAGAAAGACTTAGGTTTGAAATCACAACTGTTGGCTTCAACTCGTCATAACGAGTGAGTAGAACCTTATGAACACTCTCAAGAAGCTGCGGACGTTTTTCAGCACGGTCATGTAAACCGTATTCATCAATAATTAATAAATCTTTTTTTACATAGCGTTTTAGCGCTTCATCTTCACTATCACCGCTACGGCGATAGGCACCCGCGATATCTTCAGCTAGATCTGCAGACGTAATGTATATAGCCTCCCAGTTTTTAATGATGATATTTTTCAGAATTGATGAACCTAGATGTGTTTTACCCGTACCAGTACGGCCGACAAGAAGTAAATTTCGAAAAACACCTGAATTGAAATCCATAGTAAATTTTTCACAAGTTTTACGAGCTTTGTCTTGTCCTTTGTGAGTTACTGCATAGTTGCTAAAGCCGCTATTTACATGTCTTTTAGGGATACCAGCTCGAGCCATTTTCAAATTTAAAATACGAATATTCTTATCGCTTTCATATTTTTCATTTGACTGCTTCATGATTTTTTCAACACATGACTGACAAACGATTCGACCATGTACATTGATCATGTGTTCTTTGTGGATCTTACAGATCTGGTTTGTATGGGAAATTTTATATTCCAATTTTTGAGGCACTGCGTTCATATCAACTCACCCTTCACAGCTGTGTGAGCAACCGGTTCATATTTCTTTGGCGCGCCCCATTGATCATTTACATTGCGTGGTAACGATTGATGGTTTGACTGTTGACCGGTAGTCATTTCGGGTTTTTCGTTTAGGTACCAAGATGCTTTGAAGGCACCCCAAGGATTTTGTCTTTTCAAGCAATATTCGACGGCTTGCTGAAGTGTAATTCCTGCTTTTTGGGCTTCATTCAAAAGTGCGTCAAAAGCGTTTTCGGTGTTTTGAGCTTTCTTGGCTTTACGAACTTGTAAGAACTCAGCAGCGTCTTTCTCAGGTACACCATTTTTTTTCAAAGCACTCTTGAAACTAAATTTTGTTTGAGTCGATGAATCAACTTCGCCAACGGCGGAGTTGTTATTACCTTCTGGATTCTGATTAAAGGTTTCAGGATTCAGTGAATCAGGATTCAGATTAAAGGATTCAGGATTCAGGGCGTTTTGGTCTGAGATAGAAACAGTTTTAGAACCGTTATCTAACTGTTCTTGTGTGCTTCCACTACTGTTTGCTTGATTCGATTCATTATCTTGATAACTGTTTTCAACAGCAGAACCAGTATTTTGAGTGGCAAATGGACCTGTTTTATCGTAAAAATGCTTTAAATCAGCTTTATTTAGCTGAATTGCCTTTCCAACAATTGTTTTGTTTTTTGGATTACGTTGATAGACAGTGTAGATGCCATTTCTGTCAGGTAGCTCACTATCTTTCTCAAGACCATGTGGGTTTTGATGTTTAACAAAGTTAACGATATGGATAACATCAATACCATCAGCGTTATATAACTCGATAAAACCGAACTTAGAAATGTTCTCTAACTGTTCTGCAACGTTTATATCGTCTGCAGGAAATAAAGACATTTTGATTTTCTTAGGTCGATTTTCGAGTCGGCCTTCGCGATCTGCTAAAGTCCAAAGCCCTATAAATAGCAATCGTGCTTCATAAGGTAATTCAATAATGTCTTCATTCATAAAGAATGAGGGCTTAATATTTCTAGATCTTGCCATTTCTTAAGCTGCCTCATATAGGTGTTCATGTGCAAAATTTGCACGTACTAAAGCTTCAGAGAATTGAGGAGGCACAGAATTACCTACCATTCTTCCCTGTTCTGTCTTAGTTAATTTGATAGTGTTTCCATGTTCATCGATCCCATGATCAATGATGTAAGTAGGTTCAAAACCTTGTGCAGTGAATAGTTCTCTTGGCTGAAGCATACGGAAGCCAATATCAACAATTTGGTGCAGCTCACCTTTAACCATTACAAGGCCAAAGCGATCACGTGTTGGTATCGTACGAAGTGGCTCATGAATGCTGTTTCCGTCTTTCTCACTACCGTAGAAGGCAGTTAAAAATGCTTGTACTAATGCAAAATGACCCGCACTTGTAGTAATGGTGTGTAATGGTTCATCTACTGGTTGACCAATGTTGTTATTCCGCAGTTTCACCAGGTTGCTGACGACTAAACTGTTATGATCTTTTGCAGTAATAGTATGAAGTGGTTCGCGAATATCACTACCAACTACACCCGTATAATGCTTAGCAATGAACGCAGTAACTAACGCATGATGCCCACCTTTCACCCCTGCGCAAATTGTGCGTAAAGGTTCATCAATAGGCATACATCTTGGGCTAGAAGCATTTGCACACTCAGTAAGTACTGGGGCAACGCTTTTAACCTTATCCATTGGAACAATAAATGGTTCTGGATTATTGATTACATAACGGACTAAACCATTTGCTATACGGCGACAAGTTGCCTCAACTAAAGGTTTCTTACGAGTAAAAATACTTGGGCAAGGAATTGACCAATCTATGCATTCTGCAGTGATTCGCCATGGTTTTAATTTCCCAGTTTTAACTGCTTTGCTATCTGGTGCAGCATGCGTAGGCTTGGGCCAAACTATAGGGAAGTTGTCACGGCGAGCAACTAGAAAAAACCGTCTTCTTAGAGTTGGAGATCCGTAATCCCGAGCACTCATTACTCGCCATTCAACTTTATAACCTTGATGACGTAATGCATTAACAAAGCACCTGAACGTTTCACCTTTGTGCTTTTTACTCGGGAATCCATCTTTTCCTAATCTGCCCCAAGTTTTGAACTCTTCAACGTTCTCGAGCATGATTATACGTGGTCGTGTAAGGTCAGCCCATCTAAGAGCAATCCAAGCTAAACCACGTATTTTCTTTTCAACCGGTTTGCCACCTTTTGCTTTAGAAAAGTGTTTGCAATCTGGACTAAGCCAAACCAGTCCTACAGGCTGATTGTTAGTAACTTTTACAGGGTCAACATCCCAAACATCCTCACAAAAATGACGAGTATTTGGATGATTAGCACGATGCATTGCAATTGCTTTAGGATCGTGGTTAATAGCAATATCAACGGGACGGCCAAAGGCTTTTTCTAAGCCAGTAGATGTTCCACCACCACCTGCAAAATTATCAACAATCAATTCATGAGGTAATAAGTTAAGATTGAGGCACATATTCATAATGCACCACCATTAACTTTTTTAAGCGTTAGTAAAACAGTGAATAATTGACCTGCAGAATATTTAAATGTCTTAACTTCAGTGCACTCAACTAAAAAGCGATGTTCACCAAAATTAACCCTACTTCCTGGTCTATCAAGTGTATAACGGCTCCAACCTTCAGGAATCGGATCACAGGAAAAATGGCCGTAGAATTTTTCAGGTCCACATTTAATGCTACAAAGGGGTTCAGCTACCCAAAAAACTTGATTGAGAAATTTTTTTCTCGCACGAAATTGATTGTTTTCCCCTTCCTTAATTCGCATATTTACCGCTATTTCGCATAATTCCCTATCGCGGATATTTTTAGCTTGGTTGCGGTCAACGATGAGTTTATTTTTCATATCGCTCACCCATCCAATCCAATTAAATTCTTAAATTCAGAAATCACATCTACCAGCATTTTTTCGAGGTATACGTAATCAGGATTTAATTTGGATGGCCCACTTTCCCAAAGCCAGTCTTCACCAAACAGTTCACACATGATTGATCGGTCTTTAAAAGTGAGCTGGTCAAAGAAATTTGAAAAACATTCGAATTCAATTTCTTTAAGGTGTTCATAAAAATTTCTAAGATCTTTTTTGGAAATTGCGCCACTTGATCGACCATCTTTTAATTCAGATAGCTTATTGATAGCTATGTATTCAATTACTTCATTACCATCCTCAACATCTACCCACTTTTCAATTTTAGGAAAAAGTTTATTAAGTAAATAAGGAGCATGGCATTGGGCAATGAACTCTTTAAAAGTTGGTTGACCAACATGAGAAAAGAAAGCGGAACCGGTAAAACTACTTAAAACGACTGTTAGACGTCCACCGCCAGCACTATATAAATTATTTGGATCAACATAAGCTAAAGCCCAGTCTGACTTATATTCACCTATTTTTTTGAAGACGAACTTTTCCATTAAAAGTTCCCCAATGAAATTGTCTTCTCTATATACAATCTGGCTCATGAGGCGCCACCTTGGTTAACTTTATAAGACTTGCCATAGAGGACCAACTCAATAGTGCTAGTACTTACAGCAAATTCTTTTGCCAAATCTTTAACTTTTGAGCCTGATGCACGTTTTTTCCTAACGCTCTCTACTTGCCCTTGATTAAGTTTTGCATTTATATGTGATGCCCCCTGCTTATATCCACCATGCTGAACCCTATCATTTGCATTATCTTGTTTTGTGCCATAAGCTAGATTTTCGTAACGATTATCGGATGGAATCCCATTTAGATGGCGTACTTCTTGATTTTCTGGAACAGGCCCAATAAATGCATCTGCAACAAGTTGATGAACACCAATTGGTCTTGATTTGCCATTACCGATATATACAGAAACGGTGCGATATCCTTTTGAAGTGGTAAATTGCGATAGTTCTTTTGAGTATGAAAAATCAACTCTATTTAGCCCTTTGGCTAACCTACCCTTGCGACGGTGTGTAAAAACTTTCCCATCTGCAGTGACTGAGTAACTGTTAAACGATGGACATCTTTTCATTGATCAATCCTCCGAAAAGAAATACACCAAACCCAAGGGTTTTCATTCCAAGATTCTTTACCTTTTATTGCTTCCCAATGTTTTTGAAAGTTAAGAACTGGGTTATGAGAATTATTGCTTTGCATAGTTGAATCAGTTTTAGGTTTATCAAAACCTTCAGCCTTAGCATCTACATCACTAATTTCATGTAAACGCTCAACACGGATATCAACTATTTCAAGCAAAACACGTGATGCTTTACGAGGCATACGAGAAGATGGCTTCCATCTAACTGGATAACCCTTTCCCTTACAGTCGTAATAAGCAATTTCATTTGGGTTATCTGCTTTGTAGACAAATGACTCATGAGGAGTTCCACCTAAACTTCTAATTTTGGTGCCATACGTCTCTTGAACAAAAAGCTGGTCGCCAATTGCTCCAAAAGGACAAATTTTCTGAAAATAAGAAGATATTTGTGATTTAGAATCTTCTAAACCAAAGAACTCTCCAAGATGTTCAGCTATATCAATTTTTTTTTGAACTTTACTCTTAATAATTCGGCGTGTTTGCGTCTTAGATCCATTTAAAATGGCCCTAACCATTTCTGAATTAAATAAAATTGGACGTACCGTCATGCTGCACCTTCCTGAGCTGGTTTATACAAGCTCACTTGTTCAGCATAATTCCAAGCACGTTCACAGATATTATTAAAAGAAGAGCGTCTTTCATCTAACCACTGCTTACGCCATTCTTTTTGTTCAGCTGGATCTTTAATTAAGTTGTAAGCTTTGAAAAAAGCTGTTCGGTCAAGGTAGTAACCTAATAAAACGCTATTAAAGCTATCTGCTAAATCTTGTTTTTCTTCATCTCGAACTTGAATAAGTGTTTCTTCAAAATTTGTTCCAAATTTAGAGATAAACCATTCTTCATGTCCACCGAAAAGAAAGAACGGAACATCTAAATCATGTTTTATCCCCTTCGCGGAGTATTGACCATTTCCAAGTACACAAGTAACTAAAGCAGCAATTTTTAAATTTGGTGCTTCAAATGTACATTTATCACTAAGGTTTATTAATTCAAAAATCACTGTTCAGTCCCTACCTCAAATCGTAAATCTAAGAAAGCTTGGTTCACTGGACCTACATAACGTGACCAGCCAAAGTTTTCTTGCCAAAACCACCAATTGTTCTGCTCGTCACGCTTCCACGGCGTTCCCTCAGAATCAGTGTGATTGGTTCCTAACGGCCAAACCTTTTTTTCTGAAGTCATGAAATCTCCTTTTGTGCATTGAATGCACGATCTAGAAATTTCTCTTCATCGGTTTGAGTGTTTACGATTTGATGCGGGGCATCTTGATTAATAAGACAAGTTGAGCACTGTTCTTCTTTAAAATCAGTGCATTTGCCTGAGCAGTGATGATTTGCTAAATTACTCACGTTCATTCTTCCAAGGGTTTGAACAGCCATAGACCATTTCCTGTTGGCGCAGGGAGTGGTTTTTTATTTCCAGCTAAGTAGATCAAGCTGGACTGATTTATCACTAGCATTTGTATGCCGCGATTTTTCGGCCCGTAAAGGCACTAATTCGAAGGTATCTCTGGTATACCCGTTATCTTTTGACCCACAAAAAACATTTCTGAGAAACTGGTATTCGGATTCAGCTTCTGAGACTTTTCTAGTGCAAATGTTTTTAATTACCTCGAGAGAGCTTTTACCTGCCATCTCACCTTCTACTTCTGAAATCTTTTTCTTACACATAGAACGGATGAGATTAGATAAGGAATTCTTGCCTTCTAGTTTGGCAATCCATTCCATCTTTGCTTTTTCTTCTAAAGTTAATTTCGATGATGCATTTGCAAGAAGTTTTTCAGCCATGGTTATGCCTCATACATTCCTAAAATTGGTTTTTATGCAGATCGATTTAATTGTTTTGTCTTGGATTCCTCATATTCTCTTTTCTGTTCAGAGGCAACTAACGCGTCTAAAGCAACACCTTTGTTATAAGCAACTTCTTTTTGTTCGCCACTTGCAATTTTTGAAACAGAACTTTGAGAAATCCCAGTTCTTTCTGAGATTTGCTGTTGAGTCAAACCTCGACTATTTGAAAGGTAAATAACCTTATCTTGAATATTCATGCACATATAAATGCCTCCGTGTTAAGGCATATTTTTATTCACTAATGAATAGTTGTCAATACATTAATGAATTGTTTCACAAAAAATATTCATTTTTGAATAAAATTAGCTATCCATCTTGGAGTTGGAAAAATGCACCTTCAAAAAAACGTTAAGTACCTGTTAAAAAAATACAGCACTACTACTACAGGTCTTAGTAAAAAGTCTGGAGTACCACAACCTACACTTTTTCGTTGGGAGAATGGGCAATATAAAGAACCAAAGATATCTACCGTTGAAAAATTAGCCTCTTGGGCAGGCTATGATGCCAATACACTGCTCAATAATGACTTAGAAGCCATTGATAATATTAATAATGATTTAGATGAATTGGTGTTAGATAACAATGTAAATCTATCAAATAAAATCAAATTAGATGGAGAGCAAATTCCAGTTATTTCTTGGGTTGCAGCAGGTTCATTTACAGATGTTCAAACAGTATTGAAGGACACTGAAGTACTTGAATGGCTTCCACCAATGAAGAAAGCTGGAAAAAATGGTTATGGACTTATTGTAACTGGTACATCAATGTTACCTAAATTTGAACCAGGTGATCGAATATATGTAAATCCAGACTACCCAGTTTTTGATTTAAAAACCAATGATTTAGTTATTGTTTCTTGTGCTGGTGATACACAAGCTACATTTAAGAGATTAATAATTGAAGATGGAGAAGAAAAATATTTAGAGCCACTAAATACTAAATGGCCTGAACAAATTATTAAGCTAACAGAAGAATGTAAGTTGGTTGGTAAAGTCGTTGGTATGCATAGAGAGTTTTAAGGATAAATAAGATGTTGAAAGTAACTGAATTTCAAGGAATTAATACTGTTTTAACAACTTTTGCAGAAGAAGTTATAAAAACTCAACCTGAATTAGCTGCTAATATTCTTTTAAATATTAAAAATATTTCTAATGAACACCATCCGTTAGTTGAACAATCTTTCATCTTAGATAATTTTGAAAACCATGATTTAGCATCTTTAAATATAAAAGAAGCTTTAAATAGTTTTAATCATGAGTTAGCAAGATTAATGATTTTGACTAAAAATAATTTGATCAAAAACTAAAAATGATTGGATTCCGTTCAATTGAATGTTAACCCTTGTAAATACATGTAAATATATACGAAATACTCAGTTTAATACTGGGTATTTTTTTGCCCTAAATAAATCATATTGGTTGTTTTATATACAATTAATTCATTAGTGAATAATTTGTTGTTGATTTAATCTATTCATTGATGAATAATAATTTCACCAACACATCTCATGGTGAATAAAAAATGAGTACATTACGCTCTACAGATTGCGAAGAATTTATTAATGACATCGATGGCGGTGCCTTTGCAAAACAACTTGGCTATGCAGTTAGCAAGGTTGCAAGTGCTGCTGTTGATACACAAAAAGTCGGCGAGATCACAATTAAATTAAAGTTCTCTAAAGGCGTTGGTCACAACAACGTTACTGTAGAGCACAAACTAATTTCAAATGCCCCACTCCCAAAAGGTAAAAGTGTCGAAGAACACGGTGACAAAACACCTATGTATGTAAACACACGTGGTGATGTATCGCTTTTTGCTAAACACACTGACCAGCTTTTTGAAGAAAAAGCTTAATTTTTAAAAACTTTTTATCTCAACTAAAGGAAAGACCTTCATGTCTGAAAAAATCGAAATCGAAAAATTTTTAGGTTTAGCTAAACCTGTAATTCCACTTGAGCGTGGTCAGCTTGTAGCGTTGCATCATGACTATAGTGTTATAGCTGCTGAAAAATTTATGGATGCTCGCTTCCGTCCTCATGGTGAATTTACTACACCAACATTTAACGACTTTAAAGATTTTGTAGTTGCAGAAGGCGGTAAAAATACACCAATTTTTGTTAATCAAAATGACATGAAAGCTATTGCAGTTCTTAACTTCCATGGTGAAGGACAAGCCCAAGGCCATTGTGACTACTTAGCTTCTTTATGTTTAGAATCAACTGTTGTATGGAAAAAGTTGAATCAACTTAAAGACCATAAATTAGATCAACGCAACTTTGCTGTTTTCATTGAAGATTGGGCTCAAGTACTTAATGCATTTGATGAAAATCATAATGTCATTGATATTAAAGATGCCCTTGTTGCAGTACGAAATATGCAAATTGAAGCATCGACTACTAGTAACGCTGAAGTAGAAAACACACGTCAGGTTCAATCTGAAATGGCCCAAATTGCAGCATCTGCTAAAAAAGGCGTATTACCGGCTTATTTCACCATCCAAGATTCAGCTTACTTAGGTCTTGCAGAACGAGAAATCAAATTACGTTTAATTGTGAATAGCTCTGGCAGCACACCTCAGTTTGCCATTCAAATTGTCAAAGAAGAGTTATTACGTAATGAAATTATTGAAGATTTCAAAGAAGAAGTAATAGCTTTACTTCCTGAAAACCCTGTACGAATTGGGTCATTTAAATCTTAAGAAATAAAAAAAGCCCTGAAAACTTTGGACGGCTATCGGGGCTTTTTTCAACCAATACTACATAAACGTCAAAAGGTGAATTCTCATGGATCACTACAAAGACAAAGTTATAGACGAACAAGGCTTGATTAGCGTTTCGGAGGCGTTACGAGCTATGGCTTGTGGTCGTGTTATTCAATGTTCAAGTAAAGACTTTCCAAATTGGAAGGACATGGAAATCACAAATATTAATGCGAAAAATTTAATTGATGAAGAGCGCATTAATAAAAACGGCTTGAAGTACAGATATAAACCTTCGCAAATGTCTGTAAATGCTGAGCTAACACAAATGAAAAAGCCTCAATGACTTTGGACGGCTATCGAGGCTTTTTCTACCAATACTGTACGTATAAAGGCAAATTATTATGAATCAGAAATATATAAACAGTCAATCTGCCCCATCTACACCTATTTGTTTCGTGCCTGAACTTAGCGGGAATAAAACAAATAAACCAGCTACTTCTAAACTTTATCAGCATCCATCAGCAGAGGATCTAAAGTTTAAAAAAGATAGTAAATGGCCGTATGTTTTATGCTTCCTTATATTTAGTGCATTAGCTATTGCTTTCCTTTATGCATGTGATGCAGAGGCTCAAGTGCGTGAGCAGAAGACTCAACATTGGCAACAACAATTTAACTCAGGCGAACCTGTTGATGTTCAAGTACATGTAGTTAAATTAGGTGGTGCACAATGAGAACAAACTATTTACGAGGATCTAAACGTTACGAAAATAATCTGAATGGTCAAGTAAACCATAAATCAACTTTCCGTGAATTCGTAGGGAAGGATGAAGAACGTGGTTTATACAAAGTCCGTCTTGGCTATACAGTTTATGCTGCAAATCACACTTTAACTCGTGTTTATACGGTTAATGAAAACAATGAATTAACTCCTGTTTCACAATATACATTAAATACAAACGAGTGGATTTTAAGAAATCTAGAAACCGAAATTAAATATCGTAGAGGACGTGAATTAGGTCAAATTCTTCAAAAAACGCACATCCCTTCCCCTGACCGGAAAGCCTACAAAATTCGTCGTGGCTTTCTTGGTACACGCTAGTTGGGGATATTTATGTTAGCTATTAAATCTTTTCGTGTGATTTATGGTACCTGTCCAAGATGTACTAATGACAAATGCACTTTAGGTGTTAGTCATTCTGGCTCTGGTGCTCAATGGGAATGTCACAACTGTGGCTTTTGCTGGCCTAACAGTTAAATGGTGCATGATCAATGAAAGCAATTATTTTAGATACGGAAACCAACAAATTAAATGGTTATCCAATTGAAATCGCTTATGCGCCTTTTAGCTTAGAGAATGGTCAATTGTTAGTTCATAAGGATGAGGTTTTTAACCGTTTCTATTCTTGTCCTGAACCAATTGATTTAGAAGCAATGGCTGTACACAACATCATTGAAACGGATATTGAAGGTCAACCAAGTTGCGAATCGTTCCGGTTACCTGAAGGTGTTGAGTTCATTGTCGGCCACAATATTGATTACGACATCAAAGCTCTAAATAAATGTGGACCAGCAATTAAGGTAAAGACTATATGTACTTTAGCTTTAGCAAGGGACGTATGGCCTGATTTAACAAGTCATAAATTGGCTGTTCTGTACTATTTCGTAATGAGTAACCGTGAAGAAGCACGCAAGCATTTAAGACATGCACATTCAGCACGGGCGGATGTTTATTTTACTGGGATTATCCTTATAGCTCTAATTGAACGACTGGGAATTAAAGACCTTAATTCTTTATTTCTTATGTCTGAAGCAGTTCGTTTACCCAAAATAATGACTTGGGGTAAACACAAAGGAACACCTCTTAAAGAATTACCGCGCCCATATATCTCATGGCTACTGAATAAAGAAGACCTTGACCCACATTTGCGTAAAGCGCTTCAAAATATTTAAAGGTTAGCAACTATGAAACCTACTCTATTTACGCCTGAAACATGGGCGGAGTTTACCCAACAACTCAAAAATTCTTGGGAAAATGATAACGCTGGTACAGATTCACCTATTTTCGTTGTTCAATCAAAAAATATTGTGTGGGGTTTAGACCCTGCAAGCGATTCAGTTGAAATTACGAATATTGTAGATGTAGATCAGGAATCAAAATATAAATCAGTTGAAGAGTTTTTTGATTCACTAAAAGCTGCAGAAAAACATGATTTAAATGGATTGGCTATTGATGAAGAAGATGAGCTTTTCCTCGATGCCAAAGTATCAACACAAATTAATATTTTATCGGAATGGAACGAACGCAACGTCTATATTTGTCATGGTAAATATTTTTGGGAAGATATTAATTGCCATCCAACACGGTCAGCTGCTGAAGCATTTATTAATCGTAAATCACATGATTATGGTGAGTTACGTGTATTTGTAAAATCACTTTATTGGTGTGATGAGTTTAAAAATCTACTGAATGCAATTATTAATGGTGAAGTGGGTTTGACAAGTATAGATGACGACAACATTCTAAACGTTTTGGGACCAATTGAACCTAAAGCAGATAAAGAAACTAACTCAACTCAAGCAAAAAAATCTGCGAAGAAGGCCAATATCAAAGAGGAAAATTGGACTCGTTACCATAATGACAAACCGGTTGAGTCTCCGTTAGCTGGCCTTATTGAAAAGCTAAAGAAAACTAAAACTGCAGATGCAGCTAATAGTCTTATTGAGGAAACGAAAGACTGGGCTTCTGAAGATCAAAAATCTTTTTTAACTGAGTTAAATAAACACTTAGTCATTATTGCTGGTCAATCAAAAGAAAATATTTCTATTGGGGAAAAGATCAGACAAGCAAAGGACCTGACTACATTAGATGCCCTTGAAATTGATATTTCTGAAGCTGATGAACGTATACAAGAACGTCTAATGGAGCTGGTTGTAAAAAGAAGAAAAGAACTTGAGGTTGAAGGTAACTTTTTATTGGAGTCGCCTAAATGATTCAAATTTATAACAGCAAAACTAGAACATTTACTGTGATCGGTAAACGAACCCAAGTTTTCTTAAATGTTTCACTTAATGAAACAGAAGCTTTGCTCTTCAAAGCGAAACTTAAAGATTCTATTTGGAGAATGTAAATGATGCGTAACATCCCTGATTCTATGTCGCTTCCGTTCACAGTATGGATGTGTGAAAACGGATTTTATCCATCTCAAAAAAATGGATTCATGGTTTTAAAACGTGGCAAAGAAGTAGCAAAGATATCAATGAATGAAACAAAATACGGTTTCCCAATGAATGATATTTGCCAAAAGAAATTTGCCTCGTTCTGCAGAGCATGGATGAACAGAGATAAACACTTTATTGAACAATTACGTTTGCGTGGTTTAGCAAGATTAAATCAAAAAAGTTATCAGATGGTGGCAGCATGACAGATTTGAATAAGGAACGAGAAGTTAATTTACGCTTTGAACAAGATGATGGTTTTGTTTGGGTGTTCGATGGTGATAGTCAATTTGGCACCGAAATCAGTCATTTAATGATGATGCATGCAGATGAATATAACGAAGATGAATTACGTGTTACTTGTCACCATGCAGCATGTGAAATTGACAGACTTAGAGCAGAGCTAGAAAAAGCCAAAGCTCAGGCGGTGCCAGAAGGCTACGTTTTAATGCCATTAGAACCCACTCAAGAAATGCTTGGCGCTGCAAACCTTGCACCAATGCCTATGGTCCATATTGACAGCATATCTGGTAGAGAGAAGCTTCGTATATCTACTCAATACAAAGCAATGGTTAATGTTTGCAAATCGGGAGCTGAGGGATGAAATATCAAATACAACCAACACAAGTACCAGATGATTTAGATAGCTGCTGGTTCCACCCTGATATAGAGAAGCACGACACTATTGGAGAGCATGCTGAGTTTTATACAAAGGAACAATGGGCACAGCTTCAACTTAATCTTGGTGTAGAAATTCTTGTTGAGCGTTTGGAATATTTGGATATTCCAGAAATTCCTGAAGACGACTGTGCAGATTGGTCAAACTGGAAACCACAACCACCTATAAAAGATGCCTTTCTTATTGCAGGTTTTGATACAGAAGATGGGCCTTGTTTGTGGTGGGCAAAGCCTAAAGCGGAAAGTAAGGAGGGGTGAAATGTCTAAGTTAGATCAAATGTCAGAACAGGAAAAAAAGGAGCTTTTAGAAGAATTCCTAGAAGCCCCATTAGAAAAGAGTTTTGGTCAGGAAGCGGTAGCATTGTTTTTGAAATGCTCTACTCATACTTTGCAAGCTATGCGTTGTAATGGTAGCAGCCTACCTTACTCAAAAGTCGGCAGATGTGTTGCCTATCAAAAGGCAGATGTGCTGGCATATCAAGCTTCAAAGAAAGTATTTAATACGGCTCAACTGGCAAGAGCTAGTTAGTCAAAGGGATTAAGTTCGCCACGATAAACGGCTTCAATGTCATTCATGGCCTTGCGAAGCTTTTTAATCGATACCTGAACGTAATTACCAGTGACATCATCACGAGCGCCGGATCTATGATTGAGAAGGCGCTTAATTGTATATTGACCATAGTCAAGATTATTGCAGATAGTAGCAAATGTTCTTCTTAGGTCGTGTAGTGAAATCTTAATACCAGTTTGTCTCTCTACATAGTCAAGAACGCCATCAGGAGTAGAGATATAACCCCCACCATTGCCCTTTCTAGAAGATCCAGCAAATACATAATCACCTTTCCGGTTTTTATATCGCTCTTTCAAAATTGCCCACAATTGATCACCCATAGGCAACAAATGATCATCTCCATTTTTTGGGTCCTTGAATACAAAGGTGCCTTTTTCAATGTCAACTTCTGACCATTTTAAGGTCTGACCTTCATCCCGACGGCAGCCAGTAAACATTACGCATAGAACAAGGTCTCTAGTTGAGTTAGTAAACTCGGTTAGTCTTATAGAATCCTCGCCACGATACTCCATTACTGCCTTGTAAAATACAGGGATTTGATCTTCATCTAGATGGCGTGATCTTGGTTTAATCTTATTCCAGCCCCTTTTAGCAGGGATAATATCTACAGGGTTGGTTTTTAATATTGGATTTTGTTCAGTAGAATAGTGAATCTTTGCAAATGTCCAAATTGAGCCAAACATCTTTAGAGATAGGTTGGCTTGCGATTCGCTATACTCAGAAAGCTTTAAAAACTTTTCAAATACTTCATCTTTGGAAATTTCGAAAATATCTTTATCTTTCCAGTCAAAGAGAAAAGTTCGAAAACAATGATTATATGTATTAATAGATAACTGCTTAAGCTTCTTATGTTTTAAGTAAAGTTCAAAAGCTTCTTGAAAGGTTGGGCTATTTTTTGCAGGTTCACTTTTAACTTTATATTTACCTGTGGCGATTTCGGCCAGAAGCACTTGGGCTTGCTTTCTAGCTTCTGCTACTGAAAACTCATTTGTTTTACCAATTGTGATTCGATACAACTTGCCTTCATTACGTCTCTCTACAATAAAAACCTTACTTTTTGTTGTAGCCCGAACAGCAAAGCCAATCAGGTCAGAATCTCGATAAATCTTTTGACCAGACTCGGTCAAAGGGATAGCATCTACATTTGTTTTATTAAGCTTCATTTTTGGACCAAAACAAGAGTTTTACACTCATATCTTAGGTCCAAAATAAGCAACAGTCTACATATAGTCTACACAGCTATTTTAGATAAACATCAATAAGCAATTTACTATATTTTTTTCAATTACTTATAGAGTCTTATCTTTCCAATACTTTAGAATCGCCAATTGTAGAATAAATCTATTGCTCGTTCTAAAGATTGACTTGCTTCCAAATACAAACGGCGGTTCATTTGATAACGCAACGTCAGTTTATTGACTGGAGTAAACACACCCACACCATAACGAATAAATAAATCAGGTGTAATGTAACCAGTTAAACTTACTTGAGTATCATCTCCTGTACCTTGAGCATCTAATGCAAGACCACTCAAACCAAAAGTACGACCAATTTGATTCGTTAAAGCACGAGTACCACCCAAGCCCATACTAATACCGGCAGCAGCAATTGTATTGTTCACATCAGATTTAAAGCCTTCTGCATTACTTAAACCACTGGCACCTTCATTAATACGCCCTGTCACGAGTGCATTTAATGCCTCTTGTTCAGAAAGGCCTGCATCATTATAAACTTGAATGTTTGGTGATGAAGCAGTACCAGTGACACGAACCCCAACCATACTACCCTGAACATTTTTATTCGCATCAATATCTAACGTCGGGTTTGCCAATGGGCCATTAAAACGGGCAATTGCACGGTTTAAATCTAGGCTTTGACCATAGGCCTCAATTTTCACTTTTTGACTTACACCAATAGCACCCATTGCTCGCATTGCTGTTTCATAACCGCGTTGGGTTAAATTCAAACGCCCCACTAAAGGAATATTACTGTTAAAGCCTTGGAAGATGACTTGATTGCCAATATTTACCGAAATATCTGCACGGATATCCCACGGTTTTGCCGCACGTAAAATTGCAAGTGGGTCCTGACCTTGGCGAACAATACGAACATCTGAAGATGTGTTAACCACTGGTGCAGTTGTTTCAGGCATTGAAATACGTGCACGAGGAACATCTACTGATCCTTTCAAGCTTAAACGCTTATCAAAAGGATACATATCAAGTGTCAAATTCGGATTTGCAATGGCCGTAATTAATGGAGCTTGACGTACAAGTAAGTTATCACCTTTTAAGTTTAACTGTAGACGCGGTGCATTTTTCCAGTCAAAACTACCTTTAAGTAACCCTACACCTTGTCCACTATTGAATGCACCATCAATTGTTGCCATGTCCTGATGAATAGATGAATACACCTGTACATTGGTTAAATTAACCGGCAGGGAAATCATACTGATCGCCCCGTTTTTCAAACGCATTTCGCCCGTAAACTGTGGCTGGGTCAAAGTACCATTCACTTTGCCAGCTAAGGCTAAGGTACCACTCATTGAACGTACATCTTGAATGAATGGTTTTAACACTTTTAACTGTACATCGTTAAAAGCTACCTCTCCATGCATCGGCATAGATGATTGGTATGGATTAATAATAACATTCGCATATCCTGTACCAATATCAGGTGTTTTTACATCGACACGGAACAATAAGCCTTCTGAAATACTTTTCGCAATTACACTCAGTTCATCATAAGCCAAAGTAGTCGGTGGATCTTGCGGGTCTTCCGCTGCTAAGCCCAGTTCACCTTTTCTGGTCACTAAGCGTGCATCAAGCTTAGGATGCCCACCATTTACCCAAGAAGCTTTAGCATAACCATTAAGTTGGCCAGTCATAGCCAGACCTTCCGGCATGAACGCAGCAAAATCGCCTAAATCTAGATTCTGAGTAACAAATGAAATATTGCCTTGCGCTTTACTCACACGCACAGGCTGGTCAAGACACAACTGGCTATTTGTACTTTGCCAGCAATGTTGTCCAACATATAATTCAGAACGTGCCGATGAGAAAACAACTGGTGCATTTTGATTTTGTGCTAGACGAATCCGGCGTGAATCAAAACTTCCTTTTTGAATTTGCCCTAACCAATCATTCTTCGCATTAAATCCACCGGCTAACTGAACATAGAATTTAGAAACATTATTATTTCCTTGCACTTTTAATAAATGGGCTTTTCTTGTTCCTGTTAAATTCACCTCAGCAGACTGAATTTGACGGCTACCACTACGTAAATTGTCTAATTTTGCTGTTAACTGAGTTGGTGTTGTTTCGGAAGTAGGCAATTCACCCTGGATACGAAGTTTTTTAATACTGACTAATGTATTAAATGCAAAATTATCAACCGCAATATTCGCCGTAGCTTTCAAACGCGGTTGAGATTGGACACTCAAGTCTCCATATGCACGCCCACTTAAACCCGGATACAACTCATAAAGCGCAGGTGCATTCAGCTTAATTTTTAAATTCTGTGCATTACCAGTCGCCTGCAACTGGTTTTGCGCATAAACTAAAAATAGATTATTTGCTTCAAATTGCTGAGGTAAAAAGCCTTTTTGGTTCGAATCCATAAGTATGGATAAGTTACCTTTACCTCTGACTGGCTTATTATTCAAATAACCCGCAAGGTTCAATTGTTGAATATCAATACGCTTTAACTTGTCAGACCAGATGCCTTGTGTTTTTACATTTCCTGAAATTTCGCCTTTTACACTAGAGGCAAAATATTGAGGTTTAAAGCGTACTAACGAGCTATTAATATCCCAAGCAATACGGTCTTTTAAATTTAATGACCCAGTCGCATAGATTTTCCCAGCAACACCATCATGTTGTAACTGACTAATTCGGATAAAATCTGGGGTGCCTGCAATAGAAAACTTTAATAGTCCATTGGCTTGATTAAGCGCTTTTAAAGATCCGTCATAATTGACCGCAAAGCCTTTAAAACCGCCACCTGCTTTAACATCATTAAATAATAAAGCTGCTGTACTTTTTCCAGCTAGCGCAACCATTTCTTGACCTGCTTGAGCCAAGCGACCTTTTAAATCAATTTTTTCAAGCTGAATAATTTGTTGATTTGGCTTTGCAAAACCGCTGGCTTTAATTGATCCGTTGAGCAAGTTAACTGGTGCCGCTGTATGTATACTTTGTGGATTAAAGTCTTTTGCATTTAATAATGCATTCCATGCCAGCTGACGTTTTTCACTTGGTAATAAGACTTTGGCCTGACCTGTGAGGCTACCCTTTTGAGCCGCAAAACTAAAACTAGGAACATTAAGAATATTATCTTTAACATTCAAAGTTGCTAAATATTGTCCAGCCGGTAATAAGGTCTGTTCATGCTGATATACTTTTGTCGAGACTTTAATATCTTGCTGACCATCTCGCAAAGTCAAATCAACTTGACCACTATCACTACTTAACCAACCTATATATGGCATAGCACGATCTATATTTGCCCAAGCCACATTCATAAACATAGGTTGTGGCTTCTTATTCTTTTCAGGTGCTTGGTTTAGTTTAAGTTTCCAAGATTCATAGCGGTCAAAGTCTACATTGGCAAATACTTCCGTACCTTTTTCCAAAGAGCCAGTTGAAGAAACGGCTGCATCTAAACTTGGCGGTAAGAAATCCTGAACAACCTGAGGAATAGCTTTGTCTTTAGGATTAACATGATCTAGACGACCTTTGATGTCCCAAGTGACATGATCTTTCCAGTTCACTAATCCTTTAAGATTAACTGCACCCTTCATGACCTGCCCGTTAAAATCAGTAATATTCAACTGATGAACCAGATCAGTATTCATTAAGGCGTTGTACTGGCCTTCAGGTAAATTCTCCCCTTTTAAATCTGTCTCAAGCGCTAAGTTGAGTTGCTTAACATCACCCTGAAATTTAATTACACCGTTTTTAGCAAATAATTTTTGCTCAACCAGTAAAGGCAAGTGATAATTTTTGAGTAACAATGCACCTTGCATAGGCACTTCATGACGAACAGGATGTAAAACAACCCAACCTGTTAATAAATCTGGTGTTGTCGTTGCTACACCGGCTTGCAAGGTATCTAAACTACCTCGCGCTGCCACCTTAATATTTTGGATGTTTAAACTTTTTAAAGAAGGAATTCTTAAATCTGCAGTCGCATTCAGTGGATATTTACCGCTAAAGTCCATATTTCCTGTTGCATTATGAACAGAAAGATATCCCATATCCATACTTGAATTTTCAAATTTCAGTTTTGTCTCTGACCACAAAGCATCATTTAAATGAACATCATGGAAATTTACGACAGAACCTGAATTTTTAATTTCTAAATGATCAACATCTCCAACATCTACACGAAGCACAAATGGTAATTTAATGGGTTTAAACTCAAATGGCTTATCCGATGGCGGAGCTTTGTTAATAATAACTAGGTTACGGACATCTGCATTGCTCAAATGCACTTCTTTTTCTAATATTAAAGAACGCCACCCTAAACGGACATCAGCTCTATCTAAAGTAACGTCAACTTCTTTTAACTGAACAATAATATTTTTAAGAATAATTCCCCTGAGTAAATTACCCCCCTCATATTCATATTTAATGACTTGCTGAGCTTGTAAAACACGATCTAATAAAAAACGGCTTCCACGGTCAGTCGACATCATAATAATGATGGAAGCAACAAGTAATAAAAGTATGATCAAGATTGTCAGCAAGAAGCTACGCAAAATACGTCGCTTCTTAGGAGAGCTAGGTGCCGAAGTGGGCTGCTGTTCTACTTCCGCCATAAAATAAACCTAATAAAATTTTATTTTTAAAGTTGTGGACCAATAAAGAAATGCAAACGAATCGGATGGTTATCATCAGAAATACCAGAAGCCACGTCTAAACGAATTGGTCCAATTGGGGACTTCCAACGAATACCAACACCCACACTATAGGCCGTCGGATTACTAAAACTCTTATCGTAAGCATTACCAAAATCAGAAAAAATAGCTGCTCGCCAACCCTCTTTGAATTGATAGTTATATTCTAAAGAGCCTACTGCTAGAGCCTGTCCACCAATCTTATATCCATTATCTTCTGGTGAAAGACTTTTATAATCAAAACCACGAATTGTCTGGTCACCACCAGTAAAGAATCTTAAATTGTATGGAACTTTATCAAACTCATCGGTAAAAATATAACTAAAATCGGACCGCCCAACAAACTGATGGTCATCATTTTCACCTAAAGAATAAATAAATCTCCAACCGGCTGTTGCAATCGCCATATTGGCATCTGAAAGTAAACTTTCGCTACCTAATTCTAATTTATAAGTTTGCTTAAAAGCTTTGGTTGGGTTTAAGCGTGTATTACTTGAGGTTTTAGAGGTCTCATAACTAAATAATAATGCTTCTTGCTCTGATGCAGCAGTTTGAAATGCATCTGGTAACTCAGAGATATCTACATTCCCCTTTTGAGTTAGGCGGTCGAGACGATAACGTACCCCAATAGTATGTTGCCAGTTTCCGAGTGGTTTTTTAATAACTCGCTCACCCCCTAAAACTGCCGATTCTGTAAGTAAGCTTACATCCGGACCAATATCATCTCTCGTCTCACGTTCGTAACCACCCACAATATTAAAGTAATCATTTAACGGATGTTTATAAGGAATACTATAGCGCCCATCTATAGATTGACGAATTTGGGAAAGCTCCAAGTTTGCATCAAATGAATGACCGTATTTATTTACAATCGAACGTCTATATTGACTACGTAAACGGGCGCCAGTGTCGGTACCATAACCAATACCTGTTTCCAGACTATTTAGTTTATCGGCATTTAAAGTCACAATCACTGGTATACGTTTTTCTTCCCGGGCTTGAGCCTGTAAACGGTCTTGTTCAGACTCTTGTTCTTCATGCTGTACAGTCGCAGCTTTTAAAGATGCGGGTGCGGCTTGTACACTTTCAGTTCCGGCAAATTGTTTTTCATCTACCACATTTTGTGTTACTTCTTTACTTGAGGAAGCCAACTGGCGTGCTTTAGCAAGTTGTTGTTGCTCTAAAGGAATTAGCTTCGATTCGTCAATATCAACATTCTGCTGATCGACCAATGCTTGTAAATCGGGTGGTAACTCAAGTGGTTTTTCAATTGGGTCGGGTTTAATTGAATCGACCAAGGTATAGTTAAAATAGCGTGAGTTAGTCAGATTATTTGCTAAAACATTTACACGCCAAAAAGCATAGTCATCACCCTCTTTCCACGGTGCCATGCTTTCAAGAATATTCATATTTAAAGGTAATGGTTTTGATGGATCGCTCATGCGGAACTCAACCTTACCAAGCTTATAACGCTCCCCCGTCTCATACTTGAGGTTAATATCCGCTTTATTTTCAGGTTGGCTCACTTTTACGTCATGTAAACGCCAATACGCATCAAAATAACCATTATCCGATGCAGCATCGACAATTCGGCTTTTTGTGGTTTCGTAAAGGCCATGATTAAAAATATCACCTACATCTTGGTCAGGAACTAAACGAATGACCTGAAATTGTGGCTGTTTTGCACCAGCACCAGTAAATTCAATGTTTTGTTCATTAATCCGTACTGGTTCATTTGGCGTTACATTAACGCGTACGCGACTAGCACTTAACTTTTCAAAACGAAACTCAGCATTGTAATAGCCTACAGCTTGAGCAGCCTGATTACTTAAGCTCCTAAGTTGCGGTAGCGCTGCATTAAAATCTTCAAATGATTCTTGGGTAAATGTAGATAATTTACCTTTAATATTTTTAGCTAAATCATCTGGCGCACCCGTAACCTCAGCAGTAATACGGGGTATCTGCTCCATTGGAATTACCCGAGGTGGACGGATTTTATTGAATATACGTCTAAAGAAACCTTTTTCTTCGGGTGGCTCTTCAACGGCAGCAGTAAGCTCAGGTAAAGTTTTTCCTGTTTCATTGGCTTCAACCACAATCTTACTATCAGATTGAATCTCATGCATGAGCTGGTCAATATTTACAGGGGCCTGATTAATTTCATGTAATTCTGCTTGTGATGCGTCATTCACCACCATTTCTGGTTGTTTTTGCGTACCATTTTGGAAGTTTTGAGCCTCGTTTTTTGCCTCTTCTGCTACCCGATAAATTTCATTTGCCATATTCTGGTCAACAGGCATAACCGGTAAGTCTTCAAGATTATCAAGCGTAATTGGCTTAAATTCTTCAATCTGATTCGGAAATTGTTCTTGTTGTTGCAATATAGCCAAGCTATCTTGTTGTTGCTGTGCTTGAGTTACAAGAGTAGCGACATCGGTAATTGGAACATCACTTGGGTTATTTGTATTAGTTTGTTGTACCAATGAATCTGTTACCGTCTGGTTTGCTTCTGTTATAACGGTCTCAGCCGAACTTTGAGCATAACAAGGAGTAACATATAAACTTAATAATAAGCTGCTACAAATAAGTTTAGGTATACTCTGCATTTTTAAGATTAAATGCATAGAGTGAGAAAGAGTTGACTGTTTAAACTTAATTTTAGAAGGCATGAAAAACTCTAAACTTATTTTTTAATAAACGCACCAATATGAGGACAAAACTCACTCAAAACCATTGATTTTTCATTTAATCAAGCGTTAAAAATATCATACATGGTTTTAGATGCAAATTAACACTCCGTCACATTTTTTTATAAAACTCAATGAAGCTTGCACATGATGAAACAAGATGAATCCCTGATGACATCACGTCGGTTTGTACCGATGTTTTTTACCCAGTTTTTTGGCGCATTAAATGACAATGTTTATAAGCAAGCTTTATTGTTAGTCATTACTTATGGTTGGATTCAGCAACAATCTGCACCAGTAAGCACACTCAATAATTTAGCAGCATTGTTGTTTATTTTGCCATATTTCTTTTTTTCAGCAACTGCCGGACAAATTGCTGATAAGTATGAACGCTCACAACTTGTCCGTGGCATAAAAATTTTAGAAATCATTATTATGCTCATCGGTTCTGCCGGTTTTTTATTGGGGCATTTATGGTTGCTTCTTTTAGCCCTATTTTTGATGGGCACACATTCAACTTTCTTTGGTCCTATTAAATATGCCATTTTGCCAGAAATCTTAAAACCACATGAACTCATGTCTGGCAATGCCCTGTTTCAGTCTGGTACATCCATGGCTATCTTATTCGGAATGATCTTGGGTGGTGCCGTAATTGCATCATCAGATGGAAACTTATTGTGGATTAGTATTACTGTAGTAGCGATTGCTTGCATAGGTTATTTATTCAGCCGTTTCATCTTGCCACAAAAAGTTGCCGCACCTGATTTAGATATTGACTGGAACTTTATTCGTACAAGCTTTCAAACTATCAAATATGCCAAAAGCTTACCGTTAGTGTTTACAATTTTGTTAGGTAACTCATGGTACTGGTTTTATGGAGCGACTTATTTAACCCAAATTCCGCAGTTGACTCAGCAAAACCTTCATGCATCGGAAAATGTGGTTAGCCTCTTACTGACTTTCTTCTCAGTCGGTATTGGTGTGGGTTCTCTTCTTTGCCGCAAAATTGGTGGTTCAGAAATTAATATTAAAATGGTGCCAATCGGTGCAGTTGGCCTTACTGTTTTTGCGCTTTACCTTGCAGCCAGTCTGGCTTTTGTACCTGAAAGAACCGGAGCATTACTGACTTTAAAAGATGTTTTTACCCAAGGCTGGGTTTACTACCATGTCATGATTGCTGTGACTTTATTGGGTATTAGTGGCGGTTTTTATATAGTTCCTTTGTATGCCATGATGCAGGCTTACTCACCACGCTCACATCGTGCCCGAGTGGTTGCAGCAAATAACATCTTAAATGCCGTTTTTATGGTTTCTTCTGCAATTTTCTCAATCTTAATCTTAAGTGTTTTAAAAATTGATATTAAAATACTATTTATTATTACAGCTGTACTTAGTGCAATCTTTAGTATATGGCTTCTTGCCCGACTAAAACCAATGCTTGCCACAGCACATCTTTCTTTGGAGGACTAATTTATGCGCCACTATACTGGAATTGATCAACTTATTAACTCTTTTGATCAAGCATTACGTAGTCTTGTTCCGGGTGCAACAGCAGCGCAGCGCCAAAATCCAGCTGAAACAGTAGAAGCAAAACTTGGTGTAGAAGATGCTCGCCATGTTGCAGGTTTAATGCGTGTTAACCACAGTGGTGAAGTGTGTGCTCAAGCACTTTATCATGGGCAAGCATTGACAGCGAAATTGCCAAATGTACGCCGCGAAATGCAACAGGCAGCGATTGAAGAACAAGACCATTTAGCTTGGTGTGAAGACCGTTTAAAAGAGCTAAATAGTCATACAAGCTTATTGAACCCGATTTGGTATGGCCTTTCATATGGTATGGGTGCTCTTGCCGGTATTGCAGGTGATAAATATAGCTTAGGTTTTGTTGCTGAAACTGAACGTCAAGTTAGTCTGCATTTACAAGATCACTTAAATCAGTTACCGGCTCAAGATGAACGCTCGCGCAAAATTCTAGAGCAAATGAATGAAGATGAATTGCATCACCGTCATACTGCACTTGAAGCAGGCGGCGTTGAATTGCCATATGCAGTAAAAATCACGATGACTGCTATTTCAAAGTTAATGACAAAAACGAGTTATTATCTTTAAAAAAACAAAGGATTGATCTCATTCAGATCAATCCTTTTTTAAAATATTATTTTAATCCATGATCATATTTAAAACGTTCGATATCTCGAATTGAGTTCCAATAGTTTCTGTTAATACGGTCACGATCAATTTGTAATTCTCTTAAAAGTTTACGATAGCGTTCGCGCTCTTCTGGCTTTAATTTTTCGTTATAAGCACTGTCAGAATATTGCTTAAACTTCTCATCATAACGCTCATATTCAGCTTTTGCATTGTAGTAATCTGAGGCAGCTCGATAATAAGGTCTTAAACGATTACGCTGCTCGATTGGACATACATTAATATTGCCGTTACCCTCTAAAGCATTATAAAAAATATTTGATGGCTGGCAATAATACCCTAAGCCTTCTTTATACCCACGTTCATATGACTTTTGATCTGGAACAATATTGGCTTTTCCACACGCTTTATAATATTGATCTAAACGTGGCGAAGACCCCTTTGAACCATCTTTCTCACCCACTAATGACCAATTCGCAGTCTTACATTCTTCTACGCTCATTGCAGCACAACCTGAAAGGCTAATTGCTAAAATGGCTAAACCGATATTTTTCATATTAAGAGAACTCAAAAATAAAAATTAAAAAAACGCAAAAAATAAAATTCCAGTACATACACTATATAAGTCTTGCTCAATTCAAGATTTATACATAAATATTTAACTGGATAAGATTTTAAGTTTAAAGCAGTTTGACCATCTCACCAAATTTAAGGATCACAATTCCTAATTATGTTTAATTTTAAAAGCGAAATCATGAACGATCAGACAACTCTTTGATGGCCCTTATACGTTAATTTTACTTTAAAGACTTATCATAAAAGCACCAATTAACTTTTTAATTATTAAAATAAAAATCCAAAATTATTTATAAAAAAACCCTTTGTCTTTTTACTCTTTTTTTACGAGATTAACTTCAAAGGCTAAGGTAGGATTTTAGCTAAATAACCACCAAGGTTTTTTATAATGAGTACGCTTATTTACCCAAGTTTAAACTTAAAAGATTCTCACTTTAAAGCATTTAAAATATCAGATGATTTTATTCCACAAATGCAAATTCATACGTTCAAATCAGAGCTTTTTTTGAAAGAAGTTGATGAATATTTAAGTTTATATCCTCACACTCAGCACATTGATATTTGTCTACATGACTTAAACGGGCATATTCGTGGCAAACGAATTGACGTTAAGAGCCTCAAAAATCTATCTAATGGATGTTATTTTCCTCTTTCTGTTTATGCCATGAGCCTTGATGGAAAAGTGATTGAAGAAACAGGACTGGGAAAATATATTGGTGAACCAGATAGACTTTGCCTGCCCATTTTAGGCAGCTTGCAACCCAATGCCTTATCCCCAGAATTAAATGCTCAGCTTTACCTATCCATGCAAGAAGAAGATGGTTCAGACTGTCGCTATGAACCACGCAATATATTAAAAAAATTATTAAATAAGTTACATGCTAATAATTATTTCCCTGTCATGGCTGCCGAGCTAGAGTTTTATCTTTTCTCACCTCAGCATCAATCTGAAATATGTTCAGAAAACCAATGTTTTGATATAGATGCGCCAAATAACTATCAGCAAGTCCTAGATGAAGTTGAAAAAGCTGCCCTACTACAATCAATTGAAATTACCGCTATTGTTGCAGAATCATCACCTGGACAATATGAATTAAACCTTCAACACAGCCATGACATTTTAAAGCTATGCGATCAAATTAATGCCTTAAAAAGAATTGTAAAACAAGTTGCAAGAAAGCATGACTTAACCGCTTGTTTCATGGCGAAACCAAACCTGGCAAAGGCTGGTAGTGGTATGCATTTTCATATGAGCATGCTGAATCAATACCATCAAAATATATTTAGCTCAGAAGAAAAAGATGAGCTTGCAGCCAAATTACTCAGTGCGATTAGTGGCCTAATTGAGTTAATGCCTGCATCTATGGCGATTTTAGCGCCTAATATTAATTCTTATAGACGTTTTAAAATTGGTCATCACGTGCCATTAGAAGCCAATTGGGATACTAACAACCGAAATGTTGCAATCCGAATTCCATGCTCAGATGTACAAAATCAACGCTTAGAATATCGTGTTGCTGGAGCTGACTGTAACCCCTATCTAGTTACAGCGACTATTTTAGCGGGCGCGTCTTATGGCTTATCTCATAAGTTACCGCTACCAAAACCTGCACATCTTTTAAAATTTCCAGACGAGCACATTTTGTTAGCCAACAATCAGCTGGAAGCCTTAAAAATATTTAAAGGAAGTCTTATTTTAAAAGGATATTTAGGAACTGACTTTGTCGAGCATTGGTACACAGTTAAACAGGCTGAATATCAAAATATTTATAGTCAGATGACTGAAGCAGAACAACATTGGGATATATAAATAAAAAAAGCAAAAAAACCATAAACCACTTTGCAAACCCTTAGGGAGAAATACCCTAAGGTTTTTTTATATCTAAATTAATGATTTTTCTGCTTAGCTAAAAAACGTAACCCAACACCAGGCTCAGTAGCAATATAACGTGGCTGAATCGCGTTATCTCCCAGTTTGCTTCGCAACTTACCCACCAAAATACGTAAATAGTGAGTATCTTCCTGATGAGTTGGCCCCCATAGTTCTTTTAAGAGCTGTGGCTGTGTTAAAAGCTGTCCTTGGTAGCGCATTAATAGCGTCAAAAGTTGAAACTCTTTTCGAGTTAAAGTAATTGGCTGCTGCTCGACCCAAAGCAAACGTTGTGTGACATCGACTTTAAGATAACCATCGTCATAAACATGTGCTTCTTGCTGGATTGGTTGATTTCTTAAGATGACACGTATGCGTGCCAAAAGCTCTTGCACACTAAACGGCTTGGTCATGTAATCATTTGCGCCAGCATCGAGCAAAGCAACTTTTTCATACTCATCGGCACGTACAGATAGCACAATAACCGGCACATTTGACCAGCTACGTAACTCTTGAAGCACTTCTTTTCCATCTAAATCGGGTAAGCCTAAGTCTAGAATCACCAAATCAGCTCCTTGGGTTGCCAAAGTCTCTAGGCCTTTGTAACCCGTTTCGCAGAGCGTGGTTTTGTATTTTTGAGTTCTTAAAGCAATGTCTAAAAATTTACGGATTTGAGGCTCATCATCAATAATCACAATACGTGTTTCTACAGGTGATGTTTCTGAACTTATCATGAATTTACAACTTATTCTTTTACTGGATGAAGGGGTAATTTGATTTGAATTAAAGTACCTTTATTTTGGCATCCTGAAAATGCTTCTATTGTACCCATATGAGCACCAATAATCGCTTTTACGATTGTAAGCCCTAAGCCTGTACCAAATTTTCCACGGTCTCCGCGCTCCATAGTGTAAAACATATCAAAAATGCGGTGTCTTTCGTCTTCGGGGATTCCAGCACCTTTATCTTCAATTTCTATTTTCACCTCATCTTCTGACACAAGATGAGTACGAATCATGACTGGTTCATCTGGAGGTGAAAAGTTTGCCGCATTTTCTAAAACATTAAAAATAGCCTGTTCTACCAGTGCTGGGTGAACATACAAACTAATCGGTTGCTCAGATAACTGAACTACTACTTGTGTATCTGGTTTATAGCGCTTTAAACGGCGAGTTGCCGAACCAATTAATTCATCTACGCCAATCCAGTCTCTCTTTAAAGTTAGACCTTCATGTCCCAAACGGGTCATATCAAGCAAGTTTTGAATATAACGGTCTAAGCGTTCACCTTCTAAATGAATTGTTTCAAGCAGATCTTGTTGGTCTTGTTCTGTCATTTCAGCTTTAAAATTGGCAAGTGTGTCTGCTGCCCCAATAATAGAAGCAAGTGGTGAACGTAAATCATGCGATACCGAAGATAATAAAGCAGAACGTAAGCGCTCTGTTTCACTGGTGACTTTTGCTTGTTCAAGCTCATTTACCAATTGGGTTCGAAGTACTGCCTGTGCAATGTACTCAATTACACTTTCAGTCAATTTTTTTTGCTCAAAATTTAAGGAAACCACTTCATCCTTAAAGTAAATTCCCACAATACCTAGGCTATTTTTTTGTTCTAAAAGAGGTAAAAACCACCAGTTTGACTGACTCAGCGTATCGGTAAAACGCCCACATGGCTGCTTGTGTTTCAAACACCATTCTGCGGCTACTTTTTCTTTATCATTTAGCTCAATATCAGATGAAATTACCTTATCTCGAATAGAAATCCACACTTTAGTTTGAAGTTGTGTTTCTAAAGTCATACGTCCTGTTTGCATGACTTCTTCAAGGTTTACTGCACTAGAAAGCTTACGCGCCAGGTCTTGCATTACCATAGTATAAGCATTCGCAGCTTTTAAAGACAAAACTTGCTGGCGTAACTGAGAAGCTAAACGGCCAGCAATTAAAGCTGCTGCAAAAAAAGCAACAACGGTGACTACCCCTTGGTGTGCTGAAATCTGAAAGGTATAACGCGGGGCAATAAAGAAAAAATTATAGGCTAAGAAACAAATAAGAGCAGCCACTACTGCAGCTAACATTCGGGTTTTCGTTGCAACAATTAAAACAGAAATAATAAAAATGACAGAGAAGTCTTCAATACCAAATAGAACTTCGGCGAAGTGAGCTAGAAAAATGCTACCGCACGTCACAGCTAAAACAAAAACACTTTCTTTTAATGATAAAAATGAAGGCTTTTTGAGCTGATTAATCTTTTTAGTACCCTGTTCTGGGTGCAAAATGGTTAAAGCAATCGAGTTTTCTTGATTTAATAATTGCTGAGCTAAATTTTTCTTAAATAACTTTAACCACCACGGTGAAATACTTTTACCAATGACTAGATTCGAAATTCCTCGGTCAACGGCCGCATCCATTAACACTGATGCAACTCGCGGCCCATATAAAACTTCAGTTCGACCACCTAGTTGTCGAGCCAACTCAAACGCACGGTCAATCTCAATATATTCTTTTTTAGAAGAACTCACTGAACTCTGTCCAAAGTCCAAACTTTTAGCAACATTTACTACAGTCCATGTAGCACCATTACGTTCTGCTAAACGACAGCCTGCTCGCACTAAATATTCAGAAGAGCCTTGCCCATCTATCGCAATCATCAATTCATTTTGCAACGAGATAGACTTCAAACCTTTAGAGGCATAGCTCTCTTTTAAATCTGAATCGACATGTTCAGCAACGCATTGCATTGCCAGTTCACGTAATGCCGTTAAATTTGAAATGCTAAAAAAGCCTTGTAATGCCAGATTTGCTTGCTCTGGCACATAGACTTTTCCTTGATGGAGCCTTTCAATAAGCTCACTGACGGGTAAATCTATTAAGCGGATGTCTCGAATACGGTCAAATACCCGATCTGGTACTGTTTCATTTACTCGAATGCCTGTAATTTGATAGACCACATCATTTAGGCTTTCTAAATGTTGAATATTTATGGTGGTGAATACATCAATACCTGCATCTAGTAACTCATTAACATCTTGCCACCGTCGTTCATGACGACTATTTGGGACGTTGCGATGAGCCAATTCATCAACCAAAACGATTTGCGGATGCCTAAGTAAAATAGCATCCAAGTCCATTTCTTCTAAAGTATGCCCCTGATATTGCATTTCCTTTCTAGCAATCTGAGGCAACCCTTCCAAAATTTTTAGAGTTTCGATTCTTCCATGGGTTTCAACAATACCAACAACAACATCAGTGCCTTGTTGAAATAATTCTTTGGCACGGGCGAGCATGGCATAGGTTTTTCCTACACCAGGTGCCGCACCAAGAAAGACCGTTAGTCGACCGGCTTGATATCTGTTGACATGATTTAATAAGGCCTCAGCCTGATTTTCGCGATTGCTTTGCACTTGATATCATCCGGTAAACTAACAACTTTATTTTTAAGTTAATGTGTAGATTGTAATTGATCTAAAGCAATATTGAGCTGTAATACATTAACACGCGCTTGCCCCAATACACCAAACTGCTTCGGTTCAACATACTTTTGCAAAAGCTCTTCCACAACCTTAGGATCTAAATGACGCGCTTGAGCCACTCGAGCAACCTGTAACTGAGCAGATTCAGGACTAATATGCGGATCAATACCACTCCCCGATTTAGTCACCAAATCACTTGGAATAGGTGTATTGCCCGTGTGATCTTGTTTTTTCACAGTAAGAATCTGAGCATCAATTTGTTGCTGTAGCTCAGGATTAGTACGCGCTAAGTTTGTACCTGCCATCGCCATCGGGTCATAAGCGACTGCTGAAGGACGTGGATGAAAGTAAGCCTCTCCAACAAATGGCTGAGCGACTAATTCTGACCCTAGAACTTTATGGTCTATTTCAATCAAACTACCATTTGCTTGATTGTTAAATAGCACCTGTCCCGCACCTGTAGCGATAGCACTATAAGCAGCGCCACAGCCAACTAAGGTAAAAATTAATAATCCCAAAGATGCTCTTAAGGTCTGACCCAAATTTGCTTCTGAATTTTGTACATAAGTTTTCATTTCAAACTCCAGATTACAAACCAAATAATTGAACAATCACTACATCAATTGCTTTAATTGCAAGGAATGGCAGAACCACACCGCCCACACCATAAATCAACATATTTCGACGTAATAACTGAGTTGCCGTTGAAGGTTTAAATTTGACGCCTCGGAGTGCGATTGGAATTAATAGCGGAATAATAATCGCGTTAAAAATTAATGCAGATAAAATCGCGCTGTTTGGACTTGCCAAGTGCATTACATTCAATACTTGCATTTGTGGAATCGCAGCAGCGAACAATGCAGGCAAAATGGCAAAGTATTTAGAGACGTCGTTTGCCAACGAAAATGTTGTTAAAGCGCCACGGGTAATCAGCTGCTGTTTCCCAATCTCGACCACAGCAAGTAGTTTGGTTGGGTCTGAGTCTAAATCGACCATATTGCCAGCTTCTTTTGCAGCTTGTGTACCCGAGTTCATGGCTAAACCAATATCGGCTTGAGCTAATGCTGGTGCATCGTTGGTTCCGTCACCGACCATTGCAACTAAACGACCTTGTTGTTGTTCGGTGCGAATACAAGCTAATTTGTCTTCTGGTTTTGCTTCGGCAATATAATCATCTACACCAGCTTCAGCAGCAATCGCGGCCGCAGTTAATGGGTTATCACCTGTAACCATGACAGTTTTAATACCCATTTCTCTTAAACGAGCAAAACGTTCTTTAATACCGTGTTTAATCACATCTGAGAGTTCAATCACACCCAACACATGATGTTGATTAGCGACGACTAAAGGTGTTGCTCCTTTTTTGGCAACTTGTTCAACACGCGCTTTTAATTCTAAATCTTGAGAATAATCCTCATCTACAAATTTCAAGATTGCATCTAATGCACCTTTACGAATTTGATCACCATTCGGTAAATTCACACCAGAAATTCGGGTAGAAGCACTAAAAGAGATAAATTCGGCTTGCTCAGGTTCTTGCTGTTTTAGCCCTTGCTCTTTTGCTAACTTAACAATCGATTTCCCTTCTGGTGTTGGGTCGGCAAGTGAACTTACCCAAGCAGCAGCTCTCAACTTTGACTCGGTTACCGAAGTTAAAGGATAAAAAGAGGTCGCTTGACGGTCACCATAAGTAATGGTTCCTGTTTTATCGAGTAAAAGCACATCAATGTCACCCGCAACTTCGACAGCTTTACCTGATTTTGCCAAAACATTGGCTTTAAGTGCACGGTTCATACCCGCAATCCCAATCGCAGGTAACAAGCCACCAATGGTTGTAGGAATCAAGCAGACTAATAACGCCACGAGCACGACTGGATCAAGTTCAATATTCAAATACTTGGCAATAAATGGCAAGCTAATCACGACAATTAAAAACGTGATTGTCATTACCATTAACAAGAAGCCAAGCGCAATCTCATTCGGAGTTTTCTGGCGATTTGAGCCTTCGACCAAAGCAATCATGCGGTCTAAGAAACTTTGACCAGATTCAGCAGTCACTTGCACAACAATACGATCCGTAAGTACTTTAGTTCCACCAATAACGCCTGAACGGTCTGTTCCAGCTTCACGTAGCACAGGTGCTGACTCACCTGTAACAGCCGATTCATTAATAGTTGCAAAGCCTTCTACAATCTCACCGTCGGCTGGAACAAGCTCACCTGCATGTACTTCAATAAAATCATTTAAATGAAGTTCAGTCGCTGCAACTTGAGTCGCTTGACGGTCTGTCAAAGAGTTGAGTCTTCGAGCTGTTAAATTTTCTCTTGCTGCACGTAGTGAAGATGCCTGCCCACGGCCTCTGGCCTCTGCAACTGCTTCGGCATAGTTAGCAAATAAAATCGTAATAAACAGAATTGCTGTAACCACGAAACCAAATAATAGCGTGGTGTAACCCAAGACTGTACTAATTGCAGTAACCACTGTTCCAAGCCATACAATTGCCATCACAGGGTTTTTAATTGCATGCTGCGGTAGCAGTTTCACAAATGCATTTTTCCAAACTTCAAAATTTGGCACTGCCATGGTTTGTTTATGGCTATTTACATGAGTTTGTGTATTCATTTTCACTCGCCTCCTTAGCCTTTAACCAACAAAAGTTGATCGGCAATAGGCCCAAGGACAAGAACTGGCATAAATTGTAATAAGGTAAGCAACACAACAATCGTAATCAGCGTTAAAGCAAAGGTTGGAGTTTCAACCTGAAGACTACCTGCTGTTTCGGGTGCTTTTCTTTTTGCTGCTAAACGTGTTGCAATCATTAATGGCAAAATTAAGGTGGGAAAACGTCCTAACAGTAGAGCGATACTACAAGTAACATTCCACCATACAGTGTTGTCTCCAAGACCTTCGAAACCTGACCCATTGTTGGCAAAGGCAGAAACATATTCATAGAACACTTGGCTAATACCGTGTGGTCCAGGGTTTGTGATACCTGATAATCCCGGAATACTAAGACTCAAGGCTGTAAAAGCCAGAATAATAAGAGGCTGAATTAAGATAATAATCGCAAGTAACTTGATCTCTGCTGCTTCAATTTTGCGTCCAAACAATTCAGGTGTACGACCTGTCATTAAACCTGCAATAAATACTGCAAGTAATAGATAAATCATAAACTGTTGCAGGCCACAACCCACACCACCCCAAATCGCATTAATCAACATGTTGATGAGTTCGACCATACCAGTAAGCGGTGCAGAAGAATCATGCATCATATTGACCGAACCATTATTCACTTGTGTGGTAAGCGCAGCCCAGACTGCCGATGCTGCTGGTCCAAATCGTTGCTCTTTACCTTCCATTACGGCAATTTGGGATGCAGTCGATGACATACTCTCAGACCATACAGCCGCTGCACCTGAAATAATCGACATGAAAAGCATGCTACCAAACACAAAGTAAGCAAAATTTTTACGTTGAGTAAAATGTCCCACCATTAAAATGACTGTAATTGGAATGAGTAAGATCGCAATCATTTCTAGTAAATTAGAAAGTGGTGTTGGATTTTCTAAAGGCACAGAACTATTTGGACCGTACCAACCACCACCGTTACTACCCAATTGCTTAACTGCCACCATAGGTGCAACTGACCCTAAAGGAACTTTTTGAGTTTCAACGCTATTGGCTTTATCAATAAGCTGTACTTCTGGCCCACCTTGAAAAGTTGCTGGCACGCCTTGGCTGTTAAGCAACAATGACCAGACAAAACAGAGTGGAAGCAAAAAGCGAACTGTAGGACGAATTACATCTGCCCAATAGTTACCAATTAAAATTTGATCTGGCTGCTCGGCAACATCGGCCGCAATATGGCTTGGACGCTGATAAAAGAAAGCTCTTAATGTCGCAACCACCAAAGCCAGCCCCATCATTGGAGTAATGACTTGCAAACCTACAATACCTGTCATTTGCGACAAATAAGATAATTGAGCTTGCCCAGAATAATGCTGTTGATTGGTGTTGGTTAAAAATGAAATAACCGTGTGTAATGCTAAATCCCAACTCATATTTGGTGCATGGTTCGGGTTTAATGGTAGCCATGCTTGCGTCATAAAAATAGCAAGAATAGCCACTGCAAGAAAAATACAGCTCACAACAAATGCTAGAGAATATTGTTTCCAATTCATTTGTTGTTGGGGAGATACACCTAATAAGCGGTATACAGGATTTTCAATCCAGCGGAATAATCCATCACCCCACATCGGCTGATTTGCCATCACTTTGGATAGATATTTACTGAGGCACCATGCTAGAAAAATAGCAATAAATAAAACAAGTATAAGTTCTAACATGGCTATTCTCCTCTATACCCCTTGTTGGCTTGATTTGCCAAACTGGAAATAAGGAGAGATGGAGAAATATCATTTGTTTTAAGTCCGCATAAGACAATGCCAGACTGATGCAAGATGCGCATTTGAGAATTTATAAGCATCTTTATTGTCCTGAAATAACACTAATTTAGTGAATTTCAGTATTGATAAAATGCCCGTAAATTCTCTATTGAGGAAGTCAAAGCCCGCGTAAAGTTTGCGTAAAATTTAGTTTGAAGGGTATTAAACTTTAAAATTAACGACTGGATAAATCATGCTATCAGCCTTTAAGGTTTCACAATGCCAAAGTTCATATAAAGGAATTTTTACATCGAGTGCCAAAGGTAGCTTTTTAGAATTAAATTGCATATGGTCCAGATCACTTCCCCATGCAATCAAATCTACATCTAAAGAAATATGATGCGATGGTCGAACACGCCCAGAATCTGACTCAAGTTTCTTTAAAAAAGATTCAATTTGTTCACACGATAAAGTGCTTCTTAATAGACACGCTGAGTTCCAGTAATCATCTCCAATACCATCTCGACATGGAATTTGATAAACAGATGAAAACTGCACTTTCCCCAAAGTTGCTAATTGCGTATAGGCAAAAGTAAAGTGCTGATCTGCGTCTAAATTACTCGCTAGGGCGAGCGCAAAAATTGTTTCTGGTGCGTTCAAGACGAATTCCTACAGCGTTTGCTTCTGCAATGATGGCTGGCTTACGGATGGTTATGGTAATTTTTTCAATTGTTGGAAAGGTTTCAAATAAACATTGCAGAACCAGATGAGCTGCATGCTCGATTAATTCAGGCTTGGCTTTCTGAATGGTTTGAGCCGATAACTCACAAATCTGGGCATAGTTGAGTGTGTCTTCAAGCTTGTCAGACGCTGCAGCTCGGCTCAAATCATTATGGATGGTTAAATCCAACATTAAAGGTTGAATGATTTGTCTTTCCCAGTTGAAACAGCCAATCACTGTCTCAACCTTCAAGCCTTCAATAATAATGGCATCCATAAATTTAAACTGACCTTAGTGCTTTAACAACGAAGCAGGTTCCATATTTTGAACCATTTTCAAACGTTGGTCTGCATAAATATCAGTATAAGGTGCGAGTACGCGCATAAAACGATCGAAATAAAGCATTTGCTTAAATAATAAGGCAAAATCTCGAGGGAATTTAATACCATGACGCTCACCAACAGCTACCATATCCATCATGATGTCATTTAAATCGGCTGGATTTGAAGACAGAATTTGCTGTGGATCGGCCATTAATACGCCATTAAACAAACGCTCTAAATCTTGAGCTAAAACCTGAACATCAACCTTGTTATGGGTCATGCCCATTTTGAGCATGTTTTCAGCCATTGCCTGATAATCAGTTTTTTGTAAAGCATCCATAAATGCAATGCATGCTGTCCAAACTTCCGGCTTTAACTGCCCCACGATACCAAAATCGATAAAACCAATACGTCCATCTTCAAGCAACATTAGGTTCCCAGCATGTAAGTCCGCATGGAAGCTCTTACATAACATTAAGCTACCAAACCATGTGTTCATGGCAGTAATGAGTACTTGCGATGGATCTTTAGCATATTGTTTAACCACGCTAAAGTCTGTCAAAGGTACCCCATATAAACGCTGCATTGTCAAAACACGGCGCGTAGAAAACTGATGATAAACTTTAGGTGCAGTAGCAGCTTGGTTTTGGGAAATATTTAAATATTCCACAAAGTCATCTAAATTTTGTGCTTCTTCAATGAAATCGACTTCACGCACCATACGGGTTTTAATTTCATCAACAATGTCAGAAAGAGCGGCAAATTTAATTTTAGGTACCGCACGTTCAAGCAATTTAGCAGCCCAATGCACCACATTTAGGTCAGTGTACAAAATGGTTTCAACACCCGGTTTTTGTACTTTAATAACGACATCTTCACCAGTAGTTAGTTTAGCCGCATGAACCTGAGCAATTGAGGCAGAAGCTAGTGGTGTTTCATCGATATAACTAAAAATCTGGCTTAAATCACGCCCTTCAAACTCAGACGCAAGTACACCTTGAATATAGCTAAAAGGTAAAGTTGGGGTCTGGTCTAAACAGCCTTGGAATTCTTCTACATACTCACGTGGGAATAGCGATGGGGTACTCGCGATAAACTGACCAAGCTTAATATATGTTGAGCCAAGCGACTCAAAAGTCTCACGCATGAGTTTGGCATTACTTGGCTTATCAGTTGCATACTTAATACCGGCTTTAGCCGCAACTACTGCGGTTTCACCGATGCGGGCAACTGAGCGCAATCCATCAAATAAAATATTTTTTTTCATATTTCTTTAAAACCAGAATATTCAAATCAAGTGTAGCAAATTTTGTTTTATTTGCTGATTAGCTTGCCTGACAAAGTGGACAATTTATGTCTTTATCAAAACTAACAATGCGTTGCGTCATATTTAACCCATCCCAAAGTAACAGTTTTTGTTTTAGCGGCGTTCTGTTTAGTCCTAAATACAATAAAGTGTGATGTGCTTGTAATGACGCGATCATTACAGGTGTGGTCGCAAGCACACCAGATTCCGCACATCGCAGCCCTTCATTGGCATGTTGTTCTTTTGGGAACAAACATTCATAACAAGCTGAATCACCTTCAACCATAAACATTTGCGCCTGAAAACCAATTGCAGAAGCGCTAATTAATGCGACTTGATGCTTTTTACAAGCTGCATTCACTAAATAACGCGTTGTAAAGTTATCACAGCCATCTAAAACGACGTCTTGATGTTCAACTAGTTTATCAATGTTATGTTCGTCTAAACGTTCATTAAAGTATTCAACACAGATATAAGGGTTAATTTTCTGTAACCGTTTAGCTAAAACTTCAGCTTTATAACGTCCAATATCTTCATGACCAAATGCGATTTGTCGTTGTAAATTACTTATCTCAATGGTATCTGCATCAATGAGGGTAATTTTCCCAACTCCTGCTCGTGCAAGTAGTTCCGCGCTACTACAGCCTATTCCGCCAGTACCGACAATTAATACATTGGCGAGTTTAAGTTTTTCCTGAGCTTCAATATCCCATCCATCAAGTAAAATCTGACGGCTATAGAGATGCATTTCTTCATCACTTAACTCTACAAAATCGATATCTTGGAGCTCGGTCACACGTTAATCCTTTCACTTAGAAGCCAAGTGATTTTATGACTAAGTTCGTCATTAGGAAAGCTATAAAATGGAAACAACTTTTTTATTCAGTTAATCCCCTATTACATTACTTCTCACATGCTTTCTGCAACAATAGAGCTATCCCTTTTCTGTATTACTTAGGCTAAATATGTCCCAATCATATATTGCACCAGTAGAGTTAGAAAAAGCTTATCGTTTGTTAAATCATGGTCCAACTGTACTAGTCTCTGCTCAGCATGGTGATGACCGTAACGTGATGGCTGCCGCATGGGCATGTGCCTTAGAGTTTAAACCTGCCAAAGTGACCGTCGTTTTAGATAAAAGTACTAAAACCCGACAGCTGGTTGAGCAAAGTGGTTATTTCACACTACAAGTTCCTTGCTATGCACAGCTCAATATGACCAAGCAACTTGGTACCATTAGCAAATTAGATGACCCACAAAAACTTGAACACTGCGGGGTTGAGCTGTTTTACCAAAAAGATCTGACCAGTCCGCTTGTATCAGGTTGTATCGCATGGCTGGTATGTAAACTTATTCCTGAACCACATAATCAGTCAGCTCATGACCTATTTATTGGTTCTGTTGTAGGTGCATGGGCAGATAGTCGCGTTTTTAGAGATGGGCACTGGCATTTTCAAGATGCACCAAAAGAACTTCGTAGCCTGCACTATATTGCTGGTGGAACATTTTATTTAATTGGTGAGGAAGTGAAAGCCGATCTCTAATATAAAAAAATAAAGGGAAATATTTAAATATTTCCCTTTGTTCAATTTAGCTTGCATAGGCTTGCTGCATTTTTGCAATTTCTTGCTGCTTCAATAATCCTCTTTGAATTTTTCCGCTCGTGGTTTTCGGTAGACTATCCACAAACTCAATTTCTTTTGGGTACGCATGACGAGATAAACGGTTACGAACATATTGCTGTAACTTATCTTTTAATGCTTCACACGCTTGATAAGCAGGTTTAAGTACCACAAAAGCTTTTACTATTTCGGTACGTTCCGGATCTGGTTTACCAATTACTGCTGACTCTAATACCGCCTCACACTCTAACAAAGTACTTTCAACATCAAATGGTCCAACTCGATAACCCGATGTTGTAATGACATCGTCCGCACGTCCCACAAAATCAATGCCTCCATGTTCATTTAAAGTGACCGTGTCACCTGTTAAATAATACTTACCAACAAATGATTTGCGATTATTGCCACCATAACCTTTAAACCACATTAGTGGGGATTGCTCCGAGTCCATTGCCAAAATACCAACACCACCAGTCGGCAATTCTTGATAATTTTGGTCTAACACAGCAAAACGATGTCCAGGTATTGCAAAACCAGCTGAACCTACTTTTAATGGATGCTCAAGAGCATGATGATTTGCAATCACCATCCCTAGCTCAGTTTGTCCATATTGATCAAAAATATTGACCCCTAAATCCTGTTTAAACCAGTTCACAACCTCAGGAGTTAATGGCTCACCTGCACTGCTAACTACGCGTAAATGTTGTTTAATTGAAGGATCAAATTTTTCCTTAAAACCAAAGAACATGCGAAATGCTGTTGGTGATCCTGTTAAATTACTTACTTTATACTTTTTAATTAACTCAATTGCCTGATCTACATTAAATGAACGCTCATCCATAATAATGCTATGCCCCAAGCTTAAAGGGCCAGTAATGCCATAATACAATCCATACGCCCAGCCCGGATCTGCCAGATTCCAGAACATATCCTCTTCACGCAAATCGACGGCATGGGTCATATAACCTTTAAATGCTAAAATTGCTTTTAGTGGAACGGGTACAGACTTCGCAAGTCCAGTTGTGCCTGAGGTAAACATCATTAAAAAGTCATCATCAAAGCTACGATTTACGGGCTCACATTGCTCAGAATAGCGTTGTAAAGATTGCCAAAAATCAAAGTCATGCTCAGATAAAAGACCTGTTTGATGAACAGTGACAATAACCGGAACATTCAAGCTATTCAGTTTAGGACGCTGTTCATCATTGGTCACAATCAATTTAGTTTGAGCAGTAGTAATACGGTGATCAATCGATTTTGCTTCAAAGGCAGTAAATAAAGGCTGATAAATAGCACCTATACGCCATGCTGCCAAAATTGTAATTAATAACTCAGGCGTTCTTGGTAGAAGTCCTGCAATACAATCTCCAGCTTGAATTCCTTGTGCTTTAAAGAAGTTAGCAAGTTTTCCAGAAAGTTCAGCAAGTTGTTCGAACGTATAGTGCTCTGCCTGCCCGTTTTTTCCTTCCCAGATAAGCGCTGTTTTATTTTTTCCTACATAACGCTCACAGCACTCAACATAAGCATTTATTGCTTGGGGATGCCCAACAAGTTGCTCTTCGATGAGCCTTGTAAGATCAAATTGCTGATAAGCTTCTGCCAAAGTTTTCATGATGCTCACCTTCATTCCGTTTGATGATTGATTTTGTGTAAGGCTACAAAATCTGTCCTGACTGTTATTGTTTTAGCTAAAGCTTGAAGAATATTTCTTCAACTTTTCCATCTATTTCAAACAAAACTAATAGTAAAAATGCATCATTTCAATTGCAAGAAACCGCACATAGTGTGCGGCTTCTTGCAGTTTTAAGTTTAAAAACTCAATACCTTATGATCTAAACTTGAGCCACTTCACGAGCAATCACCAAGCGCTGAATATCAGAAGCACCTTCATAAATCTGGCTTACACGAACATCCCGATAAATTCTCTCAACAGGGAAATCACTGACGTATCCATAACCGCCATGAATCTGGATTGCATCCGAACATACTCGCTCAGCCATAGTTGATGCAAAGAGTTTCGCCATTGAGGCCTCTTTTAAACAAGGTAGTCCCGCATCTTTTAAAGTTGCAGCATGCAAAACTAGCTGATGTGCCGCTTCAATCTGAGTCGCCATATCAGCTAAGCGAAAACCAACCGCCTGATGCTGAACCAGCTCTACACCGAAGGCCTTACGTTCATTTGCGTATTGGACAGCAGCATCAAAAGCAGCTCTTGCCATACCAACAGACTGAGCAGCAATACCAATACGTCCAGCCGCTAAATTAGATAACGCAATTTTATAACCCTCACCCTCTTGCCCTACCAAATTTTCTAAAGGAATTCGGCAGTCCTCTAACGTAATGGTTGCGGTGTCCGAAGCATGTTGACCCATTTTGTCTTCAATACGAGTCACCAAGTAACCTGGTGTATTGGTCGGTACAAGAAAGCACGAAATGCCTTTTTTGCCAGCCTGTTTATCTGTAACCGCAAATACCAAAGCCACTTGAGCATTTTTACCACTGGTAATAAATTGCTTTACGCCATTGAGAACCCAATGGTCGCCATCTCGCTCGGCTTTACATAAAATCGCGCTCGCATCGGAACCGACATGTGGCTCAGTTAAACAAAAGCATCCTAGCCATTCACCAGAGGCAAATTTTGGCAAATAGGTTTGTTTTTGCTGCTCTGAACCGTATGCCAGTGTAATACCGCAAATCAAAGAGTTTTGTACGCTTACGATTGTCGAAATAGCACCATCGCCTGCGGCAATTTCCTCAATTGCGAGTACCAAAGATACATAATCCATTCCGGCACCGCCCCATTCATCGGGCACAGTCATCCCCATAGCGCCTAGGGCGCCTAAGTCTTTTAATTCCTGAGCCGGAAACTCATGGGTCTTATCGCGATGTGCAGCAGTTGGTTTTAACTGATTTTGCGCATAGTTACGCATCATCTCCTGAACCATACTTTGTTCAGCATTTAGAATCATTTCAACATCCTTATTTTATTATTTTGCTGCCATGCGAATTGCACCATCTAGACGGATGACTTCACCATTTAAGTAAGAGTTTTCAGCAATATGGGCAACCAAACGAGCAAACTCTTCTGGTTTTCCTAAACGAGATGGGTAAGGCACCATTTGCCCCAAAGCATCTTGTACATTTTGTGGCATACCCTTAAGCATTGGAGTTTCCATAATTCCCGGTGCAATGGTCATAATACGAATGGCATGTCGTGCTAACTCACGAGCGATCGGTAAAGTCATCGCAACAATAGCGCCTTTTGATGCAGAATAAGCTGCCTGTCCAATTTGACCGTCAAATGCCGCAACAGAAGCAGTGTTCACAATGATGCCACGGTCTTCTTCACCCGCTTCAACCGTGTTTTTGCTCATTGCATCTGCTGCAAAACGCAACATGTTAAATGTACCTGTGACATTAATATTTAAAGTCTTTGCAAATAACCCCAAGTCATGAACGCCCTCACGGCCAACTACTTTTGCAGAAGGGCCAATACCGGCACAGTTCACCAAACCATACAAATGACCATGTTTGGCCAACACATCTTTAAAGAACTGCTCAGCAGCTGCTTCATCGGTTACATCAAGTTTTACAAAGTCAGCTTTTGGTCCTAGTTGTTTCGCCTGCTGCTCACCTGCTTCTACATTCATGTCTACTAATGTGACTGAGGCACCCTGCTTTACTAAATATTCAGCCGTTGCAGCTCCTAAACCAGAGCCACCACCTGTAATCACGAAATGTTTTCCTTGAATTTTCATTATGTAACGTCCTATAGAAATGTTCTTTAAGCTTAGTAGTGAGAGTAAAAGTTGTTTTTTTCCGATACAATTTCAAAAAACCTCAAAATGCTTGCAGCTTTTGATCAATCCAAATTTTGAATATGAAATATTTCACTTGAAATACGTAAAAAATGAGTCTTTGTCATGGTTGTCCAATCTTCTTTAAGTAAAGGAACAATTTCGATTGCACTGGTACATGAAGCATTAAGTGCGGCTTATGCTAAAGGACTAAATACTCAAATTATTTTGAATAAAGCTGGCATTCCTGCTGAATTACTTATGACACCTAAAGCGCGTGTTCCGGTAGCAACGTATGCACAATTATGGATAGAACTTGCCAATGCCATGGATGACGAGTTTTTTGGCATGGATAGTCACCCTATGCGCCGTGGTAGTTATAAATTACTTACAAAACTCGTCAGTACGGCTGAAACTTTAGAAAAAGCACTCTACGATATTTTGAAGTTTTTTAATTTTGTGCTTGACGATATACGAGGAGAACTCATTCGAGAACAAGAAAAAGCTTATTTGGTCATTCGTGATCGTGACCAACCCAAACGTATGTTTACCTACGCAACCTTTTTAATGTTGGTACATGGGCTTATGTGTTGGTTAGTCGATCAAAGAATTGGCTTAAACCGTATTGCTGTACGTTGTCCAAAACCGAACGATATTCAAGATTATTTGGTACGCTTTTGTGAAGATATAGAATTTAATGCCGAGACAAATCAGATTGAATTTGATGCACACTATTTAGATATAAAAATTAAAAAAGATAAAAAAGCGCTTTACGATTTTTTAGAGCAAACTCCACAAAATCTTTTAGTTCGCTTTAAAAATGAAAATGCATTGAGTGTTGTTATTCGGCGTCATTTATTAAAACTTCACCCAGCCGAATGGCCTGAACTCAAAGATGTCGCACAGCAGCTCAATATTTCAGAAGCTACCGTTCAACGCCGACTTAAACATGAAGGAGTGAGTTATCAACAAATCAAAAATGAAATTCGCTGTGATATTGCAATTGAACGTTTAAGCAAAAGCAATGATTCAATACAAGACATTAGTGAAGACTTAAATTTCCATGACCCGAGTGCATTTCACCGTGCTTTTAAAAAATGGACAGGTGTTAGCCCCGGCGCTTATCGGGAAGCAACCCTTAACTCTACAGCTTGAGTTATTCTTATTTTATTAATAATGATGCTAAAGTGACTCGATCATTTTGACCATAATCTTGAATAGTTTTTATCTCACTAAAACCATGCTCTGCGAAAATGCCTCGAACAGCTTGCCCCTGATCGTAACCATGTTCCAGTGCAATCCAGCCTTGCGGTTTTAACCAGTTCTTGCCTTGAGCAATAATAATTTCAATATCGGCTAACCCATGATGGTCTGCAACCAACGCACGACGCGGCTCTGTTGCCAAAGCTTGCATGTGTTCATCTTCAGGGTCAATGTAAGGCGGATTAGAAACAATTAAATCAAATTGTTGGGGTTCCAGTGCTTCAAACCAAGCGCCACAAGCAAATTTCACATGATGCAAGCCGTGTGTTTGTGCATTTTCTTTTGCAACATCTAAAGTAGGTGCGTAAATATCAGTTGCTGTGACGAACCAGTCTGGACGTTCACTTGCCAATGCAAGCGCAATTGCACCTGTTCCCGTTCCCAAATCCACGATATTTGCGTTCTTTGGCAAATTTAGATTTAAAACAGTTTCAACTAAAACCTCAGTATCTGGTCGTGGCACTAAAGTATCCGACGTTACTTTTAAATCGAGCGTCCAAAATGGCTGCGAACCTGTCACATAGGCTAAAGGTTCACCATTTTGGATACGTTCAAGACCAGCCAAGTAGTCTTGCTCTTGTTGGACTGTTAACTCTTGCTCAAGTCTGAACTTTAATTCGAGTGAATTGATTTTTAGAAAATGCTCAAGTAACCAAGCATTTTCCTGTCGTTCATAACTGTCAGGCTCACCACGAATTGCAAGCGCTTGAGCAATATTCATTAGCCGCCATTTTCCTGTGCAAGCATCGCAAGCTGATCTGCCTGATATTCACGATGTAAACTATCGAGCAATTCCGTTAGATCACCTTCCATAATGGCATCTAACTTATATAAAGTTAGGTTAATACGGTGATCCGTCATACGTCCTTGCGGGTAGTTATAAGTACGGATACGTTCAGAGCGGTCACCAGAACCGACCAAATCACGGCGCATTTCAGAAGTTGCTGCATCGGCTGCTGCACGTTTAGCATTTTCTAGACGTGATACTAGCAATGCCATCGCCTTAGCTTTATTTTTATGCTGTGAACGTTCTTCTTGGCACTCAACGACTGTACCGGTTGGAATGTGAGTAATACGGACTGCCGAATCGGTTTTGTTAATGTGCTGACCACCCGCACCTGACGCACGGTAAGTATCAATACGCAAATCTGCCGGGTTAATTTCAACGTTAGTATCAACGTCAATTTCAGGCAAGATTGCTACTGTACAAGCTGACGTATGCACACGACCTTGTGATTCAGTTGCTGGAACACGTTGTACACGATGCGCGCCACTTTCGAACTTTAAGCGGCCATACACACCATCACCATCTACACGGCAAATGACTTCTTTAAAACCACCATGCTCGCCTTCATTTTCAGAAAGGACTTCAATACGCCAACCTTGCGATTCGGCATATTTGCTATACATACGGAATAAATCGCCTGAGAAAATTGCAGCTTCATCACCGCCCGTCCCAGCACGAATTTCTAAATATGCAGCATTAGAGTCATTTGGATCTTTTGGAATCATCAAAATATTAAGCTGGTTTTCTAATTCTTCAAGCAATGCTTTATTTGCTTGAATTTCTTCTTCTGCCATATCTTTAAAGTCAGGGTCCGACTTCATCATTTCAGCAGTTTCAATATCTTCTTCTGCTTGACGGTATTTGCCCCAAACTTCGGTAATTTCAGTTAAATCACTATGTTCACGAGACAGTTTACGGAAACGTTTGTTATCGGAAATCACTTCTGCATCTGCAAGCAATGCAGTAAGTTCTTCATGACGATCACAGAGTTGATCAAGACGTAAACGGAGTGACGCTTTCATAAGAGGAAATATCTCAAAAGTCCAAAAAACTTATCTAGATAAATATAAGAAGATAAGCCAAATCATAAAAATAGCGCATAGTTTACAGTTTATGCCGATTAAATAACATATGTAATCCTTTAAAACGTTAACTTTCCAAATCCATATAATAAAAGAGACTTTATTTATAAAGTCTCTTTAACCTTTATAGTTATTTTAATTTTTCTAATAAAGTTTTACCGACAAGAACAGCCGAAGCTGGATTTTGTCCAGTAATAAGTTCACGATCCACCACTACATTTGGCGACCAAGCTTTCGTATTGCTTTGATATTTTGCTCCAAGTGACTCTAATGCAGTTTGTGGATAGAACTTCATCTCACCACCTTTTAATAAGCTCTTCGCTTGCTCTTCTTCTTGATTGCTAATTACTGTCATCTGATAATTTTTATAAATCCATTCTCCAGTTTTAACTTTTTTACCTTGTTCAAATTGCTTAACGGCTTCCGCAGCATGAGGTAAAGTTGACATCAGGGCTATAGGACCATGACAAACCAAAGCTGTAGGCTTTCCTGCATTATGAAAAGCCGTGAGAACTTTACCAAGCTGTTTATCTTTTAATAGGTCTTGCATAGGCGCATGTCCGCCTGGAATATAAATAGCATCAAATTGATCTATACCAATTTGCTCAATACGCGCCAGACTTACAACAGGAGAATCTTGAGCAGAAGTTAACTTTAGATCATGCAATAAGTCTGCATACTGCTTTAATGCTTTTTCATCTTGATTAAAATACATTGCATTATTTGATGACTCATCTAACGTTGGAGCTTTCCCCTTTGGAGTGGCAAATGTTACGGTATGCCCTGCATCTAAAAGCATTTTTGTAGGCTGCATCAACTCATTAAGATAAAAGCCCGTTTTAAAAACCTGCTTATTCTTTAGCTCTAACTGTCCTTCATCAGACAATACAACCAATACATGAGCGGCATTTGCACTTAATGCTGCCGAAGCTGCAATCATTGCAAACATTATTTGATTTAACTTCTTCATTATTCGACCTTCATTCCAAACATTTGCTGGATTTATAACTGGGATGGATATATTCTATTTTTACCCCAGAGGTAGAAAAACAACTCATTTCACAAATCTTTTTTGCGTTTGAGGACAAAATGTCTCGCCAATTTGACCATCTTGCCGATGTTGAAGTGTTTTTAATTGTGGCTGAAAAGCTTTCTATTAGTGCAGCTGCAATTGATTTATCTACAACGCCTTCGGTCATTAGTAGAACAATTACAAGACTCGAGAAAAAATTAGGTATCCAGTTTTTTAGAAGAACTACTCGTCATTTAAGTCTGACCGAAGCAGGCCAGCTTTACTATGAAAAAATGCAACATGCTTTTCAGTTAATTGACCATGCTGAACGCGTGGTTCAAGGTGAACAACTACAAATCTCTGGAAAAATTAAATTAAGTGTACCTACGACTTATGGACACTATCGTCTACCACCCTTATTAGAAAAATTTCTTTTGAAATATCCGGACATTCAAATTGAAATTAGTATTTCTAATCGAAACGTTGACTTAATTGCTGAGGGTTTTGATTTAGCCATCCGTCAAGGAAAACTTCCTAACAGCACCCTTATTGCTAGACCTTTAGAGCAAGCTCCTTTAAAACTTGTTGCCTCACCTGCTTATTTGAAACGCATGGGTATTCCAAAAAATTTGGAAGAATTAAAACATCATCAATGTATTGCCTTTGAATTGCCCAGTAGCGGCAAAATAACCCCATGGTTTTTAAAAAATGATAATGAGGAAATTCAATGGATACCAACAAATCGAATTTTAGTAAAAGAAGATACTGTGGGTGTGGTAACTCTTGCTGAAAGCGGGCTAGGTATATGTCAAAGTTACGACTTTATTGTTAATGAAAAAATTCAACAAGGAAAACTACAACCTATACTTACTACATATGCAGGTCATACACGTCCTTTTTCTTTGTTATATGCGCAGCATAAACACATGTCCTCTGCTACCCGAGCTTTAATTGATTTCTTATGTTCAAATGATGACTAGCTAAACTGAATATATGTAAATGGTATTTAATTTTTCTAGGTGAATAGTAAATATTCTATTTTAATAGAAAGCATACAAAGAAGACACTAAACTCCAATAATCGAATGAAGGTTCTCCACATTTAAAGAGAAGTGTTTTGTTACATTTGCCGTAACGAAAGATATTAAGGTCCTGTAACTTGGGACACGGAGTAAATGATGAAATTAAATGCTTTATTATGTAGTGCTGTTTTAGCTACTTCTATGGTAACTGTAGCACATGCTGACAACACAACTCATGTAGCAGCAGCTTCTGCTTTAGGTAGTATCGCTGGTACTGCAATTGGTAAAAGCATGGGTGGTACATCTGGCGCAACAATTGGTGCTGCTTTAGGTGGTGCTGGTGGTGCAGCAGTTGCAAGTGACCGTCGTCACCGTACAGAATCTGCAATTGGCGGTGGTTTAGGTGGCGGTGCAGGTTATACTGTTGGTAAAAGCATGGGTGGTACAAACGGTGGTTACATCGGTGCTGCTTTAGGTGCAGCTGGTGGTTCTGCTTTAGGTAATAAAATTTCTAAAGACCGTGATGCAGACCATTCTTCTAAGTATTGGAAGAAAAAACACCGTCATCATCGTCACTAATTACCGTGATGAAATCGGCTTAAAAACACCTTCGGGTGTTTTTTTATAACCAAAAATTTTGGTTTCTAGGATAGTTGCTGATAGTTTATCCACATATTAATAGAAACAATACAAAGCAGACACAAAACTATCATATCAGCATGTGCCTTCTTCATAATTTTCTCGAAATTTTTAATTACATTTAGCTCAAGACATAAAGATTGCTCGTTATTGAAAAGAGCATGGAGTTCCACAATGAAAATGAATGTTTGGTTAGCAAGTGCATTAATCGCAACAACATCTATGGTTACAGTTGCTCATGCAGATAATGGTACCCGTGTAGCGGCAACTTCTGCTCTAGGTAGTGTAGTAGGAACAGCAATCGGTAAAAGTATCGGCGGTACATCAGGTGCAACAATTGGTGCAGCTTTAGGTGGTGCTGGTGGTGCAGCAGCAGCAAGCGACCGTCGTAACCGTACAGAAGCGGCTATTGGTGGTGCTTTAGGCGGTGGCGCAGGTTACACCGTTGGTAAAAACATGGGCGGTACAAATGGCGGATATATCGGTGCAGCAGTTGGTGCCGCTGGTGGTTCTGCTCTAGGTCGTAAAGTTGCCCAAGATCGTAACTATGATGACCGTTATGACCGTCGTTATGATCGTGATGACCGTAGATATTATGATGGTGATCGCCGCTATTACAGAGGTGGTAACTACCGTCATGACAACGGTTTACACCGTGGTTGGTACAAACATCGTTAATTTATATATCAATCTAAAAAAGCACCCTAGTGGTGCTTTTTTATTTTAGGAAGAAAGCCATATCGAAAAAAAACGATATACAATAGCTTCTTTATATCGTATTATTTCGATATAAAGTTTTCCGAGAATATCGCATGCGATCACTTCAAGATACTAAATTTTCAATTTTGGAGCTTGCCCCTATACGTGATGATAAAACTATTGAGTTTTCATTACGTCATGCACTAGAGCTTGCCCAACATGTAGAAAAGTTAGGTTATGACCGTTTTTGGCTTGCTGAACATCATAATATGGATGGAATTGCGAGTTCGGCAACAGCTGTTTTACTTGGTTTTATCGCGGCTCATACCCAGCGCATTCGCTTAGGTTCAGGCGGGATCATGCTGCCAAACCATGCTCCCTTAGTGGTTGCAGAACAATTCGGTACATTAGCTACTTTATATCCAGACCGTATTGAGTTAGGTTTAGGTCGCGCTCCAGGTACAGATCAGGTCACCATGCGTGCCCTACGCCGTGGGCATCAGGAAACAGAAGATCAGTTCCCGAGAGATGTTGTAGAAATCTTGCAATATTTCAAAGCACCTCAAGTGGGCCAAAAGATTATTGCGACACCTGGACAAAATACTCATGTACCTGTCTGGTTGTTAGGTTCAAGCTTATTTAGTGCCCAGTTGGCTGCAAAACTTGGCTTACCCTACTCATTTGCATCACATTTTGCACCACGTATGCTTGGTCAAGCCATTGAACTTTATCGTGAGAATTTTGAGCCTTCTGAATATCTAGATAAACCTTACGTTTCAATGGGTGTTCCAGTTGTCGTTGCTAATACAGATGAAGAAGCACAGTTCTTGGCAACAAGTGCTTATCAACGTGTATTAGGATTAATTCGTGGGGAAAGTCTCAAACTTAAGCCACCAGTTACATCTATGCAGGGATTATGGAACACGGCAGAACAACTTTCTGTTGAAAACTTCTATACGATGGCACAAATCGGTTCAGTTGAAACAGTACGTTCGGGTCTGCAAAAACTTCTGGACACTTATGAAGTCGATGAGTTTATTTTTACTTGTGATGTATACGACACAGCTAAACGCTTAGATAGTTTCACTCAATTAATGCAAGTAAAATCAGACAATTAACATATCCTCGACATCTCATGTTTGAATCTATATCAAGCATGAGATAACCACCTATCTGAAAATACTTTACCCAGACTCCTTGCTTGGTTATTTATATTAAAACGATAAAAATCATCATAAATGAAAACCAAAAGGACTTTTGGAAAATGAGTATTGACCTTAAAAATAATGTCGCTAAATCAGCTATTTTTCAAAATACAGTTGAGGATTTTGAAGCCTTCACTGGTCAAATTCTGCCATCAAATAAACTTAAAGAATTTGATTTTTCTCATTTAAATGTAGCCATTATTGGAACGGATCAGGAGACCGTAACGCATTTAGAAAAAATCTGCCAACAGGCAAAATTTGTAACGGTATTTCAAATTACGCCTCACTTTATTTTACCTCACAGTCAAATCGGTATACATCGATTAATTACCCATCCACTTATTGCCAAGAACCGGAGGTTATTTAACAATCGTGTTAAAAGCATCTTAGCTCTACGTTTTCTTGAAACCCAAGTAAATGAAACATGGCTTAAACGACTTTTGACGCCCAATACCGCACGGGCCAATAAAACATTTTTTAAATCGGATAGCTACTATACGGCACTGCAAAGACCAAATTGCAAACTACAAACTTGGCCGATTGTAAAAGTTACCGATACAGCCATTTATAGTATGGATGGCACTCAACGACCCGTTGATATCATTATCAGAACTACTCCTTAAAAATAAAAAAGCATGGTTGATAGACCATGCTTTTTTCACTCATTTCAAATCATATCGAGTTAAATACCCCTGATCATCATAATGTAAGATGATGCGCTGGGACTTTTGTAATTCTGATAATGATTCGGTACTGACCATAAATTGTGAGGCCAGTAACTCAACAGAGCTATTCGGGGCCTTGCTGCGACGATCATCCCCATGAAATCTAAGCCAGTTATAACTTGCCCATAAAATTAAAATTAGCGCGCTCAGACCTATTAGCAGAAGTAAGTGCAATAAAGTTTTCACTTCTGAAACATGATCGACCCACACATAGTCATAAATGAGGTGCCCTTCAAAAATCCATAAAAATAATGAAACGAGTGGAAAAAGCAGCCACATTAAACAAAACCAACCTATTGTTTGTAACGTATAGTTTGCAGTTTTATTTTTCACATATTCAGGCTGATCAATATATTCAGGTATATCTAAAACTTCTACGTCGATATTTGCATCATTTTTCATGAGTGATCTCCACGGAAGCCTCGATCAGGGCTTACCCAACGAGCACGTTTTTTTGTATTAAATATAGTCTTAGGTACAGCAACAACACTGGTAAATAACGTCAGTAACCAGAAAAATAATGGATACCAAATTACCCAAAAATAATTTCTAAAAAGTCGACCACGATCATAACGATGATCTATCCATAAACTTACTAGAAATTGAACAAGACATGTTCCACCTAATATCACGCCATACCACTGCGGCATGAGTGAATTGATTTGAAATTGTTGCGGTAAATCCACAAACAATCCCACAAAAAACAAAATAAAAATCATAATCATCACATATGACCAAATAATACTGATTAAAGCTTCGAGCATTACCGGCCACATACGGCGCAAGCGCAGTTTGAACATTTTCGGAATATATTCTAATAATACCTCTACCCCACCTTGTGCCCAGCGTAAACGCTGTTTCCAAAGGCCTTTAAAGGTTTCCGGCATATAGATATAACAAAGTGCTTGAGGAATATATTGAATGTCCCAATGGTCCATTTGGAGCTTCCAAGAGATATCAATATCTTCCGTAATTTTGTCATCAGACCAAAAGCCCACGCGAACCAAAGCGGTCTTTCTAAATGCTGCAATTACACCTGATACTGTAAAAATACGGCCATATGTTCTTTGTGCGCGCTTAATCAAGCCAATAATTGAAGAGAACTCGCCAACTTGTAATTTACCTAAAATACTTGAGCGATTTAAAATTCTAGGATTCCCAGTTACAGCACCAATTCTTGGAAAATTTAAAAAAGGCTGCATAAGCCAAAGTACTGCATGAGGATGTAATAAAGCATCTCCGTCAATACAAACTAGATATTCGTATTTACTTACTAACACCCCCGATCTTAAAGCCACTGCCTTACCTTGGTTTTCTGCCAGGTGCACAACTCTTAATCGGGCATCTTGAGCTGCCAGTTCATCAAGAATTTCTGCAGTGCTATCACTACTTCCGTCATTTACGGCAATGACTTCAAAATTCGGATATTTTGTTTGTAATGCATAACGAATCGTTTGTCGGACCTGAGCTTCTTCATTAAAGCAAGGAATAATAATACTGCACCCTTCACTTGATGGCTCAGGCAGTTGCTGCTCATGATATTCCCTTTTAAAGAAAAACCAGAGACCTCCTACCATCCATGTCCAAGCCATCAACAACGGATATAAAAAGGCAAAAGCAAATAAAATATCGAGTAATACTTTCATTACTTTTTCCCCTCAGTCGCGAGACCTGCAAAGGGCTGATACATGACCGAACTCGAATTCAAGCTAATCGGGTTATATAAATATTCATGAACATTTTTTGAGTTTTCATTGGTATAGCCATCAATACCAAATTTCTGAATACCTATGCGCTGAATATTGAAAAGACCTTGTTTCACTTCTTGCCAGGCATTTTGCTGACTATTTTCGGGTAATGATAAAGTCAGCATAATGCGCTGTTTATATTTCGCATCAAGCGTATTTAAAAGTGCTAATACGTGATTAAACTGTTTTTGCTTACCCACTATATTGAACTTAAGATTTACTAAATCATGTTGGGATAACAGCGTTTTTAAAAGCGTTGGTAAATTTTCAATATGTTCAAAATCAGGTGTAAGCAATAAACTAAACTGAGCCTGATTACTCATGTTTAAATAAGGCTTCACAGCCTTTTGAGTAAGCTGGCTCACATATGTGAGCTGTTTTAATTGGTCGGCACAGGCATTTTCTTTTATTGTTGTGCTTTGCATAGCACAGTTTAAAGTGGTTCCAGCATTAAGTTGAATACCACTTAAATTACTATTGAAGCGTGCGATATTCTTCGCTAAGTCTGCCACCAAAAACGGTTTATTTTTTTGAGGATATACAGGCAACTCTAAAATAACCGACTGTCCGGCACGAGTTTGTGCCTGCCATAAAGTTCGGTTCAAAATATCTTGCTGGACGCTTAGTTGAGTTGTTGGGAAATAAGCAATGTCATAATGCCCATCGCCATCTTGATCATCTAAAGGTTTCAATATCAATGTGTTATTTTTTAAGCTATAAAGCTTGGATAACAATAACCCTAGTTTCTCATCTGACTGAGTATTAGTTGAAGCAGCTAACTGTTTTAAGTCCATACTCACAAAGTGGCGAGGTTGCTTAAATAAATCTAATTCTTCAAAGTTGAGAATATTGATCATACCCTCTGTTAATTGCTCAGCTGTAGGATTATTAGTGACCAAACTACGTTTAAAAGTCGAGTCACTCACTCTATTCATTCCATCGCGCCCTAAACTGAAAGAAAAAATAAAGCCGGCTTCTTGAGACAATTTTTCTAATTGCTCATTCACAGCACCGTAAGGCCAAATAATTGCCTTAGGTTCAACACCCACTTCTTTCTTTAAAACGGCGTATGATTTTTTTAAGTCCTGCAAAATACGTTGTTGATATTCCACATCCGTTTCATAACGTTTTTGGGATTTTAAGTACGTGTAAGAAGTCGCAGCAGGCTGTTCATTCCCTTGAGGATTAGCCAATACTCCATGATGCAAATCATCACTATGACTTGCAAACTCTGCTAAGCCCGAAGCTTGCATTTCTCGCACTTGCTTCCAATTGACTAGATTTCCTTGTCCATAAGCTTCATAGCCAGCTTGTGTATTCCCATTTAGCCAACTGGTCGGAAGTGCAAATACTGCCGGAATCTGATATTGCTTAAGTAATGGAAATACACGGCTATAACTACTTAAAGCGCCATCATCGAAAGTTAATAGAATAGAATTATGAGGTAATTCCTTACCTTGTTTACGCGCTTCTTCAATATCTTTTAAGCGAATTGGTTTCCAGTCAGATTGACTTAACCAGTCAAAGAACTGTGCTAAATTTTTCGTTTGGATTGCATAAATATCCCGATCCCCTTCTTTTAAGACATCATCTCTCACATCATGAAAGGTTAAAGAAACCGTATGATTTTTTGGTAAATCTTTTTCTATCTGGGCATATGCAAATTGCAGAGGCAACAATGTTGAGACCAAAGCACAGCCCAACATTTTCGACAATAAATTATTCATTAAAAACGCCCTTCAAATCCAAAAATACCGTAGGTATGTTGTTCATCATGTCCATCGTAAGGATGGTATTGCCAACCAATTCCATAATTGAGCTGCCATGTCCGGGATAGCTGCCATTGATGTTGATATTGCAAAGAGTAAGTAGGTTTAGCAGAGTAATCGGCTTGTTTATAAAGGCCTACACCCGCTTCAAAATGCTGCTTAAATGAACGCTCATATTCACGCCAAGTCACCCAGTCATGACTTAAGTTCAACTCAGCGCTGTAATGTGAACTTGGACTAAAATAAGCTGTTTGATCTTGGCTGTTAGTACCGTAGAAACCTCGAACAGTGCCATAAGTAATATGATGAGGTGCGTCGAATAGCCTTTCACGCCAAAATGTTGAAAATTCTTGTTGTTTGTTACCATCACTAATATCAGTTAAACCGTAACTCGCGCCAATCTGGCGAGATTCATCTTTTTGCCATGTAACAGCAGCTCGGTAAGATTGACCATCTTCCCCTTCATCAAGGGCTTGTAAAGGAATGTCAGCCTGACTGTTATATTGCAATTGATACTGCCAGTGGTCGTTTAGCCATTGGGACCAATCAAGACGGACTCCTGCTTGTCCACCATCCGTACTTTGCGACACAATTGCCGACAACGCCTTACGGTTCGCCTGCCATTCTGCTCCTACCCCATAACGCTGGTCATGCACATCGCCAAAACGGTACTCACCATAACGATCTTGATGCCAAGCGAATAAACGATAATTATCATTAATCCAAGGGCTATTAAGACGCGTTTCCATTTCACGGTCTTTTAAACCATTCTGCCCACTTACAGTATCGCGACCGTCGGCCTTACTTTGCCCCCAAGTGGTTGAGTGTGAAATTGTGGCTCTATTACGATCTTCTAATTCTTTTCGACTTTTAATGACCCCACTATCATCAGGGTAATATTGCACTAAGTTTTGAGTCGTTTTTCGCCATGTCGGAATATCACCTAAAGCTTGAGCATTTTGCATTTCATTAATGCGGGTGTCTTTAGCAATCGGATCTATACCATTTAACCGGGAAATTGTTTTTTTTGCCTCTAGCGGTTTTTCTCTCCAACGTTCTACACGCGCAAGATTATTAATCAGGCTCTCATTTGCAGGCGCCTGCTCTACTTTTTTTTGAAAATGCTTTTCAGCTTGATCCAGATGATTAGCGTAGGCTAAATGCATTCCTTGTAAAGCAATATAATCATCACGATCAGGATGACTGGTTTTATCTACACCCTTAGCCTGACTATATTTATAAGTTGGAATAAGCCGATCAACTTCAGCGAGAAGTTGTTCAGCTTCCTTATATTTTTCTTGTTCAATATAAGAATAATACAGTCCCGTATAAACGGTCATATCCGGATAATTCTTTTCACTTAAAAGCGTTTTATAAGCAAACTCGGCCTGTTTCGGTTTTTGCTCCGCCAAATAACTATCCGCAATTGCATGACGTACATATGCCGGTAATTTTTCGAGTGGAATATTCAACTGGGTGAAACTCTCTATAACCGCTTTTGAACGCCCTCTAAAATCTAATCCATATAAATAATCGTAATAAAACCGTAAGTAATTAGGATCGGAAGGATTCATTTGCTGATGCATTTTTTGTCCTTGCTCCAGCACTTTATCTAATTCAGCAAAGCTTTCGGCATCGGATAGACCTTCGCGATTTAAATATTTATATCGAGCAATTGCATTGTTGATATGTTGAGAAAACTCACTAACTTGTAAAGTCTTTAACATTTGCACTGTTTGTTCAGTTTTTTCGCTCGCTTGCAGTAATTGCTGCGCCTTTTTATATGAGCCAATAGCAATTAGATCGTAAACATATTCTTGTAAAACGGATGAGGATTTTGGTTGTTGTTGATAAGCATGCTCAACTGTAGCTAAAGCATCTACTGGTAAATTTATTAAACGATAAGCATATGCAACCCGTACCAACTGATCAGCAGTTAAACCTTTAATATCGATCTTCGACAACTGATCTTTAGCATTCGCTACATCTTGAGCTTCAGCATACAAAACCGATAATAAAATACGCCCATCAACTGACTTTTGAATATTGAACTTATTTGACCAGTCAATTGCAGTTTTAAAATGCTTAAAATCACGGAAATTTTGAATTAAAGGTAACTTTGCATATTCTGGAAAGTCTACATAATTAATATTTACCAAAAACCGTGAAAAATTCGTAAGATCCCTTTTTTCACTTGACATAATAAACAGATAATCAGCAAGCAGCTTTTGATCATGCGGGTATTTATTTAGCAATTGATCTAGTTGAGATACAGCTTGTTGAGTTTGTCCTGCTCTATAATTTTGAATAGCTTGCTCACGCAATACATCAACCTGAGCAGCGTATAAATGAATTGGCAAGAGATAGACCAATGAAAAAACACATTTCTTTAGCATTTTGAGAATCGAATAGTCCCATATCGAGATAGGAAAGTATAGTTAAAAATGTGACATACATCACAATAATCAAATAACTAGCAACTTTAATCACAAATGATAAATATGGAGAAAAAAAGTATTTGTTTTTTTAAAAGCTATCTAAAAACAAACATTTATAAAAATATAGATTATTCTTTTATATACATTTCTTTTCAAAATTATTCTTTTTGAATATATTTAATTTGCACAAAATACACTTAACATTAACCAATCAAAAACATTTTTATATAAATGGTTTTATATTTAAAACTTTTATTTTTAATTTGTTTTATATTTAAAACCATTCAATTTAATCATATTAATAAAGTTTAAATTGAATGGCTAAAATAAATAATTGACTTAATTAACCAATACGGCGTTTTAAACCTGTCATTTGTAAAATACGAGTAGAAATTTCTTCAATCGACATTTCAGTAACGTTTAAGTATTTAATTCCCTCAGAAATATAAATACCTTCAATAGCTCGCAACTCCATCTGACACTGGCTAAAACTTGCGTATCGGCTATTCGCTTTACGTTCACTTCGAATCGCAACCAAGCGCTCGGCATCAATCATCAAACCAAATAATTTACTGCGGTGCTCTCTTAAGACTGCCGGTAAACGATTATCGTCTAAATCTTCTTCGGTTAAAGGATAGTTAGCAACACGGATACCGAATTGCAAAGATAGATAAATAGAAGTCGGTGTTTTACCGGAACGAGACACGCCAATTAAAATTAAATCAGCTTTGTCATAATGGCGGGTACGTGCTCCATCATCATTATCAAGTGCAAAATGGACAGCATCAATCCGGGCCTTGTAATACTCCGAATCGGTCACGGCATGGGTCTGTCCGACTAAAGTTGTAGGCGGGGTTCCAAGCTCCTGTTCCAGCTTACTAATTAACCCTTCAAACACATCCAGATTAACCGCTTTAGCCGTATTAATAATTTCTCGCACATGCGGATCGACCAAAGTATCAAATACTAATGGTAGGCAACCATCTCTGGTCTGACACTTGTTAATCTCGACCACCACTGCCATTGCGGCCTCTTCAGTGGTGATATAAGGCATGATGTGAATATCAAAATCTACGTTAGGAAATTGAGCTAATAACGAATGTCCAAGGGTCTCGGCAGTAATCGCAGTTCCATCAGAAATAAAAAAAACACTCCGCTTAAATTGTTTACTTTCTGACATTAAAATTCTCCTTAAACATTTGTCTTAGTGCTATATAATCTTTATAGTAAACTGATCTTACATGACTGTCGCTTAGTAAAATTCTCAACTAAGCACTTTATTTTTTAATTTCATGCCAAGATAGACATTAATACTGCAAAAGTGGAGTGAAAACTTTGGAAGCGCGCGTAATCGGTCTAGAAAAATTAGGGAAACACGATGTCGAACTCGTAGGTGGGAAAAACTCATCTTTGGGTGAAATGATCAGCCATTTATCAAATGCTGGTGTATCGGTACCTGGTGGTTTTGCAACAACTGCTGATGCCTATCGTGAGTTCTTAGACCAAAGCGGTCTTAACGCTCGAATTCAAGCAGAACTTGCAGAGCTTAACGTTGACGATGTAAATGCCTTAGCAGAAACTGGCGCTAAAATTCGTCAATGGATTGTAGAGACTCCACTTACACCTGGCTTAGAACAAGAAATTCGTGAAGCATTTGCTGCACTTTCAAATGGTAACCCAGATATTGCTGTTGCTGTTCGTTCGTCTGCTACTGCAGAAGACTTACCGGATGCATCGTTCGCCGGTCAGCAAGAAACTTTCTTGAATATTCGCGGTATTGATAACGTATTAATTGCTGTAAAAGAAGTATTTGCATCATTATTTAATGACCGTGCTATTGCATATCGCGTTCACCAAGGTTTTGAACACAGTCTAGTTGCGCTTTCTGCTGGTGTTCAACGTATGGTTCGCTCTGAAACTGGCGCTGCAGGCGTAATGTTTACCCTTGATACTGAGTCTGGCTTCCGTGATGTTGTATTTATTACTGCATCTTACGGTTTAGGTGAAATGGTTGTACAAGGTGCCGTTAACCCGGATGAATTCTATCTTTCTAAACCATTATTAAATGCAGGTAAACACGCGGTATTACGCCGTAACCTTGGTTCTAAGCACCAGAAAATGATTTATGGTGAAGAAGGTTCAGCGGGTAAATCTGTTGTAGTTGTAGACGTTGAAAAGCAAGAACGTCAACAATTCGCGTTAAATGATCACGAGTTACAAGAGTTAGCGAAACAAGCGCTTATTATCGAAAAGCACTATGGCGCTCCAATGGATATCGAGTGGGCAAAAGATGGTGACGATGGTCAAATCTATATTGTTCAAGCTCGTCCTGAAACTGTAAAGAGCCGTCAAAATGTCGGCACAATGGAACGCTACCTACTCAAGCAAAAAGGTACTGTACTTTGTGAAGGCCGTTCAATCGGTCAACGTATTGGTTCTGGTAAAGTCCGTATTGTTAACTCAATTAAAGAAATGGACAAAGTACAAGACGGTGACGTACTTGTATCAGACATGACTGACCCAGATTGGGAACCAGTAATGAAACGTGCTGCTGCCATCATTACTAACCGTGGTGGCCGTACTTGTCACGCTGCAATTATTGCCCGTGAACTTGGCGTACCAGCAATCGTAGGTTGTGGTAACGCAACTGAGGTATTGACTGATGGTCAAGAAGTTACTGTTTCTTGTGCTGAAGGCGACACTGGTTTCATCTACGAAGGCGCGTTAGATTTTGAAGTTCAACGTAACTCTATCGAATCTATGCCTAAACTTTCATTCAAAATCATGATGAACGTAGGTAACCCTGACCGTGCCTTTGACTTTGCTCAAATTCCAAACGAGGGTATTGGACTTGCTCGTCTAGAGTTCATTATTAACCGTATGATCGGTGTTCACCCTAAAGCTCTTCTGAACATTGAAAGCTTGCCTCGCGAAACTCGTGCTGCGGTAATGACCCGTACAGCTGGTTATGCATCGCCTGTAGAATTCTATGTTGAAAAACTAGTTGAAGGTATTGCTACACTTGCAGCAGCATTTGCTGATAAACCAGTTATTGTTCGTATGTCTGACTTTAAGTCAAATGAATATGCGAATCTTATTGGCGGTAAGTTATACGAGCCAGAAGAAGAAAACCCAATGCTTGGCTTCCGTGGCGCAAGCCGTTATGTTTCGGACAATTTCCGTGACTGTTTCGAACTTGAATGCCGCGCACTTAAAAAAGTTCGTGATGAAATGGGTTTAACTAACATCCAAATCATGATCCCATTCGTACGTACAGTGTCTGAAGCGAAACGCGTTATTGAGTTATTAGCTCAAAATGGCTTGAAGCGTGGTGAGAATGGCTTAAAAGTCATCATGATGTGTGAATTACCAACTAATGCATTGTTAGCTGAACAATTCCTTGAACACTTCGATGGCTTCTCTATCGGTTCTAACGACTTAACTCAGTTAACACTTGGTCTTGACCGTGACTCTGGTATTGTTTCTCACTTGTTCGATGAGCGTGATGCTGCTGTAAAAGCTCTCCTTTCTATGGCAATTCATGCTTGTCGTAAAGCGGGTAAATATGTCGGTATCTGTGGTCAAGGACCATCAGACCACCCTGACCTTGCAAAATGGTTAATGGAGCAAGGCATTGAATCAGTATCTCTTAACCCTGACTCGGTTTTAGACACATGGTTCTTCCTTGCTGAAGAAAAAATCAAGCAAATCTAATTTGTTATAAAAAAAGACCCATCCGTGGGTCTTTTTTCATCTTTAGAATAGAGAATTTTTACTTATGCAAATTTACTTGGCACGTAATAATCAACAAGCTGGGCCTTATACCTTAGAACAACTAAATCAAATGTTGGCAAGTCAACAAGTTTTGCTTACTGATTTAGCTTGGCATGAAGGCATGACAGAATGGAAAGCTTTAGGAGAATTAACCCAAGGTAAACTTGTATATCAACCTACTGGTTATTCTGCTTTTTCAGCAAATACAAATACGCCTTATAATGAGACCATTCAGCACATTCGTGTAGAAACTAAAACACACGAGCTTGCTTCAATTTCGTCTCGTGCTCTTGCGAAAATTATTGACTTATTACTTTGGCTACCTATTGCAGCTATTCCGTCTTTTTTCTTTAATGAAGCTCAATATAAACAACTTTTTGAGTTACAAAAACAGATGCAATCTGCAGAAGTTGCATCAACTAAAGCAGCTGAACTTCAACAGCAGCTTTTTACCCTTATTCCTATAGAAGCTTGGCACACAATGCTACTTTATGTCGCGATAATGCTCGCTATTCAAGCATTTTTATTGACCAAGTTTGGGCAAAGTATTGGTAAAAAAATTGTCGGAATTAGAATTGTCGATGCCGAAACCAATGGTAAAGTTAATTTAACGCGTATCTTCCTTCTAAGAAGTGTCGTTTTCATTATATTAAACTTACTATTTATGCCTATTAGTACAATTATTGACTATGCTTTTGCATTAGGACAAAAGCGACAAGCTCTACATGACAAAATTGCAAGAACAAAAGTGATCAAATGATAGTAAATGACTCATTCATTTAATGTCTAAAAAAAAGGAGGCACCTCGCCTCCTTTTTTTCCATAGAGAGTTGATATTTAAATAAAAGCTCTGTTGAAATTAGATACCCTACAAAAAAAATCGGGTTTTAAAACAATTATTTCAGACGACTTTATGTGTAGCTTAGTTTGTCGATATGAGGCATAATGCCCTACAACGTAGCGGTGTCACATCATTGAGAAGTCTAATTTTTAAGACTAGCGTTCTCAATCATGCGACACTTTAATCGCTATCCCATATTTAATTAGGGAATGGGACTCTTCACCGAGGTTGTAAAATGAGACAAACGATTTTAGCTGTATTGTCTTTATCAACGCTTGCCGCACTTTTGACTGGGTGTGGTGGTGATATGGTACTTCTAAACTCTAAAGGTCCAGTTGGTCAAGGTCAAAGTGACCTTATGATGACTGCGATCTATTTAATGTTACTTGTGGTGATTCCTTCAATCATCATGGCATTATGGTTTGGTTGGAAATATCGTGCGTCAAATAAAGATGCAGACTATAAACCTACATGGGCACACTCAACTGCAATTGAAGTTGTAGTATGGGGTATTCCTGTCATTATTATTGGTATTTTAGCTTGGTTAACTTGGTGGGGTTCCCACAAGTATGACCCATACCGTCCTTTAGAATCAGATAAAGCACCTTTAACTATTCAGGTTATTGCTGAACAGTTCAAGTGGATTTTTATTTATCCTGAACAAAACATTGCGACTGTTAACGAAATACGTTTCCCAGAGAAAACTCCGTTAAGTTTCAAAATCACTTCTAACTTCACGATGAACTCATTCTTCATTCCACAGTTAGGCGGTCAGATTTATGCAATGGCAGGTATGCAAACTCACCTTCATTTGTTAGCAAATGAAACTGGTGTATATCGTGGTTTCTCTTCTAACTACTCAGGCTATGGTTTCTCTCAAATGCGTTTCAAAGCGCATAGCGTTACAGAGCAACAATTCAACGAATGGGTAGCGGCTGTTAAAGCAGGTAATGGTACAACTATTAACCCAGAAGCAGTTCAAAAAACTACGCTTGACCAAGCTGAATTGGCAACCTTACGTGATGGCGATCGTTCTAAGCACCAAATCGAGCATTTAGTAAATCGTGCTAAAGCTGCTGGTGATCAAGAAGCGCTTGCTAAAGCAGAAGCGATGAAACCGTTCCCGACTAAGCCACACCCTGTGACTTATTACTCTTCAGTTGAACCAAAATTGTTTGAAACAATTATCAACCATTATATGAGTAACTATCATGGTGCTGACCACTCTGCTGCACATACAACAGCAGAAACTCATGTTGCAGCTGAACACGCTGCTCAAGGGGAATAAGACATGGATATGATTTTTGGTAAATTGGGTTGGGACTCTATCCCGACAGAGCCAATCGTACTTGTCACCATGGTCTTTATGGCACTTGGTGCAATTGCTGTGCTTGGCGGTATCACCTATTTCAAAAAATGGGGATATTTATGGAAAGAATGGTTTACAACTGTAGACCATAAAAAGATTGGTATCATGTATATCATCGTATCTGTTGTCATGCTTTTGCGTGGTTTCGCCGATGCGATCATGATGCGTTTACAACTTTTCCTCGCTAAAGGCGGTGGTGAAGGTTATTTACATCCTGACCATTACGACCAGATCTTCACCGCACACGGTGTAATCATGATCTTCTTCGTAGCAATGGGTCTAGTTGTAGGTATGATGAACATCTCTGTACCTTTACAGATCGGTGCTCGTGACGTTGCTTTCCCATTATTAAACTCTTTAAGCTTCTGGTTATTCGCTGGTGCTGCTGGTTTAATGATGCTTTCACTTGTATTAGGTGAATTTGCTGCGACTGGTTGGATGGCTTACCCTCCTCTGTCTGGTATTCAATATTCTCCTGGTGTAGGTGTTGACTACTATATCTGGGCACTTCAGGTTTCTGGTCTAGGTACGCTTTTATCTGGTGTTAACTTCTTCGTTACCATCATCAAAATGCGTGCGCCTGGCATGAAATTGATGGATATGCCTATTTTCACGTGGACTTCACTTTGTACGGCTGTATTAATCATTGCATCTTTCCCTGTATTAACAGGTACTCTTGCGATGCTTACATTAGACCGTTACTTCGGTTTCCATTTCTTCACAAATGAGCTTGGCGGTAGCCCAATGCTTTATGTGAACTTGATCTGGACATGGGGTCACCCTGAAGTATATATCTTGGTATTACCAGCATTTGGTTTATACTCAGAAATCGTTGCAACCTTCTCTCGTAAAGCGTTGTTCGGTTACAAGTCTATGGTATATGCGACAATTGCAATTACTGTATTAGCATTTGTTGTATGGCTTCACCACTTCTTCACCATGGGTGCTGGTGCGAACGTTAACGCGTTCTTCGGTATCATGACCATGGTTATTGCGATTCCTACTGGTGTGAAAATCTTCTCTTGGTTATTCACCATGTATAAAGGTCGCATCACCTTTACTACTCCAATGTTATGGACGCTTGGCTTCCTTGTAACATTCGGTATCGGTGGTTTAACTGGTGTACTTATGGCTGTTCCACCTGCGGACTTCCTTGTACACAACTCATTATTCTTGATCGCTCACTTCCATAACGTAATTATCGGTGGTGTGGTGTTTGGTATGTTTGCCGGCATCATTTACTACTGGCCAAAAATGTTTGGTTGGAAGCTCAATGAAGCATGGGGTAAAGCTGCATTCTGGTTCTGGTTCTTCGGTTTCTATTTTGCATTCATGCCACTTTATATCCTTGGTTTCATGGGTATGACTCGTCGTTTGAATACATATGACAACCCTGAATGGGACCCATACCTTGCGATTGCATTATTCGGTGCTGTTCTTGTTGCGATTGGTATTGCATGTTTCTTAATGCAAATCATCGTTGGTTTCTTACAACGTCACCAAAACATGGACTACACAGGCGATCCATGGGATGCTCGTACACTTGAATGGGCTACTTCTTCCCCTGCTCCATTCTATAACTTTGCTCATGAACCAGATGCAAGCGGTATTGACCGTTTCTGGACTGACAAAGAAAACGGTGTAGCATACGCACGTAATACTAAATATGAAGACATCCACATGCCGACTGACCGTGCTGCTGGTTTTGTCATTGCAATGTTCATTACTCTTCTTGGCTTTGCACTCATCTGGCATATTTGGTGGCTCGTTGTTGTTTCATTCGTTGCAGCTGTTGTTAGCTTGATCGTAAGCTCATTCACTAAGAATGTTGATTACTATGTTCCAGCTGCAGAAGTTGAGCGTATTGAAAACGAACGCTATGCTTTACTTGAAAAACACTTGAAGAAGGACTAAGGAAATGGCTGAAGTACTTCATCACGACAACCACGGCCATGATGGTCATCATGAACATGATGATACTGACTTAACGGTCTTTGGTTTCTGGACATACTTGATGAGTGACTTGATTCTTTTCGGATCACTCTTCATTGCGTTCGCTGTATTAAGCAGTCATGTTCCACCAGGAACTCCAAGTGCATATGACCTGTTCCATGAATCATTAGGCTACGTGTTAACTGAAACATTTGCCTTATTGATTTCATCGGTGACTTTCGGTTTTGCGGTACTTGCATCTTATAAAAAGAATGTAAATCAAGTGATCACTTGGTTATTTATTACATTCCTTTTTGGTGCAACCTTCATCGGGATGGAACTCTATGAATTCCATCACCTTGTAGAAGAAGGTCATGGTCCAACACACAGTGCTTTCTTATCATCGTTCTTTACTTTGGTAGGTACGCACGGTATCCACGTAACTTCTGGTTTAGTGTGGATGTTGGTACTGATGTATCAAATCAAAACTAAAGGTTTGACTTTACCGAATACACGTCGTCTTGCTTGCTTAAGCTTGTTCTGGCACTTCCTTGACATCGTTTGGATCTGTGTATTCAGCGTCGTTTACTTACTGGGAGTTCTCTAATGAGTAGTCATGAGCATAATGCTGCTGGTGCGTCACACGGTAACTTTAAGCAATACACTGTTGGCTTTATTCTTTCTGTCATCCTTACCATCATCCCATTCGGGATGGTGATGGCGGGTGGTTTCAGCCGCGGTCTTTTGGTTACAGTGATTGCAATCACTGCCGTTGCTCAGGTTCTTGTACAACTTGTGTACTTCTTACACATGAATACATCATCTGAACAACGTTGGAATATGATTGCATTTATCTACACAATCCTATGTATCGCTGTACTTTTAATCGGTTCTGTGTGGATTATGAATTACCTTCACTACAATATGATGATCTAAACTGATTGTCATGTTGAAAAAGTATTTATTCCTGACTAAACCAGGAATTCTCTTCGGTAATTTCATTACCACCTTGGGCGGCTTCTTCTTAGCCGCCCAAGGCTCTATAGACATCTTATTATTATTGCTCACTCTCATTGGAACAACATTAGTTGTTGCTTCAGGTTGTGTGGTTAATAATGTTATAGATCAAGATATTGATACAAAGATGCAGCGCACTCAAAACCGTGCACTCGTTAAAAAAACCATCTCTCCTACTGTTGCGCTTGTATATGCTTTCGTACTCGGAGTAATGGGTTTTAGCATTTTGTGGTTTGGTGTAAATGGCTACTCATTTTTGTTTGCAATGATTGGTTTTATTGTCTATGTCGGTTTTTATAGTTTGTGGACTAAACGTACCTCAATCCATCAAACCGTCATTGGTAGTATCTCCGGAGCGAGCCCTCCTGTTATTGGTTATACAGCAGTAACTCATCAATTTGATGTGGCAGCCTTGCTTTTGTTTTTAGCATACGCTTTATGGCAAATGCCTCACTCTTGGGCAATTGCAATTTATCGTTTTGATGATTACAAAAATGCGGGAATTCCTATCTTGCCTGTAGCACGTTCCATTTATCGCACGAAAATTGAATGTGTAATCTATATCCTGTTGTTTGCAGCTGTTTTGAATGGGTTATATTGTTTTGGCTATACCAATGTATTTTTCTTGATTACCTTTAATGCTTTGACCGCATACTGGTTTTATTTATCAATTATTGGATTTAAAGCCGAAAACGACCAACTTTGGGCTAAACGCTTTTTCCTTTACTCAGTAATCTTAATTACTTTGCTAAGTTTAAGTTTTAGCTTTACCTATCAATCCCCTGCTCCAAATCTTCCTCTCTTTTAATTAAGGGAGGATTTCCTCCTCTCTCAAATAACTTTTATATTTCTCATCAAAAGATTTGTTTTTAGTCTAATTTTTACCTATAATTCAGCCTTCGCATTTTTTGCGACGTAGCTATTTATATTTTTAGCTATGACTCCTTGCTTCTAATTTTATTAGGGGCTGTTTAAACCGTAAGGAGCTGACAATGCGTCATTACGAAATCGTACTTTTGGTACACCCAGACCAAAGCGATCAAGTTGTAGGTATGGTTGAACGCTATATCTCTCAGATCAAAGAAGCTGATGGTCAAATTCACCGTTTAGAAGATTGGGGCCGTCGTCAATTGGCTTACCCAATTAACAAAATTCACAAAGCGCACTACATTCTTATGAATGTTGAATGTGGTCAATCTACGCTTGATGAGTTAGAAGAATTATTCCGTTATAACGACGCGATCATTCGTAACCTTATCATCCGTCGTGAACACGCAATCACTGAAGAGTCATTGCTTGCTAAGAGTGCTGAAGAAAAGCGTGCGCGTAAAGCTCAACGTGAAGAAGCACAGCAAGTTGCTCAAGAAGCTGAATAAGGAGAACATCAATGGCACGTTTTTACCGTCGTCGCAAGTTCTGCCGCTTTACAGCTGAGAATGTTGCGTACATCGACTACAAAGATATCGATACTTTAAAACAGTACATCACTGAAAACGGCAAGATTGTTCCTAGCCGTATCACTGGTACTAAAGCTCGTTATCAACGTCAATTAGCGCTTGCTATCAAACAAGCTCGCTACTTGTCTTTGATTCCGTACACTGACAACCATAAGTGAGGTGATCTGTGGACGTTATCTTATTACAACGCATTAAGAACCTTGGTAAATTAGGCGATAAAGTATCAGTTAAAGCTGGTTACGGCCGTAACTTCCTTATCCCTCAAGGTAAAGCAGTTGCAGCTACTGAAGCTAACACTGCTGCTTTCGAAGCTCGTCGTGCTGAACTTGAGAAGCAAGAAGCTGAAGTATTAGCTGCTGCTCAAGCACGTGCTGAACAATTGAACGAAGTTAACATCGTTATCACTGCTAAAGCTGGTGACGAAGGTAAACTCTTCGGTTCTATCGGTACTCGTGACATCGCTGACGCGTTAACGAATGCTGGTCTTACAGTTGACCGTGCAGAAGTTCGTTTACCAAACGGTGCGCTTCGTCACACTGGTGAATTCAACATCGCAATTCAATTGCACCATGATGTTGTTGCAGAAGTTCTCGTTACTATCGTATCTGAGTAATTTCTCATCAAAAAAAGAGCATGCTTACGCATGCTCTTTTTTTATCTCTTAAATTTAAGCAATAAAATTAGATATATTAATTCCTGATCAGTTCTTCAGTTTAATTGGTTTTTTAATTAGGTAGTTTATTTAGTTTTGTTTTAAGATAGTTCTCGGCTTAAAACCCTTTTTGTGTACACATTTTATCATCAGGTCTAATTATGTCTCAGGCGAATGCCACTTCTTTAACCCTTTCATCTCCAACAGAAAATAAGACGAGTGAATCAGGCCAACTTAAAGAGTTTCGCACTCCCCCACACAATTTAGCCATTGAGCAAGCTGTACTTGCTGCGCTGATGACCGTTGCTGAATCTTTTGAACAAGTCAGTGACTTACTCAAAGAAAATGATTTTTATGCCACTCGTCATAAATATATTTATCGTGCAATTGAAAAATTAGCACAGGAAAACTCACCGTATGATGCGGTTTTGGTCAACGACTGGCTTTTAAAACAAAACTTACTCGATGCGATTGGCGGTGAAGAATATTTGATGCAGCTTATGGCTGACTCACCTTCGAGTTTCTATAATCTTGAAACTTATGCGAATAAAATTAAAGAATTTTCTACACTACGCAGTATGATTAAGGTAAGTACTGAAATTTTACAAAATGCTTATGACACAAAAGGTCGAGGTGTAAGTGAAATTTTAGATTTAGCCGAAACAAGTATTTTCTCTTTAGCAGAACAACATAACAACAATAAAAAAGATTCTGGTCCTAAAGCAATTAGTTCTGTAACTGCCGATGTAATTAGTAAACTTGATGAACTTTCAAAATTAGACGGAAATATTACTGGTTTAACGACTGGCTTCTTAGAGCTCGATAATAAAACTTCTGGTATGCAACCGGGTGATTTAATTATTGTCGCAGCACGTCCATCTATGGGTAAAACTACTTTTGCCATGAACTTGGTTGAAAGTGTTTTACAATACAATAAACTCCCAGCTCTCGTCTTCTCTATGGAGATGCCAGCAGACTCAATTGCGATGCGTCTAATTTCAGCTATGGGTAAAGTGCATCAAGGGCATTTACGTTCAGGTAATTTGGATGCTGATGAATGGACTAAAGTAACGGGTACCATTCTGCAACTTCAACAAATGCATTTGTATATTGATGATTCCTCTGCCCTACCACCTACTGAAGTTCGTGCCCGAGCTAGACGTATCGCAAAAATGCATGATGGTAAAATCGGCTGTATCATGGTCGACTATTTACAGTTAATGAAAGTTCCGGGCATGGGTGACAACCGTGTTGGTGAGATCTCGGAAATTTCACGTAGCTTAAAAGCTTTAGCTAAAGAAATGAACTGTCCTGTGATTGCACTATCTCAGCTTAACCGAAGTCTGGAAAACCGACCGAATAAACGTCCAGTAATGTCTGACTTACGTGAATCTGGTGCGATTGAACAGGATGCCGACTTAATCATGTTTATTTACCGTGATGAAGTCTATAACAAAGAATCGAAAGAAGCAGGCACCGCAGAAATTATCATCGGTAAACAGCGTAATGGTCCAATTGGTACTGTTCGCCTTGCCTTTGAAGGCCAATATACTCGTTTTAGTAATCTCTCTCCTGAGTATTACAGCCAATATGATGATGAAGAATAAACTCTATCTCTAGCCCAAAGGAGTAAATGAGGGTGCGTCAAGCAACAGTTTATATTGATCGCCAAGCGCTTCAATATAATTTAAACCGTGTCAAACAACTCGCAGCAAATTCAAAAATCGTAAGCATGGTAAAGGCCAATGCATACGGACATGGAGTCAAAGACTGTTTAGCAGCCTTAAATGCCTCAGATGCCTTTGGTGTAGCCTGCCTACAAGAAGGATTAGAAATCCGTGAACTTGGTTTCGAGCAACCAGTTACTTTAATTGAAGGGGTATTTTCTGAAGATGAAATGCCCGTCGCAATTGAACAAAAATTTGAATGCGTCATTCACCATCAACAACAGTTTGAATGGTTAATTAAACACAAACAAGCATATATTGCCCAAGGCTTAAAAGTATGGGTTAAATTAAATAGCGGTATGAACCGTTTAGGTTTTAAAAACCCAGAAATTATTGAAGTGATTAAGACATTAAAGTCTGAAGGTTTTACATGTGTACTTGCTATGCATTTTGCAAATGCAGATGTAGACCACCCTTTAAATGAACAACAAAAACAGCAATTTTTGCATATTAAAAAAACTTGCGATCCAATTTTAGCATCATGCTGTAATTCAGCTGCCATCTTTAAATGGCCAGAACTAAATTTTGACTATGTACGTCCTGGTATTATGCTCTACGGCGCTTCACCTTTTGCAGATAAAACAGTGCATGATCTTGATTTGAAACCTGTCATGACTTTTACTGCAGAAATAATAGCGTTAAACCATATTGAAGCTGGTGAACACGTAGGTTATGGCTCTACTTTTTGTGCTCAACAGGCTATGGATATCGCCATTGTTTCTATTGGCTATGGTGATGGTTATCCAAGAGCTTATGTTAAGCAAAATTTTGTCGCTATTGATGGCAAACTTTGCCCAGTTGTGGGCCGTGTAAGTATGGATATGATTGCGATTGATGTCACAAATACTCAAGTAAAACTTGGCACCCAAATTGAACTTTGGGGAAATCACCGTTTAGTTGATGATGTGGCTGAAGCAAATGGCACAATCGGCTATGAATTACTTTGCCGTCTAAGTTCTCGCCCAGTCCGTCAGGGTACTTAAAGTTCACTAAATAAAAAATCCAAGCACTGCTTGGATTTTTTTTGAATAAATTTTAGCGCCAATAATCATCTGTAGGTTTTGGCATTTCCTGTAAACCACGGCGTAACGTATCTGACCATTGACGACTAATTTGTGAAAAATATGGATCGTCTTCAGTAATTCGCTTACCTATAGGGATCACAAAACTATCTTTACTATAAACTAATGCATCTAACGGCAAACCAACAGAGACATTAGAACGCAATGTAGAATCAAATGAAATTAAACTACAACGAAGAGCATCATCTAATGGCATCGCATAATATAAAGCTCGATCTAAAATAGGTTTGCCATATTTACTTTCACCAATTTGAAAGTAAGGCGTATCTGTGGTGGCGCAAATAAAATTGCCTTGCGGATAAACATTATAAAGCTGCATATCTCCGCCTTTAATTTGTCCCCCCACTAAAATACTACAGGCATAATTCATTTGTTCTTGGGTATCTGAACTGATATCTTCTAAAACGCTTTTCAAGGTTTTACCGACTAGATCAGCCACCTCAAACATAGTATTAATGCTATATAAATTAGGCTCTTGTTGCAAAATAAGTGCATTTTGCAAATGCCCGATAACCGCTTGTGTAGTTGCTAAATTGCCTGCTGTTTGCAAGGCAATAAACCGCTCTCCCGTTACTCCAAAAGTATGCAGTTTACGGAACACAGAAATATGATCGACCCCGGCATTAGTTCGAGTGTCACTTATAAACACCAAACCCTGTTCCAATCTCAGCGCACAACAATAGGTCATTTCGTTCTCTTTACATTCAACAAGCCAGCACTTGAACCACAGACATCATATTTTCAGTACCACCTTTTTCTCGCACTCCCCTAATGGGCGCAACATCGAGATAGTCCCGACCAACAGCAAGATAAATATGATGCTTTGGTGTAAACAATTGATTGCTCACATCAAAACAATACCACTGATTATCTAAAAATACCTCCGCCCAAGCGTGACTGGCAAGGTGTGGAGAATTTTGATCAAATAGATAACCAGAGACATAACGTGCTGGTAATTGTAACGCACGGCACATAGCGATTAAAACATGTGCATGATCTTGACATACCCCCTGACCTGCCTGAAAGGCTTGCGTAGCCGTTGTATGAACAGATGTACTATCCGGTTGATATGGCATCTTTTGCAGAATATTTTCACTGAGCAAAGCAATATGTTGTCGATCTTTGACAGTTACAATTCTCTGGGCAAAATCCAACATTTCAGCATCATATTTAGTGGCCTCTGTACTTTGGAGAAATAGATTTATTGGTATAGATACATCTACTCCTCCTATTTCTGTATTTAGAAGCTCTACAATACCTTGTGCCATAAAAGTAAGGTGCTGATACTCATAACGCTGGCTAGCCGTTATCCAAATATTATTAAAAATATCTCTTTTGAGCGTCTTGTCACCAGGCACGCTGATTGCCCAATTCATAACATGTTGATGCAGCGATGTTTGAGGCATCATCTTGATATACTGAATACTGTTTTTAGCAGTTTCAGTATAGTTATAATGCGTTTGATGATTAACCATCAATTTCATAATTATGCCTCGAACATATATTCCAACTGCTGGGTAAAATTATAATAAGCTTCCCAATTTGGATGATCTTTTAATAATTGCCATGGTTGAGTTAATTTATTCCACCCTAAGTCATTCAGCTGTTGAAGTAATTTTTCTAGCTCCTGCAAGAGCTGTGTAAGGTCTTGCTGAAAACGTAGTTGTATATCAAATAATTCTATCTTTTGTCCTAAATGCAGAAATAACGCTATATCTTCATGTTCAGCATCAAGTATTTGATTACATTTCGCTAAAGCCTGCTTTAATGAATCAGGATGAGCTTGGACTCCCTTAATCGCATGATTTAATTCTGCATAGGCATTTGAAGATAATATTCCTCTTAACTCTTGAATATTATCTTTAGCAATAGCGAACTGATTCAGTAATGAATATGTTTGTTTCGTATCCAACATATAGCAATTCAGTAATTCTGCTTGATCAATGACTAGCCCAAATGCTGCTGCAAATTGGGCTGCTTTAGCATCATCTGTAAATGGCAAATGTGATACAGCAAATTGAATTCGCATTAAATAACGACCCAACCAATAAATGTGGTGCGCACTCGAATTGAGTAAAACCATAAATTTCCTCTTTAACCAACCATTAAGAATGTAGCGTTTCAACGACCCATGTATCTTTAATACCTCCTCCTTGTGAGGAGTTAACGACTAAAGAACCTGCCTGCATGGCTACTCGTGTTAAACCTCCGGGCACAATTTCGGTCCGATAAGGAGAACTGAGTACAAACGGGCGTAGGTCGATGTGGCGCTCAGCCACCCCTGCTGTAGTTAAAGTCGGTGCAACCGATAAAGCCAATGTTGGCTGGGCAATATATTCATGCGGTGTAGCAAGCAGTTTTTGTCTAAATTCATCAATTTCACATGAGCTTGCTTTAGGACCAATTAACATGCCATATCCACCCGATCCTTGAGCTTCTTTAATGACCAATTGATCTAAATGAGCCAGTACATAGTCCAGATGTTCTTTCTCACGGCACTGGTAAGTAGGTACATTCTTCAAAATTGGTGTTTCACCCAAATAATATTGGATCATCTGATCAACATATGGATAAATCGATTTATCATCAGCTACTCCAGTGCCGGGTGCATTGGCAATCACTACGTTTTTCTGTAAATAAGCAGACATTAAACCTGCCACACCTAAAGCACTATCAGGTCTAAATGCAAGTGGGTCTAAAAAATCATCATCTAAACGGCGATAAATCACATCAACCTTTTGACGGCCGCGAATCGTTTTTACAAATACTTGATCATTTTCTACAAATAAATCTCGATTGGTAACCAGTGGCACATCCATTTCACGTGCTAAAAAAGCGTGTTCATAATAAGCACTGTTAAAACGTCCTGGCGTTAAGACCACAATAAAAGGCTGATCAACCTCAGAGTTTTCTTGAAGTATTTCTTTTAATAAGCTTGGATAGTGTTCAATACCTTGCAGATTGTTAGCAGCGCAGAGCTCAGGCATGAGTTGCTGACTAATATTCCTGCATTCAATCATATAAGATACGCCAGATGGCGTTCTTAAATTATCTTCAAGTACAAAAAACTCGCCTTCACTGTCACGAATAATATCTATTCCGCTAATTTGAGAATAAATTTTGCCTTTGAGCGTGTGTTTAAGCATATGGGGCTGAAAAGCCTCATGACAAATAATCTGACTTTCCGGAATTAATTGCTCTTTTAAAATATGTTGCCCATGATAGATGTCATCTAAAAAATAATTGAGCGCTTTAACTCGCTGTGCGCAGCCAGCTGCGATTTTTTCCCACTGTTTTTTTTCAATAACCCTTGGAATGAGATCAAAAGGTATCGTTCTCTCCACTCCTTCCTTATCACCGTATACGTTAAATGTAATGCCGTGATAGAGAAAATGTTGCTTAGCCTCCGCATTTAATTGTTTCAACTCATCCAAAGTACGAATGCTCAGCCATTGTTCAATTTTTTTAGAGGCCACACCGTTAGATGTTGCATCATCTAACATCTCATTAAAAAACTGTGATTTTAGTTGTTCAAATAGGTTCGACTGTACGGAAAGATTTTCTATAAACGAAGTTTGGTTAAGTAATGCGTTGGTCGCCTGTTCCTGTAAAAAATAATCAATATCGGCTTGTAGGTCTTTCTCTTGTTCTGACATAGCAACCTCGTCTTATCATTTATCTATATTTCATTTTTAAATAAGCAATTTCAGTGCCACTTATATATCTATAATGCTTATTGAATATCATTGTTATAACTTTCTTCTAAATTTTAACATTGATTGTAAAAGCTGCTATAAACCGAATCTGACAAACTTGCTAAATCTGTAAAGTTTTTTTATTGTGTTGACACCAAAGCAATTGGATATAGATGTATTACGCTTATGTCTGTAACAGAAAAAGAAACTTCAAATAGTTTATATCGCCAATGGCAGATTCTATCTCGCCTTCCTACCGGTAAATGGATCGGAACTCGAGAATTGCAAGAAATGCTTGAGCGTGAAGGTATTGAAATCAGTTTAAGGACAATTCAGCGTGATTTAAACCAAATTGCTCAGCGTTTTCCAATTGAAAGTAATAAAGCTGTACCTCAAGGCTGGCGTTGGCAATCAGATGCACCAATTCAAAGCTTACCGCATATGACAAGCTCTCAAGCTGTAACCTTTATGATGGTTGAGGAACATCTCAAACATTTACTTCCACCCAGTCTCCTTGACGAGATGGGGCCTTGGTTCGATTTGGCAAAACGTAGTCTGTCTACACAAAATAATGTGAGACAGTGGATTAATCGTGTCCGTATTGTGCCAGCAAGCCAACCTCTTATTCCACCTGTAGTGGACCGTGCTGCTCAGCAGGCAATTTATGAGGGTCTACTACAAGACAAACAGATTGAGTGTGTCTATCGGGCCCGTGTAAATCAAGGCGAAGATAAAACTTATATTTTAAATCCTCTTGCTTTGGTCCAAAAAGGTGCTGTGATTTACTTAATTTGTACTCGCCATGATAAAACTGAAGTACAAACATTTGCCTTGCACCGATTCAAATCTGCTAAAGTTTTAGAAAGTCGGGCTTTACACCCTGTTAATTTCGATATTGACCATTATATTGACTCAGGAGCTTTAGGTTTCAGAGTAGATTACAACCAACCCACTGAATCTATTCAGCTTACTTTAACCATGACCGAGCAAACTGCTAAAACTTTTTATGAAAGTCAGTTAAGTAAAGATCAGACCATTACCCCAATTGAAGAAAATATTGTCGAAGTTACGGCGACCGTTCCATTTACATCCCAACTCGTATGGTGGTTACGGAGTTTTGGTAAAAAACTGCTTCATATTGAGCCAGTCCAAGTACACAATGCTGTGCGAGAAATTGAGCCTGATAGCAAATAATCAGTAGATATAAAAAAGAGAACCATATGGTTCTCTTTAGATTTTGAATTGTAATTTTCTTAATTTTATATTGGCATTTATACTTTTATTTATTTTCAGATCAATATGTTTTCCCCCGCCAAAACTGATCTGCTTCTTCTTTTGCGCTATGTTGAACATGAGCATTGGCATGCCATTTCATATCCATTGTAGCGAATTGATTTCATTGTCATGTTTAAAGCCCTCTTGTTTGAACGTGAATTTAATATAACTTTCGCTTTAAAACTTGTGAAATAAGAAAAAAAGGATGCAAAATCTCTTTTGATGCTTAGGAAAATTCCATATATTTTTTGATCAGAAAATAAAAAAGCCCAGTCTTAACCGGGCTTTTTTTTACACGCTTAAATAATTAAGCCGTTTTTTTCGTCATATTATTTTTACGAATCGTGATCATTACAAGCTGAACAGCAGCTGGGGTAACACCAGGAATACGGCTTGCTTGAGCTAATGTTTCCGGGCGAACTGTTTTCAACTTCTGAGTAATTTCGCGAGATAAACCTGAAACGACGTCATAATCAAAATCAGCAGGAATTTTGGTTTCTTCAAGACGTTTTAATTGAGCTACATCTTCATGCTGACGGTTGATATAACCTTCATATTTAACAGCAATTTCAATTTGCTCGCCGACTTGCTGTGATACGTCAGAACCAGTAAGTTCCGCAATTTGGCCAAAATTAATATTAGGACGTTTAAGCAAGTCAATCGCACTACATTCTTTACTTAAGTCAGCACCTGTCATTTCAACAAACTTTTTACCCATTGGGTTGTTAGGTGCCGCCCATAAATGTTGTAAACGTGATGTTTCGCGCTCAACTGCTTCCATTTTTTCGCAATAAGCCGCCCAACGAACATCATCAACCAAACCAAGCTCACGACCAATAGTTGTTAAACGTTGATCGGCATTATCTTCACGTAACATCAAACGATATTCCGCACGTGAAGTGAACATACGGTATGGCTCTTTCGTACCTAGGGTAATCAAGTCGTCAACCAATACACCCATATAAGCTTGGTCACGTTTAGGTGTCCATTCTTCTTGTTCCCATGCACGGCGTGCAGCATTCAAGCCTGCAAGCAAACCTTGAGCACCCGCTTCTTCATAACCGGTAGTACCATTAATTTGCCCAGCAAAATACAAACCGTTAATTGCTTTGGTTTCTAGGGTAAATTTCAATGCTTGTGGATTGAAATAGTCATATTCGATTGCATAACCCGGACGTAGGATATGAGCATTTTCCATACCACGAATTGAACGTACAAGCTCAAACTGAACATCAAATGGTAATGAAGTTGAAATACCATTTGGATAAAGCTCATGTGTATCTAGGCCTTCTGGCTCTAAAAATACCTGATGTGAGTCTTTATCAGAGAAACGATGAATCTTGTCTTCAATTGAAGGACAGTAACGTGGACCTACACCTTCAATAACACCGGTATACATTGGTGAACGGTCTAAGCCACCACGAATAATGTCATGAGTTTTTTCGTTAGTATGCGTGATATAGCAGTTCACTTGTTCTGGGTGCATAGATACATCACCCATGAACGACATTACCGGAGACGGGAAGTCGCCTGGTTGTGGTGTCATAACAGAAAAATCAACTGAACGTGCATCAATACGTGGAGGTGTACCTGTTTTTAAACGGCCTACCGGTAATTTCAATTCACGAAGACGCTGAGCAAGAGCAATAGAAGGAGGATCACCAGCACGACCGCCGCTTGATTTCTCTAAACCAACGTGAATAACACCGCCCAAGAATGTACCAGTAGTTAACACAACAGTTTTTGCATCAAAGCGGATACCCATTTGGGTCACAACACCCTTAACTGTATCGCCTTCAACAATCAGGTCATCAGCCGCCTGTTGGAAAATATCAAGATTTGCTTGGTTTTCTAAGGTCTCACGAATCGCAGCTTTATAGCGAACACGGTCAGCCTGAGCACGCGTTGCACGTACTGCTGCACCTTTACGCGAGTTTAAAATACGGAATTGAATACCGCCTTTATCGGCAGCTAAAGCCATTGCACCGCCAAGCGCATCAATTTCACGAACTAAGTGCGACTTACCAATGCCACCAATTGCTGGGTTACAGCTCATCTGACCCAAAGTCTCAATGTTATGGGTCAAAAGCAAAGTCTGTCGTCCCATACGCGCAGCAGCAAGCGCCGCTTCCGTACCTGCGTGACCGCCACCGATAACGATAACATCATAAACTTTAGGATAGTGCATGAGTACAAAAACACCAGAAAAAAAAGACGGAACATTATAGCAAAATTATCTGCTTATAGATGTACATAATTACAAAATTGTCGTGACATGATTTACGGTAAGCCACATGTTTTGACATTTTGTTTCATGAATTCAATACAAAGTGAATGTTTTTAAAACTTTTTCATTTTAGAATAAAAAACGTACAGCACTTCTATGACTTTAAAATTAACGCAACTAGAAGGAACACAAAATGAAAACGACCATGTTGAAAATCTTAACAGCATCTCTAATTTGTTTTTCAGGCGTCACTTTTACACACGCTGCTGACACGAGCAAAGCCGAAACTCAAAAACAAATTCGAGTATGTGCAAAAAAACAGCAAGGTGAATGGGTTTCTTACAATCACAACGGTGTAACCTTTAATGGTACTTGCCAGCCGAACGAAAATGGCAAATTACAATTCAAGGCCCCTGCTCCTTAATACAGTTTTGACTTAAGATATAGAGAAATCGTTTTATATTCTTCTATATCACATCATCATTTTTAAAAAGCGGTCCATTAAAGATGGGCCGTTTTCTTTTTTAAACTACTCTAGTCAGCTACAATATGCCTTTAAATAAAATTTTAGGTCCTTTTCGTGAAGTGGTTACAAATACACATTACCGTTGATCAAGAACAAGTTGAATTCACAGAAACACTTTTAATGTCTCTAGGTGCGGTAAGCGTAACTTTGGATGACGCCGAAGATCAGGCTTTACTGGAACCATTACCAGGTGAAACACCACTCTGGAACAAAGTCATTGTTACTGGTATTTACCAACAAGACGAACAAGACCCAATTGATGTTGATACTTTAGAAGCTTTCTTAAAAGCACAACTTCCAGATGTGCCGATGCGTCATGAAGAACTTGAAGATCAAGTTTGGGAACGCGCATGGATGGATTATTATGAGCCAATTCAGATCGGGGAAAAATTCTGGATTGTTCCTGAATGGTTAGAGCCACCAGAAGCAGATGCTACAAATATTAAGCTTGACCCAGGCCTTGCTTTTGGTACAGGTAATCATGCAAGTACTTTCTTATGCTTACAATGGTTAGGTAAAACTGATGTTAAAGATAAGATCGTGATTGATTATGGCTGTGGCTCAGGCATTTTAGGTGTTGCAGCTTTATTATTAGGCGCTAAGAAAGTCTATGCGACAGACATCGACCCACAAGCAGTTTTAGCAACTAAACAAAATGCAGAACTCAATGGTGTATTAGACCGTTTATATGTAGGTCTTCCTGAAGAGTTTGATCAAGAATTCAAACCTCAACAAGCAGATGTTTTAGTAGCAAATATTTTAGCGGGTCCTTTAATGGCACTTGCGCCAGAGTTTGCAAAATTACTTAAATCTGATGGTGATTTCGCACTTGCTGGTGTAATCGAAGAGCAAGTTGCTGATGTTTCAGGTGTTTATTCTGAATTTTTTGATATATTAGATGTCGAAAAGCGCGAAGAAAACTGGTGCCGCATTTCAGGAAAACGTAAAACAACAAATTGAGATGTTTTAACTCATGAATGAAAAACAAACCCGCTGCCCTAAGTGTCTAACAGTTTATAAAGTTTCTCTTACTCAGTTAACTGTTGCTCAGGGTATGGTTTGTTGCCCTAAATGTAATTTAAATTTTAATGCTCTGACTAATTTAGTAAATGTTGAGCAGCCGGAAACGGTAAACTCATCTGCTTTAGCTCATGGCTCTATGCAAACACGATATATGACCCATTCTCATGTGTTAGATATCTTTGATCAAAAAGTTGAAAACTCTAATATTGATCTTTTGACTTATTTGAATAATTTAAATTACTTCCATAATGAACCTATTAATGCTCTTCCTAATCTTAATTTGGCTGAGCAAGCAACCTCTCCTGAACAAGATAACGGTAAAAAGCATAGCTGGTTGTACTATACGCTTTGGAGTTCTGCAAATCTGATTCTGATTTTGGTTTTTACTTTTCAGATTCTTTGGTTTAACCCTAAACTCATGCAACAAAGCCCTGCGATTAGCCATGCCTTTAATTATGTTTGTCAAATATTGCATTGCAACAAGTCAGCTGAACAATATCAACTTCTTTATATAGAAAAGGTAAAGCTACGTAAAATTGGTACAGAGCATACTCAACTTTCAGGTGTTCTTATAAATCAGAATAATAAAAGTATTGAGTTGCCCAACCTAAAACTCAGCTTTGGCAAAGAAACCGATCAAGAAGAAATCATTTTTACCCCTCAACAATACTTGGTCGAAAATTTACGTGGTATTCAACGCATTCCGACCAATACACCTTTTAGATTCCAAGTTGAGCTAAATAAAAGCAAAAAAAGCCTAGTAAATTATCGATTAGAAATTGTCCACCCCTAATTTGTAAAAAAAGTGAAAAAAAATTTAAAAAAAATGCAGTTAATTTGCTCACTTTTTCCTAGACAATGGTATGATACGCGCCACGAAAGCTTTGACTCATATACTCCTCGCTCTCAATTCAAAAAATATACTGTTAAGCATGTGTGCTTTTCTACATTAAGCGCATAGCCTAACTTTTTTTGTTTTTGAGGGGGCTGTAACAAATATTTAATTATTGTTACGCTTATTTTTTACTCAATACGAAGAAATATGGCAAGCTAATTGTTCTTATGTTTTAGAGTCACTGTTTTAGGATCTAAAACAGGACTCCGTATTTTTAGACCACATTTATATACTACTTTACCCAAGCTAGTATTTGATTTTCGGATTAACTCGCATGAATAGCAAATCTCCTATTTTTACTGCACAATCTGATGTTGCTCTTCGCATCCACGTGGATCGCGCAGTTCGCCATTATTTTGCACAATTGCAAGGTGAGCAACCATCTCAGGTATATGACATGGTGCTAGCAGAAATGGAGAAACCTCTTTTATCTGTAGTTCTAGAATATACTCGTGGTAACCAAACACGTGCCGCAGAAATTCTTGGACTCAACCGTGGCACTTTACGTAAAAAGTTAAAAGCTCACGGTTTAATGAGTGAATAAATGATAAAATGCTCACGGCTTCGTGGGCATTTTTTTTGTGCTTCTAATTGGTTTTAATCCGTAGACTTGAAATTGTTGACTTGAACATCATGACTATTAAACGTGCTTTGATTTCTGTATCAGACAAAACAGGAATTGTCGAATTTGCTCAAAACCTTGCAGCTTTAGGGGTAGAATTATTATCTACAGGCGGCACATACAAGTTGCTTAAAGATAATAATATTGCTGTTGTTGAAGTATCTGAACATACCGGTTTCCCGGAAATGATGGATGGCCGTGTTAAAACACTACATCCAAAAATTCATGGCGGTATTTTGGCTCGTCGTGGTCTAGACGAAGCTGTTATGCAAGAACACAACATCGATCCAATCGATTTAGTTGTAGTTAACCTTTACCCATTTGCGGCTACAGTAGCTAAACCTAACTGTTCTCTTGCTGATGCTATCGAAAATATCGACATCGGTGGTCCAACAATGGTACGTGCTGCTGCTAAGAACCATGCATCTGTCGGTATTGTGGTAAATGCTTCAGATTACGATACAGTTATTAGCGAATTAAAAGCTTCTGGTTCACTTTCTTACGAAACACGCTTCGATTTAGCGGTTAAAGCATTTGAACATACAGCTCAATATGACGGCATGATTGCCTCTTACTTAGGCGCTCGCGTTGGTAAGGCCGAAGGTGAAGCAGATTTATTCCCTCGTACGTTCAATACCCAATTAAACAAAGCACAAGATTTACGTTACGGTGAAAATCCACACCAATCTGCTGCTTTCTACGTTGAAGCAAATGCAAAAGAAGCTTCTGTTTCTACTGCAAAACAATTACAAGGCAAAGAATTGTCTTATAACAACATTGCTGATACTGATGCTGCCCTTGAGTGCGTGAAATCATTTGCAAAACCAGCTTGTGTCATCGTAAAACATGCTAACCCTTGTGGTGTTGCCGTTTCTTTAGACGGTATTAAAGCTGCTTATGATTTAGCTTACGCAACAGATCCAGAATCTGCTTTCGGCGGTATTATTGCATTTAACCGTGAGTTAGACGTTGCTACTGCTCAAGCAATTGTAGATCGCCAATTCGTTGAAGTAATTATTGCTCCAAGCATTGCTGATGGTGTACTTGAAGTTACTGGCGCGAAGAAAAATGTTCGTGTTTTAGTATGTGGTGAATTACCTGCAATTGATGCACGTGCTCCACAACTTGACTATAAACGCGTTAACGGCGGTTTACTTGTTCAAGACCAAGACTTGGGCATGATTACTAAAGATGATCTTAAAGTTGTGACTAAACGTGCACCAACTGAACAAGAAATTGATGACCTTATTTTTGCATGGAAAGTTGCGAAATACGTAAAATCAAACGCTATTGTTTATGCGAAAAACCGTCAAACTATTGGTGTAGGTGCAGGCCAAATGAGCCGTGTTAACTCAGCACGTATCGCAGCAATTAAAGCTGAGCATGCTGGTCTGGTTGTTGAAGGCGCAGTTATGGCATCTGATGCATTCTTCCCGTTCCGTGACGGTATTGATAATGCAGCGAAAGCTGGCATTAAATGCATTATTCAACCGGGTGGTTCTATGCGTGATGAAGAAGTTATTGCAGCTGCTGATGAAGCTGGTATTGCAATGGTCTTCACTGGTATGCGCCATTTCCGCCACTAATTTAAATTTAGTCCTTCCTAACCCTCCTTTTATTCAGGAGGGTTTTCCACAATAATGGAACTATCTCTCCACCTTGAGAAATAGAGGGGGATGAAAAAGGATTAAAGTTAAGGAACAAATTAAAAATGAATATTTTAGTTTTAGGTAGTGGTGGTCGTGAGCATGCTTTAGCATGGAAAATCGCGCAAGATGCCAAAGTTACTCAAGTGTTCGTTGCGCCTGGTAATGCAGGAACTGCAACAGAACCAAAATGCGTTAACGTTCAGCTCGATATTTTAGACAACCCGGCAATTATTGCTTTTGCTAAAGAAAATAATGTTGAACTGATTGTTGTTGGCCCAGAAGCGCCATTAGTAAATGGTGTTGTTGATGCTGCACGTGAAGCAGGCGTAAAAATTTGGGGACCTACTCAATATGCAGCACAGCTTGAAGGTTCAAAAGCATTTGCTAAGCACTTTTTAAAACGCCACAACATTCCAACTGCTTTTTATGAAGTATTTACGGAAGTTGATGCAGCAAAAGCTTATGTTAAAAAAAATGGTGCACCAATTGTAATTAAAGCTGACGGTCTTGCGGCTGGTAAAGGCGTTATCGTTGCAATGACCAATGAAGAAGCTTTTGCAGCAATTGATGACATGCTTGCAGGCAACAAATTTGGTGATGCAGGCTCACGTGTTGTAATTGAACAGTTCCTTGCTGGTGAAGAAGCTTCTTTCATTTGTATGATTGACGGTAAAAACATTTTACCAATGGCAACTTCACAAGATCACAAACGTATTTTTGAAGGTGACCAAGGTCCTAACACAGGTGGTATGGGTGCCTACTCTCCTGCTCCAGTTGTGACTCCAGACGTTTTTGAGCGTGTAATGAATGAAATTATGCGCCCAACTGTTGATGGTATGGCTGCTGATGGACATGTTTATACTGGCTTCTTATATGCTGGTTTAATGATTGATGAACAAGGTCAACCACGCGTAATTGAGTTTAACTGCCGTTTCGGTGATCCGGAAACTCAACCTATCATGATGCGTTTGAAGTCATCTCTTGTTGATTTGGTTGAAGCAGGTATCGCAGGTAACTTACCAAGCGAAGCAGAATGGGATGAGCGTAAGTCAATCGGTATTGTACTTGCAGCAGAAGGTTACCCAGACAGCGTGCGTAAAGGTGACGTTATCTCAGGTATCGGTCAATCACCAGAAGATACTAAAATCTTCCATGCAGGCACTGCTACTCGTGAAGATGGCCATATCGTTACTTCTGGCGGACGTGTACTTTGCGTGACTGCTCTAGGTGACAGCGTTCTTGAAGCACAAATCAATGCTTTAGAAGTATGTGGGCAAGTAACCTTCACAGGTATGCAATACCGCAGTGACATTGGTTACCGTGCTATTGCTCGTGAAAAAGCTGAATAAAAATTTAAATAGTAAAAAAAGCTCTCTTATGAGGGCTTTTTTATTTTGCTTATTCACTTATCACAAATATTCATATTAATCTTAATTTTTATTCAATTCTGATTAATAAGATCGAAACATGTCCACTATATTGAATATGTTTTTATTGTTATGATTGGTTAAACCGTTGGAACTTTCAACATCACCAATTTTCCCAGCTGAGAGCCAACCCGAATGGTTGAGATCTCTCATAATCAGGACTTTTTTTACATGAAAAAGCTGATCAGTCTTTTTTTAAGCGTGTCTGTAGTATTACTTGCAGCTTGCGGCAAACAGCAAAATGAACCACAAAATGGCAAAGACTCTGCTCAATTACAAACTGTAGTCATTGCTTCAACTGGTTCTGACGCTGATATTTGGCGCTATATTGCAACTTTACCGGAAACTAAAGCTGCCGGTCTTAAACTTGAGGTGAAAAACTTCACTGATTATGTTGCAATGAATACAGCTACTGCAAACAAAGAAGTTGACCTAAATGCATTCCAATCTTATGCCTACCTTGTTGCATTTAATGCTTCAAATAAAGATAAGATTGCTCCTGTTGCTACAACTTATCTTGAACCAATGGGTATTTACTCGAGTAAATACAAAAAAGTTGATGAGTTCCCTCAAGGTGCAAGCATTGCTATTCCTAATGATGCAGCGAACGAAGCTCGTGCATTGTTATTGTTACAAAGCGCAGGTCTAATCAAGCTTAAAGCTGACTTTGATCCAGCGAAAGGCACTCCAAGCGATATTACTGACAACAGCAAAAAAATTGACATTAAACCAATTCAAATGGCAACTGCTGTTCGTGTAAAAGACGAAGTTGATGCAATTGTTTTAGGAAATACTTTAGCAATGGAAGGTGGTTTAAATGTGCTTAAAGATTCTATCTATTATGAGCCAGTTGACCAAAGTACAAAGCTGAATGTAAATATTCTTGCAACTGCTGAATCACGTAAAGATGACCCTGTTCTTCAGAAAGTTGGTCAGCTTTACCACACCGAAGCTGTTAAAAAATACGTTGAACAACACTTTGGTGGTACAAAAGTTGACGTGAATCAGCCAATCAGCTACCTCACGCAAGCTAAATAGTAATATAATAGCTGCAACGCGAAACAGGCAAAGACTCTTTGCCTGTTTTTTCCTTTTAGCATAGTTTTTGACGACATGATTCAATTTAAAAACATTTCAAAGCACTATCAGCTTAAAGGCCAAACTATACGTGCACTGGACCAAATTAATTTGGAAATTCCTGAAGGCAGTATTTTCGGCATTATCGGCTATAGTGGTGCAGGTAAAAGTACTTTAATCCGCCTGATTAACTTACTTGAACGACCAAATGAAGGTCAGGTTATCATTAATCAAAAGGACTTCACTGCTTTGGATGCGCGTTCATTACGTCAGGAACGTGCAAATATTGGTATGATTTTCCAGCACTTCAATTTGCTTCAAACCAAAACAGTTGCTGAAAATATTGAAATGCCAATGCGTCTGCTAAATTACAGCAAAGCAGAACGTGAAAAGCGTTTAAATGAGTTACTTGAATTCATTGATCTTAAGCATAAAAAAGATGCTTATCCGGATGAATTATCTGGCGGTCAGAAACAACGTGTTGGTATCGCTCGTGCTTTAGCCAACCACCCTAAAATTCTTTTGTGTGATGAGGCCACCTCTGCCCTCGACCCACAAACGACAAAGTCGGTTTTAGAATTATTAAAGAAAATTAACCAAGAGCAAAAAATCACAATCGTCATGGTAACTCATGAAATGGATGTGATTGAGACTGTATGTGACCATGTTGCTGTCATGGAAGCTGGTAAAGTGATTGAGCAAGGCTCAACCATTGATATCTTTAGTAATCCACAACATCCGACAACTAAAAACTTTATACAAACTGTTTTACATCAGCAGTTGCCTGTAAATATTTTAAATCAACTGGAAAACCAGCATCATCACAGCATTTATTGCTTACAGTTCTTAGGGCGTTCAGCACAAGAGCCTGTGATTCAGTCGCTTATTAAACAATTTGATATTAGTTTAAATATCTTATTTGCCAATATGACTGAAATTAACGGCACCGTCATTGGTCAGATGTTTGTACAGCTTTTAGGTGATCCACAGTTGATTCGTCAGGCGATTGAGTTTTTAGAGAAAAATGAAGTGAGTGTAGTTCAATCAGGAGATCAAGTATGAGAGATTTAATCGTACAGTGGTTAACTGAACTTACTCAACCTTTCTGGCACAGTTCTCTTTCAATTGACCAGTTTGTAACTGCGTTACAAGAAACCTTCCATATGGTGTTCTTTGCGCTTTTATTTGGTGGTATTTGGGGCTTTATCCAAGGGATTATTCTACTTGTAACCCGCCCAGAAGGCATTTTGCCAAATAAATTCATTTATCATTTACTCAACCCAATTGTAAATGCTTTACGTTCTCTGCCATTTATTATTTTACTTATTGCAGTTATTCCACTGACCAAATTATTGGTAGGAACTTCAATTGGTACATGGGCAGCGATCGTTCCTTTAACAATTTACGTTGGACCATATATGGGACGTCTTATTGAGACTTCCCTGCTTGAAGTAAATGAAGGAATTATCGAATCTGCTCAAGCTATGGGTGCAACACCTTGGCAGATTATTTCGCGCTTTATCTTACCTGAAGCTCGTAGTTCGCTTATTTTGAACTTAACGACTGCTACGATTAGCCTTATTGGTGCAACCGCTATGGCTGGTGCAGTTGGTGCTGGTGGTATTGGTGACTTGGCAATTTCTTATGGCTATCAACGTTTTGATACAAGCGTCGTTATTTTAACGGTTATTGTATTATTACTTTTGGTACAAATCGTTCAAATGCTAGGAAATTGGCTCGCAAAAATGCGCTAATTGAACTCCTACAAAAGCCCTCTTCCATGAGGGCTTTTTTATTTTAGAGAGTCTAATTTATAGAGCATTTTATTAGACAGGTTACTCAAGGTAATTTCTGTTATTATCAAAATTAGCCCGTAGATACTGCTTTTGGATTTAGTTTCAGGATAAAAAAATGCGTTATAGAATTCATTATATTGATGTGCAAAATGCCCTACAAAACTATATCTGGATTTTAGAAGATACTGAGACTCATGAAGCTGTTGCAGTTGATCCAACAGAGGCTGAGTTAGTCACCCACTTTTGCCAAGAACATCGATTAACTCTAAAACAGATTTGGCTTACCCATTGGCATAAAGACCATATCGGCGGTGTTGCTGATTTAACGGCTAACACGCCTATGGCGGTATATGGCCCAAGAGATGAACTAAGTAAAATCCCTGGCATTACTCATCCCTTACAACACGATGATCATCTAAAATTTAATGATTTAAAAGTAGAGATTATTGCAACACCAGGCCATACCTTAGGTCATATTGTATATTTTATTGAAGAGCTTAATGCCCTCTTTTGTGGAGATACCTTATTTGCAATGGGATGCGGGCGACTATTTGAAGGTACAGCAGAACAGATGTACCACTCACTAAATCGTCTTGCTGCACTACCCACTGCAACCAAAGTGTATTGCACACATGAATATACACTTTCTAATGCGGAATTTGCCTTGAGTGTAGAGCCTGAAAACCATGCCCTACAAGAACGTGCTGAACAAGTCCGTATGCTTCGTCAAGAAGGTAAAATTACCTTACCAAGTAGTATTGAACTTGAACTAGCAACAAATCCCTTTTTACGTGCTGAAAGTATAGATGAGTTCGCTCACTTACGTAGCTTAAAAGACAATTTTTAAAATTATAAGCTTTCAACCAAGATACAGTTTAATTTTAAGAACTGTATCTTTTTGAATAAAGCATGTTGCATGAAATTATTTTTTACATTTATTGATTTTAGATTAATTTAAATTGATTAAATTTTAACCCAATATTATTATTTTAAAATCTATATAAAAAACAAAAACTTAAAATTTATAAATATCCAGATTAATTACATAAAAACTTAATAAATTTATAAAATGAAGGATATTGCTTTATCTATTTTACTTTTTTTACAAGATGCAAAATAAAACAAAGTTTTCCCCCTTTAAAAAATTCGAGTAAATCCCTATTAATAAATAAGGTGTAAGACACGGATAGAAGGAGTTCTCACGTGAAAAAGGTTGTTAAAGCGAAAAATTTAATTGCGTTCCGTATTTGGTTAGAAAAATTAGGGTATTCGGTTAAAAACCTTGCTGATGGAAAAGGTTTTACTTTCAGTTTTAAAAAAGAATATGGCTTAGTTACCTGTGATTTGGCAGGTAATGCTTTAGCAATGCAATTAGGTGAAGAGTTTGAGGATCACTTAAAAGCATAAACCCAGGCGAGTTTGTATACTATTTTTATAGTGTAGATAACTCAAAAGTTCTGCTTTTTAAAAAGTAGTTCTATACGAGAATTTGCGAAATTTTTATAGTGGCTTTCCTTAATAACTATTAATGAGTATATAGTTTTTAAATTATATTTTTTTGATCATTAAATAATAAAACCTGTAGCACAGCACCTCTCCCGATTTGCCAGTTGCTACAGGTTTTTTATTTCGAATTAAAAAATTAATTCGTTTTCGATTTGCGTAATGCTTTATCTAGAACATCCTTGTCCAGAGCTTTGTCCCAACGGGCAACCACAATGGTTGCACATGCATTACCAATTAAATTGGTTAATGCACGACACTCCGACATAAAACGGTCAATACCTAAAATAAGCGCCATACCTGCCACTGGTACAGCAGGTACTACCGATAAAGTAGCTGCGAGTGTAATAAAGCCTGCGCCCGTTACCCCTGCCGCACCTTTAGAACTCACCATTGCCACTAAAAGCAATGCAACCTGCTCACCAATTGATAAATCAACATTACATGCTTGTGCAATAAATAAAGCCGCCATAGTCATATAGATGTTAGTTCCATCAAGGTTAAATGAGTAACCTGTCGGAATGACTAGACCTACTACAGATTTTTCACAACCTGCTTTTTGCATTTTATCCATTAAAGATGGTAAAGCAGCTTCAGAAGAACTTGTACCTAGAACTAACCAGAGTTCGTCTTTGATGTAACGAATTAAATCGATAATTGAAAAGCCATTGTAGCGTGCTACAGCCCCTAAAATGATTAATACGAACAGCACTGCCGTGATATAGAAGGTCATAATCAATAGTAATAAATTACCGATTGATTCAATTCCATACGCACCGATAGTAAATGCCATAGCACCAAAAGCTCCAATTGGTGCAAGTTTCATTAACATGCCAACCAAATAGAAAACCGGAGCCGTGAGGTTATTTAAAAAATCAGTAATTGGACGTGCACGGTCACCCAATGCAGCTAAAGAAATACCAAATAGGACTGCTACAAATAGAACCTGCAAAATTTCACCACCAGCAAGCGGACTCACTAATGTTTGCGGGATAATATTCATGAAAAAGTCAGTGATATTTGTAGCATGAGCCTTTTCAACGTAACTATTTACTTTATCGTTGACTAAGGTTGCCGGGTCAATATTTAAGCCTTTACCAGGTTGAATGATATTAGCCACAATCATACCAACCACAAGCGCAAGACTAGAGAAAGTAAGGAAATATAGCATTGCCTTACCTGTCACTCGCCCAACTCGACTCATGTTCGTCATGCTGGCAATACCGGTAACCACTGTCAAAAAGATTACGGGAGCAATAATCATTTTGACGATTTTGATGAATGCATCACCAAGCGGTTTTAAGCTCTCGCCAAGTTCTGGGTAAAAATGACCAATTAAAATGCCCAAAATAATTGCAAAGATGACCTGTACATACAAAATTTGATGAAACTTTTGTTTTTTCTGTACCGTTTCTTGGTCAAGGGTATTGAAATCCATTATCTAAATACCTTTTCGATGGGGATAAAAAAATAAAATATAAAGCGTGCACCACAAGCTGCTTTAAATGAAGTGGAGCCATTGTAAAGAATAAAAAACACCCTGTGTCATAAATTTAAAAAATGTAAAATTTAAAAACCATGCATATTTTTGTATAGAAAATATTTATCACAATAAGTTTCATAAAACTCAAAGTCTTTAAAAATTTACATAAGTCAATGTTTATAAAGTAATTTAATTAATTACATCATGCATTATCTATGTTTATTTTTGATTTTTAAATGAGCAGAACAATTATTTCAAAAATAAATGATTAACTCATCCTCATATCAATCTTAAATTATGAGAATTTATTTTTTAAATAATAAGAAAGATTGATATATGTTTATTTAATAAAAACAAGGGACTAGTCATTTTATAGATTTTATCTACTTATTTTTTATAAAAAGACGGTTTAAAAGTTCATATACATACTCAAGACTAAGATCATGATTGGTAAATAAAATTCGAAATAACATAGGTGCAATCACTGCCTCGATGATTACCTGATTAGGTATAGTAAACTCATTACGTAATTTTGCCCTGTTTTGAATAATATCGAGCTGCTGGATAATTAAAGTCTCACATTTACGGGCATTAGAATCCGAGTTTGATGTATAGAGTACGTCTCGCAATAAGTCTTGCCCAACCTCTGAAGCATATTCTTCAAAATATTGCTCAACCCATGCTGTAATATCTTGTTGGAACGAGCCTAAATCTTTGGGTTCCATATCAGGTTTGAGTTCATTTAAAGCTACATCTGAAAATAATTGATTGATGTCACCCCATCGACGGTAAATGGTTGAAGGCGTAACCCCTGCCTGCGCTGCAATCATAGGAATAGTAATTTGGCTCTGCTCAAAATCTTTTTGTAGTTCTTTTACAGCTTGATGTACCGCAGTTTGTATTCTTTCGCTGCGTCCACCAGGGCGTAATCCAGTAACAACTTTTGCCATTTATAAACTCTGTAAAGGGATCAAAAAAATTTATAAATATTTATAACTATATACAAAATACACTAAAGCTAAGGATTTGCTTTAGTGGAAAAATAATGTATAAAAGCTAAATATTTGCTTTTATGTTATTCATCTTATATGAACAATTCAAGTTCAAAACGGTCAAGAGCTGTTTTTCAATTAGATGCAGCAAGTGCTTTGACACTTAATACCATCACGCTCATGACATTCATGGCTGCATCTAGTGCGCCGACACCACTCTACCGCCTATACCAACAGCTTTGGCAATTCTCACCGGTTACATTGACTTTGATTTTTGCCACCTATGCTTTTACGCTGCTTGGCTCATTACTCATTATTGGTTCTTTGTCTGACTATATTGGACGCCGCCCAGTCATTATTGCAGCTATTTCTCTGCAAATTATTTCAATGAGCTTTTTCTTATTTGCTTCAGATGTTTCGATGTTATTCATTGCACGAGGCTTACAAGGAATCGCAACAGGGCTTGCTGTTTCAGCTATAGGCGCAGCAATTTTAGATTTTAGTAAGCTTCATGGCTCACTGATTAATAGTATTGCACCAATGATAGGTATGGCTGTTGGGATTTTTCTGACTTGTTCTATTTTGCAATTCTCTGCCCACCCCTTACAGCTTGTTTTTGAGTTCTTATGTTTTCTTCTTATTTGTGAACTCATTTTAAGTTTTCTTACTCCAGAGACCGCACAAAGAAGATCCGGTGCACTTGCTTCATTAAAACCCAATATGGCCATTCCGCCACAGACAAAAAGCGCTTTATTGAGTATTAGCCCAATTAACATTGCACTTTGGATGGTCAGTGGTTTCTTCCTATCGCTTATGCCCTCTTTACTGGCAAAAATTTTCCACACGTCATCGGCATGGTTAAACGGGATTATGTTTATGGCGCTCGCCCTTTCCGGTGCGGTAGGTATATTAACGCTTAGGAAGTCGACAAATTTCCGTATTTTATTAACCGGTACGCTCTCGATTGCTATTGGTGCCATTGTCTTATTCATCGCCATTAACCTAACCAATGCAGTAGTTCTATTTTTAGGTTCTATTATTACTGGAGTTGGTTTTGGTACGGCGTTTATGGGGGCTATTCGTAGTGTAATGCCATTGGCACTTCCCGAAGAACGTGCGGGTCTTATGGCTGCTTTTTTTGTTGAAAGTTATTTGGCTTTTAGTATTCCTGCAATTTTAGCTGGCTATTTTGTAGGTAAAATTGGGCTGATGAGTACGGCAAATAGTTATATTGGTTTTATTATCTTATTGTCACTGGTCGCCCTTCTAATGATTATTAAAAATTTTAAAAATAAATAAGCCATAAAAAATAGCCTCACTAGAGGCTATTTTTTAATAGATGCTCTTTAAGTTCTATTAAAAAGTATCTGCTACATACATACGTACCATCTCGCCTTCCTCATCCTTTACCAACGTTAAAAACCGCCAACCACATTTTTCATAAAACTCGGTATGGTCTGTTATTAAATAAAGTGTTTGGATGCCCTGATTACTCAAGTCTTCACGTACAAAATCTAAAATGTGTTTTGCAATGTTTTGGTTTCGATAGTTCTCTTCTACAAATAAAGCACATAAGTTTGGTGTTAAATCTTTACGCTCATGGAAGTCATTATCAATGACTCCTGCTCCAGCAATTAAATGCTTATCTTTATTTAAAACAATGTACCACTGTGGAATAGCATGCTTTTGATCAATGGAAATCTGAATACTCTCAAGATAGGCTTCCACAGGGATTTGCCATTTTTCAGAAAACCACTGTGCAGCCATTTCTTTGTATTGAGGGTAATCAGATAACCGTAATATTTGCATAAAATAAACCTATTTTGTCCAACCTTTTTAAGGTTGAGTCACTGAACTACGAATGGATTGCTGGGTTGGACTCTCATAAGTTGTTTCAGCAACTGGTGAAACACGCCATATTGTATTACCAACATCATCTGCGACTAATACTGCACCCGAAAAATCAATTGCTACCCCGACAGGACGCCCATACGCTTTGCCTTTTTCACTTAAAAACCCTGTCAAAATATCTTGCGGTGGACCAGAGGGCTGACCACTTCTAAATGGCACAAAAATGACTTTATATCCACTATGTGGTTTACGGTTCCAAGAACCATGCTGTCCAATAAATGCTCCGCCTCTAAATTGTGGCATGAGTTCGGCTGTATAAAATGCAAGACCTAACGAAGCAGTGTGGTTACCTAGAGCATAGTCTGGTTTAATTGCTCGAGCCACCATGTCAGGATTTTGTGGTTTGACTCGTACATCTACGTGTTGACCATAGTAACTATAAGGCCAGCCATAAAAAGCGCCATCTTGTACCGACGTCATATAGTCGGGCACTAAATCACTACCAATTTCATCACGCTCATTTACAACTGTCCAAAGTTTGCCACTTTGAGGCTGCCAAGCCATACCATTTGGATTACGCAGTCCTGTTGCAAATGGACGTGAATGACCACTTGCAATATCAAACTCCATAATTTGTGCACGGCCTTTTTCTTGATCTAGACCATTTTCGGCCACATTACTATTGGAGCCAACGGTAATGTAGAGCTTTGTCCCTTCACGATTGGCAATAATATTTTTGGTCCAATGGTGGTTTAGAGGCCCACCCGGTAAGTCCAATACTTTAGTACCGGTTGAAGTAATATGGGTTTCCCCTTCTTGGTAAGGAAAACGCATGAGTGAATCCGTATTGGCAACGTATAAATGATTACCTACCAGTGCCATACCAAACGGTGAGTTTAGGTTTTTAAGGAATACCGTTTTTTGGTCAGCTATACCATCGCCATTCGTATCACGGAGTAAACTAATTCGGTTTGCACTTGGATGAGATGACCCTGCCTGTCTCATTACGAAGGTCATAATTTTGCCTTTAATCCCTTTGCTGTCTTCAGGTTTAGGTGGAGCATCCGTTTCAGCCACCAGCACATCACCATTTGGTAATACATAGAGCCAACGTGGGTGCTCAAGTCCTTTAGCAAATGCTTTTACTTTTAAACCTTCTGCCGGAGTAGGCATCACACCACTTGGCCAACCTTGTGCCGGTGCTATATTTACGGTCGGAAATAAGCTTGTTTTCGGTTCAGGCAACTTTGGCTCTGGACCATAACTCTCGTTAATCGGATATTGAGAGGACGAAGCACAGCCTGTAACTAAAACGGTAGTGCCCAAAATCGGCAGTAAAAAACGTGTAAACATCTTTTATCTCCATTTATTATTTTTTCGCAATAAACACAAGGTAATGCTTTAGAAGAGAGACTTATAGTTGATTTATTTAACTGTACTGAGCATTACAGTCTATATTTTTAAAATTTTAATACATAACTGGGTGTTTTCTAGAGGTTTAACTTACTCTAATGCTTAGCTATAAATTAATACCTGGCATTTAGTTTAATTACCAAAAGTATTTATGTTGGCTGATAATACTTATTAGGTAATTTGGTCTATCGTGCCTATTTTTTAATTAAAAATTCCTTTACCCTGACTTACTTTAATTATTTTTAACTTTCACTGTAGCTCAGGTATTCAATTAAGTTCATTTATTTCTTATGTCAAAAAATTTAGCAACCTTGATTGGTTTAAGTGCCATCCTAATGTGGGCCTCTATGGTGGGCTTTGTAAAACATATTACGACCGCAATCGGTCCAGATGTTGGCATTACGCTGATCTATTCCTTAAGTGCTTTACTCCTGCTCATTATTTTTAGGGTGCCAAATTTTAAATTAATTTCTAAAAAATATTTAATTTTAGGGGCAATTTTATTTATTGCTTATGAGCTTTGCTTTTCGTTTGCACTTGCCTATTCAAAGACGGCGCAACAAGCGATTGAAGTAAGTATTGTGAACTACCTTTGGCCAAGCCTGACTGTTTTAGCTTTTGTTATTTTTAGAGAGTTAAAATTTAATGTGTTTATTATTTTAGGATTACTCATTTCAATTTCCGGTATCATTTTTATTCAGACCGGGAACGGAGATTTTAGTTTAGGTCGTGTTGTCGATAATTTTCATAGTAATCCTTTAAGTTATATTTTGGCCTTTATAGGTGCCATTATTTGGGCTTTTTACTGTGTGTTGACCAAGAAAATGGGTAAAGGACAAAACCCTATTTCTATTTTCTTTCTTGGTGTTGCCCTAACCTTATGGCTAAAATTGCTTTTTAGCGGTCAAGTGAGTTTGCCTTCACTCGATTTAAATACAATTTTATCTTTAATCGTTGCTTCTGCTGCAATTGGCCTCGGTTATGCAGCATGGAATATTGGCATTATTCATAGCAACATTACCATGCTGGTGGTTGCTTCTTACTTTACCCCAATCATTTCATCTTTACTTGCCATGCTGGTTTTACAGACAGAATTATCAATCAGCTTTTGGCAAGGTACAGCCATGGTCACGGCGGGTTCACTTATCTGCTGGCTTTCAACAAATTGGGCTGTGATTCGTTCGTATTTCAGAATAAATTAAAAGCTGATGAGTATTTATACCGAACCAGCAGCAATAGAACGGGCTGCCGTTTTTTGCTCTAATGCAAAATTTACAGCTTCTTTCGCATGAATGGTGGTGGTATCAAATAGTGGCACAGAAAATTTGATATCACCAATCAACATACAAATTTCGGTACATCCCAAAATAATGCCCTCGGCACCCTGCCCAATCAACTCTTCAACAATGGTCGTATATTTATGTTGCGAATCGGGGTTGATCACACCTAAACAAAGCTCGTCATAGATAATGCTATGTACTATTTTCCGATTTGCATCATTTGGAATAATCACCTCAATGCCACGATCTTGTAATCTGGCTTTATAAAAGTCTTGCTCCATGGTGAAAGCGGTTCCCAACAGTGCAACTTTTCGGATATTTTGACTTAAAATTTCTTTCGCTGTGGCATCAGCAATATGTATAAATGGAACCATAATGGCATCTTCAATTTGAGGCGCTACTTTATGCATGGTATTAGTACAGACTAAAATACAGTCTGCCCCTGCTTTTTCTAAATTTTGCGCTTGCTCAGCTAAGTAGGCGCCAGCTTCTTGCCATAAACCTTTCGATTGTAAGGCTGCTATTTCTTCAAAATCGACACTATTTAGAATGATTTTGGCTGAATGTAGTTTCCCTAACTTGTTCTGAACCATTCTATTAATTTGTTGATAGTAAAGTGCTGTAGACTCCCAGCTCATGCCGCCGAGTAAACCGATTGTTTTCATTATTTAAACCTTTTACTGAATCTAAAGCTTATCTATATCTTCTTCGATAAATAGACAGCTAGAATAAAATTGCTCTCTTTATTAAATTCATAACTGTTTTAAAAGATCTTTAGTTTTTTACCAATAAAAGTAAATAAAAAAGCTCCTTAGCCATAAGGAGCTTTAAATTAAACGTATAACAAATAAGCCTTTATTAAGATGAACATATACCGTTATTGATGTTCATTTTTTTATTTGAATCTAGCGCCACAATTGAAGAAGAGATGGTATTAATAATTTGGCTCATCGCTTCATTTGAAGCACTTACAATTGCTTCCATTTTTTTAGCTTTTTGATCAATTGGCTGTTTAAACGCAATTCTACAATTGAGCTGCGCTCCTCTATTCGAGATTACTTTCGGATTCGTTGATTCTAGTTGAGTAGGCGGTATTTGGCGCTTCACTACCCAAGATACGGCAACGTTGATATTGCTATTATCTACAATATCAAAATGAGAAAAGTCAGTAGAAACTCGATATAGAGGCTGATTGTTTCCAGAAAGCCCACTGCTATAACTGTCAATTGCTCCAAGTTTTTGCTGCAAACCCGCCGATAAGGTATCGCGTAATTGTGTACCCAAAGTCGATGTCCAGCGCTCATTATCAAGTACAGTCGACTTACCATTACTGTCTTGTAGCACCAACGGTGCACGGTCTAAGCGATCTGGAATCCCGACCGGCAAGACCTCAATCACCTGCACGGTCGAGTTCGAGACCGGAGTCACTTTAGGTGTAAGCGTATAATAGTTTGGTGTTGGTGAACTAGAACATGCTGTCATGGCTATCGCTGTCAAAAGCACTCCACTCCCAAGCAGCCATTTGGCTACTTTAGAGTGTTGCAATGATCGTTTCTTTTTATTTTTCATCGTTGGCCTCTGGTCTCTTACCACGAATAATAGATTCAGGATGTTGTTCAATATAGTCTGCCATTAACTGTAATGACGCAGCCGCACGAGTCATTTGTTGTAGTGCTTTACGTACATCTTGTTGTAACGGCGCATCGCTTGACAAAATAGACTCGGAAGATCTTACAGTTTTACGAACATCGTCTAAGGTTGCTTGTAAACCAGGAGCAACTTTACCATCTAACTGTTTAACCAGCTTATCGGTAGACTCAATGGCTGTATTCATATTCTTAAGCGTTTTGCGAACATCCTGCCCAATTTCGACTAGTGGGAATTTCGTTAACTTATCAGCAATTTGGGAAACCTGTGCCTGTAAACCACTTAACTCTGTTGCAGTGGTTGGAATTACTACACGGCCATCATTCAAGATTTGTAGAGTTGCAGGTTTTGCTTTAGGGAACTTATCTAAAGCAATATAGTTTTGACCCGTTAAGAGGTTGCCAGTTCTCATTTGGGCACGCCATCCATGCTCAACAAAATCTTTGAAAATGTCGCTGTTTGGATTAAGTGCTTGGCCGTTTTCAACACGTGAAGGATAAATCACTGCCTCAACACGCATGCGAATCTGCTTATAGTTGTTATAAAACTCTGCATTAATTGATTTAATACTACCAATTTCAATTCCCATGAAGTCAATTGGCGCACCCACAGCCAAACCACGTAATGAGTGATCAAAGTACATAATCACGCCACGCGGTAGACCATCCGGCTCTTTTAATGCTTCAGCTTTTGAGTCCCAAAGATTAAAACGGCTCTTGTTGGCAGCAACAGTCGCATTTGAGTTTTCAGGGAAACCAAACGCAATACCACCAGCCACAATACTTGCAAGTGATTGAGTATCTAAGTTAAAGCCTGAAGCATTTAACGTCACATCAATACCACTTGCCTGCCAGAAACGTGTGTCAGTCGTTACAAATTTATCGTACGGCGCACGAATAAACGTCTGAAGTTCTACGCTTTTACCGTCATCAGATAGCTTATAAGCTGTAATTTGTCCTACGTTAATTCTTCGGTAATAAATTGGCGAACCAATATCTAAAGATCCCAAATCATCGGCTTTCAAGAAAAACTCTTTGCCCGGCACATCGGAGGTAATCACTGGCGGTATTTCCAGACCTGTGAATTCAAGTTTTTTCTCGGGTGATTTCCCGCCATCCACTTCAATATATGAACCCGACAATAAAGTGTCGATGCCTGAAACCCCACTTGTCCCAATCCGTGGACGCACTACCCAGAACCGTGAATCTTGAGCAGCAAAATTGCTTGCATCCTTACGTAAATCAATGCGCGCAATAATATGAGATCGGTCTTCTGCAAGATCGATTTGCCGTACCACCCCAATGTCTACCTGCTTATAGCGTACTGTTGTTTTACCTGCGACTAAACCTTCGGCGGTACGAAAAGATACTTCAATGGTTGGTCCATTAGAAAGTAGTGCTTTCACCGCCAAAGAAAGCGCAATCAGCAGCGCAATAAGTGGAATAATCCAGATTAGTAGAGGCTTCCACCGATTTTTCTTTTCTTGGGGTTCTGGTAAATCATTCATGTTTTCCAGTTCAACATCTGTTTCATGATGATCTGAGGTCTCACTGGTTGTTTTGTTTTCAGACATACTCATTGTTCTTTTATTGACTGGGATTAATGGAATCATTATTCAAAGGCGAGTGTTCTGCCTGAATAATTGTGTTTTTTTCCGAAGAAACACGGTTAGGTTTATTTGTATTTTGAGATGCATAAAAATTATCCCAAATAATACGTGGGTCAAAACTTAAAGATGCAAACATGGTTAAAACCACAACCGCACCAAAAGCAATTGAACCCGGTCCCGCTAAAATAGTTGCAAGTGATTGAATTTGAATGAGAGCAGTAAGTAAGGCTACCACAAACACATCAATCATGGACCAGCGCCCTACAAACTCAACAATTCGGTAGAGTTTAATGCATTGCTCCGGTGCAAACTTCCACGCCGCGGATGACTGTATATATACAACCAACAACAGGAAATACAAAATAATAAGCTTTAGCATCGGAATAAAAATACTCGCCATAAAAATGACCACCGACACCAAATAGTCTCCACTTTGCCAAAAGTAAATTACTCCACTCATGATGGTATCTTGCTGACGGCCCAAAAGAGAGTCAGTTACGGTCATAGGAAGGACATTTGCAGGAATATAGAGAATGGTCGCAGCCACCACTAAAGCGAAGGTACGATTTAAACTTCCCGGCTTACGCTCGTGCAAAACGCTATGGCATCTAACACAGCGGAGAATTTGATTTTTATGAGCCTCAGCTTTATTTACTTTTGAGGAATTCAATAAGCCACAGCAATGACACAATATCAGTGAAAGATCTTTGGCTCTTGGATATTGTTTTAAAATCATATTGGTATTTGTGATTTTCTCAAAAGTCACATTTTTTATTTCTGCCATGGCTGTGACCTATCAATTTCATTCCATATATCACTCACCTTTACGGAAGTAATATAAACCATCAATAGGCTCAAGACCGCAAATGCCCATAGAGCAATTTCCGGAATAACAAGAACCATGCCCATTAGCTTTACAAGAGTGACCAGAATTCCAATCAGGAACACCTCAACCATTCCCCACACTCTCATAAAATAAAGTGTTCGCAAGGCACCGACTAAAAATTGGGGGCGTTTCTTTAATATACTGACCGTACCGAGTACATAGCCCAGCAATAACAAATACGTAAGTGGCACAATGAATGTAGTAATTAAAATAAGAACACCGACAAATGCCCGATCGTAATGAAACATCACCCACACGGCGCCCAGTAAAGTGGTTTCAGATATATTGCCTTGCAGTTCAATTTTGACAATGGGAAAGCTATTGGCAATAACAAATACAATGAGGGCCGTTAAAATTAGAGCTAACAATGTAGTAAAAGGCTTGGTATGCCGATAAAGCTCTGCACCACAGCAGACACAATAAGCTCTTTTTCCGTAAGCAAGCGGGACTCTACGATAGACGGTATCGCACTCCTCACAACCTGCTAATTCTTTAAGCTTCATAGTTATACTCTAAGATTTATCGTTTTACTGTGCCACAAAACTCTTTTTATTACTAAGATAAATTAAAATATAAATCAATCTAAAAGCTATATCAGACAATGGAAATTTTAGAATAAAAATTACCGTAGGTGCTGTTCAATATATCGTTGAAACTGCTGAATAATATGTACAGATTGTGTGGTGGAATTGAAAATAGAGGCCCAAATTTAAAGGCTTAAGCTGAGATAACACAGTTTTATGGCCAAAATATCTAAGATCAGCATGTGACAGCATAAATCCATCAAAATTTAGCACTCCTAAGCAGTATGGCATGTGAGTGTTTGGAAAAAAGAATAAGAAAAAATAGCGTGTGGGTCATAAAGCGGACAGGAAATCACTTAAAAATAAGAGCGCCAATAGAGCAAATTCAATTTTTTAATATCCCTAAACCCCTATTTTTCAATACAATAAATTTAATCAAAATATAAAACCAAAATATTAATCATTTTTGCATCTAAATATATAGTCCATTCAAAAATAGCAATTTTAAATCTTATACTCCCCCTTGAAACAAATATATTTATGAAAATTAATTCAAATATATTAAAAATTAATTTATGCGACACAATTATCAAAAAAATAATTTTAAGCAAATTGTTTTTTAATTTATACAAAATTAAGACCAGTATGACACTTAATAACTAGTCATTATAAATCAATATATTAAAAAAATTATTTTTCAAGCTAATTTATAAGTAAGATTCTTTAATTTCATAAAATATTCTTTATATTATTGTAAATAAATTTTACCATCCATTAAAAAAATATAAGTTGATTTAATCAGTCAGAATTACTGGTATGTATTGATCACAAGTATTTTAAAAGTATTATTTTTGATATTTAAACTTAAGAAAATCACCAGGATTGAAGGTTTGCTTAAGTAATTTTGATAATGTATTTTTAAAAATGAAAAATAAATAAATTTATATATTAAAGATAGAGCTAATAATAAAAGTGAGATCAAAATGATTGAATGGTTACAAGGTGTTTTAAAGCACAGCCCCGAAATATTATTGTTCTTATCACTCGCAATAGGTTTCTGGATTGGACAATTCCAGTTCGGAAAGTTTCAGTTTGGTGGAGTTGCAGGCTCCTTACTCGTCGCAGTTGTTTTAAGTCTTATTGGTGTGCCTGTCGATAACGGCGTTAAAGCAATTTTATTTGCTCTCTTCATTTACGCAGTAGGCTTTGAAAGTGGTCCACAGTTTTTTAAATCACTTGGACCACAGTCCATAAAAGAAATTCTTTTAGCAGTATTTATGGCAGTGTGTGGTTTAGTTACTGTTTTAGTGATGGCTAAAATTTTTCATCTCGATAAAGGCTTGGCTGCAGGTCTCGCTGCGGGCGGCATGACTCAATCAGCCATTATTGGGACTGCGGGAGACGCAATTTCTAGACTTGATCTCCCACTCGCAGAAATTCAAAGACTTCAAGCAAATGTCGCGATTGGCTATGCAGTGACTTACATTTTTGGTTCATTGGGAGCAATTATTGTCTGTGTGAATATCTTACCTAAATTTATGGGTAAAGAAATTCACGACGATGCTTTAAAAGCTCAAAGTGAACGGCTCAAAGGTGCTTTTGAATTAGCCCCAGGCCAAGAACTCGCAATGCCGGAAATTGTTGGCCGTATTTATAAAGTTAAACAAGCCAATGGGCAAACTATTGCGGAAATTGAAGCAAAAGAGCCGAGTATTACGATTGAACGGTTAAAACGTAAAGATCAGTTTATTGATGTTGCTCCTGAACTAACTTTACAAACAGACGATGTCATTTTACTGGTTGGTCGCCGTGCCAGTGTTGTTTCGGTTGCCGAGCAAATCGGTAGCGAATTACAGTCATCGCAAGGTATGGAAATGATTATGGATACCAGCGATGTCATCCTAAGAAATTCCAAATATCTCAACCGTACTTTAGGAGATATTAAGGCCAATACGCCTGCGTATTTAAAGCACGGTATTTATGTACTTGCGATTAAGCGTAACGATGAGTCCCAACCTTTAAGTAACGACACCGTTTTACGCCAAGGTGATGTAGTCACTGTCTACGGTACAAAAAGTGACCTCGACCGCTTGGTGAAAGAAGCTGGTAAAGCCCTGCCTGAAAGCTTAAAAACAGACTGGATTTTTCATGGTGCTGGCCTTGTGGTTGGTTTAGTGATTGGTCTTTTTGTGATTCATCTAGGTGATGTGCCCCTAACACTTGGCGCTGGTGGTGGTGCTTTACTATCAGGTCTTCTGTTTGGTTGGATTCGAAGTCGAAATCAGGTGCATGGCAATATGCCTTTAGCGGCTTCACAGCTTCTTAAAGATTTAGGACTTGCAGGCTTCGTTGCAGCCGTCGGTTTACAATCAGGTTTACAGGCTATTCAAACCATTAAAGAAAGTGGTCTTTCACTCTTTATGATTGGCGTTGTGGTAACACTGGTTCCTCTCCTACTTTCCATGCTCTTTGCTCGTTATGTTCTACGTTATAACAACGTTGCAGTAATGGCTGGTGCATTATCAGGTTCACGCAGTGCAAACCCTGCATTTGGGGCAATCTTAGACAAAGCAGGCAACTCGATTCCGACTGTTCCATTTGCAATTACCTATGCCTTGGCAAATGTGTTCTTAACCTTACTCGGACCACTGATTGTAGGCTTGGCCTGATTTTCTACATTGAATTAGAAATTTTATTCATCTCACTATAATTAAGGAGACGTCCCATGGGGAAAGTCGATTATTCTAAATACGCAAAACTCAGCCCATTTGAACTTAAAGATAATTTAATAGAATTAGCTCAAAGCAAAACTGACCGAATAATGTTAAATGCTGGGCGTGGTAATCCGAACTTTCTTGCCACTATCCCACGTAGAGCATTCTTTCAACTGGGTCTGTTTTCTGCGACTGAATCCGAGTTTTCATTTTCCTATATGCCTGAAGGTTTAGGTGGCTTCCCGCGCACCGTTGGTCTCCAGTCACGTTTTGATAACTTCATTTTGGAAAACCGTGACAAACCCGGTGTGGTCTTTTTAGGTAAAGCCGTGTCTTATGTACGTGACCAGTTAGGCTTAGATCCAGATCTTTTTTTACTTGAAATGGTTGAAGGGATTTTAGGGTGTAACTATCCAGTACCAGACCGAATGCTCAGAGTGAGTGAAACCATTATTAAAGAGTATGTCTTACGAGAAATGGGCGTACAAGGCATGCAAAAAAGAGATTTAGATTTGTTTGCTGTTGAAGGCGGAACAGCTGCAATGGCCTATATTTTTAACTCATTAAAAGAAAATAAAATTATTAAAAACGGCGACCGTATTGCCATTGGTAGCCCTATTTTCACGCCATATCTGGAAATTCCAAAACTTAATGACTACCAGCTTGAAGAAGTACTTATTGAGGCAGACCCTAAACTCGGCTGGCAATATCCAGAGTCAGAACTTAGAAAGTTAGAAGATCCGTCTATTAAAGCGTTCTTTTTAGTCAACCCAAGTAACCCGCCATCGGTAAAAATGAGCGATGAAGGTCTTGCGATTTTGGCAGATATTGTTAAAAAACGCCCCGACCTGATCATTTTGACAGATGACGTTTATGGTACTTTTGCCGATAACTTCAAATCACTATTTGCGATCTGTCCTGACAACACGATCTTGGTTTATTCATTTTCTAAATACTTTGGTGCGACTGGTTGGCGACTTGGTGTCATTGCACTTTCAAATAACAATGTGCTTGATAAACAAATTGCGAACTTATCGAAAAAAGAGAAGAAAGAGCTGGAAGACCGCTATTCATCTTTAACCACCGACCCAGCAAGCATTAAGTTTATTGACCGCTTAGTTGCCGATAGCCGAAATGTTGCTTTGAACCATACCGCTGGCCTGTCTACCCCACAGCAAGTTCAAATGGTTTTATTTGCGCTATTTAATATGATGGACTCACGCCAAAGCTATAAAAAAGCAGTCAAATCTGTTGTTCGTGAACGTGATGCAGCACTTTATAGACAGCTTGGTGTCGATGTCCCAACAGATCCAAATGCTGTGGACTACTACACCCTAGTCAACCTCGAAAACACTTCACGGACTCTCTATGGAGATGAGTTTGCCGATTGGGTCATGAAAAATAAAAACCCAACCGAGCTATTATTTAGAGTAGCTGATGAAACAGGTGTGGTTTTATTACCCGGTTCTGGCTTCGGTGTGCAGCACCCTTCTGCTCGTGCATCTTTAGCTAACCTTAATGAATATCAATATGCCGCAATTGGTGAATCTTTACGACGCTTTGCAGATGAAGCTTATGCCGAATACACAAAAACGAAAAAGATAAAATAAAATTATAACTAAGGTGAGGCTTTAACAACCTCACCTTTTATTTTTATATCTTAATTCCTTATTCCTACTTTTTTTACTGCAAAAATATTCCAATGCAACTTCACACCCAGTACGCCTAATAAAATTAAACCTGCACCTAAAACTTGAGTACTCGTCAACACATGATCAAAGAAGAAATAATCAATCACTATGGTCGATATTGGATAAATAAAAGATAAGATCGCAATATTATTTAAAGGTATTTTCTTAATCGCCGAATACATTAAATAGTAGAGAAATGCAGTATGCAAAACTCCCAATCCGACCACAAACAGCCATTGTTGACCGATCGGCGGGTTTTCAAAAACCGAAATAAACGGAGCCATGACAATCGCCCCGCTCAGAGTTTGTATAAATACAATTAATAAAGGCGGTGTATTACTTAATTTTTTAGTGATTAATACCGATATTGAATAAAGTGTTGTGGCAATAAGAACCAGCCCCAAGCCGACTAACTCATTAGAGTTCACCGAAGCACTGCCTAAGCCTATAATCACGATTAGCCCTATAAAAGCAATGATGGTCCATAGCACATCATTTTTATTGAGCTTTTCATGGAAGACCAAAGCCCCTAAAAATAAAATGACAAACGGGTTCACGTGATAAACAATCGTCGCTAAAGAAATAGAAGTTTTAGGAAAAGCGGCAAACAGTAGAGCCCAGTTAAAAATAATTAGAAGGCCCGAAGTCACCATTAAAAACAGTTCTTTTTTACCGAAGTATACTTTTTTAAAATGACCATAGTAGTAACAAATCGGTATTAAACACAATGCTGAAATAAGGCAACGGAAAAATACAATATTAACGGGTGATTGACCTGACTTAATCACAAATAGACCAATACTCCCTGAAAGCAGCATGGCTACGACCATTTCAAGCGTGCCGACTTTTCTTTTTAAATGATGATCATCCACGAATTTCTCCAAAAATTTATATTGTTAAGTCTTCATCTATTTTTATTTCAGATTTTATAAACTCACTTTTTCTTAGTATTCCGTGAGTTTTTAGTCTAAATAACTTGTCCTTTTTAAAATCTAGAACAATAAAATAAAAGATTAATCATGTTAATTTTTAATTAAGAAATCATTATTTCAAAATAAAAAGATGGTTAATTCATTCTAAAATACTGATTCTTTAGCTTAATAAATTTAGTTAACCCTCACTAAAAAGTAATCTAACAACTTGGTTTGTTCTTCGACTCTGTCTGAAGTCAAAAGTCCAAAAATTGTCCCATCTATCATAAATATAAAAATTTCCGCTTCGGCATATGAAACGGCTTTTTTAGTTTCCATAAGCAGGCAGAAAATTTCATTTTTAATCCATCGTCTATAACGTATCGCCGTTTGGTAAGCTGTAGGATAACTTGTTTTAATTTCAAAAATTGCTTTAAACAACAGATAATAAGCGCTCTTTAAATTGGCATGTAAGAGATAAATTTGCCTGAGTTTATGAGCGAAAGTTGAATAGTGAGTCGTTTCTATCTCCACTCTTACTTTTTCCATTAATGTGTCTTTTTGAAGTAGAAGGCACATTTCAATCAGACGTTCTTTTGAATGAAAGTAGTTATAAAAAGTAGCTTTGGAAATTTTAGTTTCGCTAATAATTCGGTCTACCCCAACCTTATGAAACCCGTATTGTTTAAATAAATCCGATGCTATGTGAAGCACGTGTAATGCTCTAAATGAAGTGCCTAAATTTTTCATGTATACCGCTTAAAATAATTTTTTGTTGTATGTAAAAAGAGATAAAAATGCCGTCACTCTTAAAATGAGTGCTAAATGCAGGCATGCGAAAACCGCACAAAATGGTGTGCTCGCCTATCTCGGGTTTATTGTTGCTATGATTTTGAGTCGTAACGATGCTTAAGGCGTAGAAAACCTACGGTCTATTGAGCCGTTTTAATGACTGTTTAGGCGGTATAAATAGAGAGAATTTGGCAAAGGCCAATAAATAAGAAATAGTACGCATGTGCGGACTCCTTTTGATTTAAAAGAGTCTTACCAATTACTGTCAAATAATGGTGGCAAGACTAGAAGGGTTGACAGACTGGTACAAAAGGAAACCAGCGCACGCAAGCGTGCCCCTCCTAGCCTCACCATAAAGGCGTGACTTAGGAGTACGCACAAAACGAAATAATACGTTGTTGTGCGCCTTTTGTACCAGCTCTGTCAAAAGCTGACTGGTAATGTGACCAGCAGGCAAAGGATAGTGCTCTGCCCTATTACAGTCAAGCACACAAAATGACATTTGTTTTAAATTAGATCATTAAAAAGTAAGGATAAATAATTAAAATTTATTGTTAAATTGGAGTGTATAAAATACTTATCAACGTTACATAGGTAGATATCGGTTTCTTGGGTAGAGATGAATTGGCCCCGATTTCTACAGCACGTGTAACTGAAGAACAGATTCAACAATTTTTTGATTATTTAGAGTCAATCCCTGAAGCAACGAAGTTTGATTAATGAAAACCTGATATAAGGCAAGTTCAGTTTTTGTATATGAAAAGTAAAAAAACTTGGCCTTTTAAGCTCAAAAAATAGCGCTTAACTTTTATGCTAATCTCATGTCTTTTATCAATTTTTATATAATTTTTTTACCCCATGATTCAGTTTTACCACTAAGTAAACTTATGTAACTTTATCCATACAATTTCTCCACAATTTAAAACTCTAACATAAACAAATAATTAGTTCTCTTTTGCTATCTTGTTGATCATTAAGAGAACACCTCTTAATTCCCTTTTCTTGAGTAACTTATCGTTATTCTGTCTCTTTATTCTGCAATTTTTTAATTCAGTATTTAAAACCGTATATTTTCACTTTAAATACTGAGATTCAATTCTTAGGCTAGATATGCGCACATCTGAAAAACAAGTAAAACCTATTGAGATTGATGATATCAATATCATCGAGAACGAAAAAACCAAAAAAGCGATTACTGCAGCTGCATTAGGTAATGCAATTGAATGGTTTGATTTCGGCGTTTATGGTTATGTGGCATACGTTCTCGGTAAAGTATTTTTCCCAGATGCTTCACCAAGCGTGCAAATGATTGCCGCGCTTGCTACATTTTCAGTACCTTTTATTTTCCGTCCATTAGGTGGTCTTTTCTTTGGACATTTAGGTGACAAATACGGACGTCAAAAAGTTCTGGCCATTACTGTCATTATTATGTCCATCAGTACCTTTGGTATTGGCCTTATTCCATCTTATGAAACAATCGGTTTATGGGCACCTATTCTCTTACTCATCGTAAAAATTGTACAAGGCTTCTCCATTGGTGGTGAATACTCAGGTGCTGCGATTTTTGTAGCTGAATATTCTCCAGACCGAAAACGTGGTTTTATGGGAAGCTGGCTTGATTTTGGATCGATAGCCGGCTTTGTACTTGGGGCTGCAACTGTCGCCTTGATCACACACGCCGTGGGTGAGGCACGCTTTGCCGAGTGGGGTTGGCGTATTCCCTTCTTTCTCGCTCTACCACTGGGCATAATCGGTTTATATTTACGAAACCGCCTTGAAGAAACCCCTGTATATCAACAGCATTCAGAGCAACAAGCACAAAAAAGCAAACCCCCAAAATTTAGTTTCAAAGAAATTTTTGTTAAACATAAGCGTAGTTTATTGGTGTGCATTGGTCTCGTAATCAGCACTAACGTTACTTACTACATGTTGCTAACTTATTTACCAAGCTATTTTTCGCATAACTTAGGCTATTCAGAAGCACATGGTGCACTTATTATCATTGCGGTTATGGTTGGCATGCTATTTGTACAACCTGTGATTGGTTATTTGAGTGATAAGTTTGGACGCCGCCCATTTATTTTTATTGGAAGCCTTTCTCTTATTTTCTTGTCCTATCCTGCCTTTGTATTACTTAACTCTGGAGTAAATTATCAAATTTTTATAGGCTTACTTATTCTTGCTTTATCTCTCAATATGTCTATCGGAGTGATGGCATCAACTTTACCAGCCCTATTTCCAACTGAAATCCGTTATAGCGCTTTAGGTATTGCCTTTAATTTCTCAGTAGTTATCGCTGGTTTAACCCCAACTCTTACCGCAACGCTGGTTGAAACTACCCACAATCTAATGGTTCCAGCCTATTACTTGATGATTTGCGGGGTGGTAGGTATTGCTACTGCAATGTATTTAAAGGAAACAGCCAATAAGCCTTTAATTGGGGGCGTGCCTATTGCTCACAATATAGAGGAAGCACAAGAGTTACTCGAAGAGTTTCATGAAACTATTGAACAGAAAATTGAAAATATTGATCAGAAAATTCAGGAGCTTCAACAAAAACGTCAAAAACTTGCTGATAAACACCCTGATATAGCATGAGTAAAGCAACGTTTTTTATAAGAGTAGCGACTTAAATGTCGCTATTCTTTTAATATATTTTTCATTCAATTTGATAGTAAAAAAGAATTAACTTAGTAAATCTATTATTAGGAATAATATTTAATAAATAAAAAAGCCAATTCTTTCGAATTAGCTTAATTACAGCAGACCAGCTTTAGTTGAAAATTGCTTCTTGGTTTTATTGTTCGCAACAATCTTCATTCGTTTTTGTTATAGGTCTAACTTAGCTTTCCATTGTGACAATTCAATTAAAAAAACACCTCAGCCTACCCCAAAACAAACTTAATACATATATAAGTTATTTTAGAGAACTGCATCACAATTTTGATGGGTGCTTATGATAAACAGCTACACAGCAAAAGGTTTAAATCTATTATGCTTGAGTTATCTAATTGTTAAGTATGTATGATGGAACAGCAAACTTTATTACAAGAACTGAACTCACTCATTGAATACTATTCAAAAAGAACCGATTGCCCGCCTAATCGAATACGCATCGGCTATAGAGCTTATGCAAAACTCATGCAGTGCCCGCCTTTTGCCGATGAAGTAATAAACTCGGCGCTCGATCCAAATAAGCGGAAATATAAAAAAATAAAAATTAAAATTACCAAAGATGATGATCAGTTAGAAATTGAATAGTTTGGTTAAAGATAAAAGCCCATAAACTGAGCTTTTATCTTCTATATAAAACAGCTTTTAAAACTCGACTTGTACCGTGACCGTATCTTGATAAGTTCCCGCTGGTATCGTGTCTGCGTTTTCATCCACAATTTTTGTAGTAAACACATAGTTCTGCTGAGTTACCCCGTTATGTACCCCCGGGTTAATTGTTGCATTTAAACTCGACCAACGCTCGTTACCGCTTCCCCATCGGTCATTCGATGAATTCTTGAAAATATCGTATTTTAAAAATGTATTTCCCGTTTGTGACTTCATGGCTCGCTGGTTGCCATTTTGCGGGGAAAGTCCATTATTTAAACTGACATAATATGGTGTATTTACAGAGCAACGTATTCCCATAGAAGACTGAACAGGTTCAAGCTTGGAAGCAAACGCCGCCGTACCAAAGTTTACGTCTTGAGCTAAAATTCGGCAGTCTGGAAGTACGGTAATTGAGAGTGAACCAAGCGAGTCTGCCCCACTTCCCCAGTTAAAACCAATACCCAATGCACCGCGTCTAAACCCAGGACTCTCAAAGAACACCCCGATTCCCACAATCGCGACTGCGGGCACAGAATAGAACCATTTTACTTTTAACGGTGAGTCGGCTTGATAAACACCCGGCGATACACTTTGTCCAGCCGGAAGCCGTATGTAGAAAGGTAAATTGCCATCAGGCCCGCTAAAAAGATTGACCAGCGTAAAGCTACTCATGTCTTTTTCTTGGCCTAGACTAATGATTTCATTGTTACTGTCTAGAATAATGGCGTTAAGTTTTTCTCCGGTCTGAGCATTGGTAAATGAATTTGACATTTGCTCAACCCGATATTTTAGGTAGGTCATGTTTGCTAAAGCCAAGCTAAAACCTGTACACGACAAACCCGAATTAAATTGTGATGAGTTTTCACCATTTTCCATTAAGTAAATAGACGGGACCGAAATAGAAGATGTACCTGAAGCGCTCACGCTACATGCAGCATGAGCCATATTTCCCGTCAACATCAGTCCAGAGAACATACATAAATGTCTGAGTAATTTTTTTGTTTTTATATTCATGGCAAAGATACCTCGTGACAAGTAACAGGTTTAACCACCACAATCTGCTGCTTGGCTTGTTCTACATCTACAGAAAAATCTGCTTTACAAATACTTTGGTCCGAACGCTGAACCGTTACGGTGTTATTCGGTTTTAAATTTTCTAAATAGACAATGCCATCCATTCCCACATAAGAAGACTCTTGATCAGCTCTATGTACTACAGACCCTACCGGCACAGGTTTGCCATCTGCCTGAGTCAAATAGACATTTGCAGAAATAGACTGATGAACAGGGAACTTAATCACAACGCCCGAACCGCGTTTAGCCGCTATCCGTTGTTCAACTTGTGTGATTGTAAAGTTTGAAGGTAAGTCGATTGGGTCGACGCTGTATTTACCCGAATAATAAGGTGTTACCGATGGCACAAAAATATGGCCTTTTTTATTACTGCGGCCAATTAAACTGTTTTCGTATCTGACCAGAACATCAGGCACTTGGTTTGTATCGATCAATGCAAAAGATTCACCTAATCGGTTTGAAGCAAATAAATCACCTGCCATATAAATTAGGGAACCGGATAGGCCAAACCAGTAGTTATAGTCATGGTTTCCAGACAGACCAAAGTCAGTATTAATATAACTGTTGCGATAATTGACGCGTGCCTGATTTAAATCTTCACTATTTTCATTAAAGCGTCGGGTTAAATCGACACCAAAACCACCTTCAGACGGAACAGAGCGGTTGAAGTTAAGGTAGCCAGTATCGCCCTGCTTATTAAATGCATAACCTGAGTTAACAGTCGCGTTTCGCTGAAACAGCGGTATCGAAAGCTGAAATGCAGCACTCCATTCTTTTTCGATGAAATCACGGTTGGCACTTAATGAAACAGTCACGCCATTCATATAAGTCGGTAAAACAGGCGCCCAAGACAAGTTTAAAAAGCGATTTTTAAAGTCATTCGCCTTGGTATTGATATAACCGACGCCAAAAGTTCCTGAGTTTTTGGTCGCAAAATAAGTATTGGCCGTTAAGCTTTTATTGCTATTTACTGAAATTAAATTGCTATATTGCAGCCGTGAAAGGTCAGTATATTCATCATCACGTTGGTTATGGTTAATGCTAAAACCAAACCGATTACGGTTATAGCTGTATCCAACTGTATATTGATTACCTTCCAAGTCTTTCGTTCGATCTTCAGACATAGACTTATCGGCTTTACTTTGGGTAAAAGAGGCACTCAGCACACCTAAATTTGCAAGCTTGAGTACAGACCCAGCACCCAATAACTGTAAATCTGAAGAAAGTTCGGTGCGTCCTTCTACAGTCAGCCAGTCATTTACCCCATAACGGGCATCAGCTGCACTTGCAAATTTTCCATAAGAAAAATTCTTAAGTCCGTAGTCTTCTCGAATTTTCCCTAAAGACAATGAGTAATCAAATAAGCCGGGCTTGAGCAAAGTATTAGAAATATAAAATGGAACCGCTGTTGTGACTTGACGCCCGACTGCATCGGTCGTGACCACAACGGCTTCCCCTTTACCGTTAATAAAAGGAACATTGTTTAAAATAAACGGCCCAGACTGTACTTCTGTTGAGCTGGTCTTTTGCCCATTAATAATTAAATCGACCGTACTTGGCAACGCAGCTTGCCCAATAAATTGTGGCAATGGATAGGTAATTAAATCTGGTCGGGTTGAATAATTTCTCTGTACCTGAAAACCGCCTAGTCGAACAGAACTTCCCCACGTCGTTTTACTACCGGTAATAATGTCACCCAGTAAAAAAGATGTAGCGTTCTTTTGGTTATCAAACTGCCAAGATGTGTCATAACGACGATAGCCATCATTATCTACAGGCTCGGCGTTACCTTCATTTTTGTAATGGTTTTTGACATAGACACCAGAGTTTTTAATGACCCCTAACGGAGAGAAAAAACGCTGCTCAGTAAATAAACTACTGGTTGAACCGCCTTGATAGGGTCTATATGTATAAAAATCATAGTTATTGAGCAGCCCTATACCAGACTGAGCGACTTCCGGCTTATACCATGAGTCTTTACCCAAAACTTGAGTGGGCATCCAAGCGGGCGGAAAATTGAGCTTAAAGTATTGGTTCGAAGATTGATATTCATAACTTACATCTTTTAATTTATCTAAAGATATCCAATCACTCGCGTCACCACTAAACCCCAAGGTCAAAACATCTTGATTCGATAAAGATGTGTCAGTGTTTGTTAATAACTCTTGAGGGATCTTAATTTCTAATTCATCAATCAGCTTCTTTTTTTGTATGAAGTACTCATCATTTTTCACAATAACGGGCACAACTTGCTGGACCGAATATTGGTTCACAACCAAATCTAGGTACAGTTTAAAAAGTTGATTAATTTCATTAATGTCTCTTGGTGGTGGAGGCAAATCGCCTGCAAACACAGTATTTGGAATATTTAAACATCCACCCGACAATAAAATCAGCAAAATACTTTTGCATAAATTATTATGCCGAAGGATCATGATGGATCCTCCATTTTGGTGATTTCAATCAATTCTTGTTTAATACCAGAACTGTCCACACCATAAATTTTAGATGTTTTTGACAACTCATGTGCCGTTGACTGATCAATAGCAAACTTTACAGTGCTATTTGATAAAACATAGCCAAAAGCAGCCTTTCCTAAAGAGATATCATTACCTGTTTTTGAAGTTTTCAGTGCCGAAAGACGCGCAAACTTCTGACCATTATTTTTAAGATATAGCTCAGACTGGCCTTGTTGATTGGTGCGAACTGACCACTGTAAAACCGGTTTTGCTAAAGCATTTTTTGCATTAAGTTTTTGACTTTCTTCGGTTAATCCACTGCCAATTCCTTTCCCATAAGCAAACAATGGAATTGAGTAACGCATTTGGAAACTTACTTTAGAAGCATCTTGCTCATTGCCATCAGAAAGTCGAATCGGTAACTCATCTACAATCAGGCGATATGACTGCTCTTTCCCATCTGGCAAATTGGCGCTTTTGGTTAAGCGAAGCATATGCTTCTCGCCTGCTTTAATTTTGGCTACAGGCGGGCTTGGTATAATTTCTGATTGCTCACTATAGTTATCTTTTAAGCCATCTTGATTCCATTTAAATACCCGAATTTGCACCATTGCATCGGTCTTACCCGTATTTTGAAGCCAAACCGCAGTTGCCTTTTCATTGGCTTCAATTTTTGGATAAATCGGCCAAATTAGAAAAGTTGCTTGTGCCATCACAGGTGTAACAAGTGATAATGTACTTGCAAATAAAAAAGATTTTAAAATGCCATTTTTAATAAATGCAGAATTGTTCATACAAATCACCATGTAATCATTATTGAAACAGTATCTTTATAAATTCCGGCCGCATGGGGTTCATTATTATTTTCTAAATCAACGACACCATATATTTCAAAATTTGCCAGACGGTTTGTAGGTGTTGTAGCAGGCAATAAATATTTATTACCTACAATATATTCATTGGATAAACTGCTAGAGTTATACAGTTTGTAAGATAAATAATTAGTGGATGAACCATTCTTCATACGTCTTGTATTATTTTGAAGGTTTTCACCACCATCTATAGAAATACTTACAGGTAAACTTTCTGTACAACGAATATTCCAAGAACCTTTGCTATTAATAATATTAGTCACTACTTTATTTTTTGATAAAGCAGAGTATTTACCAAAATCCATGTTTTGCTCAATATTATCTATTGAACAGCCATTTTCAATTTTAGCTTGTACTTTAAAACTTGAATTGAGCTGAGGATCTGCTGCATATATAAATTGACTAACAGATAGCAAAAATATTGCTTTAAAATATAAGTATTTCATTTTTCTTAAAACTCAATCGTAATTGGTACTATATCTTTATATTCACCCTTAGATATACGACTACCATCATGGGCTGCTTGACCAAAAATATCGATATTCTTTTTATTATTCATATCATTAAGAATAAAAGCTTCATTTGCTTTAATGACTTGTTTATTTAAACCATAGAGCAAGTTATAAGCAATAAAATCTCTACCATTACTTAAAGCATGATAATAATTTTGTGAAAATGAAGCTGGAATATTACTATCATTATTTCCTGCTCCAAATATTATTTTTACAGTTGAAATACCAGCACACTCGATCTGAAAACCTGAATTACCATTATTAACTAAACTAGCTTCTAAAACCCCTTTAAAAGATGTGGTAGCTTCACCAAAATCTATAGTTCCAAAATTTAAATTTGCTGCATTATTTTCTACAACATTATTATTAACAGAACAAGAAGGCAATAATTCAATTTGACTAGTTAATTTAGCTCCAATTTCACCCGCATTTACTAAAGAAATTAAAAAATAAGAAATTATAAATGCCGAACCACGATTGAATATCATCTTCCCTCCATTTAAAACAGGTCTACTCATATTTGAGCAAACCTGCTACTCAATTAATTATTTCTTTTTTATATTTAGAAATTTACAGTGACTAATAGAGTATCTTTATAATCGCCTTGTGCTTTTGGTGTACCTGTATTTGGAGCAATTGCACCGAAAATTGGTACAGCAGTAGCTTGGCCACTTACTGTAGTGAACTGTTGTGGTTGGTTTACAACATAAAGGTTTGTACGTGCAGCATCGCGATAAACGTTATATGCAACTACATCAGCAGAAGCAGTATTTTTTAAAGTACGGTCTGTACGTTCACCACCATCAATTGCGACTGTAAAATCAACAGGATCTGTTCCGTCACAAGTCACAGAAATATTGCCACCTGTTGCTGCTGAAGCAACTTCAGCAGTTAATACGTTATTCCAAGTACCGGAAGTTTTACCAAAATCTAAAGTACCAAACTTGTTCATATTTCCTTCAGTTTGACTACCACCTACAGTACAGCCTGTTGAGATATTCAATTTAACGTCAACCTGTCCAGTAACAGCTGCTTGAGTATTTACCGCATAACCAGCAACTATTAATGCTGCAAGAAGTGATTTCTGAATGTTTTTCATATTCATAACCTACATATATAATGATTAGATTTGTAGAACAAAATGAATCAAACTCGACAAATAAAATATGGCTAATCTGTTTTATATATAAAACAAACTACCTTTTACTATTGTGTGATTCTCTTCACAATTTAATAACAATTATTTAACTTGTATACACATATTACAAAAAGACTATGTTGAGTTATTTAAAATCATTTTTTTTAATCTTATAAAAACACCCAATTAAATACCCACCCCTACTTTATTAAAATGACTAAAAACTAGAAAAAGAAATTATTGTTTTAACGATCATACTTTTTAAATAGTTATTCAAATACAATTATTTATACACACAACAAAAATGAGGATTATTTATTTTTATTAAAATAGGTAACATGACCTATTTTAATCCTACCTAAAGAAATAAAAATAAGTCATTTGACCCATTTTTTAACCATTAATTAGGTCGAATGACCTAGATTTAAAAAATATAGGTCGTCCAACCTAATTTTAGTTTAATAGAATTTAAATATTTTATTTATATTTTTTTAATTTCATGGTTTAGAATGCCTTTTTTTAAATAGTACTTACAGGCTGGATAATGATCAAAATTGATACCTTTGATACTATGCAAATAAAGAAGTCCTTTACCACACTAAAAGGGCAAGAAAGAATAAAGCAGATCTTAAGAAATGCTGAAATAGTTTTTCTTACTAAAGGTTATTCCGGATTTAGTATGAGAGGAGTTGCAACTCAATCAAATATTAGTTTAAGTACTTTGCAACATTATTTTCAAAATAAAGATATTTTATTAAAAGCTTTACTTAATAAATTAATTTGTGACTATATACAGCGTATTGAAATTTTAATCAATTTGAATGCAAATGAACCACCTTTAATTCGGTTTATGAATATTATAACTAATATAATTTATGAAATAGAGCAACCGATCATTACAAATGCATTTAAAGAGTTTTTCTCTATTTCAGATCATTTACCCTATGTATATGAAGCTTTGTCAATCATACAAAAGTATAATCTCGAACTTATCTATAAAATCATCCTCCCCATTCATAATAAAATATCTTCAGAAGAATATAAAGAAAGAGCCATTATTATAATCACTCAACTTAATGGATATTTAGTTCAACATTCGAACAAAAATACAGATGAAAATTATAAAGAATTTTTAAGAAGTATACTGTTAAAAAATATATTAAGATTAGTCAGTGAACCATAAATTTTAAAACATAGGAGCCAGTTCTCCTATGTTTTTAATATATGGGGGTGTTGTACTCAATTATTATATTACTGAGCGAAAGCTTTAATTTCACTTCGAATCAAAATATGTCGAGATGGAAAGTAAAAGCGATAAGCCAATTCGTAAGAGTCAAATAGAGCTAACTGAGATTGATGAGTTGCCCAATAATAAGTTGTCATTCCCTTTTCTTTCCTCACATTTAAATAGTAAGGAACAGCAAAGTTGTTCGAAACAATCATAAAACTCATAGTATTTGATCTAGCTATTTAGTGGTTTTGGACAAAGTCAGCTTTAATTGAATCTAGCGAACGTAATATGGGCGCCAACATAGACTCCGCAACTCGCATGGCTTCTGACTCAGACTTGTGTTGAATAGCTTGAACAAGTTCACTATGTATTTGCTGGTTTGGGTCAGGTAAATTTTTATTAGTCACTAGCTCTAAGGTGTATTGATAGCTTGAGTTTAAGAAATACTCATAAGTTGCCTGTAAAGCTTTATTATGAGTCGCCTTGGCAATTGCCAAATGTAGTTTCTTATCACTTAACATGAAGTTAGCAACATCTTGTTGATTTGTTGCTGCTCTATGTTCTAAACACGCTATAACATCGCGCATATCTTCAGGCGTGCTATGTCTAGCAGCTAATTTAGCAATTTCGATTTCTAATAAACATCTTACTTCTACGTGTTCATATAAATCAGAATGATGAATTGAATTAATCACAATTGAAAAGTCATTTTTCGTGCGTACAAAAGTACCCAGCCCCTGTTTGACTTCTAAAACACCTAAATATTCTAAAATTTTAATTGCTTCTCGAATGGTGTTTCGGCCCACACCCAAACCTTGAACAAGCTCAGGTTCAGTCGGAATTTTCTCATCTACTTTCCAAATATCATTTTTAATATTCTGACGTATGACATGAATCACTTCATCGACCAGTGATCTTTTTTGAATTTGCTCAATCATTAAAATTGGTACTAGTAAGCTTAAACATACGGTGATACTATCATCCTATGTTTAATTGTTCAATTTCTCTTTCATGCATTTTTAAAGGTTGAGCTCATGGAATTAAGTCAGACAATTTCAAATCTTATTTTTGAAATTCAAAAGCTTACTCAAGCAGTCGAAAAAATTTCTAAAACCCAAGAAATTTCTGTAGATGTCTTAGATGAGGCAATCGCCTTTAGATGGGAAAGAGAAAATAATAAAGGTTCGCTCGTCGCGATCCGCAAACCTCAACTCATTTCTTTTAATCATCTTTGCAATATCGACAGCCAACTCACCAAAGTAAAACTAAATACTGAAGCCTTTGCAAAAGGCTTGTTGGCAAATAATGTACTCATGACAGGCTCACGTGGTACAGGCAAGTCGTCTATTGTAAAAGCCTGTTTAAATGAATATCACCACTTAGGTCTTCGGGTGATTGAACTTGAGAAAAAGTATTTAGAAGATTTGCCTAAAATTATTAACTTACTGCAAGACCGTACTGAGCGTTTTATCATTTTTTGTGATGACTTGGCCTTTGAAGCTGGTGACTCAAGTTACGCAACTTTAAAAACTGTATTAGATGGTTCACTGGCCTCTAGTTCAGACAATACACTCATTTATGCAACATCAAATCGAAAGCATATGGTGGCCGAATACAACAAAGATAATACCGAGTTAAATGTTGGGGAAAATGGCGAATTACGCCCTGGCGACAGCATTGAACAAAAGATTTCTTTAGCAGACAGATTTGGTTTACAAATTAATTTCTATGGCTTTAGCCAACAAGAGTATTTAAAAACTGTTCAATACTGGCTAAATGAATACAAATGGCAACAACGTGAAACTTGGGAAACGATCCAGTTAAAAGCTATTCAATATGCAACTCAGCAAGGCAACCGCTCAGGAAGAATTGCCAATCAATTTGCTAAAATGATTGTGGGCCAAGAAATGCTGAGCGCAGCAGATTTAACGGTTTAAGTTGTTGGCTATAACATGCTCCATAAAAAAAGCCCTTACGGGCTTTTTTTAATTAAGCAATAAATTTCAGCATGAGCTGAATGACAGTTGCATTAATCAAGTCAACAAAGAATGCACCACAAAGCGGAACAATTAAGAATGCTTTATGCGATGGACCATACATATTGGTAATCGCCTGCATATTTGCAACGGCGGTTGGTGTAGCCCCCATACCGAAACCACAGTGACCTGCTGCCAATACTGCCGCATCGTAATTTTTCCCCATTACACGGAAAGTCACAAATGCTGCGTATAAAGCCATCGTCAGTGTTTGAGCACCTAAAATAACCACAAGTGGACCTGCTAAGTCAGCAAGTTGCCAAAGCTTTAATGAAAGCAATGCCATTGCTAAATAAAGAGATAAAGACGCATTACCAAAAACGTCAATCGCGCGGTCAAAAATATCAACTTTCAACACGCTTTCTAAAATATTTCTTAAGATTACACCGCCACCAAGCGCCCAAACGAAAGTTGGTAACTCAAACCAAGTTCCCTTACTAAAGCCAGTCATAAATTCAGCAAATGCTAAACATGCTGCAAACATACCAAGCGTGGTAATTGCATTGTCGGCAGTAATTAAACGAACTTGATGCGGGTTTTCAAACGGTGCAAGATCATCTGAATTTTGTTCAACATGCGTGTCACGCTGCTGAATCTCAGCATTGGTTTTTGCTTGAGCAAGGCTATAACGATTAATGAGCAATTTGGCTAAAGGACCACCAATGACACCACCAATAATCAAGCCAAACGTAGCACTTGCCATACCTAACGCTAAAGCACCCTGAATACCATGCTGGCTTTCTAAAATTTCACCCCATGCACCTGCTGTACCATGACCACCGGTTAAAGTAATTGAACCTGCAATCAAACCGATAAGTGGGTCTAGACCCAATAAGGTTGCAAGGCTCATACCGACAGCATTTTGAACAACAATAAATGAGGCTACACAAATTAAGAAGATGACTAAAGCAGTACCACCCTCTTTAAGCTTCATAAAATTGGCACTTAAACCAATTGAAGCAAAGAACACGAGCATAAAGCTGGTTTGTAATTCACTGCTAAAAACAATACTGTATCCCCAGAAAGTGTGGACAAGTAAAGAAACTACCGCAGCGACCAAACCACCTGCTACCGGTTCAGGGATATTATAACGTTTTAAAAAATCAATCCGATTGACAAGAAAGCGACCCAACAATAGAACGATGACCGCCGAAATTAGTGTATAAAAACCATTAAAAACAAATTCCATATATACTACTTTCTGATTACATTCCTAACGGATTGTAAAATAATTATATTTTATTTTTTAATATGTAAAAAAAACACAAATAAACTTTACAAAATTACCCTACCAATAAATTTTTACTATTCTTAAGAATAGCTTAAATTTTTAAATATTTTATACAAAATCATGCCCTATAATTTAATTTATCAATCATTTCAAAATCTTATGTAAAGAAATCATTAATTTAGTATAACTTCACTTTGATCTCTTAAACAGAAAATCCTGTCTTTTAGGTCACTGAACTCATCTTTTATTCCCTTTAATATCCGCAAAAGACCAGCTCGTTATTTGCTCTGGGCAACATCTTTATAGGTTTTATATTCAATGAGTTTATTGCTTAAAGTTCGACAGAATGTTCCACAGGTACAGTCGATTAAAACATCTCTTAAAAAGCGTGCTGGTCAGAAAATACCTCACATGCTCTCCAATGCATCAGATCTGTTTTTTAGAGGGTCGGAAATTGCCCTGTCAGGAAAAACGCCTTTTGATGTAATTTATAAGCATGAAATTATAAGCCTTCGCCATTATAGAAATGAGACAGAAGCATCAGCCAAACACCGTGTGCCGTTAGTGATTGTTCCACCTTTAGCTGTGAACATGCTCATTTACGATTTGTTTCCTACCCGCAGTCTTATACGTTATTTTTTAGATCAAGGCTTCGAGGTTTACTTAATAGACTGGGGCGTACCTACCCGAAATCAAGCCAAATACAATTTTGGCACCTACGTAAAAGTCTTTATGCCTGAAATGTTAAAGCAGGTCCGTATACATAGTGGACAACAACAGCTTTCATTACATGGCTGGAGTTTAGGTGGCGCACTTTCACTTTGCTATACCGCGTTATTTAAAGATAAAGATATTAAGAATCTGATGATTCTTGCTTCCCCGATCGACACACATAAAGCAGGTTATATGGGTAAGCTCTATGGAAGTCTGACTAAACCTGCACAGTGGGTCCGTAAGCATACGCCTTTTCGTATTCGCCAACATGTACCAAGTGAAGTATTTCATATTCATGGATGGCAAAACACACTCGGTTTTAAATTAACGGACCCCATTGGTAATTTAAAAACCTATTGGCAACTTCTTAAAAATCTGGATAACCGAGAATTTATTGTTGACCACGCTACCTCTAGTTCATTTATCGACAATATGCTGGCCTATCCGGGTGGCGTTATGCGCGACATTATTTTACGTTTCTGGATTGATAATGAACTCTCAACAGGTGTAATCAAATTTGGCGAACTTACAGCTTATTTAAAAGATATTGATTGTTCAGTGTTGGCTGTAGGTGGAGATACAGATATTATTGTGACCGCCGATGCTGTTAAGCCCCTTATGGATTTAATTAGTAGCCAAGATAAAACATTCAAAACTGTGCCCGGTGGCCATATGGGCGTAGTGTCCGGTAGCCAAGCTCCGACCTCTGTTTGGCCTGAAATGAGTAATTGGCTGGCTACACGTTCAGATTAATCAATTCAAACGTTAATGAAAAACCAGCCTGTTAAACCTTAGGCTGGTTTTAATGCACACTAAATTTTTAAAGTTTTTGCACAAATCTTCTAGAACTAATTTTAGCTCTTTTATACTGTTTCAGGAGCTAAGATTAAAAGTTTATAGGTCAGTGCTTATGAGTAGTAACTGGGTGGATATTTCAAAAGATACCAATACGGGTATCGAAACAATCCGTGCTCATTTTACTGGTCATGCGTATGATCCCCATTGGCATTCAAGTTATTTAATTGGTGTAACTGAATCTGGCATTCAACAATTTCATTGCCGTAAAAAGCAAATCAATAGTCATGCTGGGCAAGTCTTTATGCTTGAGCCAGAAGAAATTCATGATGGACATGCGCCTGCATCTGATGGTTTTACCTACCAAATGCTTTATCTACATCCAGAATGGTTAAAGCAACGCCTTCAAGGTTTGTTTCACAACAGCCCCGATCATTACGAACTAGTGATTGATGCGCCATTAAAATCCGATGATCAACTTGCAATCATTACTTCGCAAGCATTTCGACACTTACACTATAAAGAAATGAATATCGTGAAAGACAATAGTCTAGATATGCTTATTCAATATATTGCCCAAGGTAAATGGTTAAAAAAAGCTTCTCAATCTTCGTGTATTCATGTACCCCAAATCGCCCATAAAATCCGAGATATTCTGCATGATCATTTATTTGAAGATATTGGGTTAGAAGATATATCACGTATGGTGGGACTAGACCGTTACCATATTCACCGTATTTTTAAATCCACTTTTCATTTAGCTCCTCATCAATATCTTATTCAACTGAGACTTACACGAGCACGTGATTTACTCGCTAGAAGTATTTCTCCAGCACAAGTTGCTTCTGACTTATGTTTTTCAGACCAAAGTCATTTAAGTCGTTGGTTTAAACGCTGTTATGGACTAACACCAGCCGCTTACAGAAAAATCTGCACAAATCTTCAAGATTAAAAATCTTAATTATTTCATCTTGTCTCTCCCAATTAACTAAGGTAGACAAGATGGAAAACCTCACTGCATTTTCATTATTTGCAATTGTTGCCTCAATTACTCCAGGCCCGACCAACTTTATAATTTTAAGTTTAAGTAGTCATTATAAAATTTCTAAAACACTTCCCGTTATTTTAGGTTCTTGTATTGGAGCAGCCTTACTTGTATTAGTGGTTGGTATTGGCCTTGGCTCCGCTATTCTTGCTTACCCTGTTATTCAAAAAATTATGACATGGAGTGGTTTAATCTGGCTTACCGTTCTAGCTTGGAAATTATATACCTACAATCCTGTTATCTCTTTAGAAAAAAATGAACAATACCCTCCTATTGGTTTTAAAGCTGCTTTTTTAATGCAAGCGATTAATCCTAAAACATGGATGATGGCTTTTGCAGTTATTAGCGTCTATACAAAACAGGGACAAGATATCTTGATAAATGTCTCAATTTTATCCTGCATTTTTTTACTTATAGCACTTCCTTGTCTCTACCTATGGGCCTTAGTAGGCAGACTAAGTACTCGACTTTTTTCAAAACCAAAACATATAAATATTTTTAATAAAATAATGGCTATTATATTACTAGCCTTGGTCTGGTGGCCCATGTTCTCTATATTTTGATCATCAAAATCTAATCAAAATAGATAAGGAAATCTATTTTTAACAAACATATTTTAAATTTATAAGTTCAAATTATTACTTCCCATCATACAAATTATAAAAACTCATATTAATTAACTTTTTAATAATAATATTTTTAATTCATCAAATTTTATTTAAAAATAATAATTGAATATCTGATGTTACTTTTTGTTATTTATGTAAAGACCATTCCAACAATAATTTTAAATAAACATATGTAAAATATAAATTTTTATCCATACAACTTTGTAAAATTAGGTTATTTTTTATACAAATGTAGGCAATGTCTCACAATTATGTAAGCCAAAACTTACAACATAATTGATTGTTTTTCCTATAATTAATTTCAGTACATATAAGCACTCTTTACTATTAAATAGAAAGCTGAATATTAATAAAGAGATCTGGAGAAAATGATAAAGTCATCTTTATTAATATAAAAAGTCTCAATAATAGAAAAAGAATCTCAAAAAATGAATATGTACTATCTTTCCTCTGGAAACAGAGGAAAGATTACTTTTTAAATCTTCAGATAGGATATAAAGAATGTTTATTGCAAAAAATATATTTGTATATTTACTATCAATGTTAGCTTTATGCTTACTAATTATTCTTTTTAACTATCTAGGAATGAATCAGACACTAAATCTCATCATTTCTTCAGCGCTCTTTGGAATATTTATTACTTGGTACTACAAAGGAAGCGGACTGTGTATTGCCCTTTTTAGCTTTTTTTACTGGGCAATGTTTGTGATTAGTCAAAGTTTAGAAGTGATATGGATGCTGTCGATTTCAGTAATTGTTTATTTAGTCATGACACAAATCGTACCTAAACTCAAACACATCCATATCGGTATCGCATCTAATAGCTAGAACGGGTTTACTCCCCGATTCACCATTCCAACTTTTTTAACCGTATTCATCTTAGTTTGCTCTGCAATTAAGAGTTCATTTAAGAAAAATTTGAGGTTTTGCTGGTTCAGCAAAAGCGGGTTAAAGGTATTCTCTCCCATGTTAAGAAAGAAAGCTTCAATATTTGTATTACGCTGCACGTATTTCATTGACCAACGCTGAAAAGAGTGTTCATCAATGGAGTATGTGCATAAACATTTAATATTATAATGCCTTTGATCTTTTTGAATTTTTTCAAATAATCTTTCAACGACCTCTTGTTCGCCTTCTAGACATTGAAAAAATGCATTATCGGCATAATAAAGCACCCCACAAATCCCGTTTAAATCGTTGAAATCACGAGCTTCTGTCAGAATATCACGTAAATCTTGTAGCAAATCTTCATTTTTTTCATTTCGTTGGCTGGCATAACACAGGCGAACGTTCATAAGACTTCCGTGAAATATAAAATTTCATTATTAATGGAATTTTCAACTTAACATACCTTTATTTAAAATACTTTATATTTCATTATTATAAAAAATTTATAAGCTTGCTTATTTCAATAAAAAAGCCCGAATCTAGTTCGAGCTTTTTATTTAAAATGAAAAATTATTTAACACGTTCAATTTGTAATACTTCAATTTCAGTCGGTTTAACGCGGTGGGTATCAACCTCACCTACAATACGCACTTTATCTCCAACCTTTAACTGCCAACCATTTGCCAAATCATCATCGACATCAATCACGATTGAACCTGTTTTGTCTTTAAATTCATAATGGTCGCCAGCAATATGCTTAACGATAGTACCAGTTAAGGTTACCCCTGTTTCATCAGCTAAAGTTTTAGCTTTTGAAACAGTGACTACATTTTTTGCTGCTTGATTAAGTAAAGCGGGATCTGTTCTTGCAAATGCTGCACTACTAGTTAATAAAACAAGTCCAGTGAGTGTGGTAAATAATATTTTTTTCATGAATGTTCTCCTCGTTATTTTATCTATAGCTATCTAAACAATTTATAAAAACTATGAGTTTTAGCTTTTGTGATTTTTTGTGTCATCGTGTCAGATATACAGCACTATTGTTGAGAAGGTCTTTTCATTGGCCTAGATGTTTGTATGGTCATAATGAAAAAAAAAACCACATCGGGTGATGTGGCAAAAAAGGTATAGCTCATTGAACACTAAAACACTATGTATAACAGAGGATCTGAGTTTAGAATATATTTTAATTATTAAAATAATCTTAAGAAAATAAGTTTAATTAAAGATTTTCTAAAAATTTTGATAAGCCTTCCGGCGCTCTTCCTTCGAGTCGACTACTGGTAGTTACCCGAACTAAATTGCTCCATGTAATATTACAACACTGCCTTATCAGTTTTTGAATGAGTGAAACATCTTCATGGCAAGGAACAGGTTCAAAACCGCCTACTTGCATATAAGCAGCAGCACTAAAACTTAAATTTGCGCCATGAATATGGTGATGATCCATACAATCCTGATAATGCGATAAATATTTTTTTTGTTTCATAACTGATAAACGGCTAAGGTCATCTAAAGTCACAATACCGCAAATTGCATCTGTAGGTTGATGCAAAATCTGGCAGCGTAACCAGTCAGGGCTGACCACACTATCAGCATCTGTACAAGCCAGCCAAGTTGCGCCGTTTTGAATAAGTTGGCGGATACCTAAGTCCCGCGCTTTTCCGACACATGCATAATTGCATTCAATCCAGCTTACTTCGTAGCGCTGTACAATTGAACGTGACTGATCCGTACAACTATCAAGTACGACCATGACCTCGACTTGTTCATCCGGTACTTTTTCAATCGCCTCCTGAATTGATTGCAAACAGGCTGGCAAATGTTGCTCTTCATTATGCGCTGGAACTACAACACCTATTTTCATCGTAATTGTTCTCGCTGAGCTATTGATGAAGGATTAACCGTCCAAACATCGACCATAAAGTCCGGATCGTTCAGACTTAAATAGTGATGAAATGGAAAAGATTGTTGAAAGCTTTGATGGACTTTTTGGGCATTCAATTCAAAATCCTGAATATCATGTCGCCAATGGCAACACAAAATTTCCCCTTCCGGGTTTAAGGCCTGCTTTAACTGTTCAATAAACTCACCTAACTCATCGAATGTGAGGTAGTACGCCACTTCGCTAATTACAATCAGGTCAAATTTTTGTTCATAAAAATCTTCAGGTATTTTTCTATTTTCAACAGTCACATGTTCAAATGCTTCTAACCGTTGAGATGCGAGCTGAACGGCTTGCTTCGACACATCAATACATAACAGACGAGCAGCGCGCTGAGCCAGATAAACACTTAAATGCCCATTTGAACAGCCAATTTCTAAAACTCTTTCGTAGTGTGGTCGCGTTAATAATGCAAGGCAGATTTGTCTTTTACGGGCTTCATACCAGTGATAGTCATAGCCCCACGGGTCATTATTACTACGATACAACTCTTCAAAATACACACGAGAATGAATCACTCAGATATACCTCATAAGGCATTAAAAGACGGCTAATCGCACTTGAGGATAAAACGGCGGAATTTCCTGTGCTCTCATCGGCTTCAAGTTGTGTTTTAAATTGCATAACCGCCTGATGTTTTTTAATTAACTGGTTTTCAGTTAAGGCATAAGCTTTTGCTTTGGACCAGTTAATTCGTGTGTCAAAAGGCTCTGCCCAATGCCATGCCCAAATCAATACATGCAAACATAGTAAGTCCCGAGCTTCGGCAAAAGCTTGTACTGTTTTCCCGACAGCCTCATGATCTGGATGGCCATCAAGTGCATAGCTACAAATTAAAATATCTTCGGGCTGAACTATTTGGCTAAGCGCCTGATTCAATTGATCCGTCTGTAAATGAATTTGACCATCCATTAGATTTAAACCAATCCGTTCAGAAAAAGCTGAAATACCTAAAGTGTTTAAAGCAGCCAATGTTTCTTGCGGACGTAAATCGTTCAATTGGTCAGGAGTATATTTCACTGAATGAGGATGGCTTTGTGTTCCATTACTGACTGCCAAAATGACAATATGGCAGTTTTGCTCGACTAGCTGCTGCATTAAACCGCCACAACCCAGCACTTCGTCATCAGGATGCGGAGCAACAATCACCACTCTTTTAGACTGAAACAACTTTAAATTCAGCCGATCTAAAGGATTTTTTTTAAATGCCTCAAGCCACATGAATTCGGGTGTGCCTTCACCTGAAATCATACGGTCCTCTACTAAGGGATGCTTCAAAGTTCCCATAAGCTTTTCTCCGGTAAACAGAGCTCAGCAATAGACTCATAATCAAAAGCCGCATGGCTCTGTCGGATAAATACTGGTAAATCAGCGATGAGCTGTGAAAATGTAGGCTCTTCACAATAAGGACGCGCGCCCAAAGCTTTACCAACGAGTTGAATAACACTCTGGCAGCATTGTTCTGTTTGGGCACGTAATATACGGATTTCACGCTCATGGCTGAGCGCAGGCTCATCATCAATGAGCTTGGCAATATATTGAAAATACTGTTTGGTTACAGAGAGCTGTTGAGCCAACTCCCCTAAATACATTTTTTTAAATGCGTTCGGGTTAAGGGTGCAACTTTTATGTAAGAAGCTAACCAAGCGTACCGCGGCACCATACCAACAAGCCGCAACACCAGCAGCACCATGCCAAAAACCCGGACGCTCCAAATAGCAATTTGGCAGTCCGATAGGAATAACAGGAGTATTGTCAAAATGCACTTGAGCTGTTTGGGTTCCCTGCATACCGACTGCTTGCCAGTGGCTCAAGTCAACATGAACAGAGGGATGAGCCAAATCAACGATACAAAGCTGTGCTTGGCCTTCTTTGTCCTTATAACTCATTAGGGCTTTTTGAATAAACTCTGCACCTGAGCACCAGGTTTTTATGCCATTACAGTGATTGTTCTGGACCTGTACAGGTGCCGGCCCGCCATCTGCTGCCCATACCGCCCAAGTTTGGTCATCGATTTCGTCTTGATAGCCCAATTCATTTAGAATACTTAAAGCATCATGATGTGACTCGAATAATTTAGCGAGACTTAAATCATACCCTGCAGTTTGAGCAAACAATTGCCATCGCTGATAGGTATGACCTGAAGCTGGATAAGGCAAACTTTTAGATAAACTTACCAATTGGTAGAGTAAATCTTGGCGGAGCTGACTTTTGTTTTCGGCCTGAGCATGTTCAAATTCACTCAACATACTCAAGATTGTCATATTTATAGATATTTTAATATTCATTACAAATAATTATTCAAAAGTATTCACTTAAACATATCGAAATAATTCTGTTTAATTAAAGATATAAAATGTAATAAAAAGATATTTTATATAACTTTATTCAAGGAATATTTCTTTTTATTTCATTGTTATCTAAATATATCGCTTAAGTGAAATTATAAAATAATCATGTAAGGTTTATTAAAAATTAAGGATTTCTGCCGTTTTATCCAGTAATTTAGTTTCTACCGTTTTTTTATTTTCAAAGAAGAGGTCAAAGATGAATACTTTAAATATTAATGATATTAAAAAACATGCAGACGTTATTGCTTCTTGTGGCACCAAAGTAGGAACTGTCGATCATCTTGAAGGTGAAAATCAGTTAAAACTCACCAAAGATGAAAATGATCAACATCATCTTATCCCTACTTCTTGGATTGGGGAGGTAAAAGAAGATCAAGTCATTTTAAATAAAAACTCAGAAGAAGTTAAAGAAAACTGGCAAGCGATTTAAACGTCTTTGCTCAGTTAGCTTTTAACTCTTTATATTATTATAAAAACCCAACTACAATTAAAATAAAATAATTAGAATTAAAAAAATAAAAAGCTCCTTTTTATTAAGGAGCTTTTTATTTGTATCATTAAAAATTAATTTAATATTTTATAAATTACTCTGATTGATCGCAACCGAACGGGTTGCTTTACGCTTTCGGGTCACAAACAAACCGCAAACCACCACACCTAAGGTTACACCTAAAGATAGAGTCGTTTCATAACTATAGGCTGGTGAGAAGAACATATAAGCCAATACACTTAAAATAATGATAATCACAAACCAAGTCAGCCATGGGAATAACCACATTTTAAATGGAATTTCCGCTCCAGCCGCTTCTAGCTTATGTCTTAAACGTAGTTGTGAAAACGCAATAACCAAGTACACGAGCAAAGCAATTGACCCTGTGCTTGAGAGCAATAAGCCAAAAACTTTTCCTGGAAATACATAGTTAATGACACAGCACACTAAACCAATAAAAGTTGAGGAAAACACCGCAATTGCAGGTACACCGGCATAGTTCACTTTAGTGACTGCCTGCGGTGCTTCATTGCGTGTTCCCAAACGAAATAACATACGAGAAGAGGTATAAATTGCCGCATTCATACAGCTCGCCACGGCGATAAATACGACCGTATCAATAATAAGTTTAGTGCCCGGTACGTTTAAGCTCATTAAAACATATTGGAATGTCCCATACTTTTGTAAGTCCGGTGAACGCCAATCGACAAGTGAAACCGCAATAAACATTGAGACCACGAAAAAAAGAATAATACGGTACAACACCAAATTGGTGGCACGTCTAATTTTCTGTTTAGGGTTAGATGACTCTGCTGCGGCAATCGAGACAATTTCCACACCAAAGAATGAAAATGCCGTAATTAAAATGGCAGCTAAAATGCCTCCCATCCCGTGCGGCATAAAACCAGCGTTGTTGTATAAATTGGCAACACCACTGACATTTTTAGCTAAAGGCCAAATACCTGAAATTGCCAAAATACCAATAATAATGAACCCAATAATGGCAACGACTTTGACTAAAGAGAACCAGAACTCAAACTCACCAAAACTTTTGGTACTAAAAAAGTTGGCCAAGCTTAAGAACACAATAAAACAGAACGCATAGATAGAAACTGAAACGTTCGGAAACCACGAATGTAAAATTTCAGCACCTGCGATGGCTTCTACCGGAATCGCAAGTACCCAAAACCACCAATATAACCAACCAATGGTAAAGCCTGCCCACGGGCCAATGGCTTTACGGGCATAGGTAGAAAATGAACCAGTGTCCGGCTCTAAAACGGCCATTTCACCTAACATGCGCATCACCAGAAACACCATAATGCTGGTAATCAGGTATGCAAGAATCACTGCGGGGCCTGCTTTGGCAATTGCAGAAGATGAACCGACAAATAAACCAGCACCAATAACACCGCCAATACTAATCATTGTGATATGGCGATTTGAGAGTCCTTCGCCTAATTTTTTTGTTCTATCATTATTCATATTTCATTCCTTAAAAATATATCCATAAAAACAATCTATTACATTTCAAAATCCTACAGTCATGAAAAAAGGGAAAACGGCTGTTTTCCCTAATAATAAAAATTAATTTAAAGTTGGCATTGAAAATTGTTTTGCTTCACGGACTTGAGCAGATGGCCAACGCTGTGTAATGGTTTTACGGCGTGTGTAAAAACGGACACCATCTGGGCCATACGCATGTAAATCACCAAACAGTGAACGCTTCCAGCCACCAAAGCTATGATAAGCCACAGGTACTGGTAAAGGCACATTAATACCCACCATACCGACTTGAATATGACTGCTAAAATAGCGTGCTGCCTCACCGTCACGGGTATAGATACAAGTACCGTTACCATATTCATGGTCATTAATGAGTTGCATCGCTTCTTGCATGGTATTTACACGCATAACTTGCAACACAGGACCAAAAATCTCTTGCTGGTAACTGGTCATGTTTGGTGTGACTTGATCAATTAAAGTTGGCCCAACAAAGAAACCTTTTTCATAGCCTGCCGGTTTTGCATCGCGGCCATCGACCACAATTTTTGCGCCTTGCTGCTCTGCACTTTGAATATAGGCTTGTACTTTGTCTTTATGTGCTTGGGTAATAAGTGGCCCAAAGTCGTTGCTTGCATCTGCATAGTGGCCGAACTTCAATTTTTTCATTTCTTGAGTCAGCTTATCAATCACAACATCGGCAACTTCATCGCCAATGGCAACCGCAACCGAAAGTGCCATACAACGTTCGCCAGAAGAGCCAAAAGCTGCACCTAACAATGAAGTCACTACGTTATCAATATCGGCATCAGGCATAATAATCGCGTGGTTTTTTGCACCGCCTAATGCTTGGCAACGTTTACCCGTTGAAGTCGCTGTACGGTAAATATATTCAGCAATTGGTGTTGAACCCACAAAGCTGACTGCCTGAATGCGAGGATGATGCAATAAGGCATCTACCGCCTCTTTGTCACCATTCACCACATTAAACACGCCGTCAGGTAAACCTGCCTGTTTTAAAAGTTCAGCAAGGAATAAAACCACAGAAGGTGCTTTTTCAGAAGGTTTTAAAATAAAGCAGTTTCCGCAAACCAGTGCCATTGGGAACATCCACAACGCCACCATAGCTGGGAAGTTAAATGGTGTAATTCCAGCCACAACACCTAGCGGTTGAAACTCACTCCATGAGTCGATATCTGGTCCGACATTTTTTGAATATTCCCCTTTTAAAAGCTCTGGTGCACCGCAAGCGTATTCAACATTTTCAATACCACGTTGCAGTTCGCCTTGAGCATCATGAGAAATTTTACCGTGCTCTTGCCCAATCAAAGCGCAAATCTTTTCGGCATTTTGCTCTAATAATTGTTTGAACTTAAACATGACACGTGCACGTTTAATGACTGGTGTATCACGCCATGCAGGAAATGCTTGCTCGGCTGCCTGAACTGCTTCATTTACCGTTTGCGCATCTGCAATTTCAACTTCTTTACTAATTTCACCCGTCGCAGGATTGTAAACTGGCTGTTTTCTTGCCGTTTTAGATACAATTCTTCCTTGAATGAAATGCCCTAGCACTTTTTTGGCTTGTTCACTATGCGTACTATTTTCAGTTGAAACTTCGTCATAGCTAAAATCTTCTAGGCCATTTGTCATTGTTGTCACTCCTTACTACAATTAGTTTTCAGATCAAACTGTATTTTTCATTTAGATTTTGAAGATGGGTCTGTTAACATTACAGACTTCGGTAAAATACCTAATAAAGCTTAATTCACTTGATAAAGCGCATCGCCTACAGCATTCATTAAGCGGTCAATATCTGCTTCTGTACTGTTAAACATTGGACCGAACTGAAGCGTGTCACCACCAAAGCGGACATAGAAACCTTCTTTCCAGAGTTTCATACCAAGCTCAAAGCCTCGGATGGTGGTATCGCCATCACGCGGAGCTAACTGTAAAGCACCAATCAAGCCACAGTTACGAATGTCTAAAATGTGCGGTGCGCCTTTTAAACCATGCAGCATTTTTTCAAAACTTGGTGCCAACGCCGCCGATTGAGCCAACAGGTTTTTCTTCTCTAAAATTTCAAGCGCAGCTAAAGCGGCAGCACAAGCAACTGGATGTGCCGAATAGGTATAGCCGTGAGTAAATTCAATGGCATGCTCTGGTAAGTCTTGTTGCATAAAGGCAGAATAAATTTCATGGCTTGCCACCACTCCACCTAAAGGAATGGCACCATTGGTCACCTGTTTCGCAAAGTTCAAAATATCTGGTGTTACCCCAAAATATTCTGCCGCCGTCCACGTTCCTAAACGCCCAAAACCTGTAATCACCTCATCAAAAATTAACAAGATGTCATGCTGATCACAGATCTCTCTTAAACGTTGTAAATAGCCTGTTGGCGGCACAATACAACCTGCAGAACCGGAAATAGGCTCCACAATGACAGCTGCAATATTTGAAGCATCGTGCAGCTCAATTAACTTAAGCATTTCATTAGCAAGTTCTACCCCCCCTGTTTCTGCACAGCCTTTGGTAAAAGTTAAATTGGGCTGCAAGGTATGCGGTAAATGGTCTACATCCATAAGTTGTCCAAACATTTTACGGTTGCCGCCAATCCCACCTAAACTTGTCCCTGCAACGTTCACACCATGATAGCCACGGGCACGACCAATCAATTTGGTTTTACTTGGTTTGCCTTTAATGCGCCAATAGGCACGTGCCATTTTTATAGACGTATCCGCCGACTCTGAACCTGAGTTGGTAAAGAAAACGTGTTGTAGTTTTTCAGGCATATGCTGAACAATTTTATCTGCCAACTTAAAAGACAGTGGATGTCCAAACTGGAACGCTGGTGAGTAGTCGAGCTGACCTAACTGAGCGCTCACCGCTTGTTGAATTTCGGGCAAGGTATGACCTGCACCACACGTCCATAAGCCTGAAAGTGAATCGAATATTTCACGGCCAGAATCATCAATCAGATAAGACCCTTTGGCACCCACAATCATACGTGGGTCTTTAGCAAAGTTTCGGTTTGCTGAAAAAGGCATCCAGTGCGCCTGATAATTTATGTGCATATTATTATTAGTTTGAACCGCATCCAAAGTATGTTCTGAGTCGCTAAATTTATCCGTATCAAACATAACCATTCCTGTTTATTTTCAAATTATGGTTTGAGTGTACATAGCGAGATAAGTTTGATAAATTCAAATTATCTTGAGTTTAGATTTAAAAAAACAAAACTAAATGAAACCTAAAAAATTAAATCAAGTCACTGATTTTGATATAAAACTTCTCAAAATATTTAAAACGGTTTGCGACTGTCATAGCTTTACATCTGCAGAAAGTATTTTAGGTATTAGCCGCTCTGCAATTAGTTTGCATATGAGTGATTTAGAAAATCGTCTGGGCATTCGGCTGTGCCAACGTGGCCGTGCCGGCTTTGCCCTGACCGATGAAGGACGGGAAATTTTAGAATATATTGAAGTACTCACAGCAGCCATTGAAGACTTCCGTTCTAAAGTCAATCAAATGCATAACCGTCTTAAGGGTGAGTTTAATATCGGCATTATTAACAACCTTGTGACTATGCCTAGAGGCTATATCACCAACACCTTGACACAACTTGCCGAGGAACATGCCGAGGTTATTATTAATATCAGTATGAGCACCCTTTCAGATATTGAATGCCGTGTACTTGATAACCGTTTGCACGCAGGTGTTATCCCCCTTGTTACGCCTTTGTCTGGTTTAGACTATTTCGATTTATATAGTGAAAGTTCATTTTTATATTGCGGCAAAAATCATCCTTTATTTAACCAATGTAGCAACATTCATTTAAATGAATTAAAAAAATGGCAAGCCATTCTTCCTAATTATGCGATTACCTCGGAAGCAGCCAAGTTGCATCAGCTTTTAGATTGTAAAGCGACCGCAAGTGACCGCGAAGGTATTGCCTTTCTCATTTTAACCGGAAAATTTTTAGGCTTTTTACCCGACCACTATGCAAAAAAATGGGTTGAAGACGGTATTATGCAGCCTGTTTTAAAAGATAAAATGCACTACAGCACCCCTATATGCTTAATTACTCATAAGGGTAAAAATCACAATAATATTTTAAAAACCTTTATGGAAATGCTTGAGAAGCGAATAGCTAACAATTAAAGGTAGGTACTGATATTGAAATAAAAAGCTCCACAAAAGGAGCTTTTAAAGTTAATTGATCTTTAAAATACTCAATAAAAAGTAATCTAATACTTTATTTCCTTCATGCGCATCGTTCTTGTCTAAACACTGAATAATTGTGCCCTCCACCATATATAAAAATAGTTTGGCATCGGTAAAAGATACATCGGTTTTAAGCAATCTAAGCTGACTATAAATTTCATTTTTTAGCCATATTCTATAGCGCACGGCGGTTTGATAAGCGTTGGGATAGCTATTTTTAATCTCGAAAATGGCTTTAAATAATAAGTAATACGGCCCTTCTACATCGGTATGTAAGTCATAAAGCTTTTTAAGTTTATCTATTGCGGGAGGGCTTAAGTCATATTCGACCATTGCGACCACTTGCTCTTGGAGCTTTTCTTTTTGCACCACAAGGCAAATTTCAATAAGCCGTTCTTTAGAATGAAAATAATTATAAAAAGTCGCTTTTGTAATCTCTGATTCTTTCACTATTCTGTCGACGCCAATAAGGTGAAATCCACGGTGATGAAACAGATCAATTGCTTTATTTACAACGTATAAGGCACGTGTTGGGAGAACTAAATTTCGCATAATTTTACCGTTATAAATTCTTGTTGTTTGTAAATGAGATACTTTTTTGGGAGAAAAAAAGGCACAGCAAAGCCATAAAGACTGTGCTTGGCACATCTCACATTTTGTGGTTACTAAGTTTTAAATAAAAATGACTTTGAGCGTGAAAACCTTAGGGTAATCAAGCTGCTTTAAATTTTTAAGCTGTGTCGTTATAGCTTTTGGCTTCGAGAGCCAAGAAACAATGGATGTGCAAAGCCAACTCCTTTTTATTGGGAGTTCTGCCAGACATTAAAATTATGGTGGCAGAACGAAAAGGGGTTGACGGACTGGTCATAGAGCCAGCACACCCGAAGGTGTCCCCCTCCCGTTCCGCCGCAGAGGGGGCACGAGGGGCTAAGCATTAAAAGTAAAACCTTTAATGCTTCTATGATACGGTCCGTCAAAACCGACTGGCGATGTAGGCCAGCACGCAAAGGATAATAGTCACTCTATTTATCGTCAAGCACAAAAAGTGACAACTGTTTTAAAATAAAACAGACAAAGTATTTGATAAATCAGTGGGTTTTTTGAGGTGAGCTGATATGAGTGACCTATAAAAAATAGGAAGTTAATCCCTCCTATTTTTTTATGCATTTTTATTTACAGGTAAATACTGCTTGACCTGAATAACGTTCGCCTTTTGCAGAAAGCTGATTTGTATAGCTTGCGATAAGTAGAACTTCTTTATTTAAACCTTGGCCCACTTGCACAAGAAATTGTCCATTTGAATTTATACTTGACGTAGGATCAATCGTTGTTGCGCCAGTAATAATGCCTGAATTTGTAGCAAAGTCAGCTTTTTGGCCTGGACTATACGTTGCAGTGTTTGTACTTCTGCCATTCGTTGTTGTAATACTGATTTTAAAAGTAGCTTTTCCATCGGCTAAAAGTTCAAACTCTGCTGTACCAGCAGTAGAGGTTGCTAAATTTGGTAAAGTCGATGATGAACCGTCGCCCCAATTGGTCAGATAAGGCTTAGTAAATGCGCTAACCTCACAGGTCTTTTTACCCACAGAAGTCGCGCCTTGGGTATATGCGTTATAAACAGCATATGTCCAATATAAGTTTTGCGATTTCTGTAAAACGTCTTGGCTTGAAAGCGTTCCATCAGATTTATATTGTTTGGCCGTTCCGTATGACCAACGCCCTAACGCAAAATTTTGATTACCCGCAATATCTTTAACTGCTATTTTATCTCCAGTTAACTCATAGTTCTCAAACTTGGTATAGCTTCCATCGTTATTTTGTACTGCTCTATTTGCATCCATTTTACCTAATGTGAAACCATTAAAAGGTATTAGCATCATGCTTGCCGTTGCTGTCGGAACAAATGCTGCAGTCACAGTACCTGAGCTATTACTTCTGTCCGTTTGCTCTTGACTATTTGAACCCGTATTAGGTGTTTGCGGCGCACTCCAAGTTCCACCATCACTCCCAGAACCACCACAAGCAGTTAATGCCAATCCCATTGCAATAGAGACCAATGTTTTATTAACTAAAGTCATTTTGTTTTCCTTTATAGTTACTTTTGAAGTATATAAAACTAGATATTTTAAAGTTCCGAAAATAAGTATTTACGACTGAAAAAATCAATCGATTCGACTTATACCGAGTAGTATATTTTATAAAACTAAAGAAACATATCGAAAATGATGACTGTAAAATATAAACCTTACTCAAAACTGATTAGACTGCCCTACTTAGTTTTTTATCTGTGAAAAACCTTATTTAGAATTTTTTCATCTCAATTTAAAAATCAGGATAAATAACGAGAAAATTGCTCTTTCACGATAATTGATTCTAATGGTAGATGGACCTCATTAGGATAATTTTTAATTCCATCAATCAAGAAAAAGCCTAACTCTAGAGCATATTTTTTCCAGTTTTCCTCTAAATAGCAAAACTCCACGTACTCAAACCAATTCTCTATTACCATGACTAGATCATGTCTAAAATTAATAAAATCATTTAAGGCATTACTTTTATCAGTTATAAATCCTTTAAAATAACAAAATTCAGTTTCATCATTAATATATTTGAAAACTACCTCTTCTAACTCATTCAGTACCTTACTAGACATTTCATTCACTATTTATACATCGTGTAGTTATGAAAAATCCAACTTCTTTGGCATTCCATCAAGTCTTTGGACAGAACCGTCTAAGGTACTTTCTAGTGTAACTTCAATTTCATATTTATGAACGTAATAGTCAATAACTTTATATAGTTCCTCATAACTATCATCTTCTGAAACAGAAATAGACCATACTAATTTGCTAGGATCTCGACTACACACGATGGTATTATATTTAAATTTATTACCTTTCTTTCCTTTTAATATAGCAATATTATTTACATCTTCCCATTTAAGGTTTCTTTTTCTTAAAAATAAGGTTCTATAATGTCCACCATGGTTGTCAATATAAATTGGAAATACTGAAGACAGGCCTGAAAGCATCATAAAAAACCATCCAACCAAAACCACTAATAAAACAATTGTTTCAAAATTAAAATCAATCATTATATCAGAAAAACCTGTTAGATAGATTTTTCTTAAAACAAAAAACAAACCTACAAAACCAATTACTGAAGCTAAAAATACTCCAATTCTGTCAGAATCTTTATAAATATATGAGGGTACAGAATAATCTAAATTATTCATTATTATTTTCCTCCTTCTTTATTATTCTGACTAGCTTTTTTAGGTGCTACCTTTTGAATTTTTTCTGCTGCAGTACCAACTACAGCGGAATTTATACTTACAACCTTTTGAATTTTACCACCAACACCCGCCGCAGTAACTGCCGCTTCACCACTGATTGCAGGTACTAATGCGCCAACAACTGCAGATTTAGGTACATCTTTCTTTAAAGGATCATTATTGACATAATTATTAATCACAGTTCCCCCTGCACCACTCGCACCACCCATACCAATCGTAGTTGCTCCTTTTGCCATTCCTATTGCTAATGGATCATAACCACCCTTTTTAAGTGTACTTTCAACTTTTCCAACTACTTTCTCATTAACTCTCCCTCCTACAACCCCTACTGCTGCTCCTATCCCTACACTTTGAGCATCACCGCCAGATACATAACCAGCTGCCGCACCACCTATTGCTCCAATAATTTCACCAGAATACTTTCCTAAACTTGAAATACTACCTCCACTTGTTAATTGTAATCCTGTTAAGAAAGTCGGCGCCAGCTCATAGATAAATTCATTGCCTTTTATATAATCGACAGGGACTATAGAAGATTGTGGTAAATTCTTCAATAAACCTAAATCTTGATTTCGTTCAGCATTCAAAGCTGCTTGGTATTGAGCTGGACTGTCTTTAAACGCATATGAAGCAATTGTTGCTTGCAAGTCTTTTTTCTGTTGCTGGCATGCAGAAGATTGTGGATTTGTACGACAAGTTTCTAGAATTTTTACATCCGTGATTTGATCTTTAGAGTCAAGTAATTTTACTGTTAACTCTGCCTGTCTAATTTCATCAGGACTACATTTATTAGTCCTATTACAATTAGCAAGCTTTGTCTTTGCTTGCTCTTTAGTTAAAGCTTCTTTATATGTTAAGTAATTATTCTCCACCGCATTCTGCGCAACTTGCCCACTCTGAACTATAGAAACAATATCACCCGTCGTTGCTCCAACTGCACTACCCGCTAAACCTACAATAGAACTAATTGTAGATTTCTGATCTGCTGTGAGGTCTTTGGCATCATTTATTTCTATAGCTTTACTAAAAACATTAGTAACGACCTTACCTCCCACTACTCCAAGTGCCGCCTCTCCTGCTGCCACAGCTAAATCAGCGAGCGTAATAGGTGTAATTCACGCTTTGTCGGCTACTGTTTTTCTGTGGCTTAGTTCAGTGTGTTCTAGGGAAATCTTGACATCAAGGCTGAAATATTTCTATTTTATTCAACAATATAGCCTTCATCACACAAAGCTTTTGGTATACTATCAAACAGATACAACTCATCTCCTAAATTAATAAATACCTTACTTCGTTTATTAAAAAACTCCAATTCAAAACCGACATTATTTTCCTCAAATATGATATTTTTAATATTACCCAATCTTATTCCAACAATCTCATTAAATTCCTTTTTATTACTAATATTAATTACTTTTAAAAAACCATACTCTCCCATGTCTACCTCTTCAAGCACAGGGTTATCAATATTGATTTTCAGACCAATACCTACTTCATCACATTCTATTAAAATCTTTCTTCCCTCGAAATTTAATAAAACCTTCAGAATATTATTTTCCTCCAAATCTTCAGCGTTTATGTTGTTTTCGACATATACTAAACCTAACACATCTTTTAGTAATCTTCCCTTTAGAAAATCTAAATTTTTCATTATTTAGCTCCATTTAATGCTTGCTTAACTGAAGGATTATTAATCCCATTTCTCAATATAGTAACAAAAGTTCCGTCAGGTTTAGTTACAACGACATCTTGGCCTTTTATTCTGAATTGGACCGCGCCTCTTGTATTCATTGGACCTTGTCCTGCAAATGTTCCTCTTACAACTTTATCAGGATGTCTTGCAATATTTTCAATTTGAGCTAATACATATTCTCTATCAGTTGCATTAGCTGGATTTCGGCCAAAATCACTAACATGCTTTCCTAATTTTTTTCCTATTTGTTTATTGTCATATTTAAAATCTCGTTCATTATCATCTTTGTTAGGAGGCATACCTGTTGCAGAATTCCCAGATGTTGAAGGTAATGGTTTTGGGGTAGTTTTTTTATTCTTGTCATCGGACTGTTCATTTAAAATTGCAACTCCAACTGCACCTAATACATTTACTGTCGCACTAGCGCAAGCCGGGCTTCTTGCACATGCCGCTGCAGCCATCGCTAACCCTTCTCCAGCTGCCAAAACAAGAGGATAATAAGTGTCTGTTCTATCCGTTCTTTGACTTTGTGCAAGTTCTGTCAAGAAATTTTCAAATATTACTTGATCTTCTGGGCTAAGTTTTTGGATTTCTTGTTGTGCTTGTTTGGCTATAGCTAGTGTCTGTTTAGCACCCTCTATTGCCTGTCCTGTGACTTCCAGCGCCTTTACAATATTATCAACTGTAATGCCTGCTTCCTGACGGTTGGCATCAAAGTTCTTCGTTACGTCCATCTGCAAATTAATTTCACTTTGAACTTTATCCTTATCAAAGTTGTTTTGCAGTGCTCCACTATTCTCACGTGCTGTATCTGTAGTTACAGACGTCAATATCTCAGATTTAATCTGTCCGGCAGTTTTACCTGTTAACGCTTGCTGACCTTGTTCATCTCGAATTGTAATGTTTTGGGTATTAATACCACTCTTGGTCACACTACTGTCTTTATCACTGTCTAGGCCAAACCCAACAGATTTACTTACTCCTACTGTTGTTGAAGCATGTTGATCAATTTTGTTTGGTGTCGAAAGTACCGTGCCAGGTTCTTTGTTACCTGCCGTACCACTTTTTCCGGCATTAAAACCACCACCTACAGAAATGCCCTTAGCATCATATTCAGTCACATTTTGAATGTTAGAAGACGTTAAAGTACCTGTATCTAGGCTATTTTTCTTCAGGTTTTCCGCAGTCTGAGTCGAGGTAATAATTGCACCTTTCAAGTCAGTGTTTTTATTCACCTTAATCTGGTAACCGTCATCGCCTGCAAATACACCTGACTGCTCATTTACAGATGCATAATTCGCATCTACATTAGACTTGCTAAAGCTTCCAGATACATTACCTCCACTAAAACCTACACTTACCTGTGCTGACATATTCTGTTGTTTGCTCTTATATGTCGCTTTGTCCTGTAAGCTTTCAACATTTAAGTTATCGGCTTCAATCTGTACACCTTTACCTTGTACTTGTCCGCCAATAATATTCGTCGTTTTTCCGCTTGTTATCGTGGTTAGGCTATCTTTAGAACCCACATGGCTATTCACATAACTTGTGTCGGTACCATTACCCTTACCTTTACCCAAGTTGCCGCCAGCCGTTACACCAAAGCCTGTTTTATTACTTACAGTAACTCCGGCATTCCAGCCTGCACTTTCATTTTTACTTTCTTCAATATGGTTCTGTTCGGCTGCTTTAATATTGACATTGTTGTCGGCAGCCAAGCGTGTACCTTGTTGCCCCAATACGTCTGAACCAACAATATTAATATTCGATTGATCCCCTGCACCTGTGGCAACAATGGTTGTCGTTCCGCCAGCATTGACCTGACTTTGACTCGCCGTGGTACTTTGTGAATGGCTTGTTTCAGTATTTTTCTGTTCACCATAAGTCAGACTAACACCAACTTCTACACCACCATTGAGTGAACCTGCATTTGATAATGCACCTTGTAATGAACTTAAAGCCTGTCCAGCCTTATAAGCATCAAAGCCAGCATTGGCTGCTGCCATTGCATTCACACGATCATTCTTGCTTTGACCAACCTGCTTAGCAGACTCCGCTACACTTTGTACAGCCGAGACTACGGGAACATTTACTGCAAGTGTTAAACCTTTCTGTTGCATCTCATGCTTATAATCACTTGTGCTTTGTTCTTTAGCAGCTTCAATATTGACTTGTTGCGCCAATATATTCACATCGCCTTTCTGTGATGAAACGGTACTTCCCGTTTGCTGATAGGTCTTACCCGCTACAATATTGGTATTACCGTTTAAGCTACCCACCTGAGAAGCACTATTAGTAAGCTGTTGCTCGGTTTTTAAAGTAGTTTCTTGTTTTTTACCTAAACTAAAACCAATGCCACCCGTGGACATAAGACCAGAGTTTTTAACAACACTATTAGTTTGACTGTTGTATTGGTTCTGAGCTCCCTCAATATTTGCATTGTCTTTGGCTTGAATCTGCGTCAACTCATCAGAAACAATATTGCTGCCACGGACATTGATATTTCCTGCATCCAATAGCACTTTTTTGCCTTCAACAATGCTACCGACCGCAATATCTGAACTACGATGGCTAAAGTCACTTGTCGTAGAGCTACTCAGTTTACCTTTCTTACTAAAGCTTGACTGATCTTGTTGATCAAGTTTGTTTCGGCCCTCTTCAATCTGTAGCCGCTCTTTAGCCTGTAACGCAGTTAGGCCTTCTGAACTACTGATTTGTGAACCATGAATCTGAATATTATTGCCTTGTAAGCTTAAATCACCTTGGCTCTTAATCTGGCTGCCGACTTCGACTTGTCGTGTATCTAAATGATAAGCTTTTGAGCTACCCACCACATTGTTGGTCACTTCCGTATTCAGGCTACCGACTTTAAGGTCACCGCCCGTACGGATAATACTTCGTCCACCGCTGTTATTCTGGATATTTGCAGCCAATATACGAGTGTCACCACCAACGTTCATCACCAAGGTTGGCTGATCACTCAACGCTTGCTGTTGTGCTGAACCGATATAAAGACCAGCAATACGATCTATTCCTGTCCAGCTATAGTTACTTTGGCCTAATGCATTTTGGCTGCTCTGTGTGGTTGACTGAATATTCAGGTTACCTTTTACCTGCAAATTCATGGCTTGATCGGCCTGAATCATACCACCAATATTATTTAAATCTTTTTCAGTACTAATGCTAACTACACCACCACGGATGTTTCCAGCAAGGTTGTTTAAATTTTGGCTATTAATTTGAACCACTTGTCGTCCAGCAATTGTTCCCGCATTGGTCAAATCTTTACTTAAATTGAGCTGAATACTATCGGCACTAATTAAAGTTCCATCGCCTTTTAAGTCACCTACACGCGCTTTAACATAAACTTGCGGGACTAAAGCTTTGGTTTTTGTACCATCTGGTAGGGTAGTTTCTTTTTCTACCAACCAAACAATATCGCTGCTTAATTGCGCCATTTGTTCTGGAGTGAGTGCAATACCAGGGCGTAAGTTGTACTGTTTTGCATAGCTCAGCCCATTATTCATGAGCGCTTTATATTGCTCCTCATCAGAACCATATCCTTGTAAGAAACGGTAACCAGTCAGTTGAGCAACTTGGTCCTGTACCATACGTTGTTCATAGTAACCATCACCCAATCTTTTTTGTTGAAGTGCTGGGTCAAGTCCCAATGCATTCAACATATAATCCGAAGATAACCAGTTGCGATAGTTACTAAACGCTGGATCTGTTTCAACAAGGTAGTTAGCACGGCTGTCTGGATTTTTACTATACAACGCATTATTTGGGACTTTAACGTTAGCGTTGTTGGTACGAATCTCGAAACCACTACCATCAATCTGTGTTGTTTGCCCCTGAACAGAGGCAGCCTTAGTATCAGTGTTTTGAATTTGATCGACTGCACGATTACTCATGGCTTTATGATCGGTAGTGTTTGCCCCAACTACGCCTTTAAGCTGTGCCTGACCTGTTTTAATTTCATTTGATTGAATACGATCTGTTTGAGCTGTAGTTTGTTGAACAGTTTCTGTTTGATTAACCTGTGTATTTTGCTGACCAATAATATTGGAGTCATGGTTTTGACTAAGTGCCTGTTCAGTCAAATTGTCTTTATTGACTTGCTGGGTTTGGTCTTGCACTTTAACAGGGGTCGCACTGGTTGGATTTTCATAGATAAATAAATCCACCCCTTTGGTAACATCTGCTGGGTTATAAGCTTGTTCAGCAGAAGCCCAGACTCTATCGTGCCCCTTGCCCCCATAACTTCCATAACTCGGCGTTACCGTTCCTGTTTCATGCGTAATTTTAGGACCTTTGGCATCGACATTGTGAATTGCGTTTGCATCTCCAATCAGCTTTTGACCCACCATAATTTGGCTTTTGTCATTATTAATTGTGCCTGTGAAACTTAAATTTCCTCCAGCACTGATCACAGCTGGTGCTGACTCATCTGCTACAGTCGTAGTCGTAGTTTGGGTACTTTTCACATTTTCATAATGGTCAGTACTGTAGAGCTGTCCGTTATAAACGACATAGCCTTTAAACATGTTGCCGGCTGAGCTATCGTCATAGTTATTTACAATGAAGAAATAACCATCAGGACGACTTAAATAATCCTGCATCGTTGCGTTGTCATAGGAAGTCACAAGTTGTTGTGCAGGCTTTAATTTAGTAAATAAATCTGGATTCTGGCTATAGATTTCCTGAGTAATTAAGGACTGAGGACCAGGGTTATACCATCCGGCACGCGAATCTGAAATATACATATTCCAGTAATCCAGTTGCTCTGTGGTCTGCTGTTGTTTGGTTGTAAAAAACACATTCTGGTTATTAACAATATCAGCATTCAAGTCGATATTGCCATTCGCATTAATTACAGAACTTCGGTTATTGACTTGCTGAGCAGTTCCTTGAGCATGCCACTGTGAGTCAAGCGAACCTCCTATACGCAAGTCTCCCATGGCAATAATTTGCGAACCACTTTGATGATTTAGATTATTTTCCAGATTATTTAAAACCTGTACGCCCAGATCCAGATCACCTCTTGAGGCAATGACTGGCGCTAAACCCTTGAGGCTTTGGTTATTTAAAGTATTCGCCTGAATTGCAATATGGTCACCATAAATACGTCCGGCAATATTATTGAGTTGGCCTGCCTTAACATATGTATTTGAACCATTAATGAGTCCATAATTATTGAGCACGCCTACAGATTCAAGTTGAGTTTGCTGGCTTTCCAAACTGCCATCTACAGCATTTTCAATTGTATTTGCTGAAATAGATAACTGTCCGTTGCTTTTGATTGCACCATGATTGGTAACTTTTCCCTTAGAGCTAAGGTTTAAATTTCCCTGTGCCTGCAACTGACCTTGAGCATCTTGTACATAATCATCATTGAGCTGAAGATTTAACTGTCCCTGACTTAAGACCTTACCGTCGCCTGTTAAACCTTTGGCCAGAATATTTAAACCTGCAGTTGATGAGCCTTCTTCACCTGCAATAATAGTCCCTTGCTGATTGTTTACGATTAGACGGTTATTATCTTGCTGACCTTGTATTGTTAATTGATCAAGACTACTAATTAAGCCTTTGGTGTTATTTAAATTATCTAAAATATTTAAATTAAGTTGCTGCTCAGCAGAGATTCGTCCAGCACTATTATTTAAAGTACTAGCAGCTATTTCTATTTGCCCTGCCTGAATACCTTGGTTCTGGTCATTGTTTGAATTATCAATATTTTGACTAATAATTTTGACTTGCTTTGCAGCACTAATGAAGCCCTGCTGACTATTATCGAGTTGGCTTCCGCTCATCAGGCCTGTATTGAGGCTAATGTTTTGGTTAGCACTGATTTTGCCTTTCTGATTATTAATCGTACCTGCTTGTCCAACACTGTCGATCAGTAAGTCTTGTCCACTGGCTAACAAGCCCGCATTACTGTTATTCACCTTAGGCGCTTGAATGGTTAATCCATTTCCAGCAATGACCTGACCTTGTTCATTATTTAATTCGGACGTTTGTAATAAGACTTGTCCTAAAGATTGAATACCTTGGGCCAACTCTGGCAAGGTAGCATTTAAATAGGTTTGTCGGTTATCAATCAGTTGCACGGCGTTTATACCAAGATCACCCTGTGCAGTGATTAGACCTTGCTGATTGTTCAGACTATTGGTACTAATCTGTAATGTATTACCGCTATTAATCTGTCCATTTTGGTTATTCAGGCTCTGCTGGTGAGTATCAATCTGAATTTTGCTTTGATCACCTTTAGTACTACTAATCAAGCCTTGTAGACTATTATCAAGGCCCTGTACATCGAGGTTAATCGCTTGATTCGCCTGAATCTTACCACTCTGATTATTCAATGCTTGCTGAGTCGTCTGGATATTTACGCCCGCATCTACCGACCCAATTTGACCCGCTTGGTTATTCAAAGCAGCACTTTGAATCATTAATTGTTGTTGTGCTGCAATTAATCCCGCTTGGTTACTTAAGGTGTTTTGGCTATTAAACTGAGCATTTTTGGCAGCAAGAATTTGTCCCTGATCATTCAAAATGTCTTGAGCTTTTATATTTAGATCACCACTGGAATGAATATTTCCAGACTGGTTATCGAGTCGTGATGCTGTGTTGAGGTTAAGACCTGCTGTGCCTGCGGTCACAATACTGCCCGTATTGTTTTTTAACGCACCAGCCTGAATTTCAAGATTATGATTTGTCTGAATCTTGCCATTACTATTGTTTAGAAGGTTTTTAACAATTAATTGGTTAACAATATTGTCTTGTGTTCCAGCCTCAACAATTTGACCTGCTTGATTACTAAGCTGCTGTGTATTGATGTTAAAGCCATTGAAGCTAAGTAGCGTTCCAGCATCATTGTTTAACTCAGAACTATTCGTTTGCAAACTACCAGCAGTTTTGATATTGCCCTGATTATTATTGAGCGTATTAGCTATAGCGAGTATAAGTTGGCTGTCTGCTGTACCAGATTGGATGAGACCATTCTGGTTATTTAAATTATTGGCATTTATTTGTAGTTTTTGGCCTAGACTGTCAATTTGCCCGTTTTGATTGCTTAAATCACCCGTCAACAAAATTTGAGTATCATCTAAACCTGTTTGCTGGATATGTCCTGACTGGTTATTTAAGTCTTTTGCATTAATTTGAACTTTATTCGCCTTTAAATTGGCTTGTTGAGTATCTAGCGTATCTGGAGTGGTTAAATTGAGTTGCTGTGCGGCCTGTATAGAACTTTGTTGAGCGCTCAATTGACCAGATTTACTGTTGAGCGAAATATTTTTTGCTTGAACAAGACTTTGGTTTAAGACATGGTTAGCGGCCTGACTACTTAAATCACCGCCCGCGATGAGTTGCCCCTGCGCATTTATAGCACCTGTAGCATCAATGTTAAGATTACCCTGATTTGCTAATGAACCATCTGATGTTAAACCAGCAATAATGCTCCCTGCAGAAGTCTGGGACAGTGTCGCCGTTTGTATATTTAAGTTATTTTGAGCAGCTAACTGTCCAGCATTTTTAAGATTTTGAGCAACTTTGAGTTGTTGATTTTGACCCGCATAAATCAGACCACTATTGTCTAATAACCCAGTCTGAACATCTATATTTTGTGCTGCCTGAATAATACCAGCCGATTTACCCTGCTCAACACGACCATTAATCAACTGATTATTAATATTGAGTGATACATCACCAGTTTTAGCAGCAATTACTCCTGAACTATTGTCTAAGTTTGATGCAGAGAGCTTAATATCCTTCGCTTGTATCTGCCCAGACTGGTTATTAATTAACTGATCTGTTGTAAGCTCAAGCGTATTAGAACTAATTATATTTCCTTGTTGGTTGCTTATTCCTTTTCCAGTTTTCAATGAAAGTTGGCCTTCACTCACAATGTTACCCAAATCATTTTGAATATCGTTTTGGCTGACAATATTTAACTGTACTGGTTGTGAAGATGAACCATTTTGGGTGACTAAGATATTCCCATTTTGGTTACTAAGCGAACCTGTTTGAATGTCTAAGCTATGGTTACTTTGTAATACACTTCCTTGATGTTGGTAGTCACCATTTACACGAATTGAACTTTGACCATTTACCGCACTAAACAACATTTCACCATTACGGTCAGTAAATTGGTTGGCTTGAATATTGGCTTGAGTAGCAGACACTTTTGATTGGTCTAATAGTGCTTGATCGGTCGTAAGTTTAAGTGCGCCATTAGTTCTCAATTCAGCCTTTTGCGCATGGATATTTTGTATATCCATATTTAAGCCAGCTTGGCCCGAATGCAGGATCACACCAGAGTCACTATTGAGTCCCTGTGCTTGAATATTTAACTGATTTGCATTTGTGAGAATACGGCCTTGCTGGTTATTAATGACTCCCTGAATAGTTAAATTCAGGTCATCTGATGCAGTGTGCTGAATCAAACCTTGTTGGTTATTAATATCTTTCCCAATGTTCAAATTCAATTTTTTCGCAAGAATTTGACCACCCTGGTTAATCAGACTTTGCTGGTTTTGTACTGCATTTAATTGGATAGTGTCAGCCTGCAACATACCAGACTGATTATTTATATCTCCATCACGAGCTGTAATATTTATATTTTGAGCTGCTGCAGTTCCTTGTGATAAATCTACATTTGCCCCATCTAAATCAATATTATGGCTTGCCAGTAGTTTTCCGTGATGCTCAAGTGCCTGCTCTGTTTTAATATTTAAATCCGCTTGAGCATTTTGATCTTGCTCACCTTGAGCATTGATACCAACCGCAATAACACTTTTTTCATCACTAACAAGACGCTGACTCGTTAAATCAATATTACCGTAGGCTGAAAGAACACCTCCTTGCTGTGTCATAACACTTGTATTATTAATTTTTAATTGTTGATCAGCACGAATATAGCCCTGATTGGTGAGTTGTTGACTATCAATTTGCAGATTTTCATGACTAGATAACGTACCGTTGACTGCATTATTTAAAGATCCAGTTTGAATTTTTAAACTTTGGTCAGCATAAATCGTTCCTGAACCATTATTTAAAGCCTGATCTTTGTTTTGAATCGTAATATTTTTTGCAGAAATTTCACCTTGGTCGTTATCTAAACCAAAAAGCGAACTATCCAAGTTATTATTAGTGACTATTTTTCCTTTCTGGTTATTCAAATGACCTGAAAGATTAAGTTTTAATAATTGTTCAGCTTCCAGATCACCCCCACTGTTATTTAGGCCCAATCCCTGTAAATAAAGTTCAGACGAACTCGCGATCTGCCCCGCTTGATTTAGAATGTTTCCGCTCGAGATCATACTAATATTATTCAAGGCATTAATTTTACCGCCCTGATTATCAATCGACTGGCTATTTACATCTAAAGAAGTGAGTGATTGCAGTAATCCTTGTTGGTTACTAAAACTTGAGGTTTGAATATCAGCACTTTTAACTGTGAGCTCACCTTGGTTGTTATTAAAGCTATTCCCTTTAATATGAATAGCACCCAGATTAAGTTGACCGCCTTGGTTATCTAGACCATTTTGGCTGTCTAAATCTACACCACCATTGGCAATGATCGCCCCTTGGTCATTATTTAGTTGTTCCTTAACATGAATATAACCTTGATCATAAGTTTTTGGGGTCGTATCTATTGGAGTAGCAACTTCTAAACTTCCGCCATCTTTGGATGGATCAGTTGGAACTGTCGGAACACTGCCACCTGTCGACCCGCCACTACCACCACCTGTGGTATTTTTAGCAATTCCGATTTTACCACCAAGGTTTGTCATTGAACCTGACTTTAAATCAAGTCCTTGCAAACCTGTTTGTTCGATAGAACCACTATTTTTTAGACTACCCGCATCAATAACAAGGCGAGCAGCATTCAATGTGCCACTATTACTTAAACTATTTTGTTGATTAAGACGTAACTCATCAGCACTACTGATTAAACCAGAGTTATCTAGACTTTGACTTTCAATAGAAATTTGTGAAGTTGCGCTACTGACATTACCAGTATTTTTAGTATTTTGAGCTTTCAGCTGTACCTGATCTTGATTCGCGATCAAGTTACCATTATTGACCAAATCACCATTTGCATTCAGCGTAAGCGTACTTTGAGTACTATTTATCGTACCTGCGTTACGTACACCTAACCCTTGCTCTGTTCCCACCAAAAAGATTTTTCCAGCATACATGCCACCCAATTGGCCTACATCTAAAGCAAAGTTTGGCGGAGGTGTGGTAGTAGCTGCTGTCGTTGCCGTGATTTGAGGAGCTACTTGGTCTTTGACTTGAATATCATTTTGTCCAAGTACAGTATTGAGTTCATTTGCATACAAGCCTGCATTTACTTTTAAAGCACGCGCATAAATATCCGTATAAGGGGTTAAACTTCCGTTTAAGCCTTTACCTTCAATCGTAACCTGACCTTCACGAACTCGGAATGATTCAAGATAACCTTGGTTCATTACCGCTTGACCCGTGGTTAAAGTAAAACGGTCTGCGTTAATCACACCACAGCCATCACAGATCAAACCAGATGGATTCGCAATAACAACTTGTGCTTGTTTTCCGGCAACTTCAATATAGCCTTTGAGTTGACTTGGATTATTACTATTCACTTCATTCAAAATAACTTTGGCTTCGCCTTTTGCAAGCCATGGGTTACCTTGTACCCAGCCTCCTAACTGAGTTTGGGTGTTATTTCGTGAATTATTTAAAATGGCACCTTCTTGACCAACATCAAATTGTGTATAGGTATTCCGCGAAACACCACCCGCACTTGGTGTCTGAATATTGACCTGAGTTGTTCCATTTGCGCTATTTAAAATAGTCGGTTGCTGCGATGTAGGCGCACCTTTATCGGCAATAATCTGAGTTTCAGCCACACTGCTCATTGGTAAGCTAATTACCAATGCTCCCAAACAACCAATTACAGCAAAATTAAGTGGATTTAGTTTTTTATAATGAATAGGTAGAACCGAATCTATAGTCGAATCTGTTCCCACTTGTCCCTGACTTTGCCCTGCTTGCTTAGTTTTACTTTTTACAATTTCAGCAACAGCAATAAACATACCGCGAGCATGGCTAAAAATAATACGATAACGGTTCTTATTCATTCTAAAATCTCACTAAATCTTTTTTTAATAAAGTTGATTAAGTTCTGGACCTTTAAACTTGAATTAATAGGTCCAATTCACGCTAAATCCAGTCGTGTAATCATCTGTTTCGAAGTGATCTGGCTTTTTCAAAGGCGCACCCACAAAAGCGTCATAATTCAAACGCAAGGGAGTAATTTGTCCACGCAACCCAATAACTGCACCTAATAAACTCGTGCCTGGTAAAGGATTCGGATAATGTGCAGTTTTTCCACCAACCTCTCCGTAATCGATACCTGCATACCAAGAGTGTGGCTTATTCATAATTGAGCCACTCAGTTCATTGCGAACTAAAAAACCATTATCAGCCAATAAAGTTTGCTCGCCATCAAAACCTCTTACGGTATAACGGTTTCCAATTGAAAATCTGTCTTGAGGAGTTAAAGGTTGATTGCTGTGCTGAGTACGCCATTCAGCTAAATATTGCAGATTTTGCTGACCCACTTTAAAAGGCACTTGTAAACTGGCATTGGCCTGTAGAATCCCGACATGTGTATAAGCTTCACCAAAGTCTTCTTCTGGTGCCCTCATTGCATTCAACCAACCTGTACCACGTTTATAAGTCACATTGCCGCTTAAAGTGGCATTAGAAAAATATTCGGTATGATCAAGACTTGCTTTCCAGCCTGCAGTCTTACGGCGCTGTACTTCTACTTCGACATCATTAATATAGTTTTGTGATTCACGATACCATCCACCAAAACCTACAGCAGTTTTACGGTGAGCATCTCGATAAATAATTCGAGACAAATCTGCATTAATGAGTTCGCTTTTACCGCTGTATTGATAAGTTTCAGTGCTTCCAGCGACTGTTTGTAAATAGTTAGAACGGCTATAACTGGTTGAAAATAACCAATAATCAAATGGAATGGTATAACTTGCATAAAAGCCATCTGTACCATGTTTACCAGAACCATTGCTACCTAAATCATGGTTATAACTGATATAAAATAAATCATTTAAAGTTAACACATGGTCAAGTGACAAGGTCGCTGTACCTTGGTATTTTCCAGTAGCATCAGAACCTGAATCATCAATCCCCACATGTAAGCGATAAGGTTTAGCTTGTTGCCATGCAAGAATCACATCACTATAACCCGGTTCATTTTTTTGTTCTGCTGGCTGGATTTTAAAGTCAGCTTCAACCGTTGGCACTCGTTTAAAGTTTTCTAAACCTTGCTCCATATCACGAATATTTAACAGCTCACCCGACTTCATCGGTAAAGCATTCCACAAATGTGCACGTTTAGAAGTACCATCAGCGAACTTAATCTGATCCACTCGTCCTGGAATAACACGAACACGCACCGTACCGGATGCAATATTTTGCTGAGGAAGCAAAACTCGTGTTGTTACATAACCGTTTGCTATAATTTTATTTTGTACAAGATCAAGGGCTTGGTTTAGTCCATTTACCCCTAAACATCTTCCAATAATATTGTTCTTGCCAGTAGTAATTACATTAAAATCTGATATGAATTGATGGGCTTCTTCACCTTCTAAAAGTATTTTTTTAATTTCAAAACAAGGTGTTTCACTGTTAGAACGTAAATATTGTAATTGCTGAGCTGAAATCTTATTTTGTTCTTGCCCTAGATTAACGTTTACATCTGGTTGAATTTGTTTTTCTAAAGCACTATCACGTTGCTGTTGTCGAATAGTTTGGTCAGCCTGAATTCTCTGACGAATAGGATCATCCGAGTCCGCAGCAAAACTTAGGCCCCCCGTTAGTGATAAGCAGATGAATAAGACACTTTTATTAAATTTGTTATAGTTCAACATATAAAATTAAACCGTGATTAATATCAACTTAATTTTATTTTAACAAAACCTTAACAAAGTGGAAGCATTTTTTATACAGATTTGTCTGTATGTAAAATAAATCTTATTTTCTTAAATCTTACTTTTATAAGATATTAGTTTTAAATCACAATTTATTTATAAAAATCAGCTAGACATAAAAAAAGCTCCCGTAACAGGAGCTTTTTTGAATCTTGGCAGAGGATCAAGGACTCGAACCTTGACGAACGGTTTTGGAGACCGTCATGCTACCATTACACCAATCCTCTATAGACAATTAAACCATTCAGATTTAATCATAAAAAAAGCAAGATCATCGTCTTGCTTCTTTCTATGGTGGGGGCGAAGAGACTCGAACTCTTACACCTTGCGGCGCTGGAACCTAAATCCAGTGCGTCTACCAATTTCGCCACGCCCCCATCTGGGACATTTATTTAAAATAAATGTGGCAGAGGATCAAGGACTCGAACCTTGACGAACGGTTTTGGAGACCGTCATGCTACCATTACACCAATCCTCTTCCGAGATCTAGATGTCTTAACATCTAGATCAAACTTTAAGACTTAACTTAAAGTGGTGGGGGCGAAGAGACTCGAACTCTTACACCTTGCGGCGCTGGAACCTAAATCCAGTGCGTCTACCAATTTCGCCACGCCCCCGATGGCTGTGTATATTAGCGATAAGATCTAACAGTGACAAGTGTTTTTTTTTCCAAAAAAACTGACCGAGTAATTTGTATACAGTTACTAGATCAATGATTTTTATCAGGTTGGGAGCGCTTTTAAGCAATTTATCGCTTCATGTACATTTGAAAACCGGTTTTGCTGCTGTTTTTGTAACAAGCCTGAAAGTAGTGGCAAGAAAATTTGGAACGAACTTGGTAATACCACATTTAATTTTTGACAGTGCAATACCGCCCACTCATGGTAACTATTTGCTTGTAAACGAGTTTGCGTTAACCATTCATACAATACGATTCCCAATGCATATAAATCACTTTGAACGGTTTTATTGGCACCATGAAATAGCTCTGGCGCCATATACCGTGGTGTAGCATCAGTTATTGGATCAGGGCTTGAAATAAGCCGTGTTTTTTCAAAGTCAATTAAATAAAGTTCTTGCTTAAACTTTCGAAAATGTTCTTTTTTAATATCACCATGAATCCATCCTAACTCATGAAGCTCTGCTAATTTAACAAGTGCTAGATAGATTTTCTCATTTATATTTTTTAAATTTTGCTTTTGATCTAAATCATCAAACCAACAATCTGTATCCGGTAAAACTAATACTCTTCCTTGAAATTGTGGTTGTTGAGAAACCGCACTGCCCTCGATAATTTTAAATGGCAAAAGCCAATTCGTTTTTTTATATGTAATATCTTCATAAAATTGCAATTCATGCAAAAAATCTTGCTCACTTTGAGCATGTACATTTGGCAAATGAAATTTTAACCAGTAGGAATTAGCATCTATAATACATGTCCATAGATGCCGTCCTAAAGCTTCACTTCTAGGCTTTGTCACACATTTTAGGTTTTCTATATGAGAAGCAAAATCATGCTTCAGCATAATAAGATTCTGGCTGTTGTTTCTTTTCTTCAAAACGTAAAACTTCTAAACAGTGCTGAATCGTTTTACCAATACGCGCGTGCGTTTCAATAGAAGAGATTTTCGGCCAAGTCGCGCGCTCACCTTCTCGCTGTAAACGTTTAAACAAATGTGGGCGTGGGTTTTGTAGCGTATAGGCATAATGTTTTAAGCTATATTTGGCAATAATATTAACATCACCATAATAGCGCTGCCCTACTACGCCATATCCATGATCGAGCAGTCTTCTTACGGGTGAAATCGCGCCTAATCTTTGCCGTGTAAAGTCCATCAGCCCCATTGAAAGTACTTTACCTTGGCGTCTTAAAATTCGTTCAGGCCAACTTAAAACGTCTTTACGGAAACGGCGCGCATCATCTTGCATAAACGGTACAACATGCGGATTCACTTGACTGGCAATGGTGTAGTTTAAATTATAAAGTCTTGCCATTCTTTCTTGTGGGAAATCGCTACGTACACTACCGTCTACCCATTTAGTATTTGCCATATAAGGGGTATGTTCACCATCATAACGCTTACTGGTTAAACGCACAGGTGGAAATAAAACTGGCACAGCACAAGAAGCCAATACCGCACTCCAAACCAAAACATTTGGAGTCATAATCGCATTCATAATTCGAGGGTTTTCAGTTGCATCGTACGGCGCAACAGCGACATTAATATTCAAACCTGATTTTTTGAATGCTTCTTCAAAAGTAAGATCACCTAAATTTTCAATTAAGAATTTTTTTAAATAGTGAACATCGGCAATCCCACCATTCCCTTTTATAAGTTCACGAAGTTTTCTAAAGTGAAAAGCATCACTAAAAAATTGCTCACCATTTAGCAAGTTTTGGATATCTTCACTGGCAGAAATTCCCAACATACCCGTCATAATGGCACCCGCACTTGAACCAGACAGGACTTTAGGCATTAAATCTTGTTCAATTAAAGCCTTACATACACCGGTATGAAAAAGGCCTAAGGTTGCTCCCCCCGAGAACATAAGAGCAGGTTGTCCATATGCTTTTTCACAATTTTCAAAAAATTCGATTTTTTCTTTTCTTTGGAATGTAATACATTCACTAGATGCAATGTAAGCCAAGCTTTGGCTGACTTCTTCAATATAATCTTCAATTAGTTTTTTTGTGCCTACATGTGTGGCAGCAAACAACATAGGGTGGCCAATATTTGCAATATCGTAGGTCAACCCTTCTTTTAAAAGATAAATCAAATCTAAAGTGCGATGTTGCTGACGATATCTTTTCAGTAAAGTGTAACGATAAGAAATGAGCTCGGCATCGAAGTAAGGCGAACTATTATCAAACTTCCACTCTTGTGCCCCAGTTTCTTCATCCAGTTTTAATGCAAAAGACTTCCACTCTTCATAAGATTCAGCCATGTCTAACTGACGTTGTAATTTTTTGATACGGTAAGCCTGATGCGGATTCATATCACTTCGTATTTTTTCAAACATATTTCGTCCTCATCTTCACAGATGATTTTACTGAATAGACATGACAACACTATGCGCGGTCTGAACATTTCAATCAATTGCAAAACCGATAAACTGCATGGATCGTATCTTTTTTGTCAGCTTGCAAATTTCGGTGTTAGTATCCTAGTAAATTACTGTTTAACATGATTGATTAACCATGGCTACCATTGATTTACCCGACAATTTAGTTCAAACCTTATCACTTGTATTAAATCAGTTACAGCAGGTCTTACCTGAACCGAAACAAGAGACCGATTTTACTGCCCCTGCTTTTAGATGGGAAAACCAGCAGCTTAAAGCTATTTATACACCTAAAAATATTTATCTTGATGACTTAAAAGGCATCGAAAGACAAAAAGAAAAGATCATTCAAAATACTTTGCAGTTTTTAAATGGCTTACCGGCAAATGATGTACTTTTAACGGGTTCACGTGGTACGGGTAAATCCTCTATTGTTCGTGCTTTACTCACGGAGTATGCACCTCAAGGATTACGTTTGATTGAAATTGAACGTGATGATTTAGCAGACTTACCAAAAATTCAAAAAATTATTCAAAACCGACCTGAAAAATACATCGTCTATTGTGATGATCTAGCATTTAATGCTGAAGATGAAAATTACCGTAGTTTAAAAAGCGTATTAGATGGTTCCTTACAGTCAGGTTCAACAAATTTTATTATTTATGCAACCAGTAACCGTCGTCACTTGTTACCTGAGTTCATGCATGAAAACACCCCTGTAACCAAAGTAGATGTGCCTCAATATACCGAGCTTCATCCGCAAGAAGCGATTGAAGAAAAGATCTCTTTATCTGACCGTTTTGGTTTGTGGTTATCTTTTTATCCAATGGATCAAAACTTATATTTAGAAATCGTAGAGCATTATCTAGATAAAGCAAACATGCCTTTTAATGATGAAGTTCGTGCTGAAAGCTTGCGTTGGTGCCAAATGCGGGGTCAACGCTCTGGTCGAGCTGCTTATCAGTTTTCTAAGCATTGGATTGGTTTAAACGCCTTAAAAGATTTGTCTAACAATTAAATAAAATGTCCCGCAAAGCCTTAGCTTTGGCCTATAAACCGCTTAGCTTTGGCAGTTGTTTTTCATAACCTAAGACAAAGATAGCCCTTCTTTAGGTTTATATATGAAAAAACAATTGCCAAAAATTTCTACAACAAGTAAAGCGCTTGCTAAAAGTTTATTACTTGCACAAGGCGTTTTAGACCAAGCAAAAAAATATTCAACTCTTCCTTTTACTCAAACTCATATCATCCGTCCAAGAATTGACGAAAAATATTATAGCTGGACACACTACGGTATCTTTTTCCCACTTTTACCAGAGCCGCATCGTTACTTAAATATTATGATTTTAATCGGTACACCAGGTGCACTTGCTTTTGATCATGATGACATCATCACTGGTAACCCGAGAAAAACCGCTACTTTCTTTTCAAGCACAGCTGCTCTGGAACAAGCTTTACTGAAGGCCTATATCATTCCTGAAGATACAAAAATTAATAAAGATGGGACCTTAATAGAACTAGGACAGGAAATTTTAATTCAAGGAAAATTTCCACACATCCATATTAATGGACATTATGATGGGTTTGATTTCGACTTTGATATCGATATCACTTCACATGTTTCATGGTTTATAAAAACACCAATCTATGATCATTTTAGTTTATTGGCAAAGTTTAAAGGCTTTTTAAACTATCAAGCAAAATACATTGAAACCCAAGGACTTTGTACTTACGAATATGCACGAGCAGTGGGTCCTCACTCCATTACAAATAAACTTATTCCTGATGCATATAAACTGCCACTTGATTTTTTTACTTATCAAATTATCAATTTAAACGAGACCACTCAACTTCTTCTTACCAAAGCCGATATTGCAGGACAAACAGCTGCATACACCCTGCATATTAGACATCTGGACCAGCCAGCTGAAATTTACACAGATGTAAGCTTTGATATTATTTCGCATCAAGTTGATGACTTCGTTTCACCTAGTGGGCAAAAAATGCGACTTCCAAAATATTTTTCATGGATCGCTCGAAATGATGCAAAGCAAATTATATTAAACATTCAGGCAGAAATTGACTGCCCATTCCGCTATGGTCATGGGCGAGGTTATGCAAGTAGCTATATATTTACTGGTCATTATTTTGGCAATGAAGTTCAAGGCCGTGGATACATCGAATATGTTGATATCGAAAATCCTCAAGCCTTTGAAGATGAATAATTTTACTCAGGAATAGTAAGTTCAGTCATTGGCCATCTTGGTGTGGTCGTTACAGCTAAACCATCATGCTGACCTGCTTTTAAACGCTGATAACCTGCAAATGCAATCATTGCACCATTATCTGTACATAAAGCAGGCTCAGCATAGTAAACCTGAGCTTTAATTTTCGCCAATGAAGTTTCTAACTGTTCACGTAATCGTAAATTTGCACTTACCCCACCAGCAATTACTAAACGTTTAAGACCAGTTTGCTTTAAAGCTTTTACAGATTTTTTTACTAAGGTATCTACAATGGCTTCTTGGAATGAAGCAGCAATATCAGCATCACGGTTTTCGCCGTTCAATTTTTTCAACTGAACAGAAACTGCCGTCTTTAAACCACTAAAAGAAAAATCTAAGCCCTGATGAAGCATTGGGCGTGGAAATTCAAATGCTAAAGGATCACCAGATAACGCCAACTTGGCAATATTTGGTCCACCCGGATATGGCAGATTCATCATTTTTGCGACTTTGTCGAAAGCCTCACCTGCCGCATCATCAATTGACTCACCTAATAGCTCATATTGACCAATACCATGAGCTGCCATCAATTGTGTATGACCACCTGAAACAAGCAATGCAACAAATGGAAAGTCAGGCGGTTGGCTTGAAAGCAAAGGAGCCAACATATGGCCTTCCATGTGGTGAACACCAATTGCTGGTTTATTTAAAGAAAATGCTAAAGTTCTTCCAAACAAAGCTCCGGTCATTAACGCTCCCATTAAACCCGGGCCACGCGTATATGCGACTGCATCAATTTCCTGTTTCTTAACACCACTTTGTTCAAGCAGCTGATTCATTAAAGGAATAAGCTTACGAACATGGTCACGAGAAGCTAACTCTGGAACCACACCACCATATTCGGCATGAAGTTTTATCTGGCTATAAAGAACCTGTCCCCGTAAGCCGAGTTCGCTATCATAAAGTGCCAACCCTGTTTCATCACAAGAAGTTTCCAAGCCTAAAACAATCATCAAAACTGCCTTTTATATGAGTCAAAATATTGCAATCGCTATTATAGACTTGTGATATGAGTTGTAAATGAGTAAAATACTGACCTTCACTTGTGATCTGGCGCAATGGTGTGCCTGATCTTATCCATAATCTAGAGGATTTTACATGCCACAAGTTAAGTTGAAAGAAGGCGAACCAGTTGACGTAGCTATCCGTCGTTTCAAACGTTCATGCGAAAAAGCTGGTGTTTTAGCTGACGTTCGTAAACGCGAATTCTACGAAAAACCAACTCAAGAACGTAAGCGCAAAAAAGCTGCTGCAGTTAAACGCTACCAAAAGAAATTGGCTCGCGAATCTGTACGTACTACTCGCCTTTACTAATTAATTTGTGATTGACTGCTAACATTATGACTACTTTAAAAAACCAGATTACTGATGCATTAAAAACTTCTATGCGTGCCAAAGATATGGCAACAGTGACGGTTTTGCGTAGTCTACAAGCAGCAATTAAGCAAATCGAAGTCGATGAGCGCATAGAGCTTGACGACGCTCAGGTTCTTGCGGTCATTGAAAAGCAAATTAAACAACGTAAAGAATCGATCAAAGCCTTCGAAGGTGCTGGTCGTGATGATTTAGCTAGTAAAGAACAAGCCGAAGCTGAGGTTTTATCTCAGTTTCTACCAGAAGCTATGACTGAGGAAGAGCTTGATTCTCTTATTGAGCAAACGATTGCTGCTCAAGAAGCAACTAGCATGAAAGATATGGGTAAGGTGATGAATTCTCTACGTCCGATCATAGCCGGGCGTGCCGATCCTGCTCAAGTTTCAGCAAAAATTAAAGCTAAATTAGCTTAATCCCCCTCTCTTCTTATATATCCTTAAATTAAACTTTCTCGTAAGTTTAAGTATATTTATGCCTGTGAAAATTCCAAAGTCATCCTAGACCTTAAATTTTCATTCGTCGCTCATCTTGCATTTGCTTTAATCGACTATCTATTCTGGCTGACATGGCCTGATTACCTTTTGCAAGACGTTGTGCATGCAACATCGATTTAATTGCATCCTCTTCACTACCAGACCAGTACTGTGCTTCAGCACGATATCGCAATACATTCACAGCTCTTAATGGTGAATTTTTATCTAAATTGGCGGCTTGTTGTAATAATTGCCAACCTTGTATATCTCGGGCATTTTTATTAATAAAACGCTGCACCAGAGTTTGCACTTGAGCATATTTACCTTGACGTAATAAAACCTCAGCCAATTTGTAGCTAAAAGCTTTATTTTCAGGCATTGTCATTTGCAAGGGAGCAATTGAATTATAGGCCTGATCAAGTTTATTCTGGCCTAAATAAATATCTGTTTGAATTAAGGCAACTAATGGCTTACCACTTGATTTCGCCTGCTCCAACGTTGCTTGGGCTTGAGTATAGTCACCTTGTTTAAGATAGAAAGCCGACAAAGCCAATAAGCCTGCCAGATTTTTTTGCGATGCCAGACTTTGCAACTGATTTTCAGTAGCTTCTCCAGCAACCACCATGGTATACCATTTTAAAATTTCAAAATCGACATCATATATTCGACTTTTAACTTTAGGCATCTGGTTTGCTCTCAAGCGAGCCTCACTCATACGTTCAGATGTAAGAGGGTGAGTCAGCCAAAAATCTGGTAAAAAACTTACTCGGCTCGTCGCTCTATGCATCGTTTCAAAATAATCCGCCATGCTTTGCGGGTTATAACCAGCGGCATACATATATTGCATACCAATTCGATCCGCTTCACGCTCTTGATTACGACTATAAGTGAGCTGTTTATCAAGAAGTGCTGCTTGTGTACCCAACATGACTGCAGCTCCAGCATCCCCGCCTGCCTGAGCAGCCAAAGCCACACCTGCTAGCAAACCAGCCAAGCTTAAAAGAGTTTGTCCTTTAAAAGCCTCTTCTGAACGACTAAAGTGCCTCTGCGAAACGTGGGCAATCTCATGCGCCATCACTCCAGCAATCTCATCAATATTTCGAGCCGAGGAAATAAGACCTGTATTTAATGCAAATAAACCACCAGGAACAGCAAAGGCATTAATTTGTGGGTCTTTAATGACCACAAGCCCAATAGGTTGTCCAAGCTGTGTTTCAGCCAAGATATTAGAGAAAACTTGAAAAAACTGATCTTCCAACCATACATCCTGTATGACTGGCATTTGTTTATGAACTTCACGGAAAACTTTTTCACCGATAAATTTTTCTTTTTGTTGATCAAGTAATCCTATTCCACCACCAATATTCGGAATTTCAACCTGCCCAGAAGATGGTTTTGAGTCAAAAGGATCAGCGTAAGAGGCATTTGTTATAAAAGCCAAACTTAAAATAACTGGCAAAAATTTCAAAAGTTCTTCTCTATTAAAAATTAAACTAACAAAAAAGCCCATTCATATAATGCTTGAGTTTCTTGCATCATATGAGCAGGCTTTCACTATAACATTGAAAATAGACTATATTTGCAATGAAGTGTTATTCATCCTTTACACAAAATTAGGATTCACTAAATATCTAGGCGTCTTATCCTCTAGTGCTTCCACCAAGTTTTTATAAGCTAAATTTGCCATTTTCTTACGTGTTTCAGCTGTAGCAGAACCTACGTGAGGCAAAGTGACAACGTTCGGCAAATTAAAAAGTGCAGATTCTTGCAGAGGTTCTTTCTCATAGACGTCTAAACCAGCAGCAAAAATAACTTCATTTTGCAATGCTTCAATTAGGGCTTGCTCATCGACAACTGAGCCACGCGCAATATTAATAAATATGGCATGCTTTTGCATAAGCTCAAATTGAGCCTTGCCCATTAAAGCTTTAGATTCCGCATTTAAATCAACAGCCGTCACTACAAAATCAGATTGTTGTAATAATTCTTCCAACCCCAGATATTGAGCTTTTAAAGGTTCCGCTAACTCAGGTTTCTCGCGACGATTATGGTAAACAATATTCATGTTAAATCCATAAAAGCCACGACGTGCAATTGCAGCACCAATATTACCAAGCCCAATAATACCTAATGTTTTTCCAAAAACATCGAGACCAAACTGCTGTGGCCCAACTGTTCTTTTCCACTCACCTTGTTTAGTCCAGTGATCTAGAAAAGGAACTTTTCTGGCTGCACTTAATAACAAAGTAAAAGCAAGATCTGCGGTCGTTTCAGTTAAAACATGAGGTGTGTTTGCTAACCAGATTTTTTTCTGATTTAAATAACCAACATCATAATTGTCATAACCTACAGTCACAGAAGAAATAATTTTTAAATTTTGGGCAGGAGAAAGATTACTTTCATTGAGCAAACGACCAGCCCCAATCATGCCATCAGCATCTACTACTTCTTGTCGTATCTGTTCATTGATATCACCCAGTTTAGGGTTCAATACGACAACATAGTAATCCTGCTGTAACCGTGACAAAATTTCCTCATCAATTTGGCTAAAAACCACAACCTTTTTCATGTAAATCCCTACTACTCATTGTTATCTTGCATAAGTTGCCACAATCTTTTCTTAAGAAGAGGCTTATCTAACATTTCTTTTAAACTAGCTAAATGAATAATATTTGCATGTTGAATATACGCACATTTACCTAAACACAAAATCTTTTTTTCTGCAGCTACAGCATCTAAGAAACCCTGAATATATGAACCCACACCGCGTTGATCTTGATATGCCCCTAAGGGAAAAGGCCATTTTAATTCAGCATAATGACCCACTTTAACCTTTTGTATATTTGTCCAAAGTTGTTTTTCTTCTTTTTCTAATGCTGTCACATCAACAAAGATTACACACTTTTCAAGGCAATAAGCCTGCAACTCGAATGGAGTAATCGCCTCTTGCTCAACAGCAATCACAGGTTTTTCAACAATCCTTTCAGACTGCGGAACATCATCTCTAATTGCTATTGAAGGTTGCTCTACAACTTTAGGCGCTTCAGGCAACAGAGGCTTAGATGGCTTTTGTTCAAAAGCAGGAACATCTATGGTAGGTGCGATAATTGGTGTATGAGATTCAACAATCTGATCTCGCCATACAGTATGAGCATTATTTTTTTGGCACACTTGTGTTCTAGGAATCCATATATCAATTCCTAAAGTTGCCAGTATATTTCTTTGCTGCCCAATCATGTTTAAATCAGTACCTCTAATCTACACACATTCTAACGGGCTTCTGATTTTTTTTCAGCGTTTTCTTTTAATCATCGCTAGTGGAAACCACATATGTTTCCTAAATAATCATAACGCTATTTTTCTTCTGCATTTGCTCTACAATTTCATCGGACTCAAAACCAAATCGCCAGTAGAGTAACTCCAGCACATCAAGTTCATCTTGGGTAATAATGCGGTCACTCCATAAACACATCTCAGCAATTGCCAAAATACTTAGACGGTCACGAAGTAAAAGCCCAGCAATGTCATTTAAAATTTCAGCCAAGTCTAAAGGCTCATCCGAAATTTCATCATATATATGCATTTCATCTGGGTTAAGTAAAGAACGCAAAATACGCTCACGGACTTCCAACTGGTTTGGACTATTAATTTGCTGCACATGAAGTAATGCATCAATTAAACGAACTATTTGAGGTTTCACTTCTTCAAATGCTGTTGGCAAATGAAGTGGCATCAAGTTCAATTCATATTTGACCCGCTCTAATAGTAGCGCATCAAGCAGTCCGATCTCTCCATCTTCCTGAATAATAAGTGCTAGTTTTGTCAAAAATTGACGCGCAATACTTGCAGGCATATGGCCAATATTTTTACATGCATCATGAAATATCTGAATATGAATACGACCATCTAGATTAAGCAAAGCATCGACAATCGAATGGCTTACCGGAGCTTCTTGCGGAATAAATTCTCGATATTGACGAATCATTAAAATTGCAACCATCACCTCACGTGAACCAGTGGCTGTTTGCAATGCACGCTGAATAAGTTCTGGACGCTTTTTATTACGTCGGATATCGCTGCTCAAAGGCTTGATCGCATCATTTAATGCAAAACTAATTGGAGATAGACGCAATAATGGCAAAGGTTGTGGTGATGACCACGGAATATAAATTTCAGTCTCAGATTCTTCTAATGAACGGAAAAGGCTAAATAAAGGTCGATTGCGAAGTTTCTTTAAATTTTCTAATTGTAAATCTTGCAGTAAAGTTGGATTAAGTTCGTAAATACGTTCACGAATGCTCGGGTGAATATTCATCCAGCTTTGAGGGCTAAGTGAATTTGCAAAACACATATGCGCGATTGATTCAGAATAAGCACTATGAATTTGTGATCCTGAATGGTGAACATAAATACGTAATAATGTTTGGGTATTCGTACTATTTTTTAGCAACCGCATAGTTTTTTGGTCATTGCGAAATGTGCGGCCACTTAACGTTAAATATTTAATAAAACGAGTGATCAATACACCCAAGCTTCCTGCCAACCAGATTACACCACCGACAGCTACAAATACCGTTTCAAATTTATGCTTATAACCTGGACTATAGCGTTTAAAACCTTGCTTGGCGAGTTTACTACCCCATTGACTAAAAGTCGTTAAACCGCTGTATAAAATTTTTAATTTAGTATTTTCTACAGCTTCACCCGATAAAATTTGGTTAAACTCATGACCTAATAAACCATACAGCTCCAGTTCATCCAGATTCTGTAAAGCGCCCCAAGTCAAAATAATGACAATATCATTTGAGTGAAAACCTGCAGTTAATGCATTTACACCTACTTCGTCAGGCAAAACATAGAGAGTTGGAACGTTAAGAGAAAATGTTTGCGCCAAATGTTCTGTAATTTTTAATGCCGCATGTTCTTCTGGTGTGCTCTCGCCTTTCACCAAACGACGTGCTTTAAGCTGTTTAGCAAGGGAATGACCGCCTTTACGCAAAATATAAAGCTCGGTCACTACAGACCAAACCATAATAAAAAGCAAAAGAGCAACAAAATATGGACTTAAAGCGTGCCACCAAATCGGTTGGCTATAATCAAAAAAATGAACAAGTAAACCTAAAATGAGATTTAAAATAAAAATAGTTAAAAGCACAGCGACCAAACACATAGTGATGGACCATGCCATATTTTTATTTTCGATTAAATAGTGGCTTACTTCTTTCAATGTAAATATTCCCAATTACATTGTTAAGTTTCATCATAAAAGAAAAAAGCGGGAAACACCCGCTTTTTTCGGCTATTTCTATTCTTCTTTAATACCCGTCAAATCTACTGACGCTGCATCAATATTGACATCAATATAACCATCTTTTTTCTTTTTCGCAGAATCATTACGCTTCTGTTCCAAATTATTCAGATAGTCTGCATCAATTCCACCAGTTACATAGATACCATCAAAAACAGAGCAATCAAACTCAGTCAATGTAGGAACCTTACTTGTACGTACGGCGTTCTTCAAGTCTTCCAAATCTTGGAATACTAAACGATCAGCACCAATAATTTCTTGGATTTCTTCTACACTGCGTTCTGAAGCAATAAGCTCAGTTTTAGCAGGCATATCGATACCATATACGTTCGGATACATCACTTTCGGTGCAGCTGAAGCAAAGTATACTTTTTTCGCACCTGAGTCACGCGCCATTTGAATGATCTCATTACACGTTGTACCACGCACAATTGAGTCATCCACTAACAGAACGTTCTTGCCTTTAAACTCTAACTCAACAGGGTTTAATTTCTGACGTACAGATTTTTTACGCTGTTGTTGACCCGGCATAATGAAGGTACGACCGATATAACGATTTTTCATAAAACCTTCACGGAACTTCACGCCAAGAATATTTGCCAACTCTAAAGCTGAGGTACGGCTTGTATCTGGAATTGGGATAACCACGTCAATATCATGGTCTTCACCCCAGTCACGCAAAATTTTATGCGCTAATTTCTCACCCATTTTTAAGCGAGCTTTATAAACCGAAATACCATCAATAATTGCATCTGGACGAGCAAAATAAACATATTCAAAAATACATGGACGGTATTTTGGATCTGCAGCACATTGCTTTGTAAATAACTCACCATCAGCGTTAATGAAAATTGCTTCACCCGGAGCAATATCGCGCTCAATTTTAAAGCCAAGCGCCGTAATCGCTACAGATTCTGATGCGATGATATATTCCATCTCGCCTTGCTCAGTTACACGAGAACCGTAAATAAGCGGACGGATACCATTTGGATCACGGAAACCAACTAAGCCGTGACCAGTAATCATTGCCACTACACCATAAGCACCTTGGCAGCGCTCATGTACACGCGAAACGGTATGGAAAATGTCTTCCGGTGTAGGATTTAAAGTTCCTATCTTTTGCAACTCATGAGCAAAGACGTTTAAAAGAACTTCTGAATCAGAGTCCGTATTCATGTGACGCAAATCTGTTTTGAACAGGTCATCATGAATTTCTTCTGCATTCGTCAAGTTACCATTATGTGCAAGTGTAATACCGTAAGGTGAGTTCACATAAAATGGTTGAGCTTCCGCACTGCTCGAAGAACCAGCAGTTGGATAGCGCACATGACCAATACCGTAATTACCAAGTAATGCTCTCATATGACGAGTATGAAAAACATCACGTACCATACCGTTATCCTTACGAAGGAAAAGACGGCCTTCATGGCAGGTTACTATTCCAGCTGCATCTTGCCCACGATGTTGCAACATCGTTAATGCATCAAACAACATTTGGTTCACTGGCGATTTACCGGCTATACCAACAACTCCACACATAGCAACCTCGCAGACAAGCTAGGAATTAATAAAAAGGATTCTTTGTTGAATGGTCAGGTCGAAGTTCTGTTTCCTCCGACTCGTCCATTGGTTTTGGAGAAGTGCGCGTTACACCGCCTCCAGATGTTATCTGATGAAATGCCTCACTTGCTGCATCTTTAGAAAGCTCTGTCGCTAAAGGTGCATAAGGCAATAAAAACTGGATAAATTTGGATTGTTTCCAATGAGGCGAACTTTCTACCCAAGGACCAACACCCTGCATGGTAATAAGAACAACCAATAAACCTTTCAACGAACCAAAAGCACCACCTGCTAAACGATTTAATGGCCCCAACTTCAAACTTTTCAAGAGGCCATTTAAAAATGCAGTGACGATCCAAGTTAAAACGATAATTAAAAGTGCAATAAAAGCGAAAGCCGCGATCTTTTGAACCACCGGATCCTGACTTAAACCTGACATTGACGGAGCTAGAAGAACAGCATATTTTGCACCCATAATTAATGCAAAGATCCATCCTACCAAGTTCGCAAAGGCTTTTATAAATCCTTGTCGCAAACCGTTTAGCCCCCCAATGAGCAAAAGTATCAGAATGATGATATCAATGGTGTTCATGTTCAATTAAGTCATGGCTTCAACACATTGCTTCACAAGCGTTGGTCCCGTATAAATCAGACCACTATAAATTTGTACAAGCGTTGCTCCAGCCTGTTGTTTCGCTGCAGCTTGTTCACCCGACAAAATTCCGCCCACACCAATTAAAGGAATTTGTCCTTTTAATGTTTGAGCAAATAAACGTAAACATTCCGTACTTTTTTCAAATACAGGTGCACCCGACAAACCACCTGACTCATTACCGTAAGGCAGGTTCTCTACCCCTTCTCTCGATAAGGTCGTGTTCGTCACAATAAGACCATCAATTTTAAAATCTAATAATTGTGCCGAAATAAATTCAACATCTTCAGGTGTTAAGTCTGGAGCGACTTTAAGAACTAAAGGTACATAATGATTATATTGCTCTGCCAATTCAAGTTGACGTGCTTTTAAGGTTTGCAATAATTCAGTTAATGCATCACCACTTTGCAGACTACGCAAATTTTTAGTATTTGGAGATGAAATATTAACCGTAATGTATGAAGCGTAGTTATAAACTTTCTCAAGACAAATCAAATAATCATCAACGGCTTTTTCGACAGGTGTATCAGCATTTTTACCAATATTAATCCCTAAAATGCCTCTAAATTTTGATGCTTTAACATTCTCGATTAGCTTATCAACGCCATCATTATTAAAACCCATACGGTTAATAATAGCTTTAGCTTCAGGAATACGGAATAAACGTGGTTTTGGGTTACCAGATTGTGGGCGAGGTGTAATTGTACCAATTTCAATGAAACCGAAACCCAACCCAGCTAATGCATCAATATGAGCACCATTTTTATCTAGACCGGCTGCCAACCCTACCGGATTAGGAAATTCGATTCCCATACATGTAGTTGGCTTTGCTTCTACGGTCTGGCGCATCATGCCTAGCTTATGCGCTTTATCAAGCATGGATAATGTTAATTCATGGGCACGCTCTGGTGCTAAACTAAACAACATCGGGCGAGCAAGTGAATATAACATACCAATCACAGTCTACTGATTTTAGGTACGCATATTATAGGCACAGGCAGCACAAAACACCATGCTTGACACAAGCATATTTTGATATGTTATTGAACTGTCGCTGTTAATTTAATCTGACCTTCACTAGAAACCATTTCCATCTTTTGAATACTTAAGCCCATCTGTGCAAGTTGTGTTAAAAAGTTAGCCAAAATTGCATAATTCTGATGTGTTACAACAATTTGTAACTGTTCTCCATTTTGCTGGGAAGATACAGTTAAACCTTGTTGCTGAGCTACTCGTTGTATTTTTCCAGACTTATCTAGTTCAAGCTCATTGGCAGGCTTCATCGTGACTGCATTACTCTGCATCCACACCATCAAATCTTTTAAATCATTTAAACGTTTTTGCTGTTGTTCTGCCAAGGAATGCATTTTCCAAAGTGAATATCCAACAATGACGACTACAACAAAAATAGTAGTAAAGACCACCATAATACGTTCACGGACAGTTAAGCGATCCAAATATTGAACAATTTGTTCAACCCACTGATCAAAACGGTTTTGCAACTGAGCTAACATTTTCATTATTGTATTTTCACCACCCCAATCGCACCACTACCATCAGCTTGAACATTACCTAACTCAGCTTTAAAACCTTGTTGATTAAGTTGTTGGGTTAAAGCTTGCAAATCATCTGCTGATTTTGCTTTTAATGCCATTGTTAAGATTGAAGCATCATAATTGAGTTGCTGAGCTAAAATCTGTCTTTGCATTAAAATAGGCCCAACCCGGCTTAACAGAGAAAGTGCCTGGGTATCACCTTGCTGGCTCATTCTTAAATGACTTTCGAATTGTCCTTTAATATTTTGTTCAGTCACACGACTAGATGGACCAAACCAATATTTATATTGCTCAATTGCCTGTTCAGCAGTCTGATCTGCCACCTTTTTCAATTTTACCCAACGCAATAAATCATAGCTAAACTGCACGACAATAATTGCTAGAACAACGGCGGCACAAGCTTTCCAATAATTAGAAAAAGTACGCTCTTGCCCTTTTGATTTTGGCAAAACATTAAAAGGATGCTGCTTAGTTTTATCTAAGGGCTGAAATTGATAAACAAACTCAGAACGTTGCTCTGCGCTTGAGGCAGCTTCTAAGCTCTCTAGTTGCTCTGCTGTTAAACCGCTATATTGATAATGTGTTTCGGCTGACTGGAACTCTAAAAAAAGCCCCAAGTCATCAATGGAATTACCTAACCACTTATTCTCACGCACCAAAAGCTGATGATCAATATTACACAGAATAACTTGCTGAGCTTGTGGTTCAGGTAAAACTAGAAAATCTGGCAACAAAGCTACAAGTTTGGTTGGTAACAAAGCTAAAGAATGTTGCCATGTCTCTACCATCCCCTGAGCAACACCCAAAACAGTTAACTGATCCGCATGAAAATGGTGAACCACTTTCATGTGATCAATCGGTAAAGTCACAAACTCTTCAAGTAGATATTTAACCCCATCAGCGCCAAGCTGTTTGTAATGGGACTTTGCCATCGTTTGCTGAAGCATTTGAGCATGACGACTCGGAAAAAAGACCGTAGCTTCTTTTCCTTGATGTATTTGCAAGTCTTGTATTAATTGATCGAGACTTGCAGCCTGCAACCAGTTTTCTCCGTTAGACCAATGCCAAACTCCATTGGTTTCAGGCATCCATATGTACAGCATGTGGGCTAAATAACCTTTTTAATTATATTGTGGGTATAAAACTATTTTTTTGTGTTGATAAACCATTTGCAATAACAGCTTGATCATAAATTCTAGCTTCAGCAAGTGCAAATGGATTGAAATTTTCATGAGTAAGTAACTCTGCAATATGCCCTACCACATTCATATGGCAAACAACCACAATCGACTCATAAGGAATTTGAGATAGCCATTCAATCGCTTCTTTTGCATCATCGTCAGGCTTAATTTTGTCGCATAACAGCACTGGCACATCTTTAAAATAGGTCTGGATATGCGCCAACGTTTCCTGAGCACGCAGCAAAGGACTAACAACAAAAATATCTGGTTTTACAATATCTTTTAAAAAGGTTGCCGTTTGCTCGGCCTGTGCATGTCCACGCGCAGTAAGGGGACGTTTAATATCATTACCATTTACTGGCGGAGCGGCTTCCCCATGACGAACTAATGTCAGTTGCATAAAATTTCCTTGTAAACAATTCCTGCATTATAACCACAATTTATGACATTTATTCGTCAGACTTCATGATGAGGTAAAACAAACTCAACATCACTACGGTGTCCATTTTTCATAAGAGAAAGTGCAATATTTAATGGTGGAGCGCCTTCAAAAATGACCTCATATAAAGCATTGGTAATTGGCATATATACGTCTAGTTCTTGTGCCTTGCCACGCACCTGAACAATCGTGTTAATACCTTCTGCAGTTTGACCTAATTCTTTACTCGCTTGTTCAAGCGTTTTACCAGAACCTAGCGCATAACCAATTTGATAATTACGGCTTAATGGACTATTACAAGTCGCAAATAAATCACCTACTCCAGATAAACCTAAGAACGTAAGTGGGTTTGCACCTTGTTTTACCGCGAAACGGCTCATTTCAGCCAAAGCACGCGTTAAAATCATACTCTTGGTATTTTCACCAATTTTATATGCTGCTCCAATTCCCATAGCAACGGCATAAATATTCTTAAGCGCACCGCCTAACTCAACTCCATGCACATCATCGCTACCAAAAACGCGGAATAACGCACTATGAAGTGCATGTTGTACGGCATAACGGACGAGTTCAGAATCACTTGCAATTACAGTACCAGAAGGCATACCTGCCATAATTTCTTTAGCAAGATTTGGTCCTGACAACACACCATACGGAACTTCTGGTAATTCTTCACGAATAATATCACTCATGAAGCTAAATGTTTTAGCTTCAACACCTTTGGTTAAAGACACCACAGCTTGTGCAGTAATATAAGGCGCTATTTGTTTTAAAACGTCACGGAATGAGTGGCTTGGAATTGCAACTAAAATAATATCTCGATCACATACCGCTTGCTCAAGATCAGAAACTGCACGTAATGAAGATTCTAAAGTGAAGTCTGGTAAATAACGTTTATTAATATGGGTTTTATTAATTTCTTCTGCTGTTTCGGCATCACGAATCCAGATCATGGTATCGCAGCCATTACGAGCAGCTAAATTTGCCATGGCCGTACCAAAGCTACCGCCCCCTAAAACGGTAATACGTAATGCCGTTTTTTTATCGACCGCAACAGGTTCCACCAAATCTGTAAACTTAAATTCAGCCATGCTTTATTATCCTATTTCTTACTTTTACAGACGTTAAGCCTGCCAAACTTTTACGAATTCTTTACTATCAATATCTGCACGTGGAGCAATTGCTTTAGCTGCTGTGCCGACATAAATAATACCTGAAATCAAATCATGCGGTTGCAGACCTAAATGCTGTTTTAACCAGTTTGATTCGACAACGGCACCACTACGCCACATGGTCGAGAACCCTTGAGCTTGTAAAGATAACAAAAGATTTTGTACTGCTGCGCCTGTACTCAAAATTTGTTCGAAGTGTGGAACTTTCGGATGATCTTGTAATTGCGTAAGAGCTAAAATAAGTAGCGGAGCTCGAAAAGGATGTTGCTTCACTCGTTCAAGCTGTGCAGGATCAGACTCACCCAAATCGACCAATGCTTTTGCCAGAACTTCACCAAAAGCAGCACGTTGGTCACCTGACACAATTACAAAACGCGTTGGCTTAAGTCTATGATGATCTGGAGCTGTTAAAGCTGCCTGAAAAGCCAACTCTAACTGATCTGTATTTGGGGCTGGCTCAACTAATTGGCCAATAGACTGACGCTGATGAATATTTTGGTGAATTATTTGTATTGCTGAATCCGTCATTAATATTAATCTAACTCAAAAATTCGAAATAGATTAGCATAATCTACCGTTAATCCACCATTGAATCTAGCTTATAAACTTAGTGAATTCATAGTTTGACATTTTTTAATACAAAACATCAAAACTCATACAACGTCTTCAAAATCAATTAGAAAACTTATGTTCAAATAACCCTATCTTTTGGTGATTAACTTAGGTGCATTATGAAAAAAATAATTTTAGCGAGCGCAATGAGCGGTGTTGTTTTATTACTAGGTGCTTGTGCAACCACGCCTAAAAACACTTTAGCGATTCAAAAAGAAAATAATCAGTTTGAAGTGACTGGAATTGGCAAAACCAATTTAATTGCAAAGAATAATGCGGTTACTGCGGCACAAAAAACATGCTCTAAGAGCACAACGCCAGTTATTGTTGATGAAAAAACGTCTTACCATGGAGTTTTAAAAGATGTGGTAAGTGAAAAGACTGGTCAAATGGTAGAAGCTGCTGCGGGTGTCATCGGTACTTTAACGGGTAAAAATGCATCTTTAGCAAAAGATGATGACTATCAAACAACGCTTACCTTCTATTGTAAAATAAATTAATCAAAAAAAATCCCAATCAAATGATTGGGATTTTTTATTAGCAATAACCATCTAGTCGGGTTAGAGGCAATTTCTTACCAATTGCTTTTTCAATTTCGGGTAAATAGAAAGCATCATCTTCAGATAAGAAACTAATACTTACCCCTTGTGCCCCTGCACGACCTGTACGACCAATACGATGGACATAATCATCAGACTGCTCAGGCAATGTAAAATTCACTACATGTGATACGCCGTCTACATGAATACCACGACCAGCAACATCGGTTGCGATCATGATGTTATGCTTGCCTTGCTTAAACTGCTCCAACATTTTTAAACGTTTATCTTGAGCAATTTCACCAGATAGCATCCCCACTTTGTATCCATCTTTTTTCAAATGGTCGTAAAGACGACGTACCTGATCACGGCGATTGGCAAAGATCATAACTTTATCAATTGGCTCTTCACGTAAAATATCTTGTAAAAGACGATATTTATCCTGTTTAGCCACAACGTAAACACGTTGTTCGACATCATTATTGGTCTTTTGTTCAGGTTCAATTTCAACAGTTACTGGTTCAAATAACCACTGTCTTGCCAAGTTCAAGACATCATAACTAAATGTTGCAGAGAACATTAAGGTTTGTCGTTGTTCCTTACGTGGTGAATAACGCACAATACGTTTTACCGAAGGAATAAAGCCCATATCCAATAAACGGTCAGCTTCATCAATCACTAAAAATTCAATTTGATCGAGCCAAACTTCTTTTTGTTCTACAAAATCAATTAAACGCCCTGGTGTGGCAACCATGATATCGACAAAATTAGCATCAAGTTGCTTCTTCTGCTTATCGAAATCAACGCCACCTAATAGGGTCACTAGGTGTAAATTAGAAAATTTTGTGAGAGATTTTGCATCACTTTCAATCTGCAATGCCAACTCACGAGTAGGTGCTAAGATTAAAGCACGGGGCTCACCACGGAAGCGTTGCTCCTGAACCGGATTATTGAGCAAATCATTAATTACACTAATCAGAAAGGCAGCAGTCTTACCTGTTCCTGTCTGTGCTCGCCCAATTGCATCATGCCCGGCTAATGTATATTTTAAAACCTTTTGCTGAATTGGGGTCATTTGAGTAAACCCTAAAGCATCAATCGCCTTTTTAAGTTGCGGATGTAAATTCAAGGTTTCAAAACCAGATGTCATAAATACGCGCTCTAACAAACAATCTCTCGAATGAGAAGATCATTATAAACAAAAACGCCCCAATTCAAAAATTGGAGCGTCCATGATTCATCAAAAAGATGAATTAGTCTAAAGGCTGAACGTTTTCAGCTTGAAAACCTTTTTGACCTTGTACAACGCTAAATTCTACACGTTGACCGTCACGTAGAGAACGGTGACCGTCACCTACGATTGCACGGAAGTGAACGAATACATCGTCGCCGCCGTTACGTTGAATAAAACCAAAGCCTTTAGTGTCATTAAACCACTTTACTACGCCTTGTTCACGAGCTGTCATAAGTCAATCCTCAGATGATGAAAAAAGGACCTTCCGGTGTTGCAAACAGCAGAGCAAACAAGGTTTTAAAATTTTTATAATCTTAAAGCTTGTAATCATTCTGTAAAACTATCAACAATTTCCGGTTACATCCATTTGTTATAGGGTTATTAAAACAATTTAACTGTGTGGTAATTCCTAAAACGGTTCGAGCTTAACACGGGTTTATGACAATTAATAGAATTTTTTTCATTTATTTCCCCTATTTTTAGCTGTTTTTTTAAACAGCTTATTACAATAATTTTTATCAGTATTGATTAGTTGTTCTTTATATAAAGTTATGTAGTGTTTACAAAAATTTGTTAAAATAATTTTTTTAGTTGTTTTGATGATGAATGAGCACTACTTCTTCCGCTACGACGCCTATTGAAATTAATGCCCTTGGCCAACCTTGTCCAATGCCATTATTAATGTTGAAACGTGAACTTAAAAAATTATCGGGAAAACAACTATTCTTATTAAAATCATCTGACCCGCATAGTGAAATTGATGTAACACGTTATTGCCAATTACATCATTTTACGTGTCAAACCATGCAGATTTCAGAAAGAGAATTTCACTATTTAATTGAAACTCAATAATTCTTTGCTAAACTAAAAGATTAGAAACTGCATAAAATTTTACATTTCTATACCCAATTTTCCTTAATTATGAAGCCGATTCAAATTAAGATGAACTTATTGGTTAATCCATCCTATCCTATAAGGAGAACTCATGAGTGACAGCAGCAATCAATTGATGCCCCTGTCATTGTCTGCGCCTGGTGTAAACCTTGGTGCATATATCAGTACTGTCAATCAGATTCCTATTTTAACGGCTGAGCAAGAAAAAGAGCTTGCTGAGCGTTATTATTATGACCAAGATCTTGATGCCGCAAAAATGCTGGTAATGTCGCATTTACGCTTCGTCGTTCACATTGCGCGCAGCTATGCAGGTTATGGCCTACCTCAAGGTGACCTTATTCAAGAAGGTAACTTAGGCTTAATGAAAGCCGTAAAACGTTTTGACCCAAATATGGGCGTACGTCTTGTATCTTTTGCCGTCCACTGGATTAAGGCAGAAATCCACGAATATGTTATTCGTAACTGGCGTATTGTAAAAATTGCAACAACCAAAGCTCAGCGTAAACTTTTCTTCAATTTACGCAGCTTAAAAAAATCGAGTAAAAAGCTCACATTAGAAGAAGCGCAGTCTATTGCAAACGACTTAAATGTTACTCCAGAACAAGTTTTGGAAATGGAAGGTCGTTTAACAGCATATGATGCTGCTTTTGAAGCTCAAGGCGATGACGATGATGACACTCCGCACACTGCGCCTGTGTTATATCTTGAAGATAATCGTTATGACCCTGCTCGTTTAGTAGAAAATGAGGATTGGGAAGAACAAAGTACATCTGCTTTGCATGACGCAATGAACCAGCTAGATGACCGTTCACGTAATATTTTGCAGCGCCGTTGGTTAGATGACGATAAATCTACCCTCCATGAGCTTGCTGCTGAATATAATGTTTCTGCCGAACGTATTCGTCAGCTTGAAAAGAATGCGATGGAAAAAATTAAAGTCGCAATGTCTGCAAGCTAAAGAAAATGAAAAAAATAAAAGGGCGATAAGCCCTTTTGTTTTATCTGGCTATGTTTAGCCAACCTATTCTATGGTAACGTTGCCTTTCATTATTCAGTTGCGTTTTTTGTTATGTGGATTGCCATTTCAGCCCTTAATCTTGCTTTCGCAGTCATGTTGGGTGCTTTTGGAGCACATGGTCTTAAAGCTCACGCGAGCCCTGAACAACTTGCTTGGTGGCAGACTGCAACCGACTACTTTTTTTATCATGCGCTTGGATTGTTAGCGCTTGGTATTTTAAGCAAGGTTCTTCCTCATTTCCCAATCAAGTTATCTTTCTTGCTTATTCAGATTGGCATTCTGTTCTTTTGTGGTTCGCTTTATATCATGGCATTGGGTTTACCGCGGATATTAGGCGCAATTACGCCAATAGGTGGAGCTTTGATGATTGCTGGATGGCTAATCTTGGCTTGGAATGCTTTCAAATACGCAAAATAATCGGAATGTGATCATGCAAATTTATTTAAATGGCGAATTAACGGACACGCCTAGCCAAAACCTGTTGCAACTCATTCAGGAACTGGCGCTTGAAGGAAAACGTTTTGCTGTTGAACACAATCAGCAAATCGTGCCTAAAAGCAAATTAGAGCAAATTACGATTGCTCAACATGACCGTATCGAAATTATTCACGCTGTTGGCGGCGGCTAAGTCGGAGTTATCCATGCAAGACACCCCTCTCATTATTGGTTCACGTTCTTTTCAATCTCGTTTATTGGTAGGAACAGGGAAATATAAAGACTTAAATGAAACGGATTTAGCCATTCAAGCTAGTGGTGCAGAAATCGTAACTGTCGCAATCCGCCGTGTGAATATTGGACAAAATCCAGATCAACCGAATTTACTTTCTGTCATTCCACCAGAAAAATATACAATCTTACCAAATACTGCAGGTTGTTTTGATGCTGACAGCGCAGTACGCACGTGTATGCTAGCGCGCGAGCTACTGGATGGTCATAACCTAGTAAAACTTGAAGTGTTGGGTGATGAAAAAACCTTATATCCAAATGTAACCGAGACTTTAAAAGCCGCTCGCACTTTGATTGATGATGGTTTTGAGATTATGGTCTATACCTCTGACGACCCAATCATTGCTCAAGAACTTGAAAGTATGGGCTGTGTTGCAATTATGCCTTTAGGTAGTTTGATTGGTTCAGGCCTAGGTATTTTAAACCCGCATACCATTTCAATTATTAAAGAAAATGCCAAAGTACCGGTTTTAGTAGATGCAGGTGTTGGTACAGCAAGTGACGCTGCTATTGCGATGGAACTTGGTTGTGATGGCGTATTGATGAACACAGCGATTGCAGCGGCTCAAAATCCTATTTTGATGGCTTCTGCAATGAAGAAAGCTGTTGAAGCAGGACGTGAAGCATTTTTAGCTGGGCGTATGCCACGCAAACGCATGGCAAATGCAAGTTCACCAGAAACAGGTTATTTCTTTAAATAATTTATTTCTAAGGAATCACTGTTTTTTTCAGTGGTTCCTCTCTCCTCTCATGTAACCATTTTCACTTTTCAAAAAAGATTAAAAATCTATATCACTTTATTCAATCAACAGATCTAAATTTTATATTCAGCTTAGGCTATTGCAATATTTTCTTTAAATTTTGCTTGGCGTTTAACTCAAAATTCTTTTGGAAATATGCAGTTTGATAAAGCGGCTCAGACTGATAAAAATTCATTAAAACTTCTTTTCGCTTAATTGAATATACTTCTGAATCAACCCAAGAATACTCCTGCTGAATTTGCTGTTCATACTGGATAAAACGTTCAGGTGTTGCTGCCAAAATAGCTAAATCGATATCTAACAAAAATTGCAAATCTGTTTCACCGGTTGGTGCATGCTTTTGAGTCGCAAGAATCCAACGCTTTATTTTCTGCATTGTATCGAGCTGTAAATCTTGAGCCATTAATTGCTCAAATAACTCGGCACTTTTAAGTTCATTATCTAGCGCTTGAGGTTCGTAGACTACATCATGGAACCAGAGAGCCAATGCAACAGCATATGGATCATTTAATTCGGACTGAATCGTCTCAATTAAACTCAAACATTCATATAAATGTTGTACGGTGTGGTAGGCTCGCTGCTTTTCACTATAAGCAGCAATAAGTTCATTTAAAATTTTCTGCGGTTCAGAAAAATGATAATGCTGATGCAGTTCAAACCAAAAAAGTTCCAGTTTTAATAAGTAAAGCTGCATCAGCATTTATTAACCACGCTTAGGATTATTGCTCATCACGTTTAAACACCAACTCTTTTGCCGATGAGTTATCAGCATCAAAGTAGTAACCTTCAGTATTAAAAGCTTTAAGATCCTCAGCTTTATTTAATTGGTTTTCAATAATAAAACGAGCCATTAAACCACGTGCTTTTTTCGCATAGAAACTAATGACTTTATATTTGCCATTTTTCTGGTCAAGGAAAACAGGCTTCACAATTTCAGCCTTAATTTTCTTTTCATTGACAGATTTGTAATATTCATCTGAAGCCAGATTTACCAGCAATTCAGATTTAATTGCTGCCAAGTCTTCATTAATCTGATTGGTGATAATATCATCCCAAAATTCATACAAATTGTGACCGCGCGTATTTTTTAATTTAGTACCCATCTCTAAACGATAAGGCATCATTAAATCTAAAGGACGCAATAAACCATATAAACCAGAGAGCATACGCAAATGCTGCTGAGCAAAATCAATATCTTTATCTTTTAAGTGATAAGCATCTAAACCAGTATAAACATCTCCTTTAAATGCATAAATTGCCTGACGGGCATTTGAAAAATCAAATTCTGGCTTCCAGTCTCTAAAACGATCAGCATTAAGTGTGGCAATTTTTTCACTGACACTCATTAGACTCGCAATTTCCGAAGCAGAAAGTTTGCGACAAACATCAATTAATTGTGCTGAGTTTTCTAACAAGCGCGGCTGAGTAAACTCATCTGTAGGTAACGCTGTTTCATAATCTAAAGTTTTTGCAGGAGAAATTAAAGCAAGCATAGACAACCTGAAAAAATTATTATTAATGCCAACTATAACAGTAGATATTTTTTAATGCTAACTCGTGTTTTCAATGACGACTATCGGTAAAATAGCACTTACGTATTGTTATTTAGCGGTTCTTCTATGTCTGAGCAAATTTTCATCCAGGGTCCAGTAGGTAAAATTGAACTTTTTGTTGACCGCCCTGAAGGTGAAATCAAAGGCTTTGCAGTTGTTTGTCACCCTCACCCATTACAAGGTGGAACTCCTCAACATAAAGTCCCTGCTCTTTTAACCCAAATCTTTAATGAATATGGCTGTATTGTTTACCGTCCTAGTTTCCGTGGTTTAGGCGGCAGTGAAGGTGTTCATGATGAAGGTCATGGAGAAACTGAAGATATTTTAGCTGTGATTGAGCATGTTCGTAAGCTTCATGCAGGTTTGCCATTTTATGCAGGTGGCTTTAGTTTTGGCTCACATGTTTTAGCAAAATGTCATGCGCAGCTTAGCCCTGAATTACAGCCAGTACAGTTAATTTTATGTGGTTTACCAACAGCTACTGTTGTGGGCTTACGTCACTATAAAACTCCTGAAATTCAAGGCGACATTCTACTCATTCATGGTGAGCAAGATGATATCACCTTACTTTCAGATGCAATTGAGTGGGCAAAACCACAAAAGCATCCAATCACGATTTTACCGGGCGCTAACCACTTCTTTACAGGTTATTTAAAACAGCTTCGCCAAATCATTACACGTTTTATTATTATGAAATAAACGGTAACCTGATGGGCATAGATTGAGTCTATGCCCATCATTTTTAAGCCATGTCATTATTGAAAATTATTCCAACTCAATCCAAAACGCGCTAAATATTTTTTTACTCGGTCGCTACCATGCACCATAATTTTTATAAAATTTTAATAAGTGTCTATAATATAAAAATTACGCATTTGACTAAAAAATTCCAAGAATATGCTTCATTTTACCTTTTTAGGCACATCATCAGGTGTACCCACGCTTTCACGCAATGTTTCAGGATTAGCTGTTCGTAACAGTAAAAATAAGGACTGGATTTTAGTTGATACTGGTGAAGGTACACAGCATCGTATTCAGCAAGCTAGACTCTCACTACAAAACTTAATTGCCATTTGTATTACACACGTTCACGGCGATCATTGTTATGGCCTAGTTGGTTTACTGGCAAGTGCAGGCATGAATGCTCGTAACAAACCCCTAATCGTGATTGCGCCCAAAGAAATTCAACAATGGTTTGAAATCACTGCTCAACTTACAGACTTACATTTGCCTTATTCAATAAAATTTATTGATGTTAATGAAGCAACTCGGCCACAGCAGCTCACCGATGAACTCTTTATTCAAGCACATCCACTAAGTCATCGTGTTCCGAGTTTTGCATTTAGTATTTATATAAAATCCACCCAGAAGAAGATAGATATTCAAGCTTTAACTCAGCTTGGCATACCTAAAGGCGATATTTGGGGGCATTTAAAACGAGGCTACGATGTAGAGTTTGAAGGGCAAATTTTAAAATCTCAAGACTTTATCAAAATTCAAAATCAGCAGATTCATGCAATTATAGGTGGTGATAATGATCGGCCAGAATTATTAGCCGATGCTTGTAAGGATGCTCAATTACTTATTCATGAAGCAACTTATTTGCAAACAGTCTTAGATAAAGTAGGTAAAGGACCAATGCACAGCTCAGCAAAAATGGTGGCTGAATTTGCTGAGCAGCAATCTCTAGACAATTTAATTCTGACACACTTTAGCCCTAGACATCAGGATAAAACTGGGCAGCAAGCTATTACCGAAGAAGTTCGCCAGTTTTATAAAGGTCATTTTTATTTAGCGAATGATTTTGATGAATTTACTTTAAATGAAACAGGACAACTTTTAAAAATCGAGTAAAAATTATATTTGTTGTGAGATCGAATTAGCTACATATCATTTCCATATAAAAGTTTAAGAAGCTCATAATTGAGCTTCTTATCTCTTAAAAAATTACTCTACAGATGCCAAAGCGGTTATCAGTAGCTTCCAGCATTTCTCTACAGTATCAACTTTGACTCGTTCACCCGGTGCATGTGCCCCCTGAATATCCGGTCCAAACGAAACCATCTGTAAATGTGGGTAATGTTCAGCAATAATCCCACATTCTAAGCCTGCATGAATTACTTTTAGATTTGGCTCAATATTAAATGCATTTTGATAAGCTTGTTGTAAGCACTTTAGAGCAGCCGAATCTGGATTTGGTGTCCAACCCGACACTAACGGCGTAAGTGTAGAGCCGATATTAAATTGGCTAAAATGGGCCTGAATTTTTTCGGCAAAATCTTGAGCTTCTTGGTTCACCATTGAACGAACCATTAAGACAGCTTTTCCACCTTCTCGATTTAGTCTCACCACCCCAATGTTATTTGAGGTTTCAACTACATCTGATAGAACCTGACTCATACTTGCAACGCCATAAGGACTTGTTGCTAAAGCTTGCAACCATTCATTTTGCTGTTGTTGATTAATCACTTCGGTCACTTTAGCACCAGTGGATTGAATACTTAATTGCAAGTTGTCATCAATACCCTTTAGCTGTTCTTTCCATGCCGCTTGATATTCAGCAAGTAACTTTTCTAGACTTGATAACTGATTAGGCGAAATTGCAATAGTTGCCACTGCTTCTCGCGGTAAAGCATTACGGGCCGTACCACCTGTAAACTCAACAAGATGCCCACCCAGTGAGGCTAAATGTTGATTTAAAAAGCGAGCCAAAATAACGTTGGCATTGCCACGTCCTAAATGAATATCTACGCCAGAGTGACCACCTTTAAGACCAGTCACCTGAATATTCACAATATTCAAATTTTCAGGGATTGGCTCATAATTAAGCGGCTGCTCTACCTCAACATCAATACTACCAGCACACCCTAAATACAACTCACCCCACTCTTCCGTATCAATATTAAATAGCCATTTTCCTTTTAGTACACCCGCCTGTAATAGCCGCGCACCACTCATCCCTGCTTCTTCATCGACTGTTAAGAGAACTTCTATTGGGCCATGAGCAATATCATTTGAATCTAAAACAGCTAATGCCAAAGCCACCCCAATACCATTATCAGCACCTAAAGTAGTGTCTTTGGCAATTAACCAGCCATCCTCAAGAACTGGACGAATCGGGTCTTTAAAGAAGTCATGTACCGTACCAGTATTGGCTTGTGTAACCATATCTAAATGGCCCTGAAGAATAACTCCAGGCACATGTTCTTTACCCAGAGTCGCATTTTTACGGATAATCAAGTTTCCTACTTCATCTACATAAGTTTCTAAATTCCGACTTTCGGCCCAGTTTTCTAAAAACTCACGAAGCTGCTGTTCATGCTTTGACGGACGAGGAATAGTACAAAGTGTTTGAAAATGCTGCCAAACGACTTGAGGAGATAATGCTGCAATATCAACTTGTGTCATGAAAAACTACACTCTAATTATGTAAATATCTTAATAATTTCAATATACACAAAGCATTAAAGATAGGTAGCAATTTCGGGAAAGATTTTGTATTTTTATATTTAATTTAAAGAAATTGTACGACTTTTCTAAAAAGCCGTACTTCACAAATAAGTCTTAACAATAATATGTTTAGCTTTTCCACTCAAATGCTGAAAAGCTATGATCGGCTTTCAAGCTATTTTCAACAGCCTGTGCAAGCTGACGAATAATACTTTGTGTTTCGATTTTCTCAAACCAGTCTTGTTCTTCATCAGGATTGGCAGAGATTTCACACATTAAATGCCCATCATGGTCTGTTTGCTGGCAAGTAATAGACAATGGTAAAAGGTGATTATCAATACTTACTTCCACCTTTTCATGTTCATGCACAATATGCTGTGCATCAAAACCATAATTCCCCAATTGTTTAAACAGTAAAGCCGCTACATATTCTTGAGTGATATGGCATTCATTTGGTGGATGATCAAGCACCCCATGTTGTGGGCAACTGGCAATAAATTGTAATTTTTTCATCCTTTGTCCTAACACTTTTATCATTATCTGCACTTAGCATAAGCAATAAACAAACAGCAGCCAAGCCTTTAGCTCGCTGCTGCCGTTGCTATTGTGTTAGCAATTATAAAATGTGTCAGGTAAAAAGTTATTGGCTAACTTCTATCGTTAAGCCTGCACGATTCGCCAACTCAGTAAAAGTTGGGAAACTTGTAGCAACAGTCTCAGTACCGTGAATTGTAATCGGACCAGAAGTACGAAGACCTGCCATACTAAAACTCATCGCAATACGGTGGTCATGGTGTGATTCAATTTCACCACCAGCAAAGATTGGTGACCAATCACCAGATTTGCCTTTACCTTCGATAATGATGCCATCTTCAGTAGGTGTGCAATCAATGCCCATGATTTTTAAACCATCTGCCATAACTTGAATACGGTCAGATTCTTTCACGCGAAGCTCTGCTGCACCTGTTAATACTGTTTGGCCTTCGGCACAAGCCGCTGCAATAAATAAGGCTGGGAATTCATCAATTGCTAAAGGTACTTGGTCTTCAGGCATATGAATACCTTTAAGGGTACGTGAACCTTTAATATGAATATCAGCAATAGGCTCTCCACCAGCGATCCGCTCATTTTCAACAGTCAGGTCAGCACCCATCTGTTTTAAAATTTCAATTACGCCAGTACGTGTTGGATTAATACCTACAGCTTCAAGTACAACGTCTGCACCTTCAGTAATTGCAGCGCCCACCATGAAGAAAGCAGCAGATGAAATATCAGATGGTACTTGAATATTAGTACCCACTAACTTACCGCCGCCGACAAGGGAAATTTTATTGCCTTCAGTTTTAACATCATAGCCAAATGCACGAAGCATACGCTCTGTATGATCACGTGTTGGTTCCGGCTCAGTTACCGAAGTTTCACCTTCAGCCCATAAACCAGCTAGTAAAATACCAGATTTCACTTGAGCAGATGCCATAGGTAAATCATATTGAATACCTTTTAATTGCTGACCACCAGTAATGCTTACAGGTGGTGTACCTTTCTCACCTGTCGTTTGGATTTGCGCACCCATTAAACGTAATGGTTTAGCAATACGCTCCATTGGACGTTTAGAGAGCGAAGCATCACCTGTCATAACAGAATCAAACTTTTGTGCAGAAAGCATACCTGAAAGCAAACGCATGCTTGTTCCAGAGTTACCCATATATAAGGCACTTGCTGGTGCTTTTAAGCCATACATACCCACGCCATGAATGGTCACTTCACCATTTTTAGGGCCTTCAATGCTTACACCCATATCACGGAAAGCTTGTAAAGTTGCTAAAGCATCTTCACCTTCAAGGAAGCCAGTTACATGAGTCGTGCCTTCGGCAATAGCACCAAACATAATGGAGCGATGTGACACAGATTTGTCACCCGGTACGGTAAATTTACCTTTAAAAGCCTTATTTCCCGGTAAGATACTGAATTGCTGTGTCACCTTATTTTTCTCCATTAAAGGTTTTTTGGCTAACATATGATTGAAATGCTGACGTGCTGCCTGAGCATGGCCGAGTAAACCCATTAATGCATGAGAATCTTCGTTTTCAATCAATTTTCTAAGTACGGTAAGTTGTTTCTCGAAGCCATCTACAGCATTTAATATAGCTGTTTTATTGGCAAAGAAAATGTCATGCCACATTTGAGGATCACTGGCAGCAATTCGTGAAAAGTCACGGAAACCACCAGCTGCATAACGGAAAATATCAAGGTTATCTTCACGGTTTGCAAGTTGCTCGACCAGATTAAATGCCATTAAGTGCGGTAAATGACTGGTATGCGCCAAAACCTCATCATGTTTGGCGACATCCATACATATCACTTCAGCTTTAGCAGCTGACCAAAGTTGAATCAATTTCTCAACTGCCCATTCTGCACTTGTTGGTAATGGCGTCAAAATCACTTTGTGATTTGCAAAGAGATCGACCTTACCTGCGTGAACACCCGTGTGTTCACTTCCCGCAATAGGATGCCCGGGAACAAACCCTGCTGGTAAATCTTCACCAAATACAGCTTTTGCTGCATCTACGACATTACCTTTTGTACTTCCCACATCAGTTACAATTGTGGTTTCTGACAAATAAGGTTTAATTTGCTCAAGCACTTTTTGAGTGGCACGCACTGGCAAGGCTAAAACAACTAAATCTGCCCCTTTCACGGCTTCAACAGGATCGGAAAACCCTTCTTGTATTAAGCCAAGTGATTTTGCATCTTCTAAAGTTTTCTGTGAGCGTGTAGATGCCACTATAGTTGTCGCCAACTTTTCGGCAACAATAACCCGTGCCAAACTCGACCCAATGAGTCCTAAACCAATAAATGCAACTTTTTTAAATAGGGGTTGTGACATAACTTCAACTTTGCTTTTGCTCAACGTTATTTAAACCTTTGAGCAATTTGTTTTTTAAGCATAATGACATGCCCATCTTGATACATGTCATTATTCCAACATGAGTGATTAAAGAACGGCAGCAGGATAAGAACCTAAAATACGAAGTTCTTTTACCATTGGACGAATCTCATTGATTGCCGCAGCCACATTTTCCTGATCGATATGACCTTCTAAGTCAATAAAGAATACATATGCCCATTTTTCAGGTAGTGCTGGGCGAGTTTCAATGCTCGTTAAGCTGATATTATGTTTTGCAAACGGCGCTAAAATTTCTAATAAAGCACCTGCACGGTCATGCGCTGAAATTAATAACGATGTTTTGTCATTGCCACTTTGTGGAATTTTTTCACGGCCAATCACTAAGAAACGAGTAGTATTTTCCGGATTATCTTCAATATTGCTATGCAAGATTTCAAGGTTATACATGCCTGCTGCAATATCAGACGCAATCGCTGCTGAGTGCCATTCGTTGCGAATACGGCGTGCAGCTTCTGCATTTGAGTTTAAGGCAACACGCTCAACACCCGGATAATGTGCGTCTAACCACTGACGACATTGAGCCAAAGTTTGCTGATGCGCATAAATCTGCTTAATACTATCTTTACGTGTATTTTCAGAAACAAGGAATTGATGATGAATACGCAATTCAACTTCACCAATCACATTTAAATTCGAAGTTTTAAAACAATCTAAAGTATGGTTTACGATACCTTCAGATGAGTTTTCAACCGGAACTACACCGTAATGCGCACTACCCGCTTCTACTTCACGGAATACTTCATCAATAGTTGGTAGCGGACGAACAACCGCATCTTTACCAAAATGTTTAAGTACGGCAGATTGAGTAAAAGTACCTTCTGGGCCTAAAAATGCAATACTTTGCGGAGCTTCTAAAGCAAGGCAAGCAGACATAATTTCACGGAACAAACGGGCCATAGTTACGTCAGATAAAGGCCCTTGATTGCGCTCCATAACTTTACGTAAAACTTGTGCTTCACGTTCAGGACGATAAAACAAAGGATTCTCTTCAGAAGCAAATTTAGCTTTCGCAACAGCTTCAGCAAGGCTTGCGCGGCGATTTAATAACTCTTGAATCTGTTGATCTACGCTATCAATATCTTCGCGAATTTGTTCTAAACTAAGAGAAGTCGTTTTGTTTTGATCATCGTTGATCATTGGAAGGCAGCCTCAGCAAAATCATCTTTTAAACGAGAGTATAACAATAGTCGGCTTTGATTTGTTAGGCAATATGGGTGTATGGGCTTTTTTCATTAATCCGGCTCGAACCTTTGTATAAGACCACTTTATTTGATAATGATTTTCATTTATTATTTGACTTATAATATTTTCTTAACTTTATCATGCTTAAATCTTTTTTCCTTTTATCTTGTAATTTCTTTCTAGGTTTTTTAATAAGTAGTTCCGTTTTGGCTCAAGCCCCTGTAAAAAATCAATCAAAAATCGATTTTCACAACAATCAGGCTCAGTTCCAAATCAAATCTAAAAATACTGGACATGAATACCTTATTCAAATTTATAAACCACCTGTTGCCCCACCCCAACATGGTTATCCTGTACTTTATATATTAGATGGTAATGCAACATTTCCAAGCGCAATAAATATTGCCCAGTCGATTGGAGCAGGTTCTGCAAAATTAGGTTTAGATCCGCTCATTATTGTAGCTGTGGGCTATCCTCAGCAAAAAACCTTTGATGTGCAAAAACGCGCTTATGATTACACCCCAAAACCTTCTGCCGAGTTTCAAGCACAAGGTAAATATAAATATGGTGGTGCTGACCAGTTTATTGCTTTTTTAAATAATGAGCTTAAGCCTGAAATCGCTAAACAATTTCCAATTAATAGCCAACAGCAAAGTCTCTATGGGCATTCTTTTGGAGGGTTGTTTGTGCTTTATCATTTTTTTCAAAAACCTACTGCATTCCAGCGTTACTTTGCTGCAAGTCCTTCTCTCTGGTTTGATCAAGGCATGTTATTTCGAGAATTAGAACAATGGCAAAGTCAAAAGCAAACCGTGTTCCCAATGCTAATGACGACAGTCGGTACACATGAACAAGGTGGGCCACATACCCAGTTTAATCAAAGAATTAATAAAGACGATTTCTTTAAAGTCTTAGAAAATAAGCGTTCAGACCAATTTACTTATTGGCATTTCAATAATCCTGCTGAACAGCATATCACCAATTTGTATGCGAGCTTACCTAAAGCGCTTATGTTTGCTTCATGCCAAAATCTAGAAAGCTGTAAATCTTTATTCGATGAACCATCGCAGAAAACAGCTAAATAATAAAAAAAGCCTACTCAAAGGTAGGCTTTTTTTGAAACTATTATTAAGCTTTGCCGATTAATCCACGTGCTACGATTTCTTTCATAATTTCATTTGTACCGCCGTAAATACGTTGGATACGGGCATCTACAAAGAAGCGTGAAATTGGATATTCAGTCATATAACCATAACCACCAAACAGTTGTAATAGGTTATCCGCAACCTTCATTTGCATATCTGTACTAAAACTTTTCAGTGCGGCAGCCGTCTCAACATCAAGTTTACCTTCTTGATATAAAGCAACATTTCGCTCATAGAAAGCTGTTGTCGCAAGCTCATCAATTTTTGCTTGCGCTAAAACAAAACGAGTATTTTGGAACTGTGAAATAGGTTGACCAAATGCATGACGTTCTTTTACATAAGCGGTTGCCAAATCAATTGCACCACGAATAGCGCCGACCGCTGTCGATGCGATAGCCGTACGTTCGCGCGGTAATTCTTGCATTAAATAAGCAAAACCTTGTCCAGCTTGTCCGAGTAACTGATTTTTAGGAACCTTAACATTGTCAAAAAATAGCTCAGATGTGTCTTGAGAATGCAATCCGATTTTGTCGAGGTTAGTTCCTTTTTTGAAACCTTCTAGGTGAGTATCCACCAATAATAACGATACACCTTTCGCACGCGCTTGCGGATCGGTTTTTACTGCAAGCACTACAAGATCAGCATGTTGTCCATTTGAAATAAACGTTTTAGAACCATTTAGCAAATAATGGTCATCTTGCAAAATGGCACTGGTACGCATTGACTGTAAGTCTGAACCGGCACCCGGTTCTGTCATACCAATTGCTCCGACTACTTCACCTGTTACCATTTTCGGTAACCAGTATTGTTTTTGTTCTTCGGTCCCAATATGTAAAATATAAGGCGCCGCAATCTCAGAGTGACAAGAAATAGCAGTTGATAATGCGCAAAATCCAGCACGAGCCGATTCTTCAACTAACATTAATGAATAATACGTTGGGACGCCATAACCACCATATTCTTCTGGGACATCCACACATAAAAAACCATTTTCGCCCAGTTGAGACCAAACTGAACGTGGCATAATTCCTTCACGTTCCCATTGGTCATAATGTGGAGCAATATGCTCATTCATAAAACGTTTAAAATTATCACGGAATAATTCTAAATCTGCATCATATGCCAACATAATATTTTCCTTCGGCTTTATTGTTTTATCGAATCTCATTGCTGTGCATGCTAATCATTTTTTACACAACTGTCATGGCTTAGCTGCTCATTTAAACTGTACTTTTCAGTCAGCCAATAAAAAAGGAAGCCAAAGCTTCCTTTTTTATATAGGTAGATCTGAATTAATCTAAACCTTCTGCAACCTGAGGATTTTTTGGAGCCAACATTTTTCTGTCAACTTCATCTGGGTTGTTTAAAGCATCATTGAGCTTATCTTTGTCTAAAGCACCCACCCATTTTGCAACTACAATCGTTGCCAAAGAGTTACCAACAAGATTGGTTAAAGCACGTGCTTCTGACATGAAGCGGTCAATACCTAAAATCAATGCCAAACCAGCTACCGGAATATGTCCTACTGCAGATAAAGTTGCTGCCATAACAATAAAGCCAGAGCCTGTTACACCCGCTGCACCTTTAGATGAGATTAGGAGTACCAACAACAAAGTAATTTGATGTTGAATATCAAGCTGTGTATTCGTTGCCTGAGCAATAAAGATTGCAGCCATAGTCAAATAGATTGACGTACCATCAAGGTTAAATGAATAACCTGTTGGAATAACTAAACCAACAACCGACTTTTCACAACCTGCAATTTCAAGTTTACGGAGCATGCGTGGTAAGACCGATTCAGAAGAAGATGTACCCAGTACAATTAATAGTTCTTCACGAATCAGGCGAATCATTTTCAGAATACTGAATCCACTAATGCGGCTGATTGTACCCAAAATTAAGAAAATAAAGAGTAAACACGTAATATAGAAACAGATAATAAGCTGGCCTAACTGTACCAGTGAACCTACACCATATTTACCGATAGTAAACGCCATTGCCCCAAATGCACCAATTGGCGCAAGCTTCATAATCATATTCACAATGTTGAAGAACACGTGTGCAATTTGATCAATTAACTTTAAAACTGGGCGTCCTGCATCACCTAACTTATGGAGCGCAAAACCAAATAGGATTGCAAAAAGAAGGACCTGTAAGATTTCACCATTTGCAAATGCACCAACCACCGTATCTGGGATGATGTGCATCAAGAAATCAATGGTAGATTGTGACTCACCAGAAGTGACGTATTTTTGGATACCTGAAGTGTCCAGAGTTGCAGGATCAACATTCATTCCTACGCCCGGCTTTGCAATGTTAATCACCACAAGGCCAATCAGAAGCGCGATTGTTGAAACGATCTCGAAGTATAACAACGCAACACCGCCAGTTTTACCAACTGACTTCATGCTTTCCATACCAGCAATACCACTTACTACTGTACAGAAAATAACAGGTGCGATGATCATTTTAATCAAACGAATAAAAGCATCACCTAATGGCTTGAGTTGCTCACCTAAACCTGGAATATGTTGTTCAACACCATTAACAATTTGCGTTGTACTTGGTGAGAAATGCCCTACCAAAACACCCGCAATAATCGCAATAATCACTTGAAAATAAAGTGATTTATAAATCGGTTTTTTAGCCATAACTTTACTTCAATCTATATTTCCAAGTCCGTTGGAAATATCAAAATGAAACGTCTATTCTTTACGAATACACAGCCCTAACCTTTCACATGAACACCGCAAAAGGGAAACGGTTTTTTAGAAACAAAAAACCTTCCTACTACCTCAATGAAAACAAAAAACTGTTTTCTAAAACAGGAGAATACCTGAAGTTTCTAACTACTTTGAGTAGCTAGAAATAACCTCTTACTTTTTCAATAAAAAGCTGAAGATATAGGAGAATCACAGAAAATTATGATATGAGTGCTCAAAAAAGCACATGAAGTTTACTCGAATTAAATAACGATTCGATTAAAATTTTGGCTAATACGCACAAAAAATACTCATGCAGCCTTAAGACTTTAGTATGAGAAACACTTTTGATATTTTTTCATCAGTTTTTTATGTCATATTGATAAGTCCTTGTAGACATTTCATTTTGAGCTGCCTACTCCCCTTATTTTTACTGTTTTGAATTGCCATGAATACTAAACGTAATATTTATAAAGATGCTGAACATCCCTTTGCTCAATATGTCCGTATTTTAGGTAAGGGGAAAACTGGATCTCGCTCACTGAGTTATGAAGAAGCCTATCAGGCTTTTACTATGATTTTAAAAGGCGAAGTTCTTGACGTCCAGTTGGGTGCTTTTTTAATGCTGCTACGTGTTAAAGAAGAATCGATTGATGAACTTGCAGGTTTTGTACAAGCCACAAAAGACCAGCTTCATTTTGCACCTTTAGAAGTTGACTTAGATTGGTCCTCTTATGCCGGTAAACGTAAACATTATCCTTGGTTCTTATTAGCGGCTCTTACCCTTGCTCATCACGGTTATAAAATCGTAATGCATGGCGCTTCCGGGCATACCATAAACCGGGTTTATACCGAACAAGTTTTGGAATATTTAGATTATAAAATTTGTCATTCTGAACAAGAAGTTCGCACCCAATTGGCAGAACAAAATTTCGCTTACCTACCCTTAGAAGTAATTTCACCAGTTTTAAGCGAACTGATTTCTCTAAGAAATGTCATGGGTTTGCGTTCGCCTATTCATACTTTAGCCCGTTTAATTAATCCTTTTAACGCTAAAGCCACCTTACAAGCCATATTCCATCCTGCTTACAGAACTTCCCATCAGCATAGTGCACTTCGCTTAGGCTATCAAAATAGCGCAGTTATTAAGGGCGAAGGCGGCGAATTTGAACGAAACCCAGACGCGAAAACGCTGATTTGCGGAATTAAAAATGGTGAACTCTATGAGCATGAGTTGCCAAAGCTTACACCTGAACGTAGCCCAATTGAAGAAGAGTTAGACTTAGCAACCTTTAAAGCTGTCTGGCTTGGTCAACAGCATCACGAATATGGGGAAATGGCCGTAACAGAAACCATGGGTATTGCGTTATATACCATGGGCGTAGTTTCTAATTTCGAGGAAGCGATGCAAAAAGCAAAAGTATTATGGGAAACACGAAATTTAAGCAATCTTAATTCGTAGTTAACAAATGCTATCGTGAAGGTCGACATGGATGTCGACCGTATCACTGCGATACAGGAAGTATCGTCAGTGATACAGAGGATTTCTGGTTACTTTTGATCCTTCAAAAGTAATAAAAGCCTATATGCTATAACTTATGAAAAACATGCTATATAAGGCTGTATGGAATAACCAAAAATAATTTTTCTGTCTTATTAAGTTTTAAACAAAACGAATCGGTTTAAATTCAGGCTCATGCTTGTGATGATCATCTTCACAAACCTCACCCTCTTCTTTAGTACCACGGTCAATATAACCACTACGCTGTTCTTCTGGTAAGTTCTTTAACTCCCAAGCAATAACAGCTTGCATACATGTTTCACGCTGTTCTTTCGTTAAAGCAACACCATTTGGCCATTTACCAATTTCTACTGCTGTTTTTAAACGCTCTACAATCTCAGGGTTTAAAACAGATAGCATTTGTTCAATATTCATGATTCATCTCTTTGAAAAGATTCAAAATCTTGGTTCCAACCCAATTTGGTACGACAAGCCATATAGAAATCATAACCAGGTGGGTGTAATAAACTTAATTTAAATGGGTGTTTGCGGATGTGCAAACTATCACCGACATTGAGAGAGACACTATGTTGTCCATCTGCACTTACCATCGGTAATACCCGATTTTCGCGAATGACGATTTTAATTTCACTTTGCCCACCAACTACGATCGGACGTGAAGATAATGTATGGGGATGCATAGGAACTAATGCAATAGCATCCATACTTGGATGTAAAATTGGACCACCACCTGATAAAGCATAAGCAGTTGAACCGGTTGGTGTCGAAACAATTAAACCATCACTATGCTGGCGATAAACATATTGCCCATCGATATTGAGTTCAAAATCGATCATATGTACCGACTTACCAGAGTGTAGTACGACATCATTTAAAGCAATTGCGTCATAAATGACTTCACCATTGGTACGTACTTCCATTTCAAGCAAGAAACGGCGATCAAGCTGGAAATGACCTTGTAAAACCTGATCAAGCTTAAAAATAGCTTCCGAAGGCTTAATATCGGTTAAAAAACCTAAACGTCCACGGTTAATCCCGATTACAGGCGTATTGTAGCGCACTAAAGCTCTGGCTGCATGAAGCAATGAACCGTCACCGCCTACAACAATCACCAGATCAGCGACTTCACCTAATAAGTGACGACTAACGACTTGCGCATGATCATAGGGCACTAATTCGGCAGTTTCCTGATCAAAAATGGGGTTTAGGCCTAAACTTAGCAAATGGTCATGAATTAAACATAGTGTTTCTACAACTGATGATTTATCTGGTCGACCAATTAACCCGACGTTTCTGAAGGACTTATGTGAAATTTGCACGAATGAGTAAGCTCCGCTGCGATTCTACGCTATCATAACATTAACCAGATTAATTTAAAAAAACATAACAACAAGATACTGTAAAATTCAATCTAAGTTTTCCATTTATTCACAGTTTTATCATTGCAAATTGATGACAAGCTATCGCATCATTAACGCATTGTTTAGGGTTTTATCTCATTTATATGAAGTTTGAACGTGGTATCGGTTTCTTCGCGCTAATTTTTTCCATTTTGGTGATTGGTGCTTTTATTGCTCTTAGTATCTATCTGATTCGTTTAGATAATATTATACGTGAAAAATTTGAAGGACAACGCTGGGACATTCCGGCCAAGGTGTTTGCTCGACCTTTGGAAATTTATAATAATGCGCCAATTACTCAAGCAAATTTCACCCAAGAATTAAAATTACTAGGTTACAAAACTTCAAGTAATTATGACAAGTCTGGAACCTATGTTGCTCAAGGCAGCAACATGTATGTCCATACACGTGGTTTCGACTATGGCGACAGCGTAGAGCCTGAACAGGTTTTAGAACTGAGTTTTGCAAACGACCAAGTTGTAGAAGTTCGCAGTACAAAACCTTCCTCAACTGGAGTTGCCCGTTTAGAACCTTTATTAATTGGGGGCATTTATCCTCAACATAATGAAGACCGCGTTTTGATTAAGCTTAATAGTGTTCCTAAACCACTTATTGAAGCTTTAATTTCTACAGAAGACCGTAACTTTTATCATCACCACGGTATTTCGATTCGTGGTACAGCACGTGCTTTGGTAAGTAATGTAACTGGAGGACGTCGCCAAGGTGGTTCGACCCTCACCCAACAGTTAGTCAAAAACTTCTATCTAACCCCTGAACGCACACTTAAACGTAAAGTTAATGAAGCATTAATGGCTTTACTTATTGAGTTGCATTACAGCAAAGATGAAATTTTAGAAGCATATTTAAATGAAGTGAATTTAGGTCAAAACGGTAACTATTCAATCAATGGTTATGGATTGGCCTCTCAGTTTTATTTCGGTTTACCACTACGTGAGCTTAATGTTGCACAACAAGCTTATTTAGTCGGTTTGGTTCAAGGTCCATCTTTATATAATCCTTGGAAAAACCCCGAAGGGGCAAAAAATCGTCGCGATACAGTATTAAATAACATGCGTGTCATGGGGTATTTAACTCAAGCAGAGTATGAAACTGAAATTGCGCGTCCTTTAAATGTTCTAAGCAAACCAAGCCTAGGTCCAGCAAAATTCCCTGACTTTTTAGATATTGTGCGTCGTCAATTACGTACCGAATATCAGGAAAGTGATTTAACCAATCAAGGATTACGTATTTTTACGACCTTGGACCCAATTGCTCAAACACAAGTTCAAAATGCCTTTAAAGCTTCTGTAGAGCGCTTAGCTAATAGCAACCCTGCTCGCTTGAAAAACCTGCAAGGGGCTGTACTGATTGCCCATCCTGAAAATGGCGAATTAATTGCAGCTGTCGGGTCAACGCAAGACTTTACCGGCTTTAACCGTGCCTTAGATGCAAAACGCCAAGTCGGTTCTTTATTGAAACCTGTCATTTATTTGAGCGCAATTGAATCTGGACGTTATAACTGGGCAAGCCAGATTGAAGACGCTCCAATTAGTGTTCCAGTAGACGGCGGTAAAAGTTGGACACCGAAGAACTATAGCGGCGGTGGTCATGGAATTGTGAGTTTAAGTGAAGCCTTAGCAAATTCTTATAACCTTTCTGCTGTGCGCTTAGGTCAAGAGTTCGGGTTATCTACATTTACCAACAATTTAAGAAAATTTGGTGTTGAATCGACAATCCCGGCCTACCCTTCTATTTTCCTTGGTGCAGTCAATATGTCACCAATGGAAGTACTGGGTATTTATGAAAACTTTGCTACAGGCGGTTTCAAATATCCGACTCGTGCGATTCGTTCTGTTGTAGATGCAAATGGACGTTTACTTGATCGTTATGGTCTAAACGTACAACAAACCATTGATCCATCTGTCGGTTATATCATGAACTATGGTTTACAACAGGTCATGTCATCAGGTACAGGACGTGCAGCCTATAACAGCTTATCTCCAGCTTTAAAATTAGCGGGTAAATCAGGTACGACTAACGATACACGTGACTCATGGTTTGCCGGCTATTCAGGTAATCATGTTGCAGTAGTATGGTTAGGTTTAGATGACAATAAAGTAACTGGTTTAACAGGTTCATCTGGTGCATTACCAGTATGGATTAATGTGATGAAACAATTACGCCAGACACCAGTAAACTTACGTCAACCAGACTCTGTACAGTGGCAATGGATTGACCGTGCATCGGGTGACTTATCAGCACAAGCTTGTGATGGTGCCATGTATATTCCAATGCTAGCGCATACAGTCCCACATCGTGCTACGCCATGTGGAGCACCGTATTATCAAGTTGATCCAACATATACGCCACAAAGTGATAACACAATTCCTGAGCCTCAGGATGATAATACCGACAGTTATATTCGTGAAAGTGAAAACCAGATGGAACAAGATCTGTCGAATAACACACGAATCATTTCAAGTGGTAGTTATAACAACTAAGCGTTAACAGGAAACAGGATATGTTAAAGAAAGGTGTTTTTTATATTGGTGCTGTACTTATGGTCGGCTGTACAACTTTACCAGATCATTCAGCTCCAAAAGAGAAAACACCTCCTGTTTCTGAAAAGAAGAAGTCCGAGTCCTCATCTGGTGTAAAAATTACACCTTATGATCATCCGGAAATTCAACGTAAAAGTTTACAAGTGATTGTTCCTCAGCAGAAAAAGCCGCAACGCTTTAATGATGATGGAAGCCAGTTACCCGCTTTTAAAACTTTAATGCAAAAAACCGAGCAGGCTTACAAAAACCAACAATGGTCCGAGGCTGAGCGCTACGCTCTTCAAGCACAGCGTTTAGCGCCACAGGCAGCCGAGACCTATTTATTTCTGGCATTAACTGCAAATCATAAACAGCAATATTCTAACGCTGAGTCTCTTGCAAGACGTGGTTTAAGCTTTGCGCAGAGTCAAGCCATGAAAAAACAACTTTGGTTGGTCATTTTAAAAGCTGGACAACAGCGCAATAACCCAAAAACTGTTCAAGAAGCACAACAAGCATTGAAAGCTTTCTAGCTTTTAATGCTTTATTTCTTATTAAAAATTACGAATACCCGCCAAGCCATATGCACCATGTTGTTGTGCTGTGGCTAAATCATCAGGACTCATGCCTCCCAAAGCAAATACGGGAATTTGGCACTTCTCGATTAAATCAGCAAAACGATCCCATCCTAATGCACTAACGTCCGGATGAGTAGCCGTCACTTTTACAGGACTAACAAAAACGGCATCACAGCCAATTTGCTGAGCATGTTGTAAAGAAACTGCATCGTGACAAGCAGCAATAAAACGTACTCCTACCTCTAAATCACCTTTATGTAAACTCATGAGCTGAGATTGTTTTAAATGAACAGTCTTGATCTGTTTTTTTAACTCGGGGTTCAATTGCTGCCAAATATCTACATTTATAATTAAATTTGATCGTTGCCCTTCATCTAAGGCCGTTAATTGTTCTACTTCTCGCGGGCCAAATTCATCTTCTATACGCCAATATAATAAAGCATCACTATTCTCTACAGATGTAAGTGTATGGCTAATTTTAATAAAATGAGGCCAATATAATCTTTTAATAATGTCTTTATTAGCTTTCGGGAAGTTTAGGTGAAGTAGCTGTTCACGTGTGTACCATGTCCAAGGCTGATGGATAAGATTTAATAACTCATCAGGTACATAACTATGGAACAAATGAAGGTTGACAATAATGTCATCATATTCATGGTGAATATAATCAAATTGATGCCAATCTTTTAAACCAATACCGACTTCTTCATAAATTTCACGGCGGCAGGCTTCTTCAGGCGTTTCACCCTGCTCTACCTTTCCACCAGGAAACTCATGCTTTCCACCTTGATGCTGCTGTTCACCACGCCATCCCACTAATATTTTTCCACGATGAATTAAGATAGCTATTGCGACATCGACAATCGGTTTGGGCATTTTTCTACTCACTAAAATTTTTCACAAGTGTAAGCAAATTTTATCAATTTATAAAATCTTTAAAATCTCATTGACAGATCTATTCGATAATGATTATCATTTAAATCGTTCAAGAATATACCACGGAGCACAACAAATGAACGCACCTTTTAGCTTATTTACACGCAATACAGATTCAGCTCATGCCTTACCAATGCTGCATTCTAACAACCTATTCGCCTTAGGTCGTGAAATTCGAATTATGCATGCTGGCGAGGAATATCGTTTACGCCTTACTCGCAATAACCGTCTCATTTTAACTAAATAAGAACGATCCTCGCGTTTCAATAATATTCGTGGGAAAACAAAAAATGGATAGCATGGGCAACCATGCTATTTTTGTATTTCACGGTTAAAAGGCAGTATTACTTCAACTTTTAAGCCACCTTGGCTTGCATGCATAAAATGTAATTCCCCACCATGGAGTTGAATAATTTTTTTAGTAATTGATAACCCTAACCCTGAGCCTTGTTGCTTTGTCCCTAATACACGAAAAAAACGCTGTCCTAAACGCCTTAAGACCTCATCATCCACACCATTCCCAGTATCTTCTATAGAAATCTTCAGCTTTTGCTGGTACTGGCTTAGCTCAACATGAATAGCACCCAAAGCCGGACTATAACGAATAGCGTTATCAAATAGATTTCTAAAAGCAATAAACATGAGCTCTTCATTTGCAAATGTTTTGGTTTCATTTGACAGAATGTTTGTCCCAATTACCATGTGTTTGGCTTGTGCATCAATATTTACTGTATCTATCACTCTAGCTAATACATGATTTAAATCAACGACACTCTTAGAGAGTTCTAATTGCTCTGTTTCATTAGGTTCCAAGCGAGCGAGTAACAATAAATTTTCCAGTATTTTTGTACTTCTTGAAACGTCTTCTTGAATACGCTCAAAATCATGATCAAGCTCTGGAATATGCTGATATTTCCGTTGCAACACCTGAAGACGCATTTGTATGGCTGATAAAGGTGAACGTAGTTCATGTGAAGCATCTGCAGTAAAACGCTGTTCAGCAACCAGTGCCCTTTGTAGCCTTGCAAGTAGCTGATTTAAAGCATCAATCACAGGCTGAATTTCTGTAATAACATCTGGTTCTTGAATTGGCTCTAAGTTTGAGGCAGTTTTTTGAGCAATACGTTTAGAGAGTAAATTCAGCGCAGCCAATTGTTGCTCGGTACGCCAACTTACAATAACCCACTGTAGTAACCAGAACAGCACCATAAGGCCGCTATATCCAGCTAGTGCTTTCAATACCTCTTCAATGCGTGTACTGATAGGCTGAAAAACTTCAACTTGTAGTTGAGAATCTTCTTGTTGTGCAGCCAGACTACGCCATAATTGGCCATCAAACCAAAAATATGAAAAACCTTCTGATAAATTACCTTTTTCAAAAAGTTCATGCTGATAGGTATGAGAATGGGTAAGCACCTGACCTGTATCTAATAACTCATATTGAATATCAAACTCATCACTCAGCTCATCAAACTGCTTCATCGAGTGTTTAGAAAGGTCAGAAACCAGTAAGGTATCTGAAATTTCATCCATGATTTCATCTTGTACTGACATGTTGTGATAAATCGAAAATATAGTGAGTAAACTTAATGCCAGTAGCCCCACCACAATACTGCTCCACATGGTGGTTTTAACCAGTTGTGACTGCAAGGATGAACGATTTGATCTCATTTTAAGTCTCCCATACGGTAGCCTAGCCCCCGTATGGTTTTAATACTGCTGCTTCCGATTTTCTTTCGAAGTTGGTAAATAAAAACTTCGATTGCGTTACTCTCGATTTCCTCGCCCCATGCATAAAGTGCTTCTTCTAATTGATCACGGGTAATAATATGCTCAGGATGAACCATAAGTTTACGTAATATTTGAAATTCTTTTGCTGTTAAATCGATAGTTTTACCAGCACATAATACAACTTTCGCTTGTGTATCAAGTTGCAAATCACCCCAAGTTAAAATCGATTGCTGATTCAGAGTTTGTTTACGTAATTGAGCACGGATGCGAGCCGATAATTCTTCTAGGCTAAATGGTTTAACCAAATAATCATTTGCACCTAAATCAAGCCCTTCTACGCGGTCATGAATACTGTCACGTGCAGTAATAAAAATCACGGGAACGTTTTTTTGTTTGTGGCGGATGGTTGTTAAAACTTTTTCACCAGCCAGTTGGGGCAAGCCCCTATCAAGCAAAATGCAGTCATAATCATGCTGCTCAATTGCTGTAAGGGCATAATCACCTCTTTCGACCCAGTCTACTTGATAACCGTCTAATTCTAACCATGATTGAATACTTTCAGCTTGAGAGCGATCATCTTCTGCAAGCAAAATTCTCATCTGTTTTTCCTGTTATATCCTGATTGGATGTTGCCAAGTCTTTATAAAAAAAGCAAAGCCGCATGATTTAAATGCGGCTAAAAGGAATTAATATAGAAATTAATTTATTAGAACTGGACCTGGTCCACATCAATTTCTACACGTTTTAAAGGCTTATAATCTATGTCTACTTCACCAATTAAAGTCACATTTGTATTGGCTGAAACAGGACGTCCTTGCCAAAGCTCATCATCTACATCAATTGTAATGCTACCGCTCTTATCGCGGAATTGATATTTTTCATCACCTAAAGATTTTACGACCTGACCATGTAATTTTACAGGTGTATTATCTTTTGATGCTAAAGCTTGTTTCACTGTAGTAACTGTCGCTGGAGCAATAGCTGCCTGATTCACAGGTGTATTTGCTACAACCACACCCGCAGTTGCCATACCCGCAGTCATCAAAATTACTTTAAGCATTTTCATAAAATTACCCTCTGTTATTTGGTTTACCCTTGGAATAAAACAATTACACCATCGATAGATGAGGTGAATCTTAAGAAAAATTTAATTTAATGGAACAACCCGCAATACCTCTTCCAAGGTGGTCAAACCTTCAAGAACTTTGCGAGCTCCTGCAATTCTTAAAGGCTCTACACTTTCTTTTTTAGTTTGGCTTCTTAATTCATTTAATGTCGCATGACTGCTAATAAGATGCTTAAGCTCAAGACTAACTGGCATAAACTCATAAATGCCGATTCGACCTTTATAACCCGTATGCCGGCACTCTTCACAACCTACTGCCCGATAAACTTTTTCTGGCATTTCCATAATGTAGTCAAATGTTAGGTGCTGCCATTCATCTTCATTAATATGAGTTTGTTGTTTGCAGTTTGGGCAAAGCTTACGCACTAAGCGCTGCGCGAGAACACCCAAAATTGTTGCAGCAGTCAAAAATGGTTGTACACCTAAATCATGTAAACGGGTCAAACTAGACGGCGCATCATTGGTATGTAAAGTTGATAATACCAAGTGGCCTGTGAGTGCAGCCTGAATGGCCATATTCGCAGTATCTTGGTCACGAATTTCCCCAATCATAATAATGTCTGGGTCTTGTCGCATAAGCGCACGCACACCATCTGCAAAGCCCAGTTCAATTGCATGATTGACCTGCATTTGGTTAAAACTAGGCTCTAGCATTTCAATCGGGTCTTCAATGGTACAGACATTAACCTGCTCGGTTGCAAGCTGCTTTAAAGAAGAATATAGCGTTGTGGTTTTACCAGAACCTGTTGGCCCCGTAACTAAAATAATGCCGTGACTATTTTGCGTAATACGCTGCCATTGTTGTAATAAAGACTGGTCAAAACCCAATTGCTGAAAGGAACGTACTAACACATCTGGATCAAAAATACGCATAACCAGTTTTTCACCAAACGCTGTTGGTAAGGTAGATAGACGTAGTTCGGTTTCTTGTCCTTTCGGCGTACGTGTTTTTAATCGACCATCTTGCGGTTTACGCTTTTCTGCTACATTTAGCCGCCCTAAAATTTTAATCCGAGAAATCACGGCGGTCAGGGTATTTGAAGGCATGTTATAAATGGTATGTAAAACACCATCGATACGGAACCGAACTTTGCCATTGTCTTTACGCGGTTCCATGTGAATGTCACTGGCGCTCTGTTCAAATGCAAATTGCAAAATCCAGTCTACCAATTTCACAATATGCTGATCATTGGCATCAGGGTTTTGGCTATCACCAAGTTGTAAAAGTGCCTCTACACCGTTGTTATCACGGTCATGAGCCGCATCTTTTTGAGCTGAGTTTACTGCTCGGCTGACTTGATAATATTCTCGTAAATAACGTTGTAATTGCTCGGGGTTGAGAAATACACGTTCAATTTTTTTGGGTGCTAAACTCTTCTCTAAATTATTTAGCCAGTCTGTTTGAAAAGGCTGGTCTGTTCCTATCACAATTCGGTCCGTGTGGACTTCTACAGCTAAAATATGATTACGGATCGCAAACTCTTGCGACATGACTTGAGTTAAAGCACTCACATCCGCCTTTAAAGGATCAATCACAAATAAAGGTAATTGCGCCCGATCTGCAAACCATTGGCACAGACGGTTTAAACTTAAATGTGCTTGCACATGATGTTGGTCTTTTAAATTAAAATGCGCAATCCACTGTAATGGATGCCATTTCAACTGATCTTTTTGCCTATTTGTGGTTTGTACAAGTAACTTATCTCGTTCAGTGATACGGCCTTCTTGTAATAGTTGTTCTAGACACCAATGTGTGTCTATTTCTACATGTATATTCATGTGTTTTCCCCAATATATTTTTATAATATATCAGAGAAGTTTTAGGTTTAGCCTGTATAAAAAACCCAAGTTTAGCTTTTAAATATCTTTGAACTTCAAATAATTAATCCAATTCTCAACTTAGTATTTTTTTGTGTCATAGATCATATTTATAAAGATGCTTATTGTGATAGTTTGATTAAAAAAGAGACTAGGCTCAATACAAGAAAAAGCATAAACTGAAATGGAATACATGATTTTTAAATGGCTGACATCTACATATAACAATAAACCAAAGAGGAAGTATTATGAATCTTCCAATGACAATGTCATTACAAACCGTATCTTTTGAAGAGTTTATTACCACTATTGCGGCTGCATTAGGCTGCGGCTTATTGGTAGGTCTGGAGCGCGAACGAAGTAAGTTAAAACACGAATATAAAACTTTCGCGGGTTTTCGCTCTTTTGCAATTAGTTCCTTACTCGGAGCAGTTTGTTTTTTATTTGGTACCGCAATCGGGATTGTAGGCGCTCTACTTATAGGCGCGATCAGTATTGTATCTCTTAAAAATCAGCCAAATGACCCCGGTGTCACCACAGAACTTGCCTTTATTATGACTTACTTTATTGGGGCACTTTGTATCTGGAATATTTCGTTAGCTGCGGGACTCGCCGTCATCATGACGATTATTTTATTAGCAAAACAATCAATGCACGGCATTGCCAGTCAATGGATTACCGAATCGGAATTGCGCGACGGGATTTTTTTACTTGCTCTACTTCTAATTGCTTTACCCTTAGTTCCCAATAAACCTTTTTGGGGACCCGTTCTAAACCCTCATGTGATTTTAAAGTTACTGACGTTGATTTTATTTGTACAAGCCCTCGCACATATTGCAAAGCGGCTTTTATCCTCTAAAAATGCCTTATTACTTTCTTCTTTAGCCTCGGGTTTTGTTTCAAGTACTGCCACCATCGCGAGTCTAGGCTTAGAAGTACGCTCTGGTCGCGCGAATGCAAAAACAAATGCAGGTGCAGCATTAATGTCATGCGTTTCCACATTGGTACAAACCTTAATTATTGTCGTCGGTATAAGTTTGGCATGGTTCAAACTCATTATATTTCCAACACTCATTGCATTGGCTTTTTTAGCGGTATGGGCTTTCATCTTATTACGTAAGGCAGAACTAAGTACGACTTCATCTGAACTCGATACCAGAATGTTCAGCTTAAAAGAAGCGATTATTATTGCTGGGACACTTACGCTCATTCAGGCAGGGGTTTATGGCCTAAGTCTATATTTAGGCAATGCAGGCTTAATCGCGGGGACACTACTTGCTTCTTTATTCGAAATACATGCCGCTATTGCAGCAGTGATTGTACAAGGTGAACCAAATAACTCTCAGACTTCGTTATTAATCGCGTTCATGGGTGGCTTTGCTGTTCATGCAATTGCCAAGAGCATTAACTCTGCCATTTCTGGTGGACTGCATTATGCCCTTGCTTTCATACCTGCCCAAATTTTGCATATGACAATATTTATTAGCTTGCTATGGATGAACATACATTGGTTCTAAATAGCTTTATTACACGAGAGATGTGTCTTTCACCATATCAACAACTGTAATGACATTGCCATTAACTTTAAAATGAATATCAAAATTCGAAAATTTCATTTTATAGACTCGTTCAGGGTCTTCTTGATAGGCAGGTCTAGGATCTAATGACAATACTTTTTCTAATTCATCAAGATATTGTGCATTAATTTCTTTATTTTTAAAAAGAGACTGCTGGGTAGACAATGCATTTTCAGACCACAAGACCGATTTTCGTTCTGGTTCGGCCTGCGCATAACCACTTTGAGCATCAACAATTGCATCTGAATAGTGAATATAAGGCTTAATATCTAAAATTGGCGTGCCATTTAATAAATCACTGCCAGTAACATAAACTCTTAATGATTTACCGACTTTTTCAACCTTGTTTAAACGTACTACAGATAAGCCTATAGGCGCTGGACGATACATACTACGTGTCGCAAACACACCAATTTTTTCATTGCCCCCTAGACGTGGTGGGCGAACTTGAGGCCGGAATTTAGTCGCAGTCTCCTGATTTTTATTGTCATGAAACTGCCAGATGAGCCAAAGATGACTAAATTGTTCGATTCCCTCAAAAGCTAATAAGTCATTATAAGGTTCTACCATTTCGATATAAGACTCGATATTGACCAAATTAGGCTGACGTGGAATACCAAATTTTTCTCGAAAAGGTGAGCACATGTGCCCGACTATTGGGAGGGTGACAGAATTCATCATCACTTTTTCTTATAAACACAATTAAATATATTCAGTTTATCGGGAATGAAATTAGATTAGAATAGCAACCTGTTTTCTTTTAATCGTGATCGAGACCTTTAATGGCTGCTTTTAACGTTGAACGCATTACTCATGTGCACCACTGGAATGACACCCTTTTCAGTTTTAAAACTACACGCGACGCTAGCTTACGTTTTAAAAATGGTCAGTTCGTGATGATCGGACTTGAAGTGAATGGCAAACCGTTAATGCGTGCATATTCGATTGCAAGTGCGAACTACGAAGAAGAGTTAGAATTCTTCTCGATTAAAGTACAAGACGGTCCTTTAACTTCGATTTTGCAAAAAGTACAAGTTGGCGACGAAATTTTAGTTTCTAAAAAACCAACAGGTACATTGGTTCATGATGACCTTTTACCTGGTAAAAACTTGTATCTATTATCTTCTGGTACTGGTCTTGCTCCATTCTTGTCAATTATTCGTGACCCAGAAACTTACGAACGCTTTGAAAAAGTAATCGTAGTTCACGGTACGCGTTATATTTCTGAATTAGCTTATCAAGACCTAATCTTGAACGAATTACCAAACAATGAGTTCTTTGAAGAATTAGGTATTAAAGACAAACTTGTTTACTACCCTACCGTTACTCGTGAACCTTTCCATACTCAAGGCCGTGTAACAACCGCAATTGAAACTGGTGCTTTATTTGAAAAAATTGGTTTACCACGTTTCAACCGTGAAACTGACCGCGCAATGCTTTGTGGTAGCCCTGCATTCTTGAAAGATGTTGCTGCGTTACTTGACCAACACGGTTTAGTTGAATCACCTCGTATGGGTGAAATGGGCGACTATGTCATTGAACGTGCGTTCGTAGAAAAATAAGATTTTTACTAATTAAAAAACCGAGGCAAAGTCCTCGGTTTTTTATTTCTGTTTTTACAACTTAATCGTACCGTCGATACAAGTAACAGCAGCTCCACCCACTAAAATTTTATCTTGATGTAATTCAAGTTGAAGCTGTCCTTCACGCCCTAAAGCTTGCCCCTGAGAAGAAAGCACCACATCATTTTGTGCAGGCAAAATACTATGGTAACGAATGAAAGATGCCACGCTACCATTACCGCTACCACAAACAGGATCTTCGTTAACTCCATATGCTGGAGCAAATGAACGAACTTCTATGCGCTTTTGCTCATTACTTTCTTCATAAAATCCATAAATTGTAGAGCCTGTTACTTTCATATCTAAACTAAATTGCTTTAAAGCGTTTAGATCAGGCTGACTTGCCAAAACAGCCTCAGCATTAACAGCTTGCAATACAACCCAGCGGGCTCCGACATCTACCAATGCGGCATTCCATTGAGTATTAATTTTACATTTTAAAATCTCGGCCAATCTCTCGGTTTGCAGTGTATCGAGTGGTGTAATTTTAGGTTTAGGTAACTCAAAGGAAATATGATTTGAGTCATTCACGGTCAGCATCACCAAACCAGCAGCGCACTGCTGGACCAGCCGACCTTCTTTCGCTTTAATTAGACCTGCCTCAAGCAAAGCATAGGCTGTACCAATGGTAGGGTGTCCTGCAAACGGCAACTCACTTTGTGGAGTAAAGATTCGAACCTGATAGTCAGCTTGTGAATCAGTGGCTGGCAATACAAATGTGGTTTCAGAAAGATTGGTCCAGTTCGCAATAGCTTGCATCTGCTCAGACGTTAAGGTACTGGCGTCCATAATGACCGCAACGGGGTTTCCTTTAAATGCTTGTGAAGTAAAAACATCAACTTGTTTAAATGCAACAACAGACATAGACCACTCCTACTGATTTTGTAATTTAAAATATGGCTTTAAATCCTCACCATTTTTTGATCTTACTGTTTTATTTTTAATGGTCACAGTATCAGTTAATATGAAAAATAACAGACACAGTTCTTAAAACTAAATCCTCCATTAAAAGCATTAATCTAAATTAATCACAATATTTGAGTTAAATATGAGATCACTATAAAGTGTATCCATTGCTTTTGCTTTTTAATAAATTGATATGTACAAATATAAAAAAGTGAGTGATGACCTTACTCTTCAAATTCAGAATGGCAGGCAACCTGTGGGTTCTCGGTTGCCATCAATTCGAGACTGTGCCCAACATTATCAAGTTAGTATTAACACCGTAAAGGAAGCTTATCGGAAGCTTGAAGACCAAGGTTTAATTTCTGTTCGCCCACAGTCTGGCTACTATGTTTGTCATGCACCTTCAAACTTGCCAGATCTTGAGGAGCGTTATATCAGTGAAGAAAAAGTGCCCCTTTCAGGAATTAGCTGTTTTCTCGCGCAAATTGTTAAAAAGCAGATGGACCCCGACTATATCAATTTGGCCCTAGCTTGCCCATCTGGTGAAAACTTCTACCCGATTGAACGCTTAAAACGTTTAACTGCTCAGGTTTTACGAACACAGCCGGATATTTTTAAAAGCTATACTTTACCGCCCGGCTCTATACGTTTACGTACTCAAATTGCTAGACGTAGTTTACAGCTTGGTATGTTTCTATCCGCAGATGACATTGTGCTGACTCATGGCACTATGGAGGCTTTAAGTCTCGCGATTATGGCAACCACCCAAGCAGGTGACAGCATAGCGCTTGAGATTCCTACTTTTCATAACTTATATCCACTTCTTCAGAATTTAGGACGAAAAATTGTAGAAGTGCCGACTTCGCCGCATACAGGGATGTGTCTAGACGCACTTGAAGAACTATTAAAATCTCAAAGTGTACAAGCCATATTAACTATTCCAACAGGACATAATCCTCTTGGTTTTAGCATGCCTGAAAACAACCGACGTCGTTTAGCAGAGCTCGCTAATCAGTTCCAAATTCCTGTTATTGAAGATGCGATGTATGCCGAATTACAACTCACCGAGCCTCTACTACCCAACATTAAGGCATTTGACCAAAATGGATGGGTTTTGGTCTGTGGCAGCTACACGAAAACTGTGGCACCCGACTATCGAATTGGTTGGCTAGAAGCTGGACGCTTCCGTAATATTGTGCAGCAGCTTAAATTTACAACCACTGTTGCTGAGCCAGCTTTACTCACAGAAACGTTAGGACTTTTTTTAGAAAATGGCGGATATGATCTGCATTTACGTCAGCTCAAAAAACGCTATCAACAACAAATTGACACCATCAAATCTTATATTTGTCGTTATTTTCCAGTCGGTACTCGAGTCAGTCGTCCACAAGCGGGATTTATTTTATGGTTAGAGCTACCCGAATCAATTGATACCCTAGAACTGTTTCATCAGGCCATGGATGAAAAAATCTTATGTATGCCGGGAATTTTGTGCTCGGCTGATAAACGTTTTAGTCATTGTTTACGTATTGCAGCTTGTTTTGAGTTAAATCCTAAAATGTTAAATGCTTTGATGCGTTTAGGAGAGTTAGCAAAAAATATGCTACCTGTACAAAAAGATATAGATCAAATCCCTACTAATTCAGTAGGTTGAATCGAAAATATAGAGTTAATAAAATAAAACCATATATTTTTTATGCCTTTTATTTTATGAAAACCGAACTTCTCTCTCCCGCAGGTTCACTTAAAAACATGCGCTATGCATTTGCCTATGGTGCAGATGCCGTATATGCAGGACAACCACGTTATAGCTTACGTGTACGAAATAATGCTTTTGACCATGACAATTTAAAAATCGGAATTGATGAAGCCCACGCTTTAGGTAAAAAGTTTTATGTTGTGGTGAATATCCAGCCACATAACAGCAAATTAAAAAACTTTATTCGTGATCTTGAGCCGATTGTGGCTATGCAGCCAGATGCTTTGATTATGTCTGATCCCGGCTTAATTATGATGGTACGTGAGCATTTTCCAGAAATGCAAATTCATCTATCGGTTCAAGCCAACGCTATTAACTGGGCCACTGTTAAATTTTGGAAAGACTACGGCCTAAGCCGTGTAATTTTATCTCGTGAATTATCTTTAGAAGAAATAGAAGAAATCCAGCAACACGTACCAGATATTGAACTCGAAGTTTTTGTACATGGCGCTCTATGCATGGCCTACTCAGGCCGCTGTTTACTTTCTGGATATATGAACAAGCGTGATGCCAACCAAGGTGCTTGTACCAATGCTTGCCGTTGGGACTATAAACTGCATGAAGCTCAAGAAGATTTAAACGGCGATGTAATTCCAGTCACTCAACTAAATACACCAGAAAAGTCTTGCTGCTCATCAGGACAATCAGAAACAACCTCGGTTCAAACTTTACTCGTACAACGTAATGATGAAGAAATGTTTGCTGCCGAAGAAGATGAACACGGCACCTATTTTATGAACTCCAAAGATTTACGTGCGGTACAACATGTAGATCGTTTAACAAAAATGGGCATCGCCTCACTCAAAATTGAAGGCCGTACTAAATCCTATTTTTACTGTGCCCGTACTGCTCAAATTTATCGAAAAGCCATTGATGATACTTTAGCAGGTAAACCTTTTGACCCAAGCTTAATGACCCAACTCGAAGGGTTGGCAAATCGCGGTTATACCGAAGGCTTTTTAAGACGGCATGTACATAGCGAATATCAAAACTATGCTGATGGATCATCACATTTCGACTACCAACAATTTTGTGGAGAGGTTGTAGAACGTCGCGATAATTATATTCGGATTGAAGTTAAAAACCGTTTTGTGGTGGGTGACTCACTTGAGCTGATGACGCCTCAAGGCAATATCACCTTTAACTTAACCGAAATGCGCGATTTAAAAGGCAACCCAATTACAGATGCTAAAGGTTCGGGACATTTTGTTGAGATTCCACTTTCACAAGATGTTGATATCAGTTATGCCCTACTCATACGTAATTTGCCGCATGCAAAAGAAAGTATTACTGCATCTACATTGGCTTATTCAGCGAGTTAAATATGGCACTTTTAATTACGAGTGACTGCATCAATTGTGATATGTGCTTACCAGAATGCCCCAATACGGCTATTTTTGAAGGCAACAAAGTTTATGAAATCGATCCACTTCGTTGTACAGAATGTGTAGGTTTTTATGATGCACCAACATGTAAGGCGGTTTGTCCAATCGATTGCATTAAACAAGACCCTGCGCATATTGAAAACAAAGAACAATTATTAGAGAAATTTAAAGGCCTGAATTTAATTGGCTCATTCTCTTTTTAAAACCATTTAGAGGATCAAGTTAAAATCGCTGATCCTCTTTTTATGACTATGCTGACCAGCTATTAAATAAACGAAGAAATGGTTTAGAGCATATTGCTAGTGATAAAATCAATTTATCAGTTTAGTTCCATTTACTGGTACTTTTGTACCAAAAAAATTGAACAATCGTTAAAACTGGTCAAACTATACCAACATCTCATGTAGATTGATTAAAACCCTTTCTGGCGCAGCTTCCCATGTCTTATCTTTATTTAGCAATTGCGATTGCTTGTGAAGTTATTGCAACTTCAGCATTAAAAGCATCTCAAGGTTTTACTGTTCCAATTCCGTCTATTATTACGGTTGTGGGTTATGCAGTTGCTTTTTATTTATTATCTCTTACGCTCAAAACAATTCCGATCGGGATTGCCTATGCCATTTGGTCAGGCGCAGGTATTATTTTAATTTCTGCAATTGGCTGGATATTTTACAAACAGCATTTAGACTTGGCTGCCTGCATTGGTTTAGCTTTAATGATTGCAGGCATTGTGATTATTAATGTGTTTTCTAAAAACACCCATCTATAAAATATAATAAAAAGCAACCGAGTATGCTGAGAAGCCTTTTAAAAAATTTCATCATACTCGGTATCAGCAGCTTATTTTAAACTGCCCGTCAAAAATTGCTTTAAACGTTCACTTTTCGGGTTATTGAATACTTCATCAGGATGGCCCTGTTCCTCAATTTTCCCTTGATGCAAAAAAATCACCTGATTAGATACATGACGCGCGAAACCCATTTCATGTGTCACCACAATCATGGTACGTCCTTCTTCAGCCAAGCCCTGCATTACTTTTAGTACTTCACCTACCAACTCTGGGTCAAGCGCACTGGTTGGTTCATCAAACAACATCACTTCCGGTTCCATAGCCAAAGCACGAGCAATCGCTACACGTTGTTGCTGACCACCAGATAAAAATGCCGGATATTTACTTTCAACACTTTCAGGTAATCCCACTTTACGTAGATATTTGCGCGCACGTTCTTCCGCTTCAGAACGCTTTACTCCAAGTACATGGATTGGCCCTTCAATGACATTTTCCAGTACTGTCATGTGAGACCATAAATTAAAGTGCTGAAATACCATCATCAGCTGGGTACGCATTTTTTGTAGTTGCTTTGGTTCAACCACTTTTAAATTGCCTTTTTTATCAAAGACCGTGCGTAATTTTTCACCATTGAGCTTAATCGTGCCATTGCTCGGTTGTTCTAAAAAGTTGATACAACGCAGCAAGGTACTTTTACCTGAACCAGATGAACCAATAATACTAATTACATCACCGGCATTTGCATCAAGTGATATCCCTTTAAGTACCTCATGATCGCCGAATGTTTTATGTAAATCGCGAATCACTAGTTTTGCAACCTGTTCCATTTATGTCTCCTAATGATTCGATGGCTTTAAAAATGCCAACCAACGTTTTTCCAACTTACGAAATATCCAAATCAAAATAAAAGCCAACACCGCATACAACACCGCAGCAATTCCAAAAGCACTGAAAGTGTCATAGGTTGCCGCATTTACATCACGCGCAATTTTTAAAATGTCGGGAACTGTTGCTGTAAATGCAATGGTTGTGGCATGCAACATTAAAATGACTTCATTGCCGTAAAACGGCAATGCACGGCGTAACATCGACGGAATGATAATACGTGTGTAGAGTTTCCATTTTGACATACCAAAAGCTTGGGCAGCTTCAATCTCACCATGTGGAATAGAACGAATCGCTCCAGCGAAGATTTCAGTGGTATATGCACCAGTATTGAGCGCGAATGCTAAAATGGTGCAATTTATGCCCTCTCGAAAGAATGCATCGAGTGTCTGATGCTCGTGGACATAATCAAAGCTATAAATACCCGAGTAAATAATCAGTAGTTGGATGTACAGTGGTGTGCCACGAAAAACATAAGTAAACAACCAAACTGGACCACGCAACCAGATATTTTCTGATACTCGTGCAAGTGATAAAGGCACAGCAAGCACAAATCCAATACCAATAGAAAGCACCAATAACCAAGCAGTCATCGCGACACCGGTCATTTGTAGGCCATCGGTCCAAAGGTATGCCTGCCAATATTGTTGAAGGATTTCAATCATAATTGTCCCTTCCTCACACCAGCAGAATAATGACGTTCAAGCCATATTAAGATCAGGTTCGACACTGTGGTAATTGCCAAATAAATGGCAGCAGCGACGATGCTAAAAAAGAACAGTTGCATGGTACTTCTACCCGCATCTTGCGTAATTTTTACAATATCAGTCAGGCCAATAATGGAAACCAGTGCGGTCGCCTTAATCAAAACTTGCCAGTTGTTACCAATACCGGGCAATGCAAAACGCATCATTTGAGGGAATAATACACGGTGAAAAACCTGCCACGGCGTCATCCCATAGGCCATTGCTGCTTCAATTTGTCCCCTTGGAACCGATTGAAATGCACCACGAAAGGTCTCGGTAAAATATGCACCATAAATGAACGCTAAGGTAATCACACCAGCCACAAATGGGTTGATATCAATTTGATCCATTTGCAGTGCTTCAGTAATTTGGTTTAGACCCAACTGCAAGCTATAAAATAACAGCAGCATAATCACTAAGTCAGGCACACTACGGATGAGCGTGGTATAGGCGGTTGCAATATAACGTAAGGCTTTAATATTAGAGAGTTTTGAACTCGCACCAATTAAGCCAATAATGACAGAAAGCAAGAGTGATAACAGCGCAAGCTGTATGGTCATCCATGTTCCGCTAAGAAGGAGTGGCCCGTAGCCAGAAAAAGACATGACTCATCTTCTCCTTAAAAACAATATCTAATATTGATGAGATGAGAATAGATTTAAAAATGTCGGCACTTAGCCGACATTTTTCACATCATTAGTAAATGCTAAAAGAGAAGTATTTTTTCTCGAGTTTCTTGTATGTACCATCCGCAATGATTGCAGCGAGTGCCTTGTCAATATTCGCTTTCAAGTCTGCATCTTCTTTACGTAAACCGATAGCCGCACCTACACCCAATGTTTTGACATCAACTACATTGCCGCCGGCAAAAGAGAAGTTTTTACCCTTCGGTTGTTTTAAGAAAGCGCCATCAACCATGATTGCATCTTGTAAAGTTGCATCCAAACGACCAGACATCATGTCTTGGTAAATCAAATCTTGAGTTGGATAAGGGACAACACTTACACCTTTTGGAGCCCAATAGGTTTTAGCGTAAGTTTCTTGAATTGTGCCCTGCTGTACACCGACACGCTTACCTTTTAATGAAGTAGGTGTTGGTAATAACGGTGAACCTTTTTTTGCAACCATACGCGTTGGTGTGTTGTAGATTTTGCTACTAAATAAAATTTGTTTTGCACGTTCATCAGTAACAGTCATTGATGAAAGAATGCCATCAAATTTTTTCGCTTTAAGTGCGGGAATCATCCCGTCAAAAGAGTTTTCAACCCAAACACATTTGGCTTTAAGTTTTGCACAAATAGCATTACCCAAATCAACATCAAAACCAGTTAACTTGCCATCCGGTGTTTTATATTCAAACGGTGCATAAGACGACTCAGTACCAAAACGAATCACCTTCCAATCCTTTGCTTGGACATTCGTCGCAACAGCAGCCAGAACTAAGGTTGTTGAAACGAATATTTTTTTCATAAAGCTTGCCATCTTGAAGCTTCTCCTTAAAACACAAATAAGGTGATAAAAACTTGAGTATTTCGAACTTACTCATCTGCTGAAATAACAGCAATTTCTATACCATAAGTTAAGGATTTATGAAGATGTCTAAGCAATGATCTGTATTAACGGATTAAATGTTGAAAAATCAATCAAATTTTAAGATTAAGTTTTGAGCGTATAAGCTTCCGCAATATTATGCTGCTCGACCAAAGTACGAATTGTATATTCATGACCAGTTTCTTTATCACAGGCAAATTCACATTTCTGGTCGAAAGGTAAAGCTGTACCGCCAAGTAATGGACAGCCTGCAAAAAGTTCAGCGACCCAATCTACAAACACTTTTACTTTAAGCGATAAATGACGATTTTGAAGATAAACTGCTGAAATCGGCATCGGTGCTGGCGTCCACTGAGGCAATACCTCTTTTAACAAACCTGATTCTAAATGGTTAGTGAGCATATAACGTGGGCCTTGAATTATGCCAAAACCTTGCAAAGCCAAGTCGATATAAGCATCACCGTCATTTACCGAAACACGTCCACGTACTGACACACTTTTAATTAAATCATCAACCACAAAGTCCCAATCGAAGTTGCGTCCGGTACGGCTTGAAAAGAAGTGAATCGCTTTATGATTTTTTGCAAATCTTCAATTGAGGTAGGTTCGCCATATTTTTCTAAATAAATCGGTGAAGCAGCTGTTGCACACTGGAAAGTTCCGATACGACGCGCAATTAAGCTTGAATCTTTTAATTCACCCACCCGAATTGCACAATCAACCGCTTCTCCAACCAAGTCTACAGGTCGGTCGTTCAGACCAATTACTAAATCAATATCAGGATAGCGTGCATGAAAATCGCGGAGCCTTGGAATTAAAATTAGACGGCCAATGGACACAGGCACATCAATACGAAGCTGACCTCTTGGCCCCCGCTCTGCATCATGAAAAGAAGATTCAATATCGGCAACATCCGCTAAAATACGGGCTGTCCGATCATAATATACGGCGCCATCCGGTGTGAGGCTAATTTTTCGTGTTGTCCGATTAAGCAATCGAACTTGCAAATGCTTCTCTAAAGCCTGAATGGTTGTAGTCACAGAAGCACGCGGTAAACCCAAACTATCAGCTGCTAAACTGAAACTATTTGTTTCAACAACTTTGTTGAATACTCTCAAGGCATGAAATAAATCCACACGCCCACTCCTATTAATGCATTTTCTAGTGCAAACACATCAATTGTTATAAAAATACGAATAGTGTTATCAAATTTAATATATTTATTCGTGATTGACAAACTTTTATGCTCCGTCCATTCCATAAACCCTGTTTCTCCCATACGGACCATAACTAAAAGTCTGAAAACAGGTATCCAAATAACTAGGAGCACCTCATGTCATTTTCCCGCAAACAGTTTGCACTGTCTGCCATCTTTGTCGCTATTTTAGCAACCGGTGGCAGTTTTATGTTGTTACATGAAAATGCCGATGCAAAAGCTGCACCAACCACTGCCCAACAAGCTGCTACTGTTGATGTAGCCCCAGTAGTAAGCAAAACCATTACCGATTGGCAAGAATATTCCGGTCGTTTAGAAGCAATTGATCAAGTTGATATTCGGCCTCAAGTTTCAGGAAAACTCATTGCCGTACATTTCAAAGATGGAAGCCTCGTTAAAAAAGGTGATTTACTTTTCACAATCGACCCTCGTCCTTTTGAAGCAGAACTGAACCGTGCAAAAGCCCAGCTTGCTTCAGCTGAAGCACAGGTAACATATACCGCAAGCAATCTTTCGCGTATTCAACGTCTCATTCAGAGTAATGCTGTTTCTCGCCAAGAACTGGATTTAGCCGAAAATGATGCACGTTCAGCGAATGCTAACCTACAAGCCGCTAGAGCTGCTGTCCAATTTGCACGTTTAAATCTAGAATACACCCGTATTACAGCACCTGTCAGCGGCCGGATTTCACGAGCTGAAGTGACCGTGGGTAATGTCGTCTCTGCAGGTAATGGCGCACAGGTTTTAACAAGTTTAGTGTCTGTATCACGCCTATACGCATCTTTCGATGTTGATGAACAAACTTACCTGAAATATATCAGTAATCAGCGTAATTCAGCACAAGTACCTGTCTATATGGGACTTGCCAATGAAACAGGCTTTACTCGCGAAGGTACAATCAACTCAATCGACAACAACCTGAATACAACCTCAGGTACGATCCGTGTTCGCGCAACTTTTGACAATCCAAACGGTGTTTTATTACCAGGCCTATATGCACGAATTCGTTTAGGTGGAGGCCAACCTCGCCCAGCGATTCTGATTAGTCCAACCGCGGTTGGTGTCGACCAAGATAAACGTTTTGTCGTAGTAGTGGATGCGAAAAATCAAACTGCTTACCGCGAAGTAAAACTCGGTGCCCAACAAGATGGCTTGCAAATCGTAAATAGTGGATTACAAGCGGGTGATCGTATTGTAGTGAATGGTTTACAACGGATTCGTCCGGGTGACCCTGTTACACCGCATCTCGTTCCTATGCCAAATTCACAAATCACTGCTAGCGCTACTCCTCCTCAACCTCAGCCAACAGATAAAACATCAACTCCGGCAAAAGGTTAATCACATATGAATATTTCTAAATTTTTTATTGATCGGCCGATCTTTGCTGGTGTGCTATCAGTCTTGATTTTACTCGCCGGTCTCCTTTCGGTATTTCAGTTACCGATTTCTGAATATCCCGAGGTTGTTCCACCATCTGTGGTGGTACGTGCCCAATATCCGGGTGCAAACCCAAAAGTGATTGCTGAAACGGTTGCTTCTCCGCTCGAAGAGTCAATCAACGGCGTCGAAGACATGCTGTATATGCAATCTCAAGCAAACAGCGACGGTAACCTAACCATTACGGTGAACTTTAAGCTCGGTATCGACCCAGACAAAGCCCAACAATTGGTTCAAAACCGTGTATCTCAGGCCATGCCTCGTTTACCGGAAGATGTACAGCGTTTAGGTGTAACCACACTAAAAAGCTCGCCTACTTTAACCATGGTGGTGCATCTAACCTCCCCAGATAATCGCTATGACATGACCTACTTACGTAACTATGCGGTGCTCAACGTAAAAGACCGTTTGGCACGTTTACAGGGTGTAGGTGAAGTCGGTTTATTTGGTTCTGGTGACTACGCAATGCGCGTATGGCTCGACCCGCAAAAAGTAGCGCAGCGTAACCTCACCGCGACCGAAATTGTGAATGCAATCCGTGAACAAAATATTCAGGTTGCAGCGGGTACAATCGGTGCCTCACCAAGTAATTCACCTTTACAGCTTTCAGTCAATGCTCAAGGCCGCTTAACGACTGAACAAGAATTTGCAGATATCATTTTAAAAACTGCCCCTGATGGCGCGGTTACCCGATTGGGTGATGTTGCACGTGTTGAACTCGCAGCTTCACAATATGGCTTACGTTCATTGCTTGATAATAAACAAGCTGTCGCAATTCCAATTTTCCAAGCTCCGGGTGCGAATGCTTTACAAGTTTCCGATCAAGTGCGTAGCACGATGAAGGAGCTTTCAAAAGATTTTCCATCTTCAATTAAATACGACATTGTTTATGACCCGACTCAATTCGTACGTGCCAGTATTAAAGCGGTCGTTCACACCTTACTTGAAGCAATTGCACTGGTTGTTGTGGTCGTTATTTTATTCTTACAAACATGGCGTGCCTCAATCATTCCATTGCTTGCCGTACCAGTTTCAATTATTGGTACATTCGCGCTCATGCTCGCTTTTGGTTACTCAATCAATGCGCTATCACTGTTCGGGATGGTGCTTGCCATCGGGATTGTGGTCGATGACGCGATTGTGGTCGTCGAAAATGTCGAGAGGAATATTGAAGCAGGCTTAAACCCAAGAGAAGCGACTTACCGTGCCATGCGAGAAGTCAGTGGACCGATTATTGCCATTGCTTTAACACTTGTTGCAGTATTCGTACCTCTTGCCTTTATGACAGGCTTAACAGGGCAATTCTATAAACAATTTGCCATGACCATTGCCATTTCAACGGTTATTTCGGCATTTAACTCGCTTACCCTATCTCCTGCTTTGGCAGCGCTGTTACTGAAAGGACATGATGCTAAACCGGATGCCTTAACACGTATTATGAACCGTGTATTTGGGCGTTTCTTTGCATTGTTTAACCGCGTATTTACACGTGCGTCAGACAACTATGGTAAAGGCGTAAGTCGTGTTATCTCCCATAAAGCATCAGCAATGGGTGTCTATGCAGCACTGTTAGGCTTAACCGTTGGGATTTCTTATATTGTTCCGGGTGGCTTCGTTCCTGCTCAAGACAAACAATATTTGATTAGCTTTGCTCAATTACCAAACGGCGCTTCATTAGATCGTACCGAAGCAGTCATCCGTAAAATGAGTGATACTGCACTTAAACAGCCTGGTGTAGAAAGTGCTGTTGCCTTCCCTGGCCTCTCAATTAATGGTTTCACCAACAGCTCTAGCGCTGGTATTGTCTTTGTGACCTTAAAGCCATTCGATGAACGTAAAGCTAAAGACTTATCTGCAAATGCAATTGCAGGTGCGCTCAACCAGAAATATTCAGCTATTCAAGATGCCTATATCGCGGTTTTCCCACCACCACCAGTGATGGGCTTAGGTACTATGGGCGGCTTTAAACTGCAACTTGAAGACCGAGGTGCCTTAGGCTATTCAGCCTTGAACGATGCTGCTCAAAATTTTATGAAAGCAGCACAATCAGCCCCTGAACTTGGTCCAATGTTCTCAAGTTATCAAATTAACGTGCCTCAACTGAATGTAGATCTGGACCGTGTAAAAGCTAAACAGCAAGGCGTTGCTGTGACAGATGTTTTCAACACTATGCAGATTTATTTAGGTTCTCAGTACGTTAACGACTTTAACCGCTTTGGACGTGTTTATCAGGTTCGTGCACAAGCCGATGCGCCTTTCCGTGCTAACCCTGAAGATATTTTGCAGCTTAAAACCCGTAATAGTGCCGGACAAATGGTGCCATTATCTTCATTGGTGAATGTAACTCAAACCTATGGTCCTGAAATGGTCGTTCGTTATAACGGTTACACATCAGCAGATATTAACGGCGGCCCTGCCCCAGGTTATTCATCTAGCCAAGCAGAAGCTGCGGTTGAACGTATTGCTGCACAAACTCTACCGCGTGGTATCAAGTTTGAATGGACAGATTTAACTTACCAAAAAATCTTGGCTGGTAATGCTGGACTTTGGGTATTCCCTATTAGCGTATTACTCGTGTTCTTAGTGTTAGCTGCTCAGTATGAAAGCTTAACCCTACCATTAGCAGTTATCTTAATTGTACCAATGGGAATCTTAGCGGCTCTGACAGGTGTCTGGTTGACAGCTGGAGATAACAACATCTTTACTCAAATCGGTCTAATGGTACTGGTCGGGCTAGCCTGTAAAAATGCTATTTTGATTGTCGAATTTGCAAGGGAACTTGAAATGCAAGGTGCGACTGCCTTTAAAGCAGCCGTTGAAGCAAGTCGTCTACGTTTACGCCCAATTTTAATGACCTCTATTGCATTTATTATGGGTGTAGTGCCACTGGTTACTTCAACTGGCGCAGGTTCTGAAATGCGACATGCGATGGGTGTTGCCGTATTCTTCGGTATGATCGGTGTAACATTCTTTGGTTTATTCCTCACCCCGGCCTTTTACGTTCTGATTCGTACCCTCAACAGCAAACATAAACTACATTCTGCGGCAGTTCATGAAGCGCCGTTAGCTAGCCCACACGATCATTAAGGAGGACATTTGGTGATTACATCAAAACAAAACTGGTTGTTGTCCTCACTCATGGGAAGCCTGCTCCTTGCAGGCTGCTCATTGGCCCCAGAATATCAACCTGCAAAAGTTATAGTGCCAGTCAAATTCAAAGAATCTGACCCCAAACTTGAAGATAATAACTGGAAGATTGCCCAACCTGCCGATCAACAAACTCGTGGTGAATGGTGGCGCATTTACAATGATACTCAACTGAATGAACTTGAACAGCAAGCTATCGCAGGCAACCAGAACCTAAAAGCGGTGGCAGCAAATATTCAGGCTTCACGTGCACTACGTTCGGCAGCTCAAGCTGAACGCTTACCAAGTATTGATGCCGGATTTGGGCCAACCCGCCAAAAGCCGTCTCCAGCTTCACTCGGTTTAGATGACAATGCACATACTTCGGCTCAAACCTTATGGCGAGCTCAAGCCAATGTTTCATATGAGCTCGATTTATTTGGTCGTGTAGCAAGTAGTGTCAACGCAGCAACAGCGGATCTACAGCAACAAGAGGCACTATATCAGTCGGCACTTTTAGCTCTACAAGCGGATGTAGCTCAAGGTTATTTTCTGATACGTCAACTTGATACCGAACAGACAATTTATAACCGTACAATCAAATTATTAGGTGAAACACGAGATTTAATGCAGCTTCGTTTTAAAAACGGACTGGTCAGTGAATTAGATGTTTCTCGTGCACAAACCGAACTTGCTACAGCACAAACCACTGCCCTAAATATTGCTCGTAACAGAGCCAGTGCAGAACATGCGCTTGCAGTCTTATTAGGAAAACCACCAGCAGACTTTAACTTGGCTGTTCAACCTTTAACTGCAAATAGTATCCGTCTCCCTGCCGGTTTGCCGTCAACTTTACTTGAAAGACGACCCGATATTGCGGCTGCAGAGCGTGCAATGGCAGCAGATAATGCACGTATTGGGATTGCTCGTGCAGCATTTTTCCCAAAACTCAGTCTTACAGGAGCTTTAGGTTATGAATCTTCAAGTTTAAGCGAGTTGGGTAAATGGTCGAGTCGGACTTTTTTACTAGGACCTGTCGCTGGTACTATTTTGTCGTTACCTTTATTTGATGGTGGACAACGTAAAGCAGGCGTTGCTCAAGCAAGAGCGGCTTATGAGGAAAGCGTCGCTAACTATAGACAAACTGTACTAAACGCATTTCGCGAAGTTGAAAATGGTTTATCTGATCAAAGAATTCTCGATCAGCAAATTCAGGCTCAAAACCAAGCACTCTCCTCTTCTCGTCATGCCAATCAACTTTCTCATTTACGTTATCGAGAAGGTGCTATTAGCTATCTTGATGTCATTGATTCTGACCGCACTATTTTGCAACAAGAACAATTAGCAGCTCAGCTGAAAGGCAGCCAAATCATTGCAAGCATCAATTTAATCCGTGCTTTAGGGGGCGGTTGGAGTAGTTAATAAAAAAAGCGCCTTACGGCGCTTTTTTTATATACACAAATTATTTTGCATATACAGGGAATTTTGCACAAACAGCTTCAACTTTTGCTTTTACATCAGCAATAACTTTTTCGTCACCTTTGCTGTCAATCACGTCAGCGATCCAACCAGCAAGTTCACGAACTTCAGCTTCACCAAAACCACGAGTTGTTACTGCCGGAGTACCGATACGGATACCAGAAGTCACAAATGGAGAACGTGGGTCATTTGGAACTGAGTTTTTGTTCACAGTAATGTGAGCAGCACCTAACCAAGCGTCTGCATCTTTACCAGTTACGTCTTGTTTGATTAAAGATAACAAGAATAAGTGGTTGTCTGTACCACCAGAAACAACATCATAACCACGTGCGATGAATACTTCAGCCATTGCTTGAGCATTTTTCACAACTTGTTGTTGGTAAGCTTTAAAGTCGTCAGACATTGCTTCTTTGAAGCAGATTGCTTTAGCAGCAATCGCATGCATTAATGGACCACCTTGGTTACCAGGGAATACAGCTGATTGAAGTTTTTTCTCGATTTCTTCATTCGCTTTCGCAAGGATTAAACCAGAACGTGGACCACGAAGTGTTTTGTGAGTCGTCGTTGTTGTTACGTCAGCAATTTGAACTGGGTTTGGATATACACCAGCAGCAACAAGACCTGCAACGTGAGCCATATCAACAAAAAGGTAAGCACCAACTTTGTCCGCGATGTCACGGAAACGTTGCCAATCTACAACACGGCTATAAGCAGAGAAACCAGCAACGATCATACGTGGCTTGTGTTCCAATGCTAAACGTTCAACTTCTTCGTAATCAATCTCACCAGTTTCAGCATTTAGACCATACTGAACAGCGTTATACGTTTTACCAGAGAAGCTAACTTTTGCACCGTGAGTCAAGTGACCACCGTGAGCCAAGCTCATACCTAAAACTGTATCGCCTGGGTTAAGAAGTGCTAAATAAACAGCAGAGTTAGCTTGTGAGCCAGCGTGTGGTTGAACGTTTGCGTAATCTGCACCAAAAAGTTCTTTAGCACGGTCAATCGCCATTTGCTCAATAACATCTACAAATTCGCAACCGCCATAATAGCGTTTGCCTGGATAACCTTCTGCATATTTGTTCGTAAGTTTTGATCCTTGCGCTTCCATTACCGCAGGAGAGCAATAGTTTTCAGATGCAATTAACTCGATATGTGCTTCTTGACGCTCATCTTCAGAAGCAATTGCTTGAGCTAATTCTGGATCAAATTCAGAAATGGAAATATTGGCAAACATTAGCGGGGGTCCTATAAATTAGGGCTTTTAAGCCGTGCTAAGATTGCGGCATATTGTAGCATGAACTTTATAATTAAACAGAATGAAGTTAGCTCAGTTTTAAATAAAAATGGCTCAAGTTTTATAAAAAATGAGCCATTGTTTATAAATCAATTAAAAAGCTCGTTTAAAGCTTATATTTTAAATTTATCCATCGTTAATTTTAGCTTACAATAATATTAAAAAGTCTTTAAATATCAATAACTCTACTGAGCTGCCAGTAAAGACTGAACATTTCCAACAATATTATCTACATTACTACTCATCGCCGTCCCATGATCCCAGTTACCCGTCACATAACTATTAATTTTAGTACCTACGACAGTGGCATTAGATATCAAGATATCCGTTGCTACTTTAGGTACTGTCGAATCTGCTAAACCCTGATAGATAATGATTGGTGTCGTAACTTTTACTTGTAACGGCTGCGAATCTTTATCTAAAAATGTTTTAACTAACGGTACAGCCATAAAGTTAGGCTGTGTGCGGGTATAACCGTCAAGTGTTCCATTATGTTCTGTAACATACTGAGTCATACCCGCTCCAAAGGCCTGTCCTAATGGTCCAGAACAAATTGTTTCCGCTTGTTGGGCAATACTTGAAATTTGTGGAGTAAATACTTGTGGATAATCAAAAGTGGGTTGTGTGTTGCGAATACCAGCTGTGACTAAAGCTGTATAAGTGTCAAGTTGAGCATACATTGAGATCTTTTTATCTAGAGTTGCATTCGCAACAGACTGCTCGCCTGCTATTAAAATAAAACCTAAATTAGAAGCAGGCGCTACGGCTACTGTACCTTTATATTCTAGTTGTGCACGGCTCGCATACTGTGCAGCTCCTAATGCAGCATGCCCACCTTGAGAATGACCTACAGTGACCCATTTTTTCGAAGTTAATAAATTACGTTGAGATAAATAGTTACGCGCTGCAACCACTGCATCGGTAATTGAAAAAGCCTCACTTTTAACATTTAAAAAAGGATGTATACCAGAGGTACCCAAACCTTCATAATCAGGTGCCACAACAACATAACCTGCTGCTAATAATTTACTAATTAAATCTTTTGTACTGTCTGCTAAAGCTGCTTTACTTGGTGCACATACATCTGCCACACCCGTAGTGCCATGCGCCCAGACTACAATGGGCCAACCGCCGACTGGTGGTGGAGTGTTTGGTGTAAACACTAGACTTGTTGCCTGCACTTCTTGTCCACTTTGACCTAACATTTTATAAGTTAAAATACTACTTTCTGCGGCAACTGATCCTAAGTTAGTACTTGTATAGGCTTCAACTTTAACCACTGGATTTTGAATATTATTGGTTGGAGTTCCGGATGGATTAGTAGTAGCTGGGCCATCATCACTACTCCCTCCTCCACAAGCGACTAAAAATAAACTCGTACTAAGAACGCTCGTCATTAATAGTTTCATTTTCATTGGCATATCTTCCCTTAAATTCCATTTTTGTTGTGCTTTAGTTTTTTAATCAACATTCTCTAATGTCTTAAAAACAATTACGCCTAATCTTAATTTTCCGCAAGTTCTATTCGACAAAATCAATCCCTGAAAATTTCTATTTTTAATATAAATTGTCGTTCTCACCACTTTCAGCCTCACTTCAGGTTTTAAAGTGCGAGGCCAACTGTTAACATTCTTGATTACTCGTAATTGTTTAAAGGGCCGGATATGCAAGCCATTATTTTAGATACAGAAACACATACACTAAATGGTTTGCCTATTGAAATTGCATATGCCCCAATTGAAATTAATGCAGGCAAGCTCACCTTAGATAAAAGCAAATTGTTTGATCAACTTTATCAAGTTGGGACCCCTATCTCTTACGCGGCTATGGCAGTACACCATATACTAGAATCAGATTTAGAAAATCAGCCCCACTATAAAACTTTTAAATTGCCAGACACTACAACTTATATTATTGGCCACAATATTGATTATGATATTGCCGCGATTGCACGTTGCGGTGTAGATGTTTCTCATATCAAACCGATTTGTACGCTAGCTTTAGCACGTAAAACCTGGCCTGATGCAGAAGCGCATAATATCTCAGCACTGATCTATATGATTTCTCAAGGCAGTAGTAAAGCTCGAGAATTACTCAAAGGCGCGCACCGTGCCGATGCGGATATTATTTTAACTGCCAATATCTTGATGCATATTGTCTATCATTTAAATATTCAAGACATTGAAGAGTTGTACCGAGTTTCTGAAGAAGCACGTATTCCCACAACAATTAACTTTGGCAAGCATAAAGGTACAGCTATTGCTGAACTCCCTAAAGATTATATTCAATGGCTATTGCGCCAAGACGAGCTGGATGTTTACCTACGTAAAGCATTAGAAAGTGCATTTTAACGGCCTAAATAGATGATATTCATAAATTCTTCATCATATTGTCATTTTTGAGTTTTATCGTTAGCCCCATTTATATTTTATTAAGAACAGTACTGTTTGATAGAAAAAATCAAACAGGCTGCTTCATTTTTATATTGGGGAAAAATGATGGCTGGTTTTTATCGAACCAATTTGGGAAGAGTCGCGCTTCAACAACGTAATATTGCTTTAAATGCCAAACAAAGACGTTTACTTCTATTAATTGATCATGAAGATTTTCAAACTCTCAATACCGAGTTTAAAAAACGCATTGCTCCACCAGAACTCATTCAACAACTTATTGACTTAAAGCTTATTGCCCCTATTAGCGAAAACGATTCAGAATTTACTGAACAAATACCTCTCTCAGAATCACCTACCACGAGTTTAGAAGTAAAAGTGCAACAAAAAAGCACTATAGATGAAAATGAAAATGCCGATTTGACTGGAGAAATTAAAGTTTCTCTAGAATCATCATGCCATTCTTCAAATATTGAAAATATCCAACCCGTAGTTCCATTTAAACAACTTACTTTTGAAGAAATACAACAATTAATGAAGCAAAGCTTGAGTCAATACTGTGGACTTATGGCCAAACCACTTATTCAGAAAATAGAACAAATTAAAAATCTTCAAGAACTAAAAATTTGCCAAATGCAATGGATTACCAGTTTGCAAGAGTCAAGGATTCCCCCTCATGAGCTGGCACATACGCTTCACTCTATTAATTATTCAATTCAGCTCATTCAGCAAAAGAACTAAAACATAACAAGCTGCTGTTTAATTAAGCATTAAATTCACTTGGTACGTATTTCGTGCTTTACCTGCAAGTGTTTTTTTCCTATGATGTGCCCCACACATGCGCTCGTAGCTCAGTTGGATAGAGTACAGGTTTCCGAAGCCTGGGGTCGTGGGTTCGATCCCCGCCGAGCGCACCAAATTTAATTATCAAATAGCTTCAATTAGTCTCAAAACCATTGAGACACCTAATTTAGCAAATTTAATAATGTCTCATATAGTATCAATTATTCTCACTAATTACCGTAACGTTTGCGGTAATTTTTACGGTAATCTACTTTCTACCGCAATTTAATACCGTAAAAAGATTAATAACTTTATTTTTCAAGCCTTTCTATACCAGTTAAATTCATTTAAACCTTAGAATATATTTTGTTCTACATTGAGTTAAAAATAATTTTAAGCAGTTCAAATAATGTTCATGTGTTATCCATCGCTCAGTATATTTTCCGATAAATGCGCGATGACTGATGTCAATTTATGAATTCCATTTGTTTATTTATAGCGTATAAGAATAAATTGATTATTCAGAACTCAGTAAAGATCAACTTTAGTTGGTAATTCCCAGCGACGTTCATTAAACGTTACTGTTCCATCATGATTGATTGGTAATTGATTACCGTTATAGTCAAAAACTTTTAAGACTTTACCGCTTTTGTTTATCTCCGCAAGCAAATTACACATACGCTCAAGCTTTCCGACTTCTGTGACCATAATCATTAACTGCATGATAGAACCTCGAGAGAGTATGAAATGAGAAAAAATTTGCTCAAAAAGCTTTAAAATCAAAGAAACTGAGCAAAATTATTCTCATTATTAAACATACGATATATTGATTTAATTAAAGCCCATTTAAAGGGCCTTAATACATATTCCCACATTTACATTGTTATTAATCGTGTGAGCAGTGCACCCTGAGAACAGAATACACAGCACTGTAATTAATGAAGCAAATTTAGTCCGCTTGCAATGGAAAATTTTCATACTAGTTGATCCGGTTAGCGATCCAACCGTAAAAAAATTGCTCTTGGCTTTTATTGCGTTCACAAATTTCAATATAGCGTTGACCTTGCATGATATTGAGCACGCGTACTAACACCTTCTCGCCGTCCTTCCCACGTTTTGATAAATAAGTTTTTAACGCACCCAATGTGGCCGAGCCATAAACTCCATCAACTTTCAAATCAGGCCAACCAGCTTTACCCTGATTATTCAGCAGGTTTAAAGCACGTTGTAGAAGAGGCTTTGCAAAGCCAGTACCGCAGTTCACTCCTGTGTCTAACAATTCTTCAGCAACAGATGGACTAAGTGCATTTACCTGATCAAAACGCGGTTCCAACCAGTATTGTTTTCTATAAATACTTTTTGCAAATTCAAGCGGCAAATCTTTCATATTGCCATTCCAGCCATTTTCACGCGCAACAGCTTGTGTGATGCCATATTTAGTTGCACCACCACGGTCTGCTGGATTGTTCACATAACCGCCTTCGCGTTTAATTAGCTCATCAAGATATTTTTCGATATTCATTTCACTATCCTTTACATAAAAAAACCGCCTTTCGGCGGTTAACTGTTTTTAATTTCGTCTTTGGCTTTCTTAAAAGCCTTAATAACTTCAAAAATTGTTTTCCCTTCTTGTTTGTCGATGAAATTAAAGGTCCATCGCACAATGGCCCAACCGGGCAAACCACAAACGAAGAAAAACCCCCCTATGGCAATCATTCCCCAGATATCAGTAACCCACTCATGTAAACCCCATTTCACGATAATGAATGAACCGCCACATAAACTGGAAACAACGGTGCAAATCAAACCCACGGCCCATTCTTGCGGAGACCTTGGCATTCGTGTCATTAAAACGACAGCAGCAACTAATGAAATTGACAAGGTGACAGCAATTGCCACACCATAAAACTTTAAAAATGCAGTAATACTGCTAGTTGAAAGTGGCTCCATAGCCATTACTCCAGAAATAAAAAAAGCACCCGAATTGGGTGCTACTAACTAAATGTACATAAAAAAAAGCACCACTATGGATGCTGTTACTTTTTCATTTCAATAACACTTAACGTTCTCGAAGTAATCATAAAGTTGCTTCTTGATTCCACATTTAATGGGATATTAACGCCCTCCTGTCGAGCAAATCCTGCTTTAAGTGTGTAGGTAACATTACCAATAGTACTGTTATCATCAATAGCTGAAACGATAACCGCTGTACCATTAAAATTAACGTTAATATTACCAGTCTCAATATTCGCGCCCAGAGAGCCTCTGCCAATTAAAGACCCATTTTTATATATTGAAATATAAAAGGAAGCCATTGCCCTATCGTTAGCTGCAATTGGATTACCTCGTCCATCACTTACACTAAATGCCCCGAAGGTTGGGGTGCAAATATTTACTGAGGCATCAAGTCTAACTTTTCCACCACTTCTATTCAGAGTAACTTGTAAAAGTGTGCCTATATGGTTTTCCCATGCAGCTAAGTGGTTATTAAAATCATTATTAGGCTGTCCACTTGTAACTCCACCTGCAAAAGTAGTGATAGTCTTTACATCAATTGCTTTTACACCTATTGGAACAGTTACAGCTTCATCCTTAATTTTTAGCGTATCAATAGCTCCATCTTCAATATTTGCATTTTTAACTTTAATCGTCCCTAGATCAGCACTAATTGCACTTAAATTATCAGCCCAGATTCGGCTAGCATTAATATAGCCAATAGAGGCATTGTCTAAATACAAACCTGCGGGAATAACTGTGCCATTTGGCAAAGTTGTAGGAGTCGACTGGTAAGCAAATGCATATTTTGGTGTCACTGTTCCAGTAACGTCTGAAGGTGCGCCAATGGCAAATCGGTTTGCTTGGATAATGAAATCAACTGTTTTACTGTCGTTCTCAATGCCAACGCCCCCGACTAAGTTGCCTGATTGCAGCTTCAAAGTGGCTCTTGCTTTCAGACCATCAATTGATTGCTGTTGAGATTGAATAGAGGCCGTATTACCACCTACCGTAGTTTGCAGAGTAGTAATACTTGAGGCTTGTGTAGAAACTTTCCCATCAATAACCGACACTTTCGAGTCAAGCGATGAAAGTGCTGAAGCTTCAGCCTTATTTGCAAGCCTATCACTTATGGCCTTAATGTCTTGTACCCAAGTACCCCATGTTGATGTACTTGTACTTCGGCGTTCGGCAGTCAGTTTCGAATCTGTGCCGCGTGCAATTTGAATAATCGGTCCACCAGTAGCGTCGCTATAATAAACATATGTTTCAAGCGAAACATATGTCCCCATTCCTGTTAGACCAAGCGTTGAGGCCTGTTTAAATTCTCGGACAATTCGTTTAGGGTAATTTGACCAATACCATGACGGCGGCTGATTTGTTGACCGAGTATCTGTCACTTCAATATCTTTCAAGATTCCAGTTACAGAGCTATTCAAGGAGGTAATGCTTGAGCCTTGAGAAGAAATTGCACCTTCGGCTGTAGATACGCGGTTAGCCAAGCTGTTTAAGGCCGAGCTATCGGCTTTGCTTGACAATGTGCCATTGATAGTCGTGATACTGTTGTTTAACTGGGTAATTGAATTACCTTGAGAGGTAATTTTGCCCTCAGCCGTTGTTACACGAGTATCTAGCGAAGATAAAGCTTTGGCAGTAGCATCATTGGCAGCAATCGCATCGGCATCTTCAATAATGAGGTAATCAAGCTCAGTAATACCAGCGGCATTAGAGTAATTTGCAAGGAATTGGACACTAATGAACGCCGTAGCATTTGGAAGTTGACGAGGATTATCTAAAGTCCAACCACCTGTAGCCGCCCCTGCCGCACGACCTTTGACATATACCGTAACTTCTTGCCATACATTAAGTGCAGGCGCTTGGTTTGAAACAAAGTAGTTAGAAGAACCAGCGCCAGTTGTCACTGTATTGCTTGAATTAACGTGTGAAACGCCATCTTTTGCAATTCCAAATACAGCACAATAAATGGTTCCCGTTCCACTGACTCGACGGTATCTAGCACGGATGCGGTACGTTTTATTTTGATCAAAAGGAAGTTTTGCTTTTGATCTTGCGTTTACATGGTCGTTATCAGCATTGTTACCAAAGCGATAGACTTTGCCTCCAAGTGCAGATGTGTCATCAGCTCTCGTAACCTCACCGTTTTTGGTCCAGTAAATCCATTCACTATCTGGATCCACATCAATTGACGCAGACATTGTGATGCCATTTGAGGTGCTTTTTAAATTTGCTGCAAGGCTAGTGATTGAAGATGTATTTGCAGTAATCTTCCCTTCTGCATCCGTAACACGACTGTCGAGATCAGAAACGGCAGAAGTATTGGCTTTCGTATTCAAAACGCCGTTGATGCTCGTGATACTGTTGTTCAGCGAAGTAATGCTATTCGTATGAGACGTAAGAGTATTACCTTGCTGTGTGACCGTGTTAGTGAGGTTAGTGATAGCAGAAGCGTTTGCATTGCTATCAGGGATGTAATCATAGGCACTTGGAATCCAAGCATCAGTCGTGAGCACATCGCCCTTTACAAGCACCGCCCAATAAACTGTACCAACGCTACCCTTGTCGGCTGTCGGACGGTTGAGCATGTAGAAGTGGATAATTGGGCCAGAGGCAACTGCGCTGTTTTTTACAAAGGTAACTTTGCTGACAACCTTACCATTCGTATTTACTACTGCTTGGAGATGTTGTGAGCCACCACCTGCGTATACAGCAAGTGATGAGTTTGTATCGCCAGTCCCACGTTTGTGCTCGGCACACCAAATTAAAGTATATGTAGCCCCAATTTCCCAATCTTCACCGAGTTTGTAGGTGTGATGCGGATAAGAGACACCATCATATGTACCGACTTGATTTGACTTGATGAGAAGGTTTGTGCCCGCCTTTCCGCTAACCGCTAGGGAGTTAGTCAATGAGGTAATTGAATTACCCTGACTGGTGATATTCCCTTCGGCAGTAGTTACCCGGTTAGAAAGGGAATTTAGCGCAGAAGCATCAGCTTTCTGTGAAAGTGCGGTATTGATATTTGTAACGCTATTATTAAGAGAAACAATGCTGTTTGATGCAGAAGTTACACGACCATCAATGTTGGTAACTTTAGAATCGAGCGTACTTAATGCAGAAGAGGTTGCTTGCAAGTCGCTTGCTAACTTCTTGTTACCTGTAATGTTGCGAATTTGAATATTCGTAACATGCCATTGCTGACCCGCCGCTTCTGACGCAGCAATGCTCACTTGTAGCCAAGGTCGGATTTCAACCATACCCGCAGGAACGGTGAAATAACCTTCAACTAAGCCCCAAGCATTTTTGTCTGTAGATTTAACAGCTACGGTGTACCAAGTATAAGTACCAGCACTATTCCGAGTATTAAAACCAATTACTGCAGAAGCGGTTGCTGATGTATTTGGCGTTGCAAACCACGCGGAAACATAGAACATATCTCCGACGTTGCACTTAACAAATGGGCCATAATAACTATCGCGGTTATTCAGTCTTAATGCCTTCGGAGAAGGTGGGTTTGGCGCTGCGTCAGTTGCATCAACGATTACCCCTGCTGTCCAACCACTCTTTGGATCAACAAAGTCAGGATTGAGAACAAGATTCGACAAGTCATTATTCGTAAGCGTGTTATTTAAGCTTGTAATAGAATTGCCTTGGCTTGTAATGTTTCCTTCTGCCGCTGTCACGCGATTCGAAAGGTTATTTAAAGCACTTGCATCGGCTTTATTTGTAAGTGAGCTATTAATGCTTGTAATGCTGTTATTTAAGGATGTAATAGAATTACTGTGAGAAGTAATAGTATTACCCTGCTGAGTCACTGTATTTGACAGTGAGCTAATTGCCGAAGCATTGGCGTTAATCTCTGTTGAAATATCTAACAAAGATGGCTCAATGATTGCCGAAATGCCGTTAGATGCAAGATCGGTCTCAGCCATGAAGCTTGCTGACCAACCATCGGCCCAACTGTCAGGTGGAGTTGTATAGCCAATTTCAGCGTCCATATTGAACTTAGGATATTGCCAATAAGCACCGGGCGCTTGGGACGTCAAAATAATGACTACTGTGCCATTACGGACGCCCATGCGAACTCGAATTGGCATGGTGCCCGAATTCACTACACCATGTTGAAGTAGAGAGGTGCCCGAATATGCATAACCCCCAATGTTCAGATTAATTTCATTCTTAGCGGCCAAGTAGTTATAGCCAGTAAGTGAAAGTCGGAACATTTTATTTGTGAACGTAATTGGCGTTTGGATTACGATATTGCCAGTTAGATTTGCGCCGTTTTGTTGCCACACCAGCACGCCTCTAAATAACTTAGCTGCGCCAGTGCCGCCCTGAATCTTTGGCAATGCAGCGTTGGCTGTATTGGTTGTAACCGTCAAGCTGTTACTTAAATTAGTAATCGCGTTGCTTTGATTTGTTAAACCATTTTCAGCAGCCGTCATTCTTGTCGAAAGCCCGCTTAGAGCCAAGTTTGCCGCTGAGATATTCCCTTCTGCTGCACTCATACGAGAGTTAAGCGAAGTGATTGAATTTGTTGCTGTCGTTAAGCGTCCATCAACTTCTGATACTTTGGTATCAAGAGCGCTAATCGCTGATGCATTTGCATCATTGGCAACAATTGCCTCTGCATCTTCCAGAATTAGGTAATCAAGCTCAACAATGCCCGTTTGCGCCGAATAGTTTGCAATAAACATCGGCGTGATGAAGCCTGCTTGTTGTGAAACAGTACGTGGGCTTGTTTTTGAGCCTGAACCTGATGCCGCTCCTGCTGATCGACCTTTGATATACGCAACGATTTCTTGCCATTCATCGATCGCAGGCGCGTGGGCATTAACGACATAGTTAGAAGATCCCATGTCGCCCGATAATGCGTTGGCTGTTGTTACGTATAGTGCCTTGTCTGGGGTTTTCTGAGAGACACCGAGGTAAATTGTGCCTGTTCCGGCACGACGGCGATACCGCGCACGAAGTCGATATGTCTTAGTTGCATCAAAAGGAATGAAGTTATTCGGATGCATCCAAACAATATCATTGCCAGCATTATTTCCAAGTTGAATAACACGACCCGCTTGGCCATCCGCTTGTGCAACAATTGAGTATTCGCCTGACGTATTAAAGAATGTCCAATCGCCCTGTGCATTACCCGCATTCATTGAAATGCTTGAAGTAGCGTTGCTTAAAGTTGAACTTAAAGCTGTAATGGCATTGGTATTTGACGTTACTTTGCCATCGACATTCGTAACTTTCGTGTCGAGGTTTTGAAGCGCAGAAGCATCAGCTTTTTTGTTTAAATTGCCTTCTGTGGTCGTCATGCGACTTTCGAGGCTAGTGACGCGTCCCGCAGTCGCGGCGTTTTGGCTAGTGGCTGTGTTGAATAAATCAGTCGCCTTGGCTTGCGTTGAAAGAATCATTCCGGTTGGGTCGCTACCTGCAATCCAAGCCGAAGGGGTTGTGTTGTTGCCAACTTGCCGTTCAAGCATCATTCTTTCGATATTGATAACTTGTCCCGCAGGTTTGCCTGTAGGGTTTCCGATTAACAGCATACATGCTGCCGCGCCGCCAGCAGGAACGGTGAATACCGCACTGTAACGAGTTAATGTCTCTGTAATATTGAAACGTTGACGAGCAGTGCTAACGTTGTACATTACCCAATCAATCGGATATGGAGGTGTCCCACCGACAGTTTTAGCAACAAAACTAAAAATGTATGTGCCTTCTGTTAGCCATTGACGTGGAACTTGACCGCCACCAATGTTGAAGTATGTGCCGCTAGAGGCGTTAGCTGGCATCGTGAATTGGAACGCACGCACATTCACAGTATCTGGCGATTGAATAACTTCAAATGGAAGACCTGAAATCCAATTTGGTTTTTCAACTGGATTTGAGATTTCTGGACCCAATAAATTCACGCCCTGATTCGGCAACCCATCAAAGCTGCTTTGTAAAGCCGTTAAAGCCGATGAATTTGAAGTAACTTTCCCATCAATCAGTGTTACTTTTGAATCCAACGACTGTAATGCACTCGCGTCCGCTTTATTCGAAAGAGAACCATTAATGCTTGTGATGCTGTTGTTGAGTTGAGTAATAGAATTACTATGAGAAGTAATCGTATTGCCCTGTTGAGTGACTGAGTTAGTGAGATTAGAAATAGCAGAAGCATTAGCGGCAATAGAGTCACTATATGCTTTAGGAATCGTGTCATTTACCGCAGTAACATCAAACACTTCATAAGATGCAAGAATTACGTCTACAGGGCTTGTTGTAGAAGGCACAGGCGGATTTGCCGCATTAACTACACGGTTATGTCCCTGAATAGTATTAGCTACATCAGTACCACCTTGAACAACGGTGTAGTAAGTTTCAAATTTACCTGTTCCTAAATCATTGCCTAGGATTTTGATGTAGCCACCAGTGCCGGTTGCATTCCCAACGGCAAGTAACTTTGTACCCACAGGCATCTTAATAATTTGTTTAATTAAAAATGTTTTATTTGCAGTGAGTACAAGAGTTGGTGCTGTTGGGTACCATCCCCCACCTAATGCTTGTGTAGCTCTAATGAGCATTTCGCTTGTAGAGTCTGTAGGATTATCTGTTGATTTAGCTTGCTTAACCCAAGAAGTACCTGCCGGGAAGACATAAGCTGAAAGTCCACCCGAAGAGGTTGTCTTAAATGTTGGGTCGTCTCTTAAAGGTTTGCCAAGCGATAGAAGTCTAGCTAAAGCATTAACATCATTTAGGGTGTTATTGGTCGTCGTGAGGCTATTGTTCAAAGTGGCAATCTGTCCACTTTGACTTGTGATATTCCCTTCGGCAGCCGTAACGCGACTTGTTAAGTTACTAACGGCACTTGAATCAGCCTTGTTTGCTAACGTACTGTTAATCGACGAAACACTATTTTGAAGGGATGTAATTGAATCACTTTGATTTGTGATTTTTCCTTCAGCTGTGGCCATACGAGTTGAAAGACCATTCACGGCGTTATTAGTGCCAGTGATATTCCCTTCGGCAGTCGTCATTCGAGAACCTAGAGAGGTAATCGAATCAGTAGCAGTAGTTAAACGTCCATCGATATTGTCAACTTTTGTTTGGGTCGTTTGAATTGCAGAAGCATTGGCGTCAATTGCAGCCTTTGTATCACGAGGGCTTGGACTCCAAGCGGTAGCCTTTGTGCCCGCTTCAATTTGTAATTTACGAATCGTCGGAATACGACCAGTTCCATACGTTCCATAGAACTCAATTGTCGAAACAGTTGTACTTGCCGTATGCGCTTTTGGAGTAACAGTTACGGCGTATTTAATAAATTGATTTGCGATAACTGCATTGACGTTTGTTGCGAATGTATGTGCAGACCCATTAGATGAATACACCTGCACTGAACCAACAACAGGTACGCTCATTTCAAATGAAATCGTGATTGGCTTATCAAGATTTTCGTCATAGAACGCTTTCAGTTCTGCACTACGTTCATACAGTAAATATTCTTTATTGGTTGCGGCGGTTGAAGTGCGTGGTGCCTCCGAGTTCGCAACAACGTTTACGCCGCCGATCGTTAACTGGCTATTGAAGCTATTAATTGCGCCAGAAGTAGCAGCATCGGCTTCTGTCTTGGTGTAATAGTTGCTTAATGCTGAGGCATCTGCTTTCGATGAAAGTCCAGCCTCGACGGTTGAAACACGACCTTGCAATGAGGTCACAGCACTCGTATTGCTAGTTACTCTTCCATCAATGCTTGTAACCTTAGAATCTAAGGAATTTAATGCGCTTGAGTCCGCTTTTGACGAAACCTTGTCATTGGTTGCGTTTAAATCATTACGTAAAGACGTAATTGAATTGCCTTGGCTCGAAATTGTGCCTTCTGCTGTCGAAACTCGGTTGGTTAAGGCATTTAAAGCCGTAGCATCAGCTTTCTTCGTAAGTTCGCCATTGATTGATGTAACGCTATTATTCAATTGCGTAATTGAATTGCCTTGGCTTGAAATAGTGCCTTCGGCATTTGTTACACGGGTATCGATTTTGCTAATAGCAGAAGCATTGGCGTCAAGAGCGGACTTAATAGCACTTAAATCAGTTGGTCCTGCTGTCCATGTTGAAGCAGGTACATCGACACCAACGACCTCTTCAAGCATTAACATGTCAATGAGAATGCGTGAACCAGCGACGTTATAAACGCCGTTGCCAGAACAGATAACCGCAAAGGCAACTGCATCTGGCGGTGCTGCTACAGCTTTACAGCTAATTGTACCGCCGTCGTTTGAAGGTGTTACTCGTGTGTTGTTAGTTGACTGATTTAATAAAACACTTTGAGAAGACGTGAAAGTGCCGTCTGCTGCGCGTTTAAACCAATGCAATGTAAAGTAAACATCTGCCTGTTTAGTAGCATCGAGGTTCTTTAAATAAGCGCTTAGCATGTAACGCTTTCCGCCACTGACAATACCTGCCGCCGCAGTATTGACTGTTGCTAGTGACGAGGAACCAAAATAAATACTGCCAGCAACCGCATTAAAGGTAACATCATAAGCATTACCCTTAATACGCATTGGCGATTTTACTAAGGCAACAGTTCTCGACGCACCGATAATGTAAGGTGATAGTTCTTGCGGATCAGAAAAAGGCGCAATGATATTGTTGATGCCTTTGCCTGTACTCAACTCTGATTTTAGTGCGGTAACTGCCGAAGCTGCTGCTGCCGCATTGTTAACGGCGGTATTGGCAGTTTGTTGTGCGGTGGCAGCTGCATTAATTGCTTCAGCCGTTTTACCTTCATTTGTAGTTAAACGTGAATCCAGCGAAGTAATTTTTGATGCATTAGCACTTGTGTTTGTTGCGTTAGTATTAATTTGCGTTTGCAAACTAGATAAAGTGCCGTTAGTGCTAGATTTATAAGTCTCAATATTACTTAACAGCGCCGCATCTTCTGACTTGCGTTGAGAGGTTTCAGTGGTGAGACCATCATTCAGATTAGAAATTGCAGTTGTGCGTGCTTTAGTTTCATCAGCAATCTTTTGATTTAACTGATTTGTCGAAGTGGTTAAATCAGAAGCCACTTTCGATGCCGCAGCTGCTGCATCATTGGCAGCGGTTTGTGCATTCGTTGCGGTCGTATTCGCATTACTAGCAGTAGTTTTTGCTTCTGCTGCTGCCGTGTTAGCAGTTATTGCTGAAGATACTGCTTGATCAGCCGCATTCTTCGCGTTAGCTGCAATCGCACTAGCCTCATTTGCCACTTGCTCTGCTTCTGATGCCAGTACTTGTGCATCTGTAGCCGCCGCCTTAGCCTCCGTAGCCGCTGACTTTGCTTCTTCAGCAGATGCTTGTGCATTCTTAGACGCTTCTTGAGCATTACTGGCTGCAGTTTGTGCATTTGCAGCTGCTTGTGCTGCTGCTTCAGATACATTAACTGTATTCTCAATTTTAGTTTGTAGCTCTTTAGCTAGATCGGTTTCTCCGATATGACCAGAAATTAGATCAAGAACCGCTTCTGGATCTGCTGTGGTCGTACCATTAACCCATTCAGACCAAGGACCAACATTGCCAATCCGGTCAATTAATCGACCGCGATAAAACTGTCTAAGATTAGGTTGTAAACCTTGGATTGTGGTAGTGGTAGTCGGATATGCAAACAACCCTAATTGAGCAATATTATTGATGCCATCAGTTGAAACTTCAATTTCGGTATAAGCAGTATCTTTTGCCCCAGTTGGCGGAAATCCCCAGTCCAACTTCATTCCGAATAAAATTCCAGTGGCTCGAATAAAAGCTAATTTAGGTGGTAAACCTTGCTTACCAGTAATATCCGTTAATATTGAAGAAGTAGGCAATGAAGCAACTTCGAATGCAGAAATTGCAGTAACACGAGCTTGATATTGACCTGAATAAACACCAGGTACTTCGACTGAGTTATTTCCTGTTAATGGTAACCGAATCCACGATCCATCATCTTTTCGCCACTCAACAAGATACTTAACAGCACCTTTTGCTTGTGTCCATGACACAATCATTGTGATGACATTAATACCTTGATCAACACGACTTTCGGTCGTAATCAAAACATCTTTGACTGGTTCTTGAATTGAAGGATTGACTATTGATATAGGTGCTTCTTCAAAGAATGCACCGTTATCAATTTCATCAAATTTTTGAGGGTTATATTGGAGTGCTGTAATACTGAACTGGTGTTTTTCATCTTGTGAGATTGAAATAACACGGAATTTCATTGTCGCTAAATCTTGAGCATCCAAAACCCAAACGTTTTGTACTGCTATTGAATTTTCATCAAATGGCAAAGTTACCTTAACAACACGGCCTGAGATTGATTGAACAATTCGAGTTTGAGCTTTTCCATTTTCGCCATTAATAACTAAACGATCACCAGCCTTAGCAACAACATCATCTCGATCAAGTGTAATTTTTGTTAGATCAGCAGAAATTTTAGATACACGTCCCCCATTGGCCCGTCCTGCAAAAAGCTCATCTGCAATTTCAATAACTCTACCGGGCAAAGGGATGTGGCCATCTAGACCAACTTTAAAGGAAACAGTACGGGTTTCTTTTTGTTCTGACTTTAATGCCCAATGTCCTGCACGCTGAGCTTGTCCACGTGAAGTACATCCCCATGCATCTAATTCTAGAATACGTACTTGTCCTGATTCAGCAATTGCTTGCTCATCGCGTACAAATTCATATTCAGTTTTATAGTGGTTAGCTGGATTATCCCAAGCAACTTTAACGACATTGTGTCGATCACGCGCTCGTGTACCTGAATATTCAAACTGACCGCCAATAACATTAGCACGGGTATATGTGAAATATGTATCTTGTGGAATATCTGCATCACAATGGATGTTTGCACCATCCCAGAAAGCAATCGCACGAAAGACACCAGCTAACTTTGTTAAAATACTGAAAGCTTCACTAGCACTTTGTAGATAAACGTTACAAGTGAAGCGAGGTTCTTCTCCGCCTAATCCGTCAGATACCATCTGATCACAATATTGGGCAAGGCGGTATAACGACCACTTATCAATCATTAACGGCGTTAAACGATCGCCCAAACCGTACCGATCATTTGTGCATAGGTCGTAATAAATCCAAGCAGGGTTATTTGAATATGCACGTTTAAAAGTACCATCCCAAATGCCAATGTATTGGCGTGTTTGAGCGTTATAATTGCTAGGTACTAAAAGTAAGGTCCCTTTTAAATCAACAGCAACTTTCGCAACATTGCCGAAAGTTTCAGCATCATATTGAAGTCCTAATAAGGCGGTATTTGGGTAACGTAATTTTGCATCAACTACTTCAGTGACGGCTTCAACATACATCTTGTCACTTACGTATTCAGAAGTTGAGTTGGGTGTGATACGACGTACACGTACAATCCAGCCGGAATCAGCTTTGGGCAAATCTATACGATGTGCACGTTCATAGTTGGCCGATGTTTTATCTGATATTTTTGTTTTTAATACTTCTATCCATGAGCCACCATCGGTTTGAAGATCAATTGCATATTCAATAGTTAAACCGCTAACATCCCCAGTAGTAGCGTCTTGACTGCGTAAAGGTCCCCACTTCAAACGAATTCTGACTGCATCAAGATCAATATTGCTAAAAGCTCTTACCCAAGGGATACCAGACTTTAATTCAACTCCTACAGCTGTTTCGCTTTCAATTGCAGGAAATCCGTCAATATAGTCTTGGTCGTTAGTACCCTTTCGGAAATCAACTTTTACATTAGAAAAGCTTAGGTTCCCATTTGCATCTTGCAAAGGGGTTTCTTCAAGAAAAATTGATTGATTGCCGTTGGCTAATCCTTCGACTTCCCCCTCAGCCAATCCGTATAAGATTTTAATAAATGTTTTTGATTGTGCTGAATCAGGAGCTATTACAGGTTGACGAGCTTTGTTGTCGCCCTTTTTCGCGCCTATCACCTTCGCCATAATAAATCTCGCGCAATAAAAAAGGCGCTTAAAGCGCCTCTAAAATATAATTAACTTTTACATCTGATCTTCTGGGTACTGGCCTGCACTAACAATAAAGCCACCCACTTCACGTTGACCATAAAGCACTGGTACTGGATTACCTTGAGCTACTGTTGTTACTGCTCCGCCAAAGCCCTTATTCGCTTTGTTTCCATCCTGATTTTGATCTTGAGAGTTATCGATTTTAGGCATTAGCATCATTGCGATGCCGCCTACCATCATCCCAACACCTGCTGCAATTACAGATGGTGCAAATGCTTGGGTGCCCGGGATATAAAGCATTACAACCCCAACAACAACCATCACAGCACCAAGGATAGTTTGTAGAGCACCATTACCACCTGCCCCTACAACTCTAGGAACTATGTGAATAACTTCAGCTTGGGTGTTCATATCAAGCTGTTCTTCACCGATGTTATCCCCAGTGATTAATCTCTTAGTTTCATGGTCGTAAATTGATGCTCTTTTCTTTCCGCGCTTATTGCTTGAATTTTTACTTTTAAGAAAAACAGCAAACTGTAACCCTTGCTCATGTGCCCGCAACATAAACTTTTCAAAGCCGTTAATTTGAACCGACAAGGCTCTCATCGCCTCTCTAGTATTTGCAACGTCAAGTTTAAATTCACGACCGAACTTTTGCCCAAGCACGCCATATAATTTAATGGTCTTTAACATCTCGATGCCTCAAAATTTTTACAGTGCGTTCAAGCCATTGTTGACCATATATTTCCCGAACAGATTTGCGGTTATATGGATGATGAAGAATTAGACTTGAACCTATGCATTGCTCAGTTTGTTCCGATTTAAGCTGCCCATTATCCCCAAGCCAGACTACCGCATGATTAGGATGCTCTGTACGCCCAACACGACAAACAAGCATATCGCCATACTGCGGCGTATCTACTTCATAGAATCCCGCTTTTTCATAATTCTCAAGGTAAAGTGATGGATGGTCCTTATCTTCCCACCATGCATCTTTACGCTCGAAATCCATAAGTTCTACGCCCAATTCACGACTATAAAAATCACGAATCAGTGCATAGCAATCTTGCCAACCGTGAAAATAATTACGACCCACTAAAGGGGCGCGATAACCACATGGTTCATATATGGCGTAATCAAGAATAGGATAAGAACAAATAACCCATGGCTTTTGATGTAATTCAATTTGAATTAAATCCAGTTCCGATGCTCTTGTTGTGCCATCTGGATGTGAATGGACATAAGCTAAGATTTCCCCCTGATCTTCAGCCATGGCTAAATCTTCAGGATGGATTTCAAACTGATCTGTCTTATCAGAAATATTGCGGCAAGGAATGTAATCTTTGCCCACTATTACTCCGCAGCATTCCTGTGGATAGCATTCATCAGCATGGGCCATGATTGCTTTTTTAATTTTCGCTGCAAGTTTCATGAAATTTTCCTCAAGTTAGAAAGTTTTTCTGGCCACTGACCACATCCAGTAGTGACTACAGCCCAATCTCCGTCTATTTCTAGAATTTGTACTTGCATCCCATTACCTGAAACTGCTCGACCTACCACCCAAAATTCAACCACTTCACCTACTGAAAAGTTACACATAAAAACAACTCACATAAGACTTGAAGCAGGGAACCCACCGAACGGTAAGGACTTGTTCTCTCCAAAACGCAAACGGCAAGAACTTAAACGGCCACCACATCTATCCAATGATGGGTCATCTGTTGGTTCATCCTTATCAGTAAACATTGCTGCGCCCGTGTAACCACATTCCTCCCCACGATACTTCCCGACCATACACCAGTGACATAATGAGGTAATTTGGCGAACAGGAATTTTCAACCCTTCGAAATCAATAGGATTTGAAAGTTCGAATGTTACTTGTTGGGCATTTTCAGAAGTTTTTTGCTCGATATACCAGATTTGTTCTTTAGATTCATTAGACGCAGTTGGATTTCCATCTGGAAAATTTTCAGCATCAAGATATTTAGAAAGTGTAGTAATAACTTTAATTTTAGCGCCTACAAAATCCTTACATTGAAGGCAGTAAGCAGAAATAGCACCTTGTATTCCATTAATATTATTAGCAATTGTTAGTGTCGGCGCAGATGCTTTACCATCCGATCTCATTTCCAAGCCCGAAACCTCAAGACTAATAGCCTCATATGCTTGACCTTGCCAGATAATATTTTCCGCATGTTGGTGACCATGGAACCTTAGTATGCCAACTCCATAGGAGCTGGCATCTAACTCAAACAAGCGAATTAATCCATCCAGTTCAAGTTTTTGAAAGTCACTCTGTAAAGTCATAAGAGCACCTTAAGCCTGAGCTGTGGCTTCAGCAACTGGAGTGTAATCAATACTGATTTTTTTGGCGGCTAAGTCATATTTTAAAATCAGTGAATTCACATTAACGCCGTAGAGATAGCTACAATTTAAAACTGTCTGCATTGTCCATTTTGTAATGTCTGCATCGAGTAATGTCATATTTCCATTCACTCCACCACCGGGTGCTACAGCAATATTTACTGAATTAGAAGACTTATCGTAATTGATCGTTAATGTCTCAATTTTCCCCGCAGTTAGATCATTTCCAAAACTACGTGCATCTGCTAGTTGCGTACGTAATTCACCAATTAAATATGATTCTGCTAGGTCTAAAGTTTTAACAGTCATGATTCTGCTCCTTTAAGCAAAAAAAATGCTCCTTAAAAGGAGCAATAGAAAAAGGGAATTATTCAGGGGTAAAAACTTGTTTAAAAGTAGTCGAAATTCGCCAGTAACCTGCCCCAAGGCAAACTGGCTGATATTCTCCAGTTTTAACCTTTACTTCTCCGTCAAGAGGCGAATCCCATAGGAAAGCTTTAGCACCCTTATGTAGATCAAAGAATGCCTTAATTTCCAGAATTTCAGCTTCTTCCGCTGTGCGTTGATACGACCATTCACCAGCACGATTATTTATACCTACGCTTGTGCTTTGTTCGTAACCATCTCCAAAAGCTGTGGTTAAAACATTAAATTTATTTGTCTGCGAGTTACCTTCTAAATCTTGTGCCCAAGTAAATTTTAGTAAGCTCATAGTATTTCCATAAGTTGAATACATCAAAAAATGTAAACATTATTGTTGACAGTGTAAACAATAATGTTTACAATAGCACTATGTTAAACAGATAGAGGAAAAAGTGAAACGTAAAGATTTGATGAAGTTCCTAAGTCAACTAGGGGCTGAGTTTAAAGAAGGAGGTAAACATACCAAGGTTTACTTAAACGATAAACAAAGCACAATCCCCAGACACACGGAAATCGACGACTTCTTGGTAAAGGGAATAAAAAAACAATTAGGAATCGAGAGTTAGCTCTCGGTTCTTTCATCAAATCTGTATTCACTTGGAGTTTATTATGCAATATCCAGCTACTTTTACTTTAAACCCAAAAACGGGTTGCTACTTTGTTGAGTTTAGAGATATACCCGAAGCATTAACACAAGGCTACTCTATAGAAGAAGCAACTGAAGAAGCAAAAGACGCACTTATAACGGCGATGGATTTCTATTTTGAAAATAATAGACATATACCTATGCCTAGCCCTATACAAGAGGGTGATCATGTAATTGATCTCCCTCTAAGTATTTGGTCAAAAATTCTTTTGCTAAATACGATGCTTGAACAGAATGTTAATCAATCTGAACTCGCACGACGTTTACATATTCAACGACAAGCCGTTCAACGACTTGTCGACTTAAGCTATACAACTAAGATTGATGCAGTTATAGATGCCCTTAAAGTTTTGGGTAAACATCCTGTTCTATCTATAGCTTAATCATTAAATGAAAAACCGACCCCAATTTATTGGGGTCGGTTTTTTGTAAACTAGTCAAAAATAAAATTCGACCATTCTATTAAAACTATACGTCAATTTTCAGTTAAATGAAAACTCTCCATATCATATTTAACTTCTAATGGCTTTATAAAGTACTCCGCCCTGTCTCAGTTCTTTTAACATTACTTGTCTAATAGCATTACCCAAAGCATCCCCAAGAGCCTTAGCTTGCCCAGCTGAATCAACATTACTTGAGCCGTCAGGGTTTACTGTAACAGTGACTGTTACTGGAGCGCTAATTACATCTCCTCCTTGTGGCAACTCTGCCAAAGTAGCAACCATTACCTGATTGGTGTTTGATTTAGGCAATTCACCTGTCTGGTTCATATAATTTAGATTATCCAAACCAATTTTTTTAGCAGAAGATTCTTTGATCATGAACTCTTCGTTCGATGCCCAAATAGGAATACTGTCGCTAGTCCCTGTCCCTGGTCCTCTAATTTGCCCACCTGTTGCAAATCCTTTGGGTGCTATCGCCGAAACAGCTTGAGTTAATGCACCTGTCTGTGCAACTGCCATCGCTACGGCAGGAATGTTATAAGGGAAAGCAGCTGAGGCCCATGCTTTACTAATTGCTTCCTTACTTGATAGCAATGTACTAGCAATAGCAAAGCCCTTTTGCATAGCGAATAACACCTTGTATGTTCTGGATTGTTCACCTCCAAATGCTTTCGCAATACCAGACATATCACCCATTAAAGAAGAATAACCAGATAGAGTTTGTGCATTTAAACCATCTTGTAACTCTCTAGATTTAGAAGCATATTCCGTGTCCAAATATAATTTGGCATCTAAATATGCTTTATATGCATCTTGCAACATCTGGTACTTTTCTGTATCTGACAATCCTTCATTGTCCTTAATAGAGGTTTTTACATCCTGATAATCTCCATTTAAAGATGCCTGTTTTGAGTCCAATTCATTATTTAAATTCCATTGGGCCAGCTCATCGGGTTTTAATGTTGCTCTTGCCCATGATTCAGCTGCACTTTGATTCAATTTATTAATTTTATCTTTTATATTTTGAACCGCTTGTTGTGTAGCTTTAACTTTCTCATCCTGAGTTTTAATATAATTTTCTAAATCTTTCTCATATGCTTTTTTCTGAAGTGCGAGTAATCGATCTCGTTCAGTTGGGTCATTCGCAAATTTCTCATTAATTAATTTTACAGCTTCAGCATTATCAGCGGCCATTCTCTCTAAATCTGAATAATATTTTTCCTGTATTGACTTTCGATCTTTTGCCGCCGCTTCCTCAGTAGCTTTTCTAGCCGCCTCAAAATCCTGAATATCTTTTAAAATTTCAGTTGGATCATCATGTATAAAACCTGAGTCTTTGCCAGTTTTCCCATTTAAGCCAACTAACCATTTATTTACTAGATCAGGAAATTGCTTTACTTCCTGCACCCGAGCAGGGTTCCCTTTTACAGTCCCAGTCTCTTTAAAACGTTGTGCCCCAGCCACACCAGCATTGTGAGAACGGATAGCAGCTTCCCAAGTTCCTAATTCTTGATAGGCTTTTGCTAAATTTTTAGCGACGACTTCTGCGATAACAGGTAGATTTTTTGAATCAGCTACACTTATTTTATTATCTTTTCTATAATCTGCTGTCGTTTGATAATACCCAATTGCACCTGTAGGGCTCCGTGCATTTTTGTCACCTTTGGACTCTTGGGCCATCAGAGCCGCCAATAAATTTTTTGGAAGCCCATATTTTTCTTCTAATTTGTCCAACCCATTTTGAGATGCTAGTGCAGATACTTTTTTGAGCATATCAATTTCTAAGGATGAATATTTGTAATTTTTCTCTGCATAATCAGCTTGTTTTTTTGCCTCTGCCGTAGCTGCTTGTTCTGATTTAGTCTTTTTATCTTGCAAATCGTTTATCTCTTTATTAACAGCATAAAGACGTCTTGCGTTAGCTAAATCATTTAAAGCTGCTGGAGTCTGCATCTGCTGGCTATCATAATTATGTCTTTTCGCCCACGCCTCAAAGACAGCCAGTTCATCTTCATCATATTTATTACCAAATTTTTGTCTTATTTTTAGCTTATATGCACTTTCCATATAATCAGTATTAAATGTCTTCATATATTCTGCATACGCAGCTTGAGCTCTTTTTGATGCTGCCTCAGCTTCTAATAATTTTTTATTAAATTCAGATTGTTTATCAGTCGCCTTATCGGTAGTTTCTAATAAGGCATTGACTACCTTTTTCTGAGCGACATATTCATTACTTAATCTAATTGAAGTTGCTGCCTGTTCATCAATCTTTGCTTTTGATTCTTCAGACACGCCTGTTAAGTTATTTATTGCAGATGAAAATTGACCTGCCGATAAATCACCTTTTTTAAATGCCATCGCCAATTCACTTGCTTTTTTTGAGGCCTCCGAAGTTGAACCGTCAAAACGCCCGATATTAATGGCTAAGCTAATTAAAGTGCTATTTGCTTTGTTATATTCTTCTGTAATTTCTTCTAAAGATTTTTTTTCTGCACGGACTTGTCTACGCTGAGATGCAATATCCAATTCCTGATATTTTTTTATGACTTCTGAGACAGAAGTACCATGTTTGTTAAGGGATTCTGTAGCCTCATCACTTTTATTCTTCATAAAGAAAAAAGCTGCACCAGCAGCGAGACCTTGAATAGCTAGTAGCCCCAACCCTGCTGGACCGCCTAGAAATGCCATTGCACCTCTTAAAACACCCATAGCACTCGCAGTCTGCAAAGTTACCCCTGCCATTCTAGCAAGTGTCATCTGATAGCGGATGCCTTCAATCATACCAAGGGTAAATTCTTTAGTTAAAATCGCCCCTTGAACTGCCAGTTTTACACCTAAAGCTGTTGCTAATGCAGTAGCAGCAGCCGAGATGTTATCCATATTGGATGCAACCATATTAAAAATTGGAACAATTCCATTAATTAAGGTTGCTTCAACACCTTGCCATTGCTGGTTCATAATCCATAGATTTTCTTTTGCCTCTGATAATTTTTTTATCATTGCATCATCCATGATTGATCCTGCACGTTGCGCAGCATCTCCATATTTTTTAAATCCAGCTCCCCCATTTTCTAACAAAGGAATAAGCATAGAAGAGTCAGAAATAATAGCTTCCATGTAGAATTTCATATCATTCTGACTAACATTTGCTTTTACTAAGGAATTATAATAAAGCTGTAAGGCTTCTGGACCTGATAGTTTTTGAAATTGAGAAATTGTCACACCTACTTTGGGCGCAATATTTTTAAAGAAGTCAGCTAAAGGCCCACCTGCCGTTTGTTGATACTCCCCAATACGGTCTTGCATGTCTTTCATCTGGTCCGCAAATTTATCTATACTAATTCCGGCTGTTTCTGCACCTTTTGCATAATATTGAAAAACTGTGGTGCTTGCGTTTGCAAGTTGGGCTAATTTTTTAATTTCATTTCCAGCGTCAATAGCTTTTGTTACGAATGCTGTCACTCCTGCAACAGATGCTCCTGCCAAAACTGCGCCAAAAGCTTTTGCCGCAATACTTGCCACATTAAAGCTAGAAGCGATACTCTCACCTGAAGATTTGGCTTTACGTTCAGCCTGATTTAATGGCTCAATAAAATTACCTATTCGAGTCACTAAATCTAAGGTTAGGCTTCCTAGATTGTTCGTAGCCATACTTTTCTCCAAGCAAAAAAAAACCTCGCATTTGCGAGGTTTTCAATATTCAAAATTTGTTAATTCAATTGACTCTCAAATCGAGCTAGACCGTCAAAGGCTAATGTTTTTTTGCCTTCATCAATTAGATTCGTTTCAAGATAATTTCCACCAGAAATACTAACTTTAAGCCAAACCTTTTTAGCATTTAAAATTTTAGTAAGGGTTTGTTTGTCAATTTTAAATCGTTGATACGATTCTTTATAATTACCAGTTAGTGTTGAGTCATGTGCAAAGTTGATTCGATCGGCTTTTACTATTTCCCCATCAATATTAATCAATAGGTTGCTCATCGCAGCAAAATAGTTTAGCGTACTTAATTCTAAAACTACTTCTTCTGGATTGCTGTTTTTCCAATTTGCTCCAAGCATCAAACAAGCGCCACCAAATTTGGCACATGAGGAAGTCCCATATGATCTCATTGTTATTTCTGTAGTCCCATCAAAACCACTCTTTTCGATTGTGATTCCTTTAGGTGCTGCCCAAGATAAACATGGAATTAATAAAGTTAAAAAAAGAATTTTTCTCATATACCCACCAATATTAATTTTCAACAATTTAACAAAGGGGGTAATAAAAAACCACCCCTATGGATGGTTTAATATTAAGGCTTATTCTTTATTTTGAGCAATCGCTCTTGCTCAAAGGTTAATGGCGCTGGTTTATCAAAATGTGGTAGATAATCATATATTTGTAAACCTTTAACACCTTTTGAAGATGCAAACATTAACTTTAATTCCGCCATAACCTCTTCAACACGTAGCCCTATATTCAAGCTTCCGCGTTTTCTTCGGTAGGCGTCCCACTTTTGGATTTCTTTGTACGAGAAGGTCGTTTCAACTTCTTCGATTGACCTACCTGTAACGATTGCGATTTCGATGATGAGCTCTTCTCTGTCGTCGATTTCAATGTCTGCTTTCCCAAGACATTAATTTCAACAATCTTACTCCAAATAATATCAACTAATGCCTGACTGAAGTGTAAGCGGACTTCATCCTCTGTAAATGTTGGTGTTCCATCTTTGTCGGTAATACAACTTGCTAAAATACCTGCAAGAGCTTCTTTATTTTCGCCGTAAGCTTTCATATTAGCCACAGCTGATTGATAGTTAAATGGCTTAATATAGGTTGAAAATTCAGACTCCTCACCATTTACTAAAACTTGAACTGTTACTTTCTCTGGTTTTCCAATCAAAATACCTTTTTTAATTTGTTCAGGACTTAACTGTTTCATATTCAATATTCCAAAGAAAAGCCCCTATAAAGGGGCTTATGAGGGGTTAAATTTTTAAGCAGATTTCAATGTGTCAAATGCTGGTGTCTGCCGTTTCATAGGGATCGTGTGATTAACTAATGAATCTTTATCAAAAATCGGTGGACCTTTCCGTAATTGTGCTTGGAACTGGGTCCATGAACGTCCTTGTGGCACAGTTACAATATCGCCATTCAATGTGGGGGCAGCTGTACCATCAGACCAACCTACAAAAACTTCAACTTTGGCTTTGTTCTGAGCCAAATTTAAAATAAGGACATGGGTTTCATTTTCAGGGTCTGTATTAATTTTCAAACTGCCTTCACCCGGTTTAACTAAACCATATTCAGATGTGGAGGATTCTCGTTCCTCCATACAAGTGGTCTCGATTTCTGTAACGCTGTCATCACCAACTGACAATTCGGTAATACATTCAATTTTGGTTAAAACAGCAGGAGACCCGTGTTTTACCCATGTTTCTGTGCCTTGTGTTAATACGCCCATGAGTGGACTCCTCTTTTCTTACGGCGAAAAAAACCCCGCGAATGCGGGGTTCAAAAACGAAAAACCTCGCAAATGCGAGGTCCTACTTCTAATTAATATTTAAATATGGATTGAGGTTTCTAACTTCACCTTAAGTCTTGCGCTTAACAAACCAATTCGCGTCAAACCCACGAGAAAATAATTTTGTTTGTGTCTCTTTTCCGTTAATCATGGAATTCAAAATATAACTATGATCTCCAAGAACTGAACGAATTGCCGCTCGAATAGCTGTAGCTCTTATTACATCTGTGTCGTACACAATCACTTGGTACATCACATGATCAAGCTTAGCTTGTGAATCTAAGTGATTTTCTGAAGATGCGGTTATGATTTGCCACACTGCATATGGAGGTTCAATGCCGGATGGTGCAACATCCTCATAAACTTTCAAATCCTCCCCTAAAAGGGCTTTAATTTTTGAATTTGCATTTAAAATTCTAAAAATAGGAATATCACTCATAAATTTGCCAACTCTAAATTTAAAGCTTCACTAAAACTTTCTGAAAATTTTGTAGTTACCTTCTCAAGGTTATTTGCTAAAGCTGGTCTCATGAATGGAATAGCTGGTTGATGAGAACTACCAAATTCTACCCAACGCCAGTGCCGAGTATCACCGCCACTCGTTTCAGGTGGATTTGGATCTGAAAATGATGCACCGCCTCTTACACCGACACGCATTTTTATTGTTCTAGAATTACGTGTTTTTCCTGCCTGAGTTGAAATATTCTTCCAAATTTTTTCACTTGTTTTTTTATTATCGACTCTTTTTGCATTCTCTCGTGCAGCATTTCTAACAATATTCATAGCCTTTCTGGCTGCTTGACGAGTAATTTTCTTTACCTTTTTTTCATCAGCCAATTGTCTTAGCTTATTTTCGAGATCAGGCAGGCCTTCTATCTTTACTTCAACAGACATACAACCTCCGAATTAATCAGGGAATCGTTCAATTCCACCCGTTAACATGAATGTGCAATATTCGTTGCCTTTTCCAGCATCATCCAATGCTGGACTGTCTATCGCATAAATAATCCCCTTATGAATTACTCGCATCGTAGTATCAATATCTGTTCTATATCGGAACTTTATTCTGGCTACTATTTCGCTGTTATTTGCTTGAGCAGCGATTAAATCTTTGCCTGAAACATGTGTTACTTTCGACCAAAGAGTTTTATAGTCAACCCACTGACCCGGCAAAAAATTACCATCCTCATTCCGTCCATTCTGTTGATGTCGTTGTATAACAACTCTATGTCTCAGTTCTCCTGCTTTCACTTTAGACCCCTAAATTTATTCTGAACGGAAATAAAGTATTTTCTGCAGAAACTGGCAATTCGGCTGTCGCCTCACGCGTCTCGTAAAGAAAGCCAAAAGTTAATAAAACACCTGCTCGAATCACTGGATTAATCACAACACCATTAATACGCATAGATGCTTCAGTACGTGACTCATATAGAATTTGCTTAGCCTGATTCATATAGAATTCGCGTTCTTCTTGATCATTTGCATTCCGTGCATTTTCTTCAAATTGATTAGCTTTAGTTTTGGCTTCGTTCAAAATATTGGCTACTTCTTCTAAACCAGCATTTTTATCTGCTTCATTAGCATAGAAGTAGCGCCCCATGAATCGTGCTGCCATTAGTTCAGCAGATTCTAATTTACTCAAAATTTCTGAATCATCATCGTCATCAATTTTTTGGTGAGATTTAGCTTCGCTAATAGTCAGCACAGACATGTTTTATTCCTTTGCAGCAGCAGAACGAGTACGTTTTGATTTTGCTTTTACTTCTTCTTCACCAGCTTCTTGTGCAAGTGTTTCTTCTGAAGTTTGTTCTTCACCAGAGGTATCACTTGCAGGTGTCTCTTCTTTATTTATGGTGACCGACGTGTCACCATTTGGTGACTCATCTTTTTCAATAATTTTTACAAGATTTAGACGCGACAATTCTTCGGCCTTAGTTGGTGAAACCTCAATAACTTCACCAGTTACACGAACTTGTCGATCATGCATAAATGTTTTCAAGAGCTTTACTTTTACTTTTGACATGTTTTTTATCCTTATAAAAAAAGGGCTAGTACTACCTAGCCCTTTTGTTATGATTTACGTAAATTAAACTGCTTTACGAATCGATCCAGTAACGAACGATTCTGGACGATAAACTGCAAGTGCTAAACGCTCTTCGGCTCGAATTGAAACCATATTGTTTTCAAAGTCTTTATCATTTTCAGTAGATAAAAGAACTTCAATATCCATACGATCAAAGATTTGAGCGGCAAGGCTGAATGCACCTGTCAAAAATTGACCAGATACCATCGCTTGCGTTTCAACAGTAGGCAAGTTCCAAAGAGTATTGGCATTACCATTTACAGGATTACCAATAATGTAGCGACCTTCATTATCTTTGGTTAACTGAATATCAGCCCAATCAATGGGATTAAGAACAATACCGGTTGATGGGAATTCAGCTAGTACCGCCTGTAGTAAAGCGTAACGAATACGATCAATTGGAGTTGCGTTCGTAATTTTGATCAAATCTTCATTGAAGGTTGAAGCCTGTGGAACGATACCCAGTAAGTTTTGTCCAGTTCCATTACCGAACAATAATTGTTGTTCTTCCACCAACTGCAAGCCATAACGAGCACGAGCATCAATGTATGATTGCAATGCTGGTGCATCTTCTAAAATCTGGCGCGAAGCTTTAAATAAATGCGCAATTGTCCGTACATTCGCTGTTTTATTTTCAAACGTGATTTCAGAGTATGGTTTTGGGTTGGTCTCTGCTACTGGTGCAGCATTATTTGTAAACCCAGTTTCCACCGTATATTCAATACTATTGCTACTTGTTTGGCCCGGTGCCAACAAATCACGAATAGTCATACGGCGCATTTGAGGTAAAACAATCCCTTGATTGTCTGGGGTTACATTAGGGCCCGTCGCCGTTGTAATTGCTTGACGTGGCATTTTCACACGCATAGATGTACGTGATGTTTTATCCATTGATTGATAAGCATCAGAATCAATAACTTGCTGCCCAACTGACTTAGTTGGCTCATCACCGCCGCCACCCGCAGGACGATCAAGCTTTTGCTCCAACTCTTTAATCGTAGCGCTCAAATCATTGTACTTGGATAAAGCTTCATCGGCCTTTTGTTTAGCTTCAGTATTAGCTTCACCAAACTGCTTAACTTGCTTTTCATAATTTTCTGCATGCTGCTTTAATTGATCAGTTACCTGTTTCAAGTCAGCTTGAACTTGTTGATACTCTTTTTCGATAGTTTTGTCTGTCATGGGAGGATGTCCTTTAATGCGTTTGAAAGTTTTGAAGCCGAACCGTCGGCAAACGTATGACTTGAACCAGCGTCGTGCGTGGTTTGTGGAGTAGCGTCAGGCGTACTCTTAGGTGCGACAGCGTTGTGCGTGCCGGCTTTAATGGCTTGAAAAAGCTTTCGGCGCTCATTGCGCGGAATGTGTTGTTTTGCGAGGATTTGATCTACTTTGCGGATTGCTGCTTGTGTAGGTTCTTCTTCTGTTTCAATGACTTGGTCTGCTGGCAAATAATCGTCAGCAAAGCCCTTCTCAATAGCTTGAGAACCTGAAAGCCAAGATTCAGCATCAAGTAGTTTCGTGATTTCTTTTTTGTCTAAACCTGTTCGGGCTTGGTAAATATCGGTGGCTGATTCATCAAAAACGGCAAGGTAATCAGCGGCATCACGCATATCGTGTTGATTGCCAACCACCCATGACCAACAGTTGTGAATCATGATGAAGCCCGCGCGGGCAATTTGAATTTCATCACCTGCCATGGCAATTACTGAAGCTGCACTTGCAGCAACCCCAAGTACACGTACAGTGACATTGCCCTTGTGACTTCTGAGAAGGTTGTAAATTGCTAAACCTTCAAATACATCCCCACCAGGAGAGTTAATGTTGACAATTACATCTTCTTCATCACCGATGTAACGCAAAGCTGCTGAAATACGTTGCGCTGTAACCCCTGACCCATCCCAATAGTCGTAGCCAATTTGCTCATAAATTGAGATAGTGTTTTCAGTCTCGGTAGAAGCCTTAATATTTGGTTGATACTTACTCAGCACAGTTTCAGGCAAATCAAACCGAACATTTGGTTTGTTCAGGGCCTTCGGTGCCATCGGCATATTGCTTTTACTCATTTGATTTACCTTTCTGCAGGCGAAAAAAAAGCGACCCGAAGGTCGCTTGCTTAAGTTGTTTATTATTTTTTAGGCTTGATTTAAGCCCTCAACACCACGTTGTTGTCGATCACGTGTACGCTGTTCAAAAAGTGCTAGTGCATTTTCCATGTAAGTTATCGCTCGCTTATTTTCTTCACATGGAAAGTTATTGTTCAAAATTTTAGTCCGATGAATCAAAATGGCTAAAAGCGCTTCACTAGTTATACCATTCACCCCATGTTCCTTAACTGGACCATGTTGAAATTGAATTGGTGTAACTAACTCACCAGACAAAATATCGTAATAATGACCATGACTTAATTCATGACGTTTTTCTGAATTCTCAACTTGAATCTGCTCATTGTGCGTTACTACAACGCCATTATGATCTTCATGAATGTCTGTGCCAAAAACTATACTTTCTGACGCATGGCCTTGAGTTTCGTGTTCAGAATTGTTCATATTTTTAACCTTTACTTAGAAAATTACTTATCTTTACCAGCATCATTAATCGGTACATTTTGAGACTGAATTGTAAGCTCATCTGCGATACCGCCGCGTTTCGGTAAATTCTCTTTTTCACGGACTTCATCTCGAGTGTAGATACCGTTATTGACCATTTTGGAATAAAACTCTGCTCGAGTATTGCTATCTGCCCGAAGCAAGCCTTCAATAGAAAATTCAACGTAATATTTAAGTCTTTCTGCCGGTGTAAGTAATGACTTGTTCATAGATTGTTCAATAAGAACTAACCATGGGCGTAATGTGAATGTCAGAAAACCTTGCATTTCCTGTTCCATACCACTTCCCCATTTAGTCTGCCCTTTACTGCTATATCCAATTAAATAGCCGGGTACACGGAACCAACGGCAAATCGACTCAATGTTAAAATTTCTTGACTCAAGCAATTGAGCGTCCGCAGGATTTATGCCGATCGCTTTAGTTGTAACACCTTGTTCTAATACTGGCGATTTACCGGCATTTAAAGCACCAGATACTTCTTTTACATAATTTTTGAATACTTTTCTTTGTTCATCATTCATCGTACGATCCACTTCAAAAGCGACCGTAGGTAATAGACCATTTTTAAACGTACTATTTGCAGCATCATCTGCTGACATAGCAGCGCCAAACACATTTGCCCCGTACTGAATAGGTGACAAACCAATTCGTCCGTCTAATGAGAACGCAGGAGTATGTAAAATTTCGGATTGATCAATGATAAATAACTTACCTTTTCTATCTGTATACGAATAAATAAGGTCATCACGATCATTAAATTTTAATTGCATCCGACCAGGCATAAGGAAATTCAAACTTGTAATTTCATTTTTTGAATTTCTCTTAATTTGCGAGTATCCATTTCCACGCAACAATAAAGATGCCGCATAACATTGCGTGTAATTAACCGATGTCATATGAATATTTGGCTGATTACGCAAAATTGGATACAAAGGATGATTAATTGCGGGCTTTCTACTTCCATCTGGTTGCCGTTCATAAACAACAAGTGGAAGTGTTGAGATGGTTTCTGAGATTAATCGAACACATGCCCATACGGCGTCAAGTTTTAATGCGGTTTCAACACTGACACTTTTCCCACTTGATGAAGAAAACCCAAGTAAAGAAGTCCAAAAATTTACGTCAGTTAATCCACCACTTTGCTGTCTCGAATTATTCTGCGGTGCTACAACTGCACTATTAAGAGTCTGTAATAGCGTTTTCATTTACACCATTCCTTTTCTTAAAAATGCCGCTGCACCAAATAAAACTACACTTGCTGCTAATAGTGAGAATGCCAACCCAACCAACAAATACACACCAGAAACTAAGCAAACAGCAGCGCAAAGCAGCAAGATTAAATAAACAACGACTGGTAAACTCATTTTCTTTACCCATAAAAAAAGCCCCTTTTAAGGGGCTTCATGACTTAGGAATTTTGATTAATTCATTCTGTGGTTAAGAAAATGTCTAATTTTTCTTAGGGAACCACTCAAATTCTGTTAAAAGTTCTTCACAACGAACCACTTCTCTTCCACAGAAAGTCATTGCTTGGTCCCGTGTTAGAGGTTGACCCAAACCATACTTTCCACCACTCTTAGTGAGTAAAAGTTCATTATATAGCTCAGGTTTTACATGTAATAACTCAGGTGGTTTTCCAACATTACGGAGGTATTGAAAGAAACTATCGTGAATACTTTTTAACATACATACCTCTAAACAATTATGGGGTTACTAATGGCATCCATGAACTGCTCATCAGTCATTCGTCCGCCATTCGGTTCTTGGTTTAAGCTCATCAGGGCAACTGCATTAAACATAGATATAACAGGGTCAATTTTACAAACCCCAGATTCCTGTTTTGTGATTATAACTGCATTGCCTGATCGTTTCCCCTTCGCATTACCAACACACCAAGTCATTAGAGGTTGATCAGCATGAAAAAGTTTTTTTTCCGCCAGTTTACGCTCCGCTGTAGTTGCATACCCAGACAGCATGTAGCCTTGCGGAATGGCAAATAAACTTTCAAATGGTATACCTGCATCAATCAAACCATCTTGCAAGGCTGGCATACCTAACTTATCTAATCCGAAAGCTTTTTCGGGCATCTTACCTGTATCAAATACTTTTTTTGCAATTTCGCCCGCCTCGGTTACATCCTCACCGATATTCTTAACAATTACTAAGTCGCCTTGCTTTTCAAAATCTCGTAATCGCGGTGCAATTTCTTTTCTTCGTTGCAAAGCGATTGGATGAACCCAAGCTTTGGTCCACAGATACCAAATTGATCTGTCTTTTGCATCACGTCCAAGAACGGTCATACCAAATAAATCATCAAGACCACCCCCATCAAAACCAATTGTGATGCAGTCTGATTTTTTTATAAGAAAATCAAGTTCAAACTTCTTGCCTTGTTTTTCCCAAAAATCTGCACCGGCCCAACGGTCGGCACGTAAATTCATGCCAATTTCAACATTAAGATGTTTGGCTAAAAAATCTCTAATTGATTCTTCGCCGTTTTCTTGTACCTGTTCCCATTGATTTCGTAAGAAATCCATGTCAACTGAAGCACCCAAGTTAGGGTTTGTGACATACCACCAATCTGGATTGTAATGTTTCCGCTTATCTAACATTCTGAGCGGGAACTCATAAATTAGTGGAAGAAATTGTTTATTAACTTTTCTTCCATCTCTAATAGCCCGTGCATAATCTAATTTTTGTTTAAATACACCTGCCGGTATCTCATCAGATTGAGTCGTTAAGTAAATAATGCAGCCTTCAGGTCGGGATGCTAAACCACCTGTGGCTTCACGCAGCATTGATTCCGCATTAGCCCTCTTGCCAAATACCCAAAGTTCATCAACAAGAATCCAAGAAGCTTTTTTACCCGCAGTAGCATCACTATCTGCAGCAACAACCTTAAGAATTGCACCAGTACCTGCATGAGTCACTGTACGTGTGTGCTCACTCAAACGCATCATGTAGGCTAATTCTGGATCAGCCTTAATCATGTCCCGAATCGGCCCAAAGGAGTTATCAGCAACTTCTTTAGTCGGAGCAAGAATAATTAACTCAGCAGAAGGCCGGTCATTCAAAATTAATGCTGTCAGCATAATTGCTGCAGCAATTGTTGATTTCGTATTTTTCTTAGAAATTAATAAGAAAAATTCACGTATTAATCTGCGTTTTCGATCAGGATCATATGCTCCAAAAATTGAAGCAACGAACTCATATACCCATTCTTTAGTAACTTCGCTGATTAATGGCGGTCGAGGGTTCCCTTCTTCATCTTCAAAATCGCCAACAACGTCCACTAACGCAAGTTGTTTAAAAGTATTTAATGCAAGGTCTGCAACTTCAGGAAATAGTGGTTTACAAGGGATGAGCGACTCGCGTCTAACAATTCTTTTCTCCCAGTCGGGACACGCTGTTGTCCAATCTGGAAGCATTGCACTCATAAATTACACCCATAAAAAAACCGCCTTCCGGCGGTTGATTTAAACTTCAATCTTTAATCTGAACTTGTCCTATAGGAACTCTATTTTAATTTACCTGTTTTTTAAGCCAATAAAGCTCCCACATCGTTATGCCAGTGTATTTCACTGACATTTTATGGTATTGCCAATACCTAGCTGAATACCACTTTTCCATTTCCCAACAGTAAACATCATCCCAAGCACACTTCATAAGAGCAGCTTCAATTTTATCTGCTCCGCCAAAACGGGTAATGATTTTAGAGCTTTCAGTTACATTCTCTTTTTTAATGTAATTATTAATCATATGTCATGTTTCCATGTTCATAGTCGTAATTTTCTTTTGCAAGTGCATGAATATCACTTTCAATATATTCCCACAAATTTAGTTTAATCGACGATATAGTAGGGCTATTATCAATCAAATACTTTCCGACAGCTGGATGTATTTTTTTGCAGCAGCGAAAACCGCCACCTCTTGCTGATTTTCCTTCACTATCAGCAACTATATAACGGTCACCTTCCTTTTCAACAAAGAAACCGACAAACCAATGATCTTGACTATGACCATCGTGCCATTTTGTAGCCAAGACATAATCACCCTTAATAATTTCTTCTGATTGATCTTGGCTTTTCATAAATAAATTTCCTTAAGAAATTTTAAAATTAATATTTATTATAATTTAGTTATTATCATTTGTTCTCGTACATAGTCACCAAAAGTTGCTGTTTGAATACAGATATATAAACTTTCAACAAAAAGACGAAAGCTTTCTGCTTGCAAAATTCGATTACCACACTCCAATCTCATGGGATACGAAAAATTATTAAAATCTATTTTTATTGGAGATAATTGACGAATTGAGTCTTTTGTAAAATCAAATGCTGCAGCATCTGAATTAGTAAATTTTGCCAAAGATGAATTTAACTTCATTAATACTTCGGTTATTTCTGATCTAATACGTTCCACATCATTTGCTTTTTGAAGACCTTGTTCAATTGCTTCTAAGAAATTCATGATTTACTCTTTAGATCAATTTTAATTTCACAGCGACCAGTATATTCACAACCTGTGGATGTCATTGAACTACTGACCCAACAACGATGTGTAAATTCTTCGCCTTTGATATTTGTCTTTTTTAAAACATAATCAAGGATAGCTTCCTTAAGTTCCGTATCACTTAAAGTGGCATCTATTTCGCGTCTATGTATTTCTTTATCAAAAATGGCCATTAATTTTCCTACCTAAAATGATAATTAACTAGGTTTCATTTGAGCCTGTAGAGTCGCAAATTTACCACCGGCTTTTGCAGCATTTTTTGCTGCCTCAGCTTTAGTTTCTTTTTTACCTTTATCAGCCACTTTGCCATGTGTATAGGGTAAAGCAGCTTTAGCCGCATTGAACCTCAAAAACATTTCATTGTCTTTGTTGTTCATTACATCAATTAAAAATTGAAGTGGATCATCTTTTGTATAGGGGAACTCCTCATCTAATGGATTACAGTCTTCCCCACTATCAGTAGGTTTAACTTTTTTCTTCTCAGAAGTTAAAGTTCGCCCCTCTTTTTCTGCTTTTAACTTTTCAATGAAGATAATAATTTCAGGATCATTTCTTAATTTTGACCCCTGTTGTGAAGCAGATTTTTCAGCGTAACCCGCTAATATTGCTGCTTCTTTATTACTCTTGCCCTCGACAATGGCGCGAGCAAATTTTTTCATTTTCTCGGTCAATGCCATTGTTTCACCTTTAACTTTTTCCTTTAACTTTTAACTCAACGGGATTTTTTTTTATAAATGAGAAGGGGGGGCGGTCTAGAATGTGAAGGCCCTCTGACTTTTCCCCTCCCCCCACGGCACCAGCACCATTTTAGTGCATTTTCATATTTACCCTGTTTGCTCTTCTTTTTGCTTCACTTTGTCATGACAAAGTTTGCATAAAGCTTGATGATTCTTTGTATCCCAAAACAATTTGTCATCTCCTCGATGAGGAACGATATGGTCAACCACTGTTGCCTCCGTAACCACACCTTCCTTTTGACAATAAACACAAAGTGGATTTAATTTCAAAAACTCTAAACGGTATTGTTGCCATTTATAGCCATAACCACGTTGCGTTGATGACTTATTAGAACGCCATGAATTGGTCTGAGGTTTTATAGTTCTTTCATTGGTCTTTAAAGTATTTAACCTGAAAGGATTAAGCTGTTTTAACCTAGCCATATTCACTCCAACTCATAGTGTTTTAGGCTTAGAATCAAGATAATGAGAACCTGTCTTCTCTACCTCTTCTTCATCAAGGTATTGCATTAATAATTCATTATTCTGTTCAATCGCAGCAAGAACGATATTATCTTTCCGTTCGTTCTGTTGAATCAGAATTGTTGTCTGTTCTAATAACTTCTCCATTAAAGGAAGTAACTTTTCGCAGCCGCATACTTGCTGCTTTTGCGATTCTTTCGAGCTCATCTTTCCTTTCCTTCAACCATTGACGGCGCTTTGCACAACCAGTACAAGCCATTGCAATCACCTAAAAGTTATAACGAATAAAAAAATAAAACCGCATCAATATTAATTAATGCGGTTTTATGTGCCGTAATATGTTCGGCAAAACTACTGTCAGCTATATTTACCAAGACGACGTGCTTTTAAACGGCGCTTCTTTTGGCTGACTTTATTAGGCTTTTGGGTTGTTTTAATCAAAGGTGTAAGCGGGAATAAACGCTCAAGTTCATCAACAGCAATTAATGATGCTGTTAAGCCTTTGAATGCTGCTGCTAAACCTCTGATTGACATATCAAACAATCCTCAATTAATAATTCATGATGATCAACTCATCACTCTTTTTACTCTTACTCTTTAAGTCACGGCCGACTGAATAAGTAATACTTGTCTTTTCAATCCTAAAGTCTGCAAAGATTGTTCTTATCAATTCATGTTCATTAATTGATAACATTACTTTGCCTTTGCAGCTCTTCATTTTCGCAGCAAGTAATTTGTATTGATCAAGTGGGAAATCTATGCCGTAACCTGCCGTGTCTAAATAAGGAGGGTCTGCATAGAAAAAAGTATGCTCACGGTCATACTTATCAAAGCAATTATCCCAACTCAGATTTTCTATGTAGACGCCATTCAAACGCAAATGTGCTGCACTCAAACTTTCTTCAATCCGTAAAAGATTTAAAGAGCGTCCAGTTGTTGCGTATCCAAATGTTTGACCAGAAACCTTACCACCAAACGCATGTTGCTGAAGGTAATAGAATCTTGCAGCTCGCTGAATATCCGTTAGTGTTTCTGGTACTTTTAGTTTTTCCCATTCAAAAACCTGACGGCTTGATATGCACCATTTGAATTGCCTTACAAACTCTTCTAAATGATTTTGAACAACTCGATATAGGTTTACTAGCTCACCATTTAGATCGTTTATAACTTCTGTCTTTGCTTGGTCTTCTCTTAAGAAAAATAGAGCAGCTCCACCACAAAACAATTCCACATAACATGAATGCTCTGGGAATTTACTCAACAAATCCTTAGCTAAACGGGTTTTACCACCTTGCCATGGAATTATTGGCTTTGATTTCATAAAAATTTTCCTGTGCAAAAGCTTACATTTTTGATAGCCTTCACCGGTCGTGTGCACGATAGGCTGGGCTTGCTTTTGACAGTCAAGGTCTGTCAGGAGGTCGAGGTACTGTTACCGCAGTACTTCGTCCCCAGTTTTACTCGATACAAAAAAACTCGGTTCCAAAAGGGACCGAGTTTTTATTTATTTACTAATGTAATAAAAAGAATCTGAACAAAGAAAATGTAGCTAAAGCTTTTAAAATGACTTTACATCTTCACTAGTAAGAGGATGATAAATCATATAAGCATCAACCTGATTTAATTTGATTACGTCACCAAGATCAGGACGATCTACAGTTAAAGTAAAATGTTTATCCTGACTGTTACATACATCCCAAATGGCTGGCAGATAGTCGAAAGATTCATCATCTACTTTAATAGCCAATATACATAGTTGATTTGGTTTAGTAGGTGCATGTTGATTTGAAAGCCAAGCCATCTTTTCTTCGCTCCATAGAAATGCAAAAAGCCCATCTATTAGATGAGCTTTAGAAAAAGATAAGCCATAAACAAAATACGACCATCTTAATAAAACTATACGTCAATTTTCAGAATAATGAAAACTTTATGATTGTAACTCTTTGTAAGTATCCTTTCGGTATTGTCGTATTGTTTCTTCTGCATCCTGAATAGCCTGTTCCAAAGCTGCCTGCATCATTTTCTCGTATGTTTTCCATGTCATTCGATACACATCTACAGACATTTTATTAGCAGGAATACCCGCATAATATAATCGCCCCATTGATGTAAAGTTCTTTTCAAGTTCAGGATTTAAAGTGAAATCAATTACCATTCTGGCAACTAACCACGACAAGTGATAAATAGCTATATGTTCTGGCTCACGTTTTTTATCTTTCTCAGCTTCATTCATCATAATATGAGCAAGATAATTACGAATATAATCATAATCACTTTCAGATTTACCATTAAAGATAATTAAAGCTGTAATCGACTTTTCGAGTTGTGTTTTCATCTTAGCTATTGCACCTAATCTGTCTTGGAAATCAATCGGTTTAGAACCTGTAGAATGCCCAGCACGTATGAAATCCAATGATTGTGCAGTTAAACCTTTTGCTAGCCATTCAAATTGTGTGAACTGATTAATAACAGTTACTTCTACGCCCATCTGTATAACCTCACTTCTTAATTTTCATGGCCCAAATCAACATACAAGCATCTCGCTGTTCTTGATTTGTTCGCCCTTGCCAACCTGTCACCCGGTTAAAGCTTTCTGAATCTAATTTCGTTCTAGTTGGTTTAATCATTAAAACAGGAATACCCTTTGACTCCGCCATCTGAACCAGTAATTTACCCGTAGCATGATTCTCACCAACATTCTTTGCCGTGCGCTCTGCAACTAAACGACTTTGAATATTTCGGAAATTAGATTTCGTATTTAACCAACCAGCTTCAATTACTACTTTCTTTATCAAGTCGCGATTCGTATCAAATAAAGTAATCACCTCATGAAATGCCAGATTTTTTAATTCCAAATGTGTTGCACTTTTAATTGCAACACCTGATTTTTCAAGATCAGGATCAATACCAATAATGATTTCACTCATCAAAATTACTCAGTTCAACTTCTTTGATGTTCCCGAATCAATCCATTTTCATCGGGACCCTGTTTCCATTGAGATTTAAGTAATTTAAATATTTAAACGGCGACAAATACTGAAGTAATATTTACTTCTACTATTTGTTTAAACTTCTTTGTCTTTCAGCTTCTAAGATAGCTTCAGGCACTAAACTCATAGCAAGTTTGACATCAGTTGCTGGACAACCGAAAAATCCCCCTTTCTCTAAATGCCCTATTACAAACTTACCATCTTGATCTATCTGATCTACTACACCATAACCATGAATATGAGTACCATCCGTTTCAGCTCTATTTGACGAATAAAAATCAACTAATACCCTACTGCCTACTTGAACTGAATTGTCTTTTATAAGTTCGACTGTTTCACCTTTCAAAATGGCTTCGATATTTTGCAAAGTTTCACGGATTACAAAAGCTTGGTTACGTTTTGAGATTCCAAAGCTCAAGTTACATTCAGTTTGTCTACACATTCCGATTTCATTATTAATCGCCTCTAAAGCAAGTTTAATTAAACTTTCTGGTGCAGTAATTCGTGCGTGATGTAAGTTTGTAAAGCTCGAATACACTTGTTCATATTTCCACTCATAAAAGACTCGACGCCCATTAAATTCGCCAAAACCACACACCAGGCAAGCTTTATCAAAACCATGTTTACACTTATCCATAGATGCACCTATTACTTAACCCATGCACAAGAGTATTGAGTACCATTAACCCAATAAATATCATGTGTTTTGCATACTTCTATACTGTTAAATATTGAAAAACCTACACCTAGAAATACAAGCATGATAAGTAAGACAATCAACAACCAATTAGTTTGGTTTCTTCCCATATTAGCCACCCTTTTTAGGTCTCAAGAAAACTGGGTTAAAATACGAATCCAATATTTTTAAAGCTCTACATCCATTTACTCTTTTATCGTCACCACATATGAAAAATTCACGATAGTAGTTCTTCCCGCAGAAATGGTAACGGCATCTTTCACGGTAATAATTAATTGTAGGAAGGATAGTATTAACGGGGTCTTTTTGAGACCACCAATCCCATTCCTCTTGAGGCGGCATAGCAAAATAGACATCCAGTTCAGTTGCAATTAATTCACCGTTATCCGGGCCGCCAATTGCCTCAACATAAAAAATCAATTTTCCCCTACCTTGAGCGCTTGCTCTGCCCTTTTCAGGATCATCATTTTTCTTCTAGTACATGCATTAAAATCTTGGGTTTTAAATGATCCGATTACGGCAGCACGCATTTTGCTTAATGTGTCCGTAGCTTTTAAGCGATCTTCTAACCATTTCACCCGCTTTTGCAGCTCTGCTTTCTCATCTCTTAAACCAAGCAGTTTTTCAGCTTGTGTTTCAATCACTTCGTTTTGATAAACGAGCTTTTGACCTTGCTCTTTTATGTTGTCGTTAAGCATCTGATTTCTGCGTTGCAGCTCCTCCACTTTCGCTTGATGGTGCTGTAAGTACTCATGAAGGTTAAGGCTGTCTGGATGAGCTTCAATAAATTCCTCCCATCCATTTCTTACATGTCTTAACCACCCATCTGCATCGCCAAAATTTCTATTATTGTGATCAGCAATATAGCCATCTAACGAATATGTTATTTTTTCAGCGATAACTTTATATTTATCCATCTCAAACATCCTTTGATTCAAAGTAAAAGGTCACAGGCTTCTGGATGAACTCAACCAATCCAAAGCGCATTAAGTGGCGTATCTGAGAGCAGTCACGAGGCACTTGAATATCACGATAGTGCGCTAGAAGAGAGCGCCAAGACTCTAAAGACAATGAACGCTTGTTGTGATTACAAGCAGTGCATGCTGGCATTAAGTTTTCGTATGTATCGTTTTCAGGTTTTTCAGGCTTTCCTGTAGTTAAGTCACGGACTACTGCAACTAGATGATCTGCATGCCACTTGTCACCGAGCAACTCACCACAATAGGCACAATGGCCGTCATACTTCTGTTTTAACTCTTCGCGTTGTTTTTTATTTAGCCTCATGATCTTTCACCTCACAAAGCGGGCTGATGCGGTTTTCTATGGGGAAGTCGTCGCCTAGCAACTCTAGAAAGTTCTCGTGCAAGACTTTTGCAAACTCTGGATGTAACTCTTGTAAGCTCCCAATTGGCTTAGGCAGAGAAGGCATGTCAATGCGGTGGCCTACTGCGATTTCTTCAGTGGTTGCTGGATTGAACATTGCTGAACCATAAATACCCTGTAGCATTTTTAATTCTTTGCCATCTTTTAATGGAACAACCTCAACTGCGTCTGTATATACGTAAACGACTTTCCACAATGAAGTTGACTTGCTAGGCTGGTTAAAAGTATTTCGCTTAACAAGTATTTGACCAACTTTAAACTCACTCATGGCTGGCTCCTTTAAACATCGACCACACAAACGCTAGATACCCAATCAAACAAACAACACCGATAAACGTTGTCTTAAATCCCGCATAAAGAATTGCACTGGCGATAAGAAGTACTGCAACTTCCTGTTGATATTTACTCATCCCCGCCTCCGTATATTGATTCGTATGCTGCAATAGCAGCTAGCAATGGCTGGTTATATACAAAACAATCTTTATGAGCTTCTGAACGTGCTGCTTTTAATCCACCTAAGCTATCTACTAAATCAACCGACTCCACGAGACGCTTGAGGTCTGAAAGCATCACATCCCTACTAAACCAAACCCCTCTTGTGTATTGGTTAATAACAACGTTGTATCCTTTGTACCCTTCTGGCGCACCCTCAACAACCTCTCGCGCCTTCTCTACCCCAAACTCACGAATAAAATGTTCTGGTTTCATTGTTGTTCTCCGTCATGTCCTGTCATGGCTTCCTGCTTAAACTGGTCTAGCATTTTCAGCTTTCTTAATTTCTCATAGAGGTTCGCTGCTGCTCTTGTTTCTTTATTGCGAGTACCGAGGTTGTAATCTCTGCGGAGCTTCATCATTGCGTTGTAATCTACAAATTCGATCATATCGCCACCCAAAATAGTTGTTTTGCCTTGTCGGTTGGTTTGAGTCCCATTGGTCGTGCATTATCAGATTGCAAATAACCGGCTTCTCTTAATTGGAATGCGAAGCGTTTTGATTTTGAATAATTACAGCCGATCCATTCTTGAATATCCGAGATAGAAGTCTTGCCACGTTTTTCAATTGAGTTCTTTAAAACCAAAGCCATTTTTTCGAATTGTTCTACTGTGCTGTGTTGCTTCATACCGCTTCTCCAAATAGGTCAGGCTGCATGTCTTTCTCGGTACCTGCTTGAGCAATACGTTCTTGTGCTATTTCGAAGTACTTCTGCTCTTGCTCAATCCCAATGAATGAACGACCTGTATTTACACAAGCAACACCAGTGGTACCGCTTCCCATTGTGTTGTCTAGAACTGTTTCGCCTTCGTTTGTGTATGTGCGAATCAAGTACTCACAAAGAGCAACTGGCTTCTGTGTTGGATGGAAATTAGCTTTTTGCTTATCACTACTGAATAACTGAACTGAACGTGGGTACCGCTCTGTTGAGTCATAAGATTTGATATTTACTTGCTTGCCGTAATGCTCTGACCCAATGTCTTTACGCTTAGCTGTTTTACGTTCATGCCCAAAAGTTTTCATCGGGTTGAATGTCGGTTTAGCTTTGTAAAACACAAGAATGTTTTCATGTGCACGTAATGGCTGGAATTGAGCATTAAAGAATCCTGTAGCTGCTGGCTTCTCCCATATCCACTCATAGCGGAATAGCTTTAGGTTTGATGTTGCAAGTACTGCCGTGAATGGATGCGCAGCGAATAAGACAATCGCGCCATTCTCTTTGATTACTCGTTCGTACTGTTCCCAAAGTGGCTCAAACGGAATAACGGCATCCCAGCTGCAGCAAGTGGTACCGTATGGCAAATCGCAAAGGATCATATCCACAGTACCCGTTTCAATTTCCTTCATGCGCTCGAGGCAATCGCCTAACATAAGATTATGTTTCACGCTGCACCTCTCTCTTCCACTGGAAATGACATGCCTACGAAACGACAAATATCTAAGCGATCCTGAACCTTTACAGATCCGCGCTTCCCGTGACGGTTTTTAGCAATGATTAATTCAGTTACACCTGTAGGTGCATTTGTCTCTTTTTCGAGTAATGGGTGGACCATGATAATTTGGTCTGCATCCTGTTCAATTTGACCTGAGTCTTTAAGGTCGCTTGCAACAGGTTTATGTCCTTCTGCTGCTCGGTTGAGTTGAGCTAATGCAATTACTGGACAATCAAACTCTTTAGCCATAGCTTTTAAATCACGGCTAATTGATGCAACTTCTTGAACGCGATCTTTTTTAGATGGGTCACGGATTAAACCCAAGTAGTCCACGATGATGCAGCCTATAGCCTTGTATTTGCGTTTTGCTTTACGCGCATAGCTTTGGATTTCAGAAATTGTTGGCTTCTGCTTCTCTTCAATAAAAATTGGAAGGTTGCGGAACTGAGCTATCGTGCCAGTAAGCTTTTCAAACATCCCGTCATAAATTTCCCCGTTGTGAAGATTGTTATATGGGATATGCCCTAATGCTGAGATCATGCGGTTGGTTAGGGTTGGTGTGTCCATCTCAGCAGAGATAAATAAAACAGGCATGTTGTAGCGCTTAGCAGTTTGCATTGCACACATCTGCGCGAGTGTTGACTTGCCACTACCCGGACGACCACCAATTACGCAAAAATGTCCTTTCTCGATTGTGCCAAGAAGGTTATCAAGATGAGGAATATTGAACTGGACACCTATGAAGCCCTTATCTTCTTTTTGAGCAATTTTCTTTTCGAATCTTTCAAGAGTTTTTTCTAGTGCTTGATTGAAATCGAAACTAGTCTGCTTAGCCTCTAAGGTGCTGCTTGAAGTGCTGAATAGGTTCTCAGCTTCAAGGTAAATGTCACTTACTGTTAAGTCTTTAGCGCGTCCAGCAATAGCTAAACCAATACCTTCAACTTCACGATGGTTTTTTAACTTAGTTAATTCTGCGACAAAGTATTCAAGGTGATGGACACTACCAATAGCGCTATTAAGTTGAATTAAATATTCTTCACCGCCGATATCGTTAAGCAGATTTCTTTCTTGTAGATGCTTGCCAACGAATACTGCGTCATACGGCATATCAGCATTTGATAACTCAACAATGGCGCGATAAATGATTTTGTGTCGTCCAGCGAAGAAATGTTCCTCAGTCAAATCGTTTGCAACTACTTCAAGTGAGTTGCTTGTTGTCATGAGTGCAACAAGAACACTCTGCTCAATAGAAATATTTTGGATATCAGAACTCATTACCAATCTCCATAATTAAGATCAGCATTTTTCATATCTGCTGGTGTTTGTTGTTGTGCAGAACCATTCAAAGTTTCAAATGCTGGCTTCCAGTTGTAACGACTAGCAAACCCAATCCACGATTCACTCAAAACAATACGAGCTGCATCATTAGTTGAAATCCCTGCATTGCAGCTTTCGTGGTAATGCTTGATCACAGCATCAAGAGTTAATGGTTTTTTAAGGGTCTTACGGTATTCATTGAATCGTTTAGCAACCTCAAGATCTAAACCGATAGCGACAAGAGCTTCACATGGTTTCTTCCCTTTCAAGATTTTTTCAAGCTCAGCCGTGCTTAACTTACTATCTGTAGTAATCTCTGTAGTATTCTCTGTATATGTGTCACCCTCCAGGTGGGGAGGGTCTTCCCTGTAGGGTGGGAGGTCATGACTTTCAAGTGAGGAGGGTCCTACCGTAGAAGTTAGGAGGGTGGTCACTTCAAAGAGAACATGGGTAACTAATTCAATGAACAAAACATTGCTAAGTTTTTGACCATTTACATCTACAGAGCGGAAATGACGCTTGATCACGCCGAACTTTTCAAGACGATCTAATGCTTCTTTAACTTGCTTCCTTGAGAACCCAAATTGATCTGCTAGACTCTGATATGAGCGTTGCAATAAATCAGCTTTGAATTTTTTCTTTACCGAAACGATATGCCCAGAATCTTCATCACGGACAATAGTCGGACGGTGCCAATAAACAATTTCTGAAAGCAAAATGACCGCATTTGTATCGGGCTTTCCATTTTCCAATTTGAAAGTATTAAACCAATTAGCAGGAATGACATTGCCTTCAATATTGAGGCTGGCAATTTTGTCTACAACCGGATGACCTGTGGTGTATAAGCTCATACAACACCACCTTGCTTAAATTCCTTATACAGCTCATCAATTTCTTCAATGAAGAAACTATCTAAATCAGAGTCATATAAGCGTTTTAAAGCTCCATATCGATTTACAAACTCAGGGTACTTAGATTCGTACCACTGAATAAATTTAAAAGTGGTTTTACTCATCTAGTTCCCCTTCTCTACTGTTTCTGCTAATATTGAATAGTTCATTTAATCCACCTTGTTTGAACACTAAGCCTGATTTACGAGATCAGGCTTTTTCTTTATATCCAAGCTCAAAACACATGCCGAAATCTTCAATGTCATCTTGAAAAAGATCGTCAATTGTTTGTTTGCTTTCCATCCACGCTTTTGACATCACAAAAAGCGCATTTAGTTTTTCCTCGCTAATCATTCGATATTTCTTGAGGACAGTCTTAAATCCAAGAATGTCCAACAGCACTAAACAGTTCTCAAGCTCAGTCAAGCCATTGGATTTTCTATCATTTTTCATTCGTGATAATGTGCTTGGATCAATCCCCAACTGTTCAGCAACCTGACTTTGATTGCTTGATGCAAGGGCTTGCAAAACTCTAGAAACTTCATTTCTAGCCCTTGCACTCAATTCGGTTGATACTTTGCTCATGGTTTAGTTCCTAAGCGGTTAATTGTTTTGAACAATATTTCTTCCATAAGTTTTCTAGTTTTTTTCCTAGATCATATGAAAGGCGTTTCCCACATAACCCGCGCTCTAAATCACTAACGTAGTTCTGTGAGCAACCGATTTCTGTGGCTATGAATGTCTGAGTAAGACCCTTTTCCCTTAACTCAGAGATCATCTTCTGCCATTGATTCATGGGAAGTCTCCGATAATTTTTATTAAATATATAGGTTTTCCGATATTTATACAATAGCCAAACCGATTGAAATATGTATCAGAATTCCGATAGTAGTAACGATGGACAAATTTATGGCTACTTTGGGCGAAAACTTAAAAGCAATTCGCAAAGCTAAGAAAATGACTCAAAAAGAACTGGCTATGAAGTCAGGTGTCAAACAGTCTGTAATTTCTGACCTTGAGACAGGTAATGCGAAATCGACAGGCTCTATACTTGAGCTGGCTACCGCACTTGGTGTTACCGCAGAAGAGCTAAAAAAAGGAATTGTCAGTAAGTTTGACAATAATGTTGAGCCTATAACTAAAAAACTAATTCCCGTTCTTTCTTGGGTGCAGGCAGGGACAATGACATCAGTAGAAGCTATCGATCCTAATAAAATAAATGAATGGTTGCCACCACTTAGTGCAGATGATCCAGATGGTTGTTTTTATTTGAGAGTAGTTGGAGTAAGTAATTCCCCTAGATATGAAGAGGGAGACTACATTTTAGTTAATCCAAACTATCAAGTTTGCGATCTAATCGCTGATGACCTCATCGTTGTTAGAAATAATTCAGACGCAACCTTTAAGAAGCTTGTAATTGAAAGCGACCAGCGCAAATACTTGCAAGCATTAAACCCCAACTTCCATCCTAATATTATTGAATTTGAAGATGGTATGGAGCTCGTAGGCTTAGTTATTGATGCATTTAGACCATTAGGCGGATCACGTCCAAAGCGTGTTAGAAAAAGTTAAATTAAGGTTTTAGGTGATATATGGACAATTCAAAACTACCAATCAACCAGATTATTGCTCGCATCAATGATGCTGCGAAACATGGTGAAGCTTTGGTGCTAACAGCCGAAGAAGTGAAGATTCTTTCTAAAGATATTGGCGACAAAGTCTTTATTCCTGTGCTTACTAATGAGCAAGTTGTGCAGTTGGTAAAAGAAGGAAAGTTGGGGCAGAAAATTAAATAATAAAAAAAGACCGATAGTAAGTCGGTCTTTCCACCCAAGCTTAGGAAGGTCTTGGATTGACTAATGTTGGCAGCATTAGCCTTTGCGCCCACCAATATCACAAGATAATTGATAAGTTGAGAATAACATATGTTTGGAGAATTAGTAAAAAAGATTAAGACTTGGTACAAAGGAGATCCAGGACTAATTGATAGTAACCCTGCAACTGGAATTATTACAGTAGTAAGAGAACCATATCGTCATTGGGCGGCTAAATTATTATCCTACCATGTTGGCTTTTTCATATTCCTGATTAATTCAATAAAACGCCACCCGAATGCATTTGTATCTCAAACCTTAGCAATTATCGCCATTCTTGTATCTTTTTATTTTCAGTTTTATGGAGGCAATAATGAGTATAAGCGCTGCGCCATAACACATTCCAACGACCATGAGGTTACAGTAAATTGCAGGAAGTGACGTTGCTATTATTACTAGACTCATAGCCATTATCAGATAATTGCTTTCATTATTCATATCTATAAACTCACTGTGAACCCGACACAGTCTTTACAACAGATCGGGTGGAGAAAATAAATGGCAGCATACTCAATTACATACGATCTACATAAGATTAAAAACTATACTCGACTTCAAGAGGGTATCGATGCTCTGTCGGGAACGGTCTGGGTTAAACCAACCTTGTCTCAATTTATTGTAAAAACCACTTATACTTCATCACAGATAAGAGATTTTTTAAAATCTTATGTTGATCACGATGATACAATTTTTGTTGCTAAAATTGATCTAAATGATTGGGCTTCTTATAATGTTGAGCAAAAATTAGTTGATCCATTAAAGACCACTTTCTTTTAATTGATTACTTAAAGCCCCACCAACAACACCAATACCTCTGTTAAAATTTTCTTGATCTTTGAGGATGTAATCAATATTAGCTTGATTACCCTCAACCTTAGTATCCTCCGCTAAGGTGATGCGACACCCCATAATGCTTACACAACTACCCTTTGGGATAATTGCATACTCTTGCTTTTTCTCGCCCATAACAAACTCCAAACAACCCACCCCGTGTGGGTTTTCTTTTGTCTATTAAAACACAAAAAATCGGAATTTCTATAAAAATATCGGATTCCCTATTGACTAATAATATCGGAAATGCGATATTTATCTCATCGACAAACAAAAACCGCCATAGGGGTCAGAGTCTAGGCGGTTTGCATCAAATGCGGAGATAAGTATGAACATAAAAGCCAACATAGTCAAATCCATGGGATTCGTAGGAGTAGTTAGTGCTCTAACTGCTGCTTATGCATTTACCCCAGCTAACAAAGAACCTGTAACGGTTGCAGCTCCTTTCAAAGTTGAATCAATCGACCCTGAAAATGAACAAGCAGTACTTCAAACTGCAAATGAAAAGTTCACATTAGAAGTTGATTTTGATGCTCAGTACTCAATTGATGGCAACGGCTATCAAGCTTGGCGTGAAGTTGAAATTAACGAGATTAAAGACATTCGCGTTTATGACGAAGATGGCGAGGTATTGGCTTACGTTGATCGTTTGGATGTAGTTGAGATTAAAGATCTTATCGAATCAGGGATTAGAGAGCGCATTTAAGCGCTCCATGGTGAATGTCATGAATGCACATCCTGAAATTATCGAAGTATCAAGACTTCAAGCTCTTATTAAAGATTCTGTAAATGCCCTGCTCCCACTTTCTAGTGAGAAAGATACAGTCATCACTGATGGCGGCAATTGGATTCACTTGCGTTATGTGGGCCGAGGTACTGAACAAATCCAATTAGAGCTAGGTGATCAGTTTTCTATTAAGACAAAAATCGCCTACTTAAGTGAAACGTTAAAAAGATTAGCAGAAATTAGAAATGAGTTGAGAGGTGGGTGATGGAGACTAAATACGATTGGTCAACCATTCCAGTAGAAGCCAATTGGGCTGCAACTGATGCAAATGGGTTGACTTGTTGCTACACCACTAAACCTTTTATGTGGGGCAATGAGTGGTTAGTTAAGGAACTTGATGAAGTTGTTCTTTGTTATAGATCTGAGCCTAAAGAAGACTGGAAAGACTCACTCGAACAACGACCAGTAGAAAATAATTAGGAGAAGATTATGAATGCGCCAGTAAATACACAAGTTAATGAATTACAAGTATTAGAACAAAACGTAATTGTAGCGGCTTTCGCTAAACGTGGTGGTACTGATGAATTGTATGAACGTATTGCTCAAGAAGTTCGTTCTCATGTGCCAGATGTAAGTACTAAGAAAGGCCGTGATGCGATTGGTTCGCTTGCTTTGAAAATCAGTAAGTCAAAAACTCTTATTGAGAAATGTGGAAGAGAATTAGTAGCTGAACAAAAAGCTCAAATCAAAGTGATTGATGATGATCGAATCTCAATTGTTAAGAAGTTTGATTCTTTGCGCGATGAGATTTTGGCACCACGTGATGCTTGGGAGCAGGCAGAGAAGGACCGCGTAGCGAAGCATGAAGAAAGTATTCTTTCTATCAATTTCTACAAAACTGCCGTTATTGCAGATAAAGATAGTGTTTGGCTAAAGGGTGTGATTCGAAATGTTGAAGAAATTGTCATTGATTCATCTTTCGAGGAATTCGAGGAACAGGCAAAAATTGCCAAATACGAAACTCTGGAGTTTCTACGCACCACCCTAGCTGCTCGTGAAAAATATGAAGCTGAACAGGCTGAATTAGAGCGTCTTCGCAAATCTGAACAAGAACGTTTACAACGTGAACACGAAGAACGTATTGCACATGAAGCAGCTGAAAGAGTCCGTCTAGAAGCGGAGCGTAAAGCTAAAGAAGAAGCCGAACGTGTAGAACGTGAAAAGCAAGAAGCTATTGCTAAAGCAGAACGTGAAAAGGCTGAGGCAGAACAACGCGAAGCTCGATTAAAGGCTGAAAAAGAAGCTGCTGAATTACGCGCACAACATGCAGCAGAGGCAGAACGCAAACGTATTGAAGCTGAGCAAGCAGCAAAGCTAGAGGCTGAACGCCAAGCAGATGAGGCGCGCCAAGCAAACCAAGCTCACCGTAAAAAGATCTGTAATGAAGCACTTAAAGGTTTATTGGCTTTGGGTATTGATGAAGCAAAAAGCAAAGAGATTTTGCAAGCAATCAATAAAGGCTTAGTTCCACACGTATCTATTAAATTTTGAGGATTAGAAGATGAGTAATATTGTTTTGTCGCAAGTTAGCAAGATTGCATCAGCTTTTAATATGCAAGATGTTGATCCTGCTGAGTTAGCAAATACTCTTGTTAATACAGTATTTAAGAAAGCAACAAATGATGAATTTCTCTCTCTATTAATTGTTGCAAACCAGTACAAGCTAAACCCTTTTACAAAAGAAATTTATGCATTCCCTGCCAAAGGTGGCGGCATCACACCTGTTGTTGGTATTGATGGATGGGCGCGCATTATTAATGACAATCCTGTATGTGATGGCATCCAGTTTGAACAAGATGATGAATCATGCACATGCAAGATTTTCCGTAAAGACCGCAACCACCCTACTGTTGTGACTGAGTATTTATCCGAGTGTCAGGGTAATTCAGAACCTTGGAAAAAATACCCAAAACGGATGCTACGTCATAAGGCTTTAATTCAATGTGCCCGTGTTGCTTTTGGATTCTCAGGTATTTATGACGAAGACGAAGCTCGTCGTATTGATGATTGTCATATCCCTACCGTTCAGACCGTTAGTTCAGATCTTCCTCAAGGTTATGAAGCTTATGAGCAGCAACATTTAGACAACATGCGCGCTTTGGCCATGGAAGGTACAGAAGCTTTGCAAACTGGCTACGCTGAATTACCGCAAGGTGACTGCAAAAAATACTTCTGGACTAAACATAGTGCGTCATTGAAAGAAGCAGCACAACATGCTGATCAACCACAAGGGCAAGTGTATGAACATTCTCCAGCGTAGTGAAGATTGGCATTCAGAACGCTGTGGCAAAGTCACAGCAAGCCGTGTAAAGGATTTAAATGCAAAGCCTAATAAAGGTAAAGCTTTAAATGCACTGGGTTTAACAATTCTAGCTGAGCGCCTCACTGGCGTTCAGAAGGAAATCCCAACTAATTCAGTAATGCAATGGGGTATCGACAACGAGCCTCATGCAATTGCAGCTTATGAAAATGAGACAGGTAACTTTGTAGTTGGAACAGGTTTAATTGACCACCCTTTCATTGAAATGTTCGGGGCTTCACCAGATGGGCTTGTTAATGAAGATGGTCAAATCGAAGTTAAGTGCCCAGACACTACAACGCATTTGAATACCTTGCTGACTAAGCAAGTGCCAGATGAGTACATCCCTCAAATCACTAGTCAATTGGCTTGTACTCGTCGTGAATGGTGTGACTTTGTGAGCTATGACCCACGTTTACCAGAAGGACTACAGATCATCATTATTCGTGTGTTTGCGAAAGACTTGGCTATCGAAGCACTAGAGCAAGATGTTCGCAACTTCAACAAAGCTATAGATGACGCAATAAAAACACTGAAGGTGGCAGCATGACAGATTTGAATAAGGAAAGAGAGGCTTTTCTAAATACCTTCCAATATTACAAAGGAAGAAGAGACATTATTTTTAGTCATGAGCATGAACTGTTTATGACTAGATCAAACAATCCTTCTGAAATTGCTCAGAAAGAAATAAGCAACATGAATAGCCGTTGGGATGCTTGGCTCAGATGTGCAAAGCATCGTGATGCAGGGCTAGAAAAAGCCAAAGCTCAGACGGTGCCGGAGAAAAAGATTTACTTAACCTGTGAGCAATTATATGCAGCAGCAAACTTTGGTGCACCAAACAAAGATCCAGAACTTTTAGAAACTGAATTAACAATTGCTTGGTTTGAGGAAGCTCATAGCGGCAGTGGTTACTACGTTTATATAAGTGAGTATCCAGAAGAAGGTGCAATGAAGCTGGAAACCGAATCGGGAGCTGAGGGATGAGTGAAAAAGCATTTAAAGATTTAAAAATTCGATTTCATATGGCAATTGGTATTGCAAATGCCACTCAGGAAGATTTCTACCCTCTTAGTGAATTCATTGGTGAAGATGACTGGAATGCAATGGATGAACTGCAAAAGGAAACATTTATTTCTGATTGCGCTAATGATTGGAGTCAAAACTATTTAGATTTGGGAGGCTGGGTGGAATGAGTGAATTTGATATGGCTTATTTTGACGTAAAGCTCTTTATCTCCAAGCGGACTACTGGGTTCATTTACAAAGGCTTATTTATCGAAATAGATGAGAGTAACGTCTTCGCATATACAGTCTTTGAAAATGAAAATTGTAGTGAAGAGTTATGCGGCTTTCTCAGCATGAAAGATGCAATTGAATATGTAGATGAAGTTAAAGCGGAAAGTAAGGAGGGGTAAATGTTATTCACTGTTAATCAAACAATGCAAATTACCGACTTATCTAAGGCCACTATTTATAGAATGTTTAATAGTGGCGAGTTAAAAAAAGTTAAGTTAGGTGGATCAACAAGAGTTGAGTTCCCAGAATCACTTTTGGAAAAATATAAGGATAAAATTCAGGCCTTAATAAAATAAGGCCTGTTTTCTTATTGTGTTGCTACAACTCTTGCTTCTTCTCTTAATTTATCTAGATAATCTGCCCAAGCCTGCATCATTTCGGTACGTTCTTTTAAATATTTCGTCCGGTTGTAGGCTCTTCCGTGCATATCTTTTACTTGGTGTGCAAGCTGCATTTCAATACGTTCAATTGGATAATTAAGTACTTCATCTAATAAAGTACGAGCCGTTGCACGTAAACCGTGCCCAGTTGTTTCACCATTCGCAAATCCAAATGACTTAAGCCTTTTATTAATAGTTGACTCACTAATAACAGGTTTACCTTTAGTCATAGAAGCAAAGACATACCTTTGACTACCTGTTAATTTATAAAGCTCCCTAAGATGTGCAACGACTTGTGTTGCCAAAGGAACTACATGTTCTAAGTGGGTTTTATTTTGGGTTTTTGGTGGTGTATAAGCCCAAAGACCTTTATCTAAATCAATTTGATCCCATTCTGCCCAGCGTAATTCACCAGGTCTAACAAAAACATATGGCAATATTAAAGTTGCATAATAGACTATAATAGAACCATTTAAATTTGGTTCTGATAAATCTAAAAGTAGTTGACCCAGTCTTTTTTCATCAGTAATAGCTGCGTAGTGATTAACAGTACCAGATTTTAAAATCCCTGATATCTGGTCAGCTACATTATATTGGCAAAGCCCCAGTACAATTGCATATTTAAAGACCTGACTGGCTTTTGAACGCATCCGTTTTGCCGAGTCATATTTTCCTTGGTTTTCATACAATCTACAGGCATCTAGGACTTGTAATGCTGTAATTTCAGAAATAGGGATTGAGCCAATACTTAAATAAAGTTTTTCCCAAATAGCCTTGTTACGTTGTTTTGTTCTTTCAGTAATTTCTTCGGTTAATCGGAACTCATCCGCAACGGCGGAAAAAGTAGAAATTAAATTTCTTCTTTTAACTTGAGCCTCACGTTTTCGCTGTTCAACCGGATCAATATTTTGTGCTATTTGACTTCTAAACTCTTCACGATATTGACGAGCAATTGCTAACGTAATTTCTGGATATGGGCCAATTGAAATAGTGTTACGCTTCTTAAGAATTGGTCTAGTATAGTCAAATCTCCATGATGTGCCACCCTTCTTATCAATTAAAAGGTATAATCCACCACCATCGGATAGCTTGAGAATTTTCTTCTCAACATCTTTCCTATGTTTTGAGATTTCAGACTTTATTTTAGAGTCTGTAAGTGCAGGTACAATTTTAGGCATTTTTGTCTTTTACGGTAATTTATACGGTATGATCACACAACACATAACATTTTACTGTTTTAAAACACTACTTTATGTTGCATTTCGTGAGCGCGCCGAGCGCACCATTTTATATATAATAACTTCATAAATTTATCTCAATTTTATAAAATTCCGACTATTTTACTTGGTTTATTAATCATTATCGCTCAAAATATACCCCTCTTTCATAATGTGAGAATTTCATGACTGATGCTTTGGTTTTAAGAGATTTGTCCAAAACATATCGTAATGGTTTTCAGGCGTTAAAAGGTATTAACCTCACTGTGCCTGAAGGTGAATTTTATGCGTTGTTAGGTCCAAATGGCGCCGGCAAATCAACAACCATTGGTATTATCAGCTCCCTCACGAAAAAGACCTCAGGAACAGTTGAGATTTTCGGACATAATCTCGACACTCATCCATCCTTGGCAAAACAGCAGCTTGGCGTTGTCCCTCAGGAATTTAACTTTGGGCAGTTTGAAAAAGCATTTGATATTTTAGTAACGCAAGCTGGTTATTACGGTATCCATAGAAAGATTGCAGAAAAGCGCGCAGAACATTATTTAGAAAAACTGGGCCTATGGGAAAAACGTAATATACAAGCACGTATGCTGTCAGGTGGTATGAAACGCCGTCTTATGATTGCCCGTGCCATGATGCATGAGCCTAAACTTCTTATTTTAGATGAGCCTACTGCAGGTGTAGATATTGAGTTACGCCGTTCTATGTGGGATTTTCTGACTGAAATGAACGAAAACGGTACTTCTATTATTTTAACGACACATTATCTCGAAGAAGCAGAAATGTTGTGTCGTCAAATTGCCATCATTGACCGTGGTGTCATTAAAGAAGATACCAGCATGAAAAGTTTCTTAAACCAGCTGAGTGAAGAGTCTTTTATTTTTGATTTGGCTGAACCTATTGCCCCACTCCAGCTCAATATTATTGGTGTGAAGTTCAACTTAATTGATAGTAGTACTTTAGAAGTAACAATGGATAAAGCACATACATTAAATGATTTATTCCAACTTTTAGAGTCACAAGGTATTCGTGTTCGCAGCATGCGAAATAAATCGAATCGTCTTGAAGAGCTATTTGTCAAAATGGTCGAGAAAAATCTTGAAGGAGCGGCAAAATGAACTTTAACCAACTGCAAATTGCCCTCTGGACTCTAGTTCGTAAAGAAGTACGCCGATTTCTACGCATTTGGCCACAAACCTTATTACCACCTGCAATTACCATGAGTTTATACTTTGTCATTTTCGGTAATTTGGTTGGCTCACGTATTGGTGAAATGGGTGGCGTAAGTTACATGCAATTTATTGTACCTGGCCTCATCATGATGGCTGTCATTACCAACAGTTATGCCAATGTATCATCGAGTTTCTTTAGTGTGAAATTTCAAAAAAGCATTGAAGAGCTGATTATGAGCCCTGTGCCCTTACATATTATCTTATGGGGCTATGTTATTGGGGGTATTTGTCGAGGTGTCTTGGTTGGTGCAATCGTTACCGCGATGAGTATGTTTTTTACTGATCTTTTTATCCATAACTGGTTCGTAACTATATATACAGTATTAATTACATCCGTTTTATTTTCTTTAGGCGGTTTTATTAATGCAGTCTACGCAAAATCATTTGATGATATTTCTATTATTCCAACATTTGTACTTACTCCACTTACCTATTTAGGTGGTGTGTTTTATGCCATTAGTGCACTTGGTCCTTTTTGGCAAAAACTTTCTTTAATTAATCCTATTGTTTATATGGTAAATGCTTTCCGTTTCGGCATTTTAGGTCATAGTGACGTGAACGTTTCGTTCTCTTTAATCATTGTGACATTATGCTGTGCTGTACTTTACGGAATTGCTTATTATTTACTTGCTCGTGGTTCAGGAATGCGTGAATGAGTGTCGAACAGTCTTTATTGGGCAAAGAAACCCAATATCCAACTAGCTATCAACCCGATGTGTTATTTCCAATTGCACGTGCTCAATCTCGTGAAAAATATGCTCATATCGAAGGTATAACCCAAGGTAAAGATTGGTGGCACGTTTTCGAAATTTCTTGGTTGAATGCTCATGGTATTCCACAGGTTGCTATCGGCAGAATTACACTGCCAGCTTCTTCACCGAATTTGATTGAATCAAAGTCATTAAAACTTTATTTCAATAGTCTTAACTTCACTCAGTTCGACTCTAAACAGTCATTCATTGAAACAGTTGAAAAAGATCTATCTGCCGCGGCTGGTGCAAAAGTTGAATTAACCCTATTTCAAGTAGATGATTTAGAGATTTCTAAACCTCAAGGGATCTGTATTGATGATCTTATGCCAGAGCGTTTAGAACAACATCCTGATGCTACTCTCTTAAAACTTGATGAGTCAGATGAAGAAATCGAAGTTGAACTGTATTCTCATCTTTTGAGAAGTAACTGCCCAGTCACGGGTCAACCGGATTGGGGGACAGTTTTTATTCGTTTTAAGGGCAAAAAACCTTGTTATCGTAGTCTTTTAGCCTATATTATTTCGTACCGTCAGCATAACGGTTTCCACGAACAATGTGTCGAACAAATCTTTGCCGATATTTGGCAAAATTTGCAACCTGAAAAGCTGATGGTTTATGCAACTTATACTCGCCGCGGTGGACTTGATATCAATCCTTGCCGAGTATCGGATCTTACATGGATGCCAAAACCGATTCGATTGGCACGACAATAAAACGAATAATTTGAGGATACACCATGCCGTTTTTTGGTTTTACCCCTTCTGAAGGCTTATTGAACGATATACAGACTGGAATTGCGAATAAAAATTCTAGTGAACCGTTATATCCACTTCGAGACAAAATCGCTTTACAACTCAATGAAGAAATTATTGAAAATGTACTTACTCAGTTAGTACAACATTTCCCAGCGAGTGAAAAAAGAGATACTGCCGAAAAACTAGCTGGTTATGTCAAATCAACAGTTGCCGTGCTTTTAAAGCAATTACTCAGTAAAGCGCCAAACGATGTGGTTAAACAGTCAGTTGAGTTTTCAGAGAAAAGCTTATTTAAAGATCCGCAAGGCCAATATAAAGTTGGCGTAGCTTTAGATGCTGGCCTAGTTACCAATTTGAAGCATAATTTTGCCGAGCTTCAAGCGGGTAATGACATTAATAAAGCAGCATTAGCAGAACTATATAAACAGTTCGGTGATGCTATGGTGAGACATTTTATGTCTGACTTTAATAAAACATTAGATTTAGGCATGATTAAGCGTAAAGCAGCCGATATTGGCGCTGCTGCTGTAACTAAAGCAGTTCATATTGCGATCGACAAACTCATTCCAAGTTTAAATCGCACTGAACTAAAAGCGATGGCTGAATATCATGATGGACTATTCTTTAACTAATAAAAAATAGTCTATCGGAAACCTGGTGAGAGCCAGGTTTTTTTATTGCAAAATATTGATATACATTGTCATAAATCAGGTTTATGTTAGCATGCGCCAAGCACTGATTGACCTTTAGTTAAAGCCGCATGTCTCCTAGTCCACAATATAAATTTTTACGCCAAGCTCCTCGAGATGGCCTTAGTACTGCCATGCAACCTTCGCGCTGGCAGCAGCTTCATATTGACCCTTGGTTATGCCTATTTTTATTCCTAAATGCATTGTTAGGTTTAACGGTACTTTATAGTGCATCTGCACAAGATGTGGGACTCGTCAGTAAACAGGCCATGAGCTTTGGTATCGGCTTTCTGGTCATGATTAGCCTAGCGCAAATTCCACCCAAGGTTTATCAAGCTTTTTCACCTTATTTTTATTTATTTGGCCTGTTTTCCTTAATTGGCGTTATGGTTTTTGGTGAAGTTCGCATGGGTGCGCAGCGCTGGATCGATATTCCGGGGTTCGGGAGTGTTCAACCCAGCGAATTTATGAAAATTGGCATGCCAATGATGGTTGCATGGTTTTTAGCTCGTAAACCTCTTCCTCCTAGCTTCTCGCAGGTTATTTTGTCTTTAATGTTAATTGGTGTTCCATTTTTACTTATTGCAGAACAGCCTGACCTAGGAACATCACTATTAGTATTAGCAAGTGGGATTTTTGTACTGTTCTTGAGTGGGCTATCTTGGCGCATGATCGGTGCAGCAGCAGCTTGTGCAGCTATTGTGATTCCAATTGCATGGGAATTCCTTTTACACGACTATCAACGTCAACGGGTATTAACGTTGCTTGACCCAGAAGCGGATGCTTTAGGAACAGGCTGGAACATTATTCAGTCCAAAACAACAATCGGTTCTGGTGGGTTTTCAGGTAAAGGTTTCCTCGAAGGTACTCAATCACATTTACACTTCTTACCAGAAGGCCATACTGACTTTATTATTGCTGCTTACTCAGAAGAATTCGGTTTAATTGGTGTACTTATATTAGTAATTCTTTATTCGGCCATTATTTTTAGAACATTTCAAATCGGTTTACAAAGCTTTCACAATTATGGCCGATTAGTGGCTGGCGCGTTTGGTTTGTCTTTTTTTGTTTATGTATTTGTAAACGCAGGAATGGTCAGTGGTATTTTACCTGTAGTGGGTGTTCCCTTACCTTTTATGAGTTATGGCGGTACCGCTATTATTACTTTAATGGCCACTTTTGGTTTAGTCATGTCTATTCATACACATCGATAATCTGGAATTTAAAAAAGATATGTTGTCTCAATTTGTTAATAAAACTTTAAAAGTGCTTGCCTTGTGTACTGGCCTTATTAGCACAAGTCATTTTGCTCAGGCCAATGATTTTGTAACTCATCCTAACTATTTAAATTTTAAACAAAAAGCCATGAGCACTTATGGCTTAAGCGGTGAACAGGTTGACGCCGCTATGAATGGTGCAAAAAATTTACCAAACATTATAAATATTATGACTCGCCCTGGTGAAAGTAAGCCTTGGTACGACTATCGCTCTATGTTTTTAGTCGAAGGTACTATTCAACGTGGTGTCCGCTTTAAAAACCAATATGCCGATGCTCTCAATCGTGCTGAACAACAATTTGGTGTCTCTCAAGCGGTTATTCTAGGCATTTTAGGTGTTGAAACAGGTTATGGAGCCAATAAAGGCTCGTTTATTACTCGTGATGCACTTGCAACGTTAGCTTTTGGCTACCCACGCCGTGCTGAATATTTTGGTGATGAGTTAGCTGCTCTCATTGCATGGACTTACAAAGAAGGCTATCCAACCAATAGTATTGTAGGTTCTTATGCAGGTGCCATTGGCTTCCCGCAGTTTATGCCAAGCAACATTAGTAAGTACGGGGTCGACTTTGATGGTAATGGTCATATCGACCTACGAAACTCTGCAGAAGATGCGATTGGCTCAATCGCAAATTACTTAGCAAAACAAGGCTGGCAACGCGATCAACCTATTGGTTTTATGGCTCGTTACACAGGTTCAAATCCGGAAAGTATCATTGCTAAAGATTTGACCCAGCCCACTCCGTATGGTGCACTAAAAAACCAAGGGATTTCCCCTTTAAATCCGTTAGTCAAAATTGATGACTTAGATATGGTAAATGTTATTCAATTACAAGACTATAACGGTCCAATTTACTATTTAACCTATCCGAACTTTCAAGTAATTACGACTTATAACAAAAGCCGAATGTATGCGACTGCCGTATGGTTGTTAGGTACAGAAGTAGCTAGCCGATAGGCTAGCTTTTTGATGAGTTTATGTAAAAGTCAATAAATATTTTTGTTAAATCGATCACAATACACACATTTTAAATACCTTGTTACATATTTGGTTATTTTTTAACCTAAAACTGTAAGTTTTTGCCCTTTTTGTAACTATTTCTCGTTAAAGACTAGACACTCTCCGTAAGCGATGAATATTATCCACCCCAATCAAGCAATTGCAAAAGTGAATAATTAGGCATGTTCACTTCAATTTTTAGCTCTTTGGCTAAATGAAAAAGTGCATGTTCTCAGGAGTTTATATAAATGCAGTTATCGCTGAAATACATTCTTGCACTGACGGCTAGTTTAAGCATGGCCCCACTGCACGCTGAAATGATGCAATCATCATCATTAAATAGCGATGTAGATGGTCCAAATGCAAATTTAGCTGCTCGTGTGTTGAGTAAAGATACTCAAAACTTTAATTCTCGTTTCTCTAACATTAACAGTCTTTCAATCACTGAACGTTCTGGCGATCAAATCCGTCGTCAAGCTATCGCAGCTAAAATTGAAATCCCTGAAGATGAGCCTTCAGTGATTGAAAAACTTAACACAGTAGCTTCAAATACTGTTCGTAAGTTTAGCCAAACTGGCATGGCATCGTGGTATGGTCGTCAATTTCATGGCCGTAAAACTGCAAGTGGTGAAACATTCGATATGAATGCACTTACTGCTGCTCACCGTAGCTTACCGCTTAACTGTTATATCCGTGTCACCAACAAAGACAATGGCAAAAGCGTAGTGGTAAAAGTAAACGATCGTGGTCCTTTCCATGGTAATCGTGTGCTTGATTTATCATACGGTGCAGCTAAACGCCTTGGTATTACCAATGCTGGTACTGCTAAAGTAAGTATTGAGCGTGTAGACGGTCCTACTTCATAAGCGATTACTCCTCGAGTTCATGAAAAAGCCACCAGTTAAGTTGTGGCTTTTTTAATATAAAAAGAGCAAAAAAAACCTATAAAAATTTTGTGTCTAGACTCGTTTTTTCATTACAAAAATGATTATTTTTTAACCCAAAAACACACTGATTTATTCTTTATCGATTTTTGCGCATATTTTTCGATTACAGCCATTTTAAAATAATTCCGCTACCCTAGTACCACTTTAGTCTAAAAAGAGTTGTTTAACGCGTTTTAAGACAAGATGAGTTGAGTATTTTTCTATTATTTTCCCATTCTTCATGAAAATGAGGTTTTTTTGAGGATTCGACTCTCTCAAAATCACAAATAAATAACCTGAAATTTTTGAGCTCATCCTCCCCTTTCTTCAGTGCTGTTTTTCATTTTTGTGCCGCAATGAATAAACTTTAAATTTTAGGTTTACTTGATTTAACAAACATGTCGATATACAACTTGTCTTGTCTCTCCCGATAACGAGAGGATAAAATATAAACAGAAAAAGAATGACTCAAAATTAGACAAGGAGAACAAGGTCTATGAAATCTATCGGTGAATGGTTTGATGAATATAGTGAAAGTCATCAAAACCCGATAAATAAGAAAATTCACTGGGTATGTGTTCCAGCTATTTTATTTTCGATTATTGGAATTATTGCTCACTTTAGTGCCTTACTCACCGCTTTACTCGTAGTACTTACACTCATTTTTTATGCTCGGCTTGATCTTGTACTTGCGGTAGCAATGGCTGCTCTACTTGCTGTGATGGCATGGCTTATTTATGTTCTGCCAGTAGGTGTAGGATTTTATATTGCTCTTTTTGTGTTTGCCTGGATTGGACAATTTTATGGACATAAAGTTGAAGGCAAAAAACCTTCTTTCTTTAAAGATTTGCAATTTCTCTTGATTGGTCCGGTCTGGTGTATGGATGCTTATCTTGCAAAGATATTACCTCATTGGAAAAGCCGTCAGAAGAAACTGATTGCTCAATAAATTTTGAAGAAGCTGAATCCTAAAAAGATTCAGCTTTAACTTAATGATTTATTAGAAAATTTATAAAATAAAAAAATGCTAGGCTCAGCAGAACGCTCGGTAACACTTTTTTAAAATAGAAAGCCACGACAGTACAAAATATCGTTGCGTATAAGTAAGGATTATCTAAAAATCCTCTTAATTCATTATTTTCAAAAAAAATTACTGGAATACAAATAGCACTTAATAAACAAGGAGCTGAATAATTCAACATTTTATTCATAAGTACTGGTAATTTAACTTTTACGTTTGGTTCCAAAAAATAATAACGATTAAAAAATACGATAGCTGCCAGTCCTAAAATCATGAGCCATGACATTTTATTTTTCTCCCATTTTATTTTCGACTATTACCGCAATAAACATCCCCAATAAACCAGAAATTAGAATGGCACCTTCTATATGAAAAAATTTAAGCACAAAACCACTGACACAAGTCATTAAAATACCTGCCATTACAGGCTTCCCTTTACACATAGGAACAATCATGGCAACAAAAATAGCAATAATGGAAAAATCCAAATGATAATTTAATAAGTTAGGTAGCGCCGTTGCTAATAAAATACCAACTAAACTAAAAACCACCCAAAATAAATAAAAGCAAAGACCTGCTCCGAATAAGTATTGAGGATATTTTTTCTCATTAGAAACACTTACTGCAAATAATTCGTCGGTAAGCAGAAACCCTAAAGTTAGTCTTTTTGAGAGAGGTAAAATAGAAACGTCATTTCTTAAAGTTAAAGCATAAATAAAATGTTGAGCAGTAAGAAAGAAAATAGTGACATAGATGGTTAATAACGATGCACCTTCCATCACCATGCTTAAACTTACTAATTGCGCAGCGCCAGCAAACACAATTCCTGACATCGCTAGTGCTTTATAAAATGATAAACCCGCATGAATTGCCATTGATCCAGCTAAAATAGCCCATGGTATAACCGAAATAGATAGTGGCAATATATCTATCGCCCCTCGTAAAAAAAGATGCGGTGGTCGGCTTTTAGAAAATCTAATAGATTGATTTAAATGAGTATTCATCCCTAGACATCTATAACAGTTATTATTTATAGATTTTCTGGTATTTAGCTCAGCTTCTCTTGAACAAAATTGCGGTTAGCACTGCAAATAAATTTTAAAGATTAAGACTCGCCACATATTGGGTTGGTGTAACACCCATCGCCTTTTTAAAATGACGATTAAAATGGCTTTGATCAGAAAAACCACATTGCTGTGCAACCATTACAATTTGAACGCCTTGTTTTAATAATTGTCTCGCTTTTTGCAAACGCGCCTGTACTAACCATGCATGAGGCGGTAAACCCACATGCTTTTTAAATTGTCTTAAAAAATGCCATGCACTTAACCCGACCATATCAGCCAATTCCTGCAAAGAAAAATTCTTTTCAGGCATATCAGCTAACAAATCTTTAACTTTTAATACTTTTGAATAAGCTTCTGGCAACTCGCAAAAGGTGTGTCTTGACTTACCATGACGTACCATTAAGCAGGCTAATGTTGATAAATACATGGTTTCTTTAAGCAAAAAATTGTCTTTTTGTTCTAATAAATCAAATAATAAACACAGTTGTTGAGATAATCCCAAGTCCTGAATTACAGCTTGCGGAAACCAAGGTGCCCCATGGCCTTGTTCAAAAAAATCTTGGCTTACTTCAGCAAGCATTTCGGGTGTAGGATAGATTGCACGGTAACGCCAGCCCGATTCAACAGCAGATGAGCCTGTGTGAATTTCATCTGCATTAACTAAAATAATGTCACCTTTAGGAGCAACATGTAGTTGACCCGTCCTAAAAAAAGACTGTGCACCCTCTTCAATGACACCAATACAATATCCTTCATGAGTATGCTTTGAAAATTGTGTTTGGTGATAATGTGCTTTTAATAATTCTAAACCGCCCAACTCTCGCAAATGCAAGTAGTCAGCCTGTTCCCGGTGCATATATACATCTCATCTATTTATCTACAAAAAAACATAGCATGTTTTAAAAAGATGCATAGAACAAAATTGCTGTTATGCGGAAATGGATACCCTATTTTCTATTGATAAATACGACCATTATGTTTCAGCCAACCATTTTCATGGCGGTTCTGTGGATCATGATGCGTCCAATGTAATACTCCACCTTTTTCGTTATATTCATATTCCCCGTTAAATTCGACAATATCACCCTTTCTTAAATCTTCAATTTTTGGTGCTAAATCAATATTATGTGCTACTAAAATTGAAAGACCATTTTTTAATACCAAAATAAATTTCTGGTGTCTCGACCCATCATTATCTTCTCTTAAGATTGCTTTTACTCGACCACTACCCTGCACTTGAACGTTACTTTGTCTACGTTCATAAGCAGCCTTTATGGTATCTATTCCATCATTTGAAAACGTCGTTTCAGTACGCTGATTCGCAGGTATGCTTGATGATGGTGTGGGATTGTTTTTATGCCCAGATAAGTCCAGACCCAAATATGCAGCAATCAATAAAACAATTATGCCGCCAATACCTAGATTCTTTTTATTTGTCATCTTTATATTCCGTTTTCAACAGAGATAAAAAAAGCCCCATAGGGGGGCCTTTTTTGAAGATACGAATTACTTCGCAGCAGCTTGAGCAGCAGCAACTTCTTCAGCAAAGCTAAGTTCAGCTTTTTTCTCGATACCTTCACCAACTTCGAAACGTACGAAGTTAGCAACATTTGTACCAGTTGCTTTTAATACGTCAGCAACTTTTTTCTCGTTGTCGATAACGTACATTTGACGGTCAAGAGCAACTTCGTTTAAGTATTTCTCAACAGAACCAGTTACCATTTTCTCAACGATGTTCGCTGGTTTACCAGATTCTAACGCTTTCGCTTCAGCAATTTCTTTCTCTTTAGCGATAAGGTCAGCTGGAACAGCTTCAGCATTTACTGCTACTGGGTTGAATGCAGCAACGTGCATTGCAATACCTTTACCAGTGTCAGCATCACCAGTATAAGAAACTACAACACCGATTTTTAAACCGTGTTTATAGATAGCCAATTGTTCGCCTTCAACGATTTTCGCACGACGAACTTGGATGTTTTCACCGATTTTTTGAACAAGCGCGATACGAGCTTCTTCAACTGATTGGCCATCAGCTAATTTTAATTCAGCAATTTTAGCAGCATCAGTTTCGCCAGCAGCTAATGCAGCAGCAGCAACTGTGTGTGCAAAGTTAGAGAAGTTTTCGTCTTTAGCAACGAAGTCAGTTTGACAGTTTACTTCAACTAAGATCGCTTTATTACCGTCTTGAACGATAGTGATTGCACCGTCAGCAGCAATGTTGCCAGCTTTTTTAGCAGCTTTAGCTTGACCAGATTTACGAAGGTTATCAATAGCAAGTTCGATGTCACCGTTCGCTTCTGTTAATGCTTTTTTGCATTCCATCATTGCAAGACCAGTACGGTCACGTAATTCTTTTACCATGCTTGCAGTAATTGCAGTCATGTTGATCTCCTAAAATCGGTAGAAAATAAATCTGTTCAACAAAAACGGCCCAAAGAAACTCTGGGCCGTTTGCACTCTCGACGCTTAATTTGCCACCATTACATGTCGCAAAAATGACAAGCCTGCGTCAAAACGCATTAAGCCTCAGAAGCGTCTTTCGCAGCGTCATCGCCTTTTGCTTGAGCGTTCGCTTGAGATTGAGCGTATTCTTTACCAGCAAGAATTGCATCAGCCATAGCTGAAGCATATAAAGTTACTGCACGGATCGCATCGTCGTTACCAGGAATAACGTAATCTACGTTGTCTGGGTTAGAGTTTGTATCAACGATACCGATAACAGGAATACCTAAGTTTTTCGCTTCTTTGATTGCAATCGCTTCGTGATCAACGTCGATTACAAATAATGCGTCAGGTAAACCACCCATGTTTTTAACGCCGCCTAAAGAGCGCTCAAGTTTTTCCATCTCACGAGTACGTTCTAAAGCTTCACGTTTAGTAAGCTTAGCAAAAGTACCGTCTTGAGATTGAGTTTGAAGATCTTTTAAACGGTTGATAGATTGGCGAAGTGTTTTCCAGTTCGTCAACATACCACCTAACCAACGGTGATCTACGTATGGTTGACCAGCGCGTTGAGCTTGTTCACGGATGATGTTAGAAGCAGCACGTTTTGTACCAACGAACAAAACTTTGTTCTTTTTGCTTGCTAATTGGTTAGCGAAGTTCAAAGCATCATTTAACGCAGGAACAGTGTGCTCAAGGTTGATGATGTGAATTTTGTTACGCGCGCCAAAAATGTATTGACGCATTTTTGGGTTCCAGAAACGAGTTTGGTGACCAAAGTGCGCACCTGCTTGAAGAAGGTCGCGCATGCTTACGTTGTAATCTGCCATTTTCTTTACCTTAAAAGTTGGGTTAGGCCTCCATATATCCGCATTCTCCACCTTTTTACGGGCACCCAGAGTAATGTGACGATATATGTGCGGATTTTTACTCCACCTATCAAAATTCTTCGTAAAAGATATTCACGAAAAGCATTTGATAAAATGGGCGGCTATTTATACCATAGACGCTTGTAAATTACCAAAAGTTTTTAGAGATCATGAACAGTACTTATACAGCTCCACGTCGATTAATCAAAACTCCAGATGAAATTGAAAAAATGCGCATTGCAGGACGACTGGCGGCTGAAGTTCTAGATATGATCAAGCCGCATATTAAAGCTGGTGTAAGCACACTCGAGCTTGATACGATTTGTCGTAATCATATTGAAAATGTACAGCACGCTATTCCGGCCTGTGTAGGTTACGGTGGTGCGCCAGGACGCCCTGCTTTTCAACACTCTATCTGTACTTCGGTTAACCATGTTGTATGTCATGGTATTCCTTCTGAAAATAAAATCTTAAAAAACGGCGATATCCTTAACATCGACGTGACCGTCATTAAAGATGGTTATCATGGCGATACCAACATGATGTATATCGTGGGTGGTGAAACTTCTATTCTGGCAAATCGTTTATGTAAAGTAGCTCAAGAAGCGATGTATCGCGGAATGGCAACAGTTAGAGATGGTTCGTATTTAGGCGATATTGGACATGCCATCCAAAAATATGTCGAATCAGAACGTTTTAGCGTAGTACGTGAATATTGTGGTCATGGCATTGGTACCGTTTTCCATGATGAACCTCAAGTGTTGCACTATGGCCAAGCTGGTACGGGCATGCGTTTAGAAGCTGGTATGACTTTCACTATTGAACCTATGGTAAATGCGGGTGTTTGGCAAACTAAATTGTTAGGTGATAAATGGACAGTTGTAACTAAAGACCATAAACTTTCAGCTCAATATGAACATACTATTTTAGTCACTAAAACAGGGATTGAAGTATTAACAGCTCGCCCAGAAGAAGATCTTTCACGCTTCAATCAATAATTTAATTAAAATTAAGAAAAGGCTGCTTTATGTAGCCTTTTCTTTTTCATTTTGTACTTTTTATTAATAAAACTTTCCAAATATAAACAAATATTTCAAAAAAATTACAATTATTAATTTTTAATACACAATTACTTCAATAAAACGCGTTATGGTGGGCTCAATAAAAATCAGTAAACAAATGCTCGGACATGGAGTCCTTTTATGATGAAAAAGTCATTATTTTGTATGACAGCTGCCTTATTTGCTCTGCCAACAGTCACTTCCGCCGCTTCCCCATATTTTAGTTTAAAAGATGGTGATGGTTTCAAACGTTTTTCAGTCTCAGCTGGTCCTTTATATGTCAAACCAACAGGAAAAGCCCAGCCTTTTAGGATTAACACTTCTGTTAAGGAAAATGAGCAATCTAAGGTCGGAGATATTAAAGTAAAAACTATTCAAGACAATATTTCCGATAGTAATAGTAATGTCGTTCTTGAAGAACTTATTGATGTTATTGGTTTAGGTACTGATACTATTCCCGCATGGTTAAGTGGAACAGCCGAAATTCGCGGTTTGAGTCAATGGGAAGCTGAGAATACGGGCTTAGAAGCAGATGATGTAACTACTCTCGGTCTTATGACAAATTACTTTTTTACAGATAATATTTCATTAGAAGTAAAAGCAGGGATTCCACCTAAAGTCGATCTACAAGGTAAAGGTAAGATTTATGCACCTTTTTCCGCTACTGCAAAACCTGCTGGTGGAATTCTTGGTTCTATGGAACTTGAAAATAATATTTTTATTACCGATCTTGAAGCACATGGGAGTGCGGCATCAGCTCGAGCTTGGACACCAGCATTTGAATTACAATATCACTTTGGCAAAACTGGCGTAAATAAATTCAGACCTTATGTTGGACTAGGTGTAATGTATGCATATTTCAATGAATTAGAAATAAATCCTGAAATTGAAAATGACTTAGTAAATGCTGGGCATATGATTGTCAATATTAAAGATGGTAAATCGGGTGCTGCTTTAGAAAGAAAAACTAGCTCTGGTGATCCTAAAGTAGATCTTGAGGCATCCGATGCCATTGCACCCGTAGCAACTTTAGGTTTCACCTATGACTTTAATGACAAATGGTATGCTGTTGGTTCTGTGTCTTATGCTCACTTAAAAACGGATACAACTATTACAGTCAATGACGCCAAATACGGTGAGTTAATTAATGCAAAAGCAGATATCGAAATTAATCCAATATTAGGTTATGCCGGTATTGGTTACCGATTCTAAATCTCAAAAGCGCACAAGCTATAAAAGCTTTACTTAAGCTTTTATAGCTTTTTTATTTATCCCCCTAAAATTGCTTCTTTTTAAACCAAAATGCCAAAAAAATGAGCATTTTTTAGGATCATGTTTACGAAGTTCAACCTTCTTTATTTTTTATTATCACCTCTTCTTTTAATTCCTTTTCTCTAATGATTTTTATGTTAGACAACTAACCTAATAAAATTAAAAACTAAAATTTTCCTTTTAGTAAAAATTATCTTTTGGCACGTCCTTTGCTTTATTTATGACATGATGAATCAATGGCGATTCAATGGATAAACCAAGACGGCCAAAGATGTCCGCTCTGATCGGTATGCAAATAGACAATTCATTTTGTCGTGCAAATTAAAATTTCGTTCAGTTCAGGGGGACGGCGTATGTCTTCAAATATTAATTTAGATGCAAAAAAAGCGACTGAAATTAAATTATTCAGTTTTTCAACCCCAGCCATGCGTGCTTTCCACATGACTTGGCTCGCGTTCTTTGTCTGCTTCTTCGCATGGTTTGCTTGCGCCCCATTAATGCCCGTTATTAAAGGTGAGTTTGGCTTAACCAAAGATCAAATTGCCAATATTAATATTGCCGCCGTTGCAATTACAATTTTAGTGCGGCTTGCTGTCGGACCACTTTGTGATAAATATGGTCCGCGTATTACTTACACCACCCTTCTCTTACTTGGCAGTATTCCTGTATTTGGTGTTGCCGCTGCCAACAGCTATGAATCTTTTCTTTTCTTCCGTTTACTCATCGGTGCAATTGGCGCAAGCTTTGTCATTACGCAATATCATACCAGTATCATGTTTGCACCAAATGTCGTAGGCACAGCAAATGCAGCTGCTGCGGGTTGGGGTAATGCTGGCGGTGGTGCAACACAAGCTCTAATGCCTTTATTACTCGGTGCAATTGTCATGTTCGGTGTCGAGCAAACTATGGGTTGGCGCGTTGCATTAATCGTACCAGGCGTAATGATGGTAATTGTTGGGGTTCTTTACTGGAAACTTACCCAAGATTGTCCTCAAGGAAACTTTAAAGAAGTTCGTGCACAAGGTATTGAGGTGGGTAGCGGTAAAAAAGGTGGCATGGCAATCTTAATGCAAGCGGCTCGTAACTACCGTGTCTGGATTTTATTCCTCGCTTATGGTGCTTGCTTTGGTATTGAAATTTTCATCCATAATGTTGCCGCAATGTACTATGTTGACCAATTCAAAATGGATTTAAAAACAGCAGGGTTAACCGCAGGTATATTTGGCCTTCTTGCCTTATTTGCACGTGCATTAGGCGGTATTATTTCCGATAAAGTCGCACTTAAAAAAGGTTTAGACGGACGTACTAAAGTACTTGTACTAATGATTTTAGGTGAAGGTTTATTCTTAATACTCTTCTCTCAAATGAACGTCGTAGCTCTTGCAATTATTTCCATGACAGTTTTTGCATTGTTTACCCATATGGCTTGCGGAGCAACATATGCACTAGTCCCTTTTATTGACCGAAATGCATTAGGCGGCGTCGCAGGCATTATTGGCGCAGGTGGAAATGTGGGCGCAGTAGCAGCTGGTTTCTTACTAAAAGGCGTACTTGATATTCAAACTTGTCTATTTATTTTAGGTGGACTGGTTATGGTTGCAGGCTGTAGTGTAATTTTGATTCGCTTCACAACCGAGCACAAAGAAAAAGAAAAAATACTTTTTGAACAAGCTCTACTTGAACGCAATTCAGCAGCTTAATTCTGATAAGAAGCAGAAATCACAAATGATTTTTGCTTCTTCACCTTTTTCATAATAATCCGAAATCTCTAAGATACTTTTTAATTTTTCTTAAAATAATTTTATAGATATATCGATATTATTCGATATATCTTCTACAATGATTTATCACATTCTTATAATTTTCTACTCACAATGACTAAAACAAGCCATCAGTTTTCTCAATCACTCATTTATATGCTCATTGGAAGTGCCATTATTTTGGCTTTGTCACTAGGTGTACGACATGGTTTTGGGCTTTATTTAGTCCCGATGAGTCATGAGTTCGGTTGGGGACAGCATGTTTTTAGTCTAGCAATTGCCATGCAAAATCTAATCTGGGGTGCAGTTCAGCCTTTTACTGGGGCAATTGCAGATAAATATGGCAGTAAAGTTGTGGTAACAGTCGGCGGATTACTTTATACCCTTGGCTTACTCTTAATGGCTTTTAGTTCAAGTGTACTCATTTTGAATTTAAGCTTAGGTCTTATTATTGGTTTAGCTTTATCAGCAACTTCTTTTACAGTTCTGCTTAGCGCAGTAGGCCGAGCTGCTCCGCCAGAAAAAAGAAGTATGGCAATGGGTATTGCCAGTGCAGCCGGTTCTTTTGGCCAATTTATTATGCTGCCTTCTACCCTTCTCTTACTTAAAACAGTGGGGTGGTCATCAGCTTTAATGGTAAGTGCGCTGTTAATCGCTCTTATTATGCCTCTAGCATGGATGTTAAAAGGACCAAGCAACCAAACCCCAAAAGCAATTGCCCAACCTCAGCTCACCTTTAAACAAGTACTGAATATTGCTAGAAAACATAAACCTTTTTGGTGGTTAGCTTTAGGCTTTTTGGTATGTGGCTTCCAAGTTGTCTTTTTGGGTGTTCACCTACCAGGTTATTTAATCGACCACGGCTTTGATGCCGCTACAGGTACGGTGTTTCTTGCTTTAGTCGGATTATTTAATATCGTAGGGACTTATGGCGCAGGCTGGTTAGGAGATCGTTTCTCGAAACCTAAATTATTAATGGCACTTTATGGTAGCCGCGGCATCGCAATCATTGCTTTCTTATTGTTACCTCTAAGCACTTATACAGTATATACTTTCGGTATTATCATGGGGCTTCTATGGCTTTCTACGGTTCCGCTTACCAATGGTATCGTGGCAAATATGTTTGGTGTTAAATACCTTTCAATGTTAAGTGGTATTGTATTTTTCACCCATCAAGTCGGGTCTTTCTTTGGTGGTTGGCTTGGCGGTGTTAACCATGATTTAACAGGTAATTACAATGCGATTTGGCTCTGTTCTATCGCATTGAGTATATTAGGGGTAATCGTACATTTCTTTGTAAATGAGGAGGCTGTTATTCATGACGCATAATGCCGTACTTTTGAAAACAATTATGACTTTCCTCATCTTAGCTCTTCTGGTTTTTTCTATTGTTTTATGGAAACAGACACCTGATTTGTTTGAATATTTTAATCAAGCATTTTGTGCACACTAGAGAGATGAGACGCTGAAATCACTCTGTACATTGTCATAAAAATATAAAAAACATATGGTCTAATAAAAATAAAAAAGCCCGCAAGTTTGCGGGCTTTTTATGAAAAACTTATTTAAAATCAAAATAAACGATTCATACCATTAAGTGCAGCTACACGGTATGCTTCAGCCATGGTTGGATAGTTAAAAGTCGTTTCAACAAAATATTTCAAAGTATTGTTTGGGCTGTGCATAACTGCTTGTCCAATGTGGATAATTTCAGCAGCATTATTACCAAAACAGTGAATACCTAAAATTTCCAAAGTGTCACGATGGAAAAGAATCTTCAACTCACCTACTGTATCACCGGTAATTTGTGCACGAGCCAAATGACGGAAAGAAGCTTGACCAACTTCATACGGAATTTTCTCTTCCGTTAATTCCTGTTCATTCTTACCAATAGATGAGATTTCCGGAATAGTATAAATACCTGTAGGGATATCACGTACTGGCTTAGCGTCTTCACCACTCATGTTTGCACCAGCACAGCGCCCTTGGTCATAGGCGGCCGAAGCAAGTGAAGGCCAACCAATCACGTCACCAGCCGCATAGATGTTTTCAACTTCAGTTTGATATTGATCATTTACAGAAAGTTGACCACGGCTATTTGGTACCAACCCAACATTTTCAAGACCTAAACCTTCTGTGTTACCTGAACGACCATTACACCAAAGAATCGCATCAGCTTTAATCTTTTTACCACTTTGTAAATGTAGAACAACGTGGTCATCAAATGTTTCAAGATGATCCATTTGTTCATTGTGACGAATCAACACGCCCTGTTCACGTAAGTGATAAGACAAAGCATCGGCGATTTCATCATCTAAATAACTTAAGAGTTTTTGTTGAGTATTGATCAAGTCAACTTTATGGTCTAAACCAATAAAGATTGAGGCATATTCACAGCCAATAACACCTGCGCCGTAAATAATGATTTTTTGAATTGAGTAATCAAGATCAAGAATTTTGTCCGAATCAAATACGCGTGGGTGGTCAAAATCAAGACCTTGCGGATGATAAGGACGACTACCTGTCGCGATCACGATTTGCTTACAGATAATTGTTTCTTTAATGCCTTCGTGGCTAAAAACTAAAACTGTATTTTTGTCTTGAATATATGCACGACCGTGGAAGACACCAATTTTGTTACGGTCATAAAAGCGTGTATGCGTATCAACCTGTTGTTGAATCACTTTGTGCGCATTACGCAAGACCTGTTTCATAGTGAACTGTTTCCATTCACCTACTTTTTGAAACATTGGATCACGCTGATAGCGAATAATGCTAGAAACTGTTTGACGTAATGCTTTACTTGGAATGGTTCCTACGTGTGCACAGTTACCACCGAGTTGATCACGTACATCTACAATTGCAACACGCTTACCAGCTTTTGCAAGCTTCATTGCCGCGCCTTCACCTGCAGGTCCAGAACCGAGAACTACCGCATCGTACTTAACGAAATTCCCACTAACGACCTCTTTTTTACGTGGCATTGAAAGCTCCTTCCTCTGTTGAATGACCATATTTTATAATAAATTATGGCTAATATGCGGTGAATTTATGTATTTCTCAACCCTATATTTCTGAATAGCCACATTTATTATATGAATAGTTATTTTCCGCTATTACTTGTAGAAGTCCGCTATAATACAATGTCAATGTCTCTATAAACGAGTGGAAAAGTTAAATATGTCAGAACACCGTAAACCTGAACAGGGTGTAAAACTTCGTGGCGCAGAAAAAGTCGCAAGAATTCCTGTAAAAGTTGTACCTACGGTTGAAGTGCCGCGTAAACCTGACTGGATTCGTGTCAAGATGACGGCACCAGAAGAAGTTCAGCGTATTAAAACGACTTTACGTGCTCAAAAACTCCATACCGTTTGTGAAGAAGCAGCTTGTCCGAACCTTCCAGAATGCTTTGGCGGTGGTACAGCAACATTCATGATCATGGGTGATATTTGTACACGTCGTTGCCCTTTCTGTGACGTAGCGCATGGTCGTCCAAATGCATTGGACCCTGATGAACCACGCCACATGGCAGAGACAATTGCCAATCTTAAGCTCAAATATGCAGTAATCACTTCGGTTGACCGTGATGATTTGCTTGACGGCGGTGCACAACATTTTGTGGACTGTATTAAAGAAGCTCGCGCACTTAGCCCAAATACATTACTTGAAATTTTAGTACCAGACTTCCGTGGACGTATGGATATTGCTTTACGCATTATGACTGAATGTCCACCAGACGTATTTAACCACAACATTGAGACTGTACCTCGTCTATATAAAGCGATGCGTCCAGGTTCAGATTATCAGCACTCTTTAAACCTATTAAAAATGTTTAAAGAATATTGCCCAGACATCCCAACAAAATGTGGATTGATGGTGGGTATTGGTGAAACTGAAGAAGAAGTTATTGCATTGCTTGATGACTTACGTGCTCACGATGTCGACTATGTCACTATTGGTCAATACTTGCAGCCTTCTAAACAGCATGCACCAATTGACCGTTTTGTAACACCAGAAGAATTTGAACGTTATGCAGAGCATGGCCGTAAACTTGGCTTTAGAAATATTTGGTCTGCACCAATGGTTCGTTCAAGCTATTTTGCTGATCGCCAATACTATGGTGAACCTGTTCCTGAAGTTCGTCGCAAGATAGATCCTGCGAAAAAAATTGCGGTACAAGCAATCGAAGCTTAACACTTCATAAGTATTAAAAAGGCCTTCAGATTATGAGGGCTTTTTTATTTATACAAGAAAATCAATAACATTTCTTGACAAATCGATAAAACAAGCCATTACACTTTCATTCAAAAATATTTTATACCTAAAAGCACGATATATCCCTGCTCTAGCATATACATCAATTGCGACATAAAAAATCAAATTTAAACAGCATTAAAAAATTCGCTAGTTAAGCCTTAAATCTCTCCTCGCTTTTTTATTATTTCTAACTTGAGGGCTTATCTAGCAAGGAGCAAGTATGATTTTCCTACTCTTTGTTTTAAGTATTGTCATTCAGCTTGTTGCAATATGGGCAATTTTCTTTTTTAACCTAAATAGAGTCACTGGTAGTGTTATTACGATTGCTGTAGCCATACTTACTGCTTTCATTTTAACGCCGTGGGCATTACTTTTAGGGATCCCCCTTATTGCACTTAGCATTATTATTTTGTTTAAACCTTTACGGTTTAACTTAATTACCCAACCTGCATATAAAACTCTGGCCAACTCAATGCCGAGCATCAGTACCACTGAACAAGAAGCCTTAGAAGCAGGAACAAGCTGGTGGGAAAAAGAGTTATTTATGGGGGCTCCAGATTGGTCGCAATTTGAAAAATATCCCTATCCTACACTTTCACCAGAAGAACAAAGTTTTATCGATAATGAAGTTGAAGTGCTATGTAGCATGCTTGATGAATGGGAAATTCACCATCAATTAAAAGATCTTCCTCCTGAAGTTTGGCAGTTCATTAAAGATAAAGGCTTCTTAGGCCTTATTATTCCAAAATCCTTTGGCGGTAAAGAGTTCAGCTCATTTGCTCAAAGTCGCATTATGAGCAAAATTGCCTCGCGTTCATTAACTGCTGCGGTGAGTTGTATGGTTCCTAACTCATTAGGACCCGGTGAATTACTCATGCATTACGGTACAGATGCGCAAAAGCAGCAATATCTACCGGGACTTGCTAAAGGTGAAGAAATTCCATGCTTTGGTTTAACCAGTCCGGAAGCAGGTTCAGATGCAGGTGCAATTCCAGATTCGGGTGTAGTCTGCTATGGCGAATATGAAGGTGCTCAAGTTCTTGGGCTGCGCATGAATTTCTCTAAACGTTGGATTACGCTCGCTCCAATTGCCACAGTGGTCGGTCTAGCATTTAAACTTTATGACCCCGAAGGTTTACTTGGAGATAAAACTAAAACTGAGTACGGGATTACCTGTGCTTTAATTCCAGCCAATCATGCAGGCATAAAAATAGGTGCACGACATTATCCGGGCTCTCCATTCATGAATGGGACAGTAGAGGGTGAAGATGTATTCATTCCAATTGACTGGATTATTGGCGGACAAGAAAATGCCGGTAAAGGCTGGCGCATGCTGATGGAATGCTTAGGTGTTGGCCGAGGTATTTCACTGCCCGCATTAGCCACGGCCGCAGGTGAAATGAGCTATCTCACTGTCGGTGCATTTGCAAGAATTCGCCAGCAATTTAATATTTCGGTCGGCAAATTTGAAGGTGTACAAGAAGCAAGCAGTGAAATTGCCAGCGATGCTTATATGCTTGAAGCATTCCGTTATTTAGTGACGTGCGGTCTGAACCAAGGTGGAACCCCTGCCGTGATGACTGCCATGGCAAAATACTATGCAACCGAAACCATGCGTAAAGTGGTTAATCACGGAATGGATATTGCTGGAGGACGCGCAATTCAACTTGGGCCACGCAATTTCCTTGCTCTCACCTATCAAGCGATTCCAATTGCTATTACGGTAGAAGGCGCAAATATTTTAACCCGTTCATTGATGATTTTTGGTCAAGGCTCAATGCGCTGTCACCCTTATCTTTTTGAAGAATTGCAATTACTTCAGTCTGACGACAAAGCCAATGCCGTACAAAAATTCGATGATTTGTTGTTTAAACATTTAGCCTATACCTTTAACCGCGGTGCTAGATCATTTGCTTATGGTTGGACGGGTGGTTCGAGTGATGCGCCTCAGTCAGCAGATCAATTCACTGCAAGTTACTATAAAACCATCAATCGTTTTAGCGCCAATTTTTCACTTGTTTCCGATATGGCACTAGGATTACTCGCAGGAGACCTAAAGCGTAAAGAAATGCTATCAGGCCGCTTGGCAGATATTCACGCGCACTTGTTTATTGCCACTGCAATTTTAAAATATTATGAGGCTGGACAAAAAACTGAAGCTGAACAACTTCATGCCAAACTAGCACTGCAAAAAGCATTTTTGAATATTCAGGAAGCATTTTGGGGACTATTTGACAACTTCCCAGCCAAGCTTCCAGCAGCATTTATCAAATGGATATGTTTCCCGCTAGGTCGTGTGATTTCAAAACCTGACGATGAGTTAAAACAACAAGTTGCTGAACTCATGATGGAAGAACATCCATTTAGAGAGCAACTCAAACGCCATGTGTACTATTCAACTGAGCCTAATGATGTCACTGGCCGTCTAGAGCACACGTTCCAAATGTTAAGAACCATTGAACCGCTTTGGGATAAGTTTAAGAAAGCTGAATCCAAAGGCAAGTTTACGGGTCTTACTTTTGAAGAGAATATTGCACAAGCGATAAAAGAAGGCTTTATTTCTGAAAGCGAAGCTCAACAATTATTGCAGTACAACGCAATTCGATTCGATAGCATGCTTACCGATGTTTTTGATGAAAAGTTAAATAAAGACCTACCTTTATCAAATCCTCATCAAATAGTGTGACTGATGCCTCCACTAATTCACTATTGCAATCATTTTTGAATCGCATTAATTAATAAACAGCCATAAAAGCGTCACTCGACGCTTTTATTTTTAGGAGAAATTAATGTCTAAGCAAGATTACGAAAATGGATTAAAAGTACGCACAGAAGTGATGGGAGAAGCTTTTGTAAAACGTGCCCAAGAAAATACCGTGCCCTTTACCCAGCCTTTACAAGACTGGATTAATGAACATGCATGGGGATCGACTTGGCAACGTGAAGGTGTGCTGCCACGTAAATATCGCTCATTAATTACTTTGGCAATGTTAACTGCACTCAAATCACCAACAGAACTCAAGGGCCATGTTCGTGGTGCACTCAACAATGGTTGTACAGTTGAAGAAATTCAGGAAACTTTATTGCATAGCCTGCCATATTGCGGTGCCCCTGCTACTCAGGAAGCTTTCCGGGCTGCGTTAGAAGTCATTCAAGAATATCAACAACAATAACTTCAGTATGAGCCAGCACTTTACTGGCTCATTTAAATTTAATTCAATTTAGTCGAATGAATATTTAAATTACGATCACCAATCACGACAGCCTGACGGCAAATACCTTCTGCTTTACGTTGATTCTCAAAAACTGCTGCCGACATCGGCTCAAAACTATCAAAAAAGCAGATTTCATTTTGATCTATAGAATAAATGAGTGACTGATTCCCTACCCCTTCTAAAGTGTCGTAGTACACAATCACCATTTTTCCATTTTGCGTCTCTGTTTGAATATCTTGATAGCTCAGCGCTGGCCCAGTTGGTATTCTTAATACCTTTGCTTCTTTATAGCTCATGCGTTCGCTTGAGCTAATGTTAGGATCATGATCTGAGTGAAATGACACCTCAAAGCCCAACTTTTTTAAAGCAACGGCTAAAGCAATCGTATAAGTTCCTTCATCGTCATAGCAGCAAACTTTAATCAGCTCAGCAACATCAATTTGCACTCCATGATGTTGAAGTACCATCCAAACTGCAAAAAGGCCACAGTTCGCTTCGAGGTTTGCCAAAGATTCGGGAATATTTAAGGCCATAATTTAAATCTAAAGTCGTAATTACGCAGATAATAAACAAAACTGGATTGGCACTAAAAGCTTTTCCAAGTACAATGTTTCGCTAGTCGAGGGATGCTGCGACAAATGATCGGCACTAAAGATCATTTTGCCAGGCTCGACGATCGGTTAAACAGTCGTTTTAACCAACAACGGCATCCGCGAACAGAATGATCAATACTATTTTTTCCTAGGAGATCCTGATGAACGCGGTTAATGCTTCATTTACAGATTACAAAGTTGCTGACATCTCACTTGCTGACTACGGTCGTAAAGAAATTAAACTTGCTGAAGCAGAAATGCCAGCTTTGATCGGCTTACGTAAACGTTATGCAGCGTCTAAACCACTTGCTGGTGCAAAAATTCTTGGTTGCATCCACATGACTATTCAAACAGCGGTTCTTATTGAAACGCTTGTTGAATTAGGTGCTGAAGTTCGCTGGACATCTTGTAATATCTTCTCGACTCAAGACCACGCTGCTGCTGCAATTGCTGCTCGCGGTATTCCAGTTTTTGCTTGGAAAGGTGAAACTGAAGAAGAATATGTATGGTGCCTTGAACAACAAATCAATGTAAATGGCCAACCTTGGGATGCCAACATGATCTTGGATGATGGCGGTGACTTAACTGCTCTTGTTCATGAAAAATATCCTGCACTTTTAGAGCGCATTCATGGTATTACCGAAGAAACCACAACAGGTGTTCAACGTCTTATCGAAATGTGGAAAGACGGCACTTTAAAAGTACCTGCAATCAACGTAAATGACTCTGTTACTAAATCTAAAAACGACAACAAATATGGTTGCCGTCACTCATTAAATGACGCAATCAAACGTGCAACAGATATGCTTTTATCTGGCCGTCGTGCGCTTGTGATCGGTTACGGTGACGTAGGTAAAGGTTCTGCTCAATCTTTACGTCAAGAAGGTATGATCGTTCGTGTAACTGAAGTTGACCCAATTTGTGCAATGCAAGCATGTATGGATGGTTATGAAGTTGTATCTCCATACAAAAACGGCGTACAAACAGGTAAAAAAGAAGATATTAACCACGATCTTCTTGGCAACACTGACCTTGTTGTAACAACAACTGGTAACTACCACGTGTGTGATGCAGCAATGTTAGACAGCTTAAAAGCTGGTGCAGTTGTATGTAACATCGGTCACTTCGATACAGAAATCGACACAGCTTATTTACGTGGTTACAAGTGGGTTGAAGTTAAGCCACAAGTTCACCAAGTTTATCGTTCAGAAGACGAAAACGATTACCTTATCCTTCTTTCTGAAGGTCGCCTTGTAAACTTAGGTAATGCAACTGGTCACCCATCACGTGTAATGGACGGTTCTTTTGCTAACCAAGTTTTAGGTCAAATTCACTTATTCCAAGAGAAATTTGCCGACTTACCTGCAAGTGAAAAAGCTGCAAAAATTCGTGTAGAAGTTCTTCCTAAGAAACTTGACGAAGAAGTTGCTGCTGCAATGGTTGCAGGTTTCGGTGGTGTACTTACTCAGTTAACTCAAGAGCAAGCTGATTATTTAGGCGTTGCTGTTGAGGGGCCATTCAAATCTGACGCTTACAAATACTAAGAACTTAAGGGCAGACGGTGAACCGACTGCCCTTTTTTCTAAAAATGTTTCGCTGTTTACAAGGATTTGACATGACTAAACGTACACCTATTTCTTTTGAGTTTTTTCCGCCAAAAACTGATGCCGGTGCTGAAAAACTTCGTATTGTTCACCAAGAATTACAGCAATTAAATCCAGAGTTTTTCTCAATTACTTATGGTGCTGGTGGTTCTACTCGTGAACGCACACTTGCTGCTATTGAAGATTTCAATGGTAAAGGCACTCCTGTTGCCCCTCACCTTTCTTGTATTGGTGATGATAAGACGCGTATTGCTGAACTACTCGATTTATACAAAGCTCAAGGCATTGACCGTATTGTCGCTTTACGTGGCGACTTGCCATCTGGACAGGTTGGTCTTGGCGAACTTCCTTATGCTCAAGATTTAGTACGTTTTATTCGTGAGCACTCAGGCGACCACTTTCATATTGAAGTTGCGGCTTATCCAGAAATGCATCCTCAAGCCGAAAGCCTTGACTCAGATATCCAACGTTTTATTGAAAAAGTACAAGCTGGTGCCAATGCGGGAATTACTCAATTCTTCTTTAATCCAGACTCATACTTTTATTTTATAGAGCGTTTGGATAAAGCTGGAATTAACATTCCAGTCGCTCCTGGTATCATGCCTATTACCAATGCAAGTAATTTAATTCGCTTTGCAGATGGTACTGGCGCTGAAATTCCTCGCTGGATTCGTAAGCAATTACAAGCCTATGGCGATGACAGTGAAAGTATTAAAGCTTTTGGTCATGAAGTTGTTGTTAAGCTATGCGAACGCCTCATTGCAGGTGGTGCACCAAGCTTACACTTCTACTCAATGAACCAAGTCGAACCAACTCGTCAGCTTGTTGTTGACCTTGGTTTAAATTAATTTTGTAAGGCGTACCCAATGAATCGTTTTTTTATCGAAACTGAACTTACAGTTGGCTCAACAATTCAACTAACTGAATCAGTCTTCCATCATTGGGTACGTGTTTTACGTGCACAATTACAAGAACAAGCCATACTATTTAATGGCCAAGGTGGTGAGTATCTCGCGACATTGACCGAAATTAATAAAAAAAATGCGTTTGTCACCATTGAGAATTTTAATCCTGTAAACCGTAATGCCCCATTTAAAGCCCTTCTTGGTCAGGTCATGAGTAAAGGTGACCGAATGGATTATGCCATTCAGAAAGCAACTGAACTTGGCGTCAGTAAGATTCAGCTCTTGACCAGTGAACGTTGCGAAATGCGTTTAAAATACGACAGAGATCAAAAAAAACTAGATCATTGGCAAGCTGTTGCAATTGCAGCATGTGAGCAATGTGGACTCAATTTAGTTCCAGAAGTTTTAGCACCTATTTCTCTTCATGAATGGTTAAACTCATCTGACCTTCCTGTATCTAAATTTGTTTTAGCTCCTGAAAAAGAACAAAAAGATGTATTGGCAGGGATACAACCTGAACTAGCCCTCTTAATTGGTCCTGAGGGTGGTTTAAGTGACAATGAAATTACGCAAGCCAATCAAGCTGGATTTATGAACTGGTGTATTGGGGACCGTGTATTACGTACTGAAACTGCACCTGTTGTAGCATTATCTATTTTAAATTATCGGTTTTTATCCATATAAACTTATTGAACATTGATTAAATCAACAATTAAAGTTAACTTACTTTCACGGTATGAATATTAATTTAAATTTTTTTCCACTGATAAATCAGATTCTTTCTGTATAAATGTAAAAAAATAGGATAGAAAAATCTTATGTCTGGCCTTCAGGAAGAATATTTACAGCATCAAACAAAAATTGAGCAGCTTCGCCTCTCAATTCAATATATCCGCTGGTATCTTGTTAGCCTAATTTTACTGTGCCTAATTTCAGCTATTATTTTCTTTTGTTACTTTACTTCTTACATTACAAACTTTATTTGGTCAATTGGCTTTACTATTTTGACGCTTACTTGTCTATTATTTGTCCCAAAGCTATTAACACATTATCGTGATATTCATTTCATTAAGAAAACAGATTTAGTGCTACAAGGCATTTGTTTGGCGTCTGGAATTTTAATGGGAATAAATATCATTGTTCTGCATTTTTCCCTTCCTGACACTTTAATATCTGTTTCTGATGTTCATATCCTCATAGCATTATTTATTACCTCAGCCCACATAATTGGTCTTACATTTTTAACTCAACAACCTCGATATTTTTATTTACTCTTTATTCCAAGTACAGTTCCACTCATTATTGGACAGTTTACTCATTCTCAAATCACCCAACTCCCCTTTTACTTTGCATATAATTTAGCTTTCGTCGCAACTTTACTTTGTGCTTATGCAACTCAGCGTAACTATCAAAAAATTTCTCAACTATTATTTAAAAATAAACAACTTGTTCAAGTAGCAGAACAGCATACTCAATGGGCTGAAGAGTTATGTGTACAGCTCCAACAAGAAGTAAATAAATCTAAAGATATTGAAGCACAGCTTCAATTTAATAATCATTTGCTCGAACAAAAGGTTCGGGAAAGGACATATGACCTCACTAAAATGAATGAGAGGCTTGAAAGCCATCATCATAATTTAGCATTTGCACATGAAACAGCAGGTATCCGACCGTGGGATTGGGATATTGAGAAACAAAAATTAGAAATAACGTTTTTTGATCAACAAAAACAAACTCAAAATACTCCTTTACACCTCAAGTCAATTTTAGAGCGCATTCATCCCAATGACCGAAAGTTATTTGATGAACGTTTAAAAGAACACTTGGAAGGAAAATCTGATCACTTCAATATTACTTTCCGCATTTTACGTCGTAATGGTTCTTGGCGTTGGATTCATGACGTAGGACGTGTCATTAGCCGTGATCCTAAAACCAATAAAGCTTTACGTATGGTTGGAATGACCAGAGATATTCATCAGGAAAAAAAAGATCAAGAACATTTGAGACTTTCTGCGATTGTGCTTGAGCAGGCAGCTGAAGGAATTTTTATTCTAGATGAAAAACTCAACTATATTGAAGTTAACCCCTATTATGAGAAATTAACTGGCTTTTCAAAATCTGAATTATTAAGTCAGCAGCTATTTAATATCACAATAAATCAGAAGCTACAGCAACAACAATTTCACGACTCCATTACTCAGCAACTTCTAAAAACTGGCGAATATATGGGCCAATTTGATGAAAAGTTTACATCGGGTAAAAGTGTCTATTTATGGCTTCATATTAATGCAGTTAAAGATGAGTACAACCAGATTATTAATTATATTGGTTTTGCACGTGATTTAACCGACCAAAAGCGACAAGAGCAGCATTTATCTTATTTAAAAAACTATGATAGTTTGACTCACCTTCCTAACCGCTTTTACTATTATAATCAATTACATCAATATCTTGTTAATCCATCTTATAGTTTTAAAAATTTGGCTTTAATACGTATTAATATCGATAGATTTAGAGCATTTAATGAGTTTCTAAATAATGATAGTGGGGATGAGTTACTTAAACAATTTGCACAGCGACTACGACTGACCAATATCAATGCAATTTTAGTGGCTTACTTAAACGGCGATGATTTTGCAATTATTTATGAAATATCACCTATTCATCCCAACATTGAGCAATATTGCCAAAATATATTACAAGCTTTAAATGCGCCTTTTTATATTGATGAACAAGAATATTTCATTACAGCTTCTATTGGGGTTGCTTGTTTCCCTGAGCATGGCCGACAAATTGATCACCTCAACAATCATGCCGAACAAGCCTTGTCGGAAGCAAAACGTTTAGGTGGCAACACTATTAGCTATTATTGTAATAAAACTACAAACCCATATAAGACAGCAGACTTAGAACAAGAGTTGCGTAAAGCCATTCAAAATGATGAATTTGTGGTGTATTACCAACCAAAAATTAATTTAAATGACAAATCGATTAAAGGTTTTGAAGCACTCATTCGCTGGCAGCATCCTGAAAAAGGGTTAGTTATGCCGAATATGTTCATTCCTTTTGCTGAACGTAGTAGCCTTATTTCCGATATTGGTAAAGTCGTTTTAGATAAAGTTGGCAAACAGCTACAAGAATGGAAAAAAGCAGGCTACGCCGATGTCCGAGTTTCTGTAAATATTGTTGCTCAACAAATTCATCGAGGTCTTTTACTCAGTGATTTAGACGAAGTTTTAGACACATATCATCTTGATGGTTCAAATTTAGAACTAGAAATCACGGAATCTGCTTTATTAGATAATACTGACAATGTAAAAAAACTATTGCACTCCATTAAAGAACGTAATATTTCAATTGCACTAGATGATTTTGGCACTGGATATTCATCGCTAGCTTATTTAACAGAATACCCAATCGATGTTTTAAAAATTGACCGGGCCTTTGTTTCGAAAATCGGTGATCAAAAACAAGAAGCAATTGTGAATGCGATGATTGCGATGGGTAAAAGCATGGGATTAAAGCTAGTTGCAGAAGGTGTGGAAACCGAAGAACAAGTTATTTATCTACAAAAGCAGCAATGTGATTTTTTACAAGGCTTTTTCTTTAGCCGTCCACTTCATCCAAATCAGATTCTTCAATATCTACAAACAAATACGCATATTTGATAATTGTTTTAACAGTCTATTTTACATGCGCTGGTTTTTCCAAAAATGAGCGTTTTTGACTGTGAGAAATAGAGAAGTAGTGTTATATTCTTTAGCATTTAGCTCACCATGAGGCTATTGGCCATTCGTCTACCTATTATGTTACTTGATATAATTTTGTACATAGTAAGCAGATAAATTACCAACCTTTGTGAGCAACTTGACTAGTTTGCTTTTTTGTATCAATAGAGACTCAGATGGACGATCAATCTTTAAAACAGGCCGCTTTAAATTACCACGAATATCCAAATCCAGGGAAAATCAGCGTCACGCCAAGTAAGCAACTTGTCAACCAACGAGATTTGGCTCTAGCTTATTCACCAGGGGTTGCTGCTCCATGTTTAGAGATTGAACGTGATCCTTCAGCTGCTGCAAAATATACAGCGCGTGGTAACTTGGTTGCTGTTGTCAGTAACGGTACTGCGGTTCTTGGTTTAGGTAATATTGGTCCATTAGCTTCTAAACCGGTAATGGAAGGTAAAGGCGTTCTGTTCAAAAAGTTCGCTGGTGTCGATGTATTTGATATTGAAATTGCTGAAAACGATCCAGATAAAATCGTTGATATTGTTGCTTCATTAGAACCAACTTTCGGCGGTATTAACCTTGAAGATATCAAAGCACCTGAATGTTTCTATATCGAGAAGAAACTTCGTGAACGCATGAAAATTCCTGTGTTCCATGATGACCAACACGGAACAAGTATTATTGTAGGTTCAGCATTATTAAATGCTCTACAAATCGTTAATAAGAAAATTGAAGAAATCAAAATCGTTGCTTCAGGTGCAGGTGCTGCTGCCCTTTCTTGTTTAGATTTACTTTGTGCTTTAGGCGTAAATAAAGAAAACATCATTGTTGCCGATTCTCGTGGTCTTCTTACAACTTCACGTGAAGGCTTGGATGAATCGAAAAAACGTTATGTACAAGACATTAAAGCGACTCAATTACATGAAGTAATGGCTGGCGCGGATATGTTCTTAGGTCTTTCAGCTGCTGGTATTCTCACCAAAGATATGGTGAAACAAATGGCTGAAAATCCGATTATTTTTGCATTAGCAAACCCGGATCCAGAAATTCTGCCTGAACATGCACATGAAGTACGTCCAGATGTAATCATGGCAACTGGTCGTTCGGACTACCCGAACCAAGTAAACAATGCTTTATGTTTCCCTTATATCTTCCGTGGTGCACTTGACGTAGGTGCTACAACAATTAACGAAGATATGAAAATTGCATGTGTACATGCAATTGCACGTATGGCTCACGTAGAAGCTGACGCAGCTACTTATGGTGAAAAATCTGCTTCATTTGGTCGTGACTACTTAATTCCACGTCCACTTGATCAACGTTTGATTTTAGAAATTGCGCCTGCTGTTGCTAAAGCAGCAATGGATTCAGGTGTTGCAACTCGTCCTATCGAAGATTTCTCTGCATATCGTCAAAAACTTTCTGAGTTTGTTTATAACTCAGCATTCTTGATGAAACCGATTTTTGCTCAAGCAAAAACAGATCCTAAACGTATTGCATACGCTGAAGGTGAAGATGAGCGCGTATTACGTGCTGTTCAAATTGCAGTTGATGAAGATTTAGCTAAACCAATCTTAGTTGGTCGTACAGCAGTCATTGAAGCAAACATCAAAAAATTAGGCTTACGTTTACAACACGGCGTAAATATCGAGATTGTAGATCAAGAACAAAATCCGTTATACGAAGAGTTCTGGAAAGACTACTATCAAACCATGCAACGCAAAGGCATCACTGTTGAATATGCTCAACGTGAAGCTCGCCGTCGTTCAACACTCATTGCTGCGCTTCTAGTTAAGTTTGGCAAAGCAGATGGTATGTTATGTGGTACTTACAGTAGCTATAACATTCACCTTGACTTCGTACGCAATGTAATTGGTCTTAAAGAAGGCATGAACAACTTCTTCACGCTTAATGCATTAATGCTTGAAGATCGCAACTTGTTTATTGCTGATACTTATGTAAACACTAATCCTACTGCTGAACAACTTGCTGAAATGACTATTTTGGCGGCTGAAGAAGTACGTCGCTTTGGTATTACACCACGCGTAGCGCTACTTTCTCATTCAAGCTTCGGTAGTGACCAGACAGACTCAAGCGCTCAAAAAATGCGTGAAGTTTATCGTATTTTATCTGAGCAAGCTCCAGAGCTTGAAGTTGAAGGTGAAATGCATGGTGATGCAGCATTAGACGAAAATATTCGTCATTTTGCATTCCCTGGTTCTCGTTTCAAAGGTTCAGCGAACTTGTTGATTATGCCGAACCTAGATGCAGCAAATATTTCGTTCAACTTGTTAAAAGCAACTTCTGGTAACAACGTAACAATTGGTCCAATTTTGCTAGGTGCTGCTAAACCAGTTCATATTTTGACTCCGACAGCAACGACTCGCCGTCTTATCAATATGACTGCTTTAACTGTTGCTGAAATTCAACAGCAAGAAAAGTAATTTAGAAACCGCTTTTTACGAAAAGCCTTTCTAATGACTTGAGAAAACCTCTATTCTGTAGCATGATTGCTTGAAGAATAGAGGTTTTTTCATGCAAGTGTATTTAGTAGGCGGTGCTGTTCGAGATTATTTACTTGGGCATCCCTATCAAGAAAAAGACTATGTTGTGGTCGGTGCAACGCCGGAACACATGCTCGCCCAAGGTTTTCAACCTGTAGGCAAAGATTTCCCTGTGTTTCTTCATCCCGAAACCAAAGAAGAATACGCACTTGCACGAACCGAACGAAAGTCTGGACAGGGATATCACGGGTTTCAATTCTTTACTGATACAACCGTTAGTTTAGAAGATGACTTAATTCGTCGAGACTTAACCATTAATGCGATTGCAATGGATCAAGATGGTAAAATATATGATCCATATGGTGGCCAAAACGACTTAGAAAATAAAATTCTGCGCCATGTTTCAGAAGCTTTTGCTGAAGACCCTTTACGGGTATTGCGAGTCGCGCGTTTTGCCGCCCGATATTTCCCATATGGTTTTCAAATTGCGCCAGAGACATTGCAACTTATGCAAACCATGGCAGATTCAGGTGAACTTGATGCACTAACACCAGAGCGCGTCTGGAAAGAAACTTCACGCGCTTTAATGGAAAATCATGCCGATATCTATTTCCAAACTTTGCGTGACTGTGGGGCTTTAAAACATCTTTTCCCTGAGATTGATGCTTTATTCGGTGTGCCTCAACGTCCTGAATATCATCCTGAAGTGGATTGCGGCATTCATACTTTAATGTCATTACAGCAAGCTTGTAAGTCGAACTATTCACTTGATGTACGCTTCGCTGTTTTAGTACATGATCTTGGTAAGGCCCTCACTCCAGCTGAGGAACTTCCTCGTCATATCATGCATGAAGAACGTGGAATTAAGCCAGTTACCCAATTATGTGAACGTTTAAGAGTTCCGACACAGACCAAACAATTGGCATTATCAGTGTGCAAAGAACATTTAAAATGTCATCAGATTATGTCCTTGAAACCTGGTACTTTATGGCGTCTATTGCAACGCTTAGATGTTTTACGTCGTCCAGAAAGAGTGGAAGCTTTTGTACAAGCCTGCGAGTGTGATGCAAAAGGCAGATTAGGACTAGAAGACCGTCCATATCCTCAAGCTCAATACATGCGTGAAGCCATGCAAATTGTTCGCTCCATTAAAGTTCAAGATTTACCAGAGAACATTAAGGGTGCTGAAATTGGTGAAATGCTTATTCAATATCGAATTGAAGCTTTAGCTGAATTTAAAAATCAGTATCAAAGTCTTAGTCACTCCTAATGAACAACAATAAAAAAAGCCTCAAAATGAGGCTTTTTTTATTTAGGTTTTAACGTCTTGGAAGCGGAATATACTGAGATTGTGTATTCTGTGCTTTTCGCTCACCTACCGTCACAACATAGTTTTGTTGTTTGCCTTCTCTTTCAACCAGAACATTAATTTCGCTATTTGGTGCTTGCAAAGCGACATAATTAATTAAATGAGAAGCTGAAGTGATCGGCTCATTATTCACCTGAACAATTTTATCTCCAACTTTAATTCCTGCAGCATCTGCCGGACCATTTTTTAAGACATCAGCAACCACTACACCTACTTGCTGCTTAGGTGCCAATACATCGTCTTGTGTAGGTGGAAGTAAACTAATACCCAACCAACCACGAACAACACGACCATCTTTTAAAATCGAGTTTAATACTTGCTGACAAACCTTTGCCGGAATCGCGAAGCCAATACCTAAAGAGCCACCCGATTGTGAGAAAATCGCCGTATTTACACCAATCAAGTTACCAGCCACATCGATTAATGCACCACCTGAGTTACCTGGATTAATTGCAGCATCAGTTTGAATAAAGTCTTCATAGGTATTAATACCTAAATCAGAGCGACCCGTTGCTGAAATAATCCCTTGAGTGACTGTTTGTCCTACGCCAAATGGGTTACCAATCGCTAAAACAACATCACCAACTTCATTACCACTGAGCTTAAAAGGCAATACTGGTAATTTATCTAAATCGATTTTAATAACCGCCAAATCTGTATCAGGGTCGGTGCCAACAATTGTAGCTTCTGCTCGACGTCCATCATGTAATGCCACCACAATCTGGTCAGCTTGAGCAATCACATGATTATTGGTGAGAATATAACCATCGGCGCGAACAATAACCCCTGAACCTAAACTATTTTCATTTTGCTGTTGTTGCTCAGGAACCTGATTTCCAAAAAATTCACGGAATACTGGATCACTTAATAAAGGATGATTTTGTTTAACTTTCTGGGTCGTAAAAATATTAACTACTGCTGGTGCTGCAACTTTTACCGCAGCACTATAAGACACCACCCCGCCCGTTCGAGAAGTATCAACCAGTGGCTCAACTTTCTCAGCTGGCATTTGCACCCCATCAACTGCAACAGTTGGTTTCGGCTGATGGTATTTTTGCCATGCAATAAAACTGGCAATTACAATAATAAGTAACACCCAAGGTAACCATGTAAAGGTGCGGCGCACGTTCATATCCTCTACGCAAAGAAGTTTTTAATTAAATTAATATATTGAACAAAAAGAGTTTTCAGTTAAGCATTTTAAATTAAATATGTCGATATACATAAAAAAGTCAAAAAAGATTTGTCTAGCTTTAGTTACACAACAAAATATGTTTCTATAGCTTTAGCAACTTTTACTACTCAATTCAGGAAATATCATGGCAAATTTGCATGAAATTATTCAGTGGTGCGACCAAACCTTAAAAGCAGCAGAATTTAAAGATTACGCACCAAATGGCCTGCAAATTGAAGGTTCAACTGAAGTAAAACGTATTCTTTGTGCGGTTACTGCTTCTGAAGATGCAATTGATGCAGCCATTGCTCAGAATGCCGATCTCTTACTCGTACACCACGGTTATTTTTGGAAAGGCGAACCGTACCCAATCACTGGTATGCGAGGTAACCGTATAAAAAAACTTATTCAAAATAATATCTCATTAGTCGCTTATCATCTGCCTTTAGATGCACATCCGAGTTTGGGCAATAATATCGCTATTGCAGAAAAACTAAACTTACAAAATTTAGAACCACTTGATCTAACCGAGAAACATCCAATTGGTAATATTGGTTATTTAGAGCAAGCGCTTTCTGTAGAGGAATTTAAAGCAAAACTACAAAACAGTTTTGATTTTAAAGTGATCCATTTACCGGCTGAAAAACAAAGTATTCAAAAAGTGGGCTTCTGTACAGGCGGTGCTCAAGATTTTATTGCTAAAGCTGCTTTACAAAATTGCGATGCTTATATTTCAGGTGAAGTCAGTGAGCGAAATTTTTATGAAGCAAAAGAATTAGGCGTTCATTATTTTGCCTGTGGTCACCATGCAACCGAACGTTATGGGGTTCAACGTTTAGCACAAGCAATTTCAAAGCAGTTTGCTATTGAAAGTGAATATTTTGAATTGAATAATCCGATTTAATTAAGTCTTTTTTTCAATCTGTGTTATGCGTATTAATTAGATCTTTATTGTGTATAGTTCTTTAAAAGGCTGCCCTATTGCATCCAGAATCATTTACAATAGAGCCACTTAATTGTATAACCCAGCAAATGCAAGGAATAGGAACATGACAACCATTACTTTACCTGCACTTCCATATGGCTATGATGATTTAGCGCCACATATCAGTAAAGAAACTTTAGAATACCATCACGACAAACATCACAATACCTATGTTGTTAACTTAAACAACTTAATCAAAGGTACTGACCTTGAAGGTAAAACTTTAGAAGAAATCATTAAAGCAACTGCTGGTGATGCATCTAAAGCTGGTATTTTCAACAATGCTGCTCAAGTTTGGAACCACACTTTCTACTGGAACAGCATGAAGCCAAACGGTGGTGGTAAGCCTACTGGCGCAATCGCTGCTAAAATTGACGAAGCTTTTGGTAGCTACGAAAAATTTGCAGAAGAATTTACTGCTGCTGCAACAACTCAATTCGGTTCAGGTTGGGCTTGGTTAGTTGCTGATGAAGTAAACGGTAAACTTTCTATTACTAAAACTTCTAATGCAGACACTCCACTTGCACATGGTCAAATTGCTGTATTAACAATTGACGTATGGGAACACGCTTACTACATCGATTTCCGCAACTTACGTCCTAAATACATCGCAACTTTCTTAGAAAACCTTGTGAACTGGGACTATGCAAATGCAAAACTTGCAGGCCAACCAGCTGGTGTAGAGAAATAATTTTATTTCTTTATAAAAAACCACCCTGTTTTGGGTGGTTTTTTTATTTTTAGTACAACAAAAGCATATTAATCAAGCAAACGATTCATTTTCTTTAATATTCTTATTGACGCTTTTAGATTTCATCCATAAAATGCGCATCAGATTCTCCAATAGCTCAGTCGGTAGAGCGACGGACTGTTAATCCGCAGGTCCCTGGTTCGAGCCCAGGTTGGAGAGCCATCTACTAATCTCCCATAGCTCAGTCGGTAGAGCGACGGACTGTTAATCCGCAGGTCCCTGGTTCGAGCCCAGGTGGGAGAGCCAAGATTCTAAAAGCCCACATTCATTGTGGGCTTTTTCTTTTCTAATCATTTAATATTTTTCTATTATTTTGAATAAAATCAATGTTTCGAATATTTTTAAACCAATCAGTTAGATATTCTCACTAATTCCATTATTAACCCTTGACCTCGCCCCCTTTCCTGCCTAAAATCCCTTTCCAGATTCTCCCATAGCTCAGTCGGTAGAGCGACGGACTGTTAATCCGCAGGTCCCTGGTTCGAGCCCAGGTGGGAGAGCCAAGATTCTTAAAAACCCACTCCTTATGAGTGGGTTTTTATTTGTATGATGTCTTCACATGTTCGAATCGAGTCACTTATTTTTTATTATTTTAGGTTGCTTAAGCACCTGTATTTTTCTTCGTGTTTGTTTACGCCCTTATTTATTTCCAAAACAAAAGTTCTTTGCCCGTCCTGTTATTACTAATTTTGAAACTCAAATGTTTATACGCTTAAAACAGAGTTTCCCAAGTTATCATGTTTTAGCACAAGTGGCTTTTAGCGCATTAATAACCAGTAATGATTATAAGGTCCGTAGTCAGTTCAACCGTAAAGTCACTGATTTTGTTTTGCTTGATGAAAACATGGAAGTAATAGCCATTATTGAGCTAGATGACCCTACTCACCTTGAGAAAGTAGAAGAAGATCGTCTTCGTGATCAAATGCTCATAGAGGCAGGGTATATCGTAAGACGCTATACAAACATCCCGAGTGTACGCCAGCTACAAAAAGATATTTATTAAAAACTACTGTTATTTCTTGTCAGAATTGGCAGCTTCTTTCTCAGCTATTCTTTTTTCCATTTCTAAACGCTGCTGTTCATATTGTTTCTTATTCTGAGCATCACTTTTTGCAGCCCAAAAAAGTATTCCAATAATCAGAAAAGGAATAAGTAAACCTAATCCCATTAATAACCAAGGAACAGATTTTTTTTCAACAAATTGCTGGCTCATAAGTTCTTCAAACTCAAATAATATCGATTTCAGAAAGCGTAACAATATAACAAAAAAGGGCCTTCTTTAAGACCCTTTTAATTTGAATATCTTAAATGCAAAAAATTATTGTGCTATTCCAGTACATTCAACATTCTTACTAGCATCTATTACTGATGGATCAAGCACTATATTTGTTTTAGCTGGCATCTTAGATTGAACAAATTGATAAATTTCAGCATTTCTACATACAATCGCTTGAGTATGAGCAGCCCCTAAAACAGGTACAAATGTCACATCAGTTCCCATTTTTTTAAGACCATTTTGCAGGGCATCCGTGACTGGATATGGTACAGCCATATCAGCAGTACCCTGAACAATCATGACCGGTGAATTAATTTTTTTAGTAGCAGGTTGGTTATCTACCAAGAATTTTTTCACAGTTGGGTTTTCTTGGAAATTACCAGCTAAACCGGGATAATCTAAAACTGTTTTACCGGCATTAGTAGCCAGGAAATCTCGAATATCATCCGCAAATTTATTATGCAAATCGGTTAAACATACACCATTTTCACCTGTAGTCCCCTCTGCGAACTCAGCTATACTTTGAGAACGTTGTTGGAAAATTTCACGATAATTAAATTTAGGCTCATACGCAGTAATACCTACGGTAGTATATGCGGCATATGCAAGAAGCTCAGCATATACTTCTACAGCCGTACCAACAGGTACAGTACCAGCCTGCTCTTTTTTAAGAATATCTTGAATTGCTTGTGGTGCAACTGTAGAAATAATATATCCGAGGCTTGAAGCTGGCGCTCCTGCAACCGCCCCTTTGTAATTAGCATCATTATTAGCAAATTCCGCTGTGCCTAATGAAGCATGTCCACCTTGAGACTGCCCAATCGACATCCATGCACCATTTAACTGATTACCATAATGATCTTTCGCTGCCTTAACAGCAGCTAATGCTGATTTAGCCTCACTTGATAGATTCAAATATGGATGCATTCCCCGGGTGCCCAATCCTTCATAATCAGGAGCAATCACGACATAACCAGCCGCCAACAATGTATCGGCTAAGATCTTAAACCGTGGATTAATTGTATTATTACTTGGTGCACAACTATCCCCTACACCTACAGTTCCATGTTCCCACACTACTACTCGATAACCATCCTTAGGTTGAGTAACTTTAGGAAACATGACAAGTGCCGTTGCTTGAGCTGTTTTTCCTTGTACATTCTCCATGTTATAGGTCATCACTTTGATAGAGGCAGCACCACTTAAAGTATCTTGAGAATAGTTTTTTTCAGAGATGTACGTTTTATCAGGATTTACTCCAAAGTAATCATCATCATCGTCATTACATGCAGTAAGAAATAATGCTGAAATTGATAATGTTATAGCTAAAGCAATTTTTGACCGTTTCATAGAATATCCTTTTTATGTGTTATTTATTCCGCATATTTTTCATGCACAAATATTAAGACATAAAAAAAGTGCTCTGCATAGAACACTTTTCAACCTCACGGTCATTTTTACTATATGAAATTTAAAAATATTCCTAGAAAAATGATTAATCCAACCCAACGATTGTGACGGAATGCCCAAAAACATACCTGAGGGTTGCGGTCTTTGGTTTTAATTGTTTGATATACAAAATCAAATGCCACTACAACTAAAGCAATAATGGCCCAAGGAAATAAGATATTTTCTAAATATAGCGCTGTACCAATCAAAACAAGACTTATTGCTTGTAAAAGCGCAATAATCTGGATGTCATATCGACCAAAAAGAATAGCTGTAGATTTCACACCAATCTTTAAATCATATTCACGGTCTGTAATTGCATATTGAGTGTCATAAGCCACTGTCCAAGCTAAATTACCAAAATAGAGCAACCAGCAAGTCAGATCCGGAGTTTTACCTACCGCAGTAAAGGCCATTGGAATTGACCATGAAAATGCTGCTCCTAAAAAAACTTGCGGTAAGTTGGTATAGCGTTTCATAAATGGATAAATGAAAGCTAAAAATAATGCTCCAAATGACCAGTAGAAAGTTTCTATGGGCAAAAAGAACAACAAACATGCACTTGCTAAAACAAGACCCAAGAATACATACACTGCTTCTCTGGCTCGAATAACCCCTGTTGCTAACGGACGTGTTTTTGTACGCTCTACATGACCATCTACTTTACGATCAGCAAAGTCATTAATGGCACATCCAGCAGCGCGCATAAAAATGACGCCTAAAATCATGACGAATAAAATACCTAAATTCGGTATTCCTTTTGATGCAACCCAAAGTGCCCACATGGTTGGCCAAAACACCAGTTCAGTACCAATTGGCTTATCAAATCGGCATAGATAATAATAAGCTTCTAAACGCTGACGCCATGTTGTACCTGTTGCAGTCGTCATAGTAATTCCTTGTCGTGCTGCTGATATAAAAAAGCTTCAAAAGCTGGTAAGAATGTTTCTTGAACAATAAATTTACATCCATGCCAAGTATAGCAACTTTGTCGCGTCCAGCCTTCTGGTAAACGAATAACCCGGCGATCACAAAGTGGTGTTGTTCTTTGAAATAAAAAAAGACCTATTGGCTTAGAACCAATATGCTGAAATATACGGGCTTTTTTTTGTAAACTTTGAATGGGAAAAATACTTTTTGCTTTCACCCACGGCTCTACATCACTGCCATATAAATAGGTTTCCCTTACCCAAGAAGTGTGGGTATGGGGCATGTTCATCCATTGACTGTCGGCAAAAGTTAAACGCTGGAAATGTTCTTTGAAAGGTTTTACGCTGAACTTCCCACCACCCAGCTCAGTGAGTTGTTGTGTCAGAGAACCAGACGCATACAACCATGTTTTCAATTCAGGATTTAAAGTCTTTTCCTGCTTAAGTACTGGTTGTCGTTTACGCATAATCTGCTCACATGAAAACTCGCACCTAGTTTACCCCAATTTTTTGATAAAAAACGTAGAGAATTCAATCAACATTCCAAGCAATAAAAAAGCCTGCATAAGCAGGCTTTTTTATGAAGTATGTATTACAGGCTGTAGTACATATCGAATTCAACTGGGTGAGTAGTCGTGTTAAGACGACGTACATCTTCAGTTTTAAGTTCGATGTATGCATCAAGCATTTCTTTAGTGAACACGCCGCCTTTTAACAAGAATTCGTGATCTGCTTGAAGTGCTTCAAGAGCCATATCTAGGCTATGAGCAACTGTTGGGATTTTTGCTTCTTCTTCTGGAGGAAGATCATACAAGTTCTTATCAGCAGCTTCGCCCGGATGGATCTTGTTTTGGATACCGTCGATACCAGCCATTAACAACGCAGCGAAACCTAAGTACGGGTTCATCATTGGGTCTGGGAAACGAGCTTCGATACGTTTACCTTTAGGGTTAGAAACGTAAGGAATACGGATAGATGCAGAACGGTTACGCGCTGAGTAAGCAAGCATAATTGGTGCTTCGAAGTGAGGAACCAAACGCTTGTATGAGTTTGTAGATGGGTTTGTGATTGCATTCAATGCACGAGCGTGCTTGATGATACCACCGATGAAGTACAACGCCATTTCTGAAAGGCCTGCATATTCATCACCAGCAAACAAGTTCTTACCATCTTTAGAGATAGACATGTGAACGTGCATACCAGAACCGTTATCACCTACCATTGGTTTAGGCATAAACGTAGCTGTTTTTGCATATTGATGTGCAACGTTCCAAACAGCATATTTGAACTGTTGAACTTCGTCAGCTTTACGTACAAGCGTATTGAAGCTCACACCAATTTCTAATTGGCAAGAAGCAACTTCGTGGTGGTGTACTTCTACACGACCTGGGCCCATGATGTCTTCAATTTTTGCACACATTTCTGCACGCATATCTTGTGCAGAGTCAACTGGAGGAACTGGGAAGTAACCACCTTTAACACGTGGACGGTGACCTGAGTTACCAGACTCGTAATCTTTACCAGTAGACCAAGCAGCTTCTTCAGCGATTAATGTATGACGAGCGCCAGACATATCGATGTCCCATTTCACTTCGTCAAATACAAAGAATTCTGGCTCTGGACCAAAGAATGCAGTATCACCGATACCTGTAGATTTTAAGTATTCTTCTGCACGGCGAGCAATCGAACGTGGGTCACGTTCATAACCTTGACCAGTTGAAGGTTCAATAACGTCACAAGTCACAACTACTGTTGGCTCAGCAAAGAACGGGTCGATGAAACCAGTTTCTGCATCCGGACGTAAAATCATGTCAGATGCTTCAATACCTTTCCAACCAGCGATTGAAGAACCATCGAACATTTTACCGTCTTCAAAAGTATCTTCATCAATAGAATCAGCTGGGTAAGTTACGTGCTGTTCTTTACCCTTAGTATCAGTAAAGCGAAAATCGACCCATTTTGCGCCACTTTCTTGTATGAGTTGAAGGACCTTGTTCGCCATGCTCATTTTGCTCCAATGAAATTTTGTTGCACTTGTTGAGTGCGTGTTAGTTGCTGGTATTTATTAAGCAATTCTCATACCAACTTTATAAGACTTACCTAAAACATTGAATTACTTATAAGTATTCATGATTTAGGCCCCTTGTCTTGAACCCATTATACTGTTTGCTTGTGTAAATGCACCATATTCACACATTTTCAAATTATGGCATATTTAAATAGCTCATTATTGCCCTAATTTAGTGCAAAATTGTTGCACTGATATAAACCGCTGCATCAATTTCTAACAGTCGTCCATGATCATAATACTTTCTTATATATAATGTTGAGATTCTTATCGGATTACTTGAAAATAATCACTCCTTTGACATCGATCTTCCCCAATGAGTTCCTTTGGTTTATTTCAGCAACTTAAATTTATGACTTAAACCATCAGTTAAATGCCTTCTGCTTTAGTTAAAATCTAATAATTATTTTTCATTTTTATGAATTTCTCTAAATAAACGCACTATTTAGTCGCTATCTAAGCAGTTAATAAGACCACATATAGTAGATCTCACATTACTCGACAAAAAATAAATTTTACTATTCATGTTCTTTTTCATTCACTTTTTTTATACAGGCCAAACTTGCTTTTATTATTAAAAAAAACTAAAAACTATATGCATAAATTTTTGTTATAAATAAACAAACCAAAAGTTATGTTTATAAAAAACTTAAAAGCATTCAAGGATTTGAATAATGAAATATGACTTTGAACAATCAGATAAAGCTTTTTTCGGCCATCCTAAACCATTACAAACGCTATTTTTTACAGAGCTTTGGGAAAGATTTTCTTATTATGGAATCCGCCCCTTACTCGTTCTTTATATGATTGCGATGGTCAATGACGGTGGTCTAGCACTTGATCGACCAACTGCCGCAGCGATTGTCGGATTATTTGCAGGCTCCATGTATTTAATGACCGTTTTTGGGGGGTGGGTTGCCGATAACTGGTTAGGCCAAGCACGTGCTGTCTGGTACGGTTCAATTATTATTGCCTTAGGCCACTTATCAATTGCCCTTACGTCTGTATTTGATCAGTCTTTCTTTTACTTAGGTTTAGTACTGATTGTTTTAGGTACCGGATTATTTAAAACATGTATTTCCGTGATCGTGGGAACACTATATAAAGCCAATGATGCAAGACGTGATGCAGGTTTTTCCATTTTCTATATGGGAATTAACATGGGGTCATTTATTGCCCCACTTATTACAGGGCTTTTGGCGAAAGACCATGGCTGGCATTTAGGCTTTGGTATTGGTGGCATTGGGATGTTAATTGCTTTATTAATTTTCCGTTTTATGGCAATGCCTCGGCTCCAAACATTTAATGAGCTACGCCAAGAAGCTAATAGCTGTAGCAAACCTGTTGTAGAAAATAAAAATGCGCCTAAAATTGTATTTAGCTTTTTATTCGCAGTTGCAGTCGTTATTGCGCTAACCTTCCTTGGTATCATTCACATCAATCCCGTGGCTGTCGCGACCTATTTAACCGTAGGTATTAGCATTGGGATTATTGCTTATTTTGCATATTTACTACTTTTCCTGAATTTAGAACAACATGAAAAATTTAAAATAATTATTTGCTTCGTTTTATTAGCAGCCTCTGCCCTATTCTGGTCAGCTTTCGAACAAAAACCCACAACTTTTACCTTATTTGCGCAAGATTATACGGACCGTATTGTTTTCGGATTTGAGATTCCCACTGTATGGTTTGAATCAATCAATGCTCTTTTTATTATTATCTTTGCTCCAGTTGCGGCTTGGCTATGGGCTAAGCTAGGTAAAGCGAATAAAGATCCAAGCTATATCAGCAAATTTATTATTGCGTTGTTATTCGCCGCAGGTGGCTTTTTACTTATGTCTCTAGCCAGTCATTTTGCTATTCATGGCGGAGTAGTTTCACCATTTTGGTTAGTCGGTACTTTATTTCTTCTTACCATAGGTGAACTTTGCTTAAGCCCAATTGGCTTATCAACCATGACCAAACTTGCACCTGATGTCATACGTAGTCAAATTATGGGTTTATGGTTTACAGGTACAGCTCTTGGCAATCTCATGGCAGGTTTAATTGGCGGGCAAGTCTCGGCAGATGGTATTAATCATTTACCTAGCCTATTTATGCGCTGTGTATTAGCCTTGGTTATTGGCGCAATCGTGTTATTTTTATTAAAGAAACCAATGAATAAATTAATGGACAAAAGTACCAACAAAGTTCAACCTGATTTGGAAACGATATGAACGACTTAACTGTTCCAGAAAAACTAGCGAAACTTCGTGAACTCATGACCAATCAAAGTATTGATGCTTTGGTTGTTATGAGTGCAGATCCCCATATGTCTGAATATTTACCAGACTATTGGAAAACAAGGCAGTGGTTAAGCGGTTTTAGTGGCTCTGTTGGCACTTTAGTTGTGACCCAAAACTTTGCAGGACTCTGGGCTGATGGGCGCTATTGGGTACAAGCCGAACAACAACTCGCTGGAACTGGCTTTCAATTACAAAAACTGACCAGTGATGAATCTTCTACACATCTCGCATGGATTGAGAAAAATCTACTGGCTGGTTCGGTTATTTCAGTAAATGGGCAAACACTTTCAATCCAGCAATTTAAAGCGTTGGAAAATACAGCAAAGCAACGTGGCTTTAAGCTTGAAACACAGCAAGATTTAATTGGCTCGATCTGGTCTAATCGTCCAGAACTTCCTTTAGAGCAGATTCATTTAATGCCTGAAGGGTTAAATGCCCTATCTCGTAAAGAAAAAATTCAGGCAATACGCGAAACGTTAAAAACTAAGGCGATTGAAGGACATTTCATTTCATCTTTAGATGATATTGCATGGGTCTTAAATGCACGTGGACAAGATGTAGAATATAACCCTGTATTTCTTTCGCATTTATATATCAGTGCTCAACAGGCTGTTTTATTCATTGATAGTAACAAAGTTGATTTAACTACCCAACAGGCTTTTAAAGCTGATGGCATTGAGATTCGTGACTACGAAGATACAGCTAAGTTTTTATCGAATATTTCTGATGCCTCAGTACTTTTAGATTCAGCCAAAGTCTCGATTTTTCATGAACAAGCCATCGCAAAAGATATTCAGGTTGTCTACGACATCAACCCAAGTACACTTTTTAAATCGCGTAAACATGAAAGCGAAATTGCTCATATCCGTCATGCCATGGTGAAAGATGGTGTTGCCCTTTGCCATTTCTTCAACTGGTTAGAAAAAGCACTTCATCAAGGTCAACGCATTTCAGAACTCACCATTGATGAAAAGATTACGGCTTTCCGTGCTCAACAAGAGGGTTTTATAGGCCCAAGCTTTTCAACGATTGCCGGCTTTAATGCCAATGGTGCTCTACCTCACTACCGTGCAACTGAAGAACATTACTCATTCATTGAAGGCGATGGCCTATTACTCATTGACTCTGGCGGCCAGTATGTTGATGGAACAACGGATATTACCCGTGTTGTTCCTGTAGGAACACCAACAGAGCAACAAAAACGTGACTATACTCTGGTTTTAAAATGTCATATTGCTTTGGCAAAAACGATTTATCCAGAAGGTTTAGCTGCCCCACTACTCGATTCAATTTGTCGCCATACGTTATGGCAATATGGTTTAGATTATCGTCACGGTACAGGTCATGGCGTAGGCTTTGCGCTTAACGTGCATGAAGGACCACAAGTTCTTTCTTATTACGCGCCTATTCATGCCTATAGTAAGTTGCGTGAAGGTATGATTCTTTCCAACGAGCCGGGCTTATACCATGAGGGACAATACGGTATTCGTATTGAAAATCTGGTTGCAAACAGACTTCACTCAGGGTTTGAGAAAACCTACGGCGATTTCTTAGAGTTTGAAACGCTCACACTTTGCCCGATTCATTTAGATTGTATTGTCGTTGACATGCTAACGGATGAAGAGAAAGACTGGTTAAATGGTTATCATCAAACTGTTCAAGAAAGACTGGCTGAACATTTATCTGGCGATGTTTTAGATTGGTTGATTTATAACACACGTAAGATTTAATCTTCTTGTATGACCAAGGCAGAATAGTTTTTTATTTACAATAGAAGCTTATTCTGCCTTATTTGTACTTATCTATAATTTCAAAAAACCTCACTTTTTAAAGCCGTTTTTTCTGCAAATTTCTAACGAATGAAATAGTTAAACTGGTTACTTCTTTTTTTGCTATATTAGCCCATTAGAAAGCGGCTTCTTATTTTTTCAAACCTAAAAAGTCTTTTCTAATCAGTGAGTATGAATGTGAGTAATATTCTAACTACTCATTAAATATATTTTAATTATCATGAGGTTAAGTTCATCATGCTTCTAATGATCGACAATTACGACTCTTTTACCTACAACATCGTTCAATACTTTGGCGAGTTGAATCAGGAAGTAAAAGTAGTTCGCAATGATCAAGTCACATTAGAGGATATTGAACGATGGCAACCAAAATATCTTGTGATTGGTCCTGGCCCTTGCTCTCCAAGCGAGGCGGGTATTTCAATTCCTGCAATTAATCATTTTGCCGGAAAAATTCCTTTGCTTGGGGTGTGTTTAGGCCATCAAAGTATTGGGCAAGCTTTTGGCGGAAAAATTGTAAGAGCCAAAACGGTGATGCACGGACGTTTATCTGATATGTACCATAGCAATAAAGGTATTTTCAGTAATCTTCCTAGCCCATTCTCGGCAACTCGTTATCATTCATTAGTGATTGATCAGGAAACGCTACCTGACTGTCTTGAAGTAACATGCTGGACCAATGAAGCAGATGGCTCAATGGAAGAAATTATGGGCGTTAAACATAAGACACTTCCTGTTGAAGGCGTACAATTCCATCCTGAATCCATTTTGAGCCAACATGGCCATCAAATCTTTAAAAACTTTTTAGACATCTATGCATAAGTCAGCCGTCAATAGATTGTTTTTAAAGTAATTCGATAAGAACCCTTAATAAAAAAGCCAACTACGATCAGTTGGCTTTTTTATGGCTGAATCAATTACAACTTTAACTGTTGCACAATTGACCCATCTTGTTTTGCTACCAGCGATTCGCAGAGTTGAATACGCTCTTTAGTCTGTTTCAATCCTCTTTCTACCCCGACCAACTCTTTAGTTCGAGGTGCAAAAAAGTCATTTAACTGTGCCGCTTGTTGTTGGGTACATGCTGCCCCACTAAACATTGCAGGGAAACGCCCAGCTGAAGATTTACCTAAACGATCAAACACAGCGTCATGATTTACCTTAAACCAAGACCATAAGCCACCTTGTTCATCTCCATAATTATTGATTGAGTTGACCACGGTACGAACTTCACCGACTTTAACACGCGGGTTTAAAATCAACTGACGGGCTTGTTGGCGCGTTGCTTCTTGGTTTGCTGAACCCAAAGCTGTAAGTATTGCAAGACGTTGTGTCGGTTGAGTCACGCGTTGTAACTCTCCAGACAATCGGTCAAAAGCTGGTTGACCTTTTTCTTGTACACGTACAGCTAAAATGGTTGGCAATAATTCAGGTGTTACTTGCGCAAAATTAAGCTGCTTTTGAGCAAATAGAACATCAGACTGTTTTAACAGTTGGGTACGAACTTCAGGAACTTGAATATCTAAAGCAAGAAATCTAACCAACTCACTACGCCATAAACTGTCTTCGGCTGATTCGCCTGTTTTGCTGACATAACCCAACTGATTTAATTTAGGTAAATATAAATTTCCCAAAACTTTTCTAAAATGTTCACGTTCAGCTTCTGTTTTTAATACGTGACGATGAATGGTACTTAACTGGGAAAACAGCGCTGTACTAATTTGTCGACTATTCGAATTAGCAAATTTCTTCGCGGCATCTACGACAGCCAACAAATTAATATCACCGTGGTTAAATGCAGCTGAAATCGCGTAGGCGTAGGCCAGCTGTTCAGTATTAGAAAGCTTTTCTGTAGCTGCAGTCAGACGAGTAAATTCTTTTTGTGGCAAACTAAATTGGTAGTATCCTGCCGCATCTGCATTTGGTATATACCAAATGCCAAGGCTGGCACCTTTGAGTTCAATCTTGGCTTCTGCTTGGTCTACCAATTCACATTGCACTTTACTACCTGCATTTGGAACTTCATAACGTACACATAATGGTACACCCCACAGGCTTCTTGCATCACCTTTTGAACCCACAGGTAAGTAACGGCTTTGCTTCACATTTAAAAAGACTTTATTGCCTTCTTGCTGTAATGCGGTGTTAATTAAAGGCACACCTGGTTGATCAAGAAAACTTTTCATCGCTCTAGTAAAGCGCTCACTTTGCTCAGACTGCTCTGCTAAAGCGCTAATTAAATCATTAGCTGTCGCATTACCATATTGGTGCTTATTAATATAATTGCGCACCCCTTGTTTGAATTTTTCTTCACCTAAATAGTTTTCAAACATATTTAAAACAGCTGCACCTTTTTGGTAAGTAATACCATCAAAAGCAGTTTGAATATCGGCATTACTTAAAATAGGCTGGCGAATACGGCGCACACTCACTAAGCTGTCACTTTTCATCGCATCTGCGGTGTCTGTAATACGTTCTAGGTCAGCATTAAATTCGGGATGTAATTTTTGAGTGATTTTACTTTGCATCCATGTGGCAAACGATTCATTGAGCCACAAGTCATCCCACCACGGCATCGTGACGACATCACCGAACCATTGATGTGCAAGCTCATGTGCATTGACATTAAATGAATTCTGTACAAAAGAGACTGGCGAGTCCTTATCTAGCAACATCAAGTAGTCTCTAAAAGTAATTAACCCCGGGTTCTCCATTGCCCCAGCAGCAAAGTCTGGTGCTGCAAGTAAGTCGAGCTTGTCAAATGGATAACCAAAGGCAAAATAATCTTCTAAAGTTTTTAAAATGGCTGGCGTTTCAGATAAGGCTTGCTGCATTTTTTCAGCTTTAGCATCGGGCGCAATACCCCGTAACTGGATCGGCTGTTTACGCCATGAGGTTGCCCCAATATCTGGCCCTTTTTGTAATTGCCATGGTCCGACAGCCAATGCGAGTAAATAAGTTGGCAGTGGTTTGGTTTGTGCAAAACTGAGCGTTTTCCAACCTGACGTCTCTGTTTGCTCAGATGTTTGTTGAGTATTGGCAAAACCTGAATATTTGCTTGGAATCGTCAAACGAATATTAAACGGCGTTTTAAAACGTGGTTCATCAAATGATGGGAATGACTGGCGTGCACTAATTGCTTCCATTTGCGTCATCACATAAGGTTTTCCCTCAAACTCTATTTTATAAATACCATCGAGCTGCTGGTCATACGCTGCATTAAAATCTAGAACGAGTTGATACTGTCCTGCGGGCAAGGTTTTGGCAAATTTAATTTTACTCACCCCATCTATTTCAGAGGCTTGCTCATATTTTGCCTTGGTTTTGACGCCCTCTGCCGATGTAATATTCACATCTTTAACCGTTAAAGACTTACCATGAATCCAGATGTGATCTGTGGCTTGAGCCAGTTTTAGATGAATCGTAGTTTTACCGGTATAGCCTTTTTGTGCGGGATCAATCTTAAAATCTAAATCATAAGATTCGGGTACGACCCACTCGGGTAATTTACCAATCGGGATTTGTTCACTGTTATTCGATGCAAAAATTTGAGTTGCCGATAAAGATAATAATGTTGTAAGTAGCAATCTTTTTTTAAATGAAGGCTTGACCAGCATAAGGGGTTTTATCCTCTGTAGTTTTAAATAAAAAGATGCAGCAAATGCTGTACCACTTCGCTGCATCCATACATCATTCTTAGAATTTATAGTTAAACTCCAACCAACCTTGACGGCCGAATGGTGAATATGATCCTATCGGATAATACGGCCAACCGCCTGTGTCATCTCGTTTCACTTTGTCAAACAAGTTATTAATAATGATTGAAGCAGAAGCTTTTGGAGAGATTTGATAAGTACCGCTCCAGTTCACCAAATACGTTGGGCTTAAATAGGCAGTTTGGTTACCATTTGGAATTTTGCCATAACGATTAACTAATACTGTTGATGCCCAATCACCAAAGCTCCAGCTAAGACTGGTATTAAAACGGTCACGCCAATCAGGAATACTTAAATCTTTTAAGTAGTCATCTTTCTCGTGATCTTTTGATTGTTGATATTCATGTTCTAGTACACGACTATAATTTACCGTCCAGAGAAAGTTACCAAAGCTGTCTGTTTTCCAGCGCCATCTGCTAGTGAAATCAACCCCGCGGGTATGGTCTGATGCAGCATTAATCGGAACGATATTTATATTCTTAATCACATTTGGGTCGACAACTGCATTTGCAGGGTTACGCTCCACACGTGCTAATGCATCAATACAGGCTGCAGAGTTAATATCTTGGTTGCCTAAACGACAATCTGCTTCTAAACGTAGAATTTTGTCATCACTCAAATTTCTCACAAGATGATCAATTTTGATATCCCAGTAATCGACGCTAATGTCAAACTTATTGGTTGGCGACCAAACAAAACCTGCACCATAAGATTTACCCTCTTCAGGTTTAAGCTCTTTGTTTCCGGTTAAAGTGTAGTTCGCCCCAGGTGCGTAATCTTTAAAGGTACATTTATCTAAAGATTGTCCCGTTTGGCTACAACGTAAATAATCGGTGGTCTTTTCGAAATAACCTTTTTGTTTATTTAAAAACAGGTAGTTCATATCTGGTGCACGAAAGCTGGTCGCGTAGTTACCGCGCACCAATAAAGTCGGATGTGGCCTAAACTCAAGGCCTGAACCGAAAGTTAGCTTATCAATACTGTTATCTGACAAAGCATAACGGTCATAACGTCCGGACAAGGTTAAATTTAATGGCTTTGCTAAAGGTAAGAATAATTCTGCACCAAGTGCTTGGCGTGTACGAGTACCACTATATTCTCCACTAGAACTCGTATTATAAAACTCACCATTTTCCACTGCCTGATCTGGCTTAATCGAAAAGCCTTGACGCCCAATTTCAGCCACAGCCGCAAGTTTGGCAGTTCCTGCAGGTAACTTAAATACGTCACCATTCGCGCTTAAGGTTAAACTTTGCGCCCACGACTTATCTTTTTCTTTTGTTGTGCCCGAGATACTTTCAAATTCACTTGCTGTGAGTGGTCGACTTAAACGATCTAAATGAGGTGAATAAATAGGAATACCATCTGCATCTGTACCAAGTTGCTGACCTAAGAAATATTCATCAACATTCGAACGTAATAAGCCTTGGCGGTTTAGCTGACTAGTATAAATGGAACCATTATAGGCTGCTTCATAACTCCAGCTCGTCTCTCCAATATCGCCTCGAATTCCAAAATTTAAGTTAGAAGAAAGTTCTTTCCATTTTTTATTTATTCGTTCTACCCCACCTAATTCTTCAGGTGCAAAACGGCGATTCCAAATTTCATAATTTCCCGAATCTTGATTTAGGAAATAACCACTCGTTGCAGCTAAAGAAGTCCATATCGGACTACGGGTATTATTTTCAATTTGGTTTGCCCCAATCAAGAAATCTGCAAATAATTGGGTTTTATCATTTAACTCATAATCTAAACCGAGATAACCATTTTGGCTGCGGTTTTGGGTCTGAACCGTCCAATAAGTTGGCCGTGCCAAACCACTGGCACAATTGTCCGCCCCTGCTTGTCCAATATTATTGACTGATCCGTTAAATAAACCATTAAAGGCCTGACATCCACCAATAGAAAGGTATTTACCAGTATCGGCATTTTTACGGCCCACAATCGTGTCTGGTTTTTCTCCCAAACGAGTTCGGCTCTTCATAAAATCCCGATCGGCTGCCCATATCGGTTCACGGCCGCTGAGTTCAACCCCATAAACCAGACTAAGCTTGTCTAAAGTTTTACTACCACTTAGTTGTAAACGTAAATTTTCACCACCTTCTTTGGTTCCACCTGCCTTAATATTAAATTGTGTGCCGTCTGTTTTCTTTTTCAGAATAATATTTACCACACCTGCAATTGCATCTGAACCATAAATTGCAGAAGCGCCACCGTTTAATATTTCAATACGGTCAATAATGGCAGTTGGAATATTGGCTAAGTTCACGAAATTGACAGAACCGTCGTACGGTACAGGATAGTCTGCAACCCGATGTCCATTAATTAAAGTCAAAGTATGATTGGGTCCCAGACCTCGCAAACTAATGGCGTTCGCTGCAGGTATAAAAGTATTTCCATAATCGGCACCTTGCACAAAACCAGTGTTTTGCGTCAGGTTATTGAGTGCGTCAAATGCATTACTAAAACCTTGTTTTTCAATATCAGCTGCGGTAATGACGGTCACACTGGTCGGGCCATCTTTTTGTGCTTTTGAAATCCGAGAACCTGTCACCGCAACACGAACTACTTTATCTGGTTTAGCTTGGTTTTGTGTTTGCTCTACGGTTTCTTGCGCATAGCTTTTTAATGGATGAAACAGCGCAACAAATACAAAAATAAATGAGCGCTTATTTTTTAAAGCCCCTACATATTTCAAGTTATTTAAATACATATTTATTAATAGACAAAATAAAGATCGCCCTACTATATCCACTTTTATTTGGTTGATTTATACACATTTTTTCTAGATATATTGATGTTTAAGATATACCAAATGGTTAATTATTTATCATAAAAACTCACAACAAACTAAAACCTTTTTCAATAAATAAATTCTGTTTATGACTCAAACCCATACCCTAACTGAGCAAAATTTTTAAAACTCTTATCGAACAGCAAAAATCTTTGGTTATTTTCTGCTAACATAGCCCCCTAGCTAGTGAATCATGGAACGCAATAGGCCGAACCTCCCACACTCGATCAACTTCACCTAAAAATTTTAATCATTAATGCTGTAAATCATGACTATGAATATCCAACAGGCGCTCAACCACATTACCAAGAACATTCATTTGACTCAGCCTCAAATGGAAGAAATTATGCGCAGCATCATGCAAGGTGAGGCAACCGAAGCACAAATTGGTGCTTTAATGATGGGCCTACGCATGAAAGGTGAAAGCATTGACGAAATGACAGCGGCCGCACGTGTCATGCGAGAATTTGCGATCAAGATCGATGTGAGTGATATCAAACATTTAGTTGATATTGTGGGAACTGGCGGTGATGGACAAAATTTATTTAACGTGTCTACAGCGTCTAGCTTTGTGATTGCAGCAGCGGGTGCAACCATTGCAAAACATGGTAACCGCGGCGTTTCAAGTAAATCAGGTTCATCAGACCTACTTGAACAAGCAGGTATTCATCTTGATTTAGATATGCAACAAACCGAACGCTGTATCCGCGAAATGGGTGTAGGTTTCTTGTTTGCACCAAACCACCACAAAGCCATGAAATATGCGGCTGGCCCACGTCGTGAACTTGGTATTCGAAGTATTTTTAATTTACTCGGCCCACTGACCAATCCAGCTGGTGTAAAACGCTTTGTGATTGGTGTGTTTTCAGATGAACTGTGCCGCCCAATTGCCGAAGTGATGAAACAACTTGGTGCCGAACATGTCATGGTTGTCCATTCAAAAGATGGTCTTGATGAAATCAGTCTTGCAGCTCCGACAACTATTGCTGAGCTTAAAGACGGTGAAATTACTGAATGGACCCTTAATCCTGAAGATGTCGGGATTGAGTCACAAACATTAAATGGTTTGGTTGTCGCAGATGCAACGGCGAGTCTAAAGCTCATTAAAGATGCTTTAAGCAAAAATAAATCTGACATTGGTGAAAAAGCTGCAAACATGATTGCGCTTAATGCAGGCGCAGGCATTTATGTAGCGGGCATTACCAAGACTTATGCTCAGGCTGTTGCATTCGCTCAAGATATTATTTACGGCGGGCAAGCATTAGAGAAAATGAGTGTTTTAGCTGAATTTACTAAAACATTAAAACAATCTCAGGCAGATTAAGGACTTCTCATGATTAATATTCAAAATACCATTTTAGGTAAAATTGTTGACCGTAAACATGAGGAACTTGCTGCGCGTTTAAAACAACGTAATTTGCAAGACGTAGAAGAACTTGCAAAAGCAGCGACTCCGGTGCGTGGCTTTGCAAATGCTTTACAACATAAACGTCCGGGCGTGATTGCTGAAATTAAAAAAGCATCTCCATCAAAAGGAATCATTCGCGCAGACTTTAATCCTGCCGAAATTGCCCAGCAATATGAACAAGCTGGAGCAGCATGTTTATCGGTATTGACCGATGTTGATTTCTTTCAGGGTGCAGATGAAAATATTGCGATTGCCCGTAATCATTGTACCCTACCTGCTTTACGTAAAGACTTTTTGGTCGACCCGTACAATGTAGTTGAAGCACGTGCTTTGCATGCTGACTGTATTTTATTAATTGTTGCTTGTTTGTCTGACCAGCAACTCGAAGAAATGTCTAAAACTGCGTTTGAGCATCAACTTGATGTATTGGTTGAAGTTCATGACGAAGAAGAGTTAGAGCGTGCCTTAAAGCTTTCTGAGCAATGTTTATTAGGCGTAAATAACCGTAATTTAAAAACCTTTGATGTAGATTTAAATACTACTATTCGGTTGAAAAAATTACTTCCGGCCTCACGTTTATTGATCACTGAAAGTGGTATTGCGACACCAGATGATGTACGTATGATGCAAGAGCATGATATTCACAGTTTCTTGGTTGGCGAAAGTTTTATGAAACAACCACGTCCAGATCAAGCTTTTACTGCCCTTTTTGGACAACCTCAAACGGTTTAATGAAGATATATGAGTAATAAAGATTCATCGCTTTCTAAAGAGCAACAAAAGTTATTGAAGCAATTTAAAAAGCAAATCTCCAATCCTCATTCAAGCAAAATCGCAAATCAGCCTGAGTCTAAAAAATCTCAGGCTGAGTCTGAAGAATTGGAAGACACACATCTATTTAAGCAGGCTGTTGCAGGCGTTAAACCCATCAACAATAGTAATATTGCCGATGTAAAAACCCCACGTGCCAAAAAAGTTGATGCACAAACTCTGGCGAAACGTGCAGCTGCCGAAGGTGGTCGTGATACTGAACATGCCGAGCTATCAGATACACAAGCTGCTTTAAATCCGGTCGCAAGCCAAGCAACGTTAAGCTATCGCATTGCGACTCTTCAACATAAGGTTTTTGAAGACTTAAAAGCAGGCAAGATGCGTTGGTTTGAAGCTGTAGATTTACACGGCTGTACCATTGAACAAGCGCGTGACGCAGTTTTACAAATCATCCAGATGGCAAAAGATGAAAATCAAAATGTCATTAAAATTGTGCATGGTAAAGGCCCAGAAGCGGTCTTAAAAACCTATGTCAATGGATGGCTACGCCAACATCGTGATGTTTTGGCATTTGTAAGTGCCCCTGAAAACCAAGGTGGCACAGGTGCTGTTCTCGTACTGCTTAAACGTGCAGAAAAAAATCCAAAATTTGAACAAAAAAAATGATCCTTTGGGATCATTTTTTTACATCAAATACCTGTAATAATTGAGCAACTACTGCAATGGCAATCATTGCAGGTTGTTTTGATGAAATCCCGTCTATCCCAATCGGGCAAACCAAACGTTGCAAAGTTTCCGAAGTATAACCTCGCACCTGCATACGTTTTTCAAAAATAGCCCTTTTACTTTTTGAGCCAATCATCCCAACATAAGCAAATGGTTTTGCCATAGGTTTTAAGGCTGTAAAACACAGTTGCAAATCTAATTGATGATCATGAGTTAAAATTAAAATTGCACCTGAACGGTCAAAATGCTCAATCTCAGCTTCTAAGGTATCAGTAGTTAAACATTGCACCTGTTCCAGTAAATCGGATGGGAAAATATCATCACGCGGATCAATCCATTTCACCCTCACACCAATAGGTAATAAACAACGGACAATTGCTTCACCCACATGCCCCGCGCCACAAATCAGCACTTGCATGGTATTTGGTTGAATCTGCTGGCCAAATTGCCATTCTTCACTGCTGCCAGAATGAAACTCGAAACTTGGTTGTTGTTCCATATCCATAGTCTGCCAAGTGGATGCATATTGATGTGAGACGTTACGCCATATATGCTTTCCAGCTCGCCATGCTTGCAAACTCACGGATAAATCCGATATGACCGTAGCGGGTGATATTTTTTCAAACAATAACCACATTACTCCGCCACAACACTGCCCTAAACGAGCACTGAGGTTAAAGCGTTCAATACGCCTCACACAAGTTTCCGTTTCTTTTAACATTGCTTTAGCAATATCAATTGCCTGAAACTCTAAATGCCCGCCACCGATCGTATCTGACTGCTGCCATTGCTTTTGCAAATTAAACCGCAACAACATGGATGCACCAACCTCTCGCGGTGTAGAACCATCAGCGCGGACTACTGTGACCAATACTATAGGCAGAGCATCGACTTGCCACGCTACAAAATCAGTCCACCATTTTAAATGTTGCATAATCTTCTACATTTTAGCCTGTGGGCGAGCAGCCAAAGCTTGTCCCCGTCCAATAGCAATTGCACGTAAAATTTCTTCGGCAGTTGCTGGAGCATTGAGCACTAGCGGAGCTTTTTCGGGAATAGCCGCCTGTACCGCCTGACGAATTGCAGAGAAAACAGATAATGCCAACATAAATGGGGGTTCACCTACCGCTTTGGAGCGGTAAATGGTGTCTGCCTGATTTTGATTATTGAACAGTTTGACATTAAAAATATGAGGAATATCTACACTGGTCGGGATTTTATAAGTTGAAGGCGCATGGGTAAATAATCGGCCTGCGTGTGGACCCTGCGGCTGCCAATACAACTCTTCTGTCGTGAGCCATCCCATCCCTTGCACAAACCCGCCTTCAATTTGCCCAATATCAATTGCAGGGTTAATTGACTGCCCAACGTCATGCAAAATGTCGGCACGTAATACTTTCATTTCCCCAGTTAAGGTATCTATTGCGACCTCGCTAACCGCTGCACCATAGGCATAATAGAAAAATGGACGCCCTAAATGGTTGACCTGATCATAATGAATTTCTGGCGTTTTATAAAAACCACTATCCCATAGTTGTACACGTGCCATATATGCCCGTTGAACCAAGTCAGGAAATGTCCATGAATAGCCATTGGCTGTTGAAACCATACTATCTTCAAACTGGACTTGGTCAGCTTCACTTTGACTTATTTCGGCTGCAAGTTTAGCCAGACGCTCACGAATTTTAATACAGGCATTTTGAACAGCTTTACCGTTTAGATCTGCGCCACTCGATGCTGCAGTTGCCGAAGTATTTGGTACACGAGAAGTATCGGTTGCAATTAAACGAATACTATCAATTGGTAAACCCAACTCATGTGCAGCAATCTGACGTACTTTGGTATATAGCCCCTGTCCCATTTCTGTACCACCGTGCGTAATCGCAACAGTGCCATCCATATACACGTAGACCAGTGCACCCGCCTGATTGTAATGCACAGCGTTAAATGAAATACCAAACATTAATGGGGTTAACGCAATACCACGCTTAATGATGTCATTGTTCTGATTAAAGGCATGAATAGTCTGTCTACGCTTCGCGTAATCACTACTTTGCAATAGTTCGGCTACCAATTTTGGCGCAACATTATCACGGACTTCTGCCCCATAGTGCATACGGTCACGTCCGGTACCAGGCTGCTCAGCAAAGAAATTGCGCTGACGAATTTCAACCGGATCGCAACCTAAATAACGAGCAATGTCATCAATAATATTTTCAATGACAAACATACCTTGCGGTCCACCAAAACCACGATATGCCGTATTGGAAACAGTATTGGTTTTACAACGTAAGTTACATAGCTCAACTGCATTTAGATAATAGGCATTGCCAATATGGCAAATCGCACGTTCATTCACTGGTCCAGAAAGATCAGCCGAAAAACCGCAGTTTGAGGCCAGTTGTACCTTTAAGCCTTGCAAGATACCAGTGTCATCAAATGCCACAGACCACTCATAAGCAAAACCATGACGTTTGCCTGTAGCACTCATGTCATCATCACGATCTAAGCGTAATTTACACGGACGGCCTGTTTTTTGTGCTGCCAAAGATGCAATGCATGCCCACTGTGCCGACTGCGACTCTTTACCACCAAAACCACCGCCCATACGGCGGCTTTCCACACTCACCTGATGCATATTCATGCCTAGTGCATGACAAATCAGTAACTGCATTTCGGTTGGATGTTGTGTCGAGCAATAGACTTTTAAACTCTGATTTTCTTGTGGAATCGCATAGGAAATTTGCCCTTCAAGATAAAAATGCTCTTGCCCACCCAGCTCAATAGCACCTGAAAGTTGATGAGCTGCATTTTGAAATGCTTGCTCAACTTCACCATGGCTAAATTCAACAGGTGGTAACACCCACGATTCTTTTTTAATTGCATCTTGAATCGTTAAAATCGGAGTTTCGGGCACATACTCAATTTTTGCTAAGCGAACTGCCTGACGGGCTTGCTGATAACTCTCGGCAACAACGATAAATAAGGCTTGTCCATAAAATTCGACCTGCTCTTCGGCAAAAATTGGGTCATCTTTAACAATCGGCCCCCAATTATTTTCAACCTCAATATCCTTTGCCGAAAAAACTGCATGGACACCTTCAGCCTGACGTACTGCATCCAAATCAAACTTACTGATTTTGCCTTTGGCACAATTTGAAAATCCGACAGCTAGGTGCATGGTATTTTCAAGCTCAGGTAAATCATCAATATAAGTTGCCTGCCCCGTCACATGTAAATGCGCGCTCTCGTGTGGAATCGAATCACCTGCTTTAGCTGATTTTTTAGAAATATTTAAGTCAATGGTTTGATTCATATTAGATCTCCACCATAGCAATCAGGTCATTCACACGAGTGAGTGTTTGAGACAGGATTTTTTCTACATAAAAACGCTTTAAACAGTTTTTCGCGACGTGTAAACGATACGCTGAGCTAGCACGTCCATCATCTAAAGGCTGATAGTCTTGCGACAATGCCTCTTGTGCCTGAACGATCAATTCTGCTGTAATTTGCTGGCCTTCTAATATGGCTTCTGCATATTTTGCACGTTTGGGAATAGCTGCCATACCACCAAAAGCAATTCTTACATTGTGAGCGACATCATCATTATCTAACTCACAAGAAATGGCTGCACATACCGCAGAAATATCTTGCTCAAAACGTTTGGCAATTTTATAGCTGGCAAATTTAAAACGTGTCTGCCCTTCGCGAAGCGGAATAACAATCGCCTCAACAAACTCACCAAGTTGTAATGCTGTTTTTTGATAATCTAAATAAAAGTCTTCCAAAGCAATTTCACGGGTCTGCTCATCTACACGCAAAATCAATCGTGTGCCTAGCGTAATTAATGCCGGCATTGAATCACCAATAGGCGAACCATTAGCAATATTTCCACCTAGTGTTCCTGCATTTTTAATCGGCATGGAAGCAAAACGGCGCTGTAATTCTTGAAAGTCGGGATAAAAATCTGAAATTTTAATGAGTGCATCACTCAAACTTACATTTGCCCCAATCGTTAAAGCATGGTCTGTGACTACAATCTTTTTCAGCTCTTCAACTTGACCTATATAAAGCATATCGCCCAAATCACGGCCCTGCTTTGTGACCCACAAACCGACATCTGTGCTACCTGCAACAATACGTGCTTGCGGCAACTGTAAACGTAAAGTAGCAAAATCCTGCAAAGTCTTGGGTGCAAAAAATTGCTGCTTTTGATCATTCAAATGCAATGCAGGTAATGCTTTGATCTCTTTTAATACATCAATTACTTTTTGACGTTCTAATACAACACGTGGATAGTCATAAGCTTTTTGTGCTGCATCTAAAATAGGGCGATAGCCTGTACAGCGACATAAGTTTCCAGAAAGATAATCACTGATTTTATCTTTGCTTGGAGACTGTTGTTCATTTTCATACATTGACCATAACGACATGATAAAACCGGGTGTACAAAAACCGCATTGTGAACCATGCATATCGACCATCGCCTGTTGTACCGGATGAAGTGTGCCATCTGGTACTGGCAATAAGCTATGAAGGTCTTCTACTGTAAATAGGGCCTTACCATCTAAAGTTGGTAAAAACTGAATACACGCATTCACACTACGTAATTGCAGGTTGTCATTGACCAACTCACCAATCACTACTGTACATGCACCACAATCGCCCTCAGCACATCCCTCTTTTGTACCAGTCTGCCTAGTCTTACCAGTTTGAGTATATTCTCGCAGAAATTGTAAAACCGTCATTGTGGGTACTATATTTTCTACTTGCTGCTGACCACCACGGAAAAAGAAGGTGATTGGACGTTCTAACATGTTTTATCCTTATGCTTTATAATAATGCTTCTGTGCAAATATGATGCCATTAGGCGATCATTTAGAACTTATCAATATTAAGCGCACATTTCATGTCCAAACACTTGACTATTAACGATAAAAAACATGAAATTTATTCATCTTTTATCAAGCGTAAGGAAAAACCAAAATAAATATAGTGCGAGGATTTATGAACATCAGGTCATGTTTCTGATACAATGCCGAGCTTGTCTAATAGAGTAAATTTATACGTCTTATGTCAATGCAGCAATCGTACGCAAATATTCTGACTGCCGTCGGTGAAGACCTTAATCGTCCCGGCCTTAAAGATACGCCTGTGCGTGCGGCTAAAGCTTTTTCATATTTAACTTCTGGCTATAGTAAAACTTTAGAAGAAGTCACCAATAATGCTGTTTTCCCATCAGATAACCATGAAATGGTATTGGTGAAGAATATTGAATTTTATTCGCTCTGCGAACATCATCTTCTCCCATTCTATGGCCGTGTTCATGTTGCCTATTTACCAGAAGGCAAAGTTCTTGGCTTATCTAAATTTGCACGTATTACCGAGATGTTTGCTCGTCGTTTGCAAATTCAGGAAAACCTGACTCAGCAAATCGCTGAAGCTGTTGCAGAAGTCACTGGTGCTCGCGGTGTCGCTGTAGTCATCGATTCAGCACATATGTGTATGATGATGCGTGGTGTAGGTAAACAAGAATCTACCACCCGTACAGTTTCATTTGTCGGAGATTTTAAAACCGATAAAGAAGCGCGCCGTGAATTCTTAAGTGCAGTACCAGAAAGCTACTAATATAGCTTTTACTGCCTAAATAAAAGCCCGACAATGTTGGGCTTTTTTTATAGCTGAACGCGATAAACTTCAATCCAATTCTATAAAACATAACAATTAAATTAGGTGATTTTTGTTATAAAAGTAGGCATCTTTCTTTTTAAATAATTTATGAGCTAATCCTCTGTACACGACAAATTTCACAGAACCCTTATCCTATCAGGATTCTGCTTTCTTAAAATTGCCAAAATTTCCTTAAACTCTTCTTTTTTCCCAAAACCAATTAAACGCTGAATCGCCATTTGAACATAGTCTAAACCATAGCGAAATAAACTCATTGAGAGTCGTCCATGCTTCTTTATTTTTATCGCTTTTTTTTGATTATGTTGCCATTCACCCGTTAAGTAACACCAACAGAAGCTTATAGCTAACACCGCAATCAATTTTTTCACTCGTCTAGGGTCTGTCAAGCGCGTATTTTCAAGATTAAACCCGCGTCCTTTGAGACAACTGAATAAGGTTTCAATTTCCCAGCGTAATGCATAATCCTGAATAGCATTGGCATTAAACTGAGGAGAAACGACGAGTAAAAGCTCTCCATTTTCTAACTGTAGTGCACTTATATATAGTTTCACCCGACCAACCAAAATCCGTCGTTTACGACATTCAATTTGACCAACTTTAAGATGGCGAAATAAATCACTAATTTTATGATTCTTTCCTAAATGATTGGTGACAATGAAGTTTTTTTAACACGAATGCAGAAGTTGATGTCTTGTTCAATTAACCATGTAAACCACTGCTCACCGATAAACTCTCTGTCTGCGAACACATTCACAATACGGTCTTTACCAAAAATGGCTATAAAGCGTTGAATCAAAGCAATACGCTCTTTCGTATCTGAATTTCCACGTTTATTAAGCAATGTCCAAAGGATAGGTATCGCTATTCCACGATAAACGATTGCGAGCATCAGGATATTAATATTTCGTTTTCCCCATTTCCAATTGGTTCTATCTAAAGTCAGTTGCACTTGGTCGAATGAAAACATATTGAAAATCAACTGAGAAATTTGACGATAATCAAAATACTGACCTGCAAAGAAGCGCTGCATACGTCGATAAAATGATTGTGGTAAACACTTGATGGGCAAGGCTTTAGATGCAGAAGAAAGATTACATGTTTGCTTTAAAATAATCACAAGCATGATGAGCGCAAAGCACTTTAAATGTGACTTGTTCCATTTTAGAGATTTGTTTAAGATAAGATATAACTCATTGAGATGTGTCATAGTATTCGTCGTTAGAAAACAATTATTGTGACATTATTTCAATGAGCTATCTATTTTTGTCGTGTACAGAGGAGCTAATCATGCGATTTAAAAAAATTTCTTGTCTACTTTTATCCCCGCTTTTTATTTTTAGTACCTCAATTTATGCGGGCAATACACCAAAAGACCAAGAAATTAAAAAACTGGTAGATCAAAACTTTAAACCGTTATTAGAAAAATATGATGTGCCAGGTATGGCTGTGGGTGTTATTCAAAATAATAAAAAGTATGAAATGTATTATGGTCTTCAATCTGTTCAAGATAAAAAAGCCGTAAATAGCAGTACCATTTTTGAGCTAGGTTCTGTCAGTAAATTATTTACCGCGACAGCAGGTGGATATGCAAAAAATAAAGGAAAAATCTCTTTTGACGATACGCCTGGTAAATATTGGAAAGAACTAAAAAACACATCGATTGACCAAGTTAACTTACTTCAACTCGCGACGTATACAAGTGGTAACCTTGCCTTGCAGTTTCCAGATGAAGTACAAACAGACCAACAAGTTTTAACTTTTTTCAAAGACTGGCAACCTAAAAACCCAATCGGTGAATACAGACAATATTCAAATCCAAGTATTGGCCTATTTGGAAAGGTTGTGGCTTTGTCTATGAATAAACCTTTCGACCAAGTCTTAGAAAAAACAATTTTTCCGGCCCTTGGCTTAAAACATAGCTATGTAAATGTAGCTAAGACCCAAATGCAAAACTATGCTTTTGGCTATAACCAAGAAAATCAGCCGATTCGAGTTAACCCCGGCCCACTCGATGCCCCAGCATATAGCGTCAAATCGACACTACCCGACATGCTTAAGTTTATTCATGCCAATCTGAACCCACAGAAATATCCGACAGATATTCAACGTGCAATTAATGAAACACATCAAGGTCGCTATCAAGTAAATACCATGTATCAGGCACTCGGTTGGGAAGAGTTTTCTTATCCGGCAACGTTACAAACTTTATTAGACAGTAATTCAGAACAGATTGTGATGAAACCTAATAAAGTGACTGCTATTTCAAAAGAACCTTCAGTTAAGATGTACCATAAAACTGGCTCAACCACCGGTTTCGGAACATATGTGGTGTTTATTCCTAAAGAAAATATTGGTTTAGTCATGTTAACCAATAAACGTATTCCAAATGAAGAACGCATTAAGGCAGCGTATGCAGTTTTAAATGCAATAAAGGAATAACCGTTTTAGCCAAAAACAAAAAGAGAAATAGTCATCATCTATTTCTCTCTTTTTATAGGTATATGGTTTAAAAGAACCAAACATATCCTAAGCTTGATTTCATCCAGTCCAGATGATTTTGTTTTTCATAATCCCAATTAAAGCGAATGGCATTATTACTATTAATGGCATATTGCCACTGTGTATTTAGCCGTAAGTTCCATTGGTTTTGGTCTTCCCAATATGGCAGCTCAACTTGTACCACAGTGTTAAATTTTTCAAGCCACTGATTCATACATCCTAATGTCGGCCCTACTCCCACACGCCAGCCTTTATCTAAATTTGAACCCGCTTGGACATAAGTTTGTACCTGCCCATAGCAAATATGTTTGCGCTCATAATCTGCAAGACTGTAACCAACCTGAGCATTAAAGCTCGCGACGCCATGCTGCTTTTCATCACTATAAACGCCGTCATGAACCGCTTCCTGACGCCAGCCTAAGTTAAATCCCCAAGTCAGCGGAGTTTTAAATGGTTGAATCGGGTTATAAGAGTTCACTTCTAACAGATCAAGACGTTCTAGTTTTAAATAATCATCTCGCCACTGTGCATTACCATTTAAAAATAATAATTGAGTACCAGCACGGTATCCGCCCTGTGGATCTATTAAGTCATGATAAGCCTGCCTATGACCTATCTCGATAAACTTGTCACCTTGCACCTCGCCCAGTTTTAGCGAGACATTACGTGCATTATGGCCTTGAGTCGGCTCGGTTGATGGTCTTTTAGGTTCTTGGCGCTGTTTGTCTAAATCAATCTGACTTCGTAGTGCTAAAAGCTGTCTAAGCTGTGGCTGAGCAAAGCTTTCTTCAACTTTGCGACCAATAAATTGTAGATATAAATCATCATAAGCCATCTCAAGAATTTTGGCCTGATCTGATGGGCTAAATGATTTAAGTGTTTCCGAAGAATCTTTAATTGGCTTCATTGCTAACTGATGAGCAATTTTAGCTAAAGATGCGCCATGCTGGTGAGCTTGGGCCAATAATTGAGTTTCTAAAGCAGGTCGATACACAGGAGCTTTGGTGAGTCCTTGTTGTTGCATCGCTTTAATGGTTTCCATTGGAATAGAAGCGTAGTTAAACTTTTCTTGTAGATGAGATTCAGGTTTAACTAAATCGACTAAGCCTAATAACCGATACGCACAATTATCACTCACAAAGTAATAAGGGAAGCTTACATGTTGCATTTCCCAAATATGACTCACCAAAAACCGCGTTTCTTCTGGAGATAGATTTAACTCATATTCCCACAAATCACGGCTCTCAAAATCACCATATTCTTTTACCTTACGATAGTAAGGCATAAGTGAGTATTCACCCGGATACTGCCCTGTTAAGCCTTTCCATGCATATGACCAGTTGTCATTGCCTGCCACAGTTGCTGCATAGTTTACGGCATAAGAAACGAGGTTTAACTGCTGTTGATCTTTAGGATCTAGACGCAATAAGGTATGCCCAAACATTGAGCTTGGATTACCCATAAAATCTGTAGCGTAAATTAGGGTCGCTTTGTAAGGCTTAATCTGCCCAATCCAGTTTTCAAATTCTGAACATTTTACTTGTGGCAATTCATTTTCTTGAATGCCTAATTGCTGTATAAGCCACTGACTGCGTGCCGGAAATTTACAGCGAATTGACTGGTTATCTTGCGTAGGTATAAATAATGCCGAGATGTCTGCTTTCAGTTCTTCTTTTAAATTATTTTTTCCATTTTCTGATAGAAAATAGCCAGCATAAGTGACCTCACTTTTCTGGTTTTTATTGGCATACATAAGCCTTTGCCATGTAATGTCTTGGTCTAATTTTTTTTGTTCTGCAATGGACCAGTAGTTTTGAATAGATGGATTTGTTTCTGCTGAATACGCAATATTCACTGCCAAAGAGGCAAAAATTAAAACAACCGATTTCATTAAGCTCATCAATTTTTATCATTAAATATAAGAAAAACCCTGCCAAATGACAGGGTTTTCAATTTCAAACTTATACGTAAGCTTTTAAAACTTCGTCTTTAGCCATTACGTTTTGTAATGATGCTAATACTTGAAGTGTGTTTTGGTTGTTTGTTGAATAGATTTCACCAAAGTTTGCTTTTGAAACTTTGAAGAAACGGTCTTTATCTTGTGGTTTGATTTGCATTAACTCAGCAAGTACATTCAGGCTTTCACCTTGGCCTACAGCCATGTCACGCGCTAAAGCTTCTGCATTTTCATTTGTGAAAGTAACAACTTGTGCTGTAACTGTTCCACCTTGACGGCAACCTAAAGTACCGAAAGTAATACCTAATAATTGGTTAGTAAAAATACCGTTTGTTGTTGCAGCAAGAATTTTAGGCACCACTCCTTTTTGGCCAGCCCATACTTGCGTACCCACACCACAACCTACATCGTTATCAGCCATAGCAACACTTGAACCAGCTGCTAACAAAGCAGCTAAAGCTAATTTTTTTAACATAGATGTATATCTCCAAAATCATTATTGATTGTTTCTTATGTATTGTTATGTGTAATTCTTATTACACGATATTAAAGATAGCGATAAGCCAATCATTTAGCAATTAAAAAATAAATAATATGATAAAAAGTGTAAAAGAAAAATTTATCTTAAATTCCAATTACCTTGATTATCTCGATGACCTAATATTTTAAGTACTAACACTAAACTCAAAAGCAATAATAAATACCATGATCCAAGTTTACCCCACCCCACCATATGCCAAGCCTCTACCTGACTTGGATAGAGCCAGATTTTATAAAAAGTACTAATATTTTCAGCAATCCAGATGAGAAAAGCGAGTGTTAACAATACAGGTAGCATCGGTGTTTTAAATTTATGCTCATTTAATTGGAAATAAAGTTTTGTTTTCCAAAAAATAAAAACACTGATGGCAAATAAAATATAGCGAATATCGGGTACAAAAAATTTACTCATAAAATTTATATATGAGAAAAATGCGAGCAAAAGCATACTTCCGAAACTCGGAAGTTTTTCAAAAGAAACTTGCAGCAGGCGTATTGAGCGTGCAAAAAAACTACCTACGGCAGAGTACATAAAGCCTGCAAATAAAGGCACAGTCAAAATTTTAAATACCGCAGGCTGCGGATATTGCCATGAAGCAATCGCAGGATGAGTCAAGAATATTTCCATGACCATCGCCATGACATGAAATAAAGCAATAACTTTGGCTTCTGCCCATGATTCAAGTTTTAAATATAAGAGACATATCTGAATAATCAGTGCATATATGAGTAAATAATCATAACGATAAAAGCCCATATATTCATGGCTTCCCATCGACGCAGTTAGGGCAAAAGCAATGAGAAGCAAAATACCAAACAAGGCTGCCGAAACAGCCTTGCCAATAAATTGAAGAGGCAAAAACAGATATTGCACAAAAAACTATCCTAGATATTTAGCACTATATTCATGTACCGTATCTACAAAGATTTTTGGCTGCGCCGGATCTACCCATTGGGTAATACCGTGCCCTAAGTTAGCAACGTAACCGGTCTTCTCACCGTTTGCGTAAGCATCGTCTAACATTGCCTTTACAGCTTTTTCAATTGAAGCCGCCGAACCATATAAAACAGCCGGGTCAAGGTTCCCTTGTAGGGCAACACGACCTGCCACCGTGGTTCGAGCCGTATTTAATGGTGTCGTCCAGTCCAGCCCTAATGCATCGGCACCTGTCGTGATCATTGGTTCTAACCATTGACCGCCACCTTTAGTGAACACAATCACTGGAATACGGCGTCCATCTTTTTCACGTTGTAAGCCCGCGATAATCTTCTTCATATAGTTAAGAGAGAACTCTACATATTCACGGTGTGCTAAAGCCCCACCCCAACTATCAAAGATTTGAATTGCCTGAGCGCCTGCATCAATTTGCGCATTTAAGTAGTCAATGACTGAATCTGCTAAATGGTCGAGCAACGCATGCAAAACTTCCGGCTGCGCATACATCATTTGCTTGGTAAAACGGAACTCTTTGCTTGAACCGCCTTCAACCATATAAGTCGCCAGTGTCCAAGGACTACCCGAAAAACCAATCAGTGGAACTTGTCCACCTAAAGCAGAACGAATCGTACTTACTGCGTTCATCACATAATCAAGATCGGCTTTAGCATTAAGCTTAGGTAAGTTAGCCACATCTTGTTCAGTACGTACCGTTTTATGAAACTTCGGACCTTCTCCAGTTTCAAAATATAGTCCAAGCCCTAATGCGTCTGGAATAGTTAAAATATCTGAAAATAAAATTGCTGCGTCTAAATCGTAGCGACGCAAAGGCTGTAAAGTCACTTCACAAGCAAACTCTGTATTTTTGCATAAAGATAGAAAGTCACCAGCTTTTGAGCGTGTTTCCCGATATTCAGGCAAATAACGTCCTGCTTGGCGCATCATCCATATTGGAGTGGTATCTACAGGCTCACGTAATAAAGCACGTAAGAAACGATCATTTTTAAGTGTCGTCATTGCCGATCTCTATCTTTTTCATGTGGCAGCATCATAACAAAAGGTGAGTGTTTTTATAATTTCAATTTCACACAAAAAACTTGCCAATCTACTAAAAAATGCATATTTACACAAAAGTCTACTGCAAGAAGAAACATTTTCTGCAATACTTGCAGCATGTTACATCGGGTTTATTTATATCCCTTCGCGTCTCAAATAAGCCAATATTAAATTCATAAGAATGAATGATTGGTGAGTTTATGGCCTAAAGGATCTGATTTTCCCTATTGCTTATATGAAAATTCTTAAGGTTGAATTACATGTTTGTTCGCTCATTACTCGCTATGAGTTTAAGTTGTATTATTGCTAATGTTGCTTTGGCTGCGTCAACAACTGAGCAACCACTGAACCCTAATAAAGTATCTGCTCCTGTAGAAGATCCGATTGATCCGCTTGCTGTAGATGCTGCTTCAACTGTAAAAGCTCAAGCTCAGACTCAGATTACTGCACAAGAACAAAATGACCTAAATAGAGCGTCAACAACATTACAAAATTTACAAAAAGCTGAAGACCAAAATGCTGATTCAGGTATTGCCGCTTCAACACCAGTAGCTACGGCTAAAACCACAACAGCTACTGCGTCTACAGCAACTTCTGCGCCAGCGGTTACATGGACATTAGATAGCTTAAACAACGCTGAGTGGTATGAAAATATTGGCAAAGGCCAACTTCCAGTTTATGCACGCGCTCACGTTATGCTTAATAATGCACATGCTTCACCGGGTGCTATCGATGGCATGAGCGGTAAAAATACATTAAAAGCAATTGCATCTTTCCAGCAAATGAATGGTTTATCTCCTACTGGCGAGTTAACTAAAGAGACTTGGGATGCGCTTGTTGCTAAACAAAACAAACCAGCATTTATTGAATACACCATTACCGATGCCGATTTAAAAGGTCCTTACGCACAATCAATTCCTTCTGACTATGCTTTACAAGCAAAAATGAAAGGTTTGTACTACACACGCGTAAGTGAAATGTTGGGCGAGAAGTTTCATATTGATGAAGCCTTCTTAAAGAAAATTAACCCGACTGCGACATTCAAAAAAGTTGGTGAAAAAATCATTGTTCCAAATGTACGCAATGACTTACCAGAAGATATTCACTTGATTATTGCGCATAAAGGTGCAAAACAGTTGTATCTGTTTAACAGCCGTAATCAAATGATTGCGTCATTTCCTGCAACAATTGGCAGTACTGATACGCCATCTCCGACCGGTACTTACAAGGTAGTAGGTGTAGCACGTAACCCTTGGTACAGCTACTCTCCTTCTAACTTTGTACAAGGCAATAACTTAAAACCGCTTTCATTACCACCAGGTCCAAATGCTCCTGTAGGTAATATCTGGATTGGTTTAAGCAAAAAATCATTTGGTATTCACGGTACACCAAACCCGTCTTTAATTTCTAAAACTGCATCACACGGTTGTATCCGTTTAACGAACTGGGATGCTAACGATTTAGGTAATAAAGTACGTTCAGGCGTAACTGTTAAATTCTTAGAATAATCCTCTTAATTAAAAAAGCCTGCTTTATGCAGGCTTTTTTATTAAATTTTTTAGCATAGCCCCGTAGAATATGTAGTTATTGTTTTTGGCTATAAAAATAAAACCAGCCTAGGTTTACTAATTACACAGCAATTTTTGTATTTAGAATATTTAACATGGTTTGCATTTTAGCTTCTGTTTCTAGCCATTCAGCTTCAGCATCTGACCCTTCAACAATCCCCGCACCAGCATATAAGCGCATTTTATTTTCACTGAGTAGACCACATCGAATTGTCACTACCCACTCACCATTACCCTCCGCATCCATCCAGCCGACTAACCCCGTGTAATAATGTCGGTCATAACCTTCATGATCTAAAATAAACTGCTTAGCAACATGAGTTGGTGAGCCACAAACCGCTGGTGTTGGATGTAATTCTAATGCAAGGTTTAATGCATTCGGTGCCTGTTGTTTGAGCATACCTTGGAATTCTGATGATAAATGCAACATTGTTGATGTTTCTAAAATATCTGGAAATTCAGAAACCTTAAGCTCTACACAATGAGTGGCTAAATTTCTAATAATATTTTCAACCACAATTCGATGTTCATGTTGGTCTTTCTCAGAATGATTTAATTCTTGTTGGCTGACGAAATTTTTTTCGGAAATCTGAGATTTGGGTCTAGAACCGGCCAAAGGATTACTGGTTACAATACGACCTTGTTTTGATAAAAGCAGTTCAGGACTTGCACCTAGAATATAATTATTATGTTCTACTGGAATCACAAAATTATAAGCATTTGGATTTTGTTTTAATAAAGCAGCCAATAAATTTTCAGGCTCTTGATGACGGTTAAACTCATATTCAACAGCCTGAGAGAGAACAACTTTTTCTACCTTCTTTTTCTCAAAAGCATCTAAAGCTAGCTGTACTGTACCTTCAAATTTTTGTCGTTGAATGAGTAATGACTTATTAATTATCTCAATATTATTACGATTTTTTAATGAGTTAATTGTAGAAGATGCTTGTGTTATTTTTTTATGATCAGCATAAAAATTTAAGCTACTTTTCTTTGTAATATCAAAAGGTATAGCACCAATTAAAACTGGATTTTGATGGCCTTGCTTTTTAATTTCTTCAAAGCATTTTGCAATCTCTTCATTCAATAGTGTGGTATTTGCTGCAGGTGTATTTAACGTTTTAATAAATTCGCTCACCTCAAGATAATAATTCTTCGTAGAAAAACATGAAAATTTCTTTTGACCGATATGATCTAAATTTTGCTCTACTGATATTTGAGTCTGCATCATCTGTATATCACCTCTCACATTGATTTTTTTCAAGCAAATTCTGTAGTACTTCTTTTTAAATATAAGGATATAAAAATACTGAAACACACATTAATGCAAATGATTATTATTATCAATAACAAATTTAGTTTTCAATGCAAGAAATTGTAATTATCTCGTTATTTGTATGAAAAAAATAAACTTTAACCTCTAGAGTTATCCCGCTTAAACTTTCTTGTCTAAGGTAAAAATAAAGAAACGCGCCATCTAGTGCTTTAAATTTTATATTTTTAAAATCAATAGTTTGCTTATATTTTAAATAAAATGCCTTAATGATACTTTCTTTAGCAGAGAATATTATCAAATATAAATATGCTTGATTTCTTAGTAGCTTTTCAATTTCTTCTTGCTCATTTTTATGAAGAAAAACATCATAAAATTCATCTTTCTTTTGAAAAAAAATATGATGTTTTTGAGACTCTATATCGATTCCAAATATTTTTTCTTTAAGCGTGTTATTTCTAACATATGCGATGGCATGACATGATTTTTTTGATCCAACATGACTAATCCCACCCATCACTCCTTCGGGCCATAGGGGCTCTCCCTGTTTACCTTGATGGACAATAGAGTCTTGTAAATTGAAGCGTTGTAATGCATATTTTGCTGCTAAGCGCCCCGTCAAGAACTCTAATTGACGAATGAAGCGTGAGCTTTTTATATTCGATGGAAGAAATATATTCAGCTCCTGATAGATATGATCAAGCTGAGGTATTTCTTTGATTTCACTGAGCTGGACTTTATGTATATCTAGCCCGAAAGCTGTTAGCTTTTCATATTGAATATTTATTTCATCCAGACATGAATTAGCCCCTCTACTTAACTGCTTCTTCGTATTCATAGCATGGACTTTATTCAATATTCACAGTCAATGTTTCAACGATGGCAGCAATGTTTTCAAGCACCTTCACTCGAGTCTCGGGATTGAGAAAGTAGAAATGGTCCCCTTCAAACTCAATACTTCCTAACCAATTTTCTGCGTGTTGTTGCCATGCGTCCATCATTCTTTTGTTAGGAATATCAGGATCTTGTTTGCCATAAAATGCAACAATCGGAACCTCAGTCTTATGAATCTTCTCGCTAAGTAATTGATCACTAAGATAGAAGTCGTTACGAATGATTTTGAGAAAGAATGTGAGTGCATCCTGATTATTTAAAATTTCGTCAGGAAAATTATTGTATCGCTTTAATTCATCAATAATTTTTTCATCAGTTAGCTCATGCTTGTACCGCATATGTTGAATATAATGATGCTCAGGTCGGCTACTTATAACAATTAATCTCAACTGATCAATTATGGTTTTTTCATTCAAATAATTGAGTACTTTCCAAATCAAGCCACCTCCTACACTATGTCCAAATAAAATGAACGGTGTGTCTGAGTAAGCTTGTATTTCATTGGCAATTTGCATAGCCAATAGATCAGGATCATCAATCAATGGTTCATTTATTTTTATACCATGACCCGAATATTCAATAGGAATAATACGAATATTGTCAGAGATCTGCTTTTTCCATGGATGATAAATACTTGCGCTACTCCCCGCAGGCGGTAAACAGAACATATTATATTGATGTTTATTCACTTAAGAATTCTCCAAATATTAAGCATTTTTCTTTTATAAAAAATGCTTAAATCAGATTTCTGCGCTATTTTTTTAAACAGAAGTTGAAGCTAAATTGATAGTTTGAGTCGGTTGCCAAATGGTTGAATCACGATGCGTCACAAAAATAACCGTAGAAGAAAGAGCACGTATCGTTGTAACAATTTCCTGCTCAGTCTCTTCATCCAAGGCAGAGGTTGCTTCATCAAGTATTAAAATCGGCGCATTTTTGAGTAATGCTCGGGCAATTGCGACCCGCTGACGTTCACCACCAGACAATGCGGTGCCTTGTTTACCAACCGATTGATTAATTCCTTCTGAACTACGGTCAATCATTGCCCCTAATGCGGCATCTCTTGCAGCCTTTTCTATTTCATCATCAGTTGCATCAGATTTTCCTAAACGGATATTTTCAGCCAGTGTACCTGTGAACAAAATAGGTTCTTGTGTGACATAAGCGATATTCGAGACCAAATCTTCATATTTCATTTGATCAAGAGCTATACCACCTAGGGTAATTTTTCCTATTTGTGGATCATCAAACCGTGTAAGCAATTCAAGTAAAGTACTCTTACCACTACCACTTGGTCCGGTAACCCATACTCTGCTCCCCAATGCGATATCGAGAGATATATTTTCAAGTGCTGGCGCATAGCTAACGCCTTGTACCGAAATATGATGGCCAGTAGGAATTTGAGGGTGTAATGGCTCAGGCAACTCAGGTGGATGGGTGATCTGATTAAAGTTGCGTAGTGCAGCAAATAAATCATTGATATGCAACCCTGCGGTAGCAAGTTCACCTAACGGCGCTGCTGCACGTCCAATTAAGACGAGTAATGCCAATACCAAAGCAGCATGATTGACTCCAGCGATCATCAGATATGTTGCCATCCCTGCAATGGGTAAAACACTTGCCAAGGTTGCAATAAAACTTGCAAATGCAGCAGCACGGTTGATCCGTATTAATGTCTCTTCTTGCTCTTCCCAACGATGTTCCAGCCTTTGAACCGCACGTTCAGGACCGGCTGCTGTGCGTAATAACTCAACATGATCAACCAATTCCAGCGTTGCTTGTGAAGCCGCTAAATCGGCAGTATTACGCTTTTTATCAATATGCATGAGTGCACGTTGTGCTAGGAATTGAGCAAATAAAGAGAGTAAAAGTAAGCCTAAAGCGACAAATGCTACGCCTGCTCCGGCAAGCATGCCTATTCCTATTGTTAGAAATAAAGGCATAAATGGAGCATGTAAAAAGGTTTGCAATTGATGAGCAGGGATACTCATAAACCCAGGAATTCCCTGTCCAGCAATCGTTTTAATCTGAGCACGCTGTTCATTGGTAAACCAAGAGAGCTTGGCACGAGCTAAAGATTTGCCTAACTCAGCAAATAGGTCCCCTGCTAAACGCACACCAGTAAGGAAGCCAGCACGAGTGACTATAACTGTCACTAATATTGCTGCAATTGCACTGATGAGAACCCAGCTTGGCGACCATTGATTGACAATTGCAAATGCCAATACGGTATATGCGATTGCTTCAATTGCTGCAACAATGATCCATCCGATACCAACAATAATTAATTTTTGTTTGGCTGCACGAGGAAGCATCGAAAAAATCTGATCTTTATTTAATTTAGCAGCAGTATTCATAAAGATTTCCCTGAATCAGTTGGGCCGTTAAGCACTAACCTGCTGTCGGCATGAGCAGCTAAGGCAAGATCATGAGTGACCATGACGATAGTTCTATTCTGGTTTTTAGCTAAGTGGTTTAATTCCAATATTATTTTTGTCGCATTGGTCTGGTCGAGTGCGCTCGTTGGCTCGTCTAATAAAATAATAGGAGCTGAGGATAAAAACGCACGCGCTATTCCTAGGCGCTGTTTTTCACCGCCTGAAAGTAAAGTTGCATCTGCATTTAAATCTACTTTGAGTTGTGCCTTGAGCAATGCCTGCTCAAGTTGTTCATCACTTACATTAATGGCAGATAAGGACAAGTTTTCTCTTACTGTGGTCGGTAATACATCTCCACCTTGTGGAATAAACAAAACCTTTTCATGTCTTAGTTTTTCATGTAATTGCAAAATATCTGTTTTTGCTAATTGAACGACACCTTCTTGCAATACAGCGAACCCAGCAAGTGCTCGCAGTAAGGTTGTTTTTCCAACTCCACTCGGCCCTGTAATTGCAGTCATTGAATTTTTTGGAAATGAATAACTTAATCGATCAAATACTTTTTGATTTTCAATTGCAAAGCTTGCATTCACTATTTCAACTGTTACATCTTCCTCAATCTGTTGTAGATTGCCCGATGAGAGTACTGGCTCTTTTAAGAAAGCAGATAAACGAGTAGCTGCAGCCCGCCCAGCAGCGACATAATCAAGACCATGCCCTAAACGTAGCGAAGGTGTCACGATGGCCAAACTAAAGAAAAGTGTTGCAGCCAAGGTCATGCTGTCGTATTGATAAGCCACGAGATAGGCTATGGCAAAGGTTGCAACAGCTTGTAGTAAGGCCGTGGCAACAGCAGCGAGTGTTGCGACTTTACTCACCCAAGACACCATATTTTGAGTGAAATTTTGTGCTGATTGAGTATAGGCTGTTAAAGCGCCTGATTGTTGCCCATATATTCGATTATCACGAATGCCGCGCGCATAATCATCAGCAGAACCAATAATATCTAACATGACCTGCATACGTGCAGCGCCATCCCGTTTTGATACATGGGGAACAATAATTAAATAATAGAGTGAAGCAATTGCACCCGGTAATAATACCCAAAGAGCCATCGGGCCAACCAACACAACTAATAAAACAATAGAAACCAAAGGGATTACAGCAAAAATCGCAATTTCCGACGGTAAATGTGCCACCATATGATGCAAGGTTGCAATATCGTCTGAAACCAGTCGTTTTAAGCTTTGGTCACCCTGTTTTGATAGGGTTGTGTTAGGTAGTCGAATTAAATGATGAGCAATTTGACGACGTAATCGTGCCGAAAATCCAGCCTCTGCATCATGCACTAACCATGAAGCTAGTGCTGCCAATGCCGCCCCGACTATCCAAAAAACCGCTGAAAAGATCACCCAATAAGAAGATAAATAACCAATCAACTGAATCATGCCCCACAGAGCAGTTAAAATGGCTAAACCAGAAAATACGGCAGCAAGTGTTCCTGCAAATAATTTAGGAAATGCTGGCTTGAGTGCAGGTGCCAAGGAAGAGTCTGTCATCATATGAGATAACTTTAAATCAGACATGCTTATCTCTCTTTATTTTCATAGAAAAAGCGGTACTTAAAATAAAATCTCGCTTCAATTGACCAGCAAGAATTGTCATTTTCGGCTTTAAAAAAGCATGAATAAGAAAATCATATAAAAAGTATTTTTTTAAAAACTTTAATTGCATCAAAAACTTCCTAACCACCCTATCAAAATATTTTTAGATCATTTTCTAGACTGTAAAAATTAATATGGATTTGTCTAAATCATCTTGGTTGATATGACTAAAAGCCAACTGTACGTTTAGAGGCACCTTGTAAATCAAAAATAACGTCGTCAATTAAGCTATCAATCTGACGTGTATCTCGGTGATGTGCCGTAGTAATTAAATGAGCCCTATTTCCAGAGGTTGCCAGATAATGCTTTTTCCAGATGTGCTCAGAAGGACACGGAAATACCACAGTGATTGAATTCGGATTTCGCCAAGCAGGAATCCCAACGGCCTGAAAGCGATCAACCGCGTACTGGGCCATTTTTAGACAATGTTGAATTCTCTGTCGTCTTTGTAAATTGGTTTGGCTACGTATTGCTGCCCACATCAGCAAAACAGTATGGCCATTGCGAGAACCACTAATGGTTTGATCACGTGTAGAGATATAGTCCACATCTACCGATATACGCTCTACATTCTGGCGCTTGGCCACAACAATGCCACACGGAATCGGTGAACCAATCATTTTATGACCAGACACACAAATCGAGTCGATGCCATGAGCAAAGGTAAATGCTTGAGGATGATCAACGAAAGGTAAAATCATGCCACTCAAGGCAGCGTCGGCATGAATATAATAATCTCGGCGCATGATTCCGATTTGCGCTAAGCGCTTTTGAATCATTTCAATATCATCAATTGCGCCGGTCATGGTCGTACCAATATTTGCAAAAATAATGGGGTGACTTTCTTTATTGGTTTTTATTTTATGGATTAAATCATCGTAGTCGATTTCACCATTATCCAATGATTCGATCACACAAGATTTCATCTGCAATAATTTGGCGATTTTTCCCACCGAATAATGCGTATCTTTTGAGTAATATAATGTGGAATCAGGAAATAGCTCACGCGCCAGATAGCAGCCAAACATATTACCTTCTGTGCCACCATTGGTTACGTATCCCCAGCTTTCTTCAAAGGGAATTTGAAAAATTTCAGCAAAATACGCCATCACATCTTTCTCAAAATCAAAAGAATTCAATGCGTAATTGCTATAGTCTTTCCAATCACCACAATTATTAATAGAGAATTTGAAAAAACGGAATAAAGCGGAATAATCAAAATCTGCAGATTCAGGATATCCAATATTGAAGTATTGATGTTTTAAACAGTAATTCCAGAATGTCTCTATTCTCTCTTGATCAGCAGGCGATAAAATCATTTTTTGCTCCGTTAATATGACGATTACAAGTCGTCTAAGGAGTCGCTATCAAAGATATAAATTTTATGTATAAATTTAGCGACCAGGATTTGTCGTATGCCTTATGATGGCAACCCTCTACCCTGCAATCCTTTGCCGTGCATCAACCAATGACCACCAATTTGATAAAGTGGGTGTGCGTCCTAATTCTTCAAAACTGATATTGATTCCCTGCGCTTTGAGTTCCGAAGAAAACTGCATAATTCGTAATGAGTCCAATCCATAAAGAATCAGGTTTTCTTCTGGATCTAATTCATCTTCTTCAATAAGCTGCTGGACCTTTTGCTCTAGCCAAGGTCGTGTAATGCCTGTTGCCACCTGCCCCACTACAGATTCGGTATCCACAACTTGACCGCAACGTGAAGATACATATTTCAAAGCTAAGCGATGTTCTTCTTCTGAAAAATCGGCAACTGCATCCCCAACAAGAAAGGGTTGTATGTCACTCATAAAGGCTTCAATTGCCGTAACCATACAACCGATATGAGCATAGACACCGCCAATAATGAGCTGATCACGATTCCAGTTTTGCATTCTTTCAAGTAAATCCGAACGTTTAAACGCGCTATAACGCCATTTCGTTAAGACAATGTCATGTTCAGCAGGAGAAAGTTGATCAATAATTTTTTGCTGATCGATTGTTGAGGCTGGCAAACCCGGCCCCCACATCGCATTCAGTAATGCACGATCTGCCGCTGGCTGTTCATAAGGCTGTGCTGTATAGACAACAGGAACATTGTTCTGATGTGCCCAACTTCTTAGTTGAACTAAATGATTAACAACCGTTTTAATTAATTCACTTTCAGCATCGTAAAAATTTAAAAAGTAACGCTGCATATCATGAATTAATAAAACTGCTCGAGAAGGATCTAATTGCCAGTCTGTTTTATTATTTGGATAACTCTCTCGTTTGGGCATGAGATAAGTAGAAATTTTTGAAATAGCCATATGCTGCTCAATATTTATTAAGATGTTGTAGATGTATTTAAAATGCTGCGAAGTTGTTTTTTGTCCACCTTACCGACTGCAGTCAGTGGCAAACTTTCGATTAATTTGATCTGGTCTGGAAGTTTGTATTGTGCAATACCTAACTCCATGAGATGGCGTCTGAGCACAACAGCTTTAAGTTCAGGATTACGAGAAACAATAAAGGCACAACTTTTTTCACCGAATTGTTCATCAACAATTGCGACCAAAGCTGCGTGCATAACTTCCGGATGTAGAAGAATAAGTTTTTCTATTTCTTCCGAAGCAATCTTTTCACCACCACGGTTAATCTGGTCTTTAATTCTTCCTACTACACGTAAATTACCATCAGGGGTACGCTGCACGAGATCGCCCGAATAGTAATAGTTGTCCTCATCAAAGACCTGTGAATTATGTTCAGGGCTTTGATAATAACCACAAAAGGTATAAGGTCCCCGAGTCGCAAGCATCCCTATTTCACCTTCTGGAACCTCTTTATACTGTTCATCCACAATTTTGATTTCATCATCAGAACTGATAGGACGCCCTTGTGTCGTAAAAATTTGCTCATCGGAGTCATCGAGTCTGGTGTAATTGACCAAGCCTTCGGCCATTCCAAATACTTGTTGTAATTTACAATTGAGGATTTCAGGAACTTGACGGGCTAAAGATTCAGGGAAACTTGCTCCCCCCACTTGAAGCAACTCTAAAGACTGGATTTGATCTTTATATTGCGCGGCTTTTTCTAGCCACATAATGACAGCACTCGGCACTAAAGATGCCATATTGACTTGATGTCTTTGAATAATAGAGAAGCAATTGAGCGGTTCAGGATTTGGTGCCATCACAACACATCCACCTGCATGTAAAACACCTAATGCACCAGGTGAACTCAACATAAAGTTATGCGGAGCTGGCAGAGCGCACAATAACCGGGTATTTGAGTTTAAATCGCAAATCTCGGCACTGGCTCGCACGCTATAGTCATAGTCATTATGCGTGCGTGGAATAAGTTTTGGTGTTCCCGTACTTCCACCTGATAGCTGAAAGAAAGCAACTTCATCAGCAGGTGTAGATGAAAAATCGACTAAGGTCTCTGCTGGTGTTTCAATCCAGTCTAATAGTCCGAAATCGGTAGCTTGATGATTGAGCATCAAAATAATTTCAGGACTTAAATTTACATCATGAAGTGAATCAATAAATTGATTATTGCTAAATACTTCATGCTGACGCGAACCAATTAAAAGCTTAGGTTGAATCTGTTTAATAAAGGCATTTAGTTCATATTGGCGATGGCTATATAGCGCATTGAGCACAACCACGCCTGCTTTAAGCAAGGCAAAAAAGACAATATAAAACTCCGCAACATTGGGAAGTTGTACTAAAGCAGTATCGCCCTTGCCCAAGCCTTTTTCAGCTAGTCGAGAAGCTAAATTTGTTGATAGCCGATCCAGCTCGATATAACTCAACTGACGTTCACCACAAATAATTGCCGGCGAATGCGGATGCGATTGAACCCCTACCGTTAAAATGCGCGTCAAAGGTTGGTCAATCCAATAACCTTTATTTCGATAGTGTTGCGCTCTCTCGGGAGACCAGCGAACAAACTCAATCAACTGTTTTTTCATGACATTCTAAATATTCAATTTAATTTAATGGTTATCAAGCTATTGATTCTTGGTAAATTTTCTTACATCTCGGCATAAATATTTAATTTGAATACCGACTAAAGAAAACTCTTAAGACGGACAAGCTATATATTCACAGCAAAATTGGAAATGATTAACAAATGCAACTGGTAATCATTTTCATTTGTTTGTATGATGCTGAAACAAGATTAATTTGTCAACCGAGTTATCGTTCAATGTGTGAATTAACTTCGATGCAAGCGGCCTGCTGGTTTGGTCGCTCTGGCAACGCAACTTTAGGTGGGGTTGCTGCCCACCTCTATGCAGAATTTGACGGTCAATTTATTGATCTACAAAAATTACATTTAGCACTTCAACGACTTTATAAAGAACACCCTATTTTGAGATTAAGTTTGAGTGCTGATGGCATCGCAAACATCATGTCTGAGAAGACTCAACAGATATTAGAAGTCGATGATTTTTCAAAGCTTAGCGATCATCAAATTGAGCAAATGCTCATGCAAAAACGGGAGCAATGGACCCATCAAAAACTTGATTTAAGTCAGGGCCAGACTGCAAGATTTTCTGTAAGTGTTCTTAAAAATAATATTTTTCGTTTTCATGTAGATACGGACATGATTGCTATCGATCCGTCCAGCTTCTTGAATTTAATGGAAGATCTTTCTTTGTTTTATGAAGACCCAGAAATATCATTCTCCCGTCCGCCTAATTTTTTTGACTGGTATCAAAAAGTACGGACGGACCCTGACCTAAAAAAATTAAGCCAACGAGACCGCTTATGGTGGAAACAACGTCTGTCTCATATTAGCCCTGCTCCGTCTCTACCTTTCATTCATCAAAAATTCAAAACAGCAAAAAGTGATCGTTTAAGTACTTGGCTATCGCCAAAAGAACGAACAGCATTACAACAACTAGCTAGAAAACAACATATTACTGTAACCAACCTGATATTAGGTCTATTTGCCTATACGCTTGGTCATGCAACCAAAGATCACAGCTTCCGATTAAATATTCCTACTTTTTGGCGCGAGCCAGTTTTAAAAAATGTCGAAGGCACTATTGGTGATTTTGCTAATCTAGTCATCCTTGATGTCGACATGAAAGGGACAACTACCTTAGCCGCATTCTGCAAACAAATAGCAAATCAAATGCTTGAGTTATTAGAGCATTCACATTATTCGGGTGTGAATGTTCTACGTGATCTGTCCCGTTATCATGGTAGTGCACAGATTGCTCCAGTGGTATTTACAGCGGCACTCGACTTAGAAAACGATAATTTGCTTTCCGAACGTATCCGCCGTGTTTTTGGCTCAATGAATTGGGTCATTTCACAAGGGCCGCAAGTTGCACTTGATGTACAAGTTGCTCATGTAGATGACGGTATTTTAGTTAATTGGGACATCCGTTTAGATACTCTACCCAAAGAATGGATCACGAATTTATTTGAATCTTTTATTCATTTACTTAAAAATCTTGCCGCACATCCTGAGCAACTGAATACACAAATTATAAACTCAGCACAAAATACCTCGTCAGATCGTACGTCTCAAAAACCATTAAATGCATTACAGCAAGCCTACCTATTAGGCCGAACTCAAGCCCTTCCCTTAGGTGGTGTTGCCATGCAAGAGTTTAGGCAGTATCACGGCACAATGGATATTGTTTTATTAAGACAACGATTGACAGAAATGGTACGGCGGCATGACAGCTTGCGAACCTATATTGATAAAAACAGGTTAGTACAATATGTAAGCGATCAAGTGAGTGTCAATTTAAAAGAAATAGACCTAACTACATGGGAACCTGAACGTGCTTCTCACCACATCCAGTCCTATAAAAATAGTTATACGCATGAGCTATTTGATTTAAATCAGTCGCCTTGGAATATCACCGTATTTTTATTAAAAAATAATCTATTAACAATTTTTGTCCGCTTTGATGCATTGATTTTAGATGGCCGATCTATAGCTTCACTTATGTTAGAGCTGTTTGATGGACAACAACATGATATCCAAACACAAATAGAAAAAAATGAAGTTGAAAATAGCTTATCTGTTCATCAGACAGATATGGCTTACTGGGAAAGAAAATTTTCTAAATTATCGGCTATTCCTACGCTTCCGTGGAAAACACCCTTACAGCATTTACCGACTTCACGTTACCAACGTAACAGTCTGGTTATAGAAAAAGATCAATTTAAACAGTTGTCTAAAATTGGCGCAAAACATTCACTGTTTAAAAACTCAATCATCATGGCGATTATTTTGGAAGTGCTATCTCATTGGAGCACGGACAAATCTCTATGCGTTGCTGTTCCTACACTTCCCCTCTATGCCGGCCCATTTTCCAATAGCTCTACGTTTATTGCTGTTGAGTGGAAAACTTCAGATCAATTTGCTGAACAAGTAAACCGCTTACAAACTGAAGTTTTAGAGGGTTTACAGCATCTTTTATTTTCAGGCGTTGATCTCGCTCGACTATTATTTGAAAAAGTTGGCACTGCTCCAGTATTGCCAATTGTAATTACAAATGGTTTGTCATGGCCTGTATTATCTGAATCTCATCCTATTCAGCAACAAGATGGCCTTACTCAAACACCTCAAGTTGCAATTGATATTCGCTTTTGCACAAGAAATGACGGCGCTTTAATTTTCGATATTGATTATGCCCAAGAAGCATTTCCACCCAACATGATTGACGATTTCTTGGATGCACTACAATTGGCAATCAAGCAAATTATTGATTCAGAAATATTCAATTTTGATCTCAGTAATTTTTTCAGTGAGCTTCAAAATAAACGACCATATTTTAAAAATAATGAGTCCGGTCATTCATCTATACCACTTGAAAATAATGCTAAACAGCAAAATCAACTACTCGACATTTATTTAGAAGTGATAGGTCACACGCCAAATAAGGAAGTGGACAACTCAACTCATTTTACTCATCTCGGGCTACGTCCACATCATTTAAAGGCCGTTTCAAAACGTATTAATGAAACATACGCGATTCAGCTCTCACCTGTTCAACTTATTCAATGTCGCAATATTGCTGATGTAGAGAAACTACTAACACCACATTAATTCGTATTTTGAACTTTCATCATTTTGGAAACAGATAAAGTATAAACATGAAAAAAATAGATATTACCGGAATTGGTATTGGGCCATTCAACTTAGGTTTAGCTGCTCTTTTGTCTCATCATCCCGAAATCAAAAGCGTATTTTTAGAACGTAAACCAGAATTTCGATGGCATGAAGGGTTGCTATTGCAAGGTACGACATTACAAGTCCCTTTCTTTGCCGACTTGGTTACTATGGCCAATCCTTGCCATCCCTTAGGCTATATTAATTATTTACATCAACATGATCGCTTGCATCAGTTTTATTATTACGACAGTTTTTTAATTCCACGCCGTGAATATGACCATTATTGCCGTTGGGCTTCAAAACAATTACCCGATTGTCGATTTGGAGAAAACGTAAGCCATGTGGAATATGACGCCAAGCTGGATAAATTTATTATAGAAAGTGAATCAGCCTCAGGCGAAAAACAAAAATATATAAGCCAAAATCTGGCAATTGGTATTGGAACTAAACCTCGAATTCCTAAATGGCTGGAAACATGCAAACACCCTTTGGTAAAACATTCAGCGGAGTTTGCAAAAATTCAGGAACAACTCAAGCAATGTAAACAGGTCACGGTTATTGGCTCGGGCCAGAGTGCAGCAGAATGTGTACTTGCTTTATTTAATTCACTTACACCAGAACAAGTAAAAGCAGGTGCATCTATTCGTTGGATCACACGTTCTGCCGGCTTTCACCCAATGGAATATTCTAAACTTGGGCAAGAGTGCTTTACCCCTGCATATATGCAATATTTCCAAAGCCTGCCTAGAGATAAACGCCGCGATATTGCTGCTAGTCAGGGCTTGATCTATAAAGGGATTAGCTTCTCAACCATTGGCGATATATATGATGTGCTTTATGAGCGTTCAGTGGGTGGTGAAAAATCCGGCTTAAGCCTATACACAAGCTGTGAGGTTGAATCGGTTGAAGAACTTGAATCGGGTTCTCTGCGTTTAACCTGTTTGCATACCCAACTCGACCAACGATGCGATTTAGAAACTGATGCCCTTGTTGCAGCTACAGGCTATGTTCATGATTGGCCTGAATGGTTCCAAAATATGAAAGGTTCTATTTTAGCGGTTGATGATAAAAATGATTGTATTGTTCAAGAAGACTTTACGGCTTTACGTTGTGATCAGGGACAAGGTCGAATTTTCATTCAAAATGCCGAGATTTTTCAGCAAGGCGTTGGTTCTCCAGACTTAGGGATCGGAGCAACTCGAAACTCAGTCATTATTAATCAATTACTGGGGCGTAATGCATATCGAATTCCTAAACAGTCTTCTTTCCAGCACTATGGTTTGCCAAAATAAAATATGAATATCATAAAAAAACCCGCGATGGCGGGTTTTTTTATTCGGTTGAAGATTACAACAAATTAAAAGTCATATGATACAGATAGCATATACGTTCTTGGTGCGCCTAAAGCTAAATTCGATAGTTTAGGCATTCCCCAATAGGCTTTATTCATCAAGTTATTGATGTCTGCTCTAAAAGTAATAGGATGATTTGAGATTGAAGTTTTATATCGTGCACCGACATCTATCAGCGTACGACCAGGAATATGCAATGTATTTTCTTGATCGATATACTGTTTCGAAACTGCGGTTGCATTGCTAGATAAAGTTAAAACGCCTTGTGCAACTTCATTATCCCATTCAACACCTAATTTCCCTTGTGTTTTAGGGACACCTACGGCCATATTTCCTTCATTGCTTTGGATGGCTGTTTTAGTCACTTCAGGTTCAATATAAGATGCACCGCCCATCAAACGTACATTTTCAATTGGTGAGCCAAAGAAACTCCATTCAATCCCTCGATTACGTTGCTCTCCCCCAGACGTATATATATTAGTTACTAAATCAGTGTAAGCACTTGGTTTTTTGATTTCAAACAATGACAAGGTATGCGCAAATGTACCTTGATCAAACTTCACCCCAAATTCTGTTTGCTTTGTTTTGTAAGGTGCAAATATTGTTGGATAGTTTGCCGCAGTAAGGGGGGCTGCATCACCTTTGGTTAAGCCCTCGATATAGTTTGCATAAATCGAAACTTTATCTGTCGCTTTAAATAGAATTGCGGCGCCTGGTGTCGTTGCATTCTTTTTATATTTAGTCAAAGTCGATGTCGGCACAAATAAATTACTACTTTCTACCTCTTGATAACGTACACCTAAAGTTAACTGTAAGCGATCTTCAATAAAAGATAGGGTATCTGCCAAACCGTAACTATTTAATTGCAATTCAGAATTAGATATTAGGGGTGCATTAAAAGGGACAGCTTTCCCCCAAATTGGATCATAAAGATTAGTCGTCCATTCAGCTCCTGCCACATTTCTTACCCCATAATCATCTTGATTATGTTTGTAATATGTCGCATTGACTACCCATTGATGTCCTACTGCTCCTGTATTAAATTTTCCTTTCAGCCCTACATCTGCCGACTTTTTATCAACATTAAATGCCAGTTGACCAATACTTGTTTGGAAGGTTCCAGTATTATCTAAAACAGTTGCTGACATCGCACCATTATATTTATATTCTGTTTTACTTTGTCCATAGGTTGCGTACCCCATCACGTTATTGGTCAGATCATATTCACCGCGTATCATGGCGCCCTTATCTTGAATGTCCACAAAAGACCAATCTGGATTGAGTAAGGTATCTGCTTTCGGCGGTTTCGGAATCGCGATATCTTTTCCGAGGTTGATGCCTCGTGTTACGCCATCCACTCGATCTTTGGATGTGTAAAGATCTGTCGAAACACGTGCACGATCACCATGCCAATCCATTCCTAATGAAAATAACTCAGTTTTCAAATCCTGTTTTTCTACTGGTCCAGAGCCATCCCGATATACCGCATTTGCTCGCACACCGAATTCCTTGTCCGCACCAAATCGTCGTCCAACATCTAAATGCCCACCAAACTGAGAGTCAGACATATATGTCGTAGTCAAACGTGTTAATGGTTCATCCGTTGCACGTTTGGTAGTGAGATCAACTGTCCCACCAATGGAACCTGTTGGTGGCATTCCATTGAGTAATGCAGAAGGACCTTTAAGTACATTTATTTTTTCAAACATTTCAGGTGAAGTTCGATAATAAGGGGTTATACCAAACAATCCATTCATAGACATATCACTCGGGCTCGACTCAAAGCCACGAATATAATAGTTTTCACTCCAGCCACCACTTGCCGCATTGGTGAACACGGATGGATCTGTTTTCGCAATCACACTTGTTATATCTTTTGCCTGTTTATCGGCGATATATGTATCTGTATACGCAATGGTATTAAACGGGGTTTCCATAACGGTTTTATTACCTAAAAAGCCAACTGAGCTTTTCGACGAAACCTGCCCCCCCGCATAAGTATCATCTTGTTCAGCTTTTACGGTAATTGCGGGTAAAGCTGCTACATTTGTTTGAGCAGTTTGTTGTTCTAGAGTTTTTGCTGAATTATCAATAACAGCAGCATAGGTATTTGATGCACATAGAACAAATACGGTGCCTAATGCATAGCCTAATCGAAGGGCTATTTGTGCAGATGCAACACCATTTAATACAAAAGAACGGTGATTAATTCTTTGATCATTCCCAGTTTTAAAATTACGGTTATAGCTAACGTTGTTCATTGAAAGACCTTTAATGTTTTGATTCATTTTTTATTAACTATCTGCTTAAAATTCATAGCAAAATAGTGAAAATTTATGCTCTAAAATTTAACTAAGTGATGTGCCCAAAAATTTATTGATAGCCTTTTTTCACATCTTCCATCACTATTTTGAGTGAGGTTGGGCTTGCAGCCGTGGTGTACCACGCATCGGCATCGACAAAAATGACACGACCGTTTTTCCATGCTTTGGTTTGACGTAATAATGGATTTTCAACACTGGCAGCATTAATGTTTGAGCGATGTTCCATCACAGCAGTTCGATCCACGATATAAAGAATATCGGGATCCGCTTTTTTGATGAATTCACTCGAAATAGGTTGCCCATGTAGACTTGTATCCACCACACCACTTGCAGGCTTTACCCCAAAGGCATTAAAAATAAAGCCATAGCGTGACTGAATACCAAAATTACTAAATGCCCCATTGTTATGAAGAACAACTAATGCTCTTTCCGGGCGATTGGCCGTTACGGCTTGTACTTGCTTCACTTGTTCATCAAGTTCAGAAACTTTCTGGCGGGCTAAATCTTCTTTATTAAATATTTTTCCTAAGGTCATCATATGGTCTTTAACCAGACCAATATGATTACTCTCGCTATTGTTGAAGTTGATATCGTAATGAATGGTCGGGGCAATTTTGGACAGTTCCTGATACTGATTAACGTGTAATGGCGTCATCAAAATCAAGTCTGGCTTTAATGCATATATCCTTTCCATATTGGGCTGTACAATTGCACCCAAATCCTGAATTTGTGCATCTTTTTTATATTTTTCCAAAAAGTGTGGAACATAATCTTTTGGCATTCCCATAATCGGGACATTGAGTTGATCTAGAAAGTCAGCTTCATTCATATCAAGTACGGCAACGCGTTGCGGTAAATGATCTATCACCGTAGTTCCAAGTGCATGTTTTACCGTAATCGGTTCTGCTAGCTTCTGAGAAGCTTGAGTGTTATCTGCAACTTTTTGATCACATGCTTGTAGAGTGATAGCTGCCGCTATGATTAGGGCTACTCCCCCATACTTTTTCTTCCAGTTCATATGTATTCAAGCTCCAGATGAGTTGAAGTAATTACACATACAGCCACGCTCACTGTATGTAATTTCAAAATCAAGCTCGTACAGATCATTTAATTGCGCCTCTGTAATCACTTGTTCCGTTAACCCACTGAAATGAAGCTTGCCGTTCTTGAGCGCGACAATATGGTCCGAGTAATTCGTGGCAAAATTGATGTCATGAATGACTAAAATCACAGTGCGCCCTTGTTCATCACATAAGCGTCTGAGTGCACGCATAATTTGAACGGCATGTTTCATATCAAGGTTATTTAAGGGTTCATCTAATAAAAGTACGTCTGTTTGCTGGGCGATCGTCATCGCCAAAAAGGCCATTTGCCTTTGACCACCACTAATTTCATCTATGTAAGATTTGCGCAGTGGTTCTAAAGAAAGAAACTCAATAGCTTCATCAACCACCTGACGATCTTGGTCGGTTAAAACACCACGGCTATAGGGAAAGCGTCCAAATGACACCAGCTCTTCTACGGTTAAGCGCAAATTAAAGCTGGGTGCTTGACGTAAAGTCGCGACATGCTTGGCATAAACAGCGGTTTTAATATCCGCAATATTTTGATGATTAAGAAAAATCTCGCCTTTATCCGGCTCAATTAAACGTGCCATCATCATGAGCAAAGTCGATTTTCCAGCTCCATTTGGTCCAATGAGTGACGTCACCTGACCTGTAGGAAATTCAACATTTACGTCAGTCAGTATTGGCTTATTTCCATATGACTTATTGATATTCTTGACATGAATCATGCAACACCTCGGGTACGAACCGTCAGCGCAAGGAAATAAATGCCACATACGAGATTGACCAAAATGCTGACGGTCGTTTTGTAATTAAAAACGTGCTCAACTAACATTTGAGCAGCAATAAATATGGCAATCGTGATGGCACAACCCATGGGCAGCGTTAATTTATGCTTATAACTTCTTGCTAGTGCATAAGTAATGTTGGCAATAAATACGCCCATAAATACTGTCGGGCCAATCAGACTGGTAGATACCGCAACCAAAATAGCGATCAGGGCTAAATAGAAACTGACATAGCGGTGATGATGAATGCCTAATGAAATCGCTTGCTCACGCCCTAAAACCAGAACATCCAAAACAGGGAGTGCTTTTCTACCAAGGAATAGAACAATGACTACGGCTACGCTGGCATAAAATAAAGTTTCTGGTTGAGAACGATTAAATGAAGCATAGCTAAGGCCTTGGAAAACAGAAAATTCACCAGGATTAATTTTGAGTTGAATAAATTGAGTAACCGTCCCGACGACCATCGTAAGGACTAGCCCTAAAAGCAACAGGAGAAACACATCATTTCTGCCATATGGCAATAACCACTTATGGATTACCCACGAATAAAGCAGCATTAAAACGATAGAGATAAAGAAATTGCCGTTTACCCCTAACTGGCTTAATCCATGCGTTCCCCAAAAAAACAACAACAAAACTTGCCATAAGAGATAAATCGCTTCGTAGCCCATAATGGAAGGGGTCAAAATACGATTACCGACCAATGTCTGAAAAACAATCGAGGAAAAAGCAACGCAAATACCGGCTATCACAATCGTGGCAAGACGCAGAAGTCGATTAGGAATGACGTAATCAAAATCTAGTCCTGAGTTTAAAAATAAAAAACATACTGCTAGGCAGATGACAATCAGATAAATCATCCATAACTTTGTAATACGCATTATCTGAACTCCCTCAAAATGAGGATGAGGAAAATAATTCCCCCCACACCACCTGCGGTAAGTCCAATTGGCACTTCAAATGGATAAATAATGGAGCGACCAAGAATGTCGCAAACTAGTAATAGAGACGCCCCACCCAAAGCCACAATGGGCAAGGTTTTAGCTAAGTTTTCTCCGTATTTCAGTGCGACCAAATTGGGGACCACGAGCCCGACAAAAGGAATAGCACCAACCGTAATTACTGTGGTCGAAACTGTAATGGCAACCAGTATTAAACCAATGGCGGCTATAGCTGCATAACTGAGTCCCAAGCTAGAAGCCATCTCTTCACCCATACCAATCACGGTAAAGCGATGTGCGAAAAGATAAGTCAGGACAACAATCGGAAAAATAATGTAAATAACTTCATAGTGACCTTGGACAATTTTTGAAAAATCTCCTAAAAGCCACCCTTGCATACTTTGTAAAATATTAAAGCGATAGGCATAAAACTCAGCTAAGGCACTCAGTACACTGCCGTACATCAAGCCAATAACCGGTACTAAAACCGTATTTCTAAAACGGATCCGCCGAATAATTGCGATATAAATTAAGCTGGCAATAAAACAAAAAATGATCGCAAATATCATCTTGCTCAGCGTGCTGGTTACTGGAACTAAAGTTAACGACACTAAAATTCCCAGTTTGGCAGCATCTAAACCACCCGAAGTTTCCGGTTCAACAAACTTGTTACGCACAATGTGCTGCAAGATGACGCCACATACCGCCAATCCGATACCGGTAAGAACAATAGTAATTAAACGAGGAATACGGCTGGCTGTAAGAGTGAGCCAACTCTCATGAGAAAAAGAAAATAAGGTAGACCACTGTATTTGTTCAGCCCCCAGCAATAACGAACAAATACATAAAATGATAAAAATACAGAATAAGCCGAATTGCATCAGTGGCATGCCCCACTTGAGCGTAATAAAGCCGATGCAAATTGCAAATTTAGTCCCATCAAACCAAAGCGAGGGAAAATTTGTTCAACATTTGATGGGCTTATCAACCTTTCATGATTGAATATTCTCATGAAAATTCCTCAATTTTATCGAGACAACAGAATCAGTTCCTTTTGAATAGGCAAAATCACAGCCCTATTCCGAGGAGCGTTTTTTTCATCTTTAAATTATTTTTGCCCAACCAATTTCGAATTAAATAAATATTAATCAATCACTTATTATTTATTTTCTATTTTAAAAATTCGTCATTCTCAATTGGCACTATCTACTTGCAAATAATAATCTTGATGTAAATGAGAATCAATTATAGTATGTTTAAAGGTAAAATGTAACCCTACTGTTACATCAGTACAGTTCATGTGGACATCAACTCATTAGAAAAAGGTCAATTTTTGCAAACAAGCAAATCTATAACATTATGAATTATATGAAATTTAATCTAATGTAAAAAATTTGCGAAATAAAAATTGATGAAAATAGCCATTTGATAAACCAGGATTCATTTATGTTGGAACAATTTTCCAAAACGCCCTCTCTCCTTTCAGTTACTGATTACGAAGAACATATCTGGATGTTGCAATTACAACAGCCTGAACAAGTTAACCGACGTTTTAATCTATGGAAACTTAATCAAGATTTAGACATTCAACTGCTCACTAAAGCAATTCAAGACATCATTAAAACTACACCTGACTTAAATGTTCGCTATACATTTAGTGACGAAGGTGATTTATACAAATATCCATTTGATGATCATTCAGCTTGCCTAGAAGTAAAAAAAAGCAATGCAGAACACGTATTTGAACAGGTCGCTACCTTAAAAGCGCAAGCATGGAATGCAGAATTTCATCCCCCTTTTTTTACAAGTCTCGTAGAAACTGAACAAGACTATTTTCTTATTTTAGCGCTCCACCCGATTCTTGATGAAAACTATCAAAAGTCAGATTTCATTCAGGCCATACAAAATCGTTATCAACAAAACTCACCAAATAATATGCCATTGGTGCTGACTGAAATTGATATCTCAAATCATCTAGCTGCAAATTCCTCAAAAGCGCCAGAACAAGCTAACCAAAACTATGTATCAGAAATTATTTTAGAAGAGTTCCGAAATACGCTCGCTGAACCAGAAATGAGTCAACATGATGACTTTTTTGATTTTGGTGGCCATTCATTATTAGCAACACGAATTATTGGAAACCTACTTAATAAACATGGAATTGAGATTCAATTTAATGATTTCTTTAAATCTCCATCTGCGGCTGACTTAGCCCAATATGCTTTCGTTAAATCTGCAAAAACCGAAAAAACCACCTTACAAAGTGTAGATAAAGCCCCGCTTACTTTAGCTCAAGATTTCCTGTGGCAAGCTTATTCTGCATTCGATTTTAGCCCAATTTATAACTTACCATTTGCCGTAGAATTCCTTGAAGAAATTAATGAAGATTTTTTCTTACAAGCCTTTACAGATATTGTTGAGCGCCATGCAGGTTTACGCACAATTTTTAATAGCGCCAATGGTCAAACCTATCAGCAGGTTGTTCCTACGTCTGAACTTAAACACTTCAAATGGTTTTGGAACAGTGCCGAAAGTCACGATGCAACGCTTGCAAGTGAAGCTTCATATAAATTTGATTTAACCCGTGAACTTCCCTTAAGAATTCGTTTAATTCGAAATGCCAAAGGTTGCCAAACTCTATCGTTTTTAGTTCACCACATGGTGATTGATGAATGGTCTTTAAATACGATTATGGCTGACCTTGCGCATGCTTATCTTGCTCGCTCAAATGCTCAAGCACCGAGCTGGAAGGCACCTGCCCAATCTATTCTCGATTTTTCTTTACTCCAGCAAAAACAAGGTATCAATCAAGACCATCTAAATTATTGGACTAACCTGTTAAGAGGAGCAACCAAAGGTCTAAGCCTTCCTGTTTCGGAAAATGAATTAAATACTGAAAAGGAAAAACCTCCAGTCCAATGGCTCGAACTTAAATTTGCACCGGAAATGTATGAAAAGCTCCTCGCATTTTCGAGACAACACAGCTCTTCTATTTTCGCGGTTCTCTATACTGCTATCGCCCATGCATTACAGCAACAAGGTAATTTAAAAGATATTGTGATTGGTACTTCTGCCTCTGGACGAACTGATCCTGAGTTTTTTGATACGGTGGGTTACTTTACGACCATGGTGGCGCATCGCACACAGTTTAGCCCTTCAGATTCATTCCAATCATTGCTCCACAATATCAGCACAATGATTAATACCTCGATGGCCTATGCAGACATTCCAATCAACCATATTCAAAATGCATTAGGGATGAGCGCAGATGAAGGACTGTTATTTGATGTGTTTATTCATATCCATTCAAATAATGCTTTAAACGGCGCGCTCAAAACACCTCAGGGACAAGACCTTCCTTATCGTCAGATTTTGCCGGAACGTGATGAATCGATGTTCGGATTACATTTTGAAATTATGGAAAATGTGATTGATGGACAGCATCAGTTAAGCATGATTATTACGTATCAGGCTCACCGCTTCCCGACTGCAACAGTGAAAAGTATTTGCGAAAAAATTAAGGCAACCTTAGCTCAAATCTAGTTACCCTAAAACCCACCATGTGCTTAAAAGCAAACAACTCAACTCCGCTTTTAAGCACATTTCAATTTTTCTATTTTATTTGCTGCTCTACTTTATTCACCACATCCTGAATTGTTTTGCAGCTAACTAGTGTATAAAAATCAATTTGTGTATTGAGCTTTTGAGAGAGTTTCTGAGCAATACTCATGAGTTGTTTCGGACGAATTCCTATATCTAATATTTCACTTCTATAAAAAATATCCATTTTTTCAGCTTGGCTGTCAGCTATGCATTCACGGAAAACCGATAAAACCGAATCCCCCACCTCAGCTACTGCTGACGATGCTTTAGAAGAGTTTGCAGACAACGTAGAAGATACATAAATTTTCCCCTGAGCGATTTCTTGCACAGCTTTACGATCAATTTTTCCATTTCGGGTCAAAGGTATGGTTTCAACGGCCAAATATTTCGAAGGAATATGTGAACTCGGCAAATGTATTTTTAAGAAGTTCTTTAATTCGGGGCTATTTAGGCGAGTAGTTTTATATTTATTTTCTAGGGTGTAAACGGCGACTAACTCTTGAGTTTCAGTCGTTGGATGTACACAACTGATCACCACACAGTTATGGATATACGGGTTCTTCGTCAAAGCATTTTCAACCTCGGCCGCAGAGATTCTCACACCTTTTATTTTTAAATAACCTTCCTCACGTCCAGCAAAAATAATATTTCCATCTTCCCTAAAATATCCTTGATCACTCATGCGAAAAGCCGTTTGAGTTTCATTTTCACTCACTTGAATATCAACGAAATCTTTATAATTAATTTCCCCATCAAGTAAATAACCATTAGATAAATTTAGGCCAGTCATATACATGGTACCGACCTCGCCCATTTGGCAAGGTTTCAGATTTTCATCCAAAATAAAATAACGGTTATTTTTTAAAGCTTTTCCATAAGGAATAATTTCCTGATCCTGCTCATTTATTTCATGCCATATACTCCAAATTGTGGTCTCGGTAGGCCCACCTAATGAAAATAAACGAGCGTTAGGCAATTGTTGTCTTAACTTCGCTATAAGTGAAGGCTTGATATAGTCGCCGCCTTGGGCAATTAAACGCAAAGACTGTAGTTGTTCTTTTTGAGCTACACTGAACAGCATATCGACAATGGCAGGGACACTGCTCCAAATCGTAACCTTGTAACGATCTACTAAATTGGCCCAGACAACAGCATTTTTACTTTGCTCAAAAGATGGAACCACCAAAGTTGCACCCACTGCCATTGAAGCAAATATATCAAATACCGACATATCATGATGAAACGGTGTTACCGCCATAATCACATCGTCAGCAGTAATTTTCCATTCCGAGATCGTCTGTTGTAGCGTGTTTTCTGTGGCTTGATTATTTAGGACCACACATTTCGGAGTTCCTGTACTTCCCGAAGTATATAAATAATAAGCCGGACGTCTGTTAATTTCGGCATTAAAGCTCGGTTCATACTCAGTTGTAGCCGATAAAATTTCATTAATATTTAGGTTTTGCACACCTGCAATGGATGAGTCACTCACCACAACATCTGCCCGACTATTCGTCAATAAATAGTTCAGTCGCGATGGCGGAGAATCCATATCTACGGGTAGCCAAATGATGCCAGTGAGCGCACATGCTAAAGCTGTATAAATATGCTCAGGACTTTTTCTCAGACAAATTGCCACCACCGACCCTGTTGCCAAGTCTTGCTTTCTTAGCGCATACATAACTTTGGCGACCTGAGTCCCTACCTCAGCATAACTAATGCTACGGTCTTCAAAAATGAGTGCTGTTCGATTGGAATTTTGATCAAAAATATTTTCATAAATTTGCTTTAAGAAATTTTCTACATTGTTATTTTTATCATTCGTTTGCCCTAAATTTTGACTCAAATCTTTTAGCATTTATCTTGGTCCTCACCCTATTCTTTATGCAATACCACCCAACCTAATATTCAAAACAAAGTTATAAAAATGTCGTCTTTATCGCTGTTTGTTTGAATAATAGATACCCCAGCACAATAATATAAATGATAATCATTTACAATTACTATTAAGAGAAATATCAATTTCTTTCTTTTAAAAGCCATTAATAAAAAATGATAAATATCAAAATAATAAAATAATTTTTGCTATTTGATTTAATTGCTTAGAGAACTATTTCTATAGTCTAAAACACACAATTAATAATGATTATTATTTACATTAAGAGCTAACTTGGTTATCGTAGCCATAGAGAGATTACATCTATATCAATTATCGCGCTCTATAGTAATCATTAAGCTTGGGTTATATATATATGACAAAAATTGCAGAAAAATCGAAACAAGAATATGGCGACTTACTAAAAGAAAAAGACCATTTACAAGATATGGAACAACTTGAGATGACTATTGTCTCGATTCAGACGCCGTATCCTTCTATTGTAAGAATTCAAGGAAAAATCAACACATTACAACCAGAGCTTTGGCAAGCTCCCAATTTGGCAATTCGGTTAATTGTGAGCAATCCGCCAGAGGGACAACCCATTTCACGCGTCTATACGGTCCGTTCATTTAACCCTGTAAATACTCAAATCGAAATTGATTTTGTTAAACATGAAGATTTAAGCCCAGCAATGGAATGGCTTAATTCGGCTCAAGTGGGTACAAAAATCGGGCTTATTGGCCCACGCCCCCATTTCATTCCCAATTTCACAGCCAAAAAGCATGTGGTCATGTTTGCCGACGATACGGCTGTACCCGCGTTATATTCAATACTCAAGCAATGGGAACTCGGCATAAGTGCGGATATTTTCATTGAAAGTTTTGAAAAAGACATTGCTAGCCAATTACCCGAACTTGAGCATGTCAAAATTCATTCGTTCCATAAAGAACATCACACGTCACAGAAAGGCCTTCTTTTAAAGGCAGCATTTGCGCTAGAACATTACGAAAATATTACGATTTGGGCGGCTTGCGAACGCAACGAAGCAAGAGCCTTACGCCAGTTTTTTCTAGAAGACCAACAGTTAAATAAAAATGACGTGCGCATTGCTGGCTATTGGAGAGATGGCGTATCTAGTTCAGAGTTAGACAAACTGCGCGCTCAACATTATCAGGAACATATTCAGCAAGGTAAGACCTTAAACGAATATGATGACCTCGATTTAGCAAATTAAGTTTCTTTTACATACAAATAGGCACTGGCTCTGGATATACCTAAATGTTGGGCAACCGTTTCCACAGCCTTTTTAATTTCTAATAAACCATTATTCTTGAGTTCTTGTATTAATTGCTTTCTCTCATTGAGTTTTAGCATACGCGGTGTAGTGGCATGTTTTGAAGCAAACTGATCGATATATCTTCGAATTGCTTCCGTGCCATTCGGTTCCAAATTTTCAATAATGCTGTCATTTTCAATTTTAGTGAAATGCTCTAAAGCGCTTTGCATCCCTCTAAATAAGGTTAAATCAATATTCATACATAAAGCGGCTACGTACTGGCCCTCTTCATCTTTAATGCCGATCGAGGTGCTTTTTGCAGGGCGACCATCTGCAAACTGGTTAGCATAGTTTGTAATAAGGTTTGGAAACTCCGGAGACATGATTCTTGCCAGCCCCAACTCAGTTGCTGGGTCTCCAACTTTTCGGCCAGACAAATTATTGTGTATGGAGAGTATGGCATGCTCAGGATTGGTTAAGTCATGGACAACAACTTCACAAAAAGGCGCTAGTGTTTCACTTAACCCTTTCGCGATAGTATCAAGTTGAGTGAGTAAATGTTTATCACGATTGCCCAATGTATTTCTCCTAATGACTTAATACTGTTTCAAACCTTAGATTGACCAAGCAAACAGTAATTTAGACTTTTTATCTAATTTTAAACTTAATGTAAATCAAAATCTTATATCTCATTGTTATCAAATTAAAAAATAAATTAGACATTTTATCTAAATATATATATTTTATCTAAACAAGGTCAATAGATTGTGCTTTCCTTGGCAATACGAAATCTTGCATCCGAAAACATTGAATAGAATCAGGTTTAATTATGAAAAATTTAACCCTTCCAAATTATGAAGATGTCGCAGCCGCTGCTGAACGTATAAAAGATTTTATAAATAAAACCCCTGTTTTAACTTCACGTACGGTGAACAATGAATTTGAAGCAGAAGTGTTCTTTAAATGTGAGAATTTTCAGCGTGTAGGCGCGTTCAAATTTCGTGGTGCCATGAATGCACTTTTGCAATTTAATGAGACTCAAAAGAAAGCAGGTGTAGTTGCTTTTTCTTCGGGAAATCATGCACAAGCCATTGCGCTTTCATCAAAAATTCTTGGTATTCCTGCAACCATTATCATGCCTAAAGATGCACCTGCTGCAAAAATGGCAGCAACGCGAGAATACGGCGGCAATATTGTTGAATTTGACCGTTATACGGAAGATCGGGAAAAAATTGGAAAAGAGATTGCCAAAAAAAATGGTCTGACATTAATTCCGTCTTATGACCATCCGCATGTGATTGCAGGTCAAGGTACGGCTGCTAAAGAGTTATTTGATGAGGTCGGTGATTTAGATTACCTGTTTGTATGTTTAGGTGGCGGCGGTTTACTGGCAGGTTCTGCCCTGTCTGCTCGCCAGCTTTCTCCAAACTGTAAAATATATGGCGTTGAACCTGCGCTAGGAAATGATGGGCAAATGTCTTTTAGAAAAGGCGAAATTGTTCATATTGATACCCCACCAACCATTGCCGATGGCGCGCAAACTCAATATTTGGGCAAATTGACTTTTCCTATTATTCAACAGAAAGTTGATGATATTTTGACGGTCACAGACGAAGAACTCATTAACGCTATGAAGTTTTTTGCTGAAAGAATGAAGATGGTGGTTGAACCGACTGGATGTCTCGGATTTGCGGCTGCCCGTAACTTAAAAGATGAGTTAAAAGGCAAACGTATCGGCATTATTATTAGTGGTGGCAACGTCGATATTTCTAAATATGCGGAGTTTTTATCTGCCTAATCAAACTCAATGTCTATCTATAATTTCCTTTAAAGCCTTATAGGTAGACATTCATATATAATGTCTTTTTAAAAAGCCTGCTTTATACAGGCTTTTTTTATATCTAAAATTTAAAACGAATATTTATAAAAATCTTAATCATCTTAAAAATGCAACAATATGTTGCATCTACTCTATTTTTAGCTTTACCCCACAGGTTTAACATATTCCTCAAGAGATAAATAATAATTGAGGAGATCGAGTCATGAATGCTTATTTGCATCGTAGTGAAGATCGTGGTCATGTTAAAGCAGGCTGGTTAGAGTCTTATCATAGCTTTTCGTTTGGTAGCTGGTATAACCCTAAATATATGGGGGTAAGTGCACTTCGAGTCATTAATGATGACCGAATCGATGCCCACAACGGTTTCGGTACTCACTCGCATGACAATATGGAAATTTTAACGTGTGTGCTTGATGGTACAATTTCGCACCGTGACACCATGGGAAATGAAGGCCAGATTAAAGCAGGTGAATGGCAACTTATGAGTGCCGGTACAGGTGTTGCTCATAGTGAGATTAATAACACCGATACGCCAGTGCATTTATTACAAATCTGGATTATTCCCGATGTAAAAGAAGCCGAGCCAAATTATCAGCAAATTAGTTTGGACCCACGTAATCAACCTAACGAATGGCATTTAATTGCAGGCCCTGACGCAAATGCACCAATGCATATTCGCCAAGATGCAGAGGTAAAATCTGCTGTACTTGAAAAAGGTCGTGAACTGCCAGTTGAGACTTCAAAACGAGTAAATTACGTTCATGTAATTTCAGGTGAAGTTCGTATTGGTGAGTACGAAGTGAAAGCGGGTGATGCTCTGGTCTTTGAAGATAATGCCGTGATTCATGCAAATGAAGACAGCCAATTTATCTGGTTTGATTTACCTTAAACTGCTTAAAAGCCCTTTTATATGAAAGGGCTTTTTAGTCACTGCTACTGCCCCCATCACATCCGCCTGAGTCGGAAAATGATGAGCAATCATTTGATGAATGAGAACTATGGTGACTGTTATCGTAAATATGGTGGTGTGGTGAATATGTTGAAGCTGAATAATCATGCTCACCCGATGGTGAATAATTTTTTGAATTTCTGAGTAATGCGATTAAGCAAATGATTCCAATACTGGAAAAAATGGCAATAAATATCACAATAAATAACTTCAAATAACGTCCTCCCTCATACAGCTATAGAGATCATTGTTGTTTTTCTCTTTCATTATTTAAAGGAGCCATGCTGAATAAACAAGTTATTTTTTGATAAATACAGCACAGCCCCCTTTCTTATGATTCGTATTTAGCTGCTACTGACGCAACCCTAAACTTTTCATTTGCATGTAATTAGTCCTCTTAAAAAACACTCAAACACGCTCTCCCGCTCGCTTACCCCACCAGAGCTTAAAAGCTGAATGATTGTGCCTTCCACCATATATAAAAATAGTTTGGCATCGGTAAAAGAGGCATCGGGTTTAAGCAATCTAAGCTGGCTATAAATTTCATTTTTTAGCCATGTTCTATATCGCACCGCAGTTTGATAAGCGTTGGGATAGCTATTTTTAATTTCAAAAACGGCTTTAAATAATAAATAATACGGCCCTTCTAGATCGGTATGTAAGTCATAAAGCTTTTTGAGTTTATCTATTGCGGGAGTGCTTAAGTCATACTCGACCATTGCGACTACTTGTTCTTGGAGCTTTTCTTTTTGCACCATCAGGCAAATTTCAATAAGCCTTTCTTTAGAGTGAAAATAATTATAAAAAGTCGCTTTTGTAATCTCTGATTCTCTCACTATTCTGTCGACCCCAATAAGGTGGAACCCACGGTGATGAAACAGATCAATTGCTTTATGTACAACGTATAAGGCACGTGTTGGGAGAACTAAATTTGGCATAGTTTTACCGTTATAAATTCTTGTTGTTTGTAAATGAGATACTTTTTTGGGAGAAAAAAAGGCACAGCAAAGCCTATAAAGACTGTGCTTGGCACATCTCAAGTTTTATAGTTGCTAAGTTTTTGGTTGTAACGATTTAAAGCCTGAAAGGCCTAATAGCCCTCAAACTGCTTTAAAGTTTATGTAGTGTCGTTATAGCTTTTGGCAAAGGCTGCCAAGAAATAATGGATGTGCAAAGCCAACTCCTTTTTATTGGGAGTTCTGCCAAAGCATTAAAATTATGGTGGCAGAACGGAAGAAGGTTGACAGACTAGTAATAACTCAAACTAGCACACCCGTAGGTGTCCCTCTCCCGTCCTACCGCTACGGGAAAGGGACGAGTAGCTACCACACAAGACTATTCCTCAGAAGAAATGACTCTGATGCGGGAGTTATTATTCAGCCTGTCAAAGCCGGCTGGCAATGTGGCCAGCAGGCAAAGGATAAGCTTCACATTTATTGCAGTCAAGCACACAAAATGACATTTGTTTTAATTTAGATCATTAAAAAAGTAAGGCTAAATAATGATTAAGTTATTGTTTAAGAAGGGTTTATAAAGGTGGGGTTAGGGTAATAGTTTTATAGGGTAAAGTTTTGGAGGTGTAACCATTAAAAAAGTTTAAAGGTTACATCGCCCAATTAAGTTATACATAAAAAATAGATTCAATCTATTTTCATAAAATATAAATCATTGCCTTTGGCAATTACTTTTTCTTGAAACGGAACCATTACAATACAATTTGCACTAAGAGGTGGCTCTATTTGATATGGCTGCTGTTCAATAATTTCTAATATATATTCCCCACTTTCGTGAGCCTTGTAATGACCCCATAACAATTTTCTATTTGTTGCATCAGGAACAATCTCTATGTCCGTTTTACCTTTGAAATAAGCATGATCAAAAAAGTCTGAGATGTGCTTATTTAAAATATATTTCACAAAAGCATGCATCAGAATCGCAATATCTTGGATATCACCCGGTAAGTTAATAATAATCGCTTTGTCTTCTGTAACGACTACACGCATACCTTTGTGTTTACCGTTCTCATCATAAATCTGAACTGTCTCACGACTAGGTGGCGTTCTATCTTTACCCTTGAGAATTTTAATTTCATTACCAGGCATACAACGAGTATTCAAAGCAGCTGACATACTGCTTTGATCAAAGATCGGAAGTTTCTCAAGCTGAAATAAAGCGGAACGACTATTTTGATATGTACAACAAAGAATGACATCAAAATTCATAGTCTGTTCTTCAAAGAACTTTATATAATCGTCCCTGCTTGTCGTTAATGACTCATCTAAAGCCGAATTATTATCTTTTTTAAGACTATTAAATGCAGCATCGTAACGTTCAGGTTTAAGTGATTTGATTTCTACCTGCTCATAGCCCCATGTTTTCAAAACATCTTTAACATACAGACTTTCCTCACTCATTTCTTCTTTATCAAAAGAATACATACTTACAATAAGAATTTTTGGTTTTTTATAAATAGTTAATTCTTTGATCCCTGCCCGTCTTAAGATAATTAGTTTTTCAGGAGTTAACCTCTCATCTTTTTTTAGAATCACATCGCCTTGTTTAAATATACTGCCCTTAGGAATAACACCATACATGGCAGAGATAGGGCCAGTAATCTTTTTAGCATCGGTGTCAGAAAGATCTAATCTTTCATCTTGTTCAGGAATGACCGAATCTAAAGGCTCTGGTAATTTTGTATAAGCAGGAATTTCTAACAAACTTGGAGTTTTTAGGTCTAATTTATACGGATTAATAGATCTATAAAGCTGTTGCCCCCAGTAGTACCAATTGGCAATGAATAAAGGGCTTTCTATACTCGCAGTTTGAGTTATTTCTGAATTAATAGCCCAACCCGCATATTCAGATAAATTATGCAGAGGATAATCCTGTACAGCATATACATCCCTTGCGTTAAGTTGATTTATAGCTTCATCTAACTTGACAGTTTCTTTTAAATCGCCTTTAGGCAAACTTATATTGATGTGATAAAAAATATCCGTTAAATGATTTGGTAAGTTATCTGGTATTGGCAGTTTTTTTTGCATATATAGATCCTAGAAGTACCTCAAATAGGAGGTACTTCATCAGTTTTTAGTTATTAATAAAGAATTTATCGTTATCTAAAACATTTAATAGTGAATAAAGCTCCTGACTGCTTCAGCCTTTTAGGAAATGAAATTGCTCTTTTAGGCTAATACAGAAACTGAAATTAAATTATAAAACCAATAAAAAAAGCCCTAAACCATTATAGTCTAGGGCTTTTTCAGTCATATAAAGCTATCCGAGTTTATATGACTTTAAATTTTGGTAGGCATATCCAGACTCGAACTGGAGACCTCTACGATGTCAACGTAGCGCTCTAACCAACTGAGCTATACGCCTAAGATGGAAAGCATCATATTCATTTTTCAAAAGCAAAACAAGTGATTTACCAGTGAAAAAACTACAAATGAGCAGACTTTGAGCAAACTCTTTTTCATTTCCCAAAAAGTAAAACGGTACATGGTTCAACCACATACCGTCTTTGTTTAGCCAAATATCAAGGTCAACTTAACAAGGGCACTTCTTCAATGTACCACCTGCAGATGGGTATCTTGCATCAACACAATGTCGATAGAAAGTTTGTGCATCCATAGGTGTTAAATCTGGATGATGGGCTTTCATATGCTCCAGATACGTTTGATAGTCCGGCACACCAACCATGAGTCGGAAGCTTTGCTGTAAACGCTGCCATAAGGTTGCGATACGTGACCAGTTCTTTGGAGAGAGTAATATCTCTTTTTGCGAAAGCACGGTCATTTTGATGATTTTCGCAATAATGACAGTACCATTTTTTGCAAATTTAAAATTCATCTTTATTCTCCTCGAGTGGTAACCACTTCAGGATCGGTATATACCGCAGGCGCTTCATTTACAGTCGGTGTTGGACTTGCTAAAGCACGGCGAACAATACCAATTGAGGCAATAATCATGACAATCGATACAATCATAAAGAAGCCACAAAGTGCAGCATTAATCTGGTTCGACATCACAATAGTTTGCATTTCAGCAATGGTTTTTGCAGGCTTAAGAATTTCACCACGAGCAATCGCATCGGAGAATTTATGTGCTTGAGCCAAGAAACCGATTTTCGGGTTTTCGTGGAAAATCTTCTGCCACCCTGCTGTCATACAGGTAATGAACAAGAAAATGGTTGGAATGATCGTCACCCACACATACTTCTCTTTTTTCATTTTGAACAGAATCACTGTACCCAAAATGAGTGCCATCGAAGCCAGCATTTGGTTACCCACACCAAATAGAGGCCATAATGAGTTGACGCCGCCAAGTGGGTCAATCACACCTTGATAGACGAAGAAGCCCCATCCACCTACCGCAACGGCTGTACCTAACAAGTTACCAAAGAATGAACCTGAAGATTTAACCGCCGGAATAACAATACCAACCGTGTCTTGCACCATAAAACGACAAGCACGTGTTCCTGCATCTACCGCAGTTAAAATGAACAATGCTTCAAATAAAATCGCAAAGTGATACCAGAATGCCATCATGGCACGGCTGTTAAAGATTTCAGAAATGATATGAGCCATACCAATAGCAAAGGTAGGCGCACCACCCGTACGTGAAAGGATTGAGCTTTCACCTACTTCTTGAGCTAAAACCGTCAACATTTCAGGCGTAACAACAAAGCCTAAATTACGTACAGCTTCCGCTGCAGATTCTACGGTTGTGCCGAGCACTGCTGCTGGTGCATTAATCGCGAAGTACACACCTGGGTCTAATACTGTCGCACAGATCATCGCCATGATCCCGACAAAAGACTCCATAAGCATACCGCCGTAACCGATCATGCGGATATTAACTTCGTTATCAACAAGTTTTGGTGTCGTACCACTCGATACCAGCGCATGGAAACCTGAAATGGCACCACAGGCAATAGTAATAAATAAGAACGGGAATAAGCTACCTGAGAAAACCGGTCCTGTACCGTCAATAAAATGGGTAACAGCAGGCATTTTAAGGTCAGGCAATGCAATCACAATACCGACTGCCAAACCAAGAATAACCCCGATTTTAAGGAAAGTAGATAAATAATCACGTGGTGCTAATAACAACCAAACCGGTAGTACCGATGCGATAAAACCATAAATGATGAGACACCAAGTGAGCTGTGTTCCAGTTAAAGTGAAGAATTCACCCCAATATGGATCTGCGGCAACATGTCCACCATACACAATTGCCAGCATCATTAAAACGAAGCCAATAATTGAAACTTCTGCAATACGTCCCGGACGAATAAAGCGCATGTAAACGCCCATGAACAATGCAATTGGAATAGTGGCTGCAATACTAAAGACACCCCACGGACTATGTGCAAGTGCTTTCACAACAACTAAAGCCAATACCGCAAGGATAATAATCATTACCCCAAGTGCGCCCAACATAACCACAATACCGGCAAAAGGACCAAGCTCCTGCTTTGCCATTTCACCCAGTGAACGGCCATCACGGCGTGTTGATATAAATAAAACTAGAAAGTCTTGTACCGCACCCGCCAGAACCACACCAACCAATAACCAGATGGTGCCCGGTAAAAAGCCCATTTGTGCAGCCAAAATCGGCCCAACTAATGGCCCTGCGCCGGCAATCGCGGCAAAGTGGTGTCCAAACAGTACATACTTATTTGTTGGCACATAGTCTAAGCCATCGGCTAAACGATGTGCAGGAGTTAACCGTCTCGGGTTTAATTCAAATACTTTAGTTGCAATAAATAGACTATAAAATCGATATGCGATGCTATACACACATGCAGCTGCCAGTACCAACCATACTGCATTAACATGTTCACCACGACTTAGCGCCAGCATCCCGAAAGAAATAGCACCTATAATTGCTACTAGGCTCCAGACCAATTTGGAGGGAAGCGTAGATTTCGCTTGCATTGTGTCCATTCTTAACCTCTCAATAAATAATTACAGCAGTTTTATATTGTTATGTACTGTTCTCTGCTCAATCCTTGTGACTCTACTCCTCCTTTGTTCTTTTTCCTCTTATACTTTCGCATAAAAAAAGGGATGATTGACATCATCCCTTCGATAATAGTTTATTTTTTAACTATTATGCACGCTCTAAATACTCACCAGTACGAGTATCTACACGAACGCTTTCTTCTTGCTGAACAAATAACGGAACACGGACAACCGCACCTGTTTCAAGCTTAGCTGGCTTACCGCCACCGCCAGAAGTATCACCACGTACGCCCGGATCAGTTTCAACAACTTTCAACACAACGAAGTTAGGTGCATTTACGTTTAAAGGAACGCCGTTGAATAACATGATTGTACATGTTTCATTTGAGTCGTCTTTTAACCATTTAGCAGCATCACCCATTGCAGTTTTGTCAGCTGCAATTTGTTCGAAGCTTTCTGGGTCCATGAAGTGCCACATTTCGCCATCGTTGTATAGGTAGTTCATTTCTACTTCTACGATGTCAGCAGCTTCTAAAGTATCACCAGATTTAAAAGTTTTTTCTAAAACTTTACCAGTTTTAAGGTTACGTAATTTTACACGGTTGAACGCTTGGCCTTTACCCGGTTTTACGTATTCGTTTTCCATGATTGAACATGGGTTACTATCAAGCATGACCTTAAGGCCTGGCTTGAAATCATTTGTAGAATAATTGGCCATGACTGGCACACTCCAAACTTAACAAGTCAACTATGCGATATAATGCGCTGTTGCATTATCTTAATCGTGTCGCATGATAAACTATTTACACCAAGAGCAAAACTGGCAATCACAACTCAGTGACCTTATTACCGATCCTTTAGAGTTGTTGAACCTGCTCGAGTTATCCACTGATCAGCTATTATCAGGGGCGATTCTGGCTTCTGAAAAGTTTAAATTGCGTGTTCCGCGTGCGTTCGTCGGAAAAATGAACGCTAAAGATCCTCTTGATCCGCTTTTACTCCAAGTGTTGCCACATCATTTAGAACTTGAGGAACATCCTGAGTTTGTCACCGACCCTTTAGGTGAAGAAGCAGCCAATCAGTTACCGGGTGTTTTACATAAATATAAATCTCGTTTTTTACTGACTTTGACCGGTGCATGTGCGGTCCATTGCCGTTACTGCTTCCGCCGTCACTTTCCTTATCAGGAAAATTTACCTAAAAATGAAGATTGGCTAAACATTAAAAATTATATCGAGTCGAACCCCGATATTAACGAAGTGATTTTAAGCGGAGGTGACCCTCTTACGCTTTCTAACCGTAAATTAGCGCTTTGGTTAGAACGTTTATCATCTCTCAAACAAGTGAAGATTCTGAGAATTCATTCACGCGTTCCAATTGTCATTCCAAACCGTATCGACGAAGAGCTTATTTCTTTATTAAAAAACAGTAGGCTGCGTATTATTCTGGTGGTACACTCAAACCATGCTTCTGAACTCGATGACTTTACTTGTTCAAAATTGTTGCAGCTATCTGAACACCACATTACTGTTCTAAATCAGGCAGTATTGCTTAAAGGGGTGAATGATTCTGCTCAAACTTTAACTGATTTAAGTTATCGTCTATTTGAAGCTCGCGTTATGCCATATTACTTACATGTATTAGATAAAGTAAAAGGCGCACAACATTTTGATTTAATACCATCTGAAATAGATGCGATATATCAAGACGTGTTAGCGAGCCTACCAGGATATTTGGTTCCTAAACTCGTCAGGGAAATTGCGGGCGAAAAGAATAAAACACCGCTTTTTGGGGCTACAACTTTTTGAGTTATATAATAAGTGATGATGAATAATGCGCTTTCGGACATTTTTCACAATCAAACCGCACTTACTCGTGAACGGTTAAGCTTTTGTGAAGCCAACATTAAAGATCTTAATGAGTGGGTCACTACCCTTTCTATTATGCAATTGGGTGATACTTCAAAAGCGCTATTTACAGCAATTTTGGAGCTGAATGAGTTAAATTGCAGTGAAACCTTACGCTTTGACTTAATTCAGACACTTCACCCAACCATTAATAATGTGTTGGCAAGTTTAGAAAAAAACTTCTTTAACCAAGGCGTCATTAGTACTGACCGTAACGAGCACATTATTGAACTGGCCATGCTTCTGCGCTGTTATTTTGCCAGTATTTATTTAAATATTGCGCAAACAAGCCACGAACAGCTACAAAAGCAGAAGTTTTCTTTGTTCTCTTTTAAACAAAAGAAAAATTTACAAACCGCACGAATTCTGGCGACATTCCACGCATTGCAGCAGTTGACCAATCTTTTATATCAACAGCATATGCTCTATAGCGAACCTGTCAAAGGTCAATGGTTAATTGCTCACCAGCTTTACGAAACAGCAGTTCAATACAAATATCATTTAACCAATATTAATCATATTCAAGGTGTACAGCATCCGCTAGCCAATATTACGCAGGCTTATGCTCAGCTGATTTTATTAGATATTTTTAACACCAATCAGATTCGCCAGTCAGAAATTCAGGCCCTGTTTCAATGTAGTTTTGACTGGGCACGCATGATTCAGATCTTGCCAAAAGACACTGCTTCAACAAAGTATGTGGTCGACCCAACTAAAGATCATCCGCCTGTATATAACAAAAAACAAAGTTCAAATTTCAATCCAAGTATTTTTATTAGCACGCAAGCTTTGCTTGAGCATGTCACTGCCACCATGCATAAAAATGCTCAATATATGTCTAAAAATGAAAAGATTTATTTAAGTCCCGCATTAAAGTTTCACGTTCAAACGATTTTGGGCACCACAGCACAGCGCCGTCATGAGCGTTACGAATATAATGCAGCTTTACAAATCTGTTTTGGCTTAAGTACCGCACATTTTTATTTATCTAAAGCCAAAAACTTTGAAGAAACACTACAACTGAGTAATAACTATAATTTACAAAGTGAATCGAAAGTTTTATCCAATTTAGAGAAAAAAGAACAACAAACCTCGTCTTATCAACGCTTAAGCCGTGAGAGTAAAACCATTTATCAAACTACCGTGCTTGATATTAGTGTTAATGGCTATCGTATTAAATGGTCCGGCGAAGCACCTAAAAACTTAAGAACTGGCGAATATATTTTGGTGAAGGAAACGCTACATGGTCAGTGGCGTGGCGGTGTTATTCGCTGGATTAAGCAATCTACAGAAAAAAGTCTGGAACTGGGTTTAGAAATTCTTTCACAAGCCATGTTCCCTTGCGCTGTACATATTCAGGCAGAGCGGCATACGCGTAATTATCACCCTGCACTATTACTACAAACTCAAAACCTAGAAGAAATACAAAACACGCTTATTTTACCGGGGTCTCAAATTTTTAGAGAGCAACAAACAATTCATTTACGATTGGGGACAGAAGAAATCAAAGTGTATCTACTCAAAGCACAACTCATTACTCAAAGTTTTATTCAATTTCAATTTGAGCTTCTGAATGAGCAGCAACAGTACCTGCTTGATCAGTTCATGCTGAAAAAGAATAACACCGTGAATAGCCAAGATTTATGGGAAGCATTAAAGTGAGAAACTCTTTACTATCTAAAAGGTTAAAACGTACTGAAATACGTTTACTCATTATTGATGATAACCAGTTACGTTATAACCAAATTTTAAATTTATTATCGGGGAATGATTATCAAGTTAATGCCTTATTACTTGATGATTTAAAAAGTTTTGAAAAGCAGCTCAATACATCTTGGGATGTCATTATTTTTGGTCGCGCCTATGATTTGAAAATTGAACAAACTCTCTCCCTTGTTCAAGCCTCAGAACAGCCGCAGCTTCCAATATTACTTTTACAGCCAGATGATTACCAAGCGCAGCAATATCAAAGCTATATTCAAAAAGGGATTTATGATGTAGTCCCATTAGAACCGCTAGATTATTTCTATATTACCTTGGTTCGGGCATTATCATACAGCCGCCTTTTACAGACGGAACAACGTCTTTTGGCTGAGCTTGATACCATTCATACGCATACGCAAACACTGGTCGACAACAGCCATAAAGCGGTTGCTATTTTTCAAGAAGGCATCCACATTAAGGCAAATACCGAATATTTGAATCTTTTTGGTTTCCAGCAAGAAGAAGACATTATCGGATTGCCGATTTTAGATGTCTTACAGCCCAACGATTTAAATATTTTTAAACAGCGGTTTAAGAAAATTTCTTTAGGCCAGTTCGATCAAGCACGCTTTGAAATTCAGAGTCAGCATCAGGCTATTTCTGGTAATAATGCGCTAAAACTCGAGTTTATTCCAAGCCAAGAAGAAGACGCAGTACAACTCACCATCGACTATCAAGTTGCTTTAACTGCTCCAGCAAATAGTGCTCCGTCCGAAAAAAGTGTTGGGTTGAGTGCAGCTTGGCCGCAGATTAATCGTCATTTATCGACCCACCCTGCCCAAGCAAACGCCGTTGTTTTATTTAGACTTGCACAGTGCCCAGAACGAATTTTTCAACAGGGTTGGCAAACTTTAGGGCAATATTTCAATCAGCTCCATGGTTTTTTAAAAGACCATGCACAGATGCCGATTTTCCAAGTCGACTTGGGTAGTTATGTCGGGATTTTACAAGCCGAAAATAGTTCAGTTTTAAACTCACAGCTAACGAGTTTACAAACTTTGCAAAAAGAACATTTGTTAAAAGTAAATGAGCAAAACTTTTCAGTGCAGTTAAAGCTTGGTTATGCTTTTCTCAACCAGCCCTTAACTGAGAACTCTTTTAGCTCATTATTGAACGAGGCTGAAAAACAGGATTTACCTCGAGTTACACCTCAACTTGAAGTAATGCCAACAGTAGAAAAAACGGTTTCACCGAGCATTGAAGCTGTTCCTCTTGATTTAACAATTGAACATTTTGACCATACGCCTCAGTCCTCTTTGCTCCAGCAATTAAGACAAAAACTAGCTCAGGGCGAAATACATCTGAAGTACCAGCAAATTTACGATAAGCATGACCAAGAAACTCATAACTATGAAGTGACAAGTGGTTTTATTGCTGGTGAACAATGGTATGACTTAAATGATTTAAGTGATCTTAAAGAAGATGCAGAACTTTCAATTCAGTTAGACCGCTGGATATTGGTAGAAGCGTGTAAACAGCTTCATAATTTCATTGCTCAGTATCCTAAAGCGAAACTCATTATTAACCTTAATATTGATATTTTGCTAAAAGATAAAACATTCCCTGAGCTGATTTCCAAACTACTGACTATTATCGGAAGTAAAATTGAAAGCCCACTGATTTTGCAATTTTCAGAACAAGCTCTTCAGCCTTATCTTCCAATTGCTCAACAACACATTGCTCGCTTACGCCAACATGGTGCGGAAATTTCAATTCGAGATTTTGCTTCTTCTATGTATAGCGATTCAATATTACAGCAGCTTGATATTCAACTTGTAAAATTACAGTCCAACAAAACTGATCTATTAAGCTCAGACCAAGGGCTTAATAACTTGCAAGAAAAAATATTGAACTATTTGACTGTAAAACCGATTGGAATTTTATTAGCTCACTTGAATGATATGAACCTGTTTGCCAATGCATGGAATGTAGAAGCGCGCTTTCTACAAGGTGATTATTTTCAGAAAAAACTTGACCGCTTAACAGACGTACAAGACCAATAATGGTCTTGTATATTAAAAACAAAAAACGGGCATAAGCCCGTTTTTTGTTTCGTTTTGAAGTATTAACGCTTGATAGAGCGAGACATACCAGCAAAACGTTGTTTGAATTTGTCGATACGACCACCAGTGTCTACATTCTTTTGTTTACCAGTGTAGAACGGGTGGCAAGCTGAACATACGTCAAGGTAAATAGTTTCTTTACCTAAAGCAGAACGAGTTTCGATTACGTTACCGCAAGAACAAGTTGCAACTAATTTTTCATATTTTGGGTGAATATCGGCGCGCATCGTCGATTACTCCTAATTGAAGAAAGGCTTAAGCTGTCATCGCAATTGATCACTCTCAATTAAATTGAGGAAAGCTTTTACAAGCAGATCAACACCACAACAGACCATTCTTTTGGCCCACCGAAACCTCAAGGGTTAGAGCTAAGCACAACAAGTGGGCAGTATTATACGCCATATAATTTTTTTTTGCGAATTAATCTTGGGATTTAGCCAAGTAATTTGCAATCACCCCACAGACCATTAACTGTATTTGGTGAAAGATCATAATTGGTAAAACGATCATACCTAAAGGTTGGCCAATAAATAAGATTTGTGCCATAGGTACACCACTGGCCAAGGTCTTTTTTGAGCCACAAAAGAACACTGTAATTTGATCAGCTCGGTTAAAACCAAAAGCGCGCGGTAAATAAAGTGCAAGCAGCATAATAATGGTGAGTAAAACAGAACAAGCAATGGTCAAAAGCAGTAAGGTTTTCCAACTCACCTGATGCCAAAGCCCCGCAACCACTGCCCCACTAAATGCACCATAGACCACCATCAAAATTGAACCTTGGTCAAATGCTTTTACAATACTTGGTACTTTTGCCATATATGGAAAAACATACGGACGAAGTAATTGCCCTAAAACAAAAGGCACTAATAGCAACAAAGTAATTTGTATAATTGAAGATGTAGGATCAAATCCGTGCTGACTTTGTCCTAAAATAAAGAAACTGACTAAAACTGGCGTAATAAACATACCTACCAAGTTTGAGAAAGATGCGCTACATACCGCCCCTGCCACATTCCCTTTTGCAACTGAAGTAAATGCAATAGAAGACTGAACAGTAGATGGCAAGAAACACATAAACAAAAAACCCCAATAGAGCTGCTGCCCTAATAGAGGTAAAAGAATAGGTTTAGCCAATAAACCAATAGCAGGAAAAATAAAGAATGTAATTGCAAATACCAGTAAGTGCATTTTCCAATGCAAAATACCTTCAATGACTGCCTCACGAGACAGCTTGGCACCATGCAAGAAAAATAAAATAGCAATCGCGACTGTAGTTAATGTATTGAAATACTGCGCAGCTTGACCACTGACTGGAAAAAAAGTTGCTAGTAGTACCATGCCAACCAACAAAATTGTAAATCGATCAAGTGCCAAGAACTTCAGCATGTTCACATCCTATGATTATTTTAGATAAAGAAAAGCCCAGTTGATAAATTGACCATTTGGTCAAGCCTTCATCATACTGGGCTATAAAAATAAAGCTAGACTTTTAAGACCTAAATCTTAAAGCGCCTGAGTCATTTATTTAATTATTTCTAGCATTTGCGTCTTGTTGAATAAGCTCGACTTTGTAGCCATCCGGATCTTCAACAAATGCAATCACCGTTACACCACCCTTCATTGGGCCAGCTTCACGAACGACTTTACCGCCACGTGCTTTGATTTCTTCACATGCTTTATAAGCATCTTCAACACCAATCGCAATGTGACCATAGCCATTTCCTAAATCATAACTTGAGGTATCCCAGTTATGAGTAAGTTCAAGCACGGTATTATTTTCTTCATCGCCATAACCAACAAATGCCAGTGTAAAGCGACCTTCTTCATAATCACGCTTACGAAGTAACTTCATCCCTAATACTTCGGTATAGAACTTTAAAGATTGTTCTAAATTGCCTACTCGCAACATTGTATGAAGCATTCGCATATATTTATCTCCAGAAAACCCTCATTCTGATGCTTGTTTAGCCAATAACTTACTTACCCAAATTACAAGTAGTAAAATTGGTAATCCCATCAAGAACGTAACCGTAAAAAAGCCAGAATAGCCAATATGATTTACTATTGTACCTGAGTATCCGCCAATAGTTTTAGGCAGTAATAACATTAATGAACTAAAAATAGCGTATTGCATAGCTGTAAAAGATACACTTGTTAGACTTGAAAGAAATGCAATAAAAACCGCTCCTGCCAGACCCGAAGCTAGATTATCAAATATGATTCCCATAACAAGCCATGTCTTACTGTAAGGTACAACTACTTTTCCTTTCAATTCGATATCAATATTTTTATCAATCGGAATCGCTGGGATATCGGATAAACTCATACGATATCTAGGTTGGCTTTCTGATAAATTTTTTTGATAGGTATGAGTCTGAACTAAAGTCTTTGTTTGCCCATTAACCTCATAATTTGCCTGCACTCTTATTGCATCAAGCTTAGCAAGTTCTGTCCCTGAAATAACTGCATTCCAGTCACTATTTTTAATTTTACCATCTACTTTAACTTGTGGATTTAAGAAAATATTTACAGATTTTATTTGACTATTTTTCGGCAAATTTAGCAAAGTGCCATGAAGGATTATATCTTTTGCCAACTCATCTTTATATACAAGATTATCGCCCCCTATAGCTTGGATATAAATCTCCGGTTTTGGCTCATTTTTGTATAGTTTTAGTGGAATAGTTATTTTTAAAGGTTCAATATACCCTTGAGGTTGCGAGGCAATAGAAACTTCTGCTTGGGTTGTTAAAGTATTACTTGGAAATTTTAAAGACCAGTTTCCTACCTCATCAGGGTTTGCGGTATATACTTGATCGCCAATATTAACCTGGACCTCTTGCATAGAAGCACCAGATTTGACTAAACCAACAAAAATTAAATTAGTTGTGCTCGCTAAAATTGCTCCTAACAACATCATTTTCATGACGTTATAACGCTGAGCTAACATCCCTCCGAGAAATCCACCTAATATTACAAAGAAAATCGCAAAAAACTTATTAAACCAAGCAATTTCTTCTTTATCAAAATTTAAATCTAAATAAAACAGATTAGCCATTACCCCAGCAACGACATCTGAAATACGATAGAAACCTATTAATAATAAAATTGCTAAAGCTACTTTTAATCCATATCGCTTAAAAAAGTCTAGTAAAGGTGATAACCATGTTTCTACAACAATTTTTTTATTAATTAAACCAAATTTAATTAAACCCAGAATAACAATAACAGCAATTGATATACTAATTAAAAACTTAATAACTAAAAGTATAAAATTTAAAAAAGCATCTTCGATAGAAAATGAATCAAAAATTAAACCGATTTGATAAAAACTAATTCCAAAAACTATGGTTGAAATAACAAAAACTGCAAATAACTGGACATAATCTTTTGCATGATAATGATGTTGTAGGCGCTTAACTACAGGTTCATGGATGAGTAAAGTTGTAATAATTCCTACAATCATCAAACCAGCCATTAATAAATAGGTGGTTCGCCATGCTTCATAAATATAATTACCAACTGCTGTTCCCAAAGATGCAGCAAATAATAGTGCACCTAATTGAGTAATAATTGTAGCAGTGCGATACCCTGCATTATAAGTTGAAGCTAAAACAGTTTGTATATTTGGGTCTTCAGTTAATTCGATACGGTAAGCATCCACAATAATATCTTGTGTTGCTGATGAGAACCCAAGAAAAATAGCAGCCCCTGCCATAATCGTTAAATTTGACAATGAACCGAAATCAGATGTGTTGGGTAATGGATTTGTAAATGCCATCATACAAATTGCACAAATTACCAAAAGTTGTGATACCAATAACCAACTACGTCTTAGGCCCATTCTTCTGGTTAGATATGGCAAGGGTAGCTTGTCTATTAGCGGCGCCCAAATAAACTTAAATGAATAAGCCAAAGCTGCCCAAGAGAACATTGTAATAGTACTTCGGTTAATTCCAGCCTCAGTCAACCAAAATGATAGAGTTGAAAAAATTAGAAAAATTGGAATTCCCGATGAAAAACCCAAAAACAACATAATGATTGCACGGCGATCCAAGAAAGCTTTAAAAGAACTTTTCCACCCTTTCGATTCAGAAATCATTCGTTTTTTATTTTCCATAAATTATAAATGCGCCTATTCAATCGCTTCTTACAATTGCTTTCAAGATTCTTTATGCAATCAAGTTTTGTTTTGATGATAAAAACGGCAAGTTTGCTTGATATTTTATGCTAAACCTGTATACCTTTAATCTTCAACCTTCGTTTTCTTTTGCTGGATATCAACAGTGACACAAAAACTTGATCAAGTGACATCTTCAACTTTATCACTCGCTAAAACAAACACCACAAACGTCACAATAAATGCATTTCCTTCAGCTTTTGAGCAACCTGATATTAAAATGACTTTAGATAAAACAGCGTTAAAACCCGAACAACTTACGCATATTCCAAATTTTGAAAATATTCCAGCCTCAACAAAACGCATCAAGCCGCTCAACAACTTTTTAGGGCAAGACCGCGCCAAAGCTTCGGTAGAAGCCGGCATTTCCTTACCCTACTCTGGTTATAACATTTTTGCGGTAGGAACAGCAGGCTTAGGTAAACGCACCATGATTAAGCGTTTACTACAACAACATGCCAAAACAATGCCTACTCCAGATGATTGGGTATATGTTTATAACTTTAAACAGGCTCGTCAGCCCATTGCGCTACGCTTCCCTGCTGGACAAGGAATCAAGTTTCAACAAACTCTTCATCAAACTTGGCAAATTATTTTAAAGCAGCTTGAACGCCGTTTTAGCGCAGAGACTTATCATAACCGTATCGAGCGAATCCGTCAGGAAACTGGTGATGAACAGCAACAAGCACTTGTCGAATTAACAAAAGAAGGCGAAGAACTTGATCTAAAATTGATTTCTCGAAATGAGAAACATGGCTTTGTACCTGTACAGTTAAAAGATAATCAGGTTCAAGAACTGACTCAAACAGAAATTGACGCTTTAAATAGTAAACAGCGTGCTGAGATTGCAGCCAATATTCGCTATATGGATAAAAAGCTTGAGCGTCTTGGTCTGCATTTGGGCGACTTAGAAGATGACGCACGCGACAAAGTTTCTGTTTTAAATCGAGACATCGCCACTCAAGTGGTTATGCCACGCATGGACTTAATTTTAAATAAATATGGTCAAGTGAAAGGCCTTGAAGATTATTTAAAACAGTATGCTCAAGATATCATTGACAATGTTGAGTTAATTTTAGAACAAGAAGAAGATGACTTTGCTCCTGCTATGTTCAATCGCGTACCGGCGCGTTATCAAGCAAATGTGATTGTCTCAAATAAACCAAACAGTGGTGCGCCAGTTATTTTTGAAGATTTCCCAACGCACTACAACTTGCTGGGTCATGTAGAACAACTCACCCACAACGGTACAATTACTACAGATTTCACTCTTATTCGTCCCGGTGCCCTACATCAAGCCAATGGTGGTTTTTTAATGCTTGAGGCTGAACAACTACTCGAACAGCCTTATGCATGGCAAGGTTTAAAGCGTGCATTAAAATCGGGCCAACTCAAGCTCTCTTCTCTTGAACATATGCTGACTTTAACCGGCAGTATCTCGATAGAGCCTGCTGCTATTCCACTTGATATTAAAGTGGTACTGATGGCAGAGCCTGAGATTTATTATGAAATTTTAGAAGTAGAACCAGAGCTTGGTAGCGTATTTAAAATTCGCGCAGATTTTACCGATACATTACAACGTAATGACGAAAATGAACAAGCTTATATGCAGCTGATTGCTGACTATGTACAAGCCGATAAACTGCTTCCATTTGACCGCAGTGCTCTAGCGGCATTACTAACTGACTCAAGCCGTCAGGCCGAAGACCAAAGCTCATTGTCGTTACATGCTTCAACGTTGGGTGATCTTATTCGTGAAGCGCATCATCATGCATTTAAAGCCAATGATAAGATGGTAACCGACCAGCACATTAACCTTGCCCTACAACACCGACAATATCGCTTAGGCTATTTAAGAGAACTTTACTGGCAAGATTTATCGCGTGGAACCCAGTTAATCGAAACTTCTGGCCATCGTTTAGGTCAAATTAATGCCCTCTCTGTCATTCACTATGCAGATGTTGAGTTTGGTTTACCTTCACGCTTAACTGCCTCGGTTTATCAAGGCGGTGGCGATATTCTTGATATTGAACGTAGTGTAGAACTAGGCGGTTCATTGCATGCCAAAGGCGTGTTACTCATGTCTAGCTTCTTAAAAGCTCACTTTGGCCGTGAACAGATTTTACATTTTTCTGCTGCTCTGGCTTTTGAACAAAGTTACGGCCAAGTGGACGGCGACAGTGCAACCGTTGCCGAGCTTTCTGCATTAATCTCTGCAATTAGTCAGTTACCAATTGATCAGTCATGGGCAATTACTGGTTCTATGAACCAGTTAGGTCAAGTTCAACCAATTGGTGGCGTAAATGCAAAAATTGAAGGCTTCTATGATGCATGTAAGCTACAAGGTCTAACTGGCAAACAAGGTGTCATTATTCCACGCCAAAACATGCAACACTTAATGCTACGTCAAGATGTGATTGATGCGGTACGAGAGGGCCAATTCCATATCCATGCGATTGATACAATTGATCAAGCACTTGAGATTTTAATGGCTCGCCCTGTTGGTACTCTCGACAAAAAAGGCAAATACAGCAAACACTCTATTTATGCTGCTGTAATGGAACAGCTTGAATACTGGCAAGCGATCGAAGATGGCGCAGAAGTTGAAGAGGAGCCAAAGAAGAAAAAGAAAAATAAGAAAAAAATTAAAAAACATGAAGAACTCACAGCCGATGATCTTCCTCAAGAAACTCAAGAGGAAGTTGCTACGCTGAAGCAAAAATAACACTGACATAGAAAAAGGGCTTGTTTTTACAAGCCCTTTTTTATGAATAAGGTAAAAATTAACGAACAATCTGCATTGCTCTTCCGCCAGCCAACTGACTGAAGTATTGCTTAAGCGCTTCGACACAACGTTGAATTTTCATTGGCTGTTGATCGTGTTTTGCAATCTCTGCATATAAAGTGAAAGCTGGGAGTTTCCAATCTGGAAGGATTTCAATTAAAGAACCATTCTTTAGTTCTTTTTGAGCATCTAAATATAAAATTCTGGCAATTCCATGCCCTTGCTGGCATAGCGCTTTAGCCACTTGTAAATTATTACTTTGCAAACGGCTTGCCATCTCGATATTTAATTTTTCACCAGTTTTAGCGTGCTGAAAATTAAAACTACGTGAATCATTCATTGCATTAATAGAAAGCAACTCATGGTTGTTTAAATCATTTGGATGCAAGATCGGGCTTGTTTGATTGAGATAGCTGGGAGAAGCTACCAAAATCTGATCGACAAAAGCCATAGGAATAACAGAGTCACTCTCTTCTACCGCTGTAGAACTCATGCGCACTGCAATATCAATTCGCTCTTCGATTAAATCGATATATCGATGCCCCACTTCAAAATGAACAGATAGACCACGATGGGCAGACATCCAGTGAGATAAAGCAGGAATAATGTGCTGAACTGCTAAATCAGGGGTAGTTGCAATACGCAAGTCACCAATCAAATCATCTCGCAATTCATTGATCCTGATTTTGCCTCTTTCTGCTGCTGCCAACATTTCTTGGCAACTTGAGAAAAAAGCCTGCCCTGCCTCAGTCAAACTAAGTTTTCGCGTAGAACGATGTAATAAAATTACATCCATTTCATTTTCAAGAGAACGGATTTGCTGACTTACAGCACTTGTTGTAATGCCTAATTCACGTGCCGCACCACTAAATGAACTTTTTTCAACCACACAAGCAAAAACACCCATCGCACGAAGCTGATCTAACATAGGTTTCCTCAAATCTAATTCTAAATTTATAAAAAATGCTTATTGTTGTAATGAAAGCAACCAATTGTATTATACGAGGAAACCTATATTTAATGCATTAGCTAATTTGGTAAAAGATTTGCAGGGTTGATCGGTTTACCGTCAAGGCGAATTTGGAACTCAAGCATAACGCGAGATGCCCCTGAAGACCCCATTTCAGCAATCTTTTGGCCTGCGGTTACATTGTCACCACTCTTCACCATCATCTTGCTATTGTGGGCATACGCACTGATGTAACCATCAATATGTTTAATTAAAACCAAGTTACCATATTCTTTCAGACCATCGGCTGCGTATACAACTTGACCATCAGCCGCCGCATAAATCGGGTCACCTTGGTTACCACCGTAACGGATTCCTTTGACATTATTCGCCAAATTAAAGCCTTGAATAACCGGACCGTTATTTGGTTTCACCCAACGTAAGCTTGAGCTTGGAATAGATGCTCCCACTGTTGTATTGGTTGATGGCGCAACAGTTGCTGGCGGTGGAGTGGTTGTGGTTGGTGCAGTAGTTGTCGGTAAAGCAATTGTTTGACGCTTAATTGGTTCCGGTTGCGCCATGACTTGTGTCGACACAGTTCTTGGTGAAGAAGATTTCTTCAATCGTAATGATTGATTAACATAAATACGATATGGCGGTGCAATACCATTCATCTCTGCAATACTGAGATAGTCCAGACCATAGCGCATTGCAATACCACTTAAAGTATCACCTGAACGGACTGTGTAATAGTTAGGAGCCATTGCATAGCGAGAACTATTATTAATTTGTGGTTTAGAAGCACATCCTGCCATTGCAACAGTAAAACCTACAGCTACAGACAACATCATAATTTTCATTATTTTGTCTCTTTGAATATGCAATCTGCTTTGTTGCCCAGTTAAATGCATCGATCTCCCTCACTAAATGCTACAAATCATTTCGGCTAAGAGTACCAAAAAAGTAAGAGGAAACATGTTCCTCTTTTTCTTTATTCACAAAGTTATAACATTCGGCTCAGTTTATTACCCCAAACTGGCCTGCAAATCTTCTAAAACCGCATAGTTTGTTGCATCCATCTGAATTGGCGTCACGCTCACAAAACCATTCGCGACCGCAAAAAAATCAGATTGTATTTGACTAGCAATACGCTGTGGATCAGTTACCGCCTCACCAGCAAGACCAATCCAGTAAACCTGTCTTCCTCTAGGGTCTACATGGCTGGTGATAGGTTTAGATTGGGCACGGCGGCCTTGGTAAGTAATTTGTGTACCTTTAAGCTGAGGTACATCTGGAATATTAATATTAAAAATATGTCGCGGTGGCAGTGCAGGTAGTCCTTTTGCGATAAAGTCATGTACCCATTTAGCTGCTTGCGCATAATCATCTTTATGGTCGTATGAACGTACATCAGGCCCAGCCAAAGAAACCGCAATTGCAGGTTGTTTCATTAAACGACCTTCAAAGGCTGCACCAACAGTTCCCGAATATAAAACATCATCGCCTAAATTTGCGCCACTATTGATCCCACTGACAACCAAATCAAATTCGAAATCAAATAATCCATTCATGGATAAATAAACACAATCGGCTGGTGTTCCATTAACAGCCCATACATCTTCAGCAATTTGAATAGGACGTAAAGGACGATCTAAAGTTAAGGCACTCGAAAACCCGCTTCTTTCACTTTCTGGAGCAACCACCACAACACGGCCTAGTGGTTTTAACGCGTCAGCTAAAGCTTGTATACCTGGTGCAAAGACACCGTCATCATTGGCAATTAAAATATTCACAAAAAATCTTTCTCGACAAATAAACCCAGAGGTTTTCTCAATTGAATTATTTGTTGAATTATATATATTTATACCTCCATAGCATTATAAAATTGTGAAAAAATGAAAACTTTCGCTCCTTTTTTTCAAGTATTGGGGATTAGTATCACATTGTGTACTCAAGCGGTTTTTGCTGATGAGGGTATCTCAACACAAGAAGCTGACAGCTTAATTAAAGATGACATTGCCTCTACTCAAGTCTTACAGGAAATTTGCCCTAATTTTGTTGGCGCAAATAAAAAACTTGAAACCAATACCCAAAAGATTATTGCAATGTATCTGAGTGGTTATTCCAATAAATCAATCACCTTCTCTGCGCTGCAAAATGATTCAGAATATAAAACCCTGTTAAGTGAAGCACGTCAGGCTGCCAAAGAAATGGATCACCACGAACAACATGAACTTTGTGAGGAAGTGGTAAATTACAAAGATTAAGAGCTTAGCTCAATCAGTAAGCTTATCTTTGGGGTTTTCTGTTGAGATAAAGCAGAAAACCTACATAACAATACATTTTTTCCATTTTTTTAGCGTTTAAATTGTTTAAGCTATCGGCATATTTCAAATTTTTGTTTCAGGTTATCCATGTTTATGAAAAAAAGCTTAGTTCAATCACTTTCTGTTGTTTTACTCATGACAATGGCAACAGTGGGTTATGCTGCTGACAAGAAAAAAACAGCTGAAAAGAAAACTGAAAATGAAAATGTTGTTGAAGTTACACCGACCAAAGGTACTACACCGGAAGAATTAGCAGCAATTCAAGTACTTTCTGAAATTTGCCCAAGTTTAATTGGTAAAAAAGATGCCGAATTTGCTCAAGGTTATGAGCGTCTTGTAAAAGACTATTTGCCAAATGAAGCCGATCCAGTTGCAGCTTTAGAAAAACGTAGTAAAGACAAGAGCTTCAAGAAAGTCTTAAAAGAAGCACGTAATGATGCAAAAGCTGCTGGTAACGAACAAAATACGTTAGTTTGCCAAGACGTGAAAGCTTATCAATCGCAAAACTAAATTAGTTAAAAACTCTCTAGTTACAATACTGTTTGAAAAAGCCGACTTCCCCCATAGAAGTCGGCTTTGCTTTATCCTAAAATGCTAGGCTCTTCTGCTTCATACAAGATATTGGAATTACCTAGAATGACTCGAAAAAGCGCTATTGCTGCACTCCTCCTCTTACCAAGTTTTTCTTATGCAGCAACTGTCTTATCAGCTCCGCCAGAATTAAATAATAAGTCTTATGTATTAATGGATTACGAGACAGGACAAATTCTCGCTTCTAAAAATGAAAATGAAAAGCTTGCTCCTGCTTCTATGACTAAAATGATGACAAGCTACATCATTGAACAAAAATTATTAAAAGGTGAACTTACCGAAAATGAACAGGTTCGTATGAACGAATCTGCTTGGTGTAAAGGCAGTAGTTCTGAATCATGTATGTATGTTCCATTAAATGGTACAGCAACTGTTTTAGAAATGCTTCGCGGTATTATTATTCAGTCAGGTAATGATGCATCAAAAGCAATGGCTGAACATATTGCTGGGAATGAAGGTACTTTTGCTCACATGATGAACCAAGAAGCAAAACGTATCGGAATGACCAATACCCAATTTATTAACTCAACAGGTATGCCAGCTGAAGGTCATTACTCAACTGCAAAAGATATGGCTGTTTTAGCACAACATATTATTAAAGACAGCTCAAAATACTACCCGATTTATTCTGAAAAAGAATTCACATTTAACGGTATCAAACAAGGTAACCGTAATGCTTTACTTTACACTGACCCAAGTGTTGATGGCTTAAAAACAGGCCATACTGATGAAGCTGGTTACTGCTTAACGACTTCAAGTAAACGCGGTCCAATGCGTTTAATCTCAGTTATTTTTGGTACACCAAGCATGTCTGAACGTGCTGACCAAACTCGTGCATTATTGGCATGGGGTTTTGCAAACTTTGAAACTGCAAATGTACAACCTGCAAACCAAGTTCTTGCAAAAGCTAAAGTTTGGTTTGGTAAAGAAAATGAAGTTCAGGTTGGTTTAGCTGAAAACTTCAATGTAACTATGCCTAAAGGCAAAGCGGACGGCATTAAAACTCAGTTGGTTGTTCAACCGAACCTAAATGCACCACTTCAAAAAGGTCAAGTCGTTGGTAAGCTTGTTGCAAGTTTAGATGGTAAAGTTATTGCTGAAAAACCATTGGTTGCTTTAAAACCTGTTGAAGAAGCTGGTTTCTTCGCACGTTTAATTGACCATATCAAACAATTCTTCAGCAACTTATTCTAAATTTAAATAATTTTAGAATAGTTGAATTAAGCACTCATGCTATTAGCGTGAGTGCTTTTTTATTTTATACTTTTACTAAATTTTCTATTGATACTTCTCATGGCAAAAAACATCCGTCCTTATTTAGACCATCACCCACAAATTGATCCAAGCTGTTACATTGATGAAATGTCCGTGGTTGTAGGTGATGTTAAATTGGCCGAAAATGTTTCGGTGTGGCCTTTTGCAGTCATTCGCGGAGATGTAAATAGTATTCAAATTGGCAAAAACAGTAATGTACAAGACCATTGTATGCTACATGTCAGCCATAAAAATGATGCTAAGCCTAATGGTTCACCTCTTATTATTGGTGAAGATGTGACAGTAGGCCATCATGTGACTTTACATGGCTGTACTATTGGTAACCGCGTACTAGTCGGAATCAATACGGTTATTTTAGATGATGTTGTTATTGAAGATGATGTGATGATTGGTGCGGGAAGCTTAGTTCCGCCTCGTAAAGTCTTAAAAAGTGGTTATCTTTATGTTGGAAGCCCCGTACAACAAGTACGTCCTCTAACCGAAAAAGAATTGGCATTTTTACCTTACTCAGCAAGACATTATGTAAAAGTGCAAAATAACCATAAAGATAATCAAATAAATTAAAACAAACCGAGTTTTTCAAACGATAGAGTTATTCGCATGCTCTATCGTTTGTAAGATGACCGTAGCCAAAAACCCCTAAATTTCGTATCATACGACTTTTAAATTCATGGTGCTTTTTTATGGCCGCATGGACTCCCCATGTCACTGTCGCTACAGTCGTAGAAAAAGATGGACGCTATCTTTTTGTCGAAGAACATAGCGAAGGTTTTGTACACACAGTGTTTAATCAACCTGCTGGTCATGTGGAATGTGGTGAAACACTAACAGAAGCAGCGATCCGTGAAACGCTTGAAGAAACAGGACATCATATAGATATAGATGCCCTACTTGGTATTTATACTTATACCCCCCCTATGTTTCCGGACCGTACTTATTATCGCTTCTGCTTTTTAGCGCATGTGACCCACGTCGAAAGCGACCCAAAACTTGATACAGGTATTGTTTCTGCTGTCTGGATGACTCTAGATGAACTTAAAGAATCTGCCCGTGCACGTAGTCCTCTTGTCATTAAAGCCATTGAAGACGCCATGAAAGGACAACATTATCCTTTAGCTCTTATTTATGAGCACCCTTTCTCTCCCTCATTAACTTCTCATTTGGATGCCTAGTCCTATGCAACAACGTGTCATCGTCGGTATGTCTGGTGGCGTAGATTCCTCTGTTTCTGCGGCGCTCTTACTTCAACAGGGTTATCAAGTTGAAGGCCTTTTCATGAAAAACTGGGAGGAAGATGACGGCACGGAATACTGTACGGCAATGGAAGATTTAGCCGATGCTCAAGCAGTCGCAGATAAAATCGGTATTAAACTTCATACTGCAAACTTTGCTATGGAATATTGGGACCGCGTATTCGAACACTTCTTGGCTGAATATGCAGCCGGTCGCACTCCAAACCCAGATATCTTATGTAATAAAGAAATTAAGTTTCGCGCATTTTTAGATCATGCCATGACCTTAGGTGCAGATTTTATTGCAACAGGTCATTATGCTCGTCGTGCTGAAACTGCTTATAACTCTAAAGGTGAAGCATATGCACCTTTATTACGTGGTTTAGATAACAATAAAGACCAAACTTATTTCTTACATGCAGTGCATGGCCGTGAAATTAATAAAACTCTCTTCCCGGTAGGGGAAATTGAAAAACCGGAAGTTCGTAGAATTGCTGAAGAACTGGACTTAGCAACTGCGAAGAAAAAAGATTCAACTGGTATATGTTTTATCGGTGAACGTCGCTTTAATGACTTCCTTAAACAATATTTACCCGCTCAACCAGGTAAAATTGTGCTGGATAACGGCAAAGAAGTTGGTGAACATCACGGTCTGATGTACTATACGCTCGGTCAACGTGGCGGTATTGGTCTAGGCGGTATGAAAGGTGCATCAGAAGGTGCATGGTTTGTACTTCATAAAGATGTTGCCAATAACCGTTTAGTGGTCGGCCAAGGACATGATCACCCACTTATGCAAAGTACACAGCTTTGGAGTGAGGCCATTGACTGGGTAGCAGGCGAGCAAAATATTCCGGCTGAAGGATTACGTTGCACCGCTAAAACACGCTATCGCCAGCCTGATCAAGCTTGTACAGTGTTTATTGATGAAAATAGTGAGCATGGTGTTCGTGTTGAGTTTGATGAACCTCAACGTGCAGTTACACCAGGCCAAAGTGTTGTATTTTATTCGGATGAAGTTTGCCTAGGCGGGGGTGTTATTCACCATACAAACGCCCCTACACCAAATTTTATTTAAGGGAATGAATGGCATGGTGGAGTTACCCTTTCAACAATCACAAGCCTTGAATGTTCGCCAAAACCGTGCCCTTGCCTTGGCTGGGGTATTTCAAGCGACCCAGCTTACGCATATGACCGCCATGACAGGTCAGCAAAGTATTGGTGAAAGTGGTAACTTTTATTTTGAGTTATTAATAAAGGCGAGTTTAAATATTCGCCCTACAACAAATAATAATGCTGTTCAGACGTTGGATTTTTTTAATCAATTGGCTGATATTTCGTTGGGTCTTAAAACTCTTGAAAATTGTATCACTCAGCCTTTTACCAATGCGCCTAAATCTCGTTTGCCTAAAATGCGTAGTGCAAAACTTCCTATGTCTTATGCGATGTCACTTTTGCAGTTAGAGAAAAAGGTCTATAGCAATCCTGAATATGTGGCGATTATTGAAAAAGCGCAGCAGAAGATTTTAAAACAGCTTTCTTTTTTTGATAATAACTATTTACATCCAAGTATTTTAGCCAATTTGGCGCAAACCTATGTTGATACTGCCGGACAGATTAATCCACGTATTCTTGTTCGTGGTAATGCTGAGGCATTTAAAGATACCAACCATACCAACCGTATTCGTGCTTGTCTGTTTACGGGGCTACAAATGGCCCATTTATGGCGACAACTCGGCGGTAGTTCATGGAACATGATTTTTAGCAAACGTAAATTGCTACAGGATATTCAAGCACTTGCTCGTTTACAGTACCAAGTTATCTAAGGCTGTAACGAGATTATTTTTGTTTTATGTTTATTCCAGCATTAAGGAATCGTTATGAACGCTTTAACCGCACTATCACCATTAGATGGACGTTATGCCAGCAAATGTGATGCGCTACGCCCTTTTCTTTCTGAGTTTGGTTTAATTCATGCTCGTGTCACTGTGGAAGTGCGTTGGTTACAAGCGCTTTCTAACCGTCCGGAAATTGTTGAAGTTGCTCCTTTCTCAGCTGAAACAAATGCAGCACTAGATGCAATCGTAAGCAACTTCTCTGAAGAAGATGCGAACCGCATTAAAGAAATTGAACGCACAACTAACCATGACGTAAAAGCAGTTGAATACTTCTTGAAAGAGAAAATTGCAGGTATTGCTGAATTACAAAATGCAGGTGAGTTCATTCACTTTGCTTGTACATCAGAAGACATCAATAACTTGTCTCATGCACTTATGCTTAAAAACGGTCGTGAGGTTTTAGTATCAAGCATGAAGCAAATTTTAAATGCAATCTCTGCTTTAGCTACAACTCATGCTGAACAACCGATGTTGTCTCGTACACATGGTCAAACTGCTAGCCCAACAACTTTGGGTAAAGAAATGGCGAACGTTGCATATCGTTTAGCTCGCCAAATCAAACAATTTGAAAATGTTGAATTACTAGGCAAAATCAATGGTGCAGTAGGTAACTACAATGCTCACCTTTCTGCTTATCCAAATGTGGATTGGCCAGCGCATTCACAAGCTTTTGTTGAATCTTTAGGTTTAACATTTAACCCATATACAACTCAAATTGAGCCACACGACTACATGGCTGAATTATTTGACGCGTTACGTCGTTTCAATACAATTTTGATCGACTTTAACCGTGACGTATGGGGTTATATCTCTTTAGGTTACTTCAAGCAAAAACTTAAAGAAGGTGAAGTTGGCTCATCAACTATGCCGCACAAAGTTAACCCAATCGACTTTGAAAACTCTGAGGGTAACTTAGGTATTGCAAATGCAGTGTTGGCTCACTTAGGCGAAAAATTGCCAATTTCTCGCTGGCAGCGTGACTTAACTGACTCAACTGTACTTCGTAACATGGGTGTTGGTTTTGCTCAAAGCTTAATTGCTTTTGATGCTTGCTTAAAAGGTATTGGTAAACTTGAACTCAATGCAAACCGCTTAAATGAAGATCTTGACCAAGCTCAAGAAGTTCTTGCAGAGCCAATTCAAACAGTTATGCGTCGTTATAATGTTGAAAAACCATATGAGAAGTTAAAAGCATTAACTCGTGGTCAAGCAATGACGCGTGACATGATGGTTGACTTCGTAAATGGTAACGAACTTGCTCAAGTACCAAGTGAAGAGCGTGCTCGCTTAGCTGAGCTTACACCTGCAACTTACACAGGTAATGCTGCTGAACAAGCTAAACAAATTAACGAATTAATTAGCAAAATCTAATTAAAAAAGTTATAAAAAGCGAAGCTTAGGCTTCGCTTTTTTATTACACTCATACAAATCAGAATAAAGACTTATTTATAAAATGATCGAAAAAGAATTCAAAGTTAAACACTATATTGCACTTGGCCTGCTTTTTATTGCCATTATCATTTCAGGTATTCAACCACTTGAGTTTGAGGCTTATTTGCTTCATCAAGCTGGCACTGTTTTTATGGTGATTCTGCTTTTTATTATTTTCAAAAAAATTGGACTGGATTTCTTAAGTTTTACTTTTTATCTACTGTTTTTATTAATCCATATTATTGGTGCTCACTATCTCTACTCCTACGTTCCATACAATGACTGGATACAACAGGCGTTCCATTTCAACCTAGATCAATATATGGGCTGGTCCCGCAATATGTATGATCGTTTAGTTCATCTTGCCTATGGTGTTTTGCTCTATCCTCTTATTTATCGTGTATTCCAAGTATGGTTACCCACTGCACGTCCTTTTTCTTTATTCTTACTTGTAGTCCAGTTTGTGATGGCGTCTAGTGTCTTTTATGAACTGATCGAATGGGTAATTGCAATCGGGCTATCACCTGAACAAGCTGAAAATTATAATGGGCAACAAGGTGATATGTGGGATGCACATAAAGACATGTTACTCGCTACAATTGGCGCAATCCTCTATGGGCTAATCGCTCTTCTCACAACACCAAAAAATCAAACAATAAATTAAAATTAAAAAAGCGCTCATTGAGCGCTTTTTACATGTTGTCTCAAATACCCTAAACAACTGGATAAGTTTGATCTAAAAGGTTTTGTAAAACCGAAGAAGTTGTATCAGGTAAAGGATGATCAGGATTTGATGTTGTCTGACCAACTGATGCATTTACTTCGATTGGCTCAGATGCCTGAGTCGTTTTTAACGCTGTTGATGAGAGAAGTTTTGCGATTGGGTCTGATTCACTAGCCGTAGAACTTTTTAATAAATCATCTAAAGGAACCGATTTCTGCGGGTTATTCGTCTCAGTTGATGTACTTTGCGCTGCCTTTAAAGTATGCAATCCAACACTATCTGCCAAAGATGGCCCTTCTGTACTTAAAGTATCTACTGAAGCTTCAGACAGGCTCGCAGCTTTCGGTGCAACTACATAAAAGGTAAAAGGAGAACTTGCCTCACTGGTAAGGCCCGCCGCATCAGTTTGAGTCAAAGTAATAGTATGCTTACCAAGAGCTAAGTCTTTATCAAATGTAAATGACCAAGATCTACCACTTGTTACCGTCACAACTCCAATTGCAACACCATTATCATAAATCGTAAGAGTTGCATTTGCTTCACCTGAGCCTGTAAGTTTTGGTCTAGCATCGTCAGTTTCAGAACCAGCCGTTATAGCTCCTTTAACAGCGCCTACATCATCATCTACGCTATTTAATATAGGTTTTGATGGTGGTGTTGTATCTTTTGTACCTACAATATCAACAACTTCAGACTTATTTCCAGCATTATCTATAGCTGATACCGAAGCATGTTTATTATCCGTTAAGGCTGGTGAAATAGAAATTGTAAATTTTCCATTCGCATCCGCTGTTCCACTACCAATTACCTTACCTGTTGTATCTTTAATTTCAATTTTGGCATTTGCCTCAGCCGTACCGGTTACAGAAGTACCATCTGTATTAATTTGAACAGTCGGTTTATCTGGTGCAATCGAGTCAAAGCCTGGCGTAATTTCAACTGGTTTAGATACATTACCAGCAGCATCTTCCACAACCACTGTGCCCTTTTGCGCCTCTTTTAAAGCAGGTGAAAGTGTAATTTGAAATTCACCTTGAGCATCGGCGGTCCCACTTCCAATCACTTTACCATCGGCATCTTTTATTTGAACTTTTGCATTTGCTTCAGTTTTACCATGTATTACCGATCCTTCTTTATTTACTTCAACAAAAGGAGATGCTGGTGGTATGGTATCTTTACCCGCAATAATTTTAACTTCCTCAGATTTGTTACCCGCAGCATCTTCGGCAACCACTTTACCGCCCGCTTCACTGGTTAATGGTGGAGTAAGTTTTAAAGAATAAATACCATCTTTATTCGCAAAAACAGTTCCTAATACTTTGCCAGTGGCATCATAAACAGTGATTTTTGCATTTGCTTCTGCTTTACCTGTCACTAAGGAACCATCATCACTCAATTGAGCTTGTGGAACATCTGGGGCAATTGTATCTTTTGTTCCTGTTACCACAGTAACTTTAGAATTATTTCCAGCCGCATCTTGGGCAATAACATTTAATTTATCCCCATTCACTAACGGCTTATCTAATTTAATCGTGTAATTTCCGCTCGCATCAGCAACACCTGAGGCCACTGTATTACCTGCTGCATCTTTAATGTAGATTTTTGCATTTGCTTCAGTTTTGCCAGTCACTGTCACAGTATCATCAGCAAGCGTAGCTGTAGGAGCAGCAGGTGCTATTAAATCGGGAGTACTGGGTGAATCATCTTTGTCATCTTTATCAAATGCCCAAAGATATAAACCTTCAGCGGCTAAAACTGCTAAGCCTGCTTTTAGTACATTACCCATTGAAAAGCTTGGATCATTATCAACGGCCATTGTTGCAGTTAAAGGGCTGGTACTGGTATAGGCCAAATCCGTAACATGATTTAAGCCTCTATAATCTATAACCTTACCTTGAGCATCAAATTATGCTTCAACAAATTTTCCTTGCTCAGTTGGAAAAACGAGTGAATGCTCTGTTGTATTCGTTGCTTCATTAAAGAAATTTTCTAAGACAATTGTTTCTCCATTTTTTAAATGGATGACTAGACTTCCACCCTGCTTTTCCATCGATGCGATATCTTTTTGACTTACACCAATTTGAATAATAGTAGGTTGGTTTAAAACCACCTTATTGAGCTGACCATCTTGCAGAACGTCCAAACCCTCTTTGGATGCTACAATTATTCTTGTCATTATTTCCTGTCCTAAATTTCAGTTATATTTTTAAATGTTTATCTTTTAAATGGATCATCTAAAAGCTATTTTATTGTTGCCTAAAATATCAAAATCACTTATTTATCACAATTCAATAAGTATATTTATCAACAATTTTTTTTGAATCTTTATTCAATATCTATTTTTTATAAAAATGAATTGTCGTTCCGGCAATTCAAATCAAATTCTTTTAATCTTTCGCATAAAAAAGAGCACCCCTAAAAGGCACTCTTTAATTTGAAAATATATCTTAATTAAAATTTAGTATCGCGCATTTGAACTAAAGTTGAATTCGCTTTTGCTAAAGTATCAGCCACTTTATTCATTACAGCCGGAATCAGGCTATCTGCCATTTGAGCTGCTTGTAAGCCTAATTTTTCACCCAAAGTTGCTTTTTTACGGGTATTAATTACATATACATCATGCTGAGGTAACAATGCTAATAGATACTCATCGGAAGTTTGTAGTTTATCTACAAGGTTTAAATCAAGTGCATCTTGACCATACCAATGTTCACCTGTAGCAACCTTGTCTACATTAAGCTGTGGACGATATTTCTCTACAAAGTGCTTAAACAACACATGCGTTTGTTGTAGCTCTTCTTCAAACTTCGCCTTACCTTCAGGAGTATTCTCACCAAACATGGTGACAGTACGTTTATATTGTCCTGCTGTGTAAAGTTCGAAGTCCACGTTATGTTCTTTTAAAAGACGATTAAAATTTGGTACCTGAGCCACAACACCAATCGAACCCACAACAGCAAACGGTGCAGAAATAATTTCATTTGCAATACAAGCCATCATGTAGCCGCCACTTGCCGCAACCTTATCGACACAAATCGTTAAATGAAAACCTGCGTCACGCAAACGAACCAATTGAGCTGCCGCCAATCCATATCCATGAACCATACCACCCGGACTTTCAAGACGTACCACAACACGGTCACGTCCAGCTTTAGCCGTTGCTAAAATAAGGGTGATTTCTTCACGAAGATTTTCAACCGCAGATGCCTGAATGTCACCTTTAAAATCTAAAACAAAAATTTTCTGGTTGTTCTTACGGCGAATTTTAGCTTCTTTTGCAAGTTGTTGAGCCAATTGTAAAAGCTCTAAACGACTTGCTGTGGTTTGTGCAATTTTTTTTCTCTGTTCATTTACACGTGCATTTAAATGACTAACACGTATTTCCGCAGGGAGTTTAGGCAAATGGAATAACATAAAATTCTATGCTCATAAGTTTGTCTTTATAGCCTTAAGATGTGGTTCTTTTGATTAAAATTCAATAGCGATTTTGCAAAATAGAGTCATTTTCATTTATTAAATAAAAAAAAGAGCACGAGGCTCTTTTTCTTTTACAACGATCAATTAACCGAAACGGCCAGTAATGTACGCTTCTGTCAATTGGTGGTCAGGCTGAGTAAATACTTTCTCTGTAGAGTTTACTTCAATCAAATCACCTAAATGAAAGTAAGCAGTACGGTCTGAAACACGCGCTGCTTGTTGCATCGAGTGCGTTACAATAACGATTGTGTATTGATCAGAAAGTTCAGAAATCAGCTCTTCCACTTTTGCCGTTGCGATTGGGTCAAGTGCAGAACATGGTTCATCCATCAAAATCACTTCTGGACTTACTGCAATCGTACGTGCAATACATAAACGTTGTTGCTGACCACCAGATAAGCCAGTACCCGGTTGGTTTAACCGATCCTTCACTTCTTCCCATAGACCTGCTTTACGCAAGCTATTTTCAACAATTTCTTCTAGGTCATATTTGTCACGTGCTAAACCGTGTAGCTTCGGACCATATGCCACGTTATCAAAAATAGATTTAGGAAATGGATTTGGCTTTTGGAACACCATACCAACCTGTGCACGCAGTAATACAACATCCAGATTTGGATCATAGATATTTTTGTTATCTAAAGTGATCTTACCTGTCACACGACAGCCATCAATCGTGTCGTTCATACGGTTTAAAGTACGCAGGAAAGTCGATTTACCGCAGCCTGATGGCCCAATAAACGCAATTACTTCATTTTGATAAATATCTAAATCGATGCCTTTAATCGCTTCAAAGTCACCATAATAAACATGGGCATCTTGTGCACTGATCTTGATTTCGGTTGAGTTTGGCTTTTTTGAAGCGTGTGGTTCAAAATGCGAAACGTACGAAGTGCCATGATGCAGTTGTGTATCTGTAAGTTGAGATTGTTCAGTATTCACTAACTTATCCTTTTCTAAGGAATTCGTAATATCAATAGTATTCATGATTTATCCTCTATTACCAACGCACTTCGAACTTTTTACGTAACCAAATTGCAAGACTGTTTAAACCAATCATTAATGCAAGAAGTACGATAATCGCAGCAGCAGTACGGCCTTCGAAGAAGTTACGCAACTCATTACCCTGCCATAGATAAACTTGGACAGGTAAAGCAGTTGCTTGATCAAATGGAGTGGTTGGAACACTTGCAACGAATGCACTCATCCCGATTAAAAGTAAAGGTGCAGTTTCACCGAGTGCGTGTGCAACACCAATAATTGCACCCGTCATGATGCCCGGCAATGCTAACGGTAAAACATGATGGAAAACGGTTTGTACTTTAGACGCACCTAAACCTAGGGCAGCTTGTCGAATTGAAGGTGGCACAGCTTTTAAAGAAGCACGTGTTGTAATAATGACTGTTGGTAGTGTCATTAAACTTAATACCAAACCACCGACAAAAGGAGCTGACAACGGTAAATGCATCCAACCAATAAAGATTGCAGCACCCAATAAACCAAACACGATTGAAGGTACAGCAGCAAGGTTATTAATGTTGACTTCAATAATGTCTGTAATGACATTCTTTGGAGCAAATTCTTCAAGATAGATTGCGCTGGCAACACCGATTGGAATTGAAATAATGATCACAATCAGCATCATGAATAATGAACCCATGAATGCGCCTGCAAGACCACTAATCGCTGGTGAACTACGAGAGTCAGGATTCTTAAATAAAGTGGTATTAAAGGTATTTTCAAGTACACCTTTTGCTTTAAGGTCATCTGCCAGCTTGCGGATTTCCGGATCAAGTTGCTGCTGGTCATCTGGTAATGAGCGGTCAATATTACCCTTCAGCCATACATCTACATTGGCATCACCCAAGAAAGTTAGGTTCTCTTTTTTTCCAATGAGTGATGGGTCAGCAAACACCATATCACGTAAGCGATAAGCTTCAGAACTTGCATAAAGGCTACTTAAATAATCGCGTTGTGATGCAAGTGAAGGATCTTTAGCAATCATGCCATTTACGATCAGGCTATCCCAATCGACCATCCCCATTTTTGTTTGCCAATCGACATAACGTTCTTGGTAATGTGCAGGTGTTTCACCTTGTGTACGTACCGGCACTGGACCTGCATCAATTACTTTAGGATCGAAGTAGACTGGTACATTCATACTGGTTTGCCAGAATGCCGGTAAACCTTTTGCCAAAATACTGCCAAACAGTAGCGCAACGAATGCAAGACCAATAACAACTGCTGACAAACCTGCAAAGCGGAAAGCTTTTTCTTTGCGGTGACGTTTAGCCAGTGATTTTTCAATCACTTTTTTACGGCGATCACGTGCCTGAGCAGCGGCTTGTGGATCAAATACGTTCTGATCCATAGGAGACGATGTATTTGATGTACTCATTCGTATTGCTCACGGTATTTACGCACAATGTACAGTGCAACAATGTTTAATCCTAAAGTGATCACAAAGAGTGTTAATCCCAGTGCAAATGCCACCAAGGCCTGTGGGCTCGCAAAATCAGTATCACCCGTTAACTGTTTTACAATGGTTACGGTAACTGTCGAAACAGCTTCAAACGGATTTGCATGTAGAAGTGGACTGTTCCCTGCTGCCAAAACCACAATCATGGTTTCCCCTACGGCACGCGAAACAGCCAATAAAAATGCCCCTGTAATACCTGGTAAAGCTGCCGGTAAAACCACTTGGCGAATCGTTTCTGATTTGGTTGCGCCCAGTCCTAACGAACCATCACGAAGTGCACGAGGAACTTGAGTAATAATGTCATCAGACAAAGATGAAACGAATGGGATAATCATAATTCCCATTACAAAACCGGCAGTCAAAGCACTGGTTGCATTAATTTCAATACCAACATACGCACCAGCAGCTTTAAAGAATGGCCCAATAATCATCATGGCAAAAACACCATAAACGATTGTTGGAATACCCGCTAAAACTTCAATGGTAGGTTTTGCCCATGAGCGTAACCACGGCGAAGCATACTCAGCTAAATAAATAGCAATCATTAAGCCAACAGGTACAGCAACTAATAAGGCAATACCACTGACCATGAGCGTGCCCCATAGTAATGGTAATAAACCATAACTACCTTCTGCATTACCTGAAGTACTAAAGCCGGGGTTCCATTCTGTACCAAAGAAAAAGTCGATTGGACTTACAAAATGGAAGAAGTGCATTGCCTCACCAAACATCGACATTACAATGCCGATCGTGGTTAAAATTGCAACGCCAGAACATAAGATCAAACCAACATTAATTGCACGCTCAACTTGATTACGTGCGCGATATTCTTGGCTGATTTTTTTCTTTGCCCACACTAAGCCCAACAAAGCGGCACAGACAACAACAGCAAATTTGGCAAAAGAGCCAATAGTTTGAAATTTTGCATATTGCTGAGCAGCAGCCAACTCATAAGCCGCGGGATGATCACTTACCCCAAAACCAGAAGCGATCGCTTGAATTCGATCAACAAGTACACTTCTTGCTGCTTCATCTAGAGAAGCTGTCACAGAAGCAGGTACGTTGTTAAAGATAATATGATTTAAAATACTTGGCTCAACCAAGTTCCAAATGATCAAAATTAAAAAAGCAGGGATACCGCACCAAAGCCCAACCAGTGCGCCATAATAACCTGGACGAGAATGTAATGTCGCCGAGTTGCTTCCCTTACCTGCTAGGTGGCGGCTCTTTCTCAGCCCAAGTTGATATGCAATTGCCACAAGGGCTAACAACACACCGATAAGTAGCAGATTCATGTATTCTCCACTGTTTTCTCAATTGTCATAATTTGGGAAAAACGTGTTAGACAAAAAGGCTGATGATCGCTTGAGATCACCAGCCCCTATTCAAACTAACTTATTTAACAGTTTTACCTGCTTTAAAGTCAGCTAAAACTTTAGCGCGTTCTGCATCAGACATCGCGATTAAACCATCACGCTCAGCTTTAGAACCTTTACCAGTCGCTTTTTTGCTTAGGAAGTATTCTACGTATTGTGGTAAACCTTTAACTGATTTTAAGTGCTCGCCTTTTACATAGAAGTATAGTGGACGAGATACAGGGTATGTACCATTTAACACAGTTTTCTCAGAAGGAACTACGTTGTTTACTGTCGCTACACGTAACTTGTCACGGTTCATGTCATAGAAACTTAAACCAAATACGCCTACTGCACTTGGAGAAGTTTTTAAGCGAGCTAGAGTTTCTGTATAGTCACCAGCAATTTCAATTACACGGCCGTCTTTACGGAAAGTAGAACATGCTTTCTTTTGAGCGTCTTTGTCTAAGCTCTTGAAGTATTCATACGCTTCGCAACCAGCTTCAACCATTTTTTCTTGGAAAACTTCACGCGTACCGTGGTTAGACGCAGGAATAACAAGCGTAATAGGCTCATTAGGAAGTGATTTGTCAATTTGGTTCCAGTTTGTATAAGGGTTTGGAACCAATTTACCTTTTGAAGGTAACTGTGCAGCTAAAGCAGCAAACACATGGTAAGGTTTTAATTTATAAGCTGCTTTGCTTGAGCTAGACGCAAATACAATACCGTCATAACCAATTTTGATTTCTTGAATTTGTTTTACACCAGCTTTGTTACAAGCTTCGATTTCAGTGCTTTTAATTTTACGAGAAGCGTTTGCAACGTCGATTGTGTTGTCACCAACACCTTGACAGAACTGTTTTAAACCAGCAGAAGAACCACCAGAACCTACGACAGGAGTTTTAAATTGAGGGAATGTATTACCAAACTCTTCAGCTACAACGCTGGCAAATGGTAATACAGTTGAAGAACCAGCAATTTGAATCGTATCACGAGCTGCATTTGCAGTCGTTGTTACAGCGGCCCCAGTTACTGCTAATGCAATTGCGATTTGACGTGGATTTAAGCGCATTCTGTTCTCTCTCATTAATGCAATAGGTTGTACGTCACTTTTTGTTGAGTGCTTGTACGCTCTTCGATAGCTGCATTGTGAATAGAAAATATGACAAATAAGTTACAGTATTATGACGCTTTCATGATTTTTATAATGTTCATTGTCACATTTTTAAATCTATTTTATATCAATTATTTAAGATGATTTTATAAGTCCTTTGCTATTTAGATTTAATGGGAAATATGACAAATGTTCAAAATGATAAAATTATAATTATGCTTAAATTATAAAAACTTAAGTAATTTAATGAATTGATGTTACAAAATTATTTTATTGACACAATTCTCAATTTTTTACGTGTCACCTTTATTTTTAAAAAATTATTTTGCCCGAACATGAAAATATTATGACAAAACAAAAACGGTTACCTGCCTTATGTCAGATAACCGCAATATCACTGTAAATTTAGCTTATTAGTTTGATTGTACTTCCGGCATTGCGACCATTTTTTTACGATACTTAAAGAAATACATAATCGCTAAAACCGCAAGCCAGATAGGCCCCAAAATAACAGCGAGTCTCATATCTGGTGTCATCGCCATAATAATGAGAATGAAACATACAAAGCTAATAGTTAAATAATTACTCCATGGGCTAAGAATACTTTGGAATTTGGTTTGACGCTTTTGCAATTTCATTGCTTTGGTAAATTTCAAATGCGTGACTGAAATCATAAGCCAGTTAATAACAAGCGCAGCCACAACCAACATCATAAAGAGCTGAAAAGCTTGACCTGGAATTAAATAGTTGACCACTACACAGACTGCTGTAATTGAAGCAGAAACAATTGCTGCAGGGACCGGAATACCGCGGCTGTTCACTTTTTTCAAAATTGCTGGCGCATTGCCCTGCTCTGCTAAACCATGCAACATACGACTATTACAGTAAATACAACTGTTATAAACCGAAATAGCAGCAATCAAGACCACAAAGTTCAGAACATTCGCAACGCCATTACTATTGAGGGACTGGAAAATTAAGACAAACGGGCTACCGCCTTCTGCCACCATATTCCATGGATAAAGACATAAAAGAATACCGATTGCACCGATATAAAAAATCAGGATGCGATAAACAATCTGGTTTACTGCCTTTGGAATTGTTGTTTCAGGTTTTTTCGTTTCAGCCGCAGCAATACCGATAAGTTCTAGACCACCGAATGCAAACATAATGACAGCCAAAGCCATAATAAAGCCATGAATACCATGCGGGAAGAAACCACCGTGTTGCCATAAATTTGCAACACCCGCTTGCGGACCTGCTGAGCCTGAAAGTAAAAGATAAGCACCGAAGCCAATCATACTTAAAATCGCAACAATTTTAATGCAGGAAAATAAGAACTCCGATTCCCCAAAAAAGCGGACATTTACCAAGTTAATGCCGTTAATTAAAATAAAGAAAAATAGAGCGGTCAGCCATGTCGGAATTTCTGGCCACCAAAACTGAATAAAAGTACCAATCGCACTCAGTTCGGCCATACTCACCAGTACATACAAAACCCAGTAGTTCCAGCCAGACATAAAACCAGCCATTTTGCCCCAGTATTTGTTCGCAAAATAACTAAAAGAGCCGCTTACTGGTTCTTCAACAACCATTTCACCTAAATGACGCATAATCAAAAAGGCAATAATTCCTGCAATTGCATATCCCAATAAAATTGAAGGACCTGCCAGTTTAATTGTTTGTGATAGTCCTAAGAATAACCCTGTTCCGATCGCCCCTCCGAGTGCGATGAGTTGAATATGCCGATTGGATAAGCCTTGTTTTAACTCGTGCTTATTGTTTGCATCCATAACATTATCTCCAATGTTGGTGTCACTTCCTGTACACCTTTATTCAGCACCATATCCGAAGACCAGAAACCGACCTTCGGACATAAGTTGCTTTAGTATGAGTCCATTTAATTTTTGAGAAGACGTGTCCTATCTTCTATTTAAAAAGAGATTGCATCCTTACATTTAACGGGTTGGGAACGCTCCTTTAAAATTTCGTAGCCGCGATCACCGTAGTCAAAACGTGCAATCACAGAAGCAAATTTTTTCAAACTCACCGGTGCATCCATTGCTGGTAGTTTCAATTCAATAAAGGTTAATTGATCATTTTGCTGAACGTTGTCTAAAACACTCTTCAGCTGTCCAGCAGTCTCAACCACATAAGTTGTATGGCCTTTTTTACCGTTAAATACCGCTGGAATTTCAGTGTATTTCCAGTTTTGCACGTCGTTATAGGCAGCGTTTTCACCCATAATTAAACGTTCAATGGTGTAGCCGCCATTGTTCAACAAGAAAATAATTGGTTTTAAACCATGGCGGATAATCGTAGAGAGCTCTTGTACCGTAAGCTGGAATGAACCGTCACCAATAAACAAAATTTGACGACGCTCAGGAGCAGCTAACAAACTACCAAGCAAAGCTGGCAAGGTATAACCAATAGAACCCCAAAGCGGCTGAGCAATATATTTAGCTGTAGCAGGAAGTTTGATACCTGACAAAGCAGAGTTTGAGGTCCCTACTTCACCAATAATCACATCATCTTCTTTTAAGAACCCTGAAATGTAGTTCCAAAGCACATCTTGGCTAAGCTTCTGTTGAGCTGGCGCTTCAATTACTTTCTGAGGTTGTTTTTCAAGAAGAGGTATTGACGATTTACGTGGCGCAACTTTTTTATTTAGCTCGACAAGTAATTGTCCAATTTCAATACCCGGAAAATCCTGACCAAAAATATTTAAGCCATAAGATTTAATTTCGATGTAGTTCTTGGTCTCAATTTGATGCGTAAATACAGCTGAGCCTACATCGGTAAAGCGTGCGCCAACACCAATTAAACAGTCAGATTGTTCAATGATATTTTTCACATGCGGTTGGCTTGCCCCACCCACATAAGTTCCGATGTAACGAGGTGAGCCTTCATCCATAATATTTTTTGCAGTATTCATACCTGCAAATGGAATTGAGCATTTCTGAGACAAATCATTTAAAAGTGAAGTTACACCAAAAACTGAGGCTTCATTATCAATTAAAAGCGCTGGACTTTGAGCATTCTCAATAATGTCACAAAGTTTGCTTACTACACTTTGCAATAATTCAGGTTCAACAGCTGGGTAGCTTAGGTCGAGTGGACGCTCAGACACTTCAATTTTAACGTGAGTAATATCACCTGGTAGTTGGATGTGTACAGGACGGCGTTCAAGGAAACACTGACGCAATACGCGGTCAATTTCAGAAGCTGCATTTGCAGGAGTTAAACGAGTTTGGGCAACTGTGAACTCTTTCATACAGTTCATAATGTTGTCGTAGTTACCATCAACTAACGTATGGTGTATGAGAGTGCCCTTTTGAACTGCATGTAAAGGTGGAATACCTGAGATATGAATAAGAGGTACATTTTCTGCATAGGCACCGGCAATACCATTAATGGCACTTAAGTCACCTACACCATAAGTGGTTGCCAAGGCAGAAAAACCGTTAATTCGTGCATAACCGTCTGCTGCATACGCAGCATTTAATTCATTACAATTTCCAATAAATTCGAGTTGTGGGTCTGCTTCAACTTGTTCTAGATATGAGAGGTTAAAATCACCAGGTACACCAAAAAGATGTTGGATACCCATTTGTTTTAGACGAAGATTTAAAAATTCACCAATTTCTATGAACATTGCTCTATATCCTTTGAGACCAATTTTTATTCCATAGAAAAATAATATTTCATCTATCTTTTAGATTTCGTGCATAATGAAAACGCATTTTAATAAAAATACATGATTTGTGTATCATAAAAGGATTTTATGCAATGGATAAGTTCGACTGGCAAATCATTCAGGCACTACAAAAGAATGGACGACTCACCAATCAGGAAATTGGAGATTTAATCGGTTTATCTGCTTCTCAATGTTCAAGACGACGTCAATTGCTTGAACAAAAAGGCGTGATCCTTGGTTATACGGCACGCATCCAGCAACAGGCGCTAGGGCTGGAAGTTACAGCGATGATTCACATAAACTTAAGGACACACGAGGCGAAATCACAGCAAGCTTTCCAAGAGCTGATTGAAGCTGAAGACAACATTCAGGATGCATTTTCAATTAGTGGTGATGCAGATTTTATTTTAAAAGTCGTTGCTGAAAATTTAGAACAGCTTTCTCAATTTGTGACTGAAAGATTACTTTCTTATAATTTTATAGGCCACATAAAGTCTTACATTGTTCTTAAAAAAATTAAAGAACAGAATCATTTTTTAATCAAGCCTAAAAGCATGAGCTATCATCACTCTCAATAAAGTAACTCAGCTTTTCACTCTTAAAAGTGAAAATAAAAAGGCGGATACTAAATCCGCCTTAAAATTAATATTTAGACTTTACTAATATGGACCGTTTGTCCAATCGTATTTTCAAGCAAACCTTCCAAACCAAACTCAGCGCCTAAGCCAGACATTTTCCAGCCGCCAAAAGGTGCATGAGGCAGTACTTCTGCATGGGTATTAATCCAGACCGTTCCGCATTGAAGCTGTGTAGCGTAGGTCTGTGCGGCTTTAAGATCAGAAGACCAGATTGAACCACCCAAACCAAACTCACTGTCATTGGCACGAGCAATAGCATCGTTGATATCGGTATATTTTAAAACAGGTAACACTGGACCAAATTGCTCTTCTTGCACCACACGGCAAGAATCAGAAACTTCAGTCAAAATAGTTGATGCAATAAAGTAGCCCTGCTCTGGTAGCTGTTGTTGTCCAGAAAGTGCTTTTGCACCTTGTGCAATCGCTTCAGTAATCAGAGCTTTTACCTTGTTATATTGCATTTGGTTTTGTACTGGTCCAAATGTTGTAGAAGATGCCATACCATCCCCCACAACTTGAGCGTTAGCAATATCAGCTAACTTTTGAGATAAAGCTTCATATTGACTTTCATGCACATATAAACGCTTCAACGCTGCACATGTTTGACCAGCATTCAAGAACGCCATATTAAAAATCTTAGCAGCAATTTCATCGATATTTGCATCTGGTAATACAATACCAGCATCATTACCACCAAGCTCTAAAGTTAAGTGTTTTAGCTGCTGAGCTGCACCAGCCATAATGTGCTGCCCTGTTCGAGTTGATCCCGTAAACACGACTTTTTGCACATCTGGATGAGAAGATAATGCTTCACCAATCTCACCAGCACCAACCATAATTGAGATCACACCTGCCGGAACTTCTTGCTGAATGATTTCACATAGACGTAAAGTCGATAATGGTGTGTATTCCGAAGGTTTGCTAATGACAACATTACCTGCACGTAAAGCAGGCATGATATGCCAAACTGCAATCATGAGTGGCCAGTTCCATGGCGTAATTGAAGCCACTACACCCAATGGTTGGCGATGGCGTTCAATACGTTTAGTTTCACTGTCTTCAATTACTTCTACCGGTAAATCCATAGAAGCCGCATAACGCGTCCAGCCAATTGCACCTTGCACTTCCATTTGTGCCAGTGCGAGTGGTTTACCTTGTTCAAGCACCACCAGCTCTGCAAGCATTTCAGCGTGCTTTTCAATACCATCTGCAATCTTGTTTAAAATTGATTTACGCTCATCATGCGAGACAAGCTGCCAAGCTTTAGAAGCCTGTTTAGCTGCACTAACAGCTTGATTCACTTGTGCAACTGATGCTTTTGCACAACGTGCAGCAGTTAAGCCTGTAGCAGGGTTAATAATTTCCAGTTCACCTTGTTCACCTGAACAAAGTTGACCGCCAATAATAAGTTTAAATTCATTAAGCATATTCGCTTGTTGCATTTCTTCTTCCTTGTCTTAATTGTAATTACGACTTCTTACTTTATGTAGTATGGTTTAAAGCAAGTGCCGTATTGATATATCAATGCGACCAAAAAATCGGGAACATACCAATACAATAAGAAATTTGCTCACCATAAATCATGCATAATTATTTTTGTTTTTTGAAAATATGCATGTTTTGTGCATATACCCTTCTTCTGATACACACTTTTAATAAAAATAATATGTAATAAAAAAGCCCGGCAATAAACCGAGCTTTTTGGGGTATCAACTCAATTAGTCGATTGGTGGTACGTAGTTACCAGAAGCAATCGCATCTTTAATACGTTCAGCTTCAGCCAATACTTGAGCTAAAAGGTTCTTAACGTTGTCGACAGTTACTACAGGGCTTAATGTTGTCATCTTCAATGACTGTACATTACCAACTTTTGTTACACCGATATTTGCTTCACCACGTGCAAACAATTCATCTGCTACGTTTTGGTTCAAGCTATCGATAAACTCAACTGGGTAACCTTCCGGAACAACACGGAACAATACCGAAGCAAATTGTGGTTCAACTAAAAGCTCTAAACCATCAGTTGCCTTGATGTAATCTGCAACTTCACGAGTCAGTTTTACACCATGGTCAATCATTGAACCATATAGCTCTTCGCCGAGTGATTCAATGGTCATCCACAATTTTAAAGCATCAAAACGACGAGTCGTTTGTAATGATTTAGACACAAGGTTAGGTACGCCATGCTCTTCATCATAAGCAGAGTTCAAGTACTCAGCTTCGTAGTGCATGAAACGATAGTTCGCTTCATCTTTCAACAAGAACGCGCCACAGCTAATGCTTTGGAAATAATGCTTATGGAAGTCGAGGGTAATCGAGTCAGACAACTCAATACCATCAAGCATTGCACGATAGTCATTTGACAAGATCAGTGCACCGCCCCATGCAGCATCGATATGCATCCATGAACCATACTTATTAGTAATTTCACGGATTTTTTTCAATGGATCAATTGCACCAGCATCGGTTGTACCCGCTGTCGCAACGACACAAGCAACAACTTTACCTTCAGCTTGAAGATGCGCCATTGTTTTTTCAAGAGCATCAACATCCATCTGTGCATTTTCATTCACAGGAACAGTTACAACTGACTGGAAGCCCATCCCCATCATTGCCATGTTCTTTTGCACAGAGAAGTGAGCATTTTCAGAACAAATGACTTTGACGTTTTTCATTGCTTCAGCTGGAATACCGTCGCGCTGTACAGACCATGGGTTACCATTTTCGTCTTTCCAGTTTTTCGCAATGCACCAGTCACGAGCAAGTAACACACCCATCAAGTTAGATTGAGTACCGCCAGAAGTGAAAACACCAGCCTGACCAGAACCATAACCTACTTTTTGACGCAACCAATCAATAAGCTGAACTTCCATTAATGAACCTGCCGGGCTTTGATCCCATGAGTCCATAGACTGGTTAGTTGCATTGATTAACACTTCCGCGATCTGGCTCATCACCATGGTTGGGCAGTGTAAATGTGCTAATGAATGTGGATGGTGTACTTTCAAGCTTTTATTCAAGAAAAGCTCAATCATACGTTGAAGAGATTGTTGTACACCCATACCTTCTTTTGAAGGTTGGAAAGAAATTGCTGAACGCAACTCTTTAATGCTACCGCCTGTGTACATTTTTTCATTTTGCAACCATGCTGAAACGGCTTTTACCGCTTCGCCCATTGCTGACTCATAGTCAGCAATGGATTGTGCATCATTGCAGAGTAACGCTTTACGATGTTCTGCAAAATCCACCATACTTACGCGCCTCGCACTGCAACCAATGCTTCTGCAACTGCTTTCTTAAAGCGAGCAATTACTTCTACACACTCTTCTTGAGTAATGATGAGTGGGCAAAGTAAACGAATTACTGTACCGTTACGACCACCTTTTTCAAGCAATAACTTGTTGTTAAAGCAAGCAGTCTGGATCGCAGCCGCTAACTGAGAGTCAGCAGGGTGAGAACCGATACGGTCAGCAGGTTTACGCTCGTCAACGATTTCAACACCAATCATTAAACCGCGGCCACGTACGTTACCGATACATGGGAATTCAGTAGCTAATTTTTTCAATTCAGCTTGTAAGAATTCACCACGCTCTTGTGCATTTTGAGCAAGGTTTTGTTCCTTGATCGTTTCTAATACAACAAGACCTGTACCCATAGCAAGTTGGTTACCACGGAAAGTACCAGTGTGACCAGCAGGCTGCCAAGCATCAAATTTACGCTTAATACCTAATACTGCAAGTGGTAAACCACCACCTACTGCTTTAGACATTACAACGACATCAGGTTCAATACCGGCATGTTCAAATGCAAACATTTTGCCTGAACGAGCAAAGCCTGCTTGAACTTCGTCTAAAATTAAAACGATGTTGTGCTTTTCAGTCACTTCACGGATTTTTTGCAACCATTTTACTGGAGCTGTAACAACACCGCCTTCACCTTGAATTGCTTCAAGAATAACAGCAGCAGGCTTAGTTACACCGCTTTCAACATCTTCAATAAAGTTTTCGAAATAGTAAGTTAAAGCGTCAACACCAGCTTCACCACCTAAACCAAGTGGGCAGCGATATTCATGCGGATATGGCATGAATTGTACGCCTGGCATTAAGCCATTCACTGCATTTTTTGCACTTAAGTTACCAGTCATTGCAAGTGAACCATGAGTCATACCATGGTAACCACCAGAGAAACTGATCACTGAGCTACGGCCAGTGTAAGTTTTAGCAAGTTTAATTGCTGCCTCAGTCGCATCTGCACCAGAAGGACCACAGAACTGTAAGCAATATTCTTCTTTACCACCTGGTAAATATGCTAACAACGCTTCAGTAAACGCATCTTTTAAAGGTGTGGTTAAGTCTAAAGTATGCAATGGCAAACCACTTGCCAATGTGTCTTGAATACTTTGAATCACCGCAGGATGATTATGACCTAAAGCCAATGTACCTGCCCCAGCTAAACAATCAAGGTACTGTGTACCTTCAACATCAGTAACCCAGCAACCTTGTGCTTTCGCTATCGCTAACGGTAATTTACGTGGATAGCTACGAACATTCGATTCCATTTGACTTTGGCGAGTCAAATAATATTCGTTGGTAGCATTAGTGGCAGGGTTGACAGAAGTAACGCTCATATCGGATTACCATCTCTGATAAGGGTAGAAAGAAATAAGTCTGGTGACTTTTGGTCCTTTGACTCGGTGCTTTATAGAACTAGCGAAGACACATATTTTATATCTTGTAACTAGGAGCGCGATGATACCTAATTTTGCAAGAAAAAAAACGTTTTTTGTGTACTTTACTCATCTAATCTTATTGAAAAATTGTATTATCCCAATAGTTATGATGAATTATCATCATACTATGTGACAACCTAAAGAAAATATTCTTTTTTTATATTCGTGTGATTTTTTAAGTTACATTGAAACACTTTAATTCTAAGTTTTTTATTTTTAAAGAATTTTATTCTTACCAAAAATTAAAAAACTTGATTTAAATATTACAAATACCCCACAAAATCTGCAAAAGTTATGCATAACTTATGTTTAACATTTCTTAATGAAAAAAATTAAATTTATATTAATTTTTAAAGGATAAATTTATGCGTACTTTAGCAATATCTACTCTTCTCCTTGGTACGGTACTCAGCCCTATGGTTTTTGCCCAAGATGATAATGCCCTTCACTACAATATTGTAAATGTTCAAGCAGAAGCTTCTCGCCAAGTTTCAAACGATGAAATGCATGCAACTTTATATATTGAAAAAAGCAATAAGCAGCCTGCAGAACTTTCAAACCAAATTAACCAGTTAATGAACCAAGCACTCGCAACTTCGCGTAAATACTCACAAGTGAAAGTGGAAACTGGTGCTCAAAGCACTTATCCAATTTATGACAATGACAGTAATAAATTAAAAGAATGGCGTGGCCGCGCGGAAATTCGTCTAGAAAGTAAAGATTTTAAAGCTGCTAGCCAATTAATTAATGAGTTACAACAAAGCTTTCAAACTCAATCCATTAATTTTAGCGTCTCAGATGAGCAACGTAAAAAAGTTGAGAATGAATTGATGGTAGAAGCGTCTAAAAACTTTCAACAGCGTGCTCAAATGTTGACTCAAGCATGGAATAAAAGCCAATATTCTTTGGTCACTCTAAACCTGAACACGAATAACTATTTTCCTCAACCTGTAATGCGTGCCAGCCTAGCTAAGTTCGCTGCGGCTGAAGCGGCACCAGCTCAAGACATGGCTGCTGGTGAGTCTAAAATTACTGTAAATGCAAACGGTTCAATCCAGTTTAAATAATTCATTTTTCAATCTAAAACCGCATTCTTCATGCGGTTTTTTTTATTGCTCGCTATTAATGTTCTAAACGCAAATCCTGTAATGAATTCCAAGCTGCTTTTGCCAGAATTTCTCTATAGTCTTTGGGGTCAGCTTTTACACGTTGTGATAACCACGCACGACAATAGCTCTCTGTAGAACCAATCACTAATGAAAGCAAAAGTTCATGTGGAATTAAACTAAATGCTTTAAATTCTTCAAAGTTTGAAATCAAGCTAAATATCTTTTGGTTTCTACTCTTATTTTTTTGTGTAAGTTGTTGCTGTTCCTCCCCCTCTATAATGTTAAAACGCGCAGTAATTAAGAATTTTGCAAATTCCGGTTGCTCACTTACCCAGTCCACATAACTATAAATTAGAGCTTCTACAACATCTTTTAATGTTTTGGACTGTTTTAAATATTCATCTCTCAGAGCTGTTTGATCATCTAAAGCTGAAAAAAATAAGGCCGCCACTATACCCTCTTTATTTTTAAAATGATGATAAATCGCCCCAACGCTACTTTCTGATTTGGCACGAATCATTTCAATACTAGTCGTTTCAATGCCCTGCTCTAAAAAACAATCTAAAGCATCTAATAATATTTGTCGTTTTAAAGCAGCTCTTCTTCCAGGATATAAGCGTTCTAATAAATTTTGAGCAGATACCATTTTGTATTCTCTGACCAGTCATCGGAGATATTTTGAATGACTTGACGCATATTTGTAAACAGAACTATATTCTTAAACAGAATAATATTCTGTATTTTTAAAATTAAAGGAAGTCAAATTATGGCAACCACATTAGAGCTCTGGAATAAAGTAACTGCTTTTCCTAAAGGCAAGTGGACTTTCTCTCGTATGCTGTGCTTAAAAGCACCTTATTTCGGCAGTATTTCCCCTCTTTTTATTGAGTTAAAACCGAATTATTGCGAAATTTCTATTAAGAAGAAGCGTTCTGTGCTTAACCACATTGGAACAGTCCATGCGATTGCGATGTGTAATATGGCTGAACTGGCGGGTGGAACAATGACAGAAGTTACTGTCCCATCTACCCATCGCTGGATTCCAAAAGGAATGACTGTTGAATATTTAAAAAAAGCTGAAACAGACTTAATTGCAATTGCTACACCAGTGGAAGCTGATTATAACTGGGAAAAAGCTGGAGAATATTTAGTCAACGTAGATATTTACGACACTCACAAAGATAAAGTATTTCATGCCACAATTACCATGTGGATTTCTAAAAAGAAATAAAAAAAGCCCTGAATTCTCAGGGCTCTTTTATCTTATTTTTTAAATGGGAACGCATATTTCACAATACGTCCAACCACTTGTCCAAACTGCTTAACAAAGCTGGCATTGTTATAGTTCAAGCCATATTTCTTACAAACCGCCTCAACTTTTGGAGCCATTTGGCGATAACGACGAGCAGGAATATCTGGGAATAAGTGATGTTCAATTTGATGACTTAAGTGACCAGACAAAATATGGAATGCTTCTGAACCTGTTAAGTTAGAAGAACCACGAATTTGGCGCATATACCAGTGTCCACGGCTTTCTTCTTGTAAAACAGATTTTGGAAACACTTCAGCATCTTTCGTGAAATGACCACAGAAAATAATACTAAAGGTCCAGATATTACGAAGGCCATTTGCAACTAAGTTACCTGTAAATACTGGTAGTGCTGCCGGCCCTGCAATAAGTGGGAAGAAAACATAATCTTTAAAGAGTTGCTTGCCAATCTTTTTATTAACCGGTTTTAACTCTTCTAAAAATTGTGCCTTAGTTTTACGCTTGTAAAGTACACGCCCAATTTCAAGATTCTGAATTGCTACGCCCCACTGGAACAATAAGCAAAATGGAATACTGTAAATAGGCTGCAATAAGAACCCTGGCTTCCAACGTTGCTCAGGGAATAAGCGAAGTAAGCCATAACCAATGTCATCATCAATACCTTTAATATTGGTATAAGTATGATGTTTATAGTTATGGGTTTGACGCCAGTTATCAGAGGTACCTACAGTATCCCATTCATAAGTTTGACCATTAAATTTCGGGTCATTCATCCAGTCATATTGACCGTGCATAACATTATGGCCGAGCTCCATGTTCTCCATAATTTTAGAGAAACCTAATAAACCCGTACCTAAAATCCACGCCGGCGGGAACCAACCTGCAAATAAACAAGCCCGGCCTAAAAAGCTACTATAACGAATAGCAGCATAGACACGGCGAATATATTTAGCGTCTTTTTCACCCAAATCATCCAATACTTCTTGTTTGATCTGATCAAGCTCTTTTGCAAATGCTTCAAGTTCTGCTGGAGTCAAATCTCGATTTTTAGGATTTTTAAAATATTCGACTTTCACTGGCATATTCATAAGAGTTCTCTCTTAAAGATCAATAACTAGATCGGATTGTGCTGAGTTCACACAAATTTTAAGTAATTGGCTTGGTTCCGTATTTTGGCTACCGTTTAGTAAATTACGTGTAGAACCTTGCGTTTTACTACAAACACATTTATTACAAATTCCCATACGACAGCCATGTGTCGGCTTAAGGCCTTCATGCTCAAGGCTGACCAAAATGGATTGGCCTTTAGGAATTGCAATCACTTTATTAGACTGGGTTAATGTGACATTCACATAACCAATGTCATCCGCAGAACTTTCATTAGTTAAACTAAATGCTTCAGTAAGTACTGTTGGTGCTTTTTCAAAAAGCTGTTCAACAGTTGAAACAAAGCCCGATGGACCACATGCATAAACTGTGCTGTTTTCAATCCCATCAACCAGTGCAAGATGTTCGGCATTTAAACGTTCATCATTTGGTGTTTCTTGTGTGTAAAACACCTGATAGCTAAAGTTTGGGTTTTGTTCAGCCACTTGTTCAAAGTACTCTGTAAAAGCAGCATCAGAACGCTGTTTGACCCAATATAAAAGCTGAACCTGCGTTTTTTCTAACTGTTGGCTTTGCTTAATTGCTGTGATTAAGCTCAACATTGGCGTAATACCACTACCAGCAGCTAACATAATTAATTTCGGTGTCTGAATGTTTTGTTGCATGTCACCATAAGGCTGCCCAAGCTCAAAAACATCACCAATTTTGCTTTCTGCAATAAACCAGTTACTGACAATACCATCAGCAACTTTTTTAACTGTTAAACGTAAGTGCTCTGCATCAATTTGCGTCAAGCTATAAGTACGTTCATAACGACGGCCCGCAATTTCAACAATCACTGGATGATGTTGACCTGCCGCACCCATTTTCACCAAGCGGTTGCATTTTAATGTCAGGCTCACAGTGTCATGAGCTACGAATTCTTTTTTTACAATTTGAACTAGTCCATGCTGCACAGACCATAAAGGATTTATTTTTTGTAGCCAGAAGTTCGCCATATTTTTGTCAAATACAGCTTGTGTTAATGAATTGAATAGAGAATTTCTCTTTTCGATTGCTTGCATAACTGAGGGCTCTGTCGCTCTTTTTTAATTATTATACACATGTATATATATTTGTATATACACTCGTACTTTTAATTACAATTTCACAAGTTCCCTGTCTAACGCTATAATCCAGACAGTTTAAGAATATATTGAAAAACATGACCCAAACCTCACTTTCTCAGAGCCCAAATGACACAACCTCATCACAAGATGTCATTGAAATAAAAACAGTAACGCGTTCTGTTGGAAGAAAAGCGACGATTACGAAAGAAGAACTTTTTCAGGCAGCTCTTAACCTGATTGGTCCACAAAAAAGTATTGCCTCACTCAGCTTACGTGAAGTTGCAAGAGAAGCTGGTATTGCCCCAAACAGTTTTTATCGTCACTTTAAAGACATTGATGAATTAGCTATTTCACTCATTGACCGTGCCGGTATCGTATTACGTAAAATTATTCGTCAAGCTCGCCTTCGTGCATCTTTGCAAGACAGCATTATTCGTAGTTCTGTAGAAATTTTTCTGCAACAGCTCGATGCCGATGAAGGTAATTTAAGTTTATTGTTGCGAGAAGGTTTTACAGGTTCCGCCTCTTATAAAGCCGCTGTAGATCGACAGCTCAACTTCTTTCAGCAAGAGCTACAAGAAGACTTAATTCGCTTAGAACGCCTCAATAACAATCATCTATATCACCCTGAACTTGTTGCAAAAGCAATTACACAACTTGTTTTTCACATGGGTGCCAAAGTGATTGACCTTCCTATTGATCAGCGTGCGGAAGTCGCAGAACAAACAATGATTATGATCAGAATGATTTTAGAAGGTGCCCGTCATCTAGACGAAGCAAAAATAAGATAGATTCCACATAAAATGGTTTGTGATTTTACAAGCCATTTTTTATACACCTGTGCCTGCTGATTAATAAAAATATAAACCATAGATTGAAGCAGCTTAGATGCAAGAGTATAAGTAAATAATTCTAGCAATACATATCAATACTTCCCCACGTTATTCAGGGATTCACATGCAAAGTTTGAGTAATCGTCAAAGCCTGATTGCAAGCTATATTCTGATGGGCATTTTTTTGCTTTCGGTTATCCCCTTGCATCTCTTAGCAAGTTTTTTTGCAGGCTTTCTCATTTATGAAATTATTATTAGTTTAAGCTCTATTGTTGAACGTTATATTGATGGTCAAAGAGCCCGCATTTTTATTAGTATTTTATTAAGTATTATTACTATTTCTCTTCTTGCTTTTTTCATTACAAGTTTAATTAGCTTTGTAGTTTATGATTTAAAAGGAGTCGGTTTACATAGTATTAACGGTAAAGTCGACCAAACACTACTGCACCTACAAGCGGAGATTGGGAAATATTTACCGGGCTATATTCCAGATAGCGTTACAGAACTGAAAGATGAAATATTCGCGTTTATGAAAGATAACGTGACTACATTAAAAAATGCCAGTTCCGATATTTTGCATAATCTAGTGACTATGGTGATGGGTCTTATTATCGGTATATTGGTTGCTATTCACGGCTTTCACCGACGTACCCCCCAACCTGTTTTCAAATCCTTACTGATTCAACGTATTCAAAAATTATCAATTTCTTTTAGAAATGTAGTTTTTGCACAAATTAAAATTTCAGCGATTAATACGCTGCTCTTTATATTATTTGCTTTTGTACTATTGCCGATCTGGGGTGTTCACCTACCTTTCGCCAAAACCTTAACCATTCTTACCTTTATGTTTGGCTTAATTCCAATTTTAGGGAATTTAATTTCAAATACTTTAACTTTTATTGCGGCTCTTACAATTTCACTCGGTCTAGCAGGTGTTGCGCTACTCTACCTCGTATTAGTTCACAAGTTGGAATACTTTATTAATGCCAAAATTATTGGTCATAAAATTAATGCCAATGCATGGGAAATTTTATTGGCTATGTTAATTTTCGAGTCAATCTTTGGCTTAAGTGGCTTAATTGCAGCACCGATTTTCTATGCTTATTTAAAACTAGAATTAAAAGATGCCAGATTGATTTAACTAAAATTTACTCAATAAAAAAGCGCCTGTGTGGCGCTTTTTTTATTACTCATTGCTTATGGTTTGACTACTACAAGCACTTGAATCGCTTCAGGTGTTACGGTTAAGCCATCAAGCAAGCTTAAACCTTCTTTTTGCAACTTCTGTAAGCGCTCAATTTCGTCTTGGCGAATGCTCGGGTTGAACTGTTTTAAGTAAGTTAAACGATCAATCTCATATTGCCATTTATTACCATAATGCTCTTTTGCTTGCTGTTGAAGCTGAGGTAAACCTTCTTTAGCAATATCAAGCGCTTGTTTATAACGCTCTTCAATCACTTCACGGCGGGCTTTAACCACTTGGCGGCAGCTATTGCCATCTAAGTGATGCAAATAAGGTTTTAAAATGGTTGGATCAATCTTTTCAGATAAGTCCTGACCATTCTCACTTAACAATACGCGAATAAGTTGTTTTGGTAAGCTTGATGGCAAGTTCAAGGATTTTGGTGCCACCACATCAACTTTAAACCAGACTTCAAGTAAAACCGAACCTTGCTTTAATGCATTGGACTTAAGCACAGCAACATTGGTACTACCAAATGATTGTGTGCGGATCATTTCCATGACACTTTCAATAAATGGATGTTCTAAAGTTAGATACTGAGCGTCTTCACGCATTTGCGCTTGGTCACGATAGAAAGTCGCAGTCATACCTTCTTCGTCTAATGCCAAACCTTGCACTTGCATCTGGTCGGTTGGACGAATAATGACTGTACCGTTACTTTGCTCATCAAAGTCAATATTAGTTGAAGACATGAAACGCTTCACAAACATAGGCAGCGTTGTGTTGTCATCATAGTCTTCTAACGCTTGAACAATTTCTTGTGCAACGATAGGACGACATGAGTTGTACTCAAGCAGACGATCTCGACCAGCTTGTAACTCTGCTTCTAAAGCTTGGCGTTGAACATTAACTTCTTCGAGTAAATCTTCAAATGTTTGACCTTGGTCGGCAAGCAAGCAATCTTTTAATTCAACAATAAAGTTTTCTTGTAGCGTTTGAGCTGTTGGAGAAATATTGCTGAAAATATTTAATGCTTCATTATACCAACGGAACATACGCTCTTGAGCGGTGCCCATTAAGTAAGGTACATGAATCTGGATACGGTTTTCTTGACCAATACGGTCTAAGCGACCAATACGTTGTTCTAAAACGTCAGGGTTTGCAGGCAAATCAAATAAAATTAAATCACTCGCAAACTGGAAGTTACGGCCTTCTGAACCAATTTCTGAACAAAGTAAGATTTGAGCACCGTAGCTTTCTTCTGCAAAGTAAGCAGCCGCTTGGTCACGCTCAAGCAAACTCATACCTTCATGGAACATGGCTGTACGAATCCCTGCATGCAAACGAAGCGCACTTTCTAAAGACTCGACAACAGGACCACTACGGGCAATTAAAAGAACTTTTTTATGCTTAAGTTCTTTACGTAGAATTTCCATTAACCACGGTACACGCGGGTCATTTTGCATCCATGAGCCATCAATTTGTGCTTCTTCTGGCCACATTTGCTCGCGTAATTTACCGTCTTTTGACCAATCTGCTGGCGCAGGTAAAGGCGCAGGTTGGCAATCACGGCCAGGGAAGCCTTGAATCGCTTCACGCGTATTACGGAATAAAATACGACCTGTGCCGTGACGGTCTAACAACTCATGAATCGCTCTGAAACGTTGCTCAGGTTGGTCTTCAATTGAATGCCCCAACAAACCTTCTAAAGCAGTTAAATGCTCTTGAGTTAAAGGCTCATCCGACATAAGCACTTCTGCAACTTGCGCAGTTTGCTGATATTGAGCTTCTTCATCCAAGAAACGCTCTAAACTGCTAAAGCGCTGTGGATCTAACAAACGTAAGCGCGCAAAGTGACTTTCCACACCCAGCTGTTCAGGCGTTGCAGTAAGCAACAATACACCTGCCGTATTTTCAGCAAGCTCTTCAACCAAGTCGTAACGATCGTTACCACCCTCTTCTTCGCTCCACATCAAGTGATGTGCTTCGTCGACGACGAGTAAATCGAAACCAGCTTCTAATGCTTGCTCACGTAAATCATCATGGTCCACCATCAAGTCGACGCTGGCAATAATGCATTGCTCAGTTAAGAACGGGTTAAGTTCTGGATCATGTTCTTTGATAGATGCAGTACGGGTTAAATCAAACAGAGAAAATTGCAAATTGAAACGGCGTCGCATTTCAATCATCCACTGATATTGCAGTGAATCAGGGACTAAAATCAGGATACGTTCAGAACGGCCGGTTTTAAGCTGTTGGTGGATAATTAAACCAGCTTCAATTGTTTTACCTAAACCTACTTCATCAGCAAGTAAAACACGCGGTGCGAAACGTTTACCGACTTCATGTGCAATATAGAGCTGATGCGGAATTAAACCCACACGCGCCCCAACCAAGCCGCGTAATGGGCTGGTTTGCATTTGCGCCTGCATCAGCATTGCTTCAATGCGTAGGTCATACCACTCTTTATAATCAATCTGGCTTGCCAGCAAACGATCTAAAGGTTTTGATAATTGAATTTGTGCACCAATACGCGTTTCGTTTAGCGCTTTACGTTCTTGCTCGCCATTTTCTAAAGTACGAACCACGTTATAACGCAAAACACCATGACGGTCTTCAATAGACTCGACATTCCACTTATTGCCTTCTTGGTCTTGAACTTCATCATTTACATTAAAGATGATGCGAGAAAGCGGTGCATTGTTGCGTGCATAAACACGCGTTTCATCACTTTTGGGGAATAAAATGCTGACAGATCTTTCATCTACATCAATAAGAACGCCTAAACCGAGCTCAGTCTCTGTATCTGATAGCCAACGTTGACCAATAGCATACTGCTGCAATTTTTCCACCTTTTTCTCAAGTTCGCACTACATATTGTACGATGCAAAGTAGCTTATTTTTGCATCTTTTTATGTAGTCTTTAAAGCAAAATTTTGCAGCAGAAACCAATTAAATTGTTTCGCTACAAAAATTACTCATTGAAAGTTTTTACATTAAAACGGTACAGGACAGTTAAAAGTTAATGATTCCCCTGTGACAGGATGATTAAAGCTTAACTGTTTAGCATGCAAGCACAGACGAGGAACAAGTAATTGTTCCGGTGTTGCATACAATGTATCACCTACAATCGGATGTCCCAGATATTGCATGTGTACACGGAGTTGATGAGAACGTCCGGTAATCGGTGTTAATTTGACACGCGTAACCGGTTGTCCTTGAATCTGGAAATGTTCAATTACCTGCCAATGTGTTAAAGCAGGTTTGTTATGAGAAGCATTGACAATATGTAAAGGTGGTCGACTCGGATCATAGACGACAGGGATATCCACTGTCCCTTCACCCTCTAAATGACCAGCAACTAGCGCTTCATATATTTTCGAAGTTTGACGGTCTTGAAATTGGCGTGCAATCGCACTCTGTCCACGCTTAGATAACCCAAAAACCAAAATACCCGAAGTATCACGGTCAAGGCGGTGAATGAGCAAAGTTCGTGGTTCAATTGCCACCAGTCTTGTCAAAACGCTGTCATGTAAATCACCTTTCCCTGGCACACTCAAGATGTCCGAAGGTTTATGAATCACCATAAAATCATCATCACGATAGATCAGATGTTCACTTAGAAAATCACTCAAAGTTGTATTCCCAAGGCAAGATGAAAAACAAGCGGGCAATAATAAAAAGCTTACGTCCGAATTACAATGCCGTTCGGGTAAATTAACGACAGAATTTGCAAATATTATGAATCACGTTACGGCTAAAGCCGATTAGCGCTTCAATAACTGCATAATATGTTGCAATGTAGGAGTTTGCATCAACTCATCAACAGTTAGGCTCGCACCATTAGCACGCCATAATTCCACCAAATAATTGACTCCCGAAGCGTCTAGACCATAGTTTCTTAAATCTATTTCGGGATGAATTTCCATTGGATGTCGCCCTATCTGTTCAGCAACTGCCAATAAAATTCCTTTATCGGACAACACCTGTAATGACGGCGCACTTAAAGACCATAAGCGCATTAAAGTCTGCGTGTTTATATGTTGAATATGGTCAAAACTTATTTTTTCAATCCATTGTATATGCTGCTCTAAACTACTCGCCAAGATTGCATCATTTACAACAGCTACATAATCGGTAATGGATAAAACAAGCTGCATGACTTGCTTAAATAGCGGTGATAAATTCCCCGCCATAATTACCTGTGCCTGAGTGTTTGATGACAAGTGCTGCCCAAGCTGTAACATGGCCTGTTGAAGTTGAGATGACTGAATCATCATGACCGGAATTTCGAGTGCTTGTGCTCTTTTACTTAGCATTTCTATATGATCAGCTAATGGCTGATGCGCCCAATCAGATATATTTTCAAGATCATCTAGCCCGACTAGGAGCAATATGCTTCGCGTAGATTCAATAGGCCAATTTGAAGTACTTGCGGCTAACTGGATTTTTCGAGGTAAGGGATAAAACATTGTTCTCTACAAATAAAAAATAGCTCAAATTAAAAAGCCCGTTTAAAACGGGCTTTTTTGCTTACTTCATTTCGGCGAAGGTTTCTTTTGCAGCCTGAATGGTAAACTCGATATCTTCATCAGAATGAGCAGATGAAATAAAGCCTGCTTCAAATGCAGACGGCGCCAAGTTTACGCCACGTTTTAACATGCCATGGAAGAACTTTTTGAAAGCTTCAATATCACATGCCAACATAGAGTCAAAGCTTGTGATGTCTTCTTGGTCAGTAAAGTAAAGCCCAAACATTGCGCCAGCTTGCTGAGTTTTAAATGGAATACCCGCTTCATCTGCTGCTGCTTGTAAACCTGCAAGTAACTTTTCAAGTTGAGCAGATAACTTGCTGTAAAAGTCCGGTTGACGTAAATGTTTAAACATTTCAATACCAGCACGCATAGCAAGTGGGTTACCAGATAAAGTCCCCGCTTGGTATACACCACCTAAAGGTGCGATGCATTCCATGATTTCACGCTTACCGCCAAACGCACCTACAGGTAAGCCCGCACCAATAATTTTACCCAAAGTCGTTAAGTCAGGTTTAACGTTATAAACTGACTGAGCACCACCTAAAGCAACGCGGAAACCTGTCATTACTTCGTCAATAATAAATACAGAATTGTATTCATCACACACATCACGAATCGCTTGTAAGAAACCTTCAATTGGTTTCACCATATTCATGTTACCTGCGACAGGTTCAATAATGACGCCTGCAATTTCATGACCAAATTTAGCAAAGCATTCTTTTAATGCTGCAATATCGTTATATGGCAGTGTTAAAGTGTGTTTAGCGAAATCAGCTGGTACACCTTTTGATGTTGGTTCGCCCTCACCTTTAGTTAATAAACCAGAACCTGCTTTTACTAACAATGAGTCAGAGTGTCCGTGGTAACAACCTTCAAACTTCACGATTTTGTCACGGCCAGTATAACCACGTGCTAAACGAATAGCAGTCATGGTCGCTTCTGTACCAGAGTTGGTCATACGTACCAATTCAATAGATGGCATGATTTCACAAATAATATCTGCCAACGTTGTTTCGTGTACGGTTGGTGCACCAAAACTTAAGCCATCTTCTGCTGCTGTTTGCACAGCCTTAATAATATCCGGATGAGCATGGCCCAAAATCATTGGTCCCCAAGAGCCAACATAATCTACATAGCGCTTACCATCTACATCCCACAAATACGCACCTTTGGCTTTCTCAATGAAAACCGGTGTGCCTCCAACGCCATTAAAGGCACGTACCGGAGAGTTCACACCACCTGGAATGTGTTTGCTGGCTTGTTTAAATAACTGTTCTTGCTTTGGAGATAAACTCATGGAAATGCTCGTCTTAAATATCTAAAAAATAATTTTGAAAGCTTAAGAAAATAATTGTGCCCACGCCTGTACACGGGCAGGAATTTCAGCAGTTGATCGACCTAATATATCACTAATGACTGCACAGAGGTCAGCTCCAGCCTCAATCACAGGTTTTGAATTTTCAACAGTCAAACCACCAATTGCACAAATAGGTAAATCATATTGAGCTGCTGCTTGCTTAATCACTTCTATACCTACATTGCCAGCTTCCGGTTTAGTGGCAGTTGCATATACAGCACCAAAGGCAACATAAGTTGCGCCATCGGCAATTGCTTTTTGAGCAAGTTCTAATGAGTTTAAGCAAGTACGGCCAATAATGACACCTTCTGGTAACTGCGATTTTGCATCGGTGATTTCACCATCGCTCTGACCTAAATGCACACCTAAACCAAACTGAGCAGCCAGTTTTAGGTCATCATTAATGACAAAAGGAACCTGATATTTTTCACATAACTGTTTGATCTGTTCGACTTCAGCAGGCTGGTCGGCTTTGTCTACTTTTTTACGGCGGTACTGTAAAATTGCGATTTGACGGGTTGCGAGTGCGGCGTCTAATTTTTCTAATAATAATTGGATTGGGTCATCATTGGTAATGAGGTATAAACCGCGCATACTCTACTCTCGCTTTTTAAAAACTTCGCTAGTATAACGGATTTATAAGTCATCATAAGTACCGATTGATATAGGCTTATCAGTACCAATCGGTATATTAAAAATAGAAATAAAAATTAACTTGGAATTTTATCGTGCTTGCGATCAATTAAACTTAACCGACCAGTCGCAACATCGGAGAGCATTCGCCAATCAGAAATAAAGCTATAAAGCGGTTGTTTAAAACTGGCAGGTTTATTTTTCTCAAACATAAAATGTCCAACCCATGCACATGCATAGCCAGAAACTAAACCATAGAGTGCGTATTTGGCCTGTTTCTTACGAATAGCTTTTGAAAAAAAGTATAGACCAATGCTACTGCCCACCGCATGTAAGCGCCTACTCATAATGTTACGGTGTTCAGTTAAATAAAAACGATAAAATTCCTGATAGTTTTTAATAGGTAATTCAAACTCTGGCTGAGTTTCATGATTAAAATTTACGGGTGCATTCACGATCATCTTCCTGATTTTTATTTGATCAAAACATCACCTGATTGTACACCTAAATAAAAGTGTAGCGTCATATGTTTGATTGTAACTTTCTCTATCAAAAACATTATTTTTAGCGCTAAGCTATTATACTTATTCAAGATAGTTTAAATACCTGATTCAGGGAGATCTGTTATGGTTGAAGTTGAGCTTAAGTTTCAGTTACCTGAATCGAAGAAAAAAACCGTCCAGCAATATTTAAAAAAACATAAAGCACAGTATATTCATTTACAGGCCAAGTATTACGATACGCCAGACCGCCTACTTGCAAAAAATGGTATGGCCTTACGCTTACGTAAAGAAAATGATCTGTGGGTACAAACCTTTAAGGCTGCCGGCCAAAGTCATTTACATCGTGTCGAAGAAGAAGTTTTTTTAGGAAAATGCGATCAAGAACCTGACTTAAACCTTGAGTTATATAAAGACAATAAAGCCGTCACCGATTTGATTACTCAAGCTTTAGGCTCTGAAGTCGAAAAGCTAAGCTTACAGTTTGAGACCGATGTACATCGTACTTATCATGTGTTTGAAGCCGATGACACTGCTATAGAAGTCTGTCTTGATGACGGTGTGGTAAAAACTCCAACTACCCAAAGTAAAATTTGTGAAGTTGAGTTTGAACTTAAACAAGGTGCTGTTAAAACTCTGATTCAATTTGCACAGCAATGGATTAATCGTTATGAACTTTGGCTCGATGTTAGAAGTAAAGCCGAGCGCGGTAATTTACTCGCATTAGGGCAAGCTGCTTCACCGGCTGTTCACGCAAAAAATCTGAACTTAGATAAAGACATTTCAGCAGAACAGGCACTCAAAAAAATTGTAGAAAACTGTTTGGGACAATTCTTGCCTAACATGGCCGCAATTGCCGATGGAGTTGCCGAGGCTGAGCACATTCATCAGGCACGCGTAAGCTTACGCCGTTTACGTAGTGCACTAAAACATTTTTCAGCATGGTCAGACGAGTTAAACCCTGTGTGGGAAGAGCAAATTGCCGAACTGTTCCGTCAGCTTGGGGACACGCGAGATGAAGATGCCATTCGTACCGAAATTTTACCTATGATTGTGCAGCATGGTTCACCTGAGCTTTTACTTCCGATCTCTGAACAGCCATTAAAAGATCTTGCCACACTGTTTAAATCCGCAGATACCATTAAGCTTATACTCGCCTTATTAGCATTTGCCTATTCAGAAGAAGACGATCAAAACGCCAAAGGAAAATTGAAAAAATATATAGGAAAAAGCTTAGATAAGTTACACCATCAAGTGGTGAGTAATGCCGATCATTTCACTGAACTTGAAGTCACCGAACAGCACAGAACGCGCAAGAAAGCCAAACAGCTTCGTTACTGCATTGAGTTTATATCGAGCTTATATCCTCGTAAAAATGTTCAGCAGTTTTTAAAACAATTACAGCCTGTGCAAAATACTTTAGGACTTTATAACGACTTATTTATTGCCGAAGATCTATTTAATAAAGCGGTTGAACACGACCCACATTTTTGGTTTGCATTAGGATGGGTTAAAGCCAAACAACCTTATTTACAAAATCAATCTGCCGAAGCTTTGCAAAAATTTAAACAGGCAAAAACATTTTGGTAAGAATCTTGAAGTCGCGGCAAATATGCCGCGACTTTTTATCTATATTTACCAAATACTTTCCATACACCGTTATCTGCTAATGGATCGCTATAGCTATCACTACGCTGTTTTCTTGGTTTATCGCGAGCATCGACGAGTTTAAAGTGTGGCTCTACCCCTAACACAATACCATTGGTATAAAACCGTGAACGCGTATATTCACTTTGACCATGCTGGAATACATACGTCCGTAAGTCAATAAATTCACGGTGTGCAACTAGCGCTGCTGTATCATCGCTTTGCAACAATTCTTGCATGGTAAATATCTGATCTGTTTCAAACTGCCCACATTTTTCAATAAGACTCGCAACACCTCGGAAAGTTTTTGATTCTTTTGCGCGTGTTTTATTAATCCGAATTCGGTCTACATGGAAAAAGAATAAGGGTAAGTTTAGATGGCTTGGTAAATGAATTGCATCTGGTAATTCATCTTCCATAAAAGGTTGAAAAAGCTCTTGTGCCCTTTCTATTAAATCTTTCCATTGCTGATAATAGGCCACAACTTCTTCTTGCAAACCATAATAAATTGGCAGCCCTTCTACATGCTCCAAATATTGGGGTGGAAAAATATGCTGGCGTAATAAAGCAATGTCTGTTTTTAGACTTTGAACGGCAATTGCATCTTGCATATTAAAACTCCCAATACTTAGGCTATTTACAGACTAAGGCAAAGGTTTTGTTTCCGCAAGGCTTTGCCTATAATAAGCAGCTCTATTTTTGCGGGAATAAGTCATGTCTCAAAAGATTAATGCAACAGATATTACTGAAGAAGAAGCGTTAAATGCTGTTTTCTTTGAGCGTGCGGATGAATTCATTAAACAAGCAAATGATTTTTGTCGCCCGCCAAAAGGCCAAAAGCCAGACCCGGCTGAGCTTCGCGGTCAAGTGAGCGCAGCCATGTTATTTGCAACTGCTCGTTTTAATACATGGGTGGCTGCTAATAATTTTAAAGATGGTAATGAAATGCGTGATGCAAAAGATCAGGTGATGTCTTACCTTCTTCAACAGTTCCAAATGATGCTTGAAGATAACTTTGATGAGTATTGTGAACAGTTCGATAACTACTTACGTTTCCGTAAGAATGAAGATTTTCATATTCACAAACACGACCATTAAAATATTTTACCACTCAAATAAAAAGCCACTTCATGTGGCTTTTTATTTGGCAATTATTTACTGCTTTTGTGCTTGACCATACTGGTCAGCCATAACTTCAACAAGATTTGAAGGTTTAATATATTTTTTAATAACTGCGTTCACATCAGCAACCGTTAACTTTGTTAACTCTTGGTCATGTTTAACACGGTCAAGTAATGTTTTACCTGACTCAAGCTCTAGATTTAACATACCGTGGATATTACGTTCATCTTCTAAGGCAGTAACACGTTTCTTCATAATATCCGCCTTCGCTGCTGCAAGCTCCTGCTCTGTAATACCATGAGTAATTAAGTCATTTAGAACCTTATGAACTGAAGCAGAAACTTGTGCCGAGCGACCAGCCGTATAATTTGCACTAATGCTTAACGCACCTACATTCGTGTCTCGATCTAATTGCAAACCAGTACCAAAACCATATACCAATGCATTTTTTTCACGAAGCTCTTGAGCCAAACGTGAAGAAATTTGAGATTCACCCAAAATGTAATTCATTAAAATTAATGCAGAAGCGTCAGGATGGTTTTTCCCAACTGGTAAGGCAAGTACACTTTGATAACTACCAAACTCACGCTGCTCAGATAAGACATGTACTTGCTGAGCAGGGAAATCAACGTGCTGAATCAAGATTTTTTCATACGGTTGTTTGCTATTCCAGCTTCCGAACTCTTGATTCAATAGCTTTTTCATTTTTTGGGCATCAAATGCACCTGTAATCGCAATTTGCGCATGATTCATTGCAAAGAAATGCTGATATAGCTCTTTCACTTGTTCTTGAGTCACATTCTTTAATTGTTTTTTAGCCAACTCAGGTTCAAAGTGATAACGCAAATCACCTGGCTGGTATTCTTCTACCAAGCGAGATAATGTTAAACCTGCCACGACATCCGGTTCCGTATAAGGACGATCAAGACTAGATAAGCTTTGAGATTTAATTAAGTCAAATTGAGATTGTTCAAATTTAGGATTTTTCATGACCTCTAGAACAAACTTGAAAAACTCATCAAACTTTTCAGTTTTAGATTGAATATTAATGGTCATGCCATTGCCATCGGCACTCGCATAAGCCGCGCCACCTGCATCAATCGATTTATCGGCAATATCTTGCAAGCTATATTTATCAGAACCGCGAAGCAATAAATATGAAGTTAAATCAACAACCGTACCTTTATCGAATAAAGATTTTTCAGTACCAAAATCCATAGTAATGGTGGCATAGGTACGATCATCACGGGTTTCTACAGGGAATAAAGCATACTTCATTCCATTTTTAAGTTTTCCGCGAATGATCTTTTTCTCATTACTTTCGGCATATTGCTTAGACGTTTTTAAAAACTCGGCAACTTCTTGTTGATAAACTTTCGGATCTTTTAAAGGCTCTGCTTTAACATCTGTTTGATCTAATGTTTTAGGCTTATCTTTTGCGTCGAGTTGTAATGCTTTCTTTTGGTCTTCTGGTGTTGGCAAAATATCGCCATCAATACGATGACCTGCAACAAGGAACTGTTTTAAGGTTTGATTTACCTCATTGAGCTTCACTTTATCAATTGAATCTAAATCTTTAAAATATTGGTCCCATTGCCCATCCGCTACAGTGTAATCACTTAGACGCGAACCCAAAGCAACGGCATCTTTATTGACTAACTCACCTTGCGTTTTCATTAAGCTTTTTACACGATTTAGCTCAGTCTCTGTAAAAGGTTTACCCTTTTCAATTCCTGAGAGTAAAGCGCTTTCAACTTTTTTAGGGTCATTTTTTGGTGAATAAATAGCACCTAAAAATACGACGTTAAAATCTTGATCTAGCCATGTTGATGCCTGAACGTCTGTACTAACACCTGTTTCAACCATATTTTGGTACAAATGACCACTTGGCTGCATGGTATACAACATAGGTGCGAAAGCCAGTTCCGGTTGAATTTTTGTGTTTTTACCATCCATATAGATATGGAATTTGGCCAAATCACTACCCTTTTTCACCACAAACTCACGGTTTTTGAGTTTTGTAGAATCTAACACAGGCACTTGAACAGGCTTAGGCACAGCTCTTGCAGGAATTGGGCTAAAATATTGGTCTATCGTTTTTAAAACATCAGTTTTATCAAACTTGCCTGAAATCACCATGACCGCATTATTAGGCGCATACCAACTGCGATAGAACTGGTTCAACTCAGGCATTTTAATTGACTTAAGCTCAGGTAAATCACCAATCGGTAATCGACCTAGATATTGATTACCATAAGCCGACTTCCACATTTGATCCATCAAGACAGCAAAAGGCTGATCCATACGGACTTCACGTTCACGCTTTACGATTTCAATTTCAGAAGGCACAAATTTTTCTTGTAGAACTAATTTGTCCATGCGCTCAGATTCAAGGTACAGCACTTGATCGAGTGCTGTTTTTTCTGGACGGACAATATTGGTGTATTTGGTTGAATAGTAATCCGTGCTCGCATTCGTCATTAACGTATATTGATCTAAACGGCGTTGGAATTCTTCACCTTTTACATTTTGCGTGCCTTTAAATGCTAAATGTTCGAGTAAATGTGCTAAACCACTTTTACCCTGTGGATCATTTAAAGAACCCGTTAAATAAATGGTATTAATAAAGATTTTATTTTCTTTGTCATTCGGCGCAAGCACTACCCGAAAACCATTATCTAATTTATATTCCTCAACATTTTGCTTACTTTTTACTAATGTTGTTTGTGCAAAAGAGGCAGCACTTAAACCAAAAATACATAGGGAGAGAGTCAGTTGTTTAAACTGCATAAACATATAAATACCAATTAATTTGAATAATAAAAAATCAATAGTTGTGTGACTATAGTAGGAAATTTGAGCTGACTTTCATAGTAAAGATTTGAAAAAAAAGCCGTTTATTTAAACGGCCTTATATTTTAAGGAAAAATTTCGGCTTGCATATAAAGTTTGCCATATCCCGAAATTTCAATACGTTCCTGATTTAAGACATTACAATACAATACGCCTCCACGGCTAGAAGCCTGATAGGCCACAATATTATTTTTAGCGAGTTTCTCTGCCCATAGCGGCGCTATTGCGGTATGAATTGAACCGGTAACCGGGTCTTCATCAATGCCTGCGACAGGTGCAAAATAACGAGAAACACAGTCATATTGATCGTCAGCTTTTGAAGTTATTGTAACATCCATTGCTGTAGTTGTAATTGCAGTCCGTTTACCTAAGGCTTTAAGTAAGTTCATGTCAGGTTGCTCATCTAACACATCTTGCACTGACTCATATTCAACAATGTAGGCTTGAACATTTTGATAAACCGCTTTAAACGGTTTTGTTAATGCTTGACGTAAAATAGCCGGATAATCTTCAACTTGCTGAGCTTTACGAATTGGGAAATCCATTCTGATTTTGCCGTCTTCATCTTGATGAACTACAAACAAACCTAAGTTTCGTACATGAAAATTAAGAGTCTTTTTCTCAGTAAAATCTTTAAATAATATGAAAGCACTCGCAAGAGTCGCATGCCCGCAAAAATCCACCTCAACCGTTGGAGTAAACCAACGTATTTCATAATTTTCAGAGTCTATAATTTTTACAAAAGCAGTCTCGGATAAGTTATTTTCAAGTGCTATCTTTTGCATTAAATCTGCATCTGGCCATTCTTTTTCAACAATCACAGCAGCCGGATTTCCACGAAATAACTCTTTGGTAAAAGCATCGACTTGATACATTTTCATGTTAGTGCTCTCTTTCTTAATAGGCTCATTTTCGAAAATTATTTAAAAGAAAAACAGATACAATTTTTTAAAAATTAACATCACAGTCGCAAGTTACACATATAAAAAAACGGCTCATCCAGAGTGAAGAGCCGTTTAATATTAACTCTTAATGATGTTGAGTTAATTCAATTTCATCTTCGCTATTCATTATAGCTTTGTCGGTCTGCCCCATAAATTGGCTTGTAACTACACCAGCAGTCATCGAACCATTTACGTTTAACGCAGTACGTCCCATATCAATGAGTGGTTCAATTGAAATAAGAAGAGCAACCAATGTTACAGGTAAGCCCATAGCAGGAAGTACGATCAATGCTGCGAAAGTTGCACCACCACCAACACCTGCTACGCCAATTGAACTTAAAGTCACAATACCCACTAACGAAGCAATCCACATTGGGTCTAGGGTGTTAATACCCATAGTTGGCGCAACCATGACTGCGAGCATGGCTGGATATAAACCCGCACAACCATTTTGTCCAATAGTGGCACCAAAAGAAGCAGAGAAACTTGCAATAGACTCAGGCACACCCAAACGACGAGTTTGCGCTTCAATGCTCAGTGGAATACTTGCAGCACTTGAACGACTCGTAAACGCGAATGTTAGAACCGGAGCAACTTTCTTGAAGAACTTAAGTGGAGAAACACCGGTCAGAGTCAAAATAATGGCATGCACGACGAACATAATCGCCAAACCTAAATAAGACGCCACCAAGAAACCACCTAGGTTCAAGATATCTGCGACATTTGAACTTGCCACAACTTTCGTCATAAGGGCAAAAACACCATATGGTGTAAGCGTCATCACTAAACGAACAAGCTTCATTACCCAAGACTGTAATGTTTGAATAGCCGTCAGAATACGTTGACCTTTTTCTGCGTCATCTTTCATTAGGTTGAGTGCTGCTATCCCTAAAAAGACAGCAAAGATAACCACGCTAATAATTGAAGTCGGATTTGCACCCGTTAACTCAGCAAAAGGGTTACTCGGAATAAAAGAAAGAATAAATTGCGGTACACTTAAGTCTGTTACTTTACCCACATAGTCAGTCTGAATTGCAGTAAGTCGAGCTGTTTCAGCCGCCCCTTGTACCAAACCTTTGGCAGTTAAACCAAACAAGTTCGTCACAAATACCCCAACCAGCGCAGCGATGAGTGTGGTAAATAACAAAGTCCCGATGGTGTAGAAGCTGATTTTTCCTAAAGAAGAAGCTTGGTGTAGCTTCGCTACCGCACCTAAAATCGAAACAAAGACCAAAGGCATCACGACCATTTGTAAAAGTTTTACATAGCCGTTACCAACAATATTAAACCAGCTAATAGATTCAGCAAGAATCGGATGGCCACCGCCATAAATCAAATGTAGTCCTAAACCAAACACTACACCTAAAATTAAGCCAGCTAGAACTTTTTTAGATAAGCTCCAGTCCGTTTTACGTGTTTGGGCGAGTAAAAATATTAACCCGACAAAAACCACAATATTGATGATTAAGGGTATATTCATTCCCAAACTCCAAATTATTGCTTGTGTCATCTTTTAAGGGGGCATATTTGACCATAGCCGGCCTATATAAACTACCCTTTTCAACAATTTTCTAGCATGCAGATCATTACCGATCTGAATGAGAATATAAAATGACTTTTAAATACATATATATCACTTTTAAAACATAAGTTACGTTAGATATTTATGTATAAAAATTAAGCGCATTTCTGTATAAATTGTTGCTCAATAAAACAAATAAACTGCTTTAAATTACTGCCCCATGTTTCAGGAGGCTGAGCGACCAAATAAGTAGTGAAATGTGCAGATTCAGTGTTAATTTCAAAACAACTTAATGAGACTTTATCGGCTACTTTATTCAGATATGACTTTGGCAATAAAGCAAAACCGACACCTAATTCCACACAGCTTACAATGCCATCCAGACTGCCCATTTCCATAATTTGCGAAGGTGGCACACTGTGATCATTTAAAAACAACTCAATTGCATGCCGATAGGAACATCCTTGTCGAAATGCAATAAATCGAGTCTTTGCGAGGGTGGCAATGTCGGGAAAATCAATTTGTTGTTTTGGGCAAACCAAAACCAGTTGTTCTTGCCACACCGGAAAACTATATAGCTCTGGAATCACATATTTAGAAGCGACAAAAGCACAATCGACTTCTCCTTGTTGCACAGCATTTAACAAATATCCTGTCGGGTGAGTTTGAAGTTCAAGCGGCAGATGCGGATGTTGTTGCATACATTCATTAAGCAATTGAGGAAGTCGTATTGCTGCTGTCGTTTCCATACTGCCCAAACGAATAGTTTCATTCGGGTCAATATCACCTTCTCGGAAGATTGTCTTCGCTTTATTATGCAGTGCGATCATTTGCACAGCATAACTATGTAGCTGGTGTCCTGCATTGGTTAATGTAACGGGGTTATGACGATTTAATAAAATCACACCTAACTCTTCTTCAAGCTTTTTCACGTGGCTCGTGATATTGGATTGAACCGTACACATTTTTTGTGCAGCCAATGAAAAACTACCACTCTCTGCAACCGCTAAAAAAAACTCTAAAGACTTAAGCAACATGCCACTATCTCAAAACAAGATAATTAATATCATATTAAATCATTTCTAATGATAAATAAACTCGCTTTTAATAATAAAAAAATTGAGAGATTTCTCATGTCTACGTTCTATCGAATGAGCCTGCTTGTTTTTTTAGCGACTTGCCTAGGAATTGGTATTTTTAGATTTTCCTATACCGCACTCATGCCTATTATGATTGTGCAATATGGATGGACTCACGACTTTGCAAGCTACTTAGGAAGTGCAAATTTATTGGGCTATCTGGTTGGCGCACTATTGGCCCTGTTTAGCATTAAAGAAAAATCTATCCCCGCTTTGATTATAACTTCGGCGGTTTTAGGCAGCTTAAGCCTACTCTGCTGTTCTTTTATACACATGCCTTTGGCTTGGTTTATTCTCTGGCGCACCATTTCAGGTATCGCAGGTGGCCTACTCATGATTTTGGCGCCCAGCTTTGCCATGAAAAATATTGCAATTAGCCAAAGGCTCAAAGTCAATTTTTTAGGGTTTAGTGGTATTGGCGCAGGCGTGTTATCTGCCACTCTCATTATTCCTGCACTTAAAAATATGCCTGTTCAATATGTCTGGGAAATTTTTTCCGCCATTTCCATTATTGGCAGTTTGGTACTTTTTCAGTTATTAAGGCACCCACTTACCGAGTCCGTTCAAACGGCCAATCAAGCTCCACAAAACTTCAAACATTCACGTTTAGGACTGGTCATTATTATTGCTTATATGTGCAGTGCTTTTGCATATATCCCACACTCTTTATTTTGGATGGACTATTTATCGGGAACCCTACATTTTCCATTGCAACAACGAAACTTATTTTGGGTTCTTTATGGGGTTGGAAGTTGTATTGGCGCCTTTGTGGCGTATTGTTTAAGCCGCCTTATTGGGTATTTGCAGGCAATTAAATGTCTATACGGTGTCTATTGCTTGGCAGTTGCCCTACCTTTTTTTTCACATGCTACTGCTTTGCTCACTTTATCGTCCTTTCTTACAGGTTTACTCACACCTGCCACCGTATTTATTAGCTCTTATAGCCTGCTACAGATTTATGAACAGCGTTATCAAAAAATCTGGAGCCTTACCACCATTGGGTTTGCCAGCACTCAGTTATTAGGTGGCGTTGTTATTAGTACTTTACATCACTTGCATTGGTCTTATGCCCATCTGTTTTTAATGGGCGGCATTGTTTTGTTATTTGCATTGAGCCTTTTAATTCCTATCCGTTCTTCCATGCCGAACACTCTCGGAGAAACCGAATCGTGAAAACTTTATTCTTTCCTCTCTTTTTGATTATTTTCGTACTCATTATTCAGGCTTTAGACCAAAGCTATCAAAAGAAAATTGGTATCTCTAAACCCCAGAAGCATCCGGAATTTATGCAATAAAAAAAGCCCCTATACATAAGGGGCTTTTCCATTGAATAATCGTATATTGTCAAAATAAAAATTAATGAATAGATCAGTAGAACAAACCGCATAACAACTATTTTAGTACGCTTATTAAAACCGCTTAACTGACAAAAAATGTCATATTATGTCAATGTAGAGAGCTATTTTCTGATCTATATTCAGTCAAAATTTATAATTTTTAATACTTAAAATTGAGCAAAACATGAGCAATAACAATTATATTGATGAGCTTTTAAAGCTCTTGGCAATGTTCGCTTTTATCGGTGTTTTATTACTGGCATTTAAATGTCAGACCATCTTTGCACTGGATATGACAACATCATACGAAGTCTCTGTAAGGATTGTTATCTATATGGTCACAGCAGCTATTTTGGGCTTTTTAACACGTAATCATATTGAGTTTACAACACAATTTTTAATTGCTGTTCCATTTGCATACTTTTGGCTAGAGCCAATTCTTGACTACAAGGCCATTCAAACTATCCCAGATGTTCCGTTTTATCTCTCAGGTCATGGTCAAAGTTTAGGGCTACTCATCGTGATCATATTTTGTTTTGCCCTATGGGTATTTAAAGAAACAAGCTCAAACTCGTTTGAGTCTCAAAATGTCTAAATGAGGATTTTTAGGGAGTTTTATAAAGTTAAAAATCGTCACTGTACTCTATGTTTTTATAATATATATTTTAAGCAAATTAATTTATATCAATTAAAAACTCTAAAAATGTTCAACGTATCAAACCCAGCAAATGCCGTTGTTGTAGGTATTATCGCAATAATTGCTACAGTTAGTCTTCTGATATGGAAGTTTAATTTTTATCTCGGTATAGATATATACACCAGTGGAGAGGTGCTATTTAAAACATTATTGTATGCCGCCCTAATAGGACTATTTAGTTACTATTTTCGCCATACAATTAAAATTAGTAATACAGTGATTTTATCATTACCGCTTTTTTTCTTTTGTATTCGGCCTATTCTAAACTACAAAATGACGCATACCATTGGAAATGTACCACTGTATGCAACACATCATGGGCAAGGCTTAATATTGCTGAGTTTAACGATATTAGCATGTATATTGTGGGCCTATACGGCTAATTCTTAGCTAAAATTTTAACGTTTAATATTCTTATTTTTTATTATTTTTCAAAATTATAAATCTAAAGACTTTAAAAGCCCTCAATTGAGGGCTTTTCTATGAAAGTTTAATCTTCCATGTGCTGAATTATGGCATCGCCAAATTCTGAGCAACGTAACAAGGTCGCTCCCGGCATTAAACGCTCAAAATCGTAAGTTACGGTTTTAGCTGCAATCGCTCCTGAAATACCTTTAATAATCAGGTCCGCTGCTTCTGTCCACCCCATATCACGGAGCATCATTTCAGCAGAGAGAATAATTGAACCCGGGTTGACTTTATCTTGCCCAGCATATTTAGGTGCAGTGCCATGCGTTGCTTCATACACTGCAATAGCTCCACCAATATTCGCACCTGGCGCAATCCCGATTCCCCCTACTTCTGCTGCTAATGCGTCGGAAATATAGTCACCATTTAAATTAAGGGTTGCAATTACAGAGTAGTCAGCAGGACGCATCAAGATTTGTTGCAAGAAAGCATCTGCAATCACGTCTTTAATAATGATGTCTTTACCATTTTTAGGGTTCTTAATTTTAACCCATGGGCCACCATCGATTAATTCACCACCGAAACGATCTAGCGCTAACTCATACCCCCATTCTTTAAAGGCACCTTCGGTATATTTCATAATGTTGCCTTTATGAACAAGAGTCACTGAAGGTTTGTCATTATCTATTGCAAACTGAATGGCCTTACGAACTAAGCGCTGTGTTCCTTCTTTGGAAACGGGTTTAATACCAATACCACATCCTTCAGGGAAACGAATTTTTGTGACCCCCATTTCTTCTTGAAGGAATTTAATGACTTTTTTAGCTTCTTCAGAATCTGCTTTCCATTCAATACCCGCATAAATATCTTCCGAGTTTTCACGGAAAATTACCATGTCAGTTAACTCAGGATGTTGAACGGGTGAAGGGACGCCTTGGAACCAACGCACAGGACGTACACATACATACAAATCCAGTTCTTGGCGTAGTGCAACGTTGAGTGAACGAATGCCGCCACCGACTGGTGTAGTTAAAGGGCCTTTAATAGAAACTACAAATTCACGCAGCGCTTCAAAGGTTTCTTCCGGCATATAGGTACCGTAAATTTTATTGGCCTTTTCACCGCAATACACTTCCATCCATTCAATAGAGCGTTTGCCGCCATAGGCTTTTAAAATTGCCGCATCAACAACTTTTTTCATTGCCGGTGTAATATCTACACCAATACCGTCACCCTCAATGAAAGGAATAATTGGATGATTTGGTACATTCAGTGACAGGTCTGCTTTTACTGTAATTTTATCACCGTCGGCAGGAACCACGATCTTCTGATAACCCATTATGTAGATTCTCCCTTTTATAATATTTAACTAACCAAACAAAAATAATTATCGATAAACAATACTTTCAACTTTTATTAACGCATAATAGCTTAATCGAATTTAACCCTTTTTGAGATTTATGTGGGAAATAAGCAAATTTCGCACTTAAATATAGCTCAATGTTTTTACCGCTTATTTGAAAGAAGAAGTCATTTTTTATGAAAATCGTCATTCTCAACAAACCATATGACGTTCTCTCCCAGTTTCGTAAAGACGAAGCACACATGACGGTCTCTGACTTTGTAGATGACCCGACTTTGCGCATAGCAGGCCGTCTTGATATGGACTCTGAGGGTTTAGTTTTCTTAACTGATCATGGTGGTTTGAATCAGTTCATTACCAACCCTGCGAATAAAAAATACAAAACGTATTTAGTTCAAGTTGATGGCGATGTAACCGAAGAAGCACTCGAGCAGCTTCGTAAGGGTGTAGAGCTTAATGATGGTATGACTTTACCAGCTAAAGCAATTAAGGTAAGTGAGCCTGAATGGTTATGGGACCGCGATCCTCCTGTACGTTACCGTGCCAGCATTCCAACATCTTGGATTGAAATCTCTATTTGTGAAGGTCGTAACCGCCAAGTTCGTCGCATGACCTCTGCGGTAGGTTTTCCGACTTTACGTCTCATTCGTACAAAAATTGGTACGATTGACTTAGTTCAATTGGGATTACAACCGGGCGAAACCAAAGAAATTGAGCCTCTACTCTACCCAGACTTTAAAGATGTTCCGGCTGAACAACCTTATCGTTCACGTTCATATGTGAAAAAACCGGGTGGCACTGGCGGTAAGCCAATGGTTCGCAAGAACAAAGATGGTTCTGCGAAAAAATCTGGTACAAAGCGTATTTGGCAAATGGATGAAAGTGAAAAACCGCGTCGTAAGACTAACGGTACAACACGTCCAAATACCAAAGCACCACGTGGTCGTAGCCGCAATAGCCGATAAAAATATTTAAGTTTTAAAGCTCACGTTAGTGGGCTTTTTTTAATGACTTTTATTTTATAAAAATAAAAAGCCGGTGCTTATGCACCGGCTTTTAGCTATGTACTAACGAATTAGTAGTTAAGCCTGAACAGTTGAAAGCGCTGCATTGAATGTAGCACTTGGACGCATTACAGCGCTTACTTTCGCTGGGTCAACTGCATAGTAACCACCGATATCAGCCGGTTTACCTTGTACTTGAGCAAGCTCAGCAACGATCTTCTGTTCGTTTTCAGCTAATGCTTTTGCAAGTGGAGCAAATTTAGCTTTCAACTCAGCATCTTCGTTCTGTGCAGCAAGTGCTTCTGCCCAGTAAAGTGACAAATAGAAGTGACTGCCACGGTTGTCAAGTTCACCTGTACGACGTGATGGAGACTTGTCATTGTCAAGCAATTTACCAGTCGCTTCATCAAGTGTCTTCGCAAGTAACTTGGCACGAGCATTATTTTCTTTAATACCCATTTCTTCTAGAGAAACTGCAAGCGCAAGGAACTCACCAAGCGAATCCCAACGTAAGTGGTTTTCTTCAACAAGTTGTTGTACATGTTTAGGTGCTGAACCACCCGCACCAGTTTCGTACATGCCACCACCCGCCATAAGCGGAACGATAGACAACATTTTCGCAGAAGTACCAAGTTCCATAATTGGGAACAAGTCAGTTAAGTAGTCACGTAAGATGTTACCGGTTACAGAAATTGTATCGAGGCCACGAACTACACGCTCAAGTGTGTAACGCATTGCACGTACTTGAGACATGATCTGGATATCAAGACCAGTCGTATCGTGATCTTTTAAGTACTTCTGTACTTTCTTGATCAATTCATTTTCGTGTGGACGGTATGGGTCAAGCCAGAAGATCGCAGGCATGCCTGAGTTACGTGCACGAGTTACTGCAAGTTTTACCCAGTCACGAATCGGAGCGTCTTTCACCTGACACATACGCCAGATATCGCCTTCTTCAACATTTTGAGTCAATAATACTTCACCAGTGTCAAGATCAGTAATGTTTGCTATACCTGCTTCAGGAATTTCAAAAGTCTTGTCGTGAGAACCGTATTCTTCAGCTTTTTGAGCCATCAAACCAACGTTTGGTACTGTACCCATTGTTTTTGGATCAAAGTTACCATGCCATTTACAGAAATTGATCATTTCTTGGTAAATACGGGCAAATGTTGATTCTGGCATTACTGCTTTAGCATCGTATTGCTTACCATCAGCACCCCACATTTTACCACCAGCACGGATCATTGCAGGCATAGAAGCATCTACGATGATGTCGTTAGGTGAATGGAAGTTAGTGATGCCTTTTGCTGAGTCAACCATCGCAAGTGCAGGACGGTGTTCTTGGCAAGCATGTAAATCTTCAATGATTTCTTCACGTAATGAGGTTGGAAGAGTTTCGATTTTCTCGTATAACCCAGCCATACCGTTATTTACGTTAATACCTAATTCGTCAAACAACTTACCGTGTTTTTCGAAAGCTTCTTTATAGTAGATTTTCACACAGTGACCGAAAACGATCGGGTGTGAAACTTTCATCATTGTCGCTTTTACGTGTAATGAGAATAAAATTCCTGCTTCACGGCAGTCATCAAGTTGTTTCTCATAGAAGTCGCAAAGCGCTTTTTTGCTCATGAACATTGAGTCAATGATTTCGCCTTCTTGAAGCGCAACTTTTGGCTTAAGAACAATGCTCTTACCACTGTTTGTGATAAGTTCCATTTTTACATTGCGTGGACGGTCAAGTGTCATTGACTTTTCACCGTGGTAGAAGTCACCTTCTTCCATGTGTGAAACGTGAGTTTGCGACCATTGTTTCCACTCGCTCATTGAGTGAGGGTGTTTCTTAGCGTAATTTTTAACGGCAGCAGGAGCACGACGGTCAGAGTTACCTTCACGAAGAACAGGGTTTACTGCTGAACCTAGGCATTTGCCATAACGAGCTTTGATTGTTTTTTCTTCTTCAGTCGCTGGGTTTTCCGGATAGTCAGGAATTGCATAACCTTTAGATTGAAGTTCTTTAATACATGCTGTCAATTGCGCAACAGAGGCACTAATATTTGGGAGTTTGATAATGTTAGTATCTGGATCTTGTGTAAGACGACCTAGCTCAGCAAGGTTGTCGGATACCTTTTGCTCTTCACTTAGGTAGTCAGCGAATTCTGCGAGCACACGTGCAGCTACAGAGATGTCACTTTTAACAATCTCGATACCAGCTGGCTTAGTAAAGGTCTCAATGATCGGCAGTAGCGAATAAGTCGCCAATAATGGCGCCTCGTCAGTCAGTGTGTAAATGATGGTTGACTTTTCACCAGCCATATATAGCCCCTTCCGTTGAATTGAGTTTTGAGGACCGAGCTTTTGGCCCAGTGCCTACGAACCGATATGCTTAAATAAAACCCTGAGAGTATCGGCTCTCATTGGCTTTCAGTCAACGAAATATCCAGTGATAACGACATTTCGCAGCGAAATAATACATAATTCAAATCTATCGATAATAATCTTATACCTAACTTATGGTAATAAATGCGCTTTTACCAACTTTTTAGGTATAGAACAGTCTTAAATTACATGAGATATCTTTCAGAGTTCTGACAATTATTATACTTTTCATTCAAAACAAACTCAAAGATAAAGACTCTTTCTATGTTTTGAAGTTAGGAAAAAACAAAAACCGATGCACGAAACATCGGTTTTTTATAAATTAATTAACGGTTATTTAGGCTTTTAACCATTTGTCAGCTTTGCTTTGATCTTCAATAATAAGTTCAACTTCAGTTAAGTTTATGCTGTCACTTGTAACTTCAAACGACAATAACTCATCACGGCGGAAAGCCAAGACTGAGTAATTACCCTTTTGTTTAGCATATTTCTCAATAAGTTTTGTGGTCGCTTTTAGTCCATCAATTGCAATAATGACATCATTAGCAGAAATACCCGCTTTAGCACCAGCTCCCTCACGGTGAGCATTTTGTACTAACACACCTTCAGGCTTATCAGCTAGCTTTAAACCATAAGCTAAAGTCTTATCATTTTTAAGCGTATAACTTAAACCAAACTCAGGGAATAACTGATCGAGTGGTAACTCTTCAGTAGTATTAATCAAATGATTGATTTGCTCTAACCAACTATCGCCTGTTAGCTCTTCACATAAATCAAAAATTGTACGCTCATTAACCTGAACACCGTTTTGCGTGTTTTCATACAATCGACGCATTAAGGCATCAAGGCTAGAACCACGTAAACGTAAGCCTAAATCCAAACATAAAGCAACTAATGCACCTTTGTTATAATAGCTCGTGCCTGCATTATTCGAATTTTCATCTTGACGATAAAATTTAATCCAAGCATCAAAACTTGATTCTGCTACTGTTTGAACAAAACGTCCCGGGTTTTGCAAATAGCGATCAATCTGTGACTTCAACAAATCTAAATAAGACTTTTGGGAAATCACGCCACTACGTAATAAAATTAAATCATCGTAATACGAAGTAAACCCTTCAAAAATCCACAGTAGTGAGGTATAGCCTTCTTGATGCAGGTTGTAGTTCGCAAAATTTTCTGGACGGATAAACTTTACTAACCAAGAATGAAAATATTCATGACTGCATAGGCCTAAGAAACGTTGATAATCTTTCGAAGGTTCAGTAGGTTCATTCGATTTCGGCAAATCATCTCGTGGAGTAATCAGACTTGTGCTATTGCAATGCTCTAGCCCACCGTAACTATTCCCTGTTGCCATGGTCATGAAGGTATAGTTTTTAAACGGTGCTGAACCAAACAGATCAATTTCGGCTGCACAAATTTTTTCAATATCCGTTTTTAAACGATCAACATTCGTAGCGTGAGTACCTGAAATTACAAACTCATGTTCAATTCCATGTGTTTCGAAGCTAAAACGCGTTTGATCAGCCAGTTCAAATGGACTATCAATGAGTTGATCATAATGATCAGCTTTTAAAGTAAAACGTCCTTTTACTAAACTTTTTGAAGCTAATCCTGTTGCTAACTGAAAGTGTTTTAATTCATCCGGCAAAAAGATTTCTAATTCACATGCAGATTGTTCTTGGCCTTCTAAGCCTAAACACACACAGGCAGGGTTAATATATAAACGCGTTTGATCTACATAAGCGCCACGTACTGATAAATCATATGCATAAACATCATATTCAACAGTAATTAACTCGTGATCGGTGTTAAATAAACGCCAGCGATTTTTTTCAGTCTTTTTAATATTGAGCATGCGTCCAGCTTCATCATATGCCTTTACTGCCTCGATGTGCTTAGAAAACTCTCGAATGAGATAACTGCCCGGAATCCACGTTGGTAACCATAGTTCCTGATTTGGATTCGCTAAAAAACGAATTGTCACGTGAACAAGGTGTTGTTTGTAATCATCGAACTCAATTTGATAATGCAACATAAATTCTTCAATTTAAAAATAAGAACGGTTTCACATTAGATTATCACTTTTTTGTATCGACTTGCGTAGATGTATTTTTTGGCAACAATTCACACTAGCCTTCTACAAAAAAAAGGCATAGCATGCTGGGCATCTGTGTTCCGTATTTGCCAGTAAACGTCAAGGTCACCTAGTGAAATTCTTCCTATCTCTTTTTACGCTGTTTAGTATTTTCTGTACTACTCTTACCAATGCTGCTCTACTTAATATTGCTCCTGAAAGTGTTGAAGCCGCTGCATGGACAATTGTAGATACCCAATCTGGTCAAATTATTGCTGAGCATAATAGTCATGTACAACGTGCGCCAGCATCTTTAACCAAAATGATGGTGGCCTACATTGCATTAAAAGAGATTAAGGCTGGAAAGTTAAAACTGAACGAAGTCATTACTGCAACACCAGTCGTAAGCGTGGTGCAGTGGGATGAATCACAAATGTACCTCAAAGCGGGCGAGCAAATTTCAGTTGATCAGCTCTTGGCTGGTTTAATTGTTATGTCTGCAAATGATGCAGCTGTGACTTTGGCTGAAAAAATTTCTGGTGATGTGCCTCATTTCGTACAGCGTATGAATCAAGAAGCACAAGCGCTGGGTATGAAAGACACGCACTTTAGTAACCCTGCTGGCATTACAATGCCGGATCATTACACGACAGCTCATGATTTGAGCTTATTAAGTCAGGCAGTGATTCACCAGACCCCTGAATATTTACATTATTCGAAAATGCCGAGCTTTAGCTACAATCAACGTTTTCACCACGCGACGAACCTTGCGCTCAAATACGATCCATCTGTAGATGGCTTAAAAACTGGCTATACCAAAGCAGCAGGTTATAACTTGGCTCTAACAGCTTCACGCCCTTCATTTTCACCGAACTTACCGCAAAGACGTTTACTGGTAATTGTCTTAGGTACACCAAGTGCTGTGAAACGTGCTGAAATTGCAGATAAATTAATGAATCTTGCTTATGCTTATACACGTGATGAAGTGGTTATTCCTGAGCAAAAATTAATTGCTGAATTGCCTGTTATTAAATCAACTTTAAAAATGTTTAAAGTAGAAACTAAGCAGCCAACCATTGTTACGACTTCTTTATATGCTGAGCCAACACCAATTGATTTAAATACGTTTGATTATGCTACACAGCGTATTCAAGTTCTTGATAGCAATCAACAACCTAAAATTATTGCTCCACTTGAAACAACTCAAACACGTGTAAATATTCAGTTAAATGAGCAAAAGTTAACAGCACCGTTAATGAAAGCGATGAATTTGGCAACAGTTTCAATTTATCAAAACAACCAGCTCATTCGCAGTCTTCAAATTGAAAATGATGTACACATTGAAGAAGCAAATATTTTCCAAAGAATTATGATGTGGTTCTCAAGCCTATTCTCAATCTTTTCATCAAGTGAGCACAGTACAGCAAAACTCTACCCTATAGATTCGCACTAAAAACATCAAATTGTGCACAGATGCACAATAAATTTTATAAAGAAAAGATGGCATAATTTAGCCATCTTTTTTTATAGAAAAATAATTAGGTGATAAAAATGACCCAAAACTTACATCATATTGTTATTGTCGGTGGTGGTGCTGGTGGTTTAGAACTCGCCACACAACTTGGTGAAACTTTTGGGAAAAATGGTAAAGCCAAAATTACATTGGTTGACCAAAATCTAACTCATATCTGGAAACCATTACTTCATGAAATTGCGGCGGGTTCTTTAAATCCTCACGAAGAGCAAACCAATTATTTTGCCCATGCAGAGAAACACCACTATGAATTTGTGTTGGGAACATTAACAGCAGTAAATAAAGATAAGAAAATAATTGATTTAATTCCCCCTCAAGTCTCTAAAGAACAAAATACCCATATTCAACAACTCAGTTACGATACGCTGGTTTTAGCGCTTGGTTCAGTATCAAATGATTTCAATACACCTGGTGTTCGTGAAAACTGCCATTTCCTCGATAGCCGTAAACAGGCGGATATTTTCCAGCAAGATCTTTTACACTTATATATCGAAGCGCAAAATCAACCCGATCAACGTACATTAAATATTGGAATTATTGGTGCGGGGGCAACAGGTGTCGAACTTGCGGCTGAACTGATTGAAACGACCAAAAACTTTTATCGCTATGGTTTGAAAAAGATCCATCCGAATCAAGTCAAAATTACACTCATTGAGGCCTCAGAACGCATCCTCCCTGCCCTAAGTGAAAAAACAGCTGAGCATAGCGCAAAACAGCTTCAAAAAATGGGTGTTGAAATTTTAACTAAACACCGTGTTGAAAAAATTGATGAACACTGTATCTATTTTAGTAATGGTAACCAGCTCAACAGTGATATTACGGTATGGGCAGCTGGGGTAAAAGCACCAAAAGTACTTGAAAGTCTTAGCGGTTTCGAACGTGACAATATTAACCGCTTAATGGTCTATGCAACGCTGCAGACCTATTCCGATCCTAATGTATTTGCATTTGGTGATTGTGCGCATTGCCAACTTGATGCAAGACACCCGCCTCTCGGACCACGCGCTCAAGTTGCTAGTCAACAAGCAAGCTTTTTAGTCGATGCTATGGCTGCTAGACTAAATGGTCGATCACAACCGATGTTTACTTTTAACGACAAAGGTTCACTTGTGTCTTTAAGTCGTAATAAAGCGGTTGGAGAATTACTAGGGGATGTAAGTGTCCAAGGATATATTGCCAAAACGATGTATGTATCTTTATACCGTTTACATCAAGCAACAATTCACGGATACACTCAAGCTGGACTACTCACAATGAAAGATTTACTTACAAGACGAGTACGACCAAAAATTAAGCTGTATTGAGTTGAATTTTTTAAGTTCATCCCTATTTAGATAAAAACGCATTAGAAAAAGTGTTAAAGATTGAGATTTTGTAGTCTACAAAATTTATTTTTCACTTTATGATGTACGCTTTAATTGATTGAATGGATCAAAAACATGACTGCAATTGCAAATAACCACGTGGTTTCATTCCACTATAAATTAACAAACGCTGAGGGTGAAACACTTGATCAATCTCAAGGTGAACCACTTGCCTATTTGCATGGCGCAGGCAACATCATTCCTGGTTTAGAAAATGCATTAACTGGTAAGACTGTTGGTGATAAATTCACTGTTAACGTACCAGCTGCTGAAGGTTATGGCGAATACAACCCAGACCTAGTACAAGAAGTTCCTGCTCAAATGTTCCAAGGCGTTGATAACATTCAACCAGGTATGCAATTCCAAGCTCAAACAGATGACGGCGTTCAAATCGTTACTGTTAAAGCTGTTGAAGGCGACAACGTTATCGTTGATGCAAACTTCCCACTTGCTGGTCAAGATTTAACTTTTGAAGTTGAAATCGTAGAAATCCGTGAAGCTTCTCAAGAAGAATTAGATCACGGTCACGTACACGGTGCAGGTGGTCACCACCACTAAGTCTTCTTTTAGAAGATAATAAAAGGCAAAGCTTCGGCTTTGCTTTTTTTATGTCTTTATTTTATATAATATTCATAGAGTTAATTTATTTTTAGGGACTTGCATGTCAAATGCTTATCAGCTCATTTGGTTTCGCCAAGATTTGCGTATACATGATCATGCAGCTTTATGGCACGCCAGCCAGCAAGGACCTTCACTCGGTTTAGTCATCTTATCGCCAGAGCAATGGAAACAACACGCCGATGCTCCAATAAAAATAGGTTTTTATTTACGACAACTCAGAACGCTTCAGAAAGAGTTAGCAGCACTGCATATTCCACTAGTTATTCAAGTCATTCCCTATTGGAAAGAGATCGCAAACTTTATTTCTGATTTCAGCAAGAAATATAATATTGAAAACGTGTATGCCAATATCGAAATAGGCGTAAATGAATTAAAAAGAGATAAAACGGTACAAGACTATTTAAATCGGCATGGCAAAGAACTATTTTTATTCCATGACCGTACTATTTTTCCTTTACGTTCAATCCGTAACCAATCACAACAACCATATCAAGTATTTAGTGCATTCAAAAAAGCTTGTTATACAAAGCTCGACACAAGCGGTTTACCTCAATGTTATCCGGTCCCTAATAAACAAAATGAAGTACCACTAGATTTTTTACAGGGGAAAAATATTGATTTAGACGAAATTGAAAAACTATTTTGCCCATCTCTCTCAAAAGAACAGCAAGATTTATGGCCTGTTGGCGAACAATACGCATTAGAACAATTAGATCGATTTATTGAAGAATCGGTTTGTCATTATAAACTCGAGCGCGATTTTCCTCATATACAAGGTACAAGTAAGCTTTCGCCTTATTTAAATATTGGTATTTTATCTATTCGACAGTGTTTACAAGCACTCTTTCGTAATCAACATGGCAACTTTCACTTAGTCAATGAGGGCCAACAAACATGGTTAGACGAACTTCTTTGGAGAGAGTTCTACCAACATATTTTATTTGATTTTCCGCATGTTTCTAAACACATCCCGTTTAAGAAAGATACTCAGAAGATTAAATGGAACCATAATCCAGAACATTTAACCGCATGGCAAACGGGTCAAACCGGTATTCCTATTGTTGATGCCGGGATGCGACAACTTTTACAAACAGGCTGGATGCATAATCGAGTACGTATGATTACGGCCATGTTTTTATGTAAAAATCTTTTGATTGATTGGCGCATTGGTGAACAATGGTTTATGCAACATTTAATTGATGGTGACCTCGCCGCAAATAATGGCGGTTGGCAATGGTGTGCCTCAACAGGAACAGATGCCGTACCTTATTTTCGGATTTTCAACCCAATTGCTCAATCAAAGAAGTTTGATCCGGAGGGAGAATATATTCGCCAATGGGTGAAAGAATTGGCTCATTTGGACAATAAAACGATTCATGAACCCTACTCAAGCAAAACCGATCTTGGTTTAAATTATCCAAAACCCATAGTAGATTTAAAAGAAACACGTCTTAAAGCAATTAAAACTTTCAAGAATATTTAGATAACAATTGAGTCTGCTCTGTTTATTTTTGATGAAAAATTAATAACAAGGTTTGACTATACAGTGGCTTTAATCTACAAATAAACATAATAGATACCTAAAAAGGACAGAAACAACAACTACTTCGCAAATCAACACCTTTCATTATAAAAGTATAAAAAAATTAACATTACAAAAAAGGTAGCATAGGCCACATGCAACAAAAGCACCCCGGTAGAACACTCGTCTTATGGATTATCGCAGCTCATCTATTTATGGGAATGGTTGCATACGAGTGGCTACCTGTGAGTTTTAGAGGAAGTTGGATTTTTATTCTTATTCTTTTAATTTCAGGTGCTTTTTTAGAAGTCGGTTTGTCTTTAATTGTAGGTTTAGTCGCTTTTATTGGGGGTGCCGTATACTTTTTACTCGACTTAGGCGCACAAACACATATTGAACGTCAGTTACTTTTATTATTCATTATTCCCCTAATACCGCTCTTTCTAAGTGCTGTACGCCACAATATTGAAATTAATGTACAGAAATACCGTGATATTCAAAGCTATGACCGAAATTATCGCCGCGATATTTTCCCGCTAAGTGCTTTAAAATACTTTCAGCGTAGTTTTTTTAAATTACTTGATCACCACAATGTACAAGATTATGAAGTATTCGAAATTCGAATTCTTAATCGCAGTCTGATTAAAGAAATGTTAGGCGATGATGTCTGGAAAACAACTCAAAATGAAATGATTAAAATTTTGAGCCAACATGAACCCAACGAAATTGTTTTCCAGTTTGCAGATGATGATCTGGAAAATATTTACAGTATTATGATTCGCCAGCAGAAAACAGAAGAAGACCCTGTATTCTTAAAAAAATTAAAAGAAATTACGACTTTGCGTCTTGAGGTGGAATACAAAATTGTTCCTCTTCCACCTGAGGAGATGAGCTAATGTCTAATCTTCTCAATATTTGTGGAATTGTAATCGCCTCTAGCCAATATCCAGATGCCACATTACAACAGTTCTATCGACAATATTATCATTGCGAAATTAAAGCTGAGCAAATAAAAGCCGAGGTTCAAAGTACTAGTGATCTTTCAATGTTTTTCCCTTACCAAGATACGTGGTGGCCTGTCTTTACAATTGATCAGATCAGCTCTGAAAGTTTCCAAAAGTTTATCCATAACGGAATTAGACCCGGAATTATCTTGCCAGACGAAGTATTCGGTTTTCCTCACTATTTCTTGTTAAAAGAAGCAGTAAGCCAAGGTGCTATTCCTATTGTGCTTTTTAAAACTGAACAACCTCAATATTTTGCCGCAAAAGCAACTTTTTCGACCGCTATTGGTTTACGCCCAATGGCTGCTTTTGTGAGTACGGGATGGGATGAAAATTTAATTTCTCAACCAGCAGGTAGTTATATTATCCAGCTAAATTCAGCAAATTTACCATTACCCTCAAGAGAAGTCAGACAAGGCCAACATTTATTTTACTCGGCCAAGGGTTTTAACGGTCATGTTTCAGGTTATGAAATTATCATTAATCCCCCTGCCGATTTACCTCTATCTAATATTCGATATCCTCAACTCGGCATTTCTTGGAACTTTAATAATATTGATTATGAGAGTACTCCTGAACATGTAAGTACGAATCTTATAGGTTATATATTTATTGTTTTAAGCATTGTTGTTGTTCCACTTGACCTGATTTTAACAACGACGTATCCGGATCTACTCGGCACATTTGGTAGCTATATTTCATGGATCTCCTTAGTGGTGGGGGCAATTTTATTATTGCTGCTCATCTCTTCTATTATTAGGAGGGTCCGTAAAAATGGCTCCAATTGATATCCTGTTTTTATTTGGCTTTTTAGGTATTTGGATTCCACAAGCATTTTGGGCATGGTTAAGCTATCAAGCGTGGAAGTATTCCAAAACGGCTGAAAAAGAGCTGCAAAACTTACCAATACCAGAAAGATGGCCAGTCTTAAGTGTTTTGATCCCTGCTTATAATGAAGGCGTTGTGATTGAGGACACTTTGCATGCCATTGCTCAACAGGACTATCCGGCAGAGTCTTATGAAGTCTTACTGATCAATGATGGCTCCAAAGACAACACCCTTGAAATCGCAGAAAACCTCGCAAAAATTTATCCTTGCATAAAAATTGTCAATGTACCCAAAGGTATGGGTGGTAAAGGTAAATCAAGAACGCTTAATAATGGTCTTCCCCATGCCAAAGGTGAGTTAATTGTTGTTTACGACGCCGATAGTACCCCTGAACCCGATTGCGTCCGATTACTTGCCCAAACCTTGTTAGCCGATAAAAAGCTAGTCGCGGTAAATGGCAAAGTCAGAACCCGTAACTGGCAAGATAGTATTTTGACTCGTTTTATTGCGATTGAATTCATCTTTTTCCAATGGATCTTTCAAGGTGGACGCTGGCAACGTTTTGAACTATCAACATTAATGGGAACAAATTATGTCATCTGGCGCGATGCTCTAGAGACTTTGGGCGGTTTTGATGAAAAATCGCTAGTCGATGATACAGAAATGAGTTTTCGAATTTTTATCGGACAAAAACGAATTAAATGGGTTCCCTATGCAATCGGTTGGCAACAGGATCCTCCTTCATTAAGCGTATTCGTTAAACAGCGCTCACGCTGGACTCAAGGTAATTTTTATGTAACACGCAAATATTTACCTGTAGCACTGAGAACCCCATTCCCAATCGGGATTGAAATTCTAAATAACATTATGTGCTATATCCTTTTTGTACCGGCTTTATTCTGGAGTCATATTACCTTAACGCTTGGCTTACTTGATATTGCAGGTATTTCAGTTCCTGGTCCATTTACACTACTGTGGGGACTCTCATTTTGTCTCTATGTAGCACAAATGTGGTTTACGCTTTCTTTAGAAAAAGTTAAACCAGAACTCTATTTTTATTCTGTCTTATCTTACGTAAGTTACTCACAAATCTTCTTATTTATTGTGTTTAAAGCCGCATTCGACATGCTAAAAAATAAAATACAGGGCAACTCCCTTCAATGGTACAAAACGGAACGTAGCAAGGAGAAAAAATAAATGAAAAAGACTTTTGATCTTTACCAAACAGCTCAAGTGCTCCTTGCCAGCACCAGTTTTTTGCTTGCCATGTCTACTCATGCTTATACATGGAAACTCGACGATATTAGTACCTCGACTAAATATACAGTCGAGCCTCACTTTTTCTATATTGGAAAAGGTGCTGAATGGCAAAACATTCAGTTTTCGAGTGACTACTCAACTGAAAATGACACAACAGTACTCGTCAAATATGACGACAAGCTCATTTATAACACTACGCTTAATGGTGATGGCCAATTCAAATTTAATATTCCTGCCAGTCAGAGTGGTTTTCACCGTTTAGATTTTATTATTCAACAATATGCAAAACCAACGACGCTTAACCAAACAAAAGAAACATTCTGTACAGAAGATATTGATCACTTAACTTATTTGAGTAATTCCCAACTCGACTTTACGCCTATTCGAAATGAGTACCGTTTAAAAGATCTACCGGACGCTTTATTTAACCCTCAGGCTAGACGACCTACACCTTTTGTCGGAATCTTAAAATATAACCGTAAAGAAATTACCGAAGCCTCTATGTTGGGCCGATTAGTAAGTTCGTGGAGCTCCGTAACGCCAATTGAATGGGTTGATTCAGGCCAAACCAATCTAAATCCTGAAACGAACTTTATTATTGAAGTGATTCGTTCGGCAAGCCCACTCAAAGGAGGAGCCTTAGTACAAATTGCTAAACCGGCTGAAGGTGTACCGACGCTATCTATTACTTATCACACTCCACAAGAGCTTACCGCTGCCATTAACGGGCTAATTAATCCAACTTATGTGCAACAGCTTGATACGGGTAGCGCTATTTTTCCAACTACAATCTCAGCACCAGCTTGGGCGCAATTTAAAAAAATTGATACGCTTGCAGATCTAGGTATTCAGGATTTTCGACTAAATCATGCCGAAAAGAATTTATTTCTTGATTTTCCGGCAGTATGGCAACCTACTGATATTCTACAAGGGCAAATCGCACTTCGTATTCAAAGTGGACTATTACAAGGTTCAAATATTACAGCATGGATTGATGGAGGACTTGCAGGAAGTATGAAAACGGCGGATCTCGCATCCGACCCTGTAAACCGACAGTTCAACATCTTTGCCAAGGAAATTTCAAATACAACCAACTTTAGCTTAAAACTTGAAAACTCGGTTATTGCCAATTCTCAATGTTTACCCAATGCTCACGGCTCACTCTGGGTTGATACCGCCAAATCAACGGTAAAACTTCCCCATAAACTTAAAAATGGTGTTGCCGCTCTTTCAATGACCTTGGCCACCAAGCCAACGATTGCAATTGATGACCAATCCGGGGCATTAAATATTGCCATTATTTTAGGACAAGTCGCTAAAAACATGCTGCTGACACAAGCACCAATGCCAGTGAACCTAGTACGCTTCTCTCCGACCTCTCCACAAGCAGTGAATGTGAGAGTGAACAAAGAGATTTATCAGCAACAAGTCTTAATGCATCAAAATATTATTTATGCACCTGCAGCAGCGAATGGCTTTATCGTAAGTTATAACAATAACCGCTTCGATGTAATTACAGACTCTGAAAACGGCGCACAAACCTTTATGCATTTATGGGGAAAAATACAGCATAAAATCCCAAATAATGTGACCAAAATGCTGGTTTCTGAAAACGGCAATATTTATGTTCTTCAAAAATTAATTGTGGGTAATCAAAAAGCGCCATTAGTTCAGCAATCATCATTCTTTTTATTAGTTGTGATTATCTCTGCAATTATGATAATAGTGATCTTCTTGTGGTATTGGTTACGACGTAATAATGAAAAAACAGATACCAATTAAAATAACTGCTTTTATTATTTTAATTATATGTAGTGTAGTGGGTTATGCGGGGTTGTTCAAAAATCATGGGCAACCTCCCATTATTGAGGGTATCTTCTGGCAACCTGACAATGATACTACTCCTCCTAAAGGAAACTGGCATTACTTAGGAATAAATACTTTTGTTCCCCAATGGTCAGTCGTTGAATCTAAATCTTGGTGGAAAAACTCCAATCTTCCTCAATGGGAAAAAGCCATTGATTTACAAAAAATTAAACAGCAACCTTGGGCTAAAAATCTTATATTGGGGTTAGCAGGTGAATATAATGAACACGAAGCGCGTGCTAATGTCGTTGCTTTGGGAGAAAAATCTGCACAAATTATTCAAGAACAAAATGATGCTTCTTTAAAAGGCTATTATTTTCCAGTAGAAGCCGACCCAACATGGCTAAGAGTAAGTACCTTAGGACATGTTTTGGAAAAATTACCCTCACCTATTTGGGTCAGTGTTTATAGTGGTGAAAGTGAACCCGAAAACTACGATTTATGGGTTAAAAGCTGGCTTCCTCAACAAGCAGGCGTTTTTTTCCAAGATGGTGTAGGTGTCGGAGTAAGAACTCCCGAACAAGCTAGACGTATTTTAGATCAACTTGAACAGACACTTGGAAAAGATAAAACGGTTATTGTTTTAGAAGCATTTCGAACCAAGAAAAATGGTCAATTCCGTGCAGCCTATCCTTGGGAAATTATCTCTCAAATTAAGGCGTATGAAGGGAAAAAAATTTATATTTTTGATGGCCCCCACTATATGGGCCGATGGTCCGTTTATATTGTCGGTCTATGGTATCGACTCGTTTATGGCAGCACACCCGCCACCATAAACGAACCAGAAAACTCAAAATAAATGATCTCTAGTTATAAGTTCTGGCAATTTCATCTAATATTCGCTGGGCAGCACGTCCATCACCAAACGGATTTTCAACATGAGCCATTTTTTGGTAATGCTGCGAATCCGTTAAAAGTTTCTCAGCCTCTTCAATAATTTTCTGCTGATTTGTTCCAACCAATACCCCTGCTCCCACCTCTACCACTTCCGGGCGTTCAGTCGTATCTCTTAAAATTAAAACAGGCTTATTAAATGATGGGCTTTCTTCTTGTAAACCACCAGAGTCCGTTAAAATAAAGGTGGAGCGGTCGATAACGGCCAATAAACTTGGATAATCGAGTGGCTTCACAAGATGAATTTGAGCATGATTTTTAAACTTATCGTGCACTACATTATGTACAGCAGGATTTAAATGTACAGGCCAAATAAAATGTAAATCAGGATGATGTTTTGCTAAATACTCAACAGCATTACAAATATTCTGAATTCCTTCGCCAAAATTCTCACGGCGGTGAGCAGTTATAAGTACAACTTTATCATTTTGTTTTAATTCAATTCCGTAAGGCTCAAGTTGATTTTTCAAACCCGTCTTTTCAGCTATGAGTTTCCTTCCTAAATACACAGCATCGACTACCGTATTCCCTGTCACTGTAATCAATGAAGGTGGAATCTGCTCATTTAACAAGTTACGCTTTGATTGTTCTGTAGGGGCAAAATGCCATTTGGTAATACGAGAAACTAACTGGCGGTTGCCTTCTTCAGGAAATGGATGATCTAAATCATAAGAACGTAAACCCGCTTCGACATGGGCAACAGGAATCTTCATGGAAAATGCAACTAGCCCAGCAGCTAACACGGTTGTAGTATCACCTTGAATAACAATTGCATCTCTTTTTTGACCATCTGTATAGATATTTTCAAGTTGCGTTAAGCCATGAATTAAAAGCTGATTCAGGCTTTGTCCAGCATTCATAATTTTAAGACGATGATCAATTTCAACCCCAAAGAAATCTATCGCATCTCGAACTAATTCATCATGTTGTCCTGTAAAAATAACTTCTACCTGAAATCGTGCATCTTGTTTTGCTAATAAAATTACCGGAGCCAACTTTATGAGCTCTGGACGAGTACCAAATACAATTGAAATAAAAATTTTCTTCATTATTAGAAATCCTTATAAAAAACAAGTTCTACACGAGTATTGTTGTAATGATCTTTTGTATTAACCGGTACGTCTTTAAAATAATTGCCATATAGACGTTCAACCCGTAGTTTTATCGGTTGATAATTAAAAGGCTGCCATGAAATGCCTGGGCCATATTCAAATAAATTATTGTAATATTCATCTTCGCTATCCGCTAAGCCATGCAATTTCACATAAGCCTGTACAGTCCCACTCTGACCCTTATAGAGATTTAAACCTGTGCGTAAGCGTAAGTCCCCAATAACGTTATAGTCCTCTCTCGAATAAGTCGCGACATTGCCATATAAGTCAGTAAAATAATTATCTAAACAAAGTGAATGATCGCAGTTTGATTGTGAATACCATTCTTGATAACCCGTTACACCGCCTACAACACTCTCACGAAATCGCTTTCTATTTCTATCAATCAAGTCATAACTTCCACCAACTTCGACATAGGCTCGCACAGGAATGGAAGTCCACGGTTGATAATTTGCCCCCACCCCTAAAGTGGCTGCATTTTCATCAATAATTTCAGGTCGGACCCCACCTTGTGATTGAGTATCGCGGTTTAAATTAAGAAAGCCATATACTTGGGCTCGCCCGTTATCGATGTTTTTGCCATACCTCATTTTTAAAGGAAAAATAACATCGTCATAACGTGACTCATAAGATGGTGCAAAATAAATATCTCTAAAATATGGTTTAACTTCTCCCCCACTTAAATTTTTAACTGCCTGAGTTGCTTTAGCAGCAATTTCAGGGTCTGACGAGGAACTTAACTCTTTAAATAAAACCAATGCTTCACGATCTTTTTTCTGCTGATTCAGCAAATAAGCTTCTTGTAATTTTAAGGTGTCATCTTGAGGAGCTAAATTTCTTGCTTGCCTTAAGCTTTGTAAAGCTTCTTCCCTTTTTTCAAGCCGAATCTGTAAATAAGTAAGACTTTTCCAGACTTTAATATCGGTTGGTGTCAGTTTACTAAGCTCAACTAATATTTTTTCTGCTTCTTGCGGTTGAGACTGTTCAATTTTATAAAATCTATCCCATTTATCATAAATAGGGTTACCGGGCTTATATGCAGGGTCGACTTGCTCTTGTGCATAAACTGAGCTTATACCGATCATTCCCAAAGAAGAGATCACTGCTCCCATCAGTAATATTGAATGTGTTATAGAGTTTATTGTTTTGATATTTTTCATTTTCACCTCTACAGTAAATTAGACTTATTAGGGAGGGCAAGTCTTTGGAATGATCAATAAATATTATAATTAAAAATAATAAGTTACATCGTTAAGTTAGGTTAAGGATGTTTTAAAATAATTGTTTAATCTCCATTTTTATTATTGATCTATTCTGTCTTATCCCTAAATTTCCTATAATAATGACATATTTTTTGACCAATAAATTGTAAAATTTCATAGCATTTATAAAACATTAACAAGGAAAAACACATGGCTTTTCCACATCATACAGAGCATCATGCCATTCAGCGCTCAGGTTGGCTAAGAGCCTCAGTATTAGGCGCTAATGATGGCATTATTTCAGTGACTAGCTTAATTATGGGGATGGCTGCAAGTGGGGCAAGCTCACATACTCTATTTATCACTTGTGTTGCTGGACTCATTTCAGGCGCAACCTCAATGGCTGCCGGAGAATATATTTCGGTTAAATCTCAAGAAGATATTGAAAAATCAGATTTAGCTATTGAGGCAAAAGAATTAAAAAAATACCCTCAAAAAGAATTGGATGAATTAACTCAAATCTATATTTCTAGGGGACTTTCAAAAGAACTAGCAAAGGAGGTGGCTATTCAGCTTACGACTCATGATGCTTTGGGTGCACATGCCCGAGATGAAATCGGTATTCATGAAAATACGGCGGCAAACCCAATTCAAGCAGCACTCTCCTCAGCAGCATCATTTTCATTTGGGGCATTTTTCCCCATGCTTGCCATTTTGTTTAGCCCAGAGCATTTAATTATGCCAAGTGTGCTTATTACAGGTATCACGGCATTAGCAATTTTAGGTGCCCTTTCGAGTTATTTTGCAGGCACGTCTAAAATCAAAGGTAGTTTACGTATTACCTTATGGGGTATTTTAGCGATGGCTTTTTCAAGCTGGATTGGTTCCTTATTTAATGTCACTCCTTTATAAGAGAGTTTTTAAAATAAGGCTCTTGAATATTTAAAAATTAAATAGCCAATATTATTTGCTCTTCATTCTATTTTCACGTTATGGTGAAGAGAAAGAATTGAGGTGAATAAAATGAGCCTATTACAACAACTTGCAATCAAACATCCAATTTTTCTGGCTCCTATGGCGGGCGTCTCGACTCCTGAATTAGCAGCCGAGGTTTCAAATCAAGGAGGCCTTGGATCATTAGGCTTAGGAGCAAACACACCGCAAAGTGCACGTGAACAAATTTTAAAAACTCAAGCGCTCACGGAAAACCCATTTCAAGTTAATTTTTTCTGTCATCAATCGACTGAGCTTAATGTAGAAAAAGCAAAACAATGGCTTGATTACCTACGTCCTCATTTTGAAAAATTCGGTGCTCAACCGCCCCAAGAATTACACTGTATCTATCCAAGTTTTTTAGACAATGATGATTTTTTAAATGTTGTTTTAGAAACTAAGCCAAAAGCAGTAAGTTTTCACTTTGGTATTCCGCATCCGCATCAAATTAAAGCTTTAAAAGAGGCTGGTATTTTGACTATAGTTTCGGCAACTAATTTGATCGAAGCTCAAGCTATTGAGGCAGCGGGCATCGATATTATCATTGCCCAAGGGATTGAGGCAGGCGGACATAGAGGGATTTTCAACCAAACTTTTGATGGGGCAATTAAAACTAGTGACTTGGTTCAACTAATTGTGCAGCACTGTACACTTCCAGTTGTAGCCGCAGGTGGCATAATGACTGGCTTACAAGCCAAACATATGTTGGGCTTAGGTGCAGCCGCAGTCCAATTAGGGACAGCATTTGTTCAATGCCAAACTTCAAATGCTTCTGCTGAATATCGCAAAGCCCTATTTAGTAAACCTGTAACACAGATTAGTGCCAGTCTTTCTGGGCGTCCTGCTCGAGGGATACTCAACCATTGGCATACAAAAATTGATTCACCTACTCGCCCTGTACAACCTGAATATCCTTATACCTATGATTTAGCAAAGCAACTAAATGCTCTTGCAAGCAAACACCAAGATTACGGTTTTGGTGCTTTTTGGGCAGGAAGTAACGTTGCACAAATACGTGAACTTGAAGCACCTGATCTGGTTAATCAACTGGTCGTTGAAATGCTAGACAGTGAATAGATAAAAATTCCAAGCAACCAGTCTCTATACTGGTTGCTTTATTTTAGTGAGTATCTAATAAATTAACCTGTTCAACCTGAACATCACTCATCAAATTACCTTCAGCGAGCAATTGATTAAAATAACTCTCAACAACTAAAGCTTGTTCAGCAGTCGTTTCAACTTTATACATATTTTGTCGAAACTCATTACTTGAGCGTAAACCTTTGGTGTACCAAGCAATATGCTTACGGGCAATACGACAACCAGAGTATTCACCATAAAACTGATATAACTCAGACAAATGCCCTAAAAGCACTTCTTTAACTTCTTCAATATTCGGAGCAGCAAGGTGTTCACCAGTTTTTAAGTAATGGGCAATTTCACGAAAAATCCACGGTCGACCTTGTGCAGCCCGCCCAATCATAATTGCATCTGCCCCAGTATAGTCCAGTACATATTTTGCTTTCTCAGGACTATCAATATCACCATTAGCAATCACAGGAATATGGATTAATTCTTTAACATGCTTAATCAATTCATAACGGGCGGTATTTAAATACATATCTTCACGTGTACGGCCGTGTAGTGCTAATGCAGCGATGCCAGCCTCTTCGGCACGCTTAGCCACCCGTAGAATATTCTCTTGGCCATTTAAAAATCCCAAACGGGTTTTTAAAGTTACCGGAACATCAACTGCTGCAACGACTGCATCTAATATTCGAGCTACCAAATCTTCATCTTGTAATAATGCTGAACCCGCTAATTTATTACATACTTTCTTTGCAGGACATCCCATATTGATATCAACAATTTGCGCGCCATTTGCGACTTGGTAACGAGCCGCTTCAGCCAACTGTTCCGGATCGGAACCAGCAATCTGTGCAGAAATTGGAGCTAACTCTCCATCAAAATTAGCACGATAAAGACTTTTTTTAGTCATACGTAAAGTCTTGTCAGCAGTCATCATTTCACTGACTGCATGACCCGCACCGAAATACTTGCACAGCGTTCTAAATGGACGGTCAGTTACACCGGCCATAGGAGCAACAATTAAATTATTTGACAGTTGATAGGGACCAATATACATATATATTCATACAATTGATGATCGGCATAGTATACTTCATCCGCTTAATCAGCTCATCTTTTTATGTAGGTGTCCTCCTCTCCATGAACAAACCGTTGTCTTCCCGTTTTTTATTTAAATCATTCGGTATGGTTGCCGTATGCATGAGTTTAGCTGCTTGTGGAGATAAAGCCTGGTGGTCAAATAATGATGAGCCTGAATTAGAAAGCCAGCAAATCAAACGTCTCATTCCATCTCGTGTGCATGACCGTGAGTCATGGGCTAAAGATATTGATGACATTATGAAAGACTTAGACATTCCTAAAACCAAACAAAATGTCTGTAGTATTGTGGCGGTCGTTGATCAGGAATCCAATTTTGTTGCTAATCCGCAAGTGCCAGGATTAGGACAAAAAGCAGTTGAGGAAGTCAGTACACGTTTAAATGAAAAATTTGAAGATAAGCTTGGCAAAACCATTGGTGGAACAATTGCCGGTTACTTTGAAGAAGTACTAAGAACCCAACCCTCTCCTGACAATAACTATATGAGTCAGATGCGTAAAGTTAAAACCGAGAAAGACCTTGATTTACTTTACCGAGAAATTTTCGACTTTATGGCCAAACACTATCACGTGAGTGCTTTAACTGGCGCAGCTAAATTAGTTGGACAAGATATTGGCGAAAAAATGAATCCGATCACTACACTGGGTTCAATGCAAGTTCATATTAACTATGCCAAAGCAAATAAGCGCTCGAGTATGAATACTGCTGCACTACGCGATGACTTATATACCGAGTATGGTGGCCTATATTATGGAATTCACCGCTTAATGGTTTATCCGGCAGATTATGATAAAGCCATTTATCGTTTTGCAGATTACAACTCTGGTATGTACTCTAGTCGTAATGCAGCTTTTCAAAAAATGCTAAAAGAACTCACCGACAAGGATATAAGTCTTGATGGCGATCTACTCCTTTACACAAAAGATGGTGATCCACGCGCAACTCAAAGCGAGTCAGAAAAAGAACTAATTACCGTATTTGCTAGTAATAATGTTTTAGTTACACCAAGACAGATACGTGATGATCTAAAATTAGAAAAAGAGAAAAAGTTTGAGAGTACTCAAACTTATATTGCATTGACTAAACTTTATAAATCAAAAACTGGCAAAGAGCCGCTCTATGCAATTATGCCGCAAGTGGTGATTTCTGGGCCTAAACTAAGTCGTGACTATAATACTAACTGGTATGCAACCCGCGTAAACGGACGATATGAAACATGTATGCAACGAGCGAAACGAATAAGACTATAAAAAATCTCGCCCTGTTCGATTTTGATGGAACCTTGTGTAGTAAAGACAGTTTTACAGGGTTCATCTTTTATGCGTTGTCTAAACGCCATATTGTGAAGCAAGGCTTGAAAATCCTGCCATGGATTCAAGCCTATTATCTTAACTTTTATCCAGCCCATGCGATGCGTGCTAAGCTATTTCGTAGCATGTTCAGAGATACTCCTGCAATTGAATTGCAAAGACTAGGCGAAGAATACGCACAAGAACTCGTCTCTGCACTTTCACCTGAAATTTTTGCGCAATTACAGCAACACCAGCTATTAGGTGATCAGGTGGTATTAGTTTCTGCCTCCATTGATATCTATCTCGCTCCACTTTGCAAATTACTAGATATCGAATTAATTTGTACAGAGACTCAAATTAAAAATGGCATGATGACAGGTTACTACTCAACTCCGGATTGTAGTAGTGAGCAAAAGAAGTTAAGAATACATGAGCAATATTCTCTAAAACATTATCAGCGAATCTATGCGTATGGAAATAGCTCAGAAGATTTAGACATGCTTAGTCTTGCTACACATCCTTTTATGGTCGGTGAAGATCGAATCTTGCCCTCATTAACCCCACAAAAAAAGCTCGCATGATGCGAGCTTTTTTAATTTAGAACAACTTAGTAAATTGCCATATGATCGCGATGAATCATTTCTAATGAACGGGCTTCACCAAGTACTTGGTAAACTTTGTCTGAAGAAAGACCTTTAATAATTTCAGCAGAACGAGAACTAAAATTTACTCGCCCAACCGCAACACGTTTACCTTGTTTATCGACACATTCAACCACATCACCACGATCAAAATGTCCTTCAACAGTTTTTACCCCAACAGGCAATAAACTGCGATGTTTCAATTTAATCGCTTCAACTGCGCCATCATCAATTACAAGACGACCCGCTGTTTGTAAATGTGCAGCAAGCCATTGCTGATGCGCTGTCATACGGTCTTTATCAGTCGTAAACAACGTACCTAACATCTCACCAGCCATCACTCGTGACAACACATTGTCGCTTTCACCACTAGCGATCAGTGTTGGACAACCTGACTTGGCAGCTAAACGTGCAGCACGAACTTTAGTGACCATGCCACCTCGTCCAAGAAGCCCACCACCGCCAGCCATTTCAAATAAGACATCGTCCATGGCACGCACAGTTGATAACAACTTTGCATCTGGGTTATGGCGTGGGTCTGAGTCAAACATGCCTTGCTGATCTGTTAAAATAATTAATAAATCAGCATGTACTTGACCAGCAACCATAGCTGCTAGTGTATCGTTATCACCAAAACGAATCTCATCGGTAGATACAGTATCGTTTTCATTAATGACCGGAATAACACGCCAATCAATCAAGTTCTGCAATGCATCACATGAATTTAAGTAACGACGGCGGTCTGCCAAATCATCATGTGTTAACAACACCTGAGCAGTTCGGATACTATGATTTTCAAGCACACTAGACCAAGTATGAATTAGGCCCATCTGCCCAATTGCGGCGCATGCTTGAAGACTGGGTAGATCGGTGGGTCGACTCGCAAGCTTCATACGAACCATACCTTCTGCCACAGCTCCTGAAGACACTAAAATAATTTCGTGTCCAGCATTGTGTAAATCTGCAATCTGTTTCGCCCAATGCGAAATAGCGTCCAGATCTAGACCCTGCCCATTTGCCGTGAGTAAAGATGATCCGATTTTAACAACGATTCGTTTACACTCACTGAGCTTACGTTGCCCATCGACCACTTCTATCATGTTTTCCTCGGTTTTTTAGTCACGAACGTAGATGCTTTCTACATCACCATCGTCTTCATCGTCATCGAAGTCATCATCATCGTCCATCATGCTTTCAAGGCGTTGTGCCTTACGCATAGCACGGTATGCTTCCTTCGCTGCAATGGTCTGTTCACGTGTTTCAGCTTCAAGCTGTTCACGGAATGCTCTTACTTCTGCTGCGTACTCAGGATCTTCAACTTCACGTTCACGTTGTTGTTCAATCTGATCCATGAGGTAATAAACAACTTCTTTGGTTCCTTCTTCGAGTAAACCCGAGGTCTTAAAGACAGGACCTGTCCATTGCAACTCATCTAGAATATGCTGACACCATTCTTCACGGCTTTCTTCAGCAATCTGATCAAGTTTATTAAGTACTAATACAATTGGTAACTTCGCCAAAGTAGGAGAAAACTTGGCAAGTTCATTCATAATTGCTTTAGCATTATGGGCCGGGTCTGAACCATCAATTGGTTGTACATCAATAATGTGCAAAAGAATACGTGTACGTGCTAAATGCTTAAGGAAACGAATACCTAAACCTGCACCTTCTGCTGCACCCTCAATAAGTCCCGGAATATCTGCCATCACAAACGAGCGGTGACGGTCAGCATCTACTACACCTAGGTTAGGAACCATAGTGGTAAATGGATAATCTGCTACTTTTGGTTTCGCGGCACTTACTGCACGAATAAATGTTGATTTACCAGCATTTGGCATACCTAATAAGCCAACATCTGCCAATACTTTCAACTCAAGGCGAATTTCACGGAACTCACCTTTTGTACCTGTCGTACATTTACGTGGAGCACGGTTGGTTGATGATTTAAAGTGAGTATTTCCTAAACCACCTTCACCACCGCTTGCAACCATGACTCTTTGGCCGTCTTCTACCAGATCGCCAATAATATCGCCTGAATCTGTATCAACAATTGTTGTACCAACGGGTACTTTTAAAACCACATCTTCACCACCACGTCCGGTACAGTTAGCACCTGCACCGTTTTTACCACGCTCAGCGCGGAATTTACGGGTGTAACGGTAATCGACTAGGGTACTTGTATCATCATCTGCTTGAATATAGATACTTCCACCACGTCCGCCATCACCACCATCTGGGCCACCAAATGGTACAAATTTTTCACGGCGAAAACTGGCTACGCCATTGCCACCGTCGCCAGCCTCTACGGTAATGACTGCTTCATCAACAAAGCGCATTTGCCAATCCTCTAAAAACTCTAAAACCGCCTATTCTGCCATATTTTCAGAAAATTCTCGAATAGAAAATCGAGAGAATTCTACTTTCCTGCTGCTTATTTTATTTCTTTTTATCAGGATATAAACCTACAGCAAGTCATGGTCTATTTTTATTGATTAATTACGTAAAGGTAAATCCATCTTCATGTCCAAATTAGCTTTAGTGTGCTGAACAGAGTTATACATAATGGCATTAAAGCTTGAGATATTCCCCATTTCCATTGCATCGTTAACGTTCAAACTTGGGTTAAACTGATGTTTAATTGGCAAATTTATAGATTCATCAAACTCAAAATAAACCGGACCATTAAAAGCAATTTTAACCGGAATGGTATAACTACGTTTTAACTGAAATGGTATATCAAGTTTAATCGGGATATTTAATTTTAATGGAAACCTTGGTAATAACTTATTTTTGTAAATTAAATCAGTGGTTGTTTCTAAAGGCATCACCTGATCGACTTTTAATGTTGTCGCATAATCAACACTTACTGTAATTGGAGTCTCGACTTCAAACTCTAAATCAGCCAAGTATCTTCCTTTTAATGGAACTGAAATCTGACGGTCAATATCAATAGATGTGTCTAATTTACCTATCGATTGGACCTGCAAATTATTACCAACATGTATTTTAGTTTCTAATGATTCTGGTAGACGAATATCCGACTCATGTGCTGAAACTACAACTGAAGCCTGTATGTTTAAATAGAACCAAAATAAGATTGCCGTGAGTATCATAATCAGAAAGAAACTGATTAATATACTTTTTAATGAGCCAAACATAAGCCATTCACCTATTTTGTCTGGTTCTGAACAGATGAAGAGTGATCTTCGCCAGATTTAACGCGATTCAGGCTCATGCTCGATAGTGGTATTTTTAACTCACCATGCTCGATTTTAACTGGCAAGGTATTTTTTACATCTACCGACGCATTTAAAGCTGTTTTTACCGGGACATTCAAACTTCCCTGAATTGGAATATTTGTTTTTAATTGAGCATTTAATGGAATATGAAGATTTTCTTTTAAGACCGTTTTTACTGGCGCATCAAACTTCAAATGAACTTTTTGATCGAGTGGAACTTGAATATCAATAGGTACATCTAACTGTAAAGGAATATTACCTTTTAATGGCAAAGTAATATCTTTACCAAGTACTCTCACCTGAACTTTCGTGTCGATTGGCAAACTTTGGTCAACTTTTAAAGTTTCTTTAACTGGAATAACCGTACTAATCGGCACCATATTATCGAAATAGACACGTGGTGTTAAAGTCTGTGTCAAAGGAATATTTAATTTCTCATTAATAGGAATATTAGCATTCACTCGCCCTTTAACATCGACATTTAAAGCATCTTTTACTTTAACTTGCACCTGTAATGGCTCTTGTAAATCGATCGCTACTGCCTGGTTTTTCAACGGAATATAAATATTAAAATGTTTAAACACCCAGATGGCGATAAGTACACCACATATATTCGCGATGATAATAAAAAAGAAGACGATCAATAATCTTTTAAACTGCTGCAATTCCAATCCCTTACTATTTCTTTTTGTTCCTTAAACCGTATTCTCATTGATTTCTAAAAAATAATCAGCATATATTTTGTACGGTTGTAAAAAAACCCAGTCTAAACTGGGTCTTTTTGTCACATTCTTTTATCTAACGTTAAAGCAGATTAAGCGTTAGTTTCTGCAGGAATTTTTTTATAGCTTACGCCACACATTTGCTCAGCAATACGTAATACTTGGCAGCTATAACCTACTTCGTTATCGTACCAAACATATGCAGTTAAGCGGTTACCAGAAGTAATCGTTGCTTGAGCATCATATACACCAGCAGTACGAGAACCGATAAAGTCGCTTGATACCACTTCTGTAGAGTTGGTATAACCGATTTGACCTTGAAGGTTAGAGTTGATTGAAATTTGACGAATGTATTCGTTCACTTCTTCACGATCAACTTCTTTATCAAGCGTTAAGTTTAAAATCGCAAGAGATACGTTTGGTGTTGGAACACGTACAGAGTTACCAGTTAACTTACCTTTTAACGCAGGCAATGCTTTAGCAACAGCTTTAGCAGCACCAGTTTCAGTAATAACCATGTTCAATGTAGCAGCACGACCACGGCGATCAGCTTTGTGGTAGTTATCGATTAAGTTCTGGTCATTTGTAAATGAGTGAACTGTCTCAACGTGACCATTAAGAACTTTATATTTGTCATCCAATACTTTAAGAATTGGAGTGATGGCATTTGTTGTACAACTTGCAGCAGAGATGATTTTGTCTTCATCTAAAATGTCAGAGTTGTTTACACCAAATACAACGTTTTTCATTTCGCCTTTACTTGGTGCAGTTAATACAACACGTGCAACACCTGGGCATTTCAAGTGTTGGCTTAGGCCTTCAGCATCACGCCATTTACCAGTGTTGTCGATTAAAAGCGCGTTTTCAATACCGTATTGAGTATAGTCTACTTCGCTTGGGCTAGACGCATAGATCACTTTAATGAAGTTACCGTTAGCGATAATTGCTTCGTTTTCTTCATCAACAGAAATTGTACCTGCAAAAGTACCGTGAATAGAGTCACGACGAAGTAAAGAAGCACGTTTAGCCAAGTCACCGTCAGAAGACTTACGAACAACAATCGCTTTAAGGCTTAAACCACGACCTAAACCTGATTGGCTAATGATTAAACGAGCCAAGATACGGCCAATACGACCAAAACCGTAAAGAACTACATCTTTAGGTTGTTCAGAAGTTGCGCTACCTTTAATTGACTCAACAGCTTGAGCAACAAAAGCGTCAACATCACCGCCTTTTTCTTTATATTCAACTGCAAGTTTACCGATATCAACTTCTGCAGAACCGATATTTTCAACTTTTGCTAAAGCTTCTAAAATTGGGAAAGTATTTACTACAGAAAGCTCAACATCTACAACACGTGTACGACGGTGAGTTTTCAAAATTTGGATAACAGAACGGTTAATTAAAGAGCGACCGTAAACAGATACGACAATATTTTTTTCACGGTATAATTGACCGATTAATGCAATCATACGTTCCGCGATTTCTTCACGGTTTTTCCAACGGCCTTGGTGTTCAGCGTGCAGGGCGATGATAGTGTCTTTGCTCACAGATACGTCCTCTAATTAATTATATCTAGGCGTGATTTTTAAAACCCCGTAATTGTAATGGAATTATTGGCAAGAATGAATCAAAAGCTGACGTTAGTGGCTAGATTTTCCCAAAATTCATCATAAATTCATAAAATACCTATAATTATTTTTTATTATCTTATTGTTTAAAGCCGCTAAATTTTTGCTTTTTCTTACTTTTTAGATTTTGATGCTCTAATCGTGAGCATCATTTTTTAATCTTTTTTGATATTTTTCGATATTTAATTGCAAATTTTTGGCTTTTTGCTGCTGTTGGTAAAGATGAAAAGCCCCTTCTAAAACCAATACGAAAACGGCACACCAAATTGGAAGATAGGTAAACCATTCTTCTTTACCAATGCTTTCCCCTAGCACTAAAGATGCTAAAGCAAGTAACACCGGTTCAAGATATCCAAGCAGACCAAACACAACCAAAGGTAGATAACGGCTTGCCAATATATAACATCCCAAGCCTATAGCACTAAGCACACCTAAACCCGCAATAACCAATCCGAGTGTCGGCTGATCGAGGAACTTACTATATGGCAATAACCCTGTATGTGTCAGATAGATTGCAACTGGCATAATAATCAGAAGGTCCCACCAAAAGCCCCCTAAATTATCCGTTTTAATTTTCTTACGTAACAAGAAATAAGCGGAATAACCTATAGCCACTAAAGCAGTTTCCCAAGCAATACTTCCTAGTCGAAAAATCTCATGCCCTACGCCAATAATTGCAAGGACAATAGCGACCCACTGAAATTTCGATATTTTCTCTCCATATAAGACACTCCCCGCTAAAACCAAAACAAGCGGTAACAGGAAATATCCCAAAGAAACTTGCAAACCACGTCCATGCATAGGTCCCCATAAAAACAGCCATAACTGCACTGAGGTTAAAACGGATGTTGTAATGAGTAATAGAAATAAAGAAGGTTTTGCCAAAATACGTTGATATATATTTTTAATATGGCTTAAATCACCACTCCACCACATAAATAAAGTTAAAAACGGCAAAGTCGCAATAATACGCCATCCGAAAGTCTGTTCACTATCAAGCTGGCCGAGTAATTGGGTATAAAAATAAAGAACACCAAAAGTTAATGATGCCATGACAGACAAAATCACGCCCTTTAACATCACTAACCTCTTTACACTTTAAGAAAAATAAAGCGATACAATACTTGATTTATCCACTATAAAAAAGAAAAAACCATGCGAAAACATGGTTTTTTCTTAAGCAGCATATATTTATTCTTTATGTTCGGTATGAATAATATCTCGAATATCAAATCCTAATGTTTTTGCATAATTTAGATATTCATCAACCACTTCTTTGTGTGGATGTGGGGTTCTAGATAAAACCCAAAGATATTTTCGGGAAGGTTCGCCTACCAAAACCGTTTGGTAATCTTCATCGAGCTTTAAAATCCAGTAGTCTCCACGAATTATCGGAATCCATCTTACAGCTTCGGGTAAAAAGCTTACCTTTAATTTCGTGTTATACGGCGGATTAACTACAAAAGCCTCACCGATAGATTGCTGTAATTGCTTTTGATTATCGTAGCAGCGGTTATCTACAACTATGTTTCCATTTTCATTTAAGGTATAGGTTGCAGATACATTGTAAGCACATTTTTTTTGGAAAAAAGCAGGTTTACGCGCGACTTCATACCACACACCTAAATAACGGTCTAATTCAACCTTATCGACTGTAGGTAGAGGCTTCTGCTGGGCATAGGCATATGTTCCGACAGCTAAGCCAGTCAGAACAATACCGCCCAATGCAATTTTTGCCAAGCGCCAACTGGCTTGCGGAACATTATTTCGAAATGCCATTGTTGCCCTCAACTCTTTGTTGTGAATACAAAATAACTTAAATATCTACAGTAGCTTGTTTTTTAAACAAATCATGTAGTGTTATGTATCCATTTATTGCAACATTTGCGCTTTTAAACGAACAATTTCATCACGAATACGCGCCGCTTGCTCGAATTGTAAATCCTTCGACGCCTTTAACATTTCTTTCTCTAGCTTAGTAATGTGCTTACTAAACAATTTAGGGTCAGAAAGAATATGTCGTTCATCTGCGCTAAGTGCTTGTGCCTGCTCTAGTACTTTCTCATCAATCTGATCATCAGAAAGTACTTCACCCGTATCAATTTCTTTCACAGCCTGACGAACTGCACTACGTGGCGTAATACCATGCTGCTCATTAAACTCGATTTGTTTTGCACGTCGGCGCTCTGTCTCATCAATTGCCTTTCGCATAGAATCAGTGATTGTATCAGCATATAAAATTGCTTTACCTTTCACATTTCGCGCAGCACGACCAATCGTCTGAATAAGCGAACGCTCAGAACGTAAGAAACCTTCTTTATCTGCATCTAAAATAGCAACTAAAGAAACTTCCGGCATATCTAAGCCTTCTCGCAGCAAGTTAATACCCACTAGTACATCAAATACACCTGTACGTAATTCATGAATAATTTTGACACGTTCAACTGTATCAATATCCGAGTGCAGATAAGCAACCTTAACGCCATATTCTTTTAAATAAGAAGTTAAATCTTCCGCCATACGCTTGGTTAAAGTCGTTACCAATACACGCTCATTTAAGTTCTTACGAATATTAATCTCAGACAGAACATCATCGACTTGGGTAAGCACCGGACGAACTTCAATTTCAGGATCAATCAAGCCCGTTGGTCGAACAACCTGCTCAACCACTTGTTCTGATTTTTCCAGTTCATATCTAGCTGGTGTGGCACTCACAAAAATAGTGGTCGGAACAATACGCTCCCACTCTTCAAATTTCATTGGGCGGTTATCAAGCGCACTTGGTAAACGGAAACCGTAATTCACCAAGTTTTCTTTACGCGAACGGTCACCTTTATACATTGCGCCAATTTGAGGAACCGTTACATGCGACTCATCGATAATAAGTAAGGCATCTTCAGGTACATAGTCAAATAAAGTCGGTGGTGCTTCACCTGCCGGTCGTCCCGATAAATGACGTGAGTAGTTTTCGATACCATTGGTGTAGCCTAACTGCTGCATCATTTCCAAATCATAACGAGTACGTTGCTCGATACGCTGCGCTTCGAGTAACTTGTCATGTTCACGGAAGAACTTAAGCTGGTCTTGCAATTCATCCTTAATGGTATCGATAGCTCGTGTTAGGTTGTCTTTTGGCGTCACATAATGGCTTTTCGGGTAAATCGTGACACGTGGTACTTTGCGGACCATTTTACCGGTAAGCGGATCAAACCAGCGAATTGAGTCTACTTCGTCATCAAAGAGTTCAATACGAATCGCATGTTGGTCGGATTCTGCCGGGAAAATATCAATAATTTCACCACGGATACGATACGTACCACGTAAGAATTCAAGCTCATTACGGGTATATTGCATTTCAACCAAACGGCGAATAATTTCGTCTCGACTTACTCGATCACCTTGGACCACATGCAATAACATTTGCATATAAGCATTTGGGTCACCCAAACCATAAATGGCCGAAACAGAAGCAACAATAATCGCATCACGACGTTCTAACAAAGCACGCGTTGCCGATAATCGCATCTGGTCAATATGGTCATTAATTGCCGCGTCTTTTTCAATAAATGTATCTGACGACGGAACATAGGCCTCGGGTTGATAGTAGTCGTAATAACTTACGAAATACTCAACTGCATTGTTTGGGAAGAAAGCTTTAAACTCACCATAGAGCTGGGCTGCCAAGGTCTTATTATGCGCCATCACAATCGTCGGACGCTGAGTTTGGGCAATCACATTTGCCATGGTATAGGTCTTACCTGAACCGGTCACACCTAGCAGTAACTGATTACGAAAACCCTTTTCGATACCATTCACCAGCTTTTCAATTGCCTGTGGCTGATCACCCGCTGGCTGGTAATGAGTGACCAAATCGAAAGGTTGATTTTCGTTCACAGTTCTCTCTCTTTATAAAAAATTTGAATTTATCGTCTAGCAAATTAATGGGGATTTTTTCCCTAATTTAAAGTCTATAGTGAGATTAATCTATATCGAAAATATTAAGCATCTTGATACTTGACCAATGCTGTAAACGGTTGCAACATGGACTTATCCATTAGATAAAAAGCATAACCATGACCTATCAATATCATGATGAAAGTATTGTAACCGAACTCCCTGAAGATACCGTGTTTGTCTTCGGTAGTAATATGGCTGGACAACATGGTAGTGGAGCCGCACGTGTTGCCAGTCAGCATTTTGGGGCTGTAGAGGGTGTAGGACGTGGCTGGGCTGGTCAGAGCTTTGCAATTCCAACATTAAATGAACATATCCAACAAATGCCACTCTCCCAAATCGAGCATTATGTTGAAGACTTTAAAGTTTATGCAAAAAATCATCCTAAAATGAAATACTTTGTAACAGCTTTAGGATGTGGGATCGCAGGTTATAAGGTTTCCGAAATCGCTCCTCTTTTTAAAGGCATACATCACAATGTGATTTTTCCTGAATCGTTTAAACCGTATGTTGAAGAAGATGCTGTTTCGCAGTTCCCAACACTCACTCAAAAAATGGTTCAAAGTTTCATTAATGATGAAGTTATTTTCTACTTTAATCACGGCAGTGAATCTTTTGAAGATGCTTTAGATAAAACGGATTTATCACGTGCTGAAAAAGCGATAGCGCTTATTGTGCTTAATGAGGAATTGTATCCTCGTGACCGCTATGGCAGAGGCCGTGACCACGAATTGAGGGATATTTTAGGTAAGCTCAATGGTAAGATTTTTAATATTCATGGTAACTCAGAAGGTGCAATGATTTTCGTAAGTGTAATTGTTGCGCTTATGGAACTTTATGATTTTGATGAGCAAGATTTTATAAAATTATGGCGCGGCGAGAAAAATATCGACCACCCTATTAACCGTTAATTTACTTTGATATTTTATGAGTGAAGCAGATAAATTCTGCTTTCTCATTATTTTACTTATATTTAATATTTTTATTTTAATTATTCTAATAGATTTAAATCGATTATTTTCCCAAATCTTAGTTTTTCTCATTATACTTTAAGACAAACTGAATACTTAAAAGAAACGCATGGAAACTTTAGATTCTTCAATTTTTGACCTCACCCCAATTCCAATGTGGATTGAAGACTTTAGTGAAGTTAAGCAGTTATTTGACTTATGGAGAAATCAAGGGGTTGAAAACTTATATGAATTTCTAAGTCAAAATGAAAATCTAGTGGTTGAATGTGCTCATAAAATTAAAATTATTAAGGTCAACCAAAAAGTATTAGACCTTTTTGAAGCAAAAAGCCAAGAAGAGTTATGTGCCAACTTAAATCTTCTTTTTAAAAAAGAAATGTTTGAAGCTCATATTCATGAACTCGAAGCGTTATGGAATGGCAAAACTCATTTCTCGAGTACCACTATAAATTACACGCTCTCTGGTAAACGTATTGATGTACAATTACGTGGAGCAATTTTACCGGGTTCTGAAACTACGTTTGACCGTATTTTAATTACCACCGAAGACATTACTCCTTATCAAAATGCGCTTCGTCAGGAAGAGAAAAATCGACGCCTAGCAGAATCAATGTTTATCTACTCCCCGACTTCGCTTTGGGTTGAAGATTTTAGCCGTATTAAAAATAGAATTGATCAGCTTAGGCTATTAGGAATTGAAGACTTTAGGACTTTTTTAGATGTACATCCTGAATTTGTTCGCCAATGCATAGAAGACATTTTAATTTTAGACGTCAATCAGTCGACTCTCGATTTATTTAAAGCACCAGATAAAACTACTCTGTTAAAAAATACCCATAAAATTTTTGCCGAAGAGATGGTGGAAACTTTTAGAGAACAGCTGATTGAACTCTGGCAAGGAAATATTCACCACAAGCGTGAAGCCGTTAACTATGCGTTAGATGGCCAAATCAGAAATGTCTTATTGCAATTTACCGTATTCCCCGGTTATGAAGAGACTTGGGGATTGGTACAGGTTGCACTTACAGATATTACTGCACGAAAGAAAGCCGAAAATTATCTAGAATATTTAGGCCAGCATGATGTACTGACTAAACTTTATAACCGAGCTTTTTTTACAGAAGAGCTTAATCGTTTAAATCGCAGTATTATCCGCCCTGTTTCTTCAATTTTTTTAGACATGAACGGCTTAAAGGAAACCAATGATCAACTTGGCCATGATATTGGTGATGGTTTATTACGTCGAGTAGGTAATATTTTAAATCAGGCAATTATGAATACTGCTTATACAGCTTCTCGAATCGGTGGCGACGAATTTGTAATTTTAATGCCTGGTGCAGATGAAGCGAATGTTTTGATGATGCTGCAAACCATTCAGGAGCTTTTTAATATAGATAATCAATATTATTCAAGTCACCCTATTAGTATTGCGATTGGGCACGCCACAACAAAAGAAAATGAACAAGTTGAAGATATGCTAAAACGCGCAGATCATCATATGTATCAAAAGAAAAAAAGTTATTATCAAGAAATTCTTCTACCATAAAAAAACAGGCATATTGCCTGTTTTTTATTTAAATTAGCGCTTACCCATAGAACGACGAGTACCACGCGGTGGCATCCAAGTTCTATCTGCATATTGTTCAGGTTTCGGACGTACTTGGTTGTGTACAGCATCGCCTGCTTGGTTACTTTCATTCGGCATTGGAAATGGCAATTTCACCAAAGCCTTTTTCTGTTTTGGCTGTTGCTCAGTCATGATTCATTCTCGATATTTCGATTGCGGCTTATTATAAAGGATTTTTCTTGTTTCTTTCGAAAAAAGCTTCAATTGAATAAAACCGCAACAAGTTCTTTCCTAAATTAAACTTTTTTACATCTAAAAATCCCCACATCCGCAAATTGCTTAATTTTTGCGATAAGATAGTGTGCTTTTTATTTTTAATCCCATAAGAGGAATATTGCCGTGGACGTACGTCTTTCTGATCGTGTCAATGCTATCAAACCGTCCCCTACACTTGCTGTAACTAACAAAGCTGCTGAGCTTAAAGCTGCTGGCAAGAACGTGATTGGTTTGGGTGCTGGCGAGCCAGATTTTGATACCCCTCAACACATCAAAGATGCTGCAATTGAAGCGATTAATAATGGTTTCACCAAATATACGGCTGTAGATGGTACTCCTGGGTTAAAAAAAGCAATTATTGCTAAATTAAAGCGTGATAATAATCTTGATTACCAACCTAACCAGATTTTGGTTTCTTGTGGCGGTAAGCAAAGCTTCTTTAACTTGGCACTAGCATTATTAAACAAGGGTGATGAAGTGATCATCCCTGCGCCATTCTGGGTAAGCTATCCAGATATGGTCATTATTGCTGAAGGTACGCCTGTTATCGTGAAATGTGGCGAAGAGCAACGTTTCAAAATTACACCTGAACAATTAGAAGCAGCGATTACTCCTAACACTCGTTTAGTGGTATTAAACAGCCCATCTAACCCAACAGGTATGATTTATAGCAAAACTGAATTAGAAGCTTTAGCTGAAGTTCTACGTCGTCATCCACAAGTATTTGTTGCATCTGACGACATGTATGAACCAATTCGTTGGGAAGATGAGTTCTACAACATTGCAACTGTTGCACCTGATTTATATGACCGCACGATTGTTTTAAATGGTGTTTCTAAAGCATATGCAATGACAGGTTGGCGTATTGGCTATGCAGCCGGCCCAGCAAAAATCATTGGTGCAATGAAAAAAATCCAGTCTCAATCAACTTCTAACCCGACTTCAATTTCGCAAGTTGCTGCTGAAGCTGCGTTGAATGGCCCACAAGATGTTTTAAAACCAATGATTGAAGCGTTTAAACGTCGTCATGACTTAGTAGTTAATGGCTTAAACGACATCAAAGGGATCTCTTGCTTACCTGCTGATGGCGCTTTCTACGCGTATGCAAACATTCGCCCTCTTATTCGTGCAAAAGGCTTAAAATCTTGCACAGAATTCTCTGAATGGTTACTTGAAGAAACTGGCGTAGCGGTCGTTCCTGGTGATGCATTTGGTTTAGGTGGTTTCATGCGTATTTCATATGCAACAGCTGACGAAGTACTTGTTGATGCGTTAGCACGTATCAAAAAAGCTGCTGAATCAATCGAAGGCGTTGATGCTGCAATTGCATCTATCGAAGCTGAAAAAGCTGCTAAATAATTTGAAAATATAAAAAAAGGCCTCAAAATTGAGGCCTTTTTTATAATTAAAATTATTCTAAATTAAATAAAGCTGCCACCTCAGCCTCAGTCAGTTTTTTTGTATCATTCTGAAAATTATAAAAATCAGGTTTTGAATCAATAAAAATTTCCATATCTAATTTCAAGTCTTTTACTGGTTCATTTAAAGAAAACACATTGATATTGCAGTAACTTTGATCTTTTGTTCTCCAAAAAATTGTTGTTCCACAAGCGTTACAAAAGCCTCTTTCACCCCATTCAGAAGAGTTAAATACACTAAGATGCTTTTGCTGAATAAACTTTAAACTACCTTTAACTACATCAACTGTCATAATGACACCACTGGTTTGTCTACGACACATCGAGCAATGGCAAACATGTACATCATGATTTTTTAACTCAACTTCGAAAGCTGTTTCACCACATAAACACTGTCCGTTCATTATTATTTTCCACAAAAAGTTTATATTTTTAATGTTATAAAATATTCTGCTTAACCAAATTTTACAAGTTTATAAACTATAAGTGACCTATCTTTCTATTCACTTCAACTTGACAATAGTTAATTTAACGCCTAATTTAACATCAAGTTCCATTTTAGAACTTTAATAATTGAAGGACTCAAAAAATGAAAAATCCTATGGAAATGACAGGCCTCGAATTTTTACAAGCCATGATTGAAGGTCATATTCCACCTGCCAGTATTAGCAAAACTATTCCGATGCAACCTACTGAGATTTCAGAAGGATCTGTAACTTTCAAAGCACAAGCAGATCATAATCACTTAAATCCTTTAGGTGGCGTACATGGTGGTTTTGCTGCAACTGTTCTAGATTCAGTGACTGGCTGCGCTGTACATACCATGCTACCTGCTGGTGTGGGTTATGGAACCATAGATCTTAATGTAAAAATGTGCCGCCCTCTTCCACAAAATCAGGTTTTAATTGCTACAGGTAAAGTGATCAATTTAAGTAAAAATTTAGGTATTTCCGAAGGAAAAATTACTGATGAAGAAGGCAAACTTTATGCTTATGCAACAGCAACCTGCATGATTATTCGACCATAAAAACCAAGGCAGCTTTAAACGGCTGCCTTTTTTATTAAGTAAGGAATATCTGGGCGGTCACAAGTTTTCGCAACCACATAAGGTGCCCAAATATTCTTAAGTTGAAGCTCTATCAATTCATGATGCTGAGTAGACCAGGCTAAAACTTTATTTTTACCTAGGAATAATTCTCCTTCGAGCTGGAAAATATAGAGAGGTTTAGATTGATCTAATACCTTGGAACACTTTAAAACTTTCAATGAAGTATGCACATCCCATTTTGAACTAAACCAGAGTTGTAGTAAGTCACCTAAGTACAAATCTTGTTTTTTAAATGGAAAAGCATCGATCCATGCATCTTCTACAGGTGTGTAATAAGATTCTGGTTGATTTAAAATATTGAGATAATTGCGTTGATAAAAATCAAAATTAGAAAAAATAGAAGCAACAGTAAGTGTTTTCATACTTATCTCCGATTTAGCCATTTTAGTGCTGGCAAGTTGGTTTAAATCCACACTGTTTGGATTACTCCAAACGCTTGTTCTTTTTTGAATCTAGCAATTGAATTTTCAAAGTGCAAGTAATTTATGATCTCACCTTTCAACTGGTCAAATAAAAAGCATACAACACAAAAATGAATGAAACATGACGATTTTTACTTGACCCTTGTCAAAATCTCCTTATAATCGCATGCAGATTCTCCCATAGCTCAGTCGGTAGAGCGACGGACTGTTAATCCGCAGGTCCCTGGTTCGAGCCCAGGTGGGAGAGCCAAATACTAAAAAGCCCGCAGCATTAAAGCGGGTTTTTTTATTGCTCTCTATTACAGTATACCTATAAAAAAATCCTCTACTGCCTGTAGAGGATTTGCTTTTCATAATTCAAATATTTACCAGATCGAATCATCAGTTCTAAACTTAGGTGACCTTCTACGCTTAGATCTTTTTAAAATTACATTATTCCACTTCTACAACTTTTAAAGGGTTAAAAGTCTGAGTCGTTGGCATCATTTCTATACGGTTAATATTAATATGCGGTGGTTGTGATGCGATCCATGCTACTGTATTTGCAATATCTTCCGGCAAAATTGGATTTTTCTTATCGTATAGACTGTTAGCTTTCTCCTGATCTCCCTTAAAACGTACAAGAGAAAATTCGGTACCACCACACAACCCTGGTTCAATATTCGTTACTCGCACGCCAGTACCAGCCAAATCTGCACGTAGATTTAAACTAAACTGCTCTACAAAAGCTTTTGTTGCCCCATATACATTACCACCTGGATATGGGTATGTACCTGCAATTGAACCCATATTAATGATTAAACCTGATTTCTTCTTTACCATACTTGGTAAAATTAATCGGGTAACCGTAACAAGTCCTTTAACATTGGTATCAATCATGGTGTACCAATCATCTAAATCCGCTTTATCTGCTGGCTCTAGACCCAATGCCAAGCCTGCATTATTCACTAGTAAGTCAATTTGATCGATTTGAAATTCATTTGGTAATTCTTTAAATAACTTATTTATATTTTCTGCCGTATCAATCATATCAAATACGAGTGGGTAGAAATTTTCGCCAAGTTGTTTTTGTAGTTCTTCTAATTTTTCTGCGCGTCTTCCACATCCAATAACTTTATAGCCTGACTCAATCAGTTTTTTTGAAATACTATAACCAAAACCTGCTGATGCGCCTGTAACTAATGCTAACATTCTTATATCCTTAGAAATAATCAACTGTTTCAGTTGAACTCATGATGAACATATCAGCCTTTATATTTACACAATATTTATTATTAGCCTAAAAAAATAAAAGTTTTTTTAAAAAATTTTAAGAGAAATTTAAATCTGTAAAAAATAGACCTCTTGCGAAAGTAAAAACCACCTCAATCTAAATTTCATGAGATATCAGAAATTAAATCGTTTTTCAGATTCTGAATTCCAGCGCTTGGTTGGTGTACCTCGACCAGTTTTTAGTGAAATGATCGAAGTTTTAAAAGAAGTAGAATCACTTAAAAAGAAATCTGGGCGTCCTCATACTTTAGCTATAGAGGATCAATTATTATTAACACTCAATTACTTACGGAATTACAGCACTCAATTGGAGTTGGCTGCAAATTACCATATCGCTGAAAGTAATGTGAATCGAACCATTAAAAAGGTTGAAGATGCATTGATGAAATCAAGACGGTTTACTCTGCCAAAACGAAGCATTACCACAGCAGACGAACAGTTTAACTGGGTCATTATTGATGCGACAGAATGTTCAATAGAACGTCCGAAAAAAAAATCAGAGTAAGTTCTACAGTGGTAAAAAGAAGAAACATACGCTAAAAGCACAAGTGATCTATCATCCGAACAGCAAACAAATCATAGGGCTAGATATATCGAATGGCAGTCAGCATGACATTAAATTGGCAAGAAGAACGGTTAAAAAATTCAAACATTGTAAATATGTTATGACCGATTTAGGGTACTACGGATTAGAGCAAGATGGCTTTAAATTATTGATGCCAATAAAGAAAAAGAAGAATTTACCCTTATTTGATGTTGAGAAAAAGTACAATAAAATGATTGGAAAAATACGAGTTGTGATCGAACATATTAATAGTCAATTGAAAACATTTAGAATATTAAGTGAACGCTATCGAAATAGACGGAAAAGATTCGGTTTACGCATTAACTTAATCGCTGCACTGGTAAATCGGATGAACTTGCAATAACGACTTTCGCAAGAGGTCTAATATATTTATTAAATAATGATATGCATTAAAAAACTAAAAAATGGTCCTTACTTAACCTTAAATATCGGCTCAAACTATTTAGAAGTTAGAGCTACTTAATAAAAAAGTTTACCGTGAAAGGTAAACTTTTTAACTTGAGGTATCCAAGCTTATGCAGGGATACCACTATGAAAACGGAAAGTATCATCTGGAGTCAAAATCAGATTCTTTTCAACTTCACGGATATGTTCAATACGCTGTTGAATATCTTCTTCAGGATCTTTCATTTTGGCAGTTTTTGCGACATCAAGCGCTAGTGCTAAATAGTCTTCAAAATGACGAGATTCTGACTTAAGCAAGTAACGGTAATAGCGTCCTAACTCATCATCAACACGCGGAGCAAGCGCATAAAAGCGTTCACATGAACGTGCTTCTACAAAAGCCCCAATCACGAGTACATCAATTAGAGCTTCTGGTTCATATGTGCGGATTTCTTTTCGTAAGCCACCTGCATAGCGTCCAGCACTCAAACCTTTCCACTCTTGCCCACGTTTTGTCATAAATTCTAGAACTTGTTCATAGTGAAGCATTTCTTCACGTACAAGCTGGGCAAGCTTAACTTGTAGGTCCGTAAAAAAACTATAGCGGAACATCAAGTTCATGGCTGTACTCGCTGCCTTTTTCTCACAGTTAGCATGATCTTGCATCAAGATGTCTAAATTATTAACGGCCTCATCCAACCATTCTTTTGGGGTTTGGCACCCTAAAAATGCTAATACAGGCTGCATTAATTCATCGTAATTGATACTCGACATTACTACTTATCCTGCTGCCTGAATCGCTGTTTTCATGTCTTTCACCGCTTGTACTAGTCCAACAAAAACACTTTCCGCAATAATTGAGTGACCAATATTTAACTCATGAATTTGTGAAATTGCCGCAATTGGAGCAATATTTTTCAGATTCAAACCGTGACCAGCATTTACAACCAAACCTTTTGAAGCTGCGTATTCCACACCTTTTACGATGCGAGCAAGTTCTTCTTGTTGCTCTTGCTCTGTTTTTGCATCTGCATAAGCCCCAGTATGTAATTCAATAGTAGGCGCTCCACAAGCAATTGCTGCATCAATTTGAGCAAAATCAGCATCAATAAAGAGTGAAACATCACAACCAATGGCAGCTAAAGCTTGAGTTGCAGCTTTAACTTTTTCAAAGTTACCTATTACATCTAAACCGCCTTCTGTTGTAACTTCTTGGCGTCGTTCTGGTACAAAACACACATGTTGCGGTTGAATTTCTTTCGCAAACTCAACCATTTCATCAGTTACGGCCATTTCAAGATTCATACGTGTTTTCAATAATGGACGCATACGGCGCACGTCATCATCTTGAATATGTCTGCGATCTTCACGCAAATGCAAAGTAATCCCCTCTGCACCCGCTTGTTCACAAATAAGAGCAGCTTCTACAGGGTCTGGGTAAGCAGTACCGCGCGCCTGTCTTAAAGTAGCAACATGGTCTATGTTTACACCAAGCAATGCAGCCATAAAAAAATCCTAATTACGATTGAGTTTGAGTATTTTGAATCCACAATTGTCGACTTTTTAGGGGACGGTCACCTAAAAGCGATGTAATCATTTGACGGTATAGTTTACCTAATAATTGCAATTGTTCGTGAGAAAAATCCTGTCCCTGCTCATAATTCAGCATGGATAAAATTGCTTTTCCTGACAACGATGAGCGACTTGCCTGAACAACGGGGGCAAATCCTTCAGTCACTTGAAACTGATAAAACTGTTGAGGCAAAATTTCTTTTTGTGAGCTATCAATTGAAAAATCAATCGCATAGCCCAGCTCTGCAAGCAAGATATGCTCAAATTGTCTCAAGATCTGTCTAAGAAATAAATCCGGATTTTCATGAGAAGATAGCTGCTGGAGTTGAAGCAGCGTTAACTGGTATTGTTCAAAAGTTTGTGGCATTGCCTCTTCTAGTGGGCAAAGTCTAAGAACAATTTCGTTTAAATAAAACCCTGCAAAAAAAGCATCGCCAAAAAAGAAAACCGGCTGATTTAGTATTTCCAGCTTTGTAAAATTTTTGAGCTCACTTTTGCCTGTGGCTTGCAACCGGATTGGCTGATATTGAGGAGGCGGAGTCTGTCTTAAAATACCATCAACCCGCCCATATTCTTGAGTGAAGAGATGCACAATATGGCTTTTTTCACGGTATTTACGATGGTGAATCATATATCCATGTAGGACTTCATTGCGCATCATAAAAAGAAACTATTCCTCAGATTCTTTTTCTTTTTTATCGTCGTCATCACCATCAGGAATTACAGCCCCTACAACAGCAGCTGTACCCTTCACTACACCTTTAGTCGTTTTATAAGCAATACCTACTGGTACGGTTACAAGCTTATATACACAACCTTGCAACATCAATGTACATCCAACGATAATCAATATTGATGTAATTGCTTTCATACCAGTATTCCCTACTTTTTAGATATCACTATATCCTAAACTTTTTAAAGCACGTTCATCATCAGACCAACCACCTTTGACTTTAACCCATAAGGTAAGCATGATCTTTTGTTCGAACATTTTTTCCATGTCTTTACGTGCATCCATGCCAATTGTTTTAAGCTTGGCACCTTTTTCACCAATTACAATCGCTTTTTGACCAGGACGATCCACAAAAATAGTTGCATCAATATAGGTACATGCTGGTTTTAAACGACCAGTTTTTTCATTAACAGTTGCCTCTTCCGTTTTGAAAGATTCAATTTGTACTGTTAAATCATAAGGTAGCTCTTCACCCAACTGACGCATGATTTTTTCACGGATGATTTCACTTGCCAAGAAGCGCTCTGAACGGTCCGTAATTTGATCGAATGAATACAAAGGTGGCTGATAAGGAAGATATTTTTCAATCGTTTCACTTAAGTGCTCTAAGTTTGCTCCACGGAGTGCAGAAACAGGAACAATCTCAGCAAAATTCATAAGTTTGGCACGTTCTTGAATTAAAGGGAGAATCTCTCTCTTATCTCCAAAAGTATCAGCTTTATTAATCACCAAAATAACTGGCATATCAGCATTCTTGAGTTTCTCAAGAACTAAATCGTCATTTTGAGTCCACTTGTGGGCATCAATAACAAATAAGACTAAATTCACGTCACGTAATGCAGAATGCGCAGCACGGTTCATCATTTTATTGATTGCACGTACTTCTTTCTTATGCATACCTGGGGTATCAACATAAACCGCTTGCATTTTTTCACGCGAATCAATACCGATAATTTTATGGCGTGTCGTTTGAGGTTTACGTGAAGTAATAGAGAGTTTTTGGCCCAATAAATGGTTCATGAGGGTAGATTTACCCACATTTGGACGTCCTACAATCGCCACAAATCCGCTCTTAAAATCCGAAGGAATTGTAACGCCTTTGGAACTAAAAAATTGATCAATCAGATTGTTTGGATCTTGGTTTTCGTTTGAATCTGGATTGATTTGATCAGAATGCATCGACATGCAGGTTATTGCTCCAATAACTTTAAAATTTCCGCCGCTGCTGCCTGCTCGGCAAAACGACGACTTGACCCCTCACCATGAATTTTTGATAAACCATCTACCAAACATTCGACTTTAAAGTGCTGATGAGGCGCATCACCCTGAATATCTACAACCTCGTAAACAGGGAGAGGTTTTTTACGTGCTTGTAGATACTCTTGTAAACGTGATTTTGGATCCTTGAGTTGATCTGTTGGCTCAATATGATCTAAATAAGGCGTATACCATTTTAACACAATATCTTTGAGTAGGTTCAGATCACTACTATCAAGATAAATTGCACCAATAATAGCCTCCACTGTATCAGCTAATATTGACTCACGATGATGACCACCAGATTTCAACTCGCCTGTGCTTAATATTAAACACCGACTAAGTTGCAAATCGGTTGCAATTTTACCTAATGCTTCTTGGCGAACTAAAGTCGCACGCATACGTGTTAAACGCCCCTCATTTTCATGTGGATAGGCATGATATAAATAATTAGCAATGATCATCCCCAACAACGAATCGCCTAAAAACTCCAGACGTTCATAGTTATACTTATGACTCACCGAACGATGAGTCAAAGCTAACTGTAGCAATTCGGGCTGCTTAAATTGATAACCGATTCGACTGAGTAAGCGAGGATCACTTAGTTTGAACTGATGTTTTGTCAAAACTTTTCTCAAATGTTAAAACTAAATCAATATTTAGTAAGAAAGGTTTTCTTACTTCATATTTCTTTTTGACGATTAGACCAGACTCGTTAAACACTTCAGCAATTTCCTTAAAATGGAGATCACGAATATTGTTCATTTCCAGCCGTTGGTCCATCTGTGTCATAAACTTTTGGGGTGTGATATCAGCTGAGCTTTGTTGCATTAGCTCTGTAATCTGATTATTAATCACACGATCATCCCAATATGCTGGCCAAACTGCAAGTACAGCTTTCGCCGCAATTGCAAATATAACCACCCCAAATAAAATTGCTAAATACGAAGTACCCTGTTGTGCCTTACGCATTTTTGTTTTTCCTAATGGTTGTTTTTAATCTATTTTTCCATTTCGGTTAAAGCTTGGCAGGTGGAAACCAGGTTCTTTATGCATCCAGACATAGAAAGCTCGGCCTGTTAAATTTTCTTCAGGAACGAACCCCCAGAAACGACTGTCAGCACTTTGATCACGGTTGTCCCCCATTGCAAAGTAATGTCCTTTCGGAACAGTTACTTCCCAATATAAACCGTCTTGGTTTGAATATTTGCCATTATCAACATAGTTGATAAATGGTGCCTGACGCGCAACGTTTACACCTTCGAGTTCACGCATCGTAAAGGTATGATCACCAATTGTTTCTTTATGATAAATAGACGTTGGTGTATCTAAAGCATCTTTTTCACGACTAAATTGTGTTGGTACTTTAGGAATTTTCTGACCATTAATAATCAATTGTCCATGATCGTAAACAATATGGTCACCTGGTAAACCAATTACACGCTTAATATAACTAATGGTTGGTTGAGGTGGGTAACGGAATACGATGACATCACCACGTTGCGGCTCACCTACATCAATGACTTTTTTATTTACGATAGGTAAACGCACACCATAGTCGAATTTATTAACTAAGATAAAATCGCCAGTCTCTAAAGTTGGAACCATAGAGTCTGATGGAATATTAAATGGTTCATAAAGAAATGAGCGAAGTACAAGCACAACAGCTAAAACTGGCCAAAAGTCATAGGCCCATGTAATAACAAAATTTTCGTTCTCTCGCCCTTTATTTGCACGCTGTTTAAAAACAAGCTTATCTAGCAACCACACTGCAAATAAAATCAGCGTAACTGGAACAAGAATTAAATTAAAATCAAAATCCACATGACCTCACTCGCAGCCTAGCTGCTTGCTTTATGGCTGGGAGAATATAAGTTCATCCCAGCCTTTTCTCTTATCTTTCTACTTTCAAAACAGCTAAGAACGCTTCTTGTGGGATTTCTACACTACCCACTTGTTTCATACGTTTCTTACCTTCTTTTTGTTTCGCAAGTAGTTTCTTCTTACGAGACACGTCACCGCCATAACATTTTGCTAAAACGTTTTTACGCATCGCCTTCACGGTCGAACGAGCAATAATTTGTGCACCAATAGCAGCCTGAATTGCGACATCGAACATTTGACGTGGAATCAAATCTTTCATTTTCTCAACTAAAGCAATACCACGATGACGAGCATCATTACGGTGACAAATCATTGCAAGCGCATCGACCTTCTCACCATTAATTAACACGTCAACCTTAACTAAAGATGAACTCTCAAAACGAATAAAGTTATAGTCAAGTGAAGCAAAACCACGTGAACATGATTTAAGCTTATCAAAGAAGTCCATAACCACTTCAGCCATAGGAATTTCAAAAGTAATTGAAACTTGATTACCTAAGAATTTCATGTCTTTTTGTACACCACGGCGCTCAATACATAGGGTCATGACGTTACCTAAGTACTCTTGCGGTACAAGAATATGACACTCTGCAATTGGCTCACGCAAATCTTCAACAACAGAACCATCCGGCATTTTAGATGGACTATCAATATAGATCGTATCGCCTTTTTTAGTGACAGCTTCATACACTACCGTTGGCGCTGAGCTGATCAAATCAAGGTCATACTCGCGCTCTAAACGCTCTTGTACGATTTCCATGTGCAACATGCCCAAGAAACCACAACGGAAACCAAAACCAAGCGCATCTGAACTTTCAGGTTCAAAGAATAAAGCCGAGTCATTGATCTGTAGTTTTTGTAAGGCTTCGCGGAATGGTTCAAAATCGCTTGCATCAATTGGGAAAAGGCCTGCGTAAACCTGAGGTTTAACCTTTTTAAAACCAGGAAGTGAAGCTACTTCAGGGGTTGTTGAAAGCGTGATGGTATCACCTACCGGCGCACCAAAAATATCTTTAATACCCGCGATAACAAAGCCTACTTCACCAGCTTCAAGCACGCCAGTTTCAGTATGTTTAGGGTTGAATACACCTACCGATGTAACAATGTGAGTCTGACCAGTAGATTTAACCAACATTTTGTCGCCCTTGCGGATACGACCATCTTTAATACGAACTAAAGAGACAACACCTAAATAGTTATCAAACCATGAGTCAATGATTAATGCCTGTAAAGGAGCCTCACGGTCACCTGTTGGAGCAGGAATAACATCAACTAATGTTTCTAAAACACCTTCAACGCCTAAGCCTGTTTTTGCAGAACATGTAGGTGCATTGGTTGCTTCAATACCGATAATTTCTTCAATTTCGTGAATAACGCGCTCAGGCTCTGCTTGCGGTAAATCAATTTTATTTAAAATTGGAAGAACTTCGAGACCTTGCTCAATAGCGGTATAACAGTTTGCAACTGATTGTGCTTCTACACCTTGTGCAGCATCAACAACTAATAACGCACCTTCACAAGCAGCTAATGAACGAGATACTTCATAAGAGAAATCAACGTGTCCCGGAGTATCAATAAAGTTAAGCTGATATTCCTGCCCGTTTGGATGAGTATAGTACAACGTCACCGAAGCAGCTTTAATGGTAATCCCACGTTCACGCTCGAGCTCCATTGAGTCCAAGACCTGAGCTTGCATCTCACGATCTTGCAGGCCACCACACATCTGAATAAAACGGTCAGCCAAAGTAGACTTACCATGATCAATATGAGCGATAATCGAGAAATTTCGGATATTTTTGATATCAACGGATTTTTTAGCTTGCGCCATGGGCTACCTTGAGAAAATATAAAGTGCTATGTAGCTTGTTTTAATACATAGCCAAAGCGGTTTAACAAATTGCGAGAGATTATAGCAGATGGATATTTTAAAGTATCCAAAATTCATGAGCTTTGTACTTATGTTTTAAAAAATGGTAATTCAAAGCACAAGTAATGCTTCTGATTATCGGGCATATGAAACAGTAAAATCTAAAGGATTTATACTTGAATCAAGAGGTTTATAAGCCTGTGTAAAAGTCGGCGACATACGTTTAGGTCGACCTGAAGCGATTTCAATACATGCCCATTTGGTATTTCCGACGAACAAAATTGCCTGATCAGAAGGACGGAAAAAGGCATACTGACGAAATGAATACAGAGCATTAATATCATCTAGCCATGTCCGCAGCACAATTTCTTCACCTTCAAACGCAGCTTTACGGTATTGCACATGGTGTTCAACCGCAACCATTGCATGTTTTAGCTCTAGATATTTGGTTACTCCTACCCCTAATGTTTCCACATGAGCAGCAGCGACGTCTTGCATCCACTGGACATACATTACATTGTTAACATGCCCTAAAGCATCAATATGCTGTGGCTGAACCTGAATATGTAAATCGAAAATACTGCTCACAAAACACCCACTTCAATCATTAAATTCAAAGCTAAAATTTAATTAGCTAGATCGAACATTATGCCGAATACAAATAATAAAAAACCACCCATTTTCAGGGTGGTTCATTTTTATAATATTTTACTGAATACGTAAACCAAGCATTGCTCGTTGTCCTTGACGAATAATCCCAACTCGCGCAACTGTATTTTTCGGCAAATTCGAAACAACTTTTGCAAAATCCTGACTATTTAGAATTTGAGTATTATTAACCTGAATAATCACATCGCCAGGAATGATATTTGACAATGATGCTAATCCACCACGGCGGACATCTTGTACATAAATACCACCTTTTATACCTAAAGCATTTTTCTCTGGCACAGCGAGATCACGAATACTCATTCCCAATACTGGGCCTTTAGAAGCAGAGGTTTGATTACCGGTAGCAGGTGTTTCATCCGGTGCAGTTGCTAGTGTTGCCGAGATATTTCGGGTTTTATCATCGCGTAAAACTTCAAACTGAACAGTTTGGTTTGGTTGTACTTTATTTAATGCATAAAGCAAATCACTAGTACGCAGTACAGAAGCACCATTTAATTTTAGAATAACATCGCCAGCCCTAAGCCCTGCTTTTTGTGCAGGTGAATTTGGAGAAACTTGAGTAATCAGAGCACCTTCCGGTTTAGGCAATTTATAGGCATCTGCAAGGTTACGGTCAATATCTTGCATCATAACGCCTAGGTAGGAACGAGTCACTTTCCCTTTCGTTTTAAGCTGTTCAGCTACATCCATCGCAACATCAATTGGAATAGAGAAAGACAGACCCATATACCCCCCCGTACCACTAAAGATACGTGAGTTCACGCCGACAACTTCACCATTTTGGTTAAACAATGGACCACCTGAGTTACCAGGGTTCAACGCCACATCGGTTTGAATAAATGGTACAGAGGTTTCACCGCTCATGTTACGTGATTTAGCGCTGACAATACCTGCCGAAGCTGAATAATCAAAACCAAATGGTGAACCAATTGCTAAAACCGGCTCTCCTACACGTAAACGGTCAACATTTCCTACGCGTAAAGCAGGATAGTTAGTTCCGTTTACCTTTAATAATGCAACGTCTGTTCGCTCATCACTACCGACCACTGTTGCATCAATTTCACGACGGTCATTTAAAGTAATACTGATGCGGGAAGCATTTTCAATTACATGGTGGTTCGTAAGTAAATAACCATCTTTACTAATAAAGAACGCACTACCATATGCGGTTTTCTCTTGAGGACCTTGTTGCTGTGGAATGATGACCTGATTACCAAAGAAACGTTTTAAAATTTCAGGTACTTGCTGTTGTAGCAGTTCATCCTGAGTCATTTTTTTTACAACGTTTACACTCACCACAGCCGGACTAACTTGTTCAACGAGGTTTGAAAAATCAACAGCAGCATTTGCTTGAACAGCAGCAACTGTAAATACCGCTGCATACATTCCTTGTTGTAAATAGCGAGATTTCATTCGGTGCTCACCCACAATTGGTCTACGAGAATAAGAATAAAACTTTTGTATCACAATGCTTTGGAATTGTGCGTAACAATATGTTTATTTGTAAGGCATCCTCATCACGTTTATTTTACACATTGCAATTTTTTAAGCTAATTGCAATTTTTCTGTGACTTAGAGCGCTTAAGCTCTTGCCTTTTTAGGTAAAAAGGGGTGTCATTAGCGGACGTTTTAAATTGATGCGAATGGACATGCCTAATCAACAGACAATTCACCACTTTGACGTGATTATTGTGGGCAGTGGCGGTGCTGGTTTAAGTCTGGCTTTATCGTTACCAAGTCATTTTAATATTGCAGTTTTAGCTAAAGCTGCTTTAACTGAAGCAAGTACCTTCTATGCACAAGGTGGTGTTGCTGCGGTGCTTGATGAAACTGACTCTATTCAACAACACATTAATGACACTATGATTGCAGGTGCTCATTTATGTGAAATGGATGCAGTCCAGCATACTGTAGAAGGCGGTCGCCCTTCTGTTGATTTCCTTTTAAAGCAAGGTGTGCAGTTTACCTTAGATGAAGATGAACAGCTTCATTTGACTCGTGAGGGTGGCCATTCGCAGCGCCGTATTATTCATTCTGCTGATGCAACTGGCAAAGCTATTTCAACCACTTTGGTTGAACGCGCCAAAGAACGTAAAAATATCACTATTTTTGAAAACTATATTGCGATTGATTTAATCACGTCGCATAAATTGGGTCATACAGATCAAGCGAATCGCGCTATTGGTTTGTATGCACTAGATGAAAGTACTGAAAAAGTTCATACCTTCCTTGCCCCATTTACCGCACTTGCTTGCGGTGGCGCAATGAAAGCTTACCTTTATACGTCTAATCCGGATATTGCTACTGGTGACGGTATTGCGATGGCATACCGTGCAGGTTGCCGTGTTGCCAATATGGAATTTAACCAGTTCCATCCAACCTGTCTTTACCATCCGCAAGCACGTTCTTTCTTAATTACTGAAGCCATGCGTGGTGAAGGTGCTTACTTACGTTTGCCAGATGGCGAACGTTTTATGCTACGTTTTGACGATCGTGCAGAGTTGGCTCCTCGCGATATTGTGGCACGTACCATTGACCATGAAATCAAGCGTCTCGGTATTCGCCATGTGTGGTTAGACATTACACACAAATCACCGGATTTTATTAAAGAGCACTTCCCTACACTTTATGCACGATTGCTTGAGCTAGGTATCGACATCACTAAAGACATGATTCCGGTGGTGCCGGCTGCACACTATACCTGTGGTGGTGTTGTGGTTGACTCAAATAGCCAGACTGATATTGAAGGTCTATATGCAATTGGTGAAACCTCTTATACAGGTTTACATGGTGCAAACCGTATGGCGAGTAACTCATTACTTGAATGCTTCGTTTATGGCATGAGTGCAGCAAAAGATATCGAAAGTAAGTTTGATAAAAACTTCAAATTACTGGAAGTACCCACTTGGGACGATTCTCAAGTAACCAATCCAGATGAAGATGTCGTGATTTTACAAAACTGGGATGAGTTACGTTCGACCATGTGGAACTACGTTGGTATTGTAAGAACCACAAAACGTTTAGAACGTGCTTTACACCGTATTGAAATGCTAAAGCGCGAAATTACTGAATATTATCAAGATTATCGTGTCAGCAAAAACCTGATTGAACTGCGTAATCTTGTACTTGTTTCTGAAATGATTGTTCGTTGTGCTATGCACCGTAAAGAATCACGTGGCTTACATTACACACTTGATTATCCGGAAACTTCGAGTGAGATTCGTAAAACGGTTCTGACGCCTCCAAACTTTGCAGTAGAGCAACCTTTGGTGAATACTAGTGTATAAATAGTCTCTTTATAAAAAGCACGGTTCATGCCGTGCTTTTTTATTACTTAAGATTTATGGTCTAGGTGGAATTGAGTAAGTCGCGGTCACATGTGCCACGGGTTCCTCTTGCCCTACTGAATAAATCCAGACCTCACCTACGACTAAGCTCTTTCCTACTTTCATGAGCTTACATTCACTGCGTAAGTCTTGATCACCTGCGGGTTTTCTCAGGAAATTAATATTAAAATTGGTGGTTACAGCTAAACCAATAATTCCAATTTCACCGAGTATTGCAATATATAAAGCAAAGTCTGCCAAAGTCATCATAGTCGGGCCAGATATAGTACCACCCGGACGTTGATGTCTTTGGTCAACGTGATAATAAACAACGGCAGCTTTAGAGGTGACTGATTCAATCATGCAATGTTCCAAACTTTGTGGGAATTCCTTTTCAAGAAATGCCACAATTTCTTCTTTTGAGCTTTTCATCCTTGTTTTTCTTCGATTTCAGAACAGTATTCAAAATAGCATAGAATACTGCCCAATATTTTCTATGACGTTTAAAACCAGATTTCTTGTCATTTTTCACCACTCCCAAAAAAATATGAGAGTGGCTAATCCCATGGCCTATGCTAAATATTGCAGAGCTTGCTCGAACACCTGATCTGGACTTTGTGTAGCATCTAAACGTTTAATACGCTCAGGCTCAACTTTCCATAAGGTTTCATAACCTTCACGAACCTTAGTAAAGAAGCTTAACTTTTCTTGTTCAAAACGGTCTAAAGCTCCACGTTCACGTGCACGGTTCATACCAAGTTCAATCGGTGCATCTAACCAGAAAGTCACCTCCGGCATGCGTGAAACGAAGTTCTGGTTTAAAAGCTGTAATTTGTCTTGGCTTAAACCACGACCGGAACATTGATAAGCAAAACTCGCATCAGTAAAACGGTCACTTAATACAATTTTATTAGACTCTAATGCCGGCAAAATAACTTGTTGTAAGTGTTGAGCTCGTGCCGCATAAATTAAGAGCAGTTCGGTATCATGACTCATATTTTCATCATGATTCACTGCCAAAAGCATCGAACGAATTTGCTCAGCTAACGGTGTTCCACCCGGCTCTCGAGTTAAAACAACTTGTTTACCTTGTTCTTCAAAATGCTGATGAATTTTTCGAATGAGTGTAGTTTTTCCTACCCCTTCCGTGCCTTCAAAGCTAATAAACATCTCTTTTCCTTATTTCTTCGATCTCAACACGGATAAATACTCTTGCACTGCTTGGTTATGTGCTTGCAAGTCTGCCGTAAATTTATGTCCACCATTACCAGTCGCTACAAAATAGATGTTATTTGAATCATCTGGATGTAACGCAGCCTTAATGGCTTTTTGGCTTGGCAGCGCAATTGGAGTTGGTGGTAACCCATTAATTGTATAGGTATTATATGGTGTTGGTGTACGTAAGTCTTCGCGGGTAATATTACCCTTATAGTTTGCACCCATACCATAAATTACGGTTGGATCAGTCTGTAAACGCATACCGAGTTTTAAACGGCGCACGAAAACCCCTGAAACTTGTGTAAGTTCGCTATCGAGGCTCGTTTCTTTTTCAACAATAGAAGCCATGATTAAAGCTTCATACTTATCTTTATAAGGTAAATTCGGTGCCCGCTTTGCCCAAGCCGCATCTAAGGCTTTCATTTGACGATGGTATAAATCAGTCAGGATTTTCTTATCGGTCTCACCTTTAGCAAAGAAATAAGTGTTGGGTGCAAACAGGCCTTCAGGATGATGATAAGGAATACCTAAAGCCTTCATAATCTGGTCATCTGGTAAATCCAATATCGTATTTTTTACATTTTTATCGTTTTTTAGTGCTGTAATCAGCTGCTTAAAAGTTGTTCCTTCAATCACTAGAACACGGTTCATCTGGGCATTATCAGCATCAGATAACATTTCTAATACTTGTCTTACGCTCATTCCCTGCTCTATCTCATATACACCAGCTTTCATACTGTCATGAATCATAAACTTTTGATAAAGCTTAAGTACAATTGGGAAATGGATTTTATTTTCTTTGGCTAAGCGATCAATAAAACCAGAATAGGTCTCACCTGATGTGATCGATAGCATCTGCTTTTTCCCTTCAATAGGATAAGCTTTAAATAAACTTGACCATAAAATAGCAAAAATAGAAATTAAAACGATAAAACAGCCAATCAGCACTAACTTTTTTGGAAAATTAGATGCTGTTTTCTTGCCCTTTTTTTTAGCATTTTTTGCTTTCGCATTCACAGGTGGCTTCGGCATATTAATGAATCTGATTCAAGTTAAGAGTATGAAATAAATTTAGGCACGCCTGTGACTCTAGAATTTGTTCACTGATTTGAGTAACTACTCGCATTGGATGTAAAGCATTACAAAAGAATAGACTCTGTATTTGTGGTACTTCATCTAGCTCAATTATTCTGACTTCACAGGCAATTCCGTAGTGCTGCATACGCGCCAAAATTTCTGCACGCATCACACCGTGGACGCCATTATAGCGAAGTTCCGGAGTAATCCATCTATCATTTAAACGAATAAAACAATTACTGCTTACCCCTTCAACAATATAACCTTGTACATCAGTTACTAAAGCTTCAACCCAGCCTTGTTGATCTGCTTCTTTTTTTAGCAATACCTGCTCAAGACGGTTTAAGGATTTAAGCCCAACTAAACTCGGCATGGTTAAACCTAAAGCCTGATTTAAAACTCCACACTCAATAAAATCTGGTTGGAACTGCTCCAATGCTTTTGGATAAAACCAGATATAAATATCTGCCGCATGCTTTGGCAAACTATAGCCACGATCGCCTTCACCACGGCTAATCACAATTTTTAAAGTCCCGTTGAGCACGAGATTCTGATTTTGTAGATGCTGCAAACTTTGTTCGATTAACTCAAAATCTGCAACCAAAGATAATTTTTGGCAAGCAAGTTTTAGACGTTCCCAGTGCCGTGCTTTAAGCTCAATCTTATTTTGAAAAACACGAATTGTGGTAAAGCAGCCATCCCCATAATGAAATGCCCGGTCCAATAAAGGAATGGTCTCTACAGGTTGTCCATTTTTAAAACACCACATGCTTAATCCGTCCTTTATTTAAAACCACCCAACAATACAACACCTTTCATTTAATTAATAAATGACTGATTTTAAAAAATTATACCGATTTAAGAGAAACTTTTGAAACTTGTTATATATCAAGATTTAAGAATAACTTATCCATTTTTATTATTTCTATATTTTTCATATTAAATTCGTTTTTTATTATTTTTTTAGAATAAAGACTAGCGCTATTCTGCGTTCATGTTTTGAACATTTCGTATTTTTTGAGGGGTTATCTCATGCGTTTTTCTCAGTTAAAAGTCGGGGTTATTGCTGCATTACTTTCTGTTTCATCGTTTGCAGCTCAAGAATTCTTAAACGTTTCTTACGATCCAACTCGCGAGTTATATACAGATTTCAATAAACAGTTTGGTACTTACTGGAAACAGCGTACCGGTCAAGATATTGAGTTTAAACAATCACACGGTGGTTCTGGTAAACAGGCCCGCGCTGTAATCGACGGCTTAAATGCAGATGTTGTGACATTAGCACTTGCTGCTGATATTGATGAAATTGCTGAAAAAGCAAAATTGCTTCCAACAGACTGGCAGAAAAAGTTACCGCAAAACTCTACTCCGTACACATCAACTATCGTGTTTTTAGTTCGTAAGGGTAACCCTAAACAAATTAAAGATTGGGGTGACTTAATCAAGCCAGGCGTGGAAATTATTACGCCAAACCCGAAAACTTCTGGTGGTGCACGTTGGAACTATCTTGCCGCTTGGGCTTGGGCAAAACATCAAGCAGGTGGTAACGATGCAAAAGCGCAAGAGTTTGTTCGCCAAATTTATAAACACACCAAAGTTTTAGATTCAGGTGCCCGTGGTGCAACCACTACATTTGCTGAACGCGGAATTGGTGACGTATTACTGGCTTGGGAAAATGAAGCACATTTAGCTATCCGTGAACAACCTGGCAAGTTTGAGATTGTGACGCCATCTTTATCTATTTTGGCTGAGCCACCAGTTGCAATTGTTGAAAAAAATGCAGCGAAAAAAGGCAACTTAACTATTGCAAAAGGTTACCTCAACTATTTGTACTCACCTGCTGGTCAAGAAATTGCAGCACGTAATTTCTACCGTCCTCGCAATGCAGCTGTACTCAAAAAATATAGCAATGTATTTAAGCCATTGAAACTTGTCACCATTGATAAAGAGTTTGGCGGTTGGACAAAAGTACAAAAGCAACACTTTGATAATGGTGGTGTTTTCGATCAAATCGTGAAAATCAATAGTGCAGAGAAGTAATTCTTTGTTCTAACGATAAGGAGAACAGACATGACACACACTGTAATTGTTCCGGGTGTAGGTGGAAGTGAACATCAACATTGGCAATCTTGGTTGCAGCGTCAACTCGTGTCTAGTTCTCGCGTTGAGCAAAAGAACTGGGATAGACCCGTATTAAGCGAATGGATTGAGCAATTCGTTAACACAGTTCAAGCAGTACAAGCACCAGTCCAAATTGTTGCGCATAGTTTCGGCTGCCTAACTAGTGTTGCTGCCTTAGCAGAGCATCCAGAGTTACAACTTCAAGTTAAAAAACTGATTTTGGTTGCTCCTGCAAATCCGGCACGTTTTGGTGAAGCGGGATTTGCCCGTCATAGTTTGACTGACTACAAAGATTATTTTCATCAGCTAAAAATTAATGTGCCTGCAACGCTACTCATTAGTGAAAATGATCCATGGTTAGACTTTTTTGATGCTTTACAGCTTGCGAAATCTTGGCAATTAACCCCGATTAACCTTGGACAAGTCGGTCATATTAATGTTGCTTCAGGCTTCGGTCCGTTTCCTGACTTACTGAATCATCTACTTCCTGAAGACTCAATGTGTAGCCACTCATCTATTGATCCGGTAAAGACACATTTCTCTTTGAAATTTGCTTAATACCTAGCTTTATACCGCGCCGTTTATCTTTATTTATTCGCTTACTGGTTTCAGCAGGCTTTTCTCTTTGAGGAAATATCATGTCGCAGCGATCCCGAGTGCTGCCTGGGTTTGGCCTATCATTGGGCTTCACCCTCGCTTACGTTTCTTTTATTGTGCTTATTCCATTAGCCGCAGTCTTTATCAAATCATTTGGAATCGGATGGGACGGACTATGGGAAATTTTAACCTCTGAACGTATTTTAAAATCGCTTCAACTCAGCTTTAGTTCAGCCTTAATTGCGGCGTTTATTAATGTTGTTTTCGGGCTACTTTTAGCTTGGTGCCTTGTCCGTTATAACTTTCCCGGAAAGCGTCTGGTTGATGCCTTAGTGGACTTACCTTTTGCACTTCCAACAGCAGTTGCAGGTATTGCGTTGACCTCACTCTATGCGCCTACAGGCTGGATCGGTCAATATTTAGAACCCCTTGGTATTCAGGTTGCATATACCCCCATCGGGATTACGCTAGCTTTAGTGTTTATCGGCATTCCTTTTATTGTTCGAACCGTTCAACCGGTATTAAGCGATATTGAAACTGAACTTGAAGAGGCGGCTTCCGCACTCGGTGCAAATCGTTGGCAGACCATTACCAAAATTATTTTACCAATATTACTCCCTGCCCTATTTACAGGCTTTGCTTTAGCATTTGCTCGCGGTGTAGGTGAATATGGTTCTGTAATTTTCATTGCAGGTAACCAGCCGTTTAAAACTGAAATTGCTCCGCTTATGATCATTTCTCGCCTCGAAGAATATGACTATGCAGGTGCAACGACTATTGCAGCAGTGATGTTGGTTCTCTCTTTCATTATTTTATTTGTCATTAACTTACTTCAAGCATGGGCAAACCGTCGTACAGGGAGAAATGTCACATGAACCTACATACCGACAGCAATGCACTTGCCTTGAAATTGCAATCTCGTGACGCGACACGTGAACCAACTTGGGTACGTTATACGCTCATTACAATTGCACTGATTTTTTTCCTTAGCTGCCTCATGCTGCCACTTATTCTGGTTTTTGTTGAAGCATTTAAACAAGGTCTTGAAGTCTATGTTCAAGCTTTAATTGATCCAGATACGTTATCAGCAGTGAAATTAACACTATTGACCGCAGCAATTGCCGTTCCGATTAATGTGATATTTGGTGTTGCCGCTGCATGGGCTGTTTCCAAATTTCAGTTTAAAGGTAAAGCAATTTTAACCACCATTATTGATATGCCTTTTTCGGTTTCACCTGTTATTGCAGGTTTAATGATTGTACTGATTTTCGGTGCTCAAGGCTGGTTAGGCGGTTGGCTCATGGAACATGACATCAAGATTCTATATGCCGTACCTGCCATTGTTTTAGCGACCATCTTTATTACAGTTCCATTTGTGGCGCGTGAGTTAATTCCACTTATGGAAGCGCAAGGAACTGAAGAAGAGGAAGCAGCGATTGTACTCGGTGCATCAGGTTGGCAAACCTTTTGGAAAGTCACACTCCCTAACATTAAATGGGGTCTGATTTACGGCGTGATTTTGTGTAATGCCCGTGCAATGGGTGAGTTTGGGGCAGTATCAGTAGTTTCCGGCCACATCCGTGGTGAGACCAATACCCTGCCTCTACATGTCGAAATTTTATATAACGAGTACACCTTTAGTGCAGCTTTTGCGGTGTCCTCACTACTTGCTTTCTTGGCACTATTAACACTGATTTTAAAAACCTGGTTAGAACTACATCAAGACAAACCAGAACCGCATTCAACTGATTCGTAAGGAATGAAATCATGAGTATTCAAGTTAAAAATATTGAAAAACACTTTGGTGCATTCCATGCGCTTAAAAATATTTCACTCGATTTCCCAGAGGGTGAACTGGTTGCCTTACTCGGCCCATCTGGCTGCGGTAAAACGACGCTACTTCGTATTATTGCGGGTTTAGAATCAGCAGATGGTGGTCAAGTCTTACTAGAAGGCGAAGATGCAACCAATGTACATGTCCGTGAGCGTCAGGTCGGTTTTGTTTTTCAGCACTATGCTTTATTCCGTCACATGACCGTATTTGACAATATTGCCTTTGGTTTACGTGTCCGTCCTCGTGCCACACGCCCATCGGAAGCCGAAATTAAAAAACGTGTGACTCGTCTGCTTGATTTGGTTCAATTGGGCTTTTTAGCAGACCGTTACCCAGCCCAGCTTTCTGGTGGTCAACGCCAACGTATTGCCTTAGCTCGTGCACTTGCCGTAGAACCTCGTGTGTTATTGCTTGATGAACCATTTGGTGCACTAGATGCTAAGGTCCGTAAAGAATTACGCCGCTGGTTACGTAACTTGCATGATGAGCTGCATATCACTTCAATTTTCGTAACCCATGACCAGGAAGAGGCACTTGAAGTAGCAGACCAAATTATTGTGATGAATAAAGGTAACGTCGAACAAATTGGTTCTCCGCGTGAAGTTTACGAAAAACCTGCAACACCATTTGTATTTGATTTCTTGGGTCAAGCAAATCGTTTTGAAGGTGAACATGCAAGCGGTATTATCCGTATTGGCAATGATCGTATCGAATTACCGACCACAGTTCAGGCACCGCAAGGAAAAGTAATTGCTTTTGCCCGTCCGGATGAGTTACATATTCATGCGCAACCACAGGCAAATACAATTGAAGCAACTTTTGTACGTGAAGTCTGGATTGCTGGAAAAGTAGTGGCGGAATTACAAGATCGTAATGGACGTTTAATTGAGATTGCTCTGAGCAGTGAAGCTGCAAAACAACATGCATTTAAACCAAATCAAACTGTTTGGGTAAGTGCATCTCAACTTCACCTATTTGCAGATCAAGTTGCTTAAGGAATTATTTGGTGAGGAGCCATCTCGCGGTATTTAAAGCCGTTCCTCACCTCTTTTGAGGAAAAGTGTAAATGAACTTTCAACAATTAAGAATTATCCGAGAAACAGTACGCCAAAACTTTAATTTAACGGAAGCATCTGCCGCGTTATACACCTCTCAATCAGGTGTAAGTAAACATATTAAAGATTTAGAAGATGAATTAGGCGTACAACTTTTCGTCCGTAAAGGTAAACGTCTGCTGGGTTTAACTGAACCCGGTCAATCACTCCTTAGTATTGTAGAACGCATGCTTGTAGATGCTGAAAATATTAAACGTCTTGCCGATGACTTTAATAAAGTGGACGAAGGTACTTTAACGATTGCAACAACACATACTCAAGCACGTTATGTATTACCACCAATCGTCAATCAATTTAAGAAACTATTTCCAAAAGTTCATTTGATTTTGCAACAAGCAAGCCCTGTCGAAATTGCAGAAATGCTTTTACAAGGTGAAGCTGATATTGGCATCGCGACAGAGTCTTTAACAACTGAAGAAAATTTAGCAAGCATTCCATACTATCAATGGCAGCACAGCATTATTACTCCTCAAGATCACCCACTTACACAGCTCGATAAAATTGATCTTGATGCTTTATCTGAATACCCACTAATTACTTATCACGGCGGTTTTACAGGTCGTTCAAAGATCGATAAAGCATTTGAAGATGCACAAATTAATGCCGATATTGTAATGTCTGCTCTTGATGCCGATGTTATCAAAACTTACGTTGAACTCGGCATGGGCGTTGGAATTGTCAATGATGTCGCTTACGATGCAGAACGTGACTATCGTTTAAAACAAATTAAAACTGATATCTTTGGTGTCAACACCACATGGATTGCTGTTCGCAAAGGCCATTTATTACGTGGTTATGGTTATGAGTTTATTTCTTTATGCTCACCTGATGCTGACATTAAAGCATTGAAAAAAATTGCCTATCCAGATGAATAAAGTTTAAGAACAAAATAAAAGAGCTACTTATGTAGCTCTTTTATTTTTAGATATAAAAAAACGAGCCGAAGCTCGTTTTTTTACTATTTATTACCAGTAGAAGTTTACACCAACTTTACCAACTGGCATCCATTCGTATTTATTATCGTTACGAATTTCATTTGCTTCTTTATCAACCGCATCCTGAGCAGATGTTGGGTTACCAGTTACAGGAGCAAGATTATACTGAGTTAACTCAACTTTTGGATTACCAGTATAGTAAGCACCTACTTCACCAAATACACCCCAGTTTTTGCTAATCTTTGGAGCAAAACCAAAACCTAAATATGGAGCGATATCATTTTTGTAAGACATTTTACCTCTTACACCGCCCTCTTGACCAGGAACTGCTTGTTGATAGTTTTTACCATCAATTGATAAGGTATCACCATTACCAATACGTTTAGCAAGGTCATAATCATTATCTAAGTAAGCCGCACCTGCAGCTATATATAGGCCTTGAGCCCATGGATTTGTGCTGGCACCCCAAGGACGAATTTCAGCATTTAGATAGACATTGTTATTATCCATGTCTAAATCATACTTAGTGCCATTTACTGAAACATCATCTGTCCAAGAAATGTCACCGCCGTTATAACCCAATGCTAAACCTACATATGGGTTTGCTTGCCATAACAAAGCACCACCGTAACCTGTAGTACCTACTTCAGCACGAGCGCCTACTGGAATTAATTGGTTTTTATCGAATGCATAGCTGTCATGAACAACAGCTTCATCCGCCATTGCAGCACCAGCAGCAAGTAAAGCTGTAGTTGTCACTAAAACACGTAATACTTTCATCGTTTTCTCCTTAAGAAAAGGCTCTGTTTTTAATTTATTCAGCTTGTGACAAAAATTATATTCAAGAGCATAGATTCTTTTTTATACAAAAACTGCTAGATTTCTGTTATTTTTTGATACAAATTGAGTTAAATTTTTATTTTCAAATCATTTTTGTGTAAAAAACACTTGATTATCTAATAAGCTTATTTTGGTTTAACTCATTTATACCTCAATTAAACGTAACACGTTTTTTCAAAGATTCTTGTCACAAATTAGTGTAAAATCTTTAAAATTTTTTATGGAAGGAAGATCATGTCTCAGCTTTCTACGATCATTGAGCAAGCATTTGAAGACCGCGCAAATTTCACTGCAGCAGATTGCCCAAGCGAAATTCGCCAAGCTGTTGAAGAAGCAATTGCTGGTTTAGATAACGGTACACTTCGAGTTGCAGAAAAAATCAATGGTGAATGGGTTGTTCATCAATGGTTAAAAAAAGCTGTTTTATTATCATTTAAACTTAATGACAATAAACCAATCGAGTCATGTGATCTTCGTTTCTACGACAAAGTTGAAACTAAATTCTCTGGTTGGACTGAAGAGCAATTTAAAGCTGCGGGTGTTCGTGTTGTTCCTCCTGCTGTTGCTCGTCGTGGTAGTTTCCAAGCTAAAAATGTGGTGTTAATGCCATCTTATGTCAACATTGGTGCTTACGTAGATGAAGGCACAATGGTTGATACATGGGCAACTGTAGGTTCATGTGCTCAAATCGGTAAAAACGTTCACTTATCAGGTGGTGTTGGTATCGGTGGTGTTTTAGAACCATTACAAGCTAACCCAACCATTATTGAAGACAACTGTTTTATCGGCGCACGTTCTGAAATCGTTGAAGGTGTTATTGTCGAAGAAGGCTCTGTTATTTCTATGGGTGTTTATATCGGTCAATCTACACGTATTTATGATCGTGAGACTGGTGAAATCCATTATGGCCGTGTTCCTGCTGGCTCAGTTGTTGTACCAGGTAACTTACCGTCAGCTGATGGTAAATACAGCTTATATGCTGCAATTATCGTGAAAAAAGTTGATGCACAAACACGTGCAAAAACAAGTTTGAACGATTTGTTACGCGCTGACTAATTTCAGTTTGATCAAACATCTCTACGATCAACACTGATCGTAGAGATTTTATTTTTTATATAGTGTGGTATTTCTAGAATGGCTTCCTTACGTTCCTCTGCAATTCCTGTCTCTGACCCTGCGTCCGGTCTACGCATTACCGAGATTTTTTACTCCTTGCAGGGTGAAGCAAATGCCTCTGGCCTACCGACTGTATTTATTCGTCTCACAGGTTGCCCTTTACGTTGTAGTTATTGCGACACCACTTATTCTTTTGAAGGTGGCGAACGCTTATCACTTGAGCACATTATTGAAACGGCTGAAAAATATCAAACGCCTTATATTTGTGTAACAGGCGGTGAACCACTTGCACAACCCAATTGCTTAATTTTATTACAACGTTTATGTGACGCTGGTTTTGACGTTTCCCTAGAAACCAGTGGCGCTCTTGATGTATCAAGAGTGGATCCGCGTGTTTCAAAAGTCCTCGACTTAAAGACTCCAACTTCTGGTGAAGAACACCGTAATCTCATCAGTAATCTTGACCATTTAACACCGCGTGACCAAATCAAATTTGTGATTTGTAATCGTGAAGACTATGAATGGTCAAAACAACAAGTTGAACAATATCAACTGCAAACCAAAGTCAGTACTGTCTGGTTCTCCCCTGCTTTTGCAGTTGAAAAAGGTGCTGTTGGCCTGCCACGTTTAGCACGTGATCTGGCACAGTGGATACTGGACGACAAACTGCCTGTACGTTTCCAGCTTCAGTTACATAAACTGCTCTGGAACGATGAATCAGGTCGATAATCGTTCAATAAAATAAATCATTCCGAATATGGAGAAAAATATGCGCCCTCGTGCCATTGTTTTACTTTCAGGCGGCTTAGACTCAACCACTTGCCTAGCTTGGGCACAAGCGCGCTATGAATGTATTGCTATTAGTTTTATGTATGGTCAACGCTCAACCACTGAACTTGATGCTGCAAAAGCATTAGCTCAGCGTGCAGGTGTTGAACATCGTGTAATTAATATCGATTTAGCCAATTTAGGCGGGTCTGCACTTACAGATCATAACATTGCTGTACCAGAACAATTACAAGAAGGTATTCCTGTAACTTATGTACCAGCACGTAACACAATTTTCCTCTCTTATGCCTTAGCAGCAGCAGAAGTTTTCAATGCTGAAGCGATTGTTATCGGCATCAATGCTGTTGATTATTCAGGATATCCTGACTGTCGCCCAGAATTTATTGATGCTTTTGCCAATATGGCTCGTTTAGCAACTAAAGCTGGCGTAGAAGGAAAACCTCTTAAATTTGAAACACCCCTGTTACATTTATCCAAAGCGAATATTATACGTTTAGGGATTGAACATGGCGTAGACTATAGTCAAACGGTATCTTGCTACCAAGCAGATGCTCAAGGACGTGCGTGTGGTAAATGTGACAGTTGCCGTTTGCGTAAAGAAGGCTTTATCGATGCTGGTGTTACCGATCCAACACGCTATATACCGCAATAAGTAGGTAAAATTTATGAAGTTGTTAAAATCAAATCTTATTCTTTCATCTTTATTCTCAGCAGCTGCACTTATGGCTGGTTCAGCTCAAGCAGCTGAAAACCCAGTTCAAGCAGCATATAAAAGCACTAACGTTAAAGGTGCATTAATCAACGTTTGTAAAGACCAAACTGCAAAAGGCGGTAAATTAAGTTCAGCTGAAGTAAGCAAATTCTGTAGCTGCCAAGTTGAAGCGCAAGGTAAAGTGACTGAAGCACAAAAATGGGAAATTCAAAGCACAATCAATGCGAAGAAAAGCCCAAGCTCTTTAGCTTTTGTACAACAGCAAAACCGTGACCTTAAAGCATGTTTCGGTCCTCAGTTAACAACTAAGCTTGAGAAATTAACTGAAGAAGCAATGAAAGCAGCTCAACAACAAGCTCCTAAAAAATAAGCTTTTGTTGCTCCAAATTAAGCCTGCATTTATGCAGGCTTTTTTATAGCTCTGTTAAAATGACACCGATCTCTTCATTCGAAATAAGTCATGCAAGAACAATGGAAAACTAACGCACATAACAGACCGTCAATTGTCTCCTTTAGTGGAGGTAAAGATAGCTCTCTTGCACTTTATCATGCCATGCAAACTGGTAACGTAATTGGTTTAATCGTTATGCTAGAAGAGCAAGGACAACGCTCCCGTTCACATGCAATGCCACTTGATATTATTCGGGCGCAAGCACAAGCAATTGGCTTACCTGTATTTATGGCATCTTCTAGCTGGAATGACTATGAAAATAAATTCATCAACTTACTAAATGAAGCCAAACAAAAAGGTGCTGAGGTACTGGTTACAGGTGATTTAGATATGCCGGAACATGGTTGTTGGCATGATCGTGTTACTCAAACAGTGGGCCTTAAATTAGGAATGCCGCTCTGGCTACGGCCCCATCGTGAAGTTGTTGAAGAATTTATTCAACTTGGATTTCAGAGTGTAGTTGTGACTGTAAACCTTAAACTCGGAATGAAGGTGGAAGATTTAGGTCAAGTGTTATCGTTAGAATATATACAGGAACTTGAAAACCGTGGAATTGATCCATGTGGAGAAGGCGGTGAATTTCATACCACTGTGATTGATGGTCCAATTTTTAACAAAGCTATTCCTGTAAGAAAGCTCGATATTGTTTATCATGAAGAATATGCTTTTTTACCACTTGAATTAGATCAAATTTAACTTTTAAAGGATAAGAAATGTCTGAGAATATTCAACTGCCAAATCAGGTTTTCCCAACCACACACGGCGAAGTTAATTTGGCTGAAGTCGATAATGAATGGCTGATTATTTACTTCTACCCTAAAGACTCAACGCCAGGCTGTACAACACAAGCTGTCGGCTTTTCTTGTTTAAAAGATCAATTTGATGCTTTAGGTGCTCGTATTTTTGGAGTATCACGCGACTCGGTAAAAGCCCACCAAAACTTTACAGAAAAGCAGGCACTAACAATCGATTTAATTAGTGACAAAGAAGAAGTACTTTGCAAACACTTTGATGTGATTAAAGAAAAGAATATGTATGGGAAAAAAGTAATGGGGATCGAACGCTCTACTTTTATTTTCCATAATAAAACCTTAGTTAAAAGTTACCGTAAGGTAAAAGCGGCCGGCCATGCTGAACAGGTTTTAGAAGATTTAAAAGCATTACAAACAGCTTAATAAGCTTGAGTAACAAAAAAGCGAGTTGAATACTCGCTTTTTTTACACGCACATAAATTGCTCAGCTATTTTAATTTGGCGTATGATAAAAATATTAAAATAACTCGAACTCAGGCATTGCTATGAATCTACTAAAAGTTTGTACTTTATTGCCTTGTAGCCTTGTTATTGCTGCCTGCTCCGTTAATTCATCAAGCACTCCTCCTACACTGAGCTCTTCTACACCACAAGTTCAAAAATCATCGATAGAAATAAGCTGCCAAGATTTACAAAATCCTGCTTACCGACAAGCTGTGCTTAATGCAATTAATGAAATTCGACAACATCCTCGTCAATGTGGTCAGCAGTATTTTTCTGCAGCTAAACCTTTAAGCTGGAATAATAATTTATATCAAGGTGCAAATGCTCACTCTAAAGATATGGCAAATAACAACTTTCTTGGGCATGTTGGCTCAACAGGTTTAGATTTAAGAGCGAGATTAAAAAAATATCATATGCTGAGTAAAGCCAATGGTGAGAATGTCGCCAGTGGACAAAAAACTTTAAATGAGGTCATGGCTAAATGGATCGCCAGTCCTCTGCATTGCAGTAATATCATGAACCCTAGATATACCGAATATGCCATTGCATGTGCTTCTGACCAGTCTGCTAAACAAAGAAGCTATTGGACACAACAATTTGCAGGTTTTTAAAGTAGACTCAAAAAAGCATCAAAAAATTCAATCTACTTTTAAAAACCAGAGATTCTTTAGTTAGATCGAATCATTCTTTATGAGACGACACGGTTTCCTCAATATTTGAATGGTCTGCCTGTAAAAACTTTTGCTGTAGCTGTAAATATAACGGTGTATTTTGGAATTCTTCCAAAAATTGAATGGTGCCTTTGGGAAATGCATCCGTTTTAATTTTGCCCTGATAGTAGGCTTCACGCATTGGAGTGGCAGAAATCGAATCTTTCAAGCTATCAAGTTCGACCATCACCCATTCTGGAAATAGTCGTAAATAATAAGATGACTCATCTTTGAAGTGGCCAATCAAACCAACTTTTGAGTTCGGTTCTATTACACCATTTACTAATGATTTAACCTGTTTTACCCACTTCTCATCATTATAAACATCAACCACATGTACAAAACGAATGCGCTTTTGCTCATCTAATGAAAAATTAGATAAAATCATTTGTTCTCGTTCAATTGCAAGAAACGGATTTTTTATATTACGTTCCATTTGGGCAGAACCTAAAGCCAAAATCACATAGCGACTTTGTTGTAATGCAATTTCAATCGTTTGCATATGTGCCAAATGAAATGGCTGAAAACGACCTATAAAAACGAGATAGTCAAATGTATACATAATTAGTTTTTCACTTTTTATGAACTCACCAGTTACGCTCATTACAAAAAATATGCGCCATAATGAGAACCTAAAAATCAACAACGTGGTTTAAAGCAAGGATAGTACGATGACACTTAGCTGTATTCAACAACCTCATCAACATTTACAAGCAAATTTAGAAGGTGGCGTACTCACCTTAGCCATAAATCGCCCAGAAGCAAAAAATGCATTATATGGCGAACTTTACTTATGGATTGCCAAAGCACTTGATGAAGCCGACCAAAATAAAGATGTACGAGTAGTCGTTCTACGTGGTGCCGAACATGACTTTACCGCTGGTAATGACATGAAAGATTTTATGGGTTTTGTACAAAATCCGAATGCTGGTCCAGCAGGTCAAGTTCCTCCATTTGTACTCCTTAAATCTGCTGCCAGATTATCGAAGCCGCTTATTATTGCAGTAAAAGGCGTGGCAATTGGTATTGGTGTTACGATTTTATTACAGGCAGACCTCGTTTTTGCCGACAATACGGCCCTCTTTCAAATTCCTTTTGTTAGCCTTGGGCTTTCTCCTGAAGGTGGTGCAAGTCAATTATTGGTTAAACAAGCTGGTTATCACAAAGCAGCTGAACTTCTGTTTACTGCCAAAAAGTTCAATGCAGAAACTGCTGTACAAGCTGGTTTAGTTAATGAAATCGTTGAAGATGCTTATGCCACTGCTCAGGCAACTGCCCAACACTTAACAGCTTTACCGCTTGCTTCATTAAAACAAACCAAAGCATTAATGAAACATGATTTAGATCAGATTATTGAATGTATTGACCATGAAGCAGAAATCTTTATGCAACGCGTTCAATCACCAGAAATGCTAGAAGCTGTGCAGGCATTTATGCAAAAACGTAAACCGGACTTTTCACAGTTTAATTAAAAATCAACTTCTATGATTTGAATAAACTCAAAGGCAGGCTCTTCGTAAGGATGGCTTGCCTTTAATGCTTTTGCCACTGCACTTGCCTTTTCTTCAAGCACAATCGTTTCAACACGCCATTCGTCAACTTGTTCAAGTTCACCTAGCTCTCCAATATAAGGGTCAGCTCCTTTAACTGGCTTGAATTGCCCTACCCCTTTAACTTGCCAAGCACATTGTTCATAGTTCCCTATCCCACCTGCTCCGGCCGCAAATATAGACTGTTTAGTCGACTCAAGATGTGACTCTGGTACGTAATAAATCAGCTTTAACATGAATAGAATGACTCAAAACTAGTAATTTGCTTTAAATCATACCCTTTAAGAAGACTCCAAATCAAAGTCAGCTCATCATTGCTAAATAATTTGCTCCAATAAAAAGTATTTGTAGGGCAAGCGCCAAGCCAAATAAGCGCCAACCTTTATCTCTTGTGTACATCGTTCTTATGTGATTTTTGTTTTTCATCATTTTGATCTCCGATTTTTATCGTTGTTACAGAGAAAGCAAAAATTGAACCAACAGCAATCCAAGCATAAGGGGTTAAATATACTTATGTCTATACTCTTATAGATTTTCTTAAAGTCCTTAAAAAACGTATTTTCTTACCTTTACTTTAAGTTTAAAGAAAATTTTTCTAATTCAGTGAGCTATCATAATTCTGGATCATTTTAAACATTCGATTTCTTTAAATATCTGTTCTCATATACGGTCATCATAAATGCTAAACCACATAAAATGACAAAACCGCAAGTCATTGGAATTAGTGTGCCGTTATATAATTGCCCAATAATAGAGGCAAGAATAAGTGACAATACGGACGAAGCTGCACCAATAATAGCTGATGCCATACCAGCTACATGTCCCATAGGTTCCATTGCAATCGCGTTTAAATTACCAAATAAAGTTCCAAATAATAAAAATAAAATACAGGCATAAAGCATAAACATCCAAAATGCTACAGTCACACCTATAAGTTGAATCCCTAAGAAAATTAATGAAATTAAGCACAGACCGAGAAAGCCATAAATACAGATTGGACGCATACCAAACTTCATGACAATTTTAGAATTGGTAAATGAAGCAATGCCCATTACACCAGCAAGCACAGCAAAATAAGCACTAAACTCTTGCCCTGTTTTACCAAACTGCTGCATAAAAATTTGCTGAGAAGTACCTAAGTAACCAATAAATCCACCAAAGCAAAAGCCTGCACATAACAAATAGCTCATGGTGGTTTTATTACTTACAACTTCTTTGAACCCATCTTGAAATGCTTGTAAACGCATAGGTAAACGATTTTCAGGAAGTAACGTCTCTTCTAATCGTAAAGCGACCCACGCTCCAACGACAGTTGCATAGATCATGTATAAAACAAAAATATCACGCCAACCAAAGAAGTGAATAATGAGTTGTCCCAGACTTGGTGCAATCGCTGGAGCGACCATAAATACCATCATGATTAAGGACATAATACGGGCCATTTGAGCGCCGCTGTATTTATCTCGCACAATGGAAATTGAGGCGACATAAGGACCTGAAACCCCAATACCTTGAATAAAGCGACCTACTAAAAACCATTCAAAGCTTTGTGTGGTAAAGCACAATAAACTTCCCAAAAAGTAGATGATAATACCGGTAAATAAAATACGTTTTCGTCCAATCGCATCGGAAAGTGGACCTGCAATCAACTGACCTATTGTCATGCCGGAGAAAATACCAATAATGACCCACTGGGTCTGATTATTATTCTTTAATTCAAAAACTCGTCCAACCTCACCTAAAGCAGGCAACACCGCATCTATCGAAAAAGACACGATAGACATGAGTAATGCCATCAAAAGTGCAAACTCACGGAAATGGATTCTTGACTTCATTTTTCTTCTCTACTATTTATTCTATTCACATTGTACTACATACAAATAAGCCACCTTACGGTGGCTTATTTCAATTTTTATATTAACCAATAAACTTACGTGCGTTACGGAACATACGTAACCAAGCACCGTCTTCAGTCCACTCTTCTGGTTTCCAAGAATGCTGGATAGCACGGAAAGTACGCTCAGGGTGCGGCATCATAATCGTTGCACGACCATCTTTAGATGTTACACCAGTAATCGCTTCCGGCGAACCGTTCGGGTTCAATGGATAATGTTGAGTCGGGTTACCATGGCTGTCAACATAACGCAATGCAACCTGATTCGCTGCATTTAAGCTTGCAATATCAGCTTCGCTAGCAACTGCACGGCCTTCACCATGTGCTACAGCAATCGGTAAAATTGAACCTTCCATACCATCAAGTAATACAGAAACTGATTTTTCAACACGAACGTTTACGCTACGTGCTTCAAAAACTTCTGACATATTGCGGTGGAAACGTGGCCAGTGTTCAGCACCCGGAATAAGCGGCGCTAATTGTGACAACATTTGGCAACCATTACAGATACCTAAACTAAACGTACCTTCACGATGGAAGAATTGCTCAAACTGATCACGTAACTTCGCATTGAACAGAACTGATTTTGCCCAGCCACCGCCTGCACCCATTACGTCACCGTAAGAGAAACCGCCACAAGTCACTAAACCTTCGAAATCACTTAGGCTCACACGACCAGCAAGTAAGTCGCTCATGTGTACGTCAATTGTGTTAAAGCCAACTTTATCGAAAGCTGCAGCCATTTCAATATGACCATTTACACCCTGCTCACGCAAGATTGCCATATTCGGACGACGGCTATTAATAAACGGTGCTTCGATAGGTTCATTTAAATCAAATGTAGGTTTAGCAATCAAACCTTGATGTGATTTATCAGTAATTAAAGCAAATTCTTGGTCAGCAGTTTCAACGTTATCACGTAAACGTTGGATCTGATGAGATACTTCAGACCAAGCCTGTTGTAACTCTGCACGCTCTAAAGTTAAGCCATTTACAGATAATTGATCAGTATTATTTACACGACCAACTACTGCAATTGCATCTTTTAAGCTAGAACCAGCTACTTCTGCTTGTAAAGCCTCCCAATCAGCTCCTTTGATTTGAACCACGGCACCAATTTCTTCTGCAAATAAACCAGCAGTAGTTTGGTTTTCTAATGCCACACCTAAACGCGAAGCGAACATCATTTCAGCTACAGTTGCGAGTAAACCACCATCACCGATGTCATGGTAAGCCTGAATCAAGCCACGGTTATTCCAGTCTTGAATTAAAGCAAAGAACGCTTTGAAATCATCAAAACTATCAACATCTGGAGTGACTGAACCAATTGCTTTATATACTTGCGCAAGAATCGAACCACCTAAACGGAATTGTCCTTTAGATAAATCAATACGGACAAGTACTGAGTCTTCTAAATTCTTAAGTTCAGGTGTTAAAGTCTTACGAACATCAGCTACTGGAGCAAATGCAGTAATTACACCAGTCATTGGAGATGTTACAGCTTTATCTTCACCGTTATCATTCCAAGTCGTACGCATTGAAAGTGAGTCTTTACCTACAGGAATCGCAATTCCCAAAGCAGGACACATTTCCATACCAATCGCTTTTACACCTTCAAACAATGCTTGGTCTTCACCTTTTTGACCAGCAGCAGCCATCCAGTTTGCAGAAAGTTTGATATCGCTAATTTGTTCAATGTTTGCACATGCAATATTGGTAATTGCTTCAGCAACTGCCAAGCGAGCAGACGCTGCTGGATTTAACAATGCAACTGGTGGACGTTCACCCATTGCCATTGCTTCACCAGTGAAGCCTTGTAGGCTGGTAGTCGTTACTGCTGCATCTGCAACAGGAATCTGCCAACGACCAACCATTTGGTCACGTGCAACCATACCTGTAATTGAACGGTCACCAATGGTGATCAAGAATGATTTAGACGCAACTGTAGGATTTTTCAATACACGGAAAATCGCATCTTTCAAATCAACTTTTGAAGCGTCAAATTCGTTGCCTTTACGTTCAATTGTTTCATAAGAACGTTGCATACGCGGTGTACCACCAAGCATCACTTGCATTGGGATATCAACTGCGTTGTTTTGGAACAATGGATCTTCAACAGTTAAGTGACGAGCTTCAGTTGCTTCACCTAACACGGCAAATGGACAACGTTCACGAGCACAGATTGATTCGAACTGTTCTAAAGACTCTGGACGAATTGCAAGAACATAACGCTCTTGTGCTTCATTTGACCAGATTTCCATTGGGCTCATGCCCGGCTCTAATGAAGGAATCTTACGAAGGTTAAGAACTGCACCTAACTCATGATCGTTTACAAGCTCAGGCATTGCATTTGATAAACCACCAGCACCTACGTCATGAATAGACACGATTGGGTTAAAGTCTTCTAAACGCCAGCAAGTATCAATCACTTCCTGACAACGGCGTTCCATTTCTGGGTTTTCACGTTGTACAGATGCGAAATCAAGGCTTTCACCCATTGTACCGCTGTCTACAGAAGAGGCTGCGCCACCACCAAGACCGATTAACATCGCAGGGCCACCCAATACAATGAGCAAGTCACCCGGTTGAATCGCATCTTTTTCTACATGGTCAGGACGAATGTTGCCGTAACCACCCGCGATCATGATTGGCTTATGGAAGCCCTTCACTTCACCATTTACGTTTTGTTCGAAAGTACGGAAATAGCCATTTAATGCAGGACGGCCGAATTCATTGTTAAATGCCGCGCCACCTAATGGACCTTCAATCATAATTTGTAATGGCGATGCCATACGTGAAGGTTTACCGTAGTTTTCTTCCCAAGGTTGTTCAAAACCAGGAATATTTAAGTTAGAAACTGTAAAGCCTGTTAAACCTGCTTTCGGTTTACCACCACGACCAGTTGCACCTTCATCACGGATTTCACCGCCTGAACCTGTTGCTGCGCCAGCAAATGGAGAAATTGCTGTTGGGTGGTTGTGAGTTTCAACCTTCATTAAAATGTGAGCAGCTTGGCTCTTATATTTGTAAACAAAATGACCGTTTTCATCTGCTTTCGGATAAAAACGCATCGTGTCATAACCAACAATTACAGATGCGTTATCTTTATATGCCGATAACACGTCAGTTGGAGATTCTTTATAAGTGTTTTTAATCATTTGGAACAATGATAATGGTTGTTTTTCACCATCAATTGTCCATTCAGAACCGAAGATTTTATGACGACAGTGTTCAGAGTTTGCTTGTGCAAACATCATCAACTCGATGTCATTTGGGTTGCGACCAAGTCGAGTAAATGCTTCAGTTAAATAATCAATTTCTTGTTCAGATAACGCAAAACCAAATTCGTTGTTGGCTTTTACTAATGCTTCTTTACCTTGACCTAAAATATCAATTGAATTTAAAGGTTTTGGTGCTGTTTCTGAAAACAGTGCTTTTGCATCTTCAATTTGTGCAAAAACAGTTTCAGTCATACGGTCATGAAGTACTTGTTTTACTTCATTAGAAATTTCAGAAACACCTTTTAAGGTAAATAAAAGACCACGTTCTAAACGGTGAACTGGAGTATTACAGTTTTTGAAAATGTCAGTCGCTTTAGATGACCAAGGTGAAATCGTACCCACACGTGGTGTTACTAAAATCTGAATCTCATCACTTGCAGGTTGACGAAGTTCAAAAGACTCACCGTCATTTAATAATTGCAAAGCAGATTGATGTTGCTGCTCGTTGAGCGCTTGATCAAACAAATAGACCCATTGGCTGTCAAAAGATTGAACAGAACTAATTGACGATAAACGTGTTAATAGTTGAGCTTTCTTAAAAGAAGAATGTGCTGCTGCACCGGCCACGATAAACATGTTGATTTTGGCTCCACGGGCAGGTCTTGTGAACCTTACCGCAATGTGACTTTAGAGAGAGCGCATATTCTACTGTGTCTTGCTAAAATCAGCTAGATGTAGAATCAGTATTCTGTAACCTAATTCTGCAAGAAGTGATGTGTTTTTTGTTCAAAATCATTTTTTTAATCATTCTCGCTCAAAATAAATTGTTTCATGTTTATTCAATAACATAATAAAACCTGAACTAAGACAAACTATGTCGCACCAAGCTAGTGCTTTTAGCATTTTTTTGGCATGATCAGGCTTTATAGTTTTGAATAATGATAAATGGAACAAATGCGTTGGTTAGAACTGCTATCTGCAGTTCGTTTAGGTAGTAAAAAAAGCAGTACAGAGCTGGCTCGAAGCCCATTTCATAAAGATTATGACCGCATTATATTTTCACAAAGTTTTCGTCAGTTAAACCGCAAGACTCAAGTTCATCCTTTAGCACAGCATGATGGCATTCATACCCGTTTAACTCACTCGCTTGAAGTTTCCTGTATTGGCCGTTCTATGGGCATGCTGGCAGCCGAAAAAATTAAAGATGAATTGCCTGTCTGGATTTCTCCTGCCGATGTCGGTGCAATTATTCAAGCGGCCTGCCTTGCTCATGACATTGGTAACCCACCCTTCGGTCATGCAGGTGAATATGCAATTCGTGAATGGTTTGACGATGCCTCACATAATGATTTTTTAAAAAAGTTAACTCCCGAAGAAGAAGCCGATGTCCGTCAGTTTGAAGGCAACGCCCAAGGATTACGCCTCTTAACCCGTATTGACTATCATCCTGATGATGGAGGCATGCGTTTAACTTACGCAACCTTAGGCGCTTATTTAAAATATCCTTGGCTTTCAAAAACAATAGCTTCTCAAGGTGATCGTCCATCACACCAACGAGCGAAATTTGGTTGTTATCAGTCTGAAAAAGAAATTTTAAAACAAATTGCTGAGCAGCTCGGACTTATTCAATTAGGTGAATATCACTACTGCCGTCATCCACTTACCTATTTGTTAGAAGCTGCCGATGATATTTGCTATGCCCTCATCGATTTAGAAGATGGTATTATTCTAAATATGCTGAATTACCAAGAGGTTGAACCGATTTTTCTGAACTTGATTGCTGATTATGGTCAACCTGAAGAGCTATCACTTCCAAGCAGTACATGGCAACAAAAAATTTCGGCATTGCGTGGTCGTGTTATGAAGCGTCTGGTTGATGAAGTCACTACAGCTTTTGCCAAACATCATTATGAAATTATTACTGGTCAGCTCAAAGGTAGTCTTTTACAGTACTGTTCGCCTGATATTGCGGCAGGTATTGAAACAGCCAAAAATCTGGCACGTGAAAAAATCTTCGAACACCCACAAAAGTCTGGTTTAGAAATTATTGCTCACCAAAGTTTGCAAACTATTCTTGATGCATTTGTTCCCTTAACGATGCCGCATAAATCTTTAAGCTTTAAAGAACAGCGCTTGATGTCTATTCTTAATTTGTACGGTGCTCGCTTTAGTAATAACCACTACAGCAATATCATGCAGGTACTCGATATTATCAGTAAGTTTTCAGATCATCAGGCTTATAGCTTGGCTCAAGAGCTACAAGGTAATAAAATCGGCTTGTTTTAAGCTGCCTTAATATAGAAAGAAATACAGCTAGTGTCGTTTTAATACATTTAAAACGACCAGATTTACAGTTATGAATAAGTGAAATTACGCTATGATCGGATGTTTAATTGGCGAAGTGTTTGCCCTAGAAGCCCCAACTGTCTTACTGAATGTAAATGGTGTGGGCTATGAAATTGATACACCGCTTTCAACATTTTGCCAATTACAAAAAGGCCAGAAAGTTACGCTATGGACGCATTTGGTCGTCCGTGAAGATGCTCAGCAGCTTTATGGTTTTAGTGATGCTCAAGAGAAAACTATTTTCCGCACCTTACTAAAAGTAAATGGTGTTGGCCCGAAAATGGCACTAGGTATTCTTTCTACGTTAAGTGTTGAATTGCTGGTACACACAATTGAACATGACGATGTGAATACTTTGGTTAAAGTTCCGGGTGTAGGCAAAAAAACAGCTGAACGTTTAATGATTGAACTTCGTGACCGTTTTAAAACTTTGGCACAAGGAACTTCTAGCGCGGCGGCCCTGCCTCAGATTCAATTTGTTTCGAACTCACCTGTTGCAGAAGCAGAAGCAGCCTTACAGTCACTAGGTTATAAACCTCTTGAGGCACAAAAAGCTGTTGCGGCGGTTAAAGCCGATTACACTGAATCAGCCGATATTATTCGTGCTGCACTTAAATCAATGATGAAGTAAACACACCTATGCAAGACCGTCTAATCAGTGGAACAGAAAAACCTGAAGATCATTTTGATCGGGCTATTCGACCGACTTCACTTGCCGATTATATCGGGCAACCAGTCGTACGCGAGCAAATGGAAATTTTCATCGGTGCGGCTCGTGGTCGTGGTGAAGCACTCGATCACACACTGATTTTCGGTCCACCGGGCTTAGGAAAAACCACGCTTGCCAATATTATTGCGCGTGAAATGGGTGGCAATCTCAAATCCACTTCAGGGCCTGTTTTAGAGCGTGCGGGTGATTTGGCTGCAATGCTGACTAACCTTGAAGAAGGCGATGTTTTATTTATTGATGAAATTCACCGTCTTTCACCAGTAATTGAAGAAATTCTGTATCCGGCAATGGAAGATTACCAACTCGATATCATGATTGGTGAAGGCCCTGCTGCTCGTTCAATTAAACTCGATTTACCACCTTTTACGCTCGTTGCTGCGACCACACGTGCCGGCTTACTCACCTCGCCTCTACGTGACCGTTTCGGTATTGTGCAACGTCTTGAATTCTATTCTGTAGAAGACTTAACTCACATCGTCTCACGATCTGCAAACCTCATGGATGTACCCATTACAGTTGAGGGTGCAGAAGAAGTTGCACGCCGTTCACGCGGAACACCGCGTATTGCCAATCGTTTATTACGCCGTGTACGTGACTATGCACAAGTAAAAGGTACAGGCGAAGTTAACCATGAAATGGCACAACGTGCGCTTGATATGCTTAATGTAGATAAAGCTGGTTTAGATACCTTAGACCGACGTTATTTAAGTATGTTGTTAGAACGTTTTGATGGTGGACCTGCTGGTGTTGAAGCCCTTGCAGCTGCTATGGCTGAAGATAGCGGAACACTTGAAGATGTTATTGAACCTTATTTAATTCAGCAAGGTTATGTTATGCGTACTGCACGAGGTCGCATTGCAACCAACCAATCTTATTTGCAGTTTGGCATGACGCCACCTGAGCCTAAAAACTAATCAAAGGAAGAGAATTTTCTCTTCCTTTTTTCATTTAACTATTCTTTTTAACTCAAATAAAAATTGTCTTATCAATAAATTAGCCACTCTATACCTTTTAAGTCTTTCTTTATACCTTATTGATTTTTTAATATTTTTAAAAACTGAATTATAAGAAATCTAGATATTAAATCTTCTGAACAATAATATTTTTAGGATAAGGATATGTACAAAAAAGCTGCTTTAATTTTTCCACTTGCCCTAATAAGTCAATTGAGCCTAGCGGATTGGGTAAAAGATGCTACACAACAAAATGAAAATCAGGTCATTCAATTAAGACAACACATCCATGAGTACCCTGAACTAGGCAATATGGAATTTAAAACATCTGCATTGGTTCAAAAAGAATTAAAGTCTTATGGCATTCAAGTCAAAACAGGTTATGCAAAAACAGGGATAATCGGCATTTTAAAAGGGAGTAACCCTGGCCCTATTATTGCGCTTAGAGCAGATATGGATGCGCTACCTATGGAAGAAAAAAGTGGTGTGCCATTTGCCAGTAAACAAAAGGCAATTTATCAAGGTAAAGAAACTTATGTGATGCATGCTTGTGGACACGATGCGCACACTGCAATGTTATTAGGTGCAGCAAAGATATTGGCGGCCAATAAAGATAAAATATTAGGCACTGTAATTTTTGTATTTCAGCCCGCTGAAGAAGGTGGAGCAGATATCGATAACTTCACGCATGGTGATCAAATCGGCTCAAGAAAAATGATTGCGGATGGTGCATTTAAAGACTACAAACCAGAAGCCATTTTTGGCATGCATGTCATGTCTGGCATGAAAAGCGGACATCTATATTATAAAGAGGGTGCTATTTTAAACAGTGCCGATCACTTACGGATTCAAGTTAACGGCAAACAGGTTCATGGCTCAACCCCTTGGTTAGGCAGAGATCCAATTTATGCATCAGCTCAAATGATTAATAATTTACAAAGTCTTATTAGCCGAAGAACCGACTTAACCCAAGGTATGGGCGTTATTAGTATTGGCAATATTCAAGGCGGTACAGCTGGAAATGTGATTCCTGAACAGGTCAATATGATCGGTACTATTCGATCCAATAACGAACAGATCCGAGAAAATATCCTAAAGAGCTTACCAGCTCTGGTGGAACATAACGCTCAAGCTAATGAGGTAACAGCAAAAGTTGAAATTGCGCCTTATGCTCCAGTAACCATGAATAATAAAGCTCTTACTCAACTTATCCAGCCAACATTAGCCAAAACTGTTGGAGATTCGAATCTTCATGTTTTGGACCATAATGCAAGTGCAAGTGAAGATTTTGCCTATTATGGGAAATTAATGCCCTCTTTCTTTGTTTTCTTAGGAGCAACACCTGAAAATCAAGACTTAAGCCAAGCTGCACCGAATCATAACCCTTCTTTTATAGTAGATGATAAGGCCTTAAAGACAGGAACCGAGCTACATATAAGATTCGTCTTAGACTATCCGAATATCGCTAAACAAGTTCAGGCTGCATGGAAACAGTCTTAACTTAACAATATGCTCACCATAGAGTGTTCCGTTTTAAAGAAGAAAGACAGCAGTCGCGATTGAAAGGTTGTGCCATAGGACTTAGTATGCAATCTGCTAAACTGCCCCGTATTTAAAAGCAGATGTATGGCTTTGGATAGAACTGATATTTTATTCAACAGTCATATTTTAAATATAAAGCTCTATAGTGAACTAAAACGGAATACTCTCATGGCGAATCATTTTGAATTCAACATTCGTGTTTATATTGAAGATACGGACGCAGGTGGTATTGTTTACCATGCCAACCACATTCGCTATATGGAACGTACCCGTACAGAATGGCTCCGCGCTGCTGGCGTTGACCATTACTGGCATCAAAAAGACTACAACTTTGTAGTATATAAAATTGACGTAAAATATATGCGTCCTATTTTAATGGATGACTTAATTACTGTTACAGCACGTGTAGTTTCATGTAAAGCTGCGTCATTTGTGTTGCAACAAAATATTTATCGTGGTGAAATCTTGCTTGCTTCTGGTGAGGTTGAGTTGGCATGTTTAAGTAAAGATCTAATGCCACGTCGTCTTCCGGAAGAAATACGTGATCTTATTCGTAAAGAATTGGAACAAGACTAAAAAAACAACCGGCATATGTAACTATGGCAACAAACATTGAATCAACCCTGCATATTTCTGACCTTATTTTACAAGCAAGTCCAGTCGTCCAGTTGGTCATGCTGATTTTATTGTTAGCATCAATTTTTAGTTGGTACCTGATTGCCAAGTTACATATGAGTTATAAAAAAGCACGCCAAGATGATGAACATTTCCAAAAAATGTTCTGGTCTGGTGCTGAACTCAATACGCTTTACAACAACGCACAACTCAATTCAAAACGCTCAGGCCTTGAAGATATCTTTTATCAAGGATTAAGTGAGTTTTTTAAACTCAAAAAACGCCAAGCTCCTACCTCACAAATGATCGAAGGAACAGAACGTATTTTACGTGTCGGTTTAAGTCGTGATCAGGGTAGTCTGGAATATGGTTTAGGTACTTTAGCAAGTATCGGTTCGGTTGCCCCATATATCGGTTTATTCGGTACTGTTTGGGGAATCATGAATGCTTTTATTGGTTTGGCTGCTGTTGACCAAGTGACGTTAGCGACAGTTGCGCCAGGTATTGCCGAGGCGCTTATTGCAACTGCAATTGGTCTATTTGCTGCAATTCCTGCGGTATTGGCTTTTAACCACTTTACGGCTAAAAGCGAAAGTGTCTACTCTGATCGTGCATTATTCGCCGAAGAGATGATTGCTTTATTGCAACGTCAATCTGTGGGTTCGTCACAGGAAGATGCATAATGGCCATTCAACGTTCAGGGCGCTTTGAGCGCATAAAAAAACCATTAAAAAGTGACATGAACGTCGTGCCTTATATCGATGTAATGCTGGTACTTTTAGTGATTTTCATGGTGACTGCTCCCATGATTACCAGTGGTATTAAAGTCGATTTACCTCAGGCAAATAACCATCCAATTGAATCAAAAGATATGCCAGCCATGGTCACGATTGGTAAAGATGGCAATATTTACCTTCAATATGAAGATTACAAAGATAATGAGCCACTTTCTCTTGAAAAACTTGAGTCTGTTTTAAGTGAAGCACAAAAACAAGCTGAGCAGGAAAATAAACAACTTACAGTTTTAGTGAATGGTGATAAGACTCGCCCTTATGGAGAAGTCGTATCATTGATGGCAAGTTTACAAGAAGCAGGTTTAACTCAAGTTGGCCTTCTGACAGAGCCTTTAAAATAAGCTATGAATAAAAATCAAAAGCCTCCTTTTAAACAAAATGCAATAGCATTGAGCTTCACCCTTGGAGTTCATGCAATTGCCATTGTTGGCTTGCTTTTTTTAGGCTTGAGTAAACCACCTGAACAACCAAAAAAGCTGACCACTGTTTTAGTTAAACCAGAAGATTTACCACCACCTTTGGCAAAAGAAGTTGAGCAACCAACCGTAGCAGAAAATCAGGCTGAAGAAGTTCTAAGCCCGATTGTGGATGAAACTCTTCCTCAAAATCTTCCAGCCGCCCCTCCTCCTCCAACAGCACAACAACTTGCTGCTCAAAAGCAAAAAGCTGAGCAGGCACAACAAGCAAAATTAGCTGAGGAAAAGCGTAAAGCTGAAGAAGCTGCTAAAGTAAAGCAAGCTGCAGAGCAACAACGTTTAGAGGAAGCACAAAAGCAACAGGCTGAAGCTAAGCGTCAAGCGGAGGCTAAAGCGAGAGCTGAAGCTGAACAAAAACGAAAAGCCGAACAAAATGCAAAAGCTGAGGCCGATGCGAAAGCTAGACAAAAAGCAACTGAGGAAGCTAAACGTAAAGCTGAGACTGAAGCAAGACTAAAACGTGAAGCTCAAAAAGCTGAAAACGCTAAACTTCAAGCACAACAAGAAGCTAAACGAAAAGCCGAAGCAGATGCTAAAGCCAAACAGCAAAAAGCTGCCGAAGACGCCAAACGTAAAGCTGAATCAGATGCTAAGGCTAAGCAACAAGCAGCTGATAACGCGAAACGTAAAGCCGAGGCCGATGCGAAAGCTAAACAGCAAAAAGCAGCAGAAGACGCTAAACGTAAAGCTGAGGCTGATGCAAAAGCCAAGCAGCAAAAAGCAGCTGAAGATGCTAAGCGTAAAGCTGAGGCTGATGCGAAATCTAAACAGCAAAAAGCGGCTGAAGATGCTAAACGTAAAGCTGAGGCTGATGCGAAAGCTAAACAGCAAAAAGCAGCAGAAGACGCTAAACGTAAAGCTGAGGCTGATGCAAAAGCCAAACAACAAAAAGCAGCAGAAGATGCTAGACGTAAAGCCGAAATTGAGGCCGAAGAAAAAGCTGCATCTGCTAAAAAAGCTCAAGAAGAAGCTGCCCAGAAAAAAGGTGAAGCTAAAAAAATTGCATCTTCGGCTAAACGTGATTTTGAGCAGAAAATTCGTCGTGCTTGGGATGTTCCTACAGGAAGCAGTGGTAAAACTGTTAGCGTTAGATTTACCCTGTCTGACTCAGGTAGTGTTAGCTCGATTGTTATTACACGGTCAAGTGGAGATGATGCATTGGATGCAAGTATTAAAGCTGCAATTCAGGCATCTGCTCCCTACCCAATGCCATCGGATCCTGATGCAAGACGAGAAGCGCGAAGCGTTACCTCTACTTTCAGAGCACAATAATTTTGTAAGAGTTACATGCTTTAAATAGTTTGAAGCATGTAACTATGCTACAAAATCACCAGTCACAAAAATACCTTCAATGACTTTAAACCTATGAAAACGAGCCGCAAACACCTTCTAGCCTTAACGCTACTTACTGCATTAAGTCCTCTTGCACCAACAGCTGCCTTTGCTCAATTACATTTAGAGATTGCAAAAGCACCTGATCAGGCGCCTAAAATCGCTATTGTGCCTTTTAATAACGACAATGGACTTTATCCTATTGTTGAAACTGACTTGAACCGCTCAGGACGTTTCACAAGTTCATCAAAAAACTTACCTGCGAATGCCGCTATTAACCAGATTCAAGCATCTGATTGGCAAGCTGCGGGTATTCCTTATGTTGTTACTGGACAAATTAAGCAAACAGCTGACGGGTTTGAAGTCCATTACCAACTTTATGATGTACAAAAACAGCAATATCTTCTGAATGAGTTGTTAAATGTTCCTGCTTCACGCATACGTCAAGCAGGACATATGGTAAGTGACGCTATTTATCAGGCCTTAACCGGAATTCCAGGCGATTTTAGTGGCCGTATCGCTTATGTATTACGTAATCCTGCCACTCCTGCTGAACGTTATACCTTACAAATCGCCGATACAGATGGTGAACAACCGAAAACTGTTCTCTCTTCACGTGACCCGATTTTGTCTCCGGCATGGACTCCTGACGCTAAAAAAATTGCTTATGTTTCTTTTGAAACTAAACGTCCAGCCATTTATTTACAAGATCTCTCTACTGGAACACGTGAAGTACTTACGAGTTTTAAAGGCTTAAATGGTGCACCAAGCTTTTCACCAGATGGCAAATCAATGCTATTTACAGCATCGATGAATGGTAACCCTGAAATTTATCAAATGGATTTATCAACTCGCCAAGTCAAACGCATGACAAATGACTCGGGAATTGATACTGAAGCGCGTTACACACCAGATGGAAAAGCTTTTATTTTTACATCTGACCGTGGAGGCTCTCCTCAAATTTATCGCTATGATTTTGGGAATGGCTCAGTAAAACGCTTAACATTTAAAGGGTCATTTAATGCTCGTGGCACTTTAAGTGCAGATGGTAAAAAAATTGCACTCGTGCATCGACCAAGTGGTAGTAACTATAAAGTTGCGATCCAAGATATTAATACAGGCATTGTCAATATTCTTACCCCAACCAGTTTAGATGAATCACCAAGTTTCTCACCAAATGGGCAAATGGTGGTTTATGCAACTCGTGAAGGGAACCGTGGTTTACTGTCTATCATGTCCACTGATGGTCGTTTCCGTATGAATTTACCGAGTGAGCAAGGTGAAGTACGTGAACCAGCCTGGGCACCTAAATAACTTTTTATTCCATTGATGGAGATGATGATGAAATCAATTAAATATTTGGCCTTTCCTCTACTTAGTGCAGCACTTGTCATGACAGGTTGTGCAAGTCGTAAGCCAGCAACAACGGCAACTACAGGTACAACTAACCCAAGCACAGTAAATACGACAGGCTTAAGTGAAGATGCTGCATTAAATGCTCAAAATCTAGCAGGTGCTTCTTCAAAAGGTGTAACTGAGGCAAACAAGGCTGCCCTAGCGAAACGCGTCGTCCACTTCGATTATGACAGTAGTGATTTATCTACTGAAGATTACCAAACACTTCAGGCTCATGCTCAGTTCCTCATGGCAAATGCAAACTCAAAAGTTGCATTAACTGGTCATACAGACGAGCGCGGTACACGCGAATACAACATGGCCTTGGGTGAGCGCCGTGCAAAAGCAGTTCAGAATTATCTTATTACCAGTGGTGTAAATCCTCAGCAACTTGAAGCTGTAAGTTATGGTAAAGAAGCGCCTGTTAATCCTGGCCATGATGAATCAGCTTGGAAAGAAAACCGCCGCGTTGAAATTAACTATGAAGCGGTTCCTCCTCTATTAAAATAAAACATCCCAAAAAATAAACGCCCACATATGGGCGTTTATTTTTACATTCTTACTTTAAGAAGATTTGTTTTGCTCTTCTTCTGAATGTTGCATTGACTCAATCAAATCATGCTTATTAAAAGCTTTATATTCAGGTTTTGCCTCATAATCTTTCCAAGCTTCCTGAACACTTTCTTTCGAAATTTCTTCTAAATTGATTGGTTCACCTGCTGTTGGGGTCGCATCAAACTTCTTAGTTGTCATTTCGATTCTCCTAAATCTACATTCCTTTGTTATGCAAACAACATACCACGTAAAATGGGGCTTGTAAGCATAAATGCAACACAAATAAAGTAAGATAATTTTTATTTTTCGGCATTCTCATCTAGAATATGCCACGTATTTATCTGACTCATTTTGATGCTTGCGCACAGGAGCGTTTTTTTATGTCCAACCTCACATTGTCCCAATTTTTACAACAAGAAAAAGGGAATCTTACACCTGAGTTGGCTCAAGTCATCGACACAATTGCTGCGACTTGTAAAACCATTGATCAAGCCTTACAAAAAGGTGCCTTGGCTGGAATTTTGGGTAGCGCAGGTAACGAAAATGTTCAAGGTGAAACACAGAAAAAACTTGATGTGATTTCTAATGACTATTTAATCGATGCTTTAAAAGTCCATCCTCACGTCGGTGGTCTTGCATCTGAAGAACTTGATGATTTTACACCAGCACAAGAAAACGGCGAATACTTGGTTCTATTTGATCCATTAGATGGTTCAAGCAACATTGATATCAACATGTGTGTCGGAACAATCTTCTCGATTCTTCCTGCCAAAAATGCGATTACACAAGCACAAGATTTCATGCAGGCAGGCACTCAACAAGTTGCTGCTGGCTATGTGTTATATGGCCCATCAACTATGATGGCTTTAACAGTTGGAAACGGTGTAGCTTTCTTTACGTTAGACCCAGAAACTCAAACATTCTTACTTACTACAGAGAATGTTCAAGTATCAGCAGATACTCAAGAATTTGCTATTAATGCATCTAATCAACGCCATTGGGAACAACCAGTAAAACAATATATTGAAGAGTTACTTGCAGGTAAAACATCTGTACGTGAAAAAGACTTCAATATGCGTTGGGTCGCATGTATGGTGGGGGATGTTCACCGTATTTTATGCCGTGGCGGTATTTTCCTTTACCCATATGACTTAAAAGACCCGAAAAAAGCTGGTCGTTTACGTTTAATGTATGAAGCCAACCCAATGAGTATGCTCATTGAACAAGCAGGCGGCGCATCAACTACTGGCCGTGTACGCATTCTAGAGATTGAACCTACAGAACTTCATCAACGTGTTCCTGTGATTATCGGTTCTAAGAATGAAGTTGAACGTGTAACAAGCTATCATTAATAATTTAAATTACACAGGGCGTCATAGTATGATGACGCCCTTTTGGATATTCCCTTATGGCGGTTATTTTTTTAGAATCAAAAGACAATGCAAAAATTAAACATTTGCGTGGTTTAATTGAACTCAATAGCGCCCGAAAAAAGCATCAACAAACAGTTCTTGAAGGTACCCACCTTTGTCTAGCTTGGTTACAACAACAGAAAAAACTCTTTTCGTTGTTTACGACTGAACAAGCCTTAGAACATCCCGATTTAAAGAAAATCATTGAACTTCACCAAGGTCATGTCTTTATTATTAGCGAAGTTTTATATAAAGATTTAAGTACTTTAGGTAATACTCTTCCTTGCTTGGCTATTATCGATTTACCGAAAACTGCATCAACCATTGACTATAGCGTAGATACGTTAATTCTAGAAAATGTACAAGATCCGGGTAACGTAGGTACATTGTTACGTTCAGCGGCAGCAGCAAATATAAAACAGATTATTTGCACACAAGGCTCTGCCTCACTTTGGTCTCCACGAGTTTTAAGAGCAGGTATGGGGGCACATTTTAGCCTGTCTTGTTTTGAAAACTTTCAATTGACCGATATTCTTCCTAAATTCGATATTCCTGTTTTCGTTACAAGCTCTCATCGCTCGACTAGTCTTTATTCAAAAGACCTTTCAAAACCATGTGTTTGGATTTTAGGCAATGAAGGACAAGGTGCAAGTGATTATGCTTTAGACCATGCACAATCAGTGACTATACCGCAGCCCGGTGGTCAAGAGTCATTAAATGTAGCCATTGCAGGATCAATTTGTTTTTTTGAAATGGTTCGCCAACGCCAATAAAACGTTAATTTATTTTACATCGCTCATATTTGTGAAAAAAATCATTTACACTACTAAAAAATAGCCGATTGTTGTCAACCTCCCACCTCTTTTCAACGTTATATAAGAGATATATTGAAGATAAGGTGGGTACGTCCAATGACAGGATTTTCCATCTCCATGGATTTAGCACCGAAAAAGTCTCGATCGGAAGCATCTAGTGCTCATGCCAGCACGGCTGAGCAACGCCTAAAGATTTTCATGCAAGATGTTACTGGTCGTGCTTTAGTGATGATGGAAAGTGCTACCCAAGGTCAACAAGGCATTGCTATGGACTTGGTTCAAGAAGCATTTATTGCTTTACACAAGTCTTACGCCGATCGAAGTACTGAAGAATGGTATCCCCTATTTTATACTATTCTAAATAACAAACTTCAGGATTGGCGCCGCAAAGAAGCACGTCGGGCAAACCCATTTTCATTTTTCAAAAAAGTTAGTCTAGACAATGATGATGAAGAAATCATTGATATTGTCGATGAAAAAGCAATCAATCCAGCAGATTTTCTAGATCAAGCAGTGACCATAGAAGAGATCCAGGAAGCGATTGCAAAACTACCTGTTCGTCAACAACAAGCTTTTATGTTACGTGCGTGGGAAGGTTTTGATACCCATACTACAGCGCAAATTATGAACTGTACCGAAGGTAGTGTAAAAACCCATTATCATCGAGCAATTCAGGGACTTAGAGAGTATTTAGCGCATTTAAATCCCATGGGAGGTTCCAATGAATCATGATGATTTCACTAAAAAGGTGACATCCAAACTCGATAGTTTGGCCCATCACCATAAAAATAAAACAGTGGTGATGAATCATGTGCTTGACCATATCCAACAAAAACCGGCCTCTTATTATAGTGTCTGGAAAATGACTGGTTTTGCACTTGCAGCAGCGATTACTGGTTTTGTTATTTTACCAAACTCAATAGATATGCTTAATAAGCCACAAAATCAAGTCGTTGTAAATCCTAAATTATCGCCACAAATGGTAGAAGATTTAGAAATGCTCATGGTGTTGGGTGAGGATAAAGTTCAACATGGTAGCTAAAAAGTTAGCACTTATCCTTTGTTCATTAAGTTTCTTGCAAACAAGTTTTGCAGGTTTCGAACGTTTCTGGATTTTTTCGAAAGATGCCAATACGCAAGTAGATGATACTTGGAATGCTCTATCTGAAGAAGAGCAACGAGCTGTAATTAAACGTTATCAAACCTTAAAGGAATTACCATCCAACCAAAGTGCTAACTTGCAACAACGTATGGATTGGTTTAACCAGCTTCCAGATGCAGAAAAGCAAAAAATGCGTGAAGCTTGGCAAAAAATGAGTACACAAGAACGCAATGATTTACGTCAACGGATGCTCAAAGCAAGTGCTGATGAAAGAACTGCTATACGTGAAGAATATATAAATAAATATTTAGAGCACTAAAAACCGTATTTAATATTTATCTTTTTTTGAAATTAAAAAGTTACTAACAAATAAAAAAGCCTCCTAGTGGAGGCTTTTTTATTTTTATCATCACTTACGATAACGTCTATAAGCAATTAAACTTAGTAGTGATGCGATAGAAAGAATTCCAATACTTCCACCCCCACCACCACGTGAATCATCAGTTGTAGTTGCTGTACTTACTAAGTTAATTGTTCCGGCCTTAGCTGAGATAGTTCCATCTGCATCATATACATAATATGTTAGTGTATCATTAAAGGTATTAAATACATTTTTCGCTTGAATATAGATATTGCCACCATAACATGTATTTTTACTATCTTTACCAGGGCATGGACCTTCGCGATCTGCTTTTACTACTGTAAAAATTCCATCTTTTGAGTTTTTACTTGGTAAATAAATTGGTAACTCTACACCTTTGTCATTTACCCAAAATGGAGGTTTATTCGGTTTAGTAACAAGCGTACCAACAGGACCATCACCATCATCATTTGCATATTTAAGTAAATTTAATGGGATAATTTCATTAGCTAAATATTTGAATGTTATCGTGCCATCCCCTGAAACAGGAGTTATATTTCCAAATTTCGCCTTAATTAGGCCACTACTAAGCTCTACACCTGTTTTAGTGGTAATTGTATATTTACAAAACTCATATGTCGTACTCGAAGTAATATCATCATCAACACGATAAAAAAGAATTTGCTGTACCGTAGGATTCCATTCGCATCTTTGATTTTTCTTAGTCTCAGTATCTGAAGTTAAATCTTCTACTTTCTGCCCCACACCTAATGGCTCTGCTTTAACACTATAATCCGTCGTATTAAAAAACTTTAATACATGATTTGAATCTTCAGTTGGTAGTGGAAAACCATAGTTTTTTAAATCAATATAAATAGCTCGATATTTTGTATTTATATGCGCGCTGTCATTCTTAAATTTATCAAGTAAATCCTTAAATTCAGCTAAACGGACTTTATAATAAACAATAAAATTTGATGGAGTTGTTGGATCTTTGAGCAAACTATCATATAAGTCGTAACTTTTTTGATAGGTTTCTAATAATGTTGTAAATGAAATATTACTTAAACCTTCTAGGTCACCTGCTGTAAGCTTCATTAATTCAACTGAACCAATATCACAACTATTTTTACTCTTTTCTAGAGTTTGATAATAGTACGTATTACTTACTAATCTCGATAATCCACGTTGGTCCTGAGTTTGGCATGTACCCTTATTTTCCAAATCAACATCAATTAAATCTGTCGCTGAAAAATTATTTTTAGGATAGTAAATTGGTAAAAAACCATTATTTTCATTAGCTTCTTTTAAAGGTTCTAATAAATTACTAAAAACTTCATTTTTTATATCAATATTCGTATTGCCTGTAGAAATTACTTCTGTCGGTATATCACATTTAGGAGTATTACCAGTTAAGTTTAATGCATTAAATTTCAAATTTAGTCCAGTATCTTTTTCAGCCGCCGCTGCTCCTAATAAATATTTACATGCATAAGAACCTGTATTAAACGCTAATATATTAAAATTTAATTCTTTTGTACCTAATTTATCATATAAAAATGTGGTGTATGCAGAGTTCTCAACGATTGTATTATTTTGCAATGTTAAACTACTAGATGAGCTTAACTTACTAGTTTGATTTTTTAATGGATCAGCATCTCCAGTAAATTTAATAATATTACCATTAGTAAGACTCGCTAAATTTTTAGCAATTGTATTATTAGTAAATTTCGCCGTAGGACTACCGCAAAAATCAAAAATACTTATAGAGTTTATTCCACCATTGTCAATAAAACTATTTGAATTAAATGAAAAGATACGTCCACTGTATGAATTATTAAACATGCAACTCATTGCCAAAATACTACCTTCAGTCGAAGCCTTACCATTACCTTGAACTAATGAATGATTCATTGTTAAACTAGCAGTACTTCCGCCAAGATAAATTGCCCCGCCTTTAGAGGCTTGAGAGTTTAAGATCTGGCTATTTTTTAAAGTTACATCAGCACCAGCGTAAATTGCTCCGCCTTGCTCAGCACTTTTACCATTTTCCAAAATGATATTGGTTAAAGTTAACGATTGTTGGTAAACAGCTGTATTAAAAATTCGTGATTTTCCACCAGCATTTATACGAGTTTGAAGAGGTTTTTGAGCAGGATAGTCATTAGTTAAAACTCCTTTACGCTCCCAATCTGTCGCCTCTTTTCCAATAATATTTAAAGCAATTTTAGGTGTTAACTCTTTATTTAAGGTATAGGTACCAGCATCAAGTTGAATTGTATAATTTTGATCAATTGCTGGAACCTCACACCCTCCATAAGATTTTCGCATTTCTGCAGCTGTAATAGCTTCACGTAAAGAACATGTATTCATGTTCTCATTATCTTCATCATTAAATGTTGTAACTTTTATAGTAGTTTGAGCCATTAAAGGCATTGCTGCGATAACAGTAAGTACTCCTAGTACTTTTTGATAGTTTTTCATAGTCCTCATCCCTGTTTATGACTTGAAACGGCGTAATGCAATTAATCCAAATAATCCTAAAATTAATCCACTACCGACGCTTCCTCCTCCACCCGTACTCACAGATTTATCTTCAATACCCGATACAGGTTCTTGGACTACAGTTGCAGGGATAGTGACATATTGAAACTCTATGCCATCATTAAAACGAGATACACTCGTAACAACTTGAATCCTAAAAATGTCCGCACCATGCCAATTTCCATTTGGCGTATAAACTACATTTCCATTCTGATCTAAAGTAACAACACCTTTAGAAGTTGGTGTATCAGTACTTTGTGTAACTTTAAGACATCCAGGTTGCCATTCTTTACCATCAGGACGTTCACCGAATAAACGCTTACAGGTTGTAGGAGTGACCAGATCTGCTTCACTTAGAGAACTCAGAATACTAAATTTTGCAACTTGACCATATTTAATATCTTGGCCAACAGGAGCAATTTGGCTATCCAAAATATATTCAATCGCACCTAAATCACAAAGTTCATCATATCCACTACGGTTTTTACCGCGTTGATCATATCTTTCACAACTTGCTAAACCAATTGAAGAACCATCACTATAAAGACGGCCTTTATTAATAATCAAAGAGTCAGATAAAGATTGATAACTTTCAAGTAAGCGTGGCCTAAAGAAACCTAGAAAACTATCTTTTGGCGTATTGTAAGGACACAACAACCCGGTTTGAGAGGTAATATCACATGTACCTTCATCGCTATCACCGGCAATTAATTTTTCATTAGCAGGATAAAGAATATTAGGGAGCTTCGATGTAGCATTACGATTACACTCTGCTGTAACCAAATTACTTTGTATAATTGCTTTATCAGTCGTACTTACCTGACAGTTAATAGTATTTCCTACTAATATACTATTTGAAACCGAAGCATTACCTTGAGGCGCATCAAGAAATAATCCTTTATCATTTTTAATCATAGTAATGTTATTAACAAACATCCCATCCCGAACATTTGCAATAAAACCGCCTTTATTATGAAAAATTGTACTATTACTTATACCGATAGCCCGTGAAGTTAAATACCCTCCAGTACTTTCATCGGAAAACTTAGTCTGTGTATAAAATAAAGCATTATCTGCTATTGTGACTTCATTATCACGTAAAACTGATTGAGTAATAAAATAAAGTGGCATTTCACTATATAAAATTCCACCTTGAGCCGCTTTATTATTTTGGATTAAATTATTGACAAGACTAACTGTACCTGCTGTATTTGTTGTATTGGATAAATTACCTGCATTATAAATTGCACCTCCTCGGGTTGCATAACCATTTATCAAACGTGAATTTCGAATGGTTAATTGTTCATGGTTATAAATTAATCCTCCTTCTAATACGGTATTGTTAGACCCAGCTCCTTGTAAATTAAGATCGCTTAAAGAAACTGAAAAAGACGCTTTTTCAACGTTCCCATCATCAATTTTAAATAGCTGATCTTTACCGACCATTTTTATTGTCGCGTTATGAGAACCTGGTTGATCATCTAATAAAGTAGAATCGTTTTTTGCTGTACTAATTGTAAGGGGTGCCGTAATCGTTATTCTGCTCTTTAACGTATATTCTTTATCGCGCTGTAAAATAATATTTGATGAAGCATCCTTATTTCCGCAGCCATGATAACCATTCACATATTTTTCAACGTCAGCTGCATTAGATGAACCACGATAATTCAAAAACTGTACTGCTTCTCGTAAAGTACAAACAGTATCATCTTTATCTTCATCCACTAAACTTGTGACTTCAATATCAGCAGAATAAGCGTGCCCAGCAGCAGCCAATAATGCAAAAGCAATGCTCCGTTTGAGCATACCCTTCTCCTTACCTATTTTTTTCATTTTTCTTTGTCAATATTGCAAAGTTTCCACTTTTGCAAACGCATCCTTTGTGCGTACTTTGTCACAGGAATCAGAATTTCTCAAGATGTTTTGATCGGTCTATAGCGTCATTTTCGATAGGGAACTTTCTAAATATTTGTACAATTAAAGATCTATTGATATATGAAAATTTTACTTATAAAAATTTAAAAGTATTTTTCAAGGCTAAAAGAATAAATAGCTCATGATTTTTATAGTAAGGAAAGTTTACTTAGGCTAATAAATTAAAAGTCCAGAAGCTAGAAAATTATTATTGTTGATATTCATCAATTAAAGCATAGATTTGTCTTAACGTTGCATTTGAAAGTTTAGTCTTCTCACCTTTAAGGAGTTTTTCTAATTGTGCTACGGTTTGCAATAGAATAGAAGCTTGATGAGGCCCATGTAAAAGTAAATAGTCTACAATCTGCTGATCAAAATGGATCCCACGTCTAGCCATTACAGAAGTGACTAAAGCATAGCGGTCAGCATATAAACTTCCGCTCGGCACTTTTACACTCACTGCTTGTGTAAGTCGCGATTGTAAATCTGGTAACTCCAGCTTTAATTCAATCGGTGCAACACGTGAAGAAAATACAAGTTGTCCTTCATGGTTATTCATTAAATGAAAAACAGCTTTTTGCCAGTGAGGCACCCCACTAATTGACTCAATATCATCTAAAGCCACCAGATCATAGTGCTCTAAGCAAGTAATTGCCTCAATTGGAGCATCGAGAAGTTCAAGCAAAGAAACTTTAATTGCAGATTTACCGACCTCTAAATAAGAATCACAAATCGCTGAAAGCAAATGGCTCTTGCCTGTTCCTGCGCCACCATAGATATAAAATCTATTTACTAGACCCGCATGTAGTTGTCGCACTGCATCCACTACATGCCCCCAACCTGGTCCCGAAAAATCACTGATTCGGGCATCAAGTTGAGGTTCTATATCCAGTTGGAGTTGACGCATATAATGAATTGGCCTTGAAATTATTTCTGATCTGAAAGATTCGGGGTATCTGTATCTTGCTGTTTTTTAACTTCAAGATCAAGTTTAGTATTTTCAGTTTCTACATGAAGTTGCTCAATATTACCCTCTTGGATTAATAATGTAGAAGATGGAGCATAGAATGAACTCCGTTCATAATTTTCTCTAAGGTGTTTTAAGAGCACCACAATGACAGCCGCCACAGGTAATGCAATTAACATTCCTAAAAAGCCAGCCAATTGAGCCCCAGCTAAAACAGCAAATACAACTGCAACAGGTGAAAGACCAATTTTATCACCGAGTAGGAATGGCTGCAGAATATAGCCCTCTACTGCCTGCCCAATCATAAAGACTACGCCAACAAGTAATAAGTGTGTCCAGTCCATTCCAAATTGGAACAAACTTGCAATAACCGCTGCAATAATCCCGACTGCAAATCCTAGATAAGGAATAATACTGGCAAGACCTGCCACCATACCAATAATTAGGCCGACCTCTAGTCCAATTAATTGTAAGCCTACTGCATAAACTACACCGAGCAAAAGCATAACAAGGAACTGACCTTTAACAAATGCTCCTAACACGCTATGGCATTCACGGACGATTTGTAAGGTCGTAGCCTCATATGGCCGTGGAATGAGACGACGTAAGTTTTGTAACATACGGTCCCAGTCTAATAAGAAGTAAAAAGCAATAATTGGGATTAAAACAACTGTTCCACCAATTTGAATAAAATTAAGTCCTGATTGTGCAAGCTTTAATAAAACTGCTTGAATACTATCAGCACTGTAATTGGTCTGAACATAATCCATCACAGCTTTGGACATTTGATCGGTATCAATTTCCATTTGCTGGACATGGAAGGTCGAAGAAATCCATGGTAATAGCTCTGCATTAATCCAATGAATCCCTGCTGGAATACTATCTCGAGCGTAAACAAGTTGTTTCCAGATCAGTGGTACCAGATACCATAATGCAACGGTTAAAGTTACACCTATACCAATAAAAACAATACTAATTGCCAACCAGCGAGGTATCTTAATTTTTACTAGAACTTCGACTAGTGGACTAAATAAATAAGCCAGGAAAAAAGCACCAATAAATGGGATGACCACAGGCTTGAGCAAGTATAATACCCATACCAGCAATACAATACCTGCGAGTAAGAAAATACGGCGCAGTATACGATCTTGCATAAAATCTAGCCTTTTTTGATTTAATCGTTATAAATGGAAAAATATTTTTATTAAAGATAGCATTTTCGAGCATAAATAACATAAGAGTTTCGTATATTCAGGTTATAATCTGCCGCCAATGCGGAGACTTCATTTATGAGCAACTCAACTTCTACCCCAAATACCGGTTTAAGCTACAAAGATGCGGGTGTTGACATTGAAGCGGGCGACGCACTGGTCGATCGTATCAAGTCAGTCGCTAAACGTACAACTCGTCCAGAAGTAATGGGCGGACTTGGTGGCTTTGGTGCACTATGCAAAATTCCTAAAGGTTACGAAGAACCTGTTTTGGTTTCAGGAACTGACGGTGTAGGTACTAAATTACGTTTAGCACTTAACCTTAATCGTCATGACACAATCGGCCAAGATCTTGTCGCTATGTGTGTAAACGATCTTTTGGTTTGTGGTGCAGAACCACTATTCTTCCTCGACTATTATGCGACTGGTCACTTAAATGTCGATGTAGCTGCAAACGTAGTTACTGGTATCGGTAAAGGTTGTGAACTTGCAGGTTGCGCACTTGTAGGTGGTGAAACAGCTGAAATGCCTGGCATGTATGAAGGCGAAGATTACGATCTTGCTGGTTTTGCCGTAGGTGTAGTTGAGCAAAGCAAAATTATTGATGGCTCTAAAGTAAAATCTGGTGATGTACTTATTGGTGTTGCATCAAGCGGTGCTCACTCAAATGGTTATTCATTACTACGTAAAATCTTAGATGTTAAGAATGTAGACTTAACTCAAGTAATTGATGGTCGCCCTCTTGCAGATGTAGCAATGGAGCCAACACGTATTTATGTAAAACCAGTTCTAGAGCTTTGCAAACAAGTTGATGTACACGCGATGGCACACATCACTGGTGGCGGCTTACCAGGTAACTTACCACGTGTATTACCAAATGGTGCTCAAGCTGTAATTAATGAAGCTTCTTGGGAATGGCCAGAATTATTCAAACTTTTACAACGCGAAGGCAATGTAGAACGTTTTGAAATGTACCGTACCTTTAACTGTGGTGTAGGTATGGTCATTGCTGTTGATGCAAATGATGCAGAAAAAGCAATTGAAGTGCTTAATGCTCAAGGTGAAAAAGCTTGGAAAATCGGACATATCCAAGAAAATGCTGAATCAGTGGAAGGTGCAGACGAAAAAATTCGTGTGATCTTTGAATGATGAAAATTGCTGTTCTAGTCTCTGGGAACGGCAGCAACTTACAAGCCTTGATAGATGCAAATCTATCAGGGCAAATTGTAGGTGTACTGTCTAATAAAGCCGATGCTTATGCCCTAGAGCGTGCTCAAAATGCCAATATCGCGACAGCCGTAATCTCTCACAAAGACTTTCCTAGTCGTGAAGATTTTGATGAAGCTATGCATCAGCAACTTATCGCATGGCAAGCTGACGTGGTTATTTTAGCTGGCTTTATGCGTATTTTAACTGCTGACTTTGTCAACAAATGGCAAGGTAAAATGCTTAATATCCATCCTTCATTATTACCTGCCTATAAAGGCGTTAATACACATCAACGTGTATTAAATACGGGGGATCGATTACATGGATGTACCGTTCACTTTGTGACTTCTGAACTTGATGCTGGTCAAGCAATTGCTCAATCTGCCATTGAAGTAAAAGAACATGACAATGTTGCATCCTTGGCCGAACGTGTACATAAACTTGAGCATTTTATTTATCCTCAAGTTGCAGAGTGGTTATGTAATGGCCAGCTCACATGGAAAAATGGACAAGCCTATTTCCGCAATCAAATTCTTGAACACCCTATCCGTTTTGCATCTTGGTAAAAGTTTGCTTAACGTCAATTAAAAAAGGACATGCATGCATGTCCTTTTTTTGCGAAAGCTTTATTAGCGTGAATTACGGTGAATAAGTTCCTTAATATAATTCACTGTATCAATCGGATGCTCTAGAGGGAACATATGCCCTCCTTCAACTACACTAAATGGAATCCCCATTTTACGTTTTGCCATTTGAGGAAAACCTCTTTTTAAGAAGGCACTCTCTTTTCCTACAACTAAATGTACTGGCATTTTCGGTTTTGGCATGGGTAACCACCACCAAGAAGGGTTTTTACGGAAAATCGCAACTTCATCTTCACGGGAAATAGTTAACGTTACACCACCACGTACCGAGTCTTCTTTCAAAGCATAGTCAATGTAGGCTTGAAAGCAATCTTCATCAAAGTCTTTATAAAAACCTTTTGGACGTAACAATGCAGCTGCTTGCTCACGTGATTCCCAATGCTCGCGACGACGTGCAGATAAACCCGCTGGTGTCATATCATCAACTATTTTGGGTTTAAATAATTTTGCCATATGAAAAGCAAAAGAATATCTACCCAAAATAAGAGGCGGATCTAACATGATCACTTGTGAGAATAACTCAGGCCGTCTAAAAGAAGCCATTAAAGTTAAAACTGAACCGAGCGAATGGCCCAGTCCAATCACTTTTCGCCCCTTCGCTTGACGTACAATACTATCAATTACCTGATCAACCAAAAAAGGCCAATGATTGGTAATCGGATAACGTTTGTCAGGTCCAATGAGTGGAACATAAATTACGTCATACTCATCTTTTAATTGATCAAACAATTTTTGATACACCATAGATGGCACGCCGTTGGCATGCGCAAAGTGTATAACCGGTTTTACTGACATACCGTTATCCTGCTTAAATTATTGTAGTTTTGCGTCCTGACTTGTTTGTAAGCGTTCAGCAACCGACTCACTTAAACCTTTCCCCATTTCTGATCCCATTCGCCCTAGAATGGATTGTAATGGGTTACGTTCAATCGTGTAGTCAACTTTATTATCAAGCTTCAGTTCACGCATCAAGCTTGTAATGTTACCTGAACGGTCAGCTACGCCTAACTGAATTGCTTGCTCGCCAGTCCAGAAAAGACCAGAGAAAATAGCAGGATCATTAGATTTTAAGCGTTTCCCACGCCCTTCTTTGACCGCGTTAATAAAATGAGTATGAACATTATCGAGTACAGATTGGATATGTTGTCTTTGTACAGGATTAATCGGTTTTGTCATACTTAAAATGTCTTTATTCGTCCCCGCTGTAAGAGTTCGGTCTTCAATTCCTAGTTTTTGAGCTAAACCAGTAATGCCATAGTTTGGCATAATGACACCAATTGAACCTACCAAACTTGATGGATTCACAATAATTTCATCGGCAGCAGAAGCAATATAATAAGCACCCGAAGCACCCATATCGCCAATTACCGCATAGACTTTCTTATCAGGATGTTCTTTTTTCAAATAGCGAATTTCTTGCCAGATTTCATCTGACTGAACAGGTGAACCGCCAGGAGAATTAATATTAAGGGCGATTGCTTTACTATTCGATGCCTCAAAAGCACGTTTAAGCGCTTTATTTGTATCTTCACTATTCACGGCCTGATTGCTTGAAGCATCAATAGTTCCAATAATATCAACTACTGCAAGGTGAGCACTGCTACTACTTGCTGTAGAGCCATCTTTAGTGGTCGAACAGCCTTTGCCCATTAAGACGATAATGAACAATAGATAAATAAAAGTAAGTGTTTTAAAGAATATACCCCAGCGACGACTACGGCGTTGTTCTTCTACAGAAGCCAGTACAGCTTTCTCAAGGATTTGCCATTCCGGTCCATTCTGTTTAGGGGTTATAGGTTCATTTTGTGGTTTTGGTGGCCAATCGGACATAAAATTCCAATCCAAATCAATCGAAATGATGTCATTATATACGTTGATTTGATAAAAACTGTCTAAATAATATGATTTCATTTATAATATTTTTGTCTTTTTTTACTTGTTGTTTCTTCCTTACTTACTGCTATAGATGACTAGACCAGATTCAAAAAGCATGAACTATCAATTACTCAAAACATTTAGCCGCCAACCCATTCAATTTGGGCGTTTTCTTGCTCGTCTGTTAGCAGGACTTGTAAATACTCTAAAAATTACTAGAACATCAAAAAGTATTGAGCTTAACTTAAGAATTGCGCTTCCGTATTTAACACCTCAGCAGCGTATAGCGATTACAGAAAAAGCTGTAAGAAACGAATTAACTTCATATTTTGAGTTTTTAAGTATTTGGGGCTCATCAAATAGTAAAAATATCTCACGCATTCACCGTATTGAAGGTGAACATTTTTTTCATGAAGCATTGGCTGCAAAAAAAGGTGTAGTTCTTATTGTTCCACATTTTGGTACGTGGGAAGTCATGAATGCATGGTGTGCTCAATTCACATCAATGACCATTTTATATAAACCCGTTAAAAATGCTGATGCAGACCGTTTTGTGAGAGAAGCCCGTAGCCGTGAACAAGCGAATCTCGTCCCTACCGATGAAAGCGGTGTAAGACAAATTTTTAAAGCATTAAAACAAGGTGAAACGACAGTAATTTTGCCGGATCATACCCCTAATGTGGGTGGAGATATGGTGAACTATTTTGGTGTTCCACTTGCTTCAAGTAATTTAAGCGCAAAACTCATCCAGAAAACTAAAGCAAAAGCTCTGTTTCTTTATGCGATCCGTAATGAAAACGATGGGTTTACTATGCATATCGAGCCAATGGATGAGAAAATCTATGAGGGTACTGCGGACGATGGAACGTATGTCATCCATCAAGCGATTGAGCAACTCATTTATCAATATCCAGAACACTATCACTGGAGCTATAAACGTTTTAAAGCGAACCCTGCTTTAGACAATATCTATAATATCGATCCGACAGAAGCACTTAAAATTGTAGATAGGCTCAAAGCAGAAGCTTTAAAAACCTCTACTCAACCAGAGCCTATCCAAACGTCGGTCATGTAAAACTATTTTGTGGTTTTCCAACACAAAACTTAAGGTTCCTTGTTCCACAGTGCTTTTTAGCGGAATATGTAGAGCTTTTAAACGTGCTATAACTTGTTGGCTAGGATGGCCATAACGGTTATCAAACCCTGCCGATGCAATGGCCAGTTTAGGTTTTAAGGTCGCCAAGAAATCATAAGCCGAACTGTGCTTACTTCCATGATGCCCTAGCACCAACACATCTATCTTCAAGTTAGGATAATCTTTTAATAACTCGTATTCAGCTTCCCATCCAGCATCGCCCATAATAAGAAAATTTTGGTAACCACCAACTTTTTTAAATTGAAGATATACAACACAAGAATATTGATTCTGATTAGAAGCAACAAAAGCCAGATCTTTTTCTTTAGGCCATAAAATTTGAATATCTAACTCAGGATAATGCCATTGTTGCCCTTGATAGCAATATTGGAATGGTTGCTTTAAATCATTTGGTAATTGTTCATTCGAAATAAGCTGCTTTACAGGAATCTCTTGTTGAATAAGAGGAAACGCGCCACTATGGTCTTGATCAAGATGGGATAGCACAACATGATCTAGTTGTCTTACGCCTTGCTGACGTAGAAAAGGCACTACAACATTTTGTCCAATACTAAATATTTTTTCATCGTAAGAACCGCCTGTGTCAATTAACCAGTTTTGTTCGGGATGTTGTAGAAAAATAGCCTGCCCCTGCCCAACATCTAAAATATTAAGCTGAATTTGCTGACTCGTTTTGTTCATAATAACTAAGGGTAAACAACATAATATTCCCCAAGTTTTGGGCAGAATTCCTTTAGGTAAAAATAAAATAATAATGGCACAACTAATCGCTAATAAAGACAGTGGCGTCAAGCTTATACCTTGTAATGGTAAAGAGAGTTTTTCTAATAAGCCCAAACAACTCAGCAATATGCTGAGCAACATATCATTGAAATGAAAAAGCATATTTCCAAATGGTTTTATTACAAACCATGCGCAAGCAGCCATGATGTTTAAAGGGACAATAACACCCCCAACAATAGGCACGGCAATAATATTGGTTAATGGAGCAACCCAAGAAATTTGTTGAAAGAAAAGTAAGGTTAAAGGACTCAATGCAATAAATATTTTGCCTTGAGATTCAATTAACACCTTACTCATAAAAATCATTTTTGAACTCAGACTCAAAAAATGTTGCTCAGGTAGCTGCGCTATAGTTTGGTAAATTCTTAATAAAATAAAACATGCCCCATAAGACAGCCAAAAACCTGCAGAAAGCACACTAAACGGGTCCATTAGCAACAGTAGACTTGCACTATATACGAGTAATGTAAAAGGTTTAATAGGTTGTTTTAATAATAGAAATCCAATAAATATAAGGACTGATAATAATGTTCGTAGTGCAGGAATTTCGAAACCTACAAATGCAGTATAAATTAAAACACCAAGGCAGCATGGTACAGCCATCAAAACCTGTTTCGGTTTCCATAAGTAAATTTGAGGATGATAACGACTGATAAATTGATGACATGCCCAAGATAACATAATGGCAAAAATGAGCACATGTGGGCCTGAGATCGCCAATAAATGACTAATTCCCAATTGTTTGAACTGTAGTTGAGTTTCATCTGATAAAAGGCTTTCATCACCTGTCAGCAAAGCTAAAATTAAACCCTTTTGCTGTAGAGATGAGCTGTTTAATATTTGCCTAAAAGTTAAGCGAAGTTTTTCTATATTTAAACGAAAACTATTGGAAAAAGACTGTTGTTCTTTTAAATGTTGCTGATAGCCCAATCGATAGATTTCATCGAGACTTAAAGGCTCAATATATCTCACGTTAAAACCAGACATAATATTTCGCTGAATAAACCACTTTTCCTGATCAAAAGCTCCTGGGGTGGCATAACTATGCGCAGGTCTTGTTTTTCCAGATATTCGATAATAGTGACCTAATTCAAGATTCTGATTATTCTTTAATAAATTTTGATTATTACTTTTTAAATATAGCAACCAATTCACCGGTTCTTTAGAAAGATTTAGAACTTGTGCAGTTTGTTGAACCTTATTATCTTTTTCTTCACTTAAACGGTTTATATAGACAATAATGTCGAGATTTCGGGTATCCGTTTCTCTTTGTTCTAATCGTTCAATCAGTGCTTTTTCAGCATAGTGGTAACCAACCATAAAAAGACTTGTTGTACATAATAAGCAAAACACTGCCTTTAAAAATGGTCGATCAACGAACATTGGTCGTTTATAAAGATAAAAAATAAAGGCAAGTAACAGTAGAGCCTCGCCCACTTTTTCATATTGCATGATTAAAGGGAAATCTATTCCCATCAATGCAATACCGCCAATCCACCCCAATAGAATAATCTTAAACATTTAAAAATCTAGTCATTATCATTTTAGGGGCAAAATTAAAGCCCAACTCAGTGGGCTTTAACAATGTGATTTAATGACATTTTTTTAAGAACCGTTTACCCACAGCCCATCTTCCATATGCAAGATTGAATCTGCTGCCTGAGCTAATTGCTCATCATGGGTCACAATTAACATTGCCATGTTTAGTTCTTTCTTAAGATCGGTGAGCAATTCGAAAATTCCTACTGCTGTTTTACGATCTAGGTTACCCGTAGGCTCATCAGCTAGTACTACCGCAGGCTTAGTCACTAATGCACGAGCAAGCGCAACACGCTGACGCTCACCACCTGAAAGTTCACCTGGTTTATGGTCCATACGATGAGATAGCCCAACTCGATCTAGCAAATATTCAGCCTGTGCCTTTACCGACTTATATTGACTGTCTGCTCGAAGCATTAAAGGCATCGCTACATTTTCAAGAGCAGTAAATTCAGGTAATAAATGGTGGAACTGGTAAACAAAACCTAAGTATTGGTTACGTTGAAAGCCACGTTCCGCTTCACCTAAATTATCAAAGCGCTGACCATTCAAAAATACCTGTCCTTTAGTCGGCTGATCTAAGCCACCAAGTACATGCAACAAAGTACTTTTACCTGAACCACTTGCTCCGACAATAGATACAAACTGCCCTGCTTCCACTTGTAAAGAGAGACCTTTAATGACTTCAACCTTAGATTTACCATCATCAAAATGTTTATAAATATCTTTTGCTTCTAAAACGACTTTACTCATAACGCAATGCCTCGGCAGGTTGAACTTTGGCTGCACGAAGCGCCGGATAAATAGTTGCCAAGAAACTTAAGAGTAAAGAAACAATCACAATAATTGTCACGTCTTGCCATCTTAAGTAAGAAGGTAAGTAATGTACAAAATAGGCATCGAACAGATTAAGTCCGAGAACATTATTAAACCAAGAAATAATATCGCTGATCGTAAGTGCCAGAATTACCCCTAAAACCGTACCCGCAACCGTACCAATCACACCAATAACCGTACCTTGCACCATAAAGATTTTAGTAATCATAGATGGCGATGCACCTAAAGTACGTAAAATTGCAATGTCCGATTTTTTGTCAGTCACGACCATGACCAAAGACGAAACAATGTTAAATGCAGCAACTACAATAATTAGTACGAGCAATAAACCAACTAATGTTTTTTCCATTCGAATGGCATTAAATAAGTTGCCATGTGTATAAGTCCAGTTTGTTGCGTAGAAATTGCTTGGCAAATTTTTCACAATGTCATCGGCAACTTGAGGAGCGGCAAAAATGTCATCTAATTTTAGACGAACGCCTTGAGCGCCATCAGGTAAACGCAATAAGGTTGAAGCATCATATAAAGCAATGTATCCAACCATCGAGTCAACTTCAGCACCTACACTGAAAATACCCACCACTTTAAAGCGCTTAAAACGAGGTACAACACCAGCTGGAGATGGAGTCGCTTCAGGTAAAACCAATGTCACGCTATCGTTTAAACGTAAGCCAAGCGAATCGGCCATGTCTTTACCAAGTACAATACCGAATTCACCTTTTTTAAGTGAGTCGAGACTACCGGCAACAATATGGTTTTGAATGATAGAGACATTCTTTTCATATTTAGGGTCAATACCCGTCACCATAATACCTGCCACTTGCCCTTGAGCAGTTAACATACCTTGCAATTGGGTAAAAGGTGCAACTCCTGTCACGTGGGGATGATTTTCAACTCGTTTAACCAGTTCAGGCCAATCCGTAAGGATTTGCGTCGATGAAACTGTCGCTTGCGGTACCATTCCCAAAACACGATTTTTTAATTCGCGGTCGAAACCGTTCATTACAGAAAGTACCGTAATTAGTACAGCGACACCAAGTGTCAAACCGACCATCGAAACCAATGCAATAAAAGAAATAAAATGATTACTGCGTCGAGCGCGAGTATATCTCAACCCTATATACAGTGAGATTGGTTTAAACATACCTTCTAAATCCAAGGTCATTGATGGAAAAAGAGAAGTGTTCATTCACACTTCTTATTTAGCCATATCGTTAGATGCTGTATTAAGGCTTAAAAATCAGTAAGTTCTGATCTATCCTTAACAATCCTAATATTATATTGCTGCGCTATTTTCTACTACTTAAGATATGAGATCAATTTGATCATGCATTTAGCTACGAATTAGAACAATTTAATGAATAAGCTCAACAAATTACCCTCATCTTCTCCTACTTAGACTTAATATGTTGAGCAAAATTACGATTTGCTTGAATGTCTTTATAAAAATATAGAAATAGACCAAATAAGATAATGAAAGCTCCTACAAAAACCATAATCGACAATTGTTCATGGTTTAAAACAGCTCCAATGATCATTGCTAGCATTGGTGTAATGACTGTCGTTAACGATAAAGTGGTTGGTTTTATATTCTGAACAAGTTTGAAGTAACAGAACATAGCCACAAGTGAAGCCATAAGAACTGTATAAATTAATGCAAATAAAGATTTAGCTTGTGGTAAATGAGTCGGTGCATATTGCCAAATAAATGGAATAAGGCAGCTTGCCAAAATTGAAGAAACCAAGATCGAACCAGTCGCTTGAGCCATTGGTTGAATTTTGGCATTCACTTTCTTTACCCAAAATATAGAAAATGAATAAACAAAAACGCTGACCAACATTAAGACAATGCCAAATGGATGCACATGTTGATTTGAACCATTTAAACAAATGATCGCTAGTCCACAAACAGCAACAGCCATACCTAGCCACTGCAATTTAAAAAGATGCTGACCAAAAGCAAAACGTCCAATCAACCCAGCCATAATGGGCGCTAGACCGAACATTAGAGCAATCATGCCAGAACTTAAATATTGGGTCGCAGCATAGGTAAAAATTTGCGAGCCGATTAAACTAAAAGACCCTGCAAAATAACTATGTAAAGCTTGCTTATGAGTTGGAAAAGAAGTTTTTAGAACAAGTAAAACAATAACCGACAGAGGCAAAGCTATATAAAACCGTAACAGTAAAGCCCACATGACATGTAAGTCAGATACGCTCCATACAATGGCTAAAGGTGTCGTTGCCCAGATAAATACAAGCAAGACATAAGTTGAAGCCAAGTTGGTTTGGGATGGCATAAGAGGCTCACTAAGCAGTTTTACGTTTTTGCTTTAAAATTGTTTGGTCGAGTGCACTTGAAAATTCGCGCTTATCACGTTCTGAAATAGGTGGTGGACCACCCGTCTGTACACCTGCGCCGCGCAGCGTATCCATAAAATCACGTAAGTGTAAACGTGCTTTTACGTTCGCTGTGGTATACACCTCACCACGTGGGTGAATCGCAATACCACCTTTCTCAATAACTTGAGCTGCGAGTGGAATATCTTGCGTAATGACAATGTCATTTTCAGACATACGATTCACAATTTCCTGATCGGCTTGATCGGCCCCACTTAAAACTTGCAGAGATTTAATACGTACTGAAGGAGTAATACCGACATTTTGATTAGCTACAAAAATCACTTCTAATTGATAACGATCCGAAGCTCTTAAAATAACTTCACGCAAAATTTTAGGTAATGCATCTGCGTCTACCCACAACTTGAATGGCAGCACGTTATTCTCTATTTCCACTAAAAATATAAGTCTAACAGATGCATTTCATTAGAGAATAGCGCTAAATATAAAACTTGTTTTTTAAATTTAATTTGAACAATACGTTAATGATTATTTATATGCACTCTTAACAACACATGTTTTGCTAGATGGAGAACTTTTTAATAACTAAATACGTGCTTTTACAAGAGAATTTACATATGTTGACTTGAAAAATAGCAATTACCCTCGATTTAATATATCAAGTGAGATAAACCCAACATCAATCGTACCTATGAAAAATCAAAACAGTCCAGAAGTTATTACGGTAAACGACCAAAATTTTGGTAGTCATGGAGAGCATTGGAATCTACTGACTTCCCATCCAGAGACAGATGTACCAAAATGGCTTGGACTAGCGCTTGATGCTCCTGTAATGCCAATGGGTTTATGTCAAAATGAAGACGAAATGGATCAATCTTTTTGGCTCATTCAAGGTCCACAAGGTCAGAAGGTCACCATTAATCAAATTATTGCAGTTGAAAATCAAAAACCTCGCGCTTTAAAAACTGCCTTCCCGAGTTTTGATAGTCCCTATCAATATAATGCCCAAATTGAGCGCATCATTACTTGTGACTCTGCTACTCAAGCAGTATTAAGTTTAAAATTAAATAAAAGTACAACGATTTATGCATTTGATAATTTATTTAGCGTTAATCGTTGCCAATATGACAAAACCCAAACTTATCAAGTCCAATTTAATGCATGGGCCTATGAATTAGAATCAGTGCCTGCGGGAGAAACAATTGTCGTAGATGATCCAGCGTCAATTAAACATCACCGTGCATTAAATGCGATTTTAACTGAACATAATGGGATTGCACCCGAAAACCTACAAGAACTGATTAATGAATGGCAACCAAAAACTAAAGAAGATCAAGAACCTGTAACGGTTGATTTTTCTAAAATGGTTGCATATTTATATGGAGAAAATCTTGGTCAAGAAGATGAAGCTTGGTTCCAAGGTAATATTGTCGGTAAAACTTCAATGTCATTTATGGGTGCAGAATATACCCTTTATGATGTCACTTTAGTTTTAGAAGACAACCTTCCTGCCATATTAGTGCGCATTGCTACAAAAAATGATTTGTACAAAAACTTTAATATTGGCGAATATATTCGTGGCAATATCTGGATTCAGGCGAATATTTATGCTAAAAATAGTGAAACTAATTGAATTTCACTAATATTTTAAAAATTAGGCTATTGAATGAAGATTATACCTGAACAAACCACCAGCCTCATTCAAACTAGTAACCCACGTATAAGGGTCGATACTGGTGCGTTTTGCTTTTTCATTTTAGGTATGTTCTTAGCCGCAATGATGATACATCAATTTGGTTTTATGCCTTTTTAATTGATCATTTATATAAAAATAAAGCCCTCTTTTTGAGGGCTTTATTCATTTTATGACTTAACCATTACGTTTAGCAAAATCATCCATAAAGCGGATAAGCGCCTGAACGCCTTCTAATGGTACAGCGTTATAAATACTTGCACGCATACCACCTACTGAGCGGTGACCTGCCAAGTTCAATAAGTGATTCGCTTCAGCTTCTTTCAAGAATTGCTTTTCTAAAGCTTCATCTGCCAAAGTAAATGGTACATTCATAATCGAACGATTTGGAATGGCAATCGGGTTATTATAAAAGTCGCTTGAATCGATATAGCCATAGAGTAACTGAGCTTTTTCAAGGTTAACTTTGTGGATAGCATCTACCCCACCCTGCTCTAGTAACCACTCAAATACTAAACCAGACAAGTACCAAGCATAAGTCGATGGTGTATTTACCATAGAGCCATTCTTGGCTTGATCGGCATATTTTAAAATGCTTGGAATCTCTGCTTTAGCTTGATCCAGTAAGTCATCACGGATAATAACAATTGTTAAACCAGCAGGACCAATATTTTTTTGCGCACCTGCATAGATGAGACCAAATTTCGAAACATCAAGTGGAGCAGATAAAATGCTTGATGAGAAGTCACATACCAGTGGTGCTTTAACATCAGGAACGCTAGCAAACTGTAAACCGCCAATTGTTTCGTTATCAGCATAATGGACATAAGCTGCATCATCAGACAAGTTCCAGTCGCTTTGCTCAGAAATTGCGAACTTACCGTCTACTTTAATACCAGCTTCTACAACATTAATATCGCCATAACGTTTTGCTTCTTTTAAAGCTTTTTCAGACCAAATGCCAGTATGGATATAATCTGCTTTGTTATTTTTTCCAAGCAGATTTAAAGGAATTGCTGAAAATTGTAATGACGCGCCACCTTGTAAAAATAGTACTTTATAGTTTTCAGGAATATTCATGAGCTTACGCAAATCTGCTTCAGCTTTTTCCGCAACAGCAACATAGTCAGCACTACGGTGACTCATTTCCATGATGGATAGGCCCTTACCTTGCCAATCCAACAATTCTTGTTGAGCTTTTTCTAAAACGGCAGTAGGTAATGCAGCAGGACCAGCACAGAAATTGTACGCGCGCATGATTTTTCCCTTGTAAAAGTGAAACACAATAAAAAAAGGCATTTAACCACAGATTGCTTAAGGTTGCAGCAGCTTCTCTAGTAAATATTTCAATGCTAGGGCGTGTTTATGCCTATTTTTTCAATAACTATTTTATTTATTTCATTGCTTTCACTTATTTTTTTATAAGTTTTATTAAATAAAGTTCAACTTGACTTGTGAATATAGTTTCCCATACTGTGATGAACATATAAAAACTTGCTGTATGATTTTCCATCAAGCAAAAATAACCTCAAAATCATTTTGTGCTTTTATACAATTGTATAATAAACAATATGATAATTGAATTTAATAACAAGAAATTTAAACTATAAGGGATGATCAAAAATTGTTATATAAAATGCCAACACATCAATATCGACAGTCTAAACGTCCTTTTTTGTTTAAACCCAATTACCTTGCGTTGGTATTGGGAGTATTAATTGCAACGCCTATTTATGCGCAAAGTTTAAGTTATGCTGAAGCAGAACAACAGGCTTTAAAAAGCTCATACAGCACTCAAGCCAACCAAGCATTACAACAAGCCTCTCAGTTAGAAGCCGAAGCGGTAAAAAGTTTAGGACTCCCCAGAGTTGATTTAAATGTAAGAGCATATGCTTTTCATAGTGAAACAGATGTACCCTTAGGCTCTTTTAAACAAAAACTTGAAAATGATTTAAGCCAAGGACTCAATGATAAATTATCCCAGTGGAACAATGTCATTCCATCAGATGTTTTAGGTCAAGTTCAGGAAGGCTCAAACCAAATCATACATGACGGTATAAACCGTTTTCCTGACTACGCTAATTTGACTGTAGAAGACCAAGTAGTCCGACCATCTATTTCAGTGGTGATGCCGCTCTACACAGGTGGGTTAACAACTAGTGCAAAAAAAATAGCTAACATTCAGGCTCAACGCTCCGAGCTTTCAAGCCAACAACAACAAGATATCCAGCGCTTCGAAGTTGTACAAAGTTATTTTAATGTGCAATTACAACAACAACTGGTCGCAAGTAGTCTATTTAACTTTAATGCAATGCAAAAACATTACAGCAATGCGTTAAAGCTCGAACAGCAAGGTTTTATTAGTAAAGGGCAACGTATGCAGTTTGAAGTTGCTCGTAACAATGCCGAACGAACTCTACAAAATGCGCAGGCAAATCTGAATGCTAGCCAATTTAATTTAAACAATCTTTTGCACCAGCAAAATAATGCTGATTTAAGTACTCCTCTTTTTGTAAATACTGTTCGTAGCCAATCGTTAGAATCTCTTTTAAGCAGTTACTCTCAAAAATCTAGCCTTGTGCAAAAAATGCAGTTAGACACTCAATTGGCAAATGCAAATATTCAGGCTCAACAAGCAGCAAAAAAACCGAGTCTTTTCGCTTTTGGTGAGTATTCACTCGATGAAAATGAAAACTGGATTGTAGGTGTTATGGCAAAATACAATCTGTTTTCTGGCGTAGATAAAAATAAGAATATTCATGCTGCCGAGTTAAAACGTTATGCTTCAGAACTCATGACTGAACGAACTAAACAAGAGATTGAAGCATTATTGAATAAGTCTTATAACGAGCTCAATTCAGCACAGCAAAGTCATACGCTATTACAAAGGAATATCAGCGCAGCTCAAGAAAACTTACGTATTCAGGAACTTTCTTTCAGAGAAGGCATGGGTACAGCGACTCAAGTGATTGATGCACAAAATGCATTAAGTGCTTTAAAAACAGAAATGGCTTTAAATGCTTATAAATATGTCATGTCGCTCGCAACGCTATTACAAAGCCATGGTTCTATGGACCAGTTTAAAGCTTATGTGACTCAACCACACACTGACTATATCCGCTAATGGGGACATAACATGAATCAAGACTCAGCTCATTCAGAACAAAATTCTCCAGTTGCGGATACGGCAGAAACTAACCAAAATCAGCAAAATACTCAAACCGACAATACTCAAAAAGTAAAAACGAGTAAAAGTGATTCTCAACCTCCTAAAAATTCGAAAATTAAACTAATTATTGCGGTCGTGGTTATTGCTCTATTAGGATTAATCATTTTTGGTTTGTGGAAAAGCTATCAACCTAAGCCTATTGAATTACAAGGCCGAGTTGAGGCTGAAACAGTTCATGTCAGTACTAAGGTTCCGAGCCGTATTGAAGAAATTTATGTGCAAGAGGGCCAGAAAATTTCCAAAGGTCAGCCCCTTGTTCGTTTAGTCAGCCCTGAAATAGAAGCTAAAAAACAACAAGCTTTAGCCACCCTACAATCAGCTTTGGCATTTCAATCTACGGTAGACCGAGGTTCTCAACAGGAAAATATTGATACTCTTTATGCCAATTGGCAGAGTATGAAAGCACAGGCAAACCTTGCTAAAACCACTTATCAACGTGGAGAAAATTTATATAGACAAGGTGTTATTTCTCGTCAAAGACGAGATGAGATGTTAGCCGCACAAACTTCTGCTCAAGAGTTAAGTGAAGCAGCTTATCAACAATATGCTCGAGCAAAGCGCGGAAGTACCAGTCAGCAGAAATCTACAGCGGATGCACAAGTTGAGATTGCAAAAGCCGCGGTAAGTGAAGCTCAAGCACTTGAGGCAGAAACTCGTTTACTCGCTCCTATTTCAGGTACAGTTTCAAAAACTTATGGCAAACCTTCTGAACTTGTTGCTATGGGTGTACCTGTTGTCAGCATTTTAGAAGATGATGATTTGTGGGTTAGTTTAAATGTCGGTGAAAACCAATACGCTTCTGTTTATAAAAACAAAACGCTGGAAGGTTTCATTCCTGCGCTGAATCAAAGTGTGATGTTTAAAGTGAAAAATATTGATGCCGAAGGCGAATTTGCCACCATTAAAACCACACGTCAGACCGGTGGTTATGACATTCGTAGTTTTAAATTACATTTGGTGCCTGAGCGTCCTGTCAAAGACTTAAAAGTTGGCATGAGTGTTCTATTTAAAATTAAAGAAGAAAAATAAAACATGTTTGCCAGCATATTACGTGAACTAAACTATTTAAGAAGCAATAAATGGGATTTGTGTATGGTGACACTCATCCCTGCTTTTATCATTTTTTTGTTTAGCAGCATGTTTTATGCAGGTAAAGCTGAACATTTACCCATTGCCATTATTGATCAAGACCAGAGTGAACTAAGCCGTAATATTGGAAAGTATCTTTCACTAAATCATACAGTCGATGTAAAAACAATTACTACAAGCTCAAGTGAAGCCGAGAGATTACTCAATGAAACCAAAATATGGGGTTATGTTTTTATTCCGGGTGGTGCCGAAAAACGTTTTGTGAAAGCTCAAGATGCTCAAATCAGTATTGCTTTTAACCAATCTTTTTTTAGTGTCGGGAATACGATTTCCTCGGCGATGTTAGTCAGCACTCTCAATGCTTTAGCAGACTATGCTGGCCAGAATTATCTTGCAAATAATATTCCCTATTTAGATGTACCTACAGCACACGTCAAAATTTCAACGCTTTATAACCCAAGCATGAGCTATGAGTTCTATTTAGAACCCTTCATGGTTCCAGCCGTATTACATTTATTACTATGTTGCTGTGTGGCATTTGCCATTGGACAAGAAATTAAACTCGGCACACTAACACAGTGGGTGAACCAAGAGAGTTTTATTCAAGGCTTATTGGCTAAAAATTTGCTGTATAGCTTTATTTTCTGTTTCTGGACTTGGTTATGGATGTTTTGGCTGGTTGAAATTCGAGGCTGGTTTGTAGCAGGTTCACTAAGTTTCTTATTAGCTGCTCAGTTCTTGCTTTATTTTTCTTATGCTTTAATTAGTAGTACCGTCATTCTCGCGACCAAAAATTTAAGTAAAACTTTTGGTTTTATTGCAGTATATGGCGGATCTTCTTTAAGTTTTGCAGGCGTTACTCTACCATTAAATAATGCACCGATTTTCACTAAATTTTGGTCATTGATTATTCCGTACACCCCTTATGCAAAGCTCCAGACCGAACAATGGGTGATTGGAAGTCCACTTTTCATTTCGATGTCTCCTTTCTTAATACTTATTGGCTACTGCCTTATTTATTTCTTTTTAAGTTGTTTGCTGCTTAAAAAACTGGTTCAAGGAGCAACACCATGAAGGAATTTTTAAAGGCTTACGTTCAAACATTTAAAGATATTGTTAGTAACAGTTCAGTTTTCACAACACTTATTTTATCCGTCATTCTTTATAGCTTTTTTTATCCGACAGCCTATAAAGCTGAGCGCGCAGAATCAATTCCAATTGTCATTGTTGATGAAGAACAAAGTCTTTTAACTTCTCAAGTCATTGGTCAAACAGCCAATAGCCCTCACGTTAAAATTGTTGATGTCACTGGTAATTTTCTTGAAGCTGAACAAATGGTTCGTGAACAAAAAGCCGATGGTATTTTACTTTTACCAAGCAATTTAACGCAGAGCTTACGCCGCGGAGAAACTGGCGGAATCGGCTTATACTTAAGCACAACCAACTTTTTAAAAACTAAAGAAATTGGGTTAGGCCTTGCCACCTCTATTGAAGCAACTTTAAAGGAATATATTGAAAGGTTTGGACAACGTACACACTTCCAGCCTGCTCTTTCTATTCATCAAATGCCTTTATTTAATACGCTTTCAGGCTACGGTAGTTATATTTTTCCTGCAGTTGCATCACTTATTATTCACCAAACAATTGTGTTAGGTCTGGCCATGCTGGTTGCAAGTTACCGCGAACAACATGAAAAAATTACCCCTATTCGTTTTGCAGGAATTTTTGCCAGTATCTTTACAATTGGTTGTTTAGGAAGTTTTTATCTTTTTGGTTTTACCTTGTGGTTCAATGACTATCCACACGGTGGAAACTTTATCGGTTTGCTAGTCGCTGTTCCTATTTTTATTAGCTGTGTAATTGGACTAGGTATGCTGATTGGCTCACTTTTAGACATGCCGGAACGTGCCGGTCATATTATTGTATTTAGCTCAGTTCCTCTTTTCTTATTAACTGGTGCCGCCTGGCCTCATCAAGCCATGCCTGAATGGTTGCAATGGTTTGCTTGGTGTTTACCCTCTACACACGGCGTACAGATGTTTGTACAACTTAATCAAATGGGCGTTCCTTTAAATGTCGTGGCCCCGAAATTAATTTTTCTTGCGACTATTGGGGTTATATTTTTAATTACTGCCTATTCACGTTTAAAAGTATCTAAATAAACTTATTTACAGGCTAATCAAAGTGTACAGATTATATTTTTATTTACTATAAAATCTTATAGTTAAAGCTTATTTCTTAAAAAAATTGACTTAAATTTTATAAAAAATTAAATAAATTCAAATAATTAATTTACATCAATTGTCATAAAACCTTAAGAAAACTTTAAGTTGGAATTAAGGAAATTTCTCCATATTAAAAACGTATAGTTTTTCAGCAGCTAAGCAGAATAATTCTGTAACCCTGCCCTATGGTGGAATTTAGATATGGCAAAGGTGTGCTATTGCGCAGATGACTTTGCAATGAATGCAGAAATATCTGACGCAATTATTCAACTTATTGAACAAGGTGCGCTTCAAGCCACCTCATGTATGACCCAATCTGATTTATGGGAAACTGCTGCTGCCAAATTAAAACCGTTTAGTGATCGAGTTGATATCGGTTTACATTTAAATCTTACCCATGCTTTCGCTTCGGGTAATCTGGTTTTTCCCTTACCTATGCTTATAGTCCGAGCATGGTCTGCAAGTCTTAATCGCGAATTAATCACTCAATGTATTGAGGAGCAATGGGACTTATTTGTTTCAGTATTAGGAAAACAACCTGACTTTATAGATGGTCATCAACATATTCATCAATTTCCATTTATACGTGATATTTTGCTGCAATTACTAAAAGAGAAAAAATTTACGGGTTGGATTCGAAATTTACAACAGCCGATCAATCCCCCTCCTTACCGTTTTAAAACTCGTATGCTCTCAGCATTAGGTTCTAACTCTTTGGCAAAAGCTTGCCAGACATATCACTTTAATCAAAATGGCCAATTTGCTGGCATCTATGATTTCAAACTGACCAATTATGGCCAACTCAATCAATATTGGCTTGCGAATGCAAAAGACCATTTACTGATTATGTGCCATCCAGCACTTGCACAATCAAAGGATCAAGATCCAATTCAACACGCCCGAATTCAAGAATATCAATACTTCAGTTCGGATCAATTCCAACTTGATTGTCAACAATACGGTATCCAGCTCACCAGACTAGGGGCAATGCAATGAATATAAAACCCTTTTTATCCTGCGTTGTTCCAGCCTACAACGAAGCAGAAAATTTAAAAACATTTATTCCTGCTTTGGCAAATAGTCTAAAACAGCAAAATCTTAGCTATGAAATTATTGTGGTAGATGATGGAAGTAAAGACGATACCATTCCAATTTTACAAACAATGATTGAGGATTATCCTTTAGTTGTGCTGGAGCTTTCACGGAACTTTGGCAAAGAAGCAGCTTTAAGTGCTGGTTTAGACCATGTGACTGGTGAAGTTGCTCTACTGATTGATGCTGATTTTCAACATCCATTTGAAGCAATTCCAACCATGATTAATCTTTGGAAAAATGGTTATGACATGGTCTATGGTATTCGTAATCGTACAACCGAATCATGGCTTAAACGTGTTTTAACCCAAGCTTATTACCGTATTTTAAACTTAAGTTCACCTATTGATATTCCAGAAAGTGCTGGAGACTTCCGGCTACTCGATGCAAAAGTTGTTGAAGCAATCAAACAGTTACCAGAAAAAAATCGTTATATGAAAGGTCTATATGCTTGGGTTGGCTTTAAAAGTATAGGCATTAATTTTTCTGAGCAAGAACGTCAACATGGCCGTTCTAGCTTCAACTTAAAATCTCTTTTTAACTTGGCCATGTCAGGTTTAACGGGTTTTTCTGATTTACCTTTACGCGTATGTATTTACTTAGGTGCAATTCTGGCCTTAGGTGCGATGAGCTACGGAGTGTGGATTATCATTAAAACTTTGATTGAGGGAATTTCCATTCCGGGCTGGGCAACACTTGCGGCAGGTATGACGCTATTAGGTGGCATTCAATTATTATTCATTGGAATTTTAGGTGAATACATTGGCCGCATTTATGCTGAAGTTAAAAACCGCCCAAAATATATTATTTCTACCGAACATTCTCGTACTAAGCAGGAACATTCAATCACCCACCAAGAAAATACGTTCTCTAGTTTCTAATGTTTACTCATATTCTTCAGCTTGCACGGTTTACTACTACAGGGACCGCAGCAGCACTTACTCATTATAGTGTAGCCATGCTTCTATTTAAGAAACATGTTGCACTGCAATATGCCAATTTATGCGCTTTTCTACTCGCCTATTGGGTGAGCTATTTTGGGCACCGCGTTTTTACGTTTAAAGCGCAACATCTTACGCATCGGCAGACTCTCCCAAAATTCACGTTGGCTGCCGGCTTAGGGTTTTTATTTAATGAAAGTTTTCTTTTACTTTCAAACCTCTATTTTAACGTACCTGTTTCAACCTTAGTGTGTACTGCAATTGTTCTGACATCTATGGTGACTTTTTTACTTAACCGTTTTTTTGCATTCCAACATTAAGGATTATGTATGCAGCAATGGCTTCGTAGTTCCAAATTTTTATTAATATTCTTACCAATTTGGCTATTTGTTTTGTCTTGGATTAGACCTTTATCTGTACCAGACGAAGGTCGCTACGGAGATATTAGCCGTACTATGTTCGAATCTGGAGACTGGTTAACTCCACGAATCGATGGTTTACCTTTCATGCATAAGCCTCCTTTACTACATTGGTTAAGTTCTATGTTTATGGAGCTTTTTGGCGTGCATGTATGGGTGTTACGTTTAGTACCCGTTTTAGCCGCTACACTCATGCTAATCGGTCTATTTTTATTCGTAAAAAAGCATATTTCAGAAAGCGTTGCACAACTTACCGTTATTATTTTAGCCACTAACCTGCTTTTTTTTGGTAGTAGCCAATATATTAACCATGATTTACTGCTCGCCTCTTGGATCACCATTAGTGTTTTATGTTTTGTTGACTTCACCATTTCTGCACGGAAATCTATTTTATTTTTAGGTTATATCGCTGGTGCAGCAGCCTTCTTAAGCAAAGGTTTAATTGGGGTTTTAATTCCCGGGATGATTCTTTTACCGTGGTTAATTTACACTAAGCAATGGAAGAAAATACCTTTTCTTCTTAATCCATTGGCTATCTTGTTATTTTTACTCATCGTTAGTCCGTGGCTCTACTTAGTACAAAGTAAATATCCTCAATTTTTACACTATTTTTTTATTGATCAACAATTTAATCGTTTTAGTTCAAAAGAGTTTAATAACAAACAGCCATGGTGTTTTTATCTGATGATTTTATTTGTCAGTTTTTTACCATGGCTTTTTGCGAGTAGATTTACGTCTATAAAAACCATTTTTAAAGATTACAAATCATGCTCTTTACTTGCCCTGCTTGTATGGTGGTTTGTCTCTGTTACGGTTTTCTTCTCTATTCCGCCTTCTAAGCTAGCAGGCTATATTTTACCTGCTGTTCCACCTCTTGCCATTTTCTTCGCGCTTGTGATGAATAAGGTTCTTGAAAGCAGTAATAAAACCAGATTGCAGACTTGGGGTATTCCTGTATTTACTGTACTTGTTGGAATTGGCGTTAGTGCAATACCACATTTTATTCGTGCACATCAGCCTTTTTTCCAAAACCAAACCATATTTATTTATCTCATTGGTGCCTTATTAATTGTGCTTCCACTTGTGTTAGTGTGGCTATATAAAAAACAGAAATTGAACTATTTGACCTATATTTTTATAAGTTTAATTGTTCTATGTAGTGCAGTCCCATTTGCTGTTCGTATTTTAGATACCAAAAACAATGTAGGCCAAACAGATTTTGCTGAGTACATTGCCCCATCTACAAAAATCGTTTTCTACAATTATTATTTCTATGATGTTCCATTCCTTTTAAAACTTAAGCAGCCCGTTTATATCGTAAATCAATGGGATACTGTGCATTCAGATAGTGCCTCTTTAGAAATTAAAGATGGTTTGTTATTTGAACCGCAACTCAAAAAGTACTTGTGGAGCGAACAGCAGCTTCAAGATGCTCTAATGCAAAAACAAGATCTGATCGTGGTAAGTCAACCTCATAATTTTGCAACTAAAGACCCGTCAGTAAAAACTTTGCATTACAGAAACTATGATGTATTTATTTTCCATCCCTCGAAATAAATCAGAAATAAAAAAGGAAGCCGAAGCTTCCTTTTTTATTTTAAAACGTTTTACTCTTCAGAAGTATCTTCATTATTAGATACAGCTTCTTCGCTATCAGTTTCAGTCGTATCTACTTCACCTTCAAGAAGTTCTTCTTCGTCTTCTACAGCTTCAATTGAAACTACGCCAACAAGCGTTTCTTCTTCGCTTAAACGGATCAGACGAACACCTTGAGCATTACGGCCTGTCATTGCAACTTCTGCAGCACGCGTACGAACAAGCGTACCACCATCAGAAATTAATAATAACTCTTTGGTTTCATCAATAGAAACTGCACCAACTAGCTCACCGTTACGTTCACTTGTCTTGATCGCAATAACACCCTTACCACCACGTTTCTTGGTCGGGAAGTCATTTACTGGAGTACGTTTACCATAGCCGTTGGCACTCGCACACAGTACTTCACCTGTCTCAGGCACAACAACAAGCGATACGATGCGACTTACTAGACTTGAATCTGCTGAATCATCATTATCATCTGAATCATCATTTTCTACATCTGCATCTTCTTCACTTAAGGTGCTGCTTGCAAAGCTTACACGCATACCACGTACACCTTTCGCTGTACGACCCATTGCACGTACGTCAGTTTCAGCAAAACGAATTGCTTTACCTTCGTTAGAGAACAACATGATTTGCTGATTACCATCAGTAATCGCAACACCAATTAAGGTATCTTCTTCATTAAGTTCAATAGCACGTAGACCATTTGAACGAATGTTTGCAAATTGTTCTAACTCAACACGCTTAACCGTACCAGAAGCTGTCGCCATAAACACATAGTGGTTTTCCGGGAACTCGGTTAATGGCAAGATTGCAGTTACGGTTTCTGTTGCATCTAGAGGTAACAAGTTCACGATTGGACGGCCTTTTGCCCCACGTGATGCTTGAGGAACCTCAAATACTTTCAAACGGTACACTTTACCCACGTTGGTAAAGCAAAGTACGGTCGCGTGGTTCGATGCCACAATCAGATGTTGAATAAAGTCATCATCTTTCATAGAGGTTGCAGACTTACCACGTCCACCACGGCGCTGTGCCTGATAGTCTGAAAGTGGTTGAGTTTTTGCATAGCCCGTTTGCGAAACCGTTAATACCACTTGTTCTTCTGGAATTAAATCTTCACGGCAGAAATCAACACGAGATTCAACAATTTCGGTACGACGTGCATCGCCATATTGTTGTAAAACTTGTGCCAACTCTTCGCGAATAACACCCATTAACAAGTTGAAGTCATTTAAAATTGCAGTAAGTTCAGCAATTTGACCTAAAATTTCAGTATATTCCGCATGTAACTTGTCTTGTTCAAGACCAGTTAAACGGTGTAAACGTAATTCTAAAATTGCGCCTACTTGTGTTGGTGACAGACGATAAATTGAATCACTTAAACCAAATGGACGATTTGGATCTTCACCTTCAATTTCATCTGGGCGAACAGAAATTGCACCAGCTTTTTCAAGTAGTGCAACAACGCCACCACCTGCCCACTCACCCGCAAGTAAACGCTCACGCGCTTCAGCAGGGTTTGCAGAAGTTTTGATGGTTTCAATAATTTCATCAATATTGGCTAAGGCAACTGTCAAGCCTTCCAAGATATGACCACGTTCACGTGCTTTACGTAATTCGAACATGGTACGGCGTGTCACAACTTCTTGGCGGTGACGAATAAATGCCGCAATAATATCTTTTAGATTCATCAATTTTGGTTGTCCATTGTCTAGACAAACCATGTTGATGCTGAATGAGTTTTCAAGCTGGGTATTTAAGAATAAGTTATTTACAACGACTTCTGCGTTTTCACCGCGTTTCAAGTCAATTGCAATACGCATACCTTCTTTATCAGACTCATCACGAAGTTCTGAAATACCTTCAAGCTTTTTCTCTTTTACTAACTCGGCAATACGTTCAATAACTCTTGCTTTGTTTACTTGATATGGAATTTCAGTAAAGACGATGGTTGTACGACCTGTCTTTTCATCTTCTTCGAAATGGTATTTACCACGAATGTGTAAACGACCTTTACCGGTACGGTAGGCATCAACAATACCTGATTTACCGTAAATAATACCGCCTGTAGGGAAGTCAGGACCAGTAATGTATTCCATCAATCCTTCAATCGAGATATTCGGATTGTCAGCATAAGCCAAACAAGCATTCACAACTTCTGTCATGTTGTGTGGTGCCATGTTAGTTGCCATACCTACAGCAATACCAGCAGCACCGTTAATTAACAAGTTTGGAACACGTGTCGGAAGTACTTCAGGGATACGTTCCGAACCGTCGTAGTTATCTTCCCAGTCAACTGTGTCTTTTTCTAAATCTGCAAGAAGCTCATGTGCCAGCTTAGTCATACGGACTTCGGTATAACGCATTGCCGCAGCGCTATCACCATCGATCGAACCGAAGTTACCCTGACCATCAACCAATAAATAACGTAAGCTAAAGTCTTGAGCCATACGAACAATGGTTTCATAAACAGCTAAGTCACCATGCGGGTGATATTTACCGATTACGTCCCCAACGACACGAGCAGATTTCTTGTAGGCTTTGTTATAGTCATTGCCCAATTCGTGCATGGCATAAAGCACACGACGGTGAACAGGTTTAAGACCGTCTCTCACATCCGGCAATGCACGAGATACAATTACACTCATCGCGTAATCTAAATATGAATGCTTGAGTTCGTCCTCAATGGCAATCGGTCGGATTTCCGATACGCTCATGCATACTCCTTCTTACAGATAGATATTTCTATCCGTTTATATGTCTTGATCTTGCAAAAAATTTAGTTCCGGAAAGTGAACTAAAATCGAAAAAAATATAGCTGTATACTATAGCATAAAAGCGCTCTGTAATGTGCGGAATCTACACTGCCAATCTGGTGATATTTGTATAATTTAATTGCATATTATTCTACTCTTTTAGCTGCAATCATTATCTTCATGCCTAATCAAAACTATGTGAATTTTATTTTATAAAAATCAAACATCCAAAGCATAAATTTTCTAATTTTTACTTCTAACTTCAGACTGTAAAAACAAAAAACCCCTAGTTCAAAACTAGGGGTTTTTAACTTTAATCAATAAAGATTAAAGCTTAGATACCAACTCTGGCACTACAGCGTTCAAATCACCAACTAACCAGTAGTCAGCAACGCTGTTGATTGGCGCTTCTTCGTCTTTGTTGATAGCAACAATAACTTTAGAATCTTTCATACCAGCCAAGTGCTGGATCGCACCAGAAATACCTACAGCAATGTAAAGCTCAGGTGCAACGATTTTACCAGTTTGACCAACTTGGAAGTCGTTAGGTACGAAGCCTGCATCAACTGCTGCACGTGAAGCACCTTGTGCTGCACCAAGCTTGTCAGCTAATGGGTCAAGTACTTTGTGGTAGTTCTCACCAGAACCTACACCACGACCACCAGAAACTACGATGCGAGCAGCTGTTAATTCTGGACGATCAAGTTTAACGATTTCTTCAGATACAAACTTAGAAACACCAGCATCTTTTACTTCGCCAACTGTTTCAACAGCAGCTGAACCACCTTCCGCAGCAACTGGATCAAATGCTGTACCACGAACAGTACCCACAATGATTGCTTCGTCAGATTGAACAGTTGCAATTGCGTTACCAGCGTAGATTGGACGCTTGAATGTGTTAGCCGATTCAACAGAAATAATGTCTGTGATCATGCTTACATCAAGAAGCGCAGCAACACGTGGAAGAATGTTCTTACCAGTTGTAGTAGAAGCAGCTAAAACGTATTTGTAACCTTTAGCCAAGTCAGCAACTAAGCCAGCTACGTTTTCAGCTAATTGGTTTGCATAAGCAGCGTTGTCAGCAAGTAATACTTTGCTCACACCAGCAACTTTAGCAGCAGCGTCAGCAACTGCTTGAGCGCCTGAACCAGCAACTAATACAGTAATATCACCACCGATTTTTTGAGCTGCAGCAACAACGTTTAAAGTAGCACCGTTAAGTGTCTGGTTGTTGTGATCAGCGATAACTAAAATACTCATGATTTTATCCTTCCGTATTAGATCACTTTCGCTTCATTTTTCAATTTTTCAACAAGCTCATCTACAGATTTCACTTGTACACCAGCTTTACGTTCTGCAGGCGCTTCAACTTTAATCGTTTTAAGCTTAGTACCAGCTGTAACACCGTAATCAGCAGGAGATTTAGTATCAAGCGGTTTTTTACGAGCTTTCATGATGTTAGGCAATGCAGCATAACGTGGCTCGTTTAAACGCAAGTCAGTTGTAATGATTGCAGGAAGTGCAAGTTCAACAGTTTGTAAACCACCGTCGATTTCACGAGTCACTTGTACTTTACCGCCATCCACTTTCACTTCAGAAGCAAACGTACCTTGACCAGCGCCTAATAATGCACCAAGCATTTGACCTACTTGGTTAGAGTCATCATCAATTGCTTGTTTGCCAAGAAGGATAAGTTCTGGTTTTTCAGCGTCAACAACACCTTTTAAGATTTTAGCAACTTCTAGAGCGCCAATTTCGTCAGTAGTTTCAACTAAAATACCGCGGTCTGCACCTAAAGCCATTGCAGAACGGATTTGTTCTTGAGCTTCTTTAGGACCAATAGAAACAACAACGATTTCTGATACTGTTCCTTTTTCTTTTAAGCGAACCGCTTCTTCCACTGCGATTTCACAAAATGGGTTAATTGACATTTTAACGTTGGTAAGGTCAACCCCACTATTGTCCGGCTTAACACGAACTTTAACGTTGGCATCAACCACACGTTTTACAGCAACAAGAGCCTTCATGTAATCCTCGGCTGTTCTAGCAAAAGTAAATGTTGAGAAAAGTATATTAACTCTTCGATTAAAATTTTTTAGGTACCCTATCTTGCAATGTGTTTGGCATTTCGGTCAAGTCACAATTTTCTGGAACGGGGCAAAAAAAATGAAATCATCAGTTCATAAAAAAAATTTTATACATATCTAACTCCTATTTTATTCTTTTTAAAGTCTATTTTATACATTGATTTTTATTATCTTTTTATCTTATTTACCTTATTAGTCAGAGGCATAAGACTCTCAAAAAAGAGTCAAAATTTATAGTTTTTAGACTATATATGCCGACAAAATAGGCAAACATCAAAATGGTCAATTGGGTAATTTCATCGATTTCTTTTAAACAAATTTGTAAAAAAATACAAATGATCTCTACATTCTGCTTTTTTAACCCAGCTAAAGCGGCTTAATGCTTGGTGGCTCGTGGATGGGCCTGATCGTACACTTGGGCCAAATGATCAAAATCAATATGTGTATAAATTTGAGTAGTCGATAAATTGCTATGACCTAACATTTCTTGAACTGAGCGTAAATCACCACTACTTGATAACATATGACTAGCAAAACAATGTCGAAGTAAATGTGGGTGTAAGTCGACATTTACACCCGCTCTTTGTGCCTGAAGTTTTACACGCTTTTCAATTTGCCTAGGAGTTAATGCACCGCCTCGCTGTGAAATGAAAACGGAAGCATTTTGGTCAAAATGGCCTTTCCAGATATTATAAATTTTTAGCCAATTCAATAAGCTTTCTTTTGCCTTTTTCCCAAACGGTACAATACGGGTTTTATTTCCTTTACCTGTAATACGAACGAGTTGACGATTAAAATCAATATCTTTAATTGTTAAGCCTTGCAGTTCAGCGAGCCGTAAACCACTTGAGTACAGTAGTTCCAACATGGCTTTATCTCTTAACCAAAGCTGCTGATCAATTGGTTTTTCAGGCATGGGTTGATCTAAAATTTGATTAACCGTTTCTATGTCAATCATGCCCGGTAAAGGTCTAGGCTGACGTTTCAATTTAAAATCGTCAGTAGGATTAATTTCTAGGTATTTGCCCTGTTCAGCCCACTTCATAAACTGACGAATAGAAGTAAGATGACGTTGCATGCTACTTGAACTTAACTGATTTTGCTCAACACGTTGAGCCAAATATTCACGTAAATCTGAAGCTTCAACATTTCTTAAATCAACTTTTTTAAGCTCACAAAACTCAAGGAAGCTTCTAACATCTCGCTCATAAGCAGTAATTGTATGCTCAGACTGGTTTTGAATTTTTCTTTCTTTTAACCACATTGAGAGCAGTTGTAATGCAAAATCCAAATTGCTCTCCATTTATTTGCCCATTTTTTTGAGTGTACCAAAAACTATTTAATCAGGAAAATTTGATATCGCACAGCATAATGAATCTAACTTATATATTACACTTTATACCAAGTATCCGTTGGACCTTACACCATGACCACCATACTCATTCCTTATTTAATTGCCATTACTTTACTTACCCTTACCCCTGGTTTAGATACAACTTTAATTATTCGTACTGCAACAATTGAAGGAAAATCTAAAGCGTTTCAAGCAGCTCTAGGAATTAGTCTTGGCTGTATTGCTTGGGGAATTGTCGTGGCATGCGGTCTAGGTGCCCTACTGATGGCATCCGACTTAGCATTCAATATATTGAAATGGATGGGCGCCGCTTATTTAGCATGGCTGGGTTTAAATATGATTTTAAAACCTCGTAGTCAGCTCGCAGATATACAAGACAATCATTCAAATCGCTCTACTTCAGAGAATTGGTTTATTAAAGGTTTCTTTGGCAACTTGCTGAATCCAAAAGTTGGCATTTTTTATATTTCATTTCTTCCCCAGTTCATTCCAGCGCAAGCATCGGCTGTTACTTGGGTGATGGGGCTAGTAATGATTCATGTGGTGATTGGCGTGTTATGGTCAAGTCTATTAATTCTGGCTATGCAGCCACTTTCGCGCTATCTAAAGCAACCCAAGTTTGTAAAATATATGGACCGAATTACGGGCAGTATTTTTGTTCTATTCGCTTTGAAATTGGCGTTGAGTAAAAGGTAATAAAATCAAAAAATATTGTACATATAAAAGAAAGCCTCTTTTATCACTTTACAGATGAAAAGAGGCTTCTATTTAGGCCATGCGATTAACCTTGGAAATAACGTAAATCCAAACGTCCATCATATACATGAGTTGTTGGACCAGTCATCCAGACCACATCGCCTTCTTGCCATTCAATTTGTAGCTTACCACCAGCAAGTTCAACTTCTACAGAGTTCGCAAGTAGACCACGGCGCATGCCACTTACCGCAGCGGCACATGCTCCTGTACCACACGCTAGTGTTTCACCCACACCACGTTCAAATACACGTAAGCGAACATGTTTGTTATCAATCACTTGCATGAAACCAGCATTAACGCGCTCAGGGAAACGTTTATGTGATTCAACTTGCGGACCAATACCAGCTACATCAGCAGTTAGTACATCTGGAACTATAGTGACCGCGTGTGGGTTACCCATGTTCACAACATCAATACTAATGTTTTGGTCATTTGCCAGCTCAAGGGTATATAAAGCTTCTGGCTCTTCGGCAACAAATGGAATTTCATTTGGCAGAAACTTTGGGTAACCCATATTTACACGCACCCAACCATTTTGCCCAAGCTCTGGCTTTACAATACCCGCTTTGGTTTGTACGGTAATGTTGGTTTTATTAGTTAAATGACGTTCGTGGACAAAACGGGCAAAACAACGCACACCATTACCACATTGCTCAACCTCAGAACCATCTGCATTGAAAATACGGTATTTAAAATCAGCTTCGGGTACATCTGGTGGTTCAACAATTAAAAGCTGATCAAACCCCACACCAAAGTGTCGGTCTGCCAAACGTTGAATTGTTGCAGTATCTAAATAAGCTCTTTGGCTAATTAGATCAACCACCATGAAATCATTGCCTAAACCATGCATTTTGGTAAATTCTAATAACATCTCATTTACTCCTCAGGCAATAAACGTTCTTTTTCCCAAAGCGACTCAACCGTTTCACGTTCACGAATTAAATAGCTTTTTTCACCTGATACCATGACTTCTGCTGCACGGCCACGCGTGTTGTAATTTGAGCTCATGACAAAACCATAAGCCCCGGCACCCAGTACAGTCAACAAGTCATTTTCTTGTAATGCGAGTGAGCGGTCTTTACCAATGAAATCACCTGTCTCACAAATTGCACCAACTAAATCCCAAGTTTTTTCTTCGGTATCTGTACGTGGTACAACAGGTTGAATATCCATCCAAGCTTCATATAAAGCAGGACGAATTAAATCATTCATTGCTGCATCAATAATCGCAAAGTTACGATGCGTCGTTGGTTTAAGCAAATCAACTTTGGTTAAAAGTACACCTGCATTTGCACTGATGCTACGACCCGGCTCCATATAAACTTTCAAGCCTAATTTTTCTAAAGCCGGCTTCATAGAGTTTGCATATTCTTCAACACTTGGTGGTGTTTCATCTTTATAACAAACCCCTAAACCACCACCGATATCGATATGTTTCAGATTAATGCCTAGTTTTTTCAACTCATCAATCATCACAATGACACGGTCTAAAGCATCAACAAATGGTTTAGTTTCAGTGAGCTGTGAACCAATGTGGCAATCAATACCTACGATTTCAAGGTTAGGTAAAGATGCAGCATATTGATAAGTTTCATAAACTGCATCACTTGGAATACCAAATTTATTTTCTTTTAATCCTGTTGAAATATAAGGATGCGTTTTTGCATCGACATCAGGATTTACACGTAAAGAAATAGGCGCTTTTTTGCCTAGGCGAGCTGCTACTTTTTGAATACGGTCCAACTCTGCATAAGACTCGACATTAAAACAGGCAATCCCTACATTTAATGACGTTTCAATATCAGCTTCAGTTTTACCTAAACCTGAAAAAACAATTTTAGAAGCATCGCCACCTGCTTTTAAAACACGTGCTAGCTCACCACCAGACACAATGTCAAAACCCGCACCAAGTTTTGCCAAGACATTAAGAACAGCTATATTGGAGTTCGACTTCACCGCAAAACAGATTTGATGATCAATAAAGTCAAAGGCACGATCCATATCTAAATAATGTTTTTCAAAAGCTGCTTTTGAATAAACATATAACGGTGTGCCAAATTGCTGCGCAAGCTGCTCTAGAGAACATTGCTCTGCATGCAATACTCCATTAATGCGGGTGAAACTCATGAAAGTGTCCTTATTTCAAAGCTTAAGGTGATGTAGTTTGTGGTTGAGCGGCTGATGATTCGACTGACTGTTCAGCCTGTTCATCTTGTTGCACAACTTGTTTCTGTTCTTTATTACGATAGAGCAAGTATTTTGCACGTTTGTCATAATTTGGATCAGAAGGTAGCTGCAATGCTCCTGACTGACCGCAAGCGCTAAGCAAAATACTGCTGCTCAATAAACTGATGAGGCAAATGACACGACGCATCTGAGCACCTGATTTAAACAATTCGATGCAGTATACCGTGATCAGGCAAGCGGCTAAAGAGTAAACTTGAATAGAAAAACAATATGCATAAAAAACGCCAGCTTTTCAGCCAGCGTTTGATCATAACCAAATAAATTTAATTATTTTTTATGACGTGGTTTATAGAAGAAGAAATAACCAATGATCAAAATAACAAACCAAATTGGGCTGACTTTAAGCGCTTTAAAAGTGTCTGGCTCTAAAGACAATACGTAAATCATACCAATAAAGAAAATAATCGTGATCCAACATGTAAATAAGCCACCCGGCAATTTAAATGTTGATTTGGCATGCAGTTCAGGACGCGTGGTGTAATAACGGATGTAACTCCAGATAATAAGCAACCACACGCAGATGAAGAGAATCGTTGAAAGTGTTGTTGCAAGCGTAAATGCTTCAACTGTATTTGGTACAAAATACTGTAATGCTGCACCTAACAATAAACATGCAGCAGAGAAATACAATGCATTTGCCGGTACTGCACGTCTGTTCAGCTTACCAAAAGCTTTTGGCCCCTGATCTTCACGAGATAAACCAAACAACATACGACTTGTTGAGAATACACCACTGTTCATGGATGACATGACTGATGACAATACCACCAAGTTCATCAAAATTGCGGCTGCCGCTACCCCTGCTTGACTAAACAGGTTTACAAATGGACTGATCGCCGGATCAATTCTGTTCCATGGTGTTACTGACATTACAATGAGTAGCGCCAATACATAGAAAATAATGATACGGATTGGAATTGAGTTAATCGCTTTAGGCAAATTACGCTCAGGGTCTTTAGTTTCCGCAGCTGTTGTTCCTACAAGCTCGACACCCACGAAAGCAAAAATTGCAATCTGGAAACCAGCCAAGAAGCCATGCACACCTGTTGGGAAGAAACCGCCATTTGCCCAAAGATGAGTAAATGAAGCGACTTCACCTGTAGTAGACGTAAAGCCTGTAAAGATCATCCACAGACCCACTGCAATTAAAATAATAATCGCAAGGATTTTAATAAGTGCAAACCAGAACTCTAATTCACCAAACAATCGAACTGTTAATAAGTTCAATCCCATAATGAACACAATCGCGGCAACACTAATCATTGCGCCTTCAACAGGCGAGAAAGGTAAGCCATTATTGAAGAACTGTAAGTAATAAATAATTGCAGACAGATCGGCGATACCAATCGTGATCCAACACAACCAGTAGGTCCAACCCACGAAGTAACCAGCCCATGGGCCAATTAAATCGGTAGAAAAATCAATAAATGATTTATAGGTTAAATTTGACAGAAGAAGTTCGCCAAGCGCACGCATGACAAAAAACACCATCAAACCAATAATCATATAAATAAATAAGATAGAAGGTCCGGCAAGACTAATTGTTTTACCTGAACCCATAAATAATCCGGTACCGATGGCACCACCAATCGCGATCAGCTGTAAATGCCGATTAGAGAGACTACGATGGAGCTCACCTTGTTCATGAGGGTCGCTCAGATTTTGATTCGACATTTTATGAATACACTCCAGTAATTTTTTTAGTCCGTTAGCTAAAATCAAATCAAAAAGACGATATCGCACCATTTGCAGGTATCTTTTAAATGTATATTTTTTGACAACTTTTCAGCTAACCAATTTTTGTCTGTATTGCTGATAATTTCAAGATACATACAATTAAATCCGATAATACGCACAAGAACCTAGCAATACAACGCACTTTTCAGTCTAAAATTAAGACTTGAACTACTTTGATTTTTAAATTAAAAAGCCATATCAATTGATCAACTTTTTAACTACCAATTCCCTCTCGAGCTTCTAATACTTTCTCGAAATTTGACTGACTACTACGTTATCTCTCTATTTTTAAAACATGACATTTACTCTTTAATTTTGCTCACCGAAGCTTAAGCAAAATGTATTCCATATCGATTAAGTTCTCTATTGGGCTTTTTGCTATACTCTGCTTTTAATGATTATGAAGTTATCTCACTGAAGTCGAATATGAGCAAAGTCAAAACCGTTTACCGTTGCGAGCAATGTGGTGCCGATCATCTAAAATGGGCAGGTCAATGTTCAGAGTGTGGTGAATGGAATTGTCTTAATGAAGTCAAACTAGAACCCACCACTGCTCATCGTGCACGTCCTAAAGTTGGGGGTTATGCGGGTCAAGTCGCCAATATTACAACGCTTAATAAAGTCTCTGTTTCTCATGAAACCCGTTTACCAACAGGCATTAGTGAATTTGACCGAGTGCTTGGCGGTGGTTTGGTAACAGGTTCTGTAGTACTCATTGGTGGTGACCCAGGTATTGGTAAATCGACCATTCTTTTACAAACAGCAACTCACATGGCAAGTGCAAAAAGTTCTGCGCTTTATATTACGGGTGAGGAATCGCTGTCACAGGTTGCCTTACGCGCCCAACGCCTTGACCTACCAACAGACCAGTTAAAAGTCATGGCTGAAACTTGTGTCGAACGCATTTGTGAAGTTTTAGAACAAGAACGTCCTGTTGTCGCAATTTTGGACTCTATCCAAACGCTTTACACAGAAACGCTTCAATCTGCGCCGGGTGGGGTTTCACAAATTCGTGAATCTGCTGCGTTATTAACCCGTTATGCAAAAAATAGTGGCACGGCGCTATTTATTGTTGGTCACGTGACCAAAGAAGGTGCATTGGCAGGTCCTCGTGTTTTAGAACACATGGTGGACTGCGTACTTTACTTTGAAGGCCAATCAGACTCACGTTATCGAATGATTCGTGCAGTGAAAAACCGTTTTGGTGCAGTCAATGAGCTTGGTGTATTTGGCATGACCGATAAAGGCTTACGTGAAGTGGCTAACCCTTCTGCTATATTTTTAAGTCGTTATGACGAAGCCATTCCCGGTTCAATTGTCATGATCAGCCGTGAAGGAACTCGCCCGCTTTTAGTTGAAGTTCAGGCTTTAGTCGATGATGCTCAAGGACAACCAAGACGTGTTGCACTTGGTCTTGAACAAAACCGTTTAAACATGCTGCTTGCTGTTATGCATCGTCATGGTGGTGTACAAACCACCGGACAAGACGTGTATGTCAATATTGTAGGTGGTTTAAAAATTACCGAAACAGGTTCGGACTTGGCTGTTTTACTTGCATGTGCTTCGAGTTTACGAACAAAAGCCTTACCTCAGCAGCTTGCAGTTTTTGGTGAAGTTGGTCTTTCAGGTGAAATCCGACCTGTACCTAATGGTCAGGAACGTTTAAAAGAAGCAGCAAAACATGGGTTTAAATACGTCATCTTACCAAGAGGTAACGCCCCGCAAAAAGCAATTCCGGGCGTACAAGTGATTGCTGTTGCCCGCTTGCATGAAGCCTTGACTGAGGCGATGCAACTCAGTGATGAATTGACATAAAAAAACATACTTTTAAGGTTGAAATTTAGAGTAAATACCTGCATAAATACTATTACAAATTAACTTTAAACAGGAATTTCCTATGGAAGTACACCAGCGTGGCTTGATTACCGGTATTTTAATGGCTGCTTTAGCAATTTCTCCGCTTGCTGAAGCTAAACGTGCAGGTGGTGGTAAAAGCCACGGTATGGCACGTTCTACTACTTCAAGCCAGTCTTATCAACAACCTCGTCAAGTGACTCCAGTTCAACAACCTGCTACAGCACCTCAGAGATCTGGTCCGGGTGTCGGTTCAATGGTTGCCGCTGGTGTGGCTGGTGCTGCCGTAGGTGCTGTTGCAGCAAATGCTTTAGCAGATGACAAATCAACATCAGCTGAACACCAAGTAACTCAACCGGGTAATGAACAAGCTGTTCAAGCCCAAGAAGAGAAAAAAGGTGGTATCCCTGGCTGGCTTTGGGTATTACTTGCAGCCGCTGTAGCTTTCTTTGTATTCCGTAAATTGGGATCAAAAAAAAAATTAGCAGCTAATAACCCTTATGCACCAAACAATGGCGGTCAAAACCCATTTGGCCGCTCGGCAGCTCCAACCAATACAGGTGACAATACCAATATCTTTGGCCAATCTGTAGGTGGTGGTGCAGCAACACAAGCTCCTTTTGGTAGCGCAACGACGAATAGCGGTAACCAATTACCAGATGGTAGTGAGCCTGCTTCTTTCTTACGCGTTGCCCGTCAGCGTTTTAACCACATTCAGTCAATCAATAGTGCAAGTAACATTGAAGAAATTCGTCGTTACTTAACCCCTGAACTTTATAACTCTATGTATAACGACATCATGGAGAACCAAGATCAGGACGTTGCTGAGTTTAGTAACTTAAATGCAATGGTTGTAGACAGTGCGACTGAAAATGGTCAATACATTGTGAGCGTACGTTTCACAGGTACAGTAAGTGAAGATTTAAACAGCTTGCCACAGCCATTTACTGAAATCTGGCACTTTGTAAAACCTGTTGGTTCACAGCAAGATTGGGTTGTTGCAGGTATTCAACAAGCCTAACTTAAATAAGTTCTAAATAAAAAAGCCACATTATTGTGGCTTTTTTATTTCGTTGTTTTCAGGCAATTTCGGCTGGAAAAGCAATGACTTTTTCAATTTTAAGTTGATCGGTTGCAACCATGAGTAATCGGTCAATTCCCAAAGCGATCCCTGAACATTCAGGCATATGAGGTAACGCAGCCAACAAGTGCTCATCTAATGGCATGATATGAAGTCCTTGTTTAGCTCGCTCTGCATTATCTGCTTCAAAGCGAGAACGCAACACGTCTGAATCCAGCAATTCATCATAGGCATTGGCAAGCTCTAAGCCCTCAATATAAACCTCAAAACGCGCTGCGACCTCTTCCCCATCTTCATCTACTTTCACTTTTGCCAAAGACGCCATTTCTGGTGGAAAGTCAGTTAAAAAGACAGGTGCATCAAACCCTAAACTCGGTTCAACAAAATGAGAAAACAACAAATCCATATAAGCTAAACGGTCATCGCCCAAGTCGAGATTTAACCCAACACGATTTGCTGTGTCTTTAAGTTGCTTTAAAGTCGCTTGCAACGGGTTAATATCTAAACGGTCCTGAAAAGCATGCTTATAACTTAAAATAAACGGACGAACTTCACCAAAACGATGTTGCAAACAGGTTTGCAATAAATCGGCTGTTTCGTGCATTAACGCTTTTAAGTCCAGACCCGGACGGTACCATTCAAGCATGGTAAATTCACTGTTGTGTTTGCGCCCGTGCTCATCGTCTCGGAAGACCTTACAGATTTGATAAATCGGTCCGCTGCCACTTGCCAGTAAACGTTTCATGGTAAATTCAGGCGAAGTCTGTAAATACTGAGTCTGCAATTTGCCATTGATATGACGTAAAGCCTGAACTGAGGCTAAATGTACGTCAGTCACACCTGCTTGTGAAACCACGGGTGTTTCAACTTCCATGACACCACGTTCTGCAAAAAACTGACGGATTTGAGTATAGAGCTTGGCACGAGCCTTTAAAGCATCAATTGAACAAGTAGGTTGATAACTTAAACTCATGCCTGTGGTCCCCCGTGAGCTGCCCATTCACGGCGCAGCGGATAATTCTTACGTAATAAATCAAATGCTTTTTGCTCTACCTTGCCCTCTTTAACACAGGCACGGAGGTTGGCATCATCTTGAGCAATATCATAAATTTGAGATATTTTTTGCTTTAACACTGCTTTTAAATCATGTCCTGAAAAATAGTCTTCACATGCAGGTAACTGGGTTTCGAAACGCTTATTAATGTCATATCCAAATTTTTGACAAAACGCTTCATAAATCATTTGCGTACCACGAGCTTTTCCTTCCAAACTATAACCTGCAATATGCGGTGTCGCCAAAGCCAACATATTTAAAAGCTCTTCAGATATCACTGGCTCATGCTCAAATACATCGAGTACCACTTTACGCTGGGTACGTTGAATGTCTTCGATTAAAGCGGCTTCTTTTACGACCGGACCGCGTGCACTATTAATCAAAATTGTGTCAGGTTGAAGCGCTGCAAAAGCTTTTTCGTCAAACAAATGATATGTCGCATGTTCGCCTTTTTTGGTCAGCGGTACATGAATTGAAACTGCATTGGCTTGTTGCAACAAGGCTTGAAAGCTTACATTTTCAATTGAATCTAACTGTACATAGGGGTCGAAGCCAATCACTTTCCAACCAAGCAACTGAGCCATATAGGCCAAGCGCTTACCGACATTGCCAAGACCCACAATACCTAGCGTAAATTTTTCTTGTTGTTCTAAAAGGCTAGCATCAAAATGCAGTAAAGCTGTAATCACATATTCAGCAACCGCCTGTGCATTACAACCTGCGGCATTGGCCCATGTAATGCCATGCTTTTCTAAAGCTTGAATATCTAAATGATCGGTCCCGATTGTGGCACTGCCCACATATTTTAGGGCGGTATTTTGAATTAAACTTTCATTTACTGCGGTGACTGAACGAACCAATAAAGCTTCAGCATCTTGTACGTCTGTATGGGTTAAGGTGCGCCCTGCTTTATGTTGAATATCGCCAAACTCTGAAAAAAAGTAATCGGTAAACGCCAAATTTTCATCTGCGACGATTTTCATGGTCTGCAACCCATAGCTTATAAAAACGTTATTATCCTTTGAGTTGTGGCAAAGTACAATGTTAAGGGTATTAAATTAGTACAGGGTTTCAAGACTCAGTTCACTTACAAACCACCACCAAAATAAAAGTAAACCATCACAGCAAGTGTGAGCCAAATTAAAATAATAAGTACGGCAACCAAATAGTTTTTTGGCCGCTTTTCATGTTCATCTAGCCATTCTTTAGCTTGTTGTTCAGCATCGAAAATGACTTGCTGAGGCGTAAAACGAACTGCTAACCAAATGAGTATGGGTAAAATAACCGCGTCATCAATGAAGCCTAAAATAGGAATAAAGTCTGGAATTAAGTCGATTGGACTAAACGCATAAGCCACCGCTACCACAGCAATAATTTTGGGTAACCACGGCATTTGAGGATGCCTTGAGGCAAACCAAAGCATAATAATTTGTTTTTTTAGACGTTTTGCCCATTCTTTTATTGATTGTACCCAAGACATTTGGACAGACTCTGAACCTTTAGAATTTTATAATAATCTATAAAAACTAACCTTAGCTTAAAAGTGAAAGGAATATCGAATGAACTTTCCCCTAATTCTTTCACATTAAAAGATATATTTTATATTTCCGTATATAAAACAAATCCATCGCCCCTACAAAAGCTTGCCAAAGTCAGGCCAGATTGCTTAGCTAACTGAATGGCCATACTGGTAGGCGCTGAAATTGAAGCAAGCAAGCCAATATTGAGCTGAGCACATTTTCGTATCAGTTCATAACTTGCCCGACTGGTCATCACCACAAAACCCAAACTGGTGTCGTAGTTTTCTTGCGCTAAATAACCGAGCAATTTGTCTAAGGCGTTATGGCGGCCAACATCTTCAAATAAAGCCACGATTTGACCGTCAACTACCCACGCTGCGGCATGCGCCCCACCCGTTAAAGCAGTAATTTCTTGTTGAGTTTTTAAATGGGAAATAGCACTCGGAATTTGCTCAAGCCATATTTTTGATGCATGCGTTGTAATTTTTGGCACGTCTAACTGAAACTGCTCTAAGCTTTCAATTCCACATAAACCGCAGCCTGTACGACCGACCATCATACGGCGGTGTTCCTTTAAGGCAGTAAATGCTCTCGATGAAATGGTCATTTCCACCGTAATGCCTAATTCATTTTGATGCACATCAAGGGCATATAGCTCTTTTAAGCTGGTTAAAATTCCTTCCGAGAGACTAAAACCTTTAGCAAATAAATCGACATCGGTCGGTGTCGCCATCATCACCGCATGCGAAATACCGTTATATACCAAGGCAATTGGGTACTCTTGCACAATATGATCTAAGACATTTTCAGATTCGGTTTTGTTAAACCGCTGTACTGGCAATGTTTCAACCCCATAAGCATGTGGTGTCAAAATTATTTCCTTTACTTCAAAATGGCGCTTGTTTAGAGCGCCTTTTGCTTAAATTTCATTTTAAAAAAATCAGATTCACTTAAAGACTGCTAACTTTCTTATTGGCATCTTCAGGGTCAACGGCTGTTGCCAAGTTAAAATGCTCTGGCGCATTTCCGGGATGTAAAATCACAGGAACACTTTTAGAAGCCGGAATCTTGGCATATTTATCATGACTGCTTAAGGCCACCAAAGGATTGGTTTCCGGATAGTAAGCCGCTAAGCTGCCGCGTGGAATGTTGTACGGCACAATACGGAAACTATGCACAATACGCTTCACACCGTCGGAGAAAACACTTTCAATATCAACCCACTGATTTGCTTCAAAGCCCGCTTCATCAATATCGGCTTGGTTCATAAACAACACACGGCGCTGACCAAACACCCCACGGTAACGATCATCCAGACCATATAAAGTGGTGTTGTATTGGTCGTGAGATCGGGTGGTCATTAAGGTATAAACCTTACTTTCGGTATATGCGGCAGCGTACTGATTTTCTTTATCCGCATAGACTTCTTCAAGTGGCGTAATCAGAAATTGCGCTTTACCACTCTTTGTATTCCAGATGTGCTGATTAGCTGGATGTTCTAAATGGAAACCGCCGGGTTTATAAACGCGTAAATTAAAATCATGGAATTCATCAAACACATCGGCAATTGAGTCACGAATGCGGTCATAGCTTTCGATGTACCATTTCCATTTAATCTGACTCTCTGGCAGCACGGCCTCAGCCATTCTTGCCACAATATCGGGTTCAGACAAAATATTTTTAGAAATTGGAGTATTACGCCCTGCCGACAAGTGGACATTACTCATTGAGTCTTCAACTGTAATAGCTTGTGGTCCATGAAGCTGCTCATCAATTTCGGTACGGCCTAAACATGGCAAAATAAGCGCATCTTTACCACACACCAAGTGGCTACGATTTAACTTGGTTGCCACATGTACGGTTAAATTACATTTTCTAAGCGCTTCTTGTGTATAAGCGGTGTCAGGTGTTGCAACAGCAAAGTTTCCGCCCAAACCAATAAAGACTTTGATATCACCTTCGGCCATGGCTTTAATGGTTTCAACCACACCATATCCATTTTTTCTTGGTGATTTAATACCGAACACACGGTCAATATTGTCGAGAAGTTTCGGGCTTGGGAGTTCATTAATGCCCATAGTGCGGTCGCCTTGCACGTTACTGTGCCCACGAACCGGACAAAGCCCTGCACCCGGTCTGCCAATTTGACCACGCGCCAACAATAAATTTGCCAGCATATGTACGTTAGCAGTTCCGTGACGATGCTGGGTAATCCCCATACCCCAACAGAAAATTGAACGCTCTGACTCTAAAAAGAGTTTAGCCAGTTTTTCCAAATGTTCAGGTGACAGACCTGAGTGCTTATAAAGATCCGCCCACTCCGTTCTTTCTACCTCGGCAATCATTTCGTCGAAACCAACGGTATTGACTGCAATAAAGTTTCGGTCAAAAACGCTTGGTTTACCTGAGGCAAGCGCCTTTTTATCCCACTCATGTAAGTGCTTTAAAATACCTAACATCAGTGCATAGTCGCCGCCAATTTTAGGTTGGAAATAATAGCGGCTAATTGGTGTACTGCCATTGGTCATCATTTCAAGCGGTGCTTGCGGGTCTTGGAAACGCTCAAGGCCTCGCTCTTTAATAGGGTTAATCGCAATAATGTTGCCGCCGCGTTTAGACACTTCACGCAAAGTACCTAACATACGTGGATGGTTGGTTCCCGGGTTGTGCCCAAAACTAAAAATGGCGTCGGCTAAATCAAAATCTTCTAAGGTGACTGTGCCTTTTCCTAAACCAATCGAGTCGAGCAAACCAACACTTGTGGTTTCATGACACATGTTTGAGCAGTCGGGAAAGTTATTTGTACCAAAGCTTCGTACAAATAATTGATATAAAAATGCTGCTTCGTTACTGGCACGGCCCGAGGTATAAAATGCCGCTTGGTCTGGATGATCTAGCGCATGCAAATGTTGAGCGATGAGCTTAAAGGCATCGTCCCATGAAATAGGCACATATTTATCGGTTGCAGCATCATAACGAACTGGGTCTGTTAAGCGGCCTAGGTCTTCTAGAAAAAAGTCACTTTGTTCTGATAACCAACTGACGGTATGACCTGCAAAATATTCAGGAGTGACGGTTTTACTAGTCGCTTCAAAAGCAACCGCCTTTGCACCATTTTCACAGAAGTTAAATGCGTGAGCATCTTTCTTTTCTGGCCATGCACAGCCGGGACAGTCAAAACCTGTAGGCTGGTTAATGTTGAGTAAGGTAATTGAACCTTTACCTAAAATATCTTGTCGCTTTAAGTTTCGAGCAACACTGAGCAGTGCGCCCCACCCGCCAGCAGGATGAGTATATGGCTCAATTCGCGCAAAACCGTTATTTTCCTGTATGTGCTTTTGTTCTTCTGAATTATCCACTTTTTCATCCTCTTATCTTTTTTACACTCAACAGGCTCAGTGAAATCACAATTTAATTATGGTTTTATCAAAGCTACCCGCTGTTTACCCATGAGTAGAGTCCACTTTTTATATTATTGCCACTATGCTAAAAGCCGGCTCAACCGTTCTTATAATATGTGCCATATTCTTTACAATTACAATAATTCAAGCCAACAACGTTATTTATATAAAAACATACAAAACAATGATTTAAATAGATATTAATTCTATCTTTTACAGATAAAAACATTATTGGGTTTCATTTTTAACCGACTGAAAGCTTTTTAAAATTGACACTTACACGACTTGATCTATGTTTTTTTCGCATTAAGCAGTATAAAACAATTAAAAATTTATCTGCATTAGAGCATTTATGAAGGTTGTGATCGCCCCTGATTCATTTAAAGATAGCTTATCGGCTTTAAAGGTAGCTCAAGCCATTGCCCAAGGATGGCAAGCGGTTTTTCCCGATGCAGAAACGATTTTATGCCCAATGGCAGATGGCGGTGAAGGAACCATTGAAGCTGTTTTAGAAGTCTGCGAGGGTCAATGGCGTGAAAAAACTGTAGTCGGGCCATTAGGTCAGCCTGTTCAGGCCAAATGGGGATGGTTAGAAAAACAAAAAATTGCCATGATTGAAATGGCTCAAGCGAGCGGCATACAGTTAGTTCCACCGTCTGAGCGTGATGCCTGCCACAGCACAACATTTGGCACAGGTCAGCTTATTTTGGATGCCTTAGACGCGGGTGCAAAAGATATTATTTTAACTGTGGGCGGTAGTGCGACCAATGATGGCGGCACAGGCTTACTTAGTGCTTTGGGTGCAGTTTTACTCGATGCTAACCAAAACGTTTTACCCGCTGGCGGCCTTGCCCTTAGCCACCTATCTAAAGTTGATTTAACACATTTCGACTCACGTATTCAGCACACACGGTTTTTACTGGCTGCCGATGTGACCAATCCACTTTGTGGCCCAAACGGCGCATCACATATTTTTGGCCCACAAAAAGGCGCTTCTCCTGCTCAAGTCCAGTTACTCGATGCAGCCCTTGCCCATTTTGCCGATGTCACGGCACAACTTTTAGGTTTCGACAAACGAGATGAAGCGGGTTCTGGTGCCGCTGGTGGTTTGGGCTTTGCCGCCAAAAGTTATTTAAATGCAGACTTTAAAGCTGGAGTTAAAGTTGTTGCTGAACTGAATCAGCTTGAGCATAAAATCTCTAACGCAGATTGGGTGATGACGGGTGAAGGTAAATTTGACCAACAAACCTTAAGCGGTAAAACCGTTTTTGGGGTAAGCCAAATTGCCAAAGCCCACAATGTTCCGGTCATTGTGATTGCTGGGACTTTAGGGGAAGAATACCAAGCACTTTATGAGCACGGTGTAAGCGCTGCTTTCTCACTAGCCAATGGTCCCATTACCCTAGAACACGCCTGCGAACATGCAGCAGAACTCATTTATGAGCGAACAGTCGATATAGCGAGATTAATTCAGTTTAGTCAAACTAGCTTAAAAGATAAAAAAAACTTAATCGGTTAATTTTAAAAGACTCTCTCTACAGCTCTCCAAGATTTCATCGCTAAGGTTTGATTGGTCTGGGCATGCACGAGACAATGCAATTGCCCCTACTGACTGAGCAAGAATATTAATAGCTTGCTTTCTCAGCTCTTCTGTTTCTAAAGAAACTTGTTTTGCGCGTTCATTCATAATGAACTCAATAAGCTGCTCTATGCCCTCTTCAAACTCGACTTTTACTTCGTCGGGCTGTCTTGCGGCATCACAAGATAGCGCTGTTAAGGTACAGCCCTGATCACGGTTGTCCCGATGTGTACGAGACACATACATTTGAATAAATTGGGGTAAGTTTAAACCTTCTATTCTTTTTAAAACCTGCTCAAGACCATATTTGGCAGTAATAGTAACAAGGTCTGTTTTCGAGCTGAAATGTTTATAAAACCCACCATGAGTAAAGCCTGCGCTAGACATTAACTCGGCAATACCTACCCCGTCGTAACCTTTGCTACGAAACAGTTGAGTCGCCTTTTCAACAATTTTACCTCGGTTTTCTTTTACCTGAGTTTTACTGACTTTCATGTTGGTGCGCTCACTTTTATTCACCCTGCTCGTCATTATTATACATTGATTATGATTGACATCAAAACCTGTATATTTTAGATTATGACCGTCATCTAAAAAATTAAAGCGTGGAGACATCACATGTCAGCTCAATCAAAAGTACTTATTACAGGGGCTTCGTCAGGAATTGGTTCTGTTTATGCAGATCGATTTGCTCAACGTGGCTATCACTTAATCTTGGTTGCACGAGACACCAACCGTTTAGATAAAATTTCAAAAGATCTTCAAGAAAAATACGGCGTACAGGTGGAGTTCATTCAAGCCGATTTATCAAACGATCAAGACATTCGCAAAATTGAAGATGTACTCAAAAACGATGCTGATATTGAAATTTTGGTAAATAATGCTGGGATTGCACTGAACGGAAACTTTTTAACTCAAGATCGTAATGAGATTGAAAAACTTCTAACTTTAAATATGACTGCGGTGGTGCGGTTGTCTCATGCAATGTCGCAATCCCTTATACGCAAAGGTAAAGGCGCCATTATTAATTTAGGCTCTGTGCTTGGCTTAGCGCCTGAATTTGGTTCTACCATTTATGGCGCAAGTAAATCTTTCATCCAATTTTTTAGCCAAGGCTTACATTTAGAGCTAAAAGATCATGGGGTACACGTTCAAGCTGTATTACCTTCTGCCACTAAAACCGAAATTTGGGAACGTTCAGGTATAGATTTAAGCCAAGTTCCGCCATTAATGGACGTCAATGATTTGGTCGATGCAGCCCTGATTGGTTTTGACCGTAAAGAAACAATTACAATTCCTGTGCTGAAAGATGAAAATCAATGGAATAATTTTGAAAAATCGCGTATGACATTATTACCAAACTTCTCTTCGGCTGAAGTAGCCCAACGTTATAAAAACTAACGACTACGGCTACCCAACTCTCAAGTAGGAAAATCTTATGAATGTTATTGATGCTCTCCGCAAACGCCGTGCAGTTAAACGCTTCGACCCTGCTTTTCAACTCTCTGAAGATGACAAAAAGCAGTTATTGCAAGAAGTTTTAGCAAATGCACCAAGCGCTTTTAACTTGCAGCATTGGCGTCCAGTCATTGTTGAAGATGCAGAGTTAAGACAAAAAATTCGCACGATTGCTTGGGACCAACCACAAGTAACAGAGTCATCATTACTGATTGTGTTATGCGCTAAAGTGAACACATGGGAAGTTGATGCTAAACGTGTATGGGATGGAGCTTCTCCAGAAGTTCAAGATATTATGGTTGGTGCAATCGACCAGTATTACCGTGACCGCCCACAAACCCAACGTGACGAAGTGATGCGTAGTGCGGGTATCTTTGCTCAAACCCTTATGTTACTTGCTCAAGAGCATGGTTTAGATAGCTGTCCAATGGATGGTTTTGACTTTGATGCAATGGCAAAGCTCATTAACTTGCCTGAAGACCACGTGGTGTGTTTAATGATTGCGGTTGGTAAATCAGCTTCTGAACCTTACCCGCGCGTAGGCAAACTTCCTTACGATGATGTCATTATTAAAAATACATTCTAAGTTGTAATTCAAATTTTAGGCTTTCATTCTATTTGTTATTTTTATGATAAATAGATGGAAGCCTTTAATTTGGCATGTATTTAGACGCTAAAAATCATAAATTGGCGAATGGAAATTAAGCGACCTTATTTCTATCATCTTCTATGTATGACATCGTAATATTAATTAAGCAGTCCACTAACTCTTCAAAAGTAAAACCCATATTTTCAGACGTAAAAAAGTTCATTGTTAAAGCAATACTTGAATGAATTAAAATATAAACCATCATTTTTAAATTTTTGATTTTTAATACTTCAGGATGCTTCATGGCATATTCAATGGCTAAGACATTGATCGCTTTTACGGCTTTTACATGACTTGCCTCAGTACTATATTTAGAAGAAACACTGAGCCAATAAAAATATTTATTATTATCTTTCGCCAAAAACTCGCCGATTTTTAAAAAAATTGTTCTGATTGCTTCAGGAATCTCTAAATCTAAAATTTCAGGAATCACGCCATAAATAACTTTTGAGATTTCCGCAATAAAGTGCTGCTGCATCTCAACAAAAAGGGCTTCTTTATTTTTAAAGTACTCATAAAAACTCCCCGATCCTACGCCTGCTATCTCACACACTTTAAGTACTGTTGTATGGTCCAAGCCATTTTTCATAACAGATATAAATCCGGCACCCACTATAGAATCAAAGGTATTTATTGCTCTATTTTGTTTTGGTTTTCTTATAGTTACCATAATTTTTTATCCTTCTAATAATCCGTCTTTTTTCTGTATAAATTCATTGATAAATTCTAGTATAAATCAAAATTTGATCAATTATTTTATAAAGATGAGTTTAAAAAAATGAATACAGCTCTAAAATCGGATCAAAAAATTTTTCGTCGTAATGTTGAACTGACATACGATCATCATAAAAGTTACTCTTTTTATTATGAGGAAAATCCTGTTGTTACTTCCTTGTTCGTTGTACTTTCAGCGATGTTTCCCGCTGGTGAAATGTTTTTTATAGAAAGTATCAGAAATGTTCGAAATCAAATTAAGGATGAAAAACTTTTAGAAGATATAAAAGCCTTTATTGCTCAGGAAGCTTTCCATAGCCGTGAACATAAAATGCTAAACAATCACCTCATCCATTCGAACTATCCTGAAGTTGTCGAAATTGAAGCCCAAACCAAAGCACGTTTGGATAAATTACGTCAACTTTCAGCAGTCGAACAAGTCGCTGCTACAGTCGTGATGGAACACTATACCGCCACACTTGCTCGCCTATTACTCACAGACTCGTTAATTAAAGAAAAAACCACGCAAGAGAGCAGAAATTTGTGGGAGTGGCATGCCCTCGAGGAGCTTGAGCATAAATCGGTCGCGTTTGATGTATTAAATGCGATAGATGGAAATTCTAGCAAAAACAGAAAAGTAGCTTTAGCTAGAGTTGCAAAACTCATCCCGCCTATTATTTTTAAATATTGGATAAAAATCTTAAAAAGAAAAGATATTAACTTCACTTTGAAACAGTTGAAGGATGGTATTTACTTAGGTTTTGGTGGAATCAATCGGGTCGGTATTTTGTCTAAAGCATTTGTAGATATGCTGGATGTCAGAGCAGAAAATTTTGACCCGTTAAACATGCAAACAGAACAATTAGAAGCCGAATTCCGAGAAAAACTATTTGGCCAAGCAGGCTTTCTTAGAGACTACCTCAGCTAGAAAAACCAATCTATAAAAGCCCTTATCAGCGGGCTTTTATAGAAATAACGATTTTAATTTTTATGTATTTTGATTGACCTTAACTTTCTATTTTGGATCGGCTCAGATCACTTAAACCAAGAAAATAATCTAGTAATCTCTCCCTTTCATCTACCCCACCAGAGCTTAAAAGCTGAATGATTGTGCCTTCCACCATATATAAAAATAGTTTGGCATCGGTAAAAGAGGTATCAGGTTTTAGTGTTCTAAGCTGGCTATAAATTTCATTTTTTAGCCATGTTCTATAGCGCACTGCGGTTTGATAAGCGTTGGGATAGCTATTTTTAATCTCAAAAATGGCTTTAAATAATAAGTAATACGGCCCTTCTAGATCGGTATGTAGAAAGTAAAGCTTTTTGAGTTTATCGATGACAGGAGTGCTTAAGTCATATTCGACCATTGCGACTACTTGTTCTTGGAGCTTTTCTTTTTGCACCATCAGGCAGATTTCAATGAGTCGTTCTTTAGAGTGAAAATAATTATAGAAAGTCGCTTTTGTAATCTCTGATTCTTTCACTATTCTGTCGACCCCAATAAGGTGAAATCCACGGTGATGGAACAGATCAATTGCTTTATTTACAACATATAAGGCACGTGTTGGGAGAACTAAATTTGGCATAGTTTTACCGTTATAAATTCTTGTTGTTTGTAAATGAGATACTTTTTTGGGAGAAAAAAAGGCACAGCAAAGCCTATAAAGACTGTGCGTGGCACATCTCAAGTTTTATTGTTGCTGCAAGTTTTTAGTCGTGACGATTTAAAGCCTAATCAGCCGCATGGCGATCAAACTTGTTAAAAACTAAGTTGTGTTGTTATAGCGTTTGGCAAAGGTTGCCAAGAAATAATGGATGTGCAAAGCCAACTCCTTTTTATTGGGAGTTCTGCCAAAGCATTAAAATTATGGTGGCAGAACGAGAAAGGGTTAGCAGACTAGTATTATCTCAAACTAGCACACCCGAAGGTGTCCCTCTCCCGTCCTACCGCTACGGGAAAGGGACGAGTAGTTCACCACACAAGACTATTCCTCAGAAGGAAAAGCTCTGATGCGGGAGATAATACACGGTCTGCTAAAACCGGCTGGCAATGTGGCCAGCAGGCAAAGAATAGTGCTCTGCCCTTTTGCAGTCAAGCACACAAAATGACATTTGTTTTAATTTAGATCATTAAAAAGTAAGGATAAATAATGAGATAGTTATTGTTAAATGGGGGTTTATAAAGGCTATGAAATTTATATAGATAAATTAGTTTAGTTAGGCAAGAATAGAATATATAAAAGGGATATAGAGAAAACTGCCGCCCTATAACAGTCTCTTTGTATAAGGTATATTCTATTAATTCTAAGTGAAGTGAATAACATAAAATGAATGATGCAGAGAAGTTTCAGCTCAAACTGGAATTAACATTAAACTTAAAATCTGCTCAAGACATTCAAAAATGGGCTATAGATAAATTAGACAAAAACCCAGCAGATCTTTTAGCTTTAGACATTTGTTTTTTCTCTAAAGATGAGGAAATCTTAGATTATTGCAATAATATTAGTATTGCTGAAACTAATGTAGAACCTACTCTTAAGAAAAAAATTCTTTATGAAATATTAAAAAAATATACAGAGATAACGCCCTCTATCGGATATTCAATAGAATTCATTTCTAATTTATTTGCAATATTAATAAAGATATCTAGATTTGCTGAAGATGAAGATCTATACAATTTTATAAATTATTATGATGATGAATTATATTTGGCTTCAGAAGGTATATCTAAATTAGAACTAAATGAGATATGGCCTACTTTCTTGAATGATCTTAAAAATTGGCTTTCATTACAATGTGAGCTTCTTTCATAGAATAACTGCTCTTAGAAATTAGCCTCACTTAAGGAGGCTATATCGTATCTTTCTAATAATTTTCCAATTCAAGCTCTAAATCATTTAGTACCTGTTCTATCTCTGGAGTTACACCATTATTTAAAGGAGTATAAAAAATGCCTATTAATACCTCATCATCTTTTAATGTAGGCAACAATTCATTCATGAAGTCATCTAAAGAAATCAGCTCAGCTTCATATTCTTCCCACTCATTCTCAGCACATAACTCGGCATACTCTTTGGCGGGCCATACAGGAAATACTTTTTGATTATCCTCTGTTCCAGCCAATGCCCATCCATCATTATATAAACCCCAAACTTCTTGCGTATCGGCAATAACTTTTATGAAATGCTTATATCTTTTAGCACCATCTAATGCTATTACAGCATCTATTTGCTTTTGACTAATTTTCATAATTTTGAACCTATAATTTATTAAAAATTACTCAAACATTACCAAAGGAACCAAAACCATCAGTATAACCACCATATTGACTAGCAATATTATTTAGATCTTCTTCGAATTTTATAATGTCATCATAAAATGGAATCATTGTACTCGTACAATAACAAGTCCATTCCTTAGTATCATTATCTTGCTCAACACTGGCTTTACAACCTAATCTTTTAACCTCTGTAGAAATCTTTTCTCCAATCTCTTCTGAAGGAATTACAATAAAGAAATCTATTTCCATCGGCTTTGTTAGATCAAACCCATTTTTCTTAAATTCGTTTAAAGTATCTCCTGTTGCATCATTAGGAAATTGGCTCATTTGATTCTCTATTTTTACTAATTTTGGCTCTTTGAGATTATCATCTTTCAAGAGATTCTTGAGAATCCTTAATAAAATATTAGTAATAGATGTAGAACTAAAAATTTACTAAAACTATCTCAAAGTTGAAACCAAGGTTTCTTTGGTGCAGTCCCAGTATACGCAGGACTAACTTTAATCGGCCCCTGACCTTTTTCGCATTGTTGAACACCCCACTCACTCGGGCGAAAACGTGCATTCGCTCCATCAGGCTCAGGTTTACCAAATTCTTTTTGAATATCATAATCAATGAGTGGTATTTCAAGTAGCACGATGTCTCCACGAGAACAAGCGATGGTAGGACGTTTCGTATCGTAAACCCATTTACCATAGCCATTTTCTTCCTTAGGATCAAAGCGCATAACTGGACCTACATGCTGATCCCATGCCAATTCCATTCGAGGAGGCTCCATCGCAGTTACCCACATTCCTGCAACCTGTACAGGATGAGGAAAACGTACAGCCTCTAATCCACGTAAGCTAAAGGGTACTTGTGGCTCGCCGTTGTCAAAAGCATCGTAACGACTAATTAAACTCCCTTTAGGAATCAACAGTTCGCCATATTGTGCATCTTGAGATAAAACGAAATGGCTGCGACGTTCTTTGTAATGCTGCTTAAGAGCAATCTCATACTTTACCGATTCAGTCATATAAAATAAATAACCTGCCCACAGGTCACATATTAATGCCACTAGCGTAATGAATAATGTTTTTTGAGAGAAAAACCTCACAGGCTTTTGAGCCTTATTTCGCCAAAAGAATAGTGCTTTCACTAATAAACCTAGCGTTAGTACAACACCAATCAATGGAGCAATAAACAACAGAAAAATTGCAAAAACCGAGAATGTCTGTACAGGTATCATAATTGTTAAATCTTTAATTTCATTTTTTCAAAGGTGGGTCACCAAAAAAATTCTATGTACGTTTATTAAAAAACAATCATTATGACTCACAGGCACTATTTTATAGTTTTAGCATTTTCACATACTAAATTAAGCATAGCTAAATCATTGTCACCCGTGGCTTTCATTACTTCACTCTTTTTATCGCTCTTGTACTTAAGTTCACCATTATTTTTATCACCAATCATAAAGTCTAAAATCTGTATGGTCTTATGTGAACAGTCAAAAGCCATATGAAATTGTGCGATATTATCTTTATCAAAATCACCTGTATAAAACTTTGTTTCGGGTACGCCAACTAGTTTTCTGGTAGCAGTAATTTTAAATTTACTTTTACTTGGTAAATAAAATTCGATTGAATCTAGTTCAAAAGCATAAGCGATATCTTCTTGTTGATAATAAACTTCTTCTGCTTGAATACTATTTGAAAAAGCTGCACAGGTAGCGAAAATTAGGCTAAAAATTGTTTTTTTCATTTACTAAAACTCATACATAATTTTTTGTTGCCTGATTTTATATAAATGAAAGGTCTATGAATATAAAAAACATTTGTTATTAAGTGATATATACAGTTAATATATCCTTTGAATAAAAGTATCCCCCTTCTCAAAGAGGTTTATATGTTGGAGATAGTAATCATCTGATAATCACTCTCAATTTTTATTATTGAGTTGATTATCAATGTCGCAATTTTTCTGTGGTCATATTTCTGATCACTTGTATTTGCACGTTTGATCATTATCAAGGCTCCAACATGAATCTTTCAAAGTTCGAACAACGAACTCTCCATGTCCTTGCTAAAGGCGGACATATTAAATACCAACGTGACGCATCAGGCACAGTCTATTTCGTTGAATGCTACACACGAGAAGGTTTCGTGCTATCTGATTGTTCTTTAGATGTATTTAAAAAGCTAAAAGCAAAACGTTTAATCAAGTCTAAAAATAGCCAACCTTATCAAATTACATTGTTAGGACTCCAGACGGTCCGCCCTCAACTAGACAATCGTTGATATAAGTTGCTATTTATTAAGAGAAAGAAAAATATGAATATTACAATTCGAGATGAACAACCCGAAGATATTAAAAATATCGAAGCGTTGACGAAAGCCGCGTTCTTAAATGAAGAGCATTCTAGCCACACTGAACAATTTATTGTAAATAGCCTTCGTAAACATAAGCAACTTACAATTTCTTTGGTTGCTATAGAAGATGACTTAATTGTAGGTCATGTGGCTATTTCACCAGTTACAATTACGTCAGGTGACACTGATTGGTATGGCCTAGGCCCTATTTCTGTATGTCCAAAGAAACAAGGAATTGGCATTGGTTCTCTTTTAATGAATGCAGCTCTTCAAAAGTTAAAAGAATTAGGCGGAAAAGGTTGCGTTCTATTAGGTGATCCAAATTATTACAGTCGATTTGGTTTTAAATCTTACCCTGATTTAAATTTACCTGATGTGCCTAATGAATACTTTCAAGCTTTAAGCTTCATTAACCATATTCCCTCAGGTGAAGTTACTTACCATGACGCTTTTACGGCAACTGAATAAATAAGTTCGCTTACCACACATAGTAAAAAGCCTCTATTTATAGAGGCTTTTTTCAATTCAACAACGTATTATTTATGAACCCAAGGCACAGCCGGTGAACCAATCCATGCAGATTTAGCCGGAATATTTTCACCTTTCATGACCAGTGTTAATGGACCTAACACTGCATGATTGCTCACGTTTGCGTTATACAAAATAATACTGCGCGCATTGACCACTACATCATGCCCCACGTTCACTTGCCCAATTTTCATAATACGGTCTTCAAACAAGTGAGTTTGCGGGCCTGAAAAGCTATTAAACTCGGCACGGTCACCAATGCTGACACAGTCGAACTCGGTAATATCAGCTGTATCCATATAAACATCTTTACCAATACGAACCCCTAAAATACGCAAGAAGAATGGCAACATTGGCGTTCCTCTTAAGTAGTTTAAGAAGTTAGGAATCGCAACTGATTCATATAAGCTGGTAATCCCTTCACTTAACCATACGAACATGGTCCACATAGGTGCCGAACGCGGTTGATAGCGACCAATCAAAATCCACTTTAATAGCGCAACAATAAGGAAACAGCCAACACCATAAAGCAGCCCTGCGAGCGTTAATGCAACCAGTCCTGTCTCAATATTGTAGTTATTAATCACATCAATAACGTCTAGTACGATCATATAACCCACCCCAATCGCAAGTGCGGCTGGCAATACAATACGAAGCCCTTCAATAAACCCGCGCATTAAACGGCGCTTAATACTTGGTTTAAAGGTTAAATGGTCAGGATATTTTTCAGCAGCTTCACGTGCAGGTAACAGCAACGCCGGAGAACCAAACCAAGTTTGTCCGTCATACATTTCACGGTTATCTGGTGTTTTTGATTGCACGCCAATTAAAACATTGTCTGGTAACACTGTCCCATCAGCAATATAAGCACTATTTCCCACAAAACTACGGTTACCGATTTTGGTTGCTTTTAAAGACATCCAACCGCCTTTAATCTCTTCATCACCCAGCATTACCGCATCGGCAATAAAGCTTTCTTCACCCAAAGTCAGCATTTCTGGAATGACGCCGGTTGCGGTAGAAATTTCGGTATTTTTACCCACTTTTGCTCCCAGCATACGGAACCATGTAGGCGCATAAATGGTGGCAAACAAGCCATGTAAGGTTTGTAAGCTCGTTTCTAAAATTTGGGCCGCAAACCATTTACGATAATACGTGCTGCCATGAACCGTATAGGTTCCGGTTTCAAGACGCGGCAATGCAATTTTACGTAGACCTGAAGAAATCACCGCAGTAATCATCATCATCATTGCACTAGCCGGAATCGCTAAAATGAAATAATAAAGCGCGATTTGCAAATGGTTGTTCGGGTTAATATTAAATACATTTACATCTAACCAGTCGACCAAAAGGAAGCTTGGAAAAATTGGAATAAAGAAAAGACAGGCAATAATTAATGCGCTAACGCCATAGTATCCATATTCAGCAATTTTACGTATAAACGATAGTTTAGGACGCTCTGGCAATTTAGCTTGCTCATCTATATGCCCTATTTTCTGAGCAGGTGTTCCATCCCAAATTTCGCCCTCAGGTACAACCGTGTCATATTCAATTGAAGTTAAGGCATTTACATGGGCCTGTTTTTCTAACACTGTATTTTCTTCTAATACAGCATACGAACCTACATAACTGTCTTGTTTAAGGTGAATTGAACCTAATACCAAGTGGCCATGTTCAACTTTGGCATTTTCTAAATTCACCTGAGAACCGATACTCACGCCATCTTCAATAGTCAGTAAAGATGGCATACGAATATGTACAGAACTAATGGTAACGTCGTGACCGATTTTTGCACCAAGTGCTTTCAAATATAAGTTAAGTAAAGTCGAACCCGACAAGAGATAGACAGGTGAAATATTACTAATACGGTCTGCTAGCCACCAACGGAAATAGGTTAATCCCCATAATGGATAACGCCCTGCGCCAATTCCTAACATTAATAGTCGTTTTACCGTAATCGACAGTACAAAACTGCTCATAATGACACTGACATACACCAATAAAGACAACGCAATCGCATACGGGATACTGTCGCGGGTTCCACCGGTAAAGTAGTGATAGGTAAAGAATGGCGCTAACCACTGCAAAATATTAATCGAGATTAAAACCGGAATAGTTACAAGCTGTGCAATACCACATAACCATTTATAAGTCTGATTACGAGGGTTATCTTGTCCAATTTGGCTATCAAATAAAGTAGGTTCAGGCTGCTCTAACATGAGTGCAGCAATCGCGCCTACTCTTCTCGCTTGATATAAGTTTTGAATGGTCAGATGGCTATATTCCGCATGCTCACGCAGATTTGAAATTAAAACAGCGGCGAGTAGTGAATGCCCGCCTAAATCATCAAAGAAATCGGAATCGAGTTTAATCGGCATGTTCGGGAACAAGCGATTCAAAATTTCAAACAAGATTTCTTCGGCTGGGTTCTGTGGCTGGTCAGATTCACTGCGATCTACCACACTTGTGAGCGGTCTTGCTTTTAAAGCCTTACGGTCAATTTTCCCAGATAACAGACGTGGAACTTCTTCAATAATCTCAAAACGATTTGGCACCATATAAGGCGGTAATCGCTGACTCAAGTTATGGCGTAGTTCTTTAATTTCTATAGCTTGCTTTGCATCAATTTCTGGTGCAATAAACGCAATAAGTTGATCAATGCCGTCTTCAGGACGAAGAATAACGGCTGCCGTACCAATTCCGTCAATATCACAAAGCGCAGCTTCGATCTCGCCAAGCTCTACACGGAAACCACGGATTTTAACTTGGTCATCGGCACGACCTAAGCAGTGTACTTGACCAAACTCATCAATTTTAGCCAAATCCCCAGTACGGTAGAGTAATTCTTCCTCTACACTCATTGCCCAAGGGTTTTCAATAAACTTATCTGCGGTTAAATCAGGACGTCCTAAATAGCCTTGTGCCACACTTGGACCAAAAATACATAACTCCCCTGTTTCACCTTGCTCGAGCAACTCTCTTTCAGAGTTAATGACCAACATACCGTAGTTTGGTAAGGGCTTGCCAATGGTGACGGGTTTACCGCGTTCTAATAACTCAAGACTTGCAGAAACCGTGGTTTCGGTTGGTCCATAGGTGTTAAACATTTGATGATGAGGTAATGCCCAGCGGTCAACCAGTGAATCCGGACACATTTCCCCACCTAAATTAATAATTCTTAAATTAGGTACATCTTCAGGAAATAAAGCAAGTAATGTTGGAACAGCGTGCAGTACTGTAATTTGTTCCTGCTTTAAGGTTTGGCATAACCGCTCAGGGTCACTGACAAGTGATTTAGGCGCAATCCACAACGTTGCGCCCACCAAATAAGAAAGCCAAATCTCTTCAAACGACATATCAAAAGCGACTGAAAAGCCTTGATAGACCTTGTCTTGCTCTTGAATACCCAAAATACTATTTTCACTACGTAAAAAGTGACAAATATTTTTTTGAGTAATCACAATCCCTTTGGGTTTACCTGTCGAACCCGAGGTATAAATAATATAGGCAGGTTGATCTGGAGTGGTTTTCGCTAAACTTACACTTTCGCTTAGTGTTTTTTGCAGCTCGGTGTTGGTCCATTTTGTTTGCGGCACTTCAGCTAAATGTTCATACCATTCATCTGTAGTAATCATTCCCACCGCTTCGGCATCTTCAAGACATACCGCAATACGATCCGCGGGCGTATCCATATCAAAAGGAAGCCAAGCTGCACCGCTTAAACAAATGGCCAGTTGAGCTTTTAAAAGCTCAATACCACGCGGCAACCATAGCCCTACAATATGACCTGGCTTTACCCCTTTTAAAGCCAGATGTTGAGCCATAATTAAGGCTTGCTGATACAGCTCACCATAACTCAGCGTTTTATCTGCTTCAATTAAAGCCGTTTTATCAGGAAGAGTTTGTGCAGTATGAGCAAAAATATCGGCTAAGACTTCATTCTGCAAAAATTCCGGATGATACTTTCCACGAATTACATTTTTCGTGTTCGTTACAAACTGGTTCATTTTTATACTCTCTTAATTTTCTGATTTGGCTTAAATGAAGTCATAATTTATTTTTCTGACCCATTAACGAAATCTAGATAGGCCATAAATTAATTAAGAGAACTTAAAGCAAGATTAAATTTTTAGTTTTGATGTTTATTCAACACAGTAAGAACCTTAGCCTATAATTTTAATTTATAAATAAAAATCAAATATTTAATATTATTGTTCTAATTTTATGATTATCTTTAAGATAAAAACGTACAAAACTAATGAAGTAAAAAGCTAGAATTCACAAGATTTATATAGTTCTCATTTTAATTAAACTAATAAAAGCCATCCTGTATACAAATTCTCCATATTTTAAACTTAATTGTTTAGTTCTGAATTATTAAAAGAGTTCTTAAAAAATAAAAGAGTTTATTTAAATTTATACATAATGTTTGATTATTAACATTATATTAAATTTGTATGCATCAATTCTTTTTAACTTATATCTTTATCTGGATTTTATAAAAAGTTAACTCCATTAAGCGGATTGAGCGAGCAGTTATTTACACGTTCTACTCATAACTCAACCTATCCTATTTTGTGCGGTGGGCCATGTGGGTTAAAACGAAGATACTCTTGAAAGGCGAGCTAAGATTACCTGTTTCATTTAAGCATGACGAAGTATCTTTATTTATAATATTTGAAAATGGACTTAAAGAATTAAACAGTGGTGCTGGTATGAGTCAACACATAATAAACCCAAAAGAAATACCTTTAGCATTTCAAACCGCTTGGAATAAGCATGATATGCAGGCCTTTGCTGCTCTTTTTGATAAAGATGCGACTTTCGTTAACCGTTTCGGTCACTACGTTAAAGGAGTTGATGAAATTATTGCAATCCATCAACCTATTCATGAAACCATTTATCGTGATTCAACACTAGAGAATGAGCTGATAGACCTCATACCTATGAGTGAGGATATATGTATTTCACATTTTTGGAGCCGCCTCACTGCGGGCGTAGCTCATCCTCAAGGGCCTCATCAGATTGATACTCTCATTCTTACTGTGCTCACCCAGAAGAATCATTCTTGGTACATTCAGGCGCTGGAAAATGTCACTTTAACGAACCCTCGAACGGGAGAGACTATACTTAGAAATATGTAGAAGGGAACACGATCTTTTTTTAGTAATTTATATGCATAAAAAAAAAGCCCTTGTCATTAACAAGGGCTTTTTAAGAATTTTGGCGGAAGCGGTGAGATTCGAACTCACGGAGGACTCACACCCTCGTCGGTTTTCAAGACCGGTGCATTAAACCGCTCTGCCACGCTTCCAACGAGCGCTATAATATAAACAAAAATGCAAGTTGGCAAATCTTTTATTTAATTTTTAATTCAAACGCTCAAAATAAAAACAAATCTATCTAAATTTCATCATTTTTAGGTTTTTCATAGCGAATTGCATTGATATACCACAGCTTTTTGCCCAAAGGCGTGTGTACTTCTACTTCATCATCGACTTCTTTACTCAAGAGTGCACGTGCCATAGGTGACTCAATTGAAATATGCTGAGGATGGTGATCATAAATTTCATCAACCCCGACAATCCGTAAAGTTTTTTGCTCCCCTTCTTCATTTTCAATGTCGACCCAAGCACCAAAGTAAACTTTGCCTTCTTGCTCAGGTGAGTAATCAACAATTTTTAACTCTTCTAAACGCTTTCCTAAGTAGCGTACTCGTCGATCAATTTTTCTAAGGAGTTGCTTGTTATATTGATAATCTGCATTCTCACTACGGTCACCGAGGCTGGCAGCCCAATTTACTTTTTTCGTAATTTCTGGTCTTTCTTCATGCCAAAGTTGTTTTAATTCAGCAACTAATTTGTCATGGCCTGACCGAGTGATTAAGTTAGATTTCATGATTAAAAACCACTGATTAACAACATAAGGGTTACAAGATGTAGCATTTTATACCCTATTTTCTCACATCAGAAGTGTATAAATTTTCTTCCTTAATAAATTCATGTTGTTATGATGATATATCGGATATTTAATTGTACAAAATTTGACAATACTTTTTATCAATATTATGATGCGCGCATCTTAAATGTTGAGTATTTTTTAACCCACTCAAAAACTATGTAGATTTTCTACACAGTTTGCTTTTTTCATTTCATGTCATTTTGAATGACGTCATGACTGCCCACCCCTTATTGAATTTATCAACTTTTAGAAGTTATGGCAGCTTTTTGTCTGACTTTTAGGGCATAAATTACCTGTAGCGGAGACAACATGCACAGTAATTCAAGTTCTGGGTCGAGGCTTGGCCTTAGCTCTTTATTTTCTTCTCTCCCATTGAAAGTTCTTGCGCTCAGTACTATGTTTTTTCCCTTTCATAGTATCAATGCAGGAAAAACCCTACAGTACAATACTGTAGTTAACACAAACACATTAACAGTGGTTGCCGTAGAAAGCCCAACGACTGTTTTTAAAGAAGACCAGTTTTTACACGGCTTCGGTTATGACTTAGCGCGTAACTATGCACAAAGCTTAAATGTAAAGTTGGACTTCAAAATCGTGACAGATAATGCCACGGCGCTTAAGTGGGTTCAGCAAGGTAAAGCAAATCTTGCCATGACAACCGCAAGCTTAAGTTCAATCGAGAACAAAGGTTTAATGTCTTTTTCTGCAAGTTGTGGTGATATCGTAAATTTGCAAAAAAATGGATTAAATCCGAATCTAAGCTGGGTGTTTAAACAAGCAGATGACCCGCTTACACAAACAGCAAGCGGTTTTGTTTGTCAAAGCAAACAAAATGGTCTAACTCAGCAACTTGCTTCTTTTTATAACCGTAATGTTGTAAAACCAGAAGCTTGGTCTACGATTCAACGTGACTTAAGTGCACGTATACCGATTTACAAAGCAAGCTTTAAACAAAGCGCTGCTCAGTACGATTTAGACTGGCATTTGCTTGCAGCGATTGGTTATCAAGAATCGTACCTAAAACCGGAGTCTGTTTCACCAACAGGTGTACGTGGGTTAATGATGTTAACCAATAGTACAGCTCGGGCAATGGGTGTGAGTAACCGTAACGATCCAGCACAGAGTATTCAGGGCGGTGCGAAATATTATGATCTCATGTTAAGTGAGTATGATGATATTCCTTTCCCAGATCGCAACTGGTATGCGCTTGTGGCTTACAATATGGGTCCAGGTGCAGTGAACCAGATTCAAAAGCGCTTGCAAGCCCAAGGGAAAGACCCGAACCAATGGGTTAATCTCTATAATTATTTGCAGAGTAACAAAACTCGCAATGGTCGATACAAACAAGCAGTTCAGTATGTGACTCGTATACGTGCTTATCTTGAGCACATTAAAACGGCACAAACGCGAATTAATATCTAGTTTTTATCATCTAAAAGTTGATAAATTCATTGTTTGTATAAATAAAAAGCTTACCTCTCGGGTAAGCTTTTTATATGAATTCTTTTTCAGTTTAAGCGGTTTGCTCTAATACTTTTTTGAACAAATCTTTTTGTTCTTGGCTTGGTTTAGCTGTTTGTAAAGCCATTAACTGAGACATATCGCCTTGAACTTTTATTTTACCAGTCATGAATGCCTGCATAGCAGCTGCCATATCAAACTCTAGGAATACTTTACGTAAAGTTTCAGCATCCATGTTTAATGTAGTTTTGGCATTTGAAGACAAACCTTTTTGGATTTTACCCCCATCTAACGCTAATTCGGTATTTCCAGAAGCATCTGTAACTACTAAATTAATTGCCAAATTCGCAAGAGCTGGTGGCAAATTAAGATCACCTGCTTCAGCAGTTAATTTTTCGACAGTCGCAAACCAATCATCAGTTAAAAATGCAGGCATGATTCTTCCTCAAATTTATTTGTTCAATTTCTCTAGTGTTGCCTATCCAGACAACATCGTGTGAAGCACTTCTGCTTGAGCGTTGTTATAGCATGTAATTTTAAGGTTGAGCTATGACTTTTTGTACGGAACATTCATTTTTTAGTATTTTGATACATTAAAGGCACTTGTTTATAAAGTGCCTTCAATTGACTTATTAATTCGTTTTATTCAGCAGCAAAGCTTAAGTTCACTACATCTAAACGTTTTTTCAGTTCTTCTGGATCTTTAAAGTCTAATTCGCGCTGCGAGTCAAGAACTTCGAAATCGAACAAATCACGGTCAGCAAGTTGTGAAGGTGAAACGTTCTGTAACGCACCAAAAATGCTGTGTAAACGTTTTGGATACTGTTTGTCCCATTCACGAAGCATTTCATTGATCATGGCACGTTGTAAGTTCTCTTGTGAACCACAAAGGTTACACGGAATAATTGGGAACTTACGTAACTCTGCATATTTGATAATGTCCTTTTCTTCAACATAAGCCAAAGGACGAATCAAAATATTTTTCTTATCTGACGATAAAAGCTTAGGTGGCATTGCCTTTAAGCTACCGCCATGGAATAAGTTCAAGAAGAAAGTAGCAATAATGTCATCACGGTGATGCCCTAGCGCAACTTTGGTTGCACCAATTTCTTGAGCAAAGCCATAAAGCGAACCACGGCGTAAACGTGAACACACAGCACAGTACGTTTTACCTTCAGGAGTTAAACGTTTGGTAATGCTGTAAGTGTCTTTTTCCAAAATGTAATACGGAATGTTATTTTCTTCCATATAACGTGGTAAGACATCTTCAGGGAAACCCGGCTGCTTTTGGTCAAGGTTAACCGCAACAATATCAAAATTGATTGGTGCAATACGTTTGAACTGCAACAAAATGTCGAGCAAGGTATAACTGTCTTTACCACCAGACACACACACCATGACCTTGTCACCATCTTCAATCATATTGAAGTCACGGATGGCATGTCCAACTTGACGGCGAAGCTTCTTAAGCAAACGATAATAGGCCGAGCTTGTTGGAAGTTCAGGCTTAAAATTAAATCCTTCGTTGGACTCAACTGGCGCGTACATAGACGAGATATACCCATAAATAAAAATACCGCGCAATTTTATATGATTCGGATGAGAATCGCATCAAAAGAATAGTTTCAATTCTTGAAGTCGTCATAATGCTCAGGCATGATGCAAAAGCAGTGCGCTATTTTGACCGATGAGTTCATTTTTTGCGCAAAATGCTTACTTTTTGGACTTTTCCACAGTTTTCCACAAAACCTGTGGATAAAATTGTGGATTTCTTAATACTTGACAAACTGTTTTGACCTTCTGTTAAGGGTTTTATTTAAATTGATCATTTTTTAACCAATGATTTTTACCCTTATTTTTCAAATAGTTATTCAAGTCAATAGAATCATTTTAAAAATTTTTTTTAAATTTTTTTGATGATCATTCGAGCAAAACTGCTTGATTTTTTCAAAGAGTCAAAATAAAAAAAATTACACAAAACTTCTTTAAGTAATATTTTTTGATAAACTCTTTGACAAGTTTTGAGACCCTAAAATTGTGAATAACATAAAATGAAAAATTCGGTTCAATATCTTTTTTCTTGTTTACTGGGGATGACCACTTTTTCGGTAGGTATAACGCCGACTTCAGCAGGTCAGATGTACATTTACCAAGACAAAAACGGCAGTACTTTACTGACTAACCGTAAAAGTTATGACCATTCACTCAAAAAAGTAAAAGTCACCTACTACCCGGATAGTAATATTCATAGTTATAGTAACTGGGGGACTTCAGAGGCTTCGGTTCTACCAAGCTATAGCAAAAACAAAAATGCTTTTGATCATATTATTAAGCAGGCAGCACAACAGCACGGCGTTTCGGAAGGATTAATCAAAGCCGTTATGCATACCGAGTCTGGTTTTAACGTAAATGCCCGCTCTCCGGTTGGTGCCCAAGGTTTAATGCAGCTTATGCCGGCTACTGCTCGTCGCTTTAACGTATCTAACGCTTATGATCCTCAGCAAAATATCTTCGCTGGTGCTAAATATTTAAGTTGGCTGCTCAAACGTTTTAACGGTAATACGCAAATGGCGCTTGCCGCTTATAATGCAGGAGAAGGAAACGTCGATAAATATGGCGGTATTCCGCCATTCCGTGAAACCCAAGATTATGTTCGCCGAGTCACTAGCCGCTACCAAAACTTATATTCTTCTGGTGTAGGCCTTTCTTCTTTTAGCAATTCGAGTATTTCTGCCCAAGCGATAAACCAACCAGCCATACCGCACAGTACTTCGACGCAAGTCTCTGCTCAGCCTATAAAGTATTCTTCCTCGCGCCAAATCGTGACATTGCCAGATGGTACATATACAGACGCACCTACAGGAACTTATGTCACCAATAATGCAACTGCTATTGCACATATCCGGATTGAGTAAGCTTAAAAGGCCTCATACCTTACGGTTATTTATTTAGCGGGTTCTATTGTCAAAAAATTGTAATGATCTATTACCCCCACTGTCGTGTTCAGAGGGGCCTTCTAATAACTTGTTTAATTTAAATACATTCTTAGATCGCAAAGAATGTATTGATTCCTTATTTTTTTCTTGAATTTTTCCCCTAAGCGCCGCATATTAGCTGAGTGATTTATAATTTATAAATCAGATAATATTTTATTTATAAGAGGATTTTCTCAATGATGCGGATTGGTTTGTTTTTGCTTACCAACCTCGCGGTACTGGTTGTAGCTGGCATTATTTTGTCACTCTTCGGTGTCGGTAGTTACCATGGCGCGGGTGGCTTAAATCTAGGCAACCTTTTAGTCATCTGTTTTGTGTTCGGTATGGTGGGCTCTTTAGTCTCTCTATTCATGTCCAAATGGATGGCTAAGAAAACTACTGGTACAGAACTGATTGACCCAAATGCTCCTCGTAACCAAGCTGAAAGCTGGTTATTGCAAACAGTCGCTGAACTTTCTCAACGTGCTGGTATTAATATGCCAGAAGTTGGTATCTTCCCTTCATATCAGTCTAATGCCTTTGCAACAGGCTGGAATAAAAATGATGCCTTAGTTGCCGTTTCAAGCGGTCTACTTGAGCGTATGAACAAAGATGAGCTACGTGCTGTACTCGCGCACGAGATCGGCCACGTTGCAAATGGTGACATGGTTACACTCGCACTCATTCAAGGTGTAGTAAACGCCTTCGTTATGTTCTTTGCTCGTGTAGTAGGTGACTTTATTGACCGTAATGTCTTTGGTCGTCAAGACAATGAAGCCCCAGGTATGGGTTATTTCATCATTACAATGGTTCTAGATATCGTGTTCGGTATTCTTGCCTCTGCCATTGTGATGTGGTTCTCTCGTTACCGTGAATACCGTGCAGATGAAGCCGGTGCGCGTTTAGCTGGTAAACAAGCGATGATTTCTGCTTTATTACGTTTGCAAGCTGAAACAGAGTTACCTGACCAAATGCCAAAAGAAATGAAAGCGTTCGCAATTGCGGAAGGTAAAGAACAAGGCTTTAGTTTAGCTGCATTGTTCCAAACTCACCCTACAATTGAACAACGTGTGGCAGCTCTACACCAATTAGATTGCCCATAAAACGTTTAATGTAAAAATAAAGCCTCCAAATGGAGGCTTTATTTTTTGATTACATGGTTTGATAAAGTCCCCAAAGGTAACTTGCACCCCACCACACAGCTAAGCCAATTAAAAGCAGTACAAACGCACCTAATAAATCGGGTATGTGCAACCATAACCAACTCACAACAGGGTTACGCCAGAATGCCGACTGTTGTTGCTTCTTTTCGAGCTTTTCATGTAAATACGGATGAACGACATGAATATCACTTTGGATCGCATATTCTTCACGTATATGCGTATGCACCACATCTAATGCTTTTCGACTGGGACGTATAAAAATATCGAAAATAGTCCCTGCAACTGGAACAAAACCGACTACGGCATCGACTACAGCAAGTTTAATCACTGGAGTGAGCTTATGCTGAGGCACACCTATTTGTTTAGCCTTATAAATGGCATAACAGGTCAATGCGAACCCAGCAACATCACCGGCAATTGGAATAGTACTTAAGGCTGCATCAGCGCCAATACCCTGCTTTGTAAAAGGAATACGGACCGCACTATCCATCATGGTTGCGAACTTGGCAAGATCCCGTTCTAGGGCGATAACCTGCTGCTGTGTTAATTTTTTTTCTTGAGGCATCAAAATCAAATATAAGAAGAAAAGTTAATCTTAATATACTTGATTTGATGCCCGTTTTTAAATTGTTTACTTTTAGGTTGAAGCTTTCGATTTAAACAGTGAACGTAATAATACGTACATGACCGGAATAAAAAACAGAACCAGCACAGTACCAAACATCACGCCACCTAAAATACTAATACCGATTTCTTGACGACTAACCGCACCAGCACCTTGAGCAAACACAAGTGGAATTACGCCTGCACCAAAGGCTAAAGAGGTCATTAGAATCGGTCTTAATCGTAAGCTCGCACCTTCTAAGGCTGCCTGAATGGCATTCTTACCTTTTTCTTGCGCTAAGGCCGCGAACTCAACAATTAAAATGGCGTTTTTACATGACAAACCAATAGTCGTTAATAGCGCAATTTGGAAATACACGTCATTTGGCAAACCAAAAATATAAGAGAAAATCACACTTCCTCCTACACCAAGCGGAATAGATGTCATTACGGCGGCAGGAATACTTAAGCTTTCATATAAAGCAGCTAAACATAAGAAAATAAATCCAGCCGAAATTAAATATAACCACACAGCCTGATTAGTCGACTTCTGTTCTTCAAAAGATAAACCTGTCCACGCTAAACCAATATCTTTTTGTTGGTTAACAAGTTGTTCTACATCTTTCATCGCTTGGCCAGAACTGCTGCCACTCGCCACATCTGCTTGTAGTTGTAAAGCACTATATCCCATATAGCGTTTTACAAGTTCCGGTGCACCGCCCCAGCTAAAGTTGGCAAATGAACTAAACGGAACCATTTCATTTTGGTCATTACGTACAGACCAGTTATATAAATCTTCCGGTTTAGATCTAAACTCGGCATCACCTTGAATCATGACACGTTTAATACGGCCCCGATCAATAAAGTCATTTACATAAGTTCCGCCCCATGCGCTCGACAAAGTGTTATTAATTGCCGATAGCTGTAGTCCATTTGCTAGTGCCTGTTTCTGGTCAATCTTAATATTAAGATTTGCCTTACTATTGGTTGACTGCTTATCAAAGTTTTCGAAAGTTGAATAATTTTTACTTTGAGCCTGCAATTGGCGGAAGGCACTATCTAGAAAATCTTGCCCCTGTCCATTCAAATCCTGAATCCATAAATCCAGACCATCTGTTTGACCTAAGCCATTAACTGAGGCAGGTAAAGTCACATTAATCTGTGCATTATTAAAATGACTAAAGTATTTCATTGCACGCTTTTGTATAGCCTCAGCCGAGTTTTCTTTTCCTGTTCGGACATCCCATGGTTTTAAAGCAATAAACCCTTGTGCCAAGTTTTGTCCTGTACCCGAATAATTTCGTCCATAGCGGATTAAAACCAAATCTACGTTTTTATCTTCTTGAGTTAAGAAATATTGGCGGACTTGCTCACCAATTTTCTGACTTTGAGAAATTGGTGCGCTGTCTACGAGCTTAATTTGAACACTTAAAATTCCTTGGTCTTCTTTAGGAATAAAACCGCTTTTTAAACCGTTATAGAACAGCGTAAAAACGGCAATTAAAGCCACAAAAATCACAATAACTGATTTACTGTAATGAATACTCGTCTGAACAAGCTTGATATATTGATTTTTAAGTTGCTCAATCTTTTGGTTAAACCATACTGCCCAGCGCTGAGGTTGAGGATTTGGTTTTAAAATTAATGCACATAAAGCCGGAGTTAAAATGAGCGCAACAATAAGCGACAACGCCATAGCGGCAACTAAAGTAATAGAAAACTGACGGTAAATCACCCCAATTGAACCGCCTAAAAAGGACATTGGAATAAAAACAGCAGTTAAAACCAACGTAATCCCGACTAAGGCACCACTAATTTCCCCCATCGACTCAATAGCAGCTTCTTTAGGAGATAAGTGCTGTTCATGCATGAGCCGCTCAACGTTTTCTACAACCACAATCGCGTCATCGACCAGCAAACCAATCGCGAGTACCAGCGCAAATAACGTTAAGGTGTTAATACTAAAACCAAGCACATATAAGACAGCGAAGGTTCCTAAAATTACAACTGGAACGGTAATACTCGGAATGAGCGTAGCACGCCAGCTTTGTAAAAACAGGAACATGACCAAAATAACCAGAATAATCGCCTCTACCAGAGTCTTTACTACTTCCTTAATTGACTCTTGAACAAAGGGCGTATTATCTCGTGGATAAACGATTTTATAACCCGCTGGTAGTTTCGTTGTAAGCTGATCTAGAGTTTGGTGGATGAGCTTAGAGGTCTGAATTGCATTTGCACCCGAAGATAAAGAAATACCCAAACCTGCGGCAGGATAGCCATTAATAGTGTTAAAAGACTGATAGTTTTCTGCACCTAGCTCAACTCTGGCAATATCTTTTAAATACACATAACTCGCCGTTTTATTCGACTTCACGACAATATTTTTAAAATCCTCAACTGTTTTTAAGCGAGAACCTGCTGTGACTTTTGTATTTAAATATTGACCGTCAATTACGGGTAAGTCACCAATTGCCCCTGCGGCGACCTGAGTATTTTGTGCGGTGATTGCATTCGCTACATCACTTGGCATTAAATTATATTGCTTTAATTTATCAGGATTTAACCAGATACGCATGGCATATTGTGAACCAAATACATCAGTTTCGCCCACCCCTTCAATACGGTTCAGGTTATCTACCACATGCGTAGTTAAATAGTCCGATAGCTCAATGTTTCCTGTTTTACCAGTCGAGTCATATAAGCCAATTACCATAAAAGTGTCACCCAGTGACTTACTTACCGTAACACCTTGGCGTTGAACTTCATCAGGTAAGCGACGTATTACGCCACTAATACTATTTTGTACTTGGACCTGAGCAGTATCCGGATTTGTTCCGTTATCAAAACTTATGGTGATTCGACTACGTCCAGATGAGTCACTCGATGAACTAAAATAGAGTAAGTGATCAATCCCTTGTATTTGCTGTTCTAAAATTTGAGTAACACTTTGCTCAACCGTTTGTGCATCTGCACCACTATAGTTGGCTGACACAGTAATTTTAGGTGGAGCAATGTCTGGATACCGTTCTACAGGCAAATTCATGACTGAAAAAATACCGAAAGCCATAACAATGATCGCCAGTACATTGGCAAAAATAGGGCGTTGAATAAAAAATTTAGATAGCATGGCTGCTCGGTATGATGTCGTTAATTAACAGAAGTAAATGCCGCTTCGAGACCTTGTGATGATCAACGAGCGGTATAAAAAAGACAAGTAGAATTAAACAATAAATGTAATTAAGACAAAAACAAAGCGTGATTGAATATTTCCAACAAACCAATAAAAAACCAGTTAACGAGTGTCACTTAAAATTCATGAATTCTTCATGATCATGTCAAACAAAGCACCGAAACTTGAGTCGTTTCAACTAAAACAATATGAGTAGAATTATGTTTAGAAAAGCACTTTTATGCTTAAGTTTAATTAGCTTGGTTGGTTGTAATGATGACGATAAAACTGAAACGACGCCAACCACGCCAGAATATCAACTTCCTAAAATTTTAGTAGTAGGACACCGTGGCGCTAGCGCTTTACGTCCTGAACATACTTTAGCTTCATATCAAAAAGCGATTGATGACGGCGCAGATTTCATTGAACCGGATCTAGTCTCTACAAAAGATGGCGTATTGGTTGCCCGCCATGAAAATGAGATTGGTGGAACAACCAATGTAAGCACTTTAAGTCAGTTTGCAGACCGTAAAAAAACAAAAAATATTGATGGCGTCGACTTAACCGGTTGGTTCACGGAAGACTTCACTTTAAGTGAATTACAGCAGCTTAAAGCGCGTGAACGTATTCCTGAGTTTCGACCAGCCAACACAGCTTATAATGATCTTTACCCTGTCCCAACTCTAGAACAAATCATTGAGCTTGCCGAAGCTAACTATAAAAAGACGGGGAAAATTATAGGCTTATATATTGAGACGAAACATCCGACTTATTTTAAAAATCAAAATCTGGCAATGGAAGATACTCTTCTAAAAACCTTAGCCAAATATAAATATACACGTGATATTGCACCTGTCTATTTACAGTCTTTTGAAGTTCAGAATCTAAAAGATTTAAAAAGGGAGCTTGATCTTCATAAAACGCTTAAACATGCACAAATTATTCAGCTATACGATTCAAAAACATCTCGACCAGCAGACTTCGTAGAGTCTGGTGACACTAAAACTTATGCTGATTTAGCCACAGCACAAGGGTTAAAAGATGTTGCCAAATATGCAAATGGTGTAGGACCAAGTAAAGGTTACATACTGACCTTTAATAATGATGGCTCTTATAAAACTAGTACGTTTATTTCTGATGCACATACGGCTGGCTTAAAAGTACATCCTTATACTTTCCGACCAGAAAATAACTTCTTACCAGCGCCGTTAAAGTGCAGCTCAGATAAACCTGCAGAACGTTGTCCATCTGGTGCATTAAAAGAGTTTGAAGCCTATTTCAAGGCAGGTGTTGATGGCGTCTTTACAGATGACCCAGCACTCGGTCGTGAAGCTGTCACTAATTTTGAAAAAGCTGCAAAATAACTCAATCTTCATAAAAAAACAGGGCAATGAATGCCCTGTTTTTTTTATTTATCAAGACTGTTATTGAAATATAAAGGAATCCACTGATACTGCTCAGCATTCACTTTATACACATGACCAATTCCCGGGAACGGTAAATGCGGGGCAGCTACCCATTGTTGCTTATTTGAAATTTCAGCAAACATTTTTAAACGAGTATTAATTGCCTGCTCTGAATTTACATCAAAATCTACCCCAGTTTTTGGAGCATCAAACTGTAAAGAATGTGAGTGGACAATATCACCAACAAAGACAATTTGTTGCCCTTTACTCTTCAAACGGAAGCTATGATGTCCCGGTGTGTGCCCTTGTGTATTAATCACTTCAAAACCTTGAATAACATCGCCACCCTTAAAGGTTTTGAATGCTTTTTTTGCTTGATAAGGTGCAAGTGCAGCTTTTACGTTTTTAACAGTACCTAAATAATTTTCTTTTTTATCCGCTGGTACAGTTTTTTCATTTGCTGGATTTAACCAATAATCTGCTTCACGCTCATGAGCATAGATCGTTGCATTAGGAAATACGGCTTTTCCATTTTGAGCAATACCGCACACATGGTCTGGATGTAAGTGGGTCAATAAAACAGTTTTCACATTGGCAAGTTGATAGCCCGCTAATTCAAGATTTTTAGCAATTGAACCCAACTGTGGACCAAAACAACTCGCAGCTCCACTGTCAACAAGCGTCAAACTTTTACCATCATCAACTAAAAAGGCATTTACTGAAGTCTGAATCCCCTTCTCATTTACAGCAGCATATTTCGTTAAAATTTTAGTTTTTTCAGCCGGACTTAAATTTTTAAACAATTTAGGATCTAGATAAATAGTGCCATCGAGTAAAGAAGTTATCCGATAATTACCGAATTGATGATGGTAATATCCGGGTACTTGTTGAGCTGAAGCTGGTTCTGCATAGCTTATATGCAAGCTACCCATGATAAGTCCTAAGGCTACAAATAGTTTTTTCATCTCTTCTTCTCTATGGAGTTATAAAGTCAAAATCTTTAAAAAAGATTTAATATTTTTTTAAGGGCTGCACTATATAATGCATGAAAAGTGTCAAAAATATAAGTGAATGGATAGTTATTCTCCCTATAAAGGTAAAAGTGGCCTAAAGCGCATCTTGAACGCTACCAGTTATTCAATTTCAGGATTTAAAGCTGCTTACCAAAATGAAGCTGCATTTCGGCAAATTGTTTTAATTAATCTTGTACTCATCCCTGTCAGCTTTTTCCTTGATGTAACTCGCGGCGAACATGCCCTGATGATTATTGTCTGTTTGTTTGCCATCATTGTTGAGCTCTTCAACTCTGCCATTGAAGCAGTGGTTGACCGAGTTTCACTCGAGAAACACCAACTTTCCAAAAATGCGAAAGATATGGGTAGTGCCGCTCAGTTTGTTGCACTTTCTATTATTGTCGCAACTTGGCTTATTATTTTATTTGGATAAAAAAAACCATGCTTATAAATAGATAAGCATGGTTGTAACAAAAGAGGAACTTCTAGCTGCTGTTCCTGTTTTAATTTTAGGGTTCTGAACTTAACTTATTCTTAAAATTACTGGAAAAATAAAAAAATCCCTGCGAATGCAGGGATTTTTTTTGGGTTAAAGCGTTGATGCGTTATTACATCATTCCGCCCATACCACCCATACCGCCCATATCTGGAGCAGCTGGTTTGTCTTCAGGAATGTCAGTAATCATACATTCTGTAGTTAACATTAAGCCAGCAACAGAAGCAGCGTGTTCAAGTGCAGAACGAGTTACTTTAGCTGGGTCAAGGATACCCATTTCTAACATATCACCATATTCGCCAGTTGCAGCGTTGTAACCGAAGTTACCCTCACCATTCTTAACAGCGTTGATAACTACAGATGGCTCATCACCAGCATTCGCAACGATTTGACGAAGTGGAGCTTCAATCGCACGGCGTAAAATGTTGATACCAGCTGTTTGATCTTCGTTAGCGCCTTTTAAGCCTTCAAGAGCATTTACAGCGCGAACAAGAGCAACACCACCACCAGCAACAACACCTTCTTCAACTGCTGCACGAGTTGCGTGAAGTGCGTCGTCTACGCGGTCTTTCTTCTCTTTCATTTCAACTTCAGTTGCTGCACCGATTTTAATTACAGCAACACCGCCTGCTAACTTAGCAACACGTTCTTGTAATTTTTCACGGTCATATTCTGAAGTAGATTCTTCGATTTGAGCACGGATTTGTTGAACACGTTCAGCGATAGCAGCAGCATCACCAGCACCATCAACAATAACTGTGTTTTCTTTAGAAACAGTGATTTTGTGCGCTGTACCTAAATCTTGAAGAGTTGCTTGTTCTAAAGACATACCAACTTCTTCAGAAATAACTGTTGCGCCAGTCAAGATCGCGATGTCTTGAAGCATTGCTTTACGACGGTCACCGAAACCAGGAGCTTTAACAGCACATACTTTGATAATACCGCGCATGTTGTTTACAACAAGAGTTGCAAGCGCTTCACCTTCAACATCTTCAGCGATGATAAGAAGTGGTTTACCAGTTTTAGCAACTGCTTCTAAAACAGAAATCAATTCACGAATGTTGCTGATTTTTTTATCAACAAGAAGAATGAACGGATTTTCAAGTTCAGCAGTTAAAGTATCTTGTTTGTTTGCAAAGTACGGAGAGATATAACCACGGTCAAACTGCATACCTTCTACAACGTCTAATGCGTCTTCGAAGCCAGAACCTTCTTCTACAGTGATTACGCCTTCTTTACCTACTTTTTCCATTGCTTGAGCAATAAGTTTACCAACAGTAGTATCAGAGTTAGCAGAGATTGAACCTACTTGTTCAATTGCTTTGAAATCATCAGCTGGTTTAGCAATTGAACGGATATTTTCAACTACAGTTTTTACTGCAATGTCGATACCGCGTTTTAAATCCATTGGGTTCATACCAGCAGTTACTGATTTGATACCTTCATTTAAAATTGCTTGAGCAAGTACAGTTGCAGTTGTTGTACCGTCACCTGCGATGTCGTTAGTTTTGCTTGAAACTTCACGAACAAGTTGAGCACCCATGTTTTCAAACTTGTCTTTTAATGAAATTTCTTTTGCAACAGTTACACCGTCTTTAGTAATGTGCGGCGCGCCGAAAGAGCGGTCGATCACAACATTACGGCCTTTAGGACCTAAAGTCACTTTAACCGCATCTGCAAGTACGTTTACCCCTGCAATCATTTTTGAGCGAGCTGAATCACCAAATTTTACGTCTTTAGCTGACATATTAAACTCCGAATCTTTTTAAATACTGAATCTGATAATGAATTGAGTTATGGATCGATTAGCCTTCTAATACAGCTAAGATGTCTGACTCTTTCATGATTAAGAGTTCTTCACCATTTACTTTAACTGTTGTACCTGCATAAGTACCAAATAACACCTTGTCACCAACTTTAACATCCAAAGCACGTACGCCGTTATCAGTGATTTGACCATTGCCTACTGCAATTACTTCACCTTGAGATGGTTTTTCAGCAGCAGAACCTGGCAATAAAATACCGCCAGCAGTTTTGGTTTCTTCTTCTACGCGACGAATCACAACGCGATCATGTAATGGACGAATGTTGCTCATAATTAACTCCATCAGACTTAGTCTTTTTGATTAATCGTTATTGCTTTAATCCAGAGCAATAACAAAATATTTAGATGTCACTTTTGTGGGGATGAAAAAAATGGCTTCAAGGGGAAAATGAAAAAAAATTCTATTTTTTTGGTCATTTTTTAACAGGTTGTGAAGAGTTTTTATTAAATTTAAAGCACAAAATAAAAGAGGCTATTTTCACAGCCTCTTTCCTAAAGTTAAATATTCATATTAAACAATAATTTGCTGATTGTTTAGTAATTCGTCTAATGTTGTATTTACTTGATTTAGAGTTAACAGTGACACCCTATTAAACATTGTACCTTCGCCATCTCGGTCAAGACTAATAGTCGTGTTCCCAGCATCTTGCTCTACAGTAATAAATTTAGCTAATGCGCTTACATCTTTAGAATAGTCAATTAATAGTTCACTTAAATCGATTTTGTCAGCTTGAAGGTTAGTTCTTATATCACCTAAAGTAAAATCTAACACCGTGTCATGTCCATTCCCGCCAGTTGCATCTTGGCTATTTAGCAATTGGAACACAATGGTATCAGTACCTTCATTAGTGATATAGGTATCGTTACCTTCACGCCCATTCAAAACGTTATTACCAGAGTTACCTGTTAAAAGATTATCTAAAGCATTGCCTGTTGCATTTAGATGAGCAGAACCAACCAGCTCCAAGTCTTCTACATAACGACCGCTTTCCAAAAACGAATCTACAGTCGTTGGATCATTTACTGTTTGATATAAACCAACCAAACTATAATTAACAGAACTGATAATTTTATCATGCCCGCCTAAATCCACATCTCTACGGCCAGATTCAACAAGTTGACTCTCCCAATAACTATTTTCTACCCAAATATCTTGATAGTGGCTAGTATCTACCCAAACCTCTTCATAATGACTTGTATCAATATAAACATCTTCATAATGACTTGTATCAACCCATCCTTCTTCTGAACGTATATAAGTTAATTCATAGCCTTCTTGCCATTGGCCATTCACGAAATCATAATATTGTTGTTCATATCGACTATAATCGTTATCTGCCGTGCCATTATCAATATAAGTTATACCATTTTGATTTTGATAAATATTTTGTACAGTTGAATAACCACTTGTGGCCCATTGCGATTCATAATATCCATCAACAAACCATATCTGTTCATAATGGCCTTCAATGACCCAATCTGAATACATATAGCTATTATCAATCCAGACGTCTTTATATATTGCATACGGCTCAACAATATATTCTTGAACAAAATCATCTATAGTATCAATGTTATAAGTATTATCTGTAGCATCACCTTTAAAGTGATCAATAATAACAGTCGGTAAATCACTAATTATTTGGCTAATGGTTTCACTACGGTTTCCAGCACGATCAATAACAGTAAGGTCAAGTGAAGTTGCATTTCTATCCAGATAGATAAAGAACATTCCATTTGCCAATGCTGTAGTGCTCGTTACAGAAAGCGGTTGGTCAGTAAAATGATAGGTAAGCTCAACAGTAGCATAACTTTCTACCCTCCCTGTGAGCGAACCCCATTCATCTATAGCAAGCTGCGTAACTACATCTGGAACTACCGTATCATTTATAGCAACAATCGTTGTCCCCACACTCACATTTTGATTGGCATCAACTACTTTTACCGTTAATGTTTCGCCATGCCAATACTCATACCATAGGTGTGTTAAGAAAGCACCATCACTTCCAACATTAGTCTGACCAACCAAATTATTATTAGCATCAAAAATATTAACAATTGAATATGCTTCCGCTTGTCCTGAAAGTACATTTCCATCTTCTAAGACAAGCTGAGTTGCTGCATTTGGTGTGACAGTGTCTATAGGTGCCGTAATTTCGGTGTAAGCACTTTGATACCCATTGTATTCCACAACAATGCGTAAAATTTGTCCACTCGCTAGAGGTGGATACAACTGAATATTAAAGTTTCCAGCTTCATCTGCAACATTAGTGGCAACATGGTTACTATGCACATCAAAAATATGCACAGTACTAATTGCTACAGCGGTTCCCTCAATAAAAAAACCATTTTCAGATACCACAATATGCTCTGCTGATGGCGGTGCATTAGTATCTGCATTAAAAGTAATATTAAATGGCTTACTTATATTTTTGGCTAAATCTATCGCAGTGATGAATAACTGCTCTCCACGTAATATAGGTGGATAAATACTAGCGTTAAAATATCCAGTCTCATCCGCTTGAAATTCTGCTCGTAAATCTCCATCCGCATCCATTACCTGAATGATTGCTTTTGAATCAGTTTGCCCAGTAATACCATAACCATCATTGTTAATTACCACTTCATTAATTACTGGAGCAATATTGTCTAAAGGCGCAATAATTTCAGAGATTAGGCTATATTGATTCGTATTCTGATCATAAACTCGAACTTGTAATGTCTGTCCCTGTAGATAGTAATCATTTAACTGAATAGCAAAACTACCATCTTCATTCACAGCATTATTCCACCCTCCGTTAATGGTCTGACCATCAGTAGATGTAACAACAACCGACATTCCTACTGTCGCCTTACCTGTCAGAATATGACCATCTATATCCAGTTTTAGCTCTGTTGCAGCAATTGGTGAGTTGGTAAATACTGGTACTAATTCATGTACAACTTCACTGCGGTTACCTGCTTGATCTTTGACAACAATACTTAAATTTTGTGTCTGGTATTGACTCAGATTAATCCATTGATTAAATGTGCCATCGTACCAAACATAAGTTGTTGTGATAACTGCACCATATTGATCAATAATTTCAATCGTTGCATTTGGCTCAGCCTCACCAAAAAGCAATCCATCTGAGCTTAAAGTAATATTTGTAGCTGCTGCTGGTGCAACATTATCAATTAAAGCATTTTGCTTAACTTCAACACTTCGGTTACCAGCTATATCTACAACGATGAAAGTTAATTCCTCTCCATGTAAATAAACCTGATTGAAATAACCTATCACGTTACCTTGGCTATCAACATATCCCCAACCAGCGCGGTTGCCAAATTGATCTAGTACTTCAATTCGAGTATCTGCTTCAGCACGCCCCGTAAAGTACTGACCATTTACATCAAAAACAATATTCTCAATTTGATTAGGTGCGATATCATCAATCAAAGCATTCTGCTTGACCTCTGTACTGCGGTTACCTGCTCGGTCAACTACAACAAAAGTAAGCTCTTCTCCATGTAAATAGACTTGATTAAAAGAACCTGACACATTACCAATACTATCTACATAACCAGAACCTACGACCTCACCCGCAGTATTTTTAACTTCGATTTGGCTATCGGCTTCCGCTTGCGCAGTAAAGTTTTGTCCATTTTTATTTAAGACGATGTTTTCAATCGGATTTGGTGCAATATCATCAGTTAAAGCATTTTGCTTATATTCAATACTTTGATTACCTGCTTTATCTATAACAATAAAAGTGAGTTCCTCACCTTTTAAGTAAACCTGATTGAAGTGACCGGACACATTACCAGTACTATCGACATAACCATAGCCAACAAACTCACCCGCAGCATTTTTGACACTAATAAAACTATTGGCTTCTGCTTGTGCTGTAAAATTTTGCCCATTTTCATTAAAGATGATGTTTTCAATCGGCTTTGGTGCAATGGTATCCATCAAAGCATTTAACTTCATTTCATCACTACGGTTACCTACTCGGTCTATAACAACGAACGTTAATTCTTCTCCATGTAAATACACTTGATAGAAGTAACCCGTCACATTACCAGTGCTATCGGTAGAGCCCCAACCTATCTGACTACCAAATGAGTCAAAAATTTCAATCTGACTATTTGCTTCTGCTTGTGCCGTAAAGCTTTGGCCATTTGCATCAAATACAATATTTTTAATCGGATTTGGGGCAATATCATCAAGCGGCGCCTTAACTGAAACAGCTTCACTCACATTTCCAGCAAGGTCTTTAACAATGACTGTAAACTCTTCACCATGTAAATTGTAAGTACCGAAAAAAATAGTAAATGTACCATCAGCATTTACACTCTGACTCCACGTATTCATCTGCTGACCATTTTGATCAAAAATCTGGATGAAGGTATTTGGCTCAGCTACACCAGAAAGGAATGAACCATCTTCATTAAAGACCAGATCACTTGCAGCTACAGGAGCAATATCATCAAGCGGTGCTTTTACAGTAACCTCACCACTCAAATTACCAGCCTGATCAACTACAACTACTTTAAATACTTCTCCATGCATGTAGTTACTGTTTAAATAGATGTTAAATGTTCCGTCCCAATTAACATTATTATTCCACTGATTTAATAATTGACCATACTGATCAAATATTTGAATCGTCGCATTTGGCTCAGCCATACCACTTAGATATGAGCCATCTTCACTAAATACTAAATTAGTCGCATTTTCCGGTGCTGTATTATCAAGAAAGGCTGTTTGTTTTACTTCAATACTACGATTACCAGCTTGATCAATCACAACAAAAGTGAGCTCCTCACCTTTTAAATAAACTTGATTCAAGTAACCTGACACATTACCAGCACTATCCACATAACCAGACCCTACAACCTCACCCGCAGCATTTTTAACTTCAACTTTGCTATTTGCTTCTGCTTGCGCTGTAAAGTTTTGACCATTTTCATTAAAGATAATGTTTTCAATCGCATTCGGAGCAATGTCATCAATCAAGGCATTCTGCTTGACCTCTGTACTGCGGTTACCCGCTCGATCAACTACAACAAAAGTGAGTTCTTCACCATGTAAATAGACCTGATAGAAGTAACCAGAAACATTACCCATGCTATCGGTTGAACCAGATCCTATGACTTCACCAGCAGTATTTTTGACTTCAATTTGAGTGTTTGCTTCTGCCTGAGCTGTAAAGTTCTGTCCGTTCGCATCAAGTAAAATATTCTCAATCGGATTTGGTGCGATATTATCAATCAAGGCATTCTGCTTGACCTCTGTACTGCGGTTACCCGCTCGGTCAACGACAACAAAAGTGAGCTCTTCTCCATGTAAATAGACTTGATATAAATAACCTGACACGTTACCAGCGCCATCCACATAACCTGAACCTACAATCTCACCAACAGCATTTTTAACTTCAATTTGAGTATTTGCTTCTGCTTGCGCTGTAAAGTTTTGACCATTGATATCTAATATAATATTTTCAATCGGATTTGGCGCAATATCATCAATCAAGGCATTCTGCTTAACCTCTGTACTACGGTTACCCGCTCGGTCAACTACAATAAAAGTGAGCTCTTCGCCATGTAAATGCACTTGATACAAATATCCTGAAACATTACCTGCACTATCTGCTGATCCATAACCTACGACGTCACCGTTATTATTTTTGATTTCAATTTGGCTATTTGCTTCTGCCTGAGCTGTAAAGTTCTGGCCATTGAGATCTAATACAATATTTTCAATCGGATTTGGTGCGACGTCATCATTCAAAGCACTCTGCTTGACCTCTGCACTGCGGTTACCTGCTCGATCGATCACGACAAAAGTAAGTTCCTCACCGTGTAAGTAAACTTGTTGAAAATAACCAGATACATTACCTGAGCTATCGGTGTAACCAAAACCAATCTTATTTCCAGTCTGATCTAATACATCAATAGAACTTCCGGCTTCTGCCTGAGCTGTAAAACTTTGGCCATTTTCGTTGAAGATGATATTTTCAATCGGATTTGGTGCAATGGTATCAATTAAAGCATTTTGCTTAAATTCGATACTGCGATTACCTGCTCGATCTATAACAACAAAAGTGAGTTCCTCACCGTGTAAATAAGTTTGATTGAAAGAACCAGAAGCATTACCTGCACTATCTGTAGAACCCCAACCTGTCTGATTACCCAATGAATCAAAAACTTCGATCTGACTATTTGCTTCTGCTTGTGCTGTAAAGTTTTGGCCATTTGCATCAAGTAAAATATTTTTAATTGGATTCGGTGCAATATCGTCAAGTGGCGCGTTTATTGAAATAGCCTCACTCACATTTCCGGCTTGGTCTTTAACAGTGACTGTGAATACTTCTCCATGTAAATTGTTACTACCTAAGTAAATAGTAAATGTACCGTCAGAGTTAATGGTGTTATTCCATATATTCACTAGCTGACCATTATGATCAAAAACCTGAATCGTAGTATTCAGTTCTGCTACACCCGTAAGATATGAACCATCTTCTGAGAAAACTAAATTGCTGGCTGGTGTAGGAGCAACCGTATCAGCGGTAATTACAGTATCAGCACTTACTTGCCCACGTGCATCCTTAATTGATAAGAAAAACTGCTCACCATCGACAAGAGGACGATCAAGCTGGAGTTTAAAATAACTTGATCCATTCCAACCGTTATCTTCACCAACTTTAATTTCAGCTACAACGTCACCTTTGGCATCTTTAACAGTGAGAGTACTATTATTTTCAGCTTGCCCACTTATCACGCCATCCGAAGTAAAGCTATCTACATGGGGGGCAAAAGCATAGTTAGGCGCCTGTATCTGAGCTGCTAAACTTACATTTCCATTTACATCGGTAGCCGTGACATAAACTGTCTCAGCATTGGTTAAAAATGTACCTAGTTCTATTGAGAAACTTCCACTCTCATCGGTCCAGTTATTCCAAAACCATTTATTAAGAATATTTCCTTGCCCATCTTTAACTAAAATTTCAGAGAAAGGTTCTGCATGACCATAAACTAAATCACCAGCATCATTGAAATTTAACTCCGTTGGAGCAGGTGGAGGAGTCAGATCTACGATGATATTTTGCTCAGGACTCATTAACCCTTTATTATCAATAATTTGAACGGAAATTTTCTCTCTATCAATTAAAGGGCGGTTTACATTCAAGCTAAAATGACTAAAGTCACTCCAACTATTGTCATCACCTAATGTAACCTTTCCTAATTCATTGCCGTCAGCATCACGTACAATTACCGTACTATTATCTTCAGCAACTCCAGAAATTAAGCCTTCTTGTGTAATACGTTCAACATGTGGAATATAAGCAAAGTTTGGAACCTCGATTAGGGTTTCACTCGTATTTTGATTTTTATCTACTACTTGTACAGTAACCGTTTCGCCTTCTTTTAAAAATTGGAACACTTGTAAACTTGCAAAGCCTTGCTCATCGGTAAAACCTGTAGCAATTAAATTGCCTTCTCCAGAAAATGCACGAATAAAGCTGTTAGGTTCATTAACATGTACTGATAAAGTTTCACCACTAATATCAAATTGTGGAGTTTCTAAAAATACTGCTGGAGTATAGTCTGCAGTAATATATTGTGGATGGCCTGAAATATTATCTTTATCTGTAGAGATAATAATTTGAGCCCCTTCCTCTAAAGGCTGATCGAGGGACAAAATAAATGGTCTTACTTCGCCTAATGCCATTACACTAAATGGTGTAATACCAGAGCTATCAAATACATTAGAATTAAATTCTTGTAGAATATTTCCATTCTGATCTTTTACAATAAAATAACTACCTTCAGTCGCATAACCACTAATCACGCCTTCTGGACTAATTCGTGTAATACTAATAGCTGGAACTTCAGTAACTAACCCAATTGATGAATTTTCACTGCTATAACCATTATAAGTAGCGACTGCGTAAACTTCTTGATTTGAGTTAATTGAAAGATCTTGTAAAGTAAATTTACCTTCTTCATTAGTTATTGTACTTGCAAGCCAATCACCATTTTTATTGTAGATATCGACCTTACTTCCTTTATATGCACTACCTGAAATGATAGCTCCATCTATATTGTTGAAAGTCAGTGAATCTAGGGTTGGTGAATTCGGAGTATGATCCACATTATAATTTTGGGTATGTGTGATAATGGCTGTATTGCCAGCTTGATCAGTAAGACTAATATCAATTGATATATTGGTTTGCGGCTCTACTGACCAAAGAAACTCTGCTGGAATTTCGGTAACCCATTCTTGCGTGACTTCATCAAAATGAAAGTTATAAGTAACATTGTCTAATGTCGTATTTACTGATGTCAGTGAGCTATTTAAATCTGTGGGTAAATTAGCTATTTCAAGTCTTATAGAAATAACTTGATCTTTTTCAACTAGACTTATTGTATTGTCTTCAGTAATCGGCTTTACAATCACTGTGGTTGATTCAACATTTAAGGAATTATCTACAACAACTTTTTGTATAGCAGATTCTGAGATATTGCCTGCGAGGTCTGTCACTATAGCTTTATATTGGTAAATACCATCAGCTAAATCTTTTTGATCAGCTGTTGTCTCTTGCCAAGTTTTTCCTTCATCTTTTGAAACTTCATAGTGGTCTAGTAAAGCGGCTTGTTCCCCAATCACAATCGGTTGAACTAGCTTTAAAGTAAAACTATTATCTTGCGTAATCTGATCTGTGGCTGAAACACCTGTATCATTCAAGTCAGATAAAGTGAGTTTACCTGCTTGCGGTGCGGTAGTATCCACAACGACTTTTTGTATAGCCGTTTCAGATATGTTACCTGCAATGTCTATTACTAGAGCTTTATATTGATAAATACCGTCAGCCAAATCTTTTTGGGCTACCGTGGTTTCCTGCCAAGTTTTTCCTTCATCAGTGGAAACTAAATATGTTACTTGGCTACCAGTTTCCTGTCCTTCCAGTTTTAAATTGAAGTTTTTATCTTGTGTGATCTGATCTGTTACTGAAACGCCTGTATCATTCAAGTCAGATAAAGTGAGTTTACCTGCTTGCGGTGCGGTAGTATCCACAACGACTTTTTGTATAGCCGTTTCAGATATGTTACCTGCAATGTCTATTACTAGAGCTTTATATTGATAAATACCGTCAGCCAAATCTTTTTGGGCTACCGTGGTTTCCTGCCAAGTTTTTCCTTCATCAGTGGAAACTAAATATGTTACTTGGCTACCAGTTTCCTGTCCTTCCAGTTTTAAATTGAAGTTTTTATCTTGTGTGATCTGATCTGTTACTGAAACGCCTGTATCATTCAAGTCAGATAGAGTCAGTTCACCTGCTTGTGGTGTGGTAGTATCCACAACCACTTTTTGTACAGCCATTTCCGAGGTATTGCCAGCAGCGTCTGTCACTACAGCTTTATATTGGTAAACACCATCAGTTAAATCTTTTTGGGCTATCGTGGTTTCCTGCCAAGTTTTTCCTTCATCGGTAGAAACTAAATATGTTACTCGGCTGCCGCTTTCCTGTCCTTCAAGCTTTAAATTGAAGTTTTTATCTTGCGTGATCTGATCTGTTGCTGAAATACCTGTATCACTCAAGTCAGATAAAGTCAGTTCACCTGCTTGCGGCGCGGTAGTATCCACAACTACTTTTTGTACAGCCGTTTCCGAGGTATTGCCAGCAGCGTCTGTCACTACAGCTTTATAAAGATAAATACCGTCAGCTAAATCTTTTTGATTTAATGTCGTCTCTTGCCAGGTTTTACCTTCATCGGTAGAGATTAAATACGTTACGCTACTTCCCTTTTCCTGTCCGCTGAGTTTTAAATTAAACTTGTTATCATTCGTGATCTGATCTTGTGTTAACTCCCCTGAATCTAAAAGATTTTGGAAAGACAATTTACCTGGTTCCGGAGGTGTTTTATCTTTGGCATCTTGCTGAGATAATAATGCAGCTGTCCCTGCACCAGCTAAAGCACTAACAACCCAAGACCAGATAGGTACAGAAGATGAAGCATCTATATATTTTGGTATCTCTTTTAATTCTAAATAATTAACAGTGGTCTGTCCTGTAGCATCTTCAGCTAAATTAGCAGTCCAATAAGTCTGCCCTTCATTTAAAAGAATTTGTGGATTTTCACTAATAAAAAAGTTCTCTAAAACAATTTCAGTCCCATCTTTTAGATGAATAACCGCACTATTACCATCTCTTGTTATTGAAGCAATTCTTTCTGGATTAATATCAATTTTTGCGATTACCTTCGGATCTATTACAATATTTTTTGTTTGGCCAACATTAATATCAACTGTATTATTTTTTGAAGCATTATTTGCCATTAATGATACTTGTACCATTTTTCCACCATGAAATTTCAAATAATTATTAAGTTTTTCTAAAATATTAAGACAAATAGAGACTCATTTTAATAAAATGTTATTAAAGAACATAAAAAACTAAATCCATATTGTAGCTAGTTAAAAAGCACGGCTTTTTATATAGTCAAAATCTTTTTATGCATTAATATTATTTTTTAAAATGATAAAACATTTAAAATGTTTTCCTATTCCCCATATATAGAATTTTTAGCTTAAGCATTGTAATGGATAAAATTTTATCAATCTACTCATAAGCTAAGTGTCTTATAGAATTTTTATAAATTAAATTAATTGAAAAATCTTTAAATCGTAATTAAACCAATAATGCTGAATTTTTCCTTCATTTGAAATTGTATTAAAGCTATTTGGATTATGATGATATAAGCGAGTAGAAGTTGCTGTACCTGCATGTATATCAAAAATAGGATGATCTATTTTTAAAGAATAAATCTGAGTTAAATCATATATAGCTGTTTTATGGAGATGCCCATGTAACATTCCAAATAGACCAGTTGTACTCCACTTTTCTAAAGCGATTTTGCCTAGAACCGGACAATCTTTTATTCCATGCTTATTATCAGGCGGCGTATAAAAGGGTTGATGAAAAACAACTAGCTTTATTTTATTTTTAGGTCCCCTGTCTAAACGCTCATAAGTAGCTTGAATTTGTTCAATCGAAATATGCCCACGCGTATGATAACGACGACGTATACTGTTTACGCCTACAATATAAAAATGTTCAGTTTCTAAAGTCGGCTCTAATTCACCAAAAAAATATCGATAACGGGTAAATGGAGAAAAAAAACGGTTCCAGACATGATACAAAGGTATATCGTGGTTACCAGGCACCACAAGATAAGGAATATTGAGGCTATCTAAATACTGTCGACATTTAAAAAATTGTTCATATTTGGCGCGTTGAGTAATATCGCCGCTCACAACAATCACTTCAGGCTGTTGCTGAATACAAAAATCTCTTATTGCCTCTAAACACTCTTTTTTTTCTGTCCCAAAGTGTAAATCAGACAGATGTAGTAACATTCGGCACCATAATATTTAAAGCATTTTTTTCTACAGTGAAATTTAAAGGAGGTTTCATCTCTATGATTTCTCCATCTAAGGCCACTGTGAGTTTGGTTTTCTTTGCACATTCAACAATGACATGATCAGCGCAAAAACTATATACATCTTGTGCATCTTCAACTTTACCTTGAACCCATTGCCAAAGCATATGCAGCAAACTCAGCTTATCACTTTTTGTAATTACAACTCCAGCGACTCTTCCCTGTGCTGCACATTCTGCAATTCTGAGCTTCATATCACATAGTTGCAATTGGTTATTTCCAAAGAAAATAAGCGGCGCTTTAACTGGGTATTTCTTGCCATCTACAGTTATAGAAAGCTTCATTGATTTATTTTCTCTCAATAAAACATCTAAAGCTGAGGTATAGGCATGTAAAGGCAGTCTTCCTAAATATTTATTGTAGAGTTCGCGTTTTTTGATAAAAAGAGGATATAAACCTAAACTGGCATTATTTAGATAAATATGATCATTAATAGCTGCTACATGTACTGACCTAGGTTTACCTGTTGCAATAACCTCTGCTGCCTCTAAAAGGTCTAACGGAATCTCTAAAACTTTAGCAACATAATTAAAAGTCCCTAAAGGCAGAATTCCCATGGGAATAGAAGTATTTTTAAGTTTAGTTGCAACCGCATTTAAAGTGCCATCTCCTCCTGCCGCAACAACCACTCCTGTATTTTCATTTTGTGAATGTCGATGAATAACATTATTTATCAAATCATCAAATAATGTATTTTCATTTAATTCAAATACTTGTATTTCAAAACCATATTCTGTAAATACAGTCATGAGCTGCTCATAGACGTCTTCATGTTTTGAAGCATGAAATCCTGATTTTTCGTTATAGATGATTGAAAGAGGTTTCAAAGGCCGCATTTTATTATCGTAAAGTCAGTTCTTTATTCTATTTTGTATATAAAATCGCCTATTAAAAGTCTCTTTATGTAAATTTTGAATGAGCTTCATTTGTATAATCAATAATAATTCTCAAAAAAATTTTTCAAGCATAATTTATTGATTTTAAATAAAATAATTTAGATAAATAACATACATATAACATAAAAATATAAAAGCAAAAACCTTACAAAAACATATAAACATATGATTTTCATTAAAAAATAAAGAAAACTCCAAATATCTGCTAGTTAGTCTTTAGTCTTATTTTTTTTATGATTTTATGCTTTAATACAGCCACTTTTTTATTTGATCTTTCATTGTATCCCAATGAATGACTTGTACGTTGTACATATTTTGAATAGGCCTCACCATGACCACAGTGAACGCACCAGAATTCGTTCGTCATCCTAAGCTTATAGCATGGGTTGAAGAAATTGCAAACTTAACCAAACCAGCAAAAATCGAATGGTGTGACGGAAGCGAAGAAGAGTATCAACGTCTAATCGACTTGATGATCGCTAACGGCACCATGCAGAAATTAAACCAAGAAAAACATCCTGGTTCTTATCTTGCAAATTCTGACCCATCTGACGTTGCGCGTGTTGAAGATCGTACTTACATCTGCTCTCAAAATAAAGAAGATGCTGGTGCGACAAACAACTGGGAAGATCCAGCTGTTATGCGTGAAAAATTAAATGGTTTATTTGAAGGTTCAATGAAAGGCCGTACCATGTACGTTGTTCCTTTCTCTATGGGTCCTTTAGGTAGCCATATTGCTCACATTGGTATCGAGTTAACTGACTCTCCTTATGTAGCTGTTAGCATGCGCAAAATGGCACGTATGGGTAAAGCAGTTTATGACGTATTAGGTACAGATGGCGAGTTTGTTCCTTGCGTACATACAGTAGGTGCTCCACTTGCTGAAGGTCAAAAAGATGTTGCTTGGCCTTGTAACCCAGAGAAATATATCGTTCATTACCCAGAAACTCGCGAAATCTGGTCTTTCGGTTCTGGTTACGGCGGTAACGCGTTACTTGGTAAAAAATGTTTAGCTCTTCGTATCGCTTCTGTCATGGGACGCGAACAAGGTTGGTTAGCTGAACACATGCTTATTCTTGGTGTAACTAACCCTCAAGGTGAAAAACACTACATCGCTGCTGCATTCCCGTCTGCTTGTGGTAAAACAAACTTTGCAATGTTAATTCCGCCAGCAGGTTATGAAGGTTGGAAGATCGAAACTGTAGGTGACGATATTGCTTGGATTAAACCAGGTGAAGATGGTCGTTTATATGCGATTAACCCTGAAGCTGGTTTCTTCGGTGTAGCACCTGGTACAAATACCAAAACTAACCCGAATTGTATGGCAACTCTTCACAAAGACGTTATCTATACAAACGTAGCAGTAACTGACGATGGTCAAGTATGGTGGGAAGGTCTTTCTAAAGAAGTTCCAGCAAACTTAACTAACTGGAAAGGTCAACCTCACGTAAACGGCGAAAAAGCAGCACATCCAAATGCTCGTTTCACTGTTGCAGCAGGTCAATGTCCATCTATCGATGCTGATTGGGAAAACCCAGCAGGTGTTCCAATTTCTGCATTCATCTTCGGTGGTCGTCGTGCAGATACAGTACCTTTAGTTTCTGAAGCTTTCGACTGGGTTGACGGTGTATATAAAGCGGCAACTATGGGTTCTGAAACTACTGCTGCTGCTGTTGGTCAACAAGGTATTGTTCGCCGTGACCCATTCGCGATGCTTCCATTTGCTGGCTATAACATGGCTGACTACTTTGACCACTGGTTAAACCTTGGTGCGAAAGTAAGTGAAAAAGCTGAAGCTTCTGGCAATAAATTACCAAAAATCTTCAACGTAAACTGGTTCCGTCGTGATGCTGAAGGCAACTTCGTATGGCCTGGTTTCGGTCAAAACATGCGTGTTCTTGAGTGGATCATTGATCGTTGTGAAGGTCGTGCGAACGCTGTTGAAACACCTATCGGTTTTGTTCCAACATATGAAGACTTGAATTGGGAAGGTACTGAGTTCACTAAAGAACAATTTGACCTCATCACAAATCAAGATAAAGACCAGTGGGTTACTGAAATTGAAAGCCACACTGAGTTATTCAATAAACTTGGCGAACGCTTACCTAAAGCATTAAAAGAACGTCAAGCAGCTTTACTTGAAGCTGTAAAAACTGGCTTCTAATTGCTCTATATAAAAAAGGTCGCCATGTGCGACCTTTTTTATTATGCGGCATCGTCTTTTAATCGACGTTCTGATAAATAAGCTTCTAAAACTTTTACCTGTTTTTCATCAAATGCTAAACCTAATTTAGATCTGCGCCAAAGTATATCTTCTGCTGTGTGAGCCCATTCATATTCACACAAATATCTGACTTCACACTCAAACAAATCATGGCCAAAATGTTGACCCAATTGTTCTATAGCATTTCGCTCTTTAAGCATATTCCACACTCTTGTGCCATATGCATGAGCCCAACGGTTGGCAAGTGATTCAGAAATTCCACTTACACGTGTTTTAATCTGGTTGATTAAATCATCTAGTGTGGTCCAGTTTTCGGCGCCAGGTAATGGCTCATCTGCAGTCCACTCCTCTGCCATGTCATTAAAAAACGGAGCCAGATGCTCTAAAGCAGCCTCGGCTAACTTTCGGTAAGTTGTAATCTTGCCCCCAAACACTGAGAGCAATGGTGTAGTTTTATCTTCTGCCTGTAGAGCCAAAGTATAGTCGCGTGTAATTGCAGATGGATTATCCGACTCATCATCACATAAAGCACGCACACCCGAGTACTGACTTACAATATCAGCTCGCGTCAACTGCTTTTTAAAATGTGAATTTGTCACTGTCAAAAGGTAATCAATTTCCACATCAGTAATCTCTACTTTTTGTGGATCACCTGTGTATTCCTGATCTGTTGTACCAATGAGGGTATATTTTTCTAAATAAGGAATTGCAAAAACGATCCGTCGATCTTCATTTTGCATAATAAAGGCCTTATGGCAGTCATATAATTTTGGCACAACAATATGACTTCCTTGTATAAGCCTAATTTGATAAGGTGAACTTAAGTTCAGGTTTTCACTAATAATTTCTTCAACCCAAGGTCCCGCCGCATTCACTAAAGCTCGTGCACGTATCTGATAAAACTCAGCTCCGCTTTGTAACTCCAGATGCCACAACTCCTGTTGTCTATAAGCCTTAACACAACGCGTACGTGTAACGACTTTTGCCCCTTTCTCTTTAGCTTGTAGTGCATTTAACACCACAAGACGCGCATCATCTACAGTACAGTCAGAATATTCAAAACCACGTGTTATCGCTGGTTTTAAAGGGCTATCTTCTTTGAAATAAATGAGATTTGATCCTAATAATTTTTCTCGTTTTCCCAAATGATCATAAAAAAACAGCCCAGCACGAATCAACCATGCAGGGCGTAAATGTGGTCGATGAGGCATAATAAAGCGCATGGGTTTAATAATATGTGGTGCTTTAGCTAGCAATACTTCACGCTCTGCTAATGCTTCTCTGACCAGCCTGAATTCTTTATGTTCTAAATAACGTAGGCCGCCATGAATTAATTTGCTGCTAGCAGATGAGGTATGGCTGGCTAAATCATCTTTTTCACATAAAAATACCGATAATCCGCGCCCTGCTGCATCATTGGCAATACCAACACCATTAATACCGCCACCAATTACAGCAATATCATATATTTTTGAATAATCATTAGGTTGTACTTTCATTTCTCATGTTCTTTTTATTGTTGATCTTATAAAAATTAAAACATCAAATTGATGAAACAACAATCAAAAAAGTAGAATAATCAATTTTGCATCCTCTAGCATTTAACTATCCATTGACTACCCTACTATTGAATTCAACTAGTTAAGAAAAAGCTCAATCCTCTGCCCAATTTTGGCTACGCTTAACTGCTTTTAGCCAACCTTTATAAATGAGTTCAGCTTGTTCAGAAGGCATTTTCGGTTCAAATACCTTTTCTATGGCAGATTTATTTCTTAACTCATGAAGATCTTGCCAAAAACCAGTGGCCAACCCTGCCAGGAAAGCTGCACCCAATGCTGTAGTTTCTTTCATTATTGGACGCTCTACCGGTGTCGTTAAAATATCGGCCTGAAATTGCATCAAGAAATTATTTTCCGTTACTCCTCCATCAACACGGAGTGTACGAAGCTCTTCTTCTGCATCTTGTTGCATGGCATCTAAAACATCTCGAGTTTGAAAGGCTATAGACTCTAGAGTTGCGCGGATAATATGTTCAATACTAGCCCCACGTGTCAGACCAAAAATTGCGCCGCGTGCTGTCGGGTCCCAATATGGTGCTCCTAATCCGGTAAAAGCAGGTACTACATATACACCATTATTATCCTTTACACGTGTTGCATAAAGCTCGGAATCCTTAGCATTCTTAATAACCTTTAATTCATCACGTAACCACTGTACGCAAGAACCACCGTTAAATACGGCACCCTCTAAAGCATAGTTCACCTCACCACTCGCACCACAGGCAATAGTTGTGAGTAATCCATGCTCTGAACGGACAATCTTTTTACCCGTATTCATGAGTAGAAAACAGCCGGTACCGTAGGTATTTTTAGCCTGTCCCGACTCAACACACATTTGACCAAAAAGCGCAGCCTGCTGATCACCCGCGATTCCGGCAATTGGGATCCCTACTTCTTGTCCACTAATGGTATGTGTATATCCATAAACCTCAGATGAACTACGAACCTCCGGCAACATTGCTCTAGGAATGTCTAAAGCTTGTAAAAGCTTTTCATCCCACTCAAGCTTTTCGATATCAAACAGCATGGTTCGAGATGCATTGGTAAAATCAGTGACATGGACGGCCCCATTAGTTAGTTTCCAAATGAGCCAAGTGTCCACCGTACCGAATAATAACTCTCCCCGCTCAGCACGCTCACGGCTGCCTTCAACATGATCCAAAATCCATTTAATTTTTGTGGCCGAGAAATATGGATCAATGACTAAACCGGTGGTCTTACGGATATATTCTTGCCAACCTGCTTTATACAATTGATTGCATATTTCGGTTGTTTGTCGGCTTTGCCAAACAATCGCATTGTAAATAGGTCTTCCTGTTTTTTTGTCCCAGACAATGGTGGTTTCCCGCTGGTTTGTAATTCCAATTGCCGCAACTTGTTCACTCTTGATGCCAGCTTGAGCCAATGCTTCGACCCATACAGCACTTTGAGTTGCCCAAATTTCCATAGGATCATGCTCAACCCAACCTGGCTGAGGGTAAATCTGGGTAAATTCTCTTTGAGCAATACTGACAACGTTCGCATCATGATCTAAAACAATTGCTCTTGAGCTTGTTGTTCCCTGATCAAAAGCGACAATATATTTTTTCGGGCAATTTGACATCTGAATGTCCCTTTCATTTTCCACACACATCTAGCCCATAATGCAAAAACATCATGCCTAACTGTATTTATTTAAAATTTTCTTTGGAATATATCATTATTTTTAAGTGGCATAGGCTTTCTTCGTCCAAACATTACCCATTCTTTATCAATTTTTTACTGCATGGAAAAAAGTAATAAGAAAAATATTGAAATTAGAAGATAAAAATATGCTGATCGGCTAATTTGAAATCACATAAATATTCAACTTATTCCTTTGCTTAAATAATAAACATTGTTTTACAGACATAAAAAAAATAAAGTGAAATACTCCTGTAGATAATATGTAAAAACGGAATAAATCTTCTCTTTTTTAGCATTCAACCCAAGCGAAACATGGAGCGAATCATGGTTGATCAACCTTCTACCGCAACAACTCCACATTCTAATTTAGATACAAAAACCCGTCTAAAATCAATTTTGGGCGGTTCTGCCGGTAACCTTGTCGAATGGTACGACTGGTATGTATATGCCGCATTTACGCTCTATTTTGCTCATGCATTTTTCCCAAAAGGAAGTCAAACCGCTCAACTTCTTCAAGCTGCAGCTATTTTTGCAGTGGGTTTCCTTATGCGTCCCATTGGCGCATGGATTATGGGGATCTATTCTGACCGTAAAGGACGTAAAGCGGGCCTTACACTTTCCGTTACTTTAATGTGTATCGGTTCGCTACTGATTGCTGTTACACCCTCCTACGAAAGTATTGGTGTATTTGCTCCATTGCTTTTGGTTATTGCACGTTTAATTCAAGGCTTAAGTGTAGGCGGTGAATATGGCGCAAGTGCAACGTATTTAAGTGAAATGGCAGAAAAAGATCGTCGTGGTTTTTTCTCAAGCTTTCAATATGTCACTTTAATTGCAGGACAGCTTACAGCTTTATGCGTACTACTCATCTTGCAAATGATACTTACCGAAGAACAGCTACATGACTGGGGATGGCGTGTTCCGTTTTTCATCGGAGCCCTTTTAGCTATTGTGGTGTTCCGTATTCGTCGTGGCTTATTGGAAACTCAATCCTTTAAAAACGCTCAAGCAGAAACAGATCAGCCGAAATCAGGAATGTTTGCTTTATTTAAACATTATCCTAAAGAGGCCTTCACTGTATTATTCCTAACTGCTGGTGGTACTTTAGCTTTTTATACTTACACCACCTATTTACAGAAATATTTAGTGAATACTTCTGGTTTTACCAAGCCTGAGGCTACTCAAATTACCACTTTAGCCTTATTCATCTTTATGTGCTTACAGCCATTGGCAGGTGCCTTATCAGATCGGATTGGCCGTAAACCGCTTATGATCGCCTTCGGGGTCACAGGTGTTTTATTCACTTATATTTTGTTTGATACACTTGCAAACACGCATAACTACTGGACTGCTTTCTGGCTATGTTTAGGTGGACTGGTTATGGTAACCGGCTACACATCAATTAATGCTGTAGTGAAGGCTGAACTTTTCCCTGCACATATTCGAGCTTTAGGTGTCGCATTACCTTATGCAATTGCGAATACTTTATTTGGTGGTACAGCCGAGTTTTTTGCATTAAGTTTTAAAGAAGCCGGGCACGAATCTTGGTTCTTTATTTACGTCAGTATCATGATTTTCATTTCATTGCTGATTTATATCTTCATGAAAGACACCAAGCATCATTCAAAAATTAAAGAACATTAAAATCCTTCAATTAGAGCTAATATCATAAGTGAATGTTAGCTCTAACTTAGTGAATAAGCTCCAACAACGTTTCTATTTTATGAGATACTTCATATAAGAAAATAAGGACGATACTGATGAATAAAAGTATTCTATGTTTGGCATTAAGTAGTATGTTCATTTTAACTGCATGTCAGACTACGCCTCGACAATATAATGGTTCAACTGGCTACCAGATTGAAAACCAAACAAAAACTTCAGCGACTTTAGCTTACACTTTAGCTGGTCGTAGTAACCAGCAACTTGATGAGCGTAAATTGCAACGTGCTTGTCAAAATGTGTTAGGTGCTCAGAAAGTTTATAAATTATCAATTTTAAGCATCAATGAAATTCCTAATCCAGCTAAAGATGAGCATTACGGAATTCAACTAGGTGAAACCCGCGCTTCTTTTGGCTTATCAAATACACCTAGCTTAAATAATGGTGAAGATTATGCGACACGCCAAGCACTTGAAGCACGTCCAAGTACATTAAAAGTCGTTCGTTATACTTGTTCATAACATAAAAAAGACGCTGTTTTTACAGCGTCTTATAAAAACTTACATTTCTAAATTCTTTCGCTTCATCCAGATCTGGCCAAGTTGTTGCACTTCTTTCTTCAATTTTTTCATATTTTGGATGACTAAAATTTTTAACACGGCTATCTGCTACCCATACTTCAGGTGCAAATTTTAAAAATTCGTCTAAGAAAAAGCGATTACATTGGTCATATAACACATCGGCAGCAAGTAAAACATCGACTTGTTCAGCCTTATATAAATCATCCAAATATTCGAGTTCTACATCATTAAGTAAAGCATTTTCACGGCAAGCATTTAAACTGACCTGATCAATATCACAGCAGATTACGCGTTTTGCTCCTGCCATTTTTGCAGCAATTGCCACTACACCAGAACCTGCTCCGAAATCTAACACCATTTTATCTTTAACATGGTGCGGCTCTGCAAGTATCCACTGAGCCATCGCCAAGCCTGATGCCCAACAGAAAATCCAATACGGCGTGTCATTCCAGATACGGCGAATAACTTCGTCATCCAATCGATCAGTTGGAAAAACAGGTGGAATCAACCATAAAGAAATTGGAGTTTCTGGCAACTGTTGTGCCATTAATTCACAATGAGGAATGACTTCATGTAAGGCTTGAAGTAAATGTTCAGGGGCTTTGGACAGTTGAAAGGTGCAGCTCATAAATAAGCTCAACAATTTATAATTACTATTTGATCATCTGCATCGCGAGCAAGACTAAAACAGTAGCTTAAAGCATGATAGTGGCTAGTTACTAAAAATACGTTAGTTCAATTCCACTGCTTTAATTAGTGCAACCGTTTTGGTCTTGCGTAGCATTCGCTACTCATCCCGAAAGAAAAGTAACATACGAGCTCCTAACATTTGCGTTAAACGGTAGGACGCCGCCGTGAATAAATTAAATTAACCTAAAGCTTTTTCAGCAGCTTCTACAGTTTGACGAATCAAAGTTGTAATGGTCATTGGACCAACACCACCCGGTACTGGTGTATAAGCAGAAGCAATTTCTTCAATACCTTGTAATTGAATATCGCCTACACCACCGCCATCACGCGGATGGAAACCAGCGTCTACAACAACTGCACCTTGTTTAATCCAGTCTTTTTGAATAAGTTCAGCTTTACCTACAGCACCAACAATAATGTCAGCTTGTTTCACAAGCTCAGGTAAGTTTTGTGTACGTGAATGACAAATCGTTACTGTCGCATTTGCTTGTAACAACATCATTGCCATTGGTTTACCTAAAATTGCGGAACGACCAACTACAACCGCGTGTTTGCCAGCAATTTCGATATTATTTTCTTTAAGAATCGTCATAATGCCAGCAGGAGTCGCTGAACCATATGCAGCTTCACCCATTGCCATACGGCCAAAACCAAGGCAAGTTACGCCATCTACATCTTTTGCTAAAGAGATCGCATCAAAACATGCGCGCTCATCAATTTGTGCAGGAACTGGATGCTGTAAAAGAATACCGTGAACATCTGGATTGGCATTAAGCTTTTCAATTTCAGCTAATAATTGTTCTGTTGTGGTTTCTTGTGGTAATTCGATTTTTAATGAATCCATACCTACTCGGCGGCAGGCATTCCCTTTCATACGTACATAAGTTGCAGAGGCACCATCATCCCCAACCAAAATAGTCGCTAAAATTGGGGTACGACCTGTTTTCGCTTTTAAAGCTTCAACACGTACCAACAAATTTTCTTCAATTTGCTTTGCTAATGCACGACCGTCTAAAACCAATGCCACAGCACATCTCCAAGATAGACATGAATTTAATGTGCCAATAATACATGATAATTTCGACAATTTTATTCTAGATGTTGTTTTTATGTGCATCTTCGCTCAAAACAGTATTGTTTTTTTTGTAAAGGTTGCTAATATGTGCATCACCAAATGCAGGCGGGGTGGCAGAGTGGTCATGCAGCGGACTGCAACTCCGTGGACGCCGGTTCGATTCCGACCTCCGCCTCCAAATTTGGTAAAGCCCGGGTGGTGAAATAGGTAGACACAGGGGATTTAAAATCCCCCGCCCTCAAAGCGTGCCGGTTCGAGTCCGGCCCCGGGCACCATCTTCAAGTACTGAATATGGTGTCATAAAGAATCCAGCGTAAGCTGGTTTTTTTATACTTAAAAAAAGGGCTACTATGTAACCCTCTATTTTTTTAATTTTAAGCCGTCTTTTGACCTTGTTTTAACGGCATCAAATTCAGATCCAATACAATATCGTTTTGTCGGCTTGAATCTATCTGATATTCAGCATTTTTAATTGAATCTACAAATCTCCACTCAGAATGAACTTGCACCTGATCTAGAGTAACCAACAAATATCCTCGTTGATTTAAATTACAATAAACCAATTCATCAATTAATTTAGTAAATGCAAATTCAAACTGTTGAAGCTGAGCCAGTGGAATACTTAAATATTTTTCCAAACCTGGAGACGATACAGAGCTAGTCGCTAATTCAACTCCAACATATTTCCCTTTCTGGCTATATAAATAAGATGCCCATGCATTATGTGTATCACCGGCTAACACAATGATCTTTTTATTAAACTCTGCCAATTTATCGTACACAAACTCTCGCTCAGCATAGTAACCATCCCAAGCATCGAGATTATATGGCGCAACCGTCATAATTCTTGCTTTTTCTTGGGCTGTTAATGTCGGATCATTTTGTTGTAAACGAAGTTTTAAAGCGACCAACTCGGTAATTTGTGCATTCATCTTAGCAAGCGCCTCAGGCGAAGTTCCTCCTGAAGTAATTTGCCCTAAAGACGCCAACAACTCAGCTGGAATCCACATTTTACTCATTAATACTTGCTGTCCTACTACATTCCATGTTGCTGTAGATTGCTTTAATTTATCGACCAACCAATCTCTTTGCGTATACCCCATCAAAGTACGCACCGGATTAGTTAAATCTGCCTGAAACTTAGCAATATCCAAGCCTGTAGCCGTCATGTAGTCTGTATATGCAAGCTGCTTATCACGCGCAATAATACGCGTATCTAGCATGGTTAACTGAACAAGAGAGCCAAAGTTAAACTGGCGATAAATATTTAAATGATCTGTACTAGAAACTGGACGAATTGGCATCCATTCAAAATAGGCCTGTAGGGCAGCTAATTTACGGTCCGAAAAGGCCCCTTCATTACTTTGATGGTTTTCCGCCCCCTCACGCCAAGCATCATTTGCCAACTCATGGTCATCCCAAATCACAATAAAAGGATGGCGCTGATGAGCTGCTTGCAAATCTTTATCTTGACGATAAAGCGCATAACGTTTGCGGTAATCATCTAATTTAATAATTTCTTTATTATTATCGGCAGGTAAATTACGGCCTAACTTGGTTGCATCTTCTGTCGCATAGCCATCTGCCCCATATTCATAAATATAGTCACCCAAGTGAATAATGACATCAACATTCTGTTTTGCCAGTTCACGATAAACATAAAAGTAACCCGCAGGATAGTTAGAACAAGAACATACTGCAAAGCTCACTTTATTGGTGGATGTTGGTAATGTTTTCGTCTGCCCAACCGGTGAAACTTTATTACCAAATTTAAAACGGTAGTAGTACACCGTATCTGCTTGTAACCCAGCTGCATCAACTTTCACTGTAAAGTCATCAGTCTTGCTTGTTTCAACCATTCCCGTCTTTAAATTTTGTTTAAACTGATTATCGGTTGAAATTTCCCATACAACTTTTAAGCGCACCCCAGAGTCTGTCGGTGTTACTCGTGTCCACAAAATAACTTTATCTTGTAGTGGGTCTCCGCTTGCGACACCATGAAGAAAATCTGCTTGTATTTCTGGGCTTTCATCATCTGAGCCATCATTACAACCTGTAAAAGCAACAGGTATAGATAAAGCCCCAAAACCGAGTAGACTTTTTTGAATTAATTCTCGGCGTGAAATTTTCTCTGACATAAAATTACCTAAGTTTTAAGCAATGAGTGTCTTAAACTTAAGTAGAGAAGATGAACAACTGATCTCAGTTTGATGAACAAATCATGACATAAATTGGTTAATTTATAGAAATACTGATAAGAACTGATTGAAAATAAAGCAAACTCTCTGTTTTTCTCTTGCCAATCGCGCACTTGTCCTCTATTATTGCGCACATGCCCGGGTGGTGAAATAGGTAGACACAGGGGATTTAAAATCCCCCGCCCTCAAAGCGTGCCGGTTCGAGTCCGGCCCCGGGCACCATTTTCAACTATTGAATTTGGTGCCATAAAGAATCCAGCGTAAGCTGGTTTTTTTATTCCTGATGAAAATAATGCCATGATCAGAATATTAATATTTATATCCGCTCTACTCTTTTTTATACCCTTTACAAATGCCGAAGATATATTTAACGGTACAATCTTGTTCAAAAATAATGATTGGCACTTTGTACGCTGCTCTATTACTCAAGATGACTATCTAATTGAAGCCCCTCAAGAGATATTTACTCAATTTAAAGAGCTACAGCAGCAACAAAAAAACTATTGGGTCAGCGTATTGGCAGAAGTAAATGAACAGCAGAATGGAAATTTAATTTTAAAAATTGAGAAAATAGACGAAGTTCATTTAGACGAGACATGTCATTTATTAGAAGCTCTCAAAAATTTTGAAAATCGAGAGTAATCACCACTCTCGATTCATCACCAACTCTTCCATTTCCAGATCTAAATATCCTGCATCTTGTACCACCATCATCATTGCCTCAGCAATATAATCAGCAGCACTATCATCAAGCGATGAGTCTAGATCTTCGAACTGTGGCTTCATTTCATTAATTTCATTTACAGTCTGATGAGCATATCGATAGATATCTTGCTCAGCTAAAGCAGGTTTTTGAACTTTTTTAGCAAATTGCTCAATAAGCTGCTTGAGTTCAGCGACCAAAATATCTGGATAATATTCATCATCAAACATTGGGAGAAGTAAGTCTTCAAACATACAAAAGTTTACACAACAGCAAAAACTTGCCGCTTATAACATATTTTCGTAAAAATCACGAGATATTTACCCGACTCACTCATCCACTCTATTTTAATGAGCACTGAGCAAGTCCAATTTTATAACGTCATTATTTAGGCTTGCTGTATCGCTTTCCAAACTAAAATTGCTTCATGCATTTCCTTTACATCATGCGCTCTTACAATGGATGCTCCCTGCTCAATACTAAGCAAATGCCCAGTTACACTTCCCACAGCACGTTGATCTGCAGGAGCGCCCTGTAAAGCTTCACCTATGAAACGTTTACGAGAAAGGCCAGATAAAATTGGATAACCAAGTTCATTAAGTTTCCAAAATTCTTTTAATAGTTTTAAATTTTGCTGGGCATTTTTCGCAAAGCCAAATCCAGGATCAACAATAATATTGTGCTTTTTTACCCCAGCAGCCAAAGCCTCATCAATACGCTGTTGCAACTCTTGCATCACATCGAGTGTTACATTAGTGTACTGATCCAACTGATTCATTGTCGTTGGTTCACCGCGCATATGCATAATTACTACAGGTATATCTAATTCTACGGCAGTTTTTAAAGCATTGGGACGTGTTAAGGCACGGACATCATTCCAGATATGTGCTCCTGCTGCTTTTGCTGCGCGAATAACTTCTGGCTGACTTGTGTCGATCGACAAAATAACGTTATGGTGAGATAAAGCCTCGACCACAGGTACTACACGACGCACTTCTTCTTCTACTACAACTTCTGAAGCACCAGGTCGGGTAGATTCCCCCCCAATATCAATAATAGTCGCGCCTTGCTCAATCATACTAAGTGCATGATCAACCGCTTGGTCTAATTGGTTATGTTTACCACCATCACTGAAAGAATCAGGAGTGACATTTAAGATACCCATAACATGGGGCTGAGATAAATCTAATTGAAGCTGTCCACACTGTAAAATCTGCTTTGGTAAAGATATTAACTGCATAAAAAGCTCCGGTTCAAAATCAGCGGCTATTTTAGCAAGTAAGCTTTACATGCTGTCGATTTCTTTTCAGCTTTATCCAAAGTTAAGACAAATAAAAAAGCCACATGACTGTGGCTTCTTTATTAATTAACTTAATTCATCGCTGGTAATGGCGGCGGAGTAGATGGACCATCTTTTGGCGGCTCAAACGCAGATACCGGATTTTCAGCAATATAAACTTTCGGTGGTTGAGGTTCGCGGCCTTCCATGATGTCACGGATTTGGTCACGATCAATAGTTTCCCATTCCATCAACGCTTTAACCATTGCATGGGCGATATCTTTATTATTTTCCAAGATATCACGAGCAACTTTATATTGTTCATCTAAAATACGGCGTACTTCCTGATCAACTTGTTGTTGAGTCGCTTCAGAAATTGTACGGCTACCTACGTTACCAAAGAATCCATTTTGGTTTTCATCTTCGTAAACCATCACACCCATTTTGTCAGACATACCGTACTTCGTTACCATCGCACGAGCCATTTTTGTAGCACGTTCGAAGTCATTTGAAGCACCAGTCGATTGTTGCTGAATGAAGACTTCTTCAGCAATACGTCCACCAAACAAAATTGCAATTTCATTTAGCATTTTGTCTTTATAGTGGCTAATCTGATCTTGTTCAGGTAACTGCCAAGTTACACCTAAAGCCCAACCACGCGGCATAATTGTTACCTTATGCACAGGGTCAGTACCCGGTAAAATCTCAGCAACAATTGCATGTCCAGCTTCATGGTAAGCAGTTGCACGACGCTCTTCTTCACGTAGAACCATTGATTTACGTTCAGGACCCATATAGATCTTGTCTTTTGCATCTTCAAAGTCATGCATATCGACAGTGTTCTTATTACGGCGAGCAGCAAACAAAGCAGCTTCATTTACAAGGTTTGCCAACTGAGCACCAGAGAAACCAGGTGTACCACGAGATAAAACTTTAACATCTACACCAGTAACTGAAGGCAATTTTTTCAAATGTACATTCAGAATTTGTTCACGACCACGGATGTCAGGTAAACCAACCATAACTTGACGGTCGAAGCGGCCTGGACGTAACAATGCTTTATCTAATACGTCAACACGGTTAGTCGCAGCAATAACGATTACGCCTTCATTACCTTCAAAACCGTCCATCTCTACGAGCATTTGGTTTAAGGTTTGCTCACGTTCATCATGACCACCACCTGTACCTGAACCACGGTGACGACCTACTGCGTCAATCTCATCAATAAAGATAATACATGGCGCATGACGTTTTGCTTGTTCAAACATATCACGGACACGGGACGCACCCACACCCACAAACATCTCAACAAAGTCAGAACCAGAAATGCTAAAGAATGGAACTTTTGCTTCACCAGCAATTGCTTTGGCTAATAACGTTTTACCAGTACCTGGAGGACCAACCATAAGCACGCCACGTGGAATAGTAGCGCCCAAGCGTTTGAATTTTGCAGGATCTTTTAAGAAATCTACAATTTCCACAACTTCTTGTTTCGCTTCATCACAACCGGCAACGTCAGCAAAAGTCACTTTGATTTGGTCTTCAGAAAGCATTTTTGCCTTCGACTTACCAAAACTCATCGGACCATTTTTGCCGCCTGCACCACCACCCATGTTACGCATAAAGAACATGAATAACAAAATGATTAACAGTACAGGGAAACTAGCAATGAGAAGTTGCATCAAAATGCCTTGACGTTGTGGTGCTGTGCCCTCTACAACAACATTTTGCTTGTTTAAGCTTGGCATAAGTTCAGTGTCTTCAACTTGCGGACGAACAGTTTCAAACTGAGATCCGTTAGTTTTTTCACCACTAATATTTAAACCGTCAATCGTGACTTGCTTAATTTGGCCAGCATTCACCGCTGCAACAAAATCTGAATATTTCATTGCAGTTGGCTTATTGCGGTCACTGATATTACTGAAAATTAAAATCAGAACACCAAGTATTATTAGCCACAATACGGCATTCTTGAAGTAATCGCTCAAAGCTTTATTCCCATATCAATCTAATTTGATCATGCCCAAACTTGGCCGATCGTCTTAAAAACAGCAATTGTCTTGCTTGCGGATAACCTAAAAGATACAAAATGCACAATTTTTAGGAGCTTGGCAAGTAAACTTTATTGCAATGCTTTCTTACGCCCTTGTCCAACCAAAAAAACTTCTTTAGATCGTGCCCGAGAAGCTGCTGGTTTTGCTGTTTTTAACACATCAAAACTATCAACGACTTGTTTACGAAACTCATCAAATCCTGCGCCTTGGAACACTTTAACAACAAACTGTCCATTTGGACCCAAGACTTTCTGAGCAAAGTCTAAAGCAAGTTCACACAAGTAAATCTGTCGAGGTTGATCAACAGCCCTATTACCTGATGTATTGGGGGCCATATCAGAAATTACAATGTCTACTTGTCTTCCGTTTAAAATATTTAACAATTTTTCAAATACAGCTTCTTCTCTGAAGTCGCCTTGTAAGAAAGTGACATCTGGCAAAGCATCCATAGGTAAAATATCGGAAGCAATAACCAATCCTTTACTACCAACGAGTTTCCCAGCGATTTGTGACCAACTCCCAGGAGCTGCTCCCAAGTCCACCACTGTCATGCCTGGCTTGATCAACTTATATTTTTCTTGAATTTCAAGAAGTTTATACGCTGCTCGTGCACGATATCCTTCCTTTTGTGCTTTTTTTACAAAAGGATCGTCTAGATGTTCCCTCATCCACGCACGACTACTTTTAGACAATTTTTGGTTGGTGATGCGTGTTGCCATAACTCACTAAATATCAAAAAAACTTCTGATTGCTCATTGTACGTGAAAATTACTCTCATTACAGTACGGATGTAACGTAATCTCAATAACTTTTACAGTTTTTTTCCAATAATGTTGATCGATTATTTATACAGTTTTTCGTACATTTGATTTTAAGTTTTTTGCTATACTAAGTCGTTTTTAAAATCAGGTATTTTTAATGGCCGCTTTATCTATTCATGAACGTAAACGTTTACGTCAAATTGGTCATGTGCTTAATCCGGTTGTCATGATTGGTGGACAAGGCTTAACAGACGCTGTTATTGAAGAAACGCTTCGTGCTTTAAACGATCATGAACTCATCAAGGTAAAAATTGCTGGTGAAGACCGTGAAGCTCGTGCCGCAGTAATTGATGCGATTGTAGAAGCAACTGGTGCTGAAGCTGTCCAGAAAATTGGTAAAATTGTTTTACTCTATAAAAAAGCAGCTAAGCAAAATCAACATTTATCTAACCTTGTTCGTCACGCACACTTAGCAAACTAACTTATTGACTACTTATGGCAAGTTACGAACTTTCAGCTTTTGATCGTTTTCATGCTGTTTCTGTTGTTGGCGCAATTGAACAGCAAGCCCCATATACATTAAATGTGGGTTTTTGGATTCGTGATCCAAACCAACTAATTATCTGGCCCCAAGAAGTCGCAGCTCATCCTCGCCAGGACTTTTTGTGGGAAGAGACTTGTTTTGAAATTTTCATTGGCGTGCATGATGAAGATTTCTACCGGGAAATTAATCTTTCCCCTTCTCAAGCATGGCAGACTTACCAGTTTGAAGAATATCGCTATCCGGAAAGCATGCCTCCCCTCGTTGCTTACGATATCGAATTGAATCATCTCAAACGTACCCACTATGGGTTAAATGTAAGTCTTGACTTAAGCCAGTTTATGCAACAGCACCGCTTAAAATGGGCAAACCTTTATCTAGGTTTGACTGCTGTTTTAAAAACAAAAGATGGTATGCAGTACTATGCAATGCAGCATAGTGGAAAACATGCTGATTTTCACAATAAACGTGATTGGCTGCATGAGTTTTAAAAAACAAAAAAGCGAGAAATTAATTCTCGCTTTTTTTATTAACTTTTAATGCTAAATCTTTAGTGATCTCTTGCTTTGTTCCAAGCTTCAACCGCATTATTTTTAGTGCGTTTTAAGCTTTCAGTTAAAGAGTCTTTGTGTTTTAAAGAAATTTGGCTAATGTCACCTTTAAGTTCCTTAGTCACTTTGGTTAGATCTTCAATTAATGCATTGATTTCAGCTTTTAAAGTATTTTTTAATTCATTCAATCCTTCTTGTGAAGTATTGAACTGAGCTTTAATCACATCAAGACGCTGTAAAATATCTTGTTTAATCTGAGCAAATTGATTGTGAATGTTCTGATTCAATTCTTGTGTTTCAGCTTCAATCTTTTCTTCGGTCTCATTAATTACAGCTTTTACTTGCTCTTGTGTTTCTGCAATAGCTTCTTTAACTTGCGAAGTCGCTTCGTGAGCCACTTCTTTGACCTGTTCTGTTTTTTCAGCTACAACTTCTTTTACCTGTGTAGCTTTAGTGCTAACCGCTTTTTTAGCTCGAGTCGTCGTTTTGGCTACGGCCTCTTTAGCTTCAGCTACTTCTGTTTTTACAGTCTCTGCTACTGATGAAGTATTCTCAGCTATGTCTTTTGAAACTTGGTTATCGCTCATGCTATTTCCTCGTATTGTTTATTTTTTAGCTAACATTACAATAAAAGGAATTAGACAATTTCAGCAGCCAGATTGTCAGACAATTTGCTAAAAGTATCAATTTCAGACAAGTGGATGAATTTTTTTGCTAAAAGCAAGCAATGAATTAAATTTTTTAATAGAAAATAAATAGACTTTTTAAGGTTCCATGCGTATAATGCGCTGTTAAGTTACAAGCGAGCAGACCAGTGAGGAGGGGCATGTTTTTTTAGAACATCGCCTATCTTTTTTAGGTCTACTCGCTTTTTTACAGCCGAAATTCAGGAGCTTTGGTTTGAGCACCCCCGCCATTTTAGCCCTCGCAGATGGAACGATCTTTAAAGGAACGTCAATCGGCGCAACGGGAAGTACGACTGGAGAAGTCGTTTTTAACACAGCCATGACAGGCTATCAAGAAATTTTGACTGACCCAAGTTATGCACAACAAATTGTGACATTAACTTACCCTCATATTGGTAACACTGGTTGCAACGAAGAAGACGTTGAATCTGGTCGTATCCATAAAGTATGGGCGAATGGTTTAATTATTCGTGACCTTCCACTATTACATAGCAACTTCCGTTCTGAGCAATCATTAAGTGAATATTTGCAAGCGCACAATGTTGTCGCAATTGCTGATATTGACACACGTAAACTTACTCGTATTTTACGTGATAAAGGTGCACAAAATGGTTGCATCCTTGCCGGCGAAAATATTACTGAAGAAGAAGCAATTGCTAAAGCTCGCGCTTTTGGTGGTTTAAATGGTTTAGACCTCGCAAAAGAGTGCTGTGATCCGACAGGCTTTGAATGGTCTGAAGGTTCATGGGTATTAGGTAAAGGCTTTACTCAACCTGAGTTAAAATACCATGTGGTTGCATACGATTATGGTGTCAAAACCAACATCTTGCGTATGCTTGCAGAGCGCGGTTGTAAACTCACTGTTGTACCTGCTGAAACTCCGGCTGAAAAAGTATTAGCACTTAATCCGGATGGCGTATTCCTTTCAAACGGCCCTGGCGACCCAGCTGCTTGTGATTACGCTATCGAAGCTGTAAAAACTATTGTTGAAACCACAACATTACCTGTATTTGGTATCTGTTTAGGACACCAAATCTTGGCACTCGCTTCTGGTGCAAAAACTGTAAAAATGAATCATGGTCACCACGGTGCGAACCACCCTGTACAAAATCTTGAAGATGGTACAGTGATGATTACATCTCAAAACCATGGTTTTGCTGTAGATGCAGAAACATTACCGGCTAACTTAAAAGCAACGCATAAATCATTGTTCGATGGCACTCTACAAGGGATTCATCGTACAGACAAACCAGCTTTCAGCTTCCAAGGTCACCCTGAAGCAAGCCCAGGTCCACATGATTGTGCACCTTTGTTCGATCATTTCATCGAACTTATTGAAGCATCTAAACAGTAATTAAGGAGCGAATAATGCCTAAACGTACGGATATTAAAAGCATCTTAATTATTGGTGCTGGTCCAATTGTCATTGGTCAAGCTTGTGAGTTTGACTATTCTGGTGCTCAAGCATGTAAAGCACTTCGTGAAGAAGGCTATCGTGTTATTTTGGTTAACTCTAACCCAGCAACCATTATGACTGACCCTTCAATGGCTGATGCAACTTATATTGAGCCAATTACTTGGCAAACTGTTGCTCAAATCATTGAAAAAGAGCGCCCAGATGCAGTACTCCCTACTATGGGTGGACAAACTGCACTTAACTGCGCACTTGCACTTGATGAAAATGGTGTATTAGAAAAATACGGCGTAGAACTTATTGGTGCAACAAAAGAAGCAATTGAAAAAGCTGAAGACCGTAAATTGTTTGATGAAGCAATGCGCAAAATCGGCTTGGAATGTCCAAAAGCTGCCATTGCTGAAACAATGGAAGAAGCATTGGAAATTCAATCTCGCTTTGGTTTCCCAGTAATTATCCGTCCATCATTCACTATGGGTGGTTCAGGCGGTGGTATTGCATATAACCGCGAAGAATTCCTTGAGATTTGTGAACGTGGTTTCGATCTCTCTCCTACTCACCAATTATTGATCGATGAATCTTTAATTGGCTGGAAAGAATACGAAATGGAAGTTGTTCGTGACAAAAACGACAACTGTATTATCGTATGTGCGATCGAAAACTTCGACCCAATGGGCGTTCACACAGGTGACTCAATCACTGTAGCACCGGCTCAAACCTTAACTGACAAAGAATATCAATTGATGCGTAATGCTTCAGTTGCAGTTCTTCGTGAAATTGGTGTTGAGACAGGTGGTTCTAACGTTCAGTTCGGTATTAACCCGAAAGACGGCCGTATGGTTGTGATCGAGATGAACCCACGTGTATCTCGTTCTTCTGCGCTTGCGTCTAAAGCAACTGGTTTCCCAATTGCAAAAATCGCAGCCAAACTTGCTGTTGGTTACACCCTTGATGAATTGAAAAATGACATCACTGGTGGCGTAACTCCTGCAAGCTTTGAACCATCAATTGATTACGTTGTAACAAAGATTCCTCGTTTTAACTTCGAGAAATTCCCACAAGCAGAACCTGTATTAACCACTCAGATGAAATCTGTTGGTGAAGTCATGGCTATTGGTCGTAACTTCCAGGAATCTGTACAAAAAGCATTACGTGGTCTTGAAGTTGGCGTAAGCGGTTTCGATGAGAAAATCGAAGCTGGTGCAACAAATGTAAAAGAAACTATTCTAAAAGAGCTTAAAGTTCCGGGACCTGAACGTATTTGGTACGTAGCAGATGCATTCCGTCACGGCTTCTCTTTAGATGATGTATTTGAAGCAACTAAAATTGACCGTTGGTTCTTGATCCAAATTCAAGATATTGTCAACACAGAAGCTCAAGTAAAAACTTTAGGTTTTGGTGATCTCACTGCTGAAAATATCCGTTCGTTCAAACGTAAAGGTTTATCTGACCTTCGTATTGCGAACCTCATGGGTATTTCTCAAAAGCAATTCCGTAAGCAACGTTGGAACTTGGGTGTTTACCCTGTATACAAACGTGTTGATACATGTGCTGCCGAGTTTGAATCTGGTACAGCATATATGTACTCGACTTACGATGAAGAGTGTGAAGCTAACCCATCAAATCGTGACAAGATCATGGTTATTGGTGGTGGTCCAAACCGTATTGGTCAAGGTATCGAATTTGACTACTGCTGTGTACACGCTGCTTTAGCAATGCGTGAAGACGGTTATGAAACAATCATGGTAAACTGTAACCCTGAAACTGTTTCTACCGACTATGACACATCTGATCGTCTATACTTCGAACCTGTAACACTTGAAGACGTTCTTGAAATCGTACGTACAGAGAAGCCTAAAGGCGTAATCGTACAGTATGGTGGTCAAACTCCACTTAAATTGGCACGTGCTTTAGAAGAAGCTGGTACTCCAATTATCGGTACATCTCCAGATGCAATTGACCGTGCAGAAGACCGTGAACGTTTCCAACAAATGATTCAACGTTTACAGCTTCGTCAACCAAACAACAGCATTGTAAAATCTGCTGAAGAAGGTATTTCTGAAGCTGCGAAAGTTGGCTATCCATTAGTTGTTCGCCCATCTTATGTATTAGGTGGCCGTGCAATGGAAATCGTCTATAACGAAGATGAGCTTAAACGTTATCTTCGTGAAGCAGTACAGGCTTCTAATGAAGCACCTGTTCTTCTTGACCACTTCCTTGATGATGCAACTGAAGTTGATGTTGACTGCGTATCTGACGGTAAAGATGTCGTGATTGGCGGTATTATGCAACACATCGAACAAGCAGGTATTCACTCAGGTGACTCTGCATGTTCTATTCCTCCTTACTCTCTTTCTAAAGAGATTCAGGATGAGATGCGTCGTCAAACAATTGCGATGGCAAAAGAACTTGGTGTAGTTGGTTTAATGAACGTTCAGTTCGCAGTGAAAGGCAACGATATTTACGTTCTCGAAGTAAACCCACGTGCATCACGTACTGTTCCATTCGTATCGAAATGTATTGGTGAATCTTTAGCAAAAGTAGCTGCTCGTTGTATGGCGGGTCAATCACTTGAGTCTCAAGGTTTTACTAAAGAAATTATTCCAAATCGTTTCGCAGTAAAAGAAGCAGTATTCCCATTTGCAAAATTCCCTGGCGTAGACCCAATGCTTGGTCCTGAGATGAAATCTACAGGTGAAGTAATGGGTGTTGGTCAAACCTTTGGTGAAGCATTCTATAAGGCTGTTTTAGGCTCAAATGACCGCTTACCAGGCTTGCCAACTGAAGGTGAAGTAAAGCATGCGTTCTTATCTGTTCGTGAGTCAGACAAGAAATACATCGCTGATATTGCTAAGAAATTAGTTGAATATGGCTTCAAACTTGTAGCAACAGGTGGAACATATCAGGTACTTAAAGAAGCAGGTTTAGAATGTGAATCTGTAAATAAAGTAACTGAAGGCCGTCCACATATTGTTGACCGCTTGAAAAATGGTGAAATACACCTTATTGTCAATACTACTGAAGGCAAACAAGCTCAATATGACTCTGCAATGATTCGTCGTGCTGCCCTACAAGGCAAAGTGTATTACACAACGACTATCAATGGCGCAGAAGCGGTTTGCCAAGCCTTTGCTGTGAAATTGCCAATGGATGTATACCGCTTGCAAGATTTAACTGTAGGTTAATTTTTTTCCGATAAGTCCCGCCACCTTATCGGTGGCGGGATTTTTTCATTTTTTTAACTGTGTTTTCTCAACTTAAGAGGGACCGAAATGCAACGTTATCCAATGACCCCTGAAGGTAAAATCGCCTTAGAGAAAGAATTACAACATCTGAAAACTGTTGAACGTCCACGTATTACTCAAGCGATTGCTGAAGCACGTGAACATGGGGACTTAAAAGAAAATGCAGAATATCATGCTGCTCGTGAACAGCAAGGTTTCTGTGAAGGCCGTATCCAAGATATCGAAGGAAAATTGGGTGCTGCACAAGTCATCGATGTTAAAGACTTAGAACAAAACGGTCGTGTTGTATTCGGTGTTACGGTAACGATTGAAAACCTTGATACTGAAGAACGCAAGACTTATAAGATTGTTGGTGATGATGAAGCTGATTTTAAAATCAATAAAATTTCAGTAAATTCGCCAATTGCACGTGGCCTTTTGGGTAAAAATGAAGGTGATGAAGTAAAAATTACCACTCCTCAAGGCGAAGTTGAATACGAAGTTGTAAGTGTAGAATATCTCTAAGGTAATACACTTGACCCCCTCTTCATGAGGGGTTTTTATTTAATATGGTTTGGCTCATTTTTGTTTGGATAATAAATTATGGATACTCCTCTAATTAACACACCAGTCCGCCATTGGTGTGAATTTGAGTTTATTTCCAAAACTGTGAAAAATCCAAATATCCATATTAAAGGGAATTACTCTTACTACTCGGCATATTGGGATCAAGGTTTTGAACGCTGTGTAGTGCGATATCTACATGACAAGCCTTCTACTCCTGACAAGCCAATTGATCAGCTCTATATTGGTAATTTTGTTTGTTTTGGCGCTGAATGCGTGATTATGATGGGTGGTAACCAACTTCATCGGCCAGACTGGATATCGACATTCCCCTTTGATACCCGAAGTTTTTTAGCCGCTGGTGACACTATCATTGCAGATGGCTGCTGGATTGGAAGCCGTGCAATGATTATGCAAGGTGTAAAAATCGGTGAAGGTGCTGTTGTTGCAACTGGAGCTGTGGTCACTAAAGATGTCCCCCCCTATGCAATTGTTGGTGGCGTACCTGCAAAAATTATTAAATACCGTTTTCCTCAGGAGCAAATAGAAAAACTACTTGCTTTAAAAATTTATGATTTAGATGAAAAACAAGTTTTAAAAATGCGGGAATATTTACAAACGGATGATATAGATGCATTAACAGCACATCTTAAAAAATTACAGAGCGAATAAAATATATTTGCAAGAATTTCTTGCTTAAAAAACACAAATGATTACGTGCTCGAATTTAAATCGTAAGAAAAGAAGTATAAAGTATTGAATAAATAACCATCATTACAATAAGGAATAAACTCATGTTATATCAACATATTCTTGTACCAATTGACGGTTCTGAAACTTCTATGGTTGCTATGAAAGAAGCAATCAAAATTGGGAAAGCATTAAACAGTAAAATTACGGTTGTACAAGTTATGGCACTTGACCCGATTATTGCTGACCTTTACGTTAAGACGGGGCAAACCAATGAATTGATTGAGCGTACTAGAACATATTTGCTAGATATTTTAGAGCAAGCCAAGCAACAATTTTTGCAAGAAGGTCTTAGTGTAGAAACCAAATTACTTGAAGGTTTTGTTGTTCACGAAGAAATTATTCAAGCTGCACAAGAGCTTAATGCTGATCTGATTGTGATGGGTTCTCATGGCCGCACAGGTGTACGAAAACTTGTATTAGGAAGTGTTGCGCAAAAGGTCTTAGGTGAAAGTCATATCCCGGTTTTAATAGTTCGTTAAAACTAAAAAGCCTGTCTAGCTTATGGAGCAAGGCAGGCAATTATTAAAATACTTTTAAGGCTGCCAAGCAAATTCCTTTAAGTTTACTTTGCCATTTAATAAATAGATTCCCTCTGCTTCAAGCTTTAACTGCTGAATATTTTCGCCCTTTTCATTAAACTTACTTAGGCTAATTTTACCTTGCGAATTAATAACACGATACCAAGGGACCTGATGATCTGCCTCAAGATGCTTAAGCACATACCCAACTAATCTGGCATGTTTAGGTAAACCTGCCATACGAGCAACTTGGCCATAAGTTGCAACTTTTCCATATGGAATCAAAGCGATGACTTCTAAAATTTGTCGATGTAGTTCATACTGAGTTGTCAAAATGGAATCCATAAACGTTGACATTATTCATATCATATAAAAATTTTTGAATAAAATTAAACCTACTCTAAGATGAGCTCAAGGGAAAATCGCATGAAAAAAATATTGCTGTTGATCAGTGGAACTTTACTGTGTGTTTCTTGTACTACTCGTCCCCCTCTGCTTTCAGAAAGAGGTCCAAGCATATCTGCAGATGGTCGGCCTATTGTTCCCGTCACTTTTGTTTTTACTACCAATACTCCTCAGGCTACAAAATTTGATAATTATCAACAAATGCGTAAGGAAATTAAGATTTTAAATAAATATTATGTAGATGATAAAAATAATAAGATTTTCAAATTTAAATTACACCGTTATATCCCTTATGAAGAGTTCTCAAAGTTACATTGTGATTTGAAACAGCAAATTAACCAGCCTTATCCCATTTCTACTGAAACTATTCCTGCCAGTGTAAATACATGTTTTCCTAAGCGCACTGCAAGTAAAGAAGTCATTGTTTTTATTTATGATGCCTACTCAACAAAATGGAAATTTGAAGATGTAACAAGCAGAGCATTTCGTAATAATGGCAAACCTTTTATTTTATTAGATTGGAACCGTCTAAATTATAATATTCAGGCTGGTAGTGTGCATGAGATGGGGCATGTATTTGGTCTAAAACATGTTTGTGCACCGAAGGCTACAAAACGTACTCCAACCAATATTATGACAAGTGCCGAATGTAAATTAGGCAGTGGTGGCTTAAGAAATTTAGGGTTTACTCCTGTACAACTGCAAACCATTTTATCGACTTACAACCAATATCCTTAAAATTTAACTTCAAGATATCTCCCTAATTTATCTTGGGATGCCATGTAATTCTCAGGGGTCAGTAAAGATGTCATATAAATACTGGCCTTTGAGAAGTCTTCAGCATCTACAGGATAAGGCTGCCAAAATGTTTGTAAATTATTGGTGTAAATGGGGTAAAGGCGAATGATATCTTTTGCCACATCAAGTCTAGCTATACAGCCAAATGGCAAAGCATTTTGCTGTTCATATTCACCGTCACTATTAAACACTGCATTGCCTATATTAAAAACAACAGGCTTTTGATTGATGATCTGGATTGGCTGAATAGTATGAGCACCATGACCAACGATCAGATCCGCTCCTGCTTGAGTAAGAATAGTCGCGAGTTTAGTTTGGTCTTTTGTAATAGGCTTAAAGTCGACACCCCAATGACAAATAACAATAATTTTGCGTTCTGGATGAGCCTGCTTATAACGCATTATTTGTTCAAGTAAAACGCCATTTAAACAAGCTACTCCACTTCTTGATCCTAATGCATAAAAGTCATAATCCAGATAGGCCGTGTCTCTATGCCAATAACCATTAAAAATCGCATAGTGCTTAGTCTCAAAAGTGATTTCAAAGTAATTGTGAGCATCTTTCTGGTTCAGTCCAGCGCCAATATAAGAAATACTCGCCTGATCCAACTGCTGTAATGTATAGGCTAATCCTTGCTCACCGTAATCTATCAAATGATTATTTGCCAAAACCAAATAATTTAGATGAATACTCTTAAATTCTTCTAATGTTTTTTTAGCATCTGCTTTTAAAACAAATGGCTTTTTATCTTTTAACGGCGATTGACTTTCTAAAGAAAATACTGCTTCAAAGTTAGCTATGTTGATGTCATTTTTACCTAAAAAGGGCTGTATTTTTTCAAATGAATAATGATATCCATATTGCTGTAAGGCATCTGTTTGTCCTCTAGACTTACGCTTTTCGGTATACATTTCACCAAAATAGGTATCTCCAAGAATATTGATAATGCCTGTTTGAGAAGAATATTTTTTTGCCTCGACCTGCTTTTCTTGAAAATAATGGTAGTAAGGAACCAAATGCTCCAGACGGTGAATATCATCCAGAAAAGAGAAAAAACCAATGCTCCGGTTATGTTCGGAATAAGTGATATAAATCTGTCTAAAGGTATGTGAGATATATAAAACCGAAGTGAGTACCGGATGAGCAAGCAAAGGCGTAATCGGTTGATATACTTTATTTTTAAAAGAAAGTCTTCTAATAAAGAAAAGTTTTTTCAGCTCAGCTGGATAGCTATAAATGTGTTTTACCAATAAAAATAGATTTTTTAATTGATTAGGTGTTCTTAAAGCTAACTGGTGATCTTCTGCTCTTTTAGACAAGATCAATTGTGTTTGCTCAATAGAGCCAAACAGCATATTGCTTAAGGCATCTTTAACATCATTTGCCTGAGTAAAAATTAAGAATTGTAAGAGCTCGGCAAATGTATATGATTCATTTTTTTCTAGACCTAAATTTTGTTCACCAATTTTCTTAATTTTTTGTTCAGGAACCCGATAGACTTCATCAGCTTGAACTTTTTTTTGATGGAATTGTTCTAATGCATAATCAATCAGTAATAATGTAGAAATGTCTCCATCAATTTCAAATGCCCAAATTGCCTCTTCAAATTGAGCATGATCAAGAGCAGCTAGCAGCTTAATTTCAAATAGAGGGTAACTCATATCTCCCCTCCTTCGAAATCTTTTACGTAGGCAATATAACCAGAAAGGTTGTGTTCCTGATCATCAATTCTTACTCTAAAGCGGTCATGCCGTACATAAAAAGCATGCAATATTTTATCTGGTCGAGCCATATACATGGCTATTTCCGGATAGAAAAAACCTGTGGTTTGAAATTCGGCTCGAAACGTAATGAGTTTTTTTAACTCAGACATATATGCTTGTTCAAAAAGTGCATTATGGCCTTGCTCTTTTAAACGATTTACCATTTTATAGGCTGCCATTAGCATTTCTAATAAAGTGGCATATGTTGTTTTTCTATTTCGAATAAAAATAAAATGTTTTAAATAATTATTTAAACCAAAAATAAAATATTTTTCTTCAGGACATATTTTTGTAAGCTCATTAGTACAATAACTTAACCAGTGATCATGATATTTTTCATATCTTTTATGAATAAAATTTTCAAACATTAACTTAACTGTGTCTAATAATCTTTTATCCTGATTAATTTGATATAACCTTAATAAAGCTAATGCTGCTTCTCCATCATAATAAATGATTCTGAACTTTTCTTTTAAATCATAATTTGGATAATTTAATACATGAGTAGTTAATCCATCCGGATCTACTAATTCTAAAATACCATGAGCAAGTTTCTCTGCATATTTTAAATAATCATCTTTTCCTGTGATTTCTTGATATTTCGTTAACATTAAAATAGCTGCGGCATTTGCACCTAATTTAATTTCTAGCTCCCCTTCTTTACCATCAATCATAAAAGCAGTTATTGGGTCTTTTTCTTTATAGAAAGTAGTAAGTGCGTATTGAATTGCTGCAACAATTTTAGGCCAATATTCAGGTTTATCTTGTACTTCAAAAGTCTCTAAAAGCGCGTAAAGCGAAGTACAGTGACGTACCGTATTATAGTTCCGTATATCACGATCATAAGCAGGAAAATATCCATAAATGAATTTGCCATTTTCTTGAATCTGGCTATGTAAAAACGCTGCATTTTTTTCAATGAGGTCTCTAAAGTGCTGTTTTTTATTGCTAGCAATGGCTCTAATACCATTTGCATCGTAGCGACTCGCTAAATTAATAAATTGTCCATTTTCATAAAAAGTTGCATAGGTATCGAAAGTCCACACTTCTTGTAGTGACTGAAGTTTAATTTCCGGCTTTGTTGCACGATATTTTTGTTTAATTGCATAGTTCAGATTTGTTTCATCAAAAAAGTTCGGCTTGTCATAACTTAAGCCCCGAATAATGGCTTTTCCATATATTTCTTGCTCCAGAAAAGCTACCGAACAGGAATCATCAAATCCAATACCTCTGCGGTAATGATTATTGTGAAATTGGTGATGAACCTGCTGCTCTATTTTGTTCCAACTTTGCTTTTCTAAATTGTAAGCAACATCAATTTTTATGTAGTCTGGAAGTTGATCTGGCGAAAACTGATCATCAATAAAATCAAATAATTGTAGAGTTGCTTGTGAAAGCACTGTTTTTTCACTATGCCATACGCTACATCTGTGATCTTTAGGGCCAAATGATATAAATAAAATAGTTTCTTCTTGAAGGTCTGAAACATGGTGAACGATATGTTCTAACCAAAGCTTGAGCTGTCTTTTGAAGTCTAAAAATACCGCCACTCGAATTAAGTCCCTATCCGTTATTTGTTGTTCTATAAAATTCTCAATGCATCATAGCATGAACTCTTTCAAAGCTAGGTTAAAGTATTGTTTAAAAATTAAAAAAGAGAACCCTAGGGTTCTCTTTTTCTGATGATTCAATTATCTATTAATAGAGAATTTGACCATTGTTAAGTAATTCAGTCTCTGTTGTAGTAACACCTTGTAAGACTAACAATGTAGTGAAGTTATTACCTGGGATGAGTCCTGATAATCCATCACGGTCAATCTGAATTGTAGTGTTACCACCACTTGTAGTGACATTCAGATATTGTCCAATATTAGCATCTGTTTGATCTCCATCTAACAAGGCTCTGATATCAATCAGATCAGCTTGTTTGTCTGTAGCAACATTACCAACATGGAAGTCAGTCCAAGTATCTACACCGTTACCACCTGTATTTGCACCATTGTTAGCTGTAGCAGCAGTTCCATTCAACAATTGATAAATCACAGTATCTGAACCCGTACCTGTTGTGAATGTGTCATTCGCAGAAGTACTTGTGTAAAGAAGATTGTAATCAGTATGTGTTAAATCAATCGTTAAGGTTGATTGAGATTCAACTCCACCAGTTACGGACACAATCTTATAGTTAATACTGTCAGTAGACGCCAATTGTGTGGTTGTAGTCACATCATTTGGACGATACTCATATTCACCATTTGATTGCATAATCAATACACCGTTACCGGTATTGATTGTTTGTCCAACTGCATCAACATAAGCATTTTGTGCATTATCCCAAACTTGGAGTTTAGCTCCTTCATGAGACAAGATGCCTGTATCCGCTACTCCACCAATGTTGTCTCCTGCCAACACATTTCCGCTGATCCAATCTGAACGATAAGTATCTAGATGAACTGTCGTTGTAGAAACATTTGTATCTAGTGAAGTCGCACCAAGTGAAACACCTGTTAGCGTATATTGTACGCGGTAGGTACCTGCAGCTAAATGCTCAACAGTGTCTTGGAATGCAACACTACCCGCTTGAATAGTTGCCACACTTCCTAGAGCAGTTTGAGAACCTGAGTAAATTGTATTCACCCATGCTGTACCATTCCAGCTTTGGATCACATAACTTACTGTCGGTAGTAAACTTGCTAGAGGTTGTGCTGTATAAACCGCTGATAGATCAATATTAGCAACAGTTCCAGCTCCTACTACAAACTGATCAGACACTACTGAATTAGAACCGATGAGGTTTACAGAAACCACAGGGCTCGCCACATCTACTGGTAGATCAGCAGCATTTGAGAAGTCTGTAGTTGTAACCACATGATCAGGATTAGCAGTTAATTGTACTACGCCATCATTTGCTGGGTTAGCAGCATCCCATGCGATCGTTACGTCTGGTGAACCAACCTGAACATGTAATGTCGCTGTATCTGTTGCCCCTGTTAATACATCACGAATTGTATAAGTGAATGAATCCACTTTACCAATCGCGCTCAGATCAGTTGTATTTGGTGTATAGGTGTAGTGACCATTTGTAGAAATCACCAATGTACCGTATGCACCGTTTATAACTGTATCTGTTCCGACAGTTTGTGGTAGAGCACCCACTACTTCAGATGTCACAGTGGTAACTTGAGTAGTTAACGTAGTTACGTCATCAGTCAATACATTACCATCTGCAACAACCGCTGTATTGGTAGGCGCAACTGTGTAATCAAAGTCATCTTTCACTACACTCATTGTACCTAAGATACCTACTCCTAAACCGGTGTACACCATAAATGCACGGTATTCACCTTGGCCTAGATCTGGAACAGTAACACCAATTCCACCGTTACCTAGTAAACCAATATTGAGTAAGCCAGTACTTGAGCCACCGTCAATATTATGCCAAGCACCATCAGCACCTTTTTGCTGTAATACAACTTTATAGTCATTAAACAATGATAATGAAAGCACTGGAGCATATGCAAATGTCACATCAGCTTCGTGTCCAGCATCAATTGTAAATGCAACACTTGGTGTTCCTAACAAGGAAACATTTAAGTTCTCTGTAATGCCCACCAATGCTAGATAAGTTGCAGAACCTACAGCTACACCAAGCTCGCCTTGAGGAACGATATCTACACCAGCAGAAACAACGTTATCAATCGCGTCTACAGGAGTAACTGTGATGACAGCAGGTTGTGATGGATCACTTGTATTCCAAGTCATATCGACTGCATCGCTATCAATATGGAGATACAAGGTCGCTTGCGATGTATTTAGACCATCTGACAAGGTATAAGTAAATTGATCAACTTGACCAAGGCTTGCAGCCTCACCATTTGGTTGATAGCTGTAGTTACCATTAGCATAAATTGACAATGTACCGTGGTCACCGACAATGGTTGTGACACCTGTCGCATTAACCGCAAATGCTGTGCCGTTAAATTCAACGCTAGTTACTGTGCTAAAACCAGAAGCAGTATCTGCGTGTCCATTTAAGCCCACATCATGAATAACGTTACCTTCTGCAACTTGAGTGCTGTAGCCTGTGATATTTGTCGCATCAAATACATCTTTCTGAACTGACAATGTACCTAATAAGCTAACTCCAACACCACTACCAGCATAAGTCATATAGGCTCTATATTGACCAGCAGCTAGACCTTCTAATGTCACTGAATTTCCACCAAAGGCTGCCAGACTGAGTAAGTCCGCATCTCCAGTGCCATTTACAGCTACCCATTGATTGGTTGCAGTATCAAATTTTTGTACCACAAGAACATAATCAGCTAACAAGCTTGCGCTGATAAGCGCACTGTAGTTAAACGTTACATCATTTAATGTCGCATCAGTCAAAGTGAAGTTAACGCTTTGGCCGCCAGCTTGGAAGTCAAAATTATCAGTCAATGTTAATAATGCTAGATACGTAGTATTACCTACCGCAACATCATTACCAATTTGCAGATATTCTGGATTAACAACAGCTACAGCAAGGTCGTCTACGGCAATCACTGGCGTACTGTTGCCAATAGTGAAGTCTAGACTTGCACTTATATTGCCGCCCAAAGGATCAGCCAACGTATAAGTGAAGTGATCGACTAGACCGAGGTTGGCATTCGTATTATTCGGCGTATAGATGTAATCACCATTCGCGAATATTTGAAGCGTACCGTATTGACCCTGAATAATTGTTCCAGTATTTGGATCAACATTCGTAGTCACACCGTTTACAGTAACTGAATCAACAATTGTGTATCCAGTTACAGCATCAGCATTTGTACCTACGCCAAGACCAGTAATGACATTGCCTTCAGATGCCAAACCAGTAAAGTCAATTTGGTTTGGATCGTAAACATCCATCGTACCTGACAATGTACCTAGGATACTCTTACCATAGAGGCCGTTGTATGTCATAAAGGCACGGTATTGACCTTCGTCAAGCCCTTCAACAACCACTCCCGGTGTCGCATTCACACCTATACCCAATACACTTAAGTTCAGTAAAGAAGCTTCACTGCTACCGGTAATTGATTCCCAACGATTTGTAGCAGTATTGAATTTCTGTACTACAAGTTGGTAATCACCGAGCGCTCCTTCATTGATTAAACTGCTGTATTTAAAGGTTGCGGTTCCAGTTTCACCAGCACCTACATTGAACTCCACAGTACTATTCACGAATGGTAAAGGAGCTTGTAGGTTGATGCCAGCCAACGATAACAATGCAAGATAAGTTGCACTACCCAATGCTCTGTCATCTTCGATGAGATGAGGCTCAGCAGCAATTGCAGCATTTACAGCGTCATCCACTGCTGTAATCGTTACAGTAGCAGGTTGTGATGGATCAGCTGCATCCCAATTCATATCCACAACTTTACTATCTAGATGTACATAGAACGTAGCTTGTGAAGTTGTATTAGAAGCTGGGTCTAACAAGGTATAAGTAAATTGATCAACCTGACCTAATCCAGCACTATCAGCATTTGGCGTGTAGGTATAATCACCATTTGCATAGATGAGTAAAGTACCGTGAGTACCAATAATCTCAGTTGGAGATGCACTTACTGCAACACCATTGACTTCACTGATAATACTGTTAGGTGTAGCGATATCAACATCACCATTCGTATTTGGATCAGAGATTAGGTTGCCATGAGCTGCTACGACATCGTAACCAGTAATAACCGCTGGGTTATAGACATCTACACTGCCGTTTAATGTTACAGCTACTGCTCCGCCTACCAAGCCATTGAATGATAAGAATGCTCTATATTCACCCTCTGTAAGCCCACCTATTTGCGCAGTTGGCGTATTACCGAGCAAGGTCAAGTTCAGTAATGAACGATCACCTGTACCATTCACCGCTTCCCATTGTCCTGTCACATCATTGTATTTTTGCAACACAACATTGTAGTCACCTAAAGCAGATGCACCAATCAAGCTATTGAAGTTAAACGTTGCAACCCCTTCCTGACCAGCAGCGATAGTAAAGTCAACCGTATCTACTGTGAGGAGTTGTAGGTCAACAATATTTCCGACATTCAATAGAACGCCATAGAATGCTGAATCAGTCTCTGTACCCACCAATTGATATTGTGGATTGAGTTCAACCTCAACAAGGTTATCCGCTGCACGAATCGAATCAAACACGATATTAAGATTAGCTTGACCTGTTGCTCCAGTTACTGAGTCAGTTAACGTATATGTGAATACATCAGTTTGACCTACACCAGAACCATCTGCATTTGGTACATACACATAACTACCATCTTGATAGAAAGTAATTGTTCCGTAAGTACCTGCAAATGTCTCTCCATCAGCATCAATCGGATGACCATTCACTGATGAAACATAAGTATTTGCAGTTACCTGATCGACTTGTCCTGTTGTTGGATCTGGATCAGTAATCACGTTACCTTCAGCATTACCAATTTCATATCCACCTGCTACAGACAAATCATAATCATCCATAGTGGCAGAAAGAGTGCCTAACACGCCTAATCCTAACAGTCCGTCGTAGGCTAAGAAGGCACGGTATTGACCCGCATCTAAACCATCAAGGACTGCACCAGGAACATTTCCTGTACCAATACCTAACAAGTGCAAGCTAATTAATGATGAATTAGCATCACCATGTATAGATTCCCATTGGTTAGTTGTTGTATTGAACTTCTGAACTACTAACTTGTAATCAGAAAGTACAGCTGCGTCGATTAAGCCACTATATTGGAAAGTAACATCACCTTCATGGCCAGCAGCGACAGTAAATCCTAGAGAATTACCACCAAGTTGAAGGTCTAAGCCTGCTACAGATGTAAGTACTAAATAAGAAGTACTACCTAGACTTACATCATCACCCACAAGAGATGGTTGCGGACTAAGAACTGCATGGTCAGTGTTGTCAAAGGCCAAGATACTAGAAGAACTAATCGTTACCGTACCAGTTGCCGGAATCGATACATTACCCGCAGGGTCGGTTGCAGTTACGCTTACGGTATGCGGACCATCGATTAATGAAGGAAGTGTATTGTCTGCAAGCGTCCAGGTACCGTCACCATTGTTGGTTGCTGGGTAATCCACGCCATCCACAGTCACTACAACTGTCGCAGTAGGATCATCAATCGTACCAGTCAATGGTGGTGTATCATCATTAGTAGTTACATTTGTGAAACCAACTACCGGTGCAACAATGTCTACAACGAAACCATCAGTTCCATCAAGTACATCACCTGTACCTAAGTTACCTGCAAGGTCTGTGTAAGTATTATCAGCCACACTGATGCTTGGTGCTGTGCCTGTACCATCCGGTGTGAACACTGCTGTCCAGGTGATGTTGTCAGTCGTAACCAATGCACTCAATGTACCACCTACTAGGGTGATATCATTCGCATCAAAGCCTGCCACTGCCTCACTGAATGTGAAGGTAATGTTCGCTGATTCACCTGCTGCAAGAGCCAGATCATCAGTTGTAATTGCAAGTGTTGGTGGAACAATGTCTACAACGAAACCATCAGTTCCATCAAGTACATCACCTGTACCCAAGTTACCTGCAAGGTCTGTGTAAGTATTATCAGCCACACTGATGCTTGGTGCTGTGCCTGTACCATCCGGTGTGAACACTGCTGTCCAGGTGATGTTGTCAGTTGTAGTCAATGCACCTAATGTACCACCTACAACTGCGATGTCACTTACATCAAAGCCTGTAACTGCTTCACTGAACGTGAAGGTAATATTGGCTGTTTCACCTGTTGCAAGCGCAAGGTCATCAGTCGTAATCGCAAGCGTTGGTGGAATAATGTCTACAACGAAACCATCAGTTCCATCAAGTACATCACCTGTACCTAAGTTACCTGCAAGGTCTGTGTAAGTATTATCAGCCACACTGATGCTTGGTGCTGTGCCTGTACCATCCGGTGTGAACACTGCTGTCCAGGTGATGTTGTCAGTTGTAGTCAATGCACCTAATGTACCACCTACAACTGCGATGTCGCTTACATCAAAGCCTGTAACTGCTTCACTGAATGTGAAGGTAATGTTGGCTGATTCACCTGCTGCAAGAGCCAGATCATCAGTTGTAATTGCAAGTGTTGGTGGAACAATGTCTACAACAAAACCATCAGTTCCATCAAGTACATCACCTGTACCCAAGTTACCTGCAAGGTCTGTGTAAGTATTATCAGCCACACTGATGGTTGGTGCTGTGCCTGTACCATCCGGTGTGAACACTGCTGTCCAGGTGATGTTATCAATTGTAGTCAATGCACCTAATGTACCACCTACAACTGCGATGTCACTTACATCAAAGCCTGTAACTGCTTCACTGAATGTGAAGGTAATGTTGGCTGATTCACCTGCTGCAAGCGCAAGGTCATCAGTCGTAATCGCAAGCGTTGGTGGAACAATGTCTACAACGAAACCATCAGTTCCATCAAGTACATCGCCTGTACCCAAGTTACCTGCAAGGTCTGTGTAGCTGCCATCAGCCACGGCAATGCTTGGTGCTGTGCCTGTACCATCTGGTGTGAACACTGCTGTCCAGGTGATGTTGTCCGTTGTAGTCAGGCCAGTCAATGTACCGCCTACAACCGTGATGTCACTTACATCAAAGCCGGCAACCGCCTCACTGAACGTGAAGGTAATGTTGGCATCTTCACCTGCCGCAAGTGCAAGGTCATCTGTCGTGATCGCAAGTGTTGGTGCTGTCGCATCAACAGTCACTGTACCTGTTACCGGAGTTGAAACGTTACCTGCCACATCTGTTGCAGTCACACTTACCGTATGCGGACCATCTGCCAACACTGGAAGTATATTGTCTGCAAGCGTCCAGGTACCGTCACCATTGTTCACCGCTGGGTAATCCACGCCATCCACAGTCACTACAACTGTCGCAGTAGGATCATCAATCGTACCGGTCAATGCAGGAGTTGTATCGTTAGTCGATACATCCGCGAAAGTTACTACCGGTGCTACAAGATCAACGATAAAGCCGTCTGTACCGTCAAGTACATCGCCTGTACCCAAGTTACCCACAACATCTGTGTAGCTGCCATCAGCCACGGCAATGCTTGGTGCTGTGCCTGTACCATCTGGTGTGAACACTGCTGTCCAGGTGATGTTGTCCGTTGTAGTCAGGCCAGTCAATGTACCGCCTACAACCGTGATGTCACTTACATCAAAGCCGGCAACCGCCTCACTGAACGTGAAGGTAATGTTGGCATCTTCACCTGCCGCAAGTGCAAGGTCATCTGTCGTGATCGCAAGTGTTGGTGCTGTCGCATCAACAGTCACTGTACCTGTTACCGGAGTTGAAACGTTACCTGCCACATCTGTTGCAGTCACACTTACCGTATGTGGACCATCTGCCAACACTGGAAGTGTATTATCTGCAAGCGTCCAGGTACCGTCACCATTGTTCACTGCTGGGTAATCCACGCCATCCACAGTCACTACAACTGTCGCAGTAGGATCATCAATCGTACCGGTCAATGCAGGAGTTGTATCGTTAGTCGATACATCCGCGAAAGTTACTACCGGTGCTACAAGGTCAACGATAAAGCCGTCTGTACCGTCAAGTACATCGCCTGTACCCAAGTTACCTGCAACATCTGTGTAGCTGCCATCAGCCACGGCAATGCTTGGTGCTGTGCCTGTACCATCCGGTGTGAACACTGCTGTCCAGGTGATGTTGTCCGTTGTAGTCAGGCCAGTCAATGTACCGCCTACAACCGTGATGTCACTTACATCAAAGCCTGCAACTGCCTCACTGAACGTGAAGGTAATGTTGGCATCTTCACCTGCCGCAAGTGCAAGGTCATCTGTCGTGATCGCAAGTGTTGGTGCTGTCGCATCAACAGTCACTGTACCTGTTACCGGAGTTGAAACGTTACCTGCCACATCTGTTGCAGTCACACTTACCGTATGCGGACCATCTGCCAACACTGGAAGTGTATTGTCTGCAAGCGTCCAAGTACCGTCACCATTGTTCACTGCTGGGTAATCCACGCCATCCACAGTCACTACAACTGTCGCAGTAGGATCATCAATCGTACCGGTCAATGCAGGAGTTGTATCGTTAGTCGATACATCCGCGAAAGTTACTACCGGTGCTACAAGGTCAACGATAAAGCCGTCTGTACCGTCAAGTACATCGCCTGTACCAAGGTTACCCACAACATCTGTGTAGCTGCCATCAGCCACGGCAATGCTTGGTGCTGTGCCTGTACCATCTGGTGTGAACACTGCTGTCCAGGTGATGTTGTCCGTTGTAGTCAGGCCAGTCAATGTACCGCCTACAACCGTGATGTCACTTACATCAAAGCCGGCAACCGCCTCACTGAACGTGAAGGTAATGTTGGCATCTTCACCTGCCGCAAGTGCAAGGTCATCTGTCGTGATCGCAAGTGTTGGTGCTGTCGCATCAACAGTCACTGTACCTGTTACCGGAGTTGAAACGTTACCTGCCACATCTGTTGCAGTCACACTTACCGTATGCGGACCATCTGCCAACACTGGAAGTGTATTGTCTGCAAGCGTCCAAGTACCGTCACCATTGTTCACTGCCGGATAGTCAACGCCATCCACATTGACAACTACAGTGGCTGTCGGATCGTTCACTGTACCAGTAAGTGCTGGTGTGCTGTCATTCGTCAACACATCATCCAGCGCAACCACAGGTGCTGTGATGTCTGCTGAAACTGTGCCTGTACCTGGCAATGAAGTGTTGCCTGCAGGGTCAGTCGCTGTTGCAGTCACTGTATCGCCATCCACCAGGTTACCTGGGTTTGGTACTGACCAGCTGCCATCTGTGCCTGCCACCACTGTTGCAGTGGTGCCATCAGGATAAGTCACAGTCACGGTTGAACCAGGCTCTGCCTGACCGCTCACTGGGTCTGTTGCATTGATCGGATCAAGCACCGGTGCATTTGGTGCAACCGTATCAATGGTCACCACTGCAGTATCGTTACCTACGTTACCTGCTGCATCTGTTGCAGTCACGGTAATGGTGTGTGGACCGTCTGCGAGTGTTGGAAGTGTATTGTCTGCAAGCGTCCAGGTGCCGTCGCCATTGTTCACTGCCGGATAGTCAACGCCATCCACATTGACAACTACAGTGGCTGTCGGATCGTTCACTGTACCAGTAAGTGCTGGTGTGCTGTCATTCGTCAACACGTCATCCAGCGCAACCACAGGTGCTGTGATGTCTGCTGAAACTGTGCCTGTACCTGGCAATGAAGTGTTGCCTGCAGGGTCAGTCGCTGTTGCAGTCACTGTATCGCCATCCACCAGGTTACCTGGGTTTGGTACTGACCAGCTGCCATCTGTGCCTGCCACCACTGTTGCAGTGGTGCCATCAGGATAAGTCACAGTCACGGTTGAACCAGGCTCTGCCTGACCGCTCACTGGGTCTGTTGCATTGATCGGATCAAGCACCGGTGCATTTGGTGCAACCGTATCAATGGTCACCACTGCAGTATCGTTACCTACGTTACCTGCTGCATCTGTTGCAGTCACGGTAATGGTGTGTGGACCGTCTGCGAGTGTTGGAAGTGTATTGTCTGCAAGCGTCCAGGTGCCGTCGCCATTGTTCACTGCCGGATAGTCAACGCCATCCACATTGACAACTACAGTGGCTGTCGGATCGTTCACTGTACCAGTAAGTGCTGGTGTGCTGTCATTCGTCAACACATCATCCAGCGCAACCACAGGTGCTGTGATGTCTGCTGAAACTGTGCCTGTACCTGGCAATGAAGTGTTGCCTGCAGGGTCAGTCGCTGTTGCAGTCACTGTATCGCCATCTACCAGGTTACCTGGGTTTGGTACTGACCAGCTACCATCTGTGCCTGCCACCACTGTTGCAGTGGTGCCATCAGGATAAGTCACAGTCACGGTTGAACCAGGCTCTGCCTGACCGCTCACTGGGTCTGTTGCATTGATCGGATCAAGCACCGGTGCATTTGGTGCAACCGTATCAATGGTCACCACTGCAGTATCGTTACCTACGTTACCTGCTGCATCTGTTGCAGTCACGGTAATGGTATGTGAACCGTCTGCGAGTGTTGGAAGTGTATTGTCTGCAAGCGTCCAGGTGCCGTCACCATTGTTCACTGCCGGATAGTCAACGCCATCCACATTGACAACTACAGTGGCTGTCGGATCGTTCACTGTACCAGTAAGTGCTGGTGTGCTGTCATTCGTCAACACGTCATCCAGCGCAACCACAGGTGCTGTGATGTCTGCTGAAACTGTGCCTGTACCTGGCAATGAAGTGTTGCCTGCAGGGTCAGTCGCTGTTGCAGTCACTGTATCGCCATCCACCAGGTTACCTGGGTTTGGTACTGACCAGCTGCCATCTGTGCCTGCTACCACTGTTGCAGTTGTGCCATCAGGATAAGTCACAGTCACGGTTGAACCAGGCTCTGCCTGACCGCTCACTGGGTCTGTTGCATTGATCGGATCAAGCACTGGTGCATTTGGTGCAACCGTATCAATGGTCACCACTGCAGTATCGTTACCTACGTTACCTGCTGCATCTGTTGCAGTCACGGTAATGGTGTGTGGACCGTCTGCGAGTGTTGGAAGTGTATTGTCTGCAAGCGTCCAGGTGCCGTCACCATTGTTCACTGCCGGATAGTCAACGCCATCCACATTGACAACTACAGTGGCTGTCGGATCGTTCACTGTACCAGTAAGTGCTGGTGTGCTGTCATTCGTCAACACGTCATCCAGCGCAACCACAGGTGCTGTGATGTCTGCTGAAACTGTGCCTGTACCTGGCAATGAAGTGTTGCCTGCAGGGTCAGTCGCTGTTGCAGTCACTGTATCGCCATCCACCAGGTTACCTGGGTTTGGTACTGACCAGCTGCCATCTGTGCCTGCCACCACTGTTGCAGTGGTGCCATCAGGATAAGTCACAGTCACGGTTGAACCAGGCTCTGCCTGACCGCTCACTGGGTCTGTTGCATTGATCGGATCAAGCACCGGTGCATTTGGTGCAACCGTATCAATGGTCACCACTGCAGTATCGTTACCTACGTTACCTGCTGCATCTGTTGCAGTCACGGTAATGGTGTGTGGACCGTCTGCGAGTGTTGGAAGTGTATTGTCTGCAAGCGTCCAGGTGCCGTCACCATTGTTCACTGCCGGATAGTCAACGCCATCCACATTGACAACTACAGTGGCTGTCGGATCGTTCACTGTACCAGTAAGTGCTGGTGTGCTGTCATTCGTCAACACGTCATCCAGCGCAACCACAGGTGCTGTGATGTCTGCTGAAACTGTGCCTGTACCTGGCAATGAAGTGTTGCCTGCAGGGTCAGTCGCTGTTGCAGTCACTGTATCGCCATCCACCAGGTTACCTGGGTTTGGTACTGACCAGCTGCCATCTGTGCCTGCCACCACTGTTGCAGTGGTGCCATCAGGATAAGTCACAGTCACGGTTGAACCAGGCTCTGCCTGACCGCTCACTGGGTCTGTTGCATTGATCGGATCAAGCACCGGTGCATTTGGTGCAACCGTATCAATGGTCACCACTGCAGTATCGTTACCTACGTTACCTGCTGCATCTGTTGCAGTCACGGTAATGGTGTGTGGACCGTCTGCGAGTGTTGGAAGTGTATTGTCTGCAAGCGTCCAGGTGCCGTCACCATTGTTCACTGCCGGATAGTCAACGCCATCCACATTGACAACTACAGTGGCTGTCGGATCGTTCACTGTACCAGTAAGTGCTGGTGTGCTGTCATTCGTCAACACATCATCCAGCGCAACCACAGGTGCTGTGATGTCTGCTGAAACTGTGCCTGTACCTGGCAATGAAGTGTTGCCTGCAGGGTCAGTCGCTGTTGCAGTCACTGTATCGCCATCCACCAGGTTACCTGGGTTTGGTACTGACCAGCTGCCATCTGTGCCTGCCACCACTGTTGCAGTGGTGCCATCAGGATAAGTCACAGTCACGGTTGAACCAGGCTCTGCCTGACCGCTCACTGGGTCTGTTGCATTGATCGGATCAAGCACCGGTGCATTTGGTGCAACCGTATCAATGGTCACCATTGCAGTATCGTTACCTACGTTACCTGCTGCATCTGTTGCAGTCACGGTAATGGTGTGTGGACCGTCTGCGAGTGTTGGAAGTGTATTGTCTGCAAGCGTCCAGGTGCCGTCGCCATTGTTCACTGCCGGATAGTCAACGCCATCCACATTGACAACTACAGTGGCTGTCGGATCGTTCACTGTACCAGTAAGTGCTGGTGTGCTGTCATTCGTCAACACATCATCCAGCGCAACCACAGGTGCTGTGATGTCTGCTGAAACTGTGCCTGTACCTGGCAATGAAGTGTTGCCTGCAGGGTCAGTCGCTGTTGCAGTCACTGTATCGCCATCCACCAGGTTACCTGGGTTTGGTACTGACCAGCTACCATCTGTGCCTGCCACCACTGTTGCAGTGGTGCCATCAGGATAAGTCACAGTCACGGTTGAACCAGGCTCTGCCTGACCGCTCACTGGGTCTGTTGCATTGATCGGATCAAGCACCGGTGCATTTGGTGCAACCGTATCAACTGTATATGTTTGTGTATCGTTAACACTGCTGCTATTACCTGCCGCATCTGTAAACGTTACTTTGGCATCAATCGTCTTATCTGCATCTGCAGTCAAGTCACTGCCTGATACGCTTACTGTCCATGTGCCTGCTGTGCTATCTACAGTTGCAGTATACGTCTGGCCATTGATCACAACAGTGACCACTGTATTTGCTGCATCTGCCGGAACGTTTTTCAATACGCCTGTAACAGTAACGTTGCCTGACGCTTCTGATGCATTAATCACATTGTCAGCTGTTACTGAATCAACCGTGAAGTTAACACCATCTGTATTTGGGCCAACTGCATCGACAATAGCTGTGCCTGGTAATGATGGGTTACCTGCTGGATCTGTAGCAATTGCTGTAACTTTATCGCCATCATTTAAACCTGGATTTGGTACTGTCCAAGTACCATCCGGTCCTGCAACAACTGTTGTTGTACTGCCATCTGGATAAGTCACAGTTACTGTTGAACCAGGCTCTGCCGTACCTGTAATCGGGTCTGTCCCGTTAACCGGGTTAATTACTGGTGCATCAGGTGCAGTGGTATCGATTGTATATGTTTGTGTATCGTTAACACTGCTGCTATTACCTGCCGCATCTGTAAACGTTACTTTAGCATCAATCGTCTTATCTGCATCCGCAGTTAAGTCACTACCTGGTACGCTTACTGTCCATGTGCCTGCTGTGCTATCTACAGTTGCAGTATACGTCTGGCCATTGATCACAACAGTGACCACTGTATTTGCTGCATCTGCCGGAACGTTTTTCAATACGCCTGTAACAGTAACGTTGCCTGACGCTTCTGATGCATTAATCACATTGTCAGCTGTTACTGAATCAACCGTAAAGTTAACACCATCTGTATTTGGGCCAACTGCATCGACAATAGCTGTGCCTGGTAATGATGGGTTACCTGCTGGATCTGTAGCAATTGCTGTAACTTTATCGCCATCATTTAAACCTGGATTTGGTACTGTCCAAGTACCATCCGGTCCTGCAACAACTGTTGTTGTACTGCCATCTGGATAAGTCACAGTTACTGTTGAACCAGGCTCTGCCGTACCTGTAATCGGGTCTGTCCCGTTAACCGGGTTAATTACTGGTGCATCAGGTGCAGTGGTATCGATTGTATATGTTTGTGTATCGTTAACACTGCTGCTATTACCTGCCGCATCTGTAAACGTTACTTTAGCATCAATCGTCTTATCTGCATCCGCAGTTAAGTCACTACCTGGTACGCTTACTGTCCATGTGCCTGCTGTGCTATCTACAGTTGCAGTATACGTCTGGCCATTGATCACAACAGTGACCACTGTATTTGCTGCATCTGCCGGAACGTTTTTCAATACGCCTGTAACAGTAACGTTGCCTGACGCTTCTGATGCATTAATCACATTGTCAGCTGTTACTGAATCAACCGTAAAGTTAACACCATCGGTATTTGGACCAACTGCATCAACAGTAGCTGTACCTGGTAAAGATGGGTTGCCTGCTGGATCTGTAGCAATTGCCTCAACTTCGTCACCATCATTAAGGCCAGGGTTTGGTACTGACCAACTGCCGTCGGGTCCTGCTACAACTGTTGCTGTGTCACCATTAGGATAGGTTACTGTTACGGTTGAACCAGGCTCTGCTGTACCTGTAATTGGGTCTGTCCCGTTAACTGGGTCGATTACTGGCGCTGCAGGAGCAGTGGTATCGATTGTATATGTTTGTGTATCGTTAACACTGCTGCTATTACCTGCCGCATCTGTAAACGTTACTTTGGCATCAATCGTCTTATCTGCATCCGCAGTCAAGCCAATGCCCGGCACACTTACTGTCCACGTGCCTGCTGTTTTATCTACCGTTGCATTATAAGTTACCCCATTAATAACAACTGTAACGGCCGTGTTAGTCGCATCTGCTGGAATGTTTTTCAGAACACCAGTAATCGTGACATTACCTGCTGCTTCTGATGCATTAATCACATTGTCAGCTGTTACTGAATCAATCGCAAAGGTAACGCCAGCTGTATTTGGAGCAGCTGTATCAACTGTCACAACACCTGTATCTGTACCCGCATTGCCTGCTGCATCTGTTGCAGTCACGGTAATGGTGTGTGGACCGTCTGTTAATACAGGCAAGGTATTGTCTGCAAGCGTCCATGTACCGTCACCATTATTTACTGCCGGATAGTCAATACCATCCACATTCACAACCACAGTTGCTGTTGGATCGTTCACTGTACCAGTGAGTGCTGGTGTACTGTCATTGGTCAATACATCGTTAAGCGCTACTGTCGGTGCAACTGCATCAACAATAGCTGTTCCTGGTCCTGATGTATTGCCAGCAGGGTCTGTTGCTACAGCTGTAACTTCATCGCCATCATTCAAGCCTGGGTTTGGCACAGTCCAAGTACCATCCGGTCCTGCTACAACAGTTTTCGTACTACCGTCCGGATAAGTCACAGTCACTGTTGAACCAGGTTCTGCTGTACCTGTAATCGGGTCTGTCCCGTTAACTGGGTCAATCACTGGTGCATTTGGTGCAGTGGTATCAAGTGTATAAGTTTGTGTATCGTTAACACTGCTGCTATTACCTGCTGCATCTGTAAACGTTACTTTGGCATCAATCGTCTTATCTGCATCCGCAACTAAGCCACTGCCCGGTACACTTACTGTCCATGTACCTGCTGCTTTATCTACAGTCGCATTATAAGTTACCCCATTAATAACAACTGTAACGGCCGTGTTGGCCGCATCTGCTGGAATGTTTTTCAAAACACCTGTAATGGTGACATTACCTGATGCTTCTGATGCATTAATCACATTATCAGAAGTAACAGGGTCAACCGAGAAAGTTACGCCATCGGTACTTGGTGGAGTGGTGTCAGCAGGTGCTGAAGAATCATCATTACTATCATGATTTGATGCTGCAGCGATAATACCGCCTGCAACTAGTGGAATAGCAGCCCATAACCATGGGTTCACGCCTGCATCATGATAAAGTAGAGGCTCAATTGAAGAAATAGGCTGGTAAATAACATCAGATACCAACTCTTGTGGAGCTTCTGCTGGTAGAGCTGCTGGTAAATCTTCACCTAAAAGTGCTTGTGGTTCCACGTCACTGTCAGCATCTGCGTCAGCGTCACTATCCGCATCTGCATCATTTTCAGCATCTTTGAATTTTGCCCAAATCAACTGTCCATTTTCATCTTGGAAAACCAGACTGTTATCTTTAGGCTCAGCTGTTCCACTAAAGAAGCCTTCAATAACAATAGTCTCGCCATTTTTCAGACGTATGACTGCATTGGTACCCTCCCTATTTACTACCAATACATCGCTGGCAGCCACTTTCACCAACACAACTGACGCTTCTGAAAGTTTTGCAGAAGTTCCCTCTGTGGTTACCAAGGTTTTATGATTATCCTTGGCAATAATTTGTATCTCAGGCATATCTATATTCCTTTTATATTATTGATTTAAATGATTTTATGTATAATTCTTTTTACTTAATGTTTTCGAGTTTTTGACCTACAACTTAAAAACATTAAGTAATGTGATCATTTTTACATTAAACACTTTAAAATAAAAAAAACAAATACTAAAGTACTCAAAGAAAAAAAATTAATTAATACAAATTTTATATAAATAAAAATCTGATTTTTCTACTTATAATTTATTCAACAAGCTTATTAACTGTTTTATATATAAAACAAAATTAGTTTCTTATTATTGAACATTCATTGAAAATTATTTTAATTTAAATTTTTATATAACAAGTTTTAATATCTCAATAAAATAAAATATATTAATAATGATATATATAGAAAAAAAATGGCCTTAGATAATATTTTACTATTACACTAAAGCCTCATTTTTATATTCAAATAAAAATTATTTTTTTATTTACTTTTAGAAATTATCTGGACTTTCGAAACGTTTTACTTCTTGTAACTTATTTGGATCATGCATGGTTGCGATCCCGTCTTCTGTTTTTTGATCAACAATAACATCTGGGTTAAAGATAGTAATTGTTTCTCTTCCTAATGCATCTTCTCCAACTATATATTGAAAGCCACGGCGATTCATTTTATGGCATAGCTTTTGATAAAAGCCTTTAAGCCCTTCCGTTTCTTCATTAGGATTGTAATAAAATGCATTCATTACCGCAGGAAGGCCAAGTCCACATACTACACCAGATAACAATACGCTAATAAAGGTATATCCAATCAGAATACTACTATAAGGACTCAGCGCCGGAATATTCGCGACCGCCAAAATTAAAGCGAGTGAAATCCCTCCTCGAACACCACCCCAAGATAAAATAGTTAAACTACCATTGTAACTTTTGGTCTTACGCATTGTTGGGAAGAAAGCAAAAGACATAAAGTTGGCGGCAAAACGAGAAATATGGAGAATAAAGAAAGCAACTATTCCACCTAAAATCAGGCTAAAGTTTAAGTCAAGAATAAATAACTCAAGGCCAATTAAGGTAAATAAGAATGAATTGATAATCCCTTCTACTGTATGCCAAAAATGGTTAACCTCTCTGATCTCACGCTCTTCACGAATTTCTTTCCATTTATTACCGACGATTAAACCACCAATTACACAGGCAATCGGTGCGGAAGCATGGGCGAATAGAGCCACCAAATATGCTCCGCTTGCAAGTAAGGCAGTTGTTAAAATCAGGGATTCCATTTCGTGTTTACCACGCAATAAGCGTAAGGTACCTATCCCAAATGCCCACCCAATACCAACAGCTACCACAATTTCATAAAGCAAAGCTTCTAATGTCGCAACCAATGAAAAATGTTCACCCTGTAAAACATTCAGTAATGTCATAAATAAGGCAATACACATCGCATCGTTAAATAAAGATTCTCCTTCTAATTTAACAATGAGATGATGAGGAGCACGAATTGAACTTAAAACACCTTTAATACCGATCGGGTCTGTTGCACCTAATGCTGCACCTAATAATAGAAGAACCAAAATTGGTACATGATGCCCAACTAACAATTGGAAACCGTAAAGTAAGCTACCAAACAATACAGCGCAGATTACCAAGGCAATAGTGGCCAAAATACTAATCTGTTTCCAATAGCTTCTTAGATCTGAAATTTTAAATTTAAGTGCTGAAGATGTCAGAATAAAGCAAATAACGCCATTAATTAAAAAATCATAGAAATCGATGTGACGTACTGCTTCCTCAATATTATGAATATTGATAGTAATGAATTGATTACCATTTAAAAGACTGGCTCCCCATTGCAAAATGAAGACAAAAATCGCAGAAACAAGTGGTACGCCGATAGCCTGAGGAAAGCCCAAAATACGCTTATTAAATATGGTGGTCGCAATTGATAAGGCAAATACAACCGTAAATGCTTGTAATAAGAAAAAATTACCCATGAACACCCTTCTTCTGGGTCAATGACCAAATAAAAAATCTAGACAGCAGAACTGAACAGAACGAGAAAATAGGCACCTCATGTGTGCCCAAGCAATTAAAAAGTTGGAATACAAGTTTAACGAATTACGTTAATCATTCTATCAATTAGTTAAATTTCTTAACATTAATTATGTTGGAGGGATGATTAAAAAGATGAGCCTACTTAAACACCTTGTAAACTCATCTTATTTATAGATTTAGATAGAATTATTAAAAGTATCGCATTGGCTAATATCACCAGTTTTTAAACCGACTTGGAACCAGTGCATTCGCTGTTCACTACTACCATGAGTAAAGCTATCCGGAACGACCTGTCCAGTTGCCCGTTTTTGTAAGTAGTCATCTCCAATTTTTTGCGCGGCATCCATTGCCTCCTCAACGTCCCCCTGCTCTAAAAACTGAGTACGTTGTTGATTATGATTGGCCCAGATACCCGCTAAACAGTCAGCTTGTAATTCTTGACGTACAGATAACTGATTACCTTCTCTTTGACTGACTTGTGCACGAGCCTGTTGTACTTGAGATGAGATACCAAGCAAAGTTTGAACATGATGTCCTACTTCATGGGCAACTACATAAGCTTGGGCAAAGTCCCCTGCCTGATCTTGTCTCGATAATTCTGTCTGATTTTGTTCGCCAGATATTCCCATCTGCTCACGCATATCTTTGAAGAATTCTGTATCTATATAAACCTTCTGATCTGCTGGGCAATAAAAGGGACCCATTGCAGACTGAGCTGTACCACAGCCTGACTGAATCATCCCACTAAACAAGACTAATTTTGGTGGCGTATAAGTTTTACCTAACTGTTTAAAAATAGGTGTCCACGTATCCTCTGTATCGGCTAATACTGTTCCAACAAAATCAGAAGCTTCTTTTTGCTCGGCTGTTAAACTTTCGGGTGCAGTTGCATTTGATTGTTGCGAAGCGGTAACCTGCTGCGTTGCCTGATATGCTTGTTGGGGGTCAACGCCAAAAAATTTCCATGCAACAAATGCTACAACCAAACCAATAATACTAATACCACCTGCCCTAACACCGCCTCCGCCTCGACGGTCTTCAACATTGGTACTGACTCGACGATCTCTCCAACGCATAATTTCCCTCTTCTTTATAGATGGCCTGATTAACTAGAAGCTTTTGGCCACATTTTTTGTATCAAGCTAACAACAAGCAATACTATTGCACCAGCAACAATTCCTATTGCAAAGTTAATAAGCGTTGGGGTTAAAGCACCAATGATGTTGCCTACAGCAGGTATAGTTTCCACATGGTCAACTGTATTTTCAGTGACATGATGGAGTAAAGGAATCGTATGATTAATAATCCCTCCACCTACCAAAAACATCGCAATAGTGCCGACGATAGACAATAACTTCATTAAAAGTGGCGCAAATGCAAGCAGCCCGCGACCGATAGTTTGTTTAAAAGAAGCAGCCTGTTTTGTTAAATATAGACCCAAGTCATCAATCTTAACAATCATGCCGACCAAACCATAAACGCCGATCGTCATCACAACTGCAATAATGCTGAGGACACTAACTTTAGTCATTAAAGTTGCAGTTGCCACAGTACCTAAAGAAATAACCACAATTTCAGCTGACAAAATAAAGTCTGTACGAATAGCTCCTTTCACTTTATCTTTTTCAAAAGTAGCCAAGTCTAACTCTTCACTATCAAACTCTTTTTGTGCTTCTTCTGAGGTTGAGGCTTTTTTATGTGTAATGGTATGAAGAACTTTTTCAACACCCTCATAACATAAGAATAGCCCGCCAAGCATTAATAAAGGATTAATCAACCAAGGAGCAATCACGCTAATTAATAAAGCTAGAGGAACTAAAATGAGCTTATTAACAAAGGAGCCTTTAGCAACTTTCCACACAATCGGTAATTCGCGATCAGCACGGACACCTGTAACCTGTTGTGCATTTAAAGCCAAATCATCACCTAAAACACCAGCAGTTTTTTTTGCTGCCATTTTGCTCATTAAGGCGACGTCATCTAAAATTGTTGCAATATCATCTAGTAGTAAAAGTAAGCCACTTGCCATTTCTTATCCAGGTTTGTATTTATTAAACTATTGTAAGATGATTTTTTTCAATTTTTGTAATTTTACTGAATAAATTCACAATATTATTTTAAGAAAAGTTTACCCAATTGCTGACGAAAAAATTTTATTTCCCGTACAATAATGCCAATCTTTTATATTGCAGGGCTTATTATCCCTGATTAAGCCAATACCATAGTGGAATAAATAATGAGTAATGTTGATCAGCGTCCAATTATTTTGACAGGCGACCGCCCAACCGGACAACTTCACCTCGGGCATTTTGTCGGTTCTTTGCGTTCTCGTGTAGGTCTACAGGATAGCCATCATCAACATCTCTTATTAGCAGATGCACAAGCGTTAACAGACAATGCCGATAACCCAGATAAAGTACGCCGTAACATTTTAGAAGTTGCTCTAGACTATTTAGCGGTAGGCATTGATCCAACTAAAACCACAATTTGTGTACAGTCATGCTTGCCTGCACTGAATGAGCTTACAATGTTATATCTTAACTTTGTAACTGTAGCTCGATTGGAACGTAACCCAACCATCAAATCTGAAATTCAAATGCGTGGTTTTGAACGAGACATTCCTGCCGGTTTCCTTTGCTATCCTGTAGCACAGGCAGCTGATATTACGGCTTTTAAAGCGACTGTAGTACCAGTAGGCGAAGATCAAATTCCAATGATTGAGCAAACTAACGAAATCGTGCGTCGTGTAAACCGTCAAATTGGTCAAGACCTTTTACCTGAATGTAAAGCATTGCTTTCTAATATGGCTCGTTTACCGGGTTTTGATGGTAAAGCGAAAATGTCTAAGTCATTAGGCAATACTATTGTTTTAAATGCTTCTGACAAAGACATCAAAAAAGCTGTAAATGCGATGTATACCGATCCAAATCATCTTCGCATCGAAGATCCGGGTCAAGTTGAAGGAAACATTGTATTTACTTATTTAGATGCATTTGATCCAAATAAAGAAGAAGTTGAAGAGCTAAAAGAACACTACCGCCGTGGTGGTCTTGGTGATGGTACTGTTAAAAAACGTCTTGAAGGTGTACTAAAAGAATTAATTACACCTATACGTGAACGTCGTGAAGAACTTGCTAAAGATCCTGACTACATTATGGATGTTTTACGCCAAGGTACTGATAAATGTCGAATCATTACTCAGCAGACTTTGGACGAAGTTAAAGATGGATTAGGCTTATTTAAGTTCTAATTTTTATATTAGAGATATAAATAAAAAAAAGCCCTACGGGGCTTTTTTTATAATTATATTTAGATTCAATAATTTAATTTTTTAGAATTTCTATATATTTATTATGATTCACACGCTTTTACCCTTTTAACGTGAAGTAACACTAATTAACGTGAACCTTAATGAACAAATAAGAATGCGTCACTACTATAACCTGAGTAGGTTGATATGAACCTCACGACATTTCTCCTTAAGCCGAAACTGTTTTTAACAGATTCGTTGTTCTACGCAGTGATCACCCCAATCATTGCGTATTTTTTTGTCTTTTTTAGCCAGATTATTTCTTACATCATTTTATTTAACTTTCAATAATATAAAAAAATACCGCATCATTTTTCAGATGCGGTATTTTTTAAAGATTCAAGGAAGCAATTAAGCTAAACCTTTCTCTTTTAATACTTGCAACATAGTTGAACCAAGCTCAGCTGGGCTACGAGTGTAAGCCATACCTGCTTTTTCAAATGCAGCGAATTTCTCTTCAGCAGTACCTTGACCACCAGAAATGATCGCACCAGCGTGACCCATACGCTTACCTTTAGGCGCAGTTACACCAGCGATGTAACCTACTACAGGTTTAGTCACGTTAGATTTGATGAATTCAGCAGCTTCTTCTTCCGCTGTACCACCGATCTCACCGATCATGATAATTGCATCAGTATCTGGATCGTCTTGGAACAATTGAAGAGCTTCAATTTGGTTCATACCTGGGATCGGGTCACCACCGATACCGATACAAGTAGACTGACCTAAACCAAGCTTAGTTGTTTGAGCAACAGCTTCATAAGTCAATGTACCTGAACGTGAGATAATACCAATACGACCTGGTTGGTGGATGTGACCAGGCATAATACCGATCTTACATTCACCCGGAGTGATCACGCCTGGGCAGTTAGGGCCAACTAAACGAGTACCGTTACCGTTAGTTTCTAAATAACGTTTTGCTTTAAGCATGTCGATTGTTGGAACACCTTCAGTGATCACAACGATTAGGCCAACACCTGAATCAACCGCTTCAACGATTGAGTCTAAAACGAATGGAGCTGGTACATAGATTACAGATGCATCTGCATTTGTTTCACGTACAGCTTCTTTCATTGTGTTGAATACTGGTAAGTCAAGGTGAGTTGTACCACCTTTACCTGGAGTAACACCACCAACAACTTTTGTACCGTAGTCTAAAGCTTGTGCAGAGTGGAAAGTACCGTTTTTACCAGTAAAACCTTGTACCAATACTTTAGTGTCTTTATTAATTAATACGCTCATGATTGATACTCCCCTTACGCTTTAACTGCAGCTACAACTTTTTCTGCGGCATCAGACAAACCGTTCGCAGAAATTAATTTCAAACCAGATTCATCAAGTAATTTCGCACCTAACTCAGCGTTGTTACCTTCTAAACGAACAACCACTGGAACAGTTACGTTTACTTCTTGAACCGCTGCAATAATTGCTTCAGCAATCATGTCACAACGTACGATACCACCGAAGATGTTGATTAAAACACCTTGTACAGACGTATCAGCAAGAATGATTTTGAACGCTTCGATTACACGCTCTTTAGTTGCGCCGCCACCAACGTCAAGGAAGTTTGCAGGCTGACCACCATAAAGTTTAATGATGTCCATAGTTGCCATTGCAAGACCAGCACCGTTAACCATACAACCGATGTTACCTTCTAAAGCAACATAGTTAAGATCAAATTCAGATGCTTTTAACTCACGCTCATTCTCTTGAGATTTATCACGTAAAGCAGCAACTTTAGGTAAACGGTAAAGCGCGTTAGAGTCGATACCTACTTTCGCATCTACACATAAAATTTCGCCATTTTCACGAACTGAAAGTGGGTTAATTTCAAATAAAGCGAAATCATTTTCAACAAATGCTTGATAAGCAGCTGTCATGATTTTCACGAATTGACCGATTTGTTTGTCTTTCAAACCTAAAGCAAACGCAACTTCACGTGCTTGGAATGGTTGTAAACCAACTAATGGATCAACTTCAACTTTGATAATTTTTTCTGGAGTTTCTTCCGCAACTTTCTCGATTTCTACACCACCTTCTGTAGAAGCCATGAAAGTAATACGACGGCTAGAACGGTCTACAACCGCGCCCAAGTAAAGCTCACGCTCAACTGGATATACGTCTTCAGCAACAATGATGCTGTTTACTGGTTGACCATTTGCATCTGTTTGATACGTTACAAGACGAGTACCAATGATATTGTTTGCAAATTCGATAACATCTTCTTTAGATTTTGCAACTTTAACGCCACCAGCCTTACCACGACCACCAGCATGAACTTGCGCCTTCATTACAGCGAATTTACCACCAAGCTGTTCAAATGCAGCAACTGCTTCGTCTGCATTGGTTGCCAAGATACCTTCTTGTACCGGCATACCATATTCTTTCAATAACGCTTTAGCTTGATACTCATGTAAGTTCATTTAGTTACCTACTTAACTTTGTTTGTTGTCTTCAATTTGCGCAACATTCTCATGTTGTATAAGCAAATTGCTGTCTACGTCTATCAACTTGATGATTTTTTAATCACACCATCGAATGTGAAAAAGAGCGGAGGACCGCTCTTTATTTTATTTACGCTTACGTTGAATCGCGTGAATTGCACGACCATCTACAGCAAGTGCAGCTTCATGAACAACTTCAGAGAATGTTGGGTGACCAAAAGTCATCAACTGAAGATCTTCAACAGAAGATACAAATTCAAGTGCGATCATACCTTGGTGAACGATATCAGATGCCGCAGGCCCAATCACATGCATACCTAATAAACGGTCAGTTTTTGCATCAGCAACAAACTTAACAAAACCTGCACCTTCACCAGCAGCTAAAGCACGACCATTTACAGCAAAACCGAATTGACCAGTTTTTACTTCATGACCTTTTTCTTTAGCTTGCTCTTCAGTTAAACCAACCCACGCCGCTTCAGGGTGTGTATAGATAACAGAAATGATTGTGTCATAGTTTACTTGAGCTGCATGACCATGAATACGTTCAACAGCCATTACGCCCTCTTCCATTGCTTTATGAGCAAGCATTGGACCGCGTACTAAGTCACCAATCGCATATACACCTTCTACAGAAGTTGCACAGTGATCATTTACTTCAACTAAACCACGTTCAGTTAATTTAATACCTGAATCTTCAGCTAATAAACCTTCTGCATAAGCTTTACGGCCAACACAAACGATTAACTTATCAAACGTTTGTTCTTTGTCTTCACCAGCTTGAGTGTATTTAACAGTCACTTCACGACCGTTTACTTCAGTACCAGATACTTTTGCACCAATGCGGATATCTAAACCTTGTTTAGTCAAGATTTTTTGATATTCCTTAGAAAGTGCTTTATCAGCCATTGGCAAGAATGCATCCATTGCTTCAAATACAACAACTTCTGCACCAAGACGACGCCATACTGAACCAAGTTCTAAACCGATTACACCTGCACCAATTACACCTAAACGCTTAGGTACTTCAGGGAAGTTTAATGCGCCAGTTGAATCAACAATAATATCTTGATCTACAGGAGCTACAGGAATATTTACAGGCACAGAACCAGACGCAAGAATTACGTATTTAGGTTCTAAAATTTGAGTTTCACCTTCATGTGGAACAAACTCAACTTTTTTACCACCAAGTAATTTACCTGTACCTTTTAACCACTCGATACCGTTGCCTTTAAGCAATTGATCAATACCGCCAGTTAATTGGTCAACAATTTTGTCTTTACGAGCAAGAAGTTTTGCAAGATCGAAATTCACTTCACCAGTTGTAATACCGTGATCAGCTAAATGATGCACTGTATCTTCATAACGATGAGAAGAATCAAGCAAAGCTTTAGAAGGGATACAACCTACGTTTAAGCAAGTACCACCTAAAGAAGGCTTACCGTTGTGAATACGTTTTTCAATACAAGCGACTTTGAAGCCTAGTTGAGCAGCGCGAATCGCAGCTTCATAACCACCAGGACCACCGCCAATGACAACAAGATCAAATTGTTGAGACATTTTTATCTCCATAAACCAGGATAGAGGATTACTCTACCCTGGTAGGTATTTATTCGAAGAAATTAAAGATCAAGAATGAGTTTAGCTGGTTCTTCTAACAATTCTTTGATTGCTACCAAGAAACCTACAGCTTCTTTACCATCGATCATACGGTGGTCATAAGAAAGCGCTAAGTACATCATTGGCAAGATTTCAACTTGACCATTTACCGCCATAGGACGTTCTTGGATTTTATGCATACCCAAGATACCAGTTTGCGGCTGGTTCAAAATTGGAGTTGAAAGTAATGAACCGAAAGTACCACCGTTAGTGATTGTGAAAGTACCGCCAGTCATTTCTTCGATAGATAATTTACCATCACGTGCTTTAGCAGCGTAAGCAGCAATACCTGCTTCAACTTCTGCATAGCTCATACGGTCAGTATCACGCAATACTGGTACAACAAGACCACGATCAGAAGATACTGCAACACCGATGTCGTAGTAACCGTGATAAACGATATCATCGCCATCAATTGAAGCATTTACAGCTGGGTAGCGTTTAAGCGCTTCAGTTGCTGCTTTAACGAAGAATGACATGAAGCCTAAACGAGCACCATGACGTTTTTCGAAAGCATCTTTATATTGCTTACGTAATTCCATGATTGGCTTCATGTTAACTTCGTTAAATGTAGTTAACATTGCTGTTTCTTGAGTAGCTGCAAGAAGACGCTCAGCTACACGTTTACGTAAACGAGTCATTGGAACGCGTTTTTCGATACGTTCGCCAACAGCAACGCTTAATGGAGTAACGTTAGCAGCTGGTTTAGCTTGATGGTTCGCAACATCTTCTTTAGTGATACGACCACCACGACCAGTACCTTGTACGTCAGAAGCAGCAATGCCAGATTCAGTTAACGCTTTACGTACTGCAGGAGCTTGATCAGATACAGTTTCGTTACGCTCAACAACAGGAGCAGCACCAGCTTGAGTCTGAGCAACTGCTTGTTCTACTGCCGCAGGAGCAGCAGCCGCTGCGCCAGCACCAGCTTCGAATTGAGCAATAACTTCGTCAGAAAGAACTGTATCGCCTTCACCTTTAATGATTGCAACCAAGCTACCATCTGCAGGAGCAACAACTTCTAAAACAACTTTGTCGGTTTCAATATCACAGATTACTTCATCACGTGATACAGGTTCACCCACCTTTTTATGCCAAGTTGCGATGGTTCCATCTGCAACAGACTCTGGGAATACCGGTGCTTTAATTTCGGTTGCCATTATTGAGAATCTCCTGATTGTTCAGCTTCGATTGCCAATGCATCATTAATTAGCTGAGCTTGTTGTTTTGCATGCAAGTACGGTGAGCCACAAGCTGGTGCAGCAGAAGCTTCACGACCTGCAAAACTGATACGGATTTGTTTGCCAGATTTTAAGATATCGTCATATAAACGCGGTGCGATAAACAACCAAGCACCTTGGTTCTTCGGCTCTTCTTGCGCCCAAACGAGTTCTTTCACATTTGGATAAGCAGCCAAGATTTCCGCAAGACGTTGCTCTGGGTATGGATACAACTGTTCAATACGTACAATTGCAACATTAGTTAAGTTTTGTTCACGACGTTTTTCGAGTAAGTCGTAATAAACTTTACCGCCACAAAGTACAAGACGAGTTACATCTGACTTGTTAATTTGATCGATTTCGTCAATTACAGTTTGGAATGAACCATGTGCTAGCTCTTCTAAAGTAGAAGTCGCAAGTTTATGACGAAGTAAAGATTTCGGTGACATTACGATTAATGGCTTACGAATTGGGCGTACAGCCTGACGACGTAATGCATGGAAAATCTGTGCAGGTGTCGTTGGAGTGATCACTTGCATGTTGTCTTCAGCACATAACTGTAAGAAACGTTCTAAACGAGCTGAAGAGTGCTCTGGACCTTGACCCTCGAAACCGTGTGGTAACAACATTGTTAAACCACAAACACGCTCCCACTTAGTCTCACCAGAAGCAATAAACTGGTCAATCACAACTTGAGCACAGTTTACGAAGTCACCAAATTGTGCTTCCCAAATAATCAAGCTCTTAGGAATAGTAGTTGCGTAACCATATTCGAATGCAAGAACTGCTTCTTCTGATAAAAGAGAGTCATAAATCGCAAAACGTGGTTGGTTCTCTTTCACATGGCAAAGAGGAATGTAAGTTGAACCATCAACTTGGTTATGCAATTTTGCATGACGGTGTGAGAAGGTACCACGACCCACGTCTTCACCAGTAATACGAACTAGATAGTCTTCATCTAATAAAGTTGCATAAGCTAAAGTTTCTGCTGCACCCCAGTTCAATGGAGTTTCACCAGTTTGCATTTTCACGCGGTCTTCAATTACTTTTTGAACCTGACGCTGCATTACAAACCCTTCAGGAAGCTTACTCATGCCCTCGCCTAATTCTTTAAGGCGGTTTATGTCAAATGAAGTATCCCAATCGTCTGTATATTCATGGCCCAAATATGGAGTCCAATCTACAAACATTTTAGTGTTCGGTTCAAGAATCAAAGCATTCGCTACATGATTACCCGCTTCTAAATCAGCACGATAATCTTCAACCATTTGGTCAGCTTCAGCACGGTCAAGTACTTTCTCTTGTACCAATTGATCAGCATAAAGTGTACGAGTAGTTGCTTTCTTCGCAATCACTTGATACATCAATGGTTGTGTACCAGATGGCTCATCTGCTTCGTTATGGCCACGACGACGGTAACAGAACAAATCGATGACTACATCTTTACGGAATTCGTGACGGAAATCATGTGCTAATTGAGTAGCAAAGATAACAGCTTCAGGATCATCACCATTTACATGGAAGATAGGAGCCTGAATCATTTTAGCAACGTCTGTACAGTATTCTGTCGAACGCGCATCACGTGGATCAGAAGTTGTGAAACCAACTTGGTTGTTCACAATAATATGAACTGTACCACCAACCGTATAGCCACGAGTTTGTGACATCTGGAAGGTTTCCATGTTCACGCCCTGACCTGCAAATGCAGCATCACCATGAACAATAACTGGTAATACGTCATCACCGCCGATATCTCTACGACGTACTTGACGCGCACGTACAGAACCTTCGACTACAGGACCAACGATTTCTAAGTGAGATGGGTTAAATGCCAATGCCAAGTGAACTTCACCACCTGGAGTCATTACATTACTTGAGAAACCTTGGTGGTATTTAACGTCACCAGAACCTTTCTTATGAAGTGCTTTACCTTCGAACTCACCAAATAAGTCCGCAGGGTTTTTACCCATAATGTTAACAAGAAGGTTCAAACGACCACGGTGTGGCATACCGATAACAACTTCTTTACAACCTACGGCACCAGCACGCTGGATAATCTCATTTACCATAGGAATAAAAGATTCGCCGCCTTCAACACCAAAACGTTTAGCGCCGACGTATTTATTACCGAGATATTTTTCTAAGCCTTCAGCAGCGGTTAAGCGCTCTAAGAAGCCTTTCTTTTGTTCATTTGAGAAATTGAATTTACCACGGGCACTTTCAAGACGTTGTTGAATCCAACGTTTCTCTTTTGTGTCCACGATATGCATATATTCAACACCGATCGAACCACAATAGATTGCTTCCATTGCTTCAATCATCTCAGCAAGCGTTGCTTCGCTTTTACCGATCTCAAGATTGCCTGTGTTGAATACTGTGTCTAAATCTGATTTGGTTAAACCGTGTGCTGAAAGATCTAAATCAGGAATATCTTCACGCTTAGCAAGACCTAACGGATCTAACTTAGCTTTTTGATGTCCGCGATTGCGATAAGCAGCAATGAGTTGTAAAACGCCAATTTGACGACGCTCATGTTCAGTACTTACAGTACTTTGTACAACAGGTTGAACACGATTAGCATTACGTCCTAGTAATAGGAATTGCTCACGCACAGCGCTGTGTGGTTGGTCACCCTTTGGATATTTATCGAAATATTGGCGCCAGTCCTCAGCGACGGAGGTTGGGGAAGTCAGGTACTGCTCGTAAAGTTCTTCAATATACGCTGCACTATCAGCGGAAAGTTCAGTGTCAAGACGCAATGCGTCAGCAACTTCTTGCATTTGTGGACCCATTTCCTATTGCAAAAAATATTACAGGCTGCCTTTTAAGCATACCCATGATGCATAATGTCAAATTGGTAAAAATGACACTACTTACCCAACAGGTCTTCAAGACCATGGGGCGTCATACTACCTAGAGAGAAAACTCCATAGGTAATTAATGAATCACAACGCCCTCAATGGCATCATCACTCACCTTATACTCGATAAAAAACCGAGCAATTTTTTGCAAATCTTTTTAGAAAAATTAACTTTAAAATTAACTTTTCTAAAATGACTTTAACCATAAAAATTAAGCACAGATCTAAGATCGTGCCACTTAATTTAATTTCACTAGTATACGCTTTTTTCACCTATAACTTTGTGGCAAATCGTATCATGTTCTTAACGAACGATTGATTTTTTTGACACATACCATCTATAAATTGGCGAAATACATATCCAATTTTATCTATTAATATATGGTGCTTTATATAAAAACCCTTCTTTTACCGACTAAAGTATAAGACACGTATTATAAAATTAAAAAAAAACGCACATCAAGGATGTGCGTTCTCTATTTGCGCAGAATTAACCCGCTTGATCTAACAACATATTACGGATATGACCGATTGCTTTTGTTGGATTCAAACCTTTAGGACATACTGACACACAGTTCATAATACCTTTACAACGGAACAAACTGAACGGATCGTCAAGACGAGCCAAACGTTCTGCAGTTGCAGTATCACGAGAGTCGATAATAAAACGATATGCATTCAACAACGCTGAAGGACCCAAGAATTTATCAGGGTTCCACCAGAATGATGGGCATGAAGTTGAACAACATGCACAAAGAATACACTCATACAAACCATTTAAGTGTTCACGCTCTTCAGGAGATTGCAAACGCTCTTTAGGTGGAGCAGGTTGGTTATTGATCAAGAATGGCTGAATTTTGTCATACTGATCATAGAATTGGTTCATATCAACAACCAAATCTTTAACAACCGGCAAACCAGGTAATGGACGAATTACGATTTTCTCTGGTAAATCGTTAAGGTTTTGCAAGCAAGCCAAACCATTTTTACCATTGATATTCACACCATCAGAACCACAAATACCTTCACGGCAAGAACGACGGAATGTTAACGTTTCGTCTTGAACCTTCAAAGCAAGCAATGCATCAAGCAACATACGGTGCTTATCAGTCAATTCAAGCTTGAAAGTTTGCATGTACGGCGCTTTATCCTTATCAGGATCATAGCGGTAGATTTCGAATGTACGAGTACCTCTACTCATCTTTATACTCCCGATTAGAATGTACGTGGTGCTGGTGGAATTGGATCAACAGTTAACGGCTTGAAGCGCACTGGCTTATATTCCAAACGGTTATCTGATGAATACCATAAAGTGTGTTTCATCCACTCATCATCACGGCGACCGTATGAATAAGTTGGGTGATCAGCTGGTAATTCATAATCAACTACCGTATGCGCACCACGACATTCTTTACGCGCAGCAGCTGAAATTAATGTAGCTTTTGCAACTTCATATAAGTTTTCAACTTCAAGCGCTTCAACACGTGCAGTGTTAAATACTTTAGATTTATCTTTCAAGTGAATGTTACGCACGCGTGGTTCAAGAGCAAGAATCTCTTTAACACCTTTATCAAGCAATGCTTGAGTACGGAATACACCTGCGTGGTCTTGAACAATATCACGAATTGCATCAGCAACTTCTTGAGCATTTTCGCCAGAAGTTGATTCATCCAATTTACGTACACGAGCTAAAGTTTGCTCTAATACATTTGTTGGAAGCGGTGCATATTCATCACCATGATGCTTAGTTACGTAATCGATAATGTGCTCACCAGCAGCCTTACCAAATACAACCAAGTCAAGAAGTGAGTTAGTACCTAAACGGTTCGCACCATGTACTGATACGCATGAACACTCACCGATTGCATAGAAACCTTTTACAGGTTTAGTGTAGTTGTCTGTACCAGGCTCTGGTAAGCACACTTGACCATGCATATTCGTAGGAATACCACCCATTTGATAATGGATTGTTGGTACTACTGGAATTGGTTCTTTAGTGATGTCGACGTTTGCGAATTTTTTACCAATCTCAAATACAGATGGTAAACGCTTCATAATTGTGTCAGCACCCAAGTGAGTCATATCAAGCAAGATATAATCACCTTTTGGACCACAACCACGACCTTCTTTAATTTCTTGGTCCATAGAACGTGATACGAAGTCACGCGGAGCCAAGTCTTTTAAAGTTGGTGCATAACGTTCCATGAATGGTTCGCCGTCTTTGTTACGAAGGATCGCACCTTCACCACGACAACCTTCAGTCAACAATACGCCTGCGCCCGCAACACCTGTAGGGTGGAATTGCCAGAATTCCATATCTTGTAATGGAATACCAGCACGAGCAGCCATACCAAGACCGTCACCAGTGTTGATATAAGCATTTGTTGATGCACGGTAAACACGACCAGCACCACCAGTTGCAAATAATGTTGCTTTTGCTTGGAATACTGCAATGTTACCAGTTTCTTGGTCAATTGCAGTTACACCGAGTACATCACCTGCTTCGTTACGGATCAAATCAAGAGCGATCCACTCAACGAAGAATTGAGTACCCATTTTCACGTTGCTTTGATAAAGCGTGTGCAATAAAGCGTGACCAGTACGGTCAGCAGCAGCACAAGCACGTGGAACTGGTTTATCACCATAGTTTGCAGAGTGACCACCGAATGGACGTTGGTAAATTGTACCATCAGCGTTACGGTCAAACGGCATACCTAAGTGTTCAAGTTCATAAACAACTTTTGGCGCCTCACGACACATAAACTCGATTGCGTCTTGGTCACCTAACCAGTCAGAACCTTTTACTGTATCGTAAAAGTGGAAATGCCAGTTATCTTCTTGCATGTTACCTAACGACGCACCAATACCGCCCTGAGCAGCAACTGTATGTGAACGTGTTGGGAAAACTTTAGTAAGTACTGCAACTTTCAAACCTGCTTGAGCAAGTTGGTAAGATGCACGCATACCAGAACCACCACCACCAACGATAACAGCATCGAAAGTGAGGTTTTGAATATTTGAATAATCTTCTTTAGGGTTTATCGCGCCCATGATATCTTCCTATCAATTCGCCCAGAAAATCTGGATACCCCAGATTGCGTACACAAACACTGCAATAATGACAGCCGTAGTCAGTACAAGGCGTAAACCTTTCGCTGAAGGACCCATTTGACGAGTAGTGACATAGTCAGTAAAAACCTGCCACATACCAATCCATGCGTGTGCGATAAGCGACAAAATTGCCAATAAAGAGAAAATCTTCATTGGTAATGTCATCATGAAGCCAGCCCATTGTTGATAGTCAAATCCGCCTTTGCAGAGGATCCAACCAAAAAGAACAACAGTATAAGCTGCCAATACCACAGCACTTACACGCTGGATAAACCAATCACGAGAACCTGAACCTGTTAAACCTGTAGCACTTTTCATTAGAACATAATCCATACAAAGGCTGCGATAATGGCTACCACAGTTAAGATCAATGAAATTGTCGCTGCAATACGACCGCTTTGCAGTTCTTCAGCAAAACCTAGATCTGCAAGCAAATGCTTAACCCCAGCAATAAAGTGGAAAATCAAGCCGGCTACAAATACCCACACAACAAAACGTACGAGGATATTTCCAAAAACGACATTTTTAACGTAGTCAAATCCTTCTGGTGAAGATAATGATTTATCTAGAATCCATAAGAGAACTGGTACTAATAAGAAAACGATGACACCTGATAAACGGTGTAAAATTGATGCAATAGCCACGGGTGAGCGTAAATTTACCGCTAACACCTGACCCATGGACAAATTGACAGGTCTGTTGCTTTTCACAGCGGGCATCCTGTAGGTAGAAACTCCGACCGGAGTTTGTTGAATTAATTCCAAGGAAAGCTGGCATTGTTAGGCAAGCACAGCTCATGCCTAACCTATAAACGACACTGAATTATAAAACGCGAAATATCAAAATACAAACAATCGACTTTGGCTTTTCCGCAAAAACTCATCAAATAAGAATCATTCACATAGCCAAACAGCATCCTTTCCTATCCCGAAGTTAAGATTAAACAAAACATGTGCTTGTTTAATCTCATCTTTTATAAAAAATTGCTTTTCTACAGTTTTATTTAAAATAAGTGCATTTTAGACTAAAGATAAAGTTAATAAATCATCAACTCAAGACAAAAATATAAATAAAACTTCTTCTTACTTGCTAATTTTATTCAGTTTTATCTATAAAGAGGGATTATCCGTATTTATATCAAAAGAAATAAAGTGCTACTTGACTGTTAACAATGATCACTATTTTTACAAAAAATGAGTTTTAATTTTTTCTAGACTGTTCAATGAGCTATTTTTTAAACAATTAAACTTAAAAAAAAGACAACTTTTGGAATTATCAAATAGTGATAATGTGACGATTTTTGAATCACAATTTAAAATTACAGCCTGAGTTTTATGATTTTTTTAATCGGATTGGCATTTTATAACGCTCCCCTATTCTTAATTTTTATTTAAAAATTTGCTTACAATTGTACTCACGCTTCATTTTTTTTCTGCACGTTCTTCTTGAATTGACTTATGATACCATCCCGATGCAGTGATTTTACTGACTTTTTTTGCTCGGGTCTTGATGACTAACTCTCTGTGGGAACGTCATTTTTTATCCATAAGTATAATTGACAAAATTTCAGTACTCACTAATCTTATAGCAAATTTTGACACCGTCTGATTCGCACATGAGAAAATTAGGATTTCGAGTCAGATAATCATTCACCAGGACAGGAGATCTATTGAATGTCTGAAGCAACTGGCAAAAAAGCCGTATTACATCTTGATGGCAAAGAAATTGAATTACCAATTTACAGTGGCACATTAGGTCCCGATGTAATCGACGTTAAAGATGTATTGGCCTCAGGTCACTTTACTTTTGATCCTGGTTTTATGGCGACAGCTTCATGCGAGTCTAAAATCACATTTATCGATGGTGACAAAGGTATTTTATTACACCGCGGTTACCCGATTGACCAGTTAGCGACTCAAGCAGACTACCTTGAAACTTGTTATTTATTATTAAATGGCGAGTTACCAACTGCTGAACAAAAAGTTGAGTTCGATGCGAAAGTTCGTGCTCATACTATGGTTCATGATCAAGTTAGCCGTTTCTTCAATGGTTTCCGTCGTGATGCTCACCCTATGGCAATCATGGTTGGTGTAGTAGGCGCATTATCTGCTTTCTATCACAACAACCTTGACATTGAAGACATCAACCACCGCGAAATTACTGCGATTCGTTTGATTGCTAAAATTCCAACGCTTGCTGCTTGGAGCTACAAATATACTGTAGGTCAGCCATTCATCTATCCACGTAATGACTTAAATTACGCGGAAAACTTCTTACACATGATGTTTGCAACTCCTGCAGACCGTGACTACAAAGTAAACCCTGTTCTTGCTCGTGCAATGGATCGTATCTTTACGCTTCACGCTGACCACGAACAAAACGCGTCTACTTCTACAGTTCGTCTTGCTGGTTCTACTGGTGCGAATCCATATGCGTGTATCTCTGCTGGTATCTCTGCTCTTTGGGGTCCTGCACACGGTGGCGCGAACGAAGCAGTTCTTAAAATGCTTGATGAAATCGGTAGCGTTGAAAATGTTGCTGAGTTCATGGAAAAAGTTAAACGCAAAGAAGTTAAACTTATGGGCTTCGGTCACCGCGTTTACAAAAACTTCGACCCACGTGCTAAAGTGATGAAGCAAACTTGTGACGAAGTTCTTGAAGCATTAGGTATCAATGATCCTCAATTAGCGCTTGCTATGGAACTTGAACGTATTGCATTGAACGACCCGTACTTTGTTGAACGTAAACTTTACCCTAACGTAGACTTCTACTCTGGTATCATCCTTAAAGCGATTGGTATCCCAACAGAAATGTTTACTGTTATCTTCGCTCTTGCACGTACAGTTGGTTGGATCAGCCACTGGTTAGAAATGCACAGCGGTCCTTACAAAATTGGTCGTCCTCGTCAGCTTTACACTGGTGAAGTGCAACGTGACATCAAGCGTTAATATTCGAAAGAACATTAATGTAAAAAAGCTGCCTAATGGCAGCTTTTTTTATAAATAAGTTTTTAAAAGTTATTCTTCTTCAAACATATTTAATAAGTGATGACTAATACCATCAGCTCTTAACCAAGCCAACTCATAACTCGCTTTAGCCAAAGCTAAAATACGTCTTTCAAACTCAGTCCATACTTCTTTAACTTGCGCTTCTGAAATCCCCAAACCACTCTCATGAGCTAAATGCTTATTCTTTTCACATATTTTTAAGGCATGGTAGAGTTTACGCCCTTTACTCGCCCCTTCCATTAACCTGACACGTTTACCTAATATAAATCCTTCTACATGCTGTAGATTCGCCTGCGGCAACATAGGTACCAAAATCTGATCCAATTGATCATCTAAACGCTTCCAGACAGCTAAACGCTGCTCTGCCGTATAGGTATTCCATTGAATTACTTCATGGTTAAAGCGGCGACAACCACGACATACCTGATCACCAAAAACTGTTGAACAACGCCCTGCACATGGGGTGAGAGAGAGCATTCGATGATCACTACTCAAAACAGACTCCTTAAATAAACCATATACTTTTTATGGTTTTCTCGCTTATTACGAATTTTCGCGCTAAAATATGCGCCTTAAATTTCTATCTTAATACATTTGGAGTTTTCCATGAACGCTACTGTAGAACAGCTTGCACCTGTAGAACAGCAAGCGACCGCGGGTTGGGTTGTTGCAGCACTATATCAATTTAAAGAAGTTCAAGATCCAGCTGATCTTCAACAACGTCTTTTAGACTTAGTGAAAACAATTAACCTTTGCGGAACTCTGATTGTAGCAGGTGAAGGAATTAATGGTACTGTTGCTGGGGACCGTGAAGCAATTGATACAATTCATCAATTTTTGTTAAACGAAGGTTTTAACGCTATGGAATATAAAGAATCCCATAGTTCTGACAAACCCTTCCGTAAAATGAAAATCAAGCTTAAAAAAGAAATCGTGACTTTAGGCGTTGAAGTAAAACCTCGTGATTTAGTGGGTCACTATCTTGATCCTAAAGAATGGAATGAGCTTATTGCACGTGATGATGTGATTCTAATCGACACACGTAATGATTATGAATATAAAGCCGGAACTTTCAAAGGTGCGATTGATCCAAAAACAGAAACTTTCCGCGAATTTCCTGAATATGTAAAAAAAGAGTTAGAACAACATAAAGATAAGAAAATCGCGATGTTCTGTACGGGTGGTATTCGCTGCGAAAAATCAACTTCTTTACTTCTTCAAGAGGGCTTTAAAGAGGTTTACCACCTTAAAGGCGGTATTCTTAAATATTTAGAAGAAACTCCTCCTGATGAAAGCCTTTGGGAAGGTGAATGTTTCGTATTTGATGGACGTACTGCTGTAACTCATGGTGTTGAAGAAGGTGCAAACATTAAATGTCATGCTTGTGGCTGGCCTTTAACTCCTGAAGAGTCTGCGCTACCAAGCTATGAACATGGTGTTTCTTGCTTGTATTGTATTGATAAAACCACTGAAAAACAAAAAGCTGGTTTCCGTATGCGCCAATCACAAATTGCTGCCGCTAAACGTAAACGTCTATAAGATTTAAAAGAATTTTTCAAAAGGCATTTAGTTTTCTAAATGCCTTTTTTAATTCATATAGATAAATTCTGACAATAAAAAACGCCCTAGAAAGGACGTTATTTATTATTTCTTCTAATAAATTAATTTGGAGTATGGTACATCAAATATAACTCATTCAAATTATCTGGGATTTCTTCTGCCAGTTCATCCATTAACTGTCCATTGCGACGGAAAGATTCCATCTGTGGATCTTCTTCATCAATTCCACTAAAAACCATGATCGGTAAAGTCAAATCAACCAATTGTTCTTCGTACTCAGGAGCAAACCACGCCTCTTCGTTTAAGAACATTGCATCAACAAACCCTACACTCCAATCGCCTAGGCTTGATTCAACGTCAGCTTCTTCAACTTCAAATGGAAATTCAATCCCATTTTCATTTGCTAAATCTTGACGAATCGACTCTAGCCAAACCTTGATTTGTTGAATAATTTCAGCCGGAACCTTTTTCTGGTTACCTTCGAACAATTCATCTAACCAACGGTCAAACTGAGGGCCTACTGCAATTGCACACAAAAATCCATGAGTTGCAGCAAAGTCTAGACCATACTCATTGTGGTCTCCATCTAGATATTCACTTAATTGGTCTAAATCTAATGCACTCATTGTGTGTTACCTGACTTTAAAAAGAAATTGACGATAGCATAGCACTTAAGCTGACGATGCCCTATTTAGTTTTGATTAGTCTTCGTCATCAAGATCATCATCGTCTAAATCATAATCGAAATCTTTTAACTCACGCTCTAAACGGCGCTGTGCCAATAGATCATCAATTAATCTACGTTTTTCCAACGATTCTTTTGCACTGATTTTGCCTGATGACTCATCAAAACCGACATCATCATCATCGCCGTAGTTATCATCTAGTTCAAAATCTGTAGAAGACACTAAAACTACCTCATAATGAAAAAATGTGAATGGGTCTAGCCGCTATTTATCTGTCTTACTTTTCCTTGTCAAGTTTTATTTATATTTTTTTCATTTAATTGCTCATTTGTACTTTTTTTCACCCAAAAAATTGTGTATTTATAAAACAGAACAGTCTTTTGATAAGCGAAGATTTCTACAAATTTTTCTATGATTTAACCTTGAAAAAAATGATTTTAGCCCAATATTCAAAAAATAGTCGTGAATTCAAAGATATTTTTTATTTAACGGTCACCGATCAAAGCCCAAACATTTCAAGCAAATTGTGCTATCATGCACGGTTTTTCACTGCCACAGATTCAACAAAGAGTAAGCAAAGATGAGCGATATGCATTCCCCTACTTCTCAAGTAGCGGCTCTGATTAGCCGAGGCAAAGAACAAGGTTACTTAACTTACGCTGAGGTTAACGATCATCTGCCGGACTCGATTACTGAAAGCGAACAGATTGAAGACATCATCCAGATGCTTCAAGACGTTGGTATTCCTGTACACGAGCGTGCACCTGAATCTGACGATACCATGTTCGGCGAATCAGCTGATGCAACTGATGAAGTTGCTGAAGAAGAAGCTGCTGCCGTACTTGCATCTGTTGAAAATGAGCCTGGACGTACGACAGACCCTGTACGTATGTACATGCGTGAAATGGGTACAGTAGAACTGTTAACCCGTGAAGGTGAAATCAGCATTGCTAAACGTATTGAAGAAGGCATTCGTGATGTCTTGAACTCAATCGCTTACTGGCCAAATGCTGTTGAAGTTGTATTAAAAGAATATAATGATTTTTTAACTGGCGAACGCCGTCTTGCCGATATCTTATCTGGTTATTTAGACCCTGAAACTGACGAAGATATTCCGGAAGTTTTAGAAGATGTTGAAGAGCTTGAGGAAGAAGACGAATCATCTACAAAGTCAACGAAAGAAGTTAAGCTTGATGATGACGATGAAGAAGAAGAGTCTGAAGGTGATGATGATTCTGAAGGTGATTCAGGTCCAGACCCTGAAGTTGCAAAAGTTCGTTTTGCTGAATTAGAAGCTGCATGGGCTCAAACTAAAGCTGTCATCGAAAAACATGGCCGTAATAGCCCTGAAGCAAATGAAGCTCTGGAGTCTTTAGCAACTGTATTTATGATGTTTAAATTTACTCCACGTTTATTTGACATCATTTCAGAAATGATTCGCGGAACTCATGAACAAATTCGTGCCAATGAACGTGAAATTATGCGTTATGCAGTACGTCGTGGTCGTATGGACCGTAACCAGTTCCGTACATCTTTCCCGAAACAGGAATCTAATCCTGCTTGGTTAGATGAACAAATTGCTAAAGCTCCAGCTGAAATCAAGGCTCACTTGGAAAAAGTTCGTCCTGATGTTTTAGCCTTCCAGCAAAAAATTGCAGATATCGAAAAAGAGCTTGGCCTAAACGTTAGTGAAATTAAAGATATTTCTAAACGTATGGCAATTGGTGAAGCCAAAGCTCGTCGTGCGAAAAAAGAAATGGTAGAGGCCAACCTTCGTTTGGTAATTTCGATTGCGAAAAAATATACCAATCGTGGTTTACAGTTCCTTGACTTGATTCAAGAAGGGAACATTGGTTTGATGAAAGCCGTAGACAAGTTTGAATATCGTCGTGGTTATAAATTCTCAACTTATGCGACTTGGTGGATTCGTCAGGCAATTACCCGTTCTATTGCCGATCAGGCCCGTACAATTCGTATTCCTGTACACATGATTGAAACGATTAACAAAATTAACCGTGTATCGCGTCAATTATTACAGGAAATGGGCCGTGAACCTACTCCTGAAGAGTTAGGCGAACGCTTAGAAATGGATGAGGTTAAAGTTCGTAAGGTTCTTAAAATTGCGAAAGAGCCAATTTCAATGGAAACTCCAATCGGTGATGATGAAGATTCGCATCTTGGGGATTTTATTGAAGACCAGAACATCACTTCTCCAATTGATGCTGCGACTTCAGAAGGCTTAAAAGAAGCAACTCGTGAAGTTTTAGAAAACTTAACTGAACGTGAAGCAAAAGTATTGAAGATGCGTTTTGGTATTGATATGCCAACCGATCATACTTTAGAAGAAGTAGGTAAGCAGTTTGATGTAACACGTGAGCGTATTCGTCAGATTGAAGCGAAAGCATTGCGTAAATTACGTCACCCTTCTCGTTCTGAACACTTGCGTTCTTTCCTAGAGAATGACTAATTTTTGAAATCTTGAAATTTCGAGACTAGTCCCCATTTAATAGAAAGAGCTATAAACGCCTGCGATGATGCAGGCGTTTCACATGATGAGGTTACTTATGTTAGACCGCACTCCATCTCGCGAACTCCGTGAAGACCTTTGGGTATTTCCAATGGACTATCCAATTAAACTCATTGGCGATGCGGGTGAAGAATTACGTATAGCTGTCGTTGATATTCTAGTGAAACATTTTCCTGACTTTGACCAAACAACGTTAAAAGTACAAGAATCACGTACAGGCAAATACCATTCATTAACCGCGCAATTACGCTTTGATGAATTGGAACAAGTGCATGCTTTATATGCAGACTTGGCTGCTTGTCCGCAAATAAGAACTGCGCTTTAATTTTAAAATGCCATGACAAATTTAATGTCATGGCATTTTTATTTATACCAATCTTTATAGAAATAATTACAAATATTTAGAACCGCTTAAGCAAAATACTTTAAACTCATCAAAAGCATACTCTCATAATTTAAAGTTGAGAGACTTCCCTTCTGTTAAGTACCATGCACAGGAAAATGTTTAATGAGCCTTGATAAACCCACTTTGATTATTCGTCAGTGGAACGATTTACAAGATTATCAAAGCAAATTCGAATCGATGAAGAACCTGACCAATCAACGTGATGAAAATACAGCAGACGAGCTGTGGTTACTCCAGCATCATGAAGTACTAACTCAAGGTCAGGCTGGAAAACCAGAACATATTCTGATTCCATCAAACATTCCTGTGGTACAAACCGACCGTGGTGGACAAGTGACATGGCATGGTCCTGGTCAACTCGTCGCTTACTTTATGTTTGACCTTAATCGACTGAAATGGAATGTACGCACATTGGTCAGTTTTGCTGAACAATTTATGATAGATGTTTTAAAGAAATATAACATTGCAGCATATGCAAAACCTGATGCACCAGGCGTTTATGTGGATGGCAGAAAGATTGGTTCATTAGGCTTCAAAATTCGCCGTGGACGTAGTTATCACGGTTTAGCCCTAAACTTGGACTGTGCTCTAACTGGTTTTCAAACCATCAACCCTTGTGGTTATGCAGGGCTAGAAATGGTCCGCATACAAGATTTAGTGACTCCATATCCATCATTTGAACAACTTTGTCAGGACTTTATTGAGTATATTAAAGCGACTGGGTACTTTAATGACCCAGAAGTCAAAATTGAATAAATGATTTTGAGATGGAATAAAAATATATTAGAGTAATTACTCTAAATTTGCTTTTGCATAATTTTAAGAAGGGATAGCAAGTGATTTCGACAAAAGCTGTAAAGCCCACTCTGCAACTTGCCTACGTTAAGCTCATGATGGACGTTGTTGGTCGAGGCTTAGTCATGGCGAGTCAAGTAGATAGTGAAATACAAGAGGAAGTGTCTAAATTTCCTGTTCACTTTGTACTTTCAATGAATGTCTTCCCAAATGGACCAGCATTTTTTGCACGAGTGACAGAAGATAAACAATTAGAACTGCTGAAAAGAGCGGAAAAAAAGCCTGATTTAACCATTACGTTTAAGCATGTAACTCATGCTTTTTTGGTTTTCTCTTTTCAGGAAAGTACTGCTCAAGCCTTTGCAAATGACCGTATGATTGCTGATGGTGATGTATCCGCAGCAATTCGTTTAGTCCGCTGCCTCAATAAAATGGAGTCTCTCATTTTACCGAAATTGGTGGCTTCACTCGCTGTTAAAGAATACCCAACTGAACTTACCCTAAAAGAAAAATTCAACCAAGCTGCAAATATTTATTTAAAAGTAGCTAAGTCTTACTTCAAGCGGAGCGCATAACATGGCTAAACCATATTACGAATTCTTTTGTCCTGTAAAAGTCATTGCCGGTAATGCTGCTTTAGAACATATTCCGTTTGAACTTGCGACTTTAGGTGCAAAACGCCCTCTTATCATTACCGATAAAGGTGTTCGTGCAAATGGCTTGTTAAACCCTATTGAAGCTGCTTTTAGCACAACTGATGCAGTCATTGGTCATGTTTTTGATGATGTTCCACCAGACTCAAGTCTTGAAGTTGTTCGACTTGCCGCGGAAGCTTATCGTACAAATAAATGTGATGCGATTATTGCTGTGGGCGGTGGTTCTGTTATCGATACCTCTAAAGCAACTAACATTTTAGTATCAGAAGGTGGAGATGATCTCCTTCAATATTCTGGTGCACACAACCTACCAAAACCATTAAAACCATTTTTCGTCATCCCGACTACATCAGGTACGGGATCTGAAGTGACCATGGTTGCTGTTGTATCTGATACACAAAAGAATGTTAAATTGGCATTTGCTTCATATTACTTAATGCCACATGCTGCGATTTTAGATCCACGCATGACATTAACTTTACCACCTCACTTAACTGCAATGACGGGCATGGATGCATTAACACATTGTGTTGAAGCATACACCTGTATGGCAGCCAACCCGCTTAGCGATGCCTATGCAAGTGCAGGTATTAAAAAAATTAGCGAAAATCTATTTAATGTCTTAGAAAATCCAAATGACTCACAAGGTCGTTTAGAACTTGCACAAGCTTCTACAATGGCAGGTATCGCATTCTCTAACTCGATGGTAGGCCTTGTACACTCATTAGGACATGCATTAGGTGCAGTTGCTCACCTGCCCCACGGGCTGTGCATGAACTTATTCTTACCTTATGTGCTTGAGTACAATAAACAAGTCAATGGTCAGAAAATTGGCGAGTTGCTATTACCACTTGCAGGTGCCGATATTTATGCCCAGACTCCTGCTACTCAGCGTGCAGACAGAGCAATCGCAACTATTTTAGCAATGCGTGATCGTTTATTTAGCTTAACCAAATTACCACGTACCTTACGTGAAACAGGTAAAGTTACTGAAGCACAGCTTGATGAAGTGGCAGAGAAAGCACTAAATGATGGCTCAATTATTTATAATCCTAAAGAAGCAAGCTTAAAAGATCTACGAGAGATCTTACAAAAAGCTTGGTAAGTTAAGATTTAGATATCTAAAGCAAAAAGCTAAAGGTCTGATTTTTATGATAAATCAGACCTTTTTTATATCTATGAATTTTTATTCATCATTTTCTTTGGAAATATGGCAAAAAATTTGCTAAAAAATCCACGAAAGTACTGACAATTTGCATCAATTTAGGATAGATTGGCGCACTTTATCTTTTATGTAGGGGGGATCGTTCGTCTCAAACGATCCTTAACACCAAGCTGATCCTTGATCAACGATTATGAGGATAACGCCGTTGACAAACTTATCTGGGACTAAACCAACAGCTAAACTTCAAAAGAATCTTGTGCTTTGGCACATCATTATTATTGGTTTAGCTTATATTCAGCCATTAACTTTATTTGATACTTTTGGTTTAGTATCAGAACGAAGTGGTGGACATGTACCTACTTCTTATATCTTTGCCTTAGTTGCAATTTTATTGACGTCGATCAGTTATGGACACATGATCAAACGCTATCCTTCTTCAGGATCAGCATATACCTACGCCCAAAAGTCAATTCACCCTAATGTTGGTTTTATGGTGGGTTGGTCATCTTGGCTAGACTATCTACTTTCACCACTCGTCAATATCATTTTGGCCGATATTTATTTAAGAGCTTTGTTTCCAGAAGTAAATAATTGGCTATGGGTTATTGGCTTAACTGCATTAATGACTGTGATTAACTTATTTGGCGCACGCTTTGTCGCGCGTTTTAACAGTACAATTGTGGTTATTCAACTTGGTGTTATTTTTTACTTTGTTTATCAAGTATATATTCTCCTTACCCAAGGCGTATATGCTGATGGTACGCTTAATCCCGATAAAGCCGAATTATGGTCATTAACTCCTTTTTGGAATGATATGACTTCTATTAGTGCTTTGATTGGTGGTGCAACAGTACTGTGCTTTTCTTTTACAGGTTTTGATGCTTTATCTTCACTTGCAGAAGAAACTAAAGATGCTGAAAAAACGCTTCCAAAAGCGATTTTCTCAACAGCATTGCTTGCAGGTATTATTTTTATTGTAAGCACTTACTTTATCCAGTTGTATTTCCCTAGCAACCCAAACATCTATTTTAAACCGTTAGATGAATCACAACCTGTTATGGTTGCAGCAATTGGCAGCATTGCATTTAAAACATTAGTTTTATATTTTGCTGTAGTTGCAGTAATGGCATCCGGTATTTCAGCACATGCTGGTGTATCTCGCTTAATGTATGTAATGGGCCGTGATGGGGTTATCAATAAAAAGCTGTTTGGTCATATTAGCCCAAGATTGCATACTCCGACTTACAATATTCTTATTGTTGGTGTAGTTGCATTATCTGCTGGCTTTTTAGACCTTGAACATATTGTTAACTTAATTAGTTTCGGAGCCTTAACTGCTTTTAGTTTTGTAAACTTCTCGGTGATTTCGCGCTACGCGCTGAGAGATGGTAAAAACAAATCTATCAAAGATATTATTAATTACATTATTGTACCAACGCTTGGCTTTGCTAGTGTGTTCTTAATGTGGTTAGAAATTGACAAGCTTGCTTTGCAAATTGGCTTAGCTTGGGCAGTGTTTGGGGTAGGTTATCTTGCCTATAAAACCAAAGGCTTTAAATATAATGCTCCTCAACATAATGAGCATGAATAATAAAAAAGGCGCTTAAAAGCGCCTTTTTTATGGACTCATTAACCATATATTTTATTTACAATGGCTTGCACACGTTTTGCATAAACTTTAGCTGTTTCCAAATCTCCTGTTGGAATTTCATCTACACTTGCATCCGAAGGCGATTGAACTAAAAGCCCTACCGAACCGCCTAAATTATTTACATCTTCACGTGTTGCATCTTTGGTATTCGCTGGCAATAAGCCCAGACTCACCCAAATACCACCATGCTGTGATGCTAAAGTTTGCAGTTGGATAAGCGTAACTTGTTTATCCCCATTTAAACTTGCACTATTCGTAAAGCCTGCAAAAACTTTATCTTGCCAACCACGTGTGAACCAAACCTTTGAAGTTGCATCAGCAAATTTTTTAAATTGCCATGGTGCTGTACCCATATAAGTCGGCGCACCAAACACAATACCTTTTGCATTATTCAATGTTTCCCAATCTTGGTCAGTGATATTACCTTCCTGATTAATCTGGATAAGTTGAGCATTAATTTCATTAGCAAAAGTTTCAGCCACTACTTTAGTGTGGCCATAACCCGAGAAATATACAACCGCAATATTAGAATTAGACATGGAAGAAAACCTATGTTTTATTAAATTCCATTTAATGATATATTTTAGATACTAGGTGTCAATTAGTTACCATTTGGTAACTATCCTATTTTTTTAGAAAAGAGAGGGTAAATTAGATGAATGAATGTCTAAAATATAATATTTTTCAACAACATTGCCCTGCTCGACTGTTTTTTGAAAAAATTGCAGACAAATGGGTTTTACTCATCTTAAATATTCTTGAGCATGAAACTCAGCACTTCAACTTACTTAAAAAAAATATTGAAGGGATTTCACCTAAAGTCTTGTCTCAGAAGTTAAAAATGTTAGAGAGAGACGGTTTTATCGAACGAAAAATTCAGGATACTTCCCCTATTCGTGTCGATTATTCCCTCACCCCACTTGGGCAAAATGTAGCTGCTATGGCGTATCAGTTAAAAGAGTGGGCTGAAACTAATATTGAGCAAGTTTTAGCAGCCCAAATCATCTATGACGAAAAGATACTAGAACAAGCTTGAATAAAAATAAGGCCACTAAGGGCCTTATTTTTATTTAGAACTTAAGAAATTAACCTAATTTTTTAAAGCCTTGCTGACGCCATGCTTCATATACAATTACGGCAGTTGCATTAGATAAGTTTAAACTTCTTGAGTTTTCTGCCATTGGTAAACGAATCCATTGTTCTTGAGGGAACATCAGACGAACATGTTCAGGCAAGCCGCGTGTTTCTGGCCCCATCAATAAAGCCACAGGTCTATTTAAATCAACTGTATGAGGCGTAGCAGAACCTTTCGTAGTTAAAGGAAAAACATGCTCAACACCTTTTGCTTTTAAGTCCGCAAGACAAAGCTCTATGTTGTCCCAAATTTGCATTCTTGCCCATTCATGATAATCAAGCCCTGCACGTTTAAGCTTTTTATCATCAAGTTCAAAGCCTAAAGGCTTAACTAAATGCAATTGAGCGCCTGTATTCGCGCATAGACGAATAATATTACCTGTATTAGCAGGAATCTCAGGCTCGTATAGAACAACATGAATCACTTAATTACTCACTTAAATTACTTATTGGTTAGCTCAGGCAATAATTACATCTCTTTTGCAGATATCAATAAGCCTACTAATTCCACTGTAACTGTTCACGCAAACGTACAACCTCACCAATAATTGTGAGTGTCGGCGCATGAATTTGATGTTCTGTCACTTTAGATGCAATATCAGCAAGTGACCCCACCACAACCTTCTGTTCAGGTGTCGTACCCTTTGAAATTAATGCAACTGGCATATCTGGACGTTGTCCATGCGCAATCAGCTGCTCACAAATACGCTCTAATCCCACCAACCCCATATACAGTACTAATGTCTGGTTTTCGTATACCAGTTCGTTCCAAGGTAACTCAGGAGAACCTTCTTTTAGATGGCCTGTAAGAAAGCGGACACTCTGGGCATAATCACGATGGGTAAGCGGAATACCTGCATAAGCTGAACAACCTGACGCAGCAGTAATACCGGGAACAACTTGAAATGGGACGCCAGCTTGGAATAACTCTTGGATCTCTTCGCCACCACGGCCAAAAATAAAAGGGTCTCCCCCTTTTAAACGACAAACACGTTTACCTTTTTTCGCGTAGTCAACCAATAATGCATTAATACCTTCTTGAGGAACACTATGGTTAGAACGCGCTTTACCAACATATATTTTTGTTGCGTCTCGACGGCACAATTCTAAAATAGGTGCAGAAACAAGACGGTCATAAATGACCACATCAGCTTGCTGCATTAAACGTAAAGCTTTTAAAGTAATGAGTTCAGGATCACCTGGACCTGCACCCACCAAATAAACCTCGCCTTTAGGTGCTTTCCACTCCTGCAGTGCTTGTTCAAGCATGCTATCGGCAACATCTAGATTGTCATTAAAAACTTGTTCTTTTAAGGGGCTTGCATACAAGTTTTCCCAAAATATACGGCGCTCATCTGGATTAGAAATTTTTTCTTTAACCTGATTGCGCCATTTTCCTGAAAACTCAGCTAACTTGCCCATGCCATGTGGAATAGAGGTTTCTAACTGCGTACGGATTTGACGAGATAGAACAGGAGATGTTCCATTTGAAGCCACAGAAACAATTAATGGAGATCGATCAATAATCGCAGGCACCATAAAACGACAATGTGGAATATCATCGACGCTATTTACAAGTAAATTACGCGCTTCACACTGCTCAAAAACTGTTTTATTTACTTCTGCATTATTGGTCGCTGCAATAACTAAACGATAGGGTGTACTTAAAAATTTTTCAGCAAAAGCTTCAATAAACGGCTCGCCGCCTGTTGTTGTAATTAATTGCAGAAGCTGATCTTCAATTGCAGGAGCAACAACATCAATTATTGCTCCTGCCTTAGCCAATAAGGTTGCCTTGCGTAAAGCAATATGCCCTCCGCCCACAATCAGACAACGTTGCTGTTGCAACTTCAAAGAGATTGGAAAAATATCCACCTTAAACCTCTACATCAATCATCTGACTATGTTTAAGCAAAAACCGTGCACAATTTAGATGCAAAGCTTAATCAATAAACGTTGCACCACCCATATATGGGCGTAATACTTCTGGAATCTCAATTGAACCGTCTTCGCGTTGGTAGTTTTCCATTACTGCAAGTAAAGTACGCCCTACAGCAAGGCCTGAACCATTTAGAGTGTGCACCAATTCGGTCTTCTTCTGATCCATACGGTAGCGTGCTTTCATACGACGTGCCTGGAAATCACCCATATTAGAGCAGCTTGAAATTTCACGGTAAGTATTTTGACTTGGAACCCAAACTTCTAAATCATAAGTTTTAGTCGCACCGAAGCCCATATCACCACCACAGAGCAAAATTTTGCGGTAAGGCAAACCAAGCGCCTGTAAAATGCCCTCAGCATGTGCAGTAAGCTCTTCAAGTGCCTGCATAGATGTTTCAGGCTTAACGATTTGCACCATTTCAACTTTGTCAAATTGGTGCTGACGAATTAAACCACGTGTGTCACGACCATAAGAACCCGCTTCACTACGGAAACATGGTGTATGAGCCGCATATTTTAATGGTAAACGGTCTGCATCAATAATTTCATCACGGACAAAGTTAGTGACTGGAACTTCTGCTGTAGGGATGAGGTAGTATTCTTTTTCACCTTGAAGTTTAAATAGATCTTCTTCAAATTTTGGTAACTGACCTGTCCCACGTAATGAATCAGCATTTACCAAATAAGGCACATAAGCTTCGGTATAACCATTCTTTAAAGTATGGGTATCGAGCATGAACTGAGTTAAAGCACGTTGTAGACGAGCTAAAGGTCCCTTCAACACACTAAAACGTGAGCCTGTGAGTTTAGTGGCAGTTTCAAACTCTAGTCCGCCCATCCACTCACCTAAATCAGTATGATCTTTGATTTCAAAATCGAACTGACGAGGTGTACCCCATTTTGAGATTTCAACGTTATCATTTTCATCTTTACCAGCTGGTACAGATTCGTCCGGCAAGTTAGGAATGCTAAGCGCTTTTTGCTCAATCTCGTTTTGTAGCTCTGATAAAGCAACTTCGGCAGCTTTAATTTCATCACCAATGGCTTGCATACGTGCCATGATTTCAGAAGCATCACCACCGGATTTTTTAATCTGACCCACTTGTTTAGCACCGGCATTTCGCTCTGCCTGTAACTTTTCAGTTTTTGATTGCAAGTCTTTACGACGAGTCTCTAAAGATGCCCATTCTTGAACATCTAACTGAACACCACGTTTTGCCAAAGCTGCATTAACGACTTCAATATTATTTCTGAGTAACTTAGGGTCGATCATAATCAATCATAATATGGGTAAAAAACTGGCTATAGTGTAAGCCCTTAACACTAAAAAATATAGTGATCATCTTCATAACGAATAGCTTTCACACAATTCTTAGAATAGATCTTATATTTTATAAGTTATAGTTCGGTACACTCGGTAAATACTCAGGTTTAATATATTTAGCTGCTTCAAAATATGGCAAGGTTAATTCAGACATACCTTCTGCATAAGAAGCTAATTCATAAATTGGATAGACAAAAACAATCCCATTTGCACCATAGTAGAAATTATCACTTAATTGCAGTTTTTCGCGGCTAATATTGTGCTCTTGAAGCCAATTAGTATTTGCATCAAAAAGTGCATCAACCAACTGTTTTTCAACATCTGGCTTAATAAGTTCTTCAACGGTAATGTGCTTTTTATTTAGCAAGTCAAAATTTACAAACTCTTGATGTGACATACCATGTGCTGCCCCCGCAGAGTATGAATATGTCTGGAATGCAAAGGTTGCAAGGTTATAATTTTGCCCTAAATAACGGACATAGATGGCACTCTGACTTGAGCTCGGCTCCCCTTCCGGTACCTCAACAGGTTTATCAGCCAAATTTGCAAAAGCATTCGGGTCTGCTTTTTTTATACGGTTCGTAAAATAATCATTAATCCATTTTTGATTGGTTTGTACGGTCTGAAAATCATATTCAGTGCAGCCGTCTTCAAGACAAACTTTAGGTTTTGGCAGCTTTACAGGAACAACTTTTGCTTGAATAACAGGGACTTCAGCTTGCTTTTGCTCTTTTACTGAAGCACTAGAAGCCGGTTGTTCATCTTTAGCCGTAGATTTTGGCTGACAACCGCTCACCGCAACCATGGCAGCTAACATTGGAAGAATGAAAATAGTTTTTTTATCGTAAAGTTGCATGTTAATCCCCGTAAACTCACTCCTACCACTATACAAAGCGTAAGTTTAAGACGGGGTTAAAAAATGTATCTAGGCTTGATATATAAAAAGAAAGCCATCGTAAAGATGGCTTTCTAAATAATCAGACTTATTGATCAATAATATCGGTACCTTTCGGAGGCGTAAAATTGAAGGTTGAAGCCGGAATTGAGGCATTTACTTTAACATTCTTGAAACGAACATAAGTCGTTTGACCTAAAGAATCTTGTAATACCATGAGTGTAGGTGCTTTGTTGGCACCAAAACTAATCGTTAAGCTTTGGAAAGCTCCATCTTCTTTTTTAGGGAATAAAGTGAAATATAACTTAGATTTATCTGGCTGAGTTACCCGGTAAGACTTCATGATTTGGTTAGTATTACCAGAGAGTAATAAAGCAGGTGTATCAGCGACCTGATCATCTAGGCTTTGGCGCACAGCCTGTTGTAGATCAGGGTCATAAATCCAGACTGTTTTTCCACTTGTTACAATAGTTTGCTTAGAGGGACTTACAGTTTCCCAATAAAATTTCCCCGGACGTTCAACTTTCATTGAACCTTTAAATGTCTGGTTCATATGCTGAGCACTTAAGCCTTTTTTCTGTGCTACAGTTTTTGTATTCGCTTTCGTTGTTTGTTCAAAATCGGCAGTCAAACGCTGTAAGCCTGATAACTGATTTACCAGGTTCCCAATTGCCTGTTGCTCCGGTGCTGCTACGGGTGCAGCGAACGCTGTAGTACTCATTACAGGAGCAAGCACTGAGGCGCTGAGTGTAATAGCACACATGGTTTTACGAAGCATATTCATGTCATCACCTTTTTAGTTGCTGTAAGATAACTTGCTAGCCTTTCAATTAATCCAGCTAAACAAGCTCTTCATTCAAGACTTATATTAACCGACAAACTTTGTGCTAATCATTGAGAAAATAAGATATTTTGTTATGTTATTCATGTTGTTTGTAGAATTTCATTCATCATCATGAAGACGATATTGATGTATTTCCATAAAAAAAGCCCACAAAATGTGGGCTTTTTCTTAAGCTAAAACTTAAACAGTTTCAACTTTTACGTAGCGACGGCCAAATTGACCTTTCACTTCGAATTTTACTACGCCGTCAGCAGTAGCAAATAAAGTATGGTCACGGCCCATACCAACATTTGCACCAGCGTGGAATTCAGTACCACGTTGACGAACGATGATGTTACCAGCAGTTACAGTTTGACCACCGTAAACTTTAACACCTAACATTTTTGGGTTTGAATCACGACCGTTCTTCGTCGATCCACCGGCTTTTTTAGTTGCCATGTCTCTTACTCCTCGTGATTAGCCTGAAATACCAGTAATTTTCAACTCAGTGAACCATTGACGGTGACCTTGTTGTTTACGGTAGTGTTTACGACGACGCATTTTGATGATGCGGATTTTGTCGTGACGACCATGACCAATCACTTCTGCAGTTACTTTAGCGCCAGCTACAACTGGAGCACCGATTTGAATGTTGTCACCGTTTACAACCATTAATACATCATCAAATGTAATAGTTGCGCCAGATTCAGCCTTCAATAATTCAACTTTAAGGGTTTCACCCTCAACTACACGGTGCTGTTTACCACCGCTTTGGATTACTGCGTACATAACGTACTCCAATCAGCCCGTGTCGTCGTGCCGATAAAGGGATATATCGATCTTAAAACGAACGCCACTGGGGTTATACAAGGCGACAGATTTTAAGTGAAATTTGATCAAACGACAAGTGCTTTATCTTTAACTAAGCAACAGAAGCCATCATTCTTACATAATAAAAATAGCTTCAATTTGATTTTAGTACTTTTCATTGATTCTGAATGGAATTTAAAATACAGTTCCAAACACAACTTGCAACAAGAACAAGCTGTATTCATGTTGACGTTATTAAAATTTATTGTTTTGTCGGAAACACATGGTTTTGCCGAAATAAAGAACAAAAAACTCTTCATGAACATACAAATGATTAATATCAATTGCTTGTTTCCCTGTTTAATGCACTTTTAATTGATACACTAACGCCACTTATCTACCAATACGGGGTTTTTCTTCATATGGTCATCGATTTTAAGCAAGACATTCTCGCTCCTGTTGCTACAGACTTTGCTGCGATGGATCACTTGATTAATGAAGGAATTAGCTCAAAAGTCGGCTTGGTCATGTCAGTGAGTAAACATGTAGTTGAAGCTGGCGGCAAACGTATGCGCCCAATCATGTGTTTACTTGCAGCACGCGCTTGCGGCCTCGACAATATGCAAAATGCACAGCGTCTGGCAGCTATCATTGAAATGCTTCATACCGCAACTTTAGTGCATGATGATGTAGTTGATGAATCTGGACTTCGCCGTGGTCGCCCTACTGCAAATGCAACATGGAACAATCAAACTGCCGTATTGGTTGGTGACTTCCTTATTGCCCGCGCTTTTGACCTTTTGGTTGATTTAAACAACATGACCTTATTAAAAGACTTCTCAACAGGTACATGTGAAATTGCTGAAGGTGAGGTATTACAGCTCCAATCTCAGCATCAACCGGATACAACCGAAGAAACATATTTAAAAATTATTCACGGGAAAACTTCTCGTTTATTTGAACTTGCAACCGAAGGTGCGGCTATTTTGGCAGGACAAGAAGCTTACCGCGAACCTTTAAGATTATTTGCAGGTCATTTCGGAAATGCATTCCAGATTATTGACGATATTTTAGACTACACTTCAGATGCTGAAACATTAGGTAAAAATATTGGTGATGATTTAATGGAAGGTAAACCGACTTTACCGTTAATTTCAGCATTAGCACATTCAACCGGTGAAGAGCATGCCATTATCAGACGCAGTATTGCGACTGGTGGTGTTGACCAATTACCTAAAGTGATTGAAATTGTGCAAAAGTCTGGTGCTTTAGACTATTGCCAGCGCCGTGCCCAAGAAGAAACAGAAGCAGCACTGCAAGCCTTATCAATCTTGCCTGATACACCTTATCGTCAAGCGTTGATTAATTTAACTCGGCTTGCATTACATCGAATACAGTAGATATTATTTTGCCTATGCATATAAATTTTTCAGAACATTTTTTTAAAATCCAGAAACAGCTTGAAAACCCTCAAGCTGTTATTGACGAAAATATTCTCATTGACCTAGTCAATGCTTTACGGCCATCCGATCCCCAAGATACGGATGAAATAGAGCAAAAAATACAAGCCTTTATTGATAGCCTATTACTTACTCCTACCGCTCCAGCCCTTTTACAAACCTTTTTATTACGCCTCATTAATCAATATAAGCAAGTCAGCTTATATGCAGATAGCGGTATTTTGTCTTTAGATGGTTTCTGGAACCAGCTTGGGCAAAGACTTGGCGGCCATTTTCTGCCCCTTATTGAAGATGCAAGCCAGCTAAAAATTCTGATTGGAAAAATTTTCTATTTAGAAAGTGATTCAATCTGGTTAAACAATGTCGATGACAAGGATTGGGCAACTTTGTTCGGGTTTATTGGGCAAAGTAACAGTAATGTCGATGAAAAGCATGCCATTCAGCGAGAAATGATTAAGGCAATTACTGTCTTATCTTACCGTATTAGTGGTATCGGTCTTTATCCTGAATTTATTAATGCTCAACCTGAATTAACCGAATATGAATCGCCATTTTTGGTACAAAACCGTGAAATTATTGAGTTTATAGAGAAGTACAAAAAACAGGATATTTCCAGCAACGACATTGCTGTGCTTCCACCTCCTGATGCCTCTCAAGCATTTGTAATGCTAGAGCAGTGTCGAGACGTCGTTTTAAAAATACGCCGAGCGACCAAAAGAATCGGTGTAAGTTTAAGTTTGACCTATCTTTTGTCTTTACTTGAACAGTGTTTAGATCGGATTGAATTATTACTCTATCTAGTTGTAGACGATAGCGAGGGACGTTACGTTTCTTTAGGAAACTTAATTTCAGACTTAACTAAAGCACATTATAGTGAAAAAAGTGTCCGCTCGTTACTCAGCACGACCAGTGAGCTTATCGCCTTTCAAGTCACGGAGAATGCCAGCCGTACTGGCGAACACTATGTAAGTACAGACACCAAAGGCTTTTGGGGCATGTATAAAGCCGCTGCTGGTGCAGGTGTGATTATTGCCTGTATGGCCTCATTAAAAATTCTTGCTGCACGTATGACTATGGCTCCGCTCATGCAAGCCTTTACGTTCAGTATGAACTATTCACTTGGCTTTATTCTGATTCATGTATTGCACTTTACTGTTGCAACAAAACAACCCGCAATGACAGCTGCCGCACTTGCAGCCACAGTTCAGCAACGTAAAGGCTCTAAAACTGCACAAATTGCAGAATTAGCCGCACTTATTATCAATATTATTCGAACTCAGTTTATTGCTATTTTGGGTAATATCTCGATTGCAATTCCTAGTGCTGCTCTTATTACCTTTGCTTGGCAGTTCTATCTTGATGAGCCTTTATTAACTCATACCAAGGCAACTTATCTATTACATAGCCTAAACCCTTTTACCTCATTAGCCGTTCCGCATGCAGCGATTGCTGGGGTGTGTTTGTTTTTATCTGGCCTAATTGCGGGCTACTTCGACAACATGGCAGTTTATAGAAAAGTAGGACCCCGTTTAAAAGCACATCGACGTTTAAGAAACTTATTTGGACAAGAACGCCTGAACCGTTTTGCAGAATATATTGAACGTAATTTAGGGGCGCTCGCAGGTAATTTCCTATTTGGCGTAATGTTAGGAAGTATGGGAACAATTGGCTTTATTTTGGGCCTACCTCTAGATATTCGTCACATTGCCTTTGCGTCAGCGAACTTCATTCAAGGTTTAATGACTATTAATGGTAGTCCTGATATTGGCTTGATTATAGTTTCATTTTTAGGTGTACTCTGTATTGGTCTCACCAACTTATTTGTGAGTTTCACACTCACTATTATTGTGGCATTACGTGCACGTCGAGTTCGCTTTGAACAATGGAAGCCATTAGCCAAACTGGTCATGACCCATTTTCTTACCCGACCAAGTGACTTCTTCTGGCCACCGAAACAGCCTCTAGAATTAGAAGAAAATGCCCAAGCCAATAGTGGAAAAAAAGCAGAACACTAAATGTTTTGCTTTGTACACAAAATGTGATATCCGTCAATTTTGTTGTGATTGTTTTTCCAAATGTTAAAAAAATTTCAAAATGAATTTACGATGATCTATCAGGCTTGAAAAAAAGTGTACTGGCAAGTACACTTTCAACGGCGTTCAATAGTGAAAAACTATATGAATAAGCAAAGGTGTGTTTATGCCCTATCTATTGCTTTGTATTGGTTGCGTTTTTTTAGGATTAGGTGTTCTTGGTCTTTTTGTACCAAGTCTTCAATCTTTGGACTTGCTCACCGTTCAAACATTGAGTCACCATCGTTTAGATTATCTTAATACTATAACCACCTTTCTTGCACGCGTAGGCGGCATGCCTTTTGTATGTTTTTTATCCTTTCTAGTATGTATATATTTAGCATGGTATAAAAAATATATTGCTGTTATTTTCATTAGCTTGGGAGTTATTGGCAGTATCACCATGGGTTGGCTGCTCAAGTGGTGTGTTAACCGGCCTAGACCTCCTGAGGCATATCATATTGTTGAAAGTTACGGTGCATCGTTCCCAAGTGCACATAGTGTTTATGCATCAACACTGGCTTGTCTGGCAATGATTATGTTATGCCATAAGCACAACATTAACTCTCCTTATATTGTTTTGATCTCCTGTCTTTGGTTTGTGTGTATGGGGCTTTCAAGAATATATGCAGGAGTTCATTTCCCAACAGACGTACTCGCTGGTTGGGGCATTGGTTTTATTTGGATTGCACTGCTTTGGCTCTGGTTATTACAAACACAAAGTAGGTTAAGTAGAAAACAAATATATTTTTAGATTTTATCTAAACGAGGTGGAACAATGATGTCGGCTAAGCTTTGGGCACCAGCCCTTACTGCTTGCGCATTAGCAACAAGTATCGCGCTTGTTGGTTGTAGCAAAGGCTCCGATGAGAAACAGCAAGCTGCTGCTGCTCAGAAAATGCCGCCTGCAGAAGTAGGTGTTATTGTTGCTCAACCACAAAGTGTTGAACAAAGCGTTGAGCTTTCAGGCCGTACTTCAGCATATCAAATTTCTGAAGTTCGTCCTCAGACAAGTGGCGTGATTTTAAAACGCTTATTTGCTGAAGGAAGCTATGTTCGTGAAGGTCAGGCGCTTTATGAGCTCGACTCTAGAACGAACCGTGCAACGTTAGAAAATGCAAAAGCATCACTCCTACAACAACAGGCAAATCTAGCTTCACTACGTACCAAGTTAAATCGTTATAAACAACTTGTTTCTAGTAATGCTGTGTCTAAACAGGAATATGATGACTTACTTGGTCAAGTCAATGTTGCAGAAGCACAAGTTGCAGCAGCTAAGGCTCAAGTAACAAATGCAAATGTAGATCTTGGTTATTCTACAATTCGCTCTCCTATTTCTGGCCAATCTGGTCGTTCTTCAGTAACGGCTGGTGCTTTGGTTACTGCAAACCAGACTGACCCGTTGGTAACGATTCAACAGTTAGATCCTATCTATGTTGATATTAATCAGTCTAGTGCTGAGTTATTGCGTTTACGTCAACAACTAAGTAAAGGCAGTTTAAATAACAGTAACAACACGAAAGTAAAATTAAAGCTTGAAGATGGTTCTACCTATCCAATCGAAGGGCAACTTGCTTTCTCTGACGCTTCTGTAAACCAAGATACAGGAACAATTACATTACGTGCCGTATTCTCTAACCCGAATCATTTATTGCTTCCGGGTATGTATACCACTGCGCAAATTGTTCAGGGCGTTGTTCCAAATGCTTACCTGATTCCTCAAGCTGCCATTACTCGTTTACCTACAGGACAAGCTGTAGCGATGCTTGTTAATGCTAAAGGGGTTGTTGAGAGTCGTCCTGTTGAAACCTCTGGTGTTCAAGGACAAAACTGGATTGTGACTAACGGCTTAAAAGCCGGCGATAAAGTCATTGTTGATGGTGTTGCCAAAGTTAAAGAAGGGCAAGAAGTATCAGCAAAACCTTATCAAGCTCAACCAGCAAACTCTCAAGGTGCAGCACCAAATGCTGCGAAACCGGCTCAATCAGGTAAACCTCAAGCAGAACAGAAAGCAGCTTCAAATGCATAAGGGGTAGATTGAATGGCACAATTTTTTATTCATCGCCCCATATTTGCGTGGGTGATTGCATTAGTCATTATGTTGGCCGGTATTCTTACGCTAACAAAAATGCCTATTGCACAATATCCAACGATTGCACCACCAACCGTAACGATTGCTGCGACTTATCCTGGTGCATCGGCTGAAACAGTTGAAAATACTGTAACCCAGATCATTGAACAACAAATGAATGGTCTTGATGGCTTACGTTATATTTCATCTAACAGTGCTGGTAATGGTCAGGCATCTATTCAATTAAACTTTGAACAAGGTGTTGACCCTGATATTGCACAGGTTCAAGTTCAAAACAAATTGCAATCTGCAACTGCGCTTTTACCTGAAGATGTACAACGTCAAGGTGTAACAGTTACTAAATCTGGTGCGAGCTTCTTGCAAGTTATTGCATTCTATTCACCAGATAACAACCTGTCAGACTCTGACATTAAAGACTACGTAAACTCGTCAATTAAAGAACCGCTTAGCCGTGTTGCCGGTGTTGGTGAGGTACAGGTCTTCGGTGGCTCATACGCAATGCGTATCTGGCTTGATCCAGCTAAATTAACAAGCTATCAACTTACTCCTAGTGATATTGCAACTGCCTTACAAGCGCAGAACTCGCAAGTTGCTGTAGGTCAGTTAGGTGGTGCTCCGGCTGTACAAGGTCAAGTTCTTAACGCAACAGTAAATGCACAAAGCTTATTGCAGACTCCTGAACAGTTTAAAAATATCTTCTTAAAGAACACAGCATCAGGTGCTGAGGTTCGATTAAAAGATGTTGCTCGCGTAGAATTAGGTTCGGATAACTATCAATTCGACTCGAAGTTTAACGGTAAACCGGCAGCTGGTCTTGCAATTAAAATTGCAACAGGTGCTAACGCACTCGACACAGCCGAAGCAGTTGAACAACGTTTATCTGAACTACGTAAGAACTATCCAACAGGTCTTGCAGATAAACTGGCTTATGACACGACTCCATTTATCCGTCTTTCAATTGAAAGTGTAGTACACACATTAATTGAAGCCGTGATTTTGGTATTCATTGTCATGTTCCTATTCTTACAAAACTGGCGTGCAACGATTATTCCAACGCTTGCAGTTCCAGTAGTTGTATTAGGTACATTTGCGGTCATTAATATCTTTGGCTTCTCAATTAACACCTTAACCATGTTCGCTATGGTATTGGCAATCGGTCTTCTGGTCGACGACGCCATTGTTGTAGTCGAAAACGTTGAACGTGTGATGAGTGAAGACCATACCGATCCGGTTACGGCCACTTCTCGCTCAATGCAGCAGATTTCTGGTGCGTTAGTAGGTATTACCAGCGTATTGACAGCGGTATTCGTACCAATGGCTTTCTTTGGTGGTACAACAGGTGTAATTTACCGCCAGTTCTCGATTACCCTTGTAACTGCAATGGTTCTGTCGTTAATTGTAGCGTTGACGTTCACACCGGCACTTTGTGCAACTATATTGAAACAGCATGATCCTAATAAAGAACCAAGCAATAATATCTTTGCGCGTTTCTTTAGAAGCTTTAACAATGGTTTTGACCGCATGTCGCATAGCTACCAAAATGGTGTTAGCCGCATGCTTAAAGGCAAAATCTTCTCTGGCGTGCTCTATGCTGTTGTAGTTGCCCTTTTAGTCTTCTTGTTTCAAAAACTCCCGTCTTCATTCTTACCAGAAGAAGATCAGGGTGTGGTCATGACACTTGTACAATTACCACCAAATGCAACGCTTGACCGTACCGGTAAAGTGATTGATACCATGACTAACTTCTTTATGAATGAAAAAGATACCGTGGAATCTATTTTCACTGTTTCTGGTTTCTCATTCACAGGTGTTGGTCAAAACGCGGGTATTGGCTTCGTTAAGTTGAAAGACTGGAGCAAACGTACGACACCAGAAACTCAAATTGGTTCATTGATTCAGCGTGGTATGGCATTAAATATGATCATTAAAGATGCATCATACGTTATGCCGTTACAGCTTCCAGCAATGCCTGAACTTGGTGTAACTGCCGGATTTAACTTGCAGCTTAAAGATTCAAGTGGTCAAGGCCATGAGAAACTGATTGCAGCTCGTAACACGATTTTAGGTTTGGCATCACAAGATAAACGTCTTGTAGGTGTGCGTCCAAATGGTCAGGAAGATACTCCTCAGTATCAAATTAATGTAGATCAGGCTCAAGCTGGTGCTATGGGCGTTAGTATTGCCGAAATCAACAATACAATGCGTATTGCATGGGGTGGCTCATACATTAACGATTTCGTTGACCGTGGTCGTGTGAAAAAAGTTTATGTTCAAGGTGATGCGGGCAGCCGTATGATGCCTGAAGACTTAAACAAATGGTATGTACGTAATAACAAAGGTGAGATGGTTCCATTCTCGGCATTTGCTACAGGCGAATGGACGTATGGTTCTCCACGTCTCGAACGTTATAACGGCGTGTCATCGGTTAACATTCAAGGTACACCTGCACCTGGCGTGAGCTCTGGTGATGCCATGAAAGCAATGGAGGAAATTATTGGTAAGTTACCATCTATGGGCTTACAAGGTTTCGACTATGAATGGACAGGCTTATCACTTGAAGAACGTGAGTCTGGTGCTCAAGCGCCGTTCTTATACGCACTTTCATTGTTAATCGTATTCCTTTGCTTGGCTGCACTATATGAAAGCTGGTCAATTCCGTTCTCGGTTTTACTTGTGGTACCACTTGGTGTCATTGGTGCAATCGTATTGACCTACTTGGGCATGATTATTAAAGGAGATCCAAATCTCTCAAATAACATTTACTTCCAGGTAGCGATTATTGCGGTGATCGGTCTTTCTGCAAAAAATGCGATCTTGATTGTTGAATTCGCAAAAGAATTGCAGGAAAAAGGTGAAGATCTACTTGATGCAACCTTACATGCTGCAAAAATGCGTTTACGTCCAATTATCATGACCACCCTAGCCTTCGGTTTCGGTGTACTTCCACTTGCACTTTCAACAGGTGCCGGTGCAGGAAGTCAGCATTCTGTAGGCTTTGGTGTACTTGGTGGCGTACTCAGCGCGACGTTCTTAGGTATCTTCTTTATCCCTGTATTCTATGTGTGGATTCGTAGTATCTTTAAGTACAAACCAAAAACCATAAACACTCAGGAGCATAAATCGTGATGCAAAAAGTATGGTCTATTTCAGGTCGTAGCATTGCGGTATCTGCACTTGCGCTTGCTTTGGCAGCTTGTCAAAGCATGCGCGGCCCAGAACCAGTCGTGAAAACCGATATACCACAAAGCTATGCATATAACAGCGCTTCTGGTACGTCTATTGCTGAACAGGGTTATAAACAGTTCTTTGCTGACCCGCGTTTGCTTGAAGTGATTGATTTGGCTCTTGCCAATAACCGTGACTTACGTACAGCAACGCTCAATATTGAACGTGCTCAACAGCAATATCAGATTACACAGAACAACCAGCTTCCAACAATCGGAGCAAGTGGTAGTGCAATTCGTCAGGTTTCTCAAAGCCGTGATCCGAATAACCCCTACTCTACTTATCAAGTAGGTTTGGGTGTAACTGCTTATGAGCTAGATTTCTGGGGTCGTGTTCGTAGCCTCAAAGATGCTGCTTTAGATAGTTATCTTGCAACACAAAGTGCTCGTGATTCGACTCAAATCAGTCTGATTAGCCAAGTTGCTCAAGCATGGTTAAATTATTCGTTTGCAACAGCAAACTTAAGACTGGCAGAGCAAACGCTTAAAGCACAGTTAGATTCTTACAATCTCAACAAAAAACGTTTTGATGTAGGTATCGACAGTGAAGTTCCATTACGTCAAGCACAGATTTCTGTAGAAACTGCGCGTAATGATGTAGCGAACTACAAAACTCAAATTGCTCAAGCACAAAACTTGTTGAACTTGCTTGTAGGCCAACCTGTTCCACAAAACTTGTTACCTACACAACCTGTAAAACGCATTGCTCAACAAAATGTGTTTACTGCCGGTTTACCAAGTGACTTGTTAAATAACCGTCCGGATGTAAAAGCTGCTGAATACAACTTAAGCGCTGCGGGTGCGAATATTGGTGCTGCAAAAGCACGTTTATTCCCAACCATTAGCTTAACGGGTTCGGCTGGTTATGCATCAACTGACTTAAGTGATCTATTTAAGTCTGGTGGTTTTGTATGGTCAGTTGGTCCAAGCTTAGATTTACCAATCTTTGACTGGGGTACACGCCGTGCCAATGTAAAAATTTCTGAAACTGATCAGAAAATTGCATTGTCTGATTATGAAAAATCAGTTCAGTCTGCGTTCCGTGAAGTTAATGACGCGCTTGCAACTCGTGCCAATATTGGCGAGCGTTTAACCGCTCAGCAACGTCTAGTAGAAGCAACTAACCGCAACTACACACTTTCAAATGCCCGCTTCCGTGCCGGTATTGATAGTTACTTGACAGTTCTTGATGCGCAGCGTTCTTCATATGCAGCTGAGCAAGGTTTGTTATTGCTTCAACAAGCAAACTTAAACAACCAAATCGAGTTATACAAAACTCTAGGTGGCGGTTTAAAAGCAAATACTTCAGATACAGTGGTACATCAACCATCTAGTGCTGAACTTAAAAAGCAATAAGTTTTAAATCACTTTCTTATAAAAGCTCACTTCGGTGGGCTTTTTTATTGCAACTCATCTGAATATTTTTTATCTTGAAAGCTAAAGAAATTTAGATTGATAAAAAACAATGTTATTAAGTAATTTAGAAAGTGTTCCAGGCCACCAAATTTTAAAGCAGCTGGATGTTGTTTACGGAAGTACCGTCCGTAGTAAGCATGTGGGTCGCGACTTGATGGCAAGTTTAAAGAATATTGTAGGTGGTGAACTTACGGGTTATACCGAATTATTAGAAGAATCTCGCCAAGAGGCTATGCAACGTATGATTGTAAAAGCCCAGCAACTTGGTGCCAATGCAATTGTGGGTATTCGTTTTTCTACCTCAAATATTGCCCAAGGTGCTTCTGAGTTATTCGTATATGGCACAGCAGTGGTTGTGCAGCCTCAAGCACCTCATCTGCCCGATCCATTTAATGCATAGGTAGAAAATGGACAATCTTATTTTTCAGCTTGTTATTTTTCTCATTCTTTTCAGTATTGGTTGGGCTTTTGGCCGCCATATTGAACAAAAACATTTAAATGAACTTCTAGAAAAAGAGCAACAATTTGCCCATATCAGAATTGATACCAATCGTTTTGCCACAAGTGATCAGTTAGGCCATTTTATTAGCAGTAATGTAGTTATTTCGCATGACTACTTTAAATATGTACTGGCCTCTATAAAAAATATTTTAGGCGGTCGGCTGACCAGCTATGAAAGTATTGTTGAACGTGCTCGCCGCGAGGCGATTGTACGACTAAAACAACAAGCTCAAAGTGTCGGTGCCAATCACATTATGGGAGTTCGGCTGAGTACAACCGAACTGGGTATGCAAGGTGGAATGGTAGAGGTATTTGCCTACGGAACAGCAGTCAAAGATTAACCCTGCCCCACAGCAGAAAAGTGAATACGCGGATTGCCAATATTTTTAGTTAAGTGTTGGCAAATTCCGGTAATTTTCCATATGCCCTGTTGTTTTGCCAAAGTAAAATAATAGCGACCAAAAGAATGAAAATAATCATTTTCCGAAAAACGATAAATTTGATAATTACATTCTAACCATGCTCGGTCTTGTTCAATCCGAATAAGAGGATTGCTTAAATTGTGCTGTAGCCGCAAATGTGACAAAGCTTGTTGCCGTGAACCTTTATATTCATGACAAGACACCACACATAAAGGCTCCCCTCTAAACTGCAAATAGTCCACCTCAAGTTGATCGGCTAACAACTCATCAAACGCATCCCAATTTTTCTGGTCAAAAACCAATTGAAAACGCGTAATGACCTCTAAAATACGATGGTAGTCTTGATCCATGGTGAACCTTCTATGCGGGTTTTTCCATCAATTTAGCACGGCGAAATCTTTTTTTTATTTCACTTTTGTTTTCCGGATCATTTTATAGAGTAGTTTCGGTGACATACGGGAAACCATCACGCCTAATTTTTCTTTAGTACCGCCCACTACAATATATTCCTGTCCTTGCATTAAAGCCTTAACTGACTGTTCTGCAAAAACATCGGCCTCTAGTCCATTTTCGATTGCTTCATCTTGGTGGCCTTGAGGTTGCCCTGCACCATTTAGCGCATTAAACGAAACATTAGTTTTTACAAAGCCCGGGAAAATAACCGAAACTTCAACACCCTGATCGGCAACCTCGGCACGTAAACTATTGGCCCACATATGAATAGCAGCTTTAGCAGCCGAATAACTCGCACGGTACTGCGTACCTAAAAGCCCTGCTACACTCGACACAAATACAACTCGGCCAGACTTTTGTTTAAGCATGGTCGGTAATACGGTTTTAGTTAACGCGACTTGTGAAAAATAATCGACTTCCATAATGGCGCGTTCTGTTGCCATTGTGGTGTCTTGAATAAGAGCACGTTGACTTAAACCCGCATTATTAATAAGCCAGTCAATTCGTCCTTTTGCTTTTAAAATCTGCTCATAAGCCTCTTGAACTTGCTCTTGATTGGTAATGTCTGCAACTACCGACAAGTGCTGATCCGGATGGAGTAAACCAACGCGAACTTCTTCTAACTCTTCAAAGCGACGCGAAGTTAAAATCACTTGAGCACCTTGCAAAGCAAACTCACCAGCTAAAGCTTTACCTAAACCGGAAGATGCTCCCGTAATCCACACCACTTTATTTTGCAAAGTATCAAGTTTGGCCATTTTAACTTCCTATTATCTTTTTAAATTATGCTGCTTGATGCATGAAGGCCAAAAAGTGGTTGATATAGTGAGTTGCGGTCGTTTGATCAACCTGCGTCCCCAATTTTTCCAAACGTTTATAGCCCAAATGCGTTGTCATATTAATGACCCCATTTAGGGTTTTATCGACAACCAAATTAAATTTTAAACGTTTTTTAGGTTCACGTACTAGGCTTGTTACACCTAAATCCACAATTTGAATTAAGGTCTGAAAAGCTTTTTCTACACTTTGCATATTGCCCTCACGTATTTGTTCCGTCAGTGTTTGGGCCTGTTGTACAAGTTGAGGGGTGATCGGGTATGTAATATAAACCTCTTGCTCACGTTCTTTCATGAGTGAGGTCATATAATCAACTAAAGGTAAAAGTCTTTCATTACCGAAAAAAGAGACTGACCAAGGCATATATTTTCGGAAAGTATCTAAAATTTGCTGAAGAACTTTCTCGGACTCATACCGCTGTTTTTGAGTCATGGTAGAGTTGTCTTGCTCATCCTTTAACAATACAGAGAAAACTTGCTCAATAATTTCACACGACAAATCGGAAAGAACATCCCCCAATACTTTCGACTGGCTTTCTCTTACCCCAGCATGTAATTTCTCTCGAATTGAAGCAAATTGGGTATAGGTTGAATCGGAAATCTTTAAAAAAACTTTGTAGCTCATGTGTCGCATCCCTTTTCAATTCTTTTGTAATTTTTCTGCCGTGCCGCTACACGATTAAATTGTGATCCATGCTTCATAAATCTACCGTTTTTTGAAAAAAATACAAAACCGTTTATCTGTTTTCAGCACATTAATTTCGAGGCAATTTTTTGCTACAATAGATGCAATTTTTTATGCATATTCGATCTAAGCTACTATGACTGACGCTCAAACCGCTCAAAATATTGCCACCACCTACGATCCAACCGAGATCGAAAAGAAGTGGTACAAAACGTGGGAAGAACAAGGTTACTTCAAACCTTCTGGTCACGGTGAATCATTCTGTATCATGATTCCACCACCAAACGTCACTGGTAGTTTGCACATGGGCCATGGCTTTAACAATGCCATTATGGATGCCCTCACCCGTTATAACCGTATGATGGGTAAAAACACTTTGTGGCAACCGGGTACCGACCATGCTGGTATTGCAACTCAAATGGTTGTTGAGCGTCAACTTGGCTTACAAGGTATTACTCGTCACGACTTAGGCCGTGAAAAGTTCATCGAAAAAGTTTGGGAATGGAAAGAACAATCTGGCGGCACAATTACCAAACAAATTCGTCGCTTAGGTTCGTCTGTAGACTGGTCACGTGAACGCTTCACGATGGATGAAGGTTTATCAAACGCAGTGAAAGAAGTTTTCGTTCGTTTGCACGAAGACGGTTTAATTTACCGCGGTAAGCGCCTAGTAAACTGGGACCCTAAACTTCAAACTGCGCTTTCTGACCTTGAAGTAGAAAGCAAAGAAGAAAAAGGTTCACTTTGGCACTTTAAATATTTCTTTGAAGATAAATCAGTTAAAACTCAAGATGGCAAAGATTATCTCGTAGTTGCAACGACTCGTCCTGAAACTTTACTTGGTGATACTGCTGTTGCTGTTCACCCTGAAGATGAGCGTTATGCACACCTTGTTGGTAAAAATATTGTATTGCCAATTACGGGTCGTTTAATTCCGATCGTTGCTGACGATTACGTTGAAAAAGACTTCGGTACTGGCTGTGTAAAAATCACCCCTGCTCATGACTTTAACGACTATGAGTTAGGTAAACGCAATAGTTTGCCAATTATCAATATCTTCAACAAAAATGCCGAAGTTTTAGGTGAGTTTGAATATATTGCAAAAGCTGGCGAACAAATTTCTAAAACAATTACTGCACCTGCAGACTACGCTGGTTTAGAGCGTTTTGAAGCACGTAAAAAATTAGTTGCCCAAGCTGAAGCTGAAGGCTGGTTAGACCAAATCCAACCGTATGACTTAAAAGCGCCACGCGGTGACCGTTCAGGTGTGATCATTGAGCCATTATTGACTGACCAATGGTACGTAAAAATTGCGCCGCTTGCTGAGCCTGCAATTGAAGCAGTTCAAGATGGTCGTATTAAGTTTGTTCCAGAGCAGTACAGCAACATGTACATGGCATGGATGCGTGACATTCAAGACTGGTGTATTTCACGTCAGCTTTGGTGGGGTCACCGTATTCCAGCTTGGTACGATGCTGATGGCAACATCTATGTTGGCCGTAGCGAAGAAGAAGTTCGCGCGAAAAATAACATCGCGGCTGATGTTGAGCTTAAACAAGACGAAGACGTACTTGATACATGGTTCTCATCTGCACTTTGGACATTCTCAACTTTAGGCTGGCCAGAACAAACGCCTGAACTCAAAACTTTCCACCCGACTGACGTGTTGGTGACTGGTTTTGACATTATCTTCTTCTGGGTTGCCCGCATGATCATGATGACCATGCACTTCATGAAAAATGAAGATGGTTCATCTCAAATTCCATTTAAGACGGTTTACGTTCACGGCTTGGTACGTGATGGTGAAGGTCAGAAAATGTCGAAGTCTAAAGGTAACGTTCTTGACCCATTAGACTTGATTGACGGTATTGATTTAGAAAGCTTAGTCGCAAAACGTACGACTGGCCTCATGAACCCGAAAGATGCTGCGAAGATTGAAAAATCAACGCGTAAAGAATTCCCAGAAGGCATTAATGCTTACGGTACTGACGCAGTTCGTTTCACGTTCTGTGCCCTTGCAAACACTGGTCGTGACATCAAGTTCGACTTAAAACGTGTTGAAGGTTACCGTAACTTCTGTAACAAAATCTGGAACGCAACTCGTTTCGTTCTCATGAATGTTGAAGGCCAAACTGTTGGTACCGACGCTCGTCCTGATCTTTGGGAACTTCCAGAACAATGGATTATCAGCCGTCTGCAAAAAGCTGAAGCTGCTGTACACCAAGCGTTTGCAACATATCGTTTAGATCTTGCTGCTCAAGCAATTTATGACTTTATCTGGAATGAATACTGTGACTGGTACGTTGAGTTAACTAAACCAGTTCTGAACGATGCAGAAGTTTCAGAAGAACGTAAAGCTGAAGTACGCCGTGTATTGCTTGCTGTCATGGAAGCATCATTACGTTTGGCTCATCCATTAATGCCATATTTGACAGAAGAAATCTGGCAAACACTTGCACCAATGCTTGGTCAAGGCGGCCCAACGATTATGACTGCTCAATACCCTATTCCTGAGCAAGCAAAAATCAATGAACAAGCTGAAGCAGATATGCAATGGCTTCAAGGCTTGATTGGTGCAGTACGTAACATTCGCGGTGAAATGGGCTTAGGTAATGCGCGTTTATTACCAGTATTACTTCAAAACATTTCTAATGCTGAACGTGAGCAAATTACTCGTATTGAAGCGTTGTTCAAAGCATTGGCTAAAGTTGAAAGTATTGAGTTCTTAGGTAAAGATCAAGAACCACCGCTTTCTTCTTCAAGTGTTGTAGGTCATGCATCGGTATTTGTACCAATGAAGGGCTTAATTGATCCTAAAGCTGAGCTTGCTCGTTTGCAAAAAGACTTGGATAAAATCCAAAAGCAACACGATCAAATTGCAAATAAACTTGCAAATGAAGGCTTTGTATCTAAAGCACCAGCAGCGGTTGTTGAAGGTGAAAAAGCGAAGCTTGCTGAGTTTGCTGCGCAGTTAGATAAAGTTAAAGCGAATATGGAGCAAATTGCTGCGCTTTAATACAGTAGTTTGATTCAAAAAAATCCCCTCTTAGTGAGGGGATTTTTGTTGGAAATAATTACAACTCAGTTCAGAAAGACATATATTTTCAAGCTTTGATATAAACCTATTAGATAACCAAGTCAAATATTGATCAAAAATATAAGTTCAATAAAATCTTAACCTATTAATTTAATGTCTTAAAAATATCAATCAATTTTATACACACTAAATAATAGTTTTCCATTTGCAGAGATTGCCCAATATAAGTGATCATTTTTCTGACTTTCTTCTAAAATAATGAATTTATTTTGCTGGCAAACTTGTTCAACTAAACCAATATTTTTTTCTGAACCATACACATTAAAAGAATCATGTCTTTCAAAATCATCATGATCCCTTAGCAATTCAGGTGGTTGAACATAATGAATGTTGGAGTTAAATGTTTTCCAACGTTTTTTTATAGTTGGCTTAATACATTCAACTGTTGAATAGGTAATTTTCTTCTGGCCTTGCAACTGCTTTTTAGATAAAAAATTTACTTTAGTTTTATTATCTAAGGGATAGACTACAATCCAATAACCTTCGTCAGATGAATCTAGCCTTTGATAAAAAAATATTGATTTTGTCAGATTAGGAAAGATTTTATGATCATATAAAATACTATTTTTCAATCTTTTCTTATTTAAACTCTCTTCAAAAAAATTATCCGCCATACATACTAAAAAAATTATTACAATTAAAAAACTTACAATTGAAATAAAGACATAAATTACTAACATTAAAATTATACTTAAAAATTTTTTTAGCATAAAAACTCAACTTCAAAACTAGAAAAGGCCCCCATAGGCCTAATTTCTTACAGCTATATTAAATAGCCCCCAATTTTTTAAAATTCCCCAAATCATCACTACTAATATCACAGCACCATATAAATTCTGAAAGTTAATTATTGGTGTTATTAATTAATAATTTTAGAGAGTTTGCCAAAGAAACTAAAGCGCCCCATGCCCCAACAACGTCTCTAACCCACTCACCTTTTTCATATGCTTTAAACGTTCCTTTTCCCACTTCACCTGCTGCTTTAACTCAGCACAATCAGCATCTATAGCTTTATAAACATCACTAATATGCACATGCTCTGCTTTTACGTTTTTTGCTAACTGAAAAGAATCTAAAATCTCAGCAATTTGGCTTTCAAGCTGCTGACTTTGTGCATCTAAAGCCAGTTTATAAAACCGCAACTGCTCGGCAGATAAGTCTTTAGCACCTAGCCCTTTATTCTGTTCAAGCTGTAACTGGAGTTTGAGTAAATAAAACAAATCCTGCTTTTCATAAGCCTGACTTGCCTGTTGGAACAGCTCCGTTTTTTCTAATTTTTTAGTTTCATCTTGCTCACGGTCTGGGTGAATCATCGCGGCAATTTTTAAATATACTGTTTTGAGTGACTGCGCTGCCATTTGCTCAGCTTGTTCACGTTTCTGTTGTTGTCTTTGCTGTTTAGCTTGTTCCCGCGCTTGTTGTTGCTCAGCAGCGTACTTTTCAAATTCTTCTTCAAACTCTGAACCTTTATCAGCATTTTCTTCATATTCAAATTCTATTGGCTGAGCTTTTTTATTCTTTTTTACCGATTCCCCTGCATGCTGCTGATAAAAAGTATCGATCTGCTTCACTAACTCCAACTGTTCAGCAGACAGCATTTTGGAGCGCTTCAATATTTGTGCAAGCTGGGCAATTTTTTCATCCAGTTGTTGTATGTCTGCTTTGGAAAACTCATGACTATGCAACATATTCCAAAGTTGCTCTAACTGCTGAAATAGCACTGTATGTAAATCGTTATATACAGGCATCAGTTTTTGTCGTATGTACTGTTGAATCTCAGCTTGTGCATTTTGCCATGTGCTCAGACTAACTTTTTGCTGTTCTATTTTATCAATCAGGCGATTCAGTTTTTTCTGCTGTGCAGATGGTTCAGACCTTTGCTGCAAGCTCACTTTGAGATCAAAGGACATACTCATCCACCCGAAAAAGAAAAAAGTGTAGCAATAATCAGATGAGGAAGGTAGCCAAGCATTCTTTAAATATGAGTCAGACTAAAGATTTATATCTTAAGAAATCCACCAAATCACTAGTGGCAAAGTCACGGCAGCACATAAGGTTTGAAAGCTAATCACGGCTGCCATAAGCTGACTATCACCCCCCAAAACCTTAGTTAAAATGTAGGAAGCTGAAGCAGTCGGTAGTGCAAAGAAAATAACTAAAATTTGTGTTTGCAAACTTGGTAAATCAAACCACATGCAGACCGCGTAAGCCAAAGCAGGAACTGCTAAAAGTCGTGCAAACGTGTCTGCTGCCAATACCACAATGTCTTTTTTAATTTGCATAAACTGTTAAGCTGCGCCAACACATAACAAACCTAGTGGCAAACTCGACACTGAAAAAAGCTTAATAAACTGAGTAAAGCCTTCCCAAATCGGGAGGTGAAGTGCATTGACTGCTGCCCCGACTACACACGATGCAATTAATGGATTTTTAAGAAGAGCAATCAAAACAGGTTTAATTGCCATGTGTTCTTTAGACGTTAAAGCGAGCACCGAAATAACATTCACAAGCGGAATGCAAAGCGCTAATAAAATTGCCAGAATTGCCATTCCTTCACTTTTAAAAAGCGAAGTGACTAGAGCCAAACCAATATAGGTATTAAAGCGAACCATACTTTGTACATGCACACCAAAACGTGCGGGTGGTATGTGCCAAAATATTCGGAGGATGTATAAAAAGGCGGTGACTGCCAAAACCACAATCAACATCACAATAATGGCTGCACTCAAGCTTTGTAAGTCAATTTTCGCGGTCGATAGCGTACTGAAAAGCAAAGCAGGAAATAGAATATAGTAATTCAGCTTCTCTGCCCCAGCCCAAAACTCATCGCTAAAAAAATGATATTTTTTAAATAAGTATCCCGATGCAATTAGTGCAACTAAAGGAAAAAGAGATAAAACAATGCTATTCATTTCTTTACTCGAGTGTTGTTGAGGCTTGCTAGTTTGGGAACTACCTTGGCTTACTCATATATTAAAGATAATGAAAACTCATGATAAAATGAGTTTTTACTCATAATAAGTACAACATGACATTTACCCAGCTTGAAATTTTTGCACTCATTGCTGAACTAAAAAGCTTTACTGCTACAGCAGAAAAGCTGGGAATTTCACAGTCGGCAGTTTCCCACGCGCTTAAATCATTAGAACAACAATGGGGCATTAACCTGATTTCAAGAACTCAAAGTGATATTGAACTCACCACGACAGGTCAACAGCTTCTTACTCATGTAAAAGAGCTATTGAGTATTTCCGATACCTTAGAAAAAGAAGTGGCTGCAATCCACGGTTTAAATGAAGGCACATTACGTATTGGATCTTTTGGGGCTTCATCCTCTATTTATCTATTGCCTGAGATTTTAGAAACCTTTCGGCAGCGCTACCCTAAAATCGAAATTTATATTGATGAAGGCGAAGATAAAGAAGTTGCTCAATGGTTATTGGAACGGCGCATCGAAGTTGGTTTTTTGATTATGCCAGATGAACGTTTTGATACATTTCCCTTAATTGAAGATCGTTTTGTGGCCCTAGTTCCGAGTGGTTACCCGCTCGCCCAACAACTCTATATTGATCCAGCACAGCTAGAAAATTGTCCTTTCATTATGACAATGGCAGGTAGTCGACATCAGGTTGAATTAATTTTAAAAAATTTTAATGTCAAACCAGATATCAAATTTTATGTTTCACAAATTCTAAGCATTGTGAGTATGGTCCATAACCAGTTAGGGATTTCGATTGTCTCTGATATGGTGATTACCAAAGAATTACTGTCACTCTATCCAAATGTAGTTAAACGCCCATTTAAACCAAACCTTAAACGTTCTATTGGTCTTGCAGTAAAAAATAAGAAACACATCAGTCCAGCCGTAAAAGCATTTATTGAAGTCGCGCAATCGGTTTGGTCTGATCATTAATTAAATATAGATAATTTTTAAAAATTTAATAATGATCTCTTTCAGATCAATTTATCAACATATTAGATGACTTGTAACGTAAAAAGCGCCCTTATCGCCCTATCTTGAATAAATCAACGCACCATTTATCGCCAAAATCCTCTATTTCAATCCAAATTGGTGCGCTTATTGCATATTCACTTTTATGCAATTGAGTTTGTTTCGACAAACTTAGGTTTTTAGATTTCTTAAATCTATTTTGGTGCAATTTACAGACCCAGATTTGTTCCAAAATGGAATTTAGCACTTTTTTCGAGCATGCTATGCAAAATGTAGATCTGTTTTTCTTATTACTTGGTGCAGTTTTGGTTCTTGCCATGCACGCAGGTTTTGCATTCTTGGAACTTGGTACAGTTCGCCACAAAAATCAGGTGAACGCGCTTAGTAAAATTCTGACTGACTTTGCCCTCTCCGCAATCGCATATTTCTTTGTTGGCTACTACATTTCGTATGGTCAGCACTTCTTTCATGATGGTACGGTTTTATCAAGTGATCATGGCTATAACCTTATGCGTTGCTTCTTTTTACTCACTTTTGCTGCGGCCATTCCCGCCATTATTTCTGGCGGTATTGCAGAACGCGCAAAAATGCGTTCACAAGCGATTGCCACACTCGCATTGGTTGCACTGGTTTATCCGTTCTTCGAGGGAATGGTCTGGAATGGCAACTACGGTCTGCAAAAGTGGTTAGAAACAACTTTTGGCTCAGCTTTTCATGATTTTGCCGGTTCAGTCGTAGTACATGCTATGGGCGGTTGGATTGCACTTGCTGCTGTCATATTGTTGGGCGCACGTTCTGGCCGTTATAAGAAAGATGGCCGTGTAAGTGCTCACCCACCTTCTTCTATTCCATTTTTGGCACTTGGCTCATGGATTTTAATTGTCGGCTGGTTTGGCTTTAATGTGATGAGTGCACAGCGTGTTGATGCAATCTCCGGTCTCGTTGCGATTAATTCACTTATGGCAATGGTCGGCGGAACGATTACAGCAAATGCGATTGGGAAAAATGACCCAGGTTTCTTACACAACGGTCCACTTGCGGGTTTAGTCGCTATTTGCGCAGGTTCTGACATTGTTCATCCAGTCAGTGCACTTGTGATTGGTGGTGCAGCGGGTGCTATGTTCGTGTATCTATTCACCTATACTCAAAACAAACTCAAAGTTGATGACGTTCTTGGTGTCTGGCCGCTACATGGTGTATGCGGTGCATTTGGTGGTATTGCCGTAGGTATTTTTGGTCAAAAATGGCTAGGTGGTTTAGGCGGCGTATCATTCCTCTCTCAGCTCATCGGTACAGCACTCGCGATTGCCATTGCACTGGCTGGCGGTTTCATTGTTTATGGCATTCTTAAAGCGACCATTGGCATTCGCCTATCTCAAGAAGATGAGTTCCGTGGTGCAGACTTATCTATTCATAAGATCTCAGCAAACTCTGAAGAAGGTATGTTTTAATACTTTCTAAAGTGCTTAAGGCGACGATACTACTCGTCGCTTTTTTATTTTTTATGGAAAATTGAACTTCTTTCACCAGTATAGTTTAAGAGCAATTTAAGGTTAATTTTATGTAATTAGTCACACCTATTGTCGATTGATATTGCATCAGAATGACTAATCAAAAACTTTTTTTCCAAATTAATATTCTCTTTCTTTTTTTCAGTTTTTTTATTCTTCTATTTGTATTTCCAGTCGGTGGGAAGATTGATATGTACCTCATCCAACCTTGGATTGATTCAACAGGTCATTTTTTCAATCGGGACAATTGGTATCTTGAAAGACTTAATCATGAAATTGTAAAACAAATCATCACCGCCGTTTATGTTATCTTTTTTGGTTTATGGCTTGCGTCATTTAAATTAAAAAAATTAAAACCTTATCGCTGGCAATATGGCTATATGTTTTTTGTCAGTATGCTCGGTAGCAGTATAGTTGGCCTAATAAAGTCACAATCTGCTCACGCCTGCCCTTGGAATATGGTTCACCCTAATACTTTAGGAAGCTATATTTGGGACTTTAGCGCTAAACATGGCCATTGTTTTCCAGGCGGTCATGCAAGTGCAGGTTTTATTTTAATGACAGGTTATTTTGTTTATCGTCTTGAACAACCTAAACGTGCTTACTTTTATTTATTCTCCGGTATTTTATTAGGTTTCATGATGGGTTGGGCGCAAATGATGCGAGGAGCACATTTCCTAAGCCATAACTTATGGACAGGCTGGGTCGTTTGGGCAATAAATATTTTATTTTATGCGATTTGTATTCATCGTTTTGAGTTCGAAAAACAGGTGAAACAAGAACTTACGTAATCACGCTCTTGTTTCATGTAAATGTAAGACTTTAGGTAATTTCACTAATACAGAAAGACCGCCAAGCTCTAAGCTCTTATCGAGAGTTAAAGTCCCACCAAGCCTTTGAGTTGCACGATCTACAATAGATAAACCTAGGCCACTTCCCACCTCAAGATGGTGATGCACGCGATAAAAACGCTTAAGGACTTTATCGTAATTTTCAGGGTCTATTCCTGCACCGCTATCTTCAATTTGAATACATGCGTAGTGATCTGGATCGGTATAAACTGAAATATTAATAACACCCTGATGCGGGGTATACTTAATTGCATTATCAATTAAATTAAAAATAATCGAATGTACAGTAGGTTCGATACTATGCATTTCGATAGGTTCATTTCTAACAAAACCTAAATCGATTTCTTTTTGCATAGCCAAGTTGACCAACTGCTCCACACAATTTAATGCCACATCATTGAGTTGAAAATATCCAGTAGGCTCGACCATACTTAAAGTTACATCTTGCTTGGCCAATGCTAAAAGCTGAGTCACCAAATGCTGAATACGTGCCAAACCTTTGCTTAAGTTTTGCAATGATTCATGCTCAGGGAACTGGCTTAGCAAAATCTTGGTTTGTAAATTCAATGCAGTCACAGGTGTTCGTAATTCATGAGCAGCATCGGCAATAAATTGCTTCTGTTCATTTTGCGCTTTAGAAATGCGCTCAAAAAGACGGTTCATTTCGTCAATAGTAGGTAAAAGCTCTTGAGGATAATCATGTACTTCAATTGGGGTGAGTTCTTCGGAATCGCGTTCTTTTAACTCATTTTTAAAATCATCTATTGATTTTAAACCACGACGAATAATGGCTGCTAAAGCAAATATTGCAAAAGGTAAAATAATTAAATACGGAATAAACATACTGCCCGCAAGCTCCCAAGCGAAAGCTTCACGAACCCTCTCTTGCTGGCTGACCTGAATCTGGTAATCCTTCAAAGGTAAAACATAAGTTCTGACTATACCTTGAGCGGTTTTATGAGAATAAAATCCCGCTTGCTCAACAGGTGGAACCAGCAAATGTAAATGATGAGACAAATGGGCCTGATCCTTATAAGCCCAAATATCGATAAACAGATCTTCTTCGTGGTAAGTTTTATGAAAATCAAACTTACTGCTTACAGTTTTTAAAGGGTGCTCAGCTGTCCTTTCCGCTAAATACTTCATTTGAGTATCTAGAATTTCATCGACTTCTTGAAGTGCAACCTTATAAGCACTAAAAATTAAAATACAACCTAAGATGACACTGAAAATTGAGGTGCCCCAAATCAGTCGTTTTTTTAATGAATAATGCACTTTTATGAAGTCCCGAAATTTTAAATTATGATTGCCCCAAACGGTAGCCCAGTCCTCGGATGGTTCGAATAAAATCTTTACCCAGCTTCGCTCTTAAATGGTGAACATATACTTCAATAGTATTACTGGTCACATCACTATCAAAATCATATAACTTATCTTCTAAGTTGGCTTTAGAAAAGATTTTATTTGGGTGAGTCATAAGTGGAATTAAGATTGCCCATTCACGATTTGATAAATCAATGCGTTGGCCTTTAAACGTCGCAATATGCTGTTCAACATTTAAAACCAGATCACCACTTTCTAATAGTTGATCTTGACTCGCAAGTTGAGCTTCTACTCCAGTACGGCGTAGTAATGCATGAATACGGGCAAGCAACTCATCAAACTCATAAGGTTTAATTAAATAATCATCTGCACCCAAATTTAAACCATCGACACGGTTTTGTAATTGATCTCGGGCAGAAATAATTAATACTGGTGTTGCTGCTCTTTGACGGATCTGCTTTAAAACTTGCATACCATCCATCATAGGCAATCCTAAATCCAAAAGAATAAGATCAAATTTAGTCTTCGCCAATTGAGCCAAACCATCTAAACCGTTATTGACCCATTCCACCTCAAATTGATGATATTGCAGCAACGTGATCGTTGATTCTGCAATCATAAAATCATCTTCAATCATCAAGATTTTTGTCATGTTCTAGGCTCGCTTTAGTTTACATGGGCACAAGAGTGCAACATGTCCAGTTGAGGGTTGATGACCTGAGTTTTTACATCCAGCAAACTTAACAAACTTGGGAATAAATTATCCTGACTTAACTTTTGTTTAGTTTGTTGGCTTAAACAATTCACTTGAGCAAGATTATGTTGTTTCCAACTTTCAGAGAACCACATAATCATTGGTACATGTGTTTGTTGGCTCGGTGCGATTGCATAAGGTGAACCATGTAAATATAAACCATGTTCTCCAGTTGATTCGCCATGATCAGATAAATACCATAAACCTGTCTGATATTTTGATATTTCTTTTAGAGTATTAATCATTTGGCTTAATACATGGTCTGTATATACGATTGTATTATCATAACTATTTAGCAATTCGGTTTGCGAACAGCCCTGTATCGCATTCGTATCACAAGTCGGTTTAAATGGTTGATATGCCTCAGGCGCACGCTTGTAATATGCAGGTCCATGACTACCCACCTGATGCAAAACAATCAAACGTGGGCGGTCATCATCTTTGGCAATAGTAGCCAAATACTGCTTTAAGCTGTCAATGAGAATGTCATCATAACATTCGCCATCTTTACACCATTTTTTCTTTAAGTTTTCAGGAATCTGGTATTGCTCAACGCGATCACATGCACCTTTACAACCCGAGTTATTATCAATCCAAGTCACTTGGTAACCCGCACGTTTTGCAATATCTAGTAAACCTTCGCGGTGACTAGCTAATTGCTCATCATAATCTACACGTGGCATACCCGAGAACATACATGGCACAGAAACCGCTGTTGCCGTACCGCATGAGCTCACTTGCGAAAAGTTGAAAATATCTTGTTTAGAAAGCTCCGGATTCGTATTTTTTGCATACCCATTTAGAGAGAAACTTTCGGCACGTGCCGTTTCACCTATAACAAGTATCATTAACTTAGGGAGGTTCTTTTGTACTCGCTGAACTTGATGAGCATCTTGTCCATATATCACAAGAGGCAGATTTTTCTTCGGAGCCTTCTTATGATAGTAAGACATAAGCGATGAAATACTATTTTGCGGTGAAATCATCCCTTTTAAATCACGATGCTCACGAAATATTGCAGCGAAATCGACATAGTAAGTAAAAAGTAAAACACCGACCACTGCAAATGAAGCTACCAGTGAAAATACCTTCTTCAATAACAACCGTGATACTTTTTCTTGTTTAAATTTAACTTGAGTAATTAAAAAAATGGGTAAAATAACAAAAAAAACTGTCCATAAAACAAAGCGTAAAGAGATTAGATCGGTAACTTCCGAAACATCGGTCTGCACCATATTTTGAATTTGGTCGGGTGAAATAATGACACCCAATGTGTTTACAAAATAAGAGCTAAAGCCACCAATAAATATCAATAAAATTGCAAAGATTTTGGCAGTCCATTTCCAATTTAAGATTTGTAAAACCGCATAATAGGTAGCAACAAGAATTACGAGAGTAGCAGCTAAAAACAAAATAGCCTTTATTCCAAAATATGGAGTTAAAGTATGAACTTGATGATAAAAACCAATATTTAGAATTGCACCTAGCCAAATGGCTATAATGAGATTAAACATAAACAGGGAAATCTGTTTATTTCTTAATGTTAAAAAAAAATTCAGCATCGTGAGTGACTACAATCTTTTTATGATGCTTTAATGTAGAAATTGAAACTTAAAAATGACTTAAATAAAAAATGATCTAATTCAGAGGCCTTATTTCATTATTATTTTTTAAATTTAACAAATAAAAAAAGACGAGGTTAAGTTTAACCTCGTCTTTTCTATTTTTAGCTAAAAATCGTTATTAGAAACTATATTTAGCCATTAAACCAACACGGTTATCTTTGTAAGACTTACCATCAAAGGTATCACGCTTACCGTTTACATACTCAACGCCTAAATCAATTGGTTTAACTGGCGTATAGATAAAGTTGATCCATGCTTGTTGAACTTTTTCATTTGCAGAGGCATTTAATCTCGCATAATCAGTGCCATCATCAGAGAACTGAGCACCATACGCTAAAGTAGAACGTAAGTTAGGTAAAATCTTATAAGTTCCACCCACTTGTACTGCTACAAATTCATTTTGCTCAATAGAATTCCCATCTACTGCGTATGGAGAGTTACTACCATACAAGTAACTATTATCACCCACAACATATGATGCGTCAGCAAAGAGTTTTAAAGGATCAGACACTTTAAAGTCAGTACCAACTGCAACGCCCCAACCAGTTTTATCATCATCAGCAAGTTGTGATTTATAATTTTCTACAAGAACACGAGCTGAAGCAGAACCTCTGCCTTCTGCATAGCCTTGAGTGATTTTAGCAGTTAATGCTGGTAGGCTATACTTAATACTATCACCTGTTACCGAAGTAGTACTATCACCTTTTTCAGCAGAAACAAATAATTGTGTAGTTGGGCCTAGTTTGTAGTTATAGCGTACTTGAGGTACACGTTTAGTACCACCACCAATGTTTGTCGAGAAGTCGATCATTTCCGGTGCATGGTTAGATAAGAAGTTTGAAGTCGTTTGACCAAATAACCAGTTGTTATAGGTTAAGTAAGCATGGCGAATACGCAATGAGCCATTTGAATCTGTGGTTGAACCAGCAAAATCGACTTCGATTTTACCACCAACTTTGTCGTCTCCAACAGGTGTATTAAAATCTAAACCGAGGCGTGTTGTTTTAGCAGTCGCGCGTAATTTATCATGTGTTTTCCCGTCTGACTTACTTACATCACCAAAGTCGTTATCTGCACCTTCAATAATATAGTTAGCATCGCCACGAACAAAACCATAAAGGTTCACATCAGCGCCAGCTTTAGACTTAAATCCTGCTAATGGAGAAGCAGGTGCTGCCACAGGTTGAGGTTGCGCTTTTACTTCAGCTAACTGTACTTGCTGTTGCTGCTGTACTTGTTGCTGTTGTTGCTGTACTTGACGTTGTTCTTGAACTAATGCTTTTAATGCTTCAACTTCTTGACGAAGCTTTCGAATTTCCTCTTTATCAGAAGTTGCCGCATTTGCCCCACTCATCATTAAAGCTGTTACTGTAATAGCTAAACTTTTAACAACAAACGATTTACGATTAAGGAATAGATCCATCAAAGACTCCTAAAAATATATTTTATGCTGCCTGTCCATGCCAAGTTGACTCGTGTGACCATTAAGCACTAAAGAATCAACCATCCTCCAAATTTGATTGCATTAATTTTATTACCGCAATCAAAACCAATTTTAACGCTGGGTAAGATTAAAAATTCCGGTCCAAAAGAATCAGCATTTACTTTTTGGTTTACAGAACCTTTACCTTAACTTCATGTTGTAACGAATCCTACACAACTCTCTTATCTTATAGAATGATTAAATCATTATTTCATTATTCTTTTTTAGACTTTAGGCTAATATCCAATCTAAATGAATATTTTTTTGCCAGTCTTATTTGATTCACATGATTTTTCTTGTTATTTGCATCCACTTCTCTCCTTGCAGCTTCCTTTTGCTTTCCAAACAAGATGGCACAATTAATAAGCCATTTAAATAGCCAAAAATATACATTTTTAAAAGATTGGCTAAAAATATAAGTATGATTTTTTAGTGCAGCTTAGTTATATTTAAGTCTCTTTATTTCATCTACTTAATATTATTTTTTATACAGTTTTGGCAGCTTTCCATAAGTAAATAGGAATTAAAAAGAGTACCGCAATACTGACAATAGCTATCAAATAATGGAAATAACCAAGCGCATCTGCAATGACTCCACTAAAGCTGTAAAGACCACCACTGACTGTCGCCATGACTGAAACCTGAAAAGTAAAATCGGTACCCGCATAGTTTTTTCGACTGTAATGCATAACCAAAGTTAACATCACAACTAGTAGCATGGCAGCAAAGGCATCTTCCAGGGCATTTACAGCATAGATAAGCCATACATTTATTTTTACCTTTTGTTCATAAGCATAAGCTAAATACGCATAGCCCCCTAAACTCATAATTTTTAATATCGAAAAAGTCATTAATGCTGTGGACCTAGAAATATGTTTTAACATCCACCCAGCAATAAGTGCCCCCAATAAAGCAGCAACAGCCCCAAGCATGGTGATGTAAATACCAATCTGAGTAAAACTTAAACCCATATCCACCATTAAAGGTTTAAGTAATGGCCCGGCTAAACCATCTGCAACCTTAAAAGTTATAAGGACGATTAACCAAGAACGAAGTTCCTTATTTTGAGAGAAGTACCCCAAGTAAGCTTTAATCTTTGTAACTAGACTTGGTTGGCTATATTGATGAGGTGAATGAGAAGTATGAGATGGCTCTTTAAATAGTAAAATAGGTAAGGTATTAATAAAGACTAAAGCGGCTAATAATAGAAAAGTCGGCTGCCATGATAACCAGTCTAGGCACCATAACACGGCTCCCCCGCCTACAATAAAACCAAGTCGTGAACCTACAACTTGAATAGTATTTCCCCAATGTTGCTGATCGTGTTGCAATAAATTGACCGCTAAAGCATCGGTCGCGATATCTTGAGTTGCGCCTGTTAAGTTCATAAATAACAGTGTAATAAAAAATATAAAGAGATAAAGAGGCTGATCTAAAACTTGTATAGGGAAAAAAGATAAAATACAAAGTACACCCACCGTCAAAAACTGAGCAGGTAAAATCCAGCTACGATAGTGACCTAAATGCGAGATGGCATGTCGATCTACCCACGGCGCCCAAAATATTTTGATTGACCAAGGCAACATGAGCAGCCCAAAACCACCAATATGGGCAAGAGATACACCTTGAGCTCTTAATATGACAGGTAAGGCATGCGTCATAAAACCTACAGGCAAACCTTGTGCCCAATATAAGGAAAAGAGCAAAAGATAAAGATTTTGCTGTCGGAACATATATACCTACTTTTATTTATTTGTGCGGTAATAACATGAAATACCATGCGTGGTCTTACATTTTGCCAATGAAGCGCAGATTTCAAAAGATTAAGATAAAACAAAGGATGATTTAAAACTTAAAAATATGGAACAACATTTCCCTAATCTACCGTCTCAGGTTCCCCAACGTGGTAATGCTTTAAGTCGAGCATTATTTAAAAAACTCTTTTTGGCACAAGGCTGGACTATAGAAGGTGAAGTTCCCAACTTTCCTAAAGCTGTAGCCATTATTTCTCCCCACACCTCCAATATTGATGGCTGGTATGGTTTTCTTGCCATTTTTGGACTCGGTATTCAAATTACGGTGCTAGGTAAAGACAGTTTATTTAAGCCACCTTTTAAACGGGTTTTAGATTGGGCGGGCGTTATTCCTGTAAAACGTGACTCGGCCAATGGTCTGACTGAACAAGTCGTTGCGACTATTCAACAGTATGACAAGATTTGGATTGGAATGGCGCCAGAAGGCACACGTAAGAAAGCGAAAAAAATGAAGAGTGGCTTTTACCATATTGCTGCAAAAGCCAATATTCCTATTGTGATGTTTTCTTTTGATTATGACCATAAGACTATTCACTGCTTAGGCTATTTAACTCCAAGCGGAAATTATCATGAAGATCTCGCCAAGATTTTTGAACGTTATGAAGGAAAAATATCACCGAAAAATCGTAATTGGCTTGCAGAGCCTTTACAAAATCTTGTGAAAAAAACCTAGCAAAAATTGAACGAATCTGGTCTGATGGGCCATCTTAATTTATCTTGCCATAGATTGTTTTTCAAAGATGAAAATTGCTCAATTTGCCAGTATCGGATTTATCTCTTTAGCCCTATTTGGCTGTGATAAGTTCAGCAAAACACCAACACCGACCACTTCAGTTAAAGCGCGCGAACCAGTGATTGCACTTGCATTGGGTGGCGGTGGAGCAAAAGGATTTTCACATATTGGTGTCATCAAGGTTTTAGAATCACATGGTATTAAACCGAAAATTGTTACGGGTACAAGTGCCGGTAGCTTCGTAGGCAGTATCTATGCCAGTGGACAAACGCCTTATCAACTCCAAAATCTTGCGCTCAAATTGCAAGAGTCTGATATCCGCGATTTAACCCTGAATCGCCAAGGTATTATTCTTGGGCAAAAGCTACAGGACTATGTTAACCGTAACGTAGGCAATAAACCGATTGAGAAATTCCCAATTCGTTTTGCAGCGGTAGCAACTCGTCTTGATAATGGCCAAAAAGCAGACTTTATTAAAGGTAATGCAGGACAAGCTGTTCGTGCATCATGCAGTATTCCAAATGTGTTTGTACCAGCAACCATTGGTAAGCAGAAATATGTAGATGGCGGATTGGTTAGCCCAATTCCGGTCAAAACAGCACGTGATATGGGTGCTGATATTGTGATTGCAGTTGATATTTCTGCACGTCCGGCAGGAAACCGACCTGCGAATATGTGGGGATTGCTTGATCAAACCATTAATATTATGGGTCAACAAAGTATTAATGAAGAGTTAAAGCAAGCTAACGTGGTGATTCAGCCTAAAGTTGGGCACTTAGGTACACTCGATTTAAAATCAAGTAATGAAGCTATTTTAGAAGGCGAAAAAGCTGCTCAAGGTCAAATTCGCCAAATTGAAACTGCAATTGCAAATTTCAAAAAATCTCCAGCCGCATTTAAGCCTGCGCCACGTCCTAAATTTTAATTGAGGTGGTTTTTTTCTATCCACACTCTCCATCATCTGCTACAGTGGTAAAAGTGATATGAAATCACTTTTACCCATCATAAAGACATATAAAAGAGCAGATCTATGGAGTTTGTTGTAGAACCTTGGCACTGGTTTGTATTGGGTATCTTACTTATTCTTTCTGAGCTGATTCTCCCTGCCTTTGCCGCTCTCTGGTTTGGTATTGCAGCCATAATGGTTTGCTTTCTCTATTGGTTATTTCCAGATATCAGCCTTACTACTCAAATAGTGCTGTGGATTGTGTTATCGGTGCTATGTACCCTTCTCTGGTTTAAATTTATCAAGCCCTTATCTATTGATAAAACTAAAGCAGGTTTACCTCGAGAAGCGACGATTGGGCAAATTGGTATGGTGATTCAGACCGAACTTGCTCATGACCAAATTATTGTTCGTTTCCCTATGCCTATTTTAGGGGCCGATGAATGGAACTGCCGAAGCACCACCCCTGTTAAGGTCGGTGATCGGGTTCGAGTCATTGATATTTCGGGTAATGACTTAATTGTTCAGCCCCACAGCACTTCATAAACATTAAAGATAAAGAGAGGTTATTTTCATGCCAGTTGGTACTATTATTGTTTTAGCCTTTTTGGCTTTTGTTGCTGTTACCATTTTTAAAGGGGTACGCATTGTTCCTCAAGGTTATAAATGGATTGTTCAGCGTTTAGGAAAATATCATTCTACGCTTAATCCGGGGCTTAACTTCGTTATTCCTTATATTGATGACGTGGCCTATAAAGTCACCACTAAAGATATTGTGCTTGATATTCCATCACAAGAAGTCATTACCCGTGACAATGCTGTATTACTCATGAATGCCGTGGCGTATATCAATCTGACTACACCTGAAAAAGCAGTGTACGGTATTGAAAACTATACATGGGCCATTCAAAACCTTGTACAGACTTCACTACGTTCAATTGTTGGTGAAATGGATCTAGATGATGCTCTATCTTCACGAGATCACATTAAAGCTAAACTAAAAGCTGCGATTTCTGATGATATTTCAGATTGGGGTATCACTTTAAAAACAGTAGAAATTCAAGATATTCAGCCATCTTCAACCATGCAAGCTGCCATGGAAGCTCAAGCCGCTGCTGAACGTCAACGTCGTGCTACAGTTACCAAAGCTGATGGTGAGAAACAAGCTGCAATTTTAGAAGCAGATGGTCGTTTAGAAGCATCTCGCCGTGATGCCGAAGCGCAGGTTGTTTTAGCAGAAGCTTCTCAAAAAGCGATTGAAATGGTAACAAGTGCCGTAGGTGATAAAGAAATTCCTGTTGCTTACCTGTTAGGTGAACAGTACGTCAAAGCAATGCAAGATATGGCGAAATCAAGCAATGCTAAAACTGTTGTGTTACCTGCAGATGTTTTAAATACAATTCGTGGCATTATGGGAAAGCATAATTAATTTAATTGCTTCAAATAAGCCATTGAAATCAAAACGGCGACAATCATGTCGCCGTTTTTCTTTTATATTATTGGTTGTTTAATCTTTTCTGATCTTTCACAGGAAGCTTTTTTACGACCAAGTCATAAGAGTCGCGAATCAAATCTCGGAGAAAATCGCTTGTTAAATTTTTATGCGGTTTAATCGAAATCCAGTGTTTTTATTCATGTGATAGCCGGGAATAATAAATGGATAGAGTTCCTGATATTCCTGACTTTTATAAGGGTCACATTTGACATTAATCATTTTTACGCCAGACACTTCCACTGTCAGCATAAACATTTTTTCTAAAATTTTAAAAACTTCATACTCTGGGCCAAATGGATGAGTTTGCTCACTAAAAGGGAGATTACGCGCCGCCTCTATTGCGAGTTGATGAAGCTGTACACCATTCATTCTTTTCTCCCGTATTCATTAAATATGAATAAAAGTATGAAGATTGATTTATGTTTTTATTAATTAGTACGAGCTAACAGGAATTGTGAAATCTCAACTAATTCTTTTGCGTTTTCACCGAAATGCGCTAAAGCTTCGAAAGCTTGATCATGCAATTCTTTGGCATAAATCTGCGCTTGCTCTAGTCCCATTAGAGCAGGATAAGTCGATTTTTGTACTTGTTCATCTTTACCAGCGGTTTTTCCTAAAGTTTCAGTGCTCGACGTAATATCCAAAATATCATCTTGGACCTGAAAAGCCAGCCCAATTGCTTGACCATATTGACGTAGTTTTGGAATTGCCTGATCTGTACCCGAGAAAATTGTCACTGCACCCATCATAATGGCAGCCTGAATAAGCGCACCCGTTTTATTACGGTGAATATTCTCTAGTTCGTCTTGAGAAATTTGCTTAGCTTCGGCTTGTAAGTCTAAAACCTGTCCACAAACCATTTTAGAACTAGCTGTAGCTAAAATTTGAATTTGCTTTAAGACAATTGCAGCATCGGTTCCCTGCCCTTGTTCATCAAACAAACGGCTCCCTAAAACTTCAAATGCCATCGATTGTAAAATGTCACCCGCAAGTAACGCGGTATCTTCACCAAATGCAACATGACACGTTGGCTGACCACGGCGAAGCAAATCATTGTCCATACAAGGCAGGTCATCATGTGCTAAGGAATAACAATGGATGAGTTCAACAGCAACCGCAGCACGGCGAGCAGCCGCAAAATTTGGATTATCTTGTAAAGAAGCTGTAGCGTAACACAAAGCCGGGCGCACACGTTTTCCACCGAGCATAACTGCATGGTGTACAGCGCTTTTTAAAGGTTCGGGAATTGAGAATGCAGCCAGTGTCGTCAATAAATCTTGTTGAATACGTTGTTGAGCTTGTTTTAAAACATCCGCATTAACTTGAGAGAGTGATGACACAGTCGCCTCGTAAAATCAGTAGAGAAATTTTATTGAATGTGATGAAACATTCATGTGCTACATCATACACGATTCACTGTAAAAAGTGCGTGATGAGTTATGGATGTCAGAAGTAAAAAAGCCTCTCTAGGGTAGAGAGGCTTTTCATTTAAATGACTTTTAGAAACTGTCACCCGGAATGCGTACCCAACCTTCCATTAACACACGCGCACTACGGCTCATAATGGCTTTTTTCACCACCCATTGGCCATTTGTAAGTTCAGCTTGGGCACCAACACGTAATGTTCCAGATGGATGTCCAAAACGTACTGCTTCACGTTCTCCACCACCAGCCGCTAAATTTACTAAAGTGCCTGGAATCGCAGCCGCTGTACCAATTGCTACCGCTGCTGTTCCCATCATGGCATGGTGAAGTTTGCCCATCGACAAAGCTCGAACGAGTAAGTCGACATCTTTCTCTGAAACGTTTTTACCGCTTGAAGCTGTGTAATTTTTTGGTTTAGAGACAAAAGCAATTTTTGGTGTGTGCTGACGTGCGGCTGCTTCTGAAATATCTTTAATTAAGCCCATCTGAACTGCACCATAGGCACGAATTTTTTCAAAACGTGCTAATGCTGCTGCATCACCATTAATATGATCTTGTAATTCAGTACCTTCGTAGCCTAAATCTTCTGCATTTAAGAAAATGGTTGGAATACCAGCATTAATAAATGTGGCTTGAAAACTACCAATCTCTGGAACATCTAATTGGTCAACAACATTCCCTGTCGGGAACATATCACCGCCCTCTTCACCATCATCGGCAGGGTCTAAAAACTCAATTTGAACTTCAGCGGCAGGGAAAGTTACCCCATCTAGTTCAAAGTCTCCGGTTTCTTGAACTTGGCCATTGGTGATAGGTACATGCGCAATAATAGTTTTTTGAATATTTTTTTGCCAGATTCGAACAGTACAGAGGCCATTTTCAGGAATACGATCGGCATCAACCAAACCATTTGAAATCGCAAATGAACCAACCGCAGCTGTCAAATTACCGCAGTTACCACTCCAGTCTACAAAAGCTTGATCAATTGAAACCTGCCCAAACAAATAGTCGACATCATGATCTGGCTGTGTACTTTTGGCGAGAATAACGGTTTTACTGGTACTCGAGGTCGCTCCACCCATTCCATCAATTTGTTTTCCATAAGGGTCTGGGCTACCAATGACACGTAGCAAGAGTTGATCTCTTGCTTGACCTGCAACTTGAGCTTTTTCCGGCAAATCATCAAGTTTAAAGAATACACCTTTACTGGTTCCACCACGCATGTAAGTTGCTGGAATTTTAATTTGCGGTACGAAGCTCATATCAACTGTTATCCTTACTATTGTGTTTTTATATCTCAAAACAAGCAGACTTGTTTAGTCATTCGCTTCATCTTAAATCGTTTTATGATCAAGAGATAGCACTCTACTTTTATACATCAATCGTATTGACGCGGGTTTATTTTGGAAATTTCAATTCATGCCTGCAATGACCGAATAAAGCAAAATCATAAGAAAAAAAGTCTATCAAAAAATATATTTTTGGAAGATTTTTCAACCAATTTAACATGATTAAAAGCAAGTTTATGATTTTAAATATTTTTTATGGTTACTTTACAGTCATCCCTTGTTTAATTGTAGTCTAGGCTAAAATAAATCCATCTATTAGAATAATTTACTTATTCATTGTGAGTGAAGACCTTTGACCAACGAATCTTCTACACTTCAACGAGGACTAAAAAATCGACATATCCAATTAATTGCTATGGGTGGAGCAATTGGTACCGGATTATTTTTAGGCTCGGCGCAAGTGATTCAATCTGCGGGACCATCCATTATTTTAGGATATGCCATTGGTGGCTTAATTGCTTTTTTAATTATGCGCCACCTGGGAGAAATGATTGTTGAAGAACCTGTTGCAGGATCGTTCAGCCATTTTGCGTATAAATACTGGGGGAAATTTCCCGGATTTTTAGCTGGATGGAATTATTGGATGCTCTATGTTCTGGTTGCGATGAGTGAACTCACCGCGGTAGCCAAATATATTAATTACTGGTGGCCTCATATTCCAGCATGGACTTCTGTCTTATTTTTCTTTGTCGTGATTACGGCAATTAACCTAACAAACGTCAAATTTTATGGTGAGTCCGAATTCTGGCTCGCTATTATTAAAGTTGCTGCGGTTATCTCTATGATTGTTTTTGGCCTTTATTTGCTATTTACAGCAGATGTAGGTTCAAGCATTTCGTTTAGTAACCTTTGGTCTCATGGTGGATTTTTTCCAAATGGCTTTAGTGGCCTCTTCTATATGTTGGCTTTCTTGATGTTCGCCTTTGGTGGTATTGAACTGATTGGTATGGCCGCGGCAGAAGCAAAAGATCCGAAAAAAACCATTCCAAAAGCAATTAACCAAGTTGTTTTCCGTATCTTGATTTTCTATATCGGTTCACTAGCGATCTTACTTTCATTAGTGCCGTGGAACCAATTAGATCTAGGCGGACTCGATAAAAGTCCATTTGTTATGATTTTTAGTCAAATGGGTATTGGTTGGGCTGCACACTTACTGAACTTTATTATTTTAACCGCCGCTCTCTCTGTTTATAACAGTGGGATGTTTGCAAATAGCCGTATGCTTTACGGTTTAGCTCAACAAGGCAATGCACCAAAAATTTTCAAGAAAGTAAATAAACAAGGTGTACCTGTACCAGCAGTTTTGCTATCGGCATTACTCATTTTTGGCTGTGTTCTTTTAAATTACTTTGTACCAGAAGATGCTTTAAGCCACTTAATGTACATTGTTGTTGGAGCACTGGTATTGAACTGGGCGATGATCAGTATGACTCACCTTAAGTTTAAATCAGCAATGAAAAAACTCGGTCAAAAAACTCACTTTCCTGCACTTTGGGCACCGTTTAGTAACTATTTGGTTTTAGGTTTTATTGCTGTAGTACTCTACATTATGTGGAGTCAGGGCTTTAAAGAATCAGTGATGATGATTCCTATTTGGATCGTTCTCATGTTTATTTTGTTTAAAGTACTCAATGCCAAAGAACAGTAATCTAACAGCTTGTACTTAAAACTATAAAAAGTCATTGCCTCGGCAATGGCTTTTTTGTTTATAATCAGAAAATTATGCGCCCTTAGCTTAACTGGATAGAGCAGTTGCCTCCTAAGCGACCGACGTGGGTTCGAGTCCCGCAGGGCGCACCAAATTAAATTACACGTTAGTCCGAAATAGTACGGGAACCCTTTGTCTATAATTGATTATTAAATTTTTATAGTCTTTAATAGTCCGACATAGACCGAGATAATTCTTGTTTTTTTACGGTACTTAATACAGTACCTCATAAAATACCGCAAAAATGGTACCGCAAAAATGCCTAAAACCGTTGTCCCACTTACTGATACAAAGATAAAGAAAGCAAAATCAGAAAATGGTAAATCCCTGAAACTATCTGACGGTTCGGGTCTCTATTTACTTATAGATAAAAACCAAAATAAGTTTTGGCGTTTTGATTATTCACGCCCGTATACAAAAAAAAGAAATACTATTGGTTTTGGTTCTTACCCAGAAGTAAGTCTTGCAGATGCACGATCTAAACGGGATGAAGCTAGAACTTTACTGGCTCAGAATATTGACCCACAAGTTGAACGTAAAAGAGTTGAACAAGAACATATAAACTCAGAGAAAAATACTTTTGCTGCTGTTGCTGCAGAATGGGAATCAAAACAGGATTTTGCCGAATCAACTATCCGTGGGCATAAAAGATTACTTCAAGTCATAAACTCCAATATTGGGAAAAAACCTATAGATAAAGTCACACCAGTTGAAGTCTTAAATATCTGTCGTATTTATGAGAAACAAGGAAAATTAGAGACAGCAAAAAAAGTTAAAGTGAAATGCGGACAAATCATGAGATATGGTGTCGCCACTGGTAGGTGTGAAAGAGATGTAACTCAAGATTTAAGAGGTGCTTTAAAAACACCTAAAGTAAAACATTTATCAGCTTTGACTGAATCGAATGAATTTGCTGAACTACTTTACGACATCGATTTTTATGAAGGCACGTTCATTACCCAAATGGCTTTAAAAATTGCTCCTTATGTATTTGTTCGTCCGGGTGAGCTGCGTTACGCAAAGTGGCCAGATATTGACTTAGAAATTGATCTTTGGAGGTATACGCCACCAAAAACCAAAAATAAAACTGGCGTTCAACACCTTGTGCCTATTCCTAGACAAGTTAAAGAACTGTTGCTGAAAATAAAGGAACTGACTTATGATCCTGACGGGGAAAGTGAGTATGTATTCCCTTCTATGACTAGCAAACTTAAACCAATGTCAGAAAATACAATTAACCAAGCATTACGCAGGTTAGGCTATACATCTGAACAAGTTTGCGGACATGGCTTCCGAGCTTCTGCAAGAACAATATTAGAGGAAGTACTTAACTACCCTATTGAAATCATTGAACAGCAATTAGCACACAAAGTTAAAGATATGCATGGTCGAGCATACAACCGGACAAAACATTTAGAGAAAAGAAGAGAGATGATGCAAAGCTGGGCAGATTATTGTGATCAAATTAAAGCAGATTATGCCAAGACCTTACCAACTAGATAAGTGATTGTATCTTAGTGAATTGCCACCAAGTCTTATTAAAGTAAACTTCATTATTTAAAAAGTTAATTTTTAGCTCGTTTCCATTGTGGTCATAAATCTTTATGACTTCACCTTTTTTATTTATTTCGGCAAGAAGATTGCATGTGTGCTCCATCTTGCCAGATTCAGAAACCATAATCATGACTTGCATCATAAAGCCCTTACACAAATTGAGACATTCACATTACTATTAATAGTGTGAGCTGTGCAACCTGAGAAGAGGAGGCACAGCAATGTGATGATTGTTGCAACTTTAGTACGCTTACACATATAAGTTACTTCTTTAAAAAGAGTGCTCGCTCTGCTTCTCGGCGACGAACTAGACCTTTCATAACTTTACCGCCCGCTTTATTCCACACAAGAAATTGATCAGCAGCACCTTGATAGTCACGTTTATTGAGTTTCTTTAATAAGGTTGAATTATTAAAAGCACCAGAGCCAATGTTGTAAGTCAGCGATACTAATGCATCAAACTGATTTTGAGTTAAAGGTACAGTTACCGATTCATTTACAGTCTTTTCAAATTTGGCTAAGTCATGCTTAAAGTAAGTCTTAGCTTGCTCAGGTGTGCAAGTATCACCTTGCTTAACCTTCACGCCATTTGGATAAACTGTGGTGCCAGTGCCAATGGTCCAGACTCCAACACCATCGTCATAAGCTTTGAATCTTGTTCCCTCAAAACTTGTGATTAAATCTATACCAACATCACTTGTCGTTTTCCCACTTGGTGCAAGTTTTTCGACCACTTTATTTAGATCGTCTACTTGCGCCTGTGTAAGCTTGCCGCCTGCAATTACTCGGGCAGCATCGAAGAATGGTTTAGTTGTCATTGGATTCACCTTTCTTTTTCTCTAACTCAGAGCTACCAAAATAAAACCCACATGCAGTTGTCATAGCCCCAGCAATAAAACCCAATGCCGTATTGATCAGATTGCTGTTTTCTCGCGGCATATCCACAAAAAATAAAGCAATCACTAAAACAAACATCAGTCCCACTAATGCGAAAGCTAGATATGCGCGAGTATTTTCACTGTTCATCTTTTTGCTTCCTCCAACCGTGATACTTTCTCTTTAATTAAAGACTGGTCTTGGCTTAATTGAATAATTGAAGATCCAACCCACGCACACAATGAAAATACGATGCCTGCAAATATTCCCAGCAATACACGCAGCACAGAAATTCCACCATCTTGCGCTGCTGTGCGGTTTTCTAAATTGGCGACTTTGATATCCAATGTATCGATATCTTTTTTGTTCTGTTCGCTAGTCTCTTTGTGCGCTTCATTAATGAAAGTCAGTCGAGTAACATGATCTGACAACATGCGAATATCACTCTGAATGGAGTCGATTTTCTTTTCAAATCTCAACCCATACGATTCATTTTCAGTCATGCCTTCCCCCTTTCGTTTAGGCAATAAAAAAGCCCTAAGCTATTGAAGCAAAGGGCTTGTGGTGGTTTGGTGGGTAAGTTAGTTGCTTGTGTTTAGTTTACCAAGTTAAAACCTCCTGTTTTTTCAGCACACATCAATGGTCCTACATCAGATTACTAATTTCACAAGTGCATTTACCTGCTCTTCTGTTAATTCATCAAACATATAAAAATGCTTAAATGTTGTATCTGAAAAATAACGTGTTGGCGAATTCCCAGTTTGATAGTTAGCCCCTCCAATATCAATGTAAGCTTTAAATCCATCAAAGTTGGCGGGGCTTAATGGTGGAAGAGTAACTGCCAAACCATCACGATAACCTATACCTGTCCCAATATTCTCTGATGTTCTATGCTGGTATCTAACATCTGCCTGTGTACTTGAATTCAAGTCAATATTTGCATAAGCAGCAGAACCTGAATTATTTTGGTTTGGATTATTTCCAACCTGCCTGCGCAAACGCGTGTAGTTACTATTCAGTGGGGTTTGAAGAGTTAGTAGCGGGGAAGCATTCGGTTCACCATTGTGCAATGTTAAAGCTGCATCAATAGTTAAAAAATTTCTTGAAGGGGCTTGAGCAAAACGCTGATGCCCAATAAAAGTTCCTTTACCACGCAAGTCTATTTTATTTAAAGATGTTAAAATTGTTCCATTCACGGTGTCTGAAACAGTGTTATTAAACTTTATACCGTTATTTAATGTTGGTAGTAAACCAGAACCAAAACTAACAGATACTAAATCTTCTCCGCTCAAACTGTAAGCTTTAAGAATATTAGAGCCACTTAATTTTAACCCGAATGAAGATGACACCCACGTTCTTGCCGCACCAAGCAGTCCATTTTTAATTAGAAAATCAAATGCTGCAATTGTAGCATTCTCATTCATAACTGTTCCGCCATCTGCTTCTACACGATTTTTATATGCTGTGTAAGCTTCAGATGCAGTTGTGATAAGTGATGCGTAAGTACCAAAGTTTTTGAGCGAAGCTCGATTTGATTTAATTACGACTGACATTGTTCATAATCTCCGAAATTGTAAAAAGTTGAATACCCAAATCTTCATTACTATTAACACCACTCCACTTATCGTTATATTCCATCATTAATAGATATACCCCTTCAGTCCATTTAATTATTTGCGTATACCCAACATAACGAGTATCAGCAAAGGGTGCGTAGTGGAGCGGAAATGTGTTGCAATCATCATAAGAAAGCGATAAACGGAATCTAGTTCGTTGATTTAAAGAATTAGTATCGTGACTTTCGATATGCAAGCCTAGTGCATCGTCATAGAGCAAAAATGATTGACTCACGACACTTACAAGCTTGTTTGTGTGAACTAATTGCCAAGTTTTGCCCTCATCAACACTACGTGCAAACCCTGCAAACATCTGTGTCGATTGCATTGGGCGCATAGACATTATCAAATGCCCATTACTATCTAAGTTAATACACGGCTCTGTACCCCAATTTGATTCGCGTATCCATTGCTGTGAATAACTCCATGTTGCGCCATCATCATCTGAATAGATACATCCACATTGTCCCAGCGTCGAATAAAGAGCGACAATCAATCTTCCCGATTTAAGTCTTAATACTTCGGATGTTGTTCCTAACGCTTTTAATGCTGTTGTTGGCGGATTGTTAGTAAAAGTTAAAGCCACAGGATCAGTCCATGTAACACCCTCATCTGATGAATATCTAACATATCTGATGTAATTTACAGGATTCTGTGCTGTCGCCTCCGCATACCCAACTGATTTCTCATAAACAAGAATAATTCTATTATCTGATGTGCGACCCAAATGTGGATGTTTAACAATACCCGCATCTGTATCTGGGTAAATAAATAGTTTTTTATCTCGAATTGTGATGTTTTGACTACTATCAATATCAGCAAAACCACACCAAAATGCAGACCCTGAGCCATCACCATCATACTCGGCTTTAGTTTGTTGATGCCAAACCATAAACAACCCAGTCGGGACTTTAATAGCAGAAATCATACGGTTTCGAAGACCATTTGATTCTGCACGAGTCATTACAGATGTGAACTCAGAACGTGGTGGATATTTGCTAATCAAACTAGACTGATAGGCTAGACATGCGGTGCGGTCTAAATTTTTTGGCGTCTCTTTTACAATGGTTGATAGTGATTCACCGCCTTGAAAAATCTGACCAGCAACATGTAGATTTGAACTTAAATCTGTATAAGCAACTACGTTTCCACTTTTATCAAGAAAAGTATTTAAAACACCATCATCTCTTGAAAAAATCTGTGAAACTAGGGTGTTGATGTTCTCTTGAACTCCGCCACTCATCCCTACAAGTTTTAATTGGCCATCCTTTGTTGTGTATGCATAAACAAAACCTGCAATGTCTTCCCGCATGTCAAGTGCGTCATATGCATCTAATGGAATTCGATTATTTGCATAGTTTTTTGCATTTGCTTCTGCTGCATTCGCTTTAGCGGTTGCATCGGCCGCTGCTTGTGAAACTGGATCAAAAATTGACTTTGTAAAAGTAGTTCCATCCCATTGCCAGTCGCCATTATTAGATGGAGTAGCATCATTGGTGACTGTGACTTTTGATTTCGCAGGAATATTAGCTTTATCAGCATCCATATCTGCATAAGTTTTGTAAGCTCTGTTGCCTACACCATTTGCATTAACTTTTGCATCAATTGCTGCTTCAGAAATTATAGCGCGCTGAATTTCTGCCTTCAAATTGGCTTGTTGCGTAGAAATCAAGCCTTCTAACTCTTGCTCAGCTCCTTCTGCTCGAGATTTTTCTTCGGCAATGCTTTGATTAGATTTAATAAGCTCTTGATAAATATTTTCTAAGTGTGTTTGAACACTTTTTTTATCTAAAGCGAAGACAATGCCTGCAGTAATGCCTTCAAAAATATTTGGATTTGTTGCTGCAATATATGTATCTATATATTGCTTTAGTCCTGTGAATATTTGCGCATCACGCATTTTTGCCAATTCATCAAAATTAGCGTCATGCGTGCGTCTCCATTCAATTTCCGCTTTAAGTCGCGCTAATAATTCTGCATCGATCATGTCTTGTTCTTGTAAGACATGCCAAATCTTATCGAAGTCGTAATTTACAGCTTCAGGACGGAATGAGTTGTCATATTTTTGATAATTTGTATCTCGGTTTAGTTCTGTTTCTCGATACAGTTCTACTTGTGTTCCATCTGTTGGTGCAGTTGCAAACACTACTTTTAGAGCATTCATATCAACTGCATATGTCCCAACAACAGGAATTTCTTTATTCATTGTTACAATCAAATACTCAGGATCATGAAGATCAAAAGTAATTGGAAATTCTGTCGTCTGTCCATTTGCGACATATCCGACATATGGTATTTGCTCTGGCACTGACATAGCCTACCCCTAATTTTCGAAATCTAAGGCGGCTTCATGTACGCCACCGTTTGTTCTCCAATTAGGCGTTTCTTTATACTCATCTTTGTTGTGTAATTTACCTATGCGTATAGGTTCATCAGATATTGCACCTGCTAATGAATCTAATGGATCATCAATCTGGTTCGTAACTGCTGGATTCCATGAGCGCATAATACGAACTTCAAAACTATCATCTTCTGGCTTATCTGGATCATATAAAACTGATACATGAGCCCATAGAACACCCGAATTTAATGGGCCTTCAATAGCTCCTAAAATCCTTAGGTTTTTATTCTTAGTTTCTTTTATTTCAGTTACACCACATCTAACACCTTGTTGTTTGAGGCAACTCTTTAGAACACTTGGGAAAAATCCACCTACACCATTTGTTTCAACCGTCACTCTAGTAATGTAAAACTCTTTAATTAGTTGAACTAATTGATAGACCTGTCCACCTATAATGTTGTGGCCTGATTCATCCGTAGGACCCACTTCTCCTTTCAGGCTAATAGATCTATGCCAGTACATTCGGCCTTGTTCATCATGAAGAATTAGTGCAACAGATGAGATATCTGAATCTTTCTTCCCTTCAGATGGATCAACACGTAGAGAAGCAGAAGCAATTCTGACATTGCCTAACATCATTAATGCAACGCCATTGGCATATTTTAAAGTTGGTTCACAGTCATATGGGATCAACTTGTCAGGATCAAGACGAACATCACCAATAGGCTTAGCATGTAGTTGGTATTGTGAATCCCATTCATTGATAGTTCGACACTTTTTACGTCGTTTTGTCATTTCCTGTTTAGTGAAGCGTTCAGGCCATAGTGCTTTGGCATAAAAGTCAACAAATGAATAGTCATCAAGAAGTGTTACTTTATAGCCATTGCCATGTTTTTCTATTGTGTAGTGCTTATTCTCTTCTAGGCACTTACTATATTTATGAATGCCACTAAAAACATATTCAGGATAGAAGTTTAGAACTGCTTCTCTTCGCCCCTCTATTCGATATTCATGTTCAAACATCCGTCTAATAAAGCAGTTCGCCCCCGCCTCAATCATTTCTTTATAGATAGATTCATAGCTGTGTGGAGTTCCAATAAATAAGCTTGTTCCACCAGGTACTAAAATGTGGGTCTGTTCTGTAAGGCTATGTTTTAATTTTTCTCGATTTTCTTCTGTCGCTACGTTCTTCTGTACTTCTACGTCATCGTTTTGGATATGTTTGGCACGTTGTCCAGTTACGCTTGATAAAATGCCTCGCGCATACATAGAACCATACTGTTCATCACTCGAGCCTTCTACCCACCATTTAATAACACCACCATGAGATTTCTTTACATTATTAAGTTTACAAAGTGGGTGATTGGCAAGAATACGAACTACTGCACGACTACACTTAAGAGCATCAATATTTGTTGCTCCTTGATGTAGTACTAAATCATCAACATCACGATAGAAGCGCCAAGCATTAAATACAGTTACTATCCCTGATTTATTATGCCCACGTGGAAGCATGAGAAGGTTATCAACTTCATCAGATAGATTTTCCATCCATTCACATGTTTCAATGTGGAATAAGGGCGTTTCCCGCCCTAAGTATTCATCCCAAAGAACATAGAATTCAGCAAAAGATGCTTTCATAATTAACTATAATTTGACTTAGCTTTAACACTTTGAATAATCGCTTTGGCTTTATTTTTTAAATTTTCCTCATATTTTCTTTGTGTTTCTTCATCTGTACTTGCAGGCGGAATAGTCCCCTGTTTCATTCCAATTATTTGGCTAATCTTTGCAACTGCTGAGCTACATTGGTTAAACCCCTTATATAGCCAAACCTTATCGCCTCGGTCCTCTTTTGACTCAAAACCTAAATCAACAGCAGCGAACCCGATTTTCAACATATCATCGGTCATCATCTCCTGAAGTTTTTCTAATTCTGCTATTTGATCATCACGCATAAAAAAGCCCTCGCATATAGTTCATATATACAAGGGGTTCGGTTGGGGTTTGTTGGGTGTCCTACTTTGGTAGTCATAGAATATTAATAATTTAAAATGTATGCTTAGTGAGCAAATTTGCAAACAACAACTAGGGGTACCTTTAATGAAATCTTTAATCCTTGCAGCTATTTTAGCTTTACCTACAACTATGACTTTTGCTGGCCCATGTGACCATAGCTGGCAGTCTGCTAAAGATGGTTCATCTTGTGGAGATCGTGCAGCTGATCGTCGCCCAGGTGGTCGTTAATCAAAAACAAATAAGGCTGCAAATGCAGCCTTATTTTTATGATCGTTTCTTTCTACCTATAAAAGCTAAGATTGGCCAAAGAACAATTGTTAAAGCCAAGACTCCCATAAAATAAAAAGTTAAAATCTTATTTACTATATAATCTTGATCGCCACTCATTAAGAAAACCATGGCAACAGGTCCGGCAAATAAAGAATAAATGTAAAAGTTTCCTACCTTTTCCCAAAATCTTTTCATCACTCCACAACCTTCTTAAATCGATCAGATAAGTATTTATTTTGGTGAGTAATACTTTCAACTTTATTTATTAATTTATAGCTGTAAATCAGTTATAGAATTGAAAAATAGTAAGCATATACAAGAGTCTCAATTAACTTTAAATTTCATCGGCTGGAAGTCATCAATATGAACTTTTTTAGCCTTCAGTAGGTCTTCTCTTTTACCATCTGCGACCAGGACGGCGCGCTTAACTTGAACTGTCCAAGTGCGACCCGCTCCGCACATAGTCTCTGATTCGATAAAGACATTCCCAAATGCTTTACCTTGAAGGTTTTGTATATCGCCGTAGGTTATTACATTCTCAGAAGTCCCCTGCACTCTACCGGCTTTATCCTTTGCCACAAGGTCTAAATACAGTTTGTCATAGGTTCCAAGAAAATCATGGATCGTTACATCCACCACTGCGGAACAGATCCCAGAGTTCACATAGCTGGTCTTAGAATGTTGAAGTGTAATTGGAGTGGCCATAACAATAGAACTGCATAGATATGTCATTAGCCCAAGTAGTCTTTTCATGCATCAGTTCCTAATTATTTAATTCAACAATTTCTTTTGCTAATCCATAGACCAAATCTAACCCCTTCAAATCATACTTATATGATGCATATTTATTATCTGATTTGATTGAATAGTTAAAGCGATTTGCTTTTAATAAGCTCGCTATAAAACTATTTGTTTTAGCCGAAGGTGTAATAATGGTGCTAGGCAATGTCTGCATTGGCTTTCCATCTATACGATAATTTACTTCAAATAAATATTTATTAGACTTAACAAAATTTTCTCTATCAAAAAAGAACCATCGTTCCTTCTGGAGCAACATGCATAGCAAAACGATTATCTTTGGATAGGATTAAGCAATCTACAGTTGGCAAACCTTTAATGATTGTTTTGGAGCACCCCATGTACCAAAACAGATTGTCCTGTAACCCAATATAAGCATAAGTAATTTTATTTTTAGTATTTTTATAATCGGTAAATACAGAATCATTAAGAATTAAATATTTTTGTATATCTGGGCTAATTATGTCTTCACCAGAATACACAATGGAGCAAAAAGTTATTGATAATAATCCAATGTATATTTTCACTCTATCACCTTCTCAAAATCAGATTTGTATACGTATGTAGCACTAATCTACTTGCCTATACAAGCCATCCTAATAATTAAAAAGGCTCTATAGAATAGATTTACACATCATATTCCGCAGAGCCATTAAAAAGGAGGAGCCGAAGCTCCTAATTTTATTCCGATAAATCCCACCAGTAACTATTACCTAGGTTCTCCAGGCGCTGCTGTGTTCTTGGTAAATAATCAGGATCAATCATATTCTGCATTTTGGAATACAGCATTCGATCTACGACCAGCTTACTGTACCAAAGATTCTGCAATGGAATATTGCTTTTTAGGGTATTGGCTACCTCCATCATACGGGTAGATTCCTTCCCTTCAATGATGTTATTCCCCATACCAGTCAGCAGCATACCCAACTTCATGCTCTGGCCTAATAATGGGCCACTGATAAAGTCGGATGCACTTCTACCAGTAGGATCTGAAAGCGCAGACATAATATCGCCCAAGAAGGAAAGCCCACCACCTTTGAGCATAGATTTGCCAAAGAAATCGATGGTGAATACTGGCTCTGGATTTTTGCCATTTGCCAAGTTTTGAGTCTGAACGATCAATGCACCTGCTAAAGTTTGATAAGCCAGTAATGAAGCTAGGAACGTTACTCGGCTCTTAATATCTCCCTGAGCAAAGGCTCGGTGTCCAATGCGGAACATATAAGCCAATGGGAAGCCTTTGAACTGAAATAAGGTTCGGCCTAATTCCCCTTGGATGGTACCAGCTTCGCCCAAGTTAATGATGCTACGTTCACGTACACCTGCTTCAATAATAGCGACTGACTCCTCATTGAAGATATGAGTCTGATACTTCATTGCAGCCTTATAGCGGAAGTCAGCAATGGCGTTCGCACTATCCTGCTTGTCCAATGGCAAAAACTGCTTAATCACATCATCTGGTGCATTAAAAAAATCATTCTGCGAAAGTACCGCCGTCCCATCTTCACGTTTACTTGGCTCCAGCTGCTGCCATAATTGCCAATCACGTTCGGTAATACCGTTCCCCTGTAGGATCTTAAGATCATCCGCACCAAGATCCTTCCAATCCGTTTTACGAGTCATTTCAGCCAGCTTATTCATATGCACCAGATTAAGCGCTCGTTTAGCACTGGCTGTCACGGCGTTTAATCCTGACACTTTCATAGTCATTGCAGCAAAGGCCTGCATACGCGCATTAAAGCGGCCTGATTTAGTGGCACTACTCACCACATCAGCATCTCCAAAGCGAGACATACCGCCTACCATCTCAGTGATACCAAGCCCAAAACGTAGGGCTTCATCACGTGTGGCACCCTGTTTCAGTTGCTTCATGTATTCAGGGAGGATGGATTTGGTATAAGACAGACCCAGCATATTAGCGACCTTCTTCATACTGGCATGGTCGCCAAAGGTCGTCAGCGTGGTACTACCTAATTTAGATGAAACCATTAAGGCACGAAGTCCCCCCATAACATTCCCCAGAGTTGAATCAATTGCTCGGGTATTGGCATCCAAAGTGTTGTACATCGACATGGCTCGATGAGCCTGCTTATCAATTTCGCCATGTTTCAATCCATTCTGTGGATCTGCTTTCAGTTTGATCTTGGCTTCATCCAATAGAGATTCAAACGTATGACGAGGATTGGACCCAAGGTTCTGCATCATGGCCACTTCTGTACTCATGCGGTGAGTATGGTTTTTCAGAATTTCATGAAACCCTGCTTCATCATAAGTTCCATATTTCTTCTGATACGCCAGCCATGCGTCACCATCCTTGAAATGCAAAGCACGTGATTCCTGGTGACGATTTGCCATCTTAGAACGACCGCCCACCGGTGATGCTCCTGCTTTGGCCTGCTTATTCAGTACCAATAAGTCCTTGTTGGCGCCGTTGGTTGAAATTGTTTTATAGACATCTTCAAGCATGGACCTCAGTTCCAGCTCATCCATCAGCTCACCAGTCTCTTTGACATACTGATTGCGATCTAAACCGTTTAAGGCATCGTTCACCCATTCTGATTGATCTGTTAGGGCTACTTTCTTCTGATCATGTGAGGTCATAAAGCCAAAGTTATCGAGCTTTTTGATATTCCCTCCAGCCCGATTGAAGGCTAAACGCATCTCCTCTAGGACGGTGCTTACTTCCTTGGCCATCGCCATAATTTCTGGATTATCAGACTTGCCACCAAACATGACCCGGATAATGTCATCAGTCATTGCCTTGTTCACTGACATACCAAAGCGCTCTTGTGTCTTGGTAAACACATCAGCAACCAATGACATCCAGCGACTGTGCAAGGCTTGGGATTGCTTCTCTATAGACTGGATACCACTCTGATCCGAGAAGTATGCAATCTTCCGCATTAAAGCTTGGACCGGATTTAATTTAGGATGGTTATAGATTTCGTTCTGCACCTGCGCCTTAATGACAGCATCTCTGGCAATATTTTGATTATTCTTGGCAATCTGGACGGCGAGATCTGTAGCTGTTTTCTGAGCAATGGCTTCCGCGCGCTCAGCAGGACTTTTGAAAATCCAATCTGCATCAGTTCTAGCCAACGTATTTTGTGCTCGAATATACAGTGATGAAATGCGATTACTATCAGCTGCACTGAGTCTTTTTTTGCCTAAGGCTTTTGCAACTTGTTCTCTACATTCAGCTCTCATGCTGCTTCACTCCCAAATCTTAATGCGCAGCTAGCCAATGCTTTCACTGCCTGAATTTCGTCTTTTGCGATTTCTTCTTGCTCTTTGACATAGTCCAGTAAATCACGGGATGACATCGTCACAATTTCTTCATTCCCGTTTTCATCCAGACGAGTAAAAGTTACTTCCATGTCGGGATCTGCTTCCAGAATTGAAACCGCTTCCCTACCATCTGCCGTGTCAGTGAATGAACCGTACTCACCTTTACTGGACTTGGTTAAGTCTGGTGCACCATCGACTTTGACCTTACCTGGCTTCCAGAACTCCCGCTCTAATGCCTGAGCAGCCTTATGCTGTACTGCAGTTAGTTCAGCACTATCTGCTTTACCATTTGCAGGATGAGCAAACAGGTCTTCGCCATTACGTGTAGCCTTTACCGGGCTAATAGTGCCGTCCTGATTGACTTGCCGCTGAAAAGTTGTATTAGAGGTCTTATTGTGTAGTTCTTGAATGATGCCCCCACCCTCAGCTGAGCGTTCTCGTTTAAGGTAATTTTGTGACCTGGTGGGAATCCAACTATCTATGCCTTCAGCGATAGAGTTTTGCAGAATATGTGGATCGGATGTTCTGGTACTGATATCTGAAATATTCGACTCAGAATCTGCAACAACAACTCCTTGTTGTTTTGGCTCAAGTTGGTAAAGGTCAGATTCCAGTGTGTCTAAAGTACGATTAGCACTATTACTTGTTCCAGACAGATCGACCCGTGGTTCTACATACGGCGCTCGATAAGCATTAGTATCTGAATATTGGTAATGCGCCGTAGCTTTCAGATATTCCAAATCCTCTTTAGTCAAAGGAGAAGATAAAGCTTCAAACTCCTCTTGAAGTGATTTAACACTATGTTCATCTGCACTGAGTACAAAAGGCATGGCCTCAATTTCAGCATCAGACTGGGACTTGTAAGTAGGCGGTGCTGCTATATCAGACTCAAACTGTGGGAACTCTGATTCGCTCCCTCGAACTTCGGTAGATCTTGCTGAGGTATCTGCACGAACATCACTATAAAGACTCGCAATTTCATTCCAGCGCTTTTCGTATTTAGCCTTTACCTGTCCAACAGTCATGCCATTAAACTTATGAGAGGATGTAATTTCTTCTGCTATTTGACGTGCAGTTTTTTTACTGTTCCCTTTACTCCAGCGTGTGGCCACATCAACAAAAAGCTCATTATCCTTGGCTTTCAAAAAGACTGGTCCACCACCTTCACCAAAGAAATGCAGGTAGTAAAGTTCTAGGCCATTAGGGTCTCGGTTAAAGTGGCTGCGGAAAACCTTGGCATTGTGCTCGTAGTAGTTCAGGCCCGCTTTAATTTGATCATTACCATCAAACTTATTCTTACCCCCCATACGGGCAAAGGTGCTATCCAAAGTCTGAAATAAGCCGGTGGCCGATGAAAGCAACTCCCCATTTCTGCCCTTTGGCTGGATTGAAGTACTGAAGGTGCCACCAGTTTCTAAATGGGAAATGATTAAGGCATCTACTGGATTGATACCCCGTTTAGAGGCTTCCTGGACAATCGTTTTTGTCCAAGGTTTTTTATCAAATACAGGATTAGTCAAAAGCTCCGCCATTACTGGTGCTTGATGTTCATCCGTATTGATAGTGCCGGGTCTTACGATAGCTTTCGGTGTACCTGTTATTGATGCCACTGGCGTACTGGTTACGACTGCTTTGGGTGTTCCGCTCACTGGTGCTTTTAAGCTGACCAGCTCATCATTCAATGCACTCTCCATTGCACTATCCAGTGCATCAAAGTGTGAATTGGCTTCTTTTGCATTTTCTGGATTAAAAGGATTCATCCCTTCTGCATGCTCAAGGTTCGCTTGTACATGAGCAGCATCATTCATCGTATCAACATTACCGTGTTCTTTTACCTGCTCAGGTCTCAATCGACCTTTATTGGCCCACAAGTTGAGTAGGAGTGCCATCCCGCCGTTTGCTGCTAATGTGGATGGACTTAAAGCATTTTCCTTTAATGCTTCACCGTATTGAGCGACCTTTTTATTTTCATTGTTTTCAAGAAATGAACCTTCCAGATAATCACCAGCTACGCCAGCTCCAGTAGCCAGCGCAGTAGTAGCCACAGCATCAGCTACTACCGATTTAGCAACACCATGGGTAGGAATAGCAAAACCCAAAGCATCTGTAACCCCTTTAATCGCTCCACCAGTTTGAGCAGTTTTTATGTCTGCCCCTTTATTCAGTAAGTCTGATTTCTCCGCTTCAAAGGTCTGGTACCCAAATAGCCCAGAGTTCAAAACTAAGCCTGGTACACCGCCAGTCCCCAAAGTAGTGACGGCGTTCCATCCAATACGGGTAAAGTCTTTAGTAAGCCCATAAGTAAACTCACCGACTCCCCCCAAGTCATCAGGTTTAAAAATCTCAAGGTTTTGCGCTCTCAATGCAGCTGCTTTCTTATCTCCCCGTATTAAGGCATCTGGAGCAGTGGCAGCCTCAACGGTACCCATGGCAACACCAGAAACAACACCCAAAGCCCCGTCGCTAAATCCACCACGTTCACTCTTAGGTTTGAAGCGAGGATCTTCTTGATTTAACGTTAATTCATCATCTGCTAAAAAATCCATCTTTACCTCATCTCACTTTAAATGTTAAACGTGTTTGACGCTTCTTATCGGTGGCATCCATGATGTACTTGGTACCATTCTTGAAGTAATAGACGTATGGATTTTTAGGGTCTTGTTCTAAAGGCAGATCCAAGAAGAAGTCTTTATCAGATCCGCCGTAGGTTCTGGCATTACGAGAGTTAAAGCTTTCCAGCTGCTCACGAAAAGCCTTTTCACTAACGGTATGAGGCCGCAGTACTACCGATTTACTTCCGAAAAATCCCCCTGAAGTGAACTTGCCACCAGTTACATTTAGAATTGCTTTATTGAACAAATCCTCATCTATGGTTTTATTTAATATACTTCCCTTTGAATCGGCTACTTTCTCGGACTTTTGAACCAAATAAGCATAGTTAGCTTTGACTGACTCCAAATAAATCTGAAAGTCTGGTTTACCTGGTGAAGTGATGCCAGCTAAGTAGGTTGCGGTATAGGTTCTTAGGGCATTGTCATCAACTTTTACCAAGTTCTTATCCAATAGATCCTGCCCAGTAATAATCTGCCCAGCAATATCTTGCAAGCCACGATTATTAAGTGAAGCAGATAATCGATATGCACCGCTTTCGCCAGCAATGCTACTAATCATATCTCTGGATGCATTGGCATTACCCGCACTGGATTTGTAAAGACTGGTTAGCAAACTCAACTTATCCCCTGGTCTAGCTTTTTCCCAGAATTGTTTTAGTTCAGCTTGCTGCTGGGTAGTGAATGGATTTAAAGACCCTACAGTCCCGTTCAATATATTGTTCGCATGAATAGATTTGATGTTCTTGGATAGAGCTGCAATAGCTTCAGGGTTGCCACTGAGAATTGCATGAGTAGGTACTACAGTTAGATCTTGACCAGTCTTGATTGAGTACGCCAGAGCTGAATTATTTTTCTCATAGCCCAACATATTCTCATGCGTTTTAGACAGAAGGTTTAACTTCCAGCTCACGTCTTTAGCATTATCTTGCGCCGTATTTTGAGCCTCTGAACGCTTTTTACTGAGGTAAGCTTCACGCTCATCCGCTCCCAGTCTCATGAACTGCTGTACTTCAACCAAAGCTCCGCTGTACTGAACAAACTCAGATTCTTTCCCTGTACCCTTAACACGTGCTAAACGGGATTTAATCACGTCTTCACTTGGGATCAAGCCTGTTTCAATATCCGCCTTCATCTCATTAACAGCGTCTTTGGCGTCATCTTCTAACTGCTTTTGCTGTAAGGCAACTGCCCGGTTATTCTGGTCAATCTGGGTTAATGTTCGACCACTCCAGTAAACAGCCTGTTCTTGAGTTAAATTAGGATGTTTTGCAATAACAGCTTCAGGAGTTGAGAGTTCAGTCAGCTTTTCATTGTCAGACTTATTCGCCTGGTAGAAAGTCGTTACATCATTGCTGGCACGGTTATTTTTGTATTCATTAAAAGTGTCCTGAACATGAGCCAACGGTAAACCTTTGGACTGTGCATACAAAGACAATCCATTCCACACCTCTTTTTCAGAAGCATTAGGATTTTTAAGATAGTTTTCTCGCATGCCTTTGAGCTGGACAATTGCCTGTTGTTGTTCTGATTTTTGTGCAATAGGCAGATACTTCGATGCACTCTGATAAGAATGCTGTTCAAAGTAATTATTAAAGTTTTGCTCAAACTGCTTAGGCACCACATTTTTATACTGCGTCTTGATTGACTCAAGGCTTTCCTGTCTTTGCTTTACGGCATTATCGTAGGTTAATTCCCCACTCTGCATTTTTAGCAGTAAATCATTATCTACAACGCTAATATCAGCACCAATCTTGGATGACTGTAATGCAAAATCAGCTTTTTCTGTTTTATCCTGTTCTTCTCTAAGTTTTTCACTGCGAGCCTCTAGTGCCCCTCCAATAGAACGACCAATTTCAGCTAAGCCCGTATTTGGTGTAAAAGTCTGCATTTGCGCTTGAGGCTCTACACGTCCCCGTGAAACTGGAATTTTCATTATTTCCACCCATCATACGCTTGAGCTGCTGTTTTAATAACATCACTTGCAGCCTTATAGCCATAGTTATTACGCTGCATCTTTCCTTGTCGCAATACATCTGAAGCACTATAACCAGCCTGACTGATATTCATTGATGCGTTATATGCTGCATCCCCTAAAATCTCATCTTCGATTAATGCTGGAACGCCTACATTTACATCCAAGCCATTTTCAGCGGCCGCAGCCATAGCGCTTGATGCGTCTCGCTGCCCTTGTTCTTTAATCTTTTTGCTTTGAACTTTGGAGACGGATTGAATTGTTTTTGCATTACCCTTAGCTGTAGCATCTGCCATAAGCGCATTTGAGATATTGCCAACAGCTTCAAGGCCCGAAGAAATAGCACCACCTTTGCACATGCTTAAACCTCCATCTCAAGAACATAGCCAATCAAATTAAAGCCAAGACTTTCATAGAGTTTTACTGTTTTATCTGCATGGATGCCTGTCATGGTTCCGATCTGGATACGGTCAGCATTTTTAAGCTGTGCCCATCCAATGAAAGTGTTCACTAAAAGCTTGGCAATATTAGATTTACGGTACTCAGGAAGTACATAAACGCCTTGTTCAAAAGCTAATTTGTGCCCTGTTCGCCAGTCCGTTTCAATAACACCGATGACTGTGCCAACTGGATTTTGATATTCATCTAAGGCTAGAAAAATTGAGTTATGTTTTTTAATTAAATATTCGAATAGATCAGATGCGCTTTGCTCATCAAATCCTTGTTTTGAAAAGATTGGCGATTCTTTAGTGAGACGCTTGCCGAAATCAACAAGCGTATCTAAATCATTTAGGTTTGCTGCCCGTACTTGCATCTCATTTCTCATTAATTGATACCAACATAGAGATACTTTGCATGTGTAAAGGCATAGGTTTGTCGTGTGTTATCTTGACCTCAAGTTCATGTAACGGCTGCCATCCAACAAATGAATCGACCACATAGCCAGTGTAAGGCAAGTTTACGAACGCTGATTGGTTGTAATACTTGGTAGATAGTTCCTGCCCGTTGATATATCCACCAACCGATGCATTCAAAAAGATAGCCATTTCGTGCACCTGAATCTTATGAAACATTGCAGTTGTTGGTACTTGGCTAAAGTCTGGTGGCAATAGGTCGATTTCAGTTTTAAACGGTTGGCCAAGATGTACTGTTTGGGTTAGATCAGTGTTAGATAGATTTATGTTGGTGCCACTTACTGTGTAAGTCGAATAGAAATATCCATCCGCATTATTAAAATTAACCAGTGGATTATCTAAAACCTGAATATCAAGATTTAAAATTGATCCAACTCCATTAGTCACGTTGATGTCGAACTCACAATCACTCTGTGCAGACTCGCTAAACTCTTCCAAAACTGTAGAGCCATTACGATTAGTAAGCATGAAACACTGATCCTCACCTAAACCAGTTGGCAAGGCGCAGATAGATAAAACCTGTCCACCAAAATCGTGCTGAGACCAAGCATTCATTTCCTGATCGCGGTTTAGTGTGATACTTGAAACTGCACCATCACCCATAACAATCCATACAATAGAGTTTGGTGTCTGCTGGAAAGTTAATTCTTTAATCCCAGCATGGTTTTCAGGTATGTGCGGGGCAATTTGCGACAATTCAGGCGAGACAAGCCCGTCAACTTCATAACGGTATGACATCGCACGCAAACGCTCACCACCACGCTGAACAAAGAGAAGCTCATTACCCACGCGGCAAGGCTTAACATTTGCTTGAACACCATAAGAAGTATGCTCATCAATCTGTGCTGAAGCTGGTGTTAAAGGGCCTTGAGAGTTAATTAAGAACTCAGCACCACCAGTTAATGCAACTACACCACCACGCTGTGATAGGTGCAAAATATTGTCAGATTGAGCGGAGCTTGAAGCAATACTAAACGCATCCGCATCTTCAGTTGTCTCTAAGAAATTGCCGTCATCACCAATCCGGCTAAACCACATCTGGTTAGGGCTTGTTTTCGTATTAGCAAATACTAAGCGCTGTTTAAAGAAGCACACTGCCTTTGGGTAACCCGCTGTAGCACTAAATGCGATACTTTTTAAAACCCAAGACTTTGCAATAGCTTGAACAGCAGAAGTTAGTTTTACTAAAACTTCACCTTTTACACGAGAAGGGTCTACATATTGAGTTATTTTTACTTGCCCACCATTAATTTCAATAATTGAACCTACATTTGAAGGTGTAAAAACGTTAGCTGCTTCATTTGTCACTTCTTCCCATTCCGAAGTAGTTGCAGTAGGCTCAATCCCTTTATTGTCAATCGTTGCACGCCAAGTTTTACTTGTGTGAATTACACGATCACCTGTTAAGTAAGTCTCAGTATTAGACCAGTTTGGGAATGATGAAGCAGTTAAGGAAATAACTTTTCCAACTTCTGTACCGGATGGTGTCAATGCCACGTTTGGAGTGCTGCCTAACTCATCATTAGGGTTCACACCAAAGGTAAAAGCTGCAAATTGCCAGTTTGTAAAGTCGGCAGAACACAGCAAGCGCTGTACAGGTGTATCACCTTGTACAAAATACATGCGGTATTTAGTATGTGCGTACTGTACTTCACGTACTTTTTGGGCCGTGTTGTAAGGTGTCACAGTTTCATAAACAACTGCATACGTTCTTGGGTTGTAAACCTTGAGGAAAGACACACCGAGGATAAGCAAATAGGTGTTTTCTGAGTTTGCAATAAACGGAATTAAACGCAATGCACCTGCAAAAATAGAACGGAACTTTGTGCCCGGTCTTTTCTTTGCCCCACCTTCAACCAAAGGCAATGCATTAAGTAATTTTTTAGCACCGTTTGCGTATTGCTGAATGTCTGTGCGTGTCCAAAGTAACGGGCTTAACTCACCAGAACTCAGATTATTTTTTAGGATCCACTGTCTCATTAGAAGCGCTCCCAATAGTAACTTGATTCTGCATACTGAACGTCTTGGCTTGGTCGCTCTTGACCATTCACTGTACGTGCTTGCTTAATCAAAAACTGGAATTGCGCTTCTGCTGATTGACCAGCCGCATCACTTCCCGTGATTGGCTTACAAAGCTTAGATGCCATTTTGTACGTCATAGCTTCAACCAACATTGCATCCCAAGTTTGCTCGTTATCGTTGTCAAAAACATATTCAAGGTGAATTACTTCAGCATTTGCCAAGATATGACGATTCTCTACTTCATAGCATTCAGTATTGGCTGAAATAATCAGGACGTAATCACTCGGCAATGGGAAGGCATGAGCATAGCCAAAGCTTGGATATGTAGAGATTGGAGATAAGATTTGCCGTTTTTTGGCGCATGACCAAGGATGTGAGCGCAGTATTGATAAACGCGTAGTATCATAAATATTACGGCACGTTTGAGCTAATTTTGAGTCTTCCTCAAAACTGGCAATTTGCTGCCCACCAATCATGCTCAATGCATTATTGCAAATGGTGACTTTTGATACAGACATAAGAAAACCCCGAAGCTTTTTGGATAGTTTCTTCGGGGTTTAAAGGTGTTTTGTTGAGTATAAAAAGCACCCCACCGCCTGCCCTAACAGTGGGGTGAAAGCACTTACACTAAGAAGTCGATAGCAACCACTTTCTTCTCATTGGCACGAGCCGCGCCAAATGAGTGAACGCCACCAACCTGTTTGATATTCTTCTTGTCTGGACGAGTAGAAATATCAAAACCTGTAATGTCTGCATCACCAAAGTGTGCAGCAGTTCCCGCATACATCACTGTACGACGCTCTGTAGCACCGCCAGCACCATTGTTGAGTTTTTCGTAAGGGATCCACTCAACACCAAGCCAATTTGTCGTTACTTGACCTTCTTGAAGCATCTGAATTTTCAAGTAATCAGCATTGGTGAGAGTAGTATCATTAAGGAAGATTTCCATCATATGTGAATCGTAGATCATATATAATTTTTCCCCATTCTTTTCGTCACACTCATTGGTTCGGAATAGGGTTTTTGCCTTAATGATTTGCTTTTTCAGTGGTCCAAAACTTGAAAGAATGATCTGAGTGTTTGGTAAAGCAACCTGAGAAACAGTTTTAGAACCTGCATCATCTACAGTGGTGCGTGTAACACTACCAATTAGAGATTGGTAAATGATGTCATCTGTCGTACGATTGCGGGCACTAACCAAGTTCTTCATGTACTTGTCATTTGGATGCGCCTTTAACTTTGGAATATCACGGTTCTCAATCGGAATAAATAAATCCCAATCTGACATAAGCGCTGTACGTACGCCAGCGTCTGGAATAGTCCAATTAGTATTACCAAAACGCGCACCAGAAGGTGACATTTCGACTTGACCCATATCATTTACAGTGAATGATTCACCGACAATTTTTCCACGGTTCACAATTGTTTTAAGTAATCGTGACTCATTTTGCATTGAGGCAACTTCGTACGTGTCATGAAACTGTTGTACAAACGCTGCCGTAATTTTATTTTCATTCGCCATTGGTTAGCCCCCTAGCCGTATGCTTTTTGGTAATAACTTTGAACTTGGGCAGTGACACGTTTGTGGTCGGGATGACTTTCATCCATGTATGCCTCTGATGCGATTAATTCTTGAATGTTCTCGGCACCGCTTTGTTGGGTGTTTTGAGGCGGCATATCTTCTTGTAATGCCTTGCCAAAGTAGGCAGCTAGACGAATACCGAATGTTGGAGAATCAACATCCGCAACTTGAAGCCCAGCCGCTTGAATTGCTTGATTGGCGAAACGTAAGTTAGCTTCGTAATCGTTACCCCAATCCCGTTGAAGTGCTTCTACTTGCACGGCTGTATGCTGGTCATAAGCCTTCATCACCACCGACATTTGCTCATTAGTTAGTCCAGCTTGATGAGCACTTTCTAAAAAAGCTTTGTTATCTTCATTAGACTTGAATGCATCGAAATCAAAGCCTTCCAACTCCACTTTGTAAGCATCCGCAGACTCAGGAATATCTGGCTTGGTTTCTGTCTCACTTTCTGGCTGTTTCTGCTCTTGAGTTTGGCTCTCAACTGGTGGCGTTGCTGTATCCACAGGTGTTGTTTGAGTTTGTTCAGTTGCTTGAACGTTTTCTGTGTTTGTCTCTTGTTGTTCATTAAGCATCGTTCTCTACCTCACTGTAATTTGGGTCATTTGCTTTGTTGATTTCATTGATGATTCCAGCCACAACGCTTTGTTGACCAAGCTTGTAATTGGTTTCACGGTCTGTATTTGAGAAGGCATTGCGGCAATACTTTTGGGTCAGATGCTCAAGGATGCGTTGCCCGTTCAGATCAAGATCAAACACGACCCGATATGTCTCTGGTGTTGCTGGGCGCAATGCTCTATGTTGAACAAAAGTTCCAACTTCTTCGGGCTTCTGTTCCTTGTTGCGGAGGCTTTCTTCAAGCTGCTGAATGCGTGAATTGGCTTTCTCTAATTCCTCTTGTGACTTAGCCAATTGAATGGTGGTATCTAAGTACAAGCGGTTCTCCGCCCAATACTTTTCTTCCCATTCCTCACCACTAACTTTGTAAGCTAGGGCAAATGCGGCAGCCACAATAAAGGCCAGAACTGCAACTACAAAAAGGGCATTAATCATTGTCGTGTCTCACTGGTTAATTCAGACTCAAGGCCTTTACCGACTGCATTTGCGAGTGGTTGTGCTAGAGCCTGCTCTTGTTCTTGTTGTGCAGCTTGTTGCTGTGCTTCCTGACGCTGCTTACGGATTGCATCGATCTGATCTTGAGTACGTAGAATTGCTGTAGGCACACCTAAGCCCATACCCGAAACTTGCGCTACGGCATCCATATCTACGTTGTCTAGGATTGAAGGATCTATTTGAGCTACGTTCGACATTCCAGCTAAGAAGCGCTCAATTGCTGTGACTTCTTCTAGTTGCTGTGAACGAGCCAAAGCAGAAATAAACTTGAATGACAGATTGCGGCCCTGCATTTCTTCTGGCGCTTCACCAATTACACCTGCACGATAAGCAAGCCCAAAAGTACGCTCTAACAAAGGCGTTAATAATTCAGCTTGCCAACGACCATACAGCGGCCCTAATTGCTGACGAATTAAGTCAACACGGACATGCACTTCGGTTGCTGTCATTGCTGGGCCATCGGCAGGCTGCAACTGATCTGCCATCATCTTTTTACGGATTGCACCTTGAAGATGAGCTAACAAATCAACGCCAACTTGATACCCTTTGCCGTCATCAATGCGTTTCAATGAGTCCACATTGTTAACAACAATGATTTTCCCACCGCCAAGACGCACAGTTCTTGGGTTGAAAACACCATCATCTACCCCTGCATACATGCCTAGAGTTGAAATTTCGGCACTACGCAACGTGTCACGCATTAACTTGTTAGCTGTTTTAGCATCGGGCAAAGCAATAGAGACCTGACCAGTCCCATAAACTGAATTTGGAATCTTTCTAAAGCGTGGAATTACAAAAGGAAATTCGTTGTAGCCCGTCTCACGAAGAACATTTTTTTCATCAACTTCAACGTGATATGACGCAAAAGGCATTTCCTTTGGCATCAACTGACGATCACCTTTGATGTAGCCGGTTTTACGCGGCTCAACTACCCACAAAACCTTAACCTTGCAATCTGGTTTTGACTTGTAAGTGTTGCGGACCTTCTCACTGACCTTGTTTTCGCCATACTCATTGACTAACGCGGCCATCGTCATTTCATATTCGCGATAGAGTGTGTCAACTTTCTGATCTTGACGTGTTGAAGCTAGATAGCATTGCCCGATATCCCATGTCTGGAATACATAGCCACCACCTGCATGACGATCTACATCCGCATACATTACGCCCCAACCTGCAACCACACAGTCGAGAACTAAATCAAAGATTTCACTATCGTAGTTAGCCCCGTGAATGTTGCGCCAAATGAATTGACACACTTCATCAAGCCACTTCTCACCTTTTGTTAACTCTGCTGGATCATCAACACCATTCGGCACAGCTTTAAACCACAGTGCATTAGCTGGTGTGGTTCCTGAAATGATGCTTGATACAAGTAATTGCGTTGCTTCTGATAGTGTTGAATCTAATAGCTCAGCTCGTTGTGTCTTACGTGTATCAGTTACATCATCACCTATAAACGATTGCTGACGCTCAGGGGCCGCATAGCGATAGCACTCAGACCAATGCGGTTCTAAGCGGTTTCGCGCTGCTTTAAGCTCGCTTAAGCGTTTGCATAACCTTGCTACTAGCTCACTCATATCAGCCGCCTAAAGTTGTTTTCTTTTGGTTGTCTGTAGCAGACGCCAAAACAGTTGAAGCATTACGTTTACGACGCTCTGCCGTTGCTGCATTTGCATCTAATTGAGCTTGGTTTTTTGCGGCCGCATCTGCTGCTTCTGCATCAAAACCTTTTGAAGCGCCTTTGGTATCTGTAAGCCCAACCATGTCAGTCGCAGCTGAAATGAGTTTCCCTAATCCGCCTCCGCACATTAGTCCGCCTCCTTAGTTGACCAGCCCTTTTCAGTCAAAACTGGAATGCGTTTTTTAGGCTGTGCTGCACCAGCGGCACTTGGCGCTTCTGTTTGCGTAGACTTCTTTAGCTCGGCAAGTTGAGCGCGCATCTGCTCTAACTCTTGGCGCAATAGTTCTTCTTGAGATGGCTCTTTTTCGCCCTCAGATTCACCACTATTGATTGCGTCTAATGATTCTTCTGCCTGCTCAGCAGTAGTTTTAGGTAGTGTTGGTTCTACTGTTTCTTCTTGAATAGGTTCAGCAGTCACACCAGGTGTTTTAATTTCTCGTTTAGCAGCCATGAAAAAGCCCCATTCGTTGTGAATAGGGCTAGTGTTGTTTTTATTAAGTTGGGGTTTGTTGGGTGATTAATCTAACAATAATTTAAGCTGAGGAACTATTTTAGGATTTTGACAAGGTAGCCATATATCTTCTGAATCTGCATGAAACGTAAGTTTACCTTCCACATCCAAGCGATAGTAGATAATTTTATGATCTAAGTACCCATCTCCTCCATGAAGATAAAGGCTAGCCCCCTCTGGCGCATTCCTCTTAATCTCTTCAATGTTCATCTTCAACCCTCATCTTGTCGCAATGTATGCATAAGTATGCTTTATAAATCCAGCAATATTGGTAGATATGGTTGCATTCTTTGAATGTGGTCATTTGACATACTCCGTAATTAAACGAATAATCAAAAACACAGTTAATGTTGCCGCTATCACGCCCCAAGCAAAAAAGAATCCTCTGCCAAACCACTCCATAATTGCAGGTGTTGAAAGCTCACCGTTGTACCCACGCCATGCATACTTAATTGATACGAATAGCGCTGCACCGTAGATAATTGCTACCGCAAAGTCTTTCATCCTTCCCCCTTGAGCGCTTGCTCTAACTGCGCTGCACAGTGGTAGCAGCCTTCTTCATAACCTTCTGTCCAATGAGTGGTTTTATCAAAAGCAATTTCATTCCATGATTCGATTAACTTAAGTGCCGCATCCACCCGCTTTTGCAGCTTCAGCATATTTATGCCTTGTTGTGTATATAGGTTTTGCAGCTCATCTACCTCGGTCTGGCGGCTCTGAAACGACATGTAGCAAGTGTTTAACATACTGCAATACACAACACCTTCTTGATCATCGTTATGTAAAAACCATTCCATGTTAGGAAGATATACATTTTGATCTTTATCAAAGGTGCAAGCGTCAAGAACAGTTTGAGCAACTCCTTCTGTGGCAAATTTCAAACTTAAAAAATGTTTCTCAAATTCTTCTCTGCACTTATCCATCTCAAACATCCTTTGATTTACACAGCGGGCTGATGTGGTTTTCTAGTTTGTCTAGGGTTTCTAATTCCCTCGAGTCCGATGGTTTATCAATGCGGTGGCCTAATGCGATTTCTTCGGGGGTGGCAAAACGAAAATTAACTTCATGAGCAAATGAATAATGTTTGTCATCCCAATATGCTCGAATGAATTCCTTGTAGCATTCTTGAATAGTCATTACCTTGTCTTGGCTACTGTTTTTCAAAACAACCTTATCCCCGACTTTAAACTCACTCATGGCTGGCTCCTTTCTCCACAACATCCAATTCAATGATTTTGTAGACCTTGCCTTTCGATTCAAAAGGCTGGCCATTAGTTGCTTTCTCAATCCAACTGCCATACGAATATGCAAAACCCCAAATGAAGCAGCATAAGCAGAAGAACAACGTAAACCAGATACTATTCATCCCCGCCTCCGTATATTGATTCGTAATCAGCAATTGCTTTAAGCAGCTTGTATCCAGCAGATTCAGGTTTATCTTTGCAATGAGACAAGTCATATAGTTTTAAGTCCTCAATGCCACCCCATGATTCGACTAAATCAATAGACTCCACCAAGCGTTTGAGATCCGCCATGTTCACAAGTTCAATTCTTGGATTAAAACGATCTGAATACTTTTTTGCTTTGGTGCAGTAGCATAATGTTGAGTAGTAACACTCCATATATTTGCTTGGGATGCCTTCAACAACCTCTCTCGCCTTCTCCACCCCGTACTCACGAATAAACTGTTCTGGTTTCATTGTTGTAATTCCTCATCTAACTGAGCAGCGAAAACATCTAAAGTTTCAAGTAGATCAAGCTGCCCAATGTCATATCTATATGTTTGCCATTCGCCTTCACGTGGTACGCGCTCAATGCCTGTTTGTTCTTGCCACAACATGATGAATTGCTCACCGTGGATGTACTCTGGAATGGATCCAGTAGACCAAGAAGAAACAGTGCTGCCACCCGACACATCAAGGACGTATGCAATCTTTTCGTGTGACCATCCAAGGTTGCGTAAATCTAGAATCATGCGGTTGAAGTCTGGGCGTTTATAGCCTCGGCGTTTGAGCAAGAATCCTTTGGCTTTTTTTCTAGATTCGATAAAACGCGCGCGTGCGCGAGGGTCGTCTGTAAAAGCTGTACTATCAACACGCATGTTCATCTCCTAAACCTCGCTAACCTTGAGCTTAATAAGCCCGCCTTTGATGACATTTCCACGCTTTACTAGAAGCTCATCGAACTGTTCATCGTCCACACACAGACCGCATTTCACTAAGCTATCGATAGTCGCTTTGAGGTAGTTATCGATGTCTCGGCATTGACGTGTAGGGAAATGAAAAGTCACTTCTAATTTGAGTCGTGCAGTTGATTTATGAGCCGGCACAACTTGTCGAACCAAATCATGAAAATCACGTGCTTTATTGCTTAAAAATCTTCTTTTTCCAGAAGCTACCCAGTAGTGATTTACTGAAGGTGGTGCAGTTTTAATTTCACAATCCAAAATGACTTTTAAGCCATCTTCGTAAAACGCTCTAATTTCGCTTGTATCAGCTATTTTTGCCTTAAGTGGTACATACGCATCACTTTTGCCTTTATCGCGCTGTAATGTGCCTTTTTGTGCGTTATTCCGCTTGTTTTGAATTGACTCAAACTCTTTTTCGCTTATTCTCATTCTTCTTCTCCAATTTGATGATATTTTGCTGGGCAGTCTTTAGGCGCGATAATGTTTCTTGTGTGCATGTCCCAGTGTTTTTAACTCTCTCAACCAGACAAGCACTAACCCCTAGCTGTCTAGCAAGTGCAGCTTGCCTTCCATATTTTGAAGTCATCCAATTAACGAGTTGGTTTACATCATTTGGATTGGCTCTCTCTGAAATCTTCTTTCGAGCAGTAGGTGCTGGAGTTTCTTGTTGTGCTTTAAGCTGCTCTAACAGGCCGGCTCTTCTAAGTTTTACGTACAAACATGCAGCTGCTCTTGTTTCAGCAGTCTTTAATCCATGGTTGTAAGCACAACGCAATGCCATCATTTCCTTGTAGTTCATCTGCCTAACTCCACCATGTTCAAAACAGAAACTTCCATTTCAGCAAGCACGTAATTTTTTAATTCGTGGTAGGTGTTGTTTTTGAATGCCTCATACACTTCTCTAACTACAATCATGTCGAAGTAAGGACGCTTTCTTTTTTCTGCGATTGTGATTAATCGGAATTTAATTTCTGATAGAGTCACGCTGCACCTCTCTCTTCCACTGGGAATGACATGCCTACGAAACGACAAATATCTAAGCGATCCTGAACCTTTACAGATCCACGCTTACCGTGACGATTTTTGGCAATAATTAACTCGGTTACACCAGTTGGCGCATTAGTCTCTTTTTCGAGGATTGGATGAACCATGATGATTTGGTCTGCATCCTGTTCAATCTGTCCAGAATCCTTAAGATCACTTGCTACTGGCTTGTGTCCTTCTGCTCCACGGTTAAGTTGAGCCAATGCAATTACTGGGCAATCAAACTCTTTTGCCATAGCTTTTAAGTCACGACTGATTGATGCAACTTCTTGAACGCGATCCTTCTTAGATGGGTCTCGGATTAAGCCAATATAATCAACAATGATGCAGCCCAAAGCCTTGTACTTACGCTTCGCTTTGCGCGCATAACTTTGGATTTCAGCAATCGTTGGCTTTTGCTTTTCTTCAATAAAAATTGGCAGGTTTCTAAATTGAGCAATAGTTGCAGTAAGCTTCTCAAACATCCCGTCATAGATTTCACCGTTGTGAAGATTGTTATACGGGATTGCACCTAATGCCGAGATCATGCGGTTGGTTAGGGTCGGCGTATCCATCTCAGCAGAGATAAACAAGACTGGCATGTTGTAGCGCTTAGCAGTTTGCATTGCACACATCTGAGCAAGAGTTGATTTACCACTGCCCGGACGACCACCAATTACACAAAAATGACCCTTTTCAATTGTTCCCAAAAGATTATCAAGATGAGGAATATTGAACTGAACACCTATGAAGCCCTTTTGTTCTTTCTGAGCAATCTTTTTCTCAAATCGCTCAAGTGTTTTTTCTAAAGCCTGGTTAAAATCAAAACCTGTTTGCTTTTGCTCAATAGAATTACTAGATGAACTAAATAAATTCTCAGCAGCTAAGTAAACATCAGTGATAGTCAGATCTTTAGCGCACTCCGCAATCGAGAGACCAATATCTTCAACTTCGCGATGCTGCTTAAGTTTATTCAACTCAGCAACAAAATATTCCAAATGGTGTACGCTACCAACCGCACTGTTAAGTTCAATTAAATACTCTTCTCCACCAATATCATTGAGAAGGTTTCGCTCTTGTAGATGCTTGCAGACAAACACTGAGTCATATGGCTTATCAGCATTAGCAAGCTCAACAATCGCCTTGTAGATAATCTTGTGACGACCAGCGTAAAAATGTTCTTCGGTAAGATCATTTGCGACAACCTCAAGGGAATGGCTCACTGTCATCAAAGCGACTAGCACACTCTGCTCAATTGTCATATTTTGAATGTTTGTACTCATTACCAGTCTCCATATTGCAATTGGGCATTAGAGAAATCAGGAGCTACCACAGGGCTATTGACTTGAAACCAATACTCGTTTTCCCATTGTTTTTGGTTTAACCAAGCGCTAGGTGATGGAATGAACTCACCATCCTGCTTTGTCCAAGAGACATCAGATTTTTGTTTTTCAAGAACTGAAAGAAGTGTTTCAATCGCAAAACTTCCTTCATGCTTTGTGAAAGTTTTATAAGTGCCAGACTTGTCTGATTTACGTTTACAAGTTGGATATGCAGACCAGAACTTCTCAAAGTTTTCTGAGTAACCCACCCCTTGTTTTTCTTTGTTTTTATTATTGTTATTGTGTGGCGAATTTTTAGTATGGTTTGATACTAAATTTTCGTATGGTTCCGTACTATTTTTTAGCATAGCTAAATTTTCGCTAGGCGAATTTTTAGTATGGTTTTCAGTGGTAATTATCTGGTCAGTTAGAGACCATTCATTAATTTGTTTGTCAGTTTCAAGGCGGATAATTACACCCATCTCTTCCAAAATTAATAGGCCTTTTTGTACAGTATCCTTGTTGTATCCAGTAGCTTTTACAAACTGAGATAGGCTGATGCTATCTGCTTGTTTATTCCAGCCACGCGTTTTACGAACAATGAGAAGATAACAAGGCAAAGCTGCACCCTTCATCTTAGCCATATGTCCGTTATCTATTAGGTCATTAGGAATCTGGAATGCATTAGAAATAAAACTAGTCATACCAAGCTCCTCTTAAACTCTTCATAAGCATCGTTGATTTCTTCAATGAAGAATTCATCACTTGAAGCATCGTAAAGCCTTTGAAGATCGCCATATTGGCGTGCATATTTCGCACCTTCATAAACTCCATGCTCATACTCCCTTATGAACCGCAAAGCTGTAGGATTCATAGTAATGACGCTCCAAGTTACTTTTAGCCTCAGCTACAGCGACCGAGTTTTTTAAACTGCGTTCTGTTGCATAAGCCTCAACCGCTTTTTGAAACAAACTAATCTTCCGATTTAGTTCAATGTCTGCTAATATTGAATAGTTCATTTGGTTCTCTCCGATTGAACGTGACCGCTAACCTGTTCGCGCAGGAAGCGGTTTTTTATTGCCCTTGATTCCCAGTAATCCCTTCTAATCCCTCGTCGATTTCGACTTCAGTACTAAGCTCCCTTATCAAACCTGTTAATCCCAAGCGCTCCATGTTTTTTGCCTCTATATTAAGAATGTGCCACTCGCCAGCGATTTCTTTTTCAAGAAGCCAAGCGAGATACTGAGCCAAGTTCTTACCTTTGAAATTTGCTAAGACTTTTGCTCGTTGATGATTTTCGGGAGACAAACGCACATGCGTAGAATTTTTATCAAGACTCATAAAACTTTCCTTAAGATGCCGCAGCAGTTCTTTTTAATGGTTGTTTACCATCAGCAAGGTCACGTATTTGGTATTCACGTGCTAATGGTATTTTTGACTCGTCCCACTGACTGATTGCATTGTGAGAAATCCCTAACTTCGCTGCTAACTGTGTAACAGTGCAGTTAAGCAGGGTTAAAGCTTCTGACTTAGTCATCTAACTTACCCATAAAGTAATTTAACTTACCTTATTAAACTACATAAAACTTACCAAGTCAATTGGTAAGATAACTTACGTTCTGCTGGTGGAATTAAAATGGAAACGCTTGGTATTCGCTTGAAAAATCTGCGTAAACGGAAAAAACTTACACAACAAGCTTTAGCTGATCTTGTTGGTGTGTCTAAAACTTCTGTTATTTACTGGGAAAAAGACGAAAACGTACCTAAGCATGAAAGCTTAATGGCATTAGCCAAAGCCTTGGGTAGCTCTACAGAGTACCTCTTGAAAGGTAAAGAGCCTAAAAATCTTACTAATTTTAATATTCAAGACTTTATTAATAAGCATGGACTAACTACTAAAGAAGAAGCTTCATTTGACACAGACAGTATCATTGAACCTGATGTTGTCGAGTTTGATGAGGTCAACGGTTATATATGGATTGATGTTGTGGAAGCTAACTTTTCGTGTGGTACTGGGGAATCAATTGAATTCCATTTTGATGTAATTAATGAAAAATATCCGTTCCCTCCTTCGTTCTTTCAAAGAAAGATGGTGGACCCTAAATGCTTAAGGCTCATTAAAGCTAAAGGCGACAGTATGGCTGATTACATTCATGATCAGGACCTTGTGGGTATCGACTTATCTCAAACCGAAATCATAGATGGTGAGATTTATGCAATTTACTTTGCAGGTGAAGGAATGATAAAACAGATTTTCAAAGAAGCTGATGGCTCTTTAGTTCTGCATAGCTTTAATGAAAAGTATCGCGATAGGATTGTTACTGAACAAAATGGATTGAATTTTAAGGTTATTGGGCGCCAGGTGTGGCGCGCAGGCTAAAATTAGCTAATTTTCATTACCCGCCATGTGCGGGTTTTCTTTTATCTATCAAATAAAAAGTAAGTTAACAAAAATAAAAAGTAATTTTAATTACCATTTCTCTTGACCATTTTGGTAAGTTACCTTACTATCTTCTCATCGACAAACAAAAACCGCCATAGGGTTCGAAGTCTAGGCGGTTTGCATCTAATGCGGAGATAAGTATGAATATAAAAGCCAACATAGTCAAATCCATGGGATTCGTAGGAGTAGTTAGTGCTCTAACTGCTGCTTATGCCTTCACCCCTGCTAATAACGAACCTGTAACGGTTGCAGCTCCTTTCAAAGTTGAATCAATCGACCCTGAAAATGAACAAGCAGTACTTCAAACTGCAAATGAAAAGTTCACTTTAGAAGTTGATTTTGATGCTCAGTATTCAATTGATGGCAACGGCTATCAAGCTTGGCGTGAAGTTGAAATTAACGAGATTAAAGACATTCGCGTTTATGACGAAGATGGCGAGGTCTTAGCTTACGTTCATCGTTTAGACGTAGTTGAGATTAAAGATCTTATCGAATCAGGGATTAGAGAGCGCATTTAAGCGCTCCATGGTGAATGTCATGAATGCACATCCTGAAATTATCGAAGTATCAAGACTTCAAGCTCTTATTAAAGATTCTGTAAATGCCCTGCTCCCACTTTCTAGTGAGAAAGATACAGTCATCACTGATGGCGGCAATTGGATTCACTTGCGTTATGTGGGCCGAGGTACTGAACAAATCCAATTAGAGCTAGGTGATCAGTTCTCTATTAAGACAAAAATCGCCTACCTAAGTGAAACGTTAAAAAGATTGGCTGAAATTAGAAATGAGTTGAGAGGTGGGTGATGGAGTGGATTAGTTGTGAGGAGTAATTACCAGAAGAAGGCGTAAGAGTTCTGTTTTTAGACAAATACGACATCATCCACGAAGGAACTTTAAATACTGATTATGTCGATGGGCCTTATGGTGAGAATGGTGAAGACTTCGGTGAAGAGCAAACCTTATGGACTTCAAACTCAAGTGGTGAAGAGCTTCTACTTATCCAAGTTAAATATTGGATGGAACGCCCAAATAGCCCAGTAGAAAAGAATTAGGAGAAGATTATGAATGCGCCAGTGCAACACTCAGGACAGAACCCTTTTGCAGTAGCTGCTCCTACAACTCAAGCAATGTCTACAGTTCAATCTGATAGTCAACGTGCAATTGCAGAGGTTCAAGCTGCTTTAGTTATTGCTAAGCAGTTCCCACGAAACCCAATTGAAGCTTATGACCGGATTATGAATGCTTGCCAGCGTCCCGGCTTGGCTCAATCGGCTGTTTATTCTTATGCTCGTGGTGGTAGTTCAGTAACTGGTCCATCAATTCGGCTTGCAGAAATGCTTGCTCAGAATTGGGGGAATATTCAGTACGGTATCCGCGAATTATCTTCTGAAAATGGCGAATCTACGGTTGAAGCATTTGCTTGGGATGTTGAAACAAATACCCGTCAAACAAAGGTTTTTCAGGTTCCACATATTCGTTATACACGCAATGGATCTAAAAAATTAACAGATCCACGCGATATTTATGAATTGGTTGCAAATAATGGCGCTCGTCGTCTACGTGCATGCATCTTAGGTGTAATACCGGGTGATGTGATTGATGATGCTGTTAATCAGTGCGAAAAGACAATCCATGCAAGTGCTGATACTTCACCAGAAGCTGTACAAAAACTTGTTGTTGCCTTTGAGCAATTTAACGTCACCAAGAAAGACATTGAAGATTACATTCAGCGTCGTCTTGATGCTATTACAGCAGCCAATATCGTTGCGCTTCGCAAGATTTTCACTAGCTTACGTGATGGCATGAGTTCACCTAAAGACTGGTTTAAAAATGTCACTGTGAAGGAAGTTGGAGAAGTTCAGGAAGTTAAACCAACTGTACCAGACAACGAGTTCCCGGTTCTCTTAGAGCAGATCAAAGCCGATGCAGTTACTAAAGAGTATGTATTAGAAGGCTATGCACTTACTAATGCACAAATAGCTGAGGTAAATGCACTATGAAGCTATTCCGATGCTCAAGCCTAAATAAGCTTATAGGCGACTCTAAAACTAAAGGCTCAGTTCTTAGCGATACAGCTAAGACTGAGATCAGAACAATCGTTAAGGAGGACTTGACCACGTTCAAGTCTTTCAAAGGAAACCAGTACACGGCTAAAGGTAATGCGCTTGAAGAAATTGCAATTAGCCTGTCTGGCAAGGTTCGTTTTCGTCAGTACTTAAAACATCAAGGCCGTTTGGAAAATGAACTAATCACTGGTGAATGTGACATTCTTGACCTAAATAACAAGTTGATCATCGACACTAAATGTACTTGGGATATTGGTACTCATCCCTTCTTTCAAGATGAAGCAGAAGAAAAGGCAAAGAAAGCCGGTTATGACTGGCAGATGCAAGGCTACATGTGGCTTTACGACTGTGAACAAGCAATGGTTGATTTCTGGCTACTCCCTTGCCCTGTCGAGCTTACAAATGATTGGGATGACCGAGAACAGCTAATTGATTTAGTTGAGCGTATCGATCTTAGAGAACGTTTAACAACTGTCACCTACAAACGTGACGAAGCAATGATCCAGAAGATCAAAGACAAAATTCCACATGCTCAAGAGTACTACGCAAAGTTATATCAAGAGCGCATTAAGGCAAAGGTGGCAGCATGAAACAAATCGAATTAAACACAATTAGCGGTACTTCTGACCAGATCGCAGAAGAGATTTTTAAGAAAATTATTGGGCCTATGGTTGATGAAATGAATAGCCAAGATAAAGACTCAGCAAAGGTTTTCACATTCTCAGTAATGTGGCTTGGTATGGCTTTATATGCTGCTCAATTTGAACCGCACAATGCCAAGAAAACAATTCAATTCAGTGTTGATCAGTTCATGGCAACGTTCGACAAATTCAATAAAAGACCGAGCTAAGGAGCAGCAGCATGACAGATTTGAATAAGGAAAGTGAAGTTAATCTACGCTTTGAGCAAGATGATGGTGCTGTTTGGGTCTTTGATGGTGATAGTCAATTTGGCACCGAAATCAGTCATTTAATGATGATGCATGCAGATGAATATAACGAAGATGAATTACGTGTTATTTGTCACCATGCAGCATGTGAAATTGACAGACTTAGAGCAGAGCTAGAAAAAGCCAAAGCTCAGGCGGTGCCAGAGGGGTATGTTCTTTTACCAAGAGTACCAACTGAAAAGATGCTCCAAGCATATGAACGATATTCAGTCGCGCCGATGTCGACGCTGAGTAAAAATGGATATAAGGCAATGGTTGAAGCAGCAAGCGAATCGGGAGCTGAACAATGAGCATAACTCTTAATGGTCACCAATTAAAAAGCCTTCTCGAATTTGTAAATCCAGATGGTGAAAATGATTTGGATCAACTTGAAACTGAACTAACTATTAAATTTTTTGAAGATGGGCACAGTGGCAAAGGCTATTACTTTTGGATGACCGAATATCCAGAGGAAGGCAGCATGTTGTTGGATGTTGAATCGGGAGCTGAGGGATGAGTGAATTTAACTTTGAGCAACTTTATCTAATGGCTCTCATGAATAGTAAAAAGCCAAAGTACGTTTTGAATTGGGTTCATGTATCCAGACATGGGCCAGGTGCGACAAAAGCTACAGAAATTTGTGAATATTTTGGGATAGATCCAGAAGGTACTGATTTTAGAAAAGCGGAAAGTAAGGAGGGGTGAATGTCAGAAAAGCAAAGTCGTTTGCTTGACTTGAAGGCGGTTGAGTTAAAAACCAGCCTTCCAAAGTCAACTATTTATGACTGGATGAAAACAGGCTATTTCCCTCCTTCAATGCTATTTGGGGAGGGTAAAAGAAAAATTGCGAGATGGCTTGAATCTGATATAGACTGTTGGATAGAAAAGCACAGAATGGCATCCTAAAAAGGATGCCTTATTTGTTTGAGGGTTTTACTTTTTACGGTACGAGTTACGGTATCAAAAATAATTGAAAATAAAATAATTATAAAAAACAATATTTTAAATAATTAATTCGAGTCCCGCAGGGCGCACACTTTTAGTGAATTAATCCTTCACTTCAGCCAACAATGTTTCAGCTGCAAGTTTGCCTAAATTATTAGAAGCAAGCGGACTATCGCCCGTTAACAATTTACGGTCTCGATGACATTGACCAGTAATGCCAGTGTTCAAAATCTTCACACCGAGTTTTTCAAGGTTTTCACCGACTAACCACGGTAAAGCTCCAGGCATGTAACCAATATCAATATTCGCTCCCTTATCTAACGAGTCAGGGAATACACAAATTTGATAATCTTTAAAAATATAATTCTCAGGCTGTTCATCTACTGCGGCAGCCAGTAACGAAGCTGGACCATGACATAACGTAATAATAAATTTGTCTTGTTCAACTGCCCATTTAAGAACTGTCTTCACTGCAAGGCTATGCGGAATCTTCGCTAATACCCCATGCCCACCCGGAATAAATACAGCCGCATATGGAGAGTTTTCACCGACTACATTTTCTAAAATATCGGCAAGTTTTAACGGATTTTTTAATTTATCTGCATATTTCTGGAAAGTATCTAATACCACCTGTTCTTGCTTTGGCATTGCCCACATTTCAAGTTTGGCTGGATTACCTGAAAGTGTCGCAACATCAATTTCAAATCCGGCATTATCTAAATGGAACATTGGCAAAAGCATTTCTACTGGATGGTTTCCGGTAGAAAAGAACTTACCGTTTTGCATCTGGATATAACGTTCATCAGTTGCAATCATTAAGACCTTTTTATTGCCCGCATACGGCGTTGGATAGGTTGTGCCATCGTAATCTGTTTTAGGAGAAGTATATTGACTCAGTGAATATGGTGATGGGAAGAACGCATTATCTTCAGCTAAATCTGGAGTTGGATTTTTATCATTTGATGCTGGGGTATTCATGGTTACCATCCTTTAGAATTGAAGAGCGAAATAACAGCTTTAAGACAGTTATTATTTCTTAGTAAATGTATATTCAGATCAAGAAACAGGTGCAACAAGCCAATAGAATTTGGCAATTTTTATATAGAAATAGGCACAATTAATAATTATAAAATTTCAGTTTAGGCAAACATGTCATTCACCTAAACTGTCACAGATAAGATTAAGCATTCATGTCTAAAACGATCTTTCCAATATGGTCGCCCTGCTCCATACATGCATGAGCACTTTGTACATCTGAAAAAGCATAGGTTTTATAGATTTGTGGTAAACACTTGCCTTGTGCCAATAACGGCCACACATGTTCATGTAATGACTGAGCGATCTGTGCTTTTTCTTGGCTATTACGCGCTCGCATCGTTGAGCCTGTAATCGTTGCGCGTTTTAAGATCAGTTTCTGCAAGTCAAATTCTTTTGCAATTCGACCTCCCATAAAGCCAATAATGACAAGTCGGCCATCACGTTTTAATAGATTTAAGTTTTTCTGAAAATAAGAGCCACCCACAATATCCAAAATAACATCAACACCTTGTTCTTGAGTATGGTTCAAAATTTCCTGCTCAAAATCTTGGGTTTTATAATTAATTGCTGTGGTTAATTCAGAGAGTGCTTCAACTTTATCTTCACTACCAACCGTAGCAAAAGTTTTAATCCCTAAAGCATGGCAAATAGCTAAAGCAGTTGTTCCGATCCCACTTGCACCGCCATGAATCAGGGCAGTTTCATCTTTCTTTAAACGGCCAATATCAAAAAGATTTGCCCAAACCGTAAAGAATGTTTCTGGAATCGCAGCAGCTTGAGTAAATGATAAATTCTCAGGTATTGGCAATACTTGAGTTGCAGTTACCGCACAGTATTCTGCATACCCGCCACCATTGGTTAAAGCACAAACCTTGTCCCCGACTTTAAACTGTTGCACTTGCTCACCCACAGCAACCACTACTCCAGCGACTTCAAGTCCAGGGATTTGAGTAACCCCTTTAGGCATTGGATATAACCCCATACGCTGTAAGACGTCAGGGCGGTTAATTCCAGCGGCTTTAACCTCAATTAAAACTTCATCAGCTTGAGGTACCGGAACATTTGAATCTTGAAGTTTTAAAACCTCAGGTCCGCCAGGAACCGTAATTTCAACAATTTTCATGATTGTCGGAAGATTCATTGATATGCTCCATGTTTGGTTTATATTTAAGACGTGTTAATTTACTTTAGTTTGTTGATAATTTAGGTGGAACTCCAAACAGCCGCTTAAACTCTCGACTAAACTGTGAGGCACTCACATATCCTACTTCATAGGCAGCTTCTGCAACGCCCATTTGGTTATTTAGGATTAGATCACGGGCCTTATGTAACCGAGTAATTTTGATGTACTGTAATGGAGAATAGTTGGTAACTTTCTTAAAAGCTTGATGAAAAAGCGAAACGCTCATTCCTGCTTGTTTAGCCAACTCCTGAACCGTTAAGTTACGATAATAATCTCTTTGAATAATTTCACAAATCGTATAAATCACTCCACTTCGGCTCATAATAACCGAAAGGTTCTGGATAAAATCACCACCGCCGGCTTGTAAAACCCGATAAATAAGTTCTCGTTTCACCTGCTCTCCTAAGATTGCAGTATCTTGCTTGGAACGAAGTAAGTTCAACAAACGTAAAGCAACATCAGATATAACCGAGTTCATTTCAATAATATTTAAACCACAGCTCAGTTTTATCTCTTTGTTATCAAAATCTTCTATAAGTGGTCGCTGCTCTTTATCCATTTTAGTCGCCAGCTCAGCCATCATTTGAGGTTCAAATTTAATCGCAATTGCAAGCATTGGTTCACGCTCAACCAAGGTATCGCAATCAAAAGGGATAGCAATTGAGATAAATAAACACTGTCCTTGTTGAAACTTAAAAATATCTTTTCCGATATAAGCCCGTTTTACACCCTGAATGACTAAAACAATGGAAGGCTCTTGCAATACAGCAACCGGCTGTGTGGAATGATCTACCCTCATCAGGGTGATATTTGAAATATGAGTGGGATATAGCCCTTCTTGAGGAGCCAAATACAAAAAAGCCTCTACCAAACTTTTCGTCAAGTCATTCTGTTGCATTGCTTTATTTTTTACGGGCTATTTAAGATTTACTATATCAATCAAACTAAAAGGAAAAAGTATTTCTTGGTAGTACTTTGTATAAATAAGCAAGTTAAAGCTATTTTTAGGCATAAAAAAACCTAGATTTCTCTAGGTTTTTATCCTTAATCTGACTATTAAGCAGATAAGTTAAAGAACATAGCAGCAATTAGGATAATCACACCTAATACAATTCGATACCATGCAAATACACGTAATGTATGACGTTCAACGAAGAGTACGAGTGCTTTTACAACCAATAAAGCAGCAATAAATGCCGCAACAAAACCCACTCCAATATTAACCATATTGTCTGAAGTCAACACATCAGCATTTTTAATTAGGTCAAATGTCGCTGCACCTAGCATGGTCGGCATTGCAAGGAAAAAAGAAAACTCTGTTGCAGCTTTACGAGACAAGCCTGCAAACATCCCACCTACAATTGTCGCACCAGAACGAGAGGTTCCAGGAATCATCGCAACACATTGAGCCAGACCAACTAAAAGCGCCTGTTTAAACGTGATCTTGGTCGCATCATCCGTTTTATGTTCAAATTGTTTAGATTCAACCCAGAAAATAATAAGCGCGCCGACAATCAGAGCAATCGCAACTACAATTGGGCTAAATAAAACACTTTTAATAAAGTCTACAGCTAAAACGCCAATAATCACTGCCGGGAAAAAAGCAATTAAGACACTAATGGCAAAATGGCGTGACTCGACATCACCACTAAAAAAACCTTTGATTAAGTTAATGATTTTCTGACGATATAACCAACACACTGCCAGAATAGCACCTAACTGGATCACTACTTCAAAGACACGACCACCATCTGAATGGAAATCGATAATATGACCAAATAAAATTAAATGACCAGTACTCGAAATAGGTAAAAATTCAGTTAAGCCTTCAACAAAGCCTAGAAACAGTGCTTTTATAACTTCAAAATTTTCCATAACTTGCTCAAAGAAAGTTAGTTAATCACTAGAACGATCTAAAATTTATTTTATTGCCACAGTTAGCCTTTTATTTAGCTCAACACATGTTCAATATCAGATCATTTCTAGCATTTGTGGTTATTGCCTCTAGTGAAAGGCAGTTTATTTAAAGTGCGATAATGTATCACATCATAATGACAAACTTAGGTTAACTATCGTAAAAAGATAAAACTTGGTTAAAAATGGCCAAATTTTCTTTTGTTATAGATAAGTCTTTTACAATAGATGAGTTTAGAAAATCATCTTAAAAAGTCCTTAAAAAAACATGTTATTATTCCAATTAAATACAACTCATATCAAAAATTCAGACTGAATGAAAAATACCAAAATTAACGCACGTCATCTTATTATCGACCTCTTTCTTTCTTCCGCTTATCCTCAGCTCAGTATCAAACAAATTTTGGTTGCAGCTAAACTTTTTAACTTAAGTGAAAATGGTATTCGAGTTGCGACAACACGCTTGTTAAATGAAGGTATGATCCAGAGCGTAGAACGCGGAATCTATCAACTTTCTCCGTCTGCAAAAGATTGGGCGAAAGTTATTCTCAATCGTAAAAATGGAATTAAACAAACTAAAGAATGGCAGCAGCATTATCTCGCCGTGTTTACAGGAACCTTAGGCCGTATAGACCGAACAGCACTAAAAAAACGGGAACGTGCACTTCGTCAATTTGGTTTTAAAGAGCTGGAAACTGGTATTTATATCCGCCCAGACAATTTAGCTTATAGCTTTGAAAAAACCTGTGATGAGCTTGTTTTAGCAGGGCTAGAGAAAGAAGCAAAAATTTGTATTATTCAGCATTTCGACTCAACAACGCTTAAGCAAATTTTTTCTTTATGGGATACCAAACAACTCGAAAAAAATTATGAAATGTATAGCCGAGATATTACGCACTGGCTTGAAAATTATGCTCACTCCCCTTTAAACGATGCAGCAGTCAAGGCACTTCTTTTAGGAAGGGAAACAATTGCCTTACTCATGAATGACCCATTATTACCAGAGCCATTTGTAAATGAATCTGCTCGTAATCAATTTGCTCAAGATGTACAGCAACTAGATGCAATTGGCCAAAAACTTTGGAAAAAAATATATGAACAGGAATTAAATTTATAGCCATCTGATTTATTTTTTTACAAACAAATATTTCACTTTTTAAATTTTTATGACTATATTTGTAATATAAAATATGGATACCAAACTCTAATTTGGGAGAATAAAAATGAATGCACAGGTGAGTGTTACCGATCTATTTAGCAGAGAAGAAATACAAGAGCTTACAGAACCTTCAGATGCATATGGCGCTTGGGCCGTTACTAGCACATGGGCTGTTATTGGAGGAACATTTGCCAGCTTAATTATGATGTGGGATTACTTACCGAGTTGGGGAAAATTATTAGCATGTATGCTTGCTCTAGCTGTTTTAGCTGGCCGTCAGTTATGCCTCGCAATTTTAATGCACGATGCATCCCATAAAAGTTTATTCAAAAATAAGAAAATAAATGATTTCGTTGGAGAGTGGCTATGTGCCCGCCCAATCTGGAACGACCTACAAAAATATCGTGTACACCATGTTCGTCATCACGCAAAAACATCTACACCAGATGACCCAGATCTTTCTTTAGTTGCAGGCTTTCCTGTCAGTAAAAAATCTCTTACCCGTAAATTCTTACGCGACTTAACCGGTATAACAGGATTAAAGTTTAGCTTAGGCCGTGTGTTGATGGACCTTGATGTCATGAAATGGACTGTAGCCAATGATCAAATCTGGTTAGACCGCAGTGATAAAAATTTCGTTGACTATGCAAAGAGTATTGCAAAAAACAGTACAGGCGCTATTGCAACCAACCTATTACTTTATGGTGTTTTAAAAGCATGTGGTCAACAACGTTTTTATTGGTTATGGCCTTTGGCTTATTTGACTCCATTTCCATTATTTTTAAGAATTCGTTCAATGGCAGAACATGCAGGTATGCAAACCAGCAATACTGCTTTAACCAATACTCGTACCACACGTGCAGGTTGGATTGCGAGAAGCTTTGTGGCCCCTATTCATGTCAATTACCATATGGAACATCATTTAATGGCGTCTGTTCCATATTTTAAATTACCGCGTATGCACAAAATATTAAGAGAACGGGGGCATGTGCCCACTCCACCGAGCTATTTTGAAGTAATTCATACACTTTCATCAAAACAAGAGTTAACAAATTAAAATAGGGTTAGAAGACCACTTTCAAATTTGTGGTCTTCTTGATTATTCACGTATCTCTAAATTTTTTAGTTTTAACTGAGTTTGATAATACTTCGGTGTTACACCCATCCAGCGTTTAAAAGCGCGGGTGAAATGGGGTGTATCGGCATAGCCTAATCTTAAAGCCACAGCTTCAATTGACATTGAACTATTTTGCAAAAGATCTTGTGCATATTGCTTTCGAGTTAAATCAACTAATGCTGAGAAACTTGTATTCTCTATTGCCAAATACCGCTGTAGGCTACGTTCTGACATATTCATCATTTGGGCAACTTGCTTAACTTTTAATATTTCCCCCTGACTATTGATCAATAATTTTTTTATTACTTGGCTAATTTCTGCTTTCCATCCACTTCGTAACTTCAATTTATCAATATCTTTTTTACACTGGGCTTTCAGTAAAGGTGCCAGCATAGGGTCAGCCGTGAGTATAGGCTGCATTAAATATTCTTTTGGAAAAATCCAAATATTATGTTTTTGCTCAAATAAACAACTTACGCCTAATTTATCTTTTATTTTTGAAAAACCTAGTGGTTCGGGCATATTCAATTGCACTGTACCTAAAGAAGATAACCCTGTTAGATGTTTTGCGATGTAAACAAAACCTAACAACAAAAAAATAGTCGCATCTGAACTTAATTGAAAACTTTTTAAAGGTTGATGAATAGACCAGTAAACATCGTCTTGCTCTTGCATTAACTCAGGTTTAAAGGCATCACAACGTGAACCAATAAATTGTTCAAGTATTTTTAAAGCCTCTCCAAGATTTGCAGATACCATGGCTGCCATACCGACAGAACCATAACAAGAAGCTTTCATTTCCAACGCCAAATAACCCGCTAATGCTGGCTCATGAGTGAGTTGAATCGCATGCTCAAGTAAGTTATTTAAGGTATTAAACTCAACATACCAATACGGTTTTTTTAATTGTTCCGGTATTACTCCACTACCCTCTAAAAACTGCTCACAAGAGATACCTCTGCGCTTAACGATGTCAGCTAATAAATTAATATAAGTTCCGGGTAATTCTGGAGTCATGAGCGGCCCATTAGAAAGCGTAATTGTGGCGTTAAATGGTAAAAACTGTCAGTTCATGAACTATGCCATGCTTTTAAATTCAGGCATAGTCACTTAAGACAAACTGACTTAACCCTCCGACATTCCACTAAAAACTAATCTTATCTTTAAGAGTAAAGACACTATGAATATCCTGATTGTTCATGCTCATCCAGAACCTCTGTCTTTTACAACTTCCCTAAAAACGACAGCACAGCAAACCTTTAAAAAATTGGGCCATCAAGTAGAAATTTCCGATTTATATGCAATGCAGTTTAATCCTGTTGCCTCTAAGGAAGATTTTTTAGAACTCAATCAACCTGATTATTTTAACTATGCATTAGAACAGCGAAATGCCACAAAACAACAACTTTTGTCTCCTGATATTCAAGCAGAAATTGACAAAATAAACCGTGCCGATCTAGTAATCTTGAACTTCCCGCTTTATTGGACTTCTGTTCCAGCAATTTTAAAAGGCTGGATTGATCGTGTATTTGTCTCTGGACTTTTTTATGGGGGTAAGCGGTTTTACAACCATGGTGGCATGGCAGGTAAAAAAGCAATGCTCTGTTTAACACTCGGTGGTAGAACACATATGTTTGGGGAAAATTCTATTCACGGACCAATTGAACATTATCTATCACCGATTCAACGCGGTACTTTGGCTTATACTGGCTTTGAAGTTCTTCCCCCATTCATTGCCTACCATGTACCTTACATTAGCCAAGAAGCACGTGAAACTATTCTTGAGGACTATGTCACTTATCTCATTCACCTTGACCAACTTGAACCATTAAAATTTCCTAAACTTGAAGAATTTGATGAAAAGTTATATCCCCTCTAATGCTATGTTTTAAATCTAAAAGGCGCGATAACCGAATTCTTTTTTATTTCGGTTATCCCTTAAATAAAGCAAGCTTAAATCCAGCAATTAATTCCTCAAAAAATTTGACCAAATAGTAAAGAAAATACTCTCAATTTTTATCCAGCAAATAACAATATAAAACTGAATCAATAATATACATGTGTAGAGAAACTAGACTTATCCATTAAAAATGATGACTAATACTCATTTCATAATCAATCAATTCATATTTTTACAAAAAAATCTTTGACCATTTTTCTTGGATTTATGACAAAAATGTCATAAAAACAAGCAACTTTAATAATAGATAAAAAATATAAATATCAATTATTTAAATTAATTAAACAACAAAAATATTCCTTCATATTTCATTCATTATTGCCATTTTTTGTATAAAAAGTGAGTACTCTGCAGTTCATAGAACAGATTTACTCTTAGTGTAATTATGCTATTTTTGTTACATGGAGTTATCAATGCTTTGAAACTTGTAATTCAAAGCACTGAAGGCAACACAGTTTAAACGGTTTAACTCTGTTACTTTTAAAAAAATGTCTTGAAGTTCAAGGAAAGATTAAAAATGAAATTAAAACATCTGAGCACTGCAATGATTTTAGCAACGCTGCCTGCAACTGGGGTTTTTGCAGCAGCTCTAGATCGCTCTGGACAGTCAATGTCTGCGTTCTTCCAACCTGGTAATTACTTTGAAGCAGGTATTTCTGTCCTAGATCCTGATGTAGCTGGTAAAGAAGCTGGATCTAGTGCCACACGTCGTGATATTGGCGATATGGCGAATGACTATTACTTCCCAAGTGCTGCATTAAAATTACAAATTAATGACCAATTTTCTTTCGGTCTACTCTACGATCAACCATTTGGAGCAGATGCAGAATATTCGGGTAATAACGTATTCGTTTCTCAGCCAGGTTCTGATTCTGTTTTATCAGCCACTGCGATTGATGGGATAGTGACTAAAAAAGCAAAAGAAGCTTTAGAAGCTAAAGGTTTGCCTGTTAATGACCAAACTTTAGCTTTAGCAAAAGGTCAAGTTTTAGCAAGTCCTCAATTTAAACAACTTGCTGGCGCTCTTGCTGCGGCAAATAATTATTTAGGTAATGGCGGAACTAAAGTTAAAGTTGATACACAAAACTTATCTTTTGTATTTGGTTATCAACCAACTAAAAACTTTAACTTCTATGCCGGCCCTGTATTACAAACCGTTAAAGGTAATGTAAGTTTACGAGGTCAAGCTTATAGCCTTTATAATGGTTATGATGCTGATATTAAAGAAACTACCGGTGCTGGATGGTTAGCAGGGGCAGCTTATCAGATTCCTGAAATCGCACTTAGAGCATCTGTAACTTATCGTTCTGAAATTGATCATAAAGTGGATATTAATGAAAATCTATCTTTATTGAATTTCCCTGGTCTTACTTCAGTACTTACTGGTTTAGACGTTCCAGCATCTAAACTTCAGGCAATTAATTCATCTGGTAAAACTACAATCACAACACCACAGTCTGTTAACCTTGATTTTCAAACAGGTATCATGGCTGATACAGTTGCGTTTGCCAATGTACGCTGGGTGAACTGGAAAGATTTCTCAATTCAGCCATATAAATTTGGCAAAGTCTCAGAAGCTGTAGGTGGTCTTGTTGGACGTCCAAATGGCTTCAACCTAGTTGAATATTCTGATGACCAATGGTCTGTGAACGCTGGTGTAGGCCGTAAACTTAATGATAAATGGGCTGGTAATGTTTCTGTAGGTTGGGACTCTGGTGCAGGTAATCCTGTAACAACATTAGGACCAACAGAAGGTTACTGGAACGTAGGTTTAGGTGTTCAATATAGCCCTACTCCACAAACTTTCATCGCTGGTGGCGTAAAATACTTCTGGTTGGGTGATGCCAAAGCTCAAACAGGCGCGCAAGCAGGTAGCGATGAATATGTTGCAGACTTCTCTGATAACAATGCTATCGCTTACGGTTTAAAACTTGGTTATAAATTCTAAGTTTTAAAAACTAATCTAAATAAAAAAGGCGCTATAAGCGCCTTTTTTATTATCTATTTGTCCTTGCTTAAGCAGGAATATTGCGCTGTGAAACTGATCGGATTGCTTCTTTTAATGCATCATAACCATTGATTGCAGGAAACTGCGGAAACTCCGCAATAACATTTGCAGGCGCATCAAACAAGAAACCATGGTCGGCTTCACCAAGCATCGTTGTATCGTTATATGAATCACCTGCTGCAATCACACGGAAATTCAAACCATGTAGTGCTTTAACCGACTCACGTTTTTGGTCAGGTTGGCGAAGTTTATAAGCGGTAATCATACCATTTTCATCTGTCTCTAATTTATGACAGAAAATTGTTGGCCAGCCTAATTGTTTCATTAAAGGATGGGCAAACTCATAGAAAGTATCCGACAGAATGACCAATTGGAAATGATTGCTCACCCATTCAACAAACTCTTTTGCACCTGGTAATGGCCCCATCTCGGCAATAACTTCTTGGATGTCTTTTAAGCCTAAACCGTGTTGTTTTAGGATATTCAGACGCTGAGTCATTAAAACATCATAATCCGGAATATCACGAGTTGTTGCTTCTAGTTCTTTAATCCCTGTTTTTTTTGCGAAATTGATCCAAATTTCAGGAACTAAAACTCCTTCAAGATCTAGGCATACGATTTCCATGAATGCTTCCAACGTTGGTTAAAAATTGCTGTATCATACCATTAAGATTTTCAGTTTTGCGTTGTTATTGATCAAATCAATTTTATTCATAAGGATCGAAATTAAAGTGCTAAGCAATTTATTCACTATCCTTTAGAATATTTTTCATAACTCAATGCGCCCAAGCCTTTTGCCAGGAACACCCATGACCGTTATTCCGACTATTGATATCGTTGATGCTCTCGCGGCTGAATATGCAGCTAAAAGTCCGCGCGAGATTCTAGAACTTGCATTAAGCCAACAAGGTGAGATCGCAATTTCGTTCTCTGGAGCAGAAGATGTAGTCTTAATTGATATGGCTTCACGTTTAGGTAAACCTTTCCGTGTTTTTAGTCTTGATACAGGCCGTCTACACCCTGAAACTTATCAATTTATTGAAACTGTTCGTAAGCACTACAATATTAATATCGAGATTTGTTTCCCTGATGCGGAAGCTGTGCAAAGCATGGTGAATGAAAAAGGCTTATTTAGTTTCTTTAAAGATGGACATCAAGAATGCTGTGGCATTCGAAAAGTTCAACCTTTACGTAAGAAACTGGCGACCTTAGATGGCTGGATTACAGGTCAGCGTAAAGATCAGAGCCCTGGTACACGTACTGAAATTCCAGTGGTACAAGCTGATGCAGGCTTCTCTGGTCCGGGTAAGCAACTCATTAAATATAATCCGCTTGCCAACTGGTCTAGCGCCGATGTGTGGAGTTATATCCGCATGATGGAAATTCCATATAACCCTCTACACGAGCGTGGTTTTGTTTCGATTGGTTGTGAGCCATGTACACGTCCAGTACTTCCAAATCAACATGAACGTGAAGGCCGTTGGTGGTGGGAAGAAGCAACACAAAAAGAATGTGGCTTACATGCAGGTAACTTGAAAAAATAGTTCGGTATAAAAAAACCACTGATGAATCAGTGGTTTTTTTTACAGTTATATCTCGTACACAAAGTCATATTTAATCTGTAATAAACGCTATATACTAAATTTACGGTTCTATAATTCTAATAAGAGCTCAGTTAAGGGCTTCTTAGAAAAAAGCATGAGGCACAACGAGTTATGCGTCCATTACACCCTATTGATTTTATTTTTCTATCACTAGAAAAAAGACAACAACCGATGCATGTTGGCGGATTGTTTTTATTTGAAATACCTGAAAATGCCCCTGAAACTTTCGTTCATGATTTAGTAGAAGAAATTCGCCAATCTAAAAGTATTCCTGTTCCACCCTTCAATAACCGTTTAAATGGTCTATTTTGGGATGAAGATGAAGAGTTCGATATCGACCACCATTTTCGCCATATTGCCTTGCCTCATCCTGGCCGAATTCGTGAATTACTGGTTTATATTTCCCAGCAGCACAGCTCTTTAATTGATCGTGCAAAACCACTTTGGACGTGTGACATTATTGAAGGGATCGAAGGCAATCGTTTCGCGATGTACTTTAAGATTCATCATGCCATGGTTGATGGTGTTGCAGGCATGCGCTTAATTGAGAAGTCATTGTCAAAAACGCCGGAAGAAAAACATGTGGTTCCACTTTGGTGTGTAGAAAGTAAAAGAACAAAACGCCTAAAAGTACCAAAACCAAGCACAAGTAAGATCAAAAGTATTTTAGGTGGTATCAAATCACAGCTTGAAGTGACCCCTAAAGTTATGCAGGAATTATCGCAAACCATTTTTAAAGAAATGGGTAAAAATCCTGATTACGTCTCCACCTTTCAAGCTCCGGTTTCAATTTTAAATCAACGTGTAAGTGCTTCACGTCGGTTTGCAGCCCAATCTTTTGAATTAAGCCGTCTTAGAAAAATTTCTAAAGCACTTGGTGTAACGATCAATGACGTCGTACTTGCTGTGTGTTCTGGGGCATTACGTGAATATCTGATTAGTCACAACAGCCTGCCTAAAAAGCCTCTCATTGCCATGGTTCCTGCTTCCCTACGCACAGATGACTCTGACGTGAGCAATCGTATTACCATGATTTTGGCAAATTTAGGAACCCATAAAGATCAGCCTCTAGAGCGGCTCGAGATCATTCGTCGTAGTATGCAAAATTCAAAGCAACGCTTTAGCCGCATGACCGCGAATGAGATTTTAAACTATAGCGCTGTTGTTTATGGTCCAGCTGGACTTAACATCATGTCTGGGATGCTTCCTAAGCGTCAGGCATTCAATTTAGTGATTTCCAATGTACCTGGCCCACGTGAGCCGCTTTATTGGAATGGTGCGAAATTAGATGCACTCTACCCTGCTTCTATTGTCATGGACGGGCAAGCGCTCAATATTACAATGACAAGCTATCTGGATAAGCTTGAAGTAGGTTTAACAGCATGTCGAAATGCTTTACCTAAAATGCAAAACCTTTTAACGCATCTTGAAGATGAGATTCAACGGTTCGAAGAAATTATTGAAGAGAAACAGCTGAAACATCATTCAGCGAGTTAGGAAAAATTAAGGGGCTTTAAAATGGCCCCTTATTTTTTAATTGCGCGGCACTGGTTAAGTAACTGATGACATACTGAACGAATCATTGCAGTTGTGATTGGTACTTCTTTACCTTGGTCATTCAACATATAGCAGCTATTGACTGGCGTGCTTTCTAAAACATGTTTAAGACCGTTGCTAATTAAGTTTTCACTTACATTCATGGGTTATACCTCTTATTGTTTGCTAAGACGTTTAATAGGGAGAACGTCTAGGGCTACTGTATGTAAGTAGTATTTAAAATTCATGAATGAAAGTAAAATTTCAGTTGTAACAAGGATTAAGCGATATCTTGTTACAACTTTAACTTAAAATGATATCGTATTGCTCTTGCGTATATAAATTTTCGACCTGAAATTTAATAACTCTGTTGATAAAATGCTCTAAATCCGCCACTGCAGGTGCTTCTGCTGTTAATAATCGGTCAATCACAGATGGATGAGCAACGACAGTAAAGCCACTCGTAGACTCAAATGCACGGGTGTAGCGTAATATCTCTCGAAATATTTCGTAACACACTGTCTCTGCAGTTTTGACAAACCCATGTCCCTGACACGTTGGACACGATTCACATAACAAGTGTTCTAATGATTCACGTGTACGTTTACGTGTCATTTCTACCAGACCAAGTTCAGAAACCTGTGTGATTTTGGTCTTGGCATGATCACGTTCAAGCATTTTTTCAAATTGACGCATCACTTCTTCACGATGAATCGCTTCTTGCATGTCAATAAAATCAATAATGATAATGCCGCCTAGATTTCGTAGTCTAAGCTGACGCGCAATCACCTGAGTCGCTTCCATGTTGGTCTTAAAGACAGTGTCTTCAAGGCTACGGCCACCAACATAAGAGCCTGTATTGACATCTATTGTGGTCATCGCCTCAGTCTGGTCAATCATTAAATAACCGCCAGACTTTAAAGCAACGCGTGTTTGCAATGCTTTTTGGATATCTTCTTCAACGTTGTAAAGATCAAATAATGGACGCTCACCTGGGTAATGAATCAGGCGACTTTGCATATTCGGAACAAACTCATCTACAAACTCACGCAGTTTGCCGTGAATCTCTCTCGAATCGACATAAATCTTTGCGGTTTCTTCACTTGCCAGATCACGGATAATTCGTTGCGGCAGCGGTAGTTCTTCAAAAATTAAGGAAGGTACTGCCACATCAACTTGCTTACGCTGAATATATTCCCATAACTTACTGAGGTAGCACATATCTTGTGCTATTTCGGCTTCATCTACCCCTTCAGCAGCAGTACGAACAATTACGCTACCGGGTAAATTATGCTCCGCCTGAATGCTCTCAATAATATTACGTAGCCGATCACGCTCTTCTTCAGACTCAATGCGCTGAGAAACACCAATATGGTTACCATATGGCATAAGAACTAAATAGCGAGAAGGAATTGAAAGATCTGTGCTCAGGCGAGCGCCTTTAGTACCGAGCATATCCTTCATCACCTGAACGGTAAGAATCTGCCCTGGATGAAGTAGTTCAAACACATTTGGAGTTGGCTGTGAACGTGGCCAAACCATATCATTAATATGCAAAAAGGCCGTTCTGGATAAACCGATATCAACAAAGGCCGCTTGCATACCCGGAAGCACACGTACAACTTTACCTTTGTAGATATTGCCGACAAGTCCACGTTTAACTGTACGTTCAACATACAGCTCATTAACAGTTCCATTTTCGATTAATGCCACCCGACACTCCATAGGTGTGACATTAATAAGTAGTTCTTCTGACATACATAAACTCAAAGCATTATAAAATTTTTATTAAAGAGTCAGAGGGACTGTTAATGTAGCTTTGTCCATTGTTCATCGACAATGCAATTCAATCAAGAATTATCAACAACCCCTTATGTCTTCACTCTTTTGAATAACTGTGAAAATTCGTACAAAGGAAGCCCTACCACATTACTATAACTTCCTTGAATTTTGGGAATATATTGTGAAGCAATTCCTTGAATTGCATATGCACCGGCCTTCCCTACAGGTTCTCCTGTGGCCCAGTAATCTTCCATATCTTGCGTAGTTAGAGATGCAAACTCAACTTGGGTCTGCACCACCTGACTTAAGATTTGTTGCTGTGTTGCAATACAAATTCCGGAAAATACATCATGCCAACGACCAGATAATTGTTTCCAGATGTCAAAGGCATGCTGCTTTGAGTCAGGTTTACTAATAATCTGACCATCCAGACCAAGGCTCGTATCTGCTGCAATAATCACTGAATCTGGAAAAATGTTTAATACAGCTTGCGCTTTTTCTCTCGCTAACCGCTCTACATATTGGTGAACCAGCTCACCTTCATGAACAGATTCATCAATATCAGGGCTATAGATTTCAAAATTTAAGCCCAGTTGTTGCAACAACTCTCTCCGACGCGGAGAACTAGAAGCTAAAACTAAATGCGCCATTTTGCTAAACAATAATAGACAACAGGCCACGTTAAGATACTTGTCATCAATGGTTGCCAATGTCGAGCAATCGAAAAATGAATGCCCCCCATCGTTTGAGTCACCCACATAAACGCTAAGTGAGCAATAATCACCAATGTAGCAATCGTCCATAAATTACCAAAAGTCAAAATACGGCGTTCGCGTATTAAAAATCGGGTAATAAACGTGACAATAACAAAACTCAGTGCATTTAATCCTAAAGGTGCATCAAGCAATAGATCTGTAAAAATCCCCATTCCAAAAGCGAACCACACCCCACACCATGTTGGCTGGCACACAACCCAAAACAACATGATCATAAGCATGAACAATGGTCGCCAGCCCGAGATGTCGTAAGATAGTGGATAGATCATGAGGACAGACCCCACGATTATAGAGAGAATAATTCCCCATAATGGATCTTTACGCTTCTCACGTTTCAACTTAGCGATCGGCATATGGTTGCTCCTTCGCTAATGAGTCAGAGAAAAGTACAACAACATGATGACCAGTTGCTAATTGTGCTGCTGGTGTAACATCAATTTCAGCAAACTCACCTGAATTATGGCGACGGATTTTAGCCACCGTACCCACGGCATAACCTGCTGGAAAATGCTCACCTAAGCCTGAACTTAATACTTTATCGCCGACCTGAATATTTGCACTCGTTGGCACATATTCCATTTTTAAACGGCCTAAATCACCAGTACCCGAGACAATTGCACGCATACCTGTACGCTCTAAACGAACAGATAGAGAATGCTCTTTGTCAGAAAGCAGCATCACACGTGAACTATGAGGATATACATTGATAATTTGCCCCATAATCCCTTTATCATCCAGAACCGTTTGACCAACTTTAAGATGATCCATTGCACCACGGTTGATAATGATAATGTGACGAAGCGGATCGGCATCTGTCCCAATCACTTCCGCAATTTCCATACGACCATCAATAATTAATGGTGTATCGAGTAAACCACGTAAGCGGGTATTTTCAGCAGATAATTCAGACAGCTTCTGCAAGCGGACCTGAGCCTGTAATAGCTCAGCCTGCATTGCAGTGTTTTCACGGCGCAGTTGTGTTTCAGATTTAGTTTGTTGATTCAGCCATTCTCTCGACAGTACCGGATAACTTGCAAGTGCATAAATTGGATTATATGCAGCGTACAAGACATCCCTTGCTGGCTGAATTACATAAGGCATGCGCCAATCAAAGAACAGCACCACCAAGCATGTAATGACCGCAATAATGAACGAGCGGAAAGATGGCGGCTGTCTTGAAAAAATATTCGGTTGCACCGCCTAATCCTTAAACTTAACCGACGAAAAGCATGTCATGGTTCGGGTTGTCGAAGAACTCCAATACTTTACCACCACCACGGGTTACACAAGTAAGAGGGTCTTCAGCAACAACAACTGGCAAACCAGTTTCTTGAGCTAATAATTTATCAAGGTTACGAAGTAACGCCCCACCACCTGTCAACACAATACCACGCTCAGCAATATCAGAAGAAAGTTCAGGAGGAGTTTGTTCAAGTGCAGATTTCACCGCGCTTACAATACTTTGTAACGGGTCAGAAATTGCTTGAGTAATTTCGTCAGAAGTTACGGTAATTGCACGAGGTACACCTTCTGCAAGGTTACGGCCACGTACTTCAATTTCTAATGTCGTACCATCAGAAACAGCCATACCAACTTCTTTTTTAATAATTTCAGCTGTGGTTTCACCAATTACGCAACCGTGAGCTTTACGAACATAATTGATAATTTGCTCATCAAATACATCGCCACCAATACGTAAAGAATCAGCATAGACACAACCTTGCAATGAAATAATTGCAATTTCAGTTGTACCACCACCAACATCCACAACCATAGAACCACATGCTTGTTCAACTGGCATGCCAGCACCAATTGCAGCAGCCATTGGCTCTTCAATTAGGCGTACATCACGAGCACCCGCATTAAATACGGCTTCGCGAATTGCACGGCGCTCGACCAAAGTTGATTTACATGGTACACATACAACTACACGAGGTGCAGGTGGGAACAAACGTTTTTCGTGAACTTTACCAATAAACTGATTCAACATGGTTTCAGTCACTTCAAAATCTGCAATTACACCGTCTTTCATTGGACGAATTGCAGAAATATTCGCAGGTGTACGGCCTAGCATTTGCTTAGCATCTAGACCTACAGCAGCAACAATTTTTTGTGAACCACTGTGACGAATTGCCACAACTGTTGGTTCATTTAATATAATGCCGCGGCCTGGTGCATAAATAAGTGTATTTGCTGTACCTAAATCAATGGCTAGATCCGGCGAAAACAAGCCAATTAGTCGTTTTAGAATCACGGTTCGTTCTCAGTTAAACTTTCATGTGGATGCAAGGTGGCAACTTTAAACTAAATGTGATGATTTGAACAAGTCAATCGCTTATTATAACGCACGATATTTTGAAAATTTTTAATACTGATTAGGTGATGTTATGTCTACATCGGATGCACAGCATTCAGCAGATTTAAATGCACAAACAGTTTCAGCAATCGCCAATCTTGCTCGATTGTCGCTCAATGATACGCAATCTGCTGAATATGCTCAAAGTCTAAATAAAATTTTAGGCATGATGGAAACCTTAAAAGGCATTGATACGGAAGGCGTAGAACCTTTAAAGAGTCCTTTTGACAATCCTCAACCTTTACGTGCTGATGTGGTAACTGAAAGCAATCATCGGGATGAATACCAAGCAGTTGCACCTGCAACTCAAGATGGTTTGTATCTTGTTCCTCGCGTGATTGAATAACTTTTAATCAATTAACCCATCTTCCCTATTTTGAATGTAAAGAAATTTTACTCATGACTGATTTACATCGCTTATCAATTCGCGAACTTGCTGAAGGCTTAAGCCAAGCGAAGTTTTCATCTCGCGAATTGACTGAACATTATTTAAAACGTATTGCTAAAATTGACCCGCAAGTTAAGAGTTATGTGACGGTTACTCCGGAACAGGCACTTCGCGAAGCCGATGCTGCCGATGCCGCATTAAAAGCTGGCAATGCAACTGCTTTAACGGGTATTCCTCTTGCCCACAAAGACATCTTTTGTACCAAAGGTATTAAAACCACTGCTGGTTCAAAAATGCTCGATAACTTCATTTCACCTTACGATGCAACCGTTGTTGAAAAAACTAAAGCAGCTGGTCTGGTTACTTTAGGTAAAGTAAACATGGATGAGTTTGCGATGGGCTCAACTTCTGAGAGTTCATATGTAGGTGCAACGAGTAACCCTTGGGCACTTGACCATGTTCCTGGCGGTTCATCTGGTGGTTCTGCTGCGGCTGTAGCAGCTGATTTAGCACCATTTGCTACAGGTACCGATACAGGTGGCTCAATTCGCCAACCTGCTTCTTTCTGTGGTTTAACAGGCTTAAAACCAACTTATGGTCGTGTATCTCGTTTCGGGATCATTGCTTATGCATCCTCTTTAGACCAAGCAGGTCCGATGGCTCGCTCTGCTGAAGACTGTGCTTACCTAATGAATGTAATTGCAGGTCACGATGCTAAAGACTCAACTTCGGTTAAAAAAGAAGTCGATGATTACGTTGCAAACCTAAATAACACATCTGTAAAAGGCTTACGCATTGGTCTTCCTAAACAATACTTTAACGTTGCAGGTTTAGATGCGGACGTAAAAGCACGTGTTGAAGAGTCTTTGAAAAAGCTTGAAGAAATGGGCGCAACGCTTGTTGAAATCGACCTCAACATGACTGAAGCATATGTACCAACGTATTACCTCATCGCGCCAGCGGAAGCATCTTCTAATTTGTCACGTTATGACGGTGTTCGCTACGGTTACCGCTGTGAAAACCCAGCTGACTTGATGGATCTTTACAAACGTTCGCGTTCAGAAGGCTTCGGTCCAGAAGTTCAACGCCGTATTTTAATTGGTACATACGCGCTTTCTGCGGGTTATTACGATGCTTACTATGTAAAAGCACAAAAAGTACGTCGTTTAATTCAACAAGACTTCTTAAAAGCTTTTGAAAATGTAGATGTAATTGCAGCACCTGCTGCACCAACAACTGCCTACAAAATCGGTGCATCTTTAGACCCTGTTGAAATGTACTTAGGCGATATCTATACCATCGCAGTGAACTTAGCGGGCTTGCCAGCGATTAATGCTCCTGTTGGTTTTGATAAAGACAACTTACCAGTAGGTTTACAGTTAATCGGTAATTACTGGTCAGAATCACAATTGTTGTCGATTGTTCACCAATACCAACAAAACACTGACTGGCACACCAAACGTGCGGCAATTGCTGAGGAGAATGCATAATGGCTGAAGCTCAAAAGTTGAAATTGATTGACGGTTGGGAAGTCGTTATTGGTATCGAGATTCACACTCAGCTTGCAACCAATTCTAAAATTTTCTCAGGTTCATCAACTGAATTTGGTCAAGACCCAAATACACAAGCGAGCCTTGTAGACTTGGCGATGCCGGGTGTATTGCCGGTTTTAAATGAAAAAGTGGTTGAACTCGCAATTCGTTTTGGTTTAGGGATTGATGCTTACATCGACCAAGCTTCAGTCTTTGCACGTAAAAACTACTTCTATCCTGACTCTCCAAAAGGCTACCAAATTAGCCAAATGGATAACCCGATTGTGGGCTTGGGCCATATCGATATTCAACTTGAAGATGGTACGACTAAACGCATTGGCGTAACTCGTGCTCACCTTGAAGAAGATGCAGGTAAGTCTGTGCACGATCAATTTGAAGGTATGTCTGGCATTGACTTAAACCGTGCTGGTACGCCTTTGCTTGAAATCGTTTCTGAACCGGACATGCGTTCGGTTGAAGAAGCAGTTGCCTACATCAAAGCAATTCACACACTAGTACGTTGGTTAGGTATTTCTGACGGTAACATGGCTGAAGGTTCATTCCGTGCGGATTGTAACGTGTCTTTACGTCGTCCGGGACAACCGTTTGGCACACGCTGTGAGCTTAAAAACCTCAACTCATTCCGTTTCATTGAGCAAGCGATCAATGTTGAAATTGAACGCCAAATGGAAATTTTGGAATGGGGCGGCGAAATTGATCAAGAAACTCGTTTGTTCGATCCAAATAAAATGGAAACGCGTTCTATGCGTTCTAAAGAAGAAGCGAATGACTACCGCTACTTCCCTGATCCAGACTTGTTACCAGTAATTATTCCAGATGAGCAAATTGAGGCCATCAAAGCAACTATGCCTGAGTTGCCAGCAGCACGCCGTGCACGCTTTATTGCAGACTTTGGCGTAACTGAATACGACGCACACGTACTTACGCTCTCACGCGAAATGGCGGACTTCTATGAAGCTGTTGTTGCTGCGGCTGGTGGCGCGAAGCAAGGTAAAATTGCTGCAAACTGGGTAATGGGTGAATTCTCTGGTGCTTTAAACAAAGCGGGCCTAGAGTTAACAGACTCACCTGTTTCTGCTGAACAGCTTGGCGGCATGATTGCGCGTATTATCGACAACACCATTAGCGGTAAAATTGCTAAACAAGTCTTTGGCTTTATGTGGGAATCGGAAGGTAAATCTGCCGATGACATTATTGCGGAAAAAGGCTTAAAGCAAGAAACTGACACGGGTGCAATTGAAGCAATCATTAAAGAAGTACTTGCAGCCAATGAAAAAATGGTTGAAGAGTACAAGTCTGGTAAAGAAAAAGCCTTTAACGGTCTTGTTGGTCAAGTCATGAAAGCTTCTAAGGGTAAAGCCAACCCTGCACAAGTAAATGAATTAATGAAAAAATTGATTGGTTAATTTCATTAACTAACTCAACAAAAAAGCCTCGATTTATCGGGGCTTTTTTATACCACTTATGAAATTTCTTCGACTAAAGAATGCGCTTTTTTCTGAAAAATGACATACCGACTATGCTAATTTAAATTAAGAATTTAGATAAATTACATTTTAAAAAGAGGGATAAATCATGTCTAAAAAGATTCTAATGTTGGTCGGTGACTATGCTGAAGACTATGAAACTATGGTTCCTTTCCAGTTCTTAACTGGTTTAGGTTATACCGTGCATGCTGTTTGCCCAAATAAAAAAAACGGCGACCATATTGCGACTGCTATTCATGATTTTGAAGGTGAGCAAACTTATAGCGAAAAACGTGGCCACAACTTCGCGATTAACTATGATTTTGATGCCGTTAATACCGAAGACTATGTAGGTCTAGTCATTCCGGGTGGTCGTGCACCAGAGTATTTACGCATGAATGAACGTATTATCGAAATTGTACGTGAATTCGATAGAGTGAAAAAACCAATTGCAGCCGTATGCCACGGTGCTCAGTTACTCGCTGCGGCAGATGTGTTAAAAGACCGCCTCTGCTCGGCTTATCCCGCATGTGCAGCCGAAGTAAAATTAGCAGGTGGGCAATATGCAGACATTGCTGTAACTGATGCCGTTACCGATGGGCATTTGGTGACTGCTCCAGCTTGGCCTGCACATCCAGCTTGGTTAGCACAATTTGTGAAAGTTTTAGGCGCTAAGATTAGTATCTAATAAGATTCTTCACCCCAAATACAATAAAGCCTGCATTTAGATAACAGGCTTTATTACTAAAATAGGAAACTAGATTTTTATCTTGTAATTCCCAACTTATTCCAAATTTCTGGTGTTAAAAACGTTGTCACCAATTTATTTAAATCGATATAGCGTAATGTGCCCTGCAACTGCTGTTTAACGGCTGGGTCTTTAACAATATCTTCACCCGCACTTTGACCTAACTGTTGGAAAGCCTCCCCAACTGCCTTCACACCTTCAGCCTGAATTACAGCTTTGGTCTGAGTAGAACATTGCTCTACAATTATCCGCTGTAAAACCTGAGCCAGTTTTTGATCTAACTGATCTTTTTGCTCAGGCGTTACATTACTAAATGCTTTTAAATCTGGATGAGCCGCTAAAGCTGTAAATGTCCATTGGAGCACCGTGGTTTTATCTGAAGCTGTTGTTGCTTTAACTAAACAATCACTGAGCTGATCAACTGTTGGACCAGCCATCGCAATTTGTGTTGCGCCCAGTACAGTCGCCGCCACACATATTGAACGGCTCAGATGTGAAAACTTACGGCGAGCAATAGCATAAAGATGACGTGACATAGGTCTAGCTCCAATAAACAATCTGTTCTTTTTATCACACAGTCACTAAAGTTACCTGTTATGACTCTGTAACCGCAAAATAGTTACTTTACGACTGATTCAATGCGATCAAGCTCCCACACTCCACCTGCTGCCAAGCCTTTACACATACCCGTCCACATATCCTTAGTATGCACAAAACTCTTGCCGTCCCATACCCATTCTTCACTTGCCCAGCAATCTCCAATGCCTCGTCCCTTTTGAGCACTACTAATAATACCGCTATCAAAATCTGAGGCGGACTCAGTCACAAACGTCGCTTTTCCGTTTAAAGACTCATCTAGTACCCAAGCACCATATCCTTCGTTATAGGCGCCTCTCCAACACAACGTAGTCGCCAGAACTTTCTTATTGGTTAGTTTATATAGCTCAATTTTCTGTGGTTCGGCTCCATCACTGTTACCACCATAAATACCTTCACAAAAGCCGTCTTCTTTCGGATTCGGTTTAGCAGCCATCAAACTACGGTGTATTGCTTGGTACTGTTTATTTTTAGGCTGTAAAGTTAAATAAGGTTTGTTTGAAGTCTTAATACGTTTAACAAGTAGTTTTGGCTCCGGCATAAGTACTTTAGTTTCATTGGCGCTGCCCTTTTTAACCAAAGCACCAATAGTCCCTATACGCTTCTGAAAATCATCCATCTTTAATAATACGGCAGTCATCCCAGCATCGGAAATTTTCCATTTATGCTGCGCATTTTTAAATACAATTTCAGTCTTCTGTTTGGACTGCTGTAGTAGAGCATTGACTTGCGAGCTGTTTAGCTTACCCATAATTGGCAGCTCAGTACCATCTACACCCACCATACCTAAATCTTTGCCATTGATATAAAAATGGATATTTTTAAGCTGGTTTGCAGGTATGCTTTGTTCATAGTCAGACAAAGCAAACTCAATCTGCACAGGTTGTTTTGGGCCTGCTTTACGTGTTAATAAAATTGAAGCTGGATTATCACCATTTTCTTCGTTTTGATACCCTGCAGCCTTACAGGTGCCCGTATTACTGCAAGAGATTTCCCACTCTTGGTGAGAAAATGAAATACCTTTTATATCTTGAGCAAAACTATAAGAACTTATTACTGCCAAACAACAAATTGAAAGCATATTTTTCATTTTTTCATGTCTCTACACGTCTGTTTTATTATGAAGTTAACAACAGTGTTAAATTTTGAGTTACCGCCTAGTTTAAAAGAATATGTTAGATTTATATAAAATTTAAATTGATTACTTTCTAAAAATGAAAAAACTAATTTTTTTATTATGGGCAACATTAATCAGCCTAAATTCAACTGCTTATGCAGAAGTAAAAAGCTTTACGCCTCATTTCCCCAAATTTTATAGCTCTGCTGCAACCCGCAAAGCAGACAATCAATTCTATGCTCTTGGAGAGGCAAAATTTTTAAACGGCGTTGCAGTCCCTTTTTATGGCGTTACGGCACAAAACCCAATAGAAGATGGTTTGCTTAAAAGTTTTGAAAAATGTACGCTTAAAAGCTGTATTTTTAATTTTAAACTTGATGCTCAACATGCCAAGCAATTAAAGCTTCTTGCATTACCTGAAGTAGGTTTAGTACTTGTTCCACGTAACTGGCAAGATGTTCAAGCAAATGCAGGGGCAAATGGAACTGGTTTTGCTCTAATCATGAGTCCAGATCAGAAGCAAGCGATAAAGCTTTATGACTCTTCATTTTGCGTTGGATGTGGATTACCCAATGCAACGCTTTATTTTCCTGAACTATTAAAAGAAAGTCTTGAAAATGAATATGGTGGTTTTAAAGACCCTAAAAACCTTATCAATGTTGTTCACCCCTCTAAAAAAGTTGCTTTTTTTAGCTACCAAATTCCTCAAGTAAACAATAAAACCCATGGTATTGCCAAGTATGATGATGAAGACACTTTTAACTATAAAGAGATTCAAGTCACCTTAGATAAGTCGCAGCAGTTTCTAGTTGGCCCTATCCTTAATTTTTATAACGCAACCCATTAAATCAATAACCATAAAAAAAACCCGCTTTCGCGGGCTTTCTTAATTACCAAATAGTTACCCGTTTCTCTGGTGGTAAATACATCTGATCATCTTCGTTTATTTTAAAGGCCTCATAAAATGGTTTTTGATTCATTAAAGCTCCATTACCACGTACTTTATCAGGAGAGTGAGGATCAGTTTTTAAATAGATAATCGCTTGAGCTTCGCGGGTTTTCGCACGCCAAACTTGAGCCCACCCCATATAAAAACGTTGCTCCCCAGTCCGTCCATCAATTACAGGGGCTGGCTTACCGCCTAATGCAATTTGATAGGCCTTATAGGCAATTGCTAACCCAGAGTTATCTGCAATATTTTCACCTAATGTCAATTCACCATTAACATGATAACCAGCAATCGGTTCATAACGGTTATATTGTTCAATCAACGCTTGTGTTTTAGCTTTAAAACGCTGGTGATCTTCAGCATTCCACCAGTTTCTCATATTGCCCAATTCATCAAACTGGCTACCCTGATCATCAAAGCCATGACTAATTTCATGGCCAATCACAGCACCTATACCACCATAATTCACTGCATCGTCTGCGTTTATATTAAAAAAAGGCGGTTGTAATATCGCTGCTGGAAATACAATTTCATTCAATGATGGATTGTAATAGGCATTCACCGTTTGTGGTTTCATATACCATTCATCACGATCAACCGGCTTACCTAATTTATTAAGTTCATATTGATATTTAAACTCACTTGCGCGAATTATATTCCCAACTAAATCATTTTTAGCGATGTGCAGGTCAGAATAATCACGCCACTTTTTTGGATACCCGATTTTTATTGACATGTGAGAAAGCTTTTTACGAGCTTGTATTTTCGTTGCAGGACTCATCCAGTCCAATTCTGTAATCCTTTGGTCATAAGCACGAATCAGATTTTGAACCAATAATTCCATCTGTTGTTTTTTCTCAGCAGGAAAGTATTTTTCAACATAAAGTTTGCCGATACCATCTCCCAGCACCTTATCAACAAGCTGTACACCACGCTTCCAACGCGCTTCTTGTTCAGTAATATCTCGAAGTGTCTTGTTATAAAAATCAAATTTATTATCTACAAAAGCGCTATTTAGTAATGGAGAAAAATTATTGATCAAATGCAATTTAAAATAAGCTTTCCATATATCTAAGGGTGTATTTTGAATAATTGTATTTAAGCCCTGAAAGTAATCTGGCTGATTTACCTGAATAGTATCAATTTTTCCTTTTAATTCAGTTGCAGTTAGATAACCTTGCCAATCAAATGCGGGGGTCAATTTATACAAATCTGCGAGTTTGTATTTATTGTAGCGTTTTGCAAGATCACGGTTTTGTACATTGCTCCACTGTATTCGTGCTAACTGAGTTTCAAGTTTTAAGATTTCCTGAGCATGTTGCGCAGCTTGTGAATCTCCTGCAAGTGATAAAGTTTTTTCAATATACTTTAAATACTGTGCACGAGTTTCGATAAATTTTTTATCATCTTTTAAATAATAATCACGGTCAGGTAGACCCAAACCACTTTGCTCCAAACCAGCCACCATTTCAGTAGATTGTTTCATATCCTGTTCAATGCCTAAGCCAATCGGGCTATTAACATTAATACGAGCAAAATGGGCCATTAAAACTGCTATTTGCTTCTTATTTTTCAAGCTATCAATTTGATGTAGCTCAGTTTGTAGGGGGATAATACCTTGCTTTTCAATGCCTTTTTCATCCATAAAGCTCGCATATAAAGTAGCTATTTTCTGTTCTAAACTACCATCCGCCCATTTTTTTCTAGATAGCTCTTCTACAATCCCATGTACTTGACTGATTGATAACTCACGGAGCTGATTAAAAGCTCCCCAATTTGCTTTATCAGCTGGGATTTCAGTATTTTTTAACCAAATACCATTTACATGAGCATAAAAATCGTTCTTTTCACTAATAGAAGAATCAATATATTGTTGATCTATACCTGATATTTTTTTGATTTGAGAAGTTGTTACTAATTCCGCATGTACCAAATTAGCAGAAGACATAAGTGCAATCGTAAGAGCACTTTTAAGTAAAATAGATTTCAAAGACTTAACCTCGTATTTAAATATTTAATAATCTAAAACAATGATTTAAATTGATTATTTTTTTATTAATTAAGCGAATAGCAAAATTAAAATCAATACAGAAGCAAATTCTATACCGCGAAAATATAATATTTCAAAAAATATATTTTATTATGTAAATCAAAATTATAAATAAAGAGCCATACATAACAGGTTATTTTACTAAATACTCAATATTTTAAAGATGCCCTGGCTTGAATCAAGGCACCTTAAAAAATGATGATTACTTTTAATTTAAAGTATCTTCAAATGTTCTTAAACGTTTATAAATTGAAAGTAGTTCAATGATTGTTTTCCATGAAGTAATTAAATACTGGAATGATTCACGGACCTTATCAAAGACATTACTAATTTGCGTAATTAAGCCTAATGTCATTTTACCTGCTGCAATAGACGGAAATAAGACAACCAAGCTATATAAAATATCTAATTGTAGATACCAGATACTAACCAGATTAAAATAAGAATAATGAAGGTATAATCGAAAATAATTAAATCTGACTTTCGAGAATAATTCTTTTAATGTCTTTGGCTGTGCCCGTTCTTCATAGTCTTCGCCATAAACCAACTCTTTACGATAAGCAGCTTCTACCTTCTGGTTATTAAATTGTAGACCGGGTAATTTAATACCAACCACCATGAGTAGAACTGTACCAAAAATAGCCCATACAATTGCTGCCCATACTAATGAATGATCAATTTCTCCGACAATAGGTAATACTTTAACCTGCTTAGAAAGTTCAAATAGAATAGGTAAAAATGCAATCAATACCATAATTGCCTTTATGAAGTTTACGCCTAAATCTTCTAAAACAGATGCAAAACGCATGGTGTCTTCTTGCACACGCTGTGAAGCACCTTCAATATGGCGAAGTTTCGCCCAATGCTCTGTATAATATTCATTCATAGCCGTACGCCAACGAAATACATAATGGCTAGCAAAAAATGCATTAATCACGGCTAAAGTCACGCCAACCATGGCAATTAAAAGAAAAGTAACTGTTCCGCTATATAGCTTATTAATATCACCGCCACCATGATCTAGCATTGCTTGAATAAGATTATAAAAAGGTGCATACCATGCATTAACGGCAACACTGACTTGCACGCCAAACCAGATGTTAAATAAAATAAAAGCAGAGCCCCAAACTGACCAACGTTGCCATGGATGATTAGAAATAATTCTCCAAAACCCTGCAAAAATTGCTGTAGAAACTAGGAACCAAATATAAAACCATATAAAAGTCGGAGACCAGAAGCGGCTAACACCAATTGGTAATTGTTCACTATGGTAACCCTGATGGAATCCAATGAAACTCCCCCATGTACTACCACCAGAATACCAAAGCACCATATTAAGCGCGATCCAAATAACCGCAGATATAAAGAAATACCGTGGTGATGGAAAAAATGATTTGAACATTGAGTGTTGATATCCCTATTATTTCTTCAAATTTACAATGAAAGGAATACTAAAACCTAAACCTTAAAATTGTGAAGGCTAAAGTTTAGAGAATTGTCAATTTTTCCCATTTCATTGAAGGATTTGATCGTTTTTTTGTAAATTCATCCCTTTATGCAATTTAATCCGTTTAAATTGCTTTGTATATGGCTCCCCTAAGAGCCATATACAGTTTTTATATCACAGCCATATGTACGTTTAAATCTCTTCTTTACGAACAATATAGCCTTCAAGTTGCATAGCCTGAATTAATGGTTCCAGATCTGGAGCGCTTTTTAGTTCAATATCGACACTCACCGCACTTTCTTTAGCACGGCTTGTTGCGGCAAAGCGTTCATGTCGAAGTTCGTAAATATTACCGCCCTGCTCCGCAATAATTGCTGTTAGACGCGCCAAGGCACCCGGATTATCTGGTAATTCAACGCGAATACGAACCATACGGCCAGTACGAGTTAAGTGACGCTGTAATACTGAAACCATTACACGTGTATCAATATTGCCACCAGATAACACCACACCAACTTTATGGCCTAAAAATAGATCGGGACGAGACATAATTGCAGCAATTCCAGTCGCGCCAGCTCCTTCACACACTGTTTTTTCAATGTTGAGTAATAGCGCAATCGCTTCCTCAATCATATCTTCAGTGACTACCACAATATCATCTACAAAATGCTTAGCAATTTGTGTTGTCAGCTCGCCCGGAGTTTTAACCGCAATACCTTCAGCTACCGTTGAACCCATTGAAACCGCGAGTTGATAGTTACAAAGCAGTTTCGCCATACTTGGATAAACAACCGACTGAACTCCAATAATCTTGATTTTAGGATTTATCGTTTTTGCAGCAATCGCAATACCAGAAATGAGACCACCACCTCCAATAGGTACGACCAATATATCTAAATCAGGAACAGCTTCCAGCATTTCGAGTGCAATAGTACCTTGACCCGCAATAATTTCAGCATCATCAAATGGATGAATAATGGTTAAAGATTCTTCTTGTGCCACACGGTGCATTTCAGCAGCAGCTTCCGAAAAGTCTTGGCCATGCAAAATAACACGCGCACCGTATTCACGTACTCGTTGCACCTTCACATTGGGCGTCGATTTTGGCATGACAATAGTTGCCGTGACTCCTGTGCGCTGTGCATGATAAGCGACCCCTTGCGCATGATTACCAGCTGAAGCTGCAATTACACCATGTTGTTTTTCTTGTTCAGATAAGCTCAAAAGTTTATTTAATGCGCCTCTTTCTTTAAACGAAGCCGTAAACTGTAGATTCTCAAATTTCAGCCACATTTCAGCCCCTAAGGTTTTAGAAATGGTTTCTGAAAAAACAAAAGGTGTTTTAACAACTAAACCATCTAAACGCTCTGCAGCGGCATGTATATCTTCTAATGTTGGAAACTCATTTTTTACCTGTTGCTGAATCATCTAAGTAGCTGGCCTCAATATGTTACAAATCAATTATTTTTTTGAAAAATAGCATGAATATCTCATATGTGTCATGAGTAGTTTTCAGCATAGCTCCACTATACAAAAATTTTTGTCAGCACATACAAATCTTTTATTTTTCAACAAAAAAGCCCTTAGCGGGCTTTTACTTAATTTTTCATATACTTGCTTTCAATTTATTGTGTTTGCGCACTTAAACCGTCAGTAGATAGATTCTGTTCAGCTATTTTTTCATCAATCGCAAACTGAATATCAGACAGTTTTGCATTTGCTGCATCTATGCCTGCCTTCATGGTTGCTTCACGACCTTTTACATCAAAAATATGTGCTTTTTCTCTTAAATCCGGTTGAATTACTACATCTGCATATTGAAGTTCTTCGGCAGCCAAACGTCCTTGCATAATATTAATATTCTGGTTAAAGAGTCCCCATACATTTGAGGTTTCCGTATAAATGGGTTGAGCCAGAATATCGACAGCAATAATGACATCGGCTCCTAAATCACGGGCTACTTCAACAGGTACCGGACTGACTAAACCGCCATCTACATATTCAGATTTACCAATTTTAGTCGGCACAAACATGCTTGGTATTGAGGCTGATGCTCTCACGGCCTGTCCAGTATTGCCATAATTAAATACGGTTTTGGTGCCATGCTTTAGCTCTGTTGCCACTACATACATCGGAATTTTCATTTTTTCGAGCGGCAAGTTATTTACTTGCTGATTTACATAGTCTTCAACTTTTTTGCCATCAAAAAAACCTTTTAAACCAATACTGATGTCACGAACATCTGCAGCTTTCATTTTCAATGCAGTATCGCGAAGTTCATCAGGCGTTTTTCCACTCGCATAAATTGCCCCAACAATACTTCCTGCACTGGTTCCAACAATGAAATCAGGACGAATACCATGCTGTTCTAAAACTTCAATAACACCAATATGTGCATATCCTCGTGCACCACCACTACCTAGTACTAATGCGACTACTGGTTTCTTATGCTGCTTCTTAAGCTGTGCAAAAGGCTGATCGACGAAACGTGAGTATGCCTCTGCCGTTTGCGGTTTTAAGGCAGATAAGTGTGAGGTGGTTTGGCACCCGGCCAACACCATAGAAAGTCCGAGAACCCACAATTTAAGCTGTTTCATGGCCCATCTTTGCACTATGACGTTAATTTTCGAATTGCAATTTTAGTTGCTCGTTTTGTGAAATGCTGTAGTGAATTTATTTAATTTGTCATGTTTAATTTTTATACTCAAGTATTTTTATTATGCCGAAAAAAAGCCCCTTATTTCTAAGAGGCTTTTCTTACAAAATTACCAAATATCTGAATCGACTTTTTTCTTCAACTCTGGATATTTATTAATTTTAAATACAGGTTCTTTAATACCTTGCTTCAATTGCGCTCGGTAATCTTTCAACAAAGTACGAGCCATTGGTGTTAAAAGTAAAATTGCGACCAAGTTAATGGTAGCCATAATACCCATAAACAAGTCTGCCATTGACCATACTAATGGCACACTACCAATTGCACCGAAATACACCATCACCAATACAAAAATACGGAAGATGAACATGACTTTCGGGTTGTTATTAATGAACTGTACATTACTTTCTGCATAAGCATAGTTACCTAATACAGCTGAGTAACAGAACAAGAATAATAGAACAGCTAAGAAGTCAGCTCCCCAGTGCCCCACTTGAGTCTCTAGCGCACGTTGGGTTAATTCAACACCGACGAAACCAGCATCTTGGTAAACACCAGAAACTAAAATGATGATTGCTGTACTTGTACATACAATGAATGTATCTACGAATACGCCAAGCATTTGTACCAAACCTTGGTTTACAGGATGTTTTACATCAGACGCAGCCGCCGCATTTGGTGCAGAACCCATACCTGCTTCGTTTGAGAACAACCCGCGCTTAATCCCTTGCATCATTGCCATTGATACAGCAGCACCGAAGAAACCACCTGCCGCAGCATTAAAGTGGAAAGCTTCAGTCACAATCAGTTTTAAAACATCAGGCAAAATCGCATAGTTGCTTAATGCAATATATAACGCTACAGAGAGATAAAGACCTGCTTTTAAAGGAACAAACATCTCTGCAAATTTAGCGATACGTTTAATACCACCAAAGATTGCCAATGCAACCATCACAACAAGAGCAAGACCGACCCATGAAATTTCTAAATCAACACCACCTAAATGCGCAATAAGATTAGCTTTATCCCAACCCCAAGCATGTGAAGATGCATTAGCAATTGCATTGATTTGAACTGAGTTAAATACAAAACCATAAGTAAAGATCAATGCTAACGCGAAGATCACACCAAAAGTTTTACTACGTAAACCTTGAGTAATATAGTAGGCTGGACCACCGCGGAATTGCTTGCTATTACTGTCTCTCACCTTAAAAAGTTGAGCAAGAGTAGATTCGATAAAAGCAGAGCTCATACCAAGTACAGCGGTTACCCACATCCAGAACACGGCGCCTGGGCCACCAATTGCGATCGCAATTGCCACACCAGCAATGTTACCCACCCCAACACGGCTCGCAAGACCTGTTACAAACGCTTGGAAAGGTGTAAGGCCATGCTCATCTTCGCCTTCTGTACGGCTGCTTTTCATAACACGAATACTTTGCAAGAACATGCGAATTTGCACTGCTCCTGTTAAGACCGTATAAAAAATACCGACGGCCAGCAAGAAAATAACCAGAAAATCCCATAAAGGTTCATTAAAAAATTGTACCCACGACATCAGTGTGGCATTGAGTTGTTCATTCATACTCGGTCCGCTTACGTTCTTGCTAATGTGCTATTAGCACAAGCCAAAATACTGCAATAAACAAAAAAGCCCCTAAAAATAGGGACTTCTTCAGTACATTTAAGGAAAAACTTTTAATGTCACTTGAATAGCAATTACCGTCACAAGTTTAAGCAACATCATGCCCAGCACTAAGCCTTTGAAGGTTACATGAGAGAAAGCACCCTTCAGATAAAATAAATTCATCGCACCACTGAACATATTCCCATTTGGGTGAACAGAATGCATCGACTCGGCTACAAACTTGGAAACTAACAAATGACCACCGCTAAATCAGCTCGTTTAATGATTCCCATCAATTAATCGAGTTATAAAAACTGGATTTAAGCCAATAAGCATATTTACATATACTTTTGGGCGAATGTCTAAACTGGATTTAAATTTCAAAGACTGTAACAAGCCATCGTCATAACACGACTATCTGTGCCCTTTTCTTTTTCATTAAAGAAGAGTGCATTGAGATCTGTACCAAGCTGTTGTATTTCTTGTGGCTCAGTAGTTGCGTGAGTTACGTTCATTTTCATGGTTGCAATGGTAATCGCCAATCCTTGTTTCATGAACTGCTTGTTGATGAGCGGTAAACTCATGTAAAGCTCCTTATACCTCGTGTATTTCTCCATTTCTGCACAAAATCCTTTCTGTAAAAGTATTTTATTTGCAGCCACTACTTTTTTCCTAACGTGAGTATGGAGAAATCATACCTGCGTAAAAAAGTCGGTATTATGCAGAAATTTAAAATTTTGTGTATGTTTTTCATTAAAAGTTTATGCAACTTAAGATTATTTTTTATACAAAAACATCTGTTTTGTACTGTTTTTAAACATATTATACCTTTTTTCTAATTGAGCGATTTTTACTCAACCCTTATTTTGGCTTTAATTGAATGACTATCAAAGTCACACCACTTTACCATTTTAAGCCTAAAGTGGCATATTCGAATTATCATTGAGCAGACATCATGTCTTACCCAAGTCATTAATCATATATATAAGGATATCTGTTTTCTAATATTTTTTGCTTATAAATACAGCAATTTCAGCAGATGAAATTGCATCTCAAAAAGTATTAAATATTGAGGGAAAAGATCAGGAGTACTCATGAATTTGGAACAAGTCCGCCTTGTTGACGAAGCAATTACCTCTCGACATTCTGTCCGTGCTTTTTTAAGCACTCCCATTGAGCCAGAAGTCATTAAAGATATATTAAGAGTCGCAAGTCGAGCACCTTCCGGTACCAACACTCAACCATGGAAAGTTTATGTAGTCACAGGTCATAAACGTGATGAAATGGTAGAGCGTGTTTGTGCAGCACAGATTGAGGTTTCCAAAAATCCCGAACTTGCAGAGCAATATAAAGAAACTTTTGCATATTACCCTGAAAAATGGGTCTCTCCTTTTATTGACCGCCGCCGTGAAAATGGTTGGGGACTCTATGGTTTATTAGATATTAAAAAAGGTGAAAAAGAAAAAATGGCTGCTCAGCAGTTACGTAACTTCAAACTGTTTGATGCTCCAGTCGGAATTTTCTTTACAGTCAATAAAGCAATGGGAATTGGTTCCAAAATGGATATCGCTATGATGATTCAAAATGTCATGGTCGCTGCCAAGGCTCGGGGATTAGACACCTGCCCTCAAGCAGCTTGGAACCATTTTCATCCCCTAGTGTTAGATATTTTAGGCGCAGCAGATGATGAAGAGTTGGTATGTGCAATTGCACTAGGTCATGCCGACCCTGAACATATTGTGAATACCTTTATTACACCTAGAGAGCCTGTTGAGAATTTTGCAGTTTTTCTTGATTAAAGATGCAAGCCAATCACTCTCTTAAAATCAAGAGAGTGATTGGCTTTTTGCTTGTCGAATCGCTTTTAAAACAACAATAAAACCACTTAATGTAAATAACACCATCATCACTCCCATATTGAGTGATGCAGACCAAATAAGGAAGTTAAGCAGTACTCCACCCAATAAACCGCAAGCAAATTGCATACTGCCCATAATTGCACTGGCTGTTCCTGCACGAGCACCTTGCTTTGACATGGCTAGAGCCATAGCATTTGGTCCAGTTAAACCAATTCCTGAAATTGCTAAGAACAGTCCTAACATTACTAGCCATAAAGGTGCTGCAGAAATTAAGCCAGCAATCAACACAATGCTTGCACCTGTCACTTGTACCATTGAACCTGCTTTTAAGCGCTTAGTGATTTCAACACGTGTGGTTAGGTGCTTATTTAAAGATGACATTAACATAATGCCAAAAGCATTGAGCCCGAATACATAAGCAAACTCTTGCTGATTTAAGCCATATTGATCCATAAAAACGGCTGGAGCTGAGCTGATATAACAGAATAATGCTGCACCTGTTAAACATCCTGCAAACATAGGTAAACGGAAGCTTGCATCTTTGAAAATAGCACCATATAAGGTAGCCACTTGATATAGAGATAACTTGAGCCTCTTATCCATTGCCAAAGTTTCTTTAAAAAAGAAATGTACACATAGCCAGCAGATTGCCCCTACAATTGAAAGCGCAATAAAAATCGCTTGCCACGGAAACCAGATTAATATCCAGGCCCCAATCATCGGTGCCAAAATAGGTGCCAAGCCCATTACGATCATCATGCTTGAAAAAGCTTGTGCCGAGCCTTGGACATCTAATCTATCGCGTATAGCAGCACGAGCCATAACCACCCCCACACAACCACCTAAGGCTTGTAAAATACGGGCAGCAATTAGGCTCCATTCATTTGTAGCGAGCACGCAGAACAAGCTTGCAACTGCATAAAGCGCAAGCCCAAAATAAAGAGGCTTTTTTCGACCAATACGGTCGCTTAAAGGTCCATATACCAGTTGACCAATGGCTAAACCAAAAAAATAAGCTGGCAATGTGTTTGCTACCATTTGCGTACTCACCCCAAAATCATGGGCCATTTGAGGCAACGCAGGTAAGTACATATCAATGGATAGTGGCCCTAAAGCCGTGAGTAAAGCGAGCAACATAATCCAGCCAATAGAATATTGACGCTGGGCTGTTTGTTCAGACATAACGATATTTCATTTTTCAATCATTTGCATACAGACAAGCTTACACTGTCTATCGTATGATTTGTGCAACATTGGTGTAGAAATACGCAAATCCTTTATCACTCAGGTTGATCAGCAAGGACTTCATTTGAAATCTTGGTTTAAACGCCTAAAAAGAGCGACTTATAACACATCATTTATGTATAACGTGCGGATGCTGATTGCCTTTTCAGGAACTGCGTTCGTGCCTTATTTTCTAGGACATCAATTAGCAACAATTCCCCTCACTTTAGGTGTGGTCGCAGCTGGTTTAAGTGATATTGATGATCGCTTTTCAGTGCGAATCATGAATTTGATTTACACCTATATTGGTTTCTTCATTACCGCAGCTTCCGTACAATTACTTTTCCCTTATCCAATGCTTTTTGCGCTAGGGCTGATTGCCTCTTGTATTGGCTGGATTTTACTCGGGTCATTAGGTCGCCGTTACGCAACAATTTCTTATGGATGTCTGGTTGTTTCAGTTTATACCATGTTGGGAGTTCATTTATTTGACCAGTGGTATATTCAGCCAGCGCTTTTGGTTGCAGGAGCAGCATGGTACGGACTTATTGCAACCATTAGCTTTTTATTATTTCCGGTTCGCCAGCTCCAGGATAAACTTGCGGCCTCTTATGCTTCATTAGGCGACTTTCTATTTGCCAAATCTAATTTGTTTGATGTCGATATGACTCCTGCGAGTTATCAGCAAAGCATGATTGATCTTTCATTAGAAAATGGCAAATTAATAACGATTTTTAATGATCTTAAAACCGCCCTTTTAACCCGTTTAAAGGGTGACCGTGGACAAAAAGGTACTCGCCGTAGCCTACATTATTACTTTGTCGCACAAGACATTCATGAACGTGCAGACTCTGCCCATATCGACTATCAAAAGTTAGCTAAAATTTTCCAGCACAGTGATATTTTATTTAGGTTTCAGCGCATTTTGGCAATTCAGGGTAAAGCTTGCCAAGAGCTAAATGAATGTATTTTACAGCGTAAACCCTATATCCATAATAAACGCTTTAAGCAGAGTTTCGAGAATTTACGCTTATCTTTAGTAAAGTTAAGAGATGATCAGCAGTATGACTTATTGTGGGTAAATGCTCTTTTTGCCTTATACCGAAACTTAAAGTCTATTGACTCACAATTACTCAACTTAGAAACGGAACAGCATATTCAGTCTGACAAAGTAAAGCAGGCTGAAAACCAACTTAAAGATGATGATCTAAAAGGTTGGAATGATATTGTTGTTCGAATAAAACAAAATCTAACACCTGAATCTGTACTATTCCGTCATGCCATTCGTGTTTCGATTGTTCTTTTTATTGGATATGTATTTATTCAAATGACCCATATCGAATATGGCTACTGGATTATGTTGACAGCTTTATTTGTTAGCCAACCTAACTTTAACGCAACAAAACGTCGCTTACGTTTACGTATTGTGGGTACATTAGTCGGGATTATTGTCGGCCTTAGCATAGTATTTTTAGTGCCTTCTGTGGAAGGACAATTAGTCATGCTAATTTTGAGTGGCGTACTGTTTTTCGAGTTACGTAGTAAGCAATATGCTCAAGCAACCGCTTTTATTACCATTTTGGCATTAATTAACTTTAATCTGGACGGTTCGGCAGTCGCTGCGGCTATTCCTAGGTTTGTTGATACCCTAATTGGTTGTGCTTTAGCATGGTTTGGTGTGACCTTTATTTGGCCTGACTGGAAATTCCGTCGTCTACCGCGCAGTATTCGACGCTCCTTACAAGCACAATGTAATTATTTAGCTGAAGTGGTAAAACAATATCATGAAGGACATAATCATGCCCTCAATTACCGTATTGTCCGCCGAGCAGCACATAATACCGATGCAGAAGTTGCTTCGCTTATTTCTACTTTAGCAACAGAGCCAGACTTCGACCCTACTCGTAAGTCCGATATATTTGAATTTTTATGCCTCAATCATACATTTTTAAGTTATATCGCAGCACTTGGAGCACATCGAGAAAAGATTCAGGATCAAGCGGTTCTTAACGTATTAGATCAAGCATTAGATGATATACAAGGTGCTTTGTTAAGAGATGAAATGCCTGATCTTACGGCACAAAATATGCTACAGACGATACGTCAGCGCTTAAGCCAAAATGATGAAGATGACCAAAAATCGCTCATTATTTTACAGCAGTTATCGTTGATGCTCAGTGTGTTAAATCGATTTAGTATGTTAAAACAACGGCTAAGTCATGATCTGGATAATGATGCTAGCGAACTTGCATCATTATAAATTTGAGTCAGAATTTAGTATGAAATTGGCATAATATCCTTTCCTGACTTATGCCAATTAATGCTAAACTTAAAACAGTTTACAATTTGTTATTTGCACTATGACCGCGAAAACTTTATATGCTTATACGCTTCAGCCTGTTCCTTACGAGGTATCAGAAGCTGAGCAACGTAATGCACAACTTCTTATCTGGCGCAGCACCAATAAAATCAGCACAAAAATCTGGGCGATTATGGGCGTAATTTTAGCCCTTGCGATTTTAGGTCTTATCTTTATCAAGAACTATTCTACAGTGATTTGCTGGGTTGCCATTGTCTGTGTAGTACTTTATTACCTTGGCCGTAAATATGGTTTGGAATGGTATGTTAAGCGTAAGATGAATGAGTTTCCTGTGCAGGAAATCAAGGGTATTCGCTTAGGCGTACAACCTCACGGTATCGTAATGCGCCAGCAAATGGGCTTACAAGAAGGCGTTGGAACTATCGGATGGAAAAATATCTATGAATGGTACAACACCCCTGACTTTATTTTAGTTAACTTTAAAGTAAAAGACCCTAAAGGTCAGGAACAACAAGGTGCATATATCTTGCCTAAACGTATGGACTCTAAAAACTTTTCTTTCAATACAATTCGTAAGCATTTGAAAGAAAGTGTAGGTGAACCGAAAACTTTATAATTTCACCTCTTTAAAAAGCCTCCTTTACAGGAGGTTTTTTATTATGCTAAAAATAAATGATAATGAAAATTAATATTATCTCCAAAATCCATATTATCTACTCAATCTTCGGCTATACTTCGTTACAAGATCTCCATCATATTTACATTATTCGACCATGTTTAAAAAGTTTTTATTTCAAATTCATTGGTTTCTGGGTATTAGTGCTGGCCTCATCTTATCCATTATGGGTGTTACAGGCGCAATTTATTCTTATGATCAGCAAATTTTAAAATGGGTAAATACAGATAGTTATGTTGTGCAAGCACAAAGCTCACCTAAGCTTACCCCTGCTCAGCTTTACCAGCATTTCACAACAATCCAGCCTGAAATTAAAATTAATAGCATTACAATTGCCAAAGATCCTACCGCCTCATCTGTAGTAAACATTGAAAAAGAAGGCGAACGACGCGGCTACAATATGATGGTTAACCCTTATACAGCTCAGGTATTACCAGAGGTACAAGGTCGTAAGCTACTTTTATTAATACAACAAATTCACCGAAACTTAACTGCTGGTGAGTTCGGTAAACAAATTACCGGTGCTTGTGCCCTAATGCTCATATATTTTGTTTTGAGCGGATTATATTTACGCTGGCCGAAAAAGCACTCTGCACGTCAATGGCTTGCTGTTAAGCCCAAACTTAAAGGTCGAAATTTTATTTGGGATTTACACGCTGTTGTAGGTACATGGGTTATTGTTTTTTATCTTCTTTTTGCATGTACAGGTCTATATTGGTCATATGACTGGTGGCGTAGTGGTATGTTCAAAGTATTAGGTGTAGAACAACCTAAAATACAAGGCCATGGTGGATCTGGGCGAAATAAAGATCAATTGCCTAAAATTCAACTAGATAATGCTCAACTGATTACCGCACTTAACCAAACTTGGAGTGGTTTTAATAATCAGATTGGACGTGATTATTCGACTTTAACAGTTAACTTACCTAAAAAAGATGATGGAAAAATTGAATTAAGTTTTGTAGATGCAACGCCACAACATGAACGTGCACGTAACCAAGCTGTCTATAACTATAAAACTGCCAATATTGAAAAAATGGAGCTTTATGAAGATAAAAAACTTAATCAAAAAATTATGAGCAGTATGTTACCTGTGCACCGAGGTAGTTTCTTCGGACCAGTTTATCAATTTGTGGCGATGCTTGCTTCTTTAGCCATGCCCTTATTCTTTGTTACCGGATGGATGCTTTACCTTAAACGCCGTAAGCAAAAAAAACTTACTCAAGCGGCTCGCCAGTCTTTAGCTGGTCACTACATCGATCAAAATGCTAAACCTTGGTTAATTACTTATGCCACCCAGACAGGAGTTGCAGAGCAACTCGCATGGAGTACGGCAACAAGCTTACAAGAAGCCCATCAACCTGTTCAGGTTAAATCTATACAACAGTTAACTGAAGCGGATTTACAACAGCATGAACAAATTCTTTTTGTGATTAGCACCTATGGTACTGGAGAAGCACCTGACTTAGCTTCTAATTTTGCTAAAAAGTTATTAAAAACTAATTTAAGACTTCAACATGTCAAATATGCAGTATTAGCTTTAGGCTCTAAGGAATATCCGGATACTTATTGTAGTTTTGGCCACACAGTAGATGAATGGCTTAAAAACAATGGTGCCAAAGCCCTCTTCGATATTATAGAAGTAGATAATGCAAATCCGGCAGATATTCAAAACTGGAATCAGGCACTTGTAAAAGCAACTAAACTAGATTTGCATGCTGTTAATATCGAAAAAGTGTTTGATAATTGGACATTACAACAACGTGATTTACTCAATCCAAATAGTCTAGGTCAGCCTGCCTACAATCTTGAACTTACTGCCAATCATGAAGCTGTATGGCAAGCTGGGGACATTGCTGAAATACAACCAGGTAACAGTCCTGAGCGTATTAATAAGTTTTTACAGCATCATCACATTCTTAAAAATGCGGTGGTAGACTCGCTACAGGTTTCTATTGAAAAGGCACTTTGGAATAAAGATTTAACTGGTGAAATTGAACCGTTTGCTAATCTGGACCATTTACTAGAACAACTTCCTACCCTACCAACGCGAGAATATTCCATTGCTAGCATCCCTTCTCAGCAAGTATTACGTCTAGTTGTTCGTCAACAATATGATGAGTCTGGTGATTTAGGTTTAGGATCAGGTTGGCTGACTCAACATACAGAAATTAATCAAAATGTTGCACTGCGTATCCGTACCAATGAGTCTTTTCATTTGATTGATGATAATCGTCCGATTATTTGTATTGGTAATGGAACGGGAATCGCGGGTTTAATGAGTTTACTTCATACACGAACTCGCCATAACTATACTGAAAACTGGCTAATTTTCGGTGAACGCCAACGTGCTCATGATTTCTTCTATGCATCAACCATTGAAGCTTGGCAAACGATGGGAATGTTAAAACGACTTGATCTTGCATTCTCACGTGATCAAGAACAACGTGTTTATGTTCAAGATATCATCCGACAAAATGCAGCGGAGTTAATCAACTGGATTGAACGCGGTGCAGTACTCTATGTATGCGGCAGTATTGATGGAATGGCAAGTGGAGTCGATCAAGCACTTATTCATATTTTAGGCGAAGAACAAGTCGATGAGTTAAGACAACAAGGCCGTTATCGCCGTGATGTTTATTAAATATCAATAAATAACAAAGCCGAGTAATAGCCAAAATGCTTTACTCGGCTTTTTATTACAATCAGCATTGAATTTGGAATGATTTTGCATACACTGTCTGCAATTTAAATTGCAGCTTTAAACACAATGCAAGTCAGTAAGTGGATTCGGATTTTCTTAGCAGTCATTGGTTCAATTTTATTTTTGGACGGCTTATTTCTAGCTTTTCTAAATAAAATTCATGTAGGCACACTTGTTCCTTTAGTTTTAGGAGCATTCTTCTGTCTTTATGCATTATTTTATTATCATTTAGAACGGTTTTTCTTCTATCACTATCGGCTTCATACTCTTTGGCGTTTTGGGTGGTTGTGTTTCTGGATTTGGTTAATTGGCTTAGGCTATTTTTTTAATTTTATTAAAGAAAATAAAGACGCAAGTCAAAATCTCCCCGCAGTTAAAGCAATTATTGTTTTAGGAAGTGGTGTCGAAAATGGAGAGCCTTCAGCTATTCTTGCAAAGCGTCTTGACACAGCAGCTCCAGTTGCCCTTTCACAACCGCAAGCAAAGGTTATTTTAACAGGCGGTTTGGACTTTTCAGAAAAAGAACCTGAAGCATTAGTCATGTCACGCTACTTGAAACAACATTTTCATATAACAAAAGACCGAATGATCCTTGAAGACAAAAGCACAAGTACAGAACTTAATCTTAAAAATAGTAAACCTTTACTTGAACAAGCTCATATTAGTGTTAATCAACCTATTGCAATTGTTACAAGTGACTTCCATACACCACGAGCTGCAGCTATTGCAAAGAAACAAGGCTATACACAGGTTTATATGGTCGCTGCAGAAACACCTTTAATTACTCGCTACAACGCTTGGCTACGTGAATATTTTGCGTACGCTAGTGGCTGGCTTCTAAACGAGTATTAATCTTGGTTTACAAAGCTGCTATTGCTTTCCAGCACGGCAGCTTTAGTTAAACCCACTAGTAATAATAATTTAAAGTAATAAAATCTGAACTCAAAAATTAAGGATGGAAAAGAGAGGTTTAACTAAAAAAGAGATAAAATAGATAGATAAAAAATAGGAAGAGCAGAAACGCAAAAAACACCAAATAAATTAGTGTATTTAATTTTTTAAATTTTAAAAAATTATGGTGGGCGCTGACGGGATCGAACCGCCGACATTCTGCTTGTAAGGCAGACGCTCTACCAACTGAGCTAAGCGCCCTGATTGAAAAAGACAACAATCGCAGTCTTTATACATTACATCCTCTAGATCAGGGAATCAAGAGAATGGCGCAGCGGACGGGGCTCGAACCCGCGACCCCCGGCGTGACAGGCCGGTATTCTAACCAACTGAACTACCGCTGCACTTGCAATACTTTAAAAATAAAGTATGGTCACAAATTATGGTGGGCGCTGACGGGATCGAACCGCCGACATTCTGCTTGTAAGGCAGACGCTCTACCAACTGAGCTAAGCGCCCTGCAAAAGCGTTTTATAAAAGTGGCGCAGCGGACGGGGCTCGAACCCGCGACCCCCGGCGTGACAGGCCGGTATTCTAACCAACTGAACTACCGCTGCACTTTCACAATATCGCAATTGTGGGGTAAACGATGTTAAGTCTTAAGTGGCGCAGCGGACGGGGCTCGAACCCGCGACCCCCGGCGTGACAGGCCGGTATTCTAACCAACTGAACTACCGCTGCACTTGAGATCTTAACGTAAAGGCTTGGTGGGCGCTGACGGGATCGAACCGCCGACATTCTGCTTGTAAGGCAGACGCTCTACCAACTGAGCTAAGCGCCCTTAACGTCTTCATCGTTTGTGAGGTGCATTATAGAGAATCTTTAACAGGTGTCAAACGCTTTTCGACAACTTTTCAAAAAAATGCGAATGAATGATTAAAAATAAGTCATTATTAAGTAAAAAACAATTTTTTGTATTTTATTTAAGCACTTATTTTAATATTTTGATCATTCGGCTAATTAAACAATAATCTTTAAAATCCTATTTTAGGTTAAAGATTGTTCAGACAAATAAACTAATGCGTCTTCAGAGACTAAATCAAACAATTCAATGATTTCTTCATTACGCATTCGAATACACCCATGTGACATTGGAACCCCCATCGGTTCTTTATCAGGTGTACCATGAATATAGATATAACGTTGCATCGTGTCGTGGCCTTCGCCTTTGTTAAAGCCCTCTTCTAAACCATCTAACCAAAGAATGCGTGACAATATCCAATCTCGCTCAGGAAATTGTGCGGCTAATTCACTGCTATAAACTTCACTTGTGGGCTGCCGTGCAATAAAAACTGCATTTTTGGGAGATTGCATACCAAATTTCTTAGCAACCCGATGCCATCCACGTGGGGTTTTACCCGTATTTTCTTGTTCCCCAATTCCATTTTTGCCAGTAGAGACCACGTAAAACTTATTATGTTTAGGTAAGCTTAAAGTTTGATTTGCTAAATCGATAAGAATATCTGCATCTTCAAGTTTAAATTGGGACATCGAATTTCTTCTCTTATATCAACTCAACTATTTTGAGCTTTAATGAAAAATTATGGGAAAGCTTGTCTTGCGCCAAAATTAAAAGATTATCAATCTTCTTTACTCTACGCGCAGTTTCACTGCTTGTCTTACGCCAAAGTTAAAATATTATCAATCTTTTAACTTTGGCTCAGGACGTAGCCATAACCAAATTGCAACAACAAGCATGGTAGTATCGGTAAAGACCTTGACCCAAAACGGCGCCGAAGTAAACAGCATCAGAATACCACTTGCGGTCATCATAATGGTTGCAATCCACTTTGCCTTACGCGGTACTGTCCCATTTGCTCGCCAGTCCCGCAGGGTTGGTCCATACTTGGGGTGGTTTAACAACCACGCATCCATCTGAGGCCATCCCTTTGAGGCCGCCCAAGCAGCCAGAATAAGAAACACTGTTGTCGGCATGCCTGGTAAAATTGCTCCAATAATACCAAGCGTGATAAAAATCACGACCAGAGTTCGCCAAAACAATGTTCGCATATATAAACCTTAAGCTATTGTTACTCGTAGTATAAAGTGTTTTTCTGGTATTGTTTTGTTGATTAACCATGAAATTTGGATGAATTATTTCGAGTACTCAACGTATGAATATTGCCTCAATTAAAACATCCTATTTTGAGCCATGGTTACAGTTCAGTCACCCAATGGTAAGACAATTGGCCTTTACAATTGCCAGCCCGAACCTACTTAGCCAACTTCCCTGCAGCCTTACTATTCGACATAGTTTTCAATTACATACAGATAAAAATTGGGAACAACATTTTCAAAATTACTTACCCCGCCTAAAGCAGCTTGATGAAGCACCAGAACCTTTACTTCAATTTATGTCTCGGCTTAAGAGCACACGCTTAGGTTTACGTTTTGAAAATTTACTTTGGTTTTGGCTACAAGAAGATCAATATCATCCTTATCAGTTATTAGGCCATAGCATTCAAAAAATTGATGGAGCAAAAACCTTAGGTGAACTCGATTTTTTAGTTTTAAATCAAAATACTCAAGAAATTGAACATTGGGAAGTTGCTCTAAAATATTACCTAGGTGAAGGTCAATTAAATTTAGAACAATGGATTGGTTTAAATAGACAAGATACTTTAAGTAAAAAGCTTTACCACTTTACTGACAAACAATTTCAATTTTCAGAAGCTTTAGGGTTTAAAGTTCAACAACGTTTCGCTGTCTTAAAAGGACAACTTTATCTTCCTCTAAATTTACCTCAAGAACAGCCTATTCCTGAATGGGTAAATTTAAAACGTCGCTTAGGTACTTGGGGTACAGAAATCCCTAAATCTGACTTTTACCGCTTAGAAAGACATGAATGGCTTTGTCCTCATCAAAAAGCGAGTTCAAACACTGCTTATTGGTGGACTGATGGCCTATATTGTCAAAATATTAATGAAACCCGATTTTATATGTTCAGGCACCCTGCTTTACTAAGCTTAAAACCGTCTCTCATCAAAAATAACGGTGTTTTACAAGAGACCATGTCCTTATAGAAACAATTTATAACGTTTTTACTATTAAACAATCATGTTTCTTTTTCCGTTTGTTTTTTAATCTAAATTTACTTCATTATTAAATTTATACGGAGAAAATGATGAAAAAAGTTTTAGTCGCATCTGTAATGGTGGCATTTGTTTTAACAGGTTGTAATACGTTCAAGGGTTTTGGTCAAGATGTCTCTAAAGCTGGTGATGCTGTAACTAACACCGCACAAAAAACTGAAAATAAAATGTAAGTTATGCTTAACATTTAAAAACCTTATCGTTTCGATAAGGTTTTTTTATTTTTAAATACCCATCCCTTAGAGATTCGCCTATTATATCGGACTATATTTCACCTCATCAGTACGCAATTTCCGGTATGAACCACTCAGACACTCTCTCGCTTAGCTTAGAACTTCTACAACAGCCTTCTGTTACCCCTATTGATCATACTTGCCAAACTATTATGGCTAACCGCTTAGCTAAAGTTGGCTTCCATATTGAACCTATGCGCTTTGGAGATGTCGATAATTTATGGGCTCGACGTGGAACCGAAGGCCCTGTATTTTGTTTTGCTGGTCATACCGACGTAGTACCAACAGGACGTTTAGACGCTTGGAATTCAGATCCATTTGCACCAGAAATTCGCGACGGCAAATTATATGGTCGCGGTTCAGCAGATATGAAAACTGCATTAGCTGCAATGGTAGTTGCATCTGAACGTTTTGTAGCAAAACACCCAAACCATAAAGGTTCAATTGCTTTTTTAATTACTTCAGATGAAGAAGGTCCTGCTGTTAACGGTACAGTTAAAGTCATCGAAACACTGGAAAAGCGTAATGAAAAAATTACTTGGTGTTTGGTCGGTGAACCATCAAGTACTCATAAATTAGGTGATATTGTTAAGAATGGCCGTCGTGGTTCTCTTAATGCTGTATTGAAGGTTCAAGGCAAACAAGGTCATGTAGCTTACCCACACTTGGCACGTAATCCAATTCATGAAGCATCGCCAGCGTTAGCTGAGTTGTGCCAAACAGTTTGGGACAATGGCAATGAGTATTTCCCTGCAACTTCATTCCAGATTTCAAATATCCATGCAGGTACTGGCGCAACCAATGTAATCCCTGGTGCTTTAGAAGTTACTTTTAATTTCCGTTATTCAACCGAGGTTACAGCAGAACAGCTTAAACAACGTGTTCATGAAATTTTAGACAAGCATGGCTTGCAGTATGAAATTGTCTGGAATTTGTCTGGCTTACCATTCTTAACTCCAGTAGGTGAATTAGTTAACGCAGCTCAAACTGCTATTTTAAATGTGACTGGTACTGAGACTGAGCTTTCAACAAGTGGTGGTACATCTGATGGGCGGTTCATTGCTCCAACAGGTGCACAAGTTTTAGAACTCGGTGTTCTAAACGCTACTATCCATCAAATTAATGAACATGTTGATGTACATGATCTTGATCCATTAACTGATATTTATGAGCAAATTTTAGAAAATTTATTAGCTCAATAAAATAAAAAAGGAACTCAAATGAGTTCCTTTTTCTTTTATAAACCAAGTAGTTTTTCAATATATTCTAAGTTAGGTATATAGTAGCGTTGATCTTGCATACGCACATATTTAAATACTGCTGGGTGTTGTTCAGCCTCATGCTCATCCATTTCATCGACAATTTCAGAAATACGCAGACGAGTAGAAACTGGCATAGTTTTACATATTAATGCAAAACGTTGGCTAATATCTTCCCCTTCAATCACTAATGCGACTGCATGTTGATCAATTGCGTTATGTACTGAGTAGACCGGTAGCTTCACATCATGCCATTCAATATGTTTTACGCCATTTTTTACATCCATGGCAGACAACACAATGTTTTGTGGCAATAGCATAGGTACCTGATCGTTACATTCAATGATATAAGCGTCAATAAAACCAGTTGAAACCGTAATAAGATGCTGTAGCTCTTGTTGGTCCATATTAGCGATCAATGATGTATTTACACTACCTTTCATGATTTGACCTCACTGTCAGACGCTACAAGTAAAGCATCGATATTCTCTAGTAACTCTTCTTCCTGGAAAGGTTTACCCATATATTGACTTACACCTAACGAGAATGCTCGTTCACGATGTTTTTCGCCTGTTCTGGATGTAATCATAATAATTGGCATGTATTGATGCATATCATGATGTCGTACAAGATTGAGAACCTCAAAACCATCCATACGTGGCATTTCAATATCAAGTAGCATCAAATCTGGCTTAATATTTTCTAGCTGCTCTATGGCGTCAACACCATCTTTAGCCGTAACCACATCATAGCCTTGGCGTTCAAGTAATCGGGAAGTGACCTTACGCACAGTTACTGAGTCATCTACAATCATGATGAGAGGGCGTTCATCAGACTCTCGTTGTCTATATATTGCTTCACTAAGTTGTTTATGACGCTGAGTTGACTGAATTTGTCGCGCAATATTTTGTCCGTCTAAAATTAAGCAGACCTGTCCATCACCTAAAATTGTGGCGCCTGCAATTGCCCCAATGCTAGAGAACTGTTGACCAATTGGTTTCACTACAATTTGCGCTCGAGAGCCAATTAACTGGTCAACAAGTAGTGCCACAGTTTGGCCATTATTGGCTTTAATCATTAACACAGGTAATGAATACATCACGCCATTTAGACGTGGTATGGGTTGGTTGCCAACAAATTCTGAAAGATAACGTAATGGATAACGTTTATTTTCATACTCAAATAGTTCTTGAGGACTTTCAAAATACTGCTCTAAAGAGGCTGGTGACACTCGAATAATTCGTTCGATTTGAGCAAGTGGAATCGCAAATTGTTGATCTGCCACTTTAACCATTAAGGCATCACTTACCGCTACTGTAGTCGGTACGCGAATCGTAAATGTTGTTCCCTGCCCATAGACGGATTCAACGCTGACGTGTCCCCCCAAAGACTTAATATCACTCTGCACGACATCAAGACCTACACCACGTCCGGAAATCTGAGTGACTTGCTCTGCTGTACTTAAACCCGGATGGAAAATGAGTTGCAGTATGTCTTGCTGTTCTAAGTCTTGTTCTGGCTTGATCAATCCGGCAAGGAGGGCTTTCTGACGTACTTTTTCAACATCAATACCTTGACCATCATCACTAAAGACAACCACAACATCCGTACCTTGACGCTGAATATTAAGTTCAATACGCCCTGTTTCCGGTTTATTTGCTTGTTGCCGCTGCGCTCGGTCCTCTAAACCATGGTCAATTGCGTTTCTGAGCATATGCTCAAGCGGAGTCACTAATCGTTCTAAAATGTTGCGGTCCAACTCACCTTCCGTATTATTTACGAAAAGCTCAGCAGGTCTATTCAATGCTGTAGACGTCTGACGAACAATTCGCTGTAACCGAGGCAATAAACGCGAAAATGGGACCAAACGTGTCCGCATTAAGCCTTCTTGAATTTCCGCTTGAATTCGTGATTGTTGTAAAAGCAAACTTTCGGTATCTCTGATTTTGTCAGATAACGTATTTTTAAAGTCGACCAAGTCCGATGCAGATTCAGCAAGCGATTTCGACAATTGATTTAAAGATGAATACTGGTCCATCTCTAACGGATCAAAGTCGGTATAACGAGAATGTTCAATTCCATGTTTAGCAATAATCTGTGTTTCTAACTCACCTTCCATTCGACGTAACTGATCGGCAAGCCGTTGAATCGCCAACTCCATTTCAACCAATGTATGGTTAAATTGGCTTAGGTCCATTTCAATTCGTGAACGGTTAATGGAGTTTTCACCAGACAAATCAATCATTTTCTCGATTAAGTCGGCTGAAACACGGATCATTTCATTATTCTGATCCAGACGCTCTGTTTGCTCCCACGCTCCCATCATTGATGGAGGCTCTGTACCATCACCTTGTATAAAGGTCATCACTGGTTCTGAGCTAAACAAGTCCGCTCTAGTTAACTTAGTCGGAATCTGGATTGTAGTTTCAAAGAATTGAATATTTTCTAAACTTTGCTGTAATCCATCGAAATGCTGATAATTGTGGTTGAAAATTGCATCTTTTAACCATGCAATCGCACTTTCTAATAAATGATCATAAATATTCGAATTGAAGTGATGTAGCGCAAATTGTTCAAAAGCATTTTCTAGTTGGTAGGCAATTGCTTGTACGGTTTCTAAACCCACCATCCGTGCACCACCTTTTAAACTGTGCACGGCCCTTTGAAGCTGAAGCAAAATACTACGGTTTGTACGCTGTTCAAACCATTGTTTTAATAGCGATTCAGCCATTTCTAACAATTCAGTAGCTTCTTCCAGGAACGTCTGTTCAACAACAGCCTCAATGTCCTGTTCATCAGCTGCAACTTCACGCTCTTGCGATGTAACCGAGGTAATCACTTCAACTGGAGTAGCTAACTCGGTAACCGCTGTATCGAATACCTGATCGTGATGAGCTTCTAATTCTGCAAGAGCAGGCTCAAGTTCTACTGGTATCTCATCTATTATTACTTCAGATATCACCTCTTGCTCAGAGAATATCTCACTTTCAGTATCAAATGCGTCAACCACTGGTAAAGGTTGGAAGTTAGAGTTTTGACCCGCTCGTTTTAATGCGTTAATTGTGTAAGGGGCTGCATAATCTAGTTGTTGTTCACGCATGATTTGTAAACGGTCAGCCAAGTCATCTTGAACCAAACGAATAAAATCAATTAAATCTGAAGTTGCCACTAATTGCTTTTGAATTAAACGCTCATAGATGCTTTCTAATTCATGGGCAATCAAACCAAGATACGTTGCCTGAACCATATTTGCTCCCCCTTTCAAGGTATGCAAATAACGCATTAGGTTGTTCAGAGCTGCAAAGTTTTCTTGCTCACCTACCCAAATATTAAGATCGGTATCAATTCCCTCAAGTAATTCTTCAGCTTCCTCAAGAAAGATATCTAAAAGATCAGCATCAAAATTTCGATTCACTTGTGTAGATGAAATATATTGTCGATCTTGCTGCACACTTTGACCTAATACCGCCCAGTCTACAGAGTCTGAGAAATTCTCTACAGTAGCTACTACTTCTGGCTCTGGTTCAATATTAGATATTGGTTCAAAAGATGTCGAATCCTGCTGAGGCAGGTCATTTGATATGTCTGGAGTGTACTGCGTATAAAGTTTTAATTCTTCTAAAATACTTTGATGTTGCTTAACAACACCGACTCGCTGACCAGCAGCTAAAGCATCAAATAATTGAATGAGCTGTTGATGCGCTTTTTGATAAATTTCAAATATATAGTCTGATTGTAATAACGCAGGTTTATCAAGCAGCACTTCATAACTTTCTTTCAGTTGGCTGGTATATTCATGTAAACCCAGCATTGCTTGAGAATGTGTATGCTGCAGTAATAAGTCAGCCTGTTCACTTAGGCGTTCAAGGTAATCAGGAAACTCATTACGAATTCCCTTCTCAAAATCTAATTCTGCATCCAATAATTCAGAAACATCTAATTGTAATAATTGCGATACCAAGCCATGAGAAGGCATTAACGGATCTGTTCGGTCACCATGCTGCTCAACATATGCATCCCAAGATTGATTAAATTGCTGCAATCTCGCTTCGAGCTGTTCACTTGAACTATATCTAGATAGTAGTTCCAAGCTATCTCGAACAAACTCACGATATTCTTGTAATAATAAAATTTCTTCAGAGTGAGAAGATAACTCTTCTTGCAGCAGTATTTTAAATAAATGCTCAACTTTGGTACTGGCCTCGAAAATTGTTTCGACCTGTGCCATTGCAGAGCTACCACGCAAAGTATGTAAAGCGCGGATTAAAGCGTTATAACTGTCGTACTGATGTAACTCTTGATCTAAGAATTGATGAATCGTGGCTAAATGTTCTTCCGCCTCTTCCATAAATAAGGTCAAAGTTTCATCTAGATTTATTTCAATTTCAGTATGTGTAGCTTGAATGATTGGCTCGGCTAATGAATCTTGTTCAATATAATCTAGCTCAAGACCAGTCACTGTTTCGGCCGTAAGCGTATTTGAAAGTTGTAAAAGCTCTTCTAAAGCTGGCTCTAAACTTTGCTGTTGTTGTAGTTGTTGGCCTAATAAAATAAGAGGTCTGAAATCTAAGGTATGTGCTCGTTTTTGCTTAAAATTATCTACTAATTTAAGGAAATAGAACTTAAATACTAACTGCACATAGCTCTGAATAGTTGGCGTTAATTGTAAGCTTTGGTTGATTACCCGGTTGAGTGTATCTTCAACTGTCCACGCAAGCTCAGCTGAAGATTTAGCGCCAATCATTCTTCCGGAACCTTTTAAGGTATGGAAATGACGACGAATTTCAGTGAGCGTAGCAATATTCTCAGACTGCATCCATGTATTTATCAAAGGTTGCAAATCAACAAAAATCTCTTCAATTTCTTCAATGAAAATCTCAAGAAACTCAGCATCTTGTTCAGAATAGCTATCTTCAGGTAGCGTCATTGCTTCAGTTAAAGTTTTTAATATTTCTTTCATAGCAAAGGCTTCTTTTGCTTACCCCCTGAGTGGGGAAAACTACAGAGTTAACACCAGAAAAATAACTATCTCCCCAATATTTATCTGGCGCTGCTCATACTTTTAAAAGAATAGCGATATGAGAATAGCTATTCTTATCCCCCAATTTAGTCTGGTAATTTAAAGTCCGTTACTGACTCACGTAATGACTCTGCCATATTCGCCAACTCTGATACGGAGCGAGCAGTATCAAACGTTGCCGTTGTTGTTTGCGAAGTAATTTCTTGTACAACCGTCATGGTAGTTGCAATGTGACTCGCAGATGCTGACTGAAGTTTTGCTGCGTCGGAAATGCTCGCAATCAATTTTGCCAAGTCACCCGATACTTTTTGGATTTCATCCAGTGCAATACCCGCATCTTTTGCCAAATTCGCACCACGTACAACTTCCGTCGTTGTTTGTTCCATTGAAATAACGGCTTCGTTGGTATCGGTCTGAATTGTTTTAACCAGTGTTTCGATCTGTTTAGTTGCAGATGCTGAGCGCTCAGCAAGACGTTGTACTTCATCGGCAACCACGGCGAAACCACGACCAGCCTCACCTGCCATAGATGCTTGAATTGCTGCATTTAATGCAAGGATGTTCGTTTGGTCTGCAATATCGTTAATGAGCGATACGATGTTACCAATTTCTTGAGAAGATTCACCTAAACGCTTAATACGTTTAGAAGTTTCCTGAATCTGCTCACGAATAGTATCCATACCTTCAATTGAACGATTTACCACTTGTGCACCATTTGATGCAATTTGTACTGAACGCTGTGCTACTTCCGCAGATTCAGAAGCGTTGGCAGATACTTGGTCAATTGACTGTGCCATTTCATTCATGGCAGTAGAAGCACCTGCAATTTCTTGCGCCTGATGTTCTGATGCCTCTGCTAACTGGTTAGTAATACTTTGCGTATCTTGCGTATAGCGTGCAACTTCCTGAGAGGTTTCATGAATTCGTGAAACCAAATCTCGTAGTTGGTCAATTGCGAAGTTAATCGAGTCGGCAATGGCACCCGTAAAGTCTTCAGATACAGTTGCATATGAACGTAAGTCACCATCCGCCAAGTCGGCAATTTCATCAAGTAAACGTAAAATCGCATTCTGGTTACGGTCATATTCTTCCTGTAATCGGGCAACACGTTGCTTATCCATTACACTACGTAGTGTAATTAACTTGAATACAGAGAAAATTAGTCCGCCTAATGAAAGAATAAGAACAGCACCTAAAAATAAGGTGAGCCAGTTCTTTCTTGCAACATCAGATAAATGTCCTAGACTTTCCAACATTACATCCGATTTAGAGAAAATCTGAGAAGAAGCCTGACGAACATTGACAATCTGGCTACCATTTTTTAATACCGTTGCAGCAGCAGATTTTAAGACTTTGTCATATTCAGACTTAATACTTTCTAAAGATTCACGTAAAGCCGGATCAGCAATACGATCAACACCTAACTCGGCATTACCATTCAGTTCAGCATTTAAATAAGTACCAAAAGTCTCAATATCGACACTAAAGTCACTAGTTGATACATTTCCGTCCGTACCACTTAACACCGAGTTAATCGAACGTAAAATACGCTCTGCAATAAATACCTGGTTTTTAGCAATAATTACCTGACTACTTGGCAAACCTTGGCGAGCCATTTGGTCGACCATCAAGTTATATTCTGCCTGAATCTCTGGAACCGTTTCACTAATCGAGATGTTGGTATCATATAACTGGTTAAGTACTCGTTGATGTGATGAAATCAAATCAATATTTTTTGAAACCTCACCCCATATTTTCTCAACTTTTTGATATTCATCGGTCGACTTACCGTGAATATTTTCAATTTCAAGTAAGTTCTCATCAAAGTCTTTTTTAGATTGCTGTAGCTTTGTGATTGCCTCTTGAGAACCCGACTCTGTTGCTTCAGTTGCTTGTTTAGAAATGGTTTGAGATAACAGACGTAACTCACCAAGACTTCGAATTAACTGGTTATGACGAGGTACATTATAAAATAGATAAGCTAATGAAATTAACGCACATACTAAACATAACAGCGCTGCATAAAGGATAGGCTTGGACTTTTCACTTTCCCCAAATAAACTGGCAAACTGCTCAATTTTTGACTGGATTTTTACAATAAAATTGACACTCGATTTTCCGGTAGCACCGCGATTGCCACTTTTCTTTTTAAGTTTAAAGCCCATACAGCTTCTCCCCAGAAAAATACGCTGTTCATTCACAGCATAAAAATTAGTTTATAAATTTTGTCGATGCGTTCATGTAGTGTGGGTTTTGCAATAACCGACTAAATAAAAAGACATGCCAATGTTGATTGTGTTGGTGAAAATACCCTTGGCAATATTCTTTTAGGTTTTCCTCTAAGTCTGAACTCTCAGAAAAAAAACCTTTTTTATTAAAGTGCTGAATCCCCAAAACCTGATCCACAACCAACCCCACATACTGGTCATGATGGCTAATACACAGCACTTTTTGGGTAGACGAAAATGAACTCCGTTGCCCTGAAATAAAATGAGCCAAATCAGATACCGAAAGTAATCTTCCACGAATGTTTGCCAATCCCTTGACCCAACTTTGAGTATTTGGAACTGGTGTATATTTCGGTGGATAGATAACTTCTGACACTTCCCCAAGTGGTGCGACGAAGTATTGCCCTCTCATTTCAAAAGCAATTCCTGACCATCGCTGTGCTTCATTTTGAACTGAAGCGTAATTCTTATTACCCCGTTTAGACAAACGAAGTAACTCGATAAATCCATTCGCTGCCATACTCGATCCTATAAAACGGGCGTATTTATCCCGTTATTTATGTTTTTATGGATGGATGAGTTAATTTAGAAATTGTTTAATTACATCAATTAATTGCTTTTCTTCGATTGGCTTGATTAAGTAATCGATTGCGCCTTGACGTTTACCCCATACTCGGTCAGTTGCCTGATCTTTAGTACTCACAATCACCACTGGAATATGCTTCGTGTCTTCATCACGGGTAATCTGGCGCGTTGCCTGAAAACCATTTACACCTGGCATGACCACATCCATTAATACCAAGTCAGGCTGCTCAGCTTTTGCCAAAGTCACACCATCTGCACCGTTAGATGCTTCAAGTACATCATAGCCATGCTTAGTTAGGATTTCTTTAAAACGAAAAGTTTCTGTTGGTGAGTCATCAACAATGAGAATACGTGCCATTTCTTTTGCCCTCAAATTACTTATTATGAACTTACATGATTACGAATCGCATTTAGCAATTCATCTTTGCTAAAAGGTTTCGTCAAGTATTCATCTGAACCTACCACACGCCCTTTTGCCTGATCAAATAAACCATCTTTACTAGAGAGCATGATAACGGGAATGTTCTGATAATTTTGAGAGTTCTTAATCAAAGCACAAGTTTGATAACCGTCTAAACGAGGCATCATGATATCTACAAAAACAATATCCGGATTCGCTTCAGCAATTTTAGATAAAGCTTCAAATCCATCGACAGCAGTAATCACTTCGCAACCTTCGCGTTGCAATAGAGTTTCTGCGGTACGGCGAATAGTTTTTGAGTCATCAATAACCATTACTTTCAGATTTTGGAATGCATCTTCCATTTAATCTTCCATCCCCATAACATAAAATATAAATGCAATTTAACTTAAATTTGTTTTTACAGATTTATACGCATTTTTAACATATCTATACTTCTATTTTCAATGAAAGCTTTTTGTCTACTTTCTCATTTATAAACAATAACTTTTAACCTCATCACACTTTCAAAAAAATTATCATTTTTTTTATAATGTCGATATTTTTATTCAGTTAAATAATAACTAATATATTTAAGATTAATTATTTAAAAATAAGTGACTTACCTTTCTTTTTTGGGGAATTTTATGAATAAGCGGATGAAATATGCCTTTTATAGGAACTGCTTGTCTGTATCTATAGGCATTGCCTCTTGCGGAGCACTGTTTTTCTCTTCCCCAACGTTGGCTGCCAATGCAGCTCCTAAAGCTGTCTGGTATCGTTATTATGATCAGCATGGTATTGCGAATATTAGTACATCCGTAACGCCGGCTCATATTCGCTATGGATATGAAGCACTCGATCAGAATATGCAGGTCATTAAAAGAAATCATCCTTATAATTCTGAAGCCGATTTAAATCAGTCCTCACAGCGTGCATTATCAGCTCGATATAGAGAAGAAGATAACAAATTAAAAAGAGCATATAGCAATAGTAAAACTGCGACGATTAAAAGAGACCAAGCATTATTGGCAATTAAAAAACAAATAAATTATCAGCAGGACCAACTGAGTCAATTACAACAAGACAAAATTTTATTTAAACGGCAAGAAATGGAATATTTTCGTAAGGGTGAACAAGTTCCCGAAAGACATAAAACCTTGATTGAAAACAATCTTATGAATATTAATAAGGTTAAACAAACACTTGAAATACTTTCGAAAACCTATAATCGCACCAATAAAGATTATGAAAATATTATCGAACGTTTAAAAAAGCTTGAATAAGGTTACAGCTTTATCAAGAATAGGGGCAAAATAAAATTTGAATTACAGGATGATGCTGTATGCGCACAACGCATCTTACCCCTTCTACTTTTTTTAAATTAAGCTTGATCAGTCTGAGTTTAATCTTAGCTGCATGTAACCAGCAAGAAGTACCAAAAACAACAGCATCTGAACCTAAAAAAATTGAACTCATTCCTCAAGATTTAATTCCTGTAAAAGAAGGCTCACTCGCCGCTCAAACCGCTTTTACAGGAACTATTCGTGCAGTACAACAAAGTTCTATTCAAGCCCAAGTTAGTGCAACAGCGACTGCCGTTACAGCCAATGTAGGTCAAAAGGTACAAAAAGGCCAAGTTTTAGTTAGATTAAATAATCAAGACAACGCTGCACGCTTAGCTCAGGCACAGGCTAATCTTGCTTCTGCTCAGGCACAAGCAGAACTTGCACGTAATTTGATGAATCGAAAACAAAGATTACTCAATCAAGGCTTTATTGCCCGTGTAGAGTTTGAGCAAAGTCAGGTGGATTATAAAGGTCAACTTGAAAGTGTTAGAGCTCAACAAGCCAATGTGGATATTGCTAAAAAAGCTGATCGAGACGGTATTATTACCAGCCCCATTTCAGGTGTTATTACAAAACGACAAGTTGAACCGGGACAAACCGTTTCGGTTGGACAAACATTATTTGAAATCGTTAATCCGGATCAATTAGAAATACAAGCGAAACTACCTATTGAACAACAATCTGCCTTAAAAGTAGGTAGCTCTATCCAGTATCAGATTCAGGGTAACTCGAAACAATTACATGCCATACTGACTCGTATCTCACCTGTAGCAGATCAAGATAGCCGACAAATTGAATTCTTTGCGAGCCCTAAAGAAGCGATTGATTCATTAAGTATTGGTGCGTTCATTAACGGTATTATTTTGCATAATGATAGCAATCAGGGACAAACCATTCCTTTAGATAGTATTCAAAATCTGCAACATGATCCTTTTGTATGGGTAATACGCAATCAAACGATTCAGAAAGTCAAAATTCGAGTGGTTGAACAACGATACAACGAAAATATCGCTTTAGTTCAGGGTTTACAAAGTACAGATCAGGTAAGTCGTATCCAGTTTGAAGATTCTGATATCAATAAAAAAGTGACGCTTACAACCGAAAAAAATAAATAAGGTAGCAAATAGCTTATGTGGTTTACCCGAATTAGTGTGAAGTACCCCGTTTTTACCATCATGATGATGCTCAGTCTAATGGTACTCGGGTTAGCATCTTGGAAACGTATGACCGTGGAAGAGTTTCCAAATATTGATTTCCCATTCGTAGTCGTCACTACGCAATATGCGGGTGCTTCACCTGAAGCAGTTGAATCGGACATTACCAAAAAACTCGAAGATCAAATCAATACCATTTCGGGTATTAAACAAATTACTTCACGCTCAAGTGAAGGGCTTTCGATGGTGATTGCAGAGTTTAATCTTGATACGTCTTCGGCTATTGCAGCACAGGATGTTCGCGACAAAATTGCTCCAGTTATTGCCCAATTCCGCGATGAAATTGATACACCGATTGTACAACGCTACGATCCATCATCTAGCCCAATTATGTCAGTCGTGTTTGAATCGAACAGCATGAGCTTGGCTCAATTAAGCTCCTATGTAGACAAAAAAATTGTACCTCAGCTTAAAACTGTTTCTGGTGTGGGTAATGTCAATTTACTAGGTGATGCTAAACGTCAAATTCGGATTAAGGTTCATCCTGAACAATTACAAAGTTATGGTATTGGTATTGATCAGGTCATTAACACCCTAAAAAATGAAAATATAGAAGTACCTGCAGGAACCTTACAACAAAAGAATTCTGAACTAGTTGTTCAGATTCAATCAAAAGTCATCCATCCTCTTGGATTTGGTGATTTAGTTATTGCTAATAAAAATGGTTCCCCTATTTTTCTAAAACAAGTAGCAACCGTTGAAGATACTCAAGCAGAACTGCAATCAAGTGCTTTTTATAATGGAAGAACAGCGGTTTCTGTCGATATTTTAAAAAGTTCCGATGCTAATGTAATTCAGGTTGTTGACAAGACTTATCAGACCTTAGAGAAGCTAAAAGCTCAAATGCCTGCGGGTTTGAATTATAAAGTCGTCGCTGACAGCTCTAAAGGTATTCGTGCTTCAATTAAAGACGTTGTTCGTACCATTATTGAAGGAGCAGTCTTAGCAGTTTTAATCGTTTTACTCTTTTTAGGTTCTTTCCGCTCTACAGTTATTACCGGTTTAACCTTACCGATTACCCTACTTGGCACATTAACATTCATCTGGGCATTTGGGTTTAGCATTAACATGATGACACTGCTGGCCCTGTCACTGAGTATTGGTCTATTAATTGATGATGCGATTGTGGTTCGGGAAAACATTGTTAGACATACAGAGCTCGGCAAAGACCATGTCACCGCGGCTTTAGATGGTACTAAAGAAATTGGGTTAGCAGTACTTGCAACCACACTCACCATTGTGGCGGTATTTTTACCAGTTGCCTTTATGGGAGGCTTAATTGGGCGTTTCTTCTATCAATTTGGGGTAACTGTAAGTACGGCTGTTCTTATTTCCATGTTCATCAGCTTTACACTCGACCCAATGCTTTCCGCACACTGGAAAGATCCTGTAAAGAAAAAAGAAAGTCGACTGCAACGTTTCTTTAACTATATTTCTAATCTATTAGATGGCCTAACGCACATCTATGAAAAGCTTTTAAAGCTTGCCTTACGCTTTCGTTTCATCACGGTCATTATTGCAATTGTTTCATTGGTTGTGGCATTAGGCTTATCAAAAATGATCGGAACCGAATTTGTACCTACACCAGATAAAGGTGAAATTCGTATTCAGTTCGAAACCCCTGTTGATTCTTCTTTAGAATATACCCAAGCAAAATTACATCAGGTTGATCAGATTATTAGGCAATTCCCTGATGTCGTTTCTACTTATGGAGTGGTTAACAGTGAAGTCGACTCCGGTAAAAACCATGCAGGTTTAGGAATCACCTTAAAACCAAAACAAGAACGTAGCGCAGACCTGACAACACTCAACAATGAGTTCCGTGATCGTTTACAAAGTGTAGCTGGCATCCGAGTGACTTCAGTCGCTGCTGCTCAAGACTCAGTGTCTGGTGGTCAAAAGCCAATCATGATTTCTATTAAAGGATCTGATCTAAATGAACTACAAAAAATCTCGGATCGTTTCATGGCTGAAATGGAAAAAATTGATGGTGTGGTCGATTTAGAAAGCTCTTTAAAAGAACCTAAACCGACTTTAGGTGTACATATTAACCGTGTACTGGCCAGTGATTTAGGTTTATCTGTTTCTCAAATTGCGAATGCGATTCGACCACTCATTGCAGGTGACAATGTCACAACATGGGAAGATCGTGACGGCGAAACTTATGATGTGAATATCCGTTTAAATGAAAATAAACGTGTGCTTCCCCAAGATGTACAGAACCTATATCTCAACTCGAATAAAACCAATGCAAATGGGCAAAATATTTTAGTTCCATTAAGCGCCGTAGCCACAACCCAAGAAAAACTTGGAGCTTCGCAAATTAACCGACGTGACCTTGAACGTGAAGTTTTAATTGAAGCAAACACTTCAGGACGTCCAAGTGGGGATATCGGTCAAGATATCGATAAAATGCAAAAAGCATTCAAATTGCCAGCTGGTTATACCTTTGATACTCAAGGGGCAAATGCCGATATGGCTGAATCTGCGGGTTATGCGTTAACGGCAATTACCCTTTCGATTGTATTTATTTATATTGTGTTGGGTTCTCAGTTTAATAGTTTTATTCACCCTGCTGCGATTATGGCATCTTTACCATTGTCCCTGATTGGTGTCTTCCTGGCCTTATTCTTATTTAGGAGTACCCTAAATCTATTTTCAATTATTGGCATTATTATGCTGATGGGGCTGGTAACCAAAAACGCGATTTTGCTTATCGACTTTATTAAAAAAGCGATGGAAGATGGGATAAGTCGTTATGATGCTATTTTACAAGCAGGCAAAACCCGTTTACGCCCAATCTTGATGACAACAAGTGCGATGGTGATGGGTATGGTTCCATTAGCTCTAGGTCTAGGTGAAGGTGGTGAACAAAGTGCACCAATGGCTCATGCTGTAATTGGGGGTGTCATTACCTCTACCTTATTGACTCTTGTGGTTGTCCCCGTCATTTTCACTTATCTGGATGACTTGAAAAACTTTATGCTGCGTCAAACCCGACGATTCATGTCATAATGCAGCGACTATCGTATAATCCGCGTTTTTATAACGCTTAACTTTTAGGACTTTTTCCATGCGCGCAAGCCGCTTTTTATTTGCAACGTTGAGAGAAACCCCAAACGATGCTGAAGTGATTTCACATCAGCTCATGTTACGTGCGGGGATGATTCGTAAATTGGCATCTGGTTTATATACATGGCTGCCGATGGGAACACGTGTGCTTAAAAAAGTTGATGCCATTGTTCGTGAAGAAATGAACCGTTCAGGTGCTATGGAAGTGTTCATGCCCGTAACTCAACCCGCAAGCTTGTGGGAAGAATCAGGTCGTTATGAACAATATGGTCCTGAATTATTACGTTTCAAAGATCGTCACGACAATCCGTTTGTGCTTGGTCCTACACATGAAGAAGTGATTACCGATTTAGCACGTAACGAGCTAAAAAGTTATAAACAGCTTCCTGTAAATTTCTATCAAATTCAAACCAAATTCCGTGATGAGATCCGCCCACGTTTTGGTGTAATGCGTTCACGCGAGTTCATCATGAAAGATGCTTATTCTTTCCATGCAACTCAAGAATCATTACAAGAAACTTATGATGTGATGTATGACACCTATAGCCGTATTTTCACTCGTTTAGGTTTAGATTTCCGCCCAGTACAAGCAGATACAGGTTCAATTGGTGGTTCAGCTTCACATGAATTCCACGTATTAGCTGCAAGTGGTGAAGATGACATTGCATTTTCAACTGAATCTGATTATGCAGCAAACGTTGAAATGGCTGAAGCTGTTTTAGTGGGTGAGCGTGCAGCGCCTACACAAGAATTTAAATTGGTTGAAACACCAAATCAAAAAACAATTGCTGATGTTTGCCAGTTCTTAAATGCTGACCCTAAACAATCTGTAAAAGCCTTATTGGTTCAAGGCGTTGCTGATGAGAAAGGCAATGTACCTGTCGTTGCCCTATTCTTACGTGGTGACCACGAACTGAATGAAATTAAAGCCGAGAAGCATCCTTTAGTAGCCGCTCCTCTCGCGTTTGCCACAGAAGAACAACTTCAAGCATTTGGCTTAACTGCTGGCTTCACTGGTCCACAAGGTTTAGTTGAAAAAGGCATCACTGTAATTGTTGACCGTGCTGCATCTGTTCTTTCTGACTTCATTGCTGGTGCAAATGAGGCAGACAAACATGCTGTAGGCGTAAACTGGGAACGTGATGCACAGATTACTGAAATTTTCGATTTACGTAATGTGGTTGAAGGTGACCCATCTCCAGATGGTAAAGGTACACTACAAATTAAACGCGGTATTGAAGTGGGCCATATTTTCCAACTTGGTACTAAATACTCTGAAGCTTTAGGATGTAAAGTTCTCGGTGAAGATGGCAAACCATTTACAGTAACAATGGGCTGTTATGGTATTGGTGTGACACGCGTAGTTGCAGCTGCCATTGAACAAAACTACGATGACAAAGGAATTATTTGGCCACAAGCGATTGCTCCTTTTGAAATCGCAATTGTTCCAATGAATGCACACAAATCACCACGTACTCTTGAAGCAGCAGAAGCGCTTTATGCAGAACTTCAAGCCCAAGGCTTTGACGTATTACTTGATGACCGTAACGAACGTCCGGGCGTTAAATTCTCTGACCTTGAATTAATGGGTATTCCACATCGTATTGTGATTGGTGAAAAAGGTCTTGATGCTGGTACTTTTGAATATAAAGGTCGCCGTGATGCTGAAGCGAGCAATTTAACTAAAGAAGAACTTTTAGCTAAATTAGCGCGTTAATAAATACATAAATAAAAAAGCAGCTTTTAGAAGCTGCTTTTTTTAATTTAATTTTATGCCTGAACTGTTAAGTCTTTAATCGTTGTGGAAGATCCATTGTTTTTAACCGATTCAATGCCTTTATCTCGTGAAGCTTCACTGGCATAAAACTGGCTTGAACCAATAATTTGATGATTTGCAGCTTTTAAATTGAAGTAAGGTTTCCCATTTTTTGCAGTTAAACGATCATATCGCGCATCGTCACTACTATTTTTTTGAACTGACTCAATACCATTGACTGCTGATGCTTTCGCTTTATATAGCTCACTATTTAAAATAATTTCGCCATTACCAGCCTTAAGTACAAAGCGATATTGTCCATCATTCGCTTGTGTAATTTCGTACCATCCTGCCATATGAACCTCGTTTTTTTGTTGGTGTGGGTATGACTTTCGTTATTATTCTGGACGAAAGTTAATTCTTCTTAATGACAATATAAATGAGCTATTAAGCTTTGAATAGTCTACTTTTTATACATTATCGTAATAAAATTATAAGGATGTTGAAATGTAAAAAGGTAGAGATCACACCTGCGATCTCTACCAAAATGTAATTAAAATTAACAAATTAAGCTTTTTTTACAAATTCAGATTTTAACTTCATCTGACCAATACCATCAATTTTACAGTCAATATTGTGACCATCACTTGCATCTGGAACTAAACGAATACTTTTTACTTTTGTTCCGACTTTAACAACTGAAGAAGAACCTTTAATTTTTAAATCTTTAATTACAGTAACGCTATCGCCATCCGCCAAAACGTTTCCATTAGCGTCTTTAATCACTTCTTGCTCTTCAGTTACTAAAGCTTCCCCTTCTTTCCACTCATGTGAGCATTCTGGACAAATTAATAAATCGCCGTCTTGATATGTATATTCTGATTGGCATTTTGGACAGTTTGGCAAAGACATAAAAAAAATCTCAAAAAGTATATTATGCGAGATATGACTCATTTTTTAAAGTTTTAAATAAAAGACTTTTACCAAAAAAAAATTTATATATTTAACTTTTGCTCTTTTCTAATAAGTATTCTTTTAAAATAATCGCATGGTTATGTTCCACATCTTTAGCCGAATATAAAAGTGTGACTTTATGATGTGAAACGATTTCTAATAACTCTTTAACTGCAGGGTTGGTTTCTAGTTCTTTTAAATAACGTTGTTTGAACTCATCCCAATGTTCTGCAGACTCTGCATGAAACCACTTACGAAGTTCAGTTGAAGGAGCTATTTCTTTTAACCATACATCTAAATGAGCATTTTCTTTGCTAATCCCTCGACTCCATAGTCGATCAACTAAAATTCGCTTACCGTCATCACCGCTTACATCGTCATAAATTCTTTTAATTTGTATATCCATATCTTTATCTCACAAGAAGGCTTAACACATTGAGCTTCATATGATCATTCAATATTTTGTTCATTTTTGATAGTGTTTAAAAATAAAAAAATGAGTAGTTCTTCTACTCACTTTTTACTTAAGTCTCGATTAAAAAGACAATTATTGATCTGGAATATCGGCTTCTACTAACAACTTCAATAAAGATAAAGACTCTTGCCAGCCTAAATAGCATGCTTCCACAGGAATAACTTCAGGTATTCCTTCTTGGGTAATGTGTATTTCTGTGCCGACCAATACTGTTTTTAATGTAATGGTGACCTGCATCGTGCCAGGTAAATTTGCGTCGTCAAATTGGTCGTTATAACGAATTAATTCATTGGGAACGAGCTCAACATAAGTACCTCCAAATGAATGCGTTGACCCGGTTGAGAAATTGGTAAAGCTCATTTTGTATGAGCCCCCTACTTTTGCATCAAAACTATGAACCTTTGCGGTAAAACCGTGAGGTGCCATCCATTTAACTAAAGCATCTGGGTCAAGAAAAGCACGATAAACTCGTTCAGCTGGTGCCTTAAACACTCGATGTAATTTTACTGTACCTGTTGCCATTGTCTTCTCCTTATTTTAAGTCCATTTAAGTTATAAAAATTATGTTGAATAGCTTAAACCGTAGAATTTCATTTAACGTATATTTTTGGTGTTTTTTTGACCTAAACCTATTGTTTTATACAAAAGTAAATTACGAAAACTATGGCTGATTTTTTAGTAAAAATGGAGCAAAATAGTCAGCAATCATAAAGAAACATATTGAATTTGAGATTAATCATGAGTCTGCTCGCTTTCTCCTCATATGCATTAAACGGTGTAGATGCACAAAAGTTTTTACAAGGCCAAGTGACTGTAGATACTGAACGTTTAGCTGAAAATGAAACACGCTATACAGCCATTTGTGATCTTAAAGGCCGCATCCATTTTGGCTTGTGGCTAAAAAAGAATAATGCAGAAAGTTTTGACATTATTGTCACTCAAGATCAAGCTGAAGAATTCGCGAAGCACATTAAAAAATATGGTGCTTTTTCAAAAATGACCTTAAGTGAACAAGGTGCTGTATTCCCAAAAGTTGTGAATGGCCATACTGAGTTCAGCTCTACAGAAACTGATATTTCCGAATGGCAAAAACAAGCCATCATGACAGGTCAAGCATGGATTGCTCAAGCGACTGAACATGAGTTTCAGCCACAAGAATTACGTTTACATCAACGCGAAGGCGTCAATTACGATAAAGGCTGTTACTTAGGTCAAGAAATTGTGGCGCGCCTTTGGTTTAAAGCAAAACCAAAACACTGGTTGCATTTAGTTCAAGGTACAGGTGATGCACCTGCTCCAGCAACTCAACTGCACAATGACGTAGAAGTGGTTAATAGTACCCAAACTACTGACGGTTATATTGCCTTAGTTGTTGCGAAACCCGCCGCCCTTCAAGAATTAGGTCTTCAAGTTTTAGATTTACCAGAAGCTTTAAGTGGTGATGTTGCTAGACCACAATAATTATATTTAATAAATTAAAAGCCCGTGGATAAATCTGCGGGCTTTTCTATAGATACAAAATTCTAATGAATTCATTAAATTAGGGCATCAATTTTTTAAGTTTTCTATGCCATCATAATCCACGTTGTAATCTAAGAGAAAAAATATGAAAACTAAACTTGCTACACTCATGTTGAGTTTGGCTTTTTTCGGTTCTGCTCATGCTGATGTTAAAACACTTGAACAAAATCTGAAGACAAATTATCCAGACCTCCCTGTAAAAGGTGTCTATCAGTCACCTGTCGCTGGAATTTATGAAGTCTATACAAGTGGCCGTATTGTTTATACCAATCAAGATGCAAAATACTTTTTTGTAGGCAATTTAGTTGATATCAAACAACAAAAAAATATGACAGAAGAGCGAATTGCCGAATTGGGTAAAATTGATGTTAAAAGTCTCCCATTAAATCAGGCAATTAAATACGTCAAAGGTAAAGGAGAGCGTACTCTTTATATTTTCAGTGACCCTGATTGCCCTTACAGTCAGCGTCTAGAACAAAATATGGTTGGAGTGGATAACGTAACGGTATATATATTCTTATATCCACTGACCAGCTTACATCCAAATGCTGAAAAGGTTTCTAATCAAATCTGGTGCTCTAAAAACCCTTCAGAAGCTTGGACAAATTATATGCTTAACCGTAAATTGCCAGCGGCTAGCAAAAGCTGTACAAGTCCAATTCAGAAAAATATTGCTTTAGGCCAGAAATTAAATATAGATGGCACACCAACTCTGTTCTTACAAGATGGTCAAAGAATCTCTGGCGTACCAAGTGATGCAAAACAGATTGAAGCATTATTACAGTCAGTAAAATAATCCAATACGCCATTCTCTTAAGTAGAGTGGCATATTACTTTTCTCCACAGTTTGCTTTATAGACATCGTTTTATATACAAATCGGCTGTTTACTTTCGCCCATCAATATTTATGATGAGAAATTGAATTGAGCTAATACATCGATGGAATGATGTAGCTACAAAGTAAAAGGTTAAAAAGAAATGAAGAGATTACTTATCGCCAGTCTAATTGCCATTTCAAGTTCATCAATATTTGCAGCAGACACTACGACATCTGCAGCTAAAAACGATGTATTTAAACAGGCTGAGCAGCTATACGCAGCAAAAAATTATCCTGCTGCTTTTCAAGAAGTCCAACGTCTTGCACAAACAGGAAATGCTCAAGCTATCTATAACTTAGGCTATATGACACAAATGGGCCAAGGCACTGCCAAAGATAATGCCAAAGCTCTGAAATATTATGAAGATGCCTCAAATAAAGGTTATGCTCAAGCGAGTTACACGCTTGCACAAATTTATGAGACTGGTGAATTAGGTGTTGCCAAAGATAGCAATAAATTCAGTCAATATATTCAAAAGGCAGCAGCTCAAGGTTCTGATGATGCAACTGTCAAAATAGCGACTATTTTATTTGCACAGAAAAAACCTCAATCTCACCAAATTGCTTTACAAAAGCTAGCGCCTTTGATTAGAAAAGGAAACTACCCTGCTATTCAGGTCAAAGCGCTTTATGATATTAGCCAAGGGGTTGAAAATAAAAATCCTTTAATGAAACGCCAAGGCATTGAAGCTTTACAAACAATTGCCCAAAAGGGTTATGCACCTGCATCTATGGCTTTAGCAACCATGATGGCGAATGGCAATATCATTCCTCAGAACTTGCCTCAAGCAAAACAGATCTTTACTGAGCTTGCTAAGCAAAATGTTCCTAATGCTAGAGAATCTTTAGCTTCGGTCGAAAAAATTATTGCTGAGAAGAATAAACAAGCTGCCGCCGCTCCTACGCAGCCAGCTCCTAAAAAATAGTAAAGAGACAATAGCCCCACATGGGGCTTTTCTTTTACCACCACAAGGCAATAAGCCCACTCACACCCATAAAGCCAATAATGGTACTAATCATTAAGGGGGTTAATGCTCTTTCATTTAAACCGTAGGCTTGACCAAAAATACCAAAAGCGATCGGCATTGGCAGCGCAGCAAGTAAAGTGCCAGCATATAACATCTCTTGGCTCACGTTTGGCAGTAAAAGGAACAGCCCAAAAATCACAACAGGCATAAGGATGACATTAAATCCAGCCAACAATATACTTTGGAAATTCACGGCGGTAATACCAATACCAACCAAGCTGCCACCAATAGCAAATAATGCTAGAGGCGAAGCTGTTCTTCCTAAAAGTTCTAAGGCTTGTCCAAGTTTTGAAGGCAGATGAATATCTAGCAAAATGCAACTCATCCCAACTAAAATTGCAATAATTACAGGGTTTTTAAGTAAATTCATGAATGTTTTTTTCAGTAAAGGCAAAAGCTGTTGCTGTTGATGCAAACCCGCTTCTGCCAAAATGAGCATTAAAGCAACTATTAATAAATTTTCGATAATTAAGGTTAAAGATATATAGATTGCAGCATGACTCCCCATTAGCATGGTTAGAATCGCTGTACCCATAAAACCTGTATTTGACATAGAAGCGCCCATCGATATGACTGCACTATGTGTCAGGCTATTTTTAAAATACTTGCGGTAAAGGATAAAAGCCCCAAAAAACAAGATTAAAGAGCCGCCACCATAAGCAATAAAATAAGCAGGGTGCCAAATATCTTGTAAGTTCTTATTGGCTAAAGATTGGATTAAAAAAGCAGGTAAAGAAATTTTAATAACAAATGCGCTCAGAGCCTTAATTTGTTCAGGTGTTACCAGTTTAATGAGGACACTACAGTACCCCATCAATAATAAAATCAAAATTGGTAAAATTACCTGAAAAACCACAGACTACTTCCTCACTCATTTCAAAAGAAAAACGGGCAAATCTTAATTTGCCCGAATATTAAAAACTAAAAAGAATCAAAAAGCTGTTTTAAGCCATGTGGTTGGCAACGCAAATATTGAGGAGCAATTTTGACTTTTGCACCCAATGTAGCAGCAGCATGCCACGGCCAACGTGGGTCATATAACATTGCACGCGCAAGACCAATGGCATCAGCTTGCTGGTTTTCTAAAATTTGTTCAGCATGCTGTGGGTCAGTAATAAGCCCTACCGCAATCACAGGAATAGCTACATGTTTTTTAACCTGTTCCGCGAAAGGAACTTGGTAACCGGCTCCAATGGTAATATTTTGATGCTCATGTAAACCACCACTAGAGACATGAATATAGGCCGCACCTAACTGCTCTAAGGCTTTTGATAAACCAACCGTAGACTCAATATCCCACTGCTCATTGCCATCCATCCAGTCTGTTGCAGATAAACGTACCCCTACCGGATAACCTTCGGGAACAGCAAGTTTAATCGCCTGAAGTACCTCTAGCGTCATACGCATACGGTTTTCTAAAGAGCCACCATATTCATCAGTACGTTGATTGGCGATTGGCGATAAGAATTGGTGTAGCAAGTAACCATGAGCAGCATGTACCTCAATTAGCTCAAAGCCTGCTTCAACTGCACGTTTTGCCGCAGCTGCAAAGTCTTGTTGAATTTGTTTAATCTCGGCAATGGTTAAAGCATGTGGCGCTGCATCATGAACCGAAAAAGTACTTGTACTTGGAGCAACTGTTTGCCAACCATGTGGCTGATCTTTTGCAATTTGGCCTTTACCCAACCAAGGCTTTTCAGTAGATGCCTTACGTCCAGCATGAGCTAATTGAATTCCAAATGGCATAGGAGAAAGTGTTTTAACTTTTCCCAATAAAGTTTTGATCTGGTCACGTTGCTGATCATTCCAAAGGCCAAGATCTGCATAACTAATTCGACCTTCCGCCTGTACAGCTGTAGCTTCCACAATACATAGCCCAGCTCCAGACAACGCGTAATTTGCCCATTGCTGTTCATGCCAATAGGTAATTTCGCCTTCATCTGTTGCCGAATATTGGCACATTGGGGCAATTACAATTCTATTGACCAGTTGTAGTGAATCGAAATTAACCGTTTCAAATAATTTTGCCATTTTTAATTCCTAGAATTGTTTAATTACACGTAAACCTGCACTCCAGTTACGTCCATCAGCAGGTTCGAAATAGCGGCTATTACCGTCATTTACAATCACTGAACCTGCATATTTTTTATCAAAGAGGTTATCTACACGAGCAAAGCTATTGACTTTCCAATCGCCAATTACCCATGCATAACCAACATTTGCTGAAGTTACACTGTAGCTCGGTGCTGCGTCACTGTTGGTATCATTCACGTATACTTTGTCCATATACTGTACATCTACACCACCATATAGACCGTGCGATGGCTGCCATGCCAAAGAGGCATAAGCTTGGTTTTTGGCAATACCCGGTATGGCATTTCCTGAGGAAATCTGAGCAATATTTCCTAATGCTGGAATGTCAGCATCAAAGGTTGCATCTAAATACGAGTAGCTTGCGGTAGCTGTTAAGTCTCGCCATAACTTTTTATTCCATGCAAATTCTACGCCTTCACGTAAGGTTTTATCTGCATTACGGAACGTTGATCGGCCATTTGAGTTACCGGCCGAAACAATGTCATCTTTGGTTTTAGTCTGGAAAACTGCCAAAGTAAAATCACCTAGTTGGTTTTGTGACTTTAAACCTGTTTCATAGGTATCACTTGTTGAAGCTGTTAAATCAAAATTAAAACCACTTTGACCATCAGGTCGATATGCCATTTCAGTAAAAGTTGGTGTTTCAAAACCTTTGGCATAACTTACATAGGCCATGAGTTCAGGTAAAATTTGCCAACTTAAAGCGACCGACGGTAAAACTTTATCGTAATCCGTCTTACCACTATCATCACCATTACTTAAATAGTTATCTTTAGATTTGTAGTGGACATTGCTATAGCGAACACCCGTGTCTAAACGCCATGTAGATAAGAACTGCCATGAAGCTTGTAAATATGGATCGATATTCCATAAAGTATTGTCTTCATCACGACGTAAATTACCTTTGACACCATAAGAAGGTTGACCATTTACTAAATTAAAGTTTTCAAAACCTTTACGATCTTCATCTATTGCATCAAGTGCAACACCGACACTTAGCGTGGTATTTGGAAGTAACTCTTTACCCGTCCAACGGAAATCAGCGCCATAATAATTACGTTCAAAATCAATGACTCCACCGGCATGGTTTATGCTCGCCTCTTGGGTGGACTTAGGAATAGATTGATATTGTGTGACTTGACGATTGCCTAAATATGCCATGGCATAGAGTTCATTTTTGTCATTAATCGGCTTAGACCATGTCACGCCCGTTTGGGTTTGTTCAATATCTTTACGAACATTAAATTGCTTTAAAAATGGAACTTGTTGCTTTGGATTTGCATTCCACTGATCATGCGTTAGACCCTGCGGATCATCGGCGTGGATTTTTACATAGTTGGTTACCCAGTTGATTTTACTACCATCATCAAGATTCCAGCTGAGCTTTGCATTATTTAACACTTTTTCTGCACCGCTATGTTCGCGGTAACCGTCGGTATCAAAGTATGATGAGCTAATAATATAACTTGGTTCATTCGCCCCTTTTGCCCCACCTTGTAGCACAAGTCCTGCTCGGCTTTTATCATGGCTACCACCCGAATAACTCAGCTCAATTGAGTCTTTCCCTTGCCCTTCTTTAGTAGAAGTTAAAATAGTCCCGCCTGATGAATTTCCATAAAGTGAAGAAAAAGGCCCTGTTAGAACTTCAACATGATCTAAACTGCTTAAGTCGATATTAGATGTTTGGCCCTGCCCATCTGGCATTGTTGCAGGGATACCATCCACATAAAGACGAATACCACGGACACCAAACGTAGAACGTGCACCAAAACCACGCATAGATAGCTGTAGATCTTGCGCATAATTTTCACGGTTACGAATCTGTAAACTCGGTATGCCCTTCACAACTTCAGTTAAATTTACTTGTGAAGAACTATCCACTTGAGGTGCCTCGATTCGGAAAACCGAAGCTGGTGTTTGTAAATAACCGGTGTCAGTACGTGTCGCTTCCACATGTAAAGTTGGCAATTTGGCAACGTCTGAATTTAAGTCTTCGGCCCAAACAAGTGGGCTAGAAATACAGCCCATACTCATCAAAATACAGTAATGAAGTCGGTCTAAGCGTAATAAGGACATGCTTATTTCCTTTATTTATATTGTAGTTATGATAACAAAAAGCAGTGTCTTGTCTGGATATAGAATTTGGTCTACATTGTTGTAAATCTGGAACGCTCTTTTTGCCATATAAATTTGTTTGCCAGATGAGAATTATCGACTTAATGATGGATGATCTTTCCAGCAATACCGTTCAGGCCAGTCTTTTGCCTCCTCGGCATAATCAATTCCAATACGTGGCGTTAAAACCACTTCTGGCTGTGTAGTGGCTGCTTCAATCCATAGTCCAGATTCTTCACCCAAAGTCTGGCCTTTTAAAGTCCGATCAATGCCTAAATAACGCGTCAGTTTGCCGGGTCCAGCCAAAAGCTTATATTCTTTTTTAGTTGAAGCACTATTTAAAAATGCTGATCGAATCATCACTCCTTCAGGTACACCTTCTGTTTGAGTAATAATGTTGAGCATTTCATACATGCCATAAATTAAATAGACATAAATGGTACCACCATGGCGATACATCACCTCTGTTCGTGCGGTACGTTTGTCATTGTAGCTATGGCAGGCTTTATCGCGAACGCCCAAATAAGCTTCTGTTTCACTAATTGTACAGCGGATAACTTGTCCATCAGGCTGTCGCTTACATAATACGCAGCCGATTAAATCATATGCTACTTCCGAAGTTTCTCGTTGAAACCAGCTTAATGGTAAAATATCTGACATAGTATTCTCTGAAATATTACATACCACACGTTATACTTGATTAATCCAGTATATCTGTTAATTCTGCGAGTTGGCATGCCTGAGTTACCCGAAGTCGAAACCACCAAAACCAGTTTATTTCCCTTATTGAATCAAAAAGTTCTAAGTGTTGAAGTACGCAATCCTAGCTTACGCTGGCCTATACCAGATAATGTTCAGAAACTTGTTGGGCAACGTCTCATTGGGTTAAATCGACGTTCAAAATATATTTTGGCAGAGTTTGAACAAGATCAAATGCTCTGGCATTTAGGAATGTCAGGTAGTTTTCGCCTGTGTCAACCAAACGATGAATTGAGAAAACACGATCATCTCATTATTCAATTTGAAGATCAGCAGTTACGTTACCATGACCCACGTCGTTTTGGCTGTATTCTTTGGCTTAACCCTGAAACTCAAGGAAAACTCATTGACACTTTAGGGCCAGAGCCTTTAAGTACTGACTTTCATGCAGAATATTTAGCTTCTAAACTTAAAAACAAAGCTGTCGGCATAAAAATTGCACTCATGGATAATCATGTAGTGGTTGGTGTTGGCAATATCTATGCAACTGAAAGCTTGTTTAATGTTGGCATTCATCCAGCACAGCCCGCTGGTGATTTAACCATGCAACAGATTGAGAAACTGGTTGTTGAGATTAAGCGAATTTTAAAGTCAGCAATTGATTTAGGCGGCTCGACTTTACGAGACTACAGCAATGCCATGGGTGAAAATGGTTATTTTCAACAGACTTTACTCGCTTATGGTCGTGCCGGTGAAATGTGTGTTAACTGTGAAACCACATTAGAAAACTTAAAACTCGGTCAGCGTGCCAGCGTATTTTGCCCACAGTGCCAACCACTTAAAAAGCTGAGAAAGCCTTAATTTTTTGGAGGAAGACAACATGCAAACAGCAATTGTCCGACATATTTTAGTCAAAGATAAAGACTTAGCCGAACAGCTGAAAAAGAAGCTACAAAGTGGTGCTGACTTTGCCAAACTTGCCAAGCAATACTCCACCTGTAATTCGGCAAAACGTGGTGGTGAACTTGGTGAAGTCAAAAAAGGGCAATTGGTGCCTGTCATTGACAAAGTAGTTTTTACGGCTGCTGAACGTGTATTACAAGGTCCAATCAAAAGCCAGTTTGGCTATCATCTCTTAGAAGTTAAATTCAGAATGACTGGCTTACGTTGATTTCAGCATTTTACTTGTAATTGTGGGGAGCTTTAGCCTGCATATTGATTTGATATGTCCAGGCTTTAACATACTCACCCGATTCTAATTTTATATCTGCTGTCACGCGTTGGTATTGAAAGCCTTCAAAATCATCTAACATTTGCCAGTTTTCTGCTAACTTTTCTGTGCTAAACAAATAGCCTTCTACCCAATCTGCTTCTGGATCTAATTCTAAGGCCTTTAAGCCTTTGTCTGGTCCCCAATCTAAAATATGAATCACTCCTCGTACACTCGCTTTTGTCCAGTTACCACCAATCTGCTCTAAAATATGAGCATTTGCTTTATTAGGGCATAAAGTTCCATATACAAAAAGCTGATTCATTAATTTATGTCCTTGTTCTATCTGCTTAGCTAAACTTAACTGTGATTTAGCAAGTTTATCAATATCTCTAGTCCAGTATAAAATGCTATGTAATAAAAAACGGTACACTAGGTACCGTTTTTTATACTTAAATACTTTTTATTAAGCTTGTTTTTTCAACTCATCACGAATTTCACGTAATAATTGGATGTCTTCTGGAGTTGCAGCTGGAGCTTCTGGCTCATTCTTATCACGGCGAAGTTTGTTTAATAATTTCACCATTAAGAACACAACCCAAGCCAAAATCAGGAAGTTAATTAAAATGGTCAGGAAGTTACCATAAGTTAATACATTGATACCTGCTTTTTGTAAGGCATCTAGAGATTGTAAGTTATTAGGGTTTGCACCTAACACGATAAATTTCTGCGAGAAATCAACACCACCACCAGTAATTACAGTGATAAGTGGCATGATGATATCTTTTACTAACGAGTCTACGATTTTGCCAAAAGCACCACCAATAATTACACCAATGGCTAAATCCATCATATTGCCTTTAATGGCAAATTCTTTAAATTCTTGAATAATACTCATCTAAACATCTCCAGATGTAGGGGGGAGGAACACATCATATTTTTCTTTTTTCACTGGCCTCTTATCCGTCTAGATAGTACTCGCCATGATATTGATAATTTAATATTTTTTTCCAAAAAAGAAAGCTATTTCACACTTTAACAACATATTTGCTTACAAGAAAAATATGACTTTAAGTTTACTTTCAGCTTTACCAGTAAGCAATAAAAAACCGCTAAACGAATTTAGCGGTTTTTCTTTTTCATTTAAGAAAAATTATTTATCACGGTTACGTTTACGTTCATTTTCAGTCAAGTAACGCTTACGGATACGAATTGATTTTGGAGTAACTTCTACTAACTCGTCATCTTCAATAAATTCAAGAGCTTGTTCAAGCGTGAATTCAATTGCAGGTGTTAAAGTTAAAGCATCATCAGTACCAGACGCACGAACGTTAGTTAACTGTTTCGCTTTAGTTGGGTTTACAACCATATCGTCTGAACGAGAGTTAATACCTACGATCATACCTTCGTAAACTTCTAACTGTGGCTTAGCGAATAAACGACCGCGGTCTTGTAAGCTGAATAATGCATAGCCCAAGCATGTACCTTGAACCATAGAAATCAACACACCGTTTTGACGCTTCGCAACAGTACCTTGTTTAAGAGGACCATAGTGAGAGAAGCTTGAAGTCATAATACCAGTACCAGAGGTCATGGTTAAGAATTCAGAACGGAAACCAATTAAACCACGTGAAGGAACAGTTGCTTCAATACGGATACGACCCTTACCGTCAACTTCCATATTGGTCATTTCGCCTTTACGGTGACCCATTTGTTCCATTACAGCGCCTTGGTGCTGCTCTTCAACGTCAAACGTTACGTTTTCGTAAGGTTCTTGTTTTTCACCATCAATTTCTTTAATGATTACTTGCGGACGTGATACACCTAATTCGAAGCCTTCACGACGCATGTTTTCAATTAAAACTGAAAGGTGAAGTTCACCACGACCAGATACTTTGAAACGGTCTGGACTGTCAGTATCTTCAACACGTAAAGCTACGTTGTGAATTAATTCGCGATCAAGACGCTCACGAATATTACGTGAAGTTACGAATTTACCTTCTTTACCAGCAAACGGAGAGTTGTTTACTTGGAAAGTCATAGACACTGTAGGTTCATCTACAGATAAAGGTGGTAATGCTTCAACATTTTTCGGATCACAAATCGTGTCAGAAATGTTAAGTGCATCAATACCAGTAATACATACGATATCGCCCGCAGATGCAGAATCAACATCAATACGCTCTAAACCATGGTAACCCATGATTTTTAAGATACGACCGTTACGTGTATTGCCTTCTTTGTCAATTACAGTAACAGGAGTATTTAGTTTTACAGAACCACGTTGAATACGACCAACACCGATAACACCTACGAAGCTGTTATAGTCAAGTGATGAAATCTGCATTTGGAATGGACCATCAACATCAACAGCTGGTGGCTCAACGATGTCTACAATCGTTTCGAACAACGGAGTCATGTCTTCTGCAAGCTCTTCAGGAGCAGGACCCGCTACACCACGTAAACCTGATGCATAAACGATTGGGAAATCAAGTTGCTCATCAGTTGCGCCAAGGTTATCAAACAAATCAAATACTTGATCGATTACCCAGTCTGGACGAGCACTTGGCTTGTCAACTTTGTTGATAATCACGATTGGTTTTAAACCACGGGCAAAGGCTTTTTGAGTCACAAAGCGAGTTTGTGGCATTGGGCCTTCTTGTGAGTCAACAAGAAGTAGTACGCAGTCAACCATCGACATTACACGTTCTACCTCACCACCGAAGTCGGCGTGTCCTGGGGTATCCACGATGTTGATACGATAAGTTGTATCTGTACGTTTGTCTAACCAAGTAATAGCGGTATTTTTCGCTAAGATGGTAATACCACGTTCACTTTCAAGCGCATTCGAGTCCATGACACGCTCAATCTCGCCTGCTCGGTCACCGAGAGCACCTGATTGCTGAAGTAGTTTATCGACAAGTGTGGTTTTCCCGTGGTCGACGTGCGCAATAATTGCGATATTACGGAGATTTTTGATATCTGACATGAAAATTCGAAACGCCTAAAATTTGAGGGCAAATTATACAGAAAAACACTACTCTTGAGTAGTGACAGTTTATTGACATTGACAAAAAAATTTTCCAATAGTCTGTATTTCGTTTTGTAAAGATAGGTATCTCGATTAGAATAGCGCCAATTTGCGAAATTGCGGCGTATTTACTCCCATGTCCAATCAACCATCACAAGACCGTCTTGACCTCGTTTATGGGCTAGATGACCGACCAAAACCGTTCGTGGCTTTTTTGGCAGCCTTTCAACATTTGCTTGCAATTATTGTCCCGATTGTTACCCCCGGGCTTCTAATTTGCTTAGCATTAGGCGTTCCACGAAATGAAACCAATATGATTTTATCAATGTCTTTGGTCATTTCAGGAATCGCGACTTTCTTACAATGTAAAAAAGTTGGTCCGTTTGGTGCAGGCTTACTTATTGTTCAAGGTACAAGTTTTAACTTTATTGGCCCGATTATCGGTATTGGCAGTGCAATGGTTGCTGCAGGTACACCAGTCAATCAAGTTATGGCTGCTATTTTTGGTGTTGTGATTGCAGGTTCATTTATTGAAATGGGCGTATCACAAATTCTCCCATGGGTAAAAAAGCTAATTACTCCCCTTGTGACAGGTATTGTGGTACTCCTGATTGGTCTAACGCTCATTAAAGAAGGTTTGATTAGTATGGGCGGTGGTTATCAAGCCATGCAGGACCATACTTTTGCCAGTGCTGATAACCTTATAATGTCGTGTACGGTTCTTGCTATTATTATTGTCCTAAACCGTATTCGTATTGTCTGGATTAAAAGTTCAGCTATTTTAATTGCTTTAGTGATTGGCTACATTCTTGCCGGCTTTATGGGGTATCTAGACTTCTCTGGTCTAAAAGATGCACCCGTGATTCAAATTCCGACACCAATGCATTTTGGCTTAAGCTTCTCATGGGGCTTATTTATTCCAATGGCATTTATTTATTTGGTTACTTCTTTAGAAGCAATTGGTGACGTGACGGCAACCAGTAAACTATCAAACCAACCTGTAGATGGTCCTCAGTGGATGCAACGTATTAAGGGTGGTGTGTTAGTAAATGGTGCAAATTCATTACTTGCTGGCCTATTCAATACTTTCCCAAGCTCTGTGTTTGCCCAAAATAATGGTGTTATCCAATTAACTGGTGTAGCAAGTCGTTATGTAGGAATCTGGATTGCTGCTTTACTCATTTTATTAGGTCTATTCCCTGCTGTAGCTGGTGTAATACAAGCTGTTCCACAAGCCGTATTAGGTGGAGCAGTTATGGTAATGTTCGGCGCTGTTGCTGCCTCAGGTATTAATATTCTTTCATCAATTCATTTAGACCGCCGTGCTCTTTTAATTATTGCGATTTCACTTGCATTAGGCTTGGGTGTTGCTCAAGTGCCACAAATTTTGGAGCATCTGCCAGAATTATTTAAAAATATTTTTAGTTCCGGCGTAGCAACAGGCGGTATTGCAGCATTAATTTTAAATGTTGTACTCCCAGAAACACATAAATAACCAATTTTAATTTTGATTACTGCCCAGTTTTCACTGGGCATTCTTCTTCATGAGAGATGTACATGGACCCTAGAAGTGAAGTGATATTAAGACAACAAGACTATTTAAAAGGTAGGGTCTTGTTAATTAATGCACCGAATGACGCCCTAGTCAGTCAATTACCCACTGAGATTGATGCATCAGTCTGGACATGGAATTATGCTGACTATCAGGGTTTTGTGAATGCAGGCACACCAGCTCATTTCTCGGTTGAGTTTCCATCACAAGAATTTGATCAGGCTATAATTTTTGTTCCAAAATCAAAAGAGCTTTTAAACTATATATTGCATGTAGTGATGAGCCATCTGAAAATTGACCAATCAGTTTTTTTAGTAGGTGAAAAAAAAGGTGGTGTTGAGAGAGCTGCCAAACAACTACAAAACTTTGGCAAAATACTTAAACTTGATAGCGCTCGACATTGTCAGTTATGGCATTTAAAAATTGAGAAAACTGAAAAGATCAAACCTCTTGAAAGCTGGTTAAAAACCTATACTGTTCAAGTAAATGAGCAAGAACTTACCATTTGTGCCTTACCTGGCGTTTTCAGCCAAACTCATCTAGATGTCGGAACTGCCGTTTTACTCCCTTATCTAAATCAGGTGAAATCAGGTAGAATTGCCGACTTCGGGTGTGGAGCTGGAATTATCAGTTGCTATTTGGCAAAAGCAAATTCAAGTAATATTATCCATGCCCTAGATATTGATGCCTTCGCTTTACAGTCAACGGAAATGACTTTTAGTCGAAATGGAATAGGTTCAGACCAGTTGAGATTGCAGCCTGTTACAGGAATTGCAGACGCCCCAACAGAACTTGATGCCATTGTCAGTAATCCTCCCTTCCATCAGGGTATTCATACCAACTATGATGCAAGTGAAGGACTCTGCCAGAACGCTAAAAAACATTTAAAGGCATCAGGTGAGCTATGGATTGTAGCGAACCGTTTTTTAAACTATCCGATCTTAATTGAGAAGCACTTTGGTCAGTGTGAGATTAAAACTGATCTTCAAGGCTTTAAGGTGTTATATGCCTGTGCATAACAAACTATGTAAGGAATCTCCATGAGCGAAACACATGCTCCTGAAAAACTCCAGCGTAAGCTTGGGGCTCGTCATCTGAATATGATCGCCATTGGTGGTTCCATTGGTACAGGTCTTTTCCTTGCTTCTGGGTCAACCATTGCAAATGCAGGTCCAGGTGGGGCGTTACTCGCCTACTCCCTCATTGGTATTATGATTTACTTTTTAATGACCAGTTTAGGTGAACTTGCGACACACACACCAACATCCGGTGCTTTCTTTACCTATGGAAGCCGCTATGTCGAAGAAGGTTTTGGTTTCGCTTTAGGTTGGAACTACTGGTACAACTGGGCAATTACGGTTGCGTTTGAACTCGTTGCCGTACAGTTTATTATGAAATTCTGGTTCCCAGATGTTCCCGGATTCTATTGGAGCGCCATCTTTCTCGTCATTATCTTTATGATTAATGCGATGACCGTAAAAGGATTTGGTGAAAGTGAATTCTGGTTCTCCATGGTTAAAGTAATTGCCATTGTTGCCTTTATTATTATTGGTATCGCCATGATTATTAAGATTATGTTGACACCAGGAGTAGCAACTTTTGGCAACTGGACTTATAAAGAGGCACCATTCGTAGGTGGTTTACAAGCCATGATTGGGGTAGCCATGATTGCTGGGTTCTCATTTCAGGGAACCGAGATGGTGGGTGTTGCAGCAGGTGAATCAAAAGATCCGAAGAAGACGATTCCGCTTGCAATTAAACAGATTTTCTGGCGAATTTTATTATTCTATATCTTGTGTATCTTCATTATCGGCACCCTAATTGCCTATGATGATCCAAACTTATTACAAGCAGCAGCAACAGAAAATATTGCTCTTTCTCCTTTCACCTTACTTTATGAAAAAGTAGGTTTTGCTTTTGCTGCAAGCTTAATGAATGCAGTTATTTTGACTGCTATTTTGTCAGCAGGTAACTCGGGCATGTACTCTTCTACCCGTATGTTATTTGATATGGCGCAACAAGGCCGTGCACCAAAATGGTTTGCAAAACTCGATAATCGTGGTGTTCCAATGAATGCGTTATATGCAACTACATTCATTGCTGCATTCTGCTTCTTAACGACTTTTATCGGAGAAAAGCAAGTCTTTAACTGGCTCCTCAATATGTCAGGAATGTGTGGTTTCATTGTCTGGTTAGGTATTGCAATTTCGCATTATCGTTTCCGTAAAGGTTATATTGCTCAAGGTTATAAATTAGAAGATCTTGCATACCGCGCTAAGTTTTTCCCATTCGCACCTTGGTTTGCCTTTATCCTCTGTTCTGTCATTATTTTAGGACAAAACTACCAAGCGGTTTTAGGCGGTAAAATTGACTGGATTGGCTTACTTTCTACTTATATCAGCTTGCCTTTATTCTTAGTAATCTGGCTTGGATATAAATGGAAAAATAAAACTAAATTAATTCCTTACGATCAAATGGATGTAAAACCAGAGCAAGATTAATACTGAGTTCAAGTAATTAATCAGCGCTTATCAAAGGTCAAAAACTTGATCTTTAGTTAAAAACAGGTAAAATGCCGTTCAGATTTTCAACGGCACTTTTTAAAAAAGGAGAACATCATGCCAACACTACAAGGTAAAACACAGTAACGATTTGGCACGATGTCAGCTCACGGACAAGTGTACAAATTTAATTCACTTGTCCGAATGCTCGAATTTAAGACCTAGCATTCGCTAGGTTTTTTTATGCCTATTCGGACAATAAATAAGAGAATAATTATGGACATACAAAAGATATTAAACGAAGAGGCACAATATGGTGTCCCCGTTAAAATTTTCACTCAAGACATAGATAGTGAAAGTATTGAACAACTCAAGAAGATGGCACAACTGCAATTTATATATTCTCATATTGCTGTTATGCCTGATGTGCATGTTGGAAAAGGTGCAACTGTAGGCAGCGTCATTCCTACTAAACATGCCATTATTCCTGCTGCAGTGGGTGTAGATATTGGCTGCGGAATGAATGCTATTCGTTTGAGCCTGAAAGCTTCACAACTTCCAGATAACTTAAGTCGCTTGCGGGACGCCATTGAACGGAAAGTGCCGGTTGGATTTGCTTTGCATAAACAAGTCAAAGCGAAAGCTTCTAGCATTATTCCACTTGAAAAACGCTTAGAACCTATTATTAAAAAGCATCCGGGTCTTGTCCGAATGCTTCGTCAGTTTGAGGCAACATGGCAAAAACAGTTGGGCACTTTAGGCGGCGGTAATCACTTTATAGAGTTATGTATTGATGAAAATCAAGATGTATGGGTGATGCTCCATTCGGGCAGCCGAGGTCTTGGTAACGTCATAGGTACTTATTTTATTGAGTTAGCCAAGAAAGAGGCACAACATCGCTTTGGGCACGTGCCTGATAAAGATTTAAGTTATTTTGCTGAAGGCTCGCAAAGCTTTAATGATTATGTAGAAGCAGTAGAGTGGGCTCAAGAATATGCTTTTGAAAATCGTAAAGAAATGATGCGATTAATATTAGAAGCAATTCGCCCTCTTCTACCTTCTTTTCAAATGACGAAAGAAGCAATCAATTGTCACCATAACTATGTGAGTCAAGAAACACACTTTGGTGAAAACCTTTTTGTTACAAGAAAAGGGGCAATTAGAGCAGGTTTAGATGAGTTAGGAATTATTCCAGGCTCTATGGGAGCACGCTCGTATATTGTTAAAGGTAAAGCAAACCCTGAATCTTTTTGTTCTTGTTCTCATGGAGCTGGCCGCAAAATGAGCCGAAGCAAAGCAAAAGTTCTTTTTAATCAGCAGGACTTGATTGAACAAACACAAGGGATTGAATGCCGTAAAGACAGTGGTGTAGTCGATGAAATTCCAAGTGCCTATAAAGATATTGATGAGGTTATAGCCAATCAGGCAGATCTCATTGAAGTCGTTCATACTCTTAAACAAGTTTTATGTATTAAAGGTTAAGACATGAAAATTAAAGAAATGCCGAAAATTAAGGTCCGTAATCAAGTAGCTCTATCCCCTCTACTTCACAAAGGTGGTATGCACGAAACAGAAAAACCTCGTGCTCAACATCGTAGAAATAGACAAGATACTAAACAGCAATTGAAGAAAGGGGTTTGGTAACTATTTTAAGTAATGATGGGAAGAGATTATGAATCAGGAGATTTACAAATGACCAAATATTTTAAAAATCGCCATAAAAAAAGCGACTCTAACGAGTCGCTTTTTTACTGTTCAAGAACTCAAATTATTGAGCTGCTGCAGGAGCTGCCGCTTCTTGACCAGGTTGAACTACTACAGTACGGCTACCAGTGATTGTCGCGAATACACGACGGTTCATAGCACGACCTTCTTTAGTTTTGTTGTCAGCAATCGGTTGATCCCAAGCGAAACCTTGAGTAGACAAACGAGAAGCGTCAACGTTGTATTCGTTTACAAGAGCTGATTTAACAGAGTTAGCACGAGCTAAAGATAAACGTTCGTTCAACTTACGTGGACCAGTGTTATCTGTGTGACCTTCGATACGTGCAGTAGCGTTAGGGTATTCAGATAATTTTTCAGCAACTTTAGCAATTTCTGGCTTGTATTGGTCTTTGATGTTTGATTTGTTAGTATCAAAGAACACACGAAGTTCCATGTTAAGGTCTTCAGTTAACTCTTGTGGTTGTGGAGCAACTGGAGTTGGTTCAACTGGAGCAACTTCTACTACAGGAGCAGCAGGCTTCAAGTGACCACCAAGAACTACGTTTAAGCCAGCAAGAGCTGTATAGTTCCAGAACTCTTCATCAGCATTATAAGTAGCACGAGCTTCAGTACGAAGAGATAAAGCATCGTTTAAGCGCCAGAAAGCACCAACACCAGCGTTACCTAAAGTACCTTCTTCTGAGTTACCACGTGTACCACGGTTTACGCCATCAAAGTCGTATTTATAGTGACCAGCACCTAATAATACGTACGGCTTGATTTTGCTGTCGTAGTTTTTAGTAATTAAATCAGAAGTAACATAGAAGTTACCGTTGATTTGTTTTTGTTTATATTCAGCACCAGCAGAAGCGCCGTCTACGTCGCCTTTAACTTGGTTATATTCAGCTTCGAAACCTAACCATGGAGTTAACTCGATACCAAGAGCTGCACCAACGAATAAATCGTCTTGTAACTCAGGTGAATTAGTTAAGTTACCATCTTTACCGCCATTGTTGTGTTGGCTGTCTTGGAAAGTGTAACCAAGCAGTAATGGAGTAACTGTTACGCCAGCATTAGCAGCAGCTAATGGAGCAGCAACAAGCATAGTAGCAAGTGCAATACGACTCAATTTCATGGATATCCTCCAGAGATAACAATTGTTGTTCAAGCTCAGCCTAAATTTATTGGCCCCTGAGATATTTTTTTACCCCAGTATTATTTTTAAGCTATTCACATTTGAATCATACAAACACTTGATAGACTTTCCAAGTGCTTGATAATTTTAATCAAGTAAATTATTGACAAAATTACTTACAATTTCCGTTGTAATTCGGTAATTTTTTACCCAACTAGCAAATATGAACAACTTCTTTGTTTCGCTTGCCGTGATTTTACCAGTATTCTAGCCGACTGATAACCCTTATTTAATTTTGTGTTTCCTCATTATAAAAAATAATATAAATCATTGTCAGAAAACATAAAATTGCTCTATTTATACATATATTAAGGTTTTCTAATGTTTAAATCTCCTGGTTTTACTATAGTTGAGCTCACTATAACACTCGTAATTCTTGTGATTATGTCAGTTATAGCCATTCCTTTATACCATCAATTTATGGCATCTGTAGAACTAAAAAATACGCCGCGTATACTCACAATTCATATACAAAAAGCCAAATATGACGCAATTATTAGGCATAAGAATGTTGTTCTTTGTCCAAGTTCTGATCAATTGGTCTGCAATACGAATTGGGATAACCGCGTAATCAGCTTTGTAGATAATAACCGTAATCTACAACATGATTTAAATGAAGAATTATTGACCTCTATAGATCTTAACCATCACTACGGTTCTATGAAATTACAACGTTTTGGAAAAAAACAAAATAGTATTATTTTTCAAGGTAGTTCTGGACTACCCATCGAGTCGAATGGCAGTTTTATCTATTGTTCTTATGACCAGCTTAAAAACTTTAAATTAATTCTTAGCAAAATGGGACATGTGCGCTTAGAAGAGCTTAAAAATTGTTAGAACTCTACAGTCTAATGCAGAAGCTAACCCGTTCTTCATTTTGCAATATACTGCTTAGGTTTTAAACATTTCTTATTTTGAGATTAAGAACAATCGGAGATTACAACAATGACTGACATCGTAATTGTTAATGGTGCTCGTACTGCTATGGGTGGTTTTCAAGGATCACTATCAGGACTAACTGCTCCTGAATTAGGAGCGGTAACAATTAAAGAAGCAATCGCACGAGCAGGTTTACAGCCTACAGATGTCGAAGAAGTCATTATGGGTTGCGTACTACCAGCGGGTTTAAAGCAAGGCCCTGCTCGTCAAGCCATGCGTAAAGCAGGTTTACCTGATTCAACAGGAGCTGTGACAATTAATAAGCTTTGTGGTTCAGGTATGAAGGCGGTAATGCAAGCGGCTGATATGATTAAAGCAGGAAGTGCTGAAATTGTAGTTGCCGGTGGTATGGAGTCGATGACCAATGCGCCTTATGTCTTACCCAAAGCACGTGCGGGATACCGTATGGGCCACGGTGAAATTAAAGACCATATGTTCTTTGATGGCTTAGAAGATGCTGAAACTGGTCGTTTAATGGGTTCATTTGCTCAAGATATGGCAAATACACGTGGTTATACTCGTGAGCAAATGGATGACTTTGCAATTCGTTCTTTAAAACGTGCTCAAGCTGCGATTACTGAAGGCTACTTCAAAGATGAAATTGTACCTGTTACTGTTTCTACCCGTAAAGGTGATGTCATTGTCGATCAGGATGAACAACCTTTAAATGCCAAGATTGATAAAATCCCATCACTTAAACCAGCTTTTGCAAAAGACGGTACAATTACTGCTGCAAACGCGAGTTCAATTTCTGATGGTGCTTCTGCACTAGTTTTAACATCGAGTGAAGTTGCAGCACAGCGCGGCTTACAACCACTTGCAAAAATCATAGCCACTGCGTCAAATTCTCAACATCCTTCAGAATTTACAATTGCTCCTGTTGGCGCTATTGAAAAAGTACTTAAAAAAGCAGGTTGGAATGCTCAGGACGTTGACCTTTGGGAAATTAATGAAGCTTTTGCTATGGTAACGATGTGTCCAATTGATGATTTCAAACTTGATCCAGAAAAAGTCAATATTCATGGTGGAGCATGTGCACTTGGTCATCCTGTAGGATCGACAGGCTCTCGTATTATTCTTACGCTTATTCATGCGCTTAAACGTACTGGTGGTAAAAAGGGTGTCGCTGCTCTTTGCATCGGCGGTGGGGAAGCAACAGCTGTTGCCATCGAAATTCTTTAATTAAAACCTTTTTTAAAATCCCACTTCGGTGGGATTTTTTATGAAAAAACTACAAAAAATGACCCACAAAATCTCTTTTCCGTTTTAACTTATTCTTCTAAATGAAAACAACAATGGACAATAACAATGCAACTCAATCACTATCTCAATTTTCAAGGCCAGGCAGAGCAAGCTTTTAATTTTTATAAATCAGTATTCGGCGGTGAATTTGCCATGCTGAGCCGCTATAGCGATATGCCGCCTCATGACGGTGTCACGTTATCGGAAGCTCAAAAAAATTTAGTGCTTCATGTTTCCCTGCCGATTAACGAATACACTGTACTCATGGCATCAGATGTCATTGATCAATTCTGTACACCAAATAGTGTATTTACTCAGGGCAATAATCATTACATTGCAATTAACCTTGAAAAAGATGAGCAAGAAAAGGCAAAGCAACTTTTTGATGCCTTATCTGTAAATGGCAAAATTGAAATGCCACTAGAAAAAACGTTCTGGGGCGCTTTATACGGTGCTTTTACTGATCAATTTGGTGTCAAATGGATGGTTAACTGCCAGTTAGATACTTAATTCTTTAGCCCTTATAGAGATCTCAGTGTTTCTATAAGGGCTTTAAACATCGATATTAGAGTATTGCGCAATAATCATTAAGCCGACTGTAATAAAACCAATCCCAATCCATCCTGCGACATCAATGTTTTGCCCAAGAAAAATCTTTGCGAGAAAAGCGGTCGCCAATACCCCCACCCCAGACCACAACACATATAAAATTCCGGCTTGCATATATTTCAAAGCAATAGCAGCGCATGCAAAAGAAATAATATACAAAACCAGAGCAATGCCCTGAGCTGTTTTATTGACTAAGCCATTCCCCTTAGCAGAATAAAATGTTGAGAGTACATCTGTCACAATAGCAAAAAGTAGCCACCAAGCACCAGGATTTATTTTTGAAATTAAAGCGAACATTCTTATTCTTCAATTCAGTTATTAAAAAATTATTTATAAAAAAAGCTGAACCTGAGTTCAGCCTTTTCACTTAGAAGCTATTTAAGCACCAGTTTGATAACTTGCTTTTGGCACAGCTGTTGAAGCTTGATAAGGATGAGTAAAGTCTTGCAAACCAGCAGCAGCTTCTTGCACATCTTTACCTTCTTTGATGACAAAACTATCAAAACCTGAACGTTTTAAATAATTTAAGACATCCTTAAATACATCACCTGTTGCACGTAGTTCACCTTGGAAACCTTGGCGACGTAATAATGCAGCGAATGAATAACCTCGCCCATCTCCGAAACCTGCGAACTCAATGAAGATTGCATCAAGTTCACTAAGTGGGAATGTATGATCTTCTGGTGAATCATTTACAGTCACATACAAAGCTTTTTTACCTTGAATGTTCGCCAGTTGATCGAGCTGTGCTGTTGTTAAAACAACGTCACCTTGAGGAATCACGCCATCTTCAGCAATGATTTGATAAGTATTATCTGCAATCGTGCCATCTTTATAAAGCACAGGTAGAGCTGTATTAAGCATATGCACGCTCCTTAAATGGTTGAATTCCTACACGGCGATATGTATCAACAAAACGCTCACCTTCAATACGTAAATCAAGATACGTATTTAATACTTCTTCAATGACATCAGGCACGGCTTCTGCTGCAAATGATGGTCCTAAGATGTCACCAATTGAAGCATCATGGTCTGAATTACCACCTAAGGTAATTTGATAGAACTCAGCACCTTTTTTATCTACACCTAAAATACCGATGTTACCCACGTGGTGGTGACCACAAGCATTCATACAGCCAGAAATATTTAAGTCTAAATGACCAAGATCATAAACTTTATCTAAATCTTCAAAACGGCGTGTAATCGCTTCAGCAATAGGAATTGATTTCGCATTTGCAAGTGAACAGAAATCACCACCCGGGCAGCTAATAATATCGGTAATAAAGCCGATATGCGCACGAGCCATGTTGTGCTGTTCAAGCGCTTGCCATACATCGAACAAATCTTTTTGAGGTACATCTGCTAAAGCAATGTTTTGTTCGTGAGTCGTACGAAGTTCACCAAACGTATATTTATCAGCGAGATCTGCAATGAAGTTCATTTCTTCAGTGGTCATATCGCCCGGTGCGATGCCTGCACGTTTTAAAGAGATCGTAACAATACGATAGCCCTTTACTTTATGTGCATGCGTATTGATATTGAACCATTGTTTGAATTTTGGATGCTCAGCAAATAAAGCTGTAAAGTCTTCATCTTCTAAATCTTGATAATCAAACGGCGTGAACTCTTCGTCTAATTTTTTCAAGATTTCTGGCTGAATTTTTAATGTTTCACGTGTGTGTTCAAATTCAGCTTCAACTTTCTGTGCAAATACTTCAGGCGTTAATGCTTTAACCAAGATTTTGATACGCGCCTTATACTTGTTATCACGACGGCCATGTAAGTTATAAACACGTAAAACTGCTTCTAAATAAGCAATTAAATCTTCACGTGGTAAAAACTCACGAATGACACTACCAATAATCGGAGTACGGCCTAAACCACCACCCACCATGATTTTGTAGCCCATCTCGCCTGCTTCATTACGCACGATATACACACCAATATCGTGGAATGCTGTTGCTGCACGGTCTTTTTCTTCAAGTGCAGAAACGGCAATTTTAAATTTACGTGGTAAGAATGCAAATTCCGGGTGGAATGTACTCCACTGACGAATCAATTCACATGTTGGGCGTGGATCAGCAATTTCACCTGCAACTACACCTGCATACTGGTCAGTAGTCGTGTTACGAATACAGTTACCACTGGTTTGAATGGCATGCATTTGTACAGTTGCGAGTTCAGCTAAAATTTCTGGCACATCTTCAAGTGCAGGCCAGTTTAGCTGAATATTTTGACGCGTAGATACGTGTGCATAGCCACGGTCATATTGAGTTGATACTTCAGCAATTTTACGTAATTGTTTTGAGTTCATTAAGCCATACGGCACAGCAATACGTAGCATTGGTGCATAACGTTGCACATATAAACCATTTTGCAAACGTAATGGGCGGTATTCATCTTCAGAAAGTTTGCCCGCTAAATAGCGCTCTGTCTGATCGCGGAACTGAGCAACTCGTTGATTAATCAGCTGCTGATCGAAATCGGTATATAAATACATGGCGTATGGCTAGTAGATTCATTATTAAGGCGGATAGCATAGCGAGCTTTTATTCATCAATAAAATGCTTTTTTTGCATATTTAATAACGGTTTTATTGATAAGCTTTAATCTAAATTGACATAAAAAAAGCCCAGATAAATCCGGGCTTTTTTGATAGCAAACTTTTATTTGTTATCTGGTAATGCATAAGCCACTAAATAGTCGCCCATTTTTGTACCAAATGAACCATGACCACCGGCCATAATTACAACATATTGTTTACCATTAATTTCATAAGTCATTGGTGTTGCTTGTCCACCTGCTGGTAAACGCGCTTCCCAAAGTTTCTCACCATTCGTTACGTTAAACGCACGGATGTAGTTATCTTGAGTTGCACCAACAAACATGACATTACCTGCGGTAGAAATAGAGCCACCTAAACCAGGAACACCAATTTTTACAGCTGGTAACTGGAACAAGTTCGGTAAACTGTCACGAATTGTACCAATACGTTTTTTCCAAACGACTTCATGAGTTTTCAAATCTACGCCAGCAACATATCCCCAAGCAGGTTGTTTACAAGGTAAACCAAGTGGAGATAAGAATGCGCTGATTTCAACACCATAAGGTACGCCATACATTGGCTGTACACCCTGCTCAGTTCCCGCACCTTTTGCAGTTTGCGCACGGTTTGGATCAGCAGGAATTAAACGACTCACGAATGGCAAACCAATCGGGTTCATTACAGCAACTTGACGGTCAGGGTTAACTGACATACCGCCCCATTCAAACACACCTAAGTTACCAGGGAAAACTAAAGTACCGTTTTCAGATGGTGGCGTATAAATACCATCGTAATTGAGGCGTTTGAAAGACACACGACACATAAGCTGATCAAGCATAGTGGCACCCCACATATCTTTATCAGTTAATTTATCTTGTGGTGCCAAGTTCAAATCAGAGAATGGCTGAGTTTTTGAATAATGCTCACCTTTAGTCTGTGGTCCGCGTTTAACTGTTTGTGGAACTGGTTTCTCAGTTACAGGAACAATTGGCTGACCATTACGACGATCAAGAACAAAGGCATTACCTGTTTTGGTCAAGACATAAATTGCTGGAACAGTTTTACCAGATTTGTCTTTAATATCTGCCAAAGATGGTTGTGACGGTACGTCCATATCCCATAAATCGTGATGGGTTGTCTGGAAGTTCCAAATCAATTTACCTGTTGAAGCGTTAATCGCTAACATAGAGTTCGCATAACGTTCTTTCAACTCGGTACGGTCACCACCCCAGATATCTGGAGTACCTACACCTGTTGGAACATAAACGATATCAAGTTTGGCATCGTATGCTAAAGGTGCCCAAGCATTTGGTGAGTTATGAACAAAGGTTGTACCTTCACCTGGCATTGCATTTGGATCTGCTGCACCAGTATCAAATACCCAAAGAAGCTTACCAGTGTTTACGTCATATCCACGGATAACACCTGATGGCTCTTTATTTGAATAGTTGTCAGTAACCGAACCGGCAATAACCACTGTTGAACCAGTAACAACGCCTGGAGATGTTGGGTTATAACCACCTGGATAAGCATATGGCATGAATTCTTGTAAATTCACTTCACCATTTTGACCAAAGTCAGTACATGCTTTACCTGTGTCAGCATTTACAGCAACTAAACGTCCATCATTGACTGGAACAAAGACTTTACGTGGACATTGAGTTGAAGTCGACTTTTTAGTTTGTAAGCTTGTCGCAAATTCAGTTGTGTTGTTTGCATCGTAATACATTACACCACGACAAGTTAAATGCTGGAACGATTTATCCGTTTTAAGCTTCGGATCAAAACGCCATTTTTCCTTACCTGTAGCTGGGTCAATCGCAATTAATTGCTGGTGAGCCGTACAGATAAACATGTTATTACCAATTTTAATTGGTGTAACCTGATTGGTTGTTTCGCCAGAGTCATTATCTGTTTTGAAATCACCAGTACGGAATGTCCAGGCAACTTTCAGATCTTTTACGTTCTGGTCATTAATCTGTTTCAATGGAGAATAACGTTCACCAGCTTGAGTACGACCATAAGCAGGCCAGTCGCTCTCTGCAACGCCCGGAACGGCTTGAGCAGTTTCTGGTTGAGGTGTCTTGATTTCACCATTAATTTCTTGCGGATCATTGAAGATAGAATAAACCATCAACACGATTGCAATTGCTAAAGTTGAAGATAAGGCAACTTTACTTGATCCAAGGTTGTTGATTCCACGAGTTACAGCCGGAACCAATAACCATAAACCAAGAATACCTAAAATATCTAAACGTGGTGCAAGCGCCCAAAAGTCTGTTCCAACTTCCCAGACACTCCAGATAATAGTACCTAGCATTAATGCGGCATAAACCCACAAAGCAGCAGAAGCGCGCTTGTAGAGTTGCCATGCAACAATGAGAAGTAAGACTCCAGCTACAATATAGTAAATTGAACCGCCTAGTGTAGCGAGCCAAATACCTCCAATTAGCAGGAATAACGCCAATAACCCAATAATAATTACGGTAAAAGTCGTTAAACCTGATCTTGAAGAAGGTTGATTCATAAACCACCTCTTATCAATCATCATTTTTATCGGAAAGATGTGCCAAAAAACTTATAGAAAAATGACATCACCAATACGTCTAAAACAAAATTCAGGCATAAAGAAAAAAACGGAAGGTCAGGATACTTCAATCAATGATTTAGCCCTCGACAATCCGTTTTCGGAATAATTACTTAGAATGCAGTTGAGAACTTAATACCGCCTACCCAAGTGTTATCACTATTTTTTAATGCACCAACATGACGAACATATTGCACATTTGGACGAATAGTTAGCCAGTTAGTGGCATGAATACCATAGTAAAGCTCGGTATTATATTCGGTGTCGTATTCTTTGGCTTGAACATCGTTCCAATCATCATTGATATGGATACGAGCAACACCAAGTGCCAACTCATCTTGAGGACGTTGATTCAGCAAACCTTTATAGACTAAGCCTATATTTTGCATGTTATCAACTTTGTTGGTATCTGAGTCGTGGAAAGTCAAGTTCACAAACCCTGTTAAACCACGGTCAGTTTGATCAGCTGGCTGGAATAATTTCTGTTTTGCAGTTACCCAAACACCTTGCTTATGAGATGTTTTAGTTGAATCTGCAATTTCTTTGGCATCGGCAGTACTATAGTAATAACCTAAACGGTATTCACCAGGCATGCTTTGCACACCTAATTTAGGTGACCAAACTACTTCTGCTGGAATAATTGCACCGTGAGAACCATCTGTACTTAGGTTAAAGCCTTTGCCACGTTCCAAGTTTTCAGGGTTATATTCATATACACCCACTTGTGTATATAAATCAGGTTGCAAGTTATATTTGACACGCATTGCCCATTGGCTAACTGGCCAGTTATACCACTGATCGCCTACCCAGTTACCCACTTGTGAACCACAAAGTGCCAAGTTCTGGAAATCACAGTCAAAACTATTAAAGTCTTCACCCTCACCAAAACGGCCCACTTTAACATCTAACTTCTGATCAAGGAATTTTTTCTTGATCCATAAATCTGTTAAACGCCAAGTTTGTTCACGGCCCCACACTTCTTGAACAGAACTTTGATGCCCAGCCAATGCTGGAGAATGTTCAGAAAGCGATTGCCCATCACGATAAGTTAATGTGATTTGAGCTTCTGTATCTTGCCACCCTAAAATTTTACCTAGGTCCAAATGAGAACCTAAAGCAAGTTGCCCTGTATAAGCACTACCGTGTGTAGATGTTTGTTTGGAATCTAAAATACCGGCATATTCACCGGTATATCCAAAAGAAAAATCATAACCTTGTGCTTGCAACGCTGTACGTTGCCCGTTCCAATCACCCAACATCCAAGAACCATTTGGGTCAAATGCAGCAGCAGCTTGTGCATGCTGAACAAAAAGAGTAATTGATAAAACGGATAAACAGGAAACCATCAAAGATTTATGCGTTTTCATGTTTACGAACCTTTTATGTCTTTGTTTATAAAGGTTACGCTAATTTTATGTAAAGAAATTATTCAAAATGTTAATCAATTGATTATTCAGATAATAATTTCAATACATACTGTATAAGAAATAGCCCCTTAACCTCACCACTGCCCTTCGCCAAGTTTTTGACCTACAAAGGAATATCGCATTTGCGAACGTGAAAACTTAATTGGGCATGCAATTTGTGGTTCTGTATCTGGCGTATTATTTTGCAAAGGAACATTCACAATCCATCCACGTTGTTGTGCTAACGGTGAATTTAAAGCCTCACTTAAACTCAATACCGGTTCTACACAAACATCGAGATTTGCAAAAATTTCATGCCATTCTTTGAATGTTTTGGCTTTAATTTTTTCTTGAATGGCTTGCTTAACTTCCTGTCGATCTTGCTCATCTAATGACGCACCTTTTTGTAATAACACAGGTAAGTCTAATGCCGCAGACAAACCTGCCATAAATTGTGGTTCAAGGCTACCGATAGAAAGATAACGGCCATCTTGCGTCATATAATAGTCATAGAAAATCCCCCCATTGAGCATCCCCTGCTCGGGAGCCTGTTCAACTTGTGCGGCAAGCGTGGCTGAAGCTGCCATACTATTTAGACTTGCAACACAGTCCGTCATGGAAATATCAATATATTGACCTATACCGCTACGGCTGCGTTCAACTACAGCAGCCAAGATCGCAATGACTGCATGTAATGAACCACCAGCAATATCGGCAACCTGAATACCAAGCGGTGGCGGACCGCTATCTTGTCGGCCGCTATACCCAGCAATACCAGCTAAAGCTAAATAATTAATGTCGTGCCCAGCCCGATCTTTATAACTTCCAGTTTGGCCATAACCTGTAATTGAACAATAAATTAAACGCGGGTTAATTTCTGCAAGGGTGGCATAGTCCAGCCCTAAACGGCGCATGACATCTGGCCGAAACTGCTCAATCACAATATCAAATTCAGAAATTTTGGCTTTAATCAGATCAATACTTGCAGCATCTTTTAAGTCGAGAACGATCGACTGCTTATTTCGGTTTAGATAACTATGCGCAGTCGCCTGTCCATTTGCATAGGGCGGCATAATCCGAATGAGATCTGGACGTGATGGAGATTCAATATGGATGACTTCTGCCCCCATATCGGCTAAATACATTGTGGCGAAAGGTCCAGGTAAGAGCGTCGAGAAATCGAGAACTTTAAGTCCATTTAATGCAGTCGTCATCGTTTTTTTAACCACTATTATTCGAATTTTCTTTTATATTAGTTAAGCAAATATTCTAAAACAATGTCATGTTCAGCCATTTACCTTGATCATTTCGGCAATTTAACATGTAAAAAGTGCTTTTACACTGTTGTAAATCGCCAATTTATTTTTTTAGACGGTCATTTAGGTCAATTTAAAGTGAACATCAAAGAGACTGAAGGATTCAATATGAGTCGCGATACGATTAGCATCCACTTCGTGAATGCGGCTTTGACAGGCGTAAAGCGCCTTGGCATGGATGTCGAGACGTTACTTTCACATGTGGGTATCGAAGCGGAACTATTACGTCAACCTAAAGCTCGAATCTCACCAGAACAATATACCCGTTTTATAAAAATGTTATGGATGGTCACACAAGACGAACACGTTGGTTTCGATGTACAACCGCGTCGTTTGGGCACTTTTGCCATTATGTGTCAGTTGATTATTCATGCAAAAACCTTGGGCCAAGCCCTTGAACTTTCATCTCAATTTTACAAATTATTTGGTGATGAATGGTCAGTAACGCTGGAGCGTGACAAACACGAAGCACGTTTAGTACCTCTCATTCCAAAAACATTAGATCCGGATCATTTCATTACTGAAAGTATGCTCATGATCTGGCATGGATTGGCATCATGGCTGATTGAACGTCGCTTACCATTAGAACGTGTTCATTTTAGCTATCCACGTCCTGCACATGCAGATGAATATGACGCGTTATTCTTTGCGCCGGTTATGCAATTTGACGCACCGCGTACCGAAATAACCTTTGCGGCTGATTATCTTGATTTGCCAATTCGCCAAGATGAAAAAACATTAGAAGAATTCTTAAAAGCAGCCCCTGCTCAGCTTTTAGTAAAATTCAAAAACACCAATTCGTTGACTTCACGTATTCGTGAAGTACTCAAAAGCCAAATTGGTGAAGAAATGCCAACGCTCAATGACGTTGCATCAATGTTGTATTTATCTCCGCAAACTTTACGCCGCCGCCTAGCTGCCGAAGGTAAAAGCTATCAGGGCGTGAAAGACGCTTTACGCCGAGATGCTGCGATTCATTTATTACTCAATCCTGAGTTAACACTTGAAGATGTTGCTCAGCAAGTTGGTTTTAGTGAAACCAGTACATTCCACCGTGCATTTAAAAAGTGGACTGGTGTTACTCCCGGTCTATATCGCCAGCTCCATGGTTACCATTAATTCTTAAATCTCTTTAGTTTCACATTTAGCCCAAGTTCAACTTGGGCTTTTTTGTATCGCCATTGGCAAAAATCATCACCTGACTGGTGCGCTTATCGTCATTGCACTCCCTCTTAAAAACAGTACACTCAAAAACACGACAAAGTTTAAGTAATAAAAAAAGGAACTGTTATGAGCGAGGCTTATATTATTGACGCCATTCGCACACCACGCGGAAAAGGAAAAAAAGACGGCTCTCTTTACGAAGTAAAACCAATCACATTACTCACCACTCTATTAAACGAATTACAGCAACGCCATCAACTCGATACATCTAAAGTAGATGATATTGTTCTGGGCTGCGTAACACCAATTGGTGATCAGGGCGGTGATATTGCCAAAACAGCAGCGATTGCAGCGGGCTGGAATGATGATGTTGCAGGTGTGCAAATTAACCGCTTTTGTGCTTCAGGTTTAGAAGCGGTCAACATGGCAGCCATGAAAGTTCGTTCTGGTTGGGAAGATTTAGTGGTTGCTGGTGGCGTTGAATCAATGTCACGTATCCCAATGGGTTCTGATGGCGGACCATGGGCCTTAGATCCGGAAACCAACCTTAAATCATCTTTTGTTCCACAAGGTGTCGGCGCTGACCTCATTGCAACCTTAGATGGTTATAGCCGAGAAGATGTTGATAATTTTGCCGTAAAGTCACAACAAAAAGCAGCGGCAGCTCAAGCAAATGGTTATTTCGATCAATCAGTTGTGCCTGTCAAAGATCACTCAGGTGTTGTGATTTTAGAAAAAGATGAATTTATTAAAGGCAATACCACACTTGAAGGGTTAGCAAAGCTCAACCCAAGTTTTGAAATGATGGGGCAAATGGGCTTTGATGCTGTTGCCCTGCAAAAATATCCAGAAGCACAAAAAGTAAATCATGTTCATCATGCCGGTAACTCATCAGGTATTGTCGATGGAGCAGCTCTTGTTTTACTGGCTTCAGAAAAAGCAGTGAAAGAACAAAACTTAAAACCACGCGCTAAAATTTTGGCGACTGCATTAGTCGGTACTGATCCAACCATTATGCTGACTGGCCCTGCGCCTGCTGCACGCAAAGCCTTGGAAAAAGCTGGTTTAACAATTGATGATATTGACCTATTTGAAGTCAACGAAGCATTTGCAGCTGTCGTAATGCGTTTTATAAATGAACTCAATGTGCCTGCTGAAAAAGTCAACGTAAATGGCGGTGCGATTGCTTTAGGTCATCCCTTAGGGGCAACTGGTGCCATGATTTTGGGTACATTACTTGATGAGCTTGAACGTCAAAATAAAAAACGCGGTTTAGCAACGCTCTGTGTCGGCGGTGGTATGGGTATTGCCACCATTATTGAACGTGTATAAAAATTTAGGGATATATAAAGATGAGTGCAATTCAATACGAAAAAAATGCCGACAATATTGTCATCTTGACACTTGATTCAACTGGTCAATCTGCGAACACCATGAATGCCGAGTTCCGTGAATCGCTCGATGAAGCGACTCAGAAACTTAAAGCAGAAACAGAGCTTTCAGGTGTTATTTTTCGCTCAGCAAAAAAAACTTTCTTTGCTGGTGGTGATTTAGATGAACTGATTCAAGTTCAACCTGAGCATGCAACTGACTTTTTCAATATGGTTGAGAAGTTAAAAGGTCATCTAAGAACGATTGAAACACTAGGAGTTCCAGTTGTTGCAGCATTAAATGGCACGGCACTGGGCGGAGGATGGGAAATCGCATTAAGTTGCCATCACCGTATTGCAATCAATGACCCGAAAAGTAAATTTGGCCTACCAGAAGTTACCTTAGGTTTACTACCGGGCGGCGGTGGTATTGTACGTATGGTTCGTCTGCTTGGTCTTCAAAATGCGTTCCCATTTTTAATGGAAGGCAAACAGTTCGGTGTCGATAAAGCAAAATCTTTAGGCTTAATTCATGACACAGCTGAAAATGAACAAGAACTTTTAGATAAAGCGATTGCTTGGATCAAAGCCAATCCAAAATCTCAACAGCCTTTTGATGTGAAGGGTTATAAAATTCCGGGTGGCGATCCAAAAACTCCGGCAGTTGCACAAGTTCTTGCCATTGCACCAGCCATGCTAAAAGACAAAACCAAGGGCTGCTACCCTGCTCCTGAAGCGATTATGGCTGCCGCAGTTGAAGGTGCTCAAGTTGATGTCGATACCGCCTTGCGCATCGAGTCTCGCTACTTTACTCAACTAGCAACAGGCCAAATTTCTAAAAATATGATTGGCACTTTCTGGCACGGCCTAAATGCAATTAAGTCGGGTGCTAGCCGTCCTGCTGATATTGCAAAATGGCAAGCCACTAAAGTGGGCGTGTTGGGTGCGGGCATGATGGGTGCTGGTATTGCCTACGCCACTGCAATTAAAGGCATTCCTGTTATCCTTAAAGATGTATCTGTTGAAAATGCTGAAAAAGGCAAAGCTTATTCTCAGAAATTGCTAGATAAACGTGTTTCACAAGGCCGCATGACGGCAGAAAAACGTGATCAGATTTTATCGCTCATTACGGCTACAGCTTCTGCTGAAGACTTACAAGGTTGTGACCTGATTATTGAAGCCGTATTTGAAAACCAAGAACTTAAAGCGAAAGTCACTCAAGAAGCCGAGCAATATCTAGCGCCTAATGGTGTGATGGCATCAAACACATCAACCCTACCGATTACAGGTTTAGCGCAAGCAAGTAAGGATAATAAAGCTTTTATCGGTCTGCATTTCTTTAGTCCTGTCGACAAAATGCAGTTGGTTGAGATTATTAAAGGTAAAAACACCTCCGCAGAGACACTTGCCAAAGCTTACGACTTTGTACAACAAATTGGAAAAACACCGATTGTTGTTAATGATAGCCGTGGTTTCTTTACCAGTCGTGTGTTTGGTACTTTCATTCAAGAAGGTATGCGCTTACTTGCAGAAGGCGTCCATCCAGCGCGTATTGAAATGGCAGCACTGAAAGCTGGCATGCCGGTGGGACCACTTGCGATTCAAGATGAAGTGTCTTTAACTTTAACGGAGCATGTTGCAAGTGAAACACGTAAAGCCCTACAAGCCGAAGGCAAAGAGCTACCGAAAACACCAGTAGATGAAGTGATTCATACCATGATTCATGAATTAAACCGTAAAGGTAAAGCTGCTGGCGCAGGTTTCTATGACTATCCTGAAAATGGTAAAAAACACTTATGGGAAGGCTTAAACCGTTGGCAAAAAGATCATGATATTTCTGAGCAAGATATGATTGACCGTATTTTGTTTGTACAAGCCTTAGATACCTTACGTTGTTATGAAGAAGGGGTATTAGAGTCAGTGATTGATGCCAATGTCGGTTCTATTTTTGGAATTGGTTATGCTCCGTGGACGGGAGGAGCAATTCAATTCTTAAATCAATATGGGATTGATAAAGCACAAAAACGTGCCGAAGAGTTGGCTGCCAAATATGGTGAGCGCTTCACGCCCCCAACGTTACTAAAAACTAAAGCTGAGCAGAAGCAAAATATTCAATAAGTTAGAGCTCTTGAATATTTAAAAATTGCATAAACCTTACCCATATAAATATATTTTATTTATATGGGTTTTTCTTTATGACCTTTAAGATTTCAGCCTTATACCTAAATATGCTATAAATAGACTTCATTTCTGTGCTTCTACAGCACATTCGAGATATCCTTATGTCCGATAAAAATTCTTCCGAATCAGCAATTTTAGGCTGGAAATTTGTTCTAATCGTCGGTGTTTTAAGTGCGATCTTCCTTGGCTTTTTCTATTTAGCAATGAGTAATGAGCCTGACTATATGCCAAGAGCACAGCGCAAAGCTCAACAGCATGAAATGCAGCAAAAAGCTGAGAAATCAACAGATCAGCAAACTCAGCATGACAATATGCCTGAAATGGACATGCAAGAACATCAGCATTCACATCAGTAATCAGATATTTTTCAAATGACAGATTTTTCCCGCAACGCACTGGTTGTAGAAGGTGGAGGCATGCGTGGTGCCTTTACCAGTGGTGTACTTGATGCTTTTCTACAACAACGGTTCAACCCTTTTGATTTATATGTGGGCGTATCTTCTGGTTCGACCAATGTAGCTAACTACCTGGCAGACCAACAAGGTCGCACGTTAACCTTCTATATTGATCATTCACTACGTCCTGAATTTATCGATTACAAACGCTTCTTTAAAGGTGGTGATTTACTCGATTTAAAATGGATGTGGGAAATTGGCGAGCAAGAACATCCTCTCGATCAACAGAGCCTTTTTGCCAAAAATCCAGATTTTTATATGGTATTGACGCATGCTAAAACTGGTCATGCTGAGTATCTTCGTGCTGGTAAAGATAATTTGCTAAATGCACTGCGTGCTTCTAGCTCAATTCCGGTTTTAACTCGTCATCCCGTCGATATTATGGGTGAACCCTACTTTGATGGCGGCGTTGCAGATGCTCTACCCGTTCGCTGGGCGGCTCAGCAAAGTGGTGTCAAAAAGCTATTAGTTTTACGTACTCGTCCGAAGAACTATTTTAAAGCCAGTAGCCGAGGCGACCAATTCCTTGCGAAATATGCTTTTAAACACCATTATGGTTTTGCAAATAGTTTGCGTAACCGCTGTGCCCGTTATAATGCTTCAGTTGAATTTGTTCGTAGCAGTAACCCAGAACAGCAAATTTTAGAGGTATGTCCACCGCCTCTTAAAAATATGGCAGGGCGTTTAACGACAAATCCGAAAAAGCTTCGTTACAGTTATGAAGTTGGTTTGGAAACAGGCTTACAAGCCATCGAAAACTGGAATGCGATGAAGTAGTTCAAAGTTGAGATTTCTAAAAAGGAATCTCAACTTAACGCTAAATTCATATCAATATGTGGAATACCACAATCTTGGTAAACCTCACCCTGCACTTTAAAACCTAGAGCTTCATAAAAAGCTGTCACATAGGTTTGCGCGGAAAGCTTTAAATAAGGCAATTTATGTTGGCGCGCATATTCAATAATATGCTGCATTAGAATTTTACCTATACCCTGCTTTCGATAAAGCATTAAAACAGCAACACGCCCTACGCTATGCTGTGGCAACAAACGTGCTGTAGCGATAGGCTGCTCTTTGTCATACACCATAAAGTGCACAGCAGTGCTGTCGAAATCATCCCATTCATCTTTGGGCTCAATGCCTTGCTCTTGAATAAAGACTTGTTCACGGATGTATTTTGCATCTTCCTCAAACTGCGTCCAACTACCCGCTATAACTTTATACATCCACTCACCTTCCTAGCATTTGCAGCCAATATTTTCGATCGGCAACTGGTCTTGTAATAACAATTCCAAAGTCTGTTTTTTAATTCCATACATTTCTTTCAATGCTTGAATTTGAGCCATAATCTTGGCATCAGGTTGTGTCACGTTTTTGCGTTTAGTCGCCAAAATCATTTTATTTTTGCTGGTGTGTTCAAGCGATACAAACTCAAAAACTTTGGTTTCGTAGCCATACGCTTTTAAAAGTAATGCACGTTAAGTGTCGGTCAGCATTTCAGCTTGCTGCCCTGCATGAATACCAAACTGTAGCATTGGCTGTAAAACTTCTGGGCTATGTAATTGTGGGCGTAATTCTTTATGACAACACGGAGCGCACATAATCATCGAAGCGTTTAAACGAATTCCTGTATGAATAGCAAAGTCAGTCGCAATATCACACGCGTGTAAGGCAATCATTACATCCAACTTTTCCGGTTGATAACTACGAACGTCACCTTCAAAAAAGTCTAAATGATTAAAATGTACTTTTTCTGCAACGTTCTGGCAAAACTCCACTAAGTTACGGCGCAGCTCTACACCAGTAATGAGCGGAACCTTTTGTTGTTCTTGTAAATAATCATACAAGGCAAAAGTTAAATAACCTTTTCCTGAACCAAAATCGACAATATTTAACTCTTTTTGCTCAGCATCAATTTGTTCGTATGCACTCGCAAAAATTTCGATAAATTTATTAATCTGTTTCCATTTACGAGCCATGCTTGGAATGATTTGAGCTTTCTCATCGGTAATGCCAAGCTCTTTTAAAAATGCACTACCCTGCTGTACATAACGCTGTTTCTCACGATCATGCGCTTGTACAGTTGGAACGGTAGTCACGCTGTGTTTTTTACCCATATTAAGCATGGCTTTTTTCTTATTTTTTTTAAGCTGGATTTCTTGATGCGTTGAAAATAAATTCGCTTGTTTGCATTGCGTAATCAGTGCTGCAATCTGTTCTAAGCCATCTTCGAATGAATAATTTTTAGTCACATCTTGGGTGGTATGATGATATAGCGCGGAAAGTTGTTTTTTTCCATGTAGCTCCACAACACGGAAAGTAATTTTTTCCAGCTGTGTCAACTCTCCTTTATATTGGCTCAAAATCAAACGCTCAAAAGTCTGCTGATCAAGCATTTGTTTGATTTCATGAAAGAATTGCTGTTCTTGCTCAAAGGAGAAAACCGACACTGATATACCTAAAAAATGGTGACTCATATAAAGTGAAAGTTTAAAGGGTATAGGATTAAAAATAAAATAACTTTACGACTGTTTTGTATTTCTATACATTTGTATTTTTAATCAAAAAATAAACTTATGAGTAAATCGGTGTTAGAAACCTACGACCCAAAAGAAGAACTTTTTAATGCCTACAGCCATGGCGCTGGTGTGGTTATGGCAGTAATTGCCTCTGTCTTTTTAATTATAAAAGGATCTTATCTTTCCACTGCCCAGTGGATAGGTTTATGGGTATATGCTTTTAGCTTAATTCTCGTGTTTACTAGTTCGACTCTCTATCATTTTGCACAAACACAAAATTTACGTTACTGGTATAAAAAACTCGATCACACGGCTATTTATTATTTAATTGCTGGAACATATACCCCGTTCTTAAGTATTGCTATACCTACACAAAAAGCTCATATTTTACTTATTGCGCTCTGGAGCATTGCTGCAATTGGTACACTTTTCAAGTTAGTTTTTATTCACCGTTTTCATAAAATTTCGCTACTTGCTTATGTTCTTATGGGTTGGCTTGCCGTTTTTGTAATGGATGATATGCGAACCTATTTAAGCAAAGATACTTTGATGTTATTGATTACTGGAGGTTTAGCTTACACCGTTGGAGCATTGTTTTACGCGTTAAAAAAGGTAAGATATACCCATGCGATATGGCATATTTTTGTGCTTTTAGGTGCAGGTGCACACTTTCTTGCTATCTATTGGTACGTTGTTTAGTCCATTTTTCACTCATATTCAGTGATCCTGAAAGAGTCATGGATGATGTTCTTTCACGCTATTCTTTTAAGAAAAATATGCCTTTAAAGAGAATAGTAAATTAAAAATAAATTTTAACTGATATAAGGACTTATATGGAGTCAACCTCTGCGACTGCTGCTCCTGTAGTAGCCACCAATTCGAAAACACGGGTTTTGTTTGCAAGTTTAGTCGGTACAACCATTGAGTTCTTCGACTTTTATATCTATGCAACTGCTGCCGTTATCATTTTTCCACACCTATTTTTCCCTGCCAGTAGTGGTAGTGCCGCAGTCTTACAATCACTTGCAACTTTTGCAATCGCCTTTATTGCCCGTCCTATCGGTGCAGCACTATTTGGGCATTTAGGAGATCGTATAGGTCGTAAAGCAACATTGGTGGCAGCATTACTCACTATGGGTATCTCAACCGTATGTATTGGCTTATTACCAACCTATGCTCAGATTGGAATTGTCGCGCCTTTATTGCTCGCCTTATGCCGTTTAGGACAAGGCTTAGGCTTAGGTGGTGAATGGAGTGGTGCTGTTTTACTTGCTACAGAAAATGCACCTGAAGGCAAACGTGCATGGTATGGCATGTTCCCTCAACTTGGCGCACCTATCGGTTTTATTTTAGCAACTGGTTCATTTTTACTTCTAAGTGCTGCTATTCCTGAGCAAGCATTCATGCAATGGGGCTGGCGTATTCCTTTTATTGCAAGTGCTGTCTTGGTTATTGTTGGCTTATACATTCGTTTAAAACTTCATGAGACCCCTGCTTTCCAGAAGGTTTTAGATAAGCAAAAAGAAGTTAATATTCCATTTAAAGAAGTGGTGACAAAACACACGGGCAAACTTATTCTCGGTACAATTGCAGCAATCTGTACCTTCGTTGTGTTTTATTTAACTACAGTATTCGCACTTAACTGGGGAACAACCAAACTAGGCTATGCGCGTGGTGAGTTCTTAGAACTTCAACTGTTTGCAACCCTTTGCTTTGCAGCCTTTATCCCTCTTTCTGCCATTTTTGCAGAAAAATTTGGCCGTAAAGCTACTTCTATTGGTGTATGTATTGCTGCTGCAATTTTCGGACTGTTTTTCTCTAGTATGTTAGAGTCTGGAAATACACTCATTGTGTTTTTGTTCTTGTGTACTGGCTTAGCAATTATGGGCTTGACCTATGGTCCAATTGGTACTGTCCTTTCAGAAATTTTCCCAACCTCAGTACGTTATACGGGTTCAGCTTTAACGTTTAACTTGGCTGGTATTTTTGGTGCTTCTTTTGCACCGCTTATTGCAACTAAACTTGCTGAAACATATGGTTTATATGCAGTTGGTTATTATCTTACAGCAGCATCACTTTTATCATTAATCGCGTTTTTATTAATACGCGAAACAAAAAATGTAGATGTAAATAATCAGATTTAAATATTTTCAAACACCCTGATATAAAAAAGCCGGTTCAAAATTGACCGGCTTTTTTATATATAGAACTTAGTTCAATGATGCAGGATTTGCAGGTGTAACACTGTTTGGTACAGCTGGGGCAGTTACATTATTCGCTGCAACTGCTGCCGCACCAGCAACAGCAGCTTCGCCAATTAATGCAACTTTTGCTTTTTCTTGGCTCTTTGGAGATAGAGCTGGGTTACTTGCAACAATACGGTTAACATTTGCAGAGTTTGCTGGAGCGATCGCAGCAGTTTGTAAAATGATTGGGCGATTACCCGTGTTACCCAATGTGTAACGAATACCTGTACGAGGGCTAATCACCGTCGTATTTTCTTGTTTCACTACAGCCTGAGCCGAAGTTGGGCCTTTTGCCGCAAGTACTTTATCAACCGTTGTGGTTTGAGGGGCTGAAGCTGTTTCTGCTGCGAAAACAAAACTTGGCACAGCAAGAACAGTTAAAAATAAAGGTTGTAATACTTTTTTCATTGTCTTTCCAACATACACTCTGGATGAGAAGTAAATAGCATTTAATGCTTAAAACTGCAAACATTATTCACAGGCTTACTACAAACGAAAAAAAAGCAGAACAATCGTTCTGCTTTTTTTATAACACAAATTAAATTTTGCCGTGACACTGTTTATATTTTAAACCAGAACCACATGGACATGGAGCATTACGACTTTCAGGTACAGGGAACGTTTGTTGTTCAGTAGCCGACTCATTAAGTGCTTCTTGAGAAGCGGTCACTTCACCTGTTAATCCATCCACATCATCATGTTCAAAAGAAAGCTTCATTGCTTCTGCTTGTTGCTGCTGTTGAGCTTCCATTTCTGCAAGCTCTTCTGGTGTTGGGATATGTACGCGAGACAGATCAGTTACAACATCAGTTTTAATTACACCCAGCATGTTCACGAACAAGTTAAATGCTTCTTTCTTATATTCCTGCTCAGGATTTTTTTGCGCATAGCCACGTAAGTGGATACCTTGACGTAAATAATCCATTGCAGCCAAATGATCTTTCCAATGGCGATCAAGAGAATTTAAAACGAAATGACGCTCAAGCATTGCTGCAGATTCATCACCCATTTGTGCACGGCGCTGACGATAACGCGCAATCACTTCATCACTGATGCGTTCAACCAAGCCTTCTTCATCAAGACGTCGATCTTGTTCTAGCCATTCTTGAACTGGTAGCTCAATACCCAAATCAATACGTAAAGCATTTTCTAAGCCTTCCACATCCCATTGGTCATGGATTGACTCTGGTGGAATAAAGTTAGCAATCATCGCCTGCATTACTTCACGATGCATTTCTTCAACGTATTCTTGTAAAGTATTTTCAGCTAAGATTTCGTCGCGTTGTGAATAAATGATCTTACGTTGTTCATTATTCACATCATCATATTTAAGTAAGTTTTTACGAATATCGAAGTTACGTGCTTCAACTTTACGCTGCGCGTTTTCGATAGAACGGCTTACCATTTTGTGTTCAATCGCTTCATCTTCTTTAAGCCCCATTGCACGCATCATGGCAACAACACGGTCGCCTGCGAAAATACGCATGAGGTCATCTTCAAGAGATAAATAGAAACGAGAAACACCAGGGTCACCCTGACGGCCCGCACGACCACGTAACTGGTTGTCAATACGGCGTGATTCATGGCGTTCAGAACCAATAATGTGCAAGCCACCTGCTTGCAATACATCTTCATGGTCCTGTTCCCATTGCGCTTTTAGACGCGCTTCATCTTCAGGGGTAGGATTTTCAAGTTTGGCAAGTTTCGCTTTCCAGTTACCCCCAAGGATAATATCTGTACCACGACCGGCCATGTTTGTTGCGATTGTTACTGCATTCGGGCTACCTGCCTGAGCAATAATGTCTGCTTCACGCTCATGTTGTTTTGCGTTCAAAACTTCATGATGAATACCAGCTTGCTTCAATTTAGACGATAGAATTTCACTGGCTTCAATCGTTGCCGTACCAATAAGAATCGGTGCAACACCCTGCTGACGAATATTCATAATTTCTTGAATAATCGCGTTATATTTACCATTACGGTTTAAGTAGATTAAATCGTTTTGGTCATTACGAATCATAGGTCGGTGTGTCGGAATAATAACGACGTCCAGACCATAAATTTCTTTCATTTCCGCAGCTTCAGTATCGGCAGTACCTGTCATACCTGAAAGCTTTTTATAAAGACGGAAATAGTTCTGGAAAGTAGTTGTTGCTAAAGTCTGGTTTTCAGGTTGAATAGCCAAACCTTCTTTCGCTTCAACTGCTTGGTGTAAGCCTTCTGACCAACGACGGCCCGGCATGGTACGGCCAGTATGCTCATCAACAATAATGACTTCACCGTCATGAATAATATAGTGAACGTCGCGTTGGAATAGGAAGTGCGCACGAATAGCCGCAGAAACATGGTGAACGAGGTTTAGATTTGTAGCTGAATATAAGCTTTCGCCTTCCGCTAACAAACCCATTTGAATAAGTTCTTGTTCTACAGTTTCATAACCAATTTCAGTCATTTCAACTGAACGCTGCTTTTCATCAATCCAGAAATGTCCGCCATCGGCAACTTTTTCTTCTTTTTGCGGGCGTAATTTTGGTGGAATAGTATTGATGGCAGTATAGAGGTGTGAAGAATCTTCACTTTGACCAGAAATAATTAATGGCGTACGCGCCTCATCAATCAAGATTGAGTCGACTTCATCGATAATGGCATAGTGCAAACCACGTTGTTTCTTTTCTGCTAAAGAAAACACCATGTTGTCACGCAAGTAGTCAAAACCAAATTCGTTATTAGTACCATAGGTAATATCAGCTAGATAGGCAGCTGCTTTTTCTGCTGGTTCTTGCATTGAATAAATTGTACCAATGCTTAGACCTAAAAATTCAAATAAAGGGCGGTTTAACTCAGCATCACGTTGTGCCAAGTAATCGTTTACAGTAATGACATGAACGCCTTCACCACTTAATGCATTTAAGTAACACGCTAAAGTACCCATAAGGGTTTTACCTTCACCGGTACGCATTTCGGCAATTTTGCCTTCATGTAAGGTAATACCACCAATTAACTGGACATCATAGTGGCGCATGCCCATTACACGTTTTGCTGCCTCACGACAAACTGCAAACGCCTCAGGGAGTAACTTATCTAAACTTTCGCCATTATTATAACGTTGTTTGAATTCTGGAGTTTTTGCAGATAAGTCTGCATCGCTTAAAGCTGATATCGTCGGCTCGAGCGCATTGATTTGCTCAACAATTTTGCGCATGCGTTTGAGTTCACGCTCATTTTTTGTACCGAAGATACCTCCGATCAGACTTGCCAACATGGATAAACTCTCTAAATCTTGCTTGGTCAAATGAATAAATTTTTTCTCAGTCGTTTATTATGGTGTCAGAAATTTGAAGTACAAGGGGTTTGCACAAAACCCATAAAAAAAATCTGATCATTAGACAAATGGTTTTACCCATTTTCTAAGCCCCTTTAAAGCATCTGACACCTAAAAACTCGACATTAATGCTCATCTATTGAGCACAACTTCCGAGAAATCTAATTTAGCAAATTTATCTTAAAGTTACATTGATTCAGCCCATAAATTCATATGTTTTGGTCATATATATTTACACTTATATAAAAAGTTCATAATAAAATATAAAAACAATAATTTTAATAATAAATAAATTGCGGCATAGTCATTTCAACATATAACAAATTTTAAGCAATTGAGGATTTATCATGACATTACGATTAGGCGACACAGCCCCTGATTTTCAACAAGAATCAAGCGAAGGCACTATTAATTTTTATGATTTTCTAGGTGATAGTTGGGGCATTTTATTTTCACACCCGGCCGACTATACGCCAGTATGTACAACTGAATTGGGTTATACAGCAAAACTAAAAGATGAATTTGAAAAACGTAATGTTAAAGCAATTGCTTTATCTGTAGATGATGTAGAGTCGCACAAAGGCTGGATTAATGACATTAATGAAACTCAAAATACAACAGTCAATTTTCCAATTATTGCTGACAAAGACCGCAAAGTATCTGAGCTATACGGTTTTATTCATCCGAATGCCAGTGAAACCCTTACTGTCCGTTCTTTAGTGATTATTGACCCAAATAAAAAAGTTCGTTTAATCATCACCTACCCTGCTTCGACTGGTCGTAACTTTAATGAAGTCTTACGTGTTGTTGATTCATTACAATTAACCGATAAGCATAAAGTGGCTACACCAGCGAACTGGCAACAAGGTGAAGATGTGGTCATTGTCCCTTCTTTAAAAGATGAAGAGGAAATTAAACAACGCTTCCCTAAAGGCTACACTGCGGTGAAACCTTATTTGCGCCTTACACCACAGCCTGAGCAAGATTAAAGCCTTTAACAAGGCTTTAATCGAAGCGCAAGACAAATGCAGTGCGTAGGTAAGCATCTGAAAAGTTGACTACAAGACAAGCAAAGCGCGTAGGCAAGCGTCTGAAAGGTTCCCTGTAAGACAAACGCAGTGCGTAGGTAAACATCTGAAAGATTCCCTAAAAAAACCAATAAAGGGCATATTCAATAATGAGAAAAAGCAAAGAAAACTAACTAAAGCACATAAACAAATATTTCCATCTCAAAAGCCATCTCACCCGATGGCTTTTTTTACATTAATGAATACACATGGTTTTTACTGTTGAGATCAGTTATAACTTCCCAAGAGTTTGTGCAAAAAACAAAAATCATGATCCATAAAATTCATCATTTAAAATGCGGCAGTATGTGCCCTGTATGTGCACCTTTATTTGGGCAGAAAGGCTGGAAAGCTGAAATTGTTTGTCATTGTCTTTTGGTAGAAACTGATCGAGGCCTTGTACTGATTGATACCGGATTTGGCCTACAAGATTATCTACACATGCAACAGCGCCTTGGTTCTTTAGTCAAACGGTTGGGGAAAATTGAACCGAATCTTGAGTTCAGTGCTATCCAACAAATTCAGAAACTGGGTTTCCATCCTAAAGATGTACAGCACATTTTTGTGTCTCACCTCGACTTTGACCATGCAGGCGGAATTTCAGACTTCCCCCACGCCACTGTCCATGTGCTAGCCACTGAATACAATGCTGCACAACTGCCTAATTTTAAAGGCAAGCTTCGTTATAGAACTAATCAATATAAACAACATCGGTACTGGAACTTTGTTGAGTATCAACAAGGTGAAAAATGGTTTAACCTTGAAAAAGTAAAAGGTTTCCCCCTATTTCAAGATGAAATTTTAATGGTGCCATTATTGGGCCATTCTGCCGGACATTGTGGTATTGCGATAAAACAACAAAATCAATGGTTATTATTTTGTGGAGATGCTTACTACTCACACCTAGAGCTAAATCCAGCAAATAAATTAAGATCTCTTACCCTTCTAGAAAAGACATTTGCAGAAGACAATGAAAAGCGTCTTATTAACCTAAAAAAATTACAGCATCTGGCTCAACATGAGCCAACGATTGAGATCATTTGTGCACATGACCCCCATGAGCTTCGGCGGTACCAAACATGAAAAAATTTTCGCTCATTGCATTTGCGGTCTGTTTAAGCCTTCAAGGGTGTATGCAACACGAAAGTATTGCCCATGAGCACAGACCTCACGATTGGGGAACCTTAGTTTCTCAAACTCATAATTTTTATCAAATTAGCAATGATGTTTTCCGGAGTGAACAGCCCGATGCAGCCATGATTCCCGAATTAAAACACCATCAAATTGGGACTATTATTAACTTAAGAGCCAAAGCATCAGATGATTTAGTCTTTAAAAATGAAAACTTTAATCTTGTTCATATTCCGATTAATACATGGGCAATTGATCGACAAGATTTATTAGAAGTTATGCAGCAAATCCAACTTGCCAAGCAAAATAATCAACGTGTTTTACTACATTGCTATCATGGTTCAGACCGTACAGGGGCCAGCGTCGCCATGTATCGAATTATTTTTGAAAACTGGGCAATTGATGATGCAGTGAAAGAAATGAAACAAGGGGGTTATGGTTATCATATTATTTGGAAGAATATTGACCGTTTATTTACCCCTGAAAATGTAAAATGGATTCAACAGCAACTGTCGAATCCATCTTAATTAGATTTCAGAATAAAATTTAATCTGACTTACGTTGATCTAACGGCACCCAGTCAATCACCCAAGCTGACTTCATATTTAAACTGGCGTCAGAAGTAATTTTCTTACGTGTAGTATCTGCCGTATCTCTATCTTTTGCAGGTCCAACCATAATACGGATACCTTTACTGGTTGGGCTCGTCGTGACCTTATAGCCTTTTGCACGTAATTTAGAGACTACAGCATCTGCATTTGCTTGGTTAGCAGCCAATGCAACCTGTACCATCCATTTTTTATCACCATTTTCAAGCAACTCACGTGCTTTCTCTGCTTCAGCTTTTTTCTCGGCCTCTGCCTTACGTTTCGCTTCAGCTGCTTTCTTATCTGCTTCTGCTTGACGTTTAGCTTCAGCAGCCTTTTTGTCCGCTTCTGCTTGGCGCTTCGCCTCTGCTGCCTTCTTATCCGCTTCTGCCTGACGTTTTGCCTCAGCTGCTTTCTTATCTGCTTCTGCTTGGCGTTTAGCCTCTGCTGCTTTCTTGTCTGCTTCTGCCTGACGTTTTGCCTCAGCCGCTTTCTTATCCGCCTCAGCTAAGCGTTTCGCTTCAGCAGCTTTTTTATCTGCATCCGCTTTAGCCGGATCTACTGACTTTTTTGTATCAGTTTGCTGTCCTTTTGCCTTATTCTCACTACCCGCGACTTCAGGAGGAATATTATCGGAACTTTCTTGTGCAGCAGCTCGGCGAGCATTAATCGCGGCATATTCAGCAGCAGCTTTACGAGCTGCATCCGCTTCTGCCTGTTGTTGCATAGCCAAGAATTCGGCAGCACGAGCCTCTTGTTCTGCTACAGCTTTTTCACGAGAACGGCGCTGTTCTTCAAGAAGACGTTTTTCTGTTTCAACATCAACTGCAAGTGGCTGTAGCTGTACCATCTGCCCTTCTTGTGCTGATTGCTTTGGTTTAGCTTGTAATTTCGGTGATGTTGAAGTTTGGGGTTGAACATCTACCTGTTTTATTTCTTCATTTCCTTTTAGAAGTAATGCTGCCAATAAAACACCACCACCTAATAAAACAACGCCACCCATCCAGCGTTGTTTGTTATTCATTGACATTCTTCCAAATACTCCCAAATCGCTTCTAAAGTATGAAACGAACCACAGGCTAAAATCAGCTGATTGTTATTTGTTTGCTCAAGCGCTGATTTAAAAGCCTCTTTGATATTGCCAAATTGTTGTATTGTCTGGCCTTGCAGGACGTCATTCAATTGCTGAATCGGTGCAGCACGCGGCACATTCAACTCAGCAATTTTCCAATGTAAAACAGTAGGTTTCAACAAATCGACTACTGATTTTATATCTTTATCTGCCAGCATTGAAAATACTGCGACAACTTCTGTGTACTGTTTATTGTATTCTAAGAAATTTCGCAATTGCTTTAACAAAAATTCAACACCATGAGGATTGTGTCCGGCATCAAAAATAATGGTTTTTCCATTAACTTGGCGCACTTCGAAGCGTCCAGCCAAGCGGGCATTTGTAATGCCCTCCTCTAGCGCTAGTTGCGAGATTTCAAGTCCGCTATTTAATACGGCCGCAACTGCTCCTGCAATATTCTCGATTGCAAGTATACCAAGCGGCAACCTTAAAGTGGTTCCTTCACTTGCAAAATACCAATGTTTTCCATCATCGGCGATTTTATAAAAATAATCTCTATTAATCGCGTATAGCGTGGCTTGTGAGCTATTTGCCTTATCTTGAATCGCTTGAGGCAAAGATTGCTCACCTGCAAAAATGACAGGAATATGAGGTCGGATAATACCTGCTTTTTCAAAAGCAATTTTTTCGATGGTATCGCCTAACCAATCTGTATGGTCAAGACCAATATTGGTAATCACGGCGATATCAGGGTCAATGACGTTGACAACATCAAGACGCCCACCTAAACCGACTTCAAGAACCCATACATCGCATTGTTGCTGTTTAAAAATAACAAAAGCAGCCAAAGTGGTTGCTTCAAAAAAAGATAGGCTTAAATCACACTCGCGACGAGCCTGATCAACTTGTACAAAAGCATCAATCAGGCTTTGGTCATCAACTTCAACTCCACCTAATTTGACTCGCTCGTTAAAATGATAGATATGCGGTGATTGATACAACCCAACTTTGTACCCTTGTGCTTTTAATATAGACGCAAGCGTTGTTGTGGTTGAACCTTTCCCGTTTGTTCCAGCAACAGTAAAAACTTTGGCGTTGGGTTTAGTCACGCCTAATTTTTCTGCTACGGGAATAACACGTTCCAGACCAAGATCGATCCCTGTAACGTGAACATGGCTCCAATAATTGAGCCATGTATCTAAAGAGTCTGTTGAAAGTGGAGCTTGTTGTTTCAAGGTAAGTTCATCAATTTTGATACAAGACGAGATACAGTATCACGTAAAGCATGACGATGAACAATCTGATCGACCACACCATGATCAAGCAGATATTCTGCACGTTGGAACGGTTCTTCTAGTGTTTCACGTACAGTTTGTTCAATCACACGTTTACCGGCAAAGCCAATCATTGCTTTAGGTTCTGCAATATGGATATCACCCAACATTGCTAAAGAAGCTGTTACACCGCCATATACCGGATGTGTTAACACCACGATATAAGGTAAGCCCGCATCTTTTAATTTTTGGATTGCAGCAGAAGTACGCGCCATTTGCATAAGTGACAACATACCTTCTTGCATACGTGCACCACCAGAAGCTGCAAAGCAGATTAATGGCTGACGTTTTTCAATTGCAAGTTCAGCTGCCTTAACAAAACGGTCACCTACTACAGTACCCATTGAGCCGCCCATAAAGTCAAACTCAAAAGCACATGCAATCATATCTACGCCATTTAAGTTACCTTGCATGGCAATTAAAGCTTCCGTTTCACCAGTTTTAGTTTGCGCTTCACGCATACGGTCTGGATACGGTTTGCTATCAACAAACTTTAATGGGTCTTTCGCGCTAAACTCTTGACCTAATTCAGCCACAACATTGTCGAAGAACCAGTTTAAGCGATCGCGAGCTTTCATTCGTAAGTGTTCGTCACACTGTGGACATACATACGCATTAAAAGATATTGCTGTACGTGTCACTAAAGCATGACATTCAGGGCACTCAATAGTTGGCTCAGTAAATGTTGCTTTGAGAGTCTGTTGCTCATCTGCAACTTCAATACCTGGAACTGGACGCTGTGTCCATGGCGTCGAAGGGCTAAGAACTTTCCCTGATTTCACTTCTTGATTCATACTAACTCATCGAGCGCTGCTCGAAGCTCCTTGACTTTATTCACCGTCTGTTCAACAGCTTCATCAGCTGCCAACGTTGCAAAAGATTTAACGAAAGCACTACCTACAATCACGGCATCTGCAACACTACCCATCGCTTTCGCTGAAGCAGCATCACTAATTCCGAAACCAACGCCAACTGGAACGTTAGTCATACCTTTGATTTTTTCAATACGTGCAGCCGCTTCAGAAGTATCCAAAGTCGCTGCACCTGTTACACCTTTGAGTGAAACATAGTAGATAAACCCGCTTGCCTGATTCGCTACGTGTTGAATACGTTGATCAGTTGAAGTTGGTGCAAGTAAGAAAATCTGGTCCATATCATGTTGTTTCAAGATTGCACCAAATTCTTTTGACTCTTCCGGTGGTAAGTCCACAAGTAATAAGCCATCTACACCACATTGTTTCGCATAAGAAACAAACTTCTCGTAACCAATCACTTCAACAGGATTAAGATAACCCATTAAAACTACAGGTGTTTCCTGATCCTGCTCACGAAACTCTTTTACCATGTTCAGCGCATCTAAGGTGTTCGTCCCAGCCGCAAGTGCGCGTTCAGCAGCAAGTGCAATTACCGGACCATCAGCCATCGGGTCTGAAAATGGTAAACCAAGCTCAATGACGTCTACTCCTGCCGCAACCATTTTATGAAGTAACGGCACCGTTACTTGTGGCTGTGGATCACCCGCCATGACATAAGATACAAGCGCTTTACGTTGTTGGGACTGCAGCTTTTCAAAACGGGTGGCAAGACGTGACATAGGGTTGTGCTTTCCTTGAATTATTTAAAATTGAGGAGTTGTTTGTAGAAATACAAGAACACCGCATTTTAACGCTATTTTTTGTTCATTGAACAGGTCTAACGTTATGGCGATATTCGATTGTATGATTCATACAACCCATGGCGTACATTTATCAATATTTTGAAACTTTTCTCAATGATCAAAGCTTCCTATTTTTGGGCCATTATTGATTTACAAATTGAGCAAAAAAGCATCCAAAATTCTATTTCGTTGCATTTTTCTGGATGAGCTGTAATTGCTTTTTTCGAGTTAATAATGTTTGCCCTGTTAAATTTTTATATGCTCTTGCTAGTGCAGACTGATCCGAATAACCTAACTGGTCGGCAATTGCAGTCAGACTTTCATTTTGACTTAACAATATCTCGCAGCGTTTCATACGCTCAGCATCTAAAATTAATTTAAATGAAGTGTTTAATGCCTGTAATTGGCGCTGCAAGCTTCTAACAGAAACATTCAACTCGATGGCAATATCTTCTATTTTGGGTGCTTGCTGCTTATGCTTAAAGTATTCCTGTACGATCCAATGTATTTGCTGAACTAAATCGGCATGTATTTTCCGCTGAACTAAAGCTTCTTCAGCTTGTTTCACCAAAAGTTGCACCAAAGTTGGGTCTGCATGTTGAGGGCGAACATTTAAACTTTCACTTGCAAAAGTTAATGCATAGTAAGGCCGCTCAAATGATAATTTGCACTGAAAGAAACGTTGATAGTGAACTACTGCCCCACGCGCTCGGTGTACGAACTCTACATGCCGTAAAAGAAACTCATGTACAGGGGCAATCTGTTTAGCAAGCTGTACCATTGCAGCCAAGGTCAGCTCACTTAGTAGAATATTACTGTCGTCGACCAAAGGCCAATATAGGCGAATTTTGGAGGCATCCTGTTCAATTTGTATAGGGACAACCTGTGCACCATCAATGACCAAACGATGAAACTTTGCAATATACTCTACCACTTGACCTAAGGTATCACTTCTGGACGCCATATAACCCAAGACCCCAAAGTTGGCAGGGGTAATACAGGCTGCCATCTCTAAAGCCAAATTAGTCACATGTAATCGCGTTTCAGTTATCTCTAAAAGTTCAATAAAAAGGTCTAAAGAAGATTGAGCATCTATAGAAGCAGATAAAATATTTTGGACTTGACGTGTTTGAATTTCACTTAAATTAAGTGTCTGCCAATCTATTCCTTTTTCTTTTAAATACGTATTCCAAAGGTAGAAGTAACCATTTGAGATAGTAAATTCTTGCATGGCGCGTCCTTTTTACTGCCATTTTGTCGCAAACTGTATAAAAATTGGCGATAACTGTCAAAACAAAGCCGATCACTCGCGACATACTAATGAAAAGGTTATAGTTGCGAGAAATAAAAGATGAACGCACATGTTTCTTATCAGGTCGAACCAGTAGTTCGTAAAGATCTCGATTTTCATTTAAACGAAGCACCTCGCTTTTGGTTTAACAATGATCCTTTTTTAACTCGTATGTTTGATGCACTCAGCTTAACCTTTCCAGATGGAGAGCGTTACTTCATTGAATGTGTGCGTATGTTCCGCGATAAAATTGATGACCCTGAACTACAAAAACGAGTTGCGGATTTTATTAAACAAGAAGCTCAACACGGTATTGCACATGACAAAATGAATCAGCTCATGAAAGAGCAAGGCATGCCTGTTGACCAGTTCACAACCACCCTTAAAAAGATTTTCCGCTTTGAACTAACAAAACGTTCACCACAATATAATATTGCCATGACCGCTGCCGCTGAACATTTAACAGCGTTAATGGCAGAAACCTTTTATAGCCATAAAAAAACTTTAGAAAACGCTCATCCTTATGTTCGAGCTTTGTTTGCATGGCATGCGATTGAAGAGATGGAACACCGCGATGTAGCTTTTGATGTGATGAGACAGGTGGGAGAAGTTCCAGAGTCAACACGTCGCTTTGTGCTTGTTTTAACAACCGTACTCATGTTCGGTTTTACGCTTTACCGTACCAATATCATGTTGAAATGTGATGGCTTTAGTCCAAGAGAAAGGCTCTTGATGAATCTTAAAGGTTTACCTTGGTTCTTTGGCAAAAATGGCACATTAACAGCTATGAAAAAACAATATATGGATTGGTTTAAAAAAGATTTTCATCCAAGCCAGCATCCTGTTATTCGTCAGTATCCCGTTTGGATTGAAACACTCGAAAAGACAAATGACCCTATTGCAGCGGGTGAAGCATTTTGGCAAGCAGGTTTATAACCTGCTTGTTACCATTTTGCATAATGTTGCTCTAGTAAACCGTATTGTTCTTTGCAATTGATTATATCGGTTGTCTCATGCTCAATCGTGCCGCTAATTTTAGCTTGCCATTGATTGAACTGACTGCCAATCATTCTTAAGTTTATATTTTCATATCGGCACCAACCAATATGCACTTGTAGATTAAGTTTTTGATCTAGAGAACTAATTTGCCAAAGTTCATCATTTACTTTTTCAAATAAAACGTCTGTTAGCGGAAATAAAACTCCGTTAATCCATAGGCAGTTTTCATTACCAAAGCTTTCATTAACACCAGAGGCCAGATTTAACCCAATACGACGCCCCTGTTCATCCCAGAAGTTACATGAGAGCCAGAACCAAGCTGTTTCAGGACGTAAAAATCCGCAAGTATCATCTAGCGATGCAAATGTCTTTTCATCAAATTGTACAACTTGATTTTGCTTATTAATGAACATCCCCTCTACAGCCAAAGTGGTCTGCTTTTGGGTATAGGTCCAACCATTGATGCCTGTTGGTGTACACAAGCTCAAAATATCTGTTCCAGCACAGAAAATACGAGCGCTCAGGCAAATTTCACCATATTTAGTCACCCGAATGTATCGCACACCATTGGCATGCTGAATATCGAACTGATAAGGCGATTTAGAAAAATAACTTTGATTAAACAAAGGCTGTTCATCAAGATAAGTCTTGTGACCTAACGGCTGAATAGCATTCCACTCAATGACTTGCCCTGTTTCATGGTCATAAATATAGAAAAAACCGTGTCCAACCCAACCAATATCTGCAATGGCCAGACCAATACTATAATGTTTATGTTGAATGCCACAGAATTTAAACTTCTTATATTTTAATTGTTTGCGCCAGCCTTTTAGGACTTTTCCATAAGGAGTTTTATAAATATAACGTTGGACATGAATGGTGGACGGTACAGATTCAAAACGCCCATAACGAGGCTGTCCATTTTCTTGAATTAAATCCATTTACCCACTTCCATATGAATATTAGATTTCAAATGACCTATCCCACAGTCAAATATGTATTTTCCCAAATTGTTGCAGCAAAATCGCCTTTTATTAAATGAATATAACGGCCTGCCACGCAATCTATCGCTAAACAGTCATCAATATCAATGACCCGGTCTGTATGTGCTTTTTGCCACTGCCGGTCTATAAATTGTTTACCTAATTGTTTGGCAACTACCGCATTGGGTGCCACCACAAACTCATAACGATGAAGTTCACCGAATTCACTTGCATTATATCCACCTAGATTAATTAAATATAACTTTAAATCATCTGGTTGTGGAGCAGCATCTGTAAAATGAATTTGATAGTTCTGTCCTTGAGAACTAACTCCTGAGAGCTTAGCCCAAGCATCAATATGTAATCCTTGAGCCTCACCAAACCAAGCTTGTTTAAGTTGAGGATAAACTTCTTCCAAAGTATCTCCTACAGCCATGACCACATCATGAACTTCTGTATTAGCACGTGCATGACGCCCGCCCAACATCACCATAAACAAGCTTGGCATTGTATCCTCTTACATCTCGACCATTTCTACGCCATCAATGCGTGCAACTGTCATTAAGTCTTTATCGCCACGGCCTGAAACAGTCGCAATAATAATCTGATCTTTAGACATCGTCGGTGCAAGCTTAGAGACATACGCCATCGCGTGCGAGCTTTCAAGCGCAGGAATAATCCCTTCGATTTTGGTTAAGTCACGGAAACCTTGAAGAGCCTCTGTATCATTAATCGGCACGTACTCTACACGCTTCATATCTTTCAAGAAGCTATGTTCAGGACCAACACCCGGATAATCAAGGCCCGCCGAGATACTGTGTGTCTCAATAATCTGGCCCTGTTCATCACTCATTAAATAAGTACGGTTACCATGTAATACACCCACATGACCCGCATTTAACGGCGCAGAGTGTTTACCAGTTTCAATACCAAAACCAGCGGCTTCAACACCATACATTTTTACATTGGCATCGTTTAGGAATGGATAGAACAGGCCCATTGCATTTGAACCACCACCAACACAAGCAACTAATGCATCTGGTAAGCGACCCGCTTGCTCCAAAATCTGTTTACGCGCTTCACGACCAATAATTGACTGGAAGTCACGAACAAGTTGAGGATAAGGATGCGGACCTGCAACTGTACCAATGACATAGTAAGTCGTATCAACGTTGGTTACCCAGTCACGCATCGCTTCGTTCATGGCATCTTTTAATGTTTTAGAGCCACTTTGCACAGGCACAACTGTTGCACCCAACAAACGCATACGGTAAACGTTCATCGCTTGACGCTTAACGTCTTCAGCACCCATATAAACAACACATTCAAGACCTAAACGTGCTGCAATGGTTGCTGTTGCTACACCATGCTGGCCTGCACCAGTTTCGGCAATAATACGTTTTTTACCAGAAAGCTTTGCCAATAACGCCTGACCAATCGTGTTGTTTACCTTGTGTGAGCCTGTATGGTTCAAGTCTTCACGTTTAAGGTAAATTTGCGCACCACCTAACTCTTTTGACCATCGCTCAGCATAATAAAGTGGACTAGGACGACCTACATAGTAGGCGAGGTCACGGTCGAATTCTGCCAAAAACTGTTCATCATTTTTCATGCGGGAATAGAGATTTTCCAAATCTTCTAATGCCGCCATTAAAGTTTCTGACACAAAACGTCCGCCATGGATACCGAAATGCCCATTTGCATCTGGGAATTGGGTATAGTCAATCACATTATTTTGCTGATCCACGTTGGACTCCTTGCATAAATCGTTCAATGAGTTGTTGGTCTTTTATACCTTTTGCGGACTCTACGCCTCCGCTCACATCTACTGCAAAAGCACCGGTAGTATGAATAGCGTCAATGACATTGTCAGGGGTTAAACCACCTGCCAAGATTAATGGAATATCAAGTTTCGGGAATTTAGACCAGTCAAACTGATGTCCTGTGCCCCCTTTAAGCTCAGGATGCCACGCATCGAGCAATACAGCACTGGCACCAGCTGCCTGATATTTTTGAATTTCAGCAACTACATCCAGATCAGGTTTAACCTGAATCGCTTTATACCAGCGACGTTTACAATGACGCGCTATTTCCTGACATTGTTCTGGAGTTTCATCGCCATGTAGTTGTAATACATCTAGGGGAACACAATCAAGTACATCCTGAATTTCAGTAACACTCGCGTTTACAAACAAACCCACCATTTGTACATAAGGCGGAACGAGTTTTGCTAATTCTTCTGCCTGTTCAACTGTTACATTTCTTGGACTCGGCGGAAAAAAAACAAAGCCTATCGCATCTGCTCCCGCTGCAACTACTGCCTGAACATCTTGCTTGCGAGTAATTCCACAGATTTTTGCTCGTGTACGTTTTTGGTTTGATTGGCTCATGAGCTGCTTAAACTACAACCATTTCTTAAAATAAGCGCCATTGTAATGCAATTTTTGCCCCTTGCGTAAAAGTTCTCAGGGAATTGCTTTAAATGACATTGTACGAAGTAATTCGGCACTTTATACTGCGTTCAAATAGAAGCAAGTGTAAGCAATTCATGCTTTAGGGAAGCTGGTGAAAGTCCGGCACTGCCCCCGCAACGGTAACAATGTAAAGCATATTTTTAAGTCGTTCTCGACTTACACCACTGCAGTGATGTGGGAAGGTGAATATGTCCATAAATTAAATATGGCGCTGAAGTCCGGAGACCTACTTGTTTCATCTATCTACCCGATCATTCACGTGGGGTGAATGTATGGAGCATGTTATGTCTAAGTCTTTTCAACCTACTCGTCTGGTAGGGGCTATCGCTATTGCGATGGGGTTTTCACCTGTTATTTTTGCTGAAGATACAACGAATGTAACTCAGCTTGATCCAATTGTAGTGACTGCTTCAAAAAGTGCTGAAAAAGCAAGTGAAGTTCCGGCGCGTATCAACATTATTGAACCAAAAGTTCTCGAACAATCTCCTATCGCTTCTTTACCACAATTATTACAAACCGATGCTTCCATCAATATGGTACAAAGTGGTGGTATGGGACAACTTGCAGAAATTTATTTACGAGGTACAGAATCTGATCATACTCTCGTGCTACGAGATGGAATTCGATTAAATAATGCATCCTCAGGAACAGCAAGTCTTGCATTTATTGACACAACAGATATTAAACAAATTGAGGTATTGAAAGGGCCTGCCTCTGTTCTCTATGGTACTGACGCCATTGGCGGAGTAATTCAGCTCGTTTCAAAAACACCTGAAAAGAATAGAGCTTTTATCACAGGTGAAATTGGTGAGAATAAAACTTATAAATCAGTTATTGGTGCTGATTTATATGAAGATGGTTTTTATGCCCAAATTCGTGGACAACGCTTAGAGTCTGATGCAACTAAAGTAACTAACCAAAAAACTAACTCATCGGATACAGCATCATTTGATCAAAAAGGTTTTAGTACAAAGTTTGGTGTTGAGCAGAAAGATTACGGTATTTCTGTCGACTATAGCCATAATGAAGGTTCAAGTCTTTATGATGCTTATACATTTAATGGTGCATTGCTTAAACAAGACTTCGAAAATGAGATTATCAATTTACGTAGCCGTTTAAATGTAACAGATAACTTAGAATTAAATACTCGTTTATCACAATTCAAAGATGAAGTTAATCAAAAAGACTCTACTGATTTTGTTCATAGCAAAACTCAGGAAGTAGAGCTATATAGCAAATGGAAGTTTTTACCACAGCAAACACTCTTAGTTGGTGCCACCCACCGTACATTGGATGGAGATATTCTATCTTATGGAGCACCATACAATGAAAACGTAGACTCGACAGGGTATTATCTTCAACATCAATTCAATGGTGATAGATTAAACACTCAAGCTGGTGTTCGTATAGAAGATAATGAAAAATATGGCTCACATACTGTTGGTCAGATTGCTGCACGTTACCAACTTTTAGATAAAACAAGTATCTATACTAATATTGGTACTGCTTTTAAATCACCAACGCTTAATGAACTTTTCAACTCATGGAATGGCAACCCAGATTTAAAACCAGAAGAAAGTACATCTTATGAAATTGGTATAGATCAAACTCTACCAGCAGGTTTTAAAACAGGTTTATCTGCTTACTATACTGAAGTTGAAGATCTTATCGGTTCAGTGAATTTTGGTAAATTAACTAATATTAATAAAGCAACTTACCAAGGTGGTGAATTTTATGTTGGTTGGCAGAAAGATGATCTATTTGCAAAAGCAACTTATAGCTATGTCAAACCTGAGAATGAAGAGACTCATCAGGACTTAAACCGCCGCCCTCGTCAAGGATTAACCTTAACAACAGGTCTGCAAAATGAAGTGTATGGCATTAGTGCTTCGCTTGTTGCAAAATCAAAGTCGAAAGACTGGGATAGTAATTACAAGAATCCAGGTTACGCAACTGTAGATATTAATGCTTATTGGAATATGAATCCGCATATTAAATTGTTTACTAATATCCAAAATATTGGAGACGTGGATTATAAAACAGCTTATCAAGACCAAGGATACTACTATGTAAATGGTGGCCGCCTTGCGTCAGCTGGTGTGACCTTAAGCTACTAAGTAAAACTTTATTATAAAAATATTTTCTTAACTCCAGTTTCGGGGTAATGTTCTGACCGACATTATCCCTTTTTTATGTTCAGGATATCTATCATGGGACACCGTTTAAGCAAAATCTATACACGCACAGGCGATTCAGGTACCACAGGTTTAGGCGATGGCTCTCGTGTTGCTAAAGATGATCTAAGAATTGCGGCACTGGGTGATGTTGATGAACTAAACGCCATTATTGGGGTACTTCGTGCTCAAATCACAGATAGCCAAGTGGCTAATAAAGCTGATTGGGACAAAAGCTTGAGTCTGATTCAACACTGGCTTTTTGACTTAGGCGGCGAAGTTTGTATTCCAAATTACAATTTGCTTCAGCCCGTTTGTATTGAATTTCTTGAAAAAGAAATTGACCGTATGAATGAAGATTTGCCTATGCTAAAAGAATTTATTCTGCCATCTGGTTCTTTATCTTGCAGTTATGCCCATCAAGCCCGTGCCGTTTGTCGTCGTGCAGAGCGATCGCTCATGTCAGTACAAACTCGCGATCAAAATATTCAAGCCACTGCCCTTCAACTTTTAAATCGTCTATCTGACTGGTTATTTGTCGCATCGCGTGCTTTACAGCGTGCTGAAGGTGGACAAGAAGTCCTTTGGCAAAAAAATATTAATGAGATGATTTAAAAATAGATTAAGTTAAGAAAGATCTCTACGTTTAAAGAGATCATTATCAAAAAGAACGGACAATAGAAATCTATGCGCATTATTGGTCATCGTGGTGCACGCCGAGAAGCTCCTGAAAATACATTAGGTGGTTTTCAGCACATTAAAAATTTAGGTATTCGTGGTGTCGAATTTGATATTCGTCAGCTGCAAGATCAAGAGTTGGTCGTCATTCATGATAATAGTTTTTTGCGCACGGCAGGTGTCGACCAAATTGTAGAGCAATCAACATTGGCTCAAGCATTAACATTTGATCATCGTCAAAATTGGCCTAACTGGCCAACCTCTGAACCAACCCCTACTCTTACAGGCGTTTTAAATTTACTTGATAACTTTGATCATATTGAAGTTGAAGTTAAAGCTGTAAGAGATATGGCATTAGCAGAAAAGTTAGTTCAAAAGCTTGAGACTGAGTTACAAGGTTTCGAGAAAGTCGTAACCATCACAAGTTTTGATCTTCAAATTCTAACCGCTTTACGTGATATCAACTCTCAATTTAAACGCGGATTGTTAGTTGAACTTCCGGTTGGAGCAACGGCGATTGAACTTGCTCATCAATATGGGTGCTGTCATATTGGCTGGCATGATCAACTTGCAACAGATGAAATGATTCAATTGTCGCATCAAGCTGGTTTGAACATTAGTGTCTGGACAGTGAACGATGTAGAAAGAGCAAAAAGACTACGGGATTTAGATATTCAGGGCTTAATTACAGATATTCCAACCACAATGCTTGAAGCTCTTTAAATATAAAAAAGGTGGTACTGACCACCTTTTATTTTTTCTCGGCCTGAATCAAACGCTGACCGCTTTGATCAAGTAGATATAAGGTATTACCTACCAACTGGAAGCGTTTAATACGTTGTAAAGAATCGACCAATTCTGCTTCTTGAGCCAACGCGCCATCACAACTCGAATGACCTGCGTTAACTTCCATATCAAGTTTCTTTTGGCTGAAATCAAAAGTATATCGTCCAAAAACACGATTACATCCTGTATGACCAGTTACTGTTTTGACTGTAGAGTTCAATGAAAGAGTCGGCCACTGGTTAAAGAATTTTGCCTTATGACCATTTATCTGGGTAATTTGCCAATCTATATCTTGAACACCATCTGGACTCACTTTCTTTTTCACAACTGGCGTTTGTACACGATGTGTTGGTTTTACTTGGCCTTTGTGATTATTTGGTTGCGGCGTGCTTTGACATGCTGCCAATACAAGGCTGATTGCGATGAAAAGACATTTCAATGGCAATTTACTTGCAATATCAATGCTATTCTTTTTTCTCAATCGCTGTATTTTCATTACACAACTTCTCCTATCTGAAATGTTGTCAGGCATGGTTTAATTCTGTTACGGTTCTTTCAATACATCTGTACAATAATGCTAGTGATTCTCACTAAGCACGTGCTAATATGATGTGCAAAATAGCAATATATCTTGAAGATTGGTTTTGCTATGTCGATTTGTCTTTTTACCTTGTATGACAAGGTTTCTAGGAGCGCTGCCGGATATGACTTCCGCCCCACTCAAGGCCCCAATTAACTGGACCGCTAGCATTACCTTAATTGGTTTACCAATTCTTGCTGCAATCATAATCCCGATTTATGCGTATTATTATGATTTTAGTGTAAGCGCATGGGTAAGCTTATTTTTTCTTTTAGCTTTAAGTAGCATGGGGATTACTGCTGGTTACCATCGTCTTTGGGCACATCGTGCTTATGAAGCGTCGTTACCACTTAAAATTCTTTTAATGATTGGCGGCACATTTGCTGTACAAAACAGTATTCTGTTTTGGGCATCTGGTCACCGTACCCATCACCGTCATGTCGACGATGTAGATGAAGATCCATATTCAATTGAACGTGGCTTTTGGTATGCCCATATGGGTTGGATGATCCGCGATCATTCTCCATCTGAACCAGATTTTAAAAATGCACCAGACTTACTCAATGACAAACTGGTGATGTTCCAACATAAATACTACGCCTTGATGGTCGTAGCGGTTCACGTTGGTATTTTAGGTTTGGTTGGCTGGGCAACTGGCGATTTATGGGGTGTTGTACTTCTTGGTGGTCTATTACGTTTAATCATTAGCCATCAAGTTACATTCTTCATCAACTCACTTTGCCACATGTTCGGTAAACGCCCTTATACCGATGAAAACTCAGCACGCGATAACTTCTGGTTAGCGATTGCAACTTGGGGTGAGGGTTACCACAACTATCACCATATTTTCCAGTACGACTATCGTAATGGTGTGAAATGGTGGCAATATGATCCAACAAAATGGCTAATCTGGACATGCTCTAAGATTGGTTTAGCAAAGAACCTACGTCGTATTCCAAGCTTTAATATTAAAAAAGCAGAATTGGCAATGAAGTTTAAATATGCTGAACAAGACTTGGCTATTTATGGTCATGATGTAAATGCCGACATTAGTCAAATGAAGCAACGTATTGCTCAAGAGTATGAAGCATTTACACATACTTTAAATGACTGGGCGAAACTCAAAGAACAAGAGTTACAAGCAAAGAAAGCAGCAATGGCTGAAAAGATTCACAAAATGGATCACAAGTTAAAAGTTGATTTCCAATTGCTTGAACATCGTTTGAGTCATCACCGTGAGTGTTTAGAAACTTTAATGCGTAACATTAAAAAGAACACAAACGTCGTACCAGACTAATACGTGTTTATCCCGAAATAGCACCTGTAGAGCCATACTTTGCAGGTGCTATTTTTTTGGCTTGTTTTTAACTATGGTATAGTGAATTTTGCCTCAAATATTTAGTCCAGCCTATGCAATTTAATCCGCTTTATTCATCGCTCAATCCTAAGCTTTTTCATATCCAGCAACCTTCTCCGCTTCGTGGTGCAAAGGCTGGACACTTTAATTTAGCTTTAGCCGAAGAGTTACAATGGACAGATGAAGAAAAACAGGCTTGGGTAGAAATTTGCAGTGGTCAGCGTACCTTCTCGGAATTCCCGCCTTTGGCTATGGTGTATGCAGGCCATCAGTTTGGACAATGGGCCGGTCAACTAGGCGACGGACGTGGCTTACTCATTGCGCAGATTCTTAATAAAAAAGGCCAAACCATAGATTTACATTTAAAAGGTGCAGGCCCTACGCCCTATTCGCGTATGGGAGATGGGCGAGCAGTTTTACGCTCTGTTATTCGTGAATATTTAGCAGGACATGCTTTAAATGCTTTAGGGGTGGCTTCTAGTCACGCAGTAGGTTTTACAAGCTCCACTCAAGGTGTACAGCGTGAAAAGCTAGAACTTGGCGCAATGTTACTTAGAACATCTGAATGTCATATCCGTTTAGGCCATTTTGAATGGATCAATCAATATGCACCTGAGCTATTGGCCGAGTTCACTCAAAAATGTATTGAATGGCACTATCCAGAATGTCAACAAGAAGAGCAACCTATTTTAGCTTTTGCTAAAGCTGTGATTAGAAATACAGCCATTATGATCGCCAAATGGCAGCTGGTCGGTTTTGCTCATGGTGTGATGAATACCGATAACTTAAATATTACGGGTTCTACACTCGATTTTGGTCCATACGGTTTTATGGAACGTTTCCGACCAAATTGGATTAACAACCATTCCGATTACCAAGGGCGTTACACCTATCAAAACCAGCCGAGTATTGCGCACTGGAACTTATGGACTTGGTTAAATAATCTTATTCCACTTGCCGAACCTGAGCATAAAGAACAGTTCAAAGAAGCGCTGGCCGCTTGCCTAGAAGAATTTGAGCCGACTTTTATTGAGCATTACACCACTGGGTTATGTCAAAAAATGGGGCTTCCTCATTTTCATAAAGACAGTACTGAATGCGGCTTAAGCTTTTTGCGTATTCTGCAAGCGGAGCAGCTCGATTACACCCAAAGCTTCATTCGCCTTCAAAATAAAGAATACAAAGCCTTACGTGATGACTGCCTTGATATTCGACAATTTGATGCATTCCTTACGCAGTATCAAAACATCCGTGAATATCAAGATATTGATGAGCTTGATGCAAACATGCAGCAGGTAAATCCAATTTATATCTTACGTAACCATATGGCACAGCGAGCTATTGAGGCAGCGGAACGAGATGATTTTAGTGAGGTTGACCGCTTATTCAAGCTACTCAACCATCCCTATACAAGGCAACCAGATTTGGAAAAAGCGGAAGATTTAGGTCCGTTACCAAGCGATGTACCTGATGTAGCGGTGAGCTGTTCTTCTTAATTTTTTATCCACATTTTCTGTGGATAACATTGTGGTTATCCACAGCATAACTTTTCTAAGCAATTATTCTTCTGGATATTCGAAGCGATAACCTACTCCATAAACAGCTTGAATCCACTCATGACGGTTACCAGTTTCGGCCACTTCCGTGATTTTTCGACGCAAGTTTTTAATATGGCTATCAATAACTCGGTCGGCAACATCAAAGCTGTCCGGATTAATATGATCTAATAATTGTGCACGTGAATAAACTTGCCCCACATGTTCTAAAAATAACTCAAGTAGGCGAAATTCTGTTGGCGTTAAACTTAAAGATTTTTGTTGATACCAAATTCTTTGCTGTGCTTTATCAATACGGAAAGAATCATTTTGCTCTGGCTCAGCCTTACGTTCTAAACGGCGTAAAACGGCCTGCACACGAGCAACCAGTTCTTTTGGACTAAAAGGTTTGCACACATAATCATCTGCCCCCATGTTTAGACCCAAGACACGATCAATTTCTTCAGTACGTGCCGTCACCATAATAATCGGTAAATCTGACTGTTCACGTACCTTACGGCAAATCGTTAAACCATCCATTCTTGGAACCATTAAGTCCAGAATCATTAAATTAGGTTTACGTTGTTGAAAGCTCGTGTAAGCATCCTGACCATCATGAAACATGCTTACTTCGAATCCAGCAGCCTCAAGATAATCACGCACCAGATGCGCTAACTCGACTTCATCCTCAACCAACATAATATGTTTCATGGGCCATTTTTCCTTTTATTTAACTCTGCTTTTTAAAGGTCAGTACACAACGTAAACCACCTAATGGTGAGTGTTCAAAACTGAGTGTACCACCAAGCGCCTGCGCAATTTTACAAGATAAAGCTAAGCCTAGTCCTGTTCCACCTGTACTACGCGTACGCGAATCATCGACACGATAAAAACGTTCACCTAAACGTGATAATTGCTCATCACTTAAACCAAATGGACTGTCATCAACATATAAAGTCCACTCCTGAGGCGTTTGACTTGTATGAATATGAATCTTTCCACCTGTTTCGGTATAGCGAATACTATTACCAATCAAATTAACAATAATTTGTTTAAATCGATCGCGGTCTAACAATAAAGAAGCACCTTCACCTTCCACCTCAATTTCTAACCCTGCTTGTTCGAGTTTAGGTCTGAAATTTTCGACTTCTTGCAGTATAACTTCCCAAGGATTAACCGAACTCAAATAACATTTAAGTTGTTGAGCATCAGCCTGAGCCAAGTCTGCCAAATCTTGTGTCAATTTCTTTAAACTCGAAACTTGTCGCATCATGGCATCAAGATGTTCAGGTGTTGCCTTTCGGATACCGTCTTGCATCGCTTCAATCTGCGCTTGCAAAACAGCCAATGGAGTTTTCAATTCATGAGAGGTATCTGCAACCCATTGACGTCGTGATTCTTCATGCTGATGTAAAATTTCAGCTAAATGATTTAATTGAGTAGATAAATCACCTAACTCATCATTTCGTTTAATCACAACTTGGTGTTGATAATTACCTTTTGTTAACTCATTTGTTGCATTTAATAGACGCTGAATTGGCTTTTTAAAATAAGTTGCCATTAAAAGTGCTGCAACTAAACTCGACAGTAATGTTAAGGCATAAATTAAAAGTAAATAGCGCTTTTGATTACTGAAGAAATTAATACTTAATGCATCTTCTTTATCTAAAACTGGTTTTAGACCTAAATAACCTACGACCTGACTATTGACCATAATCGGGCGATAAGACATCTGATCCGAAGATGGCGGTTCACCCACTACGAACTGGTGTTTGGCATCATATAAAGATAAACGAGAACTTAAGCCCAGCCGGTCTGGTAAAGCAATAAAACGCTTCTTACCATTTTGCGTCTCAATGTCTTTGAGGCTTCCTTTTTTTGATTTGTTTTTATCATCGCTTGGACGAAACTGGTTTGCACTTAGCGGGAATCTTAAACCTTCAAATGGTTGATATTCCGAAGGTAAGTTTTGCTCAAGTGTACGTAGTTCTTCATCACTAAAAATAGAGTTTTTATTTACCGTTCCCGCATCTGGAGAAATATTAATGAGAGTGTGTTCATCGAAAGAATGCTGCTGAATGGCAATATCATATTGGCGGCGTAACCACCACTGGGAAAGTCGGTCATAATCATCTGGTGCTGCCGTTCCTTCAATTTGTAAGATTTGCGCCTGAATCGCATTCCCCCAATCATGATAAACGGTATATACATTTCCCAGATTAGTAATGAGCCGATCTAGCTTTTGCATTTCAACATCGGCTACATATTTGGCAAAGTTCTTTTGCATCGTCCAGTGCAGAACACTCAAACTTGCAGTTGCAATTAACAGCGTGGTAAGCAAGACCGTTAAAAATAACCGCAAGGCTATGGGAACACGTAGAACGTTCAAAAGCACTCTCTCATTTTTACTCTATATTTTGCATTGTAACCAACAACGAAAAGAAAAACTCTCCATTGTTTCTTCATCTTTATTATCTAATCTTTAAGCCATCTTAAAACAAACATTAAAGGGTTTTAACCATGAAAATGACGGCTAAAATTGCATTATTCAGTGCAGCAATTGTAACTATGGGTAGTTTGGCTGCTTGTCAATCAACAACTCAACCACCTAAGCCAGAACATGGCATGATGCAAGATAGCCCACGTGATGGTCACCACCATCGTATGAAACACCGTGAATTTACGCCTGAACAAAAAGCAGCATGGGAACAACACCGTGCAGAGCGTAAAGCTCGTTTTGAGCAAATTCAAAAAGCATGTGAAGGTAAAGCTGTTGGACAAACTGTCAATGTTCAAGTTGGAGATAAAACACTTGAAGGTACATGTAACCTCCGCTTTGAGCCAAAACGTCCTCAACCACCAGTCAATGCCCCTGCTCCAGTAGCGTCTCAAGCAAAATAATTCTAAAAACAGTAAAACAAAAGGCGCCAGAAGGCGCCTTTTGTTTATACATAACTATTTACGATTTTGACTATTTGTCTCATCTAAACTTCATCAAAAGTGTTTACACTCAAAGCACTTACATAGTTCAAGTATTTTTTTCTTGACTTTGCAGTCACAAAGTAAAGGCCCCGAGGTGCTTGTACAGTTATGCAAGTTGTTGCACGATGTAATAGTTCAAGGTGCCTTATGGCACATTATCGTAGATTAGGATTATAACTCTGGTTTCACCAGTATTGAGGAACCCGATATGCCACAATACAAAGCGCCCTTACGTGATATGCAATTCGTTTTGCATGAATTATTAAATGCTGAAGAACACTATGCAAAATTACCTGACTTTCAAGGTAACGTAAGCCGTGAATTGGTTGATCAATATTTAGAAGCTGCGGCAGACTTCTGTGAAAATGAACTTTCTCCTTTAAACCAAGTTGGCGACCGTGAAGGTTGTACTTGGAATGATGGTGTTGTAACTACACCAACAGGCTTTAAAGAAGCTTATCAAAAATACATCGAACTTGGCTTCCCGTCTTTATCAGCAGAAGAACAATACGGTGGTCAAGGCTTACCTAACTCTTTAGGTATCGCAATTTCAGAAATGGTAGGTAGCTCTAACTGGGCATGGGGTATGTACCCTGGTTTGTCTCACGGTGCAGTACGTACATTAGAACATCACGGTTCTGAAGAGCAAAAAAATACTTACTTACCAAACCTTGTTTCAGGTGTTTGGACAGGTACGATGTGTTTAACTGAATCTCATGCAGGTTCAGACTTAGGTATTATCCGTACTAAAGCAGAACCAAATGCAGATGGTAGCTATGCAATCTCTGGCGAGAAAATCTTTATCTCTGCTGGTGAACACGACATGGCTGAAAACATTATCCATATCGTTCTTGCTCGTCTACCAGGCGCACCAAAAGGAACTAAAGGGATTTCGTTATTCATCGTTCCTAAGTTCAATGTCAATGCAGACGGAACTCTAGGCGAACGTAATGCCGTACGTTGTGGTTCAATCGAACACAAAATGGGTATTCACGGTAACGCGACTTGTGTCATTAACTTTGACCAAGCAAAAGGTTATTTAATTGGCCCTGAAAACCGTGGTTTGAACTGTATGTTCACCTTCATGAACACAGCACGTATTGGCACTGCGGTTCAAGGTTTATCTGCATCTGAGTCTTCTTTCCAAGGTGCTTTAACTTACGCGAAAGAACGTTTAGCTATGCGTTCACTTTCTGGTCCTAAAGCTCCAGAAAAAGAAGCAGATCCAATTATCGTTCACCCTGCCGTTCGTAACATGCTTTTAACTCAAAAAGCGTTTGCTGAAGGTGGTCGTGCACTTGTGTACTTACTTGCTCAATATGCAGATATCGTTGAAAAAGGCGAAACTGAAGAAGAGCGTAAGTTTGCTGACAACATCTTGTCTTTATTAACTCCAATTGCAAAAGCATTCTTAACTGAAACAGGTTCTGAATCTGCTAAGCACGGTGTTCAAGTGTTCGGTGGTCATGGCTTCATTTCTGAGCATGGCATGGAGCAAATCGTACGTGATACACGTATTGCTTGCTTGTATGAAGGTACAACTGAAATTCAGGCACTGGACTTGTTAGGCCGTAAAGTTTTACAAACTCAAGGTGCAATGCTTCGTGATTTCACTAAGATTGTTCACAAGTTTGTAGAAGCAAATAAAGACAATGCTGCCATGAAAGAATTTGTTGAGCCACTTGCTGCGCTGAACAAAGAATGGGGCGACCTCACTATGCAAATCGGTATGCGTGCAATGCAAAATCCGGATGAAGTGGGTGCAGCGGCTGTAGATTACCTCTACTTCTCTGGTTACGTTACTTTAGCTTATCTATGGGCTCGTATGGCGCTTGTAGCACAAGAGAAATTAGCTGCGGGTACAACCGATGTTGATTTCTACAATGCGAAAGTAACTACTGCTCGCTTCTACTTCAAGAAAATTTTACCGCGTGTACGCTCTCATGTAGATGTTATCGCAGGTGGTTTAGACCCATTGATGGCATTAGATGCTGAACATTTCGCTTTCTAATCATAGTTAGTTGCGATATGCAATGTTAAAAACCAAAAAAGGACTGCTCAGTTTTGACGGTCCTTTTTTTATAAAATCAATGATAAATTTAGATTTTAAATTCAATATCCATTTCGTTTTACAGGATATCTAGCACAGGCCGATGTGCACAAAAAAGGTGAACGATTATGCCAATTTACAATGCTCCTTTAGCTGATATGAAATTCATCTTAAATGATGTATTTAAAGCAGAACAATTTTGGCAGGCTAATGAGAAACTCGCTCATGTAGATGCTGCAACAGCTGAAGCAATTTTAGAAGAAATGGCTAAATTTGCTCAGAACGTGACTCATCCATTAAACCGTACTGGTGATGAAGAAGGCGCTCGCTACGAAAACGGCGAAGTCTTTACTCCTGCTGGCTTTAAAGATGCATTTCGTCAATATGCAGAAGGTGGTTGGATTGGCTTAGGTGCAGATGAAGAATGGGGCGGTCAAGGCATGCCAAAAATGCTTACCGTTCTTGCCGATGAAATGTTATTCGCGACTAACCCATCTTTCATGCTCTACCCGCTTCTTTCAGTGGGTGCAGGTATGGCTTTAAGCAGCTACGCATCTCAAGAACAAAAAGAAACGTATTTACCTAAGATTTATTCAGGTGAATGGTCAGGTACCATGTGTTTGACTGAACCACATGCCGGTACTGACTTAGGTATTATCAAAACTAAAGCCGAGCGCAATGAAGATGGTACTTATAATATTACAGGTACTAAAATCTTCATCACTGGCGGTGACAACGATTTAGCAGAAAACATCATTCACTTAGTACTTGCTAAAACTCCAGATGCTCCTGCTGGTTCACGTGGTATCTCGTTATTTATCGTACCGAAATACCTTGTAAATGAAGATGGTTCTTTAGGCGAACGTAACCATGTTGGCCCAGGTTCAATTGAACATAAAATGGGTATCAAAGCATCTGCTACTTGTGTGATGAACTTTGATGGCGCAAAAGGTTACCTCGTTGGTAAAGAAAACGAAGGCCTTGCTGCCATGTTCGTTATGATGAACTACGAACGTTTATCAATGGGTATTCAAGGTTTAGGTGCATCTGAATTTGCATATCAAAATGCTGCTCAATACGCGACTGACCGTTTACAAGGTCGTAGTGCAGCTGGTGTTCAATCACCAAGCAAACCTGCTGACAGCATTTTAGTCCACGGCGATGTACGTCGTATGTTGTTAAACGTACGTGCAAACAACGAAGCTTCTCGTGCCTTTGCAGTTTATGTAGGCCAGCAGCTCGATATCACTAAATTCTCAACTGATGCAGAAGCCGTGAAAAAAGCCAATGACCGTGTTGCGCTTTTAACCCCAATTGCAAAAGCTTACCTCACAGATACAGCCTTCCAAGCGACATTAGATGCTCAAATGGTATTTGGTGGTCACGGTTATATTCGTGAATGGGGTATGGAACAATGTATCCGTGATCTTCGTATTGCTCAAATCTACGAAGGAACTAACGGCGTTCAATCTCAAGATTTAATTGGTCGTAAAACCATTAAATGTGGCGGTGCATTCATTGCTGAATACATCACTGAAATTCGTGACTTTGCAAATGACTTAGACACTGACTTGAACTTCATTAAAGATGCAACTTTAGATGCTGCCACTGAAATCGAAGCAATCACTCAGTTTATTATTGAGCAAGCTGCAGAGAACGTAGAGTTCCCGAACTCTGCTGCTGTTGATTACTTACATGCAGTGGGTCTACTCAGCTTCTCTTATATGTTTGCAAAAATTGCTGCCGCTGCTAAAGACAAGTCTGGTGATTTCTACCAAAACAAACTTGCATTGGCTCAATACTTTGTTGAACGTATCTTGCCAGATATTGATGCACGTATTGCTAAAATCAAAGCAGGTTCAGACTTAATTATGGGCTTTAGTGAAGATTACTTTACAAACCAAGCGTAATTAAATTTTTTATAAAAGCGCCTGAAAAATCAGGCGTTTTTTATTTTGTATTTACTATTTCCATTGGCACAAAATTTGTTTAATTTCTAAACATTCTCATATTAAAAGAGATTTTACTATGCCTGATCCCAAAAAGTTTGAAAGAACCCTTGATCGGTTTGGACATTATGCTGTTGAGGCTTTTCATTATTTAGCCTTATTTATCATAGGCTGTATGATTGCTTGGTCTGCTGCTCATACCGTTTTTGAAATTCTGACCGTCAAAAAATATGCATCAATCGATGATATTTTATTATTATTTATTTACCTAGAACTTGGGGCAATGGTTGGAATTTACTTTAAAACCAATCATATGCCTGTACGTTTTCTTATTTATGTCGCCATTACAGCCCTAACACGTTTACTGATTTCTGATATCCAACATGACCATAAAGCTGACCTTGATCAAGTCATTATTACTGGCTCAATTCTTATTTTAGCCTTATCTATTTTAGTTGTCCGTTTTGCTTCTTGGCACTACCCATCTGTTATGAAAGAAAAACATTCAAAAACGCCTACTTCGTTAAAAACGCCCCAACCGCAAGATGACGAGTTGGCATAAAAAATGGCCTCAAGCGGGCCATTTTTTATTTTACGTTTAACGAACTCGATAAATGTGATGTTTCGAGTCAACCAATAAGTATTGGTTAGGAGTCTTCACCCAGTGGTATCCACGTGGCGGTGCATATAAGCGATGTGCACGCCAGTCTGAGACATAATAACGGCTATTACGGTATTCCACAGGAATACGATCACCGCGCTTAAAGGCTACATATCGGCCATAATGGTTGCCACGCTCAGAGTGTGACCAAACAGGAGCTCTATGATCATTGCGGTGGTCATAACGATAATCATGACGCTGTTCATAGCGATTATGGTCTTTACCGTGATAGTTATCCCAACGATGATTTGAATCGGCCATCGCAGTTGCCGACATACCCAACATTAATGTTGAAAGTACGAGAACAATAGGCTTTTTCATGGAGTATTCCTTTTTATCTTGATCTGAAGCTAGATTAAGAGAGAGTCAAGGAGAAACCATGAATAAAATGGCTTTGATTGATATTGTTTGTAATGACTATAAAGAAAATATGAAGAATCTGTATCTGTGCTACCATTAGCATTTTTCAAGCTAGGTCAATTGCTGTGTCTGAAATCAGTTTTGAACGTCTTCATCAATTTTTCTGCAAAGTTCCAAGTGTACAAGAAGCCCGTATCATGGCTCATGGAGCAGATGGCGAACACGCTTGGTGGTTTAAGTTCAGTATTGATGTAGAACACCCTCTCGCATGGCAAACCGTTCAAGAACTAGGGCATGTTTTAAATTACCTGTCGACGAATGAGCGTTTACCTACTTTATTCTTTCCTGTATCTCCACCACCTTACATGAATGGTGAAGCAAAAGATTTTTTATCATGGGTTATTCAGTGTAATCACCCTGAGTTTTCTCCAGATGTGGTTTGTGATTGGCTTGAAGCGCGTTTGCCGAATCCTGTAGATGATGAGTCGCAGTGGAAAATTAAGACGGATTTGAGTGAAATAGAGAAGTTAGATGATAAAGCGTTGGATCAGTTGATTCCGCCTACTGCTTAACTCGGACTTATGGCACAGCCCTTACTTACAATAATATTTGAATGTCTTTTATATAAGCTAATGCCTCACTTTTGAGAGGTCAAAAGTGACAAAAACCTTTGTTTCACTGATGTTGCTTCCATGCAACACAGTGAAACGGCGACATCCATGTCGCCAATCACCTTGCTACTTTTTGGAAAACTTCAAGATAGTAATTAAAAAGTCGATAATCCTGACCATTCCATAAAACGATAAATCCAATACTTCACTTTAGACTCATCGGCATACTTCGCATAGTCCACGCTCATCTGTCTACCTTGTAGGTTTGACCACGAAGTATTGAAGTAATTCTGAGCATCTTTAAAGACTTGATCTTGAACTTTACCAATGACCAACATATCCGTTTCAAGGTTATAATTTTTTAAATTACGGGCTGTAAAATTGGCAGATCCTACAATTAACTCAGCTTGTTGAGCATTATATTTCAAGATCATTTTGCTATGGTTCTGCTCACCATGGGTATCACACCAACGAATTGGAATGCCAGCAGCATGTAACTCTGAAGCTACCTGACGGTTTGGGATACCATTCTTTTGTCTACCAAACGCATCTTTATTTGGATCGAGTAAAACACGAACAATAACGCCACGTTCTTGGGCACTTTTTAGAGCTTTAATAATCTTACGTTCAGACAAATAGAACATACTTAAATCAAGATGTTCTTTAGGTTTAGCCGTATTAATTAATTTTAATACGGCTTCATAGATTGCCCCTTCAGTTAGCACTTGAACTTGAGGCTTGCTAACGTCTTTTTCAAAATCGCCTAATATAAGTGATGGTGAACTACTTCCTGACATTTGCGCAACAGCAGCTTCGGTTTGGAGTACATCAGCAGCTGTGGCTCCATTTACCACCAATGCCACATTAGAATGGCGCGAACTACCATCATGCGGATTTGCTGAGGTCACCAATGACTTCCAACCCGCATCGGTATCAACGACAACAGTTTTACGATGGTTTGCTTTAAAGTTAAATAAGTTCAAATAACTACGTAGCGTAATTTTTTCATCGCCAAATGGGTTGGGTAACCAGCCTTTCTCTGGATTATTGTCAATATTTTGGCAACAGATGTACCAAAACCCTGACCAGAATGGGTTAGAAGCACGTAAAGGTGCCAGATTCGTTTCGATGACATCAACACCAGCTTGGCGTAATTGACGGTAGTGTTCAGGGCTTAGTCCACCATATACCGAATTAATCGGGTCGGTAATCATAACAACCTGAATTTGAGGGTTTTGTCTTTTTTTACTCACTAATGCATCAGTGAGCTCTTGCATCAATGGTCGTTGCTTTAGTTTTGAATCGCCTACTTCTGAATTAAATAAGAACATATCCACCACAATTGTGGTTTTTGCCTCATCAATCATTTTCAAGATTTCATCAAAGATGTGCTGATCAACCTGTTGTTGCCCATTCGCATCAATATACGTTTTATCGGCTAAAAATTTAACATCGGCATGTCTGAGCTTGCCACTAAAGTTAATTCCTTGCGGCAATGGTTTCACTGTGTGATAAATTGCCGATGCAAGATATGCAATAGCAACAACGCAAAGTATGACCGCCATATAACGACGTCCTGACCAATTTAACTTTTGATGAATTCGCTGAAAAATACGCATAAAAAAGACCTAACTTGATAGTTTCAAATTAGGTCTTTTGGCTTGATTTTTCAAGTTTAGTTTCGTGTTGAAGCCTTAGAAACTAAAATCTACACCGACGGTAAAGTTACGTCCAACTTGCGGGATATTTGATAAGAACGACGCATGTTGATAAACCGTGTCATCTAACAAGTTATTCGCTTTTAAATAAACGCGATAATCTGTTTTTGCACCATATTGTCCAGAGTATGCTACCCCTAAATTGAGCATGTTGTAGCCTTCTGTTTCGGTTTCATAAGCCGCAATCTTATCTTGATTAAAGACATGATAGTACTCGGCAGAACCACTAAAACCGTCACCAAAATCTGCATCAACTTTAGTACCTAAACGCCCAGCCGGAATACGTGGAGCATTGCCCTCGGCATCAATCTTACCGCGCACGTAATCGCCAAAAGCACTGATCTTGTACATTGGCGTAATTTGATAACCAATTTCACCCTCTGCACCATAGAAACGAGCTTTATCTTGAGTGTATTGAACTAAACGGAAGTCTTTATAACGGTCAAGGGTTTGCGCATAGATGTAGTCATCAAACCAGTTATGGTAAACATGAAGATGATAATCAAGTTTGTCATGATCAAAATGCAAACCTAACTCAACATTATTTGATTTTTCCTTACTGAGTTGATCATTTCCTAACTCATAAGTATTGGTCGCAAAATGGGCACCATTTGCATATAACTCTTGAGCAAGAGGTAGACGCTCTTGGTGTGATGCTACAAATGAAAGCTTATAATTTGGCGCAAACTCCCAGTTGGCAGCACCTGCATAGGAAAAAGCAGAACCATCAAAATCTTGTTTAGAGTTATCATCTACATCGATTTCTTGCTGATCTGCACGAGCAGAAAGTTCAAAATGAACATCTTTCCATTGTTTATGTTCTAAAGCAAAAACACTCCACTTTTTGGTAGTGGTTGGTGCCATAAATGCTTCTTCACCAGTTAAATTTAGTTTTTGTTGGCCTAACTGGGTACCAATTACCCCTTCCCAATCAGCAATAGGGTTATGGACTAACTCAATACGCCCATCATAACCTTTGTTTTGGAATCGAGTCGCGATTGTCCCTTCTTCAATTTCATCATGCTGATAATCTGTATAGCTCGCTTGGGCACGTAACTTTTGGAAGCCTGCAAATGGATCGTTTAACTCGGTTTTAAAATCATAACGCTCAGATTTTAAGTCAATCCATGGGCCGCCATGTTCGTGCTCATGTTCTTCATGGGCATGAGCCTCTTCACCCTCTTCATGATCATGCTCATGAGCATCACAATGTAAATGTGGTCTACCTGTTAAATGAGCGCTACAGGTTTCATATTCATGGCTATGCCCCGGTAAACCATACTGGTCTCGACGGTTACTATACGAAATACCCGTATAACCGCGATCATAAATCCAAGACAACCCCACATTCACTGAATCACCTTGTGCAAAGGTATTGTCTACACGGCGCTCTTTTTCACCTTCATGAATATAGTTTGGTGCAATATAGTTATTCGCATCACGTGTTAACCCCTCAACACGTAATGCAACTTGGCTTCCCAACCCTACAGTTACACCAGCACTCGCCAGTTTTTCATCACTTCCAGTGTTGTAACGTAAGCCAACTTGTCCTTCATAACCATTTTCAGGCATTTGTGTAGGGATCTTGTTATCAATAACGTTGACTAAACCACCAACAGTTCCCGCACCAAACAATAAAGTAGAAGGTCCACGAATCACTTCAACTTGTTTTGCAAGAACTGGATCTACTGTTACAGCATGATCAGGAGACAAAGTTGAGACATCCACATTTTCAGATGAATTTTGAAGAACTTTAACACGTGGTCCATCTTGGCCACGAATCACCGGACGACTTGAACCAGCCCCAAACTGATTCGCATAAATCCCCACCTCACTATTGAGCGCATCCCCAATAGTGGCGGCCCCTTCAGTCAAATGCTTTTGGTCAACTACAGTATCAGCGACTGCAAAATCTTTTGAAGTTTGCTCAAGGGGGTGCGCCTTGATGCGGATAGTTTCTAACTTCTCAACATTTTCATTTTCTGCTGCAAATACAGGTATAGATATGGCAGCCAAAATGGATAAGGTCAAAATATTTTTATAGAACAACATGAGGTGAGTCTCTAATCGTACGCCTTTTGTTTTGTTATATTATAACATTTCAGTTGTTTTGCAATAAAAAACATTCGCTAATGACATGTTTCGATAGACTCAACTTTTTGATGATGTGAGAAGCTTTCTTTTCTAATGCCTTTTACAATCTCCCATGCAGTTATCGCCACTCCACTTGCTAAATTGAGCCGAAATACGTTACCCATTGCCGCCTTAGCAATTGGCAGTATGACGCCCGATCTTTACCGCTTATTTACAATGCAATCAGGTATGCTGACTCATCAATGGAAGGGGCTTTTCTACCCTAACCTTGCATTAGGGCTATTATTCTCTGCCATTTGGTATTTACTTTACCGACCTGTGGTTTACCGTTTTTTTGGTATCCAACACGATTTAAAACTAGATTCTTTTAGACATTTTTTTAGCTTTTTTATTGGAATCATAATTGCTCTACTCATTGGTATAGCAACACATCTCATTTGGGATGGGCTTACCCACTCAGACTTTAGAACTTTTATATTTCAAGACTTTTTATCGCAAACTGTTCACTTGTTTGGCCGCCCTTATCCATTGCATCGCCTTCTTCAACTCGGTTCTTCTGCTCTGGCATTACCTTTTTTAGGCTGGATGAGTATTCATTACTATCAGCGCCATAAACAGCATTGGAAAGTAAATTATAAAATTAAAATTTTTGCTTGGTGTTTATTTGCTTTATCTACACTTTTAGGCTTATTTTCATTTTGGGACTATGCCCGTTATATTCCCCATGAGGTTTGGCATTCTGATACCTATTATTTTACTGGCCGCTCTATTAATGAGTTTATGCAAGGTTGGTTAAGTACGTTTAGTTTGGGATGTCTATTATTCTTATTTTTAGATCGACAACAAAGAATGGGTTAAATAGCTAAACTTGCTGCCAAATTGCTCATTTTTAGCTAAATTATAGCTGTTTTTTGATCTAGTTCTTGTGGCATGCCATTCAACAGGGCATAATCGAAAACTTATTTTTTTGACGGTGCGCGGTTTACGCATCCGTCTTTTCAGCCAATATAGTTTGGATAATCTTCATCATGATGCGAACTCATTACTGTGGCTCTTTAACTGAAGCCCAAATCGACCAGACCGTTACATTATGCGGTTGGGTACATCGTCGCCGTGACCATGGCGGTGTTATTTTCCTTGATATGCGTGACCGTGATGGTCTCGTTCAAGTGGTTATTGACCCAGATACTCCAGAAGCATTTGCAACTGCAGATAAAGCACGTTCTGAATATGTATTAAAAATTACAGGTCGTGTTCGTCGCCGTTATGAAGGTACTGAAAACCCAAATATGGTGAGTGGTCAAATCGAAGTTTTAGGCAAAGAAATCGAAGTTCTTGCTGCATCTGAAACTCCACCATTCCCATTAAATGACGACACAATTAATGTGTCTGAAGAACACCGTTTAAAATATCGTTTCTTGGACATCCGTCGTCCAGAAATGTTAGAGCGTTTACGCTTCCGTTCTAAAGTAACCAACTTGATTCGTAACTATTTAGACGATCATGGTTTCTTAGACGTTGAAACTCCGATTTTAACTCGTGCAACCCCTGAAGGTGCGCGTGACTATTTAGTACCAAGCCGTGTACAAAATGGTAGCTTCTATGCACTTCCACAATCACCACAATTATTCAAACAATTGTTGATGGTTGGTGGTATTGATCGCTACTACCAAATCGCGAAATGTTTCCGTGATGAAGACTTACGTGCTGACCGTCAGCCTGAATTCACTCAAATCGACATTGAAACATCGTTCTTAAACGACGATGATATTATGGATTTGATGGAAGGCATGACTGTTAAATTATTTAACGACTTGCTTGGCGTAAAATTTGAAAAATTCCGCCGTATGCCATATAGCGAAGCAATGCGTGATTATGCATCTGACAAACCAGACTTGCGTATTCCGTTAAAACTCGTTGATGTTGCAGACTTAATGCAAGAAGTTGAGTTCAAAGTATTTGCAGGTCCAGCTAAAGACCCTAAAGGCCGTATTGCAGCACTTCGTGTACCGGGCGCAGGTTCATTAACACGTAGTCAGATTGACGAATACACTAAATTTGTCGGTATCTACGGTGCGAAAGGCTTAGCGTACATTAAAGTCAATGAAATCGAAAAAGGAATTGAAGGTCTTCAATCTCCTATCGTTAAATTCATCGAACCAATCGTAATGCAATTGCTTGAACGTGTTGGCGCTGAAAATGGTGATATCGTATTCTTTGGTGCGGACAAAGCTAAAATTGTAAATGATGCAATGGGTGCACTTCGTGTCAAGATCGGTCATGACTTGAACCTTGCGACTTGTGAGTGGGCTCCACTTTGGGTTGTTGACTTCCCAATGTTTGAAGAAACTGACGATGGCAAATGGACTTCTGTACACCATCCATTCACATTACCTAAATCTAGCGTAGAAGACGTGAAGAGCAACCCAGGCGAAGCACTTTCTGTTGCTTACGACATGGTATTGAACGGTACTGAAGTTGGTGGTGGTTCACTTCGTATTTACACATTAGAAATGCAAAAAGCGATTTTTGAAGCGCTTGGTATTTCCGATGAAGAAGCAGAAGAAAAATTCAGCTTCTTACTCAATGCGCTTCGTTACGGTGCACCTCCTCACGGTGGTTTGGCATTTGGTCTTGACCGTTTAGTAATGCTTATGACTGGCGCGACTTCAATTCGTGATGTTATTGCGTTCCCTAAAACGAAAACTGCTGAATGTCCACTTACTCAAGCACCGGCTCCTGTTGAAGCAAACCAGCTTCGTGACTTGGGCATCCGCTTACGTGAACAACAAAAGAAAGAAGCTTAATTGCTCTTTAATAAAAAACCCTGCAATTGCAGGGTTTTTTATTAAGAAAATTTTAATGTGTTATCTTTTTCTCAAAACTTGAAACCGTATTAAATTTTTGCTCAAAAATTTGGATAATTTCTGTTTTTAATTTTTCAAAATCGACCACGTGTTCATCGTCATTTAAACAAATCTGTGGAAGTTGCTCATTCTTAATAACATGATTAATTTCAGGAAGATTTTGTATTCTTAAATTAAAGTTCTGTCCACGCTGAAATATATTTACTGGGTAAAAACGAGCCGAACATAACTGCCATAATCGAAATAGGTATTGGTTAACGTCTAAAGGTTGTCTAAATCGATGACTTGATACTTCTTTTAAGTAGCTCTCTTCGTTCCTCCAAACTTCTTCAAACACCGACTTTAGAAACGGTTGGGGTAAATGAGTACTATAAAAGCTTGAGAATTTTCGATTATATAAGCTTAAAAAATTGCCCAAATTATTACTTATCGAATATCGATGATTAAAAAGTGCAGAAGGATTACTCTGAAAGAGTTTTCTCTTATCAAAATATTTATTAATAATTGCGACATCCGTCAAAGCAACTGCGCCTAAAAAGTTCTCTTCCCCCACCACCATCAAAGGTTGTAATTGAATACCATCACAAGGTAAACCATTTTTAAAAAAGAACTCTGGTTCTAAAGGGCTATTAATAAAGGTGTCATCATTAAAATAAACAAAGTGTTCTGCCAAGCCTTCTATTTTATGAATATTGATTTCAATCGCATGTGAATTAAACGTAGGCAAACAATGAGGTTCTATAATTTGATCATGAGTAACTAAATTTAATTTGGGATGATTTTTGACTAAAAATTCGGGAAAATGACCACAGGTTACAAGATGAATTTTCCTTACCCAAGGACAGAATTTCTCAACAGATCTAAACCAGTAATGAAGATTATTCCAGTCACGATAACGACATTGATCAACGAGCTCATCAATCTTGGTTTTTGTTTCTTTGGATTTATAATATATATATTGCTGCTGCCATTTCGTATCGGTTGAGTCCACCCAAATCATTACAAAATCGATCGGCTGCATTAAACATCTATCCAAATAAATGCAGTAATTTACTAGATAAAATTCGATAAAAAAGGAAATCATGGTTTATTAATGTTAATAGAACTTCACAATTCCTCCATAATTTTAATTTTTTTATGCAATTAGCTTAATTAAGGCTCTATTGAGATGATAGTAGGCAAATGGCATAATAACTGTTCTCTTTCTCCCATGGTAATTGATTATGGCAATGCGTCCTGACGTTCGTCGACATGCTTTAGTCGTGATTGTATTTTCTCTCGCACAATGGTTTTTCATGCGCTATATCCTTGCGAATGAATTATTTAACCTTACAACAAATCAACGTATTCTTTATTTCTGCGTAAGTAGTTTAGTCGGCGCATTACTTATTTTTGTTGCGCTGATTTATATGGTCTTAAAAGGAAATGCGGATAAATAATTTTAAAGGCAACATCAATATTTAGATAAATAATGTTGCCTTTTTAATCATTAGGAATGATCAAAAGAATGAGCTTTATTAATAAGCTCTTTTGATATATCTAAAGCCTGTCTGATAGTCACATCCATATCCATATAACTATAAGTTCCTAAGCGACCAGCAAATGTTACTTTCTTTTCTACCTTTGCCAAGGCCAAATATTTATCTAAAACTGTTTTATCATCAGCTAATCGTACAGGATAGTAAGGGATATCATCATCGGTACAATCTGCACTATATTCTTTGAAATAAATAGTTTGCTCATGTGTTTCCCAAGGAGCAAAATGTTTATGTTCAGAAATTCTAGTATAAGGTACATGTTCATCACCATAATTGATGACAGCATTTCCTTGATAATCACCCTCCGAATAATTTTTTTCAAATTTTAAAGTACGATAATTTAACTTTCCTTCGGAATAATCGAACCATTGATCCAATTTTCCGGTCCAAACAATATGATCATATTCAGCTACCAAATCTTTAGAAAAACTTTTATTTAGCTCTACTGAGATATTATTATGATTTAAAATAGACTCAATAATTGAGGTATATCCATTTTCAGGCATTCCCTGATACTTATGTGAAAAATAGTTATCATCATAATTAAATCGGACAGGTAATCTTTTCAAGATACTTGCTGGCAATAATTTAGGTTCTAGTCCCCATTGCTTTTTTGTATATCCTTTAAAAAACGCTTCATATAGATCTTTGCCAATAAATTTTAAAGCTTGCTCTTCAAAATTTTCTGGCTCAACAATACTACTATTTCCCTGTTTTTTAATAAATTCCTTTGCTTCATCAGGAGAAAATCTAGTCTTAAAAAATTGATTAATTGTGTGTAAATTAACTGGAAGTGAATAAACTTCATTATTTACAATTGACTTAACCCTATTCGTAAAGGGTTTAAAATTTCCATGTGAATTGACATATTTCCACACTTGCTCATCATCTGTATGGAAAATATGCGGCCCATAAACATGTTCCATGATTCCTGTTTGACTGTCACGTTCCGTATAGCAGTTTCCACCTACATGGTGCCGTTGATCAATAATAACAATAGAGTGTCCTTTCTCTGCAAGCTCCCTTCCAATAACAGCACCTGTAAATCCACATCCTACGATTAAAAATTTCATTTACTTAGTCCAACTTTATCTAATCCAAAAGAAATTGATGTTCCGTTTAATAAACGACTATCACATCCAGCAATTATTTTTTTTATAAATTCAACATTCTCAGTATTTAGATAAATATTCTGTTGATCTAAGCCACCTTTACAAATTGTTTCCTGACTCAAATCGTATTTTTTTAGTAGGGTATTTAGTTCATCGAGTGGGGTAGTTAATTTCGCTTTTGAAAAAAGGGACGATTTTTTAAAACTCTGTTTACCAACTCCATTACCAGCAGAGCCTACAGGTCGAGTATGAAAGACTTTTACTTCATCAATAATACCAATTTTAGAAGAATCTCCTAATTGTTTTGGCCATAAGTTATCTAATCCCCACCCTGACTTATTTTCTTTGAAGGTGAGATATAAAGACTCAAAAGACTTTCTATTAAAACAAGGAATCATAACTTCTACAAAGTTTGTTTCACGATACTTAAATGATTTATTATTTAATAAAATTCCCCATGAATAATAACTTCTTTCATCAAGGGAAGGTTGAGCCAAATCAAATTTATAATAGTGAAATAAATCAAAAAATTGATTAATAGTTTGTGTATCTGTATCTATATCATCATCTGGCAACCATATTGCGTCATATTCTTTCCAAAAGTCAGTAGTAGTAAAAAAATTATATAACCCTTCCCACTTTGAGCCCTTATAAGGATGAAAAAATTTAATTTTCTCTATATCAAATTTTGGATTATCTCCAAAATAACTTAATGCAATATCATAATTTGCTTCAGTTGAAACCCATTTTTCATGCAGCGATTTATCACCACATCTTACAACAATTAAATTCTTCATAAATTACTCTAACTATATTTTAACACTTAATTTAAAATTCACGATATTGCTCATAAAATAATTTTAACCACCTTTTTTTAAAGGATCGATTGAACTTTTCGAAGATGTTTCTTTCTACTTTACTTTTTTCTGAAAGCAGTTTCCGTTCTAACTCTATACTGCTAGTGGAATGAGTATGAAATATGATTTCAGGATGATCAAATAAGAATGTCGCATAAAAATTAATTTTGGGATAGAACTGATACAACTCATCCCAATGATCGCATACATGTGGTTTATGATGATAATCTAATAGAACTTTAGCCATTTCTTTATCTACCACATAAGCATAAGTGTAAGATAAATCAGCAATACTATAGGGATGCAATTTTAAAATATTTTTATTATAAATTTTTTTGGGCTGAATTTTTCCATAAATACGATCATTTACTTTAAGTTGAATACCACCCAAACTCATAAAGAAGCAACTCTGTAAATTCAAATTTACTACTTCTGACTTAAATTGATTTAAATCAATATCCATAATTTGAATAGCATCATCTTCTAATACTAATGCATATTTTTCATTACTTGTAATAAAATCTCGAAGTGCCTGCATATGGGATAAAGTACAACCTAACTCTCCTGGGCTTAATGGTTGCTTTTGTGTAGCGACGGCCAAGTCAAAATATTCTTTTACTGTAAGCTCTTTACCCTTGATGCCTATTTTTTTAAAGTCATCCTTATATGGCTGAAAATTACTTTGAGAAAAAAAATTTTGTAACCTTGGACTATTATCTGCTTCAATGCTAATAAGATATTTTTTCAAAACAAACCGCCTATTTAGTTAAGTATTTAATTTGTAATTCTGAAGAAAAAAACCTTTGATTTTTTTTACTATATAAGAAAAATCAAAGTCTAATTTATTTTTTGTTATTTTAGTTAACATATCTCTTTCATTTTCTAGATAACTCTTATCTTTTTCATTTTCGATTTCAGGGTGATCAAATATATATGAAACATAAATATTAATTGATTGTTTGGATATTATTAGATCAGCCCATTGATCATAAACTCTTGGGGAGCGATGGAAATCAATTAATATTTTAGCCATCTCGCGATCTACAATATATGCATATGCATATGCTAAATTTTCATAAAAGAAAGGATCAACTTTTAGAACATGCTGATCTAATAAAAAATTTGGCTGATATTTTCCTTTTACTTTACGACAGATTTTCATCTGGATGCCACCGAGACTCAAAAATAAGGGAGTAGTCAGCCCTATCCTTTTGACCTGTTCTTCTAATTGATTAAAATCAACTTCAAAACGTTCGATCACATCATCTTCGAAAATAATGGCATATTCATCGTCAGAGCTCAAAAAATCTTTTAATGCAGCAATATGTGACATGGTACAACCAAGTTCACCCGGTGTCATCGGTTTCTTCTTACCTGCTACACCCTGTTGAAAATACTCACTAACACTTAAATTTTTTCCTATAACCCCAAATTGTTTAAATTCATCGTGATATTTGTAAAATGTTGCTTGAGAGTACAACTTTTTTAGACGTTCACTATTAGCAGATTCAATACTGATTAAATATTTTTTCATTTCATTCAAATGTTAAAATGAGTCAGGGATAGTCTATCTAATTATAGTTATATCGAGTGTAAAATTTAATGCTAAATCGCCTGATTCAAAAAAAATGGTACAAGTACCAACAAGCAAAAAAAGCGAAAACTTTTGACTCCCATTGGTATATGCGTTTTGGCTGGTTAGAGCAACCTTTTTCTACACTTGAGCAATTAGATTCTCTCTTTGAAATTCATTCTCCTAGAAAGTTTACCTTTGCCGATAGCTTTTATGCTCATGAAAATGGACGACATTTTATTTTCTTTGAAGAGGTGGATGATCAACATCCAGTAGGTTTTCTTTCTGTTTTAGAAGTCTTTAAAGATGGCACCTACACACCACCAGAGACAATCTTAAAGCTCGACTATCACCTTTCTTATCCTTGTGTATTTAAGTTAGAAGACACTTGGTACATGATCCCAGAAACTTCTGCCAACAAGACAATTGAACTTTGGAAATGTACCGAATTTCCATTGAAATGGGAAAAACATTCTAATCTGATAGAGAATATCGAAGCAGTCGACAGCACCCCTTTCTATCATGAGGGCTTATGGTATCTTTTTACCTCAACGCGTCGTGATTGTAAAAAGTTTGGTGACCGTTTAGATTTGTTCTTTACCGAAGATATTTTAAATCCTAACTGGCAAGAGCACCCAATGAACCCAGTGTGCCGAGGAAGTCAGCAGTTCCGTATGGCGGGCAAACCTTTTGTTTACAAAGGGCAACTGGTTCGGCCAAGCCAAGATTCTTTAAAACGGTATGGCGGCAATATCGAATTAAAAGCGATTACTCAGCTTAGTCCAGCAGCTTATGAAGAAAAATTACTAGAAGTAGTTTTACCAGACTGGAATCAGGCTGATGATGGTTGCCATACCATTAATGTCGAAGATAATTTCGTGGTACTTGATGCCATCCGCCTTACACCAAAAAATAATTAAGTTTTCAGCAGGCCTTTATAAATATTAAGCGTCTGCTCAGCCATGGCTGGTACAGTCAGTTCAGCCTTGGCCTTTGTATATAGTGGGCTGAAGTCATTTTGAGCCTCAGGTTGAAGGGCATATTCAATCGCTTTTGCTAAACCTTGAGTATCTCCAATTTTGGCTAGATATTGCTCTGGCAACCACTCGATCACACCGTTCACTTTAGTTGAAGCCATTGCTTTATCGGCCTGTAAAGCCTCGACCATAACAAGTGGAAAACCTTCACGATCTGATGATAAAACCACGATATCAGCCAGTTGTACCAGATCACGCGCATCAGTTCTAAACCCAAGGAAAGCGACCCGATTTTGCATGTTCAATTCGCTGACTTGCTTTTCCAAACTTGCTCGAAGTGAACCGTCACCAACAATCCATAAATTGGCATCAATCTGTTGCATCGAATCAATCAATAAGCTGATATTTTTTACTGGTTCTAGACGTCCAATACACATAACAACTTTTTTGCTTGTGTCTAGCTCAGTAAAATCTTTTTGAATCGATTGAAGCAATTTTTCTTTATTTTCAGTTGTAAGTACGGGCTGAGGATATACCCCGTTATAAACTACGTGTGCTTTAGACACTGGAATGCCTTGCGTGAGCGCTTGGCTCACCGCAATAACTGCATCACCTGCTAAATAAGCAGACTTATTCTTTTTAGTACCATGAACAGTCGTTACAAACTTTGGACCAGATAAAAATGGCTTAATGCGGGCAATCAGCTCAGCCGCTTTTCCTGCTTGTGCATGAACAATAGCGGGTTGGATCTGCTGAATAAGATTTTTAAGTTGCCAAAGTAAAAAAATATTCCAACGACTACGGGCAAAATCGATAGCATGAAAATGTACTTGTTGGCTAAACTTGTCTACATAGCAAGGATGTGCAATCACATGTACTTCATGGTTTAAAGCAAGCTCATTAACAAGGTTAAATGTGTGCTGCTCTAATCCACCAACTCCACCGCTAGTTGCCAATACCTGAACAATTTTCATAGCTTGCCTACTTATTTTTATCTTTATTCATGGTCTGTTCAAAAAGCTTAGCTTCTTTTAGAAATGCATAAAATGCATTAATCATACTATTTACGAAACCACGCCAACCATTTAAGAAACTACGGCGAATAAAATAAGATTTCATAAAAGTCACTGGCATCACCAAAACCAATTTTACAATGCTTGGAGACTTTCCTTTTTGGAATTTCTCTAATGCTTTAAGGTCGGAATATTGGTTATTTTTTTCGACCTTAACGAAAATGCTCGACTCACCATAATGGTAAATATCGTGTTGAGCACGTTGAGATTCACCATCTACGATCACATTTTCATGGACTTTATTGGCAAGGTCATAATGCCCTTTAGACCTACGGAAAAAACGCACTTTTGCATGTTTTTTAATATGTTTACTGTTCGGAACACCTAAAAATACATCATTAATTGGGGTGATTAATGCATCAAGCTTGTTCTGTTGAATGGTCTCAACAATTTCTTGTTTTAATTCATTAGATAAGACTTCATCACCATCTAGATTGAGCACCCAATCATTACGGCACTTTGCTAAAGCCAAGCTTTTTTGTCCAGCATAACCTTGCCAATCTTGGTGAGAAATTTGCGTATTTTCAAAGCGCTTTGCAATTTCATAAGTATTATCAGTACTGCCAGAGTCTAAAATAATGACTTCATCAAACTCACTGACACTTTGTAAAGTTCGCTCTAACCAAGCACCACAGTTTAAAGTGACAATATAAACACTACATGGAATTTTATTCATAACTTATAACGTCCTTTAGCAAGGGCGATACGCATCTGTAAAGCATTCATGGCGCCATGTGTGCTGACACGTGGAATATTAAATTGGTTAACAGCTTCATATGCTTCGATTTTTTTACGAGTCGATACTGCATTTTTAAAGCCAATTTCTTGGGCCATTTTCTGGTGCTTTTCGTTAAATCGACCAAATGGATAAGCAAAACTCGGGCACTTCCCAACTAATGCTTCAACATCACGCTTAGACTGAAGCATTTCGTCATAAGCGGTTTGGTCATCAAGTTTAAGTAAGTTCACATGATGTTGAGTATGCGCACCAAATTCAATTAAACCAGAGTTAGCCATTTCATGGATTTGCTCATGAGTAAGCTTTTCAATACCTTCAATTTGCGTTGCTAAATAAATAGTTGCTTTCGCGTTATATTTTTTGAGTAGTGGATAGGCATAAAGATAATTATCCATAAATCCATCATCAAAACTTAAAGCAACCACATTCTTTTGATTACGATATTGTTCAAGCTCAGAAACAAAGCAAAAGATAGCCCCTTTACGCGTTAACAACGTTAAGAGTTGTTCAAACTTTTCAGGAGGCATATTCATGCCAGAAGCAGCATCTTTAGGAGTGACCTGATGTAACATCACAATGCGAGGTAGTTTACTCGAACGAAACGGAAGCCAGAATGTATAATTACCCAGCACATATAACAGTGCAGCAAGTGCGAGCAGGCCTACCGCAACGTACAAAAACCACATCATGCATAAACCTCATGTGACCATTCATAATCTTCTGAAAGGGGCTGCTTAAATGTCACTTCAACCATAAACTGGGTGATGCGTTTAGCATTGAAAGACTTACGCGTTTTCTCCCAGCCCTCTTTCGCTATTTTTTCAGCCTGCTCTGGGTTTTGATCAAAGAATTGTATCTTCTTAGCCAAGTCAAACTGATCATCAAAGTAAACCACTTCCTGCTCAGTATAGAGTTTCTCAAAGCCTGGAATTCTTGGGCTAAAGGTAAGTAAACCATTACCAGTCAGCTGAACAATACGATCAGAGCTATATAAGGTTACATCATTACGGCGTGAGTAATTGAGCCCCATTTTTGTTTCAGATAGAACCTTATAATAAGCCTTACCATATACACCTGGCTGTTCAAAACAACCATAATATTGATAATTTACATGGCCTTGTTGCAAAGCCTCTGCCAAATCCTTTAAGAATTTCTCGCGCTCAGGCTCTTTATAAACAACACCGCAGAAAATAAAAGTTTTGTCAGTCTTTGAGTTTGAAAATTGCTGTAGTGTTTCTACATTGCGGTGACCCACATTCGGCATATAAGCCACACTTAAATGGGGCTGTTTTAACTTTTGGAGATATTCTCCACCTGTTGTGCAGAAAATAGCATCTAGATAAGGTGAAAATGCTTTTACAAAGTCGAGTTTGTTTTCAAGATAAAGCGGGTCAACATACCAAAATGCAATTTTAGTATTGGGATAAGATTCTTTAATCTGTCTTAAAACATCTGGACTCATCAAGTCGCTATGACCAATCAGCACCAAATCAGGCTCAATATTATTAACAACCTTGAGTACTTCTTTATTGGCCCACTTTGCCCCTAATTTTTTGGTTTTAAAGATTGTCCCCATTCGCGCCATGTCACGGAAACTAAAATCATAAACGAAATGGCCATTTTCAATTAATCCGGCAGAAATTTTACGGTCTGTGCAGTAAAAATGTGCGCCTTGTTTATTAAAGCCAAAATTTGCAATATGCAATATTTTCATTTATTTACTCAAAATAAAAAATTTAATTTTTCGCTAAAAGATATGTTGCCACACGGTCTGCTTCTTTAAAAGCATAAGGTTGTGGTAACTGTACGACACAAGTATTCTGTGAAATTAGTTGTGATTCTATCATTTGATCAATCGAGTGCGTAATTCTATCGTCTTTCAACCGATCGATTGCTATGACCCCTACGCGACAACCCGCAGTAAGTGCTTCAAAAACCATAGAAACGCTATCTTCTGTTACCCATACAGCTTCTGCTTTTTGCATCTCTTCAAAAATCCAGCCTTGAGGTGTTTGCTCAACCGGAAATATTTGTAAATGCTGGGCAAAACTTTGTTGTCTTAAAATATCAATAAACTCTGCTGGTGTTCGACGTGAAGTCGTTAGAATGATTTCGGCATCCGGATTATTCTCAACAATCTTTTGCACGCTTAATAATACTTTTTCTTGGTTCCATTGATGCCGTTTTGATGAACCACCTAATGCAATTAAAATTCTAGAAGCTTGATGGCGTTTTTCATTACGAATGGGATTTAATGCCCCACGCGTAACAATCACTCGATTATTCGCAGGAATACCGTCGTGCTCTGGAATCACAGCATAATTAAACCAAACCGTCGGTAAATTTGGCTTCATTAAAATAATGGTCTTAGCCTTTTTGAAAATTTTACCGAGCAACCAGACACGAAAATGCGTATGACTTCCAACACCAAATATAAAATCGGGTGCCTGTTGAAATAGAGATTTTTTTGAAGAAAAAAGCGCTTTGATTAAGGACATAACAGGCAAGTCATTAATAGAGACTTCTTCAAAAGTTGCATTTGCCTGCTGTCTTTGCATCGCCTGAAACAAGCCTAAAGCTTGTGAGCGATGCCCTGCTTTACCATCAGAGACATAGACAATATGCATAAAAGCTCCCAAACCCAAAAATAAAAAGGCGAAACCAACGTTCGCCTTTTCATGTTAACGGATTAACTTATTTTACGTAAGTTAACCAGTGTTCATATTTTGGATTTTTACCTTGAACTGCATCAAAGAAAGTCTTTTGGATTTCAGTGGTAATTGGGCCACGGCAACCCGCACCGATTTGACGGTCATCGTATTCACGAATTGGTGTTACTTCAGCAGCAGTACCTGTGAAGAATGCTTCATCGGCAATATAGAATTCGTCACGCGTAATACGACGCTCAACAACTTCATAACCAAGATCTTTAGCAATCGTCATCACTGTTTGGCGTGTAATACCGTCAAGTGCGCCACCCGCAATATCTGGAGTGTGTAAAACACCATCTTTAATCAAGAATACGTTTTCACCAGAACCTTGGCATACATAACCTTGTGGGTCCATAAGCATTGCTTCATCGTAACCCGAATGTGCAACTTCTTGGTGAGCAAGAATTGACAACGTGTAGTTACCAGATGCTTTTGCTTTACACATGGTCACGTTTGGATGATGGTGAGTAAATGATGAAGTTTTAACGCGAATACCTTTCGCCATTGCTTCATCACCAAGATATGCACCCCATGCCCATGCTGCAACAGCGGCATGAATAGTGTTATTTGTTGCTGCAATACCAAGTTTCTCTGAACCGATCCAGATCAGTGGACGTAAATAGCAAGAAGCTAATTTATTTTCACGAACAACATCGATTTGTGCTTGTTCAAGCGCTGCTTGATCATACGGCACTTTCATTTGATAAATTTTTGCTGAATTTAACAAACGTTTTGTGTGGTCTTGAAGACGGAAAATTGCAGTACCTTTAGGAGTTTCATAAGCACGAACACCCTCAAATACGCCCATACTGTAGTGTAAAGTATGGGTTAAAACGTGAATCTTTGCATCACGCCAATCAATTAATTGTCCATCTTGCCAAATAAAACCATCACGATCAGCCAAATTCATGGAACACTCCAAATTGTTATAAAATCATTCACTATCCAACTCAACCGAGGCGGTTGGGTCTATTAATCTTTGCCATAAATTGCAAACGACCGCACGGGTACTACGCCAGTCCGCTGCGCTTACTTGCATGGATTGATTCGCAAGGGCTAAGCGGTGGCTTTCGGCACGTTCACTAAGATAGGCTCGAATTAATGCTGTGGCATCTTCACTGGATAAGCAGTCTGCTTTAGCAGCATCTTCTAATATTCTTACATTATCAGAATAATGGGCGAGATCGGGTTTCGTCCCGCTCCATGCAAGTACAGCATACTGTGCCATAAATTCGATATCTACGATACCACCTGCGTCCTGTTTTAAATGAAAAATACCATGTTTTTTTTGTTCAGAAGATGAACCTAAGTGGTCTTTCATTTTCTGACGCATTTTCAGCACTTCCTCACGAACATAAGCCTCATCTCTAGATTGAGTCAATATCTCGCGGCGAAATATTTCAAATTTTTGGCAAAGCGCTTCATCACCTGCAATAGAACGCGCACGAACTAATGCCTGATGCTCCCAAAGCCATGCACTTTTCAACTGATAATGCTCATAGGCTTTCAGGCTTGTCACTAATAAACCAGCCTCACCTGAAGGTCTTAAACGTGTATCAATTTCATAAACGCGGCCATCAAGCGTTTGAGTGGTCATTAAAGACATAAACTTTTGAGCGACACGCATAGCAAATTCAAAACCAGTTATTGACTTAGTACCATCCGTGTCGGCTTGTTCATCTAGATAGTGAATAAAGACAAGATCTAAGTCCGAACCATAGCCCAGTTCAATGCCACCCACCTTGCCATAACCAATGACAGCAAAAGCTTTATAATCGAGTGAACAACGTTTTCCCTCGACATCTTTTGGGTAACCATGACGCTTTGCTACGGTCTGATAAGCTAAATTAAGAGTTGCATTAACACTGACTTCTGCAATATCTGTCAAAGCATCAGATACCTTCATAAGAGGGCTTTCAGCTAACACATCACTTGCAGCGACCGTTAACACATTACTCTTTTTAAACAGGCGAAGTACCCGCATTTGATCTTCAACCTGATCAATTTCGATACGAAGTAATTGCTGACGTAATGAGTCTTCCAAGTCCTTACGTTTTGGTAATTCAAAGTCCATCGACAAGAACTCATCCAGCAATACCGGATATTGCGTTAACTCTTCACAAATCCACGGGCTCACTGTCGCCATTTTTACTAAGCGTTGTAATGCCCCTTTACTTTCAATCAGCATTACCAAATAGACGGTTCGACGCATGACTGATTCAATCAGTGGCATTAAACGTAATAATGCAGTTTGTGGTTGTTCAGACTGTAAAATGGCTTCAATTAAATGGGGCCAAAATGTTTTTAAACGCTGCACGGCATTGGAAGGAAGTTTTTTAAGTGCATGACCATGCCAGAACTCATGAATCAGATTTTTTGCATTATCATCTAACACTTCATCTAGCTGCTGCTCTAACTGTCCAAAGTTCTCGGTAGCTGCATTGGAACTTGTGTCTTCAATGAGCTGCTTAAACTGAACTTTTACTTTTTGGCGTTTCTCGTTAAGAACATCAATAAATTCATTCCAACTCGTAAAACCCAAAGTATCTATAATGCGTTGTCGTAAATCTGCTTCTTCTGGTAATAGTTGCGTTTGTTGATCATTCAAGGCTTGAATTGCATGTTCAACACGGCGTAAGAATAGGTAAGCATCTTCAAGCTCTAGTACGGCCTGTTTTTCTAACAAGCCTGCCTCACCAATATGTTCAAGACTAACTAAACATTGACGGTCTTGCAGCTCACGTTTAGAACCGCCGTAAATAAGCTGGAACACCTGAACAATAAACTCAATTTCGCGTATACCGCCTGCCCCGAGTTTAATGTCATCTTCAATATGCCGGCGTAATACTTCGCGCTCAATCATCGCTTTCATATCGCGCATGGCAGCAAAAGCGGTGTAATCGACATAACGGCGGAATACAAAAGGACGTGTCATTTCTAATAAGTCTTGCCCTTCTTTACCCCCAGTGACAACGCGTGCCTTAATCCATGCGTAACGTTCCCATTCACGGCCATGCTGACTTAAATATTTTTCTAAAGCTGCATGACTAATCGCTAATGCAGAGCCATCTCCCCAAGGCCGTAAGCGCATGTCTACTCGAAACACAAAACCATCTGCGGTGATATGTTCAAGTAAATAAATAAGTTTTTGTCCCCACAAAATACAAAACTGCTGTACATCAATACATTTACGACCGTTGGTTTCGCCTTGCTCATCAAAGGCAAAAATCAGGTCGATATCACTTGATAGATTTAATTCCTGTGCCCCAAGCTTACCCATGGCAACCACAATCAAATCTTGAACTTTGCCTGAATAACTTAATGGTTCGCCGTGTTTAGCAACCAATGCAACACGAGCAAAAGCCTTTGCGGCACAAATACTTGCATCGGCAAAGTCTGAAAGTTCACGAGTAAGTGTAACGACATCCGTCAGTTGATTGGCATCTTGCCAGATCCAGCGAAACATTAAACGACTGCGCAGTATACGAAGCGCACGCATCCACGTTATTTCATCGCCAATTCCGTCAAGGGTGGTGTCTACAAGTTGGTAAATTTGTTCTGTTGAGAGCGGTGCAGCAAATTGATCTATTTGATAATCTTGTTCTAAAACAGCCTGATGTAACCCTAAAACTTGTTCAGCATATTGGCTGGCACGCAATGTTTTTTGTAACTGCTCCGCATTCATATAAAAAAGCTCTTTTCCTCAGACTCTCTTTTTAGTTATAGCAGTTCAAGTAGTAGTAGGAAAAGGGATTAAACCAATTTTGCTTCAGATGTATTTTGTTGTTCTACATGATGTTCAGGAACTTCTTGAGCAGAGGGTAATAAAACTTTAAATGTCGTTCCCACTCCTTTTTGGGAAGTTACACTAATTTTCCCCTGATTAATCTCGACAAAACGCTTACATAAGCTCAAACCTAAACCCGCACCTTTTTCCCCAGCGGTGCCTTTAAAGCTTGCTGTAATACGCGGATGAAATAAATTTGCCATTTGCTGTTCAGTCATGCCAAGCCCTGTATCACGTACAGTGATTTCGACATTTGCACCCACCTGCTTCGCTTCAATAAACACTTTTCCAGAACCGTCAACATCGGTAAATTTCAATGCATTTGACACCAAGTTTTGGATCACGGAAGTCATCATATTGATATCGGCATAGATTTTTAAATCTTCGGAAACCGCATTTACCAATTCAATATTTTTCTTTAAAGCCAAAGTATGCAGCACATCACAAACAATATTGCTCACTTGTCTAAGCTTAAAATTAATTGGGTGATAAACAAAGCGACCACCTTCGGCCATTGCCCATGTCAGCAAACTTTCAAGTAAGTTATAGGTCGATTGAGAAGTGTCGTATAAATAATCGGCAATGTTTTGAATACTCGATTCATCCAGTGTTTCACGTTCTTTAGCTAACACTTCGGAGAAACCTAACAAGCCATGAAATGGTGCCCGCAAGTCATGCGAAATAATGGAAAAGAACTTTGTTTTACTCGAGTTCAGTGCGACTTGCTGCTCATAGAGTTCATTTAATTCTTCATAATTAAACTTCAACTCGACTTGTTGCATAAAACTAGAACAGTAATCGAGAAGCAACTGAATTTGATCATCTTCAAAACAATTTTCATCGTCATCGAAGAAAACTGCAAATCCCATAGAGGTCTGGTCAGGCTGCACCAAATGGACAGCTAAGGCACGCCCACATTCAATATTTAGCTCTTTTAAATAGTTGATTAAATTTTGATAAGAAGGATGATTGTGATGAATCACCTGTTGTTTAGCAAAACATTGTTTTAGGTGTCTTGAAGGTTTAAAGGAAATTGCAGTCATGCCATCTGGGCAATGATGCCAAAAATAAGGTTCCTGATTAAAAGTAAGCAAAGCTTTTTGACACTTCAACAGGCGAAGACTAAACCGGAAAAATTGCTCAATATAATTCTGCTCGGCATTTAATCCAAGTAATAGTGATATTTTACAAGCTGTTAACTGCTCTACCTGATGTAGTTCTAATCGCTGTGTCATGCCCGCCTCACAGATTTTGTCATTGTCGGTCGGAACCGCTCTTTTGAAGAATGTACTTATAATCATTATGATCTACTACAAACTTTAACACAGTACATTAAAAGAGCAACTTTCTTTTCGAAATAGAAATGTGAAGTTTCAATTAAAGGTTTTCAGATACATAAAGTGGGTATGCTTTAGAAAAATACAACAATTTTTTTGGAAGAAAGAGTTGTAAGTAATAAGAAATAGGAAGTCAAAATTAGCTAAAAAAGAGATAAAAATTAATTTTAAATTTTTAAGAAGTACAATTTAAACAGGTTCGAGTTCAAGCAAAAGACTTTAGCCGCCCTTCCCTAACTGAATGTGAAGAATGCGGAAATAATATTCCTGTTGAGCGTCAGCGCTATGGTTCTGTAAACCTTTGTGTTGAATGTAAAAATACACAAGAAAAACTTTCAAAAAGGTACTTTTAAATGACAAATTTCCTAATCTTTTTCATCGTTATTCTTGTTTTAGCCCTCATTATTTTTTGGTTGATTCTGGATTATCAATTTACTCGATACATCCGTGAAATGAAGGCTTTTTATAAGGAAGAAGATCTCCAAAACAAAAACGTACTTAAACTTAATCAACCGTTCCACTATGGGAGCAATAAATGTGGCTATACCCAATCTTAATCGGCATGATCATGGGCATTATTTTAAGTAGTTCCATGTTCTTATACCTTGTCGCATAACGCCAAGCCCCTTCAATGGGGCTTTATTAACAAATAACACTCTCAAAAAGAATAAAATTTAATAAAAGAAGAATTTAATAAAAGAATAAAAAACCAATACAAAAGAAAATGTTTTCAAAGAAATTAAAAATAAAATAATTTCATATAGATAGGGTATATTAATAATACAAATACCAATTAAAAAGCCAATAAATAAAGCTACTAATACTAAAAAAGATTCATGCCAGAATATTTTCGTCTTAACAGGTTTAATCTCCTTTTTCCATTCTGGTGATAAATCCTTAGGTAAATTAGCATATTCATTAAACTGGTTAATTTGAGCTTTAATATGAATCAAATTATATGCTTGTTGGCAACAAGCATAAAACACCATTATTAAATAAATTAAAAAACCAGCATATATATAAACATTGACCTTCTCATTTTCTTTAAAAACAGTAATAAGAGATATAGCAAGAGGTATTGCCAAAATTTGACTTTGTAAGTCAGAAATAACTTTATTTACTCTATTTAAAAATTCTTCAGAATGTTTTGTAATTTTATCTGTGAATTTAGAATATTTAAAATCTTCCAAATATAGTGAATATTTAGAAAGAGTTGATTGATAAATAGTGTCTATATTCTTCAACAGAGAGAAAACGCGTTCATTTTTTTCAAATGTAATTAAATGATCTACAAATTCAGAAGCAGCAATAGAATAGCGTTCACTTTTATGCACTTCCAAAGCATTAGTTAAACCTTGGTCATTACTACTACTTTCAATCGATAGCCAATCTATAAAATTTTTCAATGACTGATCTAAACTTAAATCATTATAAACTTTTGCAAGATCAAGATACTTTTCATAGTAACGTGGTTGGACACTAATTTCACAATGTGTTTTAGAAAACAGGACAATTTGATTATCACGATAGAAGTACTTTTCTGATAAAATTTTGATAAAATCAGAAAACAACTTCAAAATATTAGAAATTGCTTTTTCACCATGATCTACTTTATATTTTTCTTCATAAATAACATATTCATCAGATAAAATAGTATTATTAGTAAAATTCATTTGATGTAATATAAAATTTTCATAAGAAGCGAACTGTTGACCTGTATGGTATAAAGATAGTGTGTAATTAACTTCATCCCCAATATTAAATCTGTAAACCTCAAGCTTACAGCTTAAATCAGCAATCAAACCATCATTAAACTCATTTAAAAGGGCAAGATCTTCTTCAGTTTTAAGACAAGCGTAACCTTTGATGTTTTGTTCATCAAAGGTTACATCATGACTAATTTTGAGTAGAGACTCAATCCTCACTTTTGTCTGATTCATAAGGCTTTCTTTTCTTTAAAACTTTTCGGGCTTCAGGCAACTCTTCCTTCTTAAGATCAACCTTAATATAAGGCGTATTTTCATCTTGATCATGAAGGACTATTGTATGCTCTATATCGGCCTTTCTACCAGAAATTTTAATTTGTTTTTGATTACCAATAGATAAAGTAAATTTTTCAAAACTTGTTAATGTTGCACTTGCTGGGGAAAATATATTACTAGCATCTAGATCATGCTCCCCATATCCATTGGTTGCCCGGAAAGATTTAAAGTTATTCTCTGTTATGTCGACTCCATGGACTTGAGCTTTATTTTCAATAATCGGATCAATATCTTCAATAATATTAATTGGCTTTTTCTGAGCAGCTTTTGTTTTTAGAAGAGTAAGTACTTCCTCATGAATTAAACTAGAAATTTCATTGGAAAAATCACTTTGGGCTAAATATTCTCCTAAGGTGTCCATTAATTTTCGAGTTGAAATTTTATCATCGATACTGTACATAATTGGAATATATTTTTGGATATATTTGGGAATATCATCATTACCCTTTTGTATCCAAGATATATAATTACTAGGTTTAATACTTGCATCCGAATTTGAATGAAGCTTCATTGCATCTAAATCTATTTTAAAAGCAACTTTCAAAGCTTGGGTATCTATTAATGAAGTATCAATAATTTCACCAGTTGATTCATTTATTGTAATAGATGGCCTTAAACTTAATAATGCCATATAAAGGAAATTAGTATTATTCTCTTCATAGAAAATAATTGGCAAATGATCTCCATTAGTTTTTAATTCACTATAAATCCAATAATGTAAAGCATGTGTAAGCTTATTAGTTAATCGTCTATATCTAGTTTGTAATTCTGTCTCAAACTCAATTAATGTTTCACTTTCATCATCTTCAACCTGTAAGTCACCCTCATTAAACAAATAATCATTAATATTTTTGCTCAGTGTTGTGCTTTGCTCAAATGTTGAAGAAATTGAATGTGCAAGACCATACTTACTAAGCTCACGATCTAAAAATTGAATTAACTTTACTGTTTGTTCATTGTTGGTATGTAAATTTGATCTAATTACAGGTGGGGTTGCATCCTCCCGCTTTTGATCTTGTTCTTTTAAAATTCTATGAATAATGGCGGCATGAATATTAATAGTATTTTTATCTGACATTACCACATACCTCTTAACAATTTTATAAAACTTAGATACTCTAATAGTATCTAAGTAACTAAAGTATAACAATCAAAAACCGGCTAAAAAATTTATCGAACTTTAATATTTTTTATTATTGCTCAACGTAACAACGTTCCCAAATTTTCATGAATTCCCCGTCTTTTTAAGTACTTCCATAGCTGTTTTAACCATTTCAGTCGTGTTTTTCATTTGATCTTGCAGAATATTACTTGTTTCATCATTTGTTTTATTATCAAGCTCTCTACCAAAATATTTAAGTGCAAGCTCTTTCCTAATCTCAATAATTTGTGGATCCTCTGTAGTAAAACTTGCAACAAAACTTGGAAAAGCTTCTAATTCCATTTTAGTTTGTCGGCATTGGTCCGCAATTTTTTGATATTTAACTGATTGCTTTAAAAAGTAAGTAATCAAGGTCACAGAAGTTAAGATTAAAGTTCCTTTAAAAAACCAATAATCATAATCCTTTAATCCAAAATAAGTTTTAGTAACTGAACAAAACCAAACTATTATTATTGAAAAAATAATTAAAATTATAAAAGCCATTCTAGAATTATCAGCCCTATCCTGATTTTCATTTGCAGCTATTTCATAAATATCATGCGTATCTTTATTCTTGATCTGCTCTTTTAACTCATTTACATCTTTAATACTTGTATCTAAATACTCAATTTTTTTATTTATTTCTCTATTTGAATAATTCGCCCTTAACTCTTTGTGAATTTTTTCTACTATATCAACAAGTTCTCCATAAAATTTTTCGACTCTCCTAGGATCTTCATTTACTCTAATACCCTCAACGACATTTTCTAAATCACTGATATAAAAATTAATAATATTAAAATTTATTGAATCAAGACTACTATTTTTTAGGAACTGTTCAAATAAATTATTTATTTCTTTTTTTAAGTCGCCTAAAACAATTAATCTATTTGATGCATAGCTATTAAACTCAGAGGCACGATAATTATCTATATATGTAAATAATTTATTAAAAGATTTATAAGTTTGATTAAATTTATCACTTAATCCACTATCACTCATCCCACACCCCAAAAATTATTATAAAGTCTTGACACGTAATAGTATCTAAGCTTTTCTAAACTTTCTACAATAAAAATTAGACCAACAAAAAACCCCTAAGCCGTTAGCTTAGGGGTTTTCGTAGAATCATAAGATTCTGAATCTTGGTCCCGAGGGTCGGACTCGAACCGACACGTCATCTCTGACAGCGGATTTTGAGTCCGCCGCGTCTACCAATTTCACCACCTCGGGAGAGGAAGTATGTTTGTGTTGCGTATATTAGCGCGTTTGCAAAACTTGTCAAACCCTAAGTGAATATTATCGTTCACTTTTAGATCATTTAAACATTTTTCATGATTTAGGCCAGAAGCACAGCCATTAAAAAGCGAAAAAGTTTATACTAGGCGCAATTTTTGCGGTGTTTTTTCTCAAATATGCAACTGTCTGACTTTTCCTTTGAACTACCCGATGAACTTATTGCCCGTTACCCACTCGAAACACGTAGTGCTTCGCGTTTATTGCATTTAGATGCTAAGGGCCAATATCACGATCATATGTTCACAGATATTATTGATCTGTTCGAAGAAGGCGATTTATTGGTACTCAACGATACCAAAGTCATGAAGGCTCGACTGAAAGGAAAACGTGCCACAGGTGGGGCGATTGAAATTTTGGTTGAGCGTATGCTGAATCACACCACAGCGTATTGCCATATTAAAGCGAGTAATTCACCTAAAGCAGGGGCTGAGCTTTTTGTCGGTGCAGACAATATTCCTGTGATTGTGCGTGGCCGTCACGAAAACTTATTTGTCGTTGAGTTTTCACAACCAATTTTGCCAGTACTCGAGCAATATGGTCAGTTACCTATTCCGCCTTACTTCAATCGTGAAGCAGAAGAAATTGACACTGAACGCTATCAAACGGTTTTCCATAATCCAGAAAAAATTGCCAGTGTGGCTGCCCCAACAGCAAGCTTGCATTTTGATGAAGAGTTGTTAGCAAAGTTAGACCAAAAAGGCGTTAAGAAAACGTTTGTGACTCTTCACGTCGGTGCAGGTACTTTTATGCCTGTACGTACTGATGACATTACGAATCATGTCATGCACAGTGAATGGTGTGATGTTCCTCAAGAAACTATTGATTTAATTTTGGCAACTAAAGCACGCGGTAATAAAGTGATTGCTGTCGGTACAACTGCAACACGTGCTTTAGAAAGTGCAGCTCAAGCGCATGGCGGAAAAATCGCAGCATGGACTGGTGATACGCAAATCTTTATTTATCCAGGTTATGAGTTCTGCATCGTAGACCGATTAATTACTAACTTCCATTTACCTGAGTCTACCCTGCTCATGTTAGTTTCAGCATTGTCAAATAGAGAAAATATTTTGGCTGCTTACGAACATGCCGTTAAAGATCGCTATCGCTTCTTTAGTTATGGCGATGCAATGCTGATTGATAAATTAGAAGTTTAAAAACTAAAGCTGGGTTAAATCTTATAAGTTAATTCGAGGTTTAACCCAGCATCTATAATTAAAATAAAAATAGTCTTAGTATTTCTATTTATCTCTTTCAATTTAAAAGATAATCTAGAGTTAGCACTTTATGATAATCAACTCATTACTTTCATGCCGATTGATACCATACAACAAGCACTTCATATAAGACGTAAAAAAAATACACAAGTCTTTCGTAATATTGCCCGACTTTGGGATGCTGGACAAAAGTCACAAACAGATCAAGAACTCTTAAACGCATTACATCCATGGCGTGAAGATCATAACCTTCGTTTTGTGAATACCCTGTCGTATTTATTAAGTATTTGCAGTATTACGACGCTATTGTTTGGATATTTTTTTCATCCTCATATTCAATATATTTGGAGTCTATTATGGGCATTTTTAACTGGTTTCCTCGCCTATTTGCTCTATGAACCGCAAAAACCTTTAACTGAAGTTATTCATTATTTAGAACAGCGTATGACTGCTTTACGTTATGGCCTAAAGTTTCAGCAGTTACCAGCTTATCTTCCAATACAAGCCCAACCCATTTTAGTCTTAAGCAAATTAAAACAACACTTTCCACTTTTTAACCGAGGCAATGAAGCGAATGAAATTACCGAGTTTGCTTCAGTAACATGGAATGACGGCATTACAGATCATCAAGTCCTGCTATTTAAATACCACTATGTAAATAATTTACCTATTCTTCAAGACCAAAACAGCGATAAAAAAATAGTAAAAGAGATTCATAAAGACTTATGGGGCGCTTTTATTTTTCAAATTCCAGCTTTAGGTATTGCTGTAAGTAATCAACATTCTCGCTTTTTTGAGCCTTACTTAAGCGAATGGCAAAGTAGCGACATTCTCATTAACCAAGAACTGAGTATTTTCGGAACCGACCAGCACCAGTTAGCTAAAGAAATGAGTCCAAGTCTAACTTTAAAACTTCATGATTTTTTTCAACATTTTAGCGGGGATTTAATTTATCATCATGAAGAGCAAATATTATGTTATCTCGGTGAGCAAGATCTTTTTCAAACCACCAGTAAACGTAGTGAAATTCATGATATTCCCGCATTACGTGGTCACTTACGTACCATGACTATGCCGCAATATGAAAAATTTCAGCAATTCATGCTTAATTTAATTAAATAAATCTCTCGTACTGCTGAACTGGCAACTTATTAAAAAAATAAGAAGTTAGAGGGCATAATGAGGGAATAACAATAAGAGAAGTAAAAATGACAGGCTTATTCATTTTCTTGGGGATTTTCGTTGTACTGATTGCTTGGGGCATCCACATTCGCAATAACATTGTGCGTTATTTCAATGCGACCAAACGCGCTTGGGCTGAGGTTGCCAATTTCGAACGCCAGAAAGTAAAAACACTTGAAGCACTAGAAACCACACTCAATCAATATACTCAGTTCGAGAAGTCAACTTTAGAACAAGTAACTGCTTTACGTCAGCAAATTCTAAGTTTGAATGTCGATCATACTGATATTGCTCAATTACAACAGATTGAAAAAATGAGTAAGGAGCTAATCCGTAGCCTAAATGTGGTGGTTGAAAACTATCCTGAACTAAAAGCAGATACGCTCTATGGCAAAATGATGGATGATATTCAGGAACAAAACGAAAATGTCGGCGCGGCAATCAGCATTTTTAACCGCAACGTCGAAGTATTTAATAATCAGATTGAAGTGTTCCCAAATAATATTATCAATACGATGACTTTATCTAAAAAAACAATTCGTCCTTTTCGAGATAATTTGGCTACTGACAATTTTGACTATAAACCGAACTTTTAGTCGAGGTAAAAAAGCAATCGGTCAACCGGAAATTTGACCGATTTTATAGTCAGCTACATTTAGTAGTAGAACTACGTCGCAGAATCAAGGAAAATAGCCCTCTTTTTAGCAGCGAACTGTTTTTTCGCCCTTGCACTGCCCTAAGGCATTGCTTGCTATTGTTCAGGATTTTTAAATGAAGTTTGAAAAATTAGGTCAGTCGGGTCGTGCCCGTCGTGGTCGTTTAACTTTAGAACATGGTGTTGTTGAAACCCCTGTTTTTATGCCGGTGGGGACTTACGGTACAGTCAAAGGCATGCTGCCACGTGATATTGAAGATATTCAGGCACAAATTATTTTAGGTAATACCTTCCATTTATATTTGCGTCCGGGCCTTGAAGTGATCAAGCAACACGGCGGCTTGCACGACTTTATTAAATGGAATAAGCCAATTTTGACTGACTCTGGCGGCTTCCAAGTATTTAGTCTTGGCGCTATGCGTAAAATTAAGGAAGAAGGTGTTACTTTCCGCTCTCCAATTGATGGTTCAAAAGTCTTTTTATCGCCTGAAATTTCAATGGAAATTCAGCATGTATTGAACTCTGACATCGTCATGATTTTCGATGAATGTACGCCTTATCCTGCGACACATGAAGAAGCACAAAAATCATTACAGCTTTCTTTGCGCTGGGCAAAACGCTGTAAGACTCATCACCACGATGAACTTAAAAATAAAAATGCGTTATTTGGCATTATTCAAGGCGGCATGTATGAAGACTTACGTGATGAGTCTTTAAATGGCTTACTTGAAATCGGCTTTGACGGTTACGCAATTGGCGGTTTGTCAGTTGGTGAACCGAAAGAAGAGATGATCAAGGTTTTAGATTATCTTCCAAACAAAATGCCGCACGACAAACCACGTTACCTGATGGGTGTAGGTAAACCTGAAGATATCGTTGAAGCGGTGCGCCGTGGTGTCGATATGTTTGACTGCGTAATGCCAACACGTAACGCACGTAATGGTCATTATTTTGTCACTGATGGTCTGGTACGTATTCGTAATAGTAAATATCGTCATGACCAAGGACCACTTGACCCACACTGCGATTGCTATACCTGTAAGAACTTTACTCGTGCTTACCTGTTCCACCTTGAGAAGTGTGGAGAGATGTTGGCGTCTATGCTTGGTACCATTCATAACTTACGTTATTACCAACGTTTAACTGAAGGTATGCGTGATGCATTAGACAATGGCACTTTTGATGAATTTGTTCAGGACTTTTATGCCCGTCGTGGATTAGAAGTTCCACCATGCCCTGTCGATGAATAAGCGAGATTTGCGCTCAACCTCAAGACAAGGTAAATTGCAAAACGAATTAGGATTATGTCAGGTATCTGACTCATATTTTTTAACTTTAGGAAATTAAAATGAGCTTGTTCATTTCTACTGCACATGCAGCTCCAGCAGCAGCCCAAAGCCCTGGCCTTTTACCAAACATTTTGATGATTGTTGTATTCGTTGCAATCTTCTATTTCTTAATTTGGCGTCCTCAAGCAAAACGTGCAAAAGAACACCGTTCTTTAATCGAAAGCTTGGGTGTTGGTAGCGAAGTTGTCTTTGCTGGCGGTTTAATGGGCAAAGTAACTAAACTTGAAGGTGACTATGCGGTTGTTGAACTTAACCGTGGTGTAGAAGTAAAAATTCAGCGTGCCAGCGTAATTTCTGTATTACCAGAAGGCACTCTAAATAACCTTTAATCATAAAACAGTCGTGCTTTAGCACGGCTTTTTCATTTAAGAAGAAAGCGAATGCGTTACCCTGCATGGAAATATTTACTGATTCTGGTTGTTCTGGTAGTCAGTACATTATACGCACTGCCTAGTCTATATCCGGATGAGCCCGCCGTTCAAATTTCCGGTGCCAAAGCTGGTACCCAAATTGATCAAAGTGTGGTGCAAAAAGCAGAGCAAATTTTAAAAACAGCAAATATTGCAAGCCACGATAATACTTTTACAAATAATGCTGCTCTCTTGCGTGTCAGCTCTTCTGAAGCGCAATTGAAAGCAAAAGAAGTATTACGCCGTGACTTAGGTGATCAATATGTTGTAGCCCTAAACCTTGCACCAACAACTCCAGAATGGTTGCAAAAAATTGGGGCGAAACCAATGAAACTTGGTTTGGACTTACGTGGTGGTGTCCACTTCTTGCTTGAAGTAGATATGGACAAAGCCATTTCCCAACGTATGGAAACCTCTGCCACTGATTTGCGTCGTCAGTTCCGTGAAAACAAAATTAAATTTAACAATCTTGCGTTAAATAATAATGTGATCACTGTTCAGTTTGCTGACAATGCGGATCGTGATGCAGCAATGGATTTTTTACGCCGTAATGGTAATGAATATACCCAACAGGCATTAGCGAGCACGACAGGTTCAATCTTAAAGCTCACTTATACTGATGTACGTCGTCAAGAAATTCAGGCTTATGCAGTTAATCAGAACTTAACAACACTACGTAACCGTATTAACGAACTTGGTGTTGCAGAAGCTTTAGTACAAAGTCAGGGTAGCAACCGTATTGTCGTTGAATTACCGGGTGTTCAAGATACAGCAGAAGCTAAACGTGTTTTAGGCCGTACTGCTAACCTCGAATTCCGTTTGGTATCTGACTTAAATGATCAATATATTGATCCATATACGGGTAAATATAATGGTCAACCGTTACCTCCGGGTACGGAAGTTTTTGCTTATCAGTCTTTAGATAGTGGTCGCCAACTGTTGTTGCAACGTAACCGTATCTTGACTGGTGAACGCGTTCAAAATGCAAGTTCTGGCTTTAGCCAAGACTCTGGTGGTGCCGAAGTAAATATTACGCTCGACAGTGCTGGCGGTAAGCTGATGTCAGATGCAACCCGTAATGCAGTTGGAAAACGCATGGCGGTATTGTTCATCGAAAATAAACAAAAGATTAGCTACGTTACAGATCCAAAAACTGGTGCTCAAACAGAAGTTCGTACACCATATACCGAGTCTGTCGTGATTAATGCTGCAACTGTTCAAGCCGTTTTAGGTTCAACTTTCCGTATTACTGGTTTAAGTTCACCTCAAGAAGCATCTGAACTTGCGTTAATGCTTCGTGCCGGTGCTTTAGCTGCGCCAATGTACTTCGTTGAAGAGCGTGTTGTTGGTCCAAGCCTTGGTCAAGAAAACATTGATAAAGGTGTACTATCAACGCAAATCGGTTTCTTGCTTGTTGCAATCTGGATGGTCGTATTCTTCCGTCTATTTGGTTTAATCGCGAACTTTGCACTTGTATTTAACTTGGCAATGATTTTAACCATTATGTCTTGGATAGGTGCTTCCCTCACCTTACCGGGTATTGCGGGTATCGTCATTACTATTGGTATGGCCGTCGATGCCAACGTACTGATATGTGAACGTATTCGAGAAGAAATGCTCTGGGGGGCCTCACCTAAACAGGCCATTGTGGCGGGTTATGATCGAGCCTATAACACCATTTTCGACTCGAACTTAACAACGTTCCTTGTTGCATTCATTTTGTTTGCAATCGGTACTGGCCCGATTAAAGGTTTCGCCGTGACATTAATGATCGGTATTATTTGCTCAATGTTTACTGCAATTACAGTAACGCGTGCGATTGTACAAATCATTTATGGTAAACGCCGTAACTTGAAAAAGTTGAGCATTTAAGGAGATCTATGATGACTAAAGTGACTCAACAGCCTTCAAAACAATATGGTCGTCCGGATGATGCAAAAATCATCCCGTTCATGAAGATTGCTAAACCTGCAGCAATCTTCTCGATCCTTATTACTTTAGCGAGCATTTTCTTTATTGCGACCAAAGGTCTTAACTTAGGTTTGGATTTTACAGGTGGTGTTTCAGCCGAGCTTAACTATGCTCAGCCAGCAAATCAGGCAGAAGTTATTCAGGCTCTCGATAAAGCTGGTTTTAAAGATGCTGTAGTACAAACTTTAGGTAGTAATAAAGACTTACTTGTCCGTATGCCAGTACAAGATATTAAGGTTGAAGATCTTAATAATGCGATTACCAAAGCTGTGCAATTGCCAAACAACGCAGCAGAAGTTCATAAAGTGGACTCTGTAGGTGGTCAGGTAGGTAACGAGCTTTATGTTCGTTCGGCTGGCGCTGTTGCACTTGCGCTGATTCTAATGTTGATCTATGTCACCATTCGCTTTGAGTTCAAACTCGCAATGGGCGCCGTGATGTCTTTATTCCATGACATCATCATCATTATTGGTGCATTTGCTTTATTCCAATGGCCATTTGACCTAACAGTTTTAGCTGCGGTACTTGCGGTGATTGGTTTCTCGCTTAACGATAACATCGTTGTTTCAGACCGTATCCGTGAAAATTTCCGTAAAATTCGCGGTGCAACTCCACGTGAAATCGTTGATATTGCATTAACTGAGACTTTACGCCGTACCATCCATACCTCAATGACCTTATTGCTCGTAGTACTTGCAATGATGTTCTTGGGTGGTGATGGTTTACACTGGTTCTCTGTTGCAATGTTTGTCGGTGTCTTTGTCGGTACTTACTCTTCGATTTATATCGGTACAGCATTTGCCTTATGGCGTGGTCTTAACCGTCAAGACTTCATTGTTCAGGTCAAACCTGAATTTGAAGATGAAATCCCTTGATTGTCTAAATAAGACTATAAAAAAACCGCGATTTATTCGCGGTTTTTTTATTTGGTTCAAAAATTATTTACGGCGTAACGCATCCGAAATAGCTTCAACCAATTGCTGAGAAATTTCTTGCTTAGATGCTTTCTCTAACTCACGTTTTTTCATATGGTAACTTTCAGCAAAAAATACTGTCATCGCATTTTCATCAGAAGCAAAGCCAATATCAGCACGAGAAACATCGTTACATGCAATCATATCTAGCTTTTTAGCAACGAGTTTCCCTGCTGCATATTCTTCAACATTCTGCGTTTCGGCAGCAAAGCCCACCATAAATGGACGTTTTTCCTGAGCTGCAATCGTTGCCACAATATCCGGATTTTTTACAAGGGAAACATTCAGCTCATCCCCTGCTTTCTTAATTTTATGCTCTGCCACTTCGGCGACGCGATAATCAGCTACAGCCGCCGTCGCAATAAAGATGTCACAGCCAGTCTCAAGCGACTCCATACTGACATCTAACATTTGTCGAGCCGAAGCAACATTTACACGTTGAACACCGTTTGGAGTATCTAAACTTACGGGACCAGCAATTAACGTAACTTTTGCGCCTGCTGCATAACATGCCGCAGCTAAAGCAAAGCCCATTTTTCCAGTACTATGATTTGAGATATAACGGACAGGGTCAATCGCCTCACGGGTTGGTCCGGCAGTAATTACAACTCGCTTACCTGCCAACAACCCAAATTTTTCAGCAATTGCACGTTGGGCTTGATGGAAATAACCCGCCACTTGCCTTGCAATTTCTTCTGGTTCTGGCATACGGCCTAAGCCTACATCACCGCACGCCTGCTCCCCTGCATCTGGCATAATTACATGCACGCCATCTTCAACCAGAGTTTGCAAATTACGCTGAGTTGCTTTTGCAGCCCACATTTGCTGGTTCATCGCAGGAGCGACCCACACAGGCGCTTTAGTTGCTAAAAATAAAGTACTGAGTAAGTCATCTGCCAAACCATTAGCAAACTTAGCCAATGTGTCACAGCTTGCTGGAGCAACCAGTAATAAATCAGCCCAACGAGCCAATTCAATATGGCCCATTCCAGCTTCAGCCTCAGGGTCTAAAAGCTCGGTATGTACAGGATTTCCTGAAAGAGCCTGAAAGGTTAGAGGTGTAATAAATGCTTGAGCCCCGTGTGTCATCACAACCCGAACGTCAAAACCATAATCTTTAAGACGACGGACCAAAATGGCACTCTTATAGGCAGCAATCCCACCTGTAACAGCTAAAACAATGTTTTTATGAGGAATAACACTTAAATCAAAGCTCACGAACAGGATACCTTTCTGTTGCAGTGGCGCTCACAATAGCATTAAATACGCGCAGACCCAAGATTGATTGGGCAAACAAAATAAATTTTTAAGCATAATATTGCTGGGGAATATGAATACTTCTATTAAAAATTGGCCAGAACAAGAACGGCCAAGAGAACGGTTATTACAACAAGGCCCTCAAAGCCTTTCTGACTCTGAACTACTCGCGATCTTTCTTCGCTCAGGTTCACGTCAACATTCAGCAGTAGAGCTCGCACGTTTACTGATTCAACAGTTTGGTAGTCTAAACGCTGTTTTTGATGCATCTTTCAATGAATTGGCTCAATTTAATGGTATTGGAGCTACCAAGTATTCTCAATTACTGGCCGTAAAAGAGCTTGGACGGCGTTATCTCGACTATCATTTTAGTCAGACTGAGCTAAGCCTTCATTCTTCTCATTTAGTTCTAGATTATTTGCGTTACGAATTAAAAGGTGAAAAACAAGAAGTCTTTGCCGTACTTTGCTTAGATGCCGAGTTGAGAAAACTACATTTTAAAAAGTTATTTTTTGGTTCAGTTCAACACTGCGCTGTTTCAGTGAATCAAACCTTACGTTATGCCTTACAACAGCACGCTTGCCAATTAGTAATAGCACATAACCACCCATTTGGTTCCCCACAGCCCTCTCTCGAAGATATTAAACTCACACAGCAACTTGAACAGGCCTGTCAGCTTGTCGAAATTCGTCTGCTGGACCATTTTATTATCTCGCCTGAAGGTAGCTTTTCATTTGCTGAACAACAACTGCTCAACCCTACCTCAATAGCCGTTCAATGATATTGACAAAGCTTCACTAAGCTTAGAATATCAAAACAAAAATAGCGACGTTTAAAATAAAATGATTGTTCGTGAACAGCCCAGTATTTTTAAAGTTTTATTCTCTTGGCGAGGGACGATTTTACCTAAAATTTTGCCCTCTTTAGGGGTAGTAATGCTGATTTCGGCAATCATTGGTGGGGTTGAATATATTAACCTCTATCGTTTTCCAGAAATTCCTTTAGTTGGCTTTACTTTAATTGGTGTCGTACTTTCTATTTTTTTAGGTTTTAAGAATACTGCATGTTATGACCGCTGGTGGGAAGCCCGAAAATTATGGGGGGTCCTGATTGCGACTTCGCGACATTTCGACCGTGACTGCCGGATTTTAACTCAAGCCCGCCGTGAACGTGTCATTCAGCACGTTATTGTATTTGCCAATGTGTTACGTGACCGTTTACGCCGTCAAACAGCCAACCCCACCGAGCTAATACAAACCAGTGGCATGAGCCAACAAGCACTTACCCAACTTTACCAACAAAATAACGCGCCGCAATATACGCTTAGCCTTATTCAATGGGAATTATTACAAGCGCTTAAAGAAGGGGAAATTTCAGATATTATTTATGCTCAAATGAATAAGAATGTTGCAGATCTAAGTGTCGTACAAACTGGCTGTGACCGTATTGCAAATACTCCTATTCCTTTTGCTTATTCAGTTCTGCTTAACCGTACTGTTTATTTTTTCTGTTTTATGTTGCCATTTAGCTTAGGATCTTTGCTTGGTTTAGCAACGCCTTTACTCGTTGGAATTCTGGCTTATACATTTTTAGGACTTGATGCTTTAAGTACCGAAATTGAGGAACCATTTGGTACGCAAAGTAATGATTTACCTTTAGATGCGATGGTACGTAGTATCGAAATTGAGCTTTTAGGGACACTTGGTAAGCCCACGCCTCCTCCAATTCAAGCTCAAGATAACAACTTGCTCTAAAATGCGATTAGATAAAGCGCTCCCAAATGCCTTGCTGGTTACTCGTTGGTTTAGGGGTATTTCCTAATTTAATCCACGGCATATTTTCACCATGAAAATCGCTACCAATTGAAATAGCCAAATGATGCTGGTCAATCATACGATCAATCATTTGGCGAGTAGATAAAGGATCTACTGGAGGCGGCAACTCCACCGCATCTCCACCACAACTTGCAAATAACTCAATCAAATACCGGGTATTTGTAGCCGATAAATCATAACGGGTTGGATGAGCTAAAACTGCAAATCCTTTACTGTTATGAATAACCTCAATGGTCTCTTTCAAACCCAATCCTTCAAACTTTACAAAAGCACGCTTCCCTTCTTTTAAAAAACGATCAAAAGCTTGTTGAGGACGACTTACTACATTCTTTTCAACTAAGGTTTTAGCAATATGGGTTCTGGTAATCCGGTCTGGTTGATTTTCAACTTTATCGAGGACATCTTGATAAATATCAAAGCCAATACACTTTTTTAATAGTTCACAAATAACTTCTGCTCTTTGTGCCCTAATTCTTTTTTGTTGTTCTAATGCTTCTAAAATTGGGGCTTCATCTCGCATATTTAAAGCCACAATATGCACGCCATAGCTTTTTTTCGTGCTTGGTCGTGACCACTGGCTTGAAATCTCCACACCAGAAATAATTTGCAAATCATGGGGTTGTGCAGCATTTCTTGCACGCTGCAATCCATCCATCGTATCGTGATCGGTTAGCGCTAAAGTATGCAACTTCACATCGACAGCAGCTTGCACTAGCAATTCCGGAGACAAAGTTCCATCAGAAATATTGCTATGTGTATGTAAATCTATGCCTTGCATCTTTTATACTATGCCATTCACCAAACCTGATCAGATACTCTAACATGAAAGCACTACTGGACTTTGTTCCATTAATTATTTTCTTTTATTTATATAAGACAGTTGATCCAGCCGATACACAGCATCCTTTACTCAAACTGATCGGGTCTGCTGGCGGTGTTGATAATAATAATATTCTTGTCGCTACTACCGGTTTAATTATTTCAATGCTGGTAGTGTATGGTGCGTTGTTCATCATGCAAAAGTTCCGTCTAGATAAACAGCAATGGATTGTGCTGTTCATGACAGTCATTTTTGGTGGTATTACCCTTATGTTGAGCGATGATTTTTACATCCGCTTAAAAGCCGCTATTTTAAATCTAGTTTTTGCAGGTGCTTTCTTAGTTTCACCTTGGTTTGGTAAAGACCGTAAGCCTCTTATTCAACGTTTATTTGATCCGATTTTAGCCTTAAGCGAAAAAGGTTGGAAAAATTTAAACTTTGCTTGGGCAGCTATGTTTGTCGTGATGTCTGGTTTACATGTTTTCTTTGCGTTTTTATTCCATGGCGGAAAATATTGGGGCGAATTTACTGCATTTGGTGACATGATTGTCATGTTTTCATTTATCATTATTCAGTTCATTATTTTACGTAAACATTTTAAGTCACCAGATGCTTAATGTGATTTCGGATTGATTATAGAGATACGATGACATGCCTTTTTTTGTTCTAAGCTGTACCGATAACGAAGGAACTCTAGAGAAACGTTTAGCAGTACGTCCTCAACATATCGAACGTTTGCAAAAACTTGATGATGAAGGTCGTCTAGTTGCTGCTGGAGCGATGCCAAAAGACCCTAATGACCCGCAAGCTGGTTTTTATGGCAGCACCATGATTGTAGAGTTTGATACACGTGAAGCTTTAGATGAATGGTTGAAAGAAGAACCATTTTTGAAAGAAGGCATCTATAGTCATGTTGATGTCAAACCATTTAATAAAGCATTTCCAAAAGGGTAAACGCATGCAGCTTGCAACCAAAAGCTTTCTTGGCTTGTGTTTGATATGTTCAACTGCCGGAGCAGTTGAACCTGCTGCGACACCAGCAACGCCTCCAACTGCAGCGTCAACACAGAATGCTAAACCAGCACCTACTTCTGCAACTGTAGCTAAACCCGCGACTACAACAGCACCAACCTCAACACAACCGCTTACAGCAGAACAAATCGCAAAGAACAAGCAACAGCAAGATGCAAAAATTAAGGCTTTAGTTCAAGATCAAGCATCTCGTCTAAAACAGCTAGAACATGCAAACCTTGAAGCGCTAGCACAAAACCAAGAATTGCAGCTAAAGAACGATAACTTGTCTGTTCAGGTACAAGTTTTACAAAGTGAACGTAGTGCTCAAATGTTCTTATATGGCGCAGTAACTCTTGCAGGTGGCGTACTGCTTGGCTTCTTTATTGCGAGTTATGTTTACACCAAACGTCGACGTCAGTGGTAATCCTGAGCGACTTATTAAACCGAATGAACAAATCAAACCGTATACAAACTGCTGAGCTGGATTGGGAATCTATTGATGGTATTGAAGTTCCCATTTCCAAACAATTTGGTGATGTCTATTTTTCTAAAGATAATGGTCTGCTTGAAACACGGCATGTATTTTTAAATGGCAATGACCTAGCAGAACGATTAGCTAATTTACAAGATTTTGAATATTTCAGTGTAGGAGAAACCGGGTTTGGCACTGGTTTAAATATTCTTGCGCTCTGGCAACTATGGCAACAAGTTCGTCCAAATAACCACAGTCATTTACATGCAATTAGCGTCGAAAAGTTTCCTTTAAGCAAAGCTGATCTCATTCGTGCTTTAAATGTATGGGATGAACTTAAACCGCTTTCCAAACAACTTATTGAGCAATATCCCTTACCTCTTGCAGGCTGCCATCGTTTAAGTTTTCCAGAAGAGCGCTTCAGCATCGACCTATGGTTAGGAGATGCACAAGATATTTTTCCAAGTATGGTAAAAACGAAGGCAGTGAATGCTTGGTTTCTAGATGGTTTTGCGCCTTCTTGTAATCCGGACATGTGGGAACAAAATGTTTTAAATAATATTGTTCGGCTTTCCGACTATGGCACTACCTTTGCCTCATTTAGTGTAGCTGGTGTCCTCAAACGTGGGCTAAAGGCTCACGGAATCGATATTTCTCGTCCCCGCGGTTTTGGGCATAAACGGGAAATGCTTAAAGCCGTTTGGAAAGCACCTGTAAGTGAAGAAATTTTATTAGAACCAGTTAGCGATACTCTCCATTTTACTCAGCAGCATATCGCCGTAATTGGCGCTGGGATTGCAGGTTTAAGCACAGCTTGGGCATTTGCTCAACGTGGGCATCAGGTCACTCTATTTGAGCGTACAGCGCCGTTATCAGGTGCTTCTGGCAATCCGTTGGCATTGCTTAATCCGAAACTATGCCCAATTGAACAAAGCCATGAGCATCTCATGACTTTAAGCTGGCAACATGCGTTAAATTTCTATAAAAATTTTCAAGCTTTTCACCCGATTCAAATACAGCAAATGGCTTTAAAGAATGCACAAGATCTTCTCGATCTTGCTGATCAATATCCTGCTGATATTGTCACGCAGCAAACAAGCTCACTTGAATCAGACTATCCACATATTTTGTTGACCGAAGCTGGAGCAGTTTCTCCGCACCAATTACGTGCTGAAATTTTGCAACATCCAAGTATTGAACTGAAAATTGCCAATATTACGACACTTGATTCTTTTGAAAATAAAGTTCAATTAAAAAGTGGTAATGAAACTACTTTAGAAGCTGATCATGTCGTGGTGTGCTGCGCCAGAGAAAGTGCTGCTTTATTTGAAAATTATCCGCTATTAAAACCTATACGTGGACAGGTGAGCTGGGTTGATAATTCTTTTGCAACTTTACCTTTAAACGAAGCCTATAGCTATGGTGGTTATTGTATGCAACTGAATACGTCTGAACTTATTCTAGGGGCTTCTTTCTACCCAAACCGAGACGATCAAGAAGTACTGCTTGATGACCATGTGCATAACTTTGAATTAATCCACAGCGTTTTTCCTCATTATGCAAAACAATTACCGCCAGTCGAACAATGGCAAGGACGAGCATCAGTTCGCGCTCAAAGTCCAGATTATTTTCCAGTTGTGGGAAAAATGCAGAATGAAAGCCGTATTTCTACTTTTGCAGGTTTAGGCTCAAAGGGCTTTTTATTTGCGCCGCTTTGTAGTGAAGTTTTAGTGGCCCAAATTTTAGGTGAAGCTTGTCCTGTTCCCAAAAGCCTATTACAGAAATTAGATGCCCAACGTTTTCAAAAGAAAGTTAAACCTAAGAAACCTTATTTTAAATCTCAATAGTGCACTTGAGAAAATTTAGTCCCAATAAAAAAGCACCCGAAGGTGCTTTTTTTATGCGCCCTGCTCTAGAGGTAAACCTGCGTCACGAGCTGCACGCGTCCCTCCCATCAGCACGACATATTCACGCGAGGCATCTAAGCCTTCTAGTTTCTCAGCTGCACGAGGAGCTTTGCTACCACCACCACATAAAATATAAATCGGCTGATCCGCAGCGACCTGGTTCAAAATATCAGCATTTAAATCATTAATTGGGCGGCTTACCGCACCTTTAACATGCCCTTCTGCATAAGCACTTGAATCACGGACATCCCAGATAACAGCATTTTCTGGGAACTCAAATGTTGTAATTTCTTGTTTACGGATCATTGTGCACTCCTTTGATGTAAACAACACTTGGCAAATGAAGAAAACCCTCTTAGCATCTCAAATATTCTTTCACTTTGTAAAGGTCTAAACTATGCCTTCTTTCGATATTGTTTCTGAATTAGAGTTATTTGAAGTTAATCACGCTGTACAAAACACCCAAAAAGAGATTGCAACACGTTTTGACTTCCGTGGTCATGATGTTTCTATCGAATTAAATGAAAAAAATAAAGAGATAAAAATCAGTACAGAAAGTGATTTCCAGTGTGAACAAGTTTATAACATGTTAGAAAATCACTTTTATAAACGTAAAATTGATGTGCAAGCGCTTGACCCTCAGAAAGCAACAGCTTCAGGCAAAAATTTTGTACAAGTGATTAAACTAAAAGATGGCCTTGACTCTGATACAGCAAAAAAAATTAATAAAGCCATTAAAGAAAGTGGTATCAAAGTGCAATCATCTATTCAAGGCGACAAAATCCGTGTAACTGATAAAAAGCGTGACACTTTACAACAAGTGATGGCTTTTTTACGTGAACAACAATTTGGTCTGCCATTACAATTTAATAACTTTAAAGATTAATGTCTTAGCATGACATTCCCAATTAAGGTAATCCCATGTCTCAATCCAATCGTCTATTAAAACTGGTAAAAGCAACTTCAAAATTCCCTAAAGGTATTCGGAGTACGCTTTGGAGCAAGGCATTTGGCCGCATTGTGCCAATGGTGGGTACAGCAAACATTCGCTATCTGGAAGTAGATGTAAACCATGTGATGGTTCGCTTAGAGAATCAAAAAAATATGCAGAACCATATTAAAGGAGTCCATGCTGCGGCTATGGCACTTTTAGCAGAAACTGCAACAGGTTTTCTAACGGGTTTACATATTCCAGATAACCGTATTTTATTAATCAAATCATTACATGTTGATTATTTAAAAGTGGTTGAAGGTGGTTTAACAGCAACAGCGACTCTCTCTACCGAACAGCAAAAATATATTGCTGATCATGAGAAAGGTGAACTTGTTATTCCAGTTACGGTCATTGATGATGCAGGTAATGAACCGATTCAATGCCAAATGTTATGGGCATGGTTACCGAAACGTAAGAAATAAAGATATAAAAAAGCCCAAATTCAAATTTGGGCTTTTTTATTACGATTCTTGAGAGGCAAGAAATTTCTGTTTCGCTTCCTCAGGAATCTGACGTTTGTTGCCTTTTACATCTACTGCAACAAAGGTAAAGACCCCTTCAGTAATACGAATTGGGGCACGAGAGTCATCATGGCTATCCCAAACTTCAATTTGCATTTGAATAGAGGTATTACCCACTTTTAGGATTTTGGTATAGCAGCTAATGACAAAGCCTACTTTTACCGGAACCAAAAAGGTCATCTGATTAATGGAAATCGTAGCACAGCGACCACGACTAAAACGCTCCGCGTGAATTGCTCCAGCCAAGTCCATTTGTGACACGATCCACCCACCAAACACATCACCACTCCAGTTAGTATCTGCTGGCATGGCAATCGTTTGTAAGGATAAAATTCCTTCTGGTTTGGTATAAGCTTCTGACACCTTAGCTCCCGAAATTCGTTTGAAGTTGTTGATCTAGCCACTGCTGCAATTCAGGCGCGCGTAATGCGCCGCTCATTCGAGCAACTTCTGTGGTTTTATTCATTAATACAAGGGTAGGAATACTTCTCACATTAAATGCTTGGCTTAAGCGAGGAGACTCTTCGGTATTAATCTTGGCAAAAATGACACGTGGATTTTGTTTTGCAACTTGTGCAAAATGTGGCGCCATCATTTTACAAGGTCCACACCATTCTGCCCATAAATCTATCAAAATAGGCAGATCACTATTTGTGATGTAGTTGCTAAAGTTTTGTTCATTTAACTCAATTGGCGCAAGCGGGAGTAATGGCTGATGACATTGTCCACAACTCGGTTGAGCGGTAAGTTTTTCCTCTGGTACTCTATTTTTTGCACCGCACGATGCACATACAATAATCATTTACATCACTCCTATATGCTGATGTAAAAATTCTAATTGGGTCGTCACTGCTTTTTCAAACCATGAACCGTGATAGATATCAAAATGTTTCATATCCCATTCATGATAACTCACGAAAGGCGCAATATTAGTCGCAGCTTCACGACTAGACTCAATTGGAATCAAAGAATCATGCTGAGCCGCAATAAATAAAACTGGAATATTAATTTGACGTACAAGTTGAATTGGGCGATAACGCATCAAATTAAAAAACACGCGTGCCGGGACTTCTCCACTCCAGTAATAATCCGGATTCACAATCGATAAATAACCATAATAGCTATCTGCTGTTGGCATAAAGCACAATTTATATTGATCTACAACAGGTAACCTTTTAGGGTTAAGGCCCATTTTTGAACCCATATAATCTTGGCTCGACAACTTTAAAGCTTGGGGATAACGCTGCAGTGGATATAATTTTGCTGTTTCCGCACCATCAACATATGGAATTTGTACCATAATGGCCTGAATATTCTTTAATTCAGAAGCTAGGCTTAAAGCATATCCCCCACTTAAGGATGTTCCCCACAATACAATTCTTCGGTTATCTATAAATTTACACGTAGAAGCATATTGGATCATGGTCTTCCAGTCTTCTAGTTGAGAGTTGATAGAAATCATCTCTCGGGGCTTACCTGTACTTCCACCCCAATATCGGTAATCAAATAAAATAACCGCATAGCCAGCTTGAGCAAAACGCTGGGCATATTGGATGAGTTTGAATTGACGCAATCCGGCAAAACCATGTGCCATGATAATTACCGCAGATTTATTATTTGTTTTTGGAATATAAAAGTCAGCTGCGATCATTTCCTGATCACATGGAACATATAAAGGCTCAACCGTATAAGCGTGCATATGTGCTCCGTGGCATTATGGTCGAAGTAATGAATTTACAAAAAACATCCTGATCGCCTTTTAAAATCTAGAGTTATTCTTTTACATAAATTTTATCTATGTAGGAACAACGTTTTAGTGTCTTGTATCTCAGGTTAAGCTTAATGCTATGATACAGCATAAGAGGTTTTATTAAATTTTGGAGTGACGAAATGTCAGAGAATGTTGGTTTCGCAGGTCAAATTGGCCCAGAACATGTGGGTCAAGTTGTAGAAAAAGGCTTTAAATCTATTATTAATAACCGTCCTGACATGGAAGGTGGTCCAGAACAACCAACCAGTGCTCAAATTGAAGAAGCAGCACGCCAAGCTGGTCTAGATTATGTTTATCAGCCTGTTGTAGCTGGCCAAATTACTGAACTTGATGTTCGTACTTTTGCAAATCACTATAATGAACTCCCAAAACCAGTTCTCATGTTCTGCCGTACTGGAAACCGTTCAAACAATCTTTATCAATTAGCCAAACAAATGGATTTGTTAGATGATTAAATAAATTCATAAGCTCTATTTTTATTTAAAGATAGAGCTTTTTTAATAAAAAAATATATACAACTGCATCAATTCAACAGATATACAAACAGTCTTCAGCTAAAGTTGTTAAATCACTTTTTATTTACTTAGTTATTTTATGAATAAATTGATTTTGTTATTAGTAAGCTGCCTTATTCTCAGCGCGTGTTCATCTATGCAAGTACGCCCTACTGTCGGGGTAAGTATGGGAACACAACTCTAAAAAAGAAGCAGCTCAAAGGCTGCTTCTTTTTATATTAATTACCATTTGAACAGTTTGGATCTATTCCATATGGACTTTCCATATTTGGGCCATTAAGATCCGTAAGGCTGACATCTTTAGTTAAATAACCTAAAGTTAAGGATGTAGAACCTTTAATTAAACTTCCCGAAACTGTAGATTTAGCCGTTAACTGAACAGTTAACCATGATGCATAAATTTTAGGATATTGAATTTTAAGATCAAAACGTCCATTTGCATCTGTCGTATATTTATTATTGGTTGCAGCGGTACCTGCACTGTTGATATACGATACAACTTGGACTGTAGAATTTTCTTTAAGCGGCTTTAATTGATTAATAACGTCCCCATTCACATTTACAGCTTGGACTGGTGATGTACAGGCTGTTCTAATAACAGGAAGATATTCATCTGGTTTACCATCAGTTGGATTAGAAGTATCAACAAACCCATATCGGCCCTTATAATACGCAAGAGCATTAACGCCCATGACTACATCTTGATTGGGTATCGGTTTACCATCCACATCAGTCACTTGTACTGAAATATTTTTATAGTAGTAGACTCCATCACTTGAATCTTCCATTGTGGTCGGATTATATGCTACGGCAATAGCGCCTACTGCTACTGGTACATCAGAATTAACCACATCAAGTTTATAAGTATAAATTTTTGTAGATTGGCCAAAGTTTGCTTCTAAAACAAGATCATCTGTTACGAACTGACCAGCACTATATGATGAAGTTCTTTGATTTTCACTAAAAGATAAAGTATAGCTGATCTGACCATTTACATCAGTTTGTGTCGCATTAGGAGTAAATTTGACACCATTTAAAACTGAATTTCTAACTTTAAGTGTAATCGCTTGGTTTGCTAAAGTTGCACCATTTGCATCTACAGCTGTTAATGTGACGGTTGTTTGATCACCTCTAACATTTAGAGAGGTTTTTGTAGCATCAAACAATACAATACTCGTAGTATCAGCTTCGACAGTACTGTTGCTACCTGTTACTGTCACTGTCTGTTCTTGAGTAAGCGTACCATTATTCGTAGAGACTTTTAATTTGAAACCATTTTTCACCAACTCATTTATCGAACTCGATGTTTTTGGTGTTTTTATAATGTATATAGCATTACCTGCCGCATCAGTAGTTTGAGTAGATACGCCTTCTATAGATACGTTATTTGTTGGATCATCTAATTCCAAAGTGACATTAGCACCAGCAACACCGCCTTTATTCTTATCTAAAGCTCTAACAGTAACAGTTAAAGTATCATTCGTTGCAGCAACTGATAATTTATCTAGTTCTATCTTTAAAGCTGTAGCAGCCGCTGGCTGAGCTCCACTATTATTACTTCCAGATGATGAGTTACTATTTGATGAACCATTTTGGTAATAGCCATCATCGCCTCCCCCGCCACAACTTGCTAAAATAATTGACACAGCAATAGCCGACAACTTCAAGGTAAGTTGTTTTTTATACATACTTTTCATTTCCCCAATCTTTCCTAAAGGTATAAGATTTTTTAATTATTTATATTATTAGTGTAATCATATTGGATGCACTCTGTAAACATAAATTACATTGAGTTTTATTATGTAGCTTATTATACGAAAAATTTATAGTTATTAGGATTCATAATGTTCGATCTTATTATCATTGGCGCGGGTACGGCTGGTATTAGCGCTTATAAAGAAGCAGTAAAATACACTAATAATCTTTTAATTATAAATGATGGCCCTTGGGATACCACTTGCGCACGTGTAGGATGTATGCCAAGTAAAGTCTTAATCTCTACTGCAAACCGTATGCATGATATACAAAATGCTCAAGAGGTTGGGCTGAGTGCTTCAGCAGATATTAATACTGATCAGGTTATGGAGCATGTGAGAACCTTACGTGATCGTTTTACTAAGGCCACAGTAAAAGATGTCGAACAATGGCCCACTGAACATAAAATTTCGGGTAAAGCTCATTTTATTGATGCAAAAACTGTTGAAGTAAATGGTAAACGATATCAGTCAAAAAGTTTTATTTTAGCAGTAGGCTCTACACCCAATTATGATCAAAGTTGGAAACAAGAATTAGATGATCGTCTTATTACTACAGATCAAATATTTGAATTAAACACCCTACCCAAGTCTATCGCTATTATTGGAAGTGGAGTAATTGCCTTAGAGATTGCCCAAGCCATGCATCGTTTGGGTGTAGAAACCACTATATTTGCTCGTAGTAAAAGAATCGGGATATTTACTAGTCCTAAGCTACAACAGCTCGCTCAAGAAGAACTGAGTAAAGAGTTAAATTTTTTATTCGAGACATTGCCTCATGAGGTTAAGTCTACTTCTGATGGCGTTATATTGAATTATAAAATTGATGAAAAAGAAAAGTCTATTCAAGTTGAGTATGTATTATCTGCAACAGGTCGTTCGAGCTTACTTGACACGCTAAAGCTAGAAAATATTGATAAATCTTTTAAAGATATTAAATTACTACCTATAAATGCAAAAACTAAACAATTAGATAACTATCCAATTTTTATTGCTGGTGATGCGTACACCTCTACGCCTTTACAACATGAAGCTGCCCATGAAGGCAAAAAAGTTGTTCATAACTGTTTAAATTATCCACAGCTTAATTCAGTTAAGACCCTCCCTCCCTTAGGAATTGTATTTAGTCATCCAGAAATGGCAATTGTGGGACAAAGTTATAAACAACTTAAAGATAATGGAGTAGATTTTGTTACAGGTGAAGCATCTTATGAAAGACAAGGTAGAGCTATCGTACTCGGGAAAAATAAGGGTGCTATTGAAGTTTATATAGAGCGGGAAAGTCAGAAATTGCTTGGTGCAGAGTTATTTACCGAAGCTACAGAACATATGGCCCATCTATTAAGCTGGATTATTGGAGAAAAGCTAACTTTAAATGATATTTTAGAGAAACCTTTCTATCATCCAACACTAGAAGAAGGCCTTCGTACTGCTCTTAAACATGCTCGCAGACAGTTGAAATAGTTATTATTAGAACGGAACTCTCTTGAGAAGTTAGCTCTCTATACTTCAAGTAGCCTTCTTCTTTTGAGTACTAATTTTCTGTTTGATTAAACTGAGGCTAAATTTGTTCAGCTAGATAACACACGATTTATTTTTATTACCTAGCCACTTTAATATTTTGATTTTCTATATAAAAAAACACCCCAACCTCTTTTGAGATTGGGGTGTTTAGAATAATGAGCTGGCGATGACTTACTCTCACATGGGTAATCCCACACTACCATCAGCGCTAAGAGGTTTCACTTCTGAGTTCGGGAAGGGATCAGGTGGTTCACTCTTGCTATGGTCGCCAGCACAACTGTTTATGGATACTTGCTTGGGTCTTATTTAATGCCGAAGCGTTTTCCAAATCTGTAACAGACTGGGCTGAATTGAATCTTACTTTATCTGTTCATTTTAGCTAGAGGTATAACTAAATCAAGTTGTCTTGCATATTTAAGAATCGATTGATGCTTCATATACAACTGCTTGGGTGTTGTATAGTCAAGCCTCACGAGCAATTAGTATTGGTCAGCTTCACATATCACTATGCTTCCACATCCAACCTATCAACGTCCTAGTCTCGAACGGCTCTTTAGAGGACATAAAGTCCTAGGGAAATCTTATCTTGAGGTAGGCTTCCCGCTTAGATGCTTTCAGCGGTTATCCCTTCCGAACATAGCTACCCGGCGATGCGACTGGCGTCACAACCGGTACACCAGAGGTTCGTCCACTCTGGTCCTCTCGTACTAGGAGCAGATCCTCTCAAATTTCCAGCGCCCACGGTAGATAGGGACCGAACTGTCTCACGACGTTCTAAACCCAGCTCGCGTACCTCTTTAAATGGCGAACAGCCATACCCTTGGGACCTGCTTCAGCCCCAGGATGAGATGAGCCGACATCGAGGTGCCAAACACCGCCGTCGATATGAACTCTTGGGCGGTATCAGCCTGTTATCCCCAGAGTACCTTTTATCCGTTGAGCGATGGCCCTTCCATACAGAACCACCGGATCACTAAGACCTACTTTCGTACCTGCTCGACTTGTGGGTCTCGCAGTTAAGCGCGCTTTTGCCTTTATACTCTACGCGTGATTTCCGACCACGCTGAGCGCACCTTCGTACTCCTCCGTTACTCTTTAGGAGGAGACCGCCCCAGTCAAACTACCCACCAGACACGGTCCTCGTCCCGGATCACGGGACAGAGTTAGAACCTCAACATTACCAGGGTGGTATTTCAAGGACGGCTCCACTGGAACTAGCGTTCCAGCTTCAAAGCCTCCCACCTATCCTACACAAGTAAGGTCAAAGTTCAGTGTCAAGCTGCAGTAAAGGTTCACGGGGTCTTTCCGTCTAGCCGCGGGTACACTGCATCTTCACAGCGATTTCGATTTCACTGAGCCTCTGCTGGAGACAGCGCCGCCATCATTATGCCATTCGTGCAGGTCGGAACTTACCCGACAAGGAATTTCGCTACCTTAGGACCGTTATAGTTACGGCCGCCGTTTACTGGGGCTTCGATCAAGAGCTTCGCTTACGCTAACCCCATCAATTAACCTTCCAGCACCGGGCAGGCATCACACCCTATACGTCCACTTTCGTGTTTGCAGAGTGCTATGTTTTTAATAAACAGTTGCAGCGGCCTGGTTTCTGCGGCTGTCGTCAGCTCAGGAAGCGAGTTCCATCACCAACAACAGCGTACCTTCTCCCGAAGTTACGGTACCATTTTGCCTAGTTCCTTCAGCAGAGTTCTCTCAAGCGCCTTGGTCTACTCGACCTGACCACCTGTGTCGGTTTCGGGTACGATTCCTGTGTAACTGAAGCTTAGAGACTTTTCCTGGAAGCATGGCATCAACCACTTCGCTGTACAAGTACAGCTTGCTATCAGATCTCAGCATAGAGTACCCCGGATTTGCCTAAGATACATGCCTACATCCTTTCACCTGGACAACCAACGCCAGGCTGATTTAGCCTTCTCCGTCCTCTCATCGCATTACACAGAAGTAATGGAATATTAACCATTTTCCCATCGACTACGCCTTTCGGCCTCGCCTTAGGGGTCGACTCACCCAGCCCCGATTAACGTTGGACTGGAACCCTTGGTCTTTCGGCGAACGGGTTTTTCACCCGTTTTGTCGTTACTCACGTCAGCATTCGCACTTCTGATACCTCCAGCATGCTTCTCAACACACCTTCATCGGCTTACAGAACGCTCCCCTACCACGTATACAAAGTATACATCCGCAGCTTCGGCACATAGTTTTAGCCCCGTTACATCTTCCGCGCAGGCCGACTCGACTAGTGAGCTATTACGCTTTCTTTAAAGGGTGGCTGCTTCTAAGCCAACCTCCTAGCTGTCTATGCCTTCCCACATCGTTTCCCACTTAACTATGATTTGGGGCCTTAGCTGGCGGTCTGGATTGTTTTCCTCTTGACTACGGACGTTAGCACCCGCAGTCTGTCTCCCGGATAGTACTCATAGGTATTCGGAGTTTGCATCGGTTTGGTAAGTCGGGATGACCCCCTAGCCGAAACAGTGCTCTACCCCTATGGTATTCGTCCGAGGCGCTACCTAAATAGCTTTCGGGGAGAACCAGCTATCACCAGGCTTGATTAGCCTTTCACCCCTATCCACAAGTCATCCCCTGGCTTTTCAACGACAGTGGGTTCGGTCCTCCAGTTAGTGTTACCCAACCTTCAACCTGCTCATGGATAGATCGCCTGGTTTCGGGTCTATACCCAGCAACTAAACGCCCTATTAAGACTCGATTTCTCTACGGCTCCCCTATACGGTTAACCTCGCTACTGAATATAAGTCGCTGACCCATTATACAAAAGGTACGCAGTCACACCACGAAGGTGCTCCCACTGCTTGTATGCATGCGGTTTCAGGATCTATTTCACTCCCCTCACAGGGGTTCTTTTCGCCTTTCCCTCACGGTACTGGTTCACTATCGGTCAGTCAGGAGTATTTAGCCTTGGAGGATGGTCCCCCATATTCAGACAAGGTTTCACGTGCCTCGCCCTACTCGTCATCATTATGTGTGCCCTTTCGTGTACGGGAATATCACCCTCTACGTTCGCACTTCCCAGAGCGTTCCACTAAAACACACATAACTTAATGGGCTGATCCCCGTTCGCTCGCCGCTACTGAGGGAATCTCAATTGATTTCTTTTCCTAAGGGTACTGAGATGTTTCACTTCCCCTCGTTCGCCTTGCAACACTATGTATTCATGTTGCAATACCTACCTTAAAGTAGGTGGGTTCCCCCATTCAGACATCTCCGGATCAAAGGATATTTGCCGCCTCCCCGGAGCTTTTCGCAGGCTATCACGTCTTTCATCGCCTCTGACTGCCAAGGCATCCACCACATGCACTTAATTACTTGACTATACAACCCCAAACAGTCGATGTTACCTACAAGTTAGTAACTTCAACATTTCAGTTTAGAGCACTGTGCACTTAAGCACCGTACAGCTTCAATCTAAATTCACATACCAAAACGCTTGATTCAGTTAATTTGCTAGTTCTCAATTCATCTAGATTAATTGCTTAACCTAAACTCTTGAGTGAACAATTTATTTCAGACTCAATTTTGCCAATCTGTTAATGAGTTAATGTGTCTTCGTCAGATCACACTAATTACCGTGATAATGAAATCACAGAAGTTAATAAACCAAGATCTCAATCTTTATTTACTAATTTCTGTAATCCGAACTTATCTTAAGTTCTGGTGGAGACTAGGAGAGTCGAACTCCTGACCTCCTGCGTGCAAAGCAGGCGCTCTACCAACTAAGCTAAGTCCCCAGCTTACATCATCAATCATGTATCTTTTATCTATAACTTCAACCAGTCAAAGTCATGGTGGGTCTGACAAGACTTGAACTTGTGACCCCACGCTTATCAAGCGTGTGCTCTAACCAACTGAGCTACAGACCCTCAGATACATCTATGAAGAACAACTTGTTGTGGATTCTTACCAATCGTCAATCTTTCGTTAAGGAGGTGATCCAGCCGCAGGTTCCCCTACGGCTACCTTGTTACGACTTCACCCCAGTCATCGGCCACACCGTGGTAACCGCCCTCTTTGCAGTTAGGCTAGCTACTTCTGGTGCAACAAACTCCCATGGTGTGACGGGCGGTGTGTACAAGGCCCGGGAACGTATTCACCGCGGCATTCTGATCCGCGATTACTAGCGATTCCGACTTCATGGAGTCGAGTTGCAGACTCCAATCCGGACTACGATCGGCTTTTGAGATTAGCATCACATCGCTGTGTAGCAACCCTTTGTACCGACCATTGTAGCACGTGTGTAGCCCTGGCCGTAAGGGCCATGATGACTTGACGTCGTCCCCACCTTCCTCCAGTTTGTCACTGGCAGTATCCTTAAAGTTCCCATCCGAAATGCTGGCAAGTAAGGAAAAGGGTTGCGCTCGTTGCGGGACTTAACCCAACATCTCACGACACGAGCTGACGACAGCCATGCAGCACCTGTATCTAGATTCCCGAAGGCACCAATCCATCTCTGGAAAGTTTCTAGTATGTCAAGGCCAGGTAAGGTTCTTCGCGTTGCATCGAATTAAACCACATGCTCCACCGCTTGTGCGGGCCCCCGTCAATTCATTTGAGTTTTAGTCTTGCGACCGTACTCCCCAGGCGGTCTACTTATCGCGTTAGCTGCGCCACTAAAGCCTCAAAGGCCCCAACGGCTAGTAGACATCGTTTACGGCATGGACTACCAGGGTATCTAATCCTGTTTGCTCCCCATGCTTTCGTACCTCAGCGTCAGTATTAGGCCAGATGGCTGCCTTCGCCATCGGTATTCCTCCAGATCTCTACGCATTTCACCGCTACACCTGGAATTCTACCATCCTCTCCATACTCTAGCTCACCAGTATCGAATGCAATTCCCAAGTTAAGCTCGGGGATTTCACATCCGACTTAATAAGCCGCCTACGCACGCTTTACGCCCAGTAAATCCGATTAACGCTCGCACCCTCTGTATTACCGCGGCTGCTGGCACAGAGTTAGCCGGTGCTTATTCTGCGAGTAACGTCCACTATCTCTAGGTATTAACTAAAGTAGCCTCCTCCTCGCTTAAAGTGCTTTACAACCATAAGGCCTTCTTCACACACGCGGCATGGCTGGATCAGGGTTCCCCCATTGTCCAATATTCCCCACTGCTGCCTCCCGTAGGAGTCTGGGCCGTGTCTCAGTCCCAGTGTGGCGGATCATCCTCTCAGACCCGCTACAGATCGTCGCCTTGGTAGGCCTTTACCCCACCAACTAGCTAATCCGACTTAGGCTCATCTATTAGCGCAAGGTCCGAAGATCCCCTGCTTTCTCCCGTAGGACGTATGCGGTATTAGCATCCCTTTCGAGATGTTGTCCCCCACTAATAGGCAGATTCCTAAGCATTACTCACCCGTCCGCCGCTAGGTCCAGTAGCAAGCTACCTTCCCCCGCTCGACTTGCATGTGTTAAGCCTGCCGCCAGCGTTCAATCTGAGCCATGATCAAACTCTTCAGTTAAAATCATTTTGCACCTTATTTATAGACAAGGTGCCAATTCTGGCTCATCAATTACTGACTTAAATTTCGCTCAAATAAACTTCGAGTAATTTAAACCAATCAATCAATGAAAATTATTTCGATTAATCAATCAGTAAAAATCCACACAAGTTGTTCTTCAATTCTCTTAATGATCTTCTTACTAGTTCGTCACCAGCAAGCTAGGTCGGCTATATTACTCTTAATCTCTTAAAAGTCAACAGGTAATTTCGATATTTTTAAAACTTATTCTCCAAACCAACTTACCATCAAATTCATCACTTAAAGCAATCAATCTAATCACAAGTAACTGTTTTTCAACAAGTTTCTATCTGCATCACCGCCGATGGATGTGCATTATAGACCATCTCATTCCCTTTGCAACCCCTTTTTCTAGCATTTCATATCAAGCGTACATTTTTTAGGCTTTTCACTGGATATTAGATGAGATATTAAACTTTTTTTAGTTATTCAACTTCATGTAGAATAGATTATTCGTGCAATTGATTTGGCATTAACTCACCATGTGGCACTCCGCTAAGAAAGTATTATTTTGCATACTTGTAGTGTTTGCTACGAGTGGGCCTGCTTATGCCAATTCAAAACATAACTTTTATGTGCTCACTTTATCTATTTTAAGTTATAGCAAATGGGAGAATGTAAGCACGCCTACTCTTTGTGTAATTGATAATGCATCAATTACTTCTACCTTCCAGTCTTATATTCAACAATTATCTTATAATTATCGTGTACAAACCGTTAATGCTAAAGATTTTTCTAAATCGCATTGCCAAGCTGTTTATTTCTCTACCACACCACCTCAGCAGCAGCAAAACTTAATTCAGAATTATCCATATCGTTCTTTGCTTTCTTTAAGTATTAATAATCCAGAATGTGAAGTTGGTAGTATCTTTTGTTTATATAATCAAAATAATTACACCACTTTTAAAGTTAACTTAGATGCATTAAGCCATTCCAAGGTCCATATTGATCCAAGGGTTTTACTCTTGGCTAAGAACGCGGAGTAAGGATTATGATATCTAAGTTGTATCAATCCACTTCGCTACATGCACTTTTTAGAAAGTCTCAATTTACGATTTTTGCTATAACTTTTTTTATTTGCTCTTTTACATTTGTATCAATTTCCGTTTTTACGATGGAAACTTATGCAAAACAAAATTTGCAATTACTTAGCCATACTCTTCTTGAGCGTATTCAGCCTGCCGTTGTGTTTAACGATAAGATCACGATCGAACAAATCTTAAATGAATACACAAATGATCACTCTATTCGAGCGATTCATATTTATGACTCTGAACATCACCTGATTGCTCAAAGTTTTAAGTTGTCGAGTCAAACTTCGGTATTAGAGAAATGGTTTGATCACTGGTTTTTAAATGAGCCGGTACATTTAACGATTTATCATCATCAACAGAATGTAGGTGAACTCACCCTTTTTGGTAGTTCTGAAAAAATATTGCAATTTTTAAAGATGATTATGGTCGGCCTTGCTATTGCGATGCTGTTTATTGTTTGTGCATTGTGGTGGTCAGTGAATTTGACTTATCGTCAAATTATGCAAGCGATTTATCCACTCACAAATATTGCTCAAATCGTAAGTGAACAAAAAGCTTATAACCTTCGTTTTCCTTATAACCGAATAAAAGAGTTTCAAGATCTAAATACAGTTTTTAATGAGTTACTTGAAGAAATTCAGATTTGGGATAATCAGCTGCAAAAGGAAAATCGTAAATTATCGTTTCAAGCTCATCATGACCAGCTGACCCTATTACCGAATAGACATTATTTTTATCAAATACTATTAGATATGTTTGAAGATAAGGATTTTGATAATAAGTCAGCCTTATTGTTTATAGATAACAATAACTTCAAATCAATTAATGATCAGTTCGGACATTTAGCTGGTGATGAGGTTTTAAAAGAGATGGCGAAAAGGTTACAAACGCGTTTACGTCATCAAGATTTTATTGCCCGTTTAGGTGGTGATGAATTTGCGGTTATTTTGCATTCCATTACGCATGCTGATCATTTAATATCTATTGCTGAAAATTTACTCGAAAGCTGTAAAGAACCTTTGCATCTAAATGATCAAACGATTTATTTCAGTTTTAGTGTAGGGATTGCTTTATCCCAATTTGCGTCTAGTCCAGAAGATTTTATTATGCAAGCAGATCAAGCGATGTATAAGGCTAAGACTTCTGAGCAACATTGGTTTATTTATAAACCAGAGAATTAAATTTAGGCTAATTTATGAATACAAGATCTTTGAAACTCTCCTTTATTGCATTGCTGTGCATCGCGCTTGCAGGCTGCTTGAGTTTTGGTCCTTTGAAATATCGTCAAGTAAAAATGCTAAAAAAAGAGGGGTTTGTACTTACTAATGAAGGCTGGACTCTAGGTTTACCGGAACGCTTATTATTTGATTTTAATGACGCAACATTAAAACAAAGTCATGAAGCAGAGCTTACACGTTTAGCAAATCAATTAAATAAATATGATTTGAATAAATTAAAAATCGTTGGTCACACTGACGATGTAGGTAATCCTGAATACAACCAGAAGTTATCTGAAGAACGTGCACAAAGTGTTGCGAACCTCTTCTTGACTCACGGTTTTAAAAAGGAAAATATTTACGTTATTGGACGTGGTTCAACTCAACCGTATGTCCCGAATACAACCAATGAAAATCGGGCAATTAATCGTCGTGTTGCTATCGTAATTATTCCTTAAATTTCTCATTATAAAAAAGCCAATCCTTTGTGATTGGCTTTTTTGTTTTATACAAGTTCAATAATATCAATAGTAGGCGGTACACGAAATCTTAATGGTATTCCAACCATACCTGTTCCTACGGTAACAAATACATCGGCGTGTTCATGCGAATAGAAACCACGTTTATGGCCTAAAATTGATACTTTTTTCATAATATAGTTGGTTACCCACGGAAGTTCGACCTGCCCTCCATGTGTATGACCTGACAACATTAAAGGGCGATTAGGTAATTTAGGGACCATATCTACCGTATCAGGGTTATGGGAAAGAATTAACCATGGTTTATCTTGAGGTAAGTCTGGCATTGAACGCATATCGGTTTTCCCTGCCCATAAGTCACCAATCCCGATTAAACGGAACTCATCAAACTCAACAATTTTTCCTTCAATATCCATTACATCATTGTAGTGAAGTGCATCTTTTAATAATTGTTGAATAGGCGGACCTGGATATTGCTCGTCATGGTTCCCTGGAACTGAATAAACTGGAGCTTTAATATCTTTAAGTACACTCAGTTCCTGTACTAGCTTATCTTCTGGCTCATAAGTCCAGTCTCCTGCCACAACTACTAAGTCTGGCTGTTGTTCATTAAGCTTTTTCACAATGATTTTGAGTTGACGTTCATGCCCAGAGAATAGGCCTATATGTAAGTCTGCAATTAAAGCGACTTTTACAGGTTTAGCAAAATGGCGATCTGGATTTAAACGATATTGGTGAACATCGACACGTACCATATGTGGCTCTATAAAACGTGCGTAAATGAGAATACCGCTTAATAAAAAGATAAAAATGGTTTCATGAATTGAGTAATAACCTATCCAACCAGCGTATAAATTAAAGAACCAAAGTGGAACAAGAAGATAAGATAGATAAAAAGCAAGTAAGTGAACAAAAGCTTTAAATGGATGAATCGTTTCAGTACGTGATTGATGAACCCAGGCTTCAATAATTCCCCAGAGAGCAAGTATTGAAAAAATAAGGTAAAAACAAAAGATGATTGAATTTGGGTTCCACATTACGATTCTCGACTTATCTTATATTGATTGCTAGTAATCAAATTCAATATTTATCTTTCAATATGCACGAATTATACTCTAGCTCACCTTATCGTATGTATTGATTATGGCACAATCCTTTCATTCCAAACAGCTTCAAACTCATCAACTGGCTAAAGGCTTTTTGATTAAAGCTTCTATAGTCGTATGTTCAAGTTTCGCTGTGGCTTTGACAGGTTGTAGCACATTACCCAAACATAGCCCTGAACCAATCCAATACGCACGAGATATCGATACATCTCAAACTTCTCTTTCAAAAATTATTACGCCTTTACGTGAAAAAAATCCGAATTTAACGGGTTATCATCTTTTAAATGATCCCTTAGAAGCACTCGCGGCTCGCTTAAGGCTGATTGATAAAGCCGAAAAGACTTTAGATTTACAATACTATATTTGGGATAACGATAAAGTCGGTGCTTTAGCTTTACATGCAATTATTCGTGCTGCTGATCGTGGTGTTAAAGTACGTTTATTAATTGACGATAATAATGCTAAAAAGATGGAAGGCGTGTTACTCGCGCTTTCTCAACATAAAAATATTGAAGTTAAATTATTTAATCCCTACCGTTTCCGCAAATATCGCGCGATGGATATGATTTTAGACTTAAAACGTATCAATCGTCGTATGCATAACAAGAGCTTTATTGCTGATAATCAGGTTGCGCTTATTGGTGGGCGCAATATGACAAATCAGTATTACAACGTCAGCGACAGTTATCAATTTTCTGACGTCGATGTCATGTTGGTTGGTGCTGCCGTTGATGATATCGTGAATTCTTTTGATGACTACTGGAATCATGAATATGCATATTCAGTCCAAAGTATCGTCAGTGCTCAACAACACCGTTTGCGCTATGAAAGCTTAAAACAACAACTTGATGCTCATTATCAACAAGCCACCGTTCAGAACTTCCTTGACTTAACCTCTAGATCACATGCTTTTGATAAATGGTTAGACCGTAATATTAAATTTGATTGGGTTAAAGCAGAGGTTGTGAAAGACTCACCTGATAAAATTAGATCAAAAGCGAAAAAAGAAGAACATTTAAATTTCCAATTGATTAACCATTTGGAAAAACCAGAAAGCAATGTCGACCTGATTTCGGCTTATTTTATTCCAGAAAAGCAAGGCGCTAAAATTTTAAGTACGCTTGCTAAAGAAGGTGTAGAAGTTCGAGTTTTAACAAACTCATTCAAAGCAAATGACGTAGCTGTTGTTCATGCGTTTTATGGAAAATATCGTAAAGAACTTTTGAAAAACGGCGTTCAACTTTATGAGTTTTTACCAACTCCAGATAAACGCGATTTAAATAAAAATACGGATGAGTTGGCAACCAAAGCGAAAGTAAACATGAAAGGTTTAAGCCGCTCAAGTTTACACACCAAACTTATGGCATTAGATGAACAGGTTTTTATCGGTTCATTTAACTTTGACCCACGTTCGGCGTATTTAAATACTGAAATTGGCGTAATTTTAGATAGTCCATCACTGGCCAAAACAATTCATCATACGATGGATGAAAACTTAAACAAATATGCTTATAAATTAAAGCTCGACCCAAACAATCATATTTACTGGCAACAAGAAACTTCAAAAGGCCCTGTAATTTATAAAAAAGAACCAGAAATGAAATGGTGGCAAAAGGCAGGCATGAAACTACTATCATGGCTGCCACTCGAAGGTTTTATGTAATTAACTTTTTGGCTTAAGTACTTTTTTATGTAATTGAGCCAATCCTTCAACCATTTTTTCTTGTACTTCTTGAGTCAAACTTTTTACATCATGGCCTTCTACCGAAATAGGAGGAAGTGTAAGTAAATGGGCTGTTACTTTCGGCATTTCTAGCACACGTTGAATATGCTCAACGAATGACATCTCACCAATAAATGGTGCAACGGTATCTAACTCACCATGACGGTTTACGTAACAGATTAAACATACCTGTACCGGACGCTGAGCTTCGATAGCAGCTCCGAGTAAACGACCATGAACCCGCTTAACAGAATGGCCATCTGTAGTAGTCGCTTCAGGGAAAAATAAAACCGGAATATTTTGCTTTAAAAATTCGGTAATTTGCTCTCGAATTTTAATGGAGTCACCTGATCCACGTTTAATAAATAAGGTGCCCCCACCTTTCGCCAAATTGCCAAGAATAGGCCACTTTTCTATCTCGGCTTTAGCTAAGAAGAAGACACGTGCACCTGAACCTAAAACGGCGATATCAAGCCAAGAAATATGGTTACTCACCCATAAAGCGGGCTCTCTAGGGATTGTGCCATGTACTTGAACTTCAAGATTAAATACTTGGCATAAACGACGACAGAAATATTGAACATATCGAGTGTTAACAGGGTTATTTGGATCTTTATAAAGTCCATGACGATAAACTAAGTAAAAACCTTCACTGATTGCCGCAGTCGCTGAAGTAACTTTTTTTCCGTATAAACCTATTTTTGAAAATTTCTTTAACGTTGAATTCACTATACTTTGCGTTTGAGTCATAAAATTTCACTAACGATCAATCATTGTTATACCCATCTCGAGCCATTCTATACGTTTCGGAATAAACTTGCATCGCTGTGTGATAGACACAAATAAAAATAAAATGCGCTGTAGTTAATCTAAAGAATAAGAGTAAACCCTTTCCCCTTTTGTCCAAGTTTCCTCTAGAATAAAGTTTTACCTTATTCAGGATTTTTAGCCACGTGGAATATGTTGATCGGCATCAAGGCGGTGAACGCACAATATTAGTGAGTGTGTCTGTACAATTATTAGATGATCTGGATGCCGAAGAATTTGCTCTACTTGCACAGTCAGCTGGTGCAGATATTCTTGAGCACATTAAAGTTCAACGTAATAAACCGGACCCTAAGTTTTTTATTGGTTCAGGTAAAGTTGATGAGATTGCAGAACAAGTTCAGGAATTAGAAGCAAGTCTTGTTATTTTTGATCATGCATTAACCCCTGCCCAAGAGCGTAATTTAGAAAAGATTTTAAAATGCCGCGTTATTGACCGCACCGGTCTCATCTTAGATATTTTTGCCCAGCGCGCGCGGACCCATGAAGGTAAATTACAAGTTGAACTTGCTCAGTTAAAACATTTATCAACCCGTTTAATCCGTGGTTGGTCTGCTGATTTTGAACAACAAAAAGGTGGTATTGGTTTACGCGGTCCCGGTGAATCACAACTCGAAACAGACCGTCGTCTCATTCGTGTTCGTATTACCCAGTTAAAAGATAAGTTAGAGAAAGTCCATCAAACCCGTATGCAAGGACGAGCTGCAAGACAAAAAGCTTCGATCCCAACTGTTTCATTAGTCGGTTATACCAACGCGGGTAAATCAACCTTATTTAATATTCTAGCAAAAAGCGATGTGTATGCAGCCGACCAACTATTTGCAACACTTGATCCAACCTTACGTCGCCTAGAATGGGATGGAATTGGTACGGTGGTTCTAGCAGATACTGTAGGGTTCGTACGAAACTTACAACATGATTTGGTCGAATCATTTAAAGCAACTTTAGAAGAAACGCTTGAAGCTACCCTGCTTTTACATGTCATCGATAGTAGTAGTCATGACATGCTTGACCAGATTGAAGCCGTTGAAGGTGTATTGAAGGAAATTGGAGCGGATGCACCCGTACTTCGTGTTTATAACAAAATTGATTTGAGTGGCGAAGAGGCAAAAATTATTTATTCAGAGCCTCATGTTCCAGATCGTGTTTATGTATCTGCACACTCAGGGTTAGGACTAGATTTACTACGCCAAGCCGTACAAGAATGTCTAATGGGACAACTTCAACACTTCTCATTGGTACTTAAACCTGCTTATGGCAAATTGCGTACTCAACTTTATGCTTTAAATGTCATTCAATCTGAGCATTATGACGATGAAGGGCTATTACATATCGATATACGAATTGCACCTCATAAGCTTGAGCAGTTAATTCGCCAAGCCAAACTCCCTATAGATGAGATATTAGGTGAACGCGCAAGTCAGTTTAAAAGACCGCTGGAAGAGTTTGAAATCAAGCACTAGATCAGTTAAAACTTGATAAGTAAACTTTTAGAGATAAAAAATATGGATAAGATCAAAAGTATAGACTGGGCAGCATGGGTAGGAACCTTACTACTTATTATCGGTTTTCGCGAAGGCTCAGTCGTCGTTATGCGTGCTTTTGGTCATCCAGAGTTAGGCAATCTGGTAGGTTTAATTAGTTTACTTATCGTTTTACTCATTTGGCGTAAATTTAAGAAAATCCCGCTAAGACTTGTCGATACTAATAATAAAGTCATGAAAGAAAGTGGTTTTGCTTTTTTACCTATTTGTGCAGGCTCCTTAATTATGCTGGTGCATATGGGTAAAGAAATTCCATTATTTCTTTTTGTTTTGGTAGTAAGCACCCTTATACCCTTGTGGGTCTATGCAAAAATGGCAAAACATTGGTTATAAGGAGAATAAAATGTTTATGATTCTTTATGGATTTTTGATCACTTTAGTTGGCTACCTTTGTGCAAAACCATTAAACCGCCGCTTTCCTCAAGTTCCTCTTTTAGTTTTCGGCATGTTCATTGTCATTGGGCTATTATCAATCTTGAAAGTTCCCTATGAAGAATACCGGCTTTACGTAAATGATTTATTTAGCCATTTATTAGGATATGTCACGGTTGCTTTAGCTATACCTTTGGCTGCAATGCGTTATGACGATTTACCTCTTAAATCGGTGATTGGCATTTTGTGCTTTGCCAGCATTAGTGCCGTTGCTTTACCAATGAGTCTTGCTTACCTACTACATATGTCTGAGCCGACTATTTTGGCTTTTGCTACACGTGCAGTAACCACCCCAATTGCTTTAAACATCGCGACCTTATTACATGCTCCAGAGACATTAGTCACTCTCATTGTAATTTTATCCGGAGTTATTGGTGCAGCATTTTCACCATTTTTACTTAAGCATATACACGATGAAAGAGCCTCAGGTTTAGCTCTAGGCTTAGCTGCACACGCAATTGGAACTGCTCAGGCTTGGCAACGTGGACCTGTAGCAGGCCGTTATGCGGCATTTGGCATGGCATTAAACGGTGTATTTACTGCTATTTGGCTACCAACCTTTATGTTATCTTTTGGAACACACTGATTAAAAAGTAGTTTAAATAAACATTGAACCCGTTATTAATTACAAATAAGATGGATCTTTCAAATCTAAAAGGATTTTTTGATTATGGGGAAATTTTTTGTTGGAGCTTTGCTCCTAGTGGGAATAAATACAGCTACTTTTGCAGCTGATATTACAGGTCTTTGGCAAACGATTGACGATAAAACAGGTACACCTAAAGCACATGTAGAAATACGGAAAGAGGCAAATGGTACTTATGCAGGTAAAATCGTAAAAATTACACCGCGCCCAGGTTATACACCAAAAGAAATTTGTGATAACTGTCCTGCACCTTATACCAATAAGCCTATTTTAGGCTTAGATATCGCAACCGGGCTCAAGCAAACTGATAATTCAACCTATACAGGTGGAAAAATTCTAGACCCAAATACGGGTAAAGTTTACGGATTAAAAGCAAAACTCAGTGCAAATGGTAAACGTCTACATATGCGCGGTTACCTTGGGGTATCTGCTTTAGGCCGTAATCAGATCTGGATTCGCCTAGAATAAATATCTTAAAAATAAAAAAAGCCGCTTCAGCGGCTTTTTTTATTACATAACAGGGTTGCTCACAGAAAAAGCTTGTTGATCTTCAAGACGATAAGCAATTAAGTTTTTACCCCATACACAACCGCCATCAACATTTTGGATGTGTTCACTAATAGTTCTACCCTCTAAAGCAGCCCAATGTCCAAAAAATATTTGATGGGTTTGTGCAGCCTTACTTGGAAATTCAAACCACGGTAAATAACCTTCTGGCATTGGTGCATCTAAAGTATCTTTAAAACTAAACTCCAAAGCCCCTTCTGCATTAGTTAAACGCATACGAGTTAAGTAATTGGTAATACAGCGTAAACGTTCATTGCCTGTCAAATCATCTGTCCAAAGATCGGGTTTTGAACCATACATTTCAGCTAAAAATGCATCTAGCACAGATAAATCATCATGCGCCAATATAGCCTCAACTTCTTTTGCCAATGCAGCAGTTTTTTGTGCATCCCAAATACAAGGTACACCTGCGTGCGTCAGTATTGTTTGCTCATTTGGAAATAAACATAACGGCTGTTTACGTAACCAATCGATAAGATCATCACCATCCACGGCGTCGATAACATCCTGCGTGCGATCTTTTTCTTTAATTTCCTTAAGACCACGAGCACCGGCAATCAGGGTTAAATCATGATTACCTAATACGGTAGCAGCAGCCCCTCGATCAGCTAGTTTTTTAATAAAACGTAGAGCACCTACAGAGTTTTCACCACGTGCAACCAAGTCACCAGCAAACCAGATAAAATCTTGATCAGGGTCAAAACGTATTTCTTTTAATAGCGCTTTGAGTGCCTCAAAACAACCTTGCACATCTCCAATTACATAGTTATAGCGCTTAGTCATTTATGCCACCATTTGATCTGCCAAAGCCACAAACTCTGCAAGAGTTAAAGTTTCTGGACGAGCCATTGGGTCGACTCCTGCTTTCTCGAAACCATCTTCTGCTAACATACCTTTAAGACTGTTTCTTAGCGTTTTACGGCGCTGAGTAAAGACGTGGGCAACCAAGCGAGCTAAAGCTTTTTCATCTTTCGCCGTAATTGGTTTTTGTTCGTAAGGAACTAAGCGAAATACTGCACTTGTCACTTTTGGTGGCGGGTTAAATGCGCCTGCTGGAACTTCAAATAAAAAGGTAGGCTGACAATAATATTGGATCATGACTGATAAACGGCCATATTCTTTTGTATTCGGTTCAGCAGTAATACGTTCTACCACTTCTTTTTGCAACATGAAGTGCATGTCTTTAACTTGGCTACCAAATTCCAAGAGATGAAAAAGTAATGGTGTAGAAATGTTATAAGGCAAATTGCCGACAACGCGTAATGGACGCCCATCTTTTACAAGCTGACTAAAATCATATTTTAATGCATCAGCTTCTACGATAGTTAAACGTTCTGGATGTGGCACGCGTTCAGGTAAGCCGGCAGCTAAATCACGGTCTAATTCAACTACAGTTAATGCATCACATTCTCCAATTAAAGGAGAAGTTAAAGCAGCTAAACCTGGACCAATTTCGACAATATTATCACCCGTACGCGGATTGACTGAGCGTACAATTTTGGCAATGACTCGTTGATCATGTAAGAAGTTTTGACCAAAACGTTTACGAGCTTTATGCCCTTCATCTTTCGGGTTTAGGGCATTAATTTGATACATAGAACATTTCCAACATGAAAAATTTAACTCGCTGCCAAGGATAAAGCTAAATCGACAGCGACATTTAAACTTGAGCTTTTTGCCAATCCTGTCCCAGCTAAAGACAGAGCAGTACCATGATCGACCGAGGTCCGAATAAATGGTAAGCCCAATGTGATATTGATTGCTTCACCAAAACCCTGTGATTTTAACACAGGTAAGCCTTGATCATGGTACATCGCAAGAACAGCGTCAGCATTTTTAAGATGTTCAGGCGTAAATAAAGTATCAGCTGGCAAACTTAAACTTAATTTAACTCCCTGTGATCGGTAGCTCTCAAGTACCGGATTGATCGTATCAATCTCTTCACGTCCCAAATAACCATCTTCGCCTGCATGAGGATTTAACCCACATACTAAGACTCGAGGATCATTAATTTTAAATTTGGTCTTTAAGTCGTGAAGTAAAATACCAATCACTTGATGCAAGCGTTCTTTGGTAATTGCATCTGCAACATCTCTTAATGGTAAATGAGTTGTCGCCAGAGCCACCCGCAACGTTTTCGTTGCCAGCATCATAACAACACGCTCTACCCCTGCAAATTCTTGATAATATTCAGTATGTCCACTAAATAAAATCCCTGCATCATTAATCACCGACTTTTGAACAGGAGCAGTGGCTACACCGACGCTCTTACCAGACATAGCATAATCAGCTGAGCGACGTAATTGCTCTAATACATAAGCGGCATTAGCAGCATTAAGCTGTCCATCAACGACTATAGTTTCTAGGGGTACATGTTCTATATAAAGCTCGCCTTGCAAAGACGATTCAGCTTGTCCGCTATACTCTAAAAATTTAATGTCTAGACCAAGCTTTTGAGCGCGTTGTTGTAATAGATTTCGATCAGCCAAAACCACAACAGGACGTTCATCAACCCGTTTTGCCAGACTTAAACAAATATCTGGACCAATACCGGCAGGTTCACCAGAAGTGACATATAAAGGCAGCACAATCACCCCCGACACATCTCTAAAATTTGAATTATTTTAACATATCCTACATTCATCGGATTAGGGATAAAATTATGTAGCTTATATGGGATTTTTCTTGTGATTGACAACAAACTCGTTTAGAATCTCGTCTCCTTTTTGTTTGAGCGATGTCTAGCTCAAACCAACTATAATAGGTAGTGTTTGAATGAAAACTCTCAGCGCAAAGCCTGCTGAAGTACAACACGATTGGTTCGTTGTTGATGCTACAGGTAAAACTCTTGGTCGTTTAGCGACTGAAATTGCACGTCGTTTACGCGGTAAGCACAAAACTTCTTATACTCCTCACGTTGACACTGGTGACTACATCATCGTTATCAATGCTGAACAAGTTCAAGTGACTGGTAACAAAGCGCTTGACAAGAAATACTATCGCCACACTGAATTCCCAGGCGGTTTAAAAGAAACTAATTTCGAAAAATTAGTTGCTCACAAACCTGAAGAAATCTTTGAACGTGCTGTTAAAGGCATGTTGCCAAAAGGTCCTCTTGGTTATGCAATGATCAAGAAGATGAAAGTGTACGCTGGTAGCGAGCATCCACACGCTGCTCAACAGCCACAAGTTTTGGACATCTAAGGGATACAGCACATGGCTACTAATTATGGTACAGGTCGCCGTAAGACCGCAACTGCACGTGTTTTCTTGTCAGCTGGTACAGGCAAACTCGTTATTAACAACCGTACTTTAGAGCAATATTTCGGTCGTGAAACTGCTCGTATGGTTGTTCGTCAACCTTTAGAGCTTTTAGAAGCTACTGAAAAATATGACCTTTACATCACTGTTAAAGGTGGTGGTATCGGTGGTCAAGCTGGTGCGATCCGTCACGGTATTACTCGTGCACTTATCGCTGCTGACGAAACTTTAAAACCTGTTCTTCGTCAAGCTGGTTTCGTTACTCGTGATGCTCGTGAAGTTGAACGTAAGAAACTTGGTTTACGTAAAGCTCGTAAACGTCCTCAATTCTCTAAACGTTAATTCGTTTACCGAATCGGACAAAAAGCCTTGGTTTTCCCAAGGCTTTTTTATTGCATATTCATTTTGTAGATGATTGAAACAGATAAATATATGAAACTCTATCTTTGTCACCGTGATTTCCACGCATATTTTTAGTATTCTAACCGATTCACACAACCATACCTTGTGATATGTCGGTCGAAAACACCTCAATTCAGGGAATTACCCTTTACAGCCATGCTGATGATTTCCGTTCACACTGGATCCGTTTTTTATTGGCAGAAAAACAAATTAAATATCAATTAATCGTAACTGATCACGAAGATGAAGATCTGGCAAGCCTAAATCCTTATAATCAATTGCCAATGCTGGTTGAGCAAAATCTTAAATTATTTTCAGCACCTATCATTGCTGAGTATCTAGATGATCGATATCGTCAGAATAAACTATATGCCGATGCCCCTATGGCACGTGCAGAGCAACGCCAATATATTTGGCGTCTTGAAAATGATTGGTTTAAGTTGGCCGATCATATGCTCAGACATGCAGATACGTTAAATATAGAACAAAAACAAAAAGCACAAAAAGAATTGCGTGACACCTTAATATCACTTACCCCTTTATTTCAGCATTTCCCTTATTTTATGTCCGAAAATTTTTCAATCCTGGACTGTATGCTTGCTCCAATTTTTGTGAGACTTAATAGCATGGGAATTGATTTACCAAAGCAGCAGTGTCGACCTATATTTTTGTATTGTAAACGTATCTTTAGCCGCCCTTCTTTTGTTAAATCAATGACGCCCCAAGAGAAAACCCGTTACAATGAACTATTAAATATGGAATAGTGTGATATGTCTGAGCAAACTATTGAATTAACCCCTACACGTCCTTATCTTGCTCGTGCAATCTATGAATGGATTTGTGACAATCAACTCACACCTTATTTACTCGTTGATGCAACACAACCGCACACTGATGTACCACAACAGTTTGTGAAAGATGGACAAATTGTTTTAAACATTGTGCCTCATGCGATACATCAACTACTCATTAGCAATGATGCGATTACATTTTCAGCACGTTTTGGCGGCGTTTCCAAAGATATTTACGTACCTATTCAAGCAGTTTTAGGTATTTATGCACGTGAAAATGGACAAGGTTTATTCTTTGACCCTGAAGAATATGCCAATGTAGCGCCTGTAGAAGATAAGTTAGACTCAGAAACACAAGAAACATCTGAACCAACCAAGAAAAAGCCAACATTAAGAATTTTAGATTAATTTTAGAGGAATAAAGTATGGCATTTGATTTAGTCCAATACTTTGCTGAGCAAATAAAAATTCAAAAGCCTCAGCTTTTAAATCAATATCCAGCCAATGAGAAAAATAAGCTGATTGACGAAGTGAATATATTGACGCTTGGTAAATTAATCAGCTTATGGCGTCAGGACGACAATAAAATTTATCATGAAATCAAAACTGCCGATCCATTGTATATTCAAGAAGTTGCACGTCATCTAACTACGTCAAAACACAATAAGTCAGTTTTAAAAAATACTGAACTTGAGCAAAGTATTTCTGAGATTCTGGCATTACAGTTAACAGAACTTAATCAACTTGATGAGACTGGTGGTTTCGGCCAAAGTGGTTTAAAAGAGCTCATTTTAGGGCAAGTTGAACATTTATCTGGCCAAGCTGAAGATTGGGTTTGGTCAACAAACCATCTAACAGAGCTCATTGGTTCTAAACCTGTTGAACAAGAAGAGCTATCATTGGATGCAACAATGAAGGAGTTCAACCAAATGGTTCACCAAGCCCAACCACATCATGAAGATTTACATGTTGAAGAGCAACCTATCGAAACTTTTATTCCTGCATGGTCAAAAGTTATCGCTCCTCTTGTTGCTTTAGCTATTTTAGGCTATCTCTATTGTATGTATACACAGCTTGTATAATTTTGTTTTTTATAATTAAAGGGAACGTATGTTCCCTTTTTTGATTTAAATAATCATCTTCTATAAATCAATAGTGATTACTAGTAACCACAATTGCTCTTCTCTTAAATTTGGATACTAAACAGCATTTGCCGTTTTTTCACTTGTTGACCTTGTTGACCTAAAATTTCAGCGACTACACCATCCACATCAGATTTAATCTGTTGCTGAATTTTCATGGCTTCAAGAATCAATAATGTTTGTCCCTTCACTACTTGATCGCCTTCATTGACCAGAATATTCACCACAGCCCCATCCATCGGTGCTCGAATTTTGCCATCTCCCGCTACATCGGTAGCTTCTGGTGCAGCGTAAGTCATATTGCGTATCAAAACATTGCCATTACCCCGATCTAGATAAAGCTGATCATCATCCAATACATATTGAACACGGCGACGTACACCATCAATTAAGTAAACTAGTTGCTCTGGCGTTTTCTCAAGCACATCAATACAAACTACTTGTTCACAGAACTTTACCGTGAATGTGTTATTTACAGATGAAAGCTGCAATTGAATTTGCTGATCGGCAGTTTGTAATTTTAACGGTAATGGCACACCAAGCCCAGTTTGCCACACTGCAGTACCTTTACTTTGGCTAAATAGTGCTGCAGCAATCGCTAAGGTTTCTAAAGATAAAACTTGATAGTGTAAGCTCGGATCATTTTTGAAATGCTGTTGGATGAATGCAGTATTGGTATCCCCTGCGACAACAACTGGATGGCGCAGTAAATTGACCAAGAACTGTTTATTACTATTCACTCCAAGTAAAACACTATCATCGACTGCACGAGCCAGTAAGCGAATCGCATCCTCACGGGTTTTCCCATAGGCAATCACCTTTGCTACCATCGGATCGTAAAATGGACTGACTTCATCAGTTGCTAACATGCCATGATCAATTCGCACATTTGGCAAAGCTGCAGGCTTCCAGCGTAAAACTTTTCCTGTTTGTGGTAAGAAATCCTGACGTGGGTCTTCTGCATACAAGCGCACTTCAATAGCATGTCCATTTAAGGTCAATTCCTGTTGCTTTAAAGGTAACTGCTCACCATTCGCCACACGTAACTGCCATTCAACTAAATCTAACCCTGTAATAAGCTCAGTGACCGGATGTTCTACCTGCAAACGGGTATTCATCTCCAAAAAGTAGAATGCACCCGATGCATCTAGCAAAAACTCAACTGTACCTGCCCCGACATAAGCACATGCTTTTGCCGCTGCTACAGCTGCCTCACCCATTTGCTGACGTAGTCCAGGCGTCATCACCGGACATGGAGCTTCTTCAACAACCTTCTGATGACGGCGCTGGATTGAACAATCGCGCTCAAACAAATACACATAGTTACCATGTGTATCACCAAAAACCTGAATTTCGACATGACGCGGAGCAATAACTTCTTTTTCTAAAATGAGCTCGCCAGAACCAAAAGCATTTTCAGCTTCTGAACGTGCGGTTTGTAATGCCTCAAACAACGCGGATGCTTGCTGTACCAAACGCATGCCACGACCGCCACCACCTGCAGAAGCTTTGACCATAATTGGAAAGCCAATCTGCTCAGCTTGAGTTGCTAAATATTCGAGATCTTGTCGGTCACCTTCATAGCCCGGCACACAAGGGACACCCGCCTCAATCATGGCGATTTTTGAAAGGCGTTTACTGCCCATTAACTCAATTGCAGAAGCGGTAGGCCCAATAAAGGTAATCTGGTTGTCGATACATGCCTGAGCAAAATCAGTATTTTCTGACAAAAAACCATAGCCGGGGTGAACTGCATCCGCCCCAGTTTTTTTGCATGCGTCTATTATCTTGGTAATTGAAAGATATGACTCAGATACTTTTGACGCACCAATATAAACAGCTTCATCAGCCTCTTGCACATGGCGAGCATTACGGTCTGCATCGGAATAAACTGCGACGGTTTGGTAACCCATTGCCTTGGCTGTTTGCATAACTCGAACTGCAATTTCACCACGATTGGCAACCAGTATTTTTGAAAATTTCATTATTTTTATCCTTATCTCTTATGTTTCATCGGCCCAATTTGGTAACCGTTTCTGGATAAAAGCCATCGTTCCTTCTTGTCCTTCAGCACTACCAACCGCTTGAGCAAACTGCTGTGCAGCATCATCTAGCAACTTATTTAAAGGTTCATTGAGTGTTCGATGTAACAGTGCTTTAGTCACACGTGAAGCTTGAGGAGCTGCTCGTTTAATTTGCTGAATTGTTTCTTGTAAAGCTTGTTCAAGTTCAATTTCATTATGTGCAATTTGATGAACCACACCGACACTCAGTGCTGTATGCCCTTCAAAACGCATGCCGAGTAAAGCCAGCCTACGTGCCTGAGTCAGGCCAATACGTTTCACCACAAAAGGAGCAATTTGAGCAGGAATCACACCAAGCCCAGTTTCAGGTAAACCAAACTGCGCATTATCACGGCTAATGGCAACATCAGAAACACATGCCAGCCCAAAACCTCCACCTAACACCGCACCTTCTAAAATGACCACAACAGTCTGTGGTGCAGCTTCAACTTGCTCAAGCATGGCACCAAAACGGCGGTTAAAGTCAGTATAAGGTTGTAGACTACCAATGTTAGTTGCTTCAACGCGTAAAGCAGCCATGTCCTTAATATCACCACCTGCGCAGAAAGTCCCACCTTCACCACGAAAGATGACTGCACGAATTGAAAGATCATCACGAATGGCAGTAAAAACTTGTTGAATCGCATTGACCATATTCAAGTTCATGGCATTACGGCTCTCTGGTCGGTTTAACCAAAGATATAAAACACTGCCGTCTTGTTCTAATTGAATACTGTCATCAATATCTAAAGCTTGAAGCGATGCTGAAAGTGTCATGGTTGATTCCTTATTTTTGTTTTTTTGGCAAGATATCCATCAACTTACAGATAATCACCAACATAATCTCATCTGCTCCACCACCAATAGAGCCTAAACGACCATCACGATATAGCTGGGATGCAGGGTTATCCCACATAAAGCCATTGCCACCCCAATATTGTAGACAGCTATCGGCAACTTCACGGCTTAAACGGCCTGCTTTGAGCTTTGCCATAGATGCCAGTTTGGTCACATCTTCACCAGCAATATGCTGTTCACACGCTTGGTAGGTTAAGGCTTTAAGCGCTTCTACTTCAGTCATGAGTTCGGCAAAACGAAAATGGATATATTGGTTATTAATGAGTGGTTGACCAAACGTCGTCCGCTCTTTGGTATAGGCGATAGTCTTTTGAATTAAATTTTCCAAACCACCAATTGCATTAGCACAAGCCCATAAACGCTCTTCCTGAAATTGCATCATCTGCATCATGAAGCCCATACCTTCAACGCCAACCAAGTTACGCTGTGGTACACGTACATTGTCTAAATAAACCTGCGCTGTGGTCGTTGAACGCATCCCTAATTTATTTAACGGCTCTGAAAAACTAATCCCTTTAGTTTTTGCCGGTACAATAATCATCGACTTGTTGACGTGAGGTTTATCGTCAGATGTGTTGGCTAAAAGACAGAAGAAATCAGCCTGTAGTGAGTTGGTGATCCACATCTTGCTGCCGTTAATGACATAGTCATCTCCATCTTTTTTAGCAGTTGTTTTAATAGCAGCAACATCCGAACCAGCATGTACTTCCGATACCGCAATTGAGGCAACATATTCTCCAGCAATGGCTGGTGTTAAAAACTCATCACGTAATTCTTTGCTACCAAAACGCGCCAAAGCAGGTGTTGCCATATCGGTTTGTACACCAATGGCTAAAGGCACACCGCCGCAAGCTGCGCGTCCAATTTCTTCAGCCACAACTAAGTTATAAGAGTAATCTAAAGCCAGACCACCATTTTCCTCAGGCTTACAAATCCCCAATAGGCCAAGATCACCCATCTTTTTAAATACTTCGTGGATCGGGAAACGTCCAGCTTCTTCCCATTCCGGAATATTCGGATTCAGTTCATTTTCAACAAATTGACGCGCTGTGCGACGTAATGCTTCATGTTCGGCAGTAAATTTCATGGCGTTGTTCCTATTAATTTTTTTAATTACGGTAAAGATTGATTAAAAACGAGACACACCAAAACGGGTCGGATTTAGTTCGCGTTGCTGTGCTTCATAAATAGTTTCTAAAAGGAAAATAAGTAATTTTCGGGTATCTCGCGGGTCAATAATGCCGTCATCATGTAGCATGGCCGTATTGAAAAGCGCGGTAGATTGCTGCTCTAATTTCATGGCTGTACTTTGCTCAAGAAAATCGAGCATTTGCGGATTCGGTTCCTGCCCGGAAGCTTTTTGTTTCCCTTCAGCAACAATACGTAGTACCTTTCCGGCCTGTGCAGCTCCCATTACAGCAACATGCGAGTTCGGCCAAGCAAAAATAAAATCTGGCGATAAACTCCGACCACACATTGCGTAGTTACCAGCACCATATGACCCTGCCACAACGATTGAAATTTTAGGTACAGTACAATTGGCAACCGCTTGAATCAGTTTTGAGCCATGCTTAATAATGCCATTTTGCTCGGCATCGGTTCCCACCATAAAGCCAGTAGTGTTATGTAAGAATAATAACGGACGGTTGGTCTGTTCACATAAGTGAATAAACTGAGCTGCTTTCGCTGCTCCTTGAGGCGTAATCGGGCCATTATTGGTAATAATACCGATATGCAAGCCTCCAATTTTTGCCCAGCCACATACCGTTAAATCATCATATTCCTGCTTAAATTCTAGAAAATCTGAATCGTCAATAATACGGGCAACCACTTCTTTCATATCAAATGGTTGTTTAGGATCACTTGGAATAACACCCAACAGTTCCTCGGTATCGTAACGAGGCTCTTTATAAGTCACATCAACTGGTTTGATTTGCTCTTTCCAGTTGAGGTGTTCAAAAATTTCACGTGCAAGCCGAATACCGTCAGCATCATTTTCGGCCAAATATTCTGCTGTTCCAGCAACCTGTGCATGCATTTCAGCCCCACCCAATTCCTCCGCTGTGGCGACTTCACCCGTGGCAGCCAGAAGTAAAGGTGGACCTGCAAGAAGCATCTCTGTTTGTTTGCGTACTACAATGACATAATCCGAAAGACCTGGTTGATAAGCTCCTCCTGCCGTTGCATTCCCATGTACCACTGCAAGTTGTGGAATACCTGCTGCAGACAAACGTGCCTGATTGGCAAAAGTCATACCACCATAGGTAAATACTTCAGCTGCATAATTTAAGTTAGCACCGCCACTTTCGGTCAGCGTAATCAGCGGGAGTTTTTGTTCTAAGGCAATTTTTTGCAAACGCAAAGTTTTCTGTACCCCCATAGGAGACATGGTCCCGCCTTTAATCGCGCTATTACTTGCAGAGACCAGACAACGCACACCACTGACAAAACCAATGCCAGCAATTACACCACCACCAGCTTCGGAGCCATCCTTGTCATCATGCATGTTGTAGCCAACCAAACCACAAAGCTCGACAAAAGGCGAATCAGCATCGAGCAATAACCGTATACGCTCATGCGGCAGAATCTTGCCCTTTTTATCGAATTTCGGTTTAGCAGCATACGATTTATCAATGCTTTTTTGCTGAATTGCACGGACTTCACTCAGTTGAGCAAGTAGTGCCTCTTTATTCTTTTGATACTGTTCACTACCAACAGTAATTTCGGATTGAAGAATGGTCATTTTTTATTCCTCACTCCGAGCCTGAATTATTGTTGTGCTCGACTTTCTCAGTCTTATCTTTTTTAAAAATTTCAGGAATAAACGCGCGATGGAAACCATTATAAGACTGACTATTTGTCGCTTCGGCTAGTGGGTACATGCGTGTCCCTTGCGATGCAGCGCCATCAATACGCAAAGTTACACCTGACACAAAAGCCGCAGCATCGGACAGTAAATAACAAATCGCCGATGAAACTTCTGATTCAGTTCCCATACGTTTTAGCGGTACATTGCCAGCAAGACTTGGAATAATCACTTTGGCAAAATCACCGCTATAATTATCCATACCGGATGACACAATCCACCCCGGTGCAACCGCATTTACACGAACGCCTGATTTGCCCCACTCAACCGATGCTGTTTTAGTTAAGTTATCAACTCCTGAACGCGCAGCACCAGAATGTCCCATTCCCGGCATACCGCCCCACATATCAGCAGTCATATTGACAATACTGCCACCATGTTTAGCCATCCATTGGTTATAAGCTTCACGCATTAGATAGAAAGTTGCGTGTAAATTATTACGCACGACTGCATCGAAACCATTCGCCGAAATATTCTCTAAAGCTGAGGGGAACTGCCCGCCTGCATTATTTACCAAACCATCGAGTTTGCCGAATTTTTCAATCACTTCGGCAATCATATTTTTCACTTGTTCTTCTTCACGGTTATCACAAACAATGAAATGAACTAAGCCCCCATCTTCTATTATTTCTTGGCTTACTTTCTCTAATTTTTCAATTTTGCGTCCTGTAATCACTACTTGAGCGCCGAGGGCTGCAAGCTCATGTGCAGTACAGCGTCCAATTCCTGAGCCACCACCTGTCACAATAATGACTTTATTGGCGAAAGCACCTGGTCTAAATATTGATTGATAACTCATCTTTGTTTCATCCATTCATTTTATTTTTCTAAAAGATGTGCCGGAACTTTAACAGGCATATCCAATAACTGTTGGGCAAAGGCTTTACCTTGCGGATCAATACGTAAGCTGGCAACACCACCACCACCTAAGGCATTCTCCAACATAAAATTCAGTGCATTTAAACCCGGTAACTCATAACGAATTACTCGCCCTTTCTCAGCATCCAAGACATGTTGCATATAGCTTGCAACAGACTGTTCAGTTAGTGCTGCACGAATCCATGGTAAATAGTCTGCTTTACGTGCAATCACGCCAATATTGCTATGATTGCCTTTATCACCACTGCGGGCATGCGCAATTTCAATCAAAGGAACTTCAATTTCATCTCCTTGATAAACTGCATTTTCACCTGCCGTCAATGTAAGCAATTGCTCTGTAGAAACCCCTTGTGGAATTTCAACCGCGTGACGTTGGCCATCAAAATCGATTTCAACATTCACCTGATTTTTATCAATTAAAAATGAAAATAATTTGATCACTGGAGATGCTTTGGGTCGGCCTCCAACAATTCCTGCCAAGGCTGGAGCCATACCTGTTGAAGCTTGTGCAATTTCAGATGCAAAGAACATACATGCTTCTTTAAACATGTGTTTTACAGCTATTTTGACCACAACTTCACGACTATTTAATGTTTGGGCATGGTCGCCATAGGTACTTTCAATACCTAAAATTTCAACAGACTTTTCACTAAATGGCGGCACTGAGCGCATTGCTAAAACACGTTCACACTTAGTCAAAATCGCATCAGCAATGACTTGTGCTTTTTGTGGTGCCTCACGTCCTGCAATGAGGAAACTCACTAAAACCCGATATCCATCTGGGTAAGTCGCGCTGACTTTATATTGTGTAGTTGGTGCTTGTCCTTTTGCACCCATCACACGAACTCGGTGCTCCCCGACTTGCTCTAAATGCACGTGGCTGAAATCAGCAATGACATCGGGTAGTAAATATGCTTGAGGATTGCCTATTTCATAAACAATTTGCTCTGCAACTGTAGCAGTAGAAACCAGACCACCTGTACCTTGAGGCTTAGTTACAACAAATGAGCCATCTTCACTCACTTCAACCACTGGAAAGCCCATGTTGTCGAAGCCCTGTACCAATTGCCAATCGGTAAAATTACCACCCGTACATTGGGCTCCACATTCAATCACATACCCTGCCAACGAACCTTGTGCCAATTTGTCATAATCATCGAGCGACCACTGATATTCATGAAGTAAGGGTGCAAGTACCACAGCAGAGTCAACTACACGACCCGTAATCACAATATCTGCACCTAAGTCTAAGGCGTCACGAATAGCAACCGCGCCTAAATAAGCATTACTGCTTGCCACCTGTTCTGGCAACGCTTCTCCGCTAAACATTTCTTGAATATTCTGTGATTTTAGCTGCTCATGTTTTGGCAAAAGATCATCACCTAACACCACAGCTACTTTCAGATCTAGACCATACTCTTTAATAATTTTTTGCAAGGCATCCCGACAAGCTAATGGATTAACACCACCCGCATTACTAATCACTTTAATCTTTTTTTCAGCAATTTTTTTTAGTAAGGGTGCCATAACACGACTGACAAAATCTAAAGCGTAACCATGTTTCGGTTCTACCATCTTCGCTTTTGCCATAATCGACATGGTAATCTCGGACAAATAATCAAAAACCAAATAATTAATATCGGTCAAATGCACTAACTGAAAAGCGGCAGTATTGGTATCTCCCCAAAACCCAGAGGCACACCCTATTTTTACGACTCGATGATCATCCTGCTGATTATTTGCCATTCTATTTCTCATTATTTTGTCTAAAAATCAGCCTCAACATTACCAAGCAAGCGCTTGGTTTGTAAAGCGCAAAATGTTATTGTGATGTTGACCAAATCTTCCAAATTCAGCAAATAACCTGAAATGCGATGAAATTTAGTGAAAATTTCCACTATAGACTTTTAGATAAAGGAACAAACTGAGCACATGATTGCCACCTCAATTGAACAGATTCCAAATATTCCCTGCTTTGATGACAGTCCACGTGGCCGTTTATTGCACGGTGCTGCCTATCTTTTTCATAAGCAAGGCTATGATAAAACCACTGTTCGTGAACTTGCTCAGTTTATTGGAATCCAATCGGGAAGCTTATTTCATCATTTCAAAAGTAAAGATGATATCCTCGCTCATGTGATGGAACAGACCATTATCTATAATCTTGCCCGTTTAAATGATGCAGCAACTCAATCTACAGACCCAGAACAACAATTACGTGCTCTTATTAAAGCCGAACTGATCTCAATTACTGGAGATACTGGTGCAGCCATGGCTGTGTTGGTGTACGAATGGTTCGCCCTATCAAAAGAAAAGCAAGATTATCTTTTAAAAATGCGTAATGAATATGAACAAATCTGGCTCGACGTTATAGAAAAGTTACGCACACAAGGTAAAGTCAAACACGATGCTTTTATTTGGCGACGCTTAATTGGCGGTGCAATTTCATGGACTGTAACTTGGTATAAATCTGAGGGTAAAGTCAAAATTGATGAGTTAACGGAAATGGTTTGGGAAATGGCTTTGAAATAAAAAAGGTGGCTCAAAGTCCACCTTATAAGAATTAATAACCAAGCTGTTTACTAATCAAATCTTTCATAATTTCTTCAGCACCACCGCCAATCATATTGACCTTCACTTCACGGTAAATACGTTCTGACTTGGTACCTCGCATAAAGCCCATACCACCTAATGTTTGTACAGCCGCATCAGCACAAAATTGCATAGTGCGAGTCGCAACATTTTTAAGCATTGAAATTTGCGCCACCAACTCAGGTCCTTGTAACTTCGGCTGAGTCATTTTCCATGCTGTTTCTTCAAGTAATGCCCGCGTTGAGGTCAGTTGGGTTGCCATATCTACCAATTTATGGCGTACTACTTGATGATCTATTAATCGCTTACCAAAAGTTTTACGTTGCTGTGCCCACTCTAAAGCTTCTTCATAACAGACTAATGCATACCCATAAGCGACTACTCCCAAGAAAAACCGCTCCATATTAAAGTTATTCATAATAACTTTAAAACCAGCATTTTCTTTGCCAAGTAGATTTGATGCAGGTACTCGTACTTGATCAAAATGCAAATGTGCCGTATCTGATGCCCACCATCCCATTTTCTTCAAAGGCGTTTTAGTAATACCTTCACTATGTGCATCAATGAGTAACATTGAAATGCCTTCTGCACCCGTTTTTGTCGGATCAGTACGCACTGCAACTGTATAATAGTCTGCACGAATTCCCGATGTAATAAATGTTTTCTCGCCCGAAACAATATAATAATCCCCATCTCTGACAGCTTTAGTCTGTAATGCAGCAACATCTGAACCGCCACCAGGTTCTGTAATCGCTAAAGCCGAAATTTTCTCACCGGAAATAATACCTGGCAGAACTCTAGCCTTTAACTCCTCACTCCCAAAGTGCTGAATGGGAGGGGCGCCAATGGTATGGACCATGAGCGAGATATGTACCCCACCTGAACCCGCCTTTGCCATTTCGATACCAGCCAGTAATGAATAGAATGGATCTGCATCTGGAATACCACCATATTCTTCTGAAAAACCTAGACCCAATAATCCAATTTCGGCAGCCTTTTTATAAAGTTCTCTTGGGAATGTCTCAGCCTCATCCCATTCATTAACGAAAGGTGTCATTTCTTTTTGTACAAATCTACGAACATTATCGGCAAAAGCTATATGTTGTTCATTATAGTAAATTGGATTGAGCTGCATTTTTAGAAATGTCCTGATGTTTTTATTTAATTCCAGAACATATCTTGTCATGTTTACCATGAGTCAAAAGTTGCAAGAATCTCCATTTTCTTGGCATAAAATATCAAATCCAAACGATCGAGTTGATTCGCAAGACCTATACCCTTAAACAGCAGCGAAAACCACGAGCTGCATAATATGACTGGGCTCCGTTGTGATAGATGAAGACTCGACCATAGCGACGGTCCGCAAAAAGAGCTCCTCCTAATTTTCGGATTTCCTCTGGAGTAGCAAGCCAGCTTGATGTTTTTAGATCAAACTCCCCGAGCTGTTGTAATTGGTGATATTGCTCTTCTGTTAGGAGTTCAGCCCCTATTTCTTGGACTAAGTCTATTGCGCTATTTTTAGGAGGTTGATCTTTTCTAGATTCTAAGGCCTCTCGGTCATAGCAAAGGCTTCTACGACCTTTCGGTGACTCAACAGAGCAATCTATAAACAAATATTCATCTTTCTGCTGGTCATAAGCAATAACATCCGGCTCTCCTCCTGTATTTTCCATTTCCTGCAATGCCCATAGTTTGTCTGGAGACTTAATGAGTTTAGCTCGCACATTCGTCCAATCAATTTCTTTATGTCGATGTATATTCTTTTCAAATCTATTTTTTAATAATTCAAGCAACATATCTATTTGTTTTGAAGTTAATTGTTTTTTAGTCATCATTGAATAAACCTTATAGTTATTAAACAGAACGCCCATCAAAATAATTTATTTTTATCTTTTCTAAATCAATATCATCTATACATCGAACATTAATCGCAAAGATCGAATTACCTTGGGCATCTATACCTTGAGCATAGGGAGGAATACCGCAATTTTTACAGAAATAATGATTAATCACATGCTTGTTAAAACTGTAATTCGCTAAAATATCAGAAGAATCTAAAGTAACGGTAACCTGATTAGCCGGCAGGAACCAAAGTAAAGACCCTTTCTTTTGGCAGATAGAACAATTACAAGATAAGGCTTCTGTTAGCTCACCTTCCGCGGCAAACTTTACCTGACCACAATGACAACTTCCTTTATATTCCATTTCATTTTTCCTATTTCTAATTTTTATAGTTTTATAATATTCTGCCGTTTAGTTCAATTTTCAATCTAATAGAACCATGTAAGCATCCAAAAATGATTTGTAATTCTATATTTAAATAATTCTTTATTGATTGCTTTCCCATATAAAAAAACACCCCAACCTCTTTTGAGCTTGGGGTGTTTAGAATAATGAGCTGGCGATGACTTACTCTCACATGGGTAATCCCACACTACCATCAGCGCTAAGAGGTTTCACTTCTGAGTTCGGGAAGGGATCAGGTGGTTCACTCTTGCTATGGTCGCCAGCACAACTGTTTATGGATACTTGCTTGGGTCTTATTTAATGCCGAAGCGTTTTCCAAATCTGTAACAGACTGGGCTGAATTGAATCTTACTTTATCTGTTCATTTTAGCTAGAGGTATAACTAAATCAAGTTGTCTTGCATATTTAAGAATCGATTGATGCTTCATATACAACTGCTTGGGTGTTGTATAGTCAAGCCTCACGAGCAATTAGTATTGGTCAGCTTCACATATCACTATGCTTCCACATCCAACCTATCAACGTCCTAGTCTCGAACGGCTCTTTAGAGGACATAAAGTCCTAGGGAAATCTTATCTTGAGGTAGGCTTCCCGCTTAGATGCTTTCAGCGGTTATCCCTTCCGAACATAGCTACCCGGCGATGCGACTGGCGTCACAACCGGTACACCAGAGGTTCGTCCACTCTGGTCCTCTCGTACTAGGAGCAGATCCTCTCAAATTTCCAGCGCCCACGGTAGATAGGGACCGAACTGTCTCACGACGTTCTAAACCCAGCTCGCGTACCTCTTTAAATGGCGAACAGCCATACCCTTGGGACCTGCTTCAGCCCCAGGATGAGATGAGCCGACATCGAGGTGCCAAACACCGCCGTCGATATGAACTCTTGGGCGGTATCAGCCTGTTATCCCCAGAGTACCTTTTATCCGTTGAGCGATGGCCCTTCCATACAGAACCACCGGATCACTAAGACCTACTTTCGTACCTGCTCGACTTGTGGGTCTCGCAGTTAAGCGCGCTTTTGCCTTTATACTCTACGCGTGATTTCCGACCACGCTGAGCGCACCTTCGTACTCCTCCGTTACTCTTTAGGAGGAGACCGCCCCAGTCAAACTACCCACCAGACACGGTCCTCGTCCCGGATCACGGGACAGAGTTAGAACCTCAACATTACCAGGGTGGTATTTCAAGGACGGCTCCACTGGAACTAGCGTTCCAGCTTCAAAGCCTCCCACCTATCCTACACAAGTAAGGTCAAAGTTCAGTGTCAAGCTGCAGTAAAGGTTCACGGGGTCTTTCCGTCTAGCCGCGGGTACACTGCATCTTCACAGCGATTTCGATTTCACTGAGCCTCTGCTGGAGACAGCGCCGCCATCATTATGCCATTCGTGCAGGTCGGAACTTACCCGACAAGGAATTTCGCTACCTTAGGACCGTTATAGTTACGGCCGCCGTTTACTGGGGCTTCGATCAAGAGCTTCGCTTACGCTAACCCCATCAATTAACCTTCCAGCACCGGGCAGGCATCACACCCTATACGTCCACTTTCGTGTTTGCAGAGTGCTATGTTTTTAATAAACAGTTGCAGCGGCCTGGTTTCTGCGGCTGTCGTCAGCTCAGGAAGCGAGTTCCATCACCAACAACAGCGTACCTTCTCCCGAAGTTACGGTACCATTTTGCCTAGTTCCTTCAGCAGAGTTCTCTCAAGCGCCTTGGTCTACTCGACCTGACCACCTGTGTCGGTTTCGGGTACGATTCCTGTGTAACTGAAGCTTAGAGACTTTTCCTGGAAGCATGGCATCAACCACTTCGCTGTACAAGTACAGCTTGCTATCAGATCTCAGCATAGAGTACCCCGGATTTGCCTAAGATACATGCCTACATCCTTTCACCTGGACAACCAACGCCAGGCTGATTTAGCCTTCTCCGTCCTCTCATCGCATTACACAGAAGTAATGGAATATTAACCATTTTCCCATCGACTACGCCTTTCGGCCTCGCCTTAGGGGTCGACTCACCCAGCCCCGATTAACGTTGGACTGGAACCCTTGGTCTTTCGGCGAACGGGTTTTTCACCCGTTTTGTCGTTACTCACGTCAGCATTCGCACTTCTGATACCTCCAGCATGCTTCTCAACACACCTTCATCGGCTTACAGAACGCTCCCCTACCACGTATACAAAGTATACATCCGCAGCTTCGGCACATAGTTTTAGCCCCGTTACATCTTCCGCGCAGGCCGACTCGACTAGTGAGCTATTACGCTTTCTTTAAAGGGTGGCTGCTTCTAAGCCAACCTCCTAGCTGTCTATGCCTTCCCACATCGTTTCCCACTTAACTATGATTTTGGGGCCTTAGCTGGCGGTCTGGATTGTTTTCCTCTTGACTACGGACGTTAGCACCCGCAGTCTGTCTCCCGGATAGTACTCATAGGTATTCGGAGTTTGCATCGGTTTGGTAAGTCGGGATGACCCCCTAGCCGAAACAGTGCTCTACCCCTATGGTATTCGTCCGAGGCGCTACCTAAATAGCTTTCGGGGAGAACCAGCTATCACCAGGCTTGATTAGCCTTTCACCCCTATCCACAAGTCATCCCCTGGCTTTTCAACGACAGTGGGTTCGGTCCTCCAGTTAGTGTTACCCAACCTTCAACCTGCTCATGGATAGATCGCCTGGTTTCGGGTCTATACCCAGCAACTAAACGCCCTATTAAGACTCGATTTCTCTACGGCTCCCCTATACGGTTAACCTCGCTACTGAATATAAGTCGCTGACCCATTATACAAAAGGTACGCAGTCACACCACGAAGGTGCTCCCACTGCTTGTATGCATGCGGTTTCAGGATCTATTTCACTCCCCTCACAGGGGTTCTTTTCGCCTTTCCCTCACGGTACTGGTTCACTATCGGTCAGTCAGGAGTATTTAGCCTTGGAGGATGGTCCCCCATATTCAGACAAGGTTTCACGTGCCTCGCCCTACTCGTCATCATTATGTGTGCCCTTTCGTGTACGGGAATATCACCCTCTACGTTCGCACTTCCCAGAGCGTTCCACTAAAACACACATAACTTAATGGGCTGATCCCCGTTCGCTCGCCGCTACTGAGGGAATCTCAATTGATTTCTTTTCCTAAGGGTACTGAGATGTTTCACTTCCCCTCGTTCGCCTTGCAACACTATGTATTCATGTTGCAATACCTACCTTAAAGTAGGTGGGTTCCCCCATTCAGACATCTCCGGATCAAAGGATATTTGCCGCCTCCCCGGAGCTTTTCGCAGGCTATCACGTCTTTCATCGCCTCTGACTGCCAAGGCATCCACCACATGCACTTAATTACTTGACTATACAACCCCAAACAGTCGATGTTACCTACAAGTTAGTAACTTCAACATTTCAGTTTAGAGCACTGTGCACTTAAGCACCGTACAGCTTCAATCTAAATTCACATACCAAAACGCTTGATTCAGTTAATTTGCTAGTTCTCAATTCATCTAGATTAATTGCTTAACCTAAACTCTTGAGTGAACAATTTATTTCAGACTCAATTTTGCCAATCTGTTAATGAGTTAATGTGTCTTCGTCAGATCACACTAATTACCGTGATAATGAAATCACAGAAGTTAATAAACCAAGATCTCAATCTTTATTTACTAATTTCTGTAATCCGAACTTATCTTAAGTTCTGGTGGAGACTAGGAGAGTCGAACTCCTGACCTCCTGCGTGCAAAGCAGGCGCTCTACCAACTAAGCTAAGTCCCCAGCTTACATCATCAATCATGTATCTTTTATCTATAACTTCAACCAGTCAAAGTCATGGTGGGTCTGACAAGACTTGAACTTGTGACCCCACGCTTATCAAGCGTGTGCTCTAACCAACTGAGCTACAGACCCTCAGATACATCTATGAAGAACAACTTGTTGTGGATTCTTACCAATCGTCAATCTTTCGTTAAGGAGGTGATCCAGCCGCAGGTTCCCCTACGGCTACCTTGTTACGACTTCACCCCAGTCATCGGCCACACCGTGGTAACCGCCCTCTTTGCAGTTAGGCTAGCTACTTCTGGTGCAACAAACTCCCATGGTGTGACGGGCGGTGTGTACAAGGCCCGGGAACGTATTCACCGCGGCATTCTGATCCGCGATTACTAGCGATTCCGACTTCATGGAGTCGAGTTGCAGACTCCAATCCGGACTACGATCGGCTTTTTGAGATTAGCATCACATCGCTGTGTAGCAACCCTTTGTACCGACCATTGTAGCACGTGTGTAGCCCTGGCCGTAAGGGCCATGATGACTTGACGTCGTCCCCGCCTTCCTCCAGTTTGTCACTGGCAGTATCCTTAAAGTTCCCATCCGAAATGCTGGCAAGTAAGGAAAAGGGTTGCGCTCGTTGCGGGACTTAACCCAACATCTCACGACACGAGCTGACGACAGCCATGCAGCACCTGTATCTAGATTCCCGAAGGCACCAATCCATCTCTGGAAAGTTTCTAGTATGTCAAGGCCAGGTAAGGTTCTTCGCGTTGCATCGAATTAAACCACATGCTCCACCGCTTGTGCGGGCCCCCGTCAATTCATTTGAGTTTTAGTCTTGCGACCGTACTCCCCAGGCGGTCTACTTATCGCGTTAGCTGCGCCACTAAAGCCTCAAAGGCCCCAACGGCTAGTAGACATCGTTTACGGCATGGACTACCAGGGTATCTAATCCTGTTTGCTCCCCATGCTTTCGTACCTCAGCGTCAGTATTAGGCCAGATGGCTGCCTTCGCCATCGGTATTCCTCCAGATCTCTACGCATTTCACCGCTACACCTGGAATTCTACCATCCTCTCCCATACTCTAGCTCACCAGTATCGAATGCAATTCCCAAGTTAAGCTCGGGGATTTCACATCCGACTTAATAAGCCGCCTACGCACGCTTTACGCCCAGTAAATCCGATTAACGCTCGCACCCTCTGTATTACCGCGGCTGCTGGCACAGAGTTAGCCGGTGCTTATTCTGCGAGTAACGTCCACTATCTCTAGGTATTAACTAAAGTAGCCTCCTCCTCGCTTAAAGTGCTTTACAACCATAAGGCCTTCTTCACACACGCGGCATGGCTGGATCAGGGTTCCCCCCATTGTCCAATATTCCCCACTGCTGCCTCCCGTAGGAGTCTGGGCCGTGTCTCAGTCCCAGTGTGGCGGATCATCCTCTCAGACCCGCTACAGATCGTCGCCTTGGTAGGCCTTTACCCCACCAACTAGCTAATCCGACTTAGGCTCATCTATTAGCGCAAGGTCCGAAGATCCCCTGCTTTCTCCCGTAGGACGTATGCGGTATTAGCATCCCTTTCGAGATGTTGTCCCCCACTAATAGGCAGATTCCTAAGCATTACTCACCCGTCCGCCGCTAGGTCCAGTAGCAAGCTACCTTCCCCCGCTCGACTTGCATGTGTTAAGCCTGCCGCCAGCGTTCAATCTGAGCCATGATCAAACTCTTCAGTTAAAATCATTTTGCACCTTATTTATAGACAAGGTGCCAATTCTGGCTCATCAATTACTGACTTAAATTTCGCTCAAATAAACTTCGAGTAATTTAAACCAATCAATCAATGAAAATTATTTCGATTAATCAATCAGTAAAAATCCACACAAGTTGTTCTTCAATTCTCTTAATGATCTTCTTACTAGTTCGTCACCAGCAAGCTAGGTCGGCTATATTACTCTTAATCTCTTAAAAGTCAACAGGTAATTTCGATATTTTTAAAACTTATTCTCCAAACCAACTTACCATCAAATTCATCACTTAAAGCAATCAATCTAATCACAAGTAACTGTTTTTCAACAAGTTTCTATCTGCATCACCGCCGATGGATGTGCATTATAGACCATCTCATTCCCTTTGCAACCCCTTTTTCTAGCATTTCATATCAAGCGGTCGTTTTTTACCCAAAAATGATAAAAATATTCATTTTTTATATAAACACGGTTGTAAAAGTAGCAATTTATCGAGCATTTTTTCGTTTTGATTCTTTTCTTGCCATCTTAAAGGTCGACAATCAATGTATTCACAATACCCACCTTCTCCTTGAAGACATTGATCATTCCAACTTAATTGATAACGGAAACTTCCTATGTATCCAGCAGCTAACCCAAATTTGTAATCACCACGACTTTCACCATAGAGTTCAAAAATAACTTTTCCATTTTTTTTACATTGCCACGAAAACTCTCGTGGTAAATACATTTCTCGCCCATGCGGTGTTTCAACTTTTGGATAAACCCGGTGAATGTGGAAATTAACATCTTCGGTAAACGTGAGGGGTTGCTTTCCTAGTTCTTGAATATCTAAACGTGAAAATAGAATGATATTCCACTGATTTCTTATTTGAGAAAGTGTGACTTGAGTGGTTTCATTCAAATTAATAATTTGACAGGTATAAAAACATAAAGATAAAAAAGGTAAATGTAAGGCTCGAGCATGTTTAAATCGGCCTAATCCATTGACCTCATATTTCTGTCCTTTATATAAAATCTCACCTTCACAGTGGCACAAAATAGACCAGTAGTCAGATATTCCCCACTGCAATGCTGATGAATTCGAAATGTCGGAAGGAGTTTGGACGATTAAATCACAGCTCATTTCAGAATCGATTCGTCTAAGCTGAACTCTTGGGATTTGCCACTCAATAAGATCAGTTTTATCGAATTGATACCGACTAGGATTAAGCTGACATTGGCGTCGAATGGAATAAGTTTTTAAGTGCCCTACACTATGTAAGCTATTGCTAACCAGTACAGTTGCTGTATCAACTGCAGAAGTCACAATACCATTTGCGTTATAGCAAAGAGGGATTCTAGGCTGTCCGATCAGACTAATGTAATTAAAGTAACGAAGTGGTGCAGGCAGGTTAGGAAGAATTAAGCCTTGATAGACAACTTTAAAAAAACCTCTGGCGGGCTGATAGACAACTCCCCCATTTGAGTTGAGGCTCAGTTGCTGTAATTGATTTTTTTCACTTATCAACTTACGCATACCGAACCTCATCTAATTTTATGTTTTGATGGTCTCGTTATTTTTTTTAGCTAAAAGTGTGGTAACAAAACCTGATAGAGCATAGATGATTGATACAATCAAAATACCCATTGGAATATTATAAGTGATTGCTGCAAAAATCAGTACTACTGGCAACATAACTACAAAAGGAACACGCTTACGATCCATTTGCTTAAATGAATAATATTTAATATTAGAAATCATAAGTAGTCCTACAACCACCATGATGACCGCGTTAATGGTTTGAATAGCAATATCGCGTAAATCAAAAATGAACGGATAATCACGAGCTACCCATACGAGTGAAATAATGATAATCGCGGCGAGTGGACTAGCAATACCAATAAAATAGCGCTTATCAACCACTCCAATCTGAACATTAAATCGTGCTAAACGGAACGCGGCACAAGCGGTATAAACAAAACAGCATGCCAAACCGATACGGCCTAAGTCATGTAGACTCCAGCTATACATTAGCATTGCTGGCGCTACACCAAATGCTAACAAATCTGATAAAGAGTCATATTGCTCACCAAAAGCACTTTGGGCACCAATAGCTCTGGCAACGCGTCCATCTAACCCATCAAATAATGCTGCAAGAAAAATGGCATAAATCGCTTGAGCAAATTCGCCATTCATACTTGCGATAATGGAATAGAAACCAGACAACAAAGCGGCTGTCGTGATTAAGTTAGGCCAAAGGTAAATACCTCTGCGCTTCACTTTTTGTCCTTCCGGATTATCTTCTTCTTCAACCACTTCGAACGTAATCCCATCAAAAGAATGTTCATTATGAGTTAAATCTTGCTCTGGTTTAGGCGCATTTGTCATTATTTTCTATTCCAAACATGTGCATTGATTTAGATTAATTGTTACTCACCCACTAACCAGCGTACAGCGGCATGACCACCTGTTTCTTGCATACGTAAGTGAGGGAATAACCATTGTAGGGCTTGATCTGCTTGTTCGGAGAACTGCCAAGGTGGGTTAATTACTAATAATCCACAACCATTCAAACCTACAGGTGTGTCATCTGGCCAAACACAAATTTCACAGATTAATTGACGGCGAATTCCAGTTTTAAACATTTTCTTTTCAAAACGTTCAATCATTGCGCGATCTTTAATTGGATACCAAACCGCGAAGACACCTGTTGGCCATTTTTTATAAGCGCTTTGTAAAAGTTCAACCAATTGCGGGAAATCCTTACGCTCTAATTCGTAAGGCGGATCAATCATCACTAAACCGCGCTTTTCCTTTGGTGGAATTACGGCAAGCAAGCCTTCATATGCATCACGCTCATGCAAACCTGCACGTTTATCATGAATGTTATGGCGTAATTGCTGAAATACATCACGCTGCATTTCAAATATTGTAGCCTTATCAATTTCACGCATACCTTGCAAAGCAAACCACGGAGAGCCCGGATAACTTCCCTTACCTTCTTGAGCACGTAATTCTTCTACAAGTTTTAGGTATTGCTGGATGGCTTCAGGAGCTTGGCGCTTTTCCATGTCAGAAAGCTGTACAAGACGATGAATACCTGTTAGGAATTCTCCTGACTTTTGTGCAGGTGCCTGAGATAGATCATATTTTCCTGCACCTCCATGCGTATCGATATAACGATAAGGTTTATCTTTAGCATTTAAACGGTTGAGAAGCTGTAGCAAAAGCACATGCTTCATAACATCTGCAAAGTTGCCCGCATGGAAATGGTGACGGTAATTCATGTTGACTTTAATTCCTCAATTCAACGATTAGTTTAACATGAAAAAAATATTCTTTCGTAAGGTTGTGATCATCTAAAATAAGGCTGCTTGATTTTCTTACGATCGATATGAGGTTATATGCACTCTCAACCGCTTCCTGACTGCTGGAATCTGGACCAGATTTTAGATGACTTAAATGTCCATGGTTTCGCAATTGTGAACCACGCTTATTCTGCTGAATATCATACTCAAGTTGCCAAAGAGTGTAGCCATCACTTTGATGAGTTTCGAGAAGCGGGTATTCAAAATGGTGTGGTGAGTACGATCCGAAGCGATCATATTTTATGGATTAACGAATCTCTTCCTGTTGCTGAGCAGCATGTAGAAACATTAACTTCATTTTGCCAGCATCTAAATCAAGCTTTCTTTTTAGGGATTAAAGAAGTAGAAGCACATTTTGCCTGTTATAACCCAGGTGAATTCTACGCATTACATCGAGATAATCCTCAGCAAAAAAATGATCGTATTATGTCTACCGTTTATTATTTACACCCTCAATGGCAAGATGACTGGGGTGGCCAATTACGCTTACAAGATAAAAACAATATTTGGCACATTATTACACCAGAGCCTAATCGCTTAGTTATATTCCAGAGCAATTTGCTTCATGAGGTTTTAGTTTCTAAACAGCAGCGCCTCTCTATTACTGCTTGGCTTCGTAGCGGAAACTCAATTTGGGTTTGAAAGAAAGCTCTTTAAATTTCTTAAATGGACCCGATATAAAAGATATTGATTAAAAAGGCGAAGGCGTATGTCTATTGAAACGAAAGCGATTGTGTCCAGAATTGGTGAAACAGACCAACTCTATTTAACTGAGAATACGCCCGAGCTTGCTTTGGAGCGTGCAGAATTACGTATGCAGCTCGTTACGTTAAGCCGTGTTCGCCAAGAACAAATTCACTTCTTGCAAGAAGCCATTGTTTTGCTGGAACAAGCTCGTATGGAATATGAAGAAATGCCAATGAGTTTGTATTTAAACCTATCGCTGCATTTAGCTAAAGCTTATATGCTTTATTTTGAGTTAAATAAGGAAAAACGCTTTGCGCTGATTGCTCAGCAAATTTTGAAACCTCTAGCTCATCATCAACATGGCGATATATATTTCTTCTTGGCTTATGCGTCAGCAGCACAGCAAGAGTCTGCACTAACTCGTCATTGGCTCACAAAATATTTATCAACTGCTCAATGTGATCTTGAGTTGCTTCATGAACATCCTATATTCAATCCGGTACGTCATGAACTATGGTATAAAAATTTAATTAAGTTAAGAACTCACTAACTTATTAATAAAAAAGGCCTGTTAACTATAACAGGCCTTTTTTATTTGTTATTTTTTTACACTATCTTCATGTAATTGCTCATTCAGCTCATCAATAACTACAATCCACTCATCATCTTTTTCCCAATGACTTTTTAAAAAATCACTTTGGCCTTGGGACCAGAAAGAGGCCTCATGTAACTTCTGTTCAGCCGGCAATTGATGCGTTCTGATAAAATTTTCAATACTTGCATCATCAGACTCTAAACCCAATTGCTCAAATAAAAGTTGTAATGTCGGTTGTTGTTCAAACATTGTTATTCTCCCATGGCTTCTTTTCAATAATCTAACAACAATAGATGTGAGTTGCATATCTATGCCTATATTTTCTTGTTGTTTTTTGTGTGTTCTTATTAAATTACACATATAAAAAAGCACCCTACAAGAGAGTGCTTTCCAACTCATCAAACTGATGAATTATTTTACCATGTCAGCAATTGCTGCACGTTCTTCTTCAAGCTCGTTTAGAGTGAAGTTGATACGCTCACGGCTGAATTCATCGATTTCTAAACCTTGAACGATTTTGTATTCACCGTTTTCAGTTGTTACAGGGAAACCGAACATAACGCCTTCAGGAATACCATAAGAACCGTCAGAAGGAACACCCATAGTTACCCACTTGCCGTTTGTACCAAGTGCCCAATCACGCATATGGTCGATTGCAGCGTTAGCAGCAGAAGCAGCAGAAGACAAACCACGTGCTTCGATAATCGCAGCACCACGTTTACCAACAGTTGGAAGGAATACGTCTTTGTTCCAAGCTGGATCGTTGATCTTGTCTTTTAAGCTTTCACCATTTGCAGTTGCAAAACGGTAGTCAGCATACATCGTTGGAGAGTGGTTACCCCAAACTGTTAATTTTTCGATGTCAGCTACAGCAACACCAGCTTTTTGAGCAACTTGAGTCAACGCACGGTTGTGGTCAAGACGCAACATTGCTGTGAAGTTTTTCGCTGGAAGATCTGGAGCAGATTTCATCGCAATGTAAGCATTCGTGTTTGCAGGGTTACCTACAACTAATACTTTAACGTCACGGCTAGCAACTTCGTTTAATGCTTGACCTTGGCCAATGAAGATTTCGCCGTTAACTTTTAACAAGTCAGCACGTTCCATACCAGGACCACGTGGACGAGAACCTACCAATAACGCATAGTCAGCATCTTTAAATGCAACTTTAGGATCATCAGTCCCGATCATGCCAGCCAATAAAGGGAAAGCACAGTCATCAAGTTCCATCATTACGCCTTTAAGCGCTTGTTGTGCTTTTTCAACTGGAACTTCAAGCAATTGTAAAATAACAGGTTGATCTTTACCTAGCATTTCACCGCTTGCGATACGGAATAATAAGCTGTAACCAATTTGACCTGCAGCGCCAGTCACGGCAACACGAACGGGTTGCTTCATGTAATTGTCTCCAATGAGTGTCCTTAATCGGGTTAAGTAGCGATTCTACTTAACCAAATCATCATAAACGGCAAAGATTGTACTCTAAAGAAGTGGCAGATGCATGTAAAAGCGACTCATTTTCACCAAAAGTCTGATAGAAAATACAAATTAACCTTTACAAATAGATTCAATGTATGGTCAGCATTTTTTTATGAAATGGTTATTGCTCTTAATAACTGCCTTTAATGGTAATTTCACTTGGGCAATTAGAGACAACGTGATTTGAGCATTGCTTATATTGACCATTTACCGTGTAACAAACTTTAACTTCTGTTAGTACGACATCAGAGCGTGAGAGCTGACAAGTGAAGCGAATACCATTTTGAGGTAAGCTCGGATTAAGCTTGGTAAATTGTTGACGTAATGTAGATTGCTGCATTTCCACATTAGTAGAACTGGTTAGATTAGCAGGTATTTTTAAACGTTCAGCGAAGTTAATAATCGTACGGAAATATTGACTTGCATTCATAGGCACACAGCCACCCACACTTCTCCAGAGTTGCACACGAGCATTATTATCTGGCATCACCCGAGCGACCACCTTAGCTTGCAGTGGTGAGAGTGTAGCTGAGCTTTGTGTTGAACAGTCAGTTCTGGTGGTTTCAGGCATTAAACCAGTAATCGTAAGCGAATATCCTTCAAGACATTTACGCTGCTTTTGTTTAGAAGGATCTAGCGCACAAACAGCAGGCGTCATCTGTACATGCATAACATAACCTTGCACGTTAACAGGTTCCGCATGTAAAACAGAACTCAACAAACCAACGCTTGCACAGATGATCCACCATGCAAGTTGCGATATTGATTGAAGTCCTAGGTCTCTATATTTCATTTAATTAAAACTTGGTTATGCCAATTAAAAGAATGTTCCATCATTCATCATCTAAAACTAAGGTGATGATCGCGTTGGAATGACTTTCATACGTTGTATTAATGATTGAGCACCTTGACCTAATATCACTCCATAATGCGTCGCATTCGTCATGACATGCTTGACATAATCTCTGGTCTCAAGCAATGGAATGGTTTCTGTATATTGATCAGCCTCAATCGGTTGGTAATCAGGTTGCCAACGTCTTGCCCGATTCGGCCCAGCATTATAACCTGCCGTTGCTAAAACAGGGTTATTACTTAACTGCCCTTGAATCATCGATAAATAAAATGTCCCATAACGAATATTGGTGTTCATTTCACTTAACGCTGCCGGATTATATGTTTCTCCCATCTGGCGAGCAATCAACTTTGCCGTATCCGGCATAATTTGCATAAGTCCACCAGCACCTACATGAGAGCGTGCCGAGGTAACAAATCGGCTTTCTTGACGCATTAAACCATAAGCCCAAGCAGGATCAATTCCAGCATTGTAACTATGGCTTACGACATTGGTCTTATGCGGGGTCACATAACGATACGTATCATTATGTTTATTCGTTGTACGATCTGCCGCATAAATCGCGCGGTCATACCATCCCATATCATGAGCACGTTTTGCCGCCGCTAATAGTAATCCATCATCATGCTGTAGATATGCTTGACGAACAGCCCAGTTCCACTCTCGGTTAGTATAGGTTGGGTTGGCATTAATTCGTCTTAAAGTAAATGCACGATTAAAGTGAATATTTTGATCTAGACGGCGTAAATCACTTGCAGTTGGCTCATCATTATACGGCTGATGATTATATCGTACGCCTAAACGGTCTTTTGCAAGAAGGTTGTGATAATCATCCCCACTTTCAGCTAATTTTTTATAAATACGTTGTGCCGTATTCTTAGAATTACTATCGCCACGTTGCTCTGTCGCACGCGCTAACCAATACTGCCAGCGATCTTCTTGTTTTTGTGAAACCGACATACTATCAATTGCACGAATTAAACTTTCCCATGCACTAAAACGAATAGCTTGTCGTGCATAAATTTCAGCTTCTTCAGGACTTAACGGATAGCCATAACTTGCGTCAAAATATTGAAGGACTTCACGGTTAAAGTTGTTCTTCATTACCGTAGTTCCACCAATATAGGCTACGGTTCGATAGAGATACTTTTGCACGCTCTCTGGAGTACCTTGCGCTACTCGCTGTACATTTGCAAAAGCATTTCCTAAATCATTATTTGCTAATCGGCCTAGTGCAAAAATCAAATAGGCGTAATCTACGTCATTGGTTTTTGGTGCTGACCATAAGTAATTCAGTGGATTCGCCTGAATCTGATTGAGCTGAGCCAAAGACAAATTCAAACCCAAAGTCTGTGCTGTAGCAAGCGCCTGTCCAGATAAACCTGCACGTAACTGTACCCACAGGCGCTGCTGCTTGTCTTGTGTACTCATTAATGGACTAGACAGCATCATACGGCCGAGTCCAATACATGATTCTGGTTGCGATTCAGTGGCTAACCATACATCTTTATATTCAGCAAAAACTAATGCATCACCACTTTTAGCTCTCACCTGCGCTAAAGCACAATTTTCGGCCTGGTCAGGATTCGAAACATAAGGCAAGATTGGTTGTGCAGACGCAAAGTCAGCTTGTTTAACTTTTTCTTCGACATAATCCGCGGCCAGCTTTTCTGCCATAGCAGACTGTGGATAGCGCTGTGCGAAGCTTACAATTGATGTCGGAGATTGAAAGCCTAAATTTGTGTTTAATTTCCAATATTCAGGATAGTAGCCCAACACATCATTTTGCATTGCAAGCTGATATTGATCTAACAATGCAGTATTACCACTATTGGCGGCATTTAGTGCATCGTTAAATTGTTCTTCTGCGGCATAAGATAATGAACAACCAAGTAAACACACAGCTCCTAACCAGCTACGATGTGCATATTTATTTTTCATCACACGACTCTTGTTTGATGAGCTCTTTTTACCTGGTCTCATAAATGCGTTAAATCCTGACTATCCACCTTTAGGCATAGTTTAATTATTCTTCATGCTTTCTTTTGTTGTGTTATGTAACTATCTGATTCAACATCATTAAAATTCATGACATTTGTCTCCATAAATCATGTGTAGCTTATGGGAGTTTATTGTTATCTGTTCTGCTCAAAATACTGCTATAATGATTGGTTTGACCCGTTTTGGGTCATTTTATTATTTAACTAGATCGATCTGTTAGGAGCCTGCATGACGGTTCAAACCTTCATTCCCAATGGTGCCAAAGCTGCCTCAGAAAACACTGTTACCCAGCCAACGCACACCACTGACGTTTCAATAAAGAAACTATATATTGAAACTCAAGGGTGTCAGATGAATGAGTATGACAGTCACCGTATGGCAGACCTTTTGGGGGATTCTCATGGTTATGTGTTAACGAACAACCCTAATGAAGCAGACATTCTGCTCATGAATACTTGCTCTATTCGTGAAAAAGCACAAGAGAAAGTATTTAGTGAATTAGGTCGTTGGCGCAAATTAAAAGAACAAAATCCTGATCTTGTTATTGGTGTGGGTGGATGTGTTGCTTCTCAAGAGGGTGACAATATTCAAAAACGTGCACCTTATGTCGACATGATTTTTGGTCCACAAACCTTACACCGTTTACCGCAAATGCTTGATCAACATCACGCACAAGTGGAAAAGCCGAAAAAAGAAAAAATTAAGCTCGTTGATATTTCATTCCCTGATATTGAAAAATTCGACTTCTTACCTGAACCACGCGTAGAAGGTTTCAAAGCATTCGTTTCTATTATGGAAGGTTGCTCTAAATACTGCTCTTTCTGTGTTGTTCCATACACTCGTGGTGAAGAAGTTTCACGTCCACTTGATGATGTTCTTGCAGAAATCGCAGGCCTTGCTGAAAAAGGTGTCCGTGAAATCAGCTTGCTTGGTCAAAATGTGAACGGATATCGTGGCGAAACATTCGAAGGTGGCATTTGTACCTTCCCTGAATTGTTACGACTCGTTGCAGAAATTCCAGGTATTGGCCGTTTACGTTATACAACTTCACATCCACTTGAGTTCTCTGATGAACTTATTCAGTGTTATGAAGATTTACCTCAAATGGTTTCACACTTACATTTGCCAGTACAAAGTGGATCTAACGATGTACTCAAAGCAATGAAGCGAAATCACACGATTGATGTATACATCGATAAGATTGCCAAGTTACGCAAAATACGCCCTGATATGCATTTATCGAGCGATTTTATCATTGGTTTCCCTGGTGAAACGGATGAAAATTTTGCAGAAACATTGCAATTTATCAAAGACTTAGACTTTGATCATTCTTATAGCTTTGTTTACTCAAAACGCCCAGGTACACCAGCATCTGACTTACCAGATACAACCCCTGAACACGTTAAAAAAGAACGTTTAGCACAAGTTCAACAAGTCATTAAGCAATCTAGTATTGAAAAAACTGACGCAATGCTTGGCAAAATTGAACGTGTACTTATTGAAAAAGTATCTGATCAAGACCCTAATATTTTAGTAGGTACAGCAGACAATACACGTTTAGTGACTTTTGTAGGCGATGCATCGTGGGTTGGTCGTTTTGCAGAGATTGAGATTACTGAAATTAAAACTTTAAATTTAGTTTACGGTGAACTCTTGAATCTTGAGCCTGACGTGGCGTAATGTAGAGGTATTCTAAAGTCTACTGAAAGGTTTTCTCTTGACTGCAGCGATTCGACGTACCGTAACATTTCCTGAAATTTCAATGGAACGTTTAAAGAGCATCTTGGGTGCCTATAATGGGCACCTTAAGCAAATTGAACAGCGTTTAGATGTCAAAATTACTCATCGTGGAGATGTTTTTTACATAGATGGTGAGATAGATGCTGTTGGGAGAGCCGAAGCGTTATTGCAACGACTCTACGAAGAAACAGAGGCGTCCCAACAAATCAGTGCTGACCTGTTACACCTCTTGATTCAATCTTCGCAAACTGAACGAAACTTCGAACTAGTTGGCGAAGAAATGGATGAGCATGATGCGCCAATGGATGTCTATTTCCAGACTCGAAAAGGTCGCATTAATCCACGTGGTGCCAATCAAAAACGCTATGTACAACGTATTTTACAAAGCGATATTTCTTTTGGTGTAGGCCCTGCTGGTACAGGTAAAACTTATTTAGCAGTTGCTGCCGCAGTGGACATGTTAGAACGTAATGAAATCCAGCGAATTTTACTTGTCCGCCCTGCGGTAGAGGCAGGAGAAAAGCTCGGTTTCTTACCTGGTGATTTAACCCAGAAAATCGACCCATATCTACGTCCTCTTTACGATGCCCTCTACGAAATGCTGGGCTTCGAAAAAGTCGCCAAGTTAATCGAACGTCAAGTGATTGAAGTTGCACCACTTGCTTATATGCGTGGTCGTACTCTTAACCATTCATTTGTGATTTTGGATGAAGCTCAAAACACTACACCAGAACAAATGAAAATGTTCTTGACCCGTTTAGGTTTTGGCTCTCGTGCAGTGATTACAGGTGACATTACCCAAGTAGATTTACCTCGAGGCCAACAATCTGGTTTGGCACACGCTCTTCGCGTACTTGAGAACATTAAAGAAATTCATATTACCCGTTTCCATTCCCGCGATGTAGTACGCCATCAACTTGTTCAAAAAATTGTTGAAGCTTATGAGGGTTGGGATGGTGAACAACAGCGTCTTAATGCTGAAGCACGTGCCGAACGTAAAGCACGCCAAGAAGCATTAATTGCTGAAAACGATACAGCAGCAGACTTGCAACATCAGGATGCTTAAGGATTCATTTTGAAAATCAGTTTAAGTTTACAACAAGACTTTCAATCTCCTGAGTTAGAGCTCAAACGAGCTCAACTCAAAAAAATTATTGAGACAACTTTACGCCACGTTGGCTATAAAGAAGATTGCGAAATTGGTATCGCATGTGTTGATTTGGAAGAAAGCCATCAACTTAACTTGCAATATCGAGAGAAAGATAAGCCAACTAACGTTCTATCGTTTCCAAGTGATATTCCAGAAGAAGTTTTACCAATGCTCGACGCATTACCGTTGGGTGATTTAGTAATTTGTATTCCAGTGGTATTACAAGAGGCTTTTGAACAAAAGAAAACTGCACAAAATCATTTTGCGCATCTTTTAGTTCATGGGGTCCTACATTTACTTGGTTATGACCATGAAACAAGTGATGAAGATGCTGAAGAAATGGAAGGTTTAGAGATCGAAATCTTAGCTAAACTCAATATTGCTAACCCGTATCAGGAATAATCAAATTCCCTCACACGATTAAGAACGCAGTCAGCTTCTTAATACATTTTAAAAATGTGGATATCCTAAAAGTTATCCACATTTTTTCATTAATGAACTTCAAATTCAGCTTCAGCTGGATCAAAACGCCATGTACGAATAATACGAAGCTCCGAAATATCTTTCATATTTGCATCAAAACGGCCAAACGGCGCTCCACGCCGTACCGATGCCTTTGCTGCTTCATCTAGAACTGGATGACCTGAGCTTTCAAGCAAACGAATTGCACGAATTCCCCCTTGAGCATTCAAAATTACCATAAGGCGAACTTCACCTTTTAACTGTTGCTGTTTCGCTTCTTCTGGATAATAACGGTTGCCATAAAGCTCTACTTTTTCACGAAATTTATCTAGATAAGCTGCCGACGCATCTTTCTTGGCTTGAATACCATCTACTGTTTTTATTTTTTGTTGGCGACTAAAATCTTGCTGACGTTGTAAATACTGAGCTTCAAGACTCGCTACCATGGCAGCTTTTGCCTGAAACTGACTTTGTAATTGTTCAAGTGCTTTTTTTCTTTGGCTCTCCTCTGCTTGTTTCTGCCAACTCAATACAGTCATGAGTACTTTTTCTTCAAATTTAAGTTCTCTTTGTTGCTGCACTTTTTCTAAAGTTTCTAGCTGAGCTTCTCCTGTTGAAGCATCACTTGGCATAGGCGCTGGAGAGTTACTCGACATCCGATGAGCTTCCCGAAAAGCCCCTGAACCTTGTTGATCGGCTTGAGCTAAGAAGTCTGCATGCTTGATCACATCTTCAGTAGGACGAATCGATATTGCAATTTCTTTAGTCGATTGTTCTGACGGCGCAGGCATCGCAAAATGGATGAGCAACACAAAAATATGCAGTAAGATTGCGAGTATTATCGCGACAATAAAGATTCGGTCTTGCCACCAATAATAAAAAGGCTCTATGGATAGACTTCTTTTTTTCAACATAATCTTAAAAGCATATAGATGCCTTTTCCCCACGGTATTACCGAATAAAACATAAACTGATATTCAAATATGGATAAAAGTGTGATTCACTTCAAATATTGATATTTATCCATTTTCATTTTGTCAAAATGTATCAATTAAATTTGTTACACTGCAATATCAAAACCTGTTTTTTATCATAATAAAGATTGTGTGGATTCTTTAGTAAATCATCTTCTGGAAGTTCTTTTATGCAAACGCTATTTTCCTCATTAGTCAAACGTCTTCATAAAGTCTACCGAAAAGCTGAAGCCTTCATTGAGGAAGAAAGAGATTTTACATTATCGCAAACTTTTCTAAATGCGACCTTAGAACGCTACGTGACTAATAATGTCGAGTTTTTAGATGATCTACATGCAGATCTTTATCATGACTGGTTAAGACTCTATGCCACAATGCATGTTAAAGGTTTAGAGACCACTTTGTCGGTCGACTTAAAACTTATCCAGATGGAATTTAATAAAGAACAACAACTTATTGTTTTTGAGCAAATTAGTAACACGCAAATTGTAGAAGCTAAATATAAAAATTTCTGGCAAAAAATTGCTGTAAAAGCGGCTATTTTTTACTATCACAAAATTCTAAAAAAAGATCCATTAGGCATGATTCTGGAGCGATTTGATGTAGCCCAAGAAAAAGATGACCTGATCTTCTTAGACCTTAACCGTTGGTTTGCTAAAAAGGCCAGTATTATTGAAACTTTAGGCAAGGTTCATATCAACTATGCACGAGTACGTGAAGCAGAATTAGTTGTCTTTGGTAATGTTAATCTCGCTGCTTTACTTTCCCGTGATCAAGATGATGATTTTGAAGATGAACTTGGAGACACTGAAATTACGCCAATACAGCAAAAAGATGCATAACAACGGTATGAACTAAAGAAATTCACTGTTAAAAAACACAAAGAGATTACATATTTAGCATAAATCCTGATTTTTTCTCCATGATCAACAGGCATAATATGCAAAAGTCATAGATGCATCAGCACTGACCTATCAGTCTGTACAAGGATATTTACTTATGGCAACAAAATTTCTGAAATCATTCAGCATCGCAACTGGTATTTCGACAACTTTGCTTATTGCAGGTTTCTCTAGCCATGCACTTGCCATGAGCCCATTTCAGGCAAATTATCAGTTTACCTACAATAATAAAGGTATGGGTTCAGCGACACGTGCATTGAGTCAACAAGGCAATAATTGGACTTATCAATTCACAGCAAAAGCAGGTGGAATCGCTTCTGCAAGTGAAACAAGTAAATTTAGTTTTGCAAACGGTAAAATTGGTTCACAAAGCTTTAGTCGTACCAGTAAAATTTTGATCCATAACAACACAATGAGTATTAATTTTAATCCTGGCAATAAGACTATTAGCACGAAAAAAGACGATAAAGCGCGCTCATTCGCTTGGCAAGCAGGTGTACTTGATGAGCTGAATGCAGAATTACAGATTCGTGAAGATTTAAAAAATGGTTCACTTAAATCGTCTTACCCTCTAGCCGATGCAAAAGAAGTTGAAAATCGTCGTTTTGTTAAACAAGGCAACGAGAAAATTAAGACCTCTTATGGCACATTCGATACCGTGAAAGTTGTTTTACAACATAAGAAACCTGAGCGCAGCACAATTTTCTGGCTAGCACCGAAATTAGATTACCTTCCAGTCAAGGTAAGTCATATTGATGGAAAAACATCTTATGGTTTGTTATTAACAAGTTATACAGGTAAAACGAATTAAAGCTTGCATTTTTTCGGATGCTTTTTAAAATACGCATTTGCTTTAAAAAGCATCCGTCTAGAGGATTCTCCCGTGCACGCACTAGAACAGAAAATCTTAACAGAAGGTATCGTTCTATCTGATCAAGTGTTGAAAGTCGACGCTTTCTTAAATCACCAAATTGACCCTGTACTCATGCAGCAGATTGGTAAAGAATTTGCCGCTCGCTTTAAAGATGCAGGGATTACCAAGATTATTACCATTGAAGCTTCAGGTATTGCGCCAGCAATCATGGCAGGTTTAGAACTTGGTGTACCTGTGATTTTTGCTCGCAAATATCAATCGCTTACTTTAAAAGACGATTTATACCGCGCTAAAGTGTTTAGTTTCACTAAACAGACAGAAAGTACCATTGCCATTTCAAATAAGCACATCAACTCAAGCGACAAAGCCTTAGTGATTGATGACTTCTTAGCAAATGGTCAAGCTGCGCTTGGTTTGATTGACTTAATTCATCAAGCAAATGCAGAAGTTGTAGGTGTGGGTATTGTGATTGAAAAATCATTCCAACCAGGCCGTGATTTATTACTTGAAAAAGGTTACCGCGTTGAGTCATTAGCGCGCGTTCAATCACTTGCTGATGGCACAGTAACTTTTGTAAAAGAATAAAATAGTTTAAATAAAAAAGAGCGGAAACCCGCTCTTTTTTATTGCCATAAATTTAAGAATGAAGTTTTTTTACGATTTCGCCTAAGCGCTTCCCTTGTGCTTCACATAAAATTTTTTCATCTTGGCTTAAACTTTGATCATGTCTTGGACCACTCACGTGGCTTGCGCCATAGGGAGTCCCACCTGTTTTAGTATTCGACAAAGCCGGAATAGAGTTTGGTAATCCTAAAATCATCATACCGTGATGAAATAATGGAGGTAACATTGTTAATAACGTACTTTCTTGCCCACCATGCATTGAACCAGAAGAAGTAAAAACGCATGCTGGCTTATTATGTAAAGCACCATTTAACCAAAGGCTTGTAGTCTGATCCCAAAAATATTTCATTTCGCTTGCCATATTACCAAAGCGAGTTGGAGACCCTAGCGCTAAGCCTGCACAATTGGCCAGTTCCTCTAAAGTACAATAAATATCACCTTCTTCAGGAATGCTTGGCTCAGCTTCTGTTACTACTGTTGCAATATTAGGTACTGTGCGAATTTTTACATTCATACCTGCCGATTCAACACCATTCGCAATAAGGTGCGCCATTTCTTTAGTTGAACCATATTTACTGTAATAAAGCACAAGAATGTAAGGTTGCATCGGTTTCACGAATTTTGTTAAAAAGAACACTATACGGTATTTTTTGTTTTTTTGGCGTAGCCAATTTTATGAAATTCTAGAGGTGATTGATTTTTAAGGGCACAGTAACAAATATCGGTAAAAGCTTTTTACTACCTTTTGTTACGATGATACATACAGAACTTTCAGAATACTTTTTTATTCTTTAGGTTAAAGTTTACCCACATCAACGATAGTGTTCTCAACCGAATACACTGGTGAATATCAATCACCCACATCATGATTAAAAAAATCGGGATAGATGACGCATGTTAGAACGTTTTTTGAAGAAGCTTCCTTTTTATAACAAGACCTGGTTTCAATTTATTTTATTCGTAATTAAGCGTTTTGAAGCGGATCGTTGCCGTGAACAAGCCGGCTCCCTCACCTATACGACACTTTTTGCCGTTGTACCTATGTTAACGGTATTTTTAGTTATTATTTCTTCAATTAAGGCATTGGAACCTGCCAGACAACAGTTACAGCACTTAATCTACAGTAATTTTTTGCCTAAAAGTACGATTGCTTTTGATAAAGCTCTTAATGCTTTTACCGAAAAGTCCAGTAATTTAACTGTAATTGGTGTGCTATTCCTCTTTGTCACAACAGTTTTAATGCTTACTTCAATTGAAACCGTTTTTAACCGAATATGGCGAGTAAAAGAAACCCGTAGCGGTATTGTAGGCTTTATGCGTTACTGGACCATTATTTCACTTGGTCCAATTATTTTAGGCAGTGCATTTGTTATTTCATCAACTGTTGCTTCCATGAATTTATTGAGCAATAACTTCACAGGTTATCAACTTGATGGCGCATTTTTACTCTGGCTTATTTCTTTTGTTCTCACAATTTTAGGTTTTTTTATTTTATATTGGACTATTCCCAACCGCACAGTTCCCCTATATGCAGCAGCAATTGCTGCATGCTTAAGTGCTGCATTATTTGAGACACTCAAAAATTTATTTAGCTTTGTTATGTCAAATTTCACCAGTTATGAAATCATATATGGTGCGTTTGCAGCAGTACCTATTTTCCTATTATGGGTCTTCTTATCTTGGAATATTGTATTGCTTGGTGTCGAGGTAAGTTTTGCTCTTACCGCTTTTCATTCAGGCAAAGAGCAAAAAAGACATCCGGTTTTAATGCTACTCGACATTTTGGAATTGTTCTATAAAAAGCAAAAACTTGGTGAAAGCGTAAGTGATAAAGAAGCATTAGAAATTTTAGGTCGTGGTGAAGTTGGTCGTTGGCCTGCTTATGTTCTCTTACTAGAAGAGCAAAATCTAGTTAAACGTACCGATAAAGATGAATATGTTTTGGTCCGCAATTTATCTCAAGTCGACTTTTGGAGCTTCTTCACTGCACTGCCTTATCCATTACCTTTACGTCAGGATGTATCAAATGTTCATGATGATGACGAATGGATGGAAAAAATTGGTCCAGCTTTAGTAGAGTCTAATGATTATTTAGCTGCAAAGCTCTCTATTCCACTTTCAACAATTTTTGAAGAGAAATAATATTCAACTAAAGTCAGGGCTTAGCTGCTTTTAGCTTTGCCCTGCTTTAGACTCATGATGACAATTCCTGACAACACGAAAATACTTCCAAAAATAAATTTAATTTCTAGTTTTTCCTCTAATAATAAAATACTAAATAACACACCAAATAACGGGGTTAAAAAAGAAAATACCCCTAATCGTGATGCAAGATAATTTCTTAATAACCAAAACCATAATAGTAAACTTGCAAAAGATACGATTAAAGTTTGAAAGCTTAAGCTTAAGATCGTTAAAGTGGTGAAATGAATTGTTGTTTGATTTGTTAAAAAAGCAATTAATAAGAGTAGAACAAAACAGCCAAATAGTTGATAAAACAATGTTTGAGTTGCCGGCGCTTGAGCTAAAGGAGATAAACGAACAATAATTGTACTGAGTGCCCATGCAAGCCCAGCCATAAGTGCATATAAATCGCCTAACAAAACTTGTGCTAGAGCTGGCGCATTTGTAGCTGTGGTTGTTGGGTAAAATGTAAGAATGATCCCCATAAAAGCCAGAACAATACCACCCCATTGCACTCGATTCAGACGTTCAGTAGGAAATTTCCAATGAAGCCCTAATGCAACAAAAATTGGAGCGGTATACAGTAAAACTACTGTATGAGAGGTAGAGGTAAACTTTAAGGCTTGGGTGACGAAATAAAATTCTAATGAAAAAAATAAAGCAACAAGAGCGCCAGCTTTGCATTGTCTATAAGAAAATAGATGAATCGAATGATCTCGCCACAATAAAGGTAAAACTAGAACAGCAGATAAGCCGGAACGTAAAGCAATTTGCATAATCGGCGAAATATCTGGTGCTGCTATTTTCAGAACCACCTGTTGCAGCCCTAAGACCATACATAAAAGCACCATTAAAGCCGAAGCTCTAGTATCCAGATTTTTGCGCTCTTCCATTTAGCACCTTCAACAGATCATCCAGCTTTAGCAAAAATTCTAAATGATTTACACCAATGCCCTGCCGATAACAGCACCTTGCAAGAATTAGCTGAACGAATAAATATGACTGAAAGAACGTTGGCACGTTACAGTCAAAAAGAGTTGGGAATGTCTTTACATGAATGGAGGCAACGATTAAAAGTAATGAAAGCAATGACCATGCTTAATCAAGGAAAAACCATAGAAAGTATCGCTTTTGATTTGGGCTATGCCAGCGCATCGGCATTTATTTATATGTTTAAGCGTTGGATGGGTTTTACCCCAGACCAGTTCCGAAAGCTCTATCAATAAATTAATTTTGAGTATAATAAAAAACCCTATTATCCGTTTAATAATAGGGTTTAAAGTTTAATAACTTAAATAAAATTATGCTTTAACAAATGTTTCCCAAACAAAATCTTGAGTAGCACCTTTCAAAGTCATTTTTAGCTGATCGCCAGCATTTAATGGCCCTACACCTGCGGGTGTACCCGTCATAATGATATCGCCTGGCTCAAGTGAGAACACCTGATTAATATCTACTAAAAGATAAGCAATATTAAACATGAGCAAAGCAGTATTACCGTCTTGACGTAATTCATCATTAATATGGAAAGTAAATCTAGTCTCTTCCCAGTTCGTGATTTCACTTACATCTACCCAGTCTGCAAGCACACACGAACCATCAAAAGCCTTTGCTCTTTCCCAAGGTTGGCCTTTATCTTTTAACTCATTTTGTAAGTCACGTAATGTTAAATCCAACCCTAAAGTCACTGCACCAATAGCCTGCAATACTTTTTGCGGATCAGTTTCTCCTTTTAGTGGCTGATCAATGCGTAAAACAAATTCACATTCGAAATGACAACTACCCCATGCAGGATTCCATGAAATGCCTTCATCTAAACCAATCAAACTACTTGGTGGTTTGATAAATAACACCGGACGTCCTGGCATTGCATTGTTCAGTTCTTTTACATGATCAGCATAACTTCTGCCCACACAAACGATTTTTGAAGGACGTGTTTTCATGAAGCTTCCTTTATTGTTGCGGCTAATAATTCCAATAACTTATTTCTTAAATGTATTTTCAAATATAGTTTGATCTGAAGCCTGAGCAAATGCACGTTTCGGTACAATGATGACCGTTTTATTTTTAAGCTCAAGCATATAAGTCAGCTTGCCTTTAGCAAAAGTCTGCACTTCACTATACTGTACAGCTTGTTTACGCCCAGCAGCATAGAGCTCAAAATAATCTTGATATAAATCGATTCCTTGCTCGCTCTTACCAAATTGATAACGTACAAATTGACGTTTAAACATCATAGGTAAAAGCCAATAGCGCATTAGACCTTGCATAACCAAGAAGAAAACACCTAAAGCAACATAGTAGCGGCCAACACCTGAAAAGCCTAAATATAAGCCCCAAATAATAATTGCAATACTAATAACAGGTGTCAAAAACCGTGTGAATTGCTTCTTTCCGAATGTCACCAAGCCAAATCCGTCTTGAGACTCTTCTAAATTTAAATAATAACGTAAAGATAAAGCGCTTTTTTGCTCGGTCATCACAATGTATCAATATTGAATAAATCGAAACTATTAGAGCATATTCATCTACGCTTTAAAATGAATCAAAAGTGATTTTTTATTTTTGCTTTAACTGTAAAGCTTTTATTAGTACAAGCTACTTATGCGTTTCATATATAGAACGTAGATTCATATTTATAAGGCTTATTTCATATTTTTAAATTTATAGAATGCTTCTATTGTCTCTTTTCGTGGAATTCGTCATGTCTTTCTTTGCAAAACTATTTGGCTTCAAACAAAAAACAACAGCTCAAGAAGATGTGGCTTTGAAAGCTGCTCAAGAGCTAGAACCTTCAAATGAAACCTCTTTTATAGAACTCATTAAAAACCGCCGCTCTATTTATGCAATTGGCAATAACTTAAGCCAATCAAATGATGAGATTGAAAAGTTAATTCAAGAAGCAATAAGACACAGCCCTTCAGCTTTTAACTCTCAATCATCTCGCGCTGTGATCTTATTTGGACAATCACATCATAAATTCTGGAATACAGTTCTAGAAGTTTTAAAAACCATTATCCCAGCTGAAGCGGTATCTGGAACAGAACAAAAAATTCAAAGCTTTGCAGCAGGCGCAGGTACAGTTCTGTTTTATGAAGACCAGAGCGTTATTAAAAGCTTACAAGAGCAATTTGAACTTTATGCCGATAATTTTCCGATCTGGTCAGAACATTCAACAGCCATTGCTCAATTTGCAGTTTGGAATGTATTAGCTGAACAAAATATTGGTGCTTCATTGCAACACTACAATCCAATTATTGATGAGAAAATTAATACCTCATTTAATATTCCAGCAGAATGGAAACTAAGAGCTCAGCTAGTTTTTGGTTCTATTGAAGGCGCAGCAGGCGAAAAAGCTTTTATTGATGATGAAAGCCGCTTCAAAACATTCGGCTAATAAATAGGTTCGAATTTAGATTTTTTAAAGCTGGTTATCACAAGTACCAGCTTTCTTTATTAAAAAATTATAAAAAACAGGCACAAAAAAACCGCTATATATAGCGGTTAATTCTTCAAGTGGTGCGCTCAGAGAGATTCGAACTCCCGACCCCTTAGTTCGTAGCCAAGTGCTCTATCCAGCTGAGCTATGAGCGCGTACTTGATGGAGGGCATTATACGCAGTTTTTTCATTTTAGAAAGACATTTTTCATCTTTTTGTCATCAAGCGTCTAGTTCTTAGCCATAATGAAATATTTAAGTAGATTAGCTTCAAAAAAGTCGAGATGATTGCCTATAAAATGTATTTGAAATATTTTTTTTCAATTAAAGTTCTCTATTTCTCGTATCTAATTTGGGCATTTTGGCCAAATTGGCAGAAACAAAAGTCTAGTTTTTTAGTCAGGATTATATAAATAAAATATTTCTACTTATGCAAAAGTCTTTTTATAAATAAAATTAGTTAGCTTTAATATTCATAAAAAATAATAAAAAAATAAAGAAAAAATGTATTCATCTATAAAGAATATATTATAAAAAAAATTATTATTTTTATGTCTAAATCTCAAGAATAACTAATTGTCAAAATATTATAAGTATCAATTTATTTGAGTAGAAATATGCATTGACACTTTTTGAGATCTACACAATACTAATTTTTAATTATTGCGATACATATCTCAATAATTGCGTAACGCAATATATAAATACTTACTTAAAAATACATAAATACACAGGAAATAGACCACCATGTTCTTACTGAAAAATCTCGTCTCTTCAATATCAAAAGTTACTCAGGACCTGGGTAATATTGTATCGATAACCCCTGTAGTAAACACAGGTTCCTCTGTTAATGTAAATGTTTCTGATATCAACATTGCTAATGTTTCAACAACAGGCTTACTTTCTAATGTGATTTCAACTGTAACCGATACAGTTTCACATACAACCACAGACTTAGTTTCTAATGTAGTTGGTACCGTAACAGGTACTGTAGGGTCTACAAACCCAATTGATACTGTAACCAATATTATTGGCGGCGTAACGGGTGGCGTTACAGGCAACCCTCTTGAAGTTGTTACTGACATTATCGGCGGAGTAACGGGTGGTGTTGTCGGCGGAACTTCTCCACTCTCTCCAGTAATCGATGTTGTTCAAGGCGGCATTGATATTCTTCAAGGCGTTGAAAGCTTAAAAACTGAAATTATTAATACAGGCATTGAAACTGTAGCTGATGCAGTTATTGGTGTATTACCTCAAGCTGAGCATCCAGTTTCTGAAATTGCAGACCTTGGCACATTAACTTTTGAAACTTCTCGTGACACAGTCAATGGTGCTCTTGAAGTTGTTTCTGATTTAGTCGGTGGTGATATTCAAGGCGCTACTGAATCAGCGACCGGTATTCTCGATACGCTTATTACAAATGGCACAACTGCTACAGGTATTGTCACTGGTGTGGTTGGAAGTGTTACTGATGTTATTGGTGGCGTAACTGGTGGTGTTGATGGCAACCCACTTGAAGTGATTACAGATATTATCGGTGGTGTAACTGGCGGTGTTGATGGCAACCCACTTGAAGTGATTACAGATATTATTGGCGGTGTAACTGGTGGTGTTGGTGGTGATAACCCTCTTGGCGTAGTAACTGATATTATCGGCGGCATAACCGGTGGCATTATTGGTGGCGGTACATCTCCTATTTCTCCAGTTATTGATGTTGTTCAAGGCGGTATCGATATTCTTCAAGGTGTTGAAAGTCTAAAAACTGAAATTATTAACACGGGTATTGATACAGTAGCCGACACTATTATTGGTGTATTACCTCAAGCTGAGCATCCAGTTTCTGAAATTGCAGACCTTGGCACATTAACTTTCGAAACGTCTCGTGACACGGTCAACGGCGCTCTTGAAGTTGTTTCTGATTTAGTCGGTGGTGATATTCAAGGCGCTACTGAAAATGCAACCGGTATTTTAGGAACACTTATTCAGAATGGTTCAACAGCGACTGGTATTGTGACTGATATCCTTGGTGGCGTGACAGGTACTATCGGCGGCGTAACTGGCGGTATCGGCGGTGATAACCCTCTTGGCGTAGTAACTGATATTATTGGTGGTGTTACTGGCGGTATCGGTGGTGATAATCCTCTTGGTGTAGTGACTGACATTATCGGTGGTGTTACTGGCGGTATTGGCGGTGACAATCCTCTTGGTGTAGTAACTGACATTATCGGCGGTGTTACTGGCGGTATCGGCGGTGACAATCCTCTTGGCGTAGTAACTGATATTATCGGTGGTGTTACTGGTGGTATCGGCGGTGACAATCCTCTTGGCGTAGTAACTGATATTATTGGTGGTGTAACTGGCGGTGTTGATGGCAACCCACTTGAAGTGATTACAGATATTATCGGCGGTGTTACTGGCGGTATCGGTGGTGACAATCCGCTTGGTGTAGTAACTGACATTATCGGCGGCGTAACCGGTGGCATTATTGGTGGCGGTACATCTCCTATTTCTCCAGTAATCGATGTTGTTCAAGGCGGCATCGATATTCTTCAAGGCGTTGAAAGCCTGAAAACTGAAATTATTAACACTGGTATTGATACAGTAGCCGACACTATTATTGGTGTATTACCTCAAGCAGAACATCCAGTTTCTGAAATTGCAGACCTTGGCACATTAACTTTCGAAACGTCTCGTGACACAGTCAATGGTGCTCTTGAAGTTGTTTCTGATTTAGTCGGCGGTGATATTCAAGGCGCTACTGAATCGGCTACCGGTATTCTCGATACGCTTATTACAAATGGTACAACTGCAACTGGTTTAGTAACTGAAATCATTGGTGGAGTAACAGGAACTATTGGTGGCGTAACTGGCGGAGATAGCCCACTAGGATTAGTAACTGATTTACTTGGTGGTTTAACTGGTAGCGTAGGCGGCGACAGTCCGCTTGGTGTAGTCACTGACCTTCTCGGCGGTTTAACTGGTAGCGTAGGTGGCGACAGTCCGCTTGGCGTAGTCACTGATCTGCTCGGCGGTTTAACTGGTAGCGTAGGTGGCGACAGTCCGCTTGGCGTAGTCACTGATCTGCTCGGCGGTTTAACTGGTGGTGTTACTGGCGGTACAGACAACCCTATCGGTATCGTAACGGATATCGTTGGAAGCTTAACGGGTGGTGTTACTGGTGAAGGCAGTTTAGATGTTATTTCTAATTTGCTAGGCGGATTAACTGGTGGTAGCTTGCTCGGTGGTGTAACTTCTACAGTATCTAGCGTAACAAATACAACACATACGATCGTACCGACATCATTACTTACTGATAACTTCCTAGAAAACTCATTCAATACTGTTTAATAATTACAAAGAAAGCCACTTTATATAAGTGGCTTTCTTTTTTAATATATTTTTAAATATTAATTAATCTCTTGCCATTTATAATATTTTCTATGAGCTAACTCCAACATTGCATAATCATTAGGTGTATCACCATAAGCATAGATTATAGGATATTGAGTTAAGTCATATTTATTTTTTATTCTATTTACTTTTTCTAAATAACCACAATCACCATCAATAAAATAACCTGTCAAAATACCATTATCTATTTCAAGTTGATTACAGATAACATCCAGATCTAAAGATTTACACCAACTTTCCAAGTAAACACTTAATGAAGCAGATACAACAACAACCTGATCTCCCTGTTGTTTATGCCAGAGAATGCGTTCTAAAGCATTTTCACGAATACAGTTAGGAATTACTTTTTTAGCAAACTCTTGTCCTTTGTATATCAAAGAAGCTGCATCATAGCCGATATATCCCACTTGGCAGAGCTTAGTACGGATCGTTTTATCCGTTACCCACCCAAGCTTATAACCCGCTATATAAGGTGCAAGACGGATGCCACCTAATATTTGAGTTTTTTTACTCAAAGAAAATTTAAGGAATAAACTGAAGGTATCATTATGGGTGATCGTGCCATCAAAATCGAATAAAGCCAGATTCATTTATCGTTATCTCTAATATAATTAAAAAGTTATAAAATTTAGATTTTTAAAAATTAATAAATAGCAGATACAAAAAAACCGCTATAAAAGCGGTTAATTCTTCAAGTTGGTGCGCTCAGAGAGATTCGAACTCCCGACCCCTTAGTTCGTAGCCAAGTGCTCTATCCAGCTGAGCTATGAGCGCGTAACTTGTGTGCTTTTCAGCGATTCGTTCGATTTTACTTGGTGCGCTCAGAGAGATTCGAACTCCCGACCCCTTAGTTCGTAGCCAAGTGCTCTATCCAGCTGAGCTATGAGCGCATTAAGTAAATGGCGGTGAGAGAGGGATTCGAACCCTCGATACCAGTAATAGGTATGCTTCCTTAGCAGGGAAGTGATTTCAGCCACTCATCCACCTCACCGGAACGAGCCGCCATAATACAAACTAAAACTACATTGTTCAAGTCATGATACTGAAATTTTCTTGTTTTTTCGTTCAATTAAATATTTTTTAAACAATTTTCGTATTCTTTTCGCCTTTTTCAATCAAACGCTTGTTAAGATAGATATTATTTCTTTATTTCAACACAGTAGTGCATAACACATTATTGCAAACCTGAACGTGCAGTTCTGGTCTGCATGTCTTATGCTAAACCTATCTGCCAAGCATGAAACCAAACGACATGACAAAAAACTGGGTTGACCCCGAAGCAAAAGCCGAAGCTGAACGTTATGACAATCCTATTCCAAGCCGTACTCTTATTTTAGATACGTTGGAACAATTGCAAACATCGCAATCTCATGCAGAACTTGTTGACCATTTTCATATTCAAGATCAGAAAAGTATTGAAGCCTTAAGTCATCGCTTAAGTGCTATGGTTCGTGATGGCCAACTTATGAAGGATGGTTTTAAGTTTCAGTTGGTGGCAGACCAACCTACCTATGAAGCAACTGTCTATATTAATAGTAAAGGTTTGGGTACAGCACATATTGATGGTCAAGATGATTTGTTATTACCTGAGCGCGAGTTACGTTTAGTCTTTAATGGTGATCGGGTCCGTGTTCGGCAGACATCGGTAGATCGCAAAGGTAAACCATGGGGTTTCATTACCGAAGTTATACAGCATCGAGTAAAACAGTTAATTGGTAAATTGTCGGTACATGAGGGCGAATATTTTATTCAGCCTAACAATCCAAATCAGCATCAACCTATCCCACTAGAAAAAGAATTGGTTGAACATGCTAAAGCAAATGTCGGCGATATGCTTCGTGTTGCTATAGACACTTATCCAACCCGGGAAGAATTTGCAACGGCACATATTATTCAGTCTATGGCAGATAAAGCCGATACTGAAATTATTATTCCGCAAACCATTTTAGAGTTTGGTTTGCCTTACGAATTTCCAGATGAAGTTATAAAAGAAGCTGAAAGTTTCAAAGAACCTGCTGAACAAGATCGCGAAGGTCGAGTTGATTTAAGAGACTTGGCACTTGTCACAATCGATGGTGAAGATGCGCGAGATTTCGATGATGCAGTATATGCGGAAAAACGTCCTGGTGGTGGTTACCGAGTTGTCGTTGCAATTGCCGATGTGAGCCATTATGTACGTTTAGATTCGGCATTAAATGAAGAAGCTGAAGAGCGCGGCACTTCAGTTTATTTCCCACATTTTGTTTTACCAATGCTACCAGAAGCATTATCAAATGGATTGTGCTCACTTAACCCACACGTAGATCGTCTATGCATGGTCTGTGACCTAAAACTTTCTCGTACGGGTCGTGTTACAGGTTATGAATTTTATCCGGCAGTCATGCATTCAAAAGCACGTTTGACCTATACACAAGTAGGACAATATTTTGAAGGTGCAACTGATGCAATTCCAAAAGATCGTGATATTCATAAATCGCTAAATACACTTTTCCAGCTTTACCAGATTTTGAAAAACTTACGTGTTGATCGTCATGCAATGGAGTTTGAAACCATTGAAACTTATATGACCTTTGACGAGTTAGGTGGAATTAAAGAAATTTTACCTCGTACACGTAATGATGCTCATAAGCTTATTGAAGAGTGTATGTTGCTTGCCAATGTAGCAGCAGCAGAATATGCCTTAGAACATGATATTCCGATGTTGTATCGTGTACATGAGGCACCTGAATTCTCACGTATTCAAAAAGTAAAAGATTTTGTAAAACTATTGGGTTTACCTTTCCCAGACCAACCAACTCAGGCAGATTATCAAAAAGTTATTGAGGCAACTAAAGACCGTGTTGATGCGCCAAGCATTCACGCCGTGTTATTACGCTCAATGATGCAAGCTTACTATGGTGCCAAAAATGCAGGTCACTATGGTCTAGCTTATGAAGCTTATACACATTTCACTTCACCAATTCGCCGCTACCCGGACTTATTGTTACATCGTGCAATTAAAGCTCATCTAAAACAAAAGCCTTACCCACTTTCCGGTGCAGCTTTAGATGATGCAGGTGAACATTTCTCTCAAACAGAACGCCGTGCCGATGAAGCATCCCGCAGCGTAACGACTTGGTTGAAATGTCACTATATGCAACAACATTTAGGTGATGAGTTCATTGGTATTGTGAGTGCGGTAACTGAATTTGGTCTATTTGTTACTCTTAAAGATCTTTATGTTGATGGCATGATTCACATTAGCCAACTTGGCGATGATTTCTTTATTTACGATCAAGCTAGTCAAAACCTCATTGGACAAAATCGTGGTCAAGTCTTCGGTTTAGGCGATGAAGTTAAAATTCAAGTTGCTGGTGTAAATCTAGAAGAGCGTAAAATCGATTTCCAACTCATTAAACAAGTTACTCATGCTGGGCGTGTAGTTCGTAGTCGTGCTCCACGCACAACCAAAACAAGCACTCAAGCAACAGAAGAAGTTTTTGGTAAACCATCTGTATCAACTGATGGTGAAAAACCTGTCCGTAAAAAGAAGGAAAAAGGCAAACCAAGTTCATATAGTAAAAAGTCTGGTAAGAAAACCTCTACAAAAACAGAAGCCAAACCAGAAAAAGTAAAGAAAAAAGCGAAACCTAAAAAGAAAAAGTCAAACGCCAAGTCTAAGGCTGACTAATTTATAGGTATTTGCATTAATTATGATTAAGCTCCCAAAATGGGGGCTTAATGTTTTTAAAACGTTTATTTTTAAAATTAAGCTTGATTTCCTGCCTAACAATACCTACATCTAATACTATGTTTAAAAAATAATGTGGCTATTAGCAATGACTTTACAGCAAGCGACTCTACCTACTCCCCGCTTTGATCAAATTACATTAGATAATTTAAAACAAGATATTCAACAGGCGATCCAAGCAGGACAAGAGTTTTTAAACACCCTTACGGCTGCACCATCCGAGACAGACCAGCAACTTGCCGTGCTTGAACAAATTGATGCACTTGAAAATAACCTCAGTGAATCGTGGGGAGTGTTGTCACATTTAAATGCTGTGATGAACAATGCTGAAACTAGAGAAGTCTATCAATCACTATTACCCGCTTTAAGTGAATATTACACTCAGCTTGGCCAACACACGGCGTTATATCAGACCTATCAACTCATACATGATAGTCAGAGCTATTCAACGCTAAGCCCTGCGCAACAAAGTGCCATCCGTCTCGCTTTACGTGATTTTAAACTTTCTGGTGTCGCTTTAGAGGGTGAAGAGAAAAAACGTTACGCTGAAATTTCTGCACGTCTTTCACAGCTTTCTTCTGACTTCTCAAACCATGTACTTGATGCGACACAGGCTTATTTTAAACCACTGACAGAAGACCAATTAAAAGGCCTTCCGGAAAGTAATGTTGAGTTATTAAAACAGTACGGCAAACAGCGTGAGCTTGATCAAGCGGTCGCAACTTTAGATTTCCCAGCTTATTTTGCCATCATGACCTATGCCGATGATCGTGCCTTGCGAGAAGAGCTTTATAAAGCTTATGTCACACGTGCATCAGATCAGTCTGAGCAAACAGAATTTGACAACAGCAAAATTATGGAAGAAATCCTGAGTCTTCGCCAAGAAATGGCAAAACTACTCGGTTTTAATAACTATGCTGAATATTCTCTTGCCAGCAAAATGGCTCCTGATGTCAAAACAGTTCATGACTTTTTGGTCGACCTAGCTGAGCATGCACGTACCCCTGCACTTCAGGAAGTTGCCGAACTCCAAGCTATTGCCAAACAAGATGGTATTGAGGAGCTTAAACCTTGGGATACCACTTACTATTCTGAAAAGCTTAAACAACGACAGTTCAACTTATCACAGGAAGCTTTAAAACCTTACTTCCCTGCACCAAAAGTGATTCAGGGATTATTCCAGATCGTACAGCGTTTATATTGTATTAATATTTTTGAACGTGAAGCTCCGGTTTGGCATCCAGATGCACGTTATTTTGAGTTAGAAGACCAAGGTGAAGTTGTTGGCGGCTTCTTCTTTGATTTATATGCGCGTACAGGTAAACGTGGTGGAGCATGGATGAGTGGTTTCCGCTCACGTATGCAAACTGTTCATGGTTTACAAAAACCAATTTGCTATATGGTGTGTAACTTCACTCCACCTGTAGGCAACCAACCAGCCTTACTCACCCATGATGAAGTCATTACCTTATTCCACGAGTTTGGTCATGGCTTACATCATATGCTTACTGAAGTAGATAATATCTCAGTTGCAGGTACTCACGGCGTTGCTTGGGATGCAGTCGAGTTACCAAGTCAGTTTATGGAATTCTGGTCATGGGATAAAGAAAGTCTTGATGTTTTAAGTGAGCATATTGAGAGCAAGCAGACCTTACCTCAAGAGTTACTTGATGCTTTATTAAATGCACGTTTCTTCCAGTCTGGTATGCAAACTTTACGTCAGCTTGAATTTGCCTTATTTGACTTAACTATTCACACCAAAACTCCTGCGTTGAATAGTGAGCAAATTCAGCAGACCTTAAATGATATTCGCAAACAATATGCGGTAGTTCCAACCGTCGACTACAACCGTTTCCAACATAGCTTTAGTCATATTTTTGCAGGCGGCTATGCAGCAGGTTACTACTCTTACAAATGGGCAGAAGTTTTAGCAAGTGATGCCTTTGACCGTTTTGAAAATGAAGGTATTTTCAATACTCAAACGGGTAAAGAATTCCGTCAGGCAATTTTAGCGGTGGGTGGGAAAGATACTGCTCTTGAAGCATTTGTGAATTTCCGCGGTCGTGAGCCAAAAATTGATGCATTGTTACGTCATCAAGGTTGGACGAACGATAACAAAACCGCTTAAACTATGGGCCTAAATTGATCGTGTGGTTAGGGTGATAAAGATGAAGAAACGTTTCATTGCTGGGGCTAAATGTCCAAAATGTGAAGCCATAGATCGGATTGTCATGCTAACCACCGCTGAAGACGAATGGATTGAATGTATCGAATGCGGTTATAGCGAAAATCGTCCGACTCATATTGATGAGCCTGAAACGCCCGCTATACCTGATGAAATTGGGGTAATACAGTTCAAGCCTCGTCGTTCTGACTAAAGGTCTTACACATGCCACTACAAAGAAAACAAAACTCAAAACTATTGTGGATTTTAATTGGGGGCTTAAGCATTCTCGTCGTGCTTTTTTTCGCAGCACAATGGTTTTTCAAAAAAACTGAAACGTCAGCGCCAATGGTTGATCCACAACCAGCCTCGGTACCAGCTCCTGAAAAAACTACAAAACCTTCTGAAAGCTCGGAACCCGTAGTTCAAACACAAACCGCTAACTCACAGCAACTTGTGAATGAAGATGTGCTCAAGCAGCCAATCCCTGCTCAAGAATCTTTAGCTAAAGAAGAAGTATCTAAACTCAATGACATTCATCGTCAATTGCAAGATCAGGAAGCGACACTAAAAGCTCAACATGCTGATGCAGATCAACTTATTAAGCTAAAAGAAGAGCAAGTGAAGCTTCTTGAGGCCCAAGTTAAACAACAATAGTATTTGTTTAACTCTAGATATGATGCAAAAAGCTAGTTCACTCTGAGCTAGCTTTTTTATTTACTAAAAATTTATATGTTCAAAATAACTACCACATAAAAAACACCCTCTTAAAGAGAGTGTTTTTGCTCGGCTTATATATTTAAATTATTTGTACCAACCAAATAGTTTCAGTATTAGTGGTGCATAAGTTACCAATACCAATGATGAGAACAAGACAATAATTGGTAATAACCAACGTTCATATCGGTAGTAGAAACTTGTGTACTTCTCTTTCGCTTCTGCATCGGCAGCATTCACCTCATCATCACCAACGGATAACCGCGTTAATAGATGGTTCAAGGCAACTGGCGGCGTTACATAACCAAATTCGAATGCGACCAATACAATCATCCAGAAGTGAATTGGATGAATACCATTTTCGTAAGCTACAGGAGCAATAGTTGCTGCCACTAAAATTACGGCACCAAATGGATCTGTACACATACCAATAATTGCAAGTAACAGTGCAATACATGCCAGTGATATATAGATACTGCCTAAATGAGTTGGTAATAATTCGACCACTTCAGAGCGTTCAATTAAACCACCTACACTTGCAGACAATGCCATCAAAATAATTAAGGCACCGATATGTCCCACTGTTTCTGATGTCGCAAAACGTAATGCACCACCAAAACCAAGACGGAACTGTGAACTATGCGGATCATGAGTCTGTAAGAACGGTGATTTCTTTTCATGCTCACGAACAATCGCCTCATGAATATTTAAAGCTGGTGCCTCTTTAGGCATAACCATTTTATCGTACAGAATCATCGCAATAAGCACGAGTGGCAGAATCACTGGTGCAGTAAATTCATTCCTGTATCTAATGCATATTTATAAAATGCAAGGACAACTACAGTAATTAGGATATATGGAATAACCGGTACAAAAGCTCGTGCCATACCTGGTAGTGCCACTTTTGGCGAGTTCACACGGAACTTTTCTTCGGCCAATAAAAGAGATACACCCAAGAAAATAAATGCTGTTAGCCAGAAGACATAAATACCATGTCCGAATAATTCGTCAGATGTAACATGACGACTATCCAACATCGCAATTAGAACGACCAATAGACATGGACGTACAACCACCCCTAGGGAGCCGGACATTGCAGATACAGCTAATGCATATTGACGGCGAGCGCCTGCGTTCCAAACTTCCTTATAAATAATCGCACCAGCCGCGATAACGAAAATCCCCGAAGCACCGGTATAAGCAGTCGGTACAGCAGCAGCAATCAGAATTAACCAAGTTAAGGTTTCTGGCGCCAAGTTCCATGGACGAAGTACATTTAAGAACAAATCCATAACACGGGTTTGCGTGAGTAACATACCCGCCCAAATAAATAAGGCAAGATTTAAGAAGATACCCGAGAACTCAACCAATAAACCAAGGTAAATCCCTTGCCCCATTGGATAATCCATAAAGAACGTAAATACAATACCTGTAATTAGTGCCATATAGGCATATAAAGGTACAGAAAGTAAGGCTAAACCTATATTACCGCCTTCACGTTTTGGTGGAGGTGAAACAAATAGTTGATACAGACTAATTAAGGTCAGAACAACAAACAGAATCATCCATATCCAGTAAATCGTTACTGTTTCATAAGTAGGTGTTACCCCGGAATTAATGACTGAACGATACTGACTAATGACCGAGAAGCTCAGTAGCGCATTACCAATCAACATAAATAGAGAATACACTTTGTAATCTATTTTTGTTGCTGGATTACGCAAGCCAATATGGTGATATTTCAATGATGCAGTAATCGCTGAAATCAGTACCATAAAGACCAGTAAAATGGCACGGTTCTCTGTACCGAATTTAAAAATACCAAAGAAACCTGTTTCGATCGCACGATAAGTACGTACGCCCGGGTTTGCTTCGATATATTTAATAGTTTTGTCGTAAGCCTGATATTTTTCTTCACATTGCTGCTGTGCTGCTAGTAAGGACGCACGGACATCACTTTCCGATGCAGCACCAAAGAAGCTCGCAAAATCATCAGATGCATTTGCTTTCATCTGCTCTTTTACTTGAGCATCAATATTCGGATGTCGATCACAAGTCGGCTTTTCAGGCTCAGCACGCAAGAATGAATATTGCATGCCTGTAGCAGGGTCACCATAAAGACGTTCCCCGATACGTAATAATTGACCGTGGATCATTTCCCCGGTACCAATTATGAGCGTCATCAATAGTAAAATGAGGATAATGAATGTTGAGATCCATTCATTCCAGATATAACCCAGCAGACCTAATCCAGATCTTTTTTCTTGATATTCTTGCATAAATATTCCAATTTTGTTCTCTCAAATCCCTCATAACAAAGGCTTTGAGTCATGCAATTTCCTTGGTCAGGGGTATCGTCCATCCCCCTTCTACCAATCCCTTTATTCAACGATCAAATTTGCATCAAACTTTATCAATAAAGAATGACTAAAATCACTTTTTTAACAGTTTGTATTGTCAATCTTTCTATTTGAATCTTTGTATGAGCCAATAGCATCCTCCAAAGATTGCACCACCAATCGCCCCATATAGATGAGCTTCAGTTAAAACTGGACTACCAATGAGCTGGGCTGTTCCTGTTTGCCCAAATGTATTTTCCCAAATTAACTTTGCAACAATTAAACCTAAGACCAGAAATGCAAAATTCCTCTCTTTACGGTATTGCAAGTAAACCAAAGCAACTGCGGTATATAACCCATGGAGTACACCAGAAAGGCCGGCATATGCATCGATATTGGGCAAATAAAAATAGAACACCAAGCTAATAAAAGGTGGTAAAAGAAAAAGAAGACTTAAAATGTGCCACACTTTGGTATGGGGAAATATGAAAGGCAAACACGCAAATGCCATCATATTTAAAAGAAAGTGAATCCATCCGACATGTACCCAGTGCGCTGTCCATAAACGCCAGAACTCGCCGAGTAAGCTTTCACGCCAATAGATAAAATAATCCGGAAACACCTGTAAACATGCAGAAACAGAAATGCACCCTGCGACCAAAAGCACTTTTTTATTGAGTACATGATCTTTCATAGCACACTCCTTTTAAACCAGGCTCCTTACGATTACTAGAGTTAGTAACCCTAAGGAGTGAGTTCCTTCAGATCTATTTACTGTGCAGGTGCAGTTTTTGTGTCAGCTGGGGCTTCCGATGCAGCTCCACCATCAAACAACTCATCCAATTCAGCTGAGCCTTCGTTTTTCTCATCCCAGAAATGAGACATACCGTCATCACCGGTACGAACACCAGTATGCTCAGTCCAGTAACGGTCAGAAATACCGCGCACAATTAAACCAGCCATACTATCGATTAATTTAAAGTTCGGATTGACAGGTTTGTCATCTGCTTGAGATGCGGCATAAGTTTTTAATGCATCACGGATTTTGGCATCGTCACCACTCGCTTGAGCAGCTACGGCATATAATGCATGAGATAAACGAACACCTTTTTGTTCACCAATTTGCACGGACTGTTTTAAAGTCTCATATGGATCAGGCTTCCCTTCATTAGCGCCTGGTAATAAAGTCCAGATCACTGCACGGGTTGCATTTGGTGCGCCCCAGAATTTTTGGTTATCAAGGCAGACCATACCGCGCTCTACAATAGCAGCAATATCTTTCGGAACATTGACAGAACCGCCAGAGTTAATGTCGTTGGTCACAGCTTGAAGGCCACTAATCATCCCAAGTAAATATACAGTTTGGTCAATATCACTACGCATTGTTGGACAAGAATCACCTAAATGATATTTATATTTAGATTCCCAACGATCAGCAAAGAGCTTATAGCCTGCGTATTGTCGCTCAGCAGCAATTGCAGCCCAACGCTTCTGTGCAATACGTGCATCTTGAGCTTCTGTTACCTGCCCTGCTTTTGAAGCACGTAAATAACGTAATTCAGCCTCTAAAGCCTGATTTTCTGCACATACACCTGAAGCCGCATACATTAAAACAGCAACACGAGTTGGATCTGCACCCATACCCTTAGTCGACATGATTGCAGGAGTTAAGGCACTACCAGTATTACAGACCATTTCAGCATCTTGCATTGCCAAAATAGGTGGAACGACGTGCTTTTCAGTAAAACCTAAAGCAACATTTGCTCCACTCTTCACAACGTATGAACAACCTGATAAAACTGAAGCTGCAAGAAAACTTACCGCCAAACCTTGGCATATTTTTTGGACTTTAGACATCTTCCTGTCCTCGATGTAATTTGTTTTTTCCTTTTCAGATGTACATTAGCAGATGCATATCTTGAATAAAAGAGTAATTACTCTAATTGTAGCGCTTATACTTTGACACACTTCACAGCAGATAAAATTGACAGTTTTTCAGGGAAACAAAAATTTTAGGCAAAAAAAAGTAGCATTGCGACGGTTCAGCACATGCTACTTATTAACTGGGATAAGCTTTTAACGGCTTATATTATTGTTGTTCTAGATAATCCTTAAGTAAAGTTCCTGCTCTTCCTACTACTACAGCCATAATTACTGCAATCAACAGAAACATCCACATTGAAATCTCCATGAGAGACCTCCTTACTACGTTCGCACCCAGTTAAAAACTGGACACTTGATGAAATTAATCGATTAACCAATTAGACTATTGACTGATCGATGACCTTTGCATCCTCTGTCTCTTAACTTTGCTAAGATTAACTCGGTTAAGATGTTCCCTGAGTAAAGTTCCTGCTCTTCCTATCACCACCGCCATAATTATGGCAATGACCAAGAACGACCATGTTGGCATCTCCATTTGAGACCTCCGACACACTTTACGTTGGTGTTTGTACTTTAACCGATAGAATAGTAACCATATTGAGAAATTGTCCGACAATTAACTTTCTTGCTGTTTTTTCTGTATTTTAACTAGACAATTTCAATTTTCCAAAAAGAAATAAAATATAAGATATTGATTAATAATAATTTTAAATAAATATACAAATGTAGAATTGTCTAACAATTAATAGAGTTTTTCTAAAGTTTTAAGCTTTTTCCACTCTGCTAATGACATTTGATCAAACCAAATGATAGAAGTTAGTGTTTTATGACCTTCAAAATAGATCACTATGAAAATCTGATAATCAATTACTTTTAAAATTTTGACGCGAGAAATGGTGTTCTGTGAGTGATAAGCAAGCGACCATAGTTTTTTATCTAAATAAGCAATTTGCGCAAGCTGCGGACGCTTTAAAAAGAAAATAAAGCTTATAAATAGTAAGCTGATTACAACTAACCACCATAGTAACGGCATTAATTGATAAAATAGAATTGCTAAGCTTAAGCCAATAAAAAACTGAAATATAATCGAAAAACGACTATATTTCAGCTTAAAATTCAAATGGTTGAGCAAAATAAATTAACCATGAACATAGTGTTTTAATTTATAGATAAAGTCACGTAATTCGGTACGTGGTGGTTCTGATACTTCCATAAACCAATCGAGTAAATCAGGATCTTCCTGTTCTACCAACTCAGCAAACAACGCTTTTTCTGCCGGGTCTGCCTTTAAATAATAATTTTTCACATAAGGGTCAAAATAGACATCAATTTCCTTTAAACCACGACGTGCGCGATAGATTACTTTACGTTCTTCCAAGGTCATTTCTTCAGACATTTATTTCCCCATCTGCGTTGATAGTGCGCTTAGTTTACCTGATCACATGAGAAAGTTCGCTAAAAATATCAAATTGACCAAACTTATCACTTCATCGCCATAAATGAGCATTCATCACATTGTTAGGTATAGTCGCTTCCCTTATGTTTAGCTCATAACATCCAGCCCAAACCAAGGAAGAAATACAATGCAATCTGGTGCTATTCGTCCCATTCCAAATATGTTACCTCGCCATTTATTTAGCGAAGAACATGAAGCTTTTCGGGAAACGGTACGTAAATTCTATGAGAAAGAAGTTGTATCTAATATTGAAAAATATGAAAAACAACAACATGTTGACCGAGATCTTTGGAATAAAGCTGGTGCATTAGGTTTACTCTGTACCACCATGCCAGAACAATATGGTGGTTCAGGTGTCGATCGCCTATACAGCATGATTCTTATTGAAGAACAAGCCTATGCGATGGACTCAAGTACAGGTTTCTCACTGCATTCCGACATTGTAGCCAACTATATCAATAACTTCGGTAATGAAGAGCAAAAACAGAAATGGCTCCCTAAAATGGCTACTGGTGAGACGGTTACCGCAATTGCCATGACCGAGCCGGGAACAGGTTCAGACTTGCAAGCGGTTCGAACAACAGCCGTTCTTGATGGCGATGAATATGTCATTAATGGTTCAAAAATATTTATTACCAATGGCTATTTATGCGATATGGCAATTGTCGTTTGTAAAACGGGGAATAGCGATAAAGGATCTGCCAATTTATCACTCATTATTGTCGAAGCTAACCGTGCTGGTTTTACTAAGGGCAAACCACTTAACAAAATTGGTATGAAAGGCCAAGATACCTGTGAACTCTTCTTTGATAACGTTCGTGTTCCTAAAGAAAATCTTTTAGGTATGGAAGGCATGGGCTTTATCATGCTTATGAAAGAATTAGCGTGGGAGCGTATGCTAGTTGCTATTATCTGCCAAGCTGGGGCAGAAGCGGCATTTGCACATACTGTTCAATATACAAAAGATCGTAAAGCATTTGGCAAACCAATTGGAGCATTCCAAAATACTCGTTTTAAACTTGCCGAACTTAGAACAGAGATAGATTTCTGCCGTACCTATTTAGATCGTTGTATGGAATTACAACTCGATGAAAAATTGAGTATTGAAGCTGCAGCGGCTGCAAAATATAAAATTTCAGATATGTTTTCAAAAGTTGTAGATGAATGTCTTCAATTACATGGTGGTTATGGCTATATGATGGAATATCCAATTGCACGCGCTTATATCGATCACCGAGCAAACCGTATTTATGCAGGCACCAATGAAATTATGAAAGAATTAATCTCTAGAACTCTTTAATCTTCATTATAAAAAGGAGGCTTATAGCCTCCTTTTTTATTTTCGAATATCAAGACACTAATTTTGGTTTACGTGTAGAAACTTCTGAATGCTTATGAAAACGTAGAACACCATCATCAAATTTTGCATTTTTTAATGATTTTCGGTCTTCAAGATAATTATTGGTTACCTGCCATGGAGCTTGTTTCCCTTGTTTAGGAATCACGTCAGCAGCACGACTAATATAACCAGATGATAAGCTACCCATGACTGTGTCTTCTTCCATCACGCTCTTATCACCAGATGGAATGACTTCATCATAATTATTCTTATCCATGTAATTTAATAAACGGCAGATATAATCTGCTGCAATATCAACTTTTAATGTCCATGAAGCATTTACATAGCCAATAATCATCGCCATGTTTGGTACATCGCTGAGCATCACGCCGTTATAAAGCATGTGTTCAGATGATTTAACTGGCTCCCCATCAATAGTTGCCTGCACACCGCCCATGATTTGAACCTGCAAACCTGTTGCAGATACGATAATATCGGCATCAAGATGCTTGCCTGATTTTAATTGAATACCAGTCTCAGTAAATTTTTCAATTTGATCAGTCTCAACACTCGCCTTACCTTCACGAAGAATTTTGAATAAATCACCATCAGGAACTACGCAAAGACGCTGATCCCAAGGGTTATATGAAGGTGTAAAATGTTTCATATCAACTTTACCCTTAAGTTGCATTTCAATTGCTTTTAAGAGTAAACGACGAACTGTTTTAGGATGCTTTTGAGACAATGCATAAATTGCTCGTTGCATACCAATATTACGAGCACGCGTAAATTTATAAGCTGCTTCTTCGGACATAAATCTACGAGTTTTTTCATAGATGAAATCAATAGACGGAACAGAAGCAATATAAGTTGGTGAACGTTGCAACATCGTTACATGACCTGCTCCACCTTTTGACATTGCAGGCACCAGTGTAATTGCTGTAGCTCCACTACCAATAATTACTACTTTTTTACCCTTATAATCCAAATTTTCCGGCCAATGTTGTGGATGAATGAGTTGACCTTTGAAAGCTTCTTGATTTGGGAAAGTCGGCGCGTAACCTTGGTCATAATTATAATAACCAGTACAACCTACAACGAAGTTAGCAACCCAAGTCTGCTGTTTTTTCTTATTGTCCTCGACAATAACATGCCACTTTTTCGAGGCAGAATCATAATTCGCAGAAAGGACACGATGGCCAAAATGAATTTTTTCTTTTAGCTTAAACTCATCAATCACTTCCCCTAGATATCCTTTAATAGAGGCACCATCAGCGAGAACATTGGCTTTGCGCCATGGTTTAAAGTTAAAACCAAAAGTAGACATATCCGAATCAGAACGGATACCAGGATAGCGGAAAAGATCCCAAGTTCCACCGAACGATTCACGACGCTCCAAAATTTCAAACTGACGTTGTGGAGAGTTTTTAGATAAATGGGCAGCAACTCCTATTCCTGATATGCCTGCACCAATGATTAATACATCAACTTGCTTTTCCATTTTATTTTTATACCCATTGTTGAGAATATGACTTTATTAAATCACAATTTTGACAATACACAATGTCAAGTTTGACCGTTTATCCGTTTTTTTATGTCACTTGGGGACAAATTTTTAATTTTATGTTTTTTGGAAAATAAAAAAGACCGGCATAAAGCCGGTCTTTTTTGAATAATATCAATTATTCAGCTGAAGTGTTCACTTCACGATCTACAAGCTCAACGTAAGCCATCGGTGCTGCATCACCAGCACGGAAGCCCGCTTTAAGAACACGTAGATAACCGCCGTTACGTTCTTTGTAACGAGGGCCGAGTACGGTAAATAATTTACCAACAGTTGCAGCATTACGAGTACGAGCAAATGCTAAACGACGATTTGCTACAGTATCGTTTTTTGCTAGAGTGATTAAAGGCTCAGCAACACGACGTAATTCTTTAGCTTTAGGCAAAGTTGTTTTGATCAACTCATGTTCAAATAAAGAATTAGCCAAGTTTTGGAACATCGCTTTACGATGGCTGCTTGTACGGCCTAATTTCACACCACTATTACGATGACGCATGGTGATAGTCCTACTTAATTAACGGCTACGATAGGCAAAACGGTCGTCCATACGAAGACTAGCTGGTGGCCAGTTCTCAAGACGCATACCGAGTTGTAAACCTTTCGATGCCAAAACATCTTTGATCTCTGTTAACGATTTTTTACCAAGGTTAGGAGTTTTTAACAACTCAACTTCAGTACGTTGAACAAGATCACCAATGTAGTAAATATTTTCTGCTTTCAAACAGTTAGCAGAACGAACAGTAAGCTCTAGATCATCTACTGGGCGAAGCAAGATTGGGTCAACTTCTTCACGAGGTTCTTGAGCAACAGGAGTTTGGTCTTTCTGAAGATCAACAAAAATTGCAATTTGTTGTTGCAAGATTGTTGCCGCTTTGCGGATTGCTTCTTCAGGATCAACCGTACCGTTGGTCTCAAGATCGATTACCAGTTTATCTAAATCGGTACGTTGTTCTACACGCGCATTTTCTACGGTGTAAGAAACACGCTTAATTGGGCTATAAGAAGCATCTAACTGTAAACGACCTACAGGACGTGTTTCGCCTTCAGGGAAACGAGAGTCAGATGTTTCATAACCACGACCTTGAGAAACTTTCAAGCGCATTTTTAATGAGCCTGTAGCACTCAAAGTACCAATTAAATGTTCTGGGTTAACCACTTCAACATTATGAGGTAAACGAAGGTCGGCAGCAGTAATGTCACCAGGACCTTGTTTTTCTAATGTTAAATAAGCTTCATTTTGATCGAACAGCTTAATAGACAATCCTTTTAGGTTCAGCAAGAGCTCGACGATGTCCTGCTGCAAGCCTTCTAAAGTACTGTACTCGTGCTCGACACCTTCTATCTCTACTTCAACCACAGCAGCGCCTGGCAAAGAAGACAATAGAATGCGACGTAAAGCATTACCTAGAGTATGGCCAAAACCACGCTCTAAAGGTTCCAGAATCACTTTTGCCGAGGTCCCGCTTACCGCTTCGACCTTGATCGCTTGCGGAGTTAGAAACTCGTTTGCAGTACGCGTCATTATTGCTACCTCAAGGATTATTTAGAATACAATTCTACAATCAAGCTTTCGTTGATTTCAGCAGGTAAATCAGAACGATCTGGTGCAGCTTTAAACGTACCTTCAAGCTTAGAGTGATCAACTTCGATCCAAGCTGGAATACCACGTTGAGCAGCCAATTCAATCGCATTTTTAATACGCAATTGTTGTTTAGCACCTTCGTGAACCGCAATTACATCACCAGCTTTAACTTGAATAGATGCGATGTTTACACGACGACCATTCAAAGTAATGCTACGGTGACTTACTAACTGACGAGCTTCTGCACGTGTAGAACCAAAACCCATGCGATAAACAACGTTATCAAGACGGCTTTCAAGCAATTTCAACAAGTTCTCACCAGTTGCGCCTTTAACACGAGCTGCTTCTTTATAGTAGTTACTAAATTGACGCTCTAACACACCGTAAATACGACGGACTTTTTGTTTTTCACGTAATTGTAGTGAATACTCAGATTGCTTACCACCGCGAGCCTGACCATGCTGACCAGGTGCTTTGTTAGCTTTTTTAGTTTTGACGTCAAATGGTTTAACGCCAGATTTAAGTTGCAGGTCTGTCCCTTCGCGGCGAGAGAGTTTGCATTTTGGACCAATATAACGAGCCATGAATGTTTCTCCTTACACGCGACGTTTTTTAGGTGGACGGCAACCGTTGTGAGGAATTGGAGTCACATCGGTAATGCTGTTAATCTTATAACCCACTGCGCCTAATGCACGAACCGCAGACTCACGACCTGGACCAGGACCTTTTACAAGGACGTCAAGGTTTTTCAAACCGTAATCTAAAGCTGCTTTACCAGCAACTTCAGCAGCTACCTGAGCAGCAAACGGAGTTGATTTACGTGAACCACGGAAGCCTTGTCCACCTGAGGTGGCCCAAGCCAATGCATTACCTTGACGATCGGTAATCGTAACAATGGTGTTATTAAAAGACGCGTGAATGTGTGCAACACCTTCAGAGACGGTACGAGTGACCTTCTTGCGTGTGCGAGTATCTTTAGCCATCTTTTAGCTTCCAGAAATCTTACTTTTTAATCGGTTTGCGCGGACCTTTACGGGTACGTGCGTTAGTTTTGGTGCGTTGACCACGGACAGGCAAGCTGCGACGATGACGAAGGCCACGATAGCAACCTAAATCCATTAAACGTTTAATGTTCATGGAAATTTCGCGACGTAAGTCACCTTCGGTAGGAACCTTAGCAACTTCTGCACGAATCGCATCAAGCTGTGCATCGTCCAACTCACGGATCTTAGTAGTCTCAGTAATACCAACTGCAGCTAAGATGTTCTTAGCAGTGTGGCGACCGATACCAAAGATGTAAGTGAGGGAGATAACAGCATGCTTGTTATCCGGAATGTTTACACCGGCAATACGAGCCATTCACTTTTCTCCAAAAAGGCAGTAGAGATAATCAACCGCCCCACAAAAATCTTGAGGGGCGGATATTAACCCAATTCGCCTACTGAAATCAACAGGTCTTGATTAGATTAACCTTGACGCTGCTTATGACGAGGTTCTGCGCTACAAATCACGCGAATAACCCCATTACGACGGATAACTTTACAGCTACCACAAATTTTCTTTACAGAAGCTTGTACTTTCATGATGAAACCTCTAAGTGCGCTTATCCCTTAGGATGAGCAGTCGTTTTTCTCATTAATGTTTGATTGTCATATTGATGAGAAGTTAAATGCGCTTGTAGCTGAGCCATAAAGTCCATAACAACAACGACTACAATGAGTAATGAGGTACCACCCAAATAGAATGGAATACCAAAAGAACTTTGTAGAATCATTGGCATCAAACAAATGACTGTAATATAAATCGCACCAATAAACGTCAAACGATTAAGAATATGATCTAAGTAACGAGCAGTTTGCTCACCTGGGCGAATACCAGGCACATAAGCTCCGCTGCGTTTTAGATTTTCTGATACTTCCTTAGGGCTAAATACTAAAGCCGTATAAAAGTAACAGAAAAAGATAATTAACGCACCAAAGAGCACCAAATACAAAGGCTGTCCAGGCGACAATACTAAAGCTAAATCTTGTAAACTACGTTTAATTAAACCAGCATTCGGATCTGCACTTCCTACCCATTGACCCAAACTAGCTGGGAACAAGAGTAAAGAGCTCGCAAAAATCGCAGGAATCACACCAGCCATATTAATTTTCAACGGTAGATGTGTTTGCTGAGCTGTAAATATACGACGCCCTTGCTGCTTCTGTGCATAGTTTACTGGAATACGACGCTGTGCTTTTTCAATAAACACAATCGCTGCCAATACACCAAGAGACAAAAGACCAAAGATAACAAGACCAATTAAACTTGTTTGACCATTATCGACAGATGATACTGATTGCATAATTAATTTAGGCAAACCAGCAACAATACCTGCAAAAATAATCATTGAGATACCATTACCGATACCTCTTTCAGTGATTTGTTCACCTAGCCACATTAAGAACATAGTTCCTGCGACAAGTGATGTAACTGCAGGTATATAAAAAGCAAGACCACTAGATAGAGTAATACCCTGTCCAATAAGACCTGCACACATACCCACTGCCTGAACCACTGCAAGTAATAATGTACCCTGACGCGTATATTGATTAATTTTACGTTTACCTTGCTCCCCTTCCTTTTTCAAGGCTTCGAGAGAAGGAATCACTGTAGACATTAACTGCACAATAATTGATGCAGAAATATAAGGCATGATTCCCAAAGCAAGAATCGACATTCGCTCTAAAGCACCGCCAGAAAACATATTGAATAGCCCAAGAATAGTTCCTTGGTTTGCATGAAATAAATTTTCTAACGCAGCATTATTAATGCCTGGTACTGGAATATGCGCTCCTAGTCGAAAGACCAGCAATGCACCGATTAGAAAACTCATCCGGCGAATAATTTCACGATATTTCACGTGAAATGGCTGACCTTTCATCATGTTGACATGACCTGAAGAACTAGGAGACATAGACACTCGAGATTACTCCTCGACTTTGCCGCCAGCTGCTTCAATTGCAGCTTTAGCGCCTTTAGTCAATGCAACACCTTGAACAGTGAATGCACGAGTGATTTCACCAGAAAGCACGATACGAGCGCGAATTTGATCGCGACGAACAACATTCGCAGCTTTTAAAGTTTCAAGGCTAACGATGTCGCCTTCCACTTTACTTAACTCAGACAAACGTACTTCAGCAGTTTTTAAAGCGATTTGGCTAGTGAAACCGAATTTAGGTAAACGACGATAAATCGCTGTTTGACCGCCTTCGAAACCTGGACGAACGCCACCACTTTTACGTGATTTTTGACCTTTGATACCACGACCACCAGTCTTACCAACGCCAGAACCGATACCACGGCCTAAACGACGGTGTTCACGTTTTGCACCTTCTGCAGGTGCAAGCTCATTTAAACGCAGAGTCATGGCTTATTCCTCTACACTAACCATATAGTAGACTTTGTTGATCATACCACGGTTAGAAGGCGTATCTTGCACTTCTACAGTATGACCAATACGACGCAGACCTAAACCTTGTAAGCAAAGCTTGTGATTTTTCAAGCGATGTGAAGAAGATTTAGTCTGGGTAACTTTAATCGTTTTCATGATTGATTACCCTTGAATTTCTTCTACTGATTTACCACGTTTCGCAGCGACTTTCTCAGGAGAAGTCATATCACGCAAACCTTTAAAAGTTGCGTTTACTACGTTAGCAGCGTTAGTAGAACCATAACATTTAGCAAGTACGTTATGTACACCTGCAGCTTCAAGAACGGCACGCATTGCACCACCAGCGATTACGCCAGTACCTTCTGAAGCAGGTTGCATGTATACACGGCTTGCACCATGACGAGCATTCACAGGGTGTTGTAAAGTAGTACCAGCAAGGTCTACAGTGATCATGTTACGACGTGCAGCTTCAAGTGCTTTAGAAATAGCAGCTGGAACTTCACGAGCTTTACCACGACCAAAACCTACGCGACCATTACCATCGCCCACAACAGTTAATGCTGTGAAAGAGAAGATACGACCACCCTTAACAACCTTGGCTACACGATCAACGGCAACCAGCTTTTCAACGAGACCTTCGTTTTGTTCAACTTTTGCCATGATTAGAACTCCAAGCCGCCTTCACGAGCAGCATCAGCCAAGGCTTTGATACGACCATGATATTTAAAACCAGAACGGTCAAATGCAACTTTAGTAACGCCAGCTGCTTTAGCACGTTCTGCGATTAAAGCACCAACTTTCGTCGCAGCTTCAATATTACCAGTAGTACCACTACGTAAAGATGCATCTAAAGTTGAAGCTTGCGCTAAAACTTTGCCACCATCTGCTGAAATAACTTGAGCATAGATGTGACGCGGAGTGCGGTTTACACACAAACGAGTCGCACCCAATGCACGGATGTGCAAGCGTGTGCTTTTCGCACGACGCAAACGGGATTGTTTCTTTTCGTTCATAAGAACCTCGCGCCTTATTTCTTCTTAGCTTCTTTACGAAGAATGACTTCATCCGAATAACGAACACCTTTACCTTTATATGGTTCAGGAGAACGATATGCACGGATTTCTGCCGCTACTTGACCTAACAACTGCTTGTTTGCTGATTTCAAAATGATTTCAGTAGCAGTTGGAGTTTCCGCTGTTACACCTTCTGGTAAAGCGTAGTCAATTGGGTGTGAGTAACCAAGGTTAAGGTTTACAACTGTACCTTTAACCGCAGCTTTATAACCAACACCAACTAGCTGCAACTTACGTTCGAAGCCTTCGCTAACACCTTTAACAAGGTTGTTCAATACAGCGCGAGCAGTACCAGCTTGCATCCAAGCATCTTTCGATTCTTTAGCTGGAGCAAGTTGAAGTTTACCTTCTTCCTGTTTTAGCTCGACCAGCGCATGCAGGTTGAAAGACAATGTACCTTTGCTGCCTTTCACTTCGACCTGCCGGCCGTTCTGAGTAACTGTTACACCATTTGGTACAGTTACTGGGGCTTTAGCCACACGAGACATGAGGAATCACCTATTAAGAAACAAAAGCAATAACTTCACCACCGATGCCCGCAGCACGTGCAGCGCGATCAGTCATGATGCCTTTGCTTGTAGAAACAATTGCAATACCTAAACCTTGCTTAACGCTTGGAAGTTTATCTTTGCCACGGTATTGGCGAAGGCCTGGACGGCTTACGCGCTTAACCATTTCGATAACTGGTTTGCCTTCGAAATATTTTAAAGTAATAGTCAAAGTAGATTTTGTCTCTTCTTGAGCAACTTCTACGTTTGAAATATAACCTTCTTGTTGAAGTACATTTGCAATAGCAACTTTCAACTTAGAAGACGGCATAGAAACAGTTTGTTTCTTAGCCATTTGTGCGTTACGAACACGTGTTAGCATGTCGGCAACGGTATCTTGCATACTCATTTAGTCGCTCCTTACCAGCTTGCCTTAACAACGCCTGGCACATCACCTTGCATTACTGTGTCACGTAATTTGTTACGGCTTAAACCGAACTTACGGAAGTAACCATGAGGACGACCAGTTAAACCACAACGGTTACGAAGACGTACCGGAGATGCATTACGTGGCAATGCTTGTAACTTTAACATCGCTTCGAAACGTTCTTCGTCGCTCGCATTTACATTTGCAATAGTAGCTTTTAATTCAGCACGTTTTGCAGCGTATTTAGCAACAGTTTTTTCGCGTTTCAATTCGCGATTAATCATACCTTTCTTAGCCATATCGACCTCTTATTTGAACGGGAAGCCGAATGCACGCATAAGCGCACGGCCTTCGTCATCGGTGCGAGCAGTCGTAGTAATAGTAATATCCATACCACGAATACGATCAATCTTGTCGAAATCGATTTCAGGGAAAACGATTTGCTCTTTCAAACCCATTGAGTAGTTACCACGACCGTCGAAAGATTTCGCTGAGAAACCACGGAAGTCACGGATACGAGGGATTGCGATAGAGATCAAACGGTCCAAGAATTCGTACATTTGGTCGCCACGTAAAGTAACTTTACAACCAATTGGCCAACCATCACGGATTTTGAAACCAGCGATAGATTTACGTGCAAGAGTAACTACTGGTTTTTGACCAGCAATTAATTGCATGTCAGCTACAGCGCCGTCTAATAATTTCTTATCAGTAGCTGCTGCGCCTACACCCATGTTAAGAGTGATTTTTGTGATGCGAGGAATTTCCATCACATTCTTAATGCTAAGTTCTTCTTGTAACTTCGCTTTAAGTTCGTCGTTGTAACGTGCTTTAAGTCTGGCCATTGCCTTTTCAACCTATTACTTCGCTACCGCCACTGATTCACCAGTTGATTTGTAAACGCGAGTTTTCACGCCATCAATCACTTGGTAACCAACACGGTCAGCCTTCTGGGTTGTAGCATTTAAAATTGCCACGTTTGAGATATGAAGCGAAGCTTCTTGAGTAACGATACCGCCTTCAGCGCCAGTTACACGATTCGGCTTTTGATGCTTCTTCACTAAGTTAAGGCCTTCAACCTTAACGCGGTCTTCAGAAACAGACAAAACAGTACCCTGTTTGCCTTTTTCTTTACCTGCGATCACGATAACCTGATCGCCTTTTTTAATCTTAGCCATGATTGCCTCTTATAGAACTTCAGGAGCCAATGAAATGATTTTCATGAACTGTTCAGTACGAAGTTCACGAGTCACTGGTCCGAAGATACGAGTCGCAATCGGAGCTTTGTTGTTGTTCAAAATAACTGCAGCGTTATCATCAAAACGGATCACAGAACCATCTGGACGACGAATGCCGAACTTAGTACGAACTACAACTGCATTCATCACGTCACCTTTTTTAACACGTGCGCGTGGAATAGCTTCTTTTACAGTAACTTTAATAATGTCGCCAACAGAAGCATAACGACGATGTGAACCACCAAGTACTTTAATACATTGTACGCGGCGAGCACCACTGTTGTCTGCTACGTCGAGCATAGTTTCGGTTTGAATCATTGCCCTACTCCAAAACCGAGCATCACCGGTCACAATTTCGAAAGGCTCAAAGAGTACTCGAAATTGACCGATGATGCAACAAGAACGTCGAATTACTCAGCAGCTGCTTCAACTACTTCCACTAAAGTCCAAGCTTTAGTTTTAGAAATTGGGCGGCTTTCTTTAATGGTTACAACATCGCCAATTTTAGCAACGTTGTTCTCATCATGAGCGTGTAACTTAGTTGAACGGCGAATTGATTTGCCATACAACGGGTGTTGAACGCGGCGTTCGATAAGGACAACAATAGATTTGTCCATTTTGTCGCTTACTACTTTGCCGGTTAACGTGCGGACTGTTTTTTCACTCATTGTCCGTTCCCCTGTTTTTCGGTAAGGAGTGTCTTAATACGAGCAATTGTCTTACGAGCAACTTGCACTTCGTGCGATTTACCCAACTGACCAGTTGCTTTCGCCATACGAAGACGGAATTGGTTAAGCTGTTGCTCATCAAGCAAAGCTTTCAACTCTTCTACCGATTTTTCACGTAGATCTTTAGTTTTCATTACATTACCGTCCGAGTCACGATAGTGGTTTTAAACGGAAGTTTAGCAGCAGCTAAAGCAAAAGCTTCACGTGCCAAGTCTTCGTTCACACCTTCAATTTCGTACAGGATCTTACCTGGTTTGATCTCACAAACCCAATATTCCACGTTACCTTTACCGTTACCCATACGAACTTCTAATGGTTTTTCGGTAATTGGTTTGTCCGGGAATACGCGAATGAAGATTTTACCACCACGTTTAATACGACGGCTAATGGTACGACGTGCAGCTTCAATCTGACGTGCAGTCATACGACCACGCTCAGTTGCTTTAATTGCAATCGAACCAAATGATACTGTACTACCACGATGTGCTAGACCAGTGTTACGGCCTTTGTGCACTTTACGGAATTTGGTACGTTTAGGTTGCAACATGGATTATTCTCCCTTGTCAGCAGCACGGTCACCGCGACGACCACGACGCTCTTGACCTTCACCACGACCACGACCGCGTTTAGCTGGACGTTCTTCAGCAGGAGCAGGGTTCATGACTTGTTTCATGCCACCTAAAATCTCACCACGGAAAATCCAAACTTTAACACCAATCGTACCGTAAGTAGTTTCAGCACGCATAGTTGCATAGTCGATGTCCGCACGAAGAGTGTGCAAAGGTACACGACCTTCACGATACCATTCTGTACGAGCGATCTCTGCACCACCTAAACGGCCAGAAACTTCAACTTTGATACCTTTAGCACCAGCACGCATAGTGTTTTGAACCGCACGCTTCATAGCACGACGGAACATTACACGTTTTTCTAATTGAGAAGCGATTGCTTCAGCAACTAAACGCGCGTCCAAGTCTGGGCGATCAATTTCGTTGATGCTTACTTGCGCTGGAACACCCATGATGTTGGTAAGTTCGCGCTGTAATTTTTCAATGTCTTCGCCTTTTTTACCGATTACGATACCAGGACGAGCTGTGCTAATTGTTACTTTAGCAGCACCTGATGGACGTTCGATAAGAATATTGCTAACCATCGCATTCTTAAGTTTTTTAGTTAAAAACTCACGAACTTGAAGATCTTTAAGCAAGTATTCAGCGTATTGTTTCGGATTCGCATACCAGTTAGCGTTATGACGTTTCACAACACCTAGGCGGATACCGATTGGATGAACCTTCTGACCCATATCAAACCCCTACCTTAACGGTGATGTGACAAGTACGCTTAGTAATACGATCTGCACGGCCTTTAGCACGTGGCATAATACGTTTAAGGCTCATGCCTTCGTCAACGTAAATCGTAGAAACTTTAAGGTCGTCAACATCTAAACTGTTATTGTGTTCAGCGTTTGCAATTGCAGATTCCAATGCTTTTTTAACTAAAACTGCAGCTTTTTTGTTGCTGAAGTTCAAGATGTTTAAAGCATGTGCAACAGACTTGCCACGGATTAAGTCCGCAACCAAACGTGCTTTTTGTGCCGAGATAGCGGCACCGCGTAATTTAGCAGTTACTTCCATCATGACACCTATTAACGTTTAGACTTCTTGTCAACACCGTGACCACGATAGGTACGAGTTGGCGCGAATTCACCGAGTTTATGACCAACCATATGCTCAGTAACAATTACTGGAACGTGGTTACGGCCATTGTGAACAGAAATTGTTAAACCAACAAAGTCTGGAAGGATCATCGAACGACGAGACCAAGTTTTGATCGGCTTGCGAGAGTTACTAGCAACAGCCGCTTCAACCTTAGCGAACAAGTGCGCATCGACGAATGGGCCTTTTTTCAGAGAACGAGGCATTAGTCAGATTCCTTTACTTGACGCGACGGTCGCGAATAATCATCTTAGTCGTACGCTTGTTGGTACGTGTCTTGTACCCTTTAGCTTTTTGACCCCATGGGCTTACAGGTTGAATACCTTTGTTACGCCCTTCACCACCACCGTGTGGGTGATCAATCGGGTTCATCGCCATACCACGTACGGTAGGACGAACACCACGCCAGCGTGCAGCACCAGCTTTACCTAATGAGCGAAGGTTGTTTTCTTGGTTAGAAACTTCACCAATTACAGCGCGGCATTCAACGTGTACTTTACGCATTTCGCCTGAACGAAGACGAATGATTGCGTAAGAACCATCACGACCCAACAATTGAACAGAAGCACCAGCAGAACGTGCTAATTGAGCACCTTTACCGATTTTAAGTTCAACGTTATGAAGTGTAGAACCGATTGGCATGTTACGAAGTGGTAAACAGTTACCTGGACGAATTGGAGCATCGTTACCAGATTGTACTTTATCACCAGCACGCAAGCCTTTAGGCGCAATGATATAACGACGCTCACCGTCAGCATATTTCAATAATGCAATATGCGCTGTACGGTTTGGATCGTATTCAATACGTTCTACAACAGCAGGTACGCCATCTTTGTTACGTTTGAAGTCAACGATACGGTAATGTTGCTTATGACCACCACCAACGTGACGAGTAGTAATGTGACCGTTGTTATTACGACCACCAGTACGTTTTTTTGCTTCTACCAACGGTGCATAAGGCGCGCCTTTGTGAAGATGGTCATGAACCACTTTCTCTACAAAGCGACGTCCTGGAGACGTTGGCTTACATTTTTGAATCGGCATAATTTTCGTCCTTATTCCGCTGCGCTTTCAGCGGTATCGCCCAAGTCAGCCATTTCAACATCTTGGCCGGCTTTCAGGGTGACGTATGCTTTTTTAACATCAGAACGACGTCCTAATGTACGACCAAAGCGCTTAGTCTTACCTTTAGTAATAGTTGTGTTAACTTTAACAACTTCTACACCAAAAAGTTTTTCAACTGCTTTTTTGATTTCAAGTTTAGTAGCGTTGATATCTACTTTAAATACTTGAACACCAGCAGTATCACCTAAAACTTGTGCCTTTTCTGAGAAGACTGGTCCTTTTAGGACTTGATAGATACGTTCGTTGTTCATCCGAGTTCTACCTCAATTTTCTTAGCAGCAGCTACAGACATCACAACTTTATCAAACGCGATCAAGCTTACAGGATCGATTGCAGTTGCATCTACCACATCAACGTGTGGAAGGTTGCGCGCTGCAAGATATAAGTTCTCATCTACAGCATCTGTAACGATCAAAGCACGAGCTGCATTTAAATCGTTAAGTTTTGCAAGCAATTCTTTAGTTTTTGGAGCAGCAACAGCAAACTCTTCAACTAAAACAAGGCGATCTTGGCGAACAAGTTCAGCTAAGATACATTGCATTGCACCGCGATACATTTTACGGTTTACTTTTTGAGACCAATCTTGTGGACGAGCAGCAAAAGTTTTACCACCACCAACCCAGATTGGGCTACGAATAGAACCCGCACGAGCGCGACCAGTACCTTTTTGACGGAATGGTTTTTTACCACCGCCAGAAACGTCTGCACGTGATTTGTGAGCACGAGTACCTTGACGACCACCTGCTAAGTAAGCAGTAACAACTTGGTGTACAAGAGCTTCGTTAAATTCACGTCCGAAAGCTACTTCAGACAATTCAACAGCAGAGCCGGAAACAGTTTTTAAATTCACGGTATTTCCCCTCAGGCCTTGATGGTAGGACGTACGATAACGTCACCGCCAGTTGCACCAGGAATTGCACCCTTAACAACCAAAACTGAACGTTCAGTGTCAACAGATACGATTTCAAGACCTTGTACTGTTACGCGTTCATCACCTAAGTGACCAGCCATTTTTTTGCCTTTGAACACGCGTCCAGGAGTTTGGTTTTGACCTGTAGAACCTAAAACACGGTGAGAAACAGAGTTACCGTGAGTAGCATCTTGGGTACGGAAATTCCAACGTTTAACACCACCTTGGAAACCTTTACCTTTTGATTGACCAGTTACGTCAACAATTTGACCAACTGTGAACAAATCAACGCCAATAGTACCGCCAACTTCACGGCCTTCAAGCTCAGCTTCAGTAACACGAAACTCTTTAACTAAACGACCAGCAGCAACACCCGCTTTAGCGAAGTGACCTTTTTGAGCGTTAGTTACGCGAGACTCGCGACGTTCACCAGTAGTTACTTGAACAGCTTGATAACCATCAGTTTCAAGTGTTTTGATTTGCGTAATGCGGTTTGGATCGACTTCGATGACTGTAACAGGTACAGAAACACCAGCATCTGTAAAGATGCGAGTCATACCACATTTGCGACCGACTAAACCAATAGCCATGTGCATAAACCTCTAAAAAAGCGGCCTAATTAACTAATCGTTAATTAACCGAAAGCCTTAACCCAAAGCGATCTGAACATCAACACCAGCTGCAAGATCTAACTTCATCAATGCATCAACAGTTTTATCTGTAGGTTGAACGATGTCGATCAAACGTTTGTAGGTGCGGATTTCGTACTGGTCACGCGCATCTTTGTTAACGTGCGGTGAAGTAAGAACGTTGAAGCGTTCGATGCGAGTAGGCATCGGAATTGGACCACACACTTGTGCGCCGGTACGCTTAGCGGTTTCTACGATCTCTTGAGCAGATTGATCAATCAGACGATGATCAAAAGACTTAAGACGGATACGAATTCTCTGGTTAGACATACCAGTAAACTCCAAGCCAAATATATAAAGAATCACCTTTGACGCATCTCACCTATCTGGTAAGTGTCAAAGGCAGTGATAATCACCAAGGTCGTGATCGATGCCACGACTGTAATGCACATTTACTACTTTCTTCGCAGTAAATGCCCTCTTCTTGAGGGTCGCTCATTATAACGATTGTTTAAGTCTTATGCAATTCTCTTTTTCTATTTTCTGCTCAATTCATCCTTTTTCTCGTCAACTCTATATTTTTATTGATTGACCACGAACTCTATTGCCCTGTTTAAAAGTTGATTGCCTTGTTCAAACTTTTGGATGTCGCAATGATGTAGTTCATCTAAAGATTGGACATACTCACCTTTAAAAATAGAAAGCTCTTGTTCGTTCTCTAAAAGAAGATTTAATACCTTCGGTGTCATTTCTGGATGAAATTGAAAACCAAGAACATTTGAACCAATTTGGTACATCTGGTTACGACAAACTGAGTTCTCTGCTAAATGAATCGCACCTTTAGGAATCTCAAAAGTTTCACTATGCCACTGCATTACATTTATTTTTTCTGGTAATAAAAAGCTTTCTTTAGGTAAATTCGGCACCCTTTGTACGGTCGACCATCCCAATTCTTGATAACGGTTTCTACTAACGGCGGCTCCTAGTGCATTGGCAATAAGTTGCCCTCCGAGACAAAGTCCTATCGCAGGCTTTCCCGCCGCCAAATAACGACGTATCCATCTTTTTTCTATTTTTAACCATGGATAATTTGCCTCATCATTTACACTCATGGTTCCCCCCATAATAAGTAGCAAATCCACATCTTCAATGTGTGGCAATGCTTCTATTTCCAAAGGGAGATCAACTGGAAGTGCAAAAAACTCTGTAGCTGTTATCGTTGCATGGTGTGCTTTTAAGAATGAATAGCAGCTTCCAAAACCTTCGCCAGCAATATGTTGAAAATAGTGAACACGTAAATGCGACTTCATGCGCTTAAACCTATTGTTGTTAGAATGTTGGTTTGATCTTTGCAAAAATAAAGCCAAGTTTTAGTGAATGTTACACTAGTAACGAAACATCTTAGAAATAATCAAAAATCTAGCAGTTAAGTAAGTTTTCTCTTAATCTAATCTCATTATGTAAAGTATAGCGCCCCATGAAAAAGCATAACAATTTCCAAACCCAACTCATTCATGCACCACGAAAAGCACCTCAATTTATTGAAACCGTGCAACCTCCCTTATTTCGTGCATCAACTATTATTTTTAAATCGACTTCGCACCTTTTTGATCGTCACTGGACCGATCCTTATGACTATAGTTATGGCACCCATGGTACGCCTACGACATTTACACTAGGCGACAATATTGCTCAAATTGAGGGTGGTTTATACTGCCTACTTGCTCCAAGCGGGTTATCTGCGATTAATCTCGTAAATTCTGCTGTGTTAGCAACAGGTGATGAGGTTTGGGTGCCAGACAATATATATGGTCCGAATCTGGAACACCTAAACTACTTAAAAGATCAATATGGAATTAATGTTCAAGTTTATAACCCGATCGATGTCTCAAGTTTCCAGCCTTCTGATAAAACCAAGTTGCTATGGTTAGAAGCAGCAGGTTCTGTCACTCTTGAATTTCCAGATCTCAAAGCGCTAGTAAAAAAAGCAAAAGCACATGGCGTTTTAACTGCACTAGATAATACTTGGGGAGCTGGCCTCGCCTTTAATGCTTTTGATTTTTCCGATGAGCATTTATCAGTGGATTTAACCATTCATGCGCTTACCAAATATCCAAGTGGTGGTGGCGATATTTTAATGGGAAGTGTGGTAACTCGTGATGAGAAGTTACATCACCGTTTGTTCCGAATGCATGCCATTTTAGGGATTTCGGTATCTGGTGATGATACTGCCCAAATTCAACGCAGTCTTGCGCATATGTCATTAAGGTATGAGCAACAATCAAATAATGCTAAAACCCTACTGACATGGTTAAAAGAACAACCTCAGTTTGCACAAGTTCTACATCCAAGCGATAAAGCTTCACCTGGTCATCAATACTGGCAAGAAATTTGCTCAACAGGTAGAAGTGCAGGCTTAGTGAGTGTTGTGTTCAAATCTGATTATGATATTTCAGCAGTACGCCGTTTTTGTGATGCTCTTAAGCTATTCAAACTTGGTTTTAGTTGGGGAGGACCAGTGAGTCTCGTCATGCTTTATGATTTAAAAATGATGAGAAAACTTGAAAATACACATTTACAACAAGGTTTGTTGGTTCGCTTCTGTATAGGGCTAGAAGATCCACAAGATTTAATTCAAGATATCCAAAATGCTCTGAAACAAATGTAAAACGACAACATCAATAGTGGCTCACACTAAGGGATAAAAATATATGGGTACACCGATTGTTATTGCAAAAAATATTAACAACACATCAAAAGAAATTGTTTTACTTTCCCAATTTGCCAACCGGCACGGCCTGATTGCAGGTGCGACCGGTACAGGTAAAACAGTCACCCTAAAGGTGCTCGCAGAGAGTTTTTCTCGAATCGGCGTTCCCGTCTTTCTTGCCGACGCAAAAGGTGATGTTTCAAGCCTCGCAAAAGCTGGTGAAGCTTCGGATAAATTTAATGAACGCTTAAAGCTTTTACAGATCGACAGTGTTCCATTTGCAGCCAATCCAGTTGTTTTCTGGGATTTATTTGGTCAGCAAGGCCACCCTATTCGAACCACTATTTCTGAAATTGGACCAATTTTATTAGCACGTATACTCAACTTAAATGACACCCAAGAAGGTGTTTTATCTGCCGTATTCCGTATTGCAGACGACCAAGGGTTACTTCTGGTCGACTTTAAAGATTTAAAAGCCATGATCACTTTTGTAAGTGAACATGCAGCTGAGTTTAAAGCCGAATATGGCAACTTATCTCCAGCCAGCTTAGGCGCTATTCAACGTAATCTCCTTGCTCTTGCCGACCAAGGTGGAGAACAGTTTTTCGGAGAGCCAGCTTTAAATATTCTGGACTTTATACAAACCGACGCAAATGGGCATGGTTATATCAATATTCTTGCGGCTGACAAGCTCATGAATACACCTAAGCTATATGCTACTTTCCTGTTATGGATGCTTTCAGAATTATTTGAACAGCTTCCAGAAGTTGGTGATATGGATAAACCTAAACTCGTGTTTTTCTTTGATGAAGCTCACCTGTTATTCGACAACGCCAGTCAAGCTTTACAAGAAAAAATTGAACAAGTTGTACGTTTAATTCGTTCTAAAGGTGTGGGAATTTATTTTATTACCCAAAACCCGCTCGACTTACCAGAAAGTGTTTTAGGGCAACTCGGCAACCGTGTACAACATGCTTTACGTGCCTTTACTCCTAAAGATCAAAAAGCAGTAAAAACAGCAGCAGACACATTCCGCTCTAATCCCGATTTTAAAGTAGATGAAGCAATTACCGAGCTCGGTGTAGGTGAAGCACTGATTAGTTGTCTAGATGAACAAGGTACACCTCAAATTGTAGAACGTGGTTGGGTTATGCCTCCTTACTCTTCATTTACGCCTATCACTCCAGAAGAGCGTCAGACCTTAATTTCGCAAAGTATTATTGCCGGGGTTTATGAACAAGCTGTAGATCGTGATAGTGCCTATGAAATGCTCCAAAACAAAGTGGCTGAACGGGAACAGCAAAAACAAGATGCAGAACTCGCAAAACAGCAAGCGAAAGAACAGGAAACCTTAGCGAAACAACAAGCCAAAGAACAAGAGCGTCTAGCACGTGAACAGCAAAAAGAAGAGGAACGTGCGGCGCGTGAAAGAGCTAAACTTACTCAAGATATTGTCGGAACTTTTGCAAAAAGTGCTGCTCGCAGCTTAGGTGGTAGTACTGGCCAAAAATTAGTACGGGGGCTACTCGGCTCATTATTTGGAAAATAAAATTTATTTTTAAATCAGTATATTAATTTAGGGGATTTTATATCCCTTAAATTTTTTAAGGTTTTTATTAAAAAGCTATTGCTACAATTATTTTAAAGATGTATTTTAAATACATCTTATATAGCCAGATAATTAAGGTCTAGCCATGACTCCACAACAAATTGAACTCGTTAAATCTACTGTACCTGTATTGCGTGAACATGGTGTTACTCTAACTACATACTTCTATAAGCGTATGTTGAATAACAACCCAGAATTAAAAAATGTTTTTAATCTTGATGATCAGACCAGCCTGCGCCAACCTCGTGCTCTTGCAGCAGCTGTACTCGCGTATGCTGAAAATATTGAGAATCCTACGGTGCTTGCCAAAGCGGTTGAACGTATTACCACTAAACACGTGAGCTTAGATATTCAACCAGATCAATATGCAATTGTGGGCGACAACTTGCTTCATTCAATTAGTGAAGTTTTAAATGTTCCATTTGAATCAGAACTCATTGAAGCGTGGAAACAAGCTTATTTACAGTTGGCAGATATCTTAATTGGTGTTGAAAAACAAAAATATGAACAACTTGAAAGCTTGAAAGGTGGATGGGCTGGCTGGCGTTCATTTGAAATTACGCAAATTGACCCACTTGAGTCTGGCAAACGCTTTACTTTAAAGGCAACTGATCATGAAGATGTACTCACCAGCCCAGCAAATGCTTTTATTTCTGTAAAGGTTCAAGTACCTAACCAACAGCTTGAACAACCAAAAGCATTTAAGTTCACAGAGGCTCAAGAGGACAATACTTATCATTTTGATGTTCAACCAGAAGAAGACCATACAGAGTTCTCTGTTTCAAACATTTTGCTTGAGCACTATAGAGTTGGTGATCAAGTACAAGTTTCAGCTCCTTTAACGCTGTAACTTAAAAAGCTCTGGCCTGAAAGTTTTATTCTTTAGACTTTCAGGCTAAGATGATCAACCTCTTAACCTTTAGTTTTTGGTGATCATGCAACTTAATAAATTTACCGATTATGCTTTGCGAATATTAATGTATGTCGCTCGTCCAAGTGATGCGCCGTACACGATTGCAGAAATCGCTCAAGATTTATATGTTTCGCAAAATCATCTTGTGAAGGTCGTCCATTTTATGGGTAAACAAGAGTGGATTATTACCATTCGCGGCAAAGGTGGTGGAATTCGATTAAATCCAAAAGCTTTAGATTTAAAACTTGGAACAATTGTCCGAATTTTACAAGGTGACCACCAAATTGTTGAATGCAATACACCACCTTGTGTTTTACGCTCCCATTGCGGTTTGAAAGGTATTCTTGATCAAGCTTTGGAAAGCTTTTATCAAAGTTTAGATCAATATACGTTAGGTGAAGTTTTACAACAGCCAAAATCTGCTTCAGATCATTCCCCTATCGCCTTTTTACAACTCTAGAGCCCGTAATTCTATTTATCTTTTTAAGCAAGCTTACTGAAAATTAGCAAGAATAACCAAGCTCCTTTATACTAGGCGCGAGCCCTCTCATTTAAAAAGTTATTTTTTATGCGTCGTAGTGAAAAATCGAAAGACACCAAAGCCAGACTCGCACCCAAACAAAAGATCAGTTATGAAAAGAAACCGGATCCAGCGATTACAGCCTATGCTGTGCAATCTCTAAACTGGTTACGCCAAGCTGAATTTTTAATGAGTGCTCCTAAATTGGCACTATGTGTTGAAGATAGCGGCTACGAGATTGCGTTTGCCGGACGTTCAAATGCAGGAAAATCTAGCGCAATTAATGCATTAACAAACCAGAAACAGCTTGCACGTGCCTCCAAAAAACCTGGGCGCACGCAAATGATTAACTTTTTCAGCCTAGGTAATCCAGATCAACGCTTAGTTGACCTTCCTGGTTATGGTTATGCAGCCGTACCAGAAGATATGAAACGTGTATGGCAAAAAGAATTAGAAAACTATCTAATTCATCGTAAAAGCTTACAAGGTTTGGTTTTACTTATGGATATTCGCCACCCTTTACAGCACTTTGACATGATGATGCTAGAGTGGGCTTATTCACGCCATTTATTTGTTCATATTCTTTTAACCAAAGCAGATAAACTGAACCGCGGTCCAGCGAACAAAGTCTTGCTCGAAGTTAAACAACAACTGAAAAAAATGAAGCTTGATTTCTCGATTCAGCTTTTTTCTTCATTAAACAAACTAGGTTTAGAAGAGCTAGCAAGTGTGATGGCTGGACGATTGCACTTTACGCTTGAACAACAGCCAGAATTTGACGTTGATGCAATCCCAGAAGCGAGCGCTGAGGATGCAGAAGAGTAAATCGTCAAAACAGATACAATTTCTTTATTAAATTTATATTCAATTGGCCCCTATTGCTAAACACAAATGTAGGGGCTTTTTTTATACTCATCATAACTTCATCGAGTTAAAAATCAGGACTAAATGATGAAATTGCTATCTTTTTTGAAGAATAAGGCTTTAGGTTCTTCTATTGATTATAAGATTCTTCCACGCAAGGTAAAATTTGACTGGAAAGATACCCCTATAGACTGGATTCCAAACCAACCGTTTGCAAGTTATTTTATTAATGAAATTAACAATATCTTGCCTGCTGGAGAGTTCTGGTTCTGCCGACTCTATAACAAGGTTTTACCGCGTATTACTGATGAAAAACTTAAACAGGATGTACAAGCATTTATTCGCCAAGAAGCAATGCATGCAAACGCCCACACTTCTGCCAATAAAGAATATTTAAGTGCACGCAATATTGATATCCAGAGAAATCTGGACATTATGAATTATCTATTTACCACTGCTTTGGCAGATAAACCTTTTGACAAAGAAGTTCCGCAATTCTTGCAAGAGCAATGGGATTTATTCCGTTTAGGTGTTATCGCGACAGTTGAGCACATGACATGTGTTCTAGGTAAATATGCGCTTTATAACAAACGCTGGGAAGAGTTAGGCGCAGATCCAGAAATGGTAGACTTGGTAAAATGGCATGGTTCGGAAGAAATTGAACACCGCACTGTTGCTTTCGATTTATATCGCCATTTAGGAGGCGGTTATATTCCACGCTATTATTTAAGTCTTGCGGTGATTGTGCTTGTGTTAGGACTATGGGTAGACGGCGCTGCACATATTATGAAGCAAGATCCACGTTTTGCTGATGCTGCCAAATCTAGATTTTTCGCAGCTTGGGTTGCTCTAGAATGGTATAAAATTAGCCGAAAAGATAATCAGGTTTTACCAAACCCAATCTGGCTTATTGCTCAGCAAATTGACTACCTCATGCCGTGGTATGATCCAGTTAAAGAAGGTAGCACTGAAGATGCGGTAAGTTATTTATCGCAGTCGCCAGCAGCCAAAAGAGCTGAATTACAAGCAGCTTAAAATAAAAAAGCAGGATATAAATCCTGCTTTTTTATTTAGAGATTAGATACTGATATCTTTATCTTTGGTATATCGATCTACTACCACACTAATCATCATATCTCCCTGCACATTTACAACCGTTCTTACCGTATCGAGTAAACGATCGATTGGAAGTAAAATCGCAATTGCTTCGGCAGGTAAACCCACAGACTGTAATACCATAATCATGGTAACCATACCCGCACTTGGAATTCCTGGTGCTCCAAGTGATGCGATCATTGCGGTTAGGCACACTACAATTTGTTGTGTCAGGTTTAAGTCTAGTCCAACTAGATTTGCCACAAAGAGCGCGGCAGCAGCTTCATATAAAGCTGTGCCATCCATGTTGAGCTGTGTACCCAATGGAATCACAAAACCCGCGGTTTGAGGACGGACACCCAAGTTTTCCTGTGCGCATTTCATACTCAGCGGCATAGTGGCAGAGCTAGAGCTCGTTGCGAATGCGGTAATTAAAGCTGTACGTGTGCCTTTGAAGAAAGTCCAAGGACTCATACGACCAAAAATCCAAAGCAGTAGCGGTAAAACAACAGCGCCATGAAAAATAGTAGTACCTGTTACCACAGCAGCAAACTCCGCCAATCGGCTTAATACTGAAATGTCTTCGGTAGCCATTAATTTAGCGAGTAAGGCAAAAATACCTAACGGCGCCAATTTCATTACCCAGCCTACTAGCATCATCATCATTTCAAAAAACTGATGACTCAATACCCGAATACTTTTAAAACGTTCGCCACCATGAACTAAAGCGACACCCACAAATAGAGCAAACACGACGACAGCTAAAACATTCCCGTCACTAAAAGCTTTAAATGGGTTAATTAAAGTATTTTGAATAAAATTAGTGAAGAAAGTTGCCGGGTTTAAACTATCTGGTGTTTGATAGCTTTGCATAGATGCCTGAAAAATTGAAATATCTACACCTCGCCCGACCTCAAACAAATGAGCACAGCTAATACCTAAAATTAAGGCCAAGGTGGTGGTGGTGATACAACACAAGAATGTGATTTTCCAAACTGGGCCTAATTGTCCACCTGCCTGCAAATTTGAAACTCCAACCACAATGGAGCTAAAAATTAATGGCACCAACAACATTTTAAGTAGCCCAATAAAAACACTACTTAATATACCTAATCCATATAAACTGTGCTTTACAAAAGCAGTGTCCGGATACATGGTAAGTAGGAAGCCAAAGGCTAAACCTAAAATGGCAGCAATCAGAATTTGTGTATTTAAGTTCATATCAACATTATTTTTTTCAGTAGGCAATCCTTTTGTAAATATGACATGAGCTTGCTTTTCATTCGAGCAATTTTTTGTCACATCGTTTCAATTAAAAATAAAAAAAGCCATCTTTTCAGATGGCTCATCGTTATTTATTGAGTTTCAATTTCCCGTAAACGCATCAAACCCTCTTGCACCGTACTACATACGAGTTGGCCATTTTGCCACATACGGCCAAAGTTTAAACCGCGAGAAGCCGCACTAACTGTAGCTTCCATGTCATAGAGCATCCATTCATCAGCACGAAGTGGGCGATGGAAATAAATCGCATGATCAATACTGGCACATTGCAAACTTGGAGAAATATAACTTAAGCCATGTGGTCTTAAAGCTGTTGTCATCAAAGTAAAGTCTGAGTAAAACGCTACAATTGCTTGATGCAATGAAATGTCATCCAGCTGTTTTGGAATACGGTCATGGGTACGGATATAGTGCGCATTAAAAGGCGCTTCCGGTTGTGGTTGAAATGGATTGACTGGATCAATCGGACGGATTTCAACATGACGCTCACGCATAAAACTTGCACGAACATTTTCCGGTACAAAATTCAGGATACCTTCTTTCAACTCACTTTCCGATTTTAGCGCTTCAGGAGCTGGGTAATCTGGTTCTGGATGCTGATAGTTCAAGCCTTCTTCAGGGTTAGCAAAAGACACCATTGCCGAGAAAATAACTCGTCCATGCTGAATTGCCCGAACTTGACGGCTGACAAAGCTTTTGCCATCACGCAAACGGTCTACTTCATAGATGATTGGAGCATTAATATCACCACCATATAAAAAGTAGGCATGCAGAGAATGCGCAGGACGATCAGTTGTGTAAGAAGCAGCACGTAATGCTTGACCGAGAACCTGACCTCCAAAAACACGTTTACCGACCAAATTACGGCTAATTCCACGGTAAATATTTTCTTCAAGCTTTTCTAAAGTGAGCAGCTCAACCAGTTCTTGGGTTAACGCATTCATGAGAGATACCTTCATATTGCAGGCAAAATTGGTATTAAAGGACAGATGTGTAGAATCTATTGTGCCATAAAAAACTATTTGTACATGGAACAATCAGTCAACTTCTGACAAACATTGCCTTTAAAACAGCTAAAAATACGATTTTTAACGATAAAAAATGCCAAAAGAATTATAATTTATCAGAAAACAGCATATTGTTTTTTTTAATAAATACCGCAAAATATTTACCCTCTGCCTTTGGTGCCGGGATTTGTCTTTAAGAAGTAGGAGTTCTTATGTCCAAGAGTGGGTTTGGTCAAATGTATCGTCGGCTTTCGAGTAAACTACTTGACCTCGTGGTAACACCACATGTTCTTGGGGAAGTTCCTACTGAACCAGTATCAGCAACAACAGAAACAGAAGCAAAGACTGAGCGCCAAAAAGTAGTGTGCTATGTCTTGCAAAATCATTCTCGCAGTAATGCTTTAGTGGTGGATGGAGAAACTCGTCGCTTAAATTTAAAGCCAGCGCTAGATCCATTAGTCATCGGTACTCATCAGGAAAAAGCTTCAGTTTTATTTTTACAACACAATGATGAAAATAACCTACTGAATCCCCCTCCTCATGCTTTTCCGCCACGTTTAATTAAACTGATCGAAGTTTTACAAGCAAATCCTGAACTCGACATAGAACTGGTTCCGGTAACCGTTTTATGGGGTCGTTCTCCAGATAAAGAAGACTCTTGGTTTAAGTTGTTATTCTCAGATACATGGGCAACTCCAAGTACAGTTAAACAGCTTGTAAATATTGGTTTGCATGGTCGCCAATCTTATTTGGAATTCCATGAACCACAGTCTTTACGTGACCTCGTTGAATATGCTCAGAAGCATTATCCAAACCTTTCGCCAGCAACTTATATTGTTAGCACTTTAAATGACTACCTTGATCGCCAACGTGAAGTTGTTTTAGGCCCTGACTTATCAGACCGCCGCAATGTCATGCAGTCGGTATTAAAGTCTCGTGATGTTCAAGAAGCCATTCGACGCGAAAGTATTCGCGGTAAAATCAGCATGCTTGAAGCAGAGCGTCGTGCGATTGGTTATGTGAATGAAATCGTATCTGATTATTCTCACTCAGCAGTACGTTTTGCAGATTTGGCGTTAACACGTCTATGGACTCAGCTTTATGACGGCGTAGAAGTTCATAACTTCAGTACTGTCCGAGAGCTTGCAAAAGACTATGAAATTGTTTACACACCATGTCACCGTAGCCACATTGACTACTTACTACTGTCTTATGTGATTTATAAACGTGGCTTGATGGTTCCGTATATTGCTGCAGGCGACAACCTAAACTTACCTTTCGTTGGTCAGCTTTTACGTGGTGGCGGTGCCTTCTTTATTCGCCGCTCTTTCCGTGGCAATGGTCTTTATACTTCTGTATTTAAAGAATATTTATATAGTATTCTTTCTCGCAACACACCACTTGAATACTTTATTGAAGGTGGACGTTCGCGTACAGGCCGCTTATTACCCCCGAAAACCGGCATGCTCGCAATGACAGTCCATAGTCATTTACGTGGCCGTGCCAAGCCGATTGTATTTGTGCCAACTTACATTGGTTATGAGCGCCTTATGGAAGGTTCAACCTATGTAGGCGAAATGCAAGGTAAGCCAAAAGAAGCCGAGTCTATTTTTGGTATTTTAAAAACACTCCGAAAAATTGAACGTATTTTCGGTAAAGTACACGTTAACTTTGGTGAACCTGTTTTTCTAGATGACTTGCTTAAACAGCATAATGCTGAGAACGTTTATATTGAAAAGAACGATGACCCAGTGCCACCGGCTGTTTCAGAAGCAGTAAACAGTTCTGCAAATGCGATTTTAGAAAATATTAACCGTGCGGTAGTGATTAATCCGGTTTCTTTACTCTCAATTATTTTGCTTGCAACACCAAAGCATACTCTTGATGAAGAAATCTGTATTAAGCAGCTTGAAGCTTACCGCAATTTAGCATCAAATTTCCCTTACGATCAGCGTACAGAAGTGACGCCGCTCTCTGGTAAGGAAATTATTGCTTATGGCTTAAAGCTTAAATTGATTAAGCGTGTACAGCATGCCCTTGGTGACATTATTGCGATTGAAGATAACCAAGCAGTTCTCCTCACCTATTTCCGTAATAACATTTTGCATGCATTCGTTTTACCTTCATTGATTGCATCTCTTGTTGAACATAACGGGAAAATTAGCCGTGCTGATTTAAGCAATGTCATCTATACGCTTTATCCATTCTTAAAAGCCGAACTATTCCTTAAATGGAAAAGTAACGAACTTAAAGAACAGATTGAGCAATATGCAGATGCATTGGTTCAATCAAATCTTATTCAACAAGATGACGAAGGCAATTTAATTAGCTCTGCACCAAATACTGAAGAGCATAATCAGCTTGTTGTATTAGCAACACCTGTTAAACAAAGCCTTGAACGTTATTACATGACTTTAGCTTTAATCACTCAGCGTGGTTCAGGCAATATTTCAGCAAAACAAGTTGAAGAATTAAGTCATTTATTAGGACAACGTTTATCAGTTCTTTATGAGTTTAACTCTCCTGAATTCTTTGACAAAGCATTGTTCCAAAGCTTTATCAAAGTTTTAACTCAACAAAACTACATTCGAACGAATGACCAAGGCCAAATCGAGTTTGATGATAATTTCCGTCAAATGGCAGCAGGCGCACAGTTGGTGCTTGATGAAGTGACATTACAAATGTTGCAACACATCACAACCTTTACTGATGAAGAGTTAAAAGAAGCTCTTGAAGCAATGGCTTCTCAGCAAGCTAAACGCCGTTTAAAACGTAAAAAAGCTTAAAATCTTCATGCAAAATAAAAGGCAACTTAAGTTGCCTTTTATTTTATCTACTCATTGGACATTCAAAGTAACGCGGATCATCAATACAACGTAAGCGTTTCATTAGCTCCACAAAGTAGGCATCGTAATAACCGGAGCGAACATATTGATTGCGTATTTTTGCCACCATAATGTCATAGCTCTGCTTTTCGTAAAAAGAAACGTCAACCCAATAATAGGCTGGTAAATGATTTTCCCATTGTATAGCTCGATTTGTTAATAATTGACTATTTTGGACAAACCAAGCCCGAATTTTTCGTCCAAAGTTGGCTGGATAAGCTTGGGGCTTAATAATTATATTTACCCCGAAATACGCCAAAGGAAAATTAATCACCTGAGTATCTGGCCCAAAATCTTTCTGTAGGTTATAAGGCAAAAGACCATAAACAGGCGCTGGCATAATATCGATTTTATTTTGTCGAAATTGCGCAATCGCATTCGATAAATCAACATATACTGGCTGCGCACCTACACTTCTCACCAAAGCTTGTTGTGGCGGGTTATTGGCCAGAACTCCAATTCTTTGACCTCTAAGCTGTGCCACTTTTGATATTTTTTTGGTTTTCATGACCATATTTGCAGTTCCAACCGGAATCATACCGACTGCTTCATAGTCTTTATTAATTAATCTTTTCTCAATTGTAGGATGATTTAAAAGCTGCAATAGATTTCGTGCAGTCCGGTTATTAGGTATAAGACCAATACCTGAGGTACTACCCATAAAATGATTATACTGATAAGTATTAAAGTTACTGGCTGCTAAGCCTGAGCATTTACCCTCATCAAAGGCTTGAATGGCTTGCTGCTCTTTTTGATAACTAACGACTTTGAATTTGACTTGATATTGCTGAGCATATAAACGAATGTCATTTAGTCGACGCGTAATATCCCCTTGGGTACCCGCTGGATCATATGCACACCACACCTGATCCCCAGCCCAACTCGTAACTGACGTTACACTCAAAAAGAGAGCTAAACAAAATTTTTTCACTTTTAACCTTTTTATCTTTATTGGCAATTTAACTGCCTCATCAGGTATTTCTGTTGTTATTTAAAGTTTAGTCTAAATTTTAATTTGTACCATGAGCATTTAAACATAATAAATAGTCATTAAAGCAAATTGGATGCTCAAGTTGAAAACCCGTCTCAAACAAATGTTTCGCATAAATTTTTTTGCCTGAAACATGAGCTGAATCTAAGGTAAGTAGCGGTAAATCTAACTGACTTTGAAACCACAGTAAGACTTCATGCAAAGGTACAGGTGCATTATTAGCAACAAGATAGCTTTTATGGGGTTTTTCAAAATCAGCTAAAAATGCCAAAAATCTTGCTAAATCATCAATATGAATACGGTTACTATAGTGAATATTTGGATAGGTTTGCGTGTGCTCAGCCATTCGTTTTAGGCGATCAATAGAAGCCCCATAAATCCCTGTAGGACGCACAATCACGCACTGTGACGGAAAATACTTTTGCCATAGCAATTCCATATTGTGCAAGATATGCCCTTGGGCATCGTTTGGGTGAATCTCACTATGGTCATCAATTGTTTCACCAGAATTTTCACCATATACCCGCGTAGATGACACCACAATTAATCTTTTAACCGGATGCGATTTTAAAGCCTGACGAATAGGCTCAATACTATCCACATAAGTATGCTGATAACCTTCAACAGTACTATCGTCTGGAGAAAGTAAAATATACACTACATCTACAGGTGCAATTTCGCTTAAATCGAGCGTAAAAATATCCTGTATGAGATGTGTCCCATAAGGATCTGTCTTTTCACTACGGCTAATTGTGGTAATTTGATGTCCTTTCTCAAATAGTTGTTTAGCAACACGCTGAGATGTTTTACCATAACCGATAAATAATATATGCATAGAGAACTCGTTGAGGGGACATGACTTCAGTCCATCAGTTACAAGGCGTTGGATCGGCTTCAGCAGCCCTACTCGAAAAACTAAATATTTTTACCACAGATGATTTGCTGTTTCATCTGCCCCGTGATTATGAAGATCGCAGTACCATTATTCCTATGAATCAATTGGTGGTTGGTCGTAGTTATTTACTCGAGGGTGAAGTCAAATCTGTTGATTTCCCTCCAGGTAAACGTAAATCTATGGCCGCATTAATACAAGATGAATTTGGTAAGGTGACTTTACGCTTTTATCATATTTATAAAAATTTAACCGACAAAATAAAACCTGGTAACCGTTTACGTATTTTTGGTGAAGTTCGTGTAGGTGCACGAGGACTTGAGCTTTATCATCCAGAAATTCAACTTATTAATGAACATACCCCCCTTCCAAAAACGCAGCTCACAGCAATTTATCCAAGTACCGATGGACTAACACAAGCTAAATTACGCGAATATGTTAAACAAGCGTTGAAACATCATAGTGATGCCTTACCCGAGTTACTCCCTAAACAATATACAAATGGGTATGCACTCAAAGAAGCTTTACATTACATTCATGAGCCACCAGTTGATGCCAATATGATCCAATTGGCTCAAGGCTCTCATCCTGCGCAGCAACGTCTTATTTTTGAAGAGCTGGTCGCACATCAAATTAGTCTTCTCACTCGACGTGCTTATATTCGCCAAATTGCTTCACCTGCTTTTCCGAGTAGTAAAGTACTTGCAAAAAAACTGCTAGAAGCTTTACCTTTTCAAATGACCAACGCACAAAAACGTGTATCAAAAGAAATTTTAAGCGACTTAAAACAACATCAACCTATGCTGCGTTTGGTACAAGGTGATGTAGGGGCTGGAAAAACTTTAGTTGCAGCGGTTGCAGCATGTCATGCATTGGAAGCAGATTGGCAAGTTGCGTTAATGGCACCCACCGAAATTTTAGCAGAGCAGCATTATTTAAATTTTAAACGCTGGTTTGAACCTTTAGGTATTAAGGTAGCTTGGTTGTCGGGTAAACAAAAAGGGAAAGCGCGGGCACACGCTGAGCAACAAATTAAAGAAGGCCATGCTAAACTAATTGTGGGTACTCATGCCTTATTTCAAGATAACGTTGAATTTGCAAAACTAGGACTCGTGATTATTGATGAACAGCACCGATTCGGGGTCGATCAACGATTAGCCTTACGCAATAAAGGCGCCGAACAGCTCACCCCACATCAACTGGTCATGACTGCAACGCCAATTCCTAGAACACTGGCAATGAGTGCTTATGGCGATTTAGATACATCAATTATTGATGAATTACCGCCAGGCCGAACTCCAATTCAGACCGTCACGATTCCGCTAGATCGTCGTGAAGAAGTACTGCATCGAATTGCTTCAAACTGCCGAGAAGGCAAACAGGCCTACTGGGTATGTACTCTGGTCGAACAGTCCGAAACTTTAGATGCTCAAGCCGCCGAAGCCACCTATCAAGAAATGAAAGAGCGCTTTCCTGAACTTAATATTGGTTTGGTTCATGGCAAAATGAAAGCCGATGAAAAACAGGCCGTCATGCAAGCATTTAAAAACAATGAGCTACAGCTGCTAATTGCCACAACCGTTATTGAGGTTGGTGTAGATGTACCCAATGCGTCAATTATGGTCATTGAGAATGCTGAACGATTAGGACTTTCACAGCTACACCAATTACGAGGGCGTGTAGGACGAGGTGCAAAAGCCAGTTTTTGTGTTCTTCTCTATAAACCACCACTTTCACAAAATGGGCAAGAAAGACTTTCAATTTTAAGAGAAAGTAATGATGGCTTTGTTATTGCTGAAAAAGATCTTGAGCTAAGAGGCCCGGGTGAGTTATTAGGAACAAAACAAACAGGTGATATGGGTTTCCGTGTCGCACGTTTAGAGCGAGATGATCATTTATTGAGTCAAGCACACTACGTTGCACAACAAGTTCTAAAAGATTACCCTGAGCAAGCTGATGCCTTATTGAAGCGCTGGCTTCCCGAAGCTCCTCGATATGCATATGTTTAAGTTTTTAAACCCACAGTATCTTTTTCAGTTGCTGTCCCCTTGCCTACTTTGCGAAATAGGAACACGGGAAAAATATTCTCTTTGTAAAGAATGCTGGGAACAGCTACCGTGGCTTAAGCAAACCATTCAGCGCAATGATCAGTCTGTTCTTGTGGCCTGTCACTACGCCTATCCAATTAACCGGATTATTCAGCAGTTTAAATATGAACAAAAATTACATTACCAAACCTTACTCGCTGAAGTTTTACAGCAATTAAAATTTCCTAAGGTACAAGCGATTGTACCCATGCCTATTTCTAAACAACGTTTAACTGAACGAGGTTTTAATCAATCCTTATTACTTGCCAATCTTTTGAGTAAGCAATTAAAAATACCAGTTTGGCAGCCTGTACAACGCTTAAATGAGCATTCTCAAAAGGGGTTATCTCGACTCGAAAGATTTGAAAATATTGAACAGCAATTTGTTGCGCTCACTCAAGAAAAACGGCGTTATCGTCGTGTACTGATTATTGATGATGTAATCACAACAGGAAGTTCAATTCACGCTTTATGTCAGGCGCTAAAACAGCTAGGGTGTACATCTATTCATGCCAGTTGCCTAGCTGCTGCTTCATCTACATCATATTAAAATTATAGAGTTATAGATAAGTTCTGCTCACACCACGGAATTACAATTTCTTTGGTTAATGGTGCGAGTTTTGTCTCGGAATCATTAAATTTCACCCACTTCATTTCAGCAATTTCAGCTGCAATTTGTGGGGACTGTTTTAATCGAACCAAATATAAATGGCTAATAAGCGTATGATCCGGTTCATTGGCAGCTGCTGTCTCAAAACGCCCTATAAACTGTTCTATTACACACGGGCTGCCTATTTCTTCCAAGATTTCACGCTGTATAGCAGTTTCCGGAGCTTCATTCGGCTCCAATTTACCGCCTACCTGCATAAAAGCTTGTGTATTACGCTTTCTGACAAGCAATAATTCATTTTGTTCATTTAAGATCACCGCAGCGGCGACCGTAATAGTTTTCACCTATTTAACCTCATTTATGGTTGAACGTCAGCATTTGTCCATTTCGGAGCAGGAGCCTGATATTGCTCAAATTGTTGAAGAATATCTTCAATTTTGTCTGAGGTAATCAATTTATCAACAAACCGTGCTTGGCTAAATCCGTTATCTACAGTTCCCTGAATCATTTTAAGCAAATCTTCATAAAAGCCAGCTACATTTAGAAAAGCACACGGCTTTTGATGAATACCTAATTGTGCCCATGTCCATTGTTCAAAGATTTCTTCCAATGTACCTGCCCCACCTGGTAAAGCAATAAAACCGTCCGACAGATCTGCCATTTTGGTTTTACGCTCATGCATATTTTCGACGACATATAATTTTGTCAGTCCAGGATGAGCTAACTCGCGATCAACTAAAGCACGAGGAATTACCCCAATGACCTGCCCGCCGGCTTGCAAAGCACTATCAGCAACAACACCCATTAAACCAGAACGGCCACCGCCATAAACGAGTGTTTTACCTTGTTTAGCAATAGCTTCACCGGTTAATTGAGCAATTTGTTGAAAGATTGGGTTTGAACCAAGAGATGAACCACAGAAAATACAAATTGAATTCATAGTATAAAAACCGTTTTATTGAACTGTCATGCTGACAAACTAGACTATCGACAGAGTTTTTTTTTGCAAAATAGCGTATTGGCAAGTGTTTTTCGGCAAATCCTTGTCTAAAATACACCCATCAATTTCCATCAGACTGCGTAAGGAAAAAAGACACATGCTTGAAGCCTTTTATGCCACAGAACGCGGAAGTCTGGAAGATGCCACCATCAATGGTGGATTTGATCTACATCCCGAATTAGTATGGCTTGATCTTATTGCACCCTCTCAAGAAGAACAACAATGGGTCTTAGATGCTTACAATCAGAACTTACCTACACTAAAGTCGTTAGAAGACATTTCATCTTCTGCTCGATTCTACCGTGATGATGACGGTATTTTGCATATCAGCACCTATTTTTTAACGAAAAATAAAAATTATCAGGTTGATGGGGATGCCGAAGATTCTTCCCATATGCTTGCCATGGTGCAGACTGTTGCATTCATCTTACATAAAGACCGCTTATTTACTTTACGTGGTGAAAAGTTAGTTGCCTTTCGTGCTTTTCGTGCTCGAGCTCGTCGTAATGACTATGAAATGGATTATAAAGATCCAACATGGATTTTATTGGGCTTACTTGAAGCAAAGCTAGATGAGCTTGCGGATATCTTGGAAGATATCCACAAGGATCTAGAAAAATACTCAACCGAGGTTCTCAATAACCATCAACGTGAACAGATTTTAGATCTTGATGACATGATTACCCGCTTGGCACAACAAGAAGACATGCTTGGGAAAGCACAGCTCTGTTTAATTGATTTGCGCCGTGTTTTAACGTTTTTGTCTCGTCCACGTGCTTTAGGCAGTCATATCTATGATGCAGATATTCGAGAACTTAGCGAAGATGTTCGCTCGCTTGTCGAACATGACGCTTTCTTATTCCAAAAAGTACGATTCTTGCTTGATACAACGTCAGGATTTATTAACACTGAACAAAACGATACGATCCGTCGATTCTCGATATTACCAAGTATGTTGGCACCACCTATGTTAATCGCCAGTATCTATGGTATGAACACGGATGTACTTCCTTTCGCACACGGCACAACCAGCTTTATTATCGTTTTATTAATTATTATTGGTTTCTTTATTGGGCCTATCATTTATTTCCGCTGGAAAAAATGGATTTAAAGAGATTACCCCCGCAAATTTTGTATATAAAAAAGCACCTAAATTTAGGTGCTTTTTTATCTTTGCTCATCAAACCAAATGTAGGTCTTCTTGCAAATGGCAGGCTTGAATGATTTTCAGCATCTTTTCCGGTACATTTTTAAAATGTAATCCAGACTTTTGTGGAGTTTGACGTAGCCATTGCACTAAAACAGCCAAGGCTAACGTATTACCATGTTCAAGCTGCTTTAAATCAACAATTAAAGGAAAGCTTGTTTGCTTTTTAATAATTGCCAATCCAGCTTGGTATTGTTGTTCAGCATTTTCAAAATCAATTTTGCCTGAAACAACTAACTCTTGGTTAAGATACTGAACCACTCTTCACCTACTTATTTTTGTTTATTCTGATTAACAGCAGCATCTGCATCAGGTTGGAACGTAGCAATTGCTTTATTCAAATCACCGCCATTACGTTTCACAGTTGCAGCAAATTGGTTACGGAACTGCAATCCTAAATCAATACCAGAAACATTGATGTTACGGATTTTCCATTGCGAACCTTTGTCTGCCAACTGGAACGACACAGGAATTTTTTCACCATTGTGATTAAAATCTAAAGTCACAACAGGGTTTTTACCAGCTGTCGCCTTGTATGGACGCATCGTGTAAGTTTGGTTTGTATACTTAGCAAATGCACTACCGTAATTCTCAATTAACGTATTACGGAAGTTCGTTTCAAACTGAGCACGCTGTGCAGCAGTACTATATTGGTTTGTTGCATAAGTACCCATCACAATACGAGTAAACGCTTGTGAATCAACATACGGGTCTAAGTTTTGGCGTACAATTGTTTTTACTAATGCTGGGTTATTTTGCAATTTAGCATGATCGGCTTTTAAACGAGAAATCAAGCCATCAGCAACACGCTTAATAAAGTCAGGTGGTGCTTCTGAAGGTGCAGCAAAAGCTGTACCAGCAATCATAGTAGACAAAATACTTGCTGTAAGGGTTTGTTTAAACAACGTATTCACCTGGAACCACTCCTTCAAATAATCTCTTACTCAACAAATGACGGCTGTGCACTGCTGTCAGTACTTGCAGGAGCTTTTTCTTCTGCTGAGGATGAACCAGCGGCAACCTTACCTGCGCCACCACCAGTAATAAATTTACTAATAAGATCTTCTAGATCCATCGTTCCTTGGGTATTAGAAATAGTATCGCCACGTTTAAGGTAGTTTAGACCACCACCCGGTACGATTTTTAAATATTTCTCACCCAATAAACCATTGGTTGCAACCATTATATAAGCATCTTCATCAATACTTGTGATGGAGTTCATGTTACTGATCAGTTGCTGTTCCATTGTTTTTTGTTGCGCTGGAGTCGCTTGCGTATAATCAGAACTATAACGTAATTCGTCTAAAGCATTTTTTTGAACTTCTTTTAACTGTTCAGCATTAAAGCTTGTCAGTTTTCCATCAAGATCAAAAGTAACCGTAGCCAAACGTGTAACCGGATCAAGCGTGATTGAATCAACGCGGCCAATTGTTACACCGCTCATCGTCACTTTAGCACGAGGCTTTAAACCATTAACGTTATCAAACTGAGCTTTCATGGTGTAGCCATCGCTCAAGTTCGTGCCCACTAAACCACTCACTTTCATTGCTAAAAAGAATAAAGCAATACCGAAGATAATGACAAAGATACCTACGGCCAGCTCACTAGTACGTGATTTCATTAAATCCCTCCGAACATGACCGCAGTCAACACGAAATCAAAACCTAAAACACATAATGAAGAATATACAACCGTGCGGGTCATTGCCGTTGCAATGCCTTCAGGTGTCGGATCACATGCATACCCTTGGAAAACAGCAATCCATGTACACAGCAAAGCAAATACAATGCTCTTAATAATGCCATTTACGACATCGTGGCCAAATTGAACATTATTTTGCATACCACTCCAAAAGGAGCCTTCATCAACGCCAAGAAAGTCAACTCCAACCAATTTACCGCCAACAATACCAATCGCAGCAAAAATAACGGTTAACATTGGCAAACTGACTATACCAGCCCAAAGACGTGGTGATACGATTTGCTTTAAAGGATCAACACCAATCATTTCCATACTGGCAAGCTGTTCACTTTGTTTCATCGAACCAATTTCAGCAGTCAATGCAGAACCTGCTCGTCCAGCGAAGAGCAAAGCTGCAACAACCGGTGCAAGCTCACGCAGTAAAGTTAAAGACACCATTGTGCCTAGCATTGATTCACTACCAACATTGACTAATATTGAGTAGCCTTGCAATCCGAGTACCAGACCAATAAATAAGCCTGATACCGTGATAATGAGTAAAGACATTACCCCTACACGATGCATTTGATAGACGAAACGTCCGAAACCGCCCGCTGAAGGTAATGAAAAAATAATCTGTAAGAGCATCAGTGCCGCAACACCAATCCCTCGAATCCGCTCAATAACGAGTCTACCTAACCAGGCTATCGTATTCATGGACGAACCTCGTTATCTAAATAAGCTTGGTGGCTAAACTGGTATTCAACCGGACCTTCTGCCGAGCCGGTTAAGAACTGTTTTACAAATGGAGAAGCATAAGCTTGTAATTCTTCTGGCGTTCCTTCCCCTTGAATCTTCCCTTCCGCTACAACATAAATGTAGTCAGCAATAGAGAGGGTTTCAGGAACATCATGCGAAACAATAATCGTAGTTAGATCTAAAGCTTCTCGCAATGAACGAATGAGACGTGTTAAAACACCCTTCACAATCGGGTCTTGCCCCGCAAAAGGTTCGTCATACATAATTAAATCGGGATCAAGCGCAATTGCACGAGCTAAAGCGACCCGTCGGTTCATACCACCTGACAACTCAGTAGGCATAAGCTGTTCTGTTCCACGCAAGCCCACCGATTCAAGTTTTAAAGCGACCAGTTCTGCAATGAGATTTTCAGAAAGCTTAGTATGCGCACGAATTGGAAAAGCGACATTTTCATAAACCGACATATCGGTAAATAAAGCTCCACTCTGGAACAGCATTCCCATACGCGCACGTGCTGCAAATAATTCCTGGCGTGACATTTGAGCAATATCTTTGCCATCAAGCAAAACTTCGCCCTGATCGGGAACAAGCTGCCCACCAATCAAGCGTAATAAAGTCGTTTTACCTGTACCAGATGGTCCCATAATGGCCGTGATCTGGCCTCGACGTATATTTAAACTAATATTGTCATAAATGACGCGTTCCCCTCGGTTAAAACTCAAGTTTTTCACTTCAATCAGTGATTGAGTCGAGAGAGGAGTTTTATTATTCATAATGGCAATCATTCCTGCACTTTTATGCCCGCATACTATAACACTGAATTTTGGGAATCTTGTTGTAATTTTGACAAAAGCAAAACAAGCTAATATAGGAATATGAGCTAGATTTTGAAAAGAAATTTATTGATCGAGAACTTGAAACTGGTCTACGAAATGGCCAGTTAATAAAGCATAGGCAAAGTAAATTCCATTGCACAAAGCAAGTGCAATAAAAAGATATGGCAAACCACGTTGAAATAAGAATTTACTCAACCATGCCAAAGGCGACTCTTTTCGCTTACTTTTACGCATTATTACAATAAACATTGAACTGTTTCACACTTTGTTATTTTATAACAAAACTAAAAAATAAAAAAGGCCAGTATGTAAACTGGCCTTTTTTTAAATCTCTTAAAGATTAACGGTCGAATTTACGACGGCGCTCACCACGAGATTCTTGATTAAAGTGTTCTTCGCGAACTGCGCGACGTGGACGGTCTTCACCACCAAAGCTACGTTTTGGACGATCACCAAAACCACCTTCACGACGTGGACGATCTTCACCACCAAAGCTACGTTGTGGACGGTCACCGAAACCGTTTTCACGACGTGGTTTATAGTCTACGCGGTTACCACGATTGTCATCATTTGAATCAAAACGAGGCTTATCGTTAAAACCACCTTCACGGCGTGGACGATCTGAGTTGAACTCGCGACGCGGACGATCTTCACCACCGAAGCTACGTTTTGGACGGTCTTCAAAACCACCTTCACGACGTGGACGGTCTGAGTTGAACTCGCGACGTGGACGATCTTCACCACCGAAGCTACGTTTTGGACGGTCTTCAAAACCACCTTCACGACGTGGACGGTCTGAGTTGAACTCGCGACGTGGACGATCTTCGCCACCGAAAGCAGGACGCTCACCACGAGGCTTATCATCAAAGCTACGACGTGGACGATCATCACGACCACCTTCACGACGTTTGAAGTTGCCTTCACCCTCGAAACGACGACCACCGCCGAAACCGCCACCACGACGACCATCACGGCCACCGTTACCACCACGACCGCCTTCACGACGTGGACGGGCTGGAGGTGGAGATGGCTCTAAACCTTCAATTTCAGAAACATTTAAACGAGCTTCTAAGTAGTCTTCAAGCGCACGGATTTTACCGCGTTCACGATAAGTCGCTAAAGTAATCGCTTGACCTGTACGACCAGCACGACCTGTACGACCAATACGGTGTACATAATCTTCATGCTTCATTGGTAAGCCGAAGTTAATAACGTGTGAAATTGTTGGAACGTCAAGACCACGTGCAGCAACGTCAGTAGCAACTAAGATTTTCGCACGGCCTTCACGGATACTACGTAAACGACGGTTACGAACTGTTTGCGGCATTGCACCGTGAAGTGCAACAACTGAATGACCTGCTTCTGCAAGTTCTTCAGCCAACATATCTGTATCTTCTTGTGTGCTCGCGAATACAACAGCTTGGTCAAGCGTTTCATCAGCCAACCAGTGAGTCAGAAGTTTCTTCTTATGTTCAAAACCATCTGTCCAGTGTAAAGTTTGGGTGATGTCAGTATTGGTGCTGTGACCAGTTTCAATTGCAATACGCTCAGGTTCATTCATCATGCGCTCAGCAAGACGAATAATACGGTCAGCAAAAGTTGCAGAGAACATTAACGTTTGACCACGATTCGCAGCCAAGTCACTGATCGCTTCTAAGTCTTCAGAGAAACCAAGGTCTAACATACGGTCAGCTTCGTCCACGATTAAAGCATCAACTTTGTCTAGCTTTAATTGACGACGGTTAACTAAGTCTAATAAACGACCTGGAGTCGCAACTACAACTTGAGCACCTTTAAGCTGTTGAATTTGTTTACCAAAAGGCATACCACCCATAATTGCAGCAATACGAACACCTTTCATGTGACGTACAAAAGCAATTGCGTCTTGGCTAACTTGTTGAGCCAATTCACGTGTTGGGCATAAAACTAAAATGCTAGGCTGAGTCACTGCTTTCATACGTTCTTTGAACGGAACGAAAGTATCTTGACCTGCCAAATTATGTAATGTCGGTAATAAGAATGCAGCAGTTTTACCAGAACCAGTCTGGCTAGAAACAAGAAGGTCTTTACCTTCTAAAGCAGCAGGAATAGATTGTTCTTGCACAGGAGTTGGGTTAGTAAAACCTAAACCTTCAAGAGCTTGTTGTAAGGTTTCGTGCAAAGAAAATTCGGCAAAAGTTTTGCTCATAGAGAGTTCCACCCCAAAGGGTGCTCCATTTTTAATAAATACAAATAGACATCGGCAAAAGCGGCAAAGCAAATATTAGCTGAATCTTATTATTCAGCAGCAATCCGAGTAACGACGATGTGGACTAAACGCACGCTTGATTACGGCCGCAACCTGAAGAATCGCTGAGCGATTGGGGCGCAAGAAATGGTCCTCTCTATGGACAGCGTGCGCTTACAATGAATAGAACAGAATGTTCAGGTAATGAACGGAAATTTAAGTGCGTGGGCGGATTATAGCAGAAAGAATTTAAAAGTCATGTGTTTTAATCAACTTTCTCGGTATTTCTACTGTTATTTGTATTTTACCGACCATTAAAAAGTAAAACCCTCTATAAAAAGAGGGTCTTACTCAGAAATAATTTTTTTAAATTATTTTGCAGCTTTGTCCCAAGCAGGAACTACAGTTTGCATTAATGGCTTTAACATTTTCAGTGAGCATGCAATCACTTGACCATTTTCAAGTGAATCATTACCACCACGTGCGTCAACCACAACACCACCAGCTTCCTTGATAATAAGCTCACCAGCAGCGATATCCCATGGCTTTAAACCAAGTTCAAAGAAACCATCGAAACGACCAGCAGCAACATAAGCTAAGTCGAGAGCAGCTGAACCACCACGGCGGATTTGAGCACCCGCTTGAGTCACAGCTAATAATGAAGCAAAGTGCTGTTCTGCATAAGACACAATTTCACCAGCACGTTTAGCACGGTAAGGGTGACCTACTGCCAAGAATGTGTTTTCTAGACTATCTTTTACATTTACGCGAATACGACGCTGGTTCATCACTGCACCACGACCACGACTTGCAGAGAACAATTCGTCACGTACCGGATCGTAAATTACGCCGTGCTGAGTAACACCTTTGTGCTGAACAGCAATAGAAATACAGAAATGAGGGAAACCATTAATAAAGTTTTGCGTGCCATCAAGAGGGTCGATCACCCAGCACCAGTCTGCATCGTGGCCTTTGCCCTCTTGCAAACCGAACTCTTCACCTAAGAAGCTATGGTTTTTATAACTTTTACGTAATGTATCAATCGTCAATTGTTCTAAATAACGATCTACACGTGTTACAGGACCATCAATGCCTTTCTCTTCAACTTGCAAATCGAGCTTATGACGATTTTGATGCGCTTTTAAAAGCTCTTGACCAACTGTTTGAGCCGCACGCGCAGCCATCACCACCATAGGTTCCATTGAACACCCACTACAATACAAATTTGAAGATTTTGACAAAGAATAATGCATAAAAGCGTATCCATTTTAGCAAATGAATACGCTTTTTGGGAAAAAATGTTTCGAAAAATTTTATTGAGGTATTAAACCACCTGATTTACCTTAAGCCATGCTCGCTCAATCGAGTTCAAAATACCCTTAGCATCTAAACCACAATCTTGTAGCATTTGATTATGTGTCGCCTGATGCAAGAACGAGTCTGGTAGACCTAAATTAATGATAGGTTTAACAATTTGTTCTTGAGCCATAAACTCATTCACTGCACTACCCGCACCACCCATAATCGCGTGTTCTTCAACTGTCACGAATAAATGAGTATGCTCAGCCAAGTCTCGAATCATTTGTTCATCAAGCGGTTTTACGAAGCGCATATTTACAACACACACACTGATGTCATGTTTTTGAGCAAATTGCTCAGCTGCTTCCAGAGCAACCATGACACGACTACCAAATGCTAAAACCGTAATCTGCTCATCACTGTTTGCTTTAATTTCTGCAACAATTTCAGCTTTACCCAATTCAAGAACAGTCATCTCTTTTTGGATTTCGACGCCCACACCTGCACCACGCGGATAGCGTACCGCAGCCGGGCCATTATAGGCATAGGCCGTATGAAGCATTTGACGGCATTCATTTTCATCTTTCGGTGCCATGATCACCATATTAGGCACAGTACGCATATAGGCATAGTCATATGCACCTGCATGCGTTGGACCATCTTCACCAACCAAGCCTGCACGGTCAATACCAAAAGTCACGTCAAGATTTTGCAATGCGACATCATGAATAAGCTGATCGTAACCACGCTGCAGGAATGTTGAATAAATGGCGACAACAGGTTTTAGCCCTTCGCATGCCATTCCTGCTGCAAGTGTTACAGCATGCTGCTCTGCAATCGCGACATCGAAGAAACGCTGAGGAAATTGCTTCGCAAATTTAACCATGCCCGAGCCTTCACACATTGCAGGCGTGATCGCAAGCAAACGCTCATCTTGTGCAGCTTCATCACATAACCACTCACCAAACACATCAGAGTATTTTGGTGGTGTTTTCCCGCCCGAAGCAGCATTAATTTTGCCAATCGCATGGTAAGTAATCGGGTCTGCTTCAGCAGGAGCAAAGCCTTTACCTTTCTTGGTATAAACGTGAACTAAACGTGGACCTTTGCGTTTTTTGAGCGCGTTGAACACCTGAACCAACTGAGTGACATCGTGTCCGTCAAAAGGCCCGAAATAATCAAAACCAATTGCTTTAAATAAATTATCTGCCGCATCGGTTGCTGATTGGTGTAATCGAGAGTTATATGTCCATTTTGGATGTGGCTGGATATAAGCTTCGCCATGTTCATTGACATTAACTAAATGACCTTTTTCCCAAATTGCAGCTAAATGTTTGGCAAAGCCACCTGTACTGCAAGAAATCGACATATCGTTGTCATTGAGTACAACAATTAAATCTGCATCATGAGCAACAGCATCATTCATTGCTTCAAATGCCATGCCCGCAGTCATTGCACCATCACCCACAATACAAACGACTTCACATGGGTCTTTCTGATAGCGACGTGCCAAAGACATACCCAAACCAGCTGAAATAGCAGTTGAAGAATGCCCTACCCCAAAGGTATCAAAAACAGACTCTTCTCTGGCTGGGAAAGCAGCCAATCCATTTTTAGCGCGAATGGTCGTAATTTGTTCACGGCGTCCAGTCAGGATTTTATGTGGGTATGCTTGGTGTCCCACATCCCAAACTAAACGGTCATTTGGTGTATTAAAGCAATAATGCAGCGCTACCGTCAGCTCAACCACGCCGAGGTTAGCACCGAAATGGCCACCACTCTGGCCTGCTGCATATAAAATATATTGACGCAACTCATCAGCCACTTGTAGTAATTGGCTATGCTCGAGCTGACGTAATTGTTGAGGATGATCAATCGCATCTAACAATGGCGTAACAGGGCGTTGAGTTGGAATTTCGGTATACAACATATGTGGCAAAGCCTTTATAAGCCTGGCAAATCCTAAGCTGGGTCAAAATGGGTCGATCATACAATCGAATGAAGTCACCTTCAATCAGCCACATTTGCGAACGAGATCATGCAAAGCAGTCTCTCATACAGTATGGGTATGGTTGGCAGATTATCCTGAATAATCTGACTATTTATCAACTATTATCGTCTTCTTTATACAAAAAAGAAAACCTTAGTGTGCAAAATGATTATGACAATTCGACCAATCTCCCAGCATTACGCTATACTTTAAACCGTTTTCGGTTAAAAGATGAGTTAATCTGTGCCTATAGAGTTCATTGCAACATCAAAACTCCCGACCGCTTTTGGTGAATTCAATATTTCTGTGTTTCAAGATCCCGTAACAGGTGAAGAACATGTGGCACTTTCCAAAGGGTTAGAAAATCCGCCAACGGGTCCTGTTTTGGTCCGCGTACATTCTGAATGCTTAACGGGTGATGCGTTTGCATCATTGAAATGTGACTGTGGCCCACAACTACAAGCCACTCAGAAACTCATCAATGAAGCAGGACAAGGTGTAATTTTATACTTACGCCAAGAAGGACGCGGTATTGGTTTAACCAATAAAATTCGTGCTTATGCCCTGCAAGATCAGGGGCACGATACAGTAGATGCCAATTTACTACTGAATTTACCCGCCGATGCACGTCGTTACGATATGTGCAGTATTATGCTCGACCACTTAAAAGTGAAAGAAGTTAAATTAATTACCAATAATCCTTTGAAAATTCAGGCACTCAAAGATCAAGGTATTAATGTGGTAGATCGCGTACCTTTAACTGTCGGCCGTAACCCTTTTAATGAACAATATTTAAAAACCAAACGTGAAAGAATGGATCACCTTTACCAAAAAGATGATTTTTGATTTCAAATCCAAAATTTAAAAACTATATTTAAGGGATTTTTTCAGGAATTAGAAAAAATCCCTTACTTTTTTTATGGATTTATGTTTTGATGTATCTAATCTATTTCGATCATCTTTGAGGGTCATTATGCAACATCCGACTTCAACAGATATTCAACGTGTCCGCGAATTTCTCCTCGATTTACAAGCCCGTATTTGTGCCGGTTTAGAACAACAAGAAAAAGCTGGTGGTGGGACAGCAGAATTTATCATTGATGATTGGGAGCGCCCTGAAGGCGGTGGCGGCCGTTCACGTGTACTGCAAAATGGTACAGTGATTGAAAAAGGCGGCGTGATGTTTTCACATATCAACATTAGTAAACTGCCTGCTTCTGCAACAGAACGTCACCCTCAAATTGCAGGGGCAAAAGCTCAAGCGCTAGGTGTGTCTTTAGTCATTCACCCTAAAAACCCGAATATTCCAACCTCGCATGCGAATGTCCGCTTATTCGTTGCAGAGCGTGAAGGTCAAGATCCGATTTGGTGGTTTGGTGGAGGTTTTGACTTAACGCCATTTTATCCAGATGATCAAGATGTTTTAAATTGGCACCAAGCCGCTTATGACCTGTGTAAGCCTTTTGGTGACAATGTTTATGCTGAACATAAAAAATGGTGCGATGACTATTTCTATTTAAAGCATCGCGATGAACAACGTGGTGTGGGCGGTTTATTCTTTGATGATTTAAATTGCTGGGATTTCGAAACCTGCTTTAAATATATTCAAGCCGTAGGTAATGGCTATTTAAATGCGATCTTGCCAATTTTCGAAAAACACCGCGAACAGCCTTATACCGAAGCTCAACGAGAGTTCCAGCTTTACCGGCGTGGCAGATATGTGGAATATAACTTGGTGTATGACCGCGGTACGTTGTTTGGATTACAAACTGGTGGCCGTATTGAGTCGATTTTAGTTAGCTTACCTAATCTAGCTGCATGGTCTTATCGCCCTGAATGGGATGAAGACTCTCCAGAGAAGCGTTTAACTGACTACTATTTAAAACCTCGTGATTGGTTAGGTTTAGAAGAAAAAGTCGCCTAATTTTTTGTTTTGGGGATTCTTTGGCTTCCACCCTAAAGAATCTCCTTTTTTGATTTCTATTTGCCTTCATTCAAATATTTTTTCTTGTGCTATTTTGACTTATAGTGAGGCCTGCTGAATATTCAGTGCAGGCTCTATCTGCTTCATGCCATTTTAAAATTTTGGATACAAGAATGACCAAACAGTTTGCAGTAATTGGCAATCCGATCGAACAATCACGCTCTCCTGAATTGCATCATGCTTTCGCTGAAAAAACAGGTGTTGATCTAAACTATCAAAAACGGCTTGCTCCTCTTGACGGTTTTGAATCGAGCATGCGAAGTTTCTTTGCAGAAGGCGGCAGTGGTATGAACGTTACTGTTCCTTTTAAAGAGCAAGCTTTTGCTTTATGTGATGTGTTAACCGAGCGTGCTCAAATTGCTAAAGCTGTAAATACCTTATGGATGGAAAATGGCAAATTGCATGGTGACAATACCGACGGCCAAGGCTTAGTTGCCGCAATTCAAGCTTTAGAATGGAATCTTGAAAATACAACTATTTTAATTTTAGGAGCTGGCGGCGCAACGCGTGGTGTTATTTATCCCCTTGTACAGGCTGGTGCCAAAAAAATCGTCATTGCAAACCGAACTTTAGCTCGTGCAGAACAACTTGTAGATGACTTAAAAACAGCAGTTCCACAAGCCCAATTACAAGCAATTTCCCTAAATGATTTAGAAGGAGATTTTGATATTGTGATTAATGCAACTTCGACAAGTCTGTCAGGCGATGCTTTACAACTACCTGAAAAATTACAATTCAAATATGCCTATGAAATGGCTTATGGCAAACCTTCTAGCTTCCTTGATCAAGCGAAACAACGTAATGTGCCTTACGCAGAAGGTTTCGGCATGTTAGTAGGCCAAGCTATTGAAGCCTTCTATATCTGGAATGGCGTACGACCACAATTAAAAGATTTTCTATAAACCAAAAAAGAACCTACATATGTAGGTTCTTTTTTATCTTACTCATTATTTTTTAGCGGTAACCATTTGCTTATAAACTTCTCGGAAAATTTCATAATCGATAAATTCATTATGTTCAGGTTTTAAGTTCTGAATTGTTTTTTCCGAAAGCTGTTTTTTACGAGCAGCCACATAAACATTCCCTAAAATATCAGCCGTTTCTGATAACAGATGCTTTTCTTCAGCAGAAACACCATTTTGTTTTTCAAACTCTAACTGATACTGTTTTGAGAAAAGTTGGGCTGGCTGTTTATATTGCTTCTGTAGCTTCTGCCAAGCTTCACGCCCTGTTTTACCTTGTATAGTCGTTAATACAATATGATCTACAGCACGTCCTAACTCGTGGTCAAACTGATCATCTTGTTCAAGATGATGTTTTTTCTGTAAAGCGGTAATACGCTCTAAGGCTTTTCCTTGAGGATTATATGTATCTTCATCAGAGAACCAGTAAGCATAAACCTCAGCAATTTCTTGTAGCTGTTGAACTGAATAATACTTAATATATGACGGTTTTTCGGCAGTCAATTTGGCAATAAATACTGCTTTATAAGTTTTGTCATAAGCATGCGTTGCATCATAGGTTTTATCTGCAAGTACAGCCAGATTTGCATCTAAATCTTGTACATCACTATGTGTGCCTACAGGGTGCTCTGAAACGTCACTTTGCCCAAGCTTTTCACTAAAACCTTTAATAAAGTTTTCCAGCATAGAACCTTTACTTGCTTCAGCTACAGATTTAGCTTGTTTAAGCTGCTGCTGATCAATTGAAGTCGCTTTCCCATAATTCAGAATTTGCATATCTGCTTTAATATTGAAGCGGTGCTTAAACTCAGCTGGCGTGTAATCAACATCGTAATCCATATTGACTGCACGGCCTTTGTCATCTAAAGCTACATCAATTGTGATTGGGTTTCTTTGCTTCGGTAAAGCTTGTTCAATTTCATCCTTATGTTTTAACCAAAGAGCTTTGAATGCTTCATCATTAATAAACTGGTTTTGGTTATAAGCTTCAAAAGTTTGCTTTAAAGCGTCCTGACGAGACTTGATTTGCGCTTTTTGAATACTTGTATCACTCTGATCTAGAACATCAATACCGTAGATTTGGCAATAATTAATATCCCCTAAAGCGACCGGTTTTTTAAGTGATTTTAATTCAATACATTGATCTTCCGTCAGGGCAACTACTTCTTCATTTTCTGAAGTTTGCTCGGCCTCTGCTACAGCTACATCACTCGCCTCTTCACTAGAAGCAGACTCTACTTCCTCATCTTCAGAAGTAGAAGTATTGCCTAAATGAGCATTAACAAGGGAGTACAACTGTTGGCTAACAGCAGCGGCGTCATCAGAAGAAACCTTTTGTTCTTCTTTACCAGCAGTGCCTTTTTTCGCATCAGAAGCAGCAATCTCTGCGGCAAGCGTTTCAGCAAGTTTTTCCTCATCAAGACCTAAAACACTTTTTTGAAGATATTTTTCATTAACTTGCCCAAACAAATCTACTTCTAAAAGTAGTTGCTCAACCGTCGTCTTTAAACGAATTCTTTCAACCGCCCCTGCTTTACGATCAGCCTCAGTCAACGATACACGTTGTAGGTTTTGCGGTTCAGCTAATCGGTATGAAACAGCACTTGAAGCTTTAAGGTATTCAATAAATTTCTTCTTATCGACATTTTTAAAGAAGGCTTTATATTTTGAGAAATCAACATAAGCTAAATTATTTTGATTATCTTTATTGACCAAATATGGCATCAAACCAAAATAATTTATGTAAAACTTATAATTCTCAAGATCAAGAACCATTGGCAATTTTGCCTGAACTAAAAGTGTCGGTTTTTCATATTTAGCCGTTAAATTAAATGAACCCATTTTTTGACGATAATGTATCGAGCCGTCATAACTAAACTGAAGATCATTTAACAAATTAAATAATACGGTATTAATTTTTTCAGAACGTGCTGAGGAAGTCAGTCCAAAATCACCTTGTTCGTTTGCAATCGCCGCATATAAGGTTTGTTTCTGTGCTTTACTTAAGGCAACTTTTTGTTCACGTAAATATTGATCAACTTTCTTTTGTAATTCAGCATCTAGCTTAGCAGTATTCTCAGCTTTTACATTTTGCTTTATTTGTGAAGGGTCAACGGTAATTTTAAAGTTTCCGCGATAATCATAACTTGGGTATTCATACATCGCATTAACACTTTGAATGGCTTTTTGCTCTAAACTCGCAGATGCCACCTGTGGACGCACGCCGTGTTGTGCACATGCCGTCAAGCCCAAACTAAATAAACATAAACTGAGATATTTTAAATGCATAACCTTTTTTAAAACCTTATCGCTTTATCTTTTTAACAAAACTTGCTAAAAATAAAAAAATTAGTTGTTTTTTCACATAAAAGTATAAGTCCCGACTTTAGCAGAAATTATAATTTCAGGTGTATTTATTTTCGACAAAATTCGCTTTTCTGACATTCCTTTCGGGTGCGATTAACATTGTATTTTTATCATGCGAGTGAATAATCAAATCATCGATTCAGATAATCCCACAATGATTCAAAATTAGGATTAAAGCCATGCCAGCATATAAAGCTCCGCTACACGATATCCGCTTCTTAATGAATGAAGTACTAGACTATCCTGCTCACTACAAAACTTTATCAAATGGTGAAAGTGCAGATCCTGATACAGTAGATATGATTCTTGAAGGTGCAGCAGATTATTGTGAAAACGTACTGTCTCCACTTAACCAATCTGGCGATGAAGAAGGTTGCCATTTTGACAACGGCGAAGTTAAAACGCCAAAAGGTTTTAAAGAAGCTTATGACCAGTTTGTAATGGGTGGCTGGCAAGGTCTTTCTTATCCTGAAGAATTTGGTGGTCAAGGCCTACCAATGTCTTTAAACCTGATTAAATCAGAGATGATGGGTACTGCGAACTGGTCATTTACCATGTATCCAGGTTTAAGCTCAGGCTGTATGAATACTATTTTGCAATTCGGTACAGATGAGCAAAAACAAACGTATATGCCGAAACTTGTTGAAGGTACATGGAGCGGCACAATGTGCTTAACCGAACCTCAATGTGGTACAGACTTAGGTCAGGTAAAAACCAAAGCTGAACCACAAGCTGACGGCACTTATAAGATTTCTGGTACAAAAATCTTTATTTCTGCCGGTGAGCATGATTTAACAGAAAACATTATTCATATTGTGCTTGCACGTCTTCCAGATGCACCAGCAGGTACTCGTGGTATTTCATTATTTATCGTTCCTAAATTTATCCCAACTGCGGATGGCGGCGTAGGTGAACGTAATACTGTAAGCTGTGGTTCAATCGAACACAAAATGGGTATCCGTGCTTCTGCAACTGCTGTATTGAACTTCGATAATGCAACAGGTTACCTCATTGGTGAAGTAAACAAAGGCCTACATGCCATGTTTACCTTTATGAACACAGCGCGTATCGGTACTGCGGTTCAAGGTATTGCCCATGCAGAGTTATCTTTCCAAGGCGCTCTACCATATGCCAAAGAACGTATGTCTATGCGTGCCCTTTCAGGTAAAAAAGATCCAGATAAAGTTGCTGATGCGATCATTCACCATGCTGATGTACGCCGCATGTTATTAACTCAAAAAGCAATCGCTGAAGGTGGTCGTTCAATGATCTACTACGCAGCACAGCTTGCTGACAAAATGACAGATGCTTTGACACGCGGTGACCAAGCTGCATTTGAAGATTATGACGATAAACTTGGTTTCTATACACCAATCTTAAAAGGTTTCTTGACCGAGCTTGGCCTAGAAGCTGCTAACCACGGTATGCAAGTGTACGGCGGCCATGGTTACATCAAAGAATGGGGTATGGAGCAAATCGTACGTGATGCCCGTATTTCTACTTTGTATGAAGGAACAACTGGTGTTCAAGCACTCGATTTGATTGGTCGTAAAGTGTTGTTAAGCTCAAAAGGTAAAGTAGTTCGTGAATACACTGCTGAAATCTTAAAGTTCTGTGCTGCACATGCTCGTAATAAATACTTACGTCGTTTTGCTTGGGACTTAACAAAGCTTTGTGCTCAGTGGAACACTTTAACTGTTCGTATCATGCTTGCTGCACGTAAAGACCGTGACATCGTATCTTCTGCTTCTGTAGATTTCTTGATGTTCTCAGGCTATGTGATGATGGCTTATTTCTGGGCACAACAAGCAGTTGTCGCTTCTGAAAAATTAGAAGCAGGTAATGGCCAAGAAACTCCTGAGTTCTATAAAGCAAAAATTAAAGTTGCAGATTTCTACTTTGACCGTTTATTACCACGTGCTCAAGGTCATGCAGAATCAATGGTAACGACTTCTCGTACGCTGACTTCATTACCAGCGGAACACTTCAGTTTCGACTACTAATGATGTATAGACTCTAAAATCAAAAGAGCGCAATTGATATTGCGCTCTTTTTTATTTTGCTAAAATTGGCTTTACTCTTTATCAAGTACATAAGCTTTTGTAGGAACAAAATAATTTTGTTCCAAAAACTCACGGTTTTTACCAAAATCGCTATAAAATAATTTTTCTAAATTTACGACTAATCTTTGTTTTGCATCAATATCAAAATAGAAGTTAACATCTGATAAAGGACATTGAATCGTTAACTCATGAGCGGCGGGCTCAACCTTCCATTTCAAGGAAGGACATAATTGATTGATGACCGCACTTTTTGAGCCATCTTTACTACCAACACGACCAAAATGAACAACATTCCAATACGCAGTTCCATCAGGTAATAAATTTAAAATATATTCTGCCTCGCCTGTTTCACAATCGGCAAAATTATCTTCACATGAAATACGAGTGTGATAACGGCCTGCATATTGTTGGTCTGCTTCGGATAGTTTTGAGGTTTGATCTGGAACGCCCTCAGGCAAGAAAGTTCGTCCCGCTGCATCATCTAAAGTTTTAACCTTCGTAGTGCTTTTAATCAAACTATCTTCATGTCTAGAAGTCGTTGCTACGGCGGAGTGATCTTTAGAGTCGGCATGATTTACATCGCAGGCACTTAACCCCATACACAAGATGGCTGCCACACCCAAATGTTTCATTAAAAGACCAGACGACTTCAAAGACATATACATCATTCACATACAACAGCAATGCTACAGTTCAACCTTATTGTTCAGGAACGATATCATCGCTGCTACAAACACTTTCAGCCCCGAAACAGTGCATTTTAGTAGATGTTGCTTTCATTGATTTAAACCATTTACATATTTTAACCATTTTTAGTTTAGTGAACCTTTAATTCATTCGGATTGGCTCCATATTCTTAATTAACCAAGTGAATAAATGATTCCTTGTAACTTATATATTTGAGGAGACTTAGATGGCCAATTCTGGTTTATATCGCTCGAACCGACAAAGCATGATCGCCGGTGTAATGGGCGGTATTGCTGAACGATTTGGTTGGAATGCAAATTTATTACGCATTATTTTCGTGTTAGTTTCGATAATGAGCGCGGCTTTTCCAGGAATTTTAGTGTACTTAGTTTTATGGTTGGTAATTCCTAAAAAACAGCCAGAACAAGTGCAAGGTTATCAACAACCTGTTCGCACTGTACGAGAAGAACAAATACATTAAATAACTTAGTTTATTTTGGTCGCTACGGTTGCATCCCCTAATCAACCGTAGCTTTTTTTATGTTTAAAATTACAATTTACGATTTAACTGCTGTTGTAAAGCCGCAATCATATCTGCACGGCTAATGATTCCAATCAGTTTTCGTTCCTCAACCACCGGAATATAGTTAAAAGACTTCTCAACAAAGTAAGGTACAAGGTCTTGAATCGGCTGAGTTGGCAGTACAGTAACTACTCGACGACTCATAATTTGTCTTACATAATGCTGCCATGAGTTTCTTGGATCTGTTGCCCCTTTAAACCATTCCACAACTTCATATAGCGCCAAAGTACCTACTAAATGGTTGTCTGCATTAACTACAGGCAAACTCATGAGATTTTCTTGTTTAAATTTATCTAATGCCTGATGAATATCATCATTTTCATGCAATTTAATCACATCACGGCTCATAATATCCTGACAGGTATATTGGTTCACCATACGTTCATTGGCATGTTCTTGCGCTTCTAAAATGATTTTTTCTAAGTCGTACTGGCTGATATCTAACAATTCAGTATGATGTTCTAATGCATACTCAATATCTTTTGGCTGAATTGATACTTTTTGAGTGGGAGTTGGATCTTTACTACGCTCATTTAAATGTGCAGTAACCGGATAATGTCGCCCAATCAATCGATTAAAAAATACAGCAAAACCGAGTAGAAGTAATGAGTTGAGCAGAACCGGATAAAAAACGAAATAAAAGCCTAATTTATGAATGGCAGCACCGCCCAACACAGCCGTAATCGCAACTGCTCCACTAGGCGGATGCAACGAGTCGGTGGTCATCATCAAAAATATGGCAAAACCCACAGCCACGCTAAAAGCCGTGGTTAAATCCGGAATCCACTGTGCACAGGCGACCCCAATAATTCCGGCTAATGTATTACCAACAATAACATTCCAAGGCTGAGCCAATGGACTGGTAGGTACAGCAAATAAGAGAACAGATGAGGCCCCCATTGGTGCAATGTACCAAGCATTAATTCCGCCTAAAACATACCAGCTAATTAACGAGGAAATTGCTAAACCACATAGCGCTCCAACGCCACAAAGCAACCGTTCTTTTAGTGGTAAAACCTTAAAATTTGGTTTTAAAATCTGTAACCATTCTGGCTGTATAACACTCACAGTACACCTTAGGGGATATGCCGTTATTTATAACGGGCAAAAGTATACGCCCAAAGCCACATAAAGTGCATTTAAATTATATCTTTCAATTATCAGAAAACCTGTTGAATGTGCTCTTACTATTTTAATGTTTTAATATTCAATTAACTTTTCATTTAAATAGCGCCAGTATCTTTTTGGCAAATATTGCACATGAAGCTTAATATTTTGGCGTTCCGTAATATTAACGCTTTTAAAATAATCCTTCCAAAGCTGATCATATAAGACTTCTTGCTCATCTAGCTCAAGCTGAAAACTTTGGCTCATTCCATTTTTTAAATTACGGTCAACGTCTGAGGCTTCGAGTGAAACTTCATGTATTTCCCGTAAATCATAATACAGTCCAAACTTGCGTTGCTCATCATAAATGAGCCAACGCTGATCTTGATAACGCCGTTTAAAATGCGGCTGAATGAGTGGTAAAACATTAAAATCAGGACGAACCAGACTTAAAAAAAGCTCATCTTTGGTTTTCTTAAACCGAATAAAAGCCTCCATTCGATGCTTCTCTCGCCCGACCTTTTTCGTCCACTGTGCAATCGCTAAAACGCTGGGATGTGAATAATCTTTTTCTACAGAAGAATGACTATTAAACACATAAATACAGTAATTAAATAAATGTTGATAGGCATCTAAAGATTCAGATAAAGAGGCAAAATAGAATTGTTTTAATGAAGAAGATGAAAGCTTTTTTTGTAGCGCGGACCAAACACGCTCGGCGTGTTGCTCGTTATTTGAAACCTCAATTTTATCAGCAAATAAGCCATGTTGAGCCGCATCACTTAAGCAAAGCCTAACCTGTAATTCTTTAAATTGAAATGCACGAAAAACACAGCTCAACAGCCCAACCATTGAACCATCAAAATAGTAAGCTACTTCATCATTAAACATGACTAAAACCCAAGACTTAATTGTGGCGAGAGTTGCTGTACATATTTCGATGAGCCTTGCGTTAAAATTTGCTGCCGAATAAAACTTGAAGACAATTCTTTTTGGAATTTTGGACTGTCTTCACAGCGAATAAAGAATTTTGCTCGTTGGTAGGCCACACCGAGTTTTTTAAGTAAATCGATATGGATTTTTCCAAAACGGCGAGCCTGCACAATTTTCTTGGCTGATTTCACACCAATGCCCGGTACACGCAAAATCATTTGATAATCTGCGCGGTTTAAATCTACCGGAAACTGTTCAGGATGCCTTAAGGCCCAGCTTAATTTTGGGTCTACATCAAGATCTAAGTTTGGGTGTTTTTCATTGACGATTTCATTGACTTCAAAACCGTAAAAACGCATCAGCCAGTCACTTTGATAGAGTCGGTTTTCCCTCAATAATGGGGGTGCAGAGCCAACTGCAGGCAAGTAATTATTTTCAGTATTAATTGGGATATAACCCGAAAAATAGACACGTTTGAGTTTAAATTCTTTATAGTGTTTGTCAGCCATAAATAAAACATCTTGATCTGACTCTTGATGAGCGCCAACAACCATTTGCGTAGTCTGCCCTGCTGGTACATATTTCGGCACGTGCTTAATAATTTGTCGCTCATCTTTAAGTTGAATGAGTCTGTCACGAACTAAACCTAAATCTTTTTGTACTTCCTGATGTGATTTTTCTGGCGCAAAAGTTTTTAACCCAATCTCAGTCGGCATCTCTAAATTAATACTCATCCGGTCAGCATATAAACCTGCTTCATGGATCAGTTCAGGCGATGCACCCGGAATTGTTTTTAGGTGAATATAACCATTAAAGTTTTCTTCAAGACGCAACTTCTTTACGACTTGAAGCATACGCTCCATCGTGTGATCTGCCGATTTAAAAATGCCTGAGCTTAAAAATAAGCCTTCAATATAATTACGACGGTAAAAATTAATGGTTAAGTCTACAACCTCTTGCACCGTAAATGCTGCACGCTGGACGTCATTAGAACGGCGTGAAACACAATAAGCGCAGTCAAAAATACACACATTACTAAATAGAATTTTTAAGAGCGATACACAGCGGCCATCTTCAGTATAGCTATGGCAAATTCCTGAATGACTAGCATCTCCTAGACCTTTATCTTTGTTTTTACGGTCACTGCCACTTGATGAACAAGACACATCATATTTGGCAGCATCGGCAAGAATCTGTAGTTTTTCTCGAATGCGATCAGACATATCAAACGACTCACTTATGGCATCGTTTAAAAAATATCATTTTGTATTCTTAAATTTAATCCAGTGCAGTACGCTCGGCGTCATGAAGTGACGTTTAAAATGAACAAGCTTAATTAACGTATTCTTCAAGCTGCTTTACACGCTTTTCATACTCTTGCATTGGGCAATATGAATACATCGGTGAACCAATGTATGAACCTGTATTATTACATTCCTGATCTACATAAGCTTTCCAAAGTCGTTGAGATTTTAGAATATCTTGGTAACGCTCTGGTTGTTTGTATTCTTCGCTTTGTGTACGAATTTGATCAATTAGAGCAACAATTTTTTCTTCATAAGTCTTTTTAGCTTGTTCAGAACAGCTATGCACAACCATGTTGTTAATACTTTCAAGCTTCATTTCTTTAATGGTCTGGTCTACACATTGGTTGTATTCATCTTGCTCATCAGTTTCTGTTTGCGCGTAAAGCCATGGACTACAGAAAAGACTGGATAAAACAATAAGTTTGCAGCAAAATTTCAACATAACTTCTTCTCAGTTCTATAATTTTTAATATGCTTCAATATAACAAAAAAATGATTATTCACGCACTTGCGCTTGCACCCATCCCATTGCTGAGTTTATCTGCCTTAGGGGTAATAATATTAAATGCTGAGTTCAACCTTTATTCGATTGGAGTTATTTTTCTAGCCCACTTCTTATTTTATTTACTTTTTTATGGCCTTCTGGTTATTCCTTTTGCATATATCATTTCCTATTTTCTCGCCCGTAAAAATCGTTTAAATCTGATGAGTATTTTCATCAGCGCAACTGCGATCTGGATTTTGATTGGCCCTATTACACGTTTGATTTTTGTCGGATCATTCCCTTCCCCTTGGTGGCATATTTATAAGATCTACAGTTTCTATCTGATGATCTTATTTACAGGCTTTTGCTATTGGTTAGGCTTAAAGTGGCTAAGCCAGAAAAACAAATGACCGAATCATGTATTCCCTTGATTAAGCCTTTGCCACTCCCCTACAAAATCCTTATACTTAGGGGCAATTTTTCTCATAAATTCGTGGATGCTACATGAGTCGCGCCATCTCGCACATTGATACATTTCAGGGTTTAATTCTTGCCCTACAAAACTATTGGGCCGAACAAGGCTGCGTCGTACTACAACCTTACGACATGGAAATGGGCGCTGGAACATTCCACACCGCAACATTCTTACGTGCTTTAGGGCCAGAGACTTGGAACGCGGCATACGTTCAACCTTCACGTCGTCCAAAAGATGGTCGCTACGGTGAAAACCCGAACCGTTTGCAACACTACTACCAGTTCCAAGTGGTACTTAAGCCAAACCCAGACAACATCCAGCAACTTTATCTTGATTCTTTAAAAGCAATCGGGATTGACACGCTTACTCACGATATCCGTTTCGTAGAAGACAACTGGGAATCTCCAACTCTTGGGGCTTGGGGCTTAGGTTGGGAAGTTTGGCTTAACGGTATGGAAGTAACTCAGTTCACTTACTTCCAACAAGTTGGTGGTGTTGAATGTTACCCAGTAACAGGCGAAATCACTTACGGTTTAGAACGTCTTGCGATGTACCTTCAAGGTGTAGACTCGGTTTATGACCTTGTTTGGACCAAAGGCCAATTTGGTACTGTGACTTACGGCGACGTATTCCATCAAAATGAAGTTGAGCAATCGACTTATAACTTTGAATACGCTCCAGTTGATAAACTATTTGAACTATTTGATTTCTACGAGTCAGAAGCTAACCGTTTAATGGAAGCTAAACTTCCACTTCCAGCTTATGAGCAAGTCGTTAAAGCGTCTCATACCTTTAACTTGCTTGATGCACGTGGCGCAATTTCTGTAACTGAGCGTCAACGCTACATTTTACGTGTACGTACTTTGGCGCGCGCTATTGCACAAAGTTATGTACAAGCACGTGCAGAGCTTGGCTTCCCAATGGCAGAACCACACTTACGTGATGAAGTATTGGCACAGCTAAAAGCACAAGCTGAAAGTGAAGCAGCAAAGGCGGAGAAAAACTAATGAGCAAACATACTGTTTTATTCGAACTTGGCTGTGAAGAGCTTCCACCAAAAAGCTTAAAAACGTTACGTGATGCACTACAAGCAGAAACTGTAAAAGGCTTAAATGAAGCAGGTTTAGACTTCGCATCTGTTGAAGCTTATGCCGCTCCACGTCGTTTAGCGCTTAAAATTGTAGATGTAGATGCTGCTCAAGCGGATACACAAAAACGTTTTGACGGCCCTGCTGTTCAAGCAGCTTACGATGCAGAAGGCAAACCGACTAAAGCACTTGAAGGCTTTATGCGCGGTCAAGGCATTACTGTTGATCAGCTTTCTACATTCCAAGCAGGTAAAGTTGAAAAAGTTTGCTATTTAAAAGATGTGAAAGGTCAAAGCCTTGATGCTTTACTTCCACAGATTTTACAAACTGCGTTAGACAATTTACCAATTGCTAAGCGCATGCGTTCTGCTGCAAGCCGTACCGAATTTGTACGTCCAGTGAAATGGGTTGTCTTACTCAAAGATGACCAAGTTATTGAGGCAACTATTCAAGATCACAAAGCTGGTAATGTGACTTATGGTCACCGTTTCCATGCACCTGAAGCTGTGACTTTAGCGCATGCAAACGACTATTTAGCTGCGTTAGAAAAAGCGTATGTTGTTGCGAACTTTGAAAAGCGTCAGGCAACTATTCAAGAACAAGTGAAAAAGTTAGCTGATGAAGTGAATGCAACTGCGATTGTTCCAGCTGACTTACTTGATGAAGTAACAAGTCTGGTTGAATGGCCTGTAGCTTTACGTGCAACTTTTGAAGAGCGCTACTTAGCTGTTCCTCAAGAAGCTCTTATTACGACAATGCAAGACAACCAGAAATATTTCTGTTTGATCAATGTGGAAGGTAAATTACAGCCTTACTTTATTACTGTTTCAAATATTGAGTCTAAAGATCCAACTCAAATTATTGAAGGTAACGAAAAAGTTGTTCGCCCTCGTTTGTCTGATGCTGAGTTCTTCTTCTTGCAAGATCAAAAACAACCGCTTGCATCTCGTAAAGAAAAATTAGCAAACATGGTATTCCAAGCACAGCTTGGTACGCTTTGGGACAAATCAACACGTATTGCAAAACTTGCAGTTGCATTATCTTCAATCACTGGTGCAAACCCAGCAGATGCTGAAAAAGCTGCATTACTTGCTAAATGTGACTTAACCTCTGAGCTTGTTGGTGAGTTCCCAGAGCTTCAAGGTATTGCGGGTACTTACTACGCACGTATTGAGGGTGAAAACACTGAAGTTTCAGAAGCTTTAGGTGAGCAATACTTACCAAAATTTGCGGGTGATGTTTTACCTAAAACCAAAACAGGTACAACTATTGCCCTTGCTGACCGTTTAGATACGCTTGTTGGTATTTTTGGTATTGGACAAGCGCCTACAGGTTCTAAAGACCCGTTTGCACTTCGTCGTTCAGCAATTGGTATCTTACGTTTAATCATTGAAAATGAATTAGATGTAACGATTGAAGAGTTAGTGAATCTTGCGCTTCAAGGTTATGGCGATATCGTTAAAGACCATGACAAAACTCGTGCTGACGCAGTTGCATTCTTGGAAGGTCGTTACCGTGCTAAGTATGAAGACCAAGGCGTTGCTGTTGACGTCCTTCAAGCAGTTCAAGCTCTTGCACCAAAATCTCCACTTGATTTTGACAAGCGCGTAAATGCTGTTAACCACTTCCGTACATTACCTGAAGCTGCTGCACTTGCTGCTGCAAATAAACGTGTTGCTAATATTCTTGCAAAAGAAGCAGCACCAGAAGGTTCTGTAGTTGAAGCAAACTTGGTTGAAGATGCTGAAAAAGCATTATTTGCTGAGCTTCAAGCAGTTACACCTGTAGTTGAACCATTACTTGCAGCAAAAGATTACACAGCTGCTCTTTCTAAGCTTGCAGCACTTCGCGCACCGATTGATGCATTCTTTGATGGTGTAATGGTAATGGCAGATGATGCTGACCTGAAAGCAAACCGTTTACGTTTATTGGCTCAGTTACGTAATTTGTTTACTGCTGTGGCTGATGTGAGTGTGTTACAGGGTTAAATTCATCAAGGATGCTATGCTAAAGTAGCTGTATAGCATCCATTTTTGATAGAAGATTATGATAAAGTATATTTCAATTGAAAATTTTAGATGTTTTCACCAAAGTACATTTAAAGAATTCTCGCACGTAAATCTAATTGGCGGTTTAAACAACTCTGGAAAATCAGCCCTTCTTGAGGCTATTTTACTTTTATTATCACCTCAACTTGAAACCATAACTTTATTAAACAAATACAGAAATGAACTCGTAACAAAAAAGAATACATTTGATAAGACTTGGGATTATCTATTTTTTAATGCAAACAAATTAGAACCGATTAAGTTGAAGACATTAAGTGATAGATATAATTATGAATATTGTTTAGCAATAAAAAAATCTGAAAATGATCAATTCAATAATGTTGCTTTTTATGAAAAATTAAAAAATTCAAAAGAAGAGAGTTTAGAAAGGGCTATAAAAGATTTCGAACTTTTCACCCAAAAACAAAATATTATTCATTCATTAGATTTATATATTACAGATGATGAGCTTAACAACTCATTTATGGGAAGTTTTAGTTTTACTGATTCAGGTAGATTAACAATGTTGGAAACACCAACATATCTATTTAATGAAGTAGCATATCGCCCAGCTAAACAAGTAATTACACCCAATCAACTTTCGAAACTTTTGGATATTTCAGTTGATAAGGGACATTTAAATGAAATAATGGAAACTATTCAAATTATTGATGACTCGATTATCGATATTAGAGTAGTAGAAAATAAAGTTTTATTATCCCGTGACCGAGTATCATATTTACCTATTAGTCTTTTTGGTGATGCTATTACATCAACGCTTTATATGATCTTAACTTTATTTAGTGTAGATGAAGGGGGATACCTATTAATTGATGAGGTTGAAAATGGTATTCATCACTCTAAACAACTTAACTTTATTAGACATATTTGTAATTTAGCATTTAAAAGAAATATCCAAATCTTTATGACTACACATAGTGCTGAATTCATTAAGAGCTTTAATGAATATTCATTAGAAAATGAAGGTACGAAACTTCGCTATTTAGAACTTGTGAGAACACGTAAAAATAGAATAATTAGTAATATAATTGAACCTGAAGTTCTTGAATATAAAATAAATCATTCAAAAAATTTTCGTGGTGAGTAACAATTATGAACCATAAGATTATTGTAGAAAGTTTTAATGATCAGGCTATATATGCTCATGTTTTAAAAAATTTCTGTACATCAAATACTGATGTAGAAACTTTTACAGATGGTTTAGACTGGATTGAACTCGCAGGTTTAGAACGGACTAAATTAATCACTAAATTGAAAGACATTCGTTCAGAATTGATAAGAGCACAAGAAATCACAAAAATTGGAATCATTATTGATTTAGATGATTCATCAGTAGAAGAGAGGATAAAATTTTTAAATGAACTTTGCTCTGAAGCATTTGAATTAACTATTGATATAGAAAAAGTAAGTGAATTTAAGCTTTATGAAATTCCTGAACAAGATATTGAATTTAAATTAGCTTATTGTTTTAGTGGTTTAAATGGTCAAGGGGAACTCGAACATCTTTTGAAAGAAATAGCAGATACTAGTAACTCTCACCATGCAAATTGTCTAGAAACTGGCTGGAAACAATGTCTTGCCTCTAAAGGAATTATTGTGAGGGATAAGGATTTAAGAAAATTATGGATGGATTTTTATAAAAGAATGGATTGCTTATCTCATAAGGAAAGAAAGCAAGCAAAGCAAAATGTGCAATGGGATACATTTTTATCGCTTTACCCCGAAAAATTTGATTTCTCTAAAGATATACCAGAGTTAAATGACCTCAGACAATTTCTTACGTTTTTTGGTTAAAAGTTAAAGTTTACTTATAGGGATCTTTTATAGATCCCTTTATTTTTTGCGTTAAATAAGTTCTTTAATTTCTTCTAAACTTTTCGATGGCTCAAACCACATAAAATCATAATCAGCTACATCATGAATATAAAACGGATCATTTTTCATAATCTCTTCAGCCTCTTGAATCGAAGAGCTTAGAACTAAAATTACCCCACCTACTCTATTTTCTCGGCGCCCTGATGCCAGAAATTTCTTTTGCTCATAGTAATGATCTAAAAATGCAATATGTTCTTTGAGTACAGCGTCAACTTCGGTCAATGGTTTTTTATAGTTGAGGGTAACAACAATCATCTCATTCTCTTAAAGCAAGTAGCGCATGACATAGCTTATTCGATAGTACGCCGATTCCCCCAATTCATCCACACTAAACTTCCCACAATAATTACTCCACCTAGCAGCACCATCATTGATGGTTTTTCATTTAAGAAAAGAACCGCCAAACTCATGGCGACAATCGGCGAGCAATACAAAAAATTCGATGCAATCGTTAACGGCATATTTTTAAGTACATAGCCCCAAAGCACATACGCCATCGCACTTGAGAAAATACCCAATAAGACAACCGACATATTGGCTTTCCAAGTAGCATGTAAAACTTCATTGGCTAAATTAGCGCTATAAAACAGTAAAGGAATGGTCCCAAACCAAATGATGTAGCACATCATGCTCAAGGCATCATAATTTAAAGCAAATTTTTTATATAAATTAAAATAAAGCCCCCATGCAATTGCAGCTAGAATAATCAATAAACTATAAGGACTCGGCATGCCAAAACCATGATCTCCACTGACCACCAACACGGCACCACAAAGCCCTAGCAAAATACACAACCACTGTTTGAACCGAATATGCTCTTTAAAAACCAAAGCTGAAATAATAAAAGTGAATAGCGGAATAGATTGACTCAAAATACTAGATGCGACCGCGGTTACATATTGCTGCCCTGTATTTATAAGCAAATGATGAAGCGTTACAGAAAAAAACCCTAATACAGCAAGTGCAGGAGCATCTTTCCAATTTAAAGGTTGAATGCCTTTTTTCATGACCAAAAGCAGTAAAAAAAACGATGCAATCAAAAAGCGAAGCAAGGCAATATGCTGCGGTGTATATGAATGCAAAGTACTATGTACTCCAATAGGTGAATAGCCCCAACAAAAAACGGTTACAGCAATACATAAGTAAATCTTAAATGCTGGAGGCTGGGTTTCGGCAGCAAGAGAAATTGCCATGTTAAATCTGCACTAATGAAATGGAACTCTTTCATCATATGCGCATAGATAGTTGAATAAAATTAACTTATATTGAGTTAAATATTCATTAAAAGTGAATGATTAAATATGGATATTACCCAGTTAAAAATGTTTCAAACCGTGGTTGAATGCGGAACCATGGCTAAAGCATCACTACAACTACATTGCGTACCCTCCAATATCACTGCACGCATTAAGCAACTTGAAGAAGAACTAGGCGCACCGCTGTTTTATCGTGAAGGAAAAAGCTTAAAACTCACCCCATCAGGAGAAATCTTTCTCGATTATTGCCATAAAATTTTAGCGCTATGCGATGAAGCGAAACGAAGTATTCATCCAGATGCACCGCCCTCTGGTCCATTAAAAATTGGGGCTATTGAATCTTCTGCTACGACTCGCCTACCCAATTTACTTGCGAAATATCATCAACGTTTTCCAGAGGTTTCTATTCAAATTATTACTGGCACATGGAAACAGCTATTAGTCGATATTTCTCAGCACAAACTTGATGGTGCAATTGTCGCAGGCAATATTGAGTTTCCTATGCTCAATAAACTCAGTATTTATCAAGAAGACATGGTCTTAATTGCATCTCATTCTTTGGGAGAAATTCATTGCCAAGAAGACCTGATTGGCAAAGAAATTTTTATGTGGACTGAAGGCTGTCCTTACCGTGCAGCTCTTGAAGAATGGCTTAAACTGAAGAATATCTCTCTCCCTATCACCAGTATTACCAGTTATGCCACCATTATTGGGTGTGTCAGTGCGGGTTCTGGCGTGGCGTTAGTGCCTAAGAGTATTTATGAACAATATAAAAATTTAGCGCATATTCAAAGTTATAAATTTGAATACCTTGCCTTTATGCAAAATCATTTTTTCTGGCATAAAAATGTGAGTAACCATAAAGCGAGAGACATGTTTATAGAATTGATAAAGTCTGAGTTTTGTTTATAAAGCATTTAGGTAATGATGCTATTCCCTTCAAATGATGATTTCTCGTAATCAAATCGTATGGGTTTTATCTCATGTCTGCACAAGATTTATTTTTAACAGTAAGATCAGCTATCCATATTTTGATAGTCATTGGGGAGATTAATCCAAAATGAAAGCCATAAAAATTTTATGTATTACAAGCTCTATCTTGGTTTCATCATCTCTCTTTGCTGAAACACCTCAACCTCAACAAGTGAATGAAGCAACTTCCAAGATAATGCCTTATGGCGATAATCCAAGCTTAGGCCGCGTACTGTTATATAAAACAGGAAAAGGCATACAAAATTTAGGAGATTCTATTCAAGGCGCTTCTGAAAAAACTTCAAATAAAATTAGTGAAAAATGGAAAGATACGAAAGAATTTACCGCCGAAAAAGCAGAAGTTGTTCAACAAAAAGCGGATACGGCCAAAGTATTTACTGAACAGAAAATAGAACAAGCGAAGCAAAATATCACCAGCAGTAGAAACGGTGAAAATATTCCAATCGAACAAGGTGAGCTAAGTAAATCTAGTACGACTGCCAATTAAAATTAAATCAGAGTAGCACGATCATATCGCGCTTCCAAAGAAACACACTTTAAAAAAGACATACATCCACTACAAAGAGCTAGGAACCTGCCTTATGAACAGTCAAAAACTTCTCTTTTCTACCCTGTGCTGCTTAGCATTAACTGCATGTGCAACTACCGCACCTCTTTCTTCTTATCCTCAGGCACAAGTTTTAGAACAAGATACCAATATCGAAGCTTATCCAACCACCACAGGCAATGTAGCCAAGCTCATTAAACACGATAAGCAAGCTTGTATGATTGAATTTACGGGTTATTTAGGTGGTGGACAAGTAACTGAACATTGGATTTTTAATAATAAAGGTCTGATTTCAGCTCAATCATTTACAGAACAATATCCAGACTCTTCTGGCATATTAAGTCAAGCGACCAATTCGACAACCAAAAGCTCTACCACTTTTAATATCCAAGATCCCGAAATTCAAAATAATTTCAAAAAACTTCAAAGTAATTTTAGTAAAGACAACTTAGCAAAGTGTGATTAAGGCTTTTTCATAAAAAAACTCGTTGCAGAAGTTATCTTTTGCAACGAGCCATAGCCATTTAAATTTTTTGGACCTAATAAAAAATTATAAATATGCTATTTAGTTAACGGTTAAACCATTGGTTGCCGCCAGTAAATCAATCCGTGGGAAAACCAAGCCCGTTCTTGAGTCAGTAATAGGTTTACCCGTAGCTTTTAACCGACTAATGGTTTGATCGATACTTTCAGTTGGACTCACACTATTCGCTCTCAATAGAGCAATCGCGCCTGCCACATGTGGTGTCGCTTGAGAGGTACCGCCCATGGTATAGCCACCTGCGGTAATCATTGCACCCGGCGCCAATAAAGTCACAAGGCTTCCCCCATTACTAAAGCAGGCTACCTTATCTGCTGCTGTAGTAGGGTCAGAACATTTCACGGGGTTACCCCATGACACACCACCAATATTACTATCATAAACAGCGCCTACCCTTACTGCCCCTGCCACACAAGCAGGAGATGAAATTCCGTCAGGGAAGGCATCATTACCAGAGGCTACAACCGGAACCACGCCAGCAGCTCGCGCATTGGCAAATGCTGTTCCATAACTGCTATCGCTACACTCAGAGGTATATTTGACTCCCGGCACACCAAGGCTCAAATTCACCGCTTTAATATTATAGGTTTGTGCATTGTTTACAGCCCAGTTAATCCCCGCGAGAATATCACTATCATAAGCGGTGCTTACCCACTTACCTTGCGATCTGACCTTTCTAAATACATCAATACCAATAATTTTAGTTTTAGTAGCGACTTTCGACACAATAGCGGAAACGTTACTACCATGCCCATCATCATCCAAAGTGCCATCATCTGGTGCACTATCAAAAGAATAAACCACACGGCAAGTACTTGATGGAGTATTCACAGCGGTACATCCGAAATCTGAATGTAGATAATTTACCCCTGTATCCAGCACAGCAACACTAGATCCCTCCCCCGTAAAACCATTGGTATTGGCTTGTGGTTGATTAATCAAAGGCAAACTTTCAGTAGTTGTAGTACGGTTAATACGGTTTGGATAAACTGCTTTAACGTTCGGATCATTTAATAAAGATACTAAAGCCTCACGGTTACTAATCCGATAAAAAGCCAAAGGTAGGTTATTGTAATCCCGAAGTACTTGTACACCGCCGGCACGATTAAACCTTGTCTGAAGATTCTTTTTATTTGTAGCAATATAACTTCGCCGTTCTAAACCGGAAGGTACGCTCGATAAAGGAATATTGTATTCGACAATTAAATCGTTTGAATCATTACTAACCAAGGCATTTAAATCTATTTTACCTTGGAATACTTTTTGTTTTGCTGCCTGACTTAACCGCTGTTTGGCCCCTTTGGAGTCCAAAGGAAGAGCGGACGCAGTTGTACTGAAAATTGTACATAGACCTAATAGAAACAACGTTTTACTTTGCATTATTTTTCTCCGTAGTTTTTCAACTAACAATTTGCTTATTTCGCTTTTATTTCATTTGCTGGATCTTTTTCTGGATCAATCGGTTGAATCGAAGGATCACTTTTTGTGTCATAGAAAGGAACGGCATCTGCTGATACCGGTTGAGAGTGGTTTGAATTTAAAGATACGTTTTTAAGTTGAGTAGGCTCCTTAAGTTTAGAAAGGGAAGATGAAGTATCTGGTTGCGGTGAATTCGTCTCATGTAAAGCAGAATTGAACACATCAGATGCACCGCTTGTGGGTTTAAAATAAAGAACAACGGCGATCAAGCCGACTATTACAAGTAGGGAAGCTATAATTTTCATCATTTAAGATCTCTGTTCTTTTGTTTATAGACATCTATATTTACTTTTGATTATTCGAAATAAAGAGACATTTCTTGAGTTACATTTCATGTGAAATTTCTATTTCGTAAAATGTATAAACATGAGAAAAGCTAAAATATCTTTTCTCGAATAAGCAAAAATACAGTTCTGCCCTTTACGTTTATATTTCTGGCAGAATAAGGTTCAAAAAAGTGCTAAAAAAGCACTCTATTCTCATAATAAGCAATTATTATGCCGTTTCCTCCAATAAATAATGAGAAACACATCACATTTAGAGATATAGGCATGTATCACATGAACAACGATAGAAAAATTTAGGAGACGAAGGTTAAAAAGCTGTAAGATGAAAATAGGACCAGCTTAATAAGAATAACTAAAAAATAAATGTTCTTTTTCACTTTATTATTAATTTTTATTAATCTTCACAATTTATCCCTAGTCTGTTTACTCAATGTAACACTGTTGTAACGTTTTGATGAAGTGAGTTCCCAAGCTCATATTTCCTTAGCTATGATGCGATTGCGTTTATGAAATACCTCACTAAAAGGGTATATTCTTTGAAGGATATCGCAATGAAAATGATGAAAACAGCTATCGTTACTGCAAGTGTACTTGCTTCTGCCTCTATTTTTGCACAAAGTGCGGGCGTTAATGCAGGTGCATCTGCTCAAGTCAACGTACAACCAGGTGGTCTTGTTAGTGGCGTAGCCAATACAGTCAAAAATACTGCACATACTGTAGGGAACACAGCAAAACATGCTGGTCACGTAGCTGCTGACACAACCGTTAAAGCTACAAAAAAAACAACAGGTAAAGTAACTGAACTTTCTTCTAAAGCTGCTACTGGCACTAAACATGTAGCAAGTGAAGCTGTAACTGGTACTAAACATTTTGCTACCGAAGCAGCTACAGGTACAAAAAATTTAGCGACTAAGGCTGCAACTGGCACTAAAAACCTAGCAGTTGAAGCTAAAGCAGATACAAAAGCGCATCTTGATGCTGTAAAAACTAAGGTAGCAGAAAAACAAGCTGACCAAAAAGAATTTACTGCTGAAAAACAGGCCGATGCTCAAGCACGTGTAGATGCTGTTAAAGCTCGTGTAGCACAAAATCAAGCTGAGCAAAAAGAATTCGTTGCTGACACTAAAGCTGATGCTCAAGCAAAATTAAATACAGCTCAACCAGCTCATGGAGTTAACGCTCAAACAGGTGTAAACGTTGGTGTTAATGTTGCTGGTATTAATGCAAATGCAAACGTAAATGCAGGCGCTCAAGCGTCTACACAAAAAGGCGAAAAGAAATCTTTTATTAAAGGTCTTTTCGGTACTAACTAATTAAGTTAGCAATAAAAAAAGGGCGATTCATCGCCCTTTTTTTATTTGTCTAAAATTAACTATTCAGATTGTTTCAGTTAAAACCAGGCCTGCACGTAAACCGATCTTCACATTCGGGTTTGGGAATAAAATCCAGACCTGATCTTGTTCAACTACATAGTTACCAGAAGGCTGAGTCGCAATGATTTCGCCTTTAGTAAAAGTTGAAAAGTTTGGAGCCTCAGCAGATAAATTCATGTGGAACTCTTCATCTTTTTTTATTAAAGAGTCAGATACCTGAAACACACGAATTTTTGGTTTATTACGCACTGGTAAAGCTTGCTCAGAAACCACATTACGAATGACTTCATCAATTGAAGCAAATTGACTCAAGTCATTTTGTCCAAATGGCAATGCTTTACCTAACTCTAAAGTTGCACTCGCCGCCTTAAAATTCTCACTCGTAAAATGGGTAAACGTTTTACCTACCGCATTATGATAAACCAAAGCATCCAAATCAGCTGCTTCAAGACTTGCCGTTAAATCAGCATCATAGCCATGCGTTTGATATGGAAATAAAGCAAATGTTGGCAGTAATGAAGCCCGAATTGCTGTGTGCAAATCATAATGATAACGTTTTGCCTGACTCGAACTTTCCTGAAAGAAAGTGGCAACAGTCTGCTCTAAAACCTCAGCACGCTTAGATTCTTCAGTTACAGGCAGATTTTTATACCCACCACAGAACATACGGTTTACATCGTCATGTACATAACGCTTGCCTTGACGCATCGCATAGGGATTACCCAATACAAGCAATAATCTCACCGCAAGCTTTAAACGCCCAGCAAATAAATCGGTGCAAAGATGAGATAGCAATTCAATTGGTGCCGTTTCATTCCCATGTACTCCAGCTGACAGTACGACAGCTTTGTCGTACTGCGCATGTGGTGTACATTCAAGAAGTCCCTCACCTAACCAACGCCAAGAAAAATTTGCTTGTTTTCCCTCGCGCGTTGCAGGTTGCTCACCTTGTAAGGTTAATGCTAGAAAATCTTGCATGTCACCTCCTCATTATTTTTGGAAAGGATAAACCGAACCTAAACCTAAAATTTTAGTCAGTTCATCAAGTGCCATTCGGCTTTCCATGAGTAAATGCGGATCTGCCAAATCTTCTTGTGCTAAACGATCGCGATAGTGTTTATCTACCCACTGATTAAGCGTCATAAACAATTGATCATTCATGAAAACTTTTGGATTTACGGCATTTAATTCGGTTTCATTTAATGCTACACGTAAACGCAAACAAGCCGGACCACCACCGTTACGCATACTTTCACGCAAGTCATAAACCTGAATTGCATCAATTGGTGTACCCATTTGAATCATGTCATTCAAATAGCTCCATACTGCAGCATTTTGGCGAGACTCTTCTGGCACAACAATGGTCATTCCACCATCTGGACGAGTCAGGATCTGACTATTAAATAAATATGTTGCAACAGCATCGTCCACAGTCACACGGTTTTCAGGCACTTCAATTGAAATAAAGTCTTCACCGATGCTTGCCATTTTCTGACGAATTTCGGCAAATGCCTGATCTTGATTTAAAAATGCATGTTGATGGTGGAATAAAACCTGCTGGTTACTTACCGCAATTACATCATTATGGAAAACACCCTGATCAATCACATCCGGGTTTTGCTGAACAAAAACGGTATGTGCTTCATCTAAACGGTGCAAACGTGCAATGGCCTCGCTCGCTTCACGTGTCTGACGTGCAGGATAACGTTTTGGTCCCGGTAAACCATTATTTAAATGTTGTTGACCATAAACAAACACCTGAACACCACGTTTAGCATAATCACCACCTAAACGATTGTGATTTGCTGCCCCTTCATCACCGAACAAAGCCACTTGCGGTAAAGCTTCATGGTGTACAAAATGACGTTCATTTTTAAAGATCGCTTGTAAAACTTGGCTTGTAGTTTCAGCTTCAATTGAACGGTGAAATTTATTGTTCAGGTTAGCCGTTGTAAAATGCACGCGCTCATCTTGGCTATCAGCCGAAGGTGAAACTGTCGCAGCATTTGCAGTCCACATTGGAGAAGCTGAGCTTAAAGATGACAGTAGCTCTGGTGAATAACGCATTGCTTGAGCCACAACACTAATGTCATCTCCGGTAAAACCTAAACGGCGTAACATCGGAACATGTGGACGCTCATGCGGAGCAAGTACTCCTTGTTTCATGCCCATGTCAGCCAAAGCTTTCATTTTTAATAAGCCTTGTTTCGCCGCCAATTTTGGGTTAGATAAATTATTACGGTTTTTGGTCGATGCTTCATTACCAAAAGACAAACCCGCATAGTGATGTGTTGGTCCCACTAAACCATCAAAATTTACTTCATATCCTTTCATTTTTTCTTTCCCTAGTGTTAAGGCAACACAATCCCTGGAGATAATTTTTCTGGCAACGTCAAGCTTTCACTTTCGAGTGAAGCCATTGGCCAAGCACAGTAGTCAGCAGCATAAAATGCACTTGCACGGTGATTACCTGAAGCTCCTACACCACCAAATGGTGCTGCACTCGATGCTCCTGTTAATGGTTTGTTCCAGTTTACAATTCCGGCACGCGCTTCAATGAGTAAGTCATCAAACAATTCACGTTTTGGAGAAACCAAACCAACCGACAAGCCAAAACGAGTTGCATTGGCAATTTTTAATGCTTCATCAAAACTGTCATAACGCTGAATAGTGGTAAGCGGACCAAAATATTCTTCATCTGGAATACCCGCCACACCTGTTACGTCAATAATGCCTGGAGTAAGTAATGAGCTGTCTTCTTGAGGACGTGTCATTGGCAACAAGCTTTTTGCACCAAGCTCAAGCAACTTTTGCTGAGCATTCATCATGTTTGTTGCAGCAGCCGATGAAATTACGCCGCCCATAAATGGTTGTTGCTCATCGTTCCAACGACCAACTTTTAAGTTTTTAGCAACCTCAACAAAACGTTGAATAAATGCATCGCCTTGCACACCATTTTTTACCAAGATACGGCGCGCACATGTACAACGCTGCCCTGCCGAAACAAATGCAGATTGAATAGTGAGGTTAACAACAGCATCCATATTTTCGATTTCATCGATAATCAATGCATTATTGCCGCCCATTTCAAGCGCAAGAATTTTCTCAGGAGCACCCGCCATTTGTTTGTGTAGGTGATAACCTGTGTTTGCACTTCCAGTAAACAAGAGGCCATCAATTTCATGTGAGGCAGCTAGCGCTTCACCCGTGGTACGACCACCTTGCACCAAATTCATTACACCATTTGGCAAACCGGCTTGTTGCCAAAGTTTTACAGTTTCTTCAGCAGTCCAAGGCGTTAATTCACTTGGTTTGAATACAACTGTGTTACCAGCAAGTAACGCAGGAACAATATGTCCGTTCGGCAAGTGGCCCGGGAAGTTATATGGACCAAAAACTGCAAGTACGCCATGTGGGCGGTGACGTAAAGATGCCACACCATCTGCCATTTCAGTTGAGCTTTCACCGGTACGTTGGTGATAAGCACGAATCGAAATTGCAACCTTGCCAATCATTGACTGAACTTCAGTTAATGTTTCCCAAAAAGGTTTACTGGTTTCTTGGCTAATCACTTCCGCTAAATGCTTTTTATTTTCTTCAAGCAAAGCTGCAAACTTTTCTACAATCGCCACACGCTCAGCAAAAGGTAAACGCGCCCACGCTGGGAATGCTGTACGAGCAGCTTGGTAAGCTTTCTCAACATCACTAGCCGTAGCTTCAGCGCCTGACCATACAGTTTGGTTATCAACCGGGTTTGTTTTTACAAATGTTGTACCGCTGCCTTGTAACCAGACACCGTTTATAAATAAAGAGTTTGACATCAGGATACTTCCATAGGATTTAGTGATAACACACGAACAGCGTGACCTTCTTGTACACCGAGTTTTTCAGCTTGTTCATGCGTTAAATTTAAAGTGTTATCTACGAGATCAAGCTTCAATAACATGGCCCGATAGTCGTGGTAATTATCATTGGCAACAAGGTATTGTGTTTTACCCACTGTTGCCTCATTGGTAATTTTGACGTTTAAGAGTTGACTTTCTTTGACTGCACGCAACTCATCAATATTGGCTTCAATAGTTGGACCCGCATCAAAAATATCGACATACCCTTGATAACGTAAACCTTCTGATTCAAGCACATGATAAGCAGGCAAAGTATGTGGATGCATTTTTCCAATCACTTCTTGCGCATCTTTTGGCAAAAGGTCGACATAGACTGGAAAACGTGGCATCAGCTCGGCAATAAAAACTTTTTGGCCAATACCACTTAAATAGTCTGCAGTTGAGAAATCCATATTGAAAAAATGGTGCCCAATCGCATCCCAAAAAGGTGAACATCCATTTTCATCAGAGTAGCCACGCATTTCCGCAATTAATTTTTTCTCAAAATATTGCTTAAATGCTGCGATAAACATAAAACGGATTTTCGATAAGAATTTACCGTTTTGGTTTTCACGGCGTTCCGGATCTAAAAATAATGTACAGAGCTCACTACTTCCTGTTCTGTCATTACTTAAAAATAAAGTCGGTAATGACTTATATACGTTTAATGCTTTTGAAGCGTGTACTTGTGTTCCCACATGAAAGTTGTACCAAGGTTCAATTAAACCTACAGCAACCTCAATTGCACTTACACCAATAACACGTTGAGCTTCGGTATCTTCCAGAACAAACAAATATCCCTGTTCGCTCTTATGAACATTGCCATTTAAAGTATTGCGAGTACGTGAAATTCGAGCCGAAAGCGTATCCATATTTTGTGGCAAGGAAGTCAGACCAACACCTGACTTACCTGCTAATTTATAAATATCTTCAAGGTCTCGAAACTCGGCATGACGGACAATCATCATGGCTAGCTTTCCTTTTTTTTATTTAGCCAACTTTGCCAAAGCTCTTTTTAAACGAGCAATCCCTTCATCAATATCTTGTTCAGGAATAATTAGAGAAGGAGTGAAACGAACCACGTTAGGTCCTGCGATTAAAGCGAGTAATCCTTCTTCGCCTGCCCATGTGGTAATGTCTTTCGCTTTACCTGCATATTCAGCTTTTAGTACACAGCCAATCAATAAACCTTGACCACGAATTTCATCAAATACTTGATATTCAGCATTTAAAGTATTTAATGCATCAAGGAAATATTGATGACGGTGTTTCACACCTTCAAGTACTTCTAGTGTATTAATAAACTCAAAAACTGCACCTGCAACTGCACTTGCTAACGGGTTACCGCCGTAAGTCGTACCGTGTGTGCCTACAGAAAAATGCGGCGCAAATTTATCAGTTGTTAACATTGCACCGACCGGGAAACCACCGCCCAATGCTTTTGCAGTTGTTAACACATCTGGAACCACACCGTAGTTCATGTAGGCATAAAGTGCACCCGTACGACCTACACCAGTTTGTACTTCATCAAAAATAAGTAAGGCACCAAACTGATCACACAGTTCACGTAAACCTTTTAAAAACTCGATATCAGCTGGAATTACCCCGCCTTCACCTTGTACAGGCTCTACAATTACTGCACAAGTTTGTTCATTAATGACGGCTTTAGCTGCTTCTAAATCATTATAAGCAACGTGGCTAATGCCGTTTGGAAGTGGTGCAAAGTCTTGTGAATATTTAGGTTGGCCACCCGCTGAAACGGTAAATAAGGTACGGCCGTGGAAAGCATTGTTAAATGCCACAATGCCACTTTTACCTGCAACACCGCTGTCGAGTCCAACTTTACGAGCCAGTTTTAAAGCTGCCTCATTCGCTTCTGCACCTGAGTTACAGAAGAATACTTTATCGGCAAATGTATTTTCAGTGAGTTGTTTAGCAAGGCGTAGTACTGGTTCATTGGTATAGCCATTACCGACGTGCCAAAGTTTTTTTGCTTGTTCTGTTAACGCATTGACTGCCACTGGATGCGCATGACCTAATGCATTTACTGCAATCCCGCCTGCAAAATCGATATATTCTTTATTTTCTTGATCCCAGATACGTGAACCTTCACCACGTACCGGAATGAAATTTGCCGGTGCAAATACTGGAACCATCCAGTCATTAAAGTTGCTTCGAGTTACAGAAATTGGCTGTTCCATGCTTACCTCAGTATCTATTTAATTTATTTAATCTGTCTTACTGTCTTTAATTTAATTCATTTAGAAAAAGGGACCGAACAAATAACCCTATAACATCCTTTATATTTGCTCGGTCCACCTTTCCTAAAAGGTAGTTTCCTCAGATTAGCCTGGGAAAATACCGCGTTCTTTACGAGCTTTTAAGATACGCTCACATGCCAAGATGTAAGCTGCTGTACGTAAAGTACAAGCATTCTTATTCGCTGTATTCCAAACGTCATCCATTGCTTGAACCATCAACTTGTCTAAACGCTCGTTGATTTCTTCTTCGCTCCAGAAATAGCTCGCCATGTCTTGAACCCATTCGAAGTAACTTACAGTTACACCGCCGGCGTTACATACCACGTCAGGAACTACAACAATGCCACGCTCAACCAATACATCTTCAGCTTTAGGATAAGTCGGACCGTTCGCGCCTTCTAAAATCAACTTAGCTTTAAGTTTTTCAGCACGCTCAACTGTAATTTGGCCTTCTAATGCAGCAGGAATAATGATGTCTACTTCTGCAGTCCAGAAATCTTCATCTGCAATTGCTTGTGCACCAGCAAAACCACCAACACCTTGGTTTGCATTTACGTGATCACGTAGCGCAACAAGATCAATACCATCAGCATTGAAAATTGTGCCAGTGTGGTCTTGAACGTGAGTGATTTTTGCTTTTGATTCAACAAATAAGAAAGCAGCTTCACTACCTACATTACCAAAACCTTGAACAGCAACTTTTGCGCCTTCAATTGGTAAGTTGATTTTTGCAGCAACTTCACGACCAGTAACGAATACACCGCGACCAGTTGCTTTCACACGACCTAAAGAGCCGCCTAAGTGAACTGGTTTACCAGTTACAACACCAGTCACTGTGTGACCTTGGCTAGTAGAGTAGGTATCCATCATCCAACCCATAATATTGGCATTTGTACCAACGTCTGGAGCAGGAATGTCTTTTTGAGGTCCGATAATGTGACCAATTTCAGTCGTATAACGGCGAGTTAAACGCTCTAATTCACGATTTGATAATTTACGTGGGTCAACACGGATACCACCTTTTGCACCACCAAATGGCAAGTTCAAAACTGCAGTTTTAATTGTCATCCATGCAGACAATGCCATCACTTCATTTAAGTCAACATTTGGATGGTAACGAACACCACCTTTACCAGGACCACGAGACAAGTTGTGTTGTACACGGTAGCCTTCAAAGTGCTGGATTGAACCGTCGTCCATTACAATTGGCACGTCCACAATAAGCGCACGCTTAGGACGTTTTAATGTATCGATATAATCAGCTAAATGTTCTAAGTATGGCGCTACACGGTCAATTTGAGCCAAGTAAGTTTGCCATGCATCGCTATGTTCGTTTACGTATGAAAGATCTGACATCTTTTTTCCTATCTACCTACACAGACTCAGATGTGATAAATCTGCAGTCTTTATTATTCAGCAACCAAAACCTTGCAATAACAATGTTTTGATTTATTTATAAAATCTTCAGCTCTTCTAAAGCTTTAGACCTTTTAAATTCCATCTTGTGATATCAAAAGTACGATTTACTTTTATATATCGATATCTTTTACAATATTCTTTTGCCTCATCTGCCATTTATAAAAAGTCTTTATAAAAGCAAAAGTTCCACCGCAACCAACTCAAATAAGTCGACTGGAAATAAGTACAAAAGAGGTGACATAACCGTTTGGGAGTTAAAAAGAACTAGGGTTCATGAAACAAAAAAACCATAAGTCCCTAAAATTATTTTTGACTAATCGATAGATCCCTCCATTAGTCTTTTTAAATAAAAATTGTTCAGTAATACTGCAAGTTTCACATCACTACTCAAGCGAGTTAATCAAGCCTTCATATAGACATAAAATCTTTAAGTAAATATAGCACAGAGCAAGTTAATTTAGAACATTTTAAAATAAACAAGCAGAGAAAAAATAATCAATTTTCTCTATTTTTTATAATAAAAAAGTAACCAGACCTACAAAAACACTACACTATAATAATTTTATTTTATGGAAATTAAAAAAATATTAAAATTAAAAATGATTAAAAAATTACCATTTAATAACAACAACTTAATTAACAAAAAATTTCAAAAAATTCTTAAAATTTCTATAAATTTTCATAATATTTATTCAGTTTCTCTAATTCAAAACAAAGATATATAAATATTTAAACAATCTCTTTATTAAATAACCATGATAAACATATACTTATTTAAAAACTTATAATAATTAGCTATTAATAATATTCCGACAAGTGGTTAATTTATGTGTCAATATTTGCTTTTATTATCAAAACAAAAAAAACATTTTCAAAAAAAATATATAAAACTCACTTTAAAGCTCAAGTTACGCCCATGAAAAAAGGCCCCATAAGGAGCCTTCAATCAACACAACCAAGTAAGCAAAAGACTTAGTTTTGAGCTATATCTTTTTTACGATAAAAGATGAAATAGCTGACATAGCATAGCAAGATAAAAATAATGCAGCAGATAAAGCCCACTTGCATAGAAGGATCAAATACCATACTGATACAAGTAACTATACAGAATAGCCCGCCTACAATTGGAGTAAGAGGAAAAAGTGGTGCAGCGAAACGTAGATCTTTTACTGTTTTTCCTGACTTATACCACTGTCTACGGAAGTTAAATTGCGAAATACAAATTGCAATCCAAACGACAACCATTGTAAAAGCAGCAACACCCAACAAATTTTTAAAAATTGTTTCTGGTGCAAATTGTTCTGAAAGCAATCCTGGAATAGCACCAAACATGGTGACAATAATGGCAATAATAGGTGTTCCAGACGGCGTGAGTTTCGCGAAAATTTTAGGTAATTGATTTTTTGCTGAAAGCGACCACATCATACGTGATGCAGCAAATAGACCCGAATTAGCAGCTGAAAGTAAAGCCGTAATAATTACGAAACGGATAATATCCTCTGCATACGGAATACCAATGTAATTAAATACAGTCACAAATGGGCTACTGCTCACATCATTTGCACTAAGACCTGCTAGGTGGTATGGCAATAGTGAGCTAATCACTACAATCGTACCAACAAAGAAAATCAATAAGCGCCAAATAGCCGCATTAATTGCCTTAGGAACTGTTTTTGCTGGATTCTCAGCTTCGCCAGCCGCCACCCCAATTAATTCTGTGCCAGAAAATGCAAAGTTAACGATAAGCATAGTGGCAAAAATTGGGAAAAGACCATTTGGGAACCAACCATGAGCAGTCAAATTACTGAACAATGGTGCTGTTTCATGCCCCTGATAAGGAATAAAGCCAAAAATCGCCAGTAACCCCAAACCAATAAAACAGATAATGGTGATTACTTTTACAAGCGCCAACCAAAATTCAGACTCTGCAAATAAGCGGGTTGAACTTACATTAAGAAAGAAAACCAAGGCGCCAAAGAAAAGAGTCCAAGCCCACACCGAGGTAGATGGAAACCACTCCTGAACCAACAAGGCCGCAGCGGTAAACTCAGTCCCCAAAGTTGCAGTCCAAGTCAGCCAATATAGCCAAGTAATCATATACCCCGTACCTGGACCGATATAACGCCGTGCGTATTCACCAAAAGAGCCAGACTCAGGGACATGAACCGCTAGCTCACCGAGACACAGCATAACAGTATAGGCAATTAAACCGCCCAAGAAATAAGAGATAATTGCGCCAATTGGACCTGCTTGAGAGATTACGTCGCCAGACCCAAGAAAAAGACCTGTACCTATGGCACCGCCAAGGGAGATCATCACCAAATGTCGAGTACTCATTGCTCGTTTCAAAGGTGCAGAACTTCCATGTTGCGATGCATCATTATTCCGATAATTTAATGATTGCATATAAAAAACTGTAACGACAATTTAGTAAAAAATCATTTTAGGATAAAAAAATAAATATGCAATTATCTTTGAATAGTGGAGTTATTTTAAGCAATCTTTTGCCAACCAAATAAAATATATTTAAAAAACAAAAAATTAATAATTATTAGGATAATTATTGTATTTTAATTAATCTTACATCATTTCTTTAATTTATATAAATTAAAAAATCATACTTTTTAAAATATAATAATTTTTCACTTAATTCACTATACCTACTTTTAGCTCTATCTTTATTTAAAAATTAGACACACTATTTATTTAAATAATGATTTTTAATTTTATATACAAATAAATTGATAAAAAAATATTTTTTAAGCAAAAAATAAAGCTCAAATCTCGAGATTTGAGCTTTATTTAATCGAGGAAATAACTTAGTAACTGGTCAATACAAACTGTTGAGATGGCTGAATGGAACTTTCAACGTAATCACATACACCTTGTTCATCACAATTTAAATTTAATTGCTTATAGCTTAACGCAAAGAAATCAGAATATTGCTTAATAACAAACGGACTCATATCCGAAGTGAGTGCATCACCCTGTTTAAACAATTTAATAATTTTTCGGTCATTCATCCCTAACAAATAAAGTTCATTATTTAATTCAATCTGAACAACCCCAGTGTGTTCTGCCACAATGGGAATCAAATATGATGGGTTTGCCAACACTACATCTACAGCATAGGTTTCAAGCTTTAGATTAATCAAATTAAATACTAGTATTGCATCAAATTGATTTTTCAAACCTTTTTTACGGTTTTCAGCTTGCTGGCTATACTGAATTTTAATTCCAAGCTTCTGAAAATCTTGCTCTGTAGCTTGCTTTGTTTTAATAAGACTACGTGTGACCGCTTGCTTAAGCGGATTGTCTAAATAACGTTCATCTAACTGAAAGTCATTTTGACGCAATATTTTCAATAACATGCTGTCATGGTATGTCAGCACATTTGCAAGAACATTACGATAATAGAACTTGCTTTGTTTTTTGATTTTACGAACTTGTTGATAGAAATATGTTTCATCAAATTCATGCTCAATAAAATCATGTAAAAGGCTTGAGCTTGCCAATACAGATAAAGCTTCATGTCCTGTAAAAGGCAAATGAATTGTATGTAAACTTGGCAAGATCTCTTTTATTTTTAAGTAATGTTCGCGATCAATTGAAAAGTAAGGGTCATAAACAATAATGTATTCACGACTTACATCTACATCTTGCGGCTGAATTTGCATGTCTTTATTCGCGACAGCATTGAAGAACTCAGCATAGCGTCGGTCTTCAACTTGTTCAGGGTCAATTGAATACTGAGGTACAAATGCAATGATTCGATTCATATTTAATAAATTCGAATATTTAATTGCTGCATAGCCACCCATTGAGCCGCCATAACCTACAATATTTTTAAAACGCTGAATAATAGGCAAAATGACTTTTGCCAACTCAATCATACTGGCCTTTGGAAACCATGATTTTTGTTTTGGCATCACTCCAATAACATTGTATTGGTACTTTATTAGAGACTTTTCAGCATTGATAGATAAGCCACTCGCCCGGGTAATCAAATCGCCAAAAGAGAGAACTAATGTATTAGAATCGCCTTGTAAAAAAATGGCTCTAATGTGTTCGTCTTCAAAAATAATTTGCTTATCCATGCTCACACCGAAAGAAAATTTACTCCCACATACATCGTCAAAAATGAAACAAAATAGGTGTTTTGCCAATTTATGATTGCGGAGTATCTTATTTTATAGATGCCAGTCAGATTAAAAAGCGCAAAATATGACACAATCCTTACATCCTGCCGCTCAAAAAGGCTTCAGCTCTGCTGCTGAGCTTTATCAGCAAGTTAGACCAAATTATCCCGTAGAAATAGTAAGTTGGCTACAAGATCGGCTCCAAATACATGAAAATTCTACTGTTATCGATCTTGGATCGGGTACTGGCAAATTCTTACCTTACTTAAAACAGACACATGCCAATATTATTGCAGTAGAGCCAATTGGCGAGATGTTACAACAGCTTCAGCAAGCCTATCCTGATATTAAAACTATACAAGCCTTTAGCCACAATATTCCGGTAAATGACCAACAAATTGATGCTGTCATTTGTGCCCAATCTTTTCATTGGTTTGACAACATAGAAACATTGACCGAAATCCATCGAGTATTAAAACCTCAAGGACATTTAGGACTTGTTTGGAACCAGCGCGATGAAAGTATAGACTGGGTAAAAGCCTTAGCGGATTTTCTACTACCACTTGAAGGTGATACACCTCGTTACCATAGTGAAAGGTGGAAAAAGGTTTTTGAAGAGCAAGATTTATTTACTTTTGACAATTTAAATACTTTTTCGCAATCGCAGCATGGTACTGTCGAACAAGTGGTGAGTAAACGGTTACTTTCAACAAGTTTTATTGCAGCAATGACCGAAAAAGATCAACTACAGCTCAAAGCTCAGTTTGAAAAAATTGTTTATGATTTTACTGGGTTAGGCCCACAAGATCAGATTGATTTTCCATATATTACATATGCATATCATTTTCAAAAAAGTACGTCGTCAAATCATAGAGAATAGGTTCGGTTGAAAGCTATGTTAAAAAAAACGCCTCATATCATCTTAATGTCTTTGCTCAGCTCTAGCCTATTATTGACGGCTTGTAAAAAAGCAGATGAGCCAGCAAAGACTGAGCAACCTCATACAAGTTCATCTACCGATCAGGTCTTAGAAAAACTCAATGAAAGACCAGTGAAGAAATTCCCAGCTACTGCGGATGACGCTCATGATATTGCGCTACTAGAAGATTACGACCGTCGCTTTACTGAAATGAGTGATGAAATGGAAACTGAGCTAGAAAAAATGCATGAGGCAGGTACGCTCACCACAGAATTTGAACAAAAACGTACGCTTGATAATGTGCGCTCAGCATTGACCATGTTAAAAGACCTCGATTTAAAAACTGAACAAGGTCGTTATATTCAGGGCTTACTCTATCAATATTGGGAAAACCAAGAAAAGAACTTTAGTGATAAGCAGGCAAGTAAAGATGAACAGGTCAAACAACTTGCCGACTATTTACAAGCACAAAATCAATTAAAATACTGGAAAGCCTCACAGCAGCATTAATTTAACTACATGCAATAAAAAGCCTTCTTATAAAGAAGGCTTTTTTAATTTAAATATTTTGTTTTTCAACCCAGTGAATGGATTGAACACGGAAGAGTTCACATGCACCATCGCCGGTATCAGTTGGGGTCAAAGATGACTTCCAAACTAAATCTTTATCTTTGATTTCAACCAGATCACCTTTTAAATAAACCAAATCACCACGTTTAACTTGCTTAATTTGTTGGGCGATTTCAGGGTTTGCAGGAATAATGTGCATATTCGATACCATCTGCATCGCTTGCTCAGCTGGTACAGGTAGTTTTGCTATTTTCCAGTTTAAATAGCGGTCATATTGTTTCACTGAAATATGTCGTGCGATTTCAGGTTGAGCAAATAAACCCCAACTTACCGCATAATCAATCGGTGAAAATTTGGCTTGCTCATCATTGTGATAAATTTTTGAACCTAAAATCCTAAAATTTCCCTGAAATGGTTGTAATACAGAAATTGATTGATCTTTTTCAACTGGAAGCAAGCCATTGGCAATATTGTATTCACTCGAGGTTGATGCAAATGCTGAACCCATGCCTAAAGTCGCCAGCAAAGCTATCATCAAACGTTGTTTTTTCATCGCTTTATACCTCAAATATTGCTAGATCAAATTCATTAGATCTTCGTTTTATGGTAGCTCTAAGGTATGAAAAAAATATCGGAATTTAGTAACAATACAGATCAATTTCGTCTATTTTTGTGCCTAATTAAATAGATTATTAATCTTCAAAATCTATTCTTAAAGTTTCAAAACGAACTTTCCCTTCCTTAATTGCCTGAGCAATCGCTTGCTGCCCTTTTGTTAAACGTGCCCCTCCACTTTTTACATCCAGCAAAATAATTTGAATATCATCGGCAGTCCCGTCTCCATCTCGAAAATCGGTATAGCCATCGAAAATAATATAATCAACCGGGTCGCCCATAAACTTGGCATCACTTGGCAAATACTGAAATTCCGGCAAGACTGGCGCAAATTGTTCTGCCATTTTTCCTTTTAATACGGCGCGGCTCGTATTTACACTTCTCTTTTGTGCTTGGGCAAGGGCTTGTTGATGCTCAAGCTCCAACTCGGCAATATATTGCTCGTATTCAGCCTTGATTCGGCCATTACGGGTATTTGATAAAATAAGCGTCGTGATAATAATACCAATACCAGCACCAATAAGCATGGCCAGCCATACGGACATAAATTTTCCTTAACAAATACACATCATCGCGATAGATGAGCAATCATATCTAAAATTAGGGAGTAGCTTAAACTTTTGTCAAAGGCAGTCATCTACTTCACATAAAAAGATGCTAAGGTATAAGTAGAACAAGTGTGCTGCTGAATATAACTGAATTTATGAAAACGATACTTATTGCAAATCAAAAGGGCGGATGCGGAAAAACCATGACAGCCATTACGTTGGCAACAGCTTTGGCACAAAAAGGATATAAAGTAGCATTGGCAGATTCTGACAACCAGAAATCTTCCTTACAATGGTTAAAACAACGTCCAGATAATGTAGCTGTAATTCAAAGCCTCGACTGGCGTCAAGAAAAATCAATTGGTGATGCACCTAAAAATTTAGACTATTTAATTATTGATGCACCGGGTGCCCTTTCAGGTGATCATGCTGAACAATTAGTCAGCGAAGCCCATGCGATTATTACTCCACTTCAGCCTTCATTTTTCGATATCGACAGTACACGACGTTTTCTCAAGCATTTGCAGGATATTAAGCGTATTCGTAAAGGTAAAGTACAAATTTTACTACTTGCAAACCGAGTTAAACCGAACAGCGCCAGTTCAAAAGATATTCAGCAATTTTTTGAAAAAATCGAACATGAACCTATTGCATGGATTGCCGAGCGTAGTGCTTATGGCAGTTTAGCAATGCAAGGTTTAAGTGTATTTGATAAACCACAAAAGAACTTTATTGCAATTCAAAGCCAGTGGCAGCCTCTTTTAAATAAACTGATTGAAGATAAATCTGAGTGGTTCTAAAACCATCTCTTTATTTTAGGTGGGCAAGATGCAGAAATGAGCACGCCTGCCTAAAATTTGTCTCAGGTCATTTTTCAGTTAATATGACCTTATTCTATTTTAAAAATTAGAGAATTTTGTTCGTGCATCCATACGCTCCTACTTTACAGCGCGTTTTATTGTTTGGGCTGTTTTTTATCCTGATCTTTTTAGGATTTAACATCCTGAAGTACTTTATTGTACCTGTACTTTGGGCTGCCATTATTGCCTACATGACTTGGCCGATTTATTTAAGAATTCAGCATTTTTTTGGTGAAAACCGAAATAATTTAAATGCTACAGTTATGATTAGCTTAGTCATTTTAATTGTTGGCGTGCCATTTACATGTGCTATTTTTATTCTACAACATGAAGGTCGTAACCTTTATTTTGATTTACAGCGTCAAGTCTTTTCAGGTCATTTAAGCGTTCCCGATTTTATTCGTAATCTTCCGTTTATTGGTAAAGAAATATCTCGCACACTCAACGAAATTAACACGGACCCTAATAGTACTATTCAAAATATTGCAGCTTGGGTACAAAGCCATTTAAGTTATGGGCGTGTGTTATTAAATGAAATTAGTAAAAATATCGTCAAACTTTGTTTTGCGATTTTAAGTCTTTTCTTCTTTTATCGTGATGGCCACACGATCTTAACCCAAGTGAGTAAAGCCCTAGAAATGGTGATTGGACCACGTATTCATCATTATCTCGACACAATTTCAGAAACCACACGTGCCGTTGTGTATGGCGTGGGTTTAACTGCAATTGCTCAAGCTGTACTTGCTGGATTAAGTTATTTCGTCGCTGGTGTACCTAACCCAATGGTTCTCACCATTGCAACGTTCTTATTAGCCCTAATTCCGTTTGGTACTCCTGTTTCCTACTTAGGCGTTGGACTATGGTTGTTCTCTCAAGGTCAAACCATGGAAGCTATTGGCGTCATCTTATGGGGTGTGCTGATTGTAAGTAGTTCAGACAACGTGATCCGTCCACTTGTAATCTCTGGTGCGACTCAAATTCCGTTTTTATTGATTATGTTCGGTGTATTGGGTGGAATTGCAAGTTTTGGTTTAGTTGGTCTATTTATTGGCCCTGTTATTTTAGCTGTTTTATTAGCAATTTGGCGTGAATGGCTTCACGAGACAATTGACCCTGAACCCATGCCAAAAACGACCATGATTTATGATTCAGATGATGATTTACCACCATCTAAAAACTAAGCTAATGATTTAAAAATATTTCAAGATACAAAGTGACTATTTAAATTAACTTGTAGGGTTCACGCACCTTTGCTTGAATAAAAAAATCAGATTTATAGTTATAAGGATATCTATAATGCCAGTATTTAATAAAATTGGTGCAGTATGTGCACTGACAGCTTTATTAACGGTTGGTTGTAGCACGGTAAGTAAGACTGTATCTGATACAGCCCATGCACTTACCACAATGCATACTAAAAAAGTGGTGGATGTTAATGAAGTGACAGCCAATGGTATAGGTAAAAAAATTGGTACGATTAGCTTTCAAGATAGTGATAAGGGCTTAATCATTACCCCTGCTTTAGCAGATTTACCAAGTGGTACTCGCGGTTTCCACATCCATGAAAATCCATCTTGTGCCCCTGCTGTTAAAGATGGAAAACCAGGCGCTGCTTTAGCTGCTGGTAGCCACTATAACCCTAACCAAGCCCCACATCATGGTACGCCAACTACCGGGCATTTAGGCGATTTACCAGCATTAGTCGTTGACAATACTGGTGTAGCTACAACTGCTGTTATTGCACCACGTTTAAAACTTGCTGACATTCAAGGTCGCGCTATCATGATCCATGCTGGTGGTGATAACTATTCAGATTCTCCTCTGCCTCTAGGTGGTGGCGGAGCGCGAATCGCATGTGGTGTAATCAAATAAGTGCTATTTTCAAATTGTGGGTATCTAAAAAGATATCCACAATTTTGCTATTTTATTAAGCAACTTAGACTAATTAATTATTATAAAATCTTAAAAAATAAACTGACTTTTTTAGACAAAACGCATAATATTTTTCAAGTAATAAAAATTTAAATACCAATTGTCACGTACCCCCTCTCATTTAGAAAAAAGCCGTGAATAATCTGACTCAACTATTCAATCGTTTTAAAGCGAATTCAATTTTAATTTATTGCCTGCAAATTTTAATTGTACTCACAGGCACAACTTTAGGTTTACTTTGGTTAGGACATAATGAGCTGATTGTTCCTGTGACTTTAGGTGCAATTGCCGCTGCCCTTACTGATTTTGATGATCGCTTAAGTCTTCGTTTACGCAACTTGCTCTATGTCTGCCTACTCTTTTTCACTGTTAGCACTATTCTTGGTTTTTTAGCACCTTATAAATTTTTATTTATTTTATATCTTTCAATTTCTAGTGCCTGTTTCATTTTATTGGGCGCTTTAGGGCAACGCTACGCTACCATTTCTTTTGGTACGATTTTACTCTCAATTTATAGTATGTTTGGTTTAGGAGAATATGCACACTGGTACCAACAGCCTACTTATTTTGTCTATGGTGCGTTGTGGTACGGCCTAACGTCTATTTTATTTTTTATTCTTAAACCAACACTTCCTTTACAAGATAAACTTTCACAAATTTTTGAAGAAATTTCAGCCTTACTTCAAGCTAAAGCACGGTTGTTCGACCCAGATAATAAAGAAAATGTTGAACAGCTTTTATTTGAGTTATCACTACAAAATACACAAGTTGCGCAAAGTCTTAATCAAATACGCAGCTCTCTGCTAACTCGCCTTAAGGCATCACGAGTCAGTAATAAAAGTATTTACTGGTTAAACCTATACTTTTTTGCGCGAGATATACACGAGCAGGCAACTTCTAATTATTTACACTACGAGCATATCCAACAAAATTTTAGCCGTAGTGATCTCATTTTTCGTTCTCAGAAAAACCTACGCTTACAAGCTCAAGCTTGCCATGATTTAGCTCAATGCATTTTGCATAATCAACAATATCAGTCTTCTCAAGAAAGCCAAATTGGCCTAAACCATTTGGAAAGCTCTTTGAAAGACTGGATACAACAGCATCCACAAAATTTTGAAGTTAAAAATTTAAAGCTAATTTTTAATAATTTAAAAGGAATGCATGAACAATTTGAGCAGCTTCAATATGCTCAACCGTTTAATGAAACGTTGAATCAAAACAAGCAAGAACATCTCAATTTACTAGATGACGATATCCAAGGATTTTCAGACCTTGTTTTAAAAATTCGGCAGCAACTGACGCCACAATCTGCCCTATTTAGACATGCAGTACGAATTGCGGTTGTATTTGCCGCGGGTTATGCCATTTCCCTCTTACCTTTTGCCCAACATGGTTACTGGATTTTGCTCACCAGTTTATTTGTTTGCCAAATTACTTACTTTGCAACCAAAAGTCGTTTAAAGCTTAGAACGATTGGGACTTTACTCGGCGTTTTATTGGGTATTCCCATTTTATATTTTGTTCCTAGTATTGAAGGTCAGCTCATTCTTACCATTATTTGTGGAGTTAGCTTTTTCTACTTACGCCAGAAAAAATATGCGCTGGCAACACTGATGGCAACCTTAATGGTATTGCTCATTTTCAACTTAAAAGGTGCAGGTTACAGCATTATTTTACCTCGCCTAATCGACACCTTATTAGGCTGCTTTATTGCTTGGCTTGCTGTTAATTTTATTTGGCCAGACTGGAACTTCCGTAATATTCCAAACAATATTAAGAAAAGTAGCCAAGCCACCTTTGATTACTTCAATATGATTGTCGAGCAATATCAGCATGGGAAAAATCAAGACATTGAATATCGTCGAATTCGCCGAGCTGCACATAACGCACAAATTGAATTGTCGAATATGATTTCAAGCTTAAGTGCCGAGCCCAACCCGAATCCAGAGCTGATTCATTATGCCTTTCGTTATTTGGTTTATAGCCACAGCCAGCTGAGTTATGTCGCCGCCTTAGGCAGCCAAAGACAAAAAATTGATGATCAACAGGTATTACAACTCTTACTGGATTGTCGGCAAATTCTTAAACAAAGTTTATCTGAACAAACTTCGGTTAACTTTAGTTTTCTTGAACAGACTTTAAAGCAAATTCAAAGTTTAATAACTCAAGAACATTTTTCAGAGAACTACACACTTGTCTTAAAACAGATGAGTTTATTATTAGAAACCTTGCCTGAACTCTTAAGCTTAAAAGGCAAACTTTTAGAGCATGAAATTAAATAGAATAAAAAATACCGGAATATAAATTCCGGTATTTTTTTAATGTAAGTCTTGTGCAACTCTTTCCTGCATTTCTCGTTTTAAAGCTAAACGTGGTTGAGTAAACCACAAGGCAATAAATGCAAAAGCAGATAAGACAAAAGCCCATAAATGAAATTGGGTGTAGAGGTAACGTACAAGCTCAATCATTGCAAAGAAGCTCGTCATCAATAGCATTGAAACAGCAGCAGCTACAGTTCCTTTTGACACTTCAGATGACATGAGTGCAAAACGGTACAACACTGAGAAGCTAATTCCTTCACCAAAACAAATGAGTGTCATACCTATTAACAAGCAAGGAATTAAATAGGCTTGCCAGACAACACCTAATATTAAAATTAGCGTACCAGTAAGCATAATCGGTAAGCCAATTAAGACAGTTTTACCTAAAGCTAAACGGTCAATAATTTTAATTAAAACAATGTTACCAACAATTAAACCTAAAAATACCGGGAACTGTGCTAAGCCATATTGCACACTCGTTAGCTTCAGTTCATCGACCAAAATAATTGGCGATAATGCAATCCAAAGCATAAGCGGCATACCCACAAGCGGTAAGGCCAACGTTAACCCAAGGAACTGCCGATTGCTAAATACCTTTTTAAAGTCATCAAAAAGATAACTAAAAGGCTGTTTGGTTACACTCACCTTATGACTAGGCATTTGTTTCTTTAAGCCAACCCAACTCAGCAGTGCAAGTAAAGCAATTGCCACGAAACCCCAGTGCCATGAAACATAATCAATTAAGAAAGCTCCAAGTACAGGTCCTAGCAAAGGCGCAAGCAATGAGATATTTGCCATAAGTGCCATGACTTTAATCGCATCACGCTCGGCAAAATTTTCCTGAATTGCTGCATATCCCACTGCTGAAATTACGCTTAACCCAATACCTTGTAAAAAACGTAATGTCAGAAAGTGTTCAATTTGTCGCGTTAATAAAATTAAAAAACAGCACAAGGCAAAAAATAAAACACCAGACAAAAGTACTTTTTTACGGCCTAATCGATCTGATAAAGGTCCTAGTAACCATGCAACAGATGCACCACCTAATAAATAAAATGACATTGAAGACGGCGCCCAAGTTGCACTTACACCGAAATCTTCAGTAATTGCCAACATGGCTGGCTGAATCAAGTCATTACCAATATAAACCGCAAATTCAAATAGCACTAAAGCTAAAGGAAACATCAACGTTGTACGGTTCAACGCTGTCGTTTGAATATTTTTCATGAGTTTGTACACTTCAAAATAGCGGCCACTATGTCTCAGCAACTACATATTGAAATAAATAATGTAGTCATGACGATGACAGTATGGTCAGTCAATCTTTAGTTAAGTTGTTATATGCCGTGAGAGTGCATGTTTAGAATGTGAAACACCGTATTCACAAGGTGTCTAAAACGAGAAAAAATGTATGACGTGAGATTCGGTAATTTTTACCATCTGGCATAATTGCCGGATGACACAATATCACTTTTCAAATTGATCATCAATCGGACAATTCCAACAATTTTAAATTCTATATTTTAATGATGACGAACTCATTTTTATATTGTGAATAACCCTAAAGTTATCCACATATTCAATAGAGATTCAGCTTTAAGGACAAGGATTAACTTGAAAGTCTGCTGTTTCCTCGCCTTTTGTACATTGATAACTTTGTTTTTTATTCACGATTTTCCAAACATTCTGATCTTTTTTTAATAAATACTCAGTACGTGTTTTCGAAACAGCATCTTCACTCGGCTCTGTCTGCAAAATAGTGACTTGAGCATTAGAAGGATCCTCTAAGGCATTCATTTGCTGTGAAATACTTAAATTACTGGCATTATTTAAAAGATTAGGTTGATCGAGTAAAACAGCTTGTATCGGACTGTTCGCTTGAGGTGTAGGTGGATTTGTATTTGGTGTACAAGCACTCAGAATCAACAAATTACACATCATGAGTAAACCAATCTTTTTCATACTCAACTCCACCACAACTTCACCTTGATGCTAAAGGCTACAAATAATTTTTTCCGTTCAACTTTGTAAAGTATTTACCATTAAAATAAAGAAACCAATATGAGGTATCAAACCAAGATTAATGATTTTTAATCAATAATATTTTTCCAATTACTACATTTTTCTTTAAGAGTAAGTTCTCTACAGTATCGCTCAAGTTTAAGAATTGAATTAGAGTAACTCCCATGAGCAATATTTTAGTCATTAATGGTGCCAAACAATTTGCCCACTCAAATGGTGAATTAAATGACACACTCACGACACTAGCGACGAATCACCTCACTGAACTCGGCCACGAAGTTCAAGTCACTCATGCAGATAGTGACTACAATGCTGAAGCCGAAGTAGAAAAGTATTTATGGGCAGATGTCGTAATTTATCAAATGCCTGGCTGGTGGATGGGTGCACCGTGGACCGTAAAAAAATATATTGACGATGTATTTACGACAGGTCATGGTTCTCTTTATGCAAACGATGGTCGTAGCCGCTCTGATGCTTCAAAAAAATATGGTTCAGGTGGTTTAATTCATGACAAAAAATATATGCTGTCGCTTACTTGGAATGCGCCAATGGAAGCATTTGACGAGGCGGATCAGTTTTTCCATGGCGTGGGTGTAGATGGTGTTTATTTACCATTTCATAAAGCCAATCAGTTCTTAGGTATGAGTACCCTACCAACATTTATTGTAAATGATGTAATTAAAATGCCTGATGTAGATAGTTATGTGGAAGCATACAAAGCACATTTGAACACACTATTTGCAGCAGCCTAATCCGGAGAAAACCATGCTTACTATTATCGCGGAAATTCGTACTCAATCGGGTGGACAGCACCGCCAAAACGTATTGAATGCATTTCAAAAAATCATTCCAACTGTTTTAGCCGAAGATGGTTGCCATGGTTATGAACCTTTAGTTGACCACATTTCAAATGCGAGCTTCCAAAACAAAGACCCTGACATTATTGTGATGTTAGAAAAATGGGAAAGTGTGGCTCATCTTGAAGCACACTTAGCTACACCTCATATGCAAGCACATCATGAAGCAGTCAAAGATGATGTAGTTGACGTCAAAATTAAAATTTTAGAAAGCGGCGTATAATTTAAGAAATAAAAAAGACGATATATTTATCGTCTTTTTTTATGCTTAAGAACAAAGCTGCGTTTGGAAACCTTTAGAACCTTTTCCTCTTGCACATTGGTAGCTCTTTTGCTTATTTTGCAATTGCCACTTTTCATCAACCAATTTAAATAAATATTCCGTCCGAATTGCTGAGACAGAGTCATCCATTAAACCGGTTTGTATAACAGTAATGCGAGAAACAGTTGGGGATTCTACTCGGTTAAATACCTGCTGAACTGAAGTATTGTTATGCTCTTTTACAATCTCGGGTTGCGTTTTAAGTACTTGTTGCATTGGGGTTTCTGAGCCCACAAAAGGAATTAATTTACTTGTGGTTGCACAACCCGTCATAAGTCCAGCACAGAGTGCAGAAATTAAAAATAAACGTTGCATTTTCATCACCAAAAAACAAAAGGCATAGCTTTATGATGCTATGCCTTTGCCGGTTACTCTGTAGAAACTATGTAGTTCTAAGGATGGCTACTCTTTTACAGATCAAATAATTTGTCTATGTAGGCATTGTATTTTTTAGCTTTTTGCTCTTAGTATTTTACCGCTGATTTATCATATTCTGACGGGTTGGAAAGCTTACAAAAAATAGTTCAAAAAAAGCTATTCATAAAAAATAAATTTTATTAAGGCTTTATTCCAACTTAGATAAATCAACAGGTTCAATATTATTAATTTTTACAATATTAGGATTTGGTTCAAATCTTAACCACTTTTTTTTCATCCATCTTTCAACTTTTTCTTTGCCTAAAATATGTAAAAGATTTGTAAGTAAATTAAATTTTGAATAGTTATCAAAATAATAAATTATTACATTAATATGGTCTTCATTATTTAATGAAAAAATTTCATTAATATACACTTCATCAGAAATATCTAGAGAATGCCCCCAAATAAAGATATTGATGCTATTTCTATATTTTTCATCTAATGTAATTGCAAGATTCCTTTTTTTGATTACCTCCCAAAATTTCTGTATGTTTTTTATGTTCCGATCTTCACTTAAAAATTGGTAATCTGTATTCTTAAATAACTTTTGATGATATTTAGTAAAACCGTAAGCTTTTAAACTTCTTAGCAAATCTCCTTTTAACTCAGAAATACCTAATACAATATTTTGATCTTCCCCACTACTTCCATGAAGAAAATCTGTATCTATACTAGCGTCATAAAACTTAATATATGTATTTGTATAGTTAAAAGAAAAAATCTTATCTACAAAGCCAAAATTAAAATCTTCAATTAAATTAATAATTGGAGTAAGAGTTTTTATACATAACTCCAAATATAAATTGAAAATTAGAATAAAGCTATCAAGCTGATTATTAAGAAAATTCAAACTACCCTCATTATTATATATATCGTAATTTGAAAAAATCCTAATAAAGTTTGATGAAATTACATATTCATGGGAATCCGTTTTTTCCGTAGCAATTTCTTTTTGAAAAAAACCATTATTATCATATCTAACATTATAATAATTTTTATTTAATAATCCTATAGAGCAAAGGACATGACTCATCTTTTCACCTAAATAAATAAATTTATTATCATGATTAGAGGACTTATAGCCAGAAGTCCTTATGACTCGCTCTAATTTATTCTCATTTACAGATATTTCATTAATTTTATCTAGAAAATGAGTAGTATAAATTAATGCTTCCTCAATTTTTTGCTCAAAGTCAATCCATGTTTTAATCTCCCTAACATGATCAGAAAAATACTGATACCAAACATTTTCTTTTAATTTTTGTTTTAACTTTTTAACTTGCTCAGTCGAAATTTTTATCTCATCTGTTTGATACATTGCTTTTGTGTATTTAAAGAAGTAATTTTCTTTCTCATATAACGAGCCAAACAGATCATCAAACTGCATTTCTCCCTTTTGCTCATCCCAATTTTCTATAGCTCCCATTGCGACCATGAAATGATCATATTTCGTAGGTAAGTAATGTGATAAATCAAAACCATTGCCGACAATTAGAATATTCATTTTTATAAAATTCTCATAATAAAAAAGCGCATCTTTCGATACGCTTTTAACAGAAATTCTTTTATTCAATCAAGCATTAAAGATCAAATAATTTACCCGGATTCATAATGCCATTCGGGTCAAATACTTTTTTCAAAGCTTTCATATATTCGATTTCTTCAGCTGAGCGCGAATATTCCAAATATGGCTTTTTCGTCATACCTACGCCATGCTCGGCAGAGATTGAACCATCGTATTTTTTAACGGTATCAAATACATATTTATTCACGACCTGACACTTCGCAAAGAACTCATCTTTGGTTAAGTTTTCAGGTTTTAAAATATTTAAGTGCAAGTTACCGTCGCCGATATGGCCGAACCAGCAAATTTCAAAGTCAGGATAGTTTTCTTGAACAATTGCATCAATCTCACGAATAAATGCAGGTACGTGAGTAATTAATACTGAAATATCGTTTTTATATGGAATAAACGGCGCGATTGATTCAGAAATATCTTCGCGTAAACGCCACAAGCTCTCTACTTGATCAAGACTCTGGCTCATTACACCATCAAGTACCCAACCTTGTTCCATACAGTGCTCGAAAATCTCCATTGCTTTGTCGATAATCGGTTCGTATGGCGCTTCAAACTCAAGCAATACATAGAATGGACATTGAGTTTCAAATGGACGTTGAACATGACCACGGTCGAGTACTTTTTGCATTGCAAGCTCACCAAAGAACTCAAATGCAGTTAAGTCGATATCTTTTTGGAAAGCATGTAACACAGGCATTACTGCATCAAAATCTGGCACACCTAAAACTAAAACTTGTAGGTTTTGTGGTTGACGCTCAAGTTTAATTTCTGCTTCAGTCACTAAACCTAATGTACCTTCACCACCAATAAACAAATGCTGTAATGCATAACCAGTTGCATTTTTAATCATACCTTTGTTTAAACGTAAAATGTCGCCCTTACCCGTCACTACAGTTAAACCGAGTACCCAGTTACGCGTCATGCCATATTTAATGACTTTAATACCACCAGCGTTGGTACCGATATTACCGCCAATCTGACTAGAACCTGCTGACGCAAAGTCAACCGGATAATACATACCCTGCTCTTCTGCATAATTTTGCAATTGCTCAGTCACAACACCAGCTTGTACACGAACCATACGGTCTGCCGGGAAGAACTCAAGAATCTGGTTCATTTTGTCCATGCTAATGACAATTTCACCATTGGTTGCTACAGCACCAGCAGAGAGTCCAGTACGACCACCTGACGGTGTAATTGCGATATTAAACTGGTTTGCAAGCTTCACAACTTCCTGAACTTGTTCAGTCGTTGATGGAAAAACGATGACCGATGGGTTCGGATTAAAATGCTTGGTATGATCTTTACCCCAGTTTTCGAGACTATCAGCATCAGTTTTAATACGGTTTTCACCAACGATTGCTGTTAATTGGGTGAGTAACTCAGGTGTTAAAGCGACTGGAGCATTCATCGTTTGCAGACCTAGCAAGAAGTAAACTGTGGTGGGACTATGACCTCATATTTCTCTAGGTTTTCACCTGAGCAAAGCCATAATGTTCAAGGAACTCCTATATTCTACATGTAACAGCACAAGCGATAAAGTTCAGAATAGAGATACTGTCACTACAAAACATGTTTAACACCAATAAAACACTTTTTATAAGGCCTTAAAGGAAAATTTGAGCCTCAACGTAGGCCAAGCATATTTTGTAACGCTCGACAAGCCATAAATGGAAGTGATTAGACATAGATAAAATTGCCATAAGGCGATGGTATAAACGAAATATCTATAGCGCTGCCCAGTATGTTATTATACCGCCACCAAATTTGGCCTTTGTAGCGGAGCCGTAATGAGCCAACATCTTTCACTACCTAAAGATAAAATCCGTTTCCTTTTGTTAGAAGGCGTTCACCAAAACGCAGTCGATACTTTAAACGCTGCGGGTTATACCAACATTGACTATCGCAAAACTGCTCTTGAAGGCGAAGCGCTTAAAGAAGCAATTAAAGATGCTCACTTTATTGGTATTCGTTCGCGTACCCAATTGACTGAAGAAGTTTTCGAAGCTGCAAATAAATTGATCGCAGTAGGTTGTTTCTGTATCGGAACAAACCAAGTAGATCTTAAAGCAGCGATGGCACGTGGTATTCCTGTATTTAACGCACCATATTCAAATACGCGTTCGGTTGCAGAGCTCGTACTTGCTGAAACTATTCTTCTTCTTCGCCGTGTTCCTGAAAAGTCAGCGGCTTGTCATCGTGGTGGTTGGGACAAATCTGCTGTGGGTTCTTTTGAAACTCGTGGCAAAACTTTAGGTATTGTGGGTTACGGTTCCATCGGTTCTCAACTTTCAGTTCTTGCTGAAAGTATGGGTATGCATGTCATTTATTATGATGCAGTCACTAAATTACCAATGGGTAATGCTCGCCAAGTTGGTTCTTTAGATGAACTTTTAGCAACTGCTGATGTTGTGACTTTGCATGTACCGGATGTTCCGTCTACACGTAACTTCTTCACTAAAGAACAATTTGCAAAAATGAAAGAAGGCGCGATCTTCTTAAATGCTGCACGTGGTACATGTGTAGTGATCGAAGATTTAGCTGATGCAATCAAATCTGGTCACCTTGCAGGTGCGGCAGTTGATGTATTCCCGAAAGAACCAAAAGCAAATGGTGAAGAATTCCAGTCTCCACTTCGTGGTTTAGACAACGTGATCTTGACTCCTCACGTTGGTGGTTCAACGATGGAAGCTCAAGCAAACATCGGTTTAGAAGTAGCAGAGAAATTTGTTGCTTACTCTGATAAGGGTATGACACTTTCTGCGGTAAACTTCCCAGAAATCGCGTTGCCATTGACAGCGGGTCAACACCGTTTACTACATATCCACAAAAACGTACCGGGTGTATTGTCTAAAATCAACAACTTGTTTGCTGAACAAGGCATTAACATTTCAGGTCAGTCACTTATGACTAAAGGCGACATCGGTTACCTTGTAATGGACGTAGATGCTTCTGCTTCTCAAGAAGCTTTAGATATGTTGCATGAAGTTGAAGGCACAATTCGCGTACGCGTATTGTTTTAATACAGACTGTAAATTTAAAAGCCACAGCATTGTCTGTGGCTTTTTTATAGGTATTTACATTATCATGTGAAAAGTATACCAATTGATCAAATAATAAAATGTCCAGTCCAAGCCAGAAATCCCAGCTTCATGCTTTGGGCTTTCTTATTCTTGCCATGTTAAGTGTCCAAAGTAGCGCATCCTTAGCTAAAGTCCTGTTTCAGAACTTTCCTGTACTGACTGTTTCTGCAATGCGTTTATGTATCGGGGCATTTATTTTGGCTTTCATTTTTCAGATCTGGAAAATTAATTTTAGTCAGGTCCGATGGAAAGCTATTTTGAGCTATGGCTTTGCTCTTGCTGGCATGAATGCTCTTTTCTATTTATCGCTTGAACGTTTACCCATTGGTATTGCGGTTGCATTTGAATTTATTGGTCCACTCAGTGTGGCCCTTTACCATGCTAAGCAAAAATATGATTTTGTCTGGGTCACTTTCGCAATTATTGGTCTCATTTTATTATTTCCTTTTAACCAAGCACATAGTTTGGACTGGATTGGAGTCCTATTTGCGATGAGTGCAGGTGCTTGTTGGGCCCTATATATTATTGCGGGGCAAAAGCCTTCTGGTATCTCAGGTAACCATACAGTTTGTTTGGGCATGACTGTAGGTGCTTGTATACTTTTACCTATTACTTTTTTCTCAGGCTCTATTGGGCAAGTTATAGAATTACCATACTTTTTTTATTTTATTGGTCTCGCCGTTTTAGCTAGTGCACTTCCATTCTCTTTAGAAATGTTAGCTCTACGCAATTTAACACCTTTAAGTTTTGGAACATTGATGAGCCTAGAGCCAGCTGTTGCTGCACTTTCCGGTTTTATCTTCTTAGGTGAATACCTGTTATGGAATCAATGGTTGGCACTCGCCACTATTATTACTGCTTCTGTGGGTTGTACCATAACCACCCAAAGAGCCCGACAACAACGTGAAAAAACAGTAGGTTAATTCTGCAAAACCTGCGGGTTGAAACCCAGTATTGGCTATAATTAATCACCCTTATTTTTTAAATATCAAATAAAGCGTTAAGGTATTTCCATGCAAAATCTTCCAATTATTGCTGTGCTCTATATGATTTTGTCGATGGTTTCGTATCAAATCAGCGCTTCATTTGCCAAGCAACTTATCGCAGCTTTAGACCCGCTTACCGTTACTATTTTAAGACTATGTTTTGCAGCAGTGATTGTTGCCGTTATGTTCCGTTCTTGGAAAATCTGGTCTCGCTTACCTTATTTAAAATGGCGTGATTTATTAATGTATTGCGCATCTTTAGGGGTAATGAATATTTTATTTTATACCTCTCTTGGAAAATTACCCCAAGGGATTGCAGTAGGTCTAGAATTTATTGGTCCATTAGGCTTAGCCCTAGTTTCTATCAAACAAAAGAGCGAATATATCTGGGTAGCTTTTGCCATGCTGGGTATTGCACTCATGGTACCTTGGCAAGATCCAACTCAACACCACTTTTCTTACGTAGGTGCAGCCTGTGCTTTAGGCGCAGGGCTTTGTTGGGCATTCTATATTTATTTTGGTCAAAAAGTTGTAACTCAAAATATAGGAATGCATGCCTTAACCATAGGGATTACGGTATCTGCCCTCACCTTATTACCAATTGGTATTTGGTATAATGGCCCAGCATTACTTGATACACAGTACTGGGGTAAAGCCTTACTTATTGCAGTTTTAGCGACTGCTATTCCCTATGCACTTGACCTAATGGCACTCAAACAACTTAATAAATTAACTTATGGCACCCTAACAAGTTTAGCACCAGCATTGGCAGCATTAACAGGTTTCTTACTACTTCATGAAGAAATCAGCATGCTGCAATGGGTGGCTTTAGCTTGCGTAATGCTAGCGTCAATTGGGGTTACTTTAAGAAGCAAAACAGCATCATAGGTGTAGCTTATTGCTGTTTTTTATACTTTTTATATTCCTTTAAATATTTATTGCCTAGCGTTTCTTTTTCACTGTCTTTAAGAATTTTACCGGCTTGCTGAAAAAATTTATGCTCTTCTTCTTTTAAATGGTGATGGACTTTTTCGCTCAACTGTTTAGCGGTTGCCAACCAACTTGGGCTACTCATATCCGTTTTTTCAAGTTGCTCGACCAACTCATCCATTTCATGGTGTTCAGATAAAGCATGTCTCGTAATATCCAAACCGACATCATCAAACATTAAAGGGATATATAAATAACGGTCTTCGGCAACTGAGTGAGCATAAAGTTCGTTTTTTAATGCATCAAATAATTCTTTTCGTTCTTCGGTTAAACCATGTGTCTGGATTAATTGTTCAGAAAGGTTGCGTTGATTTTCGTGGCTTTCTCTTAATGCTTCGAAAATATTCATTCTCTTCCTCATTTTTAGTTAAAAAATCTTTTTTATTTCAAGGTTTATCGTACGGCAAAATTTATATTATTTAAGTAGCTTAAAATGAGACTATTTTTTACACAGTTTTCTTTCTAGTAAGTTTCTGTAATGTTTTTTATATTTCTAATTTTAAAAGATACATAAAAGTATGAACCACTCCTCAGGACAGTTCATACTTTTTATCTTATTTAACCTGTAACAAACATTTGATATCCCAAACGGCAAATCAGGATACTCACCAAAATTAAAAAGATAATACGTACAAAACCACTACCGTATTTAAGCGCGGTACGCACCCCAACAATAGAACCTAGCACGTTAGCCGCTGCCATCATTAAACCAATATGTAAAATAGCGTGCCCAGTTGGGATGAGGAAACTCAGCGCAGCTAAGTTAGTCATAAAATTACCGATTTTTGACAACGCCGAAGCATGTAAAAAATCGACTTGTAAAAAACGAATGAAGAAAAAGATAAAGAAACTACCAGTACCCGGCCCGAAAATACCGTCATAAAAGCCAATCGCCAGACTACCGATACCAGCTAAAACGAGCATTTTCGTGGTAATTTTTTGCTCGGTATGAACCTGTCCGAAGTTCTTTTTAACTAGGGTATAAATCGCAATCACAATCAACATCACGAAAACGAAAGGACGCAATACCGATTGAGGGATAAGCGACAAACAAGCCGCACCAGCGAAAGAACTAATCAAGGCACAAATGGCAATAACGGCTAAAAGCTTCCATTGCAATTTTACTTTTTTAGCAAATGTATAAGCTGCCGATGCCGTACCAAAAATGGATGAGACTTTATTGGTACCAATCACCGTAGCAGTCGACATGTTAGGAAAAGTGCTCATGATCCCGGGAATCTGGATGAGTCCGCCGCCACCAACAGCAGCATCAATTGCTCCCGCAGTAAACGCAAAAAAGATCAAACTAAGGATAACATCCCATTCCATGCCCATGTTTTATACTCTACATCTACTACAAATTTAAGATACGTTTAGGTACCAACCGTTTTTTATCGGTAATTTCAGCTAAACCTAGACAGCGTTCACCCGAAAAAACCAACACTTCTGCTTCTGCAGAATGATCAATATTGCTTTCTAGACCGTTACAAAAATATTTTTCCCGTCCTTCGGGAACCTGAATTTTTAAGAAATGGTCAATTGGAGCATATACGGGCAGTAGCAAAGCTTCTCTTTGCTCTTCCGTTAAGCTTTCCAAATATTCAATGGTATAACTTGGGATGAGTTCAAAATGTCCAGTTTGAATACGGTGAAGCATGGTTAAATGACCACCACAACCAAGTGCCTCACCAATATCTTCACCTAGCACACGAATATATGTTCCTTTAGAACAAGTTACATCTAAAGTGATACTATTTTCAGTAAATTCAATGAGTTCTAAGGCATAAATCGTAACCGGGCGTGCTTCACGCTCAATCTCTATACCCTTTCTGGCCAGCTCATATAGTGGCTTACCTTCTTTTTTTAATGCCGAGTACATTGGTGGAACTTGTTGAATATCGCCCCTAAACTTTTCTAAAGTTTGCTCAATAAGCTCTTTGCTAAGAACCGGGATAGGACGTTCTTGTAAAATATCGCCTTCAACATCGCCTGTTGTTGTAGTTTGGCCTAATCGAACAGTAGTTTGATAACGCTTTGTCGAGTCTAGCAAGTAATGTGAGAATTTAGTGGCCTCTCCTAAACAAATAGGAAGTAAACCGGTTGCTAATGGATCTAATGCACCAGTATGACCCGCCTTTTGGGCACGGTAAAGCCAACGCACTTTTTGCAAAGCAGCGTTAGAACTTAGCCCTAATGGTTTATTTAAAAGAAATACACCACTGATATGGCGACGAGAAATTTTTTGATTTTTTGTCGTCATTTTTACTGGAACACAAAGCTAGAGAAAAGTGCCGACATGTTAGCAAATTCAGCAAGATATTTTCATAATATTTAGGTGCCTTTTCACTTATTTTATGGCACATTAATGATCGAGTAAAAAAACAACAAATGAAAACTTAAGGAAGATATCTTTATGCAAAGGATGCAGAAAAAGATATGGTGGTGTGTGCTCGGATTTTTTATTTTGAGCCTCATCGCATGTGTGTATTGGCTAAGCCCAGACTCGGAAAATACTTCACCTCAGCCAAATCAGGATGAAGCTAAAAGTTTGGTAGCTACTTCGCAATCTACTTTAAATTCACCATTAAACGAAAATACTTATTTGAGTAAAAGTCAGCAAGATACTCAAGTTAACTGCCAATTAAAAATTGATAGTTCACAACATTTAGTTGTGAATAGCCAAACCCGTGACTGCTTTGAATATTTTATTACGCAGTATGGCGAGAGCAATTTACAACAAGTTAAAACTCATTTTGAGAAATTTATACAAGATCAATATTTAGAGCCAGCCCGCTCACAGATTATTGATTTGTGGACGCGTTATTTAAAATACCGTGAGCAGCTTGCACAAATTCAACCGCCTCAATCTAAACAACAAGATCAAAATTATTTTCAAAAGATCTTCAGTTCAATTCAAGATATAAGAAAACGTTTCTTCTCTGCCTCTGAAATTGAAGGGTTATTTTCAACAGAAGACATTTATCAGAACTACACATTAGATCGCATGAAGATTTTAGAAGATTCATCTTTAAGCGAAATTGAAAAAGCTAAAAAACTCAAAGAGCGCTTTGAACAATTACCAGAAGACTGGCAAGAAAACCTACAAGAACTCTCAAAGCTTGATGATTTACACACACTGACCAAACAAATTAAAGCTCGCAATGGTTCAGCAGAGGAACTTCGGCAAATGCGTACAGCACTTGTTGGAGCCGAGGCAACTCAACGATTAGAAACTTTAGATATACAGCGTAATGCGTGGCAACAGCGAGTGACTGGCTACTTAAATCAACGTGATGAAGTCCTGCATAGCAATATGAGTGACAGCGCTAAAAAACAAGCTATTCAACAACTACGCCAACAACAATTTAGCTCATCGCAAGAACAGCTTCGTCTTAGAACTTTTGAAACAGTCCATGACCAAGGAGGTGAACTACCCTTTAACTACTAGGCTTTTCTATTTCAAAGTGAGCCAAACCTTATCCAGCAGTAGAAGCTGCTTCTCATACAAAATAAAAATAGTGAGTAAAAAATGAAAAGGAACTTAATATTTTTCTGTGCTGCAATACTCTCAGGACTGAGTGTTTCAGCAACCCATGCCACAAATGCTGAGCAAGTCAAAAGCTCATTCGTCTATTCGACTTATGCACAAACCAAATATCCATTGGTTTTTAACCATGGTATGGCGGGTTTTAACCGAGTTGGAACAGATACGCTTGGTCTGGACTACTGGTATCAGATTCTTCCTGATCTTGCGCGTAACGGAGGAAATGTCTGGGCAACAAGAGTTTCACCGTTTAACTCAACTGAAGTTCGTGGAGAACAACTTGCCCAACAAGTAGAAGAAATTATTGCCATCACCGGAAAGCCTAAAGTCAACTTGATCGGACATAGCCACGGGGGACCTACAATTCGCTATGTCGCTGGGATCATGCCTGAAAAAGTCGCTTCACTTACTACTATTGGTGCACCTCACAAAGGATCACCAATGGCAGATGTCATCCTGAATGTTGAGGGTACTCCTCTATCCGGGCTGGCAACATTAGTAAACTGGTTTTCCGCAGCAATTACTTGGGCAGGAGGTCTAGACCCAAATAGTTATCCGCATGACTCCCTAGCAGGTGCCCACAGTTTATCGACTCAAGGCTCTGCACAGTTTAATGCCCAGTTTCCAATGGGTGTTCCTACCACGTCTTGTGGTGAGGGTGCTTATCAGGAGAAAGGCATTTATATGTATTCATTCTCTGGTAATAAAGCGCTGACGAACCCATTAGATCCATTTGACATGGCATTGACAGGAAGTAGTCTAGTGGTTGACCCATTTGGGGATAATGATGGGCTGGTTTCTCGATGCAGTGCCAAATTTGGTAAAACTATTCGTGACGACTACAACTGGAATCATTTAGATGAAGTCAATCAAGTCATGGGAATACGTTCTATTTTTGCAGCAGACCCTGTCTCGGTTTACCGTCAACATGCTAACCGTTTAAAACTTCAAGGATTATAAGCTTTAAAACAAAAAAATGCGCCAAAAGGCGCATTTTTTACTCGCTATAAGCTTACGCTTTACGAGCTGGTAATTTTTCACGAATACGTGCAGCTTTACCAGACAAGTCACGGAGGTAGTAAAGTTTAGCACGACGAACGTCACCACGACGTTTCACTTCGATTTTAGCAACAACTGGTGAGTGAGTTTGGAATACGCGCTCAACACCAACACCGCTAGAAATTTTACGTACTGTGAACGCAGAGTTCAAACCACGGTTTTTCTTAGCGATTACAACACCTTCAAATGCCTGAAGACGTTCACGGTCACCTTCTTTTACTTTAACTTGAACAACTACTGTGTCACCAGGAGCAAATTCAGGAAGGTCAGTTTTTAACTGTGAATTTTCAATAGCTTGAACTAAAGGATGTTTACCACTCATTGTGGGAATCTCCAATATGTGCGGAGTCAGAAGAGGCCTGAGTTTCCGCTGGGGATAGAGGCTAAAGCGCATATCAACCCGTTTAACTTTCCCTTTACGACAACCGTAAAGAGCCTTAAGTACACATAAATCTATAAAAAATAGACTTATGCTTTAATTCGAAGCAAAGCTTCTCATCTTTTGCTCAGAAAAACACAGGCGATGTGCTTACCCTTGTTCATCTGACAGCCATTTTTTTTGCTGCTTAGTCAACGCAACCTTTTCAATCAACTCAGGTCGACGCTCTAAAGTTCGTTGATAACGCTGCAAAAAACGCCATTTCTCAATATTGGCATGATGTCCCGACTTTAAAATTTCAGGAACATCTAAACCTTCAAACTGATCTGGCTTAGTGTATTGCGGACAATCCAAAAGACCATCTACAAAAGAATCCTGTATCGCTGATTGCTCATCTGACATTACATTCGGCAAACGGCGAATAATACTATCAAGCAACACCATGGCAGGTAGTTCACCACCAGATAAGACATAATCTCCAATTGACCATTCCTGATCAACATAATGCTGGATCAAACGCTCATCGACGCCTTCATAACGCCCACACAATACAATTAAGCCATCATAATCGACAAACTGCTGTACTGCCTGTTCATTTAAAGTTTTGCCTTGTGGAGACATATACACCACAGGTACATGAACACATCCTGCTTGCGAAGCAAGTTGTTTGGCATGGTTAATTGCTTTTGCCAAAGGCTCCGCCATCATCACCATACCAGGGCCACCACCAAATGGACGTTCATCCACTCTTCGGTAATTCCCTTCAGCAAAATCACGTGGATTAATACAAGTGACTTGTACTATGTCACGTTTTGCTGCACGCCCGCTAATCCCATAGGCTGTAATCGCTTCAAACATTTCAGGAAAAAGCGTAATGACTGCAAAAAACACCGCAGACTCCTCTATTTTCCTGCTGCGTTAATCCTATAAAAAGGATTAATAATCTACGCCCCAATTGACGTAAATGCGACCAGCTTCAAGATCAACGCGTTGCACCACATCTTTATGCCACGGGATCATGCGTTCTTCTGAATCAATGCTGTCTGGTGTAGCGCGTACAACCATCACATCATTGGCTCCAGTTTCAAACAACTCATGAATTTGTCCCAAGTTCACTTCCTGTTCGTCGTCATCAAGACCTAACACTGTTAAGCCTTTCAAATCTGACCAGTAGTACTCATCTACATCTGCTTTCGGCAGTTGAGATTTAGCAATCCAGATATTAGCGCCAACCAAGCTTTCTGCTCCTGTGCGATCACTCACACCTTTTAGAGCAACAACCAGGCCTTTGCCATGTGGTTTCCAACGTTTTACATCAACGATTTGCCAACCGGCCTTGGTCTCGATGTACCAAGGCAAGTAGTCAAACATATTGCTCATGGGTTCTGTATTGGAATACACCCAGAGCCACCCATTTAATCCATAAGCTGAACGTAACTGTCCAATCTGAATACGATCTTCGGGAACATTCTGTGTTGGTGTCATGGGCTACCTACTACAATAATTATGCAGTAGCTTTTTTAGCTTGAGCAGCCAAAGAAGCAACACGTTCAGAAGGTTGAGCACCTTGAGAAACCCAGTGAGCAAAACGGTCTGCGTCTAAACGAAGTTTTTCTGCTTGACCTTGTGCAGTTGGGTTAAAGAAACCGATACGCTCGATGAAACGACCATCACGTGCATTGCGGCTATCAGTCACAACGATTTGATAGAATGGACGTTTTTTTGCGCCGCCACGTGCTAAACGAATAACAACCATGATAAAAGCCTTATAATTCTTACGGATTATCCCTGCGCCGACCATCGGCAACACTTCAAACCCCTTTCATAGAGGGCGACATTCTACGTGATTTTCACCCTGAAAGAAAGATTAAATTTTGAGTTATCCGCAGTTTTGAATTTAAATTACTCTGTCCAACTTGATGAAGCAGATAGTGCACAAACTGTGGCACCTTTTGCCCAAAATTTTTGCCCTTGGTCATTTAAACAAATAATTCCATCACCTGCTTGTGAGCTAGTAGAAATAGGTGTTGCAGTAAGTACCCAAGTTGAATCATTCAGAGTTGCAAAAGCTAACTTATATAGAGCCTGACCTTGTATAGGACTCACATTAGAACCATAAATCGACTGTATGGTCGCATTCGACGGATAACGATTGTGAACTACTTTTTCTGATTCTAATGTTTGGGCAATATTCATCATTTCGGATTGAACAGCTGTACGATGCCCTTTACGTAAATATTGCAAATATGAAGGTGTCGCTATAGCTGCTAAAATTGCAATTATCGCTACTACAATCATGATTTCTATTAAAGTAAAACCATTCTTCATTGCCAATTCTCACTATTTGTTTCACATACATTGCAAGTGACTGTTCCACCACAGTCATTATCAACAGCCGTAGCTGTTAAACTTTGACAACGCAAACCTGAATTCTTAGCAATAAAATTAAAGTTTCTTGAATCTGTAGTTGTCGCTTTAATGACCCATGTTTGTCCATTTGCAGCAGCATTCGTCAATAAATTTCCTGTCGTCGTATCATCAGTAATCTGAATCGTATATCCCCCGCGAGGTAGGGTTATAGAGGTTGTGGTAAACCCCCTATAAGTAAAATTTCTTGATTTATGCTGTTCCAATTGTTCAGCTAATTTCAAAATTTCACTTTTAGCCGCAGATGCAGTAGCTCTACGGCTATAACTTTGATATGAAGGGATAGCAATTGAAGCAAAAATAGCAACGATAACAATCACGACCATAAGCTCAATCAAGGTAACCCCTTGATTGAACCGTAGAATAGAGTACTTATTCATAAGCTGTTCCTTCTAGCGATAGCGCTCATACCAGCGCACAGGAAGTAAATGACTTGTACATTGCCACTCACCTGTTCCGTTCTCGTTTCCAGACAGCTGTAATTTCCCACAACTATTAGTCACAGGAGGTTCATCTCTTTTTGGAACAAATGTGATATTACGAATACCTGCACCAATGACATTTGTATTACATTCAGAGACTCCAGCTGGACAGTTACTACCAGTTTTTGTTTGAAACCCGCTCGGGTTTTCTTTATTTGAATTAATGGTTCCATCCGGATTAAGACAAGCACCAAATGGTAAACAATAAGTTTGTCGGTCTGTTTCTCCCACAACACGAGGTAGACAAGGATCTGCCGCAACAATTCCCGTTCCTTGAGGGTCATAAACTGGAATAATTAAATTACCCGTAATTGCCATTGGTTCCTCAAAAGCTTTGAGTCCTCCTTTAATACGAAAACTATTATTAGCTTTTTCTGTACCATCGCTCGTACTAGAAAGCGAGCGATACCAACCACCTTTACCTACTCCTGTAGTGGGGAAGAAAATTTGAGCTACTCTTGTTTCACCTGTTCTTAGAATTTGTGGATTTTTTCTTAAGCCTGTCCGTGTAATATCTTTTGTTTCAAGCTGATTATCAGTTAAAGACATTAAGTTCTTTTTAACAAAGTCTTTATCAATAATTCCATATACATTATTTACAGGACGTCCACTTAATGCACTTGCAGGCGTCATACCTTCACGACCTGTGAGTGGGTAAACGTCTAAAGGTGTACTACGGTCTCCTGATGCAATACCTACTGTAATAAAAGTGTGAATTCCATAATCGTGGATCGTTACTGTTGGAGGCTCATAAAAACGAGGAGCATTCCCACCTGTATAATCATTTGTGCCATCATAAGTTGAATCATTTGTTGCTAAATTCGCTAAACGCACAACTCTGACACCAAAACTGCTATAGGTCGAATTGGTTTTTGTCTGATTATTATTAAGGTCCACGCGAAAAATTTGTCCGCCTAAATCTCCAAAATATAGATGGTCGACTAAGCCATCAGCATCACGGTCTAAAGTACTAATACGGCTAACAATACTATGCTTCATATTGGCGTTATCAGTATTAGAACCTGTATCACTTGTCCACCACAAACGCTGACCAGTTTTTGCGTCAATAATATAGACAGCATTTCCTTTTGCTTTTCCATTGGTAAAGCAAGCGTCAGTCAACGTAATATTTGGTTTTTCATAACACTGATCATAACCACCGCCAACAATCAGGACGCGTCTAATAGAACCGTTATAACGGATGTTCGCGAGTACGGGTTTAGACCAGCTTTGACCCATACGGCTATAGTCAGTCTGGTCTGCCCCTATTCTAAAAAGCAGTTTCGGTGAAGTAGGGCTTAATACATCTAGTCCGTAGTAGCTACTTCCTCCCATACGCATGCCGCCATAAATATTCATTTGCTTTGCAGTTACTTTTGATACTGCCGAGCTACCACTTCCCACTGTAGTAATATTATAGGCTGGATCAGATACCCAAGCTCCGTCCATACCATGAGCGGGAGCTGAAGCATCACTTTGACCAACAACTAAAGCTTTGGAAGCAACTGAATCATTTAAAATATCTGCAGGAACAAAGACCATTTGCTCAATACCAGATGAAGCATCCACAATATGTAATCCGCCTTCCATAGTTCCATAGAGGATGGATTGTTCTCGGGCAGATGTTAAATTCCCATTATCATCTAGTGTTCCATTGTAGGTTAGTTGAACCGGTAAAGAGTGAATACTTCCCCCCATCGATAAATAAGGTTCATTCGATGTAACCAAAGATGAAGGCAGAGTTGTTGCATTAATATCTGTTGAATAACCTAAATAATTTAATATTTTTAATTTCAAGCTTATAGGAAAAGCTTTTAAAATATTTTGTCCAGTTGATGGATCAAATTTACCTAAAACATAACTTGCTGTATTAGCCACCGTATCAAAAGGATTAGTTCCTTCTGGTGGAGCAGCTGGAATTTTTAGCAAATTAGTTCCAGAAGTTGAAATTTTCGTTAAGCTACCATCTGCTGCAACGGCGGAAACATCAGTAAATAAGTTGCGGATTTTAGTTTGTACTGCGTAATAATATTTTGTGATATTTCCTTCTGCATCACGTGTTTCAGGTTGTCCAGCAATGGGTAAAGGCACATTCGCATATGAACCACCTAAAAAGACTTTGCCTCCGTCAGTATAAGTAGAGCTATTCCAATAATCCTTTGTTCCAGTCCTAAAAGCCCCACTTGCATTGTAGACTAATCCGCCAGAATTGGCCTCAAAAGCACCTGCATTCGCTCCAGATAAAACAACATGATATTTCTTTAAATTTCCACGCCATGTTAAGTACGTGTTAGCTGGATTTGGCTCAAAAGCTCGTAAATAACCATATTCCTGTAAATTTTTGGGATTCAATGCATCATATGGAACTGAGATAGCACCTGTGGTTAAGGGTTCTAAAGGAACTTTATCTAAATTATTAATAAATGCGATAACGCTGTCTGTTACGCCTTGTGAACTCTGAGTAGGGAAAAAACCACCATTCCCATAACCTGGTGCAGCTACCGCATTTGTAGATTGATTCGGTGAACACGCATCATCTCCTTTTCGGTCAGACTGGGTTCTCGAACTTAAACGGCAGGCATTTTTTACATCAGAAGAACTCAAACTAGAAAAGTCACTACCAAAACCGACAAATGCTGTTTGAATAGAAACTCCGGCAGGGTTCTTTGTTTTATCAAATAATCTTTTTGCAAACTCCCCCATACAAGCCCAACCAGAGTCTGCCGTAGTGTTAGATAAACCTCCAGAACAATTAAAATCAGCTCCAAAAGTACTACCTAAAGCAGTCGACATGACACTTGCCGAACGTGTATTTGTTGTATTGTTCGGTTCGCCATCCGATAAGAAGTAAATACCTTGCCCATCACAACTCTGGCGATTCGCTACTGCAGGTAAAGGTGACTGATACACTGCATTGGAGTTAGTAGCATTTCGGTCTACAACAATATTCGGATTGCTAGCTGTATCGTTTGATTTAGATTTTGGAATACCGCTATCTGCATTTGCTACAGCATAATTAAAAGTGGTGTAGTAATAAGTATAGTAATAAGTCCAGTCAGATGAAGTATCATAAGCAGTAGCATTATCCACACCTGGATTATTTGTTGACCAGCTACTCCAATAACTATTTGAACGACAAGGTTGCCATAGGTTGGCTGTATCAATTTGCGAATCACGGTAATTAGTACAATATGAATATTCAGTTCTATTATCAGATCTTCTTACACGTTTGATATAACTATCTTTACGAATAGCATAATTCGTCTCTGAATATGTGGTTGTCCCCATTAAGTAAGCAGCTGCTTCAGCATAAGCGTGGGCTGAAGGTGTTGAGCCTCCCGCAGTTAAATTAGCAACAGCTTGTTTTAATTTATAACGTTGTGAGCCTACCGTATTTAAAGTACTTGCATCACCTAAAGGAGCAGCAGCCACTAAAATTTGTCCACTTCGGCTGTCACCATTTGCCGAGAAATTTCCTAAACCTACTCGCGTATCATTTAAGACAGGGTTATTGCTAGCCAAAAAAGCATTCATACCATTTTTAAGCATGGCTAAGCGGTTTTCACCATAACTATTGTTGGTCATACTTCCTGATGTATCCAACATCATCACAATTGTTTTTTTACCTGCTGTAGGTGAGGCATAAATTTGTAAATCACTTGCTTGCACCACAGAGCTTGTCATTAGCCATGTGAATATCATTGAGCTTGAATAGACGGCATACCACAAATTATTTGGCTTAAAATTCTTCAATTTTAGTTTCATGATATTCCCCATTATGAACCTGGTGCCGTGATTTCAGTCAGCTTATTGGTATAGTTAAATTCTTGAACTTGAGTACTAAAAGGTACGTTATGGTTTGCCAAACAATCAGCTAGAGTTTGCTTATCCGTTAATGCACTATCAAAGTTGTCACTAATTTTTGCGGAACTCGTACTTAAGCAATCAGATTGCAGAGTTTCTAAAGAAGTTGAGGCATAAGCAGGTAAAAACGCTGTTGTAATAACCCGGATACGTTGCGTAGATAGCATGCTTTTAGGAAGTTGGGTTCCTTCGGAAAGATTTATGTCCCGAGGTAGATTTGAACCCGGAATATCAGCCATAGCATCGGTTGGGATACTGACAGCAACTTGAGTAACTACCGCTTGACGATTACTCCCATAGTCACTTGTTAAATCGCAGAAACCTGCTACTCCACCATCTTCAACCACAGCATTATTAGCGCTGCCAGCTCGAAGCAAACTTGCCCCCCGAGTTTGAGCAAAACTTACAGATGTAGAAGTTGGTTTATAGCAAAAGTTATATTCCGCACCAGGGTTACTTTCATGTGCTTTCAGTGCTGCTCCAATCACATTGGTAATATTTGTCAATGTGGTTGGGTTCATCTGTACAATAAGCTCTAACGGAGTATCTGAAGATTGAAAGTTTAATTGGCCAACTTGGCTATTAGTTGCAACTTTTAGAGAAACAATCGCTACTCTTATTGCCAAAACCCCGACAGAAATAACAATCAATAAAATAATAAGTACAACAATAAGTGTGGCACCCGTTTCCTTAGATCGACCTTTAATATTTTTATAATTTAAATGGGTCATATTGTTTCCCCCATTGCATTGCGTAAAGCAATTGTCACGCTATATACGCGTCGCAAAAAGCGAGTTCTGTTATCGGCAGCATGCACATTCTGATCTAGCATAAGAAAAGACTGATTAGGGTCTATTGCCTTATTTTGAGCATTATTTGTAGAACGGGCTAATACCGATATTTGTATTGACAGAATTCTTGGAGCAGCCACAGCTGGACTCGCATCTCGAGCAGCTTGTGCAGCCACCCGATACTGAGGAATTGTGTAATAAGCAAAATTACCAGCTGCGTTTTTCGCACCTAATAAGACATGAAAATGGTCAATACGAGGCAGTATAATTTGGCCTGCATCTCCTAATCCATTAACGATATCAGGTTGCGCTGTAGCACTAACCGCAGGGGTATTCGCATCACATGCAAGTGCATAATCCTGTTGAGAGCTACCATTATTATCAACACGTAAAAAATACCGTTGAACTATTAGGTCCCCCGCTAACACATTCACACCTTCACAATTAGTCATATTGGTCGGGGCAATGAATTGAATAGTCAGTTGATCGCTTTGTACTTCAGCATTTGAACTATTCTGTATATTTGAAAGACCTTTCCAGTAGTTATTCACTGTACTTACCGTATCACCTGCACCACGGCTTAATAACGCTTCCGGAATATAAGTATTTGTATCAACTTTTGGAATAAAATTAATATTGTTGGCATTTGTTGCTGTTGAACCTGTTAATACAATACCTCCCCAAGGCGTTGTATCTGTTAATTGTGGATTTACAACATTTCCATAATTTAGAAGCCGTATATCACGTGCCATATATTCCAAACCAAAAATACCGCTATCCTGGATTTCAGCATTGGCCTTTTGCAATCGGCTCGATAAAAGCCCTCCAATAAATAGCTGTGTTGCAGCAGCCACTAATATTAGGCCTAAAGCTAAGGCGACTATAAGTTCAATCAAGGTAAAACCTTGTTCTTTATTAGAAATAAATGATTGAGCCATTTAATATGCCTCCATCATTAAGCAAGTTGAATTATTCACGTAAACACCGTTATTACTCATACAACTTGAAACATCCACACTAGTATTTGTTCCATTTGTAGTAATCACTGGCGCAGTTTTACCCCAAAAGACAAATAGGCACTGGCGTTGTTGCACCATTGTATTTGTAACGCCAGGGCAATTTGACATCGTAATTCTCATACCCAGTTGATTAGCATTTCTAGCTGCTTGATAGGCATCAAATTGAGCAAGTTGGGAGGCAGTACATAGAGAGTTAAAACATGACGTGGGTGCAGGAGTATCAGATGTATAGTTGCTATAACTACGCACAAATGTAGGATACTGGCTAGCTTGAGTACTATTTGTACGGATATTTTCTGCTAATCCCCTCATCACTAGAATGGCTTGAGATTTACTTAATGCTTCTGAAGAGGCATCCATAGCTCTTAGCTGCAAGGCAACATAACCTAAAACTCCAATAGCAAGTAAAATTAAGGCAACCAAAACTTCGAGTAAGCCCACCCCAGCTTGGGCTTTTTGCTTATAGTGATGCATTAACAAGTCTCCTCGGCCTTAAAAACTAAAGTGCCAAGCTTGGTCAAAATAATGACTTTCTTTTTATTTATTCTAGAATTACAAATAGATAAAAGCGTATCTTGAGTTATATTTGCCACTACTCCATTTGCGTTAAAAGCTAAAGTGGTAGTCGTTAAAGAACTTTGCGTACCATCAGCGGCTATATTTTTTAGCTCAAGAGTATTATTAGAAGCTGTCTGCCAATTTAATGAAGTGGGTGTATTTGAAGCTGTTGAGTTCAAGTTAACAGAAACATTCTGACGTCCTAAAATTGCCTGACTTTTCGCTTCTGATAAAGTGTTGATTAAGTCTCTTTGATTAGCATCTAAACGTTTACTTTCTAATAAATTTGACATTGATGGTGCAGCCATCAGTGCAATAATAGCCATGACCGCAATCGTCACCATTAGCTCGACCAAGGTGAACCCTTCTTGCGGAATAATTCCCCTCATCCCCAGAACCCCAAATAAAACTAAAATTTTTTATTTCTTATTTAAATTTTACTTTTACAAATTACAAAACAAATACAAAACAGACAAAGGGTATAAAAAAACAGATAACTGTCATGTTAACAATTATCTGTTTAACTATTTAAAATCAGTATGTTAAATAAGTCACATTTTATGCTTGGGTCACATGAATACGTAATTCTTTAGGAAGACTAAAAGTAATATTTTCCTCACGTCCTTCTAATTCTTTAGGCGCCTGAGCTCCCCAATCTTGTAAACGTTGAATCACTTGCTTAATTAAAATTTCTGGAGCTGAAGCTCCCGCTGTAACACCAATTTTACAAGTATCATTGAACCATGATTGTTCAAGTTGATCTGCATTATCTACTAGATAAGCAGCTTTCCCCATACGCTCAGCAAGCTCACGTAAACGATTCGAATTTGAAGAGTTAGGCGAGCCAACAACCAGCACAACATCACATTTTTCAGCTAAGTCACGTACTGCATCTTGTCTATTTTGAGTTGCATAACAGATGTCATCTTTACGCGGACCTTGAATATTCGGGAATTTCGCACGCAAAGCATCAATCACTTTTGCTGTATCATCAATAGATAAGGTCGTTTGCGTAACAAATGCTAATTTTTCCGGATGTCTAACCTCGAGTGCTGCCACATCAGCCTCATCTTCAACCAGATAAATATCTCCACCTTTTAATTTGTCATATTGTCCCATCGTACCTTCAACTTCTGGGTGCCCTTCATGACCAATTAAAATAGCTTCTGTCCCTTCGCGAGCATATTTAGTTACTTCAATATGTACTTTAGTCACCAATGGACAAGTTGCATCAAAAACTTTTAAGCCTCGACGCTCTGCTTCTTGCTGAACTGCTTTTGAAACACCGTGCGCACTGAAAATTACAATAGAATCATCTGGCACTTGGTCCAGCTCATCAACGAAAACAGCCCCTCTTTGGCGTAAGTCATCTACCACAAATTTATTGTGTACAACTTCATGACGTACATAAATAGGAGGATTAAAACATTCCAAAGCCCGATTGACGATTGCTATGGCTCGATCAACACCGGCACAAAAACCACGCGGATTAGCTAACACAATTTCCATAACAGCCTCAAAATTAATAAAACAGGGGAACTTCTCGTAAATATTTGCAGTTAAAACTATTCAGTTTAAACGCACGGTACACTACAATAGCGAAGATATTTTATCATATCAGGAAAAATATCATGTCGGGTCTATTGTTTGTCGTTTCTGCTGCATCAGGAACGGGCAAAACATCTTTGGTGAAAGCCCTACTTGACCGTGTGAGCAATTTACATGTTTCAGTTTCGCATACTACCCGAGGTCAACGACCAGGTGAGTTAGATGGTGTTCACTATCACTTCACAACAAAAGATGAATTTTTAGACCAAGTGAACCAAGGTGGATTTATCGAATATGCTGAAGTATTTGGTAATTACTATGGCACTTCGCAAGCAACCGTAAAACAACAGTTAGCTCAAGGACATGATGTCTTGCTTGAAATTGACTGGCAAGGTGCAGAGCAAGTACGCAAGCTGTTTCCTGAATCTAAACAGATCTTTATTTTACCACCTACTCAATTCGATTTACGTCAGCGTTTATCTAACCGTGGTACAGACTCTGTTGAAGTTATTGAACACCGCTTAAGCTGTGCTGTTGAAGACATGCAGCATTATGTAAATTTCGACTATATCATCATTAATGATGACTTTAATAAAGCCCTACATGAGCTTGAAGCCGTCATTACAGCAAATCGTTTAGTCTTATCTCAACAGGCAAAAAGACATCAAAATCTAATTCAAGACTTGATTACTCCACAACCAAAACAGGAATAACTTGAGTCTGGAACGAAAGCCTTTTATACTATTTAGTCTGTTCAAATTTACCATTCCAAAACGAGAACTTTTATGGCACGCGTCACCGTTGAAGATTGTTTAGATCATGTAGACAACCGTTTTGAGCTTGTGCTCGTTGCAAGTAAACGTGCTCGTCAATTGGCACGTCAAGGCATGGAGCCAACTGTAGAATGGGATAACGACAAACCAACAGTTGTTGCTTTACGTGAAATCGCTGTAGGTCACGTAACGAAAGAAATTCTTAAACAACGTGAGCAAGATTACCAAACTTCTAGTCTTGATCTTGCCCTTTCTACAAACAGCTTAAATTTAGAAGGTTTTTCTTTCTAATTATTCCTGTTTCTATAAAAAACCATCGTTTTTTTGCGATGGTTTTTTATTTGGCTTATGCATATTTAAAACATATTGGTAAAAGCAATTATTTTCATTGAAAAAAAAATACACTTTTTCAATCGAAAAAATTGACAAGTTCCGCAATATGCTTTTCATTAAGAAGTAGATAGATTTAGTTTTTTAAGCAACAGAAAAAGGGTGGTCTATGCCAGGCGAAGAGGTCAGCCAAGCCAAGCAACAGCTCAAATTAATTATCGACCCTTACTTATCGGTAAGTGAAGTCGAAAAAGTGCTTGCTGCCTGCGATTTTGGAGATCTGGCACACACTGGTATTACCCGTAAAAGTGGTGAACCTTATATTCTGCATCCTATCGCGGTTAGCTGTATTTTAGCGAATATGCGCCTGGATCCTGAAACATTAATGGCTGCACTTTTACATGATGTCATTGAAGACACTCAATATACAAAAGACGATATTATTGAGCGATTTGGACAAACAGTTGCAGAGCTTGTTGATGGCGTAACCAAACTAAGCCAGTCGAGTGATAAAGAATATAATAAAGCTGCTTCTTTTAGAAAAATTCTACAAGCTACTTTGCAAGATCCACGCGTCATTATTATTAAACTAGCTGATCGCTACCACAATATGACCACATTGGGCGCCTTACGTCCCGATAAACGTGCTCGTATTGCTCAAGAAACCTTTGATATTTTCGTACCGATGGCAAGATTAGTCGGCATGAATGAAATGGCCGATAACCTTGAAAATTTATGTTATCAAAATCTTGATTTAGATATGTTTGATAACGTTCAAAATGCGTTGCTTCAAACCAAACCAGAGCGATGTAAATACCAAAGTATCTGGGAACAAAATCTTGCGGAGCTTCTCCACAATTATCATATTCAAGGTCGAATTAAAAAGAAAAATAATAATATTGAGCTCTTACGCCATTTCGTAAAAAATGAAATGGATTTACAAGAACTTACTCATAGCCATGCCTTTGAAATCGTTTTGCAATCCATTGCAGACTGCGATCGTTTAGTAGCAGCATTAAAAGAAAATTTTCAAGTCATCCAATATCAAGATCATATCCGCCGGCCATTACCAGGTGGTAATCAGTCATTAATGATCAAGCTTAAGGGTGAAAAAACCACCTTATCGCTCACTATTCAAACCGAGTTGATGCGTAAAGCTGCACGTTTCGGTGTAGTACTCGGCGAAAATGCTCCACAAACTTGCCGCTCTGCCATTCAAGCTTCCATGCAGAACCTAAATACACTCATTGATGGTGAATGCGCTAAAACGACTTTTAATGACTTACTTGATTATTTGCATCAAGAAAAAATTTGGGTTTACACACCACACGGCCAGTTACATGAGTTACCACAAGGTGCCACAGTAGTTGATTTTGCCTATTCAGCTAGTCTTTTCTTAGGCAACCATGCGGTAGGTGCGAAAGTTGATGGTGAAATTAAGCCACTTTCTACACCATTAGTTAGTGGGCAGGTTATTGAGATTATTACTGACGTTTTAGCAACGCCAAATCCAGATTGGCTGAGCTTCATTAACACTCAAAAAGCTCGCCGTGCTTTACAGCACGTACTCAAAGACCAAGATATTGAAGAACAACGTTTAGTTGGTGCCCAAGCACTTTCAAGAGCTTTAAAACTCTTTAATCGTTCTATTAACGACCTTTCAGATGCAGATTGGTTAGATCTTTTACAATGGCGTCATATTGATAATAAAGATGCATTATTTGAGCAAATTGCTGTTGGAGATTTACTTCCTCAACTTGTAGCTAACCATTTGTTTGCAAATGACAAGCATCCTCGAGCAGAAAATTCAGATCGGCTAATTCAAGGAACTGAAGGCATTGATGTTAAATATGCCCACTGTTGTAATCCTATTTTAGGCGATCCAATTCAAGGCCATTTAACACGACGTGGTTTAATTGTGCACCGTATTCGTTGTCATAATTTGCTTCATGAACAACATTTACACCCAGAAAACATTATGCCGCTTCAATGGAAAGCAGACGACGTAGATGATGTACGTTTTACTGCTTACCTTGCGATTTATATGGCAATGAATGATGAACAGGTATCAGACCTCATCTACCAATGTCGTAAAAATAATGCTGGGGTAGAAATGGTACATTCCAACGAACAGCGTACTTTCGTCAATATTGTAGTAAACAACCGTAAACATATTGCAAAAGTCATTCGTGATTTACGAATGCACTATGGCTTCCCACGTATTGAGCGTCTAGACGCCCCTGCTCCACAAATGGAAATTTCCAAAGTCAGCTAAAATTTGTTCTGCTTTACTAAAATCTAACTTCTAGAAGTACCTAATCAATTAAATCGATGATACTTTTGTCAAAACGTATCATCGATTATGATGAAAAAAGATTTAATCAAGGAGAACCAAATGTCCCGTCAAGTCATTCATACTGAAAATGCCCCTGCTGCCATCGGCACATATTCTCAAGCCATTTTGGTAGGTAACACACTATATTTATCAGGGCAAATTGGTTTAGATCCTTACAGTATGGAACTTGTAGACGGTATTGAAGCTCAAATCCGCCGTGTTTTTGATAACCTCAAAGCAGTATGTGAAGCTGCAGGCGGCACACTTGCAGATATTGCAAAGCTCAATATTTTTCTTACTGATTTATCTAATTTCCAACTCGTTAACCAAATTATGGGCGAATATTTTGCTCAACCATACCCAGCTCGTGCTGCACTTGGTGTAGCAAGCCTGCCTAAAGGGGCTTTAGTTGAAATGGATGGAATTGTTATTATTAATCAGTAAGATAAAATATTAACTAGAAATTATTTAGCTCTAAAATTAGATACCACCCCAGCTTAAAAAGCTGAGTAACTCTCAGATTTCCGCTTAGGTGGTATTTTTTTATCCAAAATCCCAATAATGATAAATGAGATTTTAAATGAATTTCATTGACAAACGATAATAATTATCAATAATATCAATTATCGCATTTATATTTGGGGATCACTCCCATGTACGTTTGCTTGTGTCGTGGCATTACCGATCAGGATATTAAAGACGCTATTGAAAATGGCGCTGAAAGCTATCGTGAAATTCGCGATTTGCTTGATCTTGGTACTTGCTGTGGACGCTGTGCACCAGAAGCACGTGCTATTATTAGTGAAGAATTAGCAGAAATTGCTGCTCGCATTTCTGTAGCTGCATAATAAAAATTAATATTTAACAAAAATTTATTGACTCCTCCACCGCTTTTTGCGGAACGTTAAATGTTCCTCATTGAAGCGGTTTTTTTTGGAAGGAAATTCACATTTACCAATATTGTGTTGTTTTTGATTGCGATTTTCATTTGCTGTTCCATAAATTACTCGCCATATCCATGATTGTTCACTAAAATGAATTTATAGATTGCCTTAATTGAATTAAGGCAGAAATTGTTTTGGAGTAGCTACAATGAAAGGCAATCGTGATGTCATTAATCAGCTCAACCAAGTGCTGTATCATCATTTAACTGCAATTAATCAATACTTTTTACACTCTCGTATGTTTAATGATTGGGGAATTGAACAACTCGGTTCTGCCGAATATAAAGAATCAATTCGCCAAATGAAGCATGCTGATAAAATTATTGAGCGTATCTTATTTTTAGAAGGTCTCCCTAATCTTCAACACTTAGGTAAATTGTATATCGGTCAACATACAGAAGAAGTTCTGCAATGCGACATCCGTAAAGTAAAAGAAAATATTGAAGCAATTCAGAAAGCGGTCGCTTTAGCCGAAACCGAACAAGACTATGTAACGCGTGATTTGGTACAAGAAATCTTAGAAAAAGAGGAAGAATATTGGGATTGGTTAGATACTCAAATTGATCTTATTGGCAGTGTTGGTATCGAAAATTATATCCAAAGCCAAATGTAATTCCTCATAAAAAAATCCCCTTGTACTCAAGGGGATTTTTTTATTTATCTTTTAACAACTCTGCCAAAGTTATTTGCTGTCGATAAAGATGCTGCAAAATAAATATTTGTTGCTCAGCTTGCTCTACTTTTCCATTATAGGCAAGTAGCTGGGCATATTTACGCAAGTTATAAGGCGTTGCTTTATTTTTTACGAAATTACCCCACACTGCTAAATCAGCATCAGATAAAGTAGTTTCAGGCTTCATTTCAATCCATTTTAAACGCTGCTCAAACTGCGTTAAAACAAAAATCTGATTACTTCCCAAAACCTCAGCATTTGGCTGTTTATTCTTAAACAGCAAATTACTATTTGTGACATAGACATTATAGTCACGCCAAATTGCTAGCAGAAGTATTAAACTTACTCCCCAAATTAAACGAAGAACCTGCTTGTTGAGCACAATACCTTTGAGTACAGGTGTCTGTGCCTGAATTATGCCTAATAAGAATCCACAAGTAAGCAAGAAGTAAGCGTAGCGTTGAGGAAACTCTAACATGGTATGAATGAGTACGGTACACACCATCATAATTGCAATAATTGAGATAGTTTCTTTAGCCTGCTGATTTAGCCAAAGGAACCAACACGTAAAGTAAGCAATAATGACTATACCTATTGGGATACCGTTCCAGATGATGAGATCTAATAAAATATTATGGGCACTGGTCGTCCACTCAGTTGTTGGAAAAAGAGCATAAGCAGACATTTGCGCCACACTGGTTTGGTGCCAACCATACCCCAACCAAGGATGCTGCTGTACAGCAAGTAGCATTTGGGTCCAGATATTAAAACGTAAATATCCAGAACTTGCTCTTTCAACTAAACTACTTGCTTGGGTTACATCAGCGCTCGACCATGCCTCAATTAAACTAGTAGCAAATGGCAGAATCACGCCAGCTATTACAAAAAAACCAGCGCACCACAAGAACCCTTGAATAAAACCAAATCTTTTTTGTTTTCCAAATAGTTTAACTATCCAATAGATAAGTAAAAATGGAAAAACGACCCAAGACGTTCTTGATTGGCTTAAAGTGATTGTAAACAAGATAAGGAGTGCTGAAGGGAAAAGTAACCAAACTGTTGCTTTATTCTTTTCATATAAAAATAGACAACCTAATAGCCCCATAATCAGAAAGGTTGCCATATTGTTAGGTTGACCAAAGTTGCCGTAAGGACGGTTACCAATTAAATGCAACATATGCACAAAATGAGACTCAATATTTAACCATTGGCATATCGCAATAAAGCTGGTCGCAATTGATACAATAATCAGTAATAGGCTAAAGCCTGTAAAAATTTGATCTCGCTTTTGTTGATCTAGTGACAAGTTATAACCCGCCACAACCATAAACCAGAAGCCTAATAAGTAAAGTGAACTTAACAAAGCTGTACTAAAATCAAAAACTAGACCAAAAGCCCACTGCACCACTGGAATTAAAATAAATGGCAATAGCAATAATTGTGCACGTGAAATTTTAATATTTTGATAAAAAAGTGCAGCTAAGACACTTAAACCTGCCGCAAAAGTACTCATTTCACTAGAAAACATTACCCAAGGGTTATAGTGAAATGGTGATAACCACGCAAAACCCAACAAAATTGCAGCGAGGAACAGAAAAAATACTTGCATAGTGACAGGTTACAGACCAAAAACTTGAAAAGGATTATACATGGAAGAAAGTAAGCAAAATGATATTCTATATGCAAATTATTTTATTCAATTTTTTAAAATTATAATTCTGAAAGTAAAATTATTTTCTTAGCTATTCATATAAATATTAGAAATAAAATGTTTTATTAAATTTAATACTGATAGCCTTTAAATAAAAATGCACCTTAAATAAGGCGCATTTTTTAATATGGTATGAACATTACAAAGTAGTAATTGCACCAACGGCTGGTGTTCCACCACCCGTACATCCTTTTGGTAAGAATTCGTCAGTAGTGGCAATATCTGTACTACAAGTCCATGCACCGGTCGCTGAACGTGAAAGTGAAATAATCTTTCCAGCGATTTTTGGATTTCCTTTTAAAGTACACGTAATAGCGTTAGTAGCTGCGCCATCGTTACCAAAATTTGTAACACCTATGGCTGAACATGCGCCAGATGAAGTCGCAGTAAAGCCAACTTGAGAAAGAGAGGTAATCGCTGTACCATCATTTAATTCGGTGTCGTAACCCGTACGCATGTTACTAATTTCAGAATATCCAGCTGTAGCCTGAGAACGAGCTACATAATTTTGATAAGCAGGAATCGCAATCGCAGCCAAAATACCAATAATGGCAACCACGATCATAAGTTCGATTAATGTAAAACCTTTTTGTGCATTCATAGCCTTTTCCCCAAAGATTGTATGTATGTTTTTATATAAGCTTTTCAGCTATCAAATATATTGCAGCAACCATGCCAACTTTTATTATTGTTAAAAAACATAAGCTTATAATTTATAAAGCCTTATTTTAGTAGCTTAAGCTGTAATTAACTGACAAAAATTGTCACTAGGAATTTAGTAGGACTGGATCACCGATAAAAATTAATTTATTGTCTATTTCATTTTTTTAATAACGAATGTGATAAAAATCTCTATAAAAATAATCAAATAGGTGACATTTTTTGTCAGCCACCTTATTGAGCAAAAATTTAAAAAAAAACAACTAAATTTTTGAGTCAATCATTTAATTGATAATGATAGGTGCGTTACCTAATTCATTTAATTGATCTGGCATGTTTTCATCGTAAAAGCGTGCCATCACTTCTCCAATTTGCTGAACTCCTGTAACTACCGCTTTCTGATATTGCTTTTGTTGAAGCTGCTCTACAATCGACTTACAAATCTGCTGCCATATTTGTTCAGTAGTTGCATTCCTAATCCCACGATCAAAGATGATTTCTACTGTGCGTTCACACAGATTTAAATAGAGCAATACACCACTATTGAGCTCTGTATCCCATACACCCAGTTCTGCAAATAATTGCTGGGCTCTTAAACGTGTATTTTGTCTATACGCTTGTGAACATGGGATATGGCCTTCTATGACAACCTGTATTTCGCCAACATGTCCATGCTCTGCTTGCTGTACAGCCTCAGCAATAACTTGTTTGTCTTGTTTGGAGAAATATCTGCTACTTGCTGGTAAATAACAAAAATGCTTAAACCAACGTTTTAAACTTGGCTCTACAGATTCCTCAATTTTTGGCTGAGTAATAATTTGGGTTGTTTCTGATGTTGTTACCATGAGCCTGAAGCACCTCCACCGCCAAAACGTCCACCGCCGCCGCCATAGCCTCCGCCACCACCGCCAAAACCTCCTCCGCGTCCACCGCCACCAGCTCCACTCAGAATAGCCTGTAAAATCAGTTGGGCAATTGAAGTTATGAGTAAAAAGAAAATACCAAAACCCAGTAGTAAACTCATTACTACGCCAGCACCATTTACAAAACCAGCTACCGCTGCCGCAACGCCAGCTGTTGACGCGCTAAGTGGTCGACCAACAATAAATGATCCCACAACCCCAGCAACAAGAATAAATAAAGCCATTGTAAGCGTTGTTTGTTTGGCTTGTTGTTCTTCGGCAGCTTGATGTTGGCGTTCTTTTAAATCTTGAGCAGCTTGCTGAGCAACTTCCGGATCTAAATTTAAAATTCTTCCAATTTCATCAAGTCCTGCATTTAGTCCTTGAGCATATTGGGCTTGTTTAAAATAAGGGGTAATTTGATTTCGAATAATTCGACTTGCAACAATATCAGGTAATACCCCTTCTAAACCGTATCCAGTTAGAATCTGTATTCTATGGTCATTAATTGCAACTGCGATAAGTAAGCCATTATCTCGTTTACTCGAACCGAGTTGCCATTTTTCACCTACTCGCAAAGCATAATCAAAAATATCTTCTTGACCTGTAGTTGGTACAATCACAATACCTATTTGTGCTTTACCTTGCTGGTACAGATTTAAGATTTTCTGGCTAAGCTGTTGTTTTTCAGTTTCACTCAAAACGTTAGCTTGATCAATGACAGGTTGATTTAATGTTGGTAAACCACGAATTGATTCACCATCAGCCATATCATTTGCAACTTGCGTTTGAGGTGTGACACTCGAAGCTGCCTGAGAATTTATTTGAGGCTTAGATGCTTGAGCTTGCTGCTGTTGAATAATTTTGCCTGCCACTACCGTATCCGTTTCATCGGTAGCAGTGGCAATATTATTCTCACTCCAAGCCGCATTCTGAAACAGAACACCACAGCAGAGAACAATTAAAGTAATAACGAATACCCTAATTTGCTTAGGCTGAAGCAATATAGTATTTCTCATGCGGCACTCCTTTGATTTAAATTAATCAAAAGAAACTTTTGGAGCCTGCTGAGCAGATGCTTCTGCAGAGAAATTGGCTTTAGGATGCATGCCAATCACTTTTGCTGTTACTGCTTGTGGGAACTGACGAACATAAGCGTTATAGTCCTGAACAGTTGTAATATAACGATTACGGGCAACAGCAATTCGGTTTTCTGTTCCCTCAAGCTGAACTTGCAATTCTTGGAATTGGGTATTGGCTTTTAAATCCGGGTAGTTTTCTGAAACGGCAATAAGTCGAGATAATGCCCCAGTTAACTGGCTTTGTGCCTGTTGATATTTTTCAAGTAATGCTGGATCTTCTAATACTTCTTTATCAACCTTCAAGCCTGCAACATTGGCACGTGCTTGAGTAACTTCTGTTAAAACCTGTTCTTCATGTTTAGCATAACCTTTTACAACATTTACCAAATTTGGAACTAGATCGGCACGACGTTGATATTGGTTTTGTACTTCAGACCAAGCCGCTGTTACAGCTTCATCTTTAACCTGTAAAGTATTATAGCCACAGCCTGAAAATAATAGGGTACTGGCAAGTGTTGTCGCGATAGCAAGTTGTTTAAACGTTTTCATCGTCACATTATCCTCAAGTTTTTCTTTATATTTTTAACCACTTTTCCCGATTGTATGACGATTTTGGCATTATTGTGTTGCTTTTATTTTATAGATTTAAAAAAACCGGATTTTTAAATCCGGTTTTTTTATTAGCTTGGTCTTGGATTTTTTCCCTCTTGGAAACTTGTCATTTGATATTCATCAGCCAAATAACTTTTCCAATAATCAACCATATGGCCATAATCTTTCTGACTCGGGTGGAAGTCCTTTTTGTAATAAGCAAAATATTCAGGAGTTAGCTGTATAAGCATTTTAGCAAGTAAATATAGCCCAAATAAGTTACCTCCGATTTTAGGCAAGCTCTTCCATTTATCTTGCCAAAATAGCCGTGTAGTGCCATAAAAAGCAAGACTTGCAAACCCTGTAGTAACACTCCGCATGAGTAAACGACGAATACGGTCATCGCCATATACCTGTTGATAGACATCGAATGCAACTGAACGATGCTCGATTTCCTCTATAGCGTGCCAAACCCAAAGCTTTAACGCATCTTGATCCAAAGTTTTTAGAAGTTCTGGATGCTGTAAAATATATCCCCCCAGCAAAGCCGTAAAATGCTCAAATGCACATGTCAGTGCTAGCTGCAGCTTAGGAGAAATTGTTCTTAAATACTTGTCACGCTCATTCAACCAGTTTTGAAAGCGATCCAGATTATAGTCATCACGACGCCAAGCCTCATTGAACTCTCCATGTGCTTTCGAATGCATTGCTTCTTGCCCAATAAATGCCGCAATCTGAGCCTGTAGTTGAGGATCGGAAACTTTGTCACGTACATTACGCACGCTATTTACAAAAAACTGTTCTCCTACGGGAAATGTTGAAGAGAGTGCAGTTAAAAAATGGGACATTAAAGGCGAATTTGCAAAATAATAGCGTTTGATAGCTTGAGGATTAAACTCAAGGCGACGCACTGTAATACCCAACGCTTTTCGACGATTTAAATATGATTTTTCTGCCGTCATACCTGCGATATTCATATTCAACACCTATTGTATTGAAGAAGGAAGCTTTGAGTATCTCTTGCGACTAAGGGGCTAAACAGGGCAAAAAAGCTTATTGTATTTGCCAAAAACATCAAACTGACTAATGGTAAAAAAATAAAGCCTGCATATCGCAGGCTTTATCAAAAACTTTAATAATGATTTTTTAGATTAAACACCAAGGTAATCTAAAATACCTTCAGCAGCTTGGCGACCTTCCCAGATTGCTGTAACTACAAGGTCTGAACCACGTACCATATCACCACCAGCAAAGATTTTTGGGTTTGAAGTCTGGAATTTAAATTCCTGCTGTTCAGGTGCAACAACACGACCAGAACCATCAAGATTAATATTCACACTACCAAACCAGTCAGCAGGGCTTGGACGGAAACCGAACGCTAGCAAAACTGCATCAGCTGGTAAAACTTCTTCAGAACCCGGAATTGGCTCAGGGCTACGGCGACCACGACTATCTGGTTCACCCATTTGTGTCGTTACCACTTTTACGCCTGTCACTTTGCCATTTTCACCAACAATCTCGATTGGTTGACGGTTAAATAAGAACTTTACGCCTTCTTCATACGCATTTTTTACTTCACGTGCCGAACCCGGCATATTACTTTCATCACGGCGGTATGCACATGTTACGTCGTGGGCACCTTGACGTAATGAAGTACGGTTACAGTCCATTGCGGTATCACCCCCCCCAAGAACAATAACTTTTTTACCATCCATGCTAATGTATTCACTTGGGTCCTTTTCCCATCCCTGACAACGGTTCACGTTAGAGATTAAGAAATCAAGCGCATCATAAACACCGTCAAGATCTTCACCAGGGAAACCACCTTTCATGTAGGTATAAGTACCCATCCCCATGAATACTGCATCATATTCAGCAAGTAATTCATCAATCGTGACATCTTTACCAATTTCAGTATTTAAGCGGAATTCAATGCCCATGCCTGTGAAAATTTCACGGCGGCGTTTCATGACATCTTTTTCCATCTTGAATTCTGGAATACCAAATGTTAGTAAGCCACCAATCTCAGGACGCTTGTCAAATACCACCGGTTTAACACCACCACGAGCTAAAATGTCGGCACAGCCTAGGCCTGCTGGACCTGCGCCAATGATTGCAACTTTTTTACCTGTCCACTTCACATGTGACATATCTGGGCGCCAACCCAAAGCAAAAGCTGTGTCATTGATATATTTTTCAGCATTACCAATGGTTACTGCACCAAAGCCATCATTTAAGGTACAAGCACCTTCACACAAACGGTCCTGCGGACATACACGACCACATACCTCAGGTAAAGTATTTGTTTGATGGCAAAGCTCAGCAGCCTGGAAAATTTGGCCTTCAGCAATGAGTTTTAGCCAGTTTGGAATGTAGTTATGTACAGGACATTTCCATTCGCAATATGGGTTACCACAACCTAAACAACGGTGCGTCTGATTAGTTACAGTTTCCGAAGTAAAAGGTTTATAAATTTCCACAAACTCTGCTTTGCGGACAGTAATATCTTTTTTCTCTGGATCTTGACGTGGTACATCCAGAAATTGAAAGTCATTATTTAGGCGTTCTGCCATGTCTCTCTCCGTGGGTAGGCGCGGATTTCCTTGTTGCCCGCACCTGCCTATGTCTTTGCAGTCGTGGAATTATTGTGGGTCAGCTTGTGTAGTTTTCAAAAGCGATTGCAAGTTAGCAGCTTTTGGTTTTACAAGCCAGAATTTACGGCTGTAGAAGTCAAACTCGTTGCGGATTTTGTAAGCCCAAGCACTACCTGTTTCCTTGATGTGCTCGTCAATAATACGCAATAAGAATTCTTTATGATCTTCCATAGATTCGGTTGAAATACGGGTTAAGTCAATTAACTCGTGGTTGTAGTAATCTACAAAGTCATTATCGAGGTCAAGCACGTAAGCAAAACCGCCTGTCATACCTGCACCGAAGTTATGACCCACTTTTCCAAGCACAGTCACAACACCACCAGTCATATATTCACAGCAGTGGTCGCCTGCACCCTCAATAACAGCGAACGCACCAGAGTTACGAACTGCGAAACGCTCACCTGCTGTACCTGCAGCAAATAACTTACCGCCAGTTGCGCCATACAAACAAGTATTACCAATAATTGCTGTATTTTGTGTTTGGAAAGGTGAACCTTTTGGTGGGAAGATCGAAATACGACCACCAGCCATACCTTTACCTACATAGTCATTTGCATCACCTTCAAGACGGATGTGCAAACCACCAGCATTCCAAACACCAAGTGACTGACCAGCAGTACCTGTTAGGTTCATTACAACCGGATGTGCTTCCATACCCAAGTTGCCATAGCGACGAGCAATCTCACCCGATACACGTGCACCAATTGAACGGTCACAGTTCACGACATTAAAGTTGAATTGACCACCAGCGCTTGACTCAATTGCAGGAAGCATTTCTTCAACCATTCTTTCAGCCAATACACCCTTGTCAAACGGTGCATTACCTTCTACTTCACAATACTGCGCTTTACCTTCAGCAGCAGGATGAGAAGTTAACAATGCACTTAAATCAAGATGAGCATGTTTCTCTGTTTCACCCGGTAAGACTTCAAGTAAATCTACACGGCCAATTAAGTCTTTAAGTGAAGCTACACCAAGAGCTGCCAACCATTCACGAGTTTCTTCTGCAATAAAGTGGAAGAAATTAATGAGCATTTGTGGTTCGCCAATATAGTGCTCTTGACGTAAATGATCTTGTTGAGTCGCAACACCGGTCGCACAGTTGTTTAAGTGGCAAATACGTAGGTATTTACAACCTAATGCGATCATTGGTGTAGAACCAAAACCGAAACTTTCAGCACCTAAAATAGCCGCCTTAATAACATCAAGACCAGTCTTTAAACCACCGTCAGTTTGTACACGTACTTTGCCACGCAAGTCATTTACACGAAGTGCCTGATGCGCTTCACTCAAGCCAAGCTCCCATGGCGAACCTGCATGGTGAATTGATGAAAGCGGAGACGCAGCAGTACCACCGTCATAACCCGAAATAGTAATAAAGTCTGCATATGCTTTAGCAACACCTGCAGCAATCGTACCTACACCCGGCTCAGATACTAACTTCACAGATACCATGGCTTTCGGGTTAACTTGTTTCAAGTCAAAAATCAGTTGCGACAAATCTTCAATAGAGTAAATGTCATGATGCGGCGGAGGTGAAATAAGTGTCACACCCGGAACAGAGTAACGTAAACGTGCAATCAAGCCATTCACTTTACCACCTGGCAACTGACCACCTTCACCTGGTTTCGCACCTTGAGCAACTTTAATTTGCAAGACTTCAGCAGAAGTTAAATATGCAGGTGTTACACCAAAACGACCAGATGCAATTTGCTTAATTTTGGAGTTACGAATTGTGCCGTAACGCGCAGGATCTTCACCACCCTCACCAGAGTTTGAACGACCACCAATGGTATTCATGGCAATTGCAATTGCTTCATGGGCTTCTGGAGAAAGCGCGCCTAATGACATACCTGCCGAGTCGAAACGAGGCAAGATAGCTTCAACCGATTCAACTTGCTCAACCGGAATTGGATTGGTTGTTTTTAACTTAAATAAGTCACGAATAGTCGCGATCGGACGGTTATTCACTAACTCGGCATATTCTTTAAAGTCTTCGTATTTGCCAGAACGAACTGCCTTATGTAGCGAGTTAATCACGTCTGGGTTAAACGCATGATATTCTTTACCAAATACGAATTTCAGCAAACCACCTTGATCAATTGGTTTACGGTTAGACCAAGCTGTAGCCGCTAACTTTTTCTGGTCATTTTCAAGATCAACAAATGTTGCACCTTGGATACGACTAGGAACACCCAAGAAACATTGATCTACAACTTCAGAAGATAAACCAACTGCTTCAAATAACTGACCACCACGGTAAGAAGCTACTGTCGAGATACCCATCTTTGAAAGAACTTTTAATAAGCCTTTCTCGATACCTTTACGGAAGTTTGCCTGTGCATGGATTGGATCACCTAAAAGCTCACCTTTAGCAATCAAATCATTGATTACATCATATGCAAGGTATGGATAAATGGCAGTAGCACCAAAACCGAGTAACACCGCAAATTGATGTGGATCACGTGCAAAACCGGTTTCAACCATAATGTTTGCATCAGTACGCAAACCAGTTTTTATGAGGTGATGGTGTACCGCACCTGTCGCAAGCGCAGCATTTGCAGGCAAATAACCTTGACGAATGTTTTTATCAGTTAAAACAATTAAGGTCTTACCATCACGAACCGCTTGTGCAGATTCTTCACAAATACGAGTAATCGCAGCTTGCAAACCTTCGGTTTCAGCATAGTTCAGATCAATATCAACCGCCTCATATCCCGCACGTTCAATGCTACGAATTTGCTGCATTTTTGAATTTGATAAAACCGGGCTAGAGATGATGATACGATCAGCATGTTCAGGGCCTTGTTCGAATACGTTCTGCTCACGACCCAAACAGGTTTCAAGTGACATAACAATTGACTCACGTAATGGGTCAATTGGCGGGTTTGTCACCTGTGCAAACTGTTGACGGAAGTAATCGGTCACATGACGTACTTGACGAGACAATACAGCCATTGGTGTATCGTCACCCATAGAACCCACAGCTTCCTGGCCGCTCTCAGCGATTGGACGTAACAACTGATCGCGCTCTTCAAATGTCACCATAAACATTTTTTGAGCCGCTTTTAATGCATCGCCAGTTAAACATTTATCAACAAGTTGTTCTTCAAGTTCCGGGTTTGCATTTAAGCGAATCGCATGGTCACGCAACCACTCACGGTACGGACGCATGTTTTTCAAGTGATTGCTAACATCTTTAGTATCAAGCACTTTACCTGTAAGGGTGTCTACAACCAAGATTTGACCAGGACCTACACGACCTTTTGATACCACATCTTCTGGCTCATAGCCCCAAACACCAATTTCAGATGCCAAGGTAATGTAATCATTTTTGGTAATTACCCAACGCGCTGGACGTAAACCATTACGGTCAAGCATACAAATCGCATGACGACCATCTTGAATAACGAGGCCTGCCGGACCATCCCAAGCTTCCATATGTTTTGAGTTGAACTCATAGAATGCACGCAAGTCTGCATCTAAAGTTTCAACGTTCTGCCAAGCTGGTGGCACGAGCATACGTAAAGCACGGAATAAATCCATACCACCGCCCACCAGAATCTCAAGCATATTATCTAAACTTGAAGAGTCCGAACCTGTACGGTTTACAATCGGGTTAAGCTCAGTCAAACCTGGTAATAATGGGTTTTCAAATTTAGGAGTACGCGCTAATGCCCAGTTACGGTTTGCTGTAATTGTGTTGATTTCACCATTATGCGCAAGATAACGGAATGGCTGAGCTAATGGCCAACGAGGTAATGTATTTGTAGAGAAACGTTGGTGGAATACCACGATATGTGATTTTAAACGCTCATCTGCCAAGTCTGTATAAAACTCGGCAATCGCCGCAGGCATCATTAAGCCTTTATAGCTAATAACTGTCGAGCAAAGCGTAGTCACGTAAAATAACGGATCATTTTGGAGTTGTTGTTCCGCACGGCGACGCGCCAAGAATAACTTACGGTTAAATTCAACCTCAGTTACGCCCATTGGACAGTTTACGATGACTTGCTCAAAAGCAGGTAAAGATTGAAGCGCGATTTCACCCAACGCATCGTTGTTTGTTGGAACGATACGCCAAGCAAGTACACGTAAACCTTCTGACTCAATTTCTTTCGTTAAAATATTTTTAGAGTGCTGTGCTAATGCTGGATCAATATTTAAAAATACCGTACCCACGGCAAAAATTTCACTCAGTGTAATATCACTCAGTTTTTTTGCTTCATCACGGAAAAATTGCTTTGGCATCGCCAATAATAAGCCGCAACCATCTCCCGTCTTGCCATCTGCGGCAATACCACCACGGTGCGTCATGCAACTTAAACTGTGAATCGCGGTTTCTACTAGATGATGACTTGATTCACCCTTCATATGGGCAATCAGTCCAAAACCACAGTTATCCTTAAACTCATCAGGCTGATATAAACCTTGAGCGGGAGCTACAGTATTAGGCGATGGCATGTGCATAGCGTACCCTTCTTTCAATAAGGCTCTTTCGAGCGTCAAACAAACAACTTCTTTTTGCGATAGTGCCTATGGACGATAGTTAGCTCAATGTTTCGCAAAAAAAAATTTTGGGCGGATAAGCCAATATACGCTGTTCCATTTTTACGTACACTGGTTTTTGCTAGAAAAATGTTTTGACTTATTTCGCACTCTTTTAAAGCAGTTCGACCCCACGACTCTGCATAGAATTCACTTCTTAGAGGCTAAAATAGTTTGCAGCACATTAATAAGCACAACAATAAAGCAAAAAGTGTGCCAAAATAAAAAAATAGACCTAAACCTTTATATTTATTATAAATATAATTATTTTATTCACGTTATCATGTTAAAAAATGACTAAATATGCACCACATCTGGTCAAAAAATATTAATACACCATATATTTGCACTATTTTAGAGCACAACTTAAGGTGATTTAGTTCCCTCTTGTGCCCTCATTTGTAGCATTTTTTGGTTGATTCTCATTACCCCTTGTCTGTGCAGGTTTATTTGGCTGATCAATATTAGAATTTGATTGTTGTACATCAACCACATTTCCTGCCGCATCACGACGCACAATAGTAGTTTTTGTAGCCGAGTTAGTACTAGCAGGTTTTGGCTGAGTGTTTAGGGTACCACTCGCTGGAGCTGACATTAATAAAGATTCATCAATTCTAGGCAAAGCTGCTGGACGCAATCTAACTTCATATAACTGATTATTGCCACCTTTCATCTCATCTGCCCCCAAATCATTTACCAGTGGGGCATAACTTGAGAACTGCTGTGGCTGAGGTTTAACCGAATCAGGTAACTGCAAATTAATCTGTGTTAATTGCTGAACCGCATCTTCTGAACGTTTGAATGTTCCGTAAGCCAACACATACTGTTCTGCTTGTTGTTCTCCGCTTAAGCGGAAATAAATAAACTTATTACGATCAGTACGACTTTTTAAAAAGTTTTTAATGATGTCTTCATCAGAAGCTCTGAATAACTCAAGCGTCCATTGTTTTTTATTTTCATTAATAAATTTTGTGCCACGAAACTCAGGCTCATGTTCACCTGACGCCACAGTTCGTGTTGTTAAATCCAGTGGACGAACCTCGTCAGCTAAAGCACCTAAGTTAGGAGTGGTTGCAACTTTCTCTGGCTGAATTTGTACGGGTGCATCGGAATCAGCCGACTTTTCAACCTCAACCAGTTTTTTATTATCAGTTATGACCCAAAAAATAAAAGCAAGGAATAAGCAGACAATACCACCAACCAACCAGATATATTGTTGAACATTCTGCCAAAGTGTACGTGATACAGTCATGCTTTACCTTATTTGTTATCCGTGTTGATTCGCCAAAATAGCTTGTTTCATAAGTTCAACATCAAAGTCCTTAGTAATTACAGCTTGTCCGAGTTGTTTTAGCAACACCAAACGTAATTGCCCATTAAGAACTTTTTTGTCATGAGCCATATATCCAAGGAAATCATCCAATGGAATTTGTGGACATGATATCGGCAAATTCGCACGTTGAATGATTTTTTTTGTACGTGCCACATCTTCATTTGAGATCCAGCCCAAACGTTGTGATAAATCCGCCGCCATAACCATTCCAGTTGCTACAGCTTCACCATGCAACCAAGTTCCATAACCTAGATACGACTCAATCGCATGGCCAAAAGTATGACCTAAGTTAAGTAAAGCACGTTCACCTTGCTCTTTCTCATCGTTGGCAACAATGCGGGCTTTGTGAGCACATGAACGATAAACAGCCTCTGCTAAAAGGTCAGCATCTCTTGCAACTAGGCCATCCATATTTTCTTCAAGCCAAACCAGGAAATCTTCATCACCCAAAAGTGCATATTTAATTACTTCGGCTAAACCGGCCGAGAGCTCACGTTCTGGCAATGTATTCAATTGTGCCATGTCAGCTAAAACGACTTGTGGTTGCTGAAAAGCACCTAACATATTCTTGCCAAGCGGATGATTAATTCCTGTTTTTCCACCAACACTTGAATCTACTTGTGAAAGTAAGGTCGTAGGAACCTGTACAAAGTAAACGCCACGTTGGAAACAAGCAGAAGCAAAACCAGCCATATCACCAATGACACCACCACCTAAAGCTAAAACCGTACAATCACGGTTAAAACCAGCTTCAAGCAATGCATCAAAAATTAAGTTTAAATGCTGAATATCTTTATACTTTTCGCCATCAGGTAAAATACAAGTCGCAACCGTTTTATCTAGACTTTTCAAAGCTTCCTGATAGTGGCTTAAATATAAAGGTGCAACCGTAACATTACTCACAATCATGACCTGTTGACCATGAATGTAAGGCTCTAGTAATTGTTTCGGGTCAAGTTGGCTACCAATGAAAATAGGATAACGGCGTTCGCCTAATTCAACATGTAAAGTTTGCATGAATTTATAAAACCACTAGTCAGTTCGTCTATTTTAACTTGTTCGATAGAATAAGTTGCAAAATCTTTTGGGCAAGATCACGTGCAGCACCTTGATTCGTTTCAATCGTATAGTGTGCAACTTCACGATACAGAGGATCTCTGATCTTTAATAAATCCCGCAATTTTTGTTCAGGATTTTCAACTTGTAATAAAGGTCTATTTTTATCGCGATAGGTTCTTTGTAGTTGTAATTCGACAGGAGTATATAGATAAACAACGATTCCACGTTGCTTTAAAAACTCCCGATTAGGCGCCTGAGTAATAGCACCGCCACCTGTGGCAAGTACTAATGCCTTACGTGAAGTAAGCTCATTTAAAACGACAGTTTCACGCGTACGGAAGCCGACTTCTCCCTCTTTTTCAAAAATCCAGGGAATAGTGGCCCCTGTCTTGCGTTCAATTTCATGATCACTATCTAAAAATTCACGCCCTAATAGTTCTGCTAAATGACGTCCAACGGTTGTTTTTCCTGCCCCCATGGGCCCTACCAAATAAATATTTGGTAGGGTTTCAAACGCTTTGCTTGGCAAGGCGCCACCTATTTCAATTGCTTTCATTAAAAAATATATTAATGATTTCTCGCTAAAGTGTCATTAACAATTCGTGGTGTAACGAAAATCAGCAACTCTTGTTTATCATCAGACTTTACATCTTTTCTAAATAAACGCCCAACAACAGGAATATCACCAAAGAAAGGAACTTTGGTTTGTGAATTCATAGTCGTTTGCTCAAAAACACCACCCAAAATGACAGTTTCGCCATTATCTACCAATACATTGGTGTTGATATTATTTTTATTTAAAATCAACTCTCCATTTGGAGCCGCACCCGCTACAGAATCCTTAGAAATATCCAACTTCATTTGAATCTTGCCATCAGGTGTAATACTTGGTGTCACATTTAAACTCAGCAAAGCATCTTTAAAAGATGTTGTAGCAGTTGAACCTGCTGCAGAGTTAGTTGTAGATTGATATGGAACTTGTTGACCAGTTGCAACTTTCGCTGTTTGTTTATCGGCAGTCATGACTTTAGGGGTAGAAATAACCTCACCATAACCATCCGCTTGTAAAGCAGACAATTCAAGATCTAACATAAAGTCAGACATACTAATCAAGCCAAAAGCAATACTTCCTGCAGGATTAGAAACTCCTAAATCCACGTTTAAGTTATCTGGGCGCTCAATCGTATATTTATACCCACCTGTAGTTTCATCTTTTTTAGGTTCGCGTAAATTCCATAAAGTTGTTTCACTACCGCCAACCAGCAAATTGTTGTTATTGGTAATACCTTGCGACAGAATACCCCACTTCACACCAAGTTCTTTGGTAAATGACGTAGAGGCTCTCACAATACGTGCTTCAACCATAACTTGTTTAACTTGCACATCAAGCAAGTCAATCATTTTACGAATTTGATCAATTGACTGAGCAGTATCATTAATAATAAGAGTATTAGTTCGGTCATCTTGGGTAATAGTGCCACGTGGGCTAAGCAAACTACCCACATTATTGCCTAGACTATCAACTCCAGTATTTAAATTGGTTGAAGTTGAAGTCCCTCCACCAGAAGTATGCTGTAAACCATTACTATTATTTGAGCCTTGTGTAATGAGACCCATAATATCGCCAGCTTTAGCATACTTCAGTTGAATATACTCAGTCTGTAAGGGTGCAAGTTTGACACTTTGTGCAACAGCTTTCGCTTCTTCTTCTTCCGCCTTAATCAATTCTGCAACTGGAGCAATCCAAATCACATTGCCATTACGGCGTTTATCAAGATTTTTAGTTTTTAAAATAATATCAAGAGCCTGATCCCAAGGTACATCTTTTAAACGTAGTGTGATATTACCTTGTACACTATCGGCAGCTACCATATTGATGCCTGTAAAATCAGCAAGTAATTGCAACACACGGCGTACTTCAATATCTTGGAAGTCTAATGAAAGTTTATTTCCTGAATAATTTGGCGTTTTATATAAAGAGGTAACATTTTTATCTTGGGGACGTTTCAAACTGATCGTGAGCTTATTCTCTGCCTGATAGGCCATATATTCATAGCTACCAGAGGACTGGATAGTTATTACACCAACCCCTTTATCATTATAAGCATCAATACTTGAAACCGGGGTTGCAAAATCATTTACATTTAAGCGACGTGCTAAATGTGTCGGGATTTTTGTACCTATTGTTCTTATAACGACTTTACTACCCTGCTGCTGAACATCTACAGGCGTATTACTTCCTAAAAGATCTACAACAACCAGGCCTTCTCCCTGACTACCACGTTGAAAGCCAATATTTGAAACACCTTGTGGTTGTGCTGAGACCACAGGTAGCGGCTTATTACTTGTTTGAGCAGAATTAATTTTTAAAATAAAGGTATTACCTTCTACTCGTGTTGTAAATGCTCCAGCATCTTTTAGGTTTACAGTTAAACGTGAACGCTGGTCATCTGAAGTAACATCTACAGAACTTGTCTCATTAGTTGCAACACTAATTTTAGACTGTTTTAAACCTTGCTGTGCCTTATCAAAATCAAGTATTAAACGTGAAGGATTTTCAAGTTGGTAAGCTTGTGGTTGTGGTGGCAAGCCATTAAACATGACTCTAATTTCTGTGCCCTGACCTGCAATTTGCATTGGTACAATATTGGTCATGCTGACCTGTGCAGATGCAGCCTGCATAATCGCAATAGCTACAGCCCCCATAGAAAACTGACGGAATACGTGATTCATTGTCTGACCATCCCCAATTAAATAATCTTTAAAAATATTTTTTCGTTGTTATTCCCTAAATTTTAGGGTGCAGGCCCAATCAAGACCAAGGTTCTCGGTCTTTCGACATAGCCTTCTCGACCATCCGGTACGATTTCAACCAGATCAATCTGGGTTGGACTAATATGGGTGATACGGCCCTGATTCATACCCATATAGTTACCCACTTGTACCCGTTCAATCTGCTGATCCGGTGACTGGATCAGGGCCAATATCTGCCCTCGATTATTACGCATGCTCCCTTTCATATTTAAAGCTTCAAGTGCATAACTTTCGAGTGGTTGCGGCGCACGTGAGAAATTCGGATAAACCCGTTTCCCCGCCATAATCTTGAGCTCGGCAGCAAGAGAACTTGGCATAAATGGGCTTTTTAATTGATGAGCAGCGTAATTAAATTGTGGTACAGGAGTAAAAATCGGTGCTGGTTCAATAGGGAGTGGCGGCTGATTACGAATATTGGCCATTTCCTGATTTACTGCATCAATTCTTGAATCACAACCGACAAGCACAACACTCGCCAAAACACAAAGAGTAATTTGCTTAATTTTCATCATAACTCTCCTATTTCGGCTGAACAGTAGTGTTCGTTGAAGCAGATGCTGCTGGAGCTTTGCCTGTTTGCTCCGATGTATCTGTTGCCCCTACGTATCGGTATGTTTTTGCTTTAATGGAATAGTTCAGTACAGGAATATCAGACTTGTTATCCTTAGCTGGCGATACATCAACAGTAAAATCGTGCATGGTTACAATACGAGGCAAAGCAGCGATACTACTTACAAAAGCTCCAAATGCGTGATAGTCTCCGGTCGCTTCTATGGCAATTGGTTGCTCAATAAAAATTTCCTGCTTTACTTCATCTTCCAAGCGAATATTTTTAAATTTCAATCCAGAGTTCACTCCTGTTAAGTTGATATCTTCAACTAAACTCGGAATCTCAGTTTCTTTTGGTAACTGCTCTAGTTGCTGGTTGAAATTTGCCTGCATCTCTTGAAGTTGTACCTGATACTGTTGCAGGTTACGTAATTTCGAGTCTTTTTCACGAAATTCGTTTAATAAATTGCTTTCCTGAGCTTGAGCATTATCAATAGCTTGTAATTTTGGTTGAATAACAATGAAATACCCCAAAGCTAACACAGCAAAGAAAATAAAAATCCAACACGTAATTTTTACAGATATTGGCCAACTACCGTAGTTGTTCATATCCAGCGTATTAAATTGCTGAAGGAATTTATCGAGATTAAATTTCTTTTTCTTTGCAGATAATTGTTCTAATGACAATTCTTGAAGTTCGTCTTGACTCATTTAGCGGCCCCCACACTTTCACCTGTAGATGGCTTAGCAGAATCATCCGTTGTGGTCACGCCCATTTCCCCCAAATCGACAGTCACAACAAAACTACCATAGTGGTCTTCCACCCTAGGAAGAAGAGAACTTGCAGCCTTATCTTTTTTCTCTTCATTAGCCAAGAAAGAGTTCATAAAAGCATTACGATACCAAGGAGATGCTTCAAGATTACGGAGTAGTTCGGCTACTGTATTTGGACTTTCAGCTTTACCTTCAATCGTAAACTTATCTCCGGTTCGGCTAAATTTCGTTAAATACATAGCTGATGGCGTGACTCGAACTAACTCATCAACAAGTCTTACCACTACTGGACGTTGACTCTGCAAACCTTGAATCAACTTCATGCGTTCAATAATAGCATCACGCTGTTCCTGTAAGCCGTTTAATGTTTTTAATTGCTGATCAAGGTTCTGATTTGTGCTCATAATGAGCTGATTCGCTTGCTCTTGATCATCTAATTTATGGTCAAAATAAAACCATCCCCCAAATACGGTTGTAATCCCCAAAACAACCACCCCAAAACATAACGTTATAAATTGTTTTTTTCGTTGCTCCCTCAGCTCTTCGCGCCAAGGCAGTAAATTAATTGTTGCCATTAATCAAAACTCCTTAAAGCCAAGCCACATGCCACCATTAAAGATGAAGCATCATTTTCAATTTTTTGAACGTCGACTTGAGGAGAAAAGCCCATTTGTAAGAATGGGTTGGCAATCGTGACACGGTAACCTAATTTTTGCTGCAAAAGCTTGGCAAGGCCTGGAATATTCGCATTTCCACCAGCGAGCAAAATATGGTCTATTTCGTTAAATTGGGATGAGGAAAAGAAAAATTGTAGTGAGCGGGCCGCCTGCTGAACTACCGCATCTAGAAATGGGTCTAGCACTTCAATTTCATAATCATCTGGTAAAGAACGATCTTTTTTCGCTCTGCTTGCTTCTTCTAAAGACAAACCATAACGACTTTGAATTTCAAGCGTAAGTTGTTTTCCGCCGAAAACCTGCTCTCGTGTATAAATAATCTTGCCATTTTGCATGACAGATAATGTCGTCATAGTATGACCGATATCTAAAATCCCTATGGTATTTGCACCCATCGGTAAGCTATCAGCAAACACGCTAAAGGCGCGCTCAACCGCGTAACTTTCGACATCAGCCAATTTAGGATTTAAATCCGCCAATTCAAGCACTTCAACGCGTGTTTCAACATTTTCTGTTCTTGTGGCGACCAAGAGCACATTTACACGATTTGGATTCGCAAGACGATCCGGCAAAACCTCAAAATCAAGGCTCACCTCATCTAAAGGGAACGGTATATACTGCTCCGCATCTACACGAATCTGAACTTCGCGTTCGTCATCGCTCATATCTGCATCCATTTCGATAGTTTTATGAATAACCGTCGATGTCGGAACAGCAATTGCAGCATGAGTGGTTTGGGGATTTGCTAAATTCATCGCCCGTTCCAAAGCCTCTGCAACTGCTTCTGGATTTAAGATATTTTTTTCAACTACACTGTTTTCGGGTAAAGGCATCAAAGCATAGCTTTCTACCCAATATTTACCGTTCTTGACAGAGAGCTCTAACAACTTAACAGAAGTCGAACTAATATCGACACCCATTAACCCCTTATTAGGTTTACGATATAACCTGAGCACACTATTGTCCTATTATTTTTTTATCCCCAAAAAAAATTACAAACCAATAATCTCGGTCTTTATTTTTACACGGATACAATATCTCATCTAACAATCCGCATGTCTAAAGGCTATACTGACCACAATTAGTTTGTATTCGATCTTATTAAAGCTTACTTATCATGAAAAAGCTATCCAGTTTGGGCTTCGTGCGTCCAATTTTTTTGATCATTATTATTATCTTAGTCTCACTTCCGATGGGATTCTATGGCATGTATCTCTATATTGCCCCAACGCTTCCGGAAATGAGTTCACTAAAAAAAGCACCGCTTTTAAAACCATTGCAAGTCTATACAGCCGACAATCAACTCATTGCTGAATACGGTGGCAAACTTTCTATTCCGGTTGAATACAAACAAATTCCTCCTAATTTTATTCATGCATTTCTAGCAGCAGAAGATTCTTCTTTCTTTGAACATAGCGGCATTAGTTTTAAAGGTTTAGGCCGTGCTTTGAGTGAAAGTGTTACGGGTTCTGATGTACAAACTGGTGGTTCAACCATCACGATGCAGGTCGCAAAGAACTATTATTTAAGTCCAGAAAGAACATTAAAACGCAAACTAACAGAAATCTTTTTGGCTCGAAAAATTGAGCAAAACTTATCTAAAGAAGACATCTTAAGCCTCTATGTAAATAAGATTTTCTTAGGTAAAAACGCTTACGGTATCGCAGCGGCTGCAAAGATTTACTACAACAAAAGCATTAATGAGCTCAGCATTGCCCAAATGGCCATGATTGCCGGCTTGCCTAAAGCACCATCTAAATATAATCCAGTTGTTAACCCTGAGCGTGCACTTGAACGTCGTAACTGGATTTTAGGCCGGATGCTTCAACTTGGTTATATTTCTCAAACGGAATATCAAAAGGCCGTTGCAGAGCCAATCAATTTGAATATGCCCAACCGTGACCTAAATAATATTCACCCCTACGCAGGTGAAATGGTCCGCTCAGAGCTTGTAAAACATTTTGGTGAACAAGCAATTGATTCTGGTTATAAAGTCTACACAACAATTAATGCGAAACGCCAAGCGATTGCGGAAAAAGCTGTGCAGGACGGTCTTGAAGCTTATGACCGTCGTCATGGCTGGCGTGGTGCAGAAGCACATGATAAGCCATTAAGCGAATTTAGAGCATATGCCAACACTTATCCGGCGCAAGTCACCAAGGTAAATAGCAGCTCTTTTGAAGCATTAATGCAAGATGGCTCAACAGTAACCGTGCAATGGTCCGGCATGTCATGGGCCCGTCCCTATCGCAATGCAAATAGCGTAGGTGCAGCACCTTCTCGTGCATCTCAAATTGTTAAAGTTAAAGATATTGTTCGTTTACGCCCAAATGAAGCTAAAACTGCGTGGTCACTAGTTCAAGTACCAAAAGTTCAAGGTCAGCTCATTGCAATTAACCCAAACGATGGCTCAATTGAAGCAATTGTAGGTGGTTATAATTTCTATCAATCAAAATTTAACCGTGCTTTACAAGGCTGGCGCCAGCCAGGTTCTACCATCAAACCATTCCTCTATGCTTTAGCATTAGAACGTGGCATGACACCATATAGTATGGTGAATGATAGCCCTATTACGATTGGCAAGTGGACACCGAAGAACTCTGATGGTCGCTACCTAGGCATGATCCCGTTACGCCGTGCTTTGTATTTGTCTCGTAATACGGTTTCAGTAAGACTCTTACAAACTGTAGGAATTGAACGTACTCGCCAATTATTCATGGATTTTGGTTTACAAGAGGATCAAATTCCACGTAACTACACCATTGCTTTAGGTACGCCTCAAGTATTACCAATTCAAATGGCAACTGGTTATGCAACATTCGCAAACGGTGGTTACCGTGTTCAACCGCATTTTATTCAGCGTATTGAAGATGCATACGGTAAAGTCATTTACGAAGCCAAGCCAGAATATGCATGTATTCCATGTATTAATGCTCCTGAGACAACTGACGATGCACAGGTAACTACTCCAGACGATCAAGTTGTTGAAGTCACAAATAAAGAGCTAGAGCAGAAAGAAAAGACAACCAAACAACTTAATCTTAAACAGACGGACAAAAATAACAGTCAATATCGTCAAGCTCAGCGCATTTTAAAATCAAGCTCTGCTTATGACATGGCAAATATCTTACGTGACGTAATTGAGCATGGTACAGGTCGTGCTGCACTCAAGATTGGCCGTAGTGATTTAGGAGGTAAAACAGGTACGACTAACGATGCAAAAGATGCATGGTTTGCAGGTTTTAATGGCAAGTTAGTAACTGTAACATGGGTTGGTTTTGACCAGCCGACTACACTTGGTCGCCGTGAGTATGGTGGTATTGCTGCACTACCAATCTGGATTAACTTTATGGGTCAAGCATTGCAAGGTACACCAGCTGCTTGGGTTCGTTTAGAAAAAGATGCTCAGGCACCTATTTCTCGCGATAAGCAAGAAGTCACAACTGAAGTAGGCGATAAGAAAACCTATCGTGCTGCCCCTCCATTAGCACGCCCACTCTATCGTCCTGCACCACCACAACCTAAAACCACCAATAATGACTTCGATGACTTACCGGGTGAGGAAATTGTGATTCCTTCCAAGACAACACCTCCAGCGATGAAACCTTCGCAAGGGGCAGCGCCGAAGCGTGAAAAAGATGAATTAGAAAACTTGATTAATCAAATTGAATAAAAATAAAAAAGCCATCGTTAGATGGCTTTTTTATTACGCTTTTGAAAAAGATAAATTTGAAAAGATGCGGTCACTTGTAAGTGTGCTTTCTGTTCTAATTGCATACGACGTTCTGGAGATGCCTTATAAGCATAGGGAGTCATAGCAATAAGATTTTTTAAAGCCTGCTGGTCAAGTACTAAAGGAGCCTCAATAACTTGCTGTTCTTTCAACTCAAATAAATCTTGTAGTTGTTCAACAAATTTCTGTGGTGTATGAGGATTAACCTGTTCAAACAATGCCTCACGCATCGCATACAAATGATCGGTTGCCGGAGTCACAACAATTAAATAACCATCATCTTTTAAAACACGCAGAATTTCCGTTTGGGGAATCGGGCTAAAAAGACTCGTACACACATCCATGCTTTGATCGATGACCGGTAAAGTTGCTCCTGTACCAACCACCCATGTCACTTTGTCATTTAACTTTGCTGCGCGTTGTACTGCATTTTTTGCAATATCTACACCTATACACTGTTCAACGATCTGTTGCATTGCGCTGGTGTAATAGCCCTCGCCACAGCCAATATCAAGTACCATTTTAGCTTTAAGATCTTTCAGCAAATGAACTATTGCTTGCTGTAAAGGTTGATAATAGCCACCTTGTAAAAAAGCACGGCGCGCATCTATAGACTCAGGAGTATCTCCCGGATTTTTACTATGTTTGTGCTGTACAACATGTAAGTTCACATAACCTTGCTTTGCAATGTCATAGCTATGACCCTGTTCACATCGCCATGTTTTGCTTACCAGCTCAAGTCGTTGACGACACACAGGGCACATTAAATTTTGCGTAGTCACGTTTAATTATTCTCTTGTTCTTTTTGTTGTAAATAAGCCTTAGCGTGTATTCCAACAAATGTACGGCCTGCATTTGTTCCCTTAATCCATTCATCTACTTCAAACAAATCAAACAAGCCCACTTTAACTAAAGTTGGAATTGCGATCTTCAACTCTTCTTCAATTTGCCCTCTTTGCCCCGCATTATAGAGTTCAATATTATGCAGCATCGTCGCGACAGTTCCCGTTTGCACCTGACTTCCATCTTTAAGCACAACTTGAGGTAAGACTTCGCCCTCTCCAACTACTTTTTGATTAATTACAGATAATTGGTCTAGACCAGCAACTTTTGTCATTTACCTCTCCAATAAAAAAAGCCAGTAGAAACTGGCTTTATATTGACACCAAAATAAGTTCTAGCGCAATTTTAAGGTCATTAGGCCTAAAACAACCAGCATAATCGTAATAATCCAGAAACGGATGACCACTTGGGTTTCTTTCCAGCCTTGTTTTTCATAGTGATGGTGCAAAGGTGCCATCAAGAATACGCGTTTATTCCGCATTCGTAATGAGCCGATTTGCAGGAATACCGATACCGCTTCCATAACGAAAACACCGCCCATAATTGCGAATACGATTTCTTGGCGAACCATAACGGCAATGGTTCCAAGCATTGCGCCTAGAGCTAAAGCGCCCACATCACCCATAAAGACTTGCGCCGGATGTGCGTTATACCAAAGAAATGCCAAACCTGCACCAATCATGGCAGAACAGATCACCACAAGTTCAGAGGTATATTTCACATAAGGAATATGCAAATAGTTGGCAAAACGAATATCACCAGATAAATACGCAAATACGCCTAAGCCCGTCGCTACCATAACTACTGGCATAATGGCTAAACCATCTAGACCATCAGTTAGGTTAACCGCATTAGAGGCACCATTAATTACTAAATAGGTAAATACAATAAATGCTAAACCTAAAGGAACAATAGAAAGCGGAATTGAAAGATTCTTAAAGAAAGGAATCAATAAATCCAGCATATTTGCTGTGTATTCTGCATTAGATTGTTGGGTAGCAATTAAATATAACGCAATACCAGCACCCAGCGATGCGACAGAAGTCCAGAAAAACTTCTTACGGGCAGGTAGACCTGCATTATCTTTATAGCGAATTTTAATCCAGTCATCTGCCCAGCCAACCGCACCGAACACAACCATTACACCAAGTACAATCCAAACATAAGGGTTAGATAAATCAGCCCACAATAAAGTACTAATACCAATTGAGAGCAGAATTAAAATCCCACCCATGGTCGGTGTACCCATCTTCTTAGCATGATTTTCAGGAGCAAACGAACTTACTGCCTGACCGTATTTTAACGCTTGTAATTTACGAATCATGATTGGTCCGAGAACCAAACCAATGGTCAGTGACGTTAATACACTGAGTAAAGAACGTAATGTTAAATAACGAACAACCTGAAACGAACTGTGATAGCCCGCAAGTTGTTCAAACAACCATAACAGCATTTAAAGTTTCTCCATCAAATCAGCCATCAACGTTTCCATATGAGTAAAGCGAGAACCTTTAAACAGGAAACTCATGGACTGGGGTTGATGTGTTTGGATTAGATTGATTAAAAATGGAAGCGCCTCAGCTTGAGTCTGAAATGCTTTCAATTTAGTAGAATGAAGACCTGCGCCTTCGAGAGCTGCTGAGGCAAACTGCCCAACTGCAATAATATGGTCTAAAGGAAGCTCAGCAAGATCGCGACCTAGATCGTGATGTTCTTGCCAACTACTATCACCTAACTCCCCAATATCACCCATCACCATGACTTTAATGCCATTTTGCTGAAGTAATACTTGTGCCGCAGCACGCATAGATGTTGGATTGGCGTTATAAGTATCATCAATAAATAAATGAGGCGCTTTTTGAATAAAATTCAAACGACCTTTTGCACCTTGTGCTTGCTCTAGACCTTTTACGATATCTTCCAAGCTAACACCTAACGCCAAAGCAAATGCTACTGCTGCAGTTGCGTTTTGCACATTGTGCTCACCCGCAAACGGCAGTCTTACAAAACTTGAACCTTGAGGCGTATGTAACTGGAAATTGGCAGATTGTGGCAACAATTCAATCTCTGTAGCAAAGACATCACCACCAGCACCAAAGCTCATGATTTGATGGCTTTTGGCTGCTTCACGAATCTCAGCGGTAAAGTCATCTTGTTGCGGAACAATAGCAACGCCCTGAGGTAAAATATGACGATAGATTTCTGATTTAGCGCGGCAAATGCCATCACGCCCGCCGAACTCACCCAAATGAGCAGTTCCAATATTTAAAATACCAGCAACATGCGGTTGAACAAGTTTTGATGTGTAGTCAATTTCACCTTGATGATTTGCACCAAGTTCCATCACCGCATATTGATGCTCCTTTCGAAGCTCAAGCAACATCATCGGCACACCAAGATCATTATTTAAATTGCCTCGGGTAATCAATGTAGGTGCTAAACGAGACAAAATACTTCCTAGCATTTCTTTGGTGGTGGTTTTACCACTACTGCCCGTTAAAGCAATTACTTTCAATTGAGCATTTTGTTCACGACGATACGCACCAAGCTGCCCCAAAGCCAAACGGGTATCGGCAACTACAAGCTGAGCAATTTCTGCATCTATAGGCCGCTCGACAATAGCAACTTGGCAACCATTTGCAGCCACTTGCCCGACAAAATTATGCGCGTCGAAACGTTCACCTTTTAGTGCTAAAAAGGCATCCCCACTTTCTGCATGACGCGAGTCAGTCAAAATACGTTTAATTTCAGTTTGAGGGATCTGGTCTTTATGCCAGTAACCCTGTGTTGCCTGTTGTAATTGTTGAGCTGTCCACGGTTCCAAAGGCACGGTACTGGTGGTTGAAGTATGCATAATTTTTCCTATTGTGCAGGGTAAGCAGCATCTACCGTATGATGTTGGGCATCAATCGCGGAACGCACTTCAACCACATCATCAAACCAGTGACGCACACCATTAATTTCTTGATAATTTTCATGACCTTTGCCGGCAATCACTACAATGTCACCAGCTTGAGCTTGCTCTGCAACAAATTTAATTGCTTCACGGCGGTCATGAATTTCATGCATACGATGCCCTGAAAAATCGATTCCTTGCTTCATATCAGCAAAAATTTGTTCAGGGTCTTCTGTTCTTGGATTATCTGAAGTCAGAATAACAGGATTTGCGCCATCCAAAGCTGCTTGAGTCATGAGTGGACGCTTACCACGGTCACGGTCACCACCACATCCAAACACCGCCCAAAGCTGATTCGAAACATGACGCTTTAATGTTTTAAGCACTTGAATCAATGCATCTGGGGTATGCGCATAATCCACTACAAATAATCGCTCATCATCACGAATAACTTGCATTCGGCCTGGTGCACCAATTAGTTTAGGAACAAAATTAACCAATGCCTGTAAATCGAAACCAGCTTGCTCAGCAGCGATGAGTGCGGCAATTAAATTTTCAACATTGAAATGACCTAATAATGGACTTTCTACCGCAAATGAACCTTGCTGACTTACTAAATTAAAAGTTGCACCCGCCAAGCTATAGCTTAAATCGGTAATGTAATAATCAGCTGTATTTTGAGTTAGTGAGTAAGTCAAAATTTTAGGTTGTGCTGGATTATTTTGGGCAGACTTAATCATCAAGTCAGCATGCGCATCATCTAAATTAATAACAGCGACTTTTAACGAATTAAACTGAAATAAACGCGCCTTCGCTTCTGCATAAGCTTCTAAAGTGCCGTGATAATCCAGATGGTCACGACTTAAGTTGCTATAAACAGCAATTTCAATATCGCAACCATTTAATCGCCCCTGTTCAAGACCATGTGAACTTGCTTCTAAAGAAGCAAAAGTTGCTCCCTGTTTAGCATAGTCATGTAGCGCATTTTGTAACTGTAGAGCGTCGAGGGTAGTATGCGTAGAAGGCGTTAAATTCGGTAAAATACCATTCCCTGTTGTCCCCATCACTGCACAGCGCTGCTGTTGTGAACTAATTAACTCAGCAATTAAACGAGAAATTGTTGTTTTACCATTTGTGCCTGTTACAGCAATAATCCGTAGAGGTTTTACTACATCAGCTTGTTGCAAATAACGTTTTTGCCACTCTCCCATGCGCTGACGCACGTCAGAGCATACCCATTCATTTGCTACACCTAATTCGGTTTCGCTAATGACAGCCAACGCTCCATTTGCTAAAGCCGCTTCAGCAAATGTACGCGTTTTTTCAGGCTGGCTATAACTTGTCAAAGCAATAAAAATTTGGCCCGTTTCAACTTTACGACTATCTAAACTAAAGCCGTGAAATGGCTGTTGAGGCCATTGAGCATCAATTTCGATTGGATGAATTTCTTGAAAAGAAACAGTCATAGCTTACCTGCGAATAGGATTTTCTGGAGTATTAAGTGGCTTATCAAGCGGCACATTCATTAAGCGCAACGACTCTTGCATAATACGAGCAAAAACTGGAGCGGCAACCAAACCACCGTAATAACGACCTTGTGGGTTTTCCACCACTACAATAACGGCTAAACGTGGATCACTAATTGGTGCAACACCCGCAAATAAGGCACGATACTCATTATTTGAATATCCTTTACCATCTGCACGCAATTTATGTGCAGTACCTGTTTTACCACCTACCCTATAACCAGGAATATTGGCTTGTTTTGCAGTACCACCCGGCATAGTCACTTGCTCAAGCATTAACAAAACTTGATCGGCAATTTTCGGATTTAAAACTTGCTCACCTTTAGGTGGCTGATCTAGTTTATGCAAGCTTAATGGCATTTTGACACCATGATTTGCAAGCATGGCATAACCTTGAGCCAATTGAAGGATTGTCGCGTTTAAGCCATAACCATATGCCATGGTCCCGATTTGAGAAGAGTTTAATTTATTAACAGGTAAAACCAGACCTGAACTTTCCCCAGGGAACCTTACTGCAGAACGCTTACCAAAACCAACACGATTAAAGAAGCTCGGCAAAGTTTCTTTCGGAAGTGATAATGCAATTTTTGCAGAACCCACGTTTGAAGACTTAATAATGACACCACTTACGGTCAAAGCCCCATAGTTATGGGTATCACGAATAGTATGCCAGCCTAAACGCATTGAGCCAGGGGAGGTATTTACAATCGTATTTGGCGTATATTGACCAGTTTCTAAAGCTGCAGAAATAGTAAAAGGTTTCATGGTTGAACCTGGCTCGAACATATCGATCGCACCACGGTTACGCATAGCATCTTTATTTGATAAGCCATTCTTATCATTCGGGTTATAAGATGGCCAACTGGTCATTGCCAGAATTTCACCCGTTTTAACATCAACTGCAATCGCCGTTGCTGAACGCGCATTGTTAGCCACACCTGCAGCCGTTAATTCACGGTACATAATGTACTGCAAACGTGAGTCGATACTTAAAGTGATATTTTCACCAGGTTCACCCTCACGAATTACCTCAGAAACTTTTAAACGGTTACCACGCTTATCGCGAATAATTTTTTGCTCACCGTCTACACCTGACAGTTGCTTATTCAACTGCATTTCCAAGCCTTCGATACCTTGACCTTCACTATTGGTCAAACCAATAATTTGGGCATTTGGCTGAGGTTGCGGGTAATAACGTTTATAAGTTTTTTCTGCATACACCCCTTGGAAATTACCTTTCATAATGAGGTCAGCTTGCTGAGGAGGTACTTCTTTTTTCAAAACCAGATAGCGAGAACGCGGACGCGCATTCATCTGTTTTTTAAGATCAGCACGATCAACACCCACCACGTCGGCAAGTTCATCAAGATTTAAATTTTTATCTGGTAACTGGCGTTTTAATTTACGGTTGTTTGGATCTTGTTTTAGTTCAGCCGTAATTTGATCATATAAATGCTTGGTCTCAAAATAATCACGCGGATCAATCACAATTTTCATGATTGGACTACTAATCGCTAAAGGTACACCGTGGCGATCACTAATCACTCCACGCATAGCCTCTATACGTTCAGTACGCAAAATATTGGCATTGGCCTTATTTTGCAAAAAGTCTTTATTAATGACTTGAACATAAAATGCACGTGCAATTAATACCACAAAACACAGTAGCACTACCGCCCAGAGCAAATAAAACCGCCACATATCAAAGGCAAGACTTGGTTTTTCCGAAATAGACTGCTGTTTTTTTCGTGTTTGCTTTGTTCGCTTATCTACCATACAGCAAGGCCTTACTTATTTTGCTCTGAGGTCATCGGTAAAGAAATTACCACCGTTTCTGCAGCAGGTGGCGAAAACATTCGTAATTGTGTCACAGCACGTGTACCAATTTGAGCAGTCGCACCAAATGTTTGTTGCTCAATCAATAAACGCCCCCATTCAGCATTGAGGTCATCACGTTCACGCATATAAGAGCTTAACTCTCTATAATCATGACGGTATTCAAATACTTGAAATACCACCATCATGGCACTGATAAAAACCAATGCCACCATGACTGCATATACCACAACTTTTTTGACCACTTTATTTTCTGTGGTTTCGATTTCATCACTGCTTTTCATTACGCGCCTTTTTGTTCCAAGCGTTCAGCAACCCGAAGCCATGCACTACGTGAACGTGGATTCGCTTTTACTTCTTCTTCACTCGCACGAACCCGTGAAATTTTCTTTAATCTTCTCGTATCAATCTGCTGTTGAGGCATCCCCCAACCAGAATCTTCTGCTAGAGTTGATTCTTTTTGAATAAACTGTTTGATCAACCGATCTTCAAGCGAATGGAAGCTGATCACAGACAAACGCCCTTTTGGTTTAAGCAAGTCTACAGCTTGCGGTAAAAATACTTCAATATCATCTAGTTCTTTGTTAATAGCAATACGGATTGCCTGAAACGTACGTGTCGCCGGATGTTTATGCTTTTCCCATTTTGGATGGGCTGTTTTTACTATTTCAGCCAATTGCGCCGTAGTATCCAATTTTCCGGCCTGTTTAATTGCTCTAGCAATACGGCGACTATATCGTTCTTCACCATATTGATAAATGATATTTGCCAAATCTTCCTCTTCTACCTCAAGTAACCATTCGGCAGCAGTCAATCCTTTAGAGTTATCCATGCGCATATCTAACGGGCCATCTTGCATAAAGCTAAAGCCGCGTTCAGCCTGGTCGAGTTGAGGAGAGGACACACCTAAGTCTGCCATAATTCCATCGACACTTTGCACCCCAATTTCCTGCATTTTTTCCTTAATATCAGCAAAACTTGCATGAATAATGGTAAATCTTGGATCTTCTTGTGCTAAAGCAGCCGCAACTTCCAGAGCTTGAGGGTCTTTATCAAAAGCATATACTCGGGCGTTTTCATCGAGTTTCGACAATAACAAGCGCGTATGCCCACCTCGTCCAAAGGTTGCATCGATATACACCCCAGTTGTGCGATCTGCCAATAAGCTTTCAACGGTCTCAAAAAGTAAGACAGAAATATGCGACATAGGAGTTAAATCATAGCGTAAAAATGTAACTGCACATTATCACCTTGTTTATGGCTAACACCAAACGGCTTTTTGTAGGAAAATATTAATTTTTCATAGAGAAAACCGTTTTCTTTTCATTTTTTAAGCAAAACAAAAAAGCAAGCTCACCTTTTCAGGTTCACTTGCTTCACTATAAAAAAGTAAACTAATTTTTAAAATTCTACTCTACCAATATTTTATCTACTGCTTTCCATCATAAATCTGATCAAAGATGGCTCCATTGGCAAAATGGGTTTTCTGAGCTTTTGCCCAACCGCCAAAAACATCATTGATCGTAAATAATTTAATTTTTGGGAATTGTGCTGCATATTTAGCAGCAACTTGAGGGTTGCGAGGACGGAAATAGTGTTTAGCAGCCAACTCTTGACCTAAAGGTGAGTATAAAAAGTTGAGATAACCTTTTGCCAAAGTACGGTTACCGTCTTTGTCGACTGTTTTGTCAACAATAGCAACAGATGGTTCTGCCAAAATTGAAATTGATGGGTAAACAATTTCATATTTATCTTTATCGAGACCTTTCGTTGCCAATAGTGCTTCATTTTCCCAAGAAAGTAGAACATCTCCAATTCCACGCTCAGCAAATGTAGTAAGCGAGCCTCGTGCTCCCGAATCTAACACCTTAACGTTGTGATAAAGTTTTTTAACCAGCTCTTTGGCTTTAGCGTCATTTCCACCCGGCTGCTTTAAAGCATATCCCCATGCAGAAAGATAAATCCAACGCGGTGCTCCACCCGTTTTCGGATTAGGTGTAATAATTTCAACACCAGGTTTGGTTAAATCATTCCAATCACGAATATTTTTCGGATTGCCTTTTCGTACTAAAAACACAACTGTAGAGGTATACGGTGCAGAATTATTAGGGAATTCTTTTTGCCAGTTTGGCTGGATAAAGCCTGCTTTTACAATTTCATCAATATCATTGGCTAAGGCTAAGGTCACCACATCTGCCTCAAGACCAGTTGCTACAGCGCGAGCCTGTTTACCTGAGCCTCCATGGGATTGTTTAAAATCCACGTCCTGCCCGGTACGTTGTTTCCAGAACTTTCCAAATGCCTGATTATATTCCTGATAAAACTCTCGAGTTGGGTCATAAGAAACATTTAAAAATGTAGTCGCCGCCTGCACAGCATTTACTGCTAACCCCATATATGTAGCGACTGCAATTATTGCTATTCTTTTCATTTATAAAAACCAATTTTACTTTTAATGTCTACTATATTTTTAATTTTTTAGTTTTCAATCAAATAGTTATATAAATAAATGTTTTACTAATCACTTTAAAAGATATAGTTAACTCTAATTTTTCCTTCTCCTTTTTGAAAAGTTTTGTAATTATTCTTATAGTTTATTTATAGTCTTCACTTTATCTACACATTAATTTGTTAAATAATGAGACGTAATGGATACACATAGGCTACATTTAAAGGTACCAGCGTAAAATAAAGGTATTTTTTGTAAAAAGTGTGACATAGTTCTACTTTTTTATTAAAATTTATGTTTGAATCGTAGCGTTACCGTAATTTTACATTTGGTTAAACTCAAAAAATAGACGAAATGTACTGAGGGGATGAACAGAAAATGAAAATTCATTATGGAAAAGCTTTAAGCTTGGGTTTGGTGCTTAGTTTTGCATCGCAACTGTCTACAGCAGCTGTACTGAAAGATACACCAAGTAAAAGTCTTTCAGACAAACAGTCTTCACTTATTGAAAAAGCTTTAGATCAGCAAAAACGTAACACTATTGTACTTCCATCAACAGATGATGAATTAAAAGTACTTAATACTATCCGTGTTACACCAACTCAAAACTTTCTTGCAGCACAGCATGAACGTTTTTCACGTTTTGTTCAGGCAATCTTCCAGCCGCACACTTCTTAATATTTGAAACGACCCCTCATCGTTTCAATTTCAGCCCAGACTGTCGTTAAATAAAACGTCAGAATACTGGGCTTTTTCGTTATAATAGTTCCAATTTTTATTTTGACCCATTAACTATGAAAGTTCGTACTCGTATTGCACCTTCTCCTACCGGTTTCCCACATGTTGGTACTGCCTACATCGCCCTATTCAATATGTGTTTTGCGAAACAGCATGGCGGGGAATTCATTTTAAGAATTGAAGATACAGACCAGCTTCGCTCTACGCCAGAATCTGAAAAAATGATTTTAGACTCTCTACGCTGGTTAGGCTTAAATTGGTCTGAAGGTCCGGATGTAGGTGGTCCTCATGCTCCTTACCGCCAATCAGAGCGTATGGGAATTTATAAGCAATACGCGTTAGAACTTGTTGAAAAAGGTCATGCTTTTTATTGTTTTGCTACAGCAGAAGAACTTGACCAAATGCGTGCCGAGCAGCAAGCTCGTGGCGAAACACCAAAATACGATGGTCGTGGTTTAAAGCTGTCTCAAGAAGAAGTAGCTCGACGTCTTGAAGCGGGTGAACCTCATGTTATCCGTATGAAAGTGCCTGAAGAGGGCGTATGTAAATTTAACGACTTACTCCGTGGGGAAGTTGAAATTCCTTGGGCACAAGTCGATATGCAAGTGCTTCTTAAAACAGATGGTTTACCAACCTACCATTTAGCTAACGTTGTTGATGACCATTTAATGGAAATCACGCATGTATTACGTGGTGAAGAATGGCTTCCGTCTGCACCGAAGCATCAATTGCTTTACCAATACTTTGGTTGGGAAATGCCAACGCTTTGCCATATGCCGTTGCTTCGTAATCCAGATAAATCGAAGTTATCTAAACGCAAAAACCCGACCTCAATTAACTACTACCGTGATATCGGCGTTTTACCAGAAGCCTTACTCAACTATTTAGGCCGTATGGGTTGGTCAATGCCGGATGAAAGAGAAGTTTTCACATTACAAGACATGATGGATAACTTTGATATTCAACGCGTATCACTAGGTGGGCCAATTTTTGACGTTGAAAAACTCAATTGGTTAAATGGTCAATGGATTAAAGGGTTAACCCCAGGACAACTATTAGACCGTTTATTGACATGGAAAAGTGATCGCAGCACTTTAGAAGACATTGCTGCCGCTATTCAACCACGTATTAATTTACTTTCCGAAGCTGTAAATTGGGCTGGTTTCTACTTTAACCATATACCACAAATTACGGCTGAAATGTTTGAAAGTAAAAAATTGACTCAAGAGCAAGTTCGTCAAAGTTTACAATTCGCAATTTGGCGTCTTGAAAGTCAGTTTACTTGGAATAACGACACAGTTAGTCAAACTTTAATGGATTTGGCAAATCAGATGGGCATTAAATTACGTGACTTCATGCCAACGTTCTTTATTGCAATTGCTGGCTCAACCAGTTCAACACCAGTTATGCAGTCAATGGTTACGCTTGGCCCTGACTTAACCTTTGCTCGCTTACGACATGCGCTAGAAATTGTAGGTGCACCGAGTAAAAAAGAGGTAAAAAACTGGGAAAAGCTTAATGAAAGTTTAAAATTGCCGAAAAATGAAGCAACTAGCGAAGCTTAATTCATTTTTTTATTGACGTGTGAGCGCATTCACCCTAATATTGCGCTCACACAAACTGGGGTCATAGCTCAGTTGGTAGAGCGCTACAATGGCATTGTAGAGGTCAGCGGTTCGATCCCGCTTGGCTCCACCAAGCTCCTTTGTGTTTGCCTCATCAAGTCCCTATCGTCTAGAGGCCTAGGACATCGCCCTTTCACGGCGGTAACCGGGGTTCGAATCCCCGTAGGGACGCCATTTTCTATTTTAAAAATTCCTTTTAAAGACTCTATCGTCACCTTCCTGTCTATTCTTTGACTGCTTCTTGATTGCACATTTGTCTATTTTATCTAAAATAGCGTCTTTCTCAAATTCTCTCAATGTGTAATATGCAGCCATCTGACAAACAACTAGATGCTCAGCATCAGAACAGTACTGCACCTTTAAAAAGAGCCATGAGTACTCGCCACCTTGTCATGTTATCGCTAGGTGGAGCAATCGGTACTGGTTTATTTTTGGGTTCAGGGGAAGTCATTTCACAAACTGGACCTATTGGCGCAATTATTGCCTATATTCTTGGGGGTGCAATTGCTTACATGGTCATGCTCTGTTTAGGCGAGCTGGCTGTACATATGCCCGTTTCGGGTTCTTTCGGCGCATACGCTCGAAAGTACATTAGTCCAAGTACAGGTTACATGATTTCATGGATGTACTGGCTAACATGGACAGCAACGCTAGGAACCGAGTTTACCGCCGCTGCTCTACTTATGCAGGAATGGTTTCCACAAATTTCAATGTGGATCTGGACACTTATTTTTGCAGTAACTATTTTCGGGTTAAATATCAGTTCAACCCGAGTATTTGCCGAGTCAGAGTTCTGGCTAGCGCTAGTTAAGGTCATTACCGTTATTGCTTTTATTGTGCTTGGATTATTAGCAATTTTTGGTTTAATTCCTTTCCACGGCGCTCAAACTGCTCCATTGTTTAGTAATTTAACTGCCCAAGGTTGGTTCCCACACGGTTTTCTTCCTATTTTCACCACTATGCTCATTGTAAACTTTGCTTTCTCTGGAACAGAGTTAATTGGCGTAGCTGCTGGCGAAACTAAAGATCCGGCTCAGAATGTCCCTAAAGCGATTAATGCTGCAATCTGGCGTCTTCTTATCTTCTTTGTAGGCACCATTATTGTAATTAGTGCATTACTTCCTTTCCAACTTGCTGGTTTAGGTGGTGACAACGTAAGTAATAGTCCTTTCGTTACCGTATTTAATTACATCGGTATTCCATATGCAGATGACATCATCCGTTTTGTTATTATTACTGCACTACTCTCAGCCGCAAACTCGGGATTATATGCAGCTTCACGTATGATGTGGTCTTTATCAGAGCAAAAGCTCCTTCCGGGTGTATTTGCAACACTTTCAAAAAGCGGAACACCTATTGTTGCTTTAGTTGTAACGATGTTCGGCGCAATTCCAGGCTTATTATCAGAGCAATTTGCTCCTGAAACCATCTTTAAAAACTTGCTAGGTGTTGCAGCTTTTACCATGGTTATTGTCTGGATGAGTATTTGTTTAAGCCAGTTCAATTTCCGTCGACAATGGTACCGTTCTGGACATACGGTTAGCGATTTAAAATATGCAGCACCGTTATTCCCTATCGTTCCAATTTTAGGTTTTCTTTTCTGCTTTATTACATGTTTAAGTATGGCAGCAGATCCTGAAATGCGTGCTGGCTTTATAGGTTGCTTAATTTTTACTGCCTTGTGCTATCTCAGCTACTTTATTTTCTATCGAAATAAAGCTTAAGTGTTTGTAATTTAAAAAGTGTAGCAAAAAGCTACACTTTTTTTTGCTTAGAGACTGGCTTTATATAATCTACCGTTGTAGATTTAAATTTATATTAAAAAACAATTCCTTGTATACAATGAAAATTATATTTATCCATGGGATGAATCAGCAGAATTACACCGCACATCGTTTAAAAGAGCACTGGCTAAAAGTATTTAAACTGGGCTTAAAACAATTGCACTGTAGAGTTAATTTAAGAGATCTACATATACATATGCCATTTTATGGCGATTTAATGACGAAGTATCAATTATCCAATCAACTTGATCTTAATACTTTACTTCCAAAAACTTTTAATTTTCATTTACCCATCCATTTACATCATCAACCATCAACACCTAAGGAACATACTCCTTTTATACCCCACCTCCCTCTTTCACCCGATCAACCAGCGCAAAGCTTATCAGAGCGTTTATATTTAACTTCACAGATGGTGAAAGATCGCGTTCTTAAGGAGATGGTGGTTCTTTTAAATAATTTTCCAAAATTACATGAAAGCTTAATTCAGCAATTCTTGATTGAAACTTATATGTACTTATCTAATCCTGATTTTATGTATGAGGTTCATCAAAGAATTTTAAAACAAATGCATGATGATGAAGATTGTATTGTAGTCGCCCACTCTTTGGGTTCTGTGATTGCCTATCATTTATTATCAGATCCTTCTTATCAGTTTTCAGTACAGCGCTTTATTACCTTAGCATCCCCTCTTTCTTTTCGCGTCATACAAAGCAAACTCCCCACTCCCATTGAACGTCCTAAATGTTTAAAGGGCGACTGGTATAACTTTTATTCTAAAGATGACTTTTTAACCGCTTTTCCATTAAGTGAGGCACCTTTTAATTTTACTCCCCCCATTATTAATCAAGAGATTTTTACTTTTGCCAACCAACCTCATGAAATTGTCGGCTACTTACAACATCATGCTGTGGTAAAAACAATTATTGAGCCTTTCCAATAAAAAATATCTATAAACGTATATATTTTCTACAATTTGAGTTATTTTTAAGCGCTTAACTGATTTTTTTAATATTTCTTCAGAAAACTATTTGACACTTTTATTAAATCGACCTAATATACGCCCACCTCTGAAACGTCCCTATCGTCTAGAGGCCTAGGACATCGCCCTTTCACGGCGGTAACCGGGGTTCGAATCCCCGTAGGGACGCCAATATTTTTCAGATGTATGCCTCATATAAGTCCCTATCGTCTAGAGGCCTAGGACATCGCCCTTTCACGGCGGTAACCGGGGTTCGAATCCCCGTAGGGACGCCAAATTCTAAAAAGCCACTGCATAACGACAGTGGCTTTTTTCTTATCTAGACAATAAAAAAGCTGATCATAAACCAGCTTCCCATCATACTTATTTAATTTGCGATTCCAACTTGAACTTCCAGACGGCCTGATTGAACACGTAGTCCTTTTATTTCGAACTGATCTACCAGTTGCTGCACAAGCTCACGACTTTCTCTTAAAATATTGAGTCCCGGTAGAATACTAAAGTCGGTTAAATTTAAAAGTTTTTCTACCATCCATGAACGGTTATTAATGAAATCAATAAAACCCGCTTGCTCAAGGTCAATGAACCACATGCGATGACCATCACGCTGAATACCCGGAATATCACGAATCAAATGATTAATCAGCGATGGAATAGGCAACATATTAATCACTTCAAAACCTACTCGACCAATACGGCGAACAGCCCAATTCGATAATGTTCCACCATGACGTATTTGCACATCCAGACTTTCATCCATTTGGCGTAAGCGCAAGAACTTTTCTTGTCCAATGCGGCATTCCAATACTCGAAAATCTAAACTTAGGCGATATAGGAAACGGTGATAGTGTCCATCGATTTCAACCTGAAACCGATCATTGCCACATTGAACTTTAATATCATCAATTTCAGAACGATCTATGCGTTTACGAATTTGACTGTTTAATAGCATTTCAGGCAAATACAAATTCAAGGTACTTTTACCTAGAAAAGTACGTGCCATGATTAAGGCAACCTGTCTTGCAGTTTCACTTGTTTCAGACACCATATCTCTGACAGTCCCTGCTGCCAGATTGGTCATGCCCACCACTCCACGCTTTGTATGAGAGGTCACTTGATCTAAAGCATCTAGGGCTGCATCAGCAACTTCAGCAAGATTACGTGTAGTATCACTAGCAAACCCGACGGCATCTTGTGCATGCTGTAATGTTTTATGCAGCAAACGGCGTGAGAATGACAGTTTTATAGGGTCAGGATTCCCTGAAACTGTTGATGTCGTTGTAGGCTTCGACTTATTGTCATCTTCTTGACCCAAGTCCCTCTCCTTTTTATATTTCTTTCACATCCTATTAATGAGCATTTCAGCTCATTTCCAGTGTTGGACACACTTGGTTTTTATCTAGATTAGCATGCTCTACAGTATTATTTTAATTTTTATGTGTACGCATAAATCATCGTTTTTTTATATATCCTTGTTTCAAAAAAGTATTTTATATCGGATATTCACCTCAACTTTTTAATCAGCTACAAATTTTTTTCTTTCTTTGTATTTCCGTTAGAATAGATTCAAACTTAATGTGGAGCTGTCATGCAATATCGTTGCCCTCAATGTCAAAGTGTTAAAATTATGCCGGTGAGCCAAGGTGTTAATAGTGCTAAACCTGTTGTGCCTAAAAGCTTAGTGATTTTAGTTCCTGCCATTTTTGTACTTTTACTCTTGGTTGTGATTAGTATTTTTATGTGGATTTTTGGCAATGGTGCAGGCAGCTCTCTTCAAATTGCAACAGTAGTTGCATTTGTGGTTACTGTAGGTGCAGGTTTTATGTTCTGGCGCGATCTGCCTGATTTTAAATTGTCTATGCAAGCATTTATGCAGTCACAAAAACATTGGAAATGTCGTGACTGCAATCATGAGTGGGAAATTTAAAACTATATTCACATCAGCTTAATGCTGATGTGAATGCGTCTTGTCATTATCGTTATGTTCGTGTGAAGCATGTTGAGCAATATGCTGACAGTTGATCTCAGCATCATCTTCAATTTGCAATGTCACTTCACCAATACCATGCTCATGAGAAAGCATTTCAACTGCATCTTGATAGAGCTTATTACGGTCAGCTTCAGGCGCAAATAAGTGCACGGTTAAATGGATATTTTTAGACGTAATTGCCCAGACTTTGAGTTGGTGAATACTCTCCACACCATTTAATGAAAGTAAATCTGCACGTAGCTTTTCAATATCGACTTCTTCGGGTACACCTTCGAGCAAAATATTAATACTTTGTTTAAGTAAAACCCATGTTCTTGGCAATACCCAAAATCCAATCAGTACCGCAATAAGCGTGTCAATCCAGTACCAATTAGTGAAGTAAATAATAATTGCACCAATAATAACGCCAACTGAGCCTAGTGCATCACTCAATACTTCTAGATAAGCACCTTTCACATTTAAGCTGTTATTGGCACTCGACATAAGAATTTTCATTGAGATGAGGTTTATTACCAAACCAATGGTCGCCACAATGAGCATACCTACACTTTGAATTTCAGGTGGCTGCGAAAAGCGGATATAGGCTTCATATAAAATATAAATTGCCACCACAAAAAGCATAAGTGCATTAAATAAAGCGGCCAGAATTTCAAAGCGCTGATAACCGAAAGTACGTTTATTATCGGCAGGACGTTTAGAAATCTGTATGGCAACCAAAGCAATGGCTAAAGCAGCTGCATCTGTAAACATATGTGCAGCGTCAGAGAGCAATGCCAAACTTTGTGTGATTAAACCTGCAATCACCTCAACAATTAAGAATGTCGTGGTAAGCGCCAAGGCAATCGTTAATTTTTTAGCATTACCTTCAGTCACTACAGCATGACTATGGTCATGACCATGATGTCCACCCATTTTGCGGACTCCTTTTTATTTATCTTTATGGTGAGTTAAAAGTAACGATGAAGACATCTTTACCTTTAACTCTTACAAACACTTTTTCGACTTAAATTTTGTAATCAAAAAAGATATCTCAAATCGATGACATTATGAATGCTCAACACTTTTCGTCTTGTCTTCATTCATCCATCGATAAATGACCGGTAATAAAACCAAAGTTAATATCGTAGATGAAATAATGCCACCAATAACCACTGTTGCCAAAGGCCGCTGAACTTCTGCACCAGTTCCAGTTGCCAAAGCCATTGGAATAAAACCAAGTGAAGCAACAAATGCCGTCATTAATACAGGGCGTAGTCGCAGTACAGCACCTTTCCAAGTTGCAGCATGAACATCTAGGGTTGCTCTTAGCTCTTTAATGAATGTGAGCATGACCAAACCATTCAATACCGCAACACCTGATAAAGCGATAAACCCGACTCCAGCAGACATAGAAAGCGGAATATCTCTCAGCCACAAAGCCACTAATCCGCCAGACAAAGCGAAAGGAACCCCGCTAAATACAAGTAAACTGTCTTTAAAGTTACTAAATACCGCCATCAGCAATACAAAGATCATGATGAGCGCCATCGGCACAACGATTTGCATTCTTGCAGTGGCAGAAGCAAGATTCTCAAATTGCCCTCCATAGCCTAACCAATAACCGCTAGGTAGCTTTTGCTGCGCCAGTTTGCTTTGCATCTCTTGTACAAAAGACCCAAGGTCACGATCACGCACATTTGCCGTCACAATCACTCGGCGTTTGCCATTTTCACGGCTCACTTGAGCAAGGCCCAGAATATTCTCAACCTTGGCAACGTCTTGTAACTGGATCAGACCGCCGTTTGGTAAGCGAATCGGTAATTGTGCTAGCTGCTGAGGCGTACGCATGTTTTCCTGTAAGCGAATCACGAAATCGAAACGTCTATCGCCCTGTAAAATTTGCCCTACACTCTGTCCTCCAATACTCGCAGCGACAATATCCTGAATAGACTTGACTGATAATCCATATTGAGCAGCTAGTGCATGATTAACATCTACATTAAGTAATGGCAAACCATCAGTCTGTTCGACTTTGACTTCACTGGCACCTGGAATACTACGTAGCTGTTGGGCTATTTTTTCCGCTTCCTGATTGAGGACTTGCATATCATCCCCAAAAACTTTCACCCCGATATCACTACGGACGCCTGAAATGAGTTCATTAAAACGTAGTTCAATCGGTTGCGAGAATTCACTGTTATTACCAGGAATCTGATTCACGAATTGCAGCATTCTGGTACGCAATTCATCTATCGTTTCTTTAGGGTTTGGCCATTGATCATGTGGTTTTAATAGAACAATACCATCGGAAATATTTGGAGGCATGACATCGGTAGCAACCTCGGCTGTTCCTGTTCTTGCAAAAATGGCTTTAATTTCAGGGAAAGCTTTCAGTAACTGCTTTTCTACATTCTCTTGAATCTTAAGCGACTCTTCTATGCCTGTGCTCGGTGCACGCATGAGTTGTAATGCAAAATCACCCTCACTGAGTTGAGGGGCGAACTCACTCCCCACTCTTGTTGCAATAGCACTTGTCAAAATTAAGATGCTGACCGCTGCTGTGACAACAACATATCGAAAGGCATATGCTTTATCGAGTAAGCCTGCATAACCTTTTTTCAGCGTCATCATCCAGCGGCTTTCTTTTTCCTTCACTTCACACGTAATAAACAGAGCTACTGCTGCCGGGACAAAGGTCACAGATAAAATAATTGCTCCCAATAATGCTAGGACAACGGTCATTGCCATAGGATGAAACATCTTTGCTTCAACGCCTGCTAAAGCAAAAATTGGTAGGTACACGACCATAATGATGATCTGACCAAAGATTAATGGGCGTCGTGCCTGTTTAGCTGCGAGAAAAACCTCTGTGAAACGCTCTGAACGTGTTAATAAACGACCTTTTAAATGCTGCGCTTCAGCTAAACGCCGAATACAGTTTTCAACAATAACAACGGCCCCATCAACAATGATCCCGAAGTCCAAAGCGCCCAGACTCATCAGGTTGGCACTGATTTTTTGTTCCGCCATACCTGTTAAGGTAAAAAGCATTGCCAATGGGATAATACAAGCAGTGATTAAAGCGGCGCGAAAGTTCCCTAAAAAAATAAAAAGGATAACGATGACTAAAATCGCCCCTTCAATCAAATTTTTAGCTACTGTTTTAATCGCTTTATCTACGAGGCTACTACGATCATAGACTGTTTCAATCACCACGCCCTGAGGGAGTGATCTTTGAATTTCCTGAACTTTATCGTCAATCGCCTTAGCAATAGTTTTACTGTTTTCACCCATCATCATCATGGCGATACCTAAAACAGTTTCCTGTCCATTATAGGTAGCACCACCTGTACGCAAATCATGACCAATCGATACTGACGCTACATCGGCAACCCGTATAGGTAAACCGTTTTTAGTGGCGACCGTAACATTCTGGATATCTTGTATTGACATCAGCATGCCGGGAACACGAACGGTGAGTTGCTGGCCGTTCTCTTCAATAAATCCGGCACCACGGTTTTCATTATTATTTTGAAGCGCATCCTGTAAGTCGGTAAGTGGAATCTGCAACTGCTGTAACCGTGTCAGATCTGGAGAGACCACATAGGTTTTATTATATCCACCAATGCTATTAACCTCGGCTACCCCTTGTACACGTTGTAACTGGGGCCGAATAATCCAGTCTTGAATTTCACGCAGGTCCATCGCGCTATAAGCTGAGCCATCTGCTTTTTTAGCATTTGGCTCTGCTTTTACCACCCATTGATAAATCTCACCGAGTCCAGTCGAAATTGGAGACATTTGCGGATCAATGCTATCTGGTAAAGCACTCTTAGCTTCTTGTAAACGTTGGTTAATCAGCTGTCTTGCCCAGTAAATGTCAGTACCATCTTTAAAGATAATCGTGACCTGAGAAAGACCATATCTGGAAATTGAACGAGTCTGTTCCAGATTTGGAATACCAGACATGGCATTTTCAATCGGATAAGTAATCCTTTGCTCAACTTCTGGTGCTGTAAAACCATTGGCCTGACTATTGATTTGTACCTGTACATTGGTGATATCAGGCACAGCATCAATTGAAAGTTTTTGATAGCTATAAATTCCGACACCAATCCAAGCAATAACAAACATCATGACCCAAATGGCGTTGTTAATTGAAAACTGAATAATTCGATCAAACAAACCTTCAGCCTTTGGCAAATCAGGTTTATTAATGTCCATGCTCTGCCTCCCCTTTTTCAAGTTCGGACTTGAGCAAGAAACTACCTTGAGTCACATATTGCTGCTTTTCAGTAATTCCAGATTTAACCTCTACCCATTGTGCATCTGAAGAATAATTGCCTAACTCTACCGCAACAGGAGCAAAATGAATTTTGTCCTTCTCCTGTTTTGCAATAAAGACGACATTCTTTCCATCAATCTGTTGTATCGCTGTCTTATTAACTCGTAATACAGTCGCTGCATTATTTTGTTTCAGTAACACATTGACCATTAAGTTAGGGCGTAATTCTTTTGAAGGTGTGAGTACCTTGGCACGAACCTGTAGACGACCAGTTTGAGTATCTGCTTCTGAAGTTAAACTTTGTACCTGTGCTTTAAAAATATTATTCGTTTGCAGTGATTTAAATTCAATTTCCTGATTAGGCTGAATATTAGTATTTGCACTTGGTAGCACAAATTCAATCCATAACTGATCTAGGCGATCAATAACAAATAACTGTTTTTCAGGACCAATTTGCTCACCAATGACAATATCTTTACTACTGATTACACCACTTAAAGGTGCAGTTAAAACATATCGACCTTTACTTGAGCGATTTGCTCCCAATGCAGATAAACGGCTATTTGCAGCCTGCACTTGAATCTGCGCCTGACGATAAGCATTGTAAGCGCGCTGGTAATCTTGACGTGCTGAAACCCCTTGTTCCCACAATTGTTTTTCACGTTGATAATCTTGCTGGGCTAATGTCAGTGCTTCTTGTGCCATGCTTAAGTTAGCTTGTTGATCGACTAAATCAGGTACAAATAAAGTCGCAAGCGCCTGACCCTTTTCAACTTGTTGTCCCAACGCAACATTTACACTATCTACACGCGCAGAAAAAGTTGAAGAGACATGTGCTTGCTGGTCTGTATTTACAACAAGTTTGGCAGGATACGAGAGATTCTGCTCAACTTCTCCACGTCCTACTTGCTCTAACTTCACTCCATATTCAACCAGTTGCTTAGAAGTTAAGTTTAAACTGCCTTCCTCTTTTTCAGATTCTTCATGACCAGCTTCACCCTCTGCATGCGCTTCTTCACTTTTCTCAGTATTAGGCTGTTTTTTTCCAGAGAAAAATAACCAAGCACTTAAAGCAAGGCAGACAATCAGCAGCAAAATAGCAATAAGCCATTGGTTTTTCATTTTTTTAACTGACATTACTCTGCCCCTCCAACTGTCGGCAACTGATAGGTGTCTTGCCATAAATTTTGATTAATTTGATTTAATGCATCTCCAGACATCACCATATTTGGATCGATCCCGAGAGCTAAACTTTCTGCCTCAATTGCTTTTTGCCAAGCAGATTTAAGAAGTTGAACTTTTTTCAAGCGTTGTTCTTGTAATTGAAGGGTAGATTGCTGAACATCGGTAATTGCAAATTTACCGACTTTAAAGCCAAGCAGCATTTTCTCTTGTACCGTCTCTGATAAAGGGATTTGCTGCTCATTCATTAAATTATATTGCTGCTTTAAACCCGCTAACTCGTACTGTAGAGTACGAATAGAATTCTCGCTTTGCTTTTTATAAAAGCTTTGCTGCTGGTCAATTAAATCGAGTTTGCTTTGAGCAACTTTTAGGGCATATTGCTGGCGATTAAAAATGTTTAAAGGAACCGCTATACCTACTCGGATCTGATTTTCGGTACTGCTCGTTTCTGCGGTTTTACTACGAACCACGCCCATATTTACAGTAGGCGTAGGCCGATTTTTTGCCTTTAAATAATTAATTTCAGAATTTTGTTGTATTGCTTGAAGCCGTAGGGACTGTTCTAACAAATTCTGTTTCAAATATTGGTCGATATCACTTTCATTTTTTAAAGGCCACGTACTTTTTATATCTGGACGTAACGTGAAGTTATCTTCTGTCTCACCCCATAAGTTAGCCAATTTTCTTTTAGCACTACTCAGTGATAATTCAACTTCCTGATATAAACGCTGATTTTCAACATGCGTCATGAGAGTTCGATCTAAATCAACCTGAGCAATACTGCCTGCCTGAAAGCGTAAGCGGGTAGCATCTAAAAGGTTCTTACTCGTTCTTAACTGGGCTTTAGCAACTTCATGTTCAAGCTCTAAAATAGATACTTGTGACCATAAATATTTTACCGCCAGCTTCAGTTGAGCCTCATATAAAACCTGATTTAACTCAACTTGATTTTGCTGAACACTTGCTAGTTTTTTTGCTGCGGAACGTACACCAAAAATATCTAGTTTTTGCGAGATCCCAAGTTCTAATTCCTGATCTTTTCCAGATTTAAAACCCGTTTGCTGTACAGAAACCGTCGGATTTTCCCATAGCTGGCTCTGTTTGATATTGCTCTCGGCGATATCTTGTTGAGTTTGCCAAATTCCTGTTTGAGTCTGAAACTGCTTAACCTGATCGAGCACCTGTTCAAAAGTTAAAACATTCTGTACACGCTGTAGTTGTGTATTCTCAGCAAGGTTCTGATTTGAACTGGCTGCGTTTGTTACGACACCAGTTGAAAGTGCAACAGCAACAACTAATGATTTAAGTACCCAAGACGTACTCAGACTAACGAAACTTTTTTTGTATAAAAAAATAGACATAAAATAACCCTATGAAATAAATAATATTTCTGGTGGGTTATTTTTCGGCTACCCCACCTATAGCAGGGTTAAAACAGGAGGCGGGTCTTGTTTAGAGATATGAGGGGACTTATAAGAATTAGACCAATAATATTGTTGTTTTGGCTCAGATGACTGTATTAACGGTGAAACAATTTTTTCTTGTGCTTCTACAATCACAACATGAAAACATGAAGGTAAATGGTCATGATGATCGGACAAGTTTAACGGAGCTTTATGAGTCCCCGCGATATCTGTCTTTTCCGTATGGCTATGCTGTGAAGCTTCATAACTCAACGCTGCATGATGACCAAAATGATGTAATGCCTTTTCCTGATTTTCATGGGCGCAAAATGCCGCTGCCACATTCCATAAACTTTGGAATATAAGCAAACAGAATAAGACGGACATGAAAAGTGCAGAACGTGGCAACAGCACACCATTAAACTAAGAAGTTGAGCAAAGCCACTATAGCAGGCCGTGGGCATGTAATAAAATTACATCTAATAAGTAGCAGTATAGAAGCGATTCTAATCTCGCCTGAGTAAAGATAAGAATAAATCATTAAGAATCTTTATCTTTACTCATAGGAAACTAATTATTAAGTAATTAGTTTCCTACAAAAAAAATTATTTATGCTTACAAGTTAAATGAGGCTTCTTACCTTCTTCAGCTTTAGCTTTTGTTTCTTGCTGAGACTTAAGATTCTTTTCGAGGAATATTAACCCTCCATCAGCATGAGCCAAACTTGTTGAAAGAAGTAAAACCATCAAAGCCGATTTTGTATTTAGTTTAATAGACATAATAATCACCAGATCTAAATATTCCTAATTTATTTAAGGACTTATCCCAGAAATAAAATTAATTTTTCGCATACCTTAGTTAATCAATTCAGGACAAATCTTCTGAGTCTCTAAGAAGCATGCGGATATACTTTCATTTCATTTTTAGAACCAACTAAACAATGAAGGGAGAACACCGTGCAGTCGCAACTCATCAAAAAGTTGGACTAAGGCCGCAACCCAGATAAACCACACCACCTGCGTCAAAAAAATACGGAAATGCTTCGGTGAAACCTGATAGAACTCAGGCTCTTTAAAATTTTTGAAACTTGGTAAAAAGCGTGGAATTGTCTTTATATAATCTGAATATGCAGTTCCATATTTTTCACTTAGGAATGCTTCTTCTTGGCGTATAACAAAATGGTAGTAACAGAGAAAATAAAGCGTGAATACTATTGGAAAGATAAACGTCTCTGTAATCAACATGATCCCGACTCCACCCAGATAACTAAACAGATAGAGTGGATTTCTACATAAAGAATAGGGACCGTCTGTCACCAACTTAGCATTCTTAAATCCGGAAATGTAAAGACTGCACCATATTCTTCCCATTACTCCTATGCCCACAAAAAACCATCCAAAGAACCATAAAATATGTTCTATAAATGCCGCCTGGAAATGCCATTTACTAAAACTTAAAGCAAGAATAATAGCTAAAATCAGCCCAATCACTCGGGAGCTCACAGTTCTAACACGGGGGGTAAATAAAATATTCATTTCCATAAACCTCCATCACTGTGAATCATCAGAGATAAGATAACCGATTCATTAAAATGATATTTTTGTGTTCCGGAAAAATTTGACAGAACCTTATATCCCGCCTTGTCATTAACATAAAGACGTGAATGTTTAAGCGAGTAATCTACATAGAAGATTGCTGCGCTTTGTTTGCACATATAATTAAGCATAAAATAACCCTTTGAAATAAATAAATTTCTGGTGGGCTTTTTTTGGCTACCCCACCTATAGCGGGGTTAAAACAGGAGGCGGTTTTAAGGCACTAAGATGTGGAGACTGGTAAGAATTGGACCAATGATAAATTTGTGAAAGTTCATGCACATGTAAAACAGGGGTTTGAGCTTGTTTTGCAACTTCTGTCATGACGACATGAAAACATGTCGGTAAATGATCATGATGGTCTTGTAAGTTTAAAGGTGCTTTATGAGCAGCATCTAAAGTCTCAGTATGTTCAACATGGGTATGAGAAGACGTTTGATATACATTTAAAGCTGCATGATGACCAAAATGATGTAGTGCTTTTTCTTGATTTTCATGCGCGCAAAAAGCCGCTGCTATATTCCATAAACTCTGGAATATAAGCAAACAGAATAAGACGGACGTGAAAATTGCAGAACGTGGCAACAGTACACCATGGCTGTTAGAAATTGCACGAAGCAACTATAGCAGGCGAGCTACATGTAATAAAATTACAAAACGTTGATTTATGGGTTCCATTCTTAACCCAGATGTTTCCTAAGTTTTTTAAAAATAATTTTTAAGAGTAATGTTCATGTATAAAACATTGACCACTTGCCTACTAGTAACTTGTCTTGGCTTAAGTGGATGTGCAACTTCTATTTTATCGACTGCCCTTCCGAATGAGACGACTGAGGTCCAAACAACTATTTTAAAGACAGATCAAATTATTGTACTGGGGCAAGCCATTAAAAACCAGCAAGAACAAGGCGTCGTATTTATAGGACAAGACTTTAATTATTTAATGACGGAAGGAAGTTCGGAATTTTTAAATATCATTAAAAATATTCCTGTAAATCAAAGAACTTTAATTATTCCATCTCCTCTGCTACTTGAAATGGATGACCCTACGCATTTTCATGGTGAACTCAAGTTTCAATACAATATTCCCGCTTCAAAACTTTCTGATCAACAGAAAGAAAATTTAAAAAATTTAGGGTTTAAAAATCATTTTATGGTTATGGAGAACCAAACACAGCTTTTATATCCCTACGCTATTATTCGTTTTAAAGGCCAAATTTATCAAACCAGTCCTACTTTAAAAGTTCAACAAACGATTCCAACTCCATATCCAATCGCCTTACAACAAAAAGATGAAATAACCAAGAAACATCCGTTTAAACGTGTAACGCGTATGGCGCTTTATCCTTTAGCGATGGCATTTGATATAGTGACGGTAGCTCCTTCTCTCATCTTGTCAGATTTACGAGGTGACTTTACTAAATAAGCACCCTTACTAATCTAAAAACAAAACCAGCCCTTAGACTGGTTTTGTTTAAGAAAATTTCTTTTGTTTGATATTTATAAATTTTCTCAATTTTTTTATTTTGAATAATCATTTGTTCTTAAACTTTTTAAATTCTATTTTCACGTTTGTATACCAATACTTTTATAGAAGTTTCGCTAAGCGTAAAAACATGTGTAACTTTTATGTAAGCTAAAACTTCATCATTTTTCATCCAAATGCGCTATATCAGATTTACAAAAAATAACATAAGATTTTCATATAAGGGACTAGCTTAAAAGTGTGAGTCAATTCAATCAAATTGAGGAACAAGGGGAGACTGTCATGAATATGAAAACAATCAAGCATGGGCTTAATCACTTGTTTGCCTTTGAAAACTTACCAGCCGATATGCATTCACAAGCTGAGGATGAAATTGAACAAGGCTTACGCTTTGAAGAGTTAGCCATACAAGATCATGAACGTATGCAGAATTGGTTAGATATTACCCCAAATGACCGCAATGCGATGTGGTGCTACCTCCGTGCAGCTTTAAGAGGTAATGCTGACGCTTCCTTTAAACTTGGTATTGGCTATTTAAATGGTCAATTTGGTTTAGATAAAAACTACACTGAAGCTGAAAAGTGGTTAAACAAAGCAGCAAGTCAGGGACATCCTGATGCTGAACGTTGCTTACAAGAAGCTTTTAGTAAACTTGCCTTCTAACAAAAAACCAGCCCTTAGGCTGGTTTTTAAATTTAGCAGTAATTAACCGCTAATTTTTTTGTATTTCTTGCGATGAGGCTGAGCGTCATCACCTAGCTTAGCACGGCGATAAGCTTCAAACTCGGTATAGTTACCTGTATAGAACTCTGGTTGTTCATCTTCAAATGACAAGATATGAGTCGCAATACGGTCAAGGAACCAACGGTCATGCGATACAACCATTACTGTACCCGGGAATACCAAAATTGCATCTTCAAGTGCACGTAAAGTTTCTACGTCCAAGTCGTTTGATGGCTCATCCAGTAAGATAACGTTTGCACCTTGCTGTAAAATTTTCGCAAGTTGTAAACGGTTACGCTCACCACCTGACAATTCACCTACGCGTTTTTGCTGATCTTGGCCTTTAAAGTTAAAACGACCAATATAAGCACGTGATGCAATTTCATAATCGCCCACTTTCAAGATGTCTAAACCGCCAGAAACTTCTTCCCAAACCGTTTTGTTATCATCTAAAGTGTCACGAATCTGACCAACATAAGCAACTTTAACCGAATCACCAAGTGTTACAGTACCAGTGTCAGGTTTTTGCTCACCTGTCATCATACGGAATAAAGTCGTTTTACCGGCACCGTTAGGACCAACAATACCTACAATCGCTGCTGGTGGTACGGTAAATGACAAGTTTTCGTAAAGTAAACGATCACCAAATGACTTGCTGATATTTTCTACTTCAACAACTTTGTTACCTAAACGTGGACCAGGTGGAATATAGATTTCAGAGGTCTCATTACGCTGTTGGAATTCGCGTGAGTTAAGCTCTTCAAAACGCTCCATACGCGCTTTGTTTTTCTTTTGCTGACCTTTCGCATTTTGACGAACCCATTCAAGTTCTTTTTTCAATGCTTTAGCAAAAGATTCTTCTTGTTTCTGCTCTTGTTCTAAACGAGCATTTTTTTGCTCCAACCAAGAAGTATAGTTACCTTGATAAGGAATACCGTGTCCACGGTCAAGCTCCAAGATCCACTCGGCAACATTATCTAAGAAATAACGGTCGTGCGTAATCGCCACGATTGTGCCAGGGAAATCTTTTAAGAAACGCTCTAACCAAGATACAGACTCGGCATCCAAATGGTTCGTTGGTTCGTCAAGAAGCAACATATCTGGTTTAGAGAGCAATAAACGGCAAAGTGCTACACGACGGCGTTCACCACCAGAAAGCTTAGTTACATCTGCATCCCAAGCTGGAAGGTTCAAGGCATCTGCCGCGATTTCAAGCTGGTTGTTTAGGTTATGTGCATCCCAAGCATGGATAATTGATTCTAATTTTTCCTGCTCTTTTGCAAGCGCATCAAAATCAGCATCTGGGTCTGCATATTCTGCAAATACCTGATCAAGACGCTCTAAAGCATCTAAAGCTTCACGCACACCATCTTCAACGTTACCACGAACGTCTTTAGTCGGATCAAGTGGCGGTTCTTGCTCTAAATAGCCGATTTTAATTCCAGGTTGTGCACGAGCTTCACCAGAGAAATCTTTATCTACGCCAGCCATAATACGAAGCAAGGTAGACTTACCCGCACCGTTCAAACCGAGAACACCAATTTTGGCACCCGGGAAAAATGATAAAGAGATGTCTTTTAAGATTTCGCGCTTTGGCGGAACCATCTTAGACACTCGGTTCATCGTATAAATATATTGGGCCACGCAGGACTCCTCAATTGAAAAACCAATACATCGCAAGACGCGACAAAAATAATCGCGCGTATTATACGATGAAAACACTAATGACTTGAAGTTATGATTTCCATCGTACGGATTTATCAAACAATTTTCTTTTTCAATAAGTTGCAAAATGTTTACGTATAAGATTTATACAACGTTTCAGCGTATATTTTTCTATCTATATTCCTAAAATTGGATAACAAACCAGAATTTCTGCAATTTTCTATATAAATTTTAAGCTAGACTCGCTCAATATTTAACTCACGAAGATGAAGTAATCATGACTTATAAAGATGAAACCTTAGCCATTCACGCAGGCTACACTCCTGAAGCAACTACTAAAGCTGTTGCAGTCCCTATCTATCAAACAACTTCGTATGCATTTGATAACACACAACACGGTGCTGACCTTTTCGATTTAAAAGTTCAAGGCAATATCTATACCCGTATTATGAATCCAACCACAGCCGTACTTGAGCAGCGCCTTGCTGCGTTAGAAGGCGGTATTGGTGCTTTAGCCTTGGCTTCTGGAATGGCAGCGATTACCTATGCTGTCCAAACGATTACAGAAGCTGGAGATAATATTGCCTCAGTCTCAACTTTATATGGTGGAACGTACAACTTATTTGCTCATACCCTGCCAAAACAAGGCATTGAAGTTCGCTTTTTTGATTATCAAAAGCCTGAAAGCTTACGTAACTTAATTGATGATAAAACTAAACTTGTTTTTGTTGAGTCAATCGGCAATCCGCTCGGAAATATCATCGATCTAGAAGAAATTTCGAAAATCGCCCATGAATATGGCGTACCTGTCGTTGTTGATAATACAGTCGCTACCCCTGCTTTATTAAAACCATTCCAATATGGCGCCGATATCGTCATACATTCTTTGACTAAATATATTGGTGGACATGGCAATAGTATTGGTGGTGCGATTATCGATAGCGGTAAGTTTCCTTGGGGTAAATATCCGGAGCGTTTTAAAGTATTGAACACGCCAGACCCAAGCTATCATGGTGTGAACTATGTAGAGGCATTAGGTGAAGCTGCCTATATAGCAAGGGCTCGCGTTGTACCATTACGTAATACAGGCGCAGCTATTAGCCCGCTCAGTGTTTTCTTAATTTTACAGGGTCTAGAAACGCTTAATTTACGGATGGAACGCCATACTGAAAATGCACAAAGAATTGCGGAATATTTGCAAAATCATCCGAAAGTAAAATGGGTCAATTACGCAGGCTTAAAAGATCATCCACAACATCAACTTGCGCAAAAATATGTAAAAGGTAAACCTTCTGCAATTTTATCTTTTGGGGTTCAAGATGGCCGTGAAGGCGGTACTCGCTTCATTGATGCCCTTCAGCTATTTACCCGTCTTGTGAATATTGGTGATGCGAAAAGTCTGGCGTGTCACCCTGCAACCACAACTCACCGCCAACTCAACGAACAAGAACTAAAAGCTGCTGGTGTAAGTGAAGATATGGTACGTCTTTCAATTGGTATCGAGCATGTTGATGACCTCATTGCCGATTTAGAACAAGCACTTTCATCCGTATAAATTTTAAACCCATCTAACAAGCCTCTGGAATATAGAGGCTTTTTTATTTTTAAGTGATTTAACTATTAAGAATAATTAATGGATTAGGGTAATAATTTAGAGTTTTTACTCTAAATAAATTGTTAAATTTCATATATTTACACACTAGACAATTTTTAAACATCTATTAAGATAAGGCAATATTTAGGAGTTCATCAGGATGAACCAACGGTTGTAAAAATAAAAATTACATACCGGAATAAATAGCCCCTGCCCCTACTTAGGTAAAATGCTGTGAATAAAAAATTAGAAGCTCTGTTCCAGGAAAAGGTACAAGGTAAAGTCATCTTAGTGACAGGCGCCTCAAGTGGAATCGGTTTAACGATTTCCAATAAACTTGCTGACGCTGGTGCGCATGTTTTACTGGTTGCCCGTACTCAAGAAACATTAGAAGAAGTCAAAGCAGATATTGAAAGCCGTGGCGGTCAGGCATCAATTTTCCCATGTGATCTGAATGACATGGAAATGATTGATCAGGTTTCTAAAGAGATTTTAGCTTCTGTTGACCATATTGATATTTTAATTAATAACGCAGGTCGCTCTATTCGTCGTGCTGTTCATGAGTCTTATGATCGTTTCCACGACTTTGAACGTACTATGCAATTAAACTACTTTGGCGCTGTACGTTTAGTACTCAATATTTTGCCTCACATGATTCAACGCAAAGATGGGCAAATTATTAATATTAGTTCGATTGGTGTATTAGCAAATGCAACCCGCTTCTCGGCTTATGTTGCTTCTAAAGCTGCGCTTGATGCATTTAGCCGTTGTCTATCGGCAGAAGTTCATGCACATAAAATTGCAATCACTTCAATTTACATGCCTTTAGTGCGTACACCAATGATTGCGCCGACCAAGATTTATAAATATGTACCGACTCTCTCACCTGAGCAAGCAGCCGATTTAATTGCTTATGCAATTGTGAAACGTCCAAAACGTATTGCAACTAACTTAGGCCGTTTGGCTTCTATGACCTATTCAGTGGCCCCTGGCATTAACAATATGTTTATGTCGATTGGTTTCCGTCTGTTTCCAAGTTCAGACGCCGCAAAAGGCAAAAAAGCTGAAAAACTTAACTGGGTGCAAAAAGCATATGCACGCATTTTCCCAGGTGAGCATTGGTAATTTAAAATATTCAGCGAACTTAAATAAAAAAGCGCCTCATGAAAGGCGCTTTTTTATTTGATTCTATTTACGCATCTAAAAACTCGACATGCCCTGTTTTAACATCGTAAATCGCGCCAACAATCGCTATTTCACCACGATCCAATAAGTCTTTAAGTACCGTACTGTTATTAATAATATATTGGATATTGTAGTGAACATTCATAGCAGTTACCTGATTTACGAAGGTCTTGTTTAATTCACGGGGTTGCATAATGTCATATACGCTTTCTACCGAATGCATGAGCGGACCAAGCACATATTGAATATGCGGCATCTCTTTGACATCAGAGATTTGCTTTTGCTGTAAGCGTAACTGACATGCACTCGTCACTGCACCACAGTCAGTATGGCCTAAAACTAAAATGACTTTTGAGCCTTTGGCCTGACAAGCAAACTCAAGCGAGCCTAATACCTTTTGACCTGCAATATTACCTGCAATCCTTAAACTAAATAGATCACCAATACCCACATCAAAAATCATTTCAGTTGGAGCACGTGAGTCCATACAACCCAAAACGGCAGCAATTGGGTGCTGGCCTTCATCTGCAGTAACACGAATTTGGCGATAAATATCACGTTGCAAGCGCTCATTTTTTACGAAACGTTCATTTCCTTCTTTAAGTAAAGTAATGACTTGCTGTGGACTTAATTTACGTTGTAGATCTCTCGTACTAATGTAGATATCCAGTACTGCATCATCTACCTCTTCATAGTGCTGCTTAAATCCAATAAGCTTAAGGTCGACTTGGCGTTTAACTGCCGTCTCATTTTGATAGTCTTGAATGACTTGATAAATATCCGGATCAATCGAATCACATTGAGTGGCATCAATAATCAACTGTTGATCTTTATGAACATGTTCCAAGGCAGAAATGAGCGCGGAACGATTCAGAAAAGTCACTTGTGAAGGAAGTTCAATACGCGTCACGATTCCATGTAAATGCTTTTCTTTATAAACACGAACACCTTTATTGAAGTTGCCATATAAAATAAATGCACTACTGGTAAATAGCCCCACCAAGATTCCGGTTAATAAATCTGTCAGCAAGATTGCAACCAAGGTAATAATGAATGGTAAAAACTGTCTCCAACCTTTTTGGTAAAGCTGTTTGAATAACTTTGGATGAGTCAGTTTAAAACCAGTCACGATCAAAATTGCTGCAAGTGCAGACAAAGGAATCATGTTCATGAGTGGGACAAAAAATAGAATTGCAAGCAGTAACAACACACCGTGAATAATGGTTGAGCATTTACTACGTGCACCTGTATTGGCATTTACAGAACTACGGACAATCACTGAGGTCACTGGCATTCCGCCAATCAAACCTGACACAATATTACCTGCTCCTTGCGCCCATAACTCACGATTAGGTGGAGATGAACGCTTTTGAGGATCAAGTTTATCTGCTGCTTCTAAATTTAGTAATGTTTCTAAAGATGCCACGATCGCAAGTGTAATGGCTCCGGTATAAATTAATGGTTCAGCTAAATAGCTAAAGTCAGGAAAAACCAATACCTCTTCTGGTGCTTGCAATATATTTGGTAGTTGAATCAAATTATTACTTTGCACAGCCCATGAAGAACCGATACTTATTAAAACAAAGTTAAAAACTGCTGCGAGTACCACGGCAATTAAGGCAGAAGGCAACGCTAACTTTTTAAGTGGGCTACTGTCCCAAGCTAAAATTAAAAATAAGCTCAGCAGCCCAATCAATGCTGCTCCAGCATCAAATTTTTGGATAAACGTATCCGGAGTAGCAGTCCAAACTTCTTTCCATGAAAAATCAGTCAACCCAAATAAATAAGGTAACTGTGTCACAATCAAAATGGCACCAATGGCTGCCAATAATCCTAAAATGACATTGTTTGGAATAAAGTTGGCAAAGAAACCCAACTTAAATACACCAAACAGAATTTGTAAAATTCCTGCAAATACAATACACAATAAAAAGGCGGCATAATTGCCGCCTAATTGATCGAGTTGTACAAGGATGACCGCAGTCAACCCTGCTGCTGGGCCAGAAACGCTGATGTGAGAGCCACTCAGCAGGCCAACAATAATTCCACCCACTATTCCAGCAATAATGCCAGAAATAATTGGAGCACCTGAGGCTAAGGCAATACCCAAACATAAGGGTAAGGCCACGAGAAATACGACAACTCCCGAAAGGAGGTCGTTTACGTGAAATCTATTTTTCAGTTCTAAAGCCGGCATAAAAACAACCATTTATAATATAAAAAAACAATCAATTTTTAATGTAACTGCCTGAAAGTGAGGAACTTACTTCAAGGCTTTATCGATATTGTCTGACAACTGAATCGGGTTAAAGTTGAGTTATGCTATAACGTTGTATAGTTGATTGTAGATTTCACGACGTTTTTGTTGATCTTAAGATTCACCTCATCTTTATGAGCGTGATGTTTTAATAAAACATAGCGCTAGCCATTTAGAAGATGATTTAGAAACAATAAAAAAGCCTCCCGTTTAGGAGGCTTTTTTAAGTTCTCTAAAGGCTCTTATTTAGAACCCTTAATTCCTGCTTGCAATAATAATGCACCAAAACCACCAATTTTTTGCTCTTGTGGTTTTTCTTGCTTACTACGCTGCGGACGTTCAACTTGATCTTTACGCGGTTGTGGACGTTTACCTTGTGGTTTACGCTCAGAACGCTGTTCGTTATTTTGTTCACGACGTGGTGGTCGCTGTGCTTTCACAGGTGCCGCACCTTCTGCACGCATACTCAAGTTCACACGGTTACGTTCAACATCAACCTGCATAACACGCACTTGTACGATCTGACCTGGTTTTACCACTTTATGCGGGTCAGAAACGAACTCATTGGCTAATTCAGAGATATGAACCAAACCATCTTGATGCACACCAATATCAACAAAAGCACCAAAATTCGTCACGTTCGTCACAACACCTTCAAGCTGCATACCTTCAGTCAACTGAGCAACTTCAGTAATGTCTTCACGGAATTTAGCTGTGCGGAATTCTGGACGAGGGTCACGGCCCGGTTTTTCAAGTTCTGCTAAAACGTCTTGAATGGTTGGCAAACCGAATTTGTCATCAACAAACTCTTCTGCTTTTACCTGACGAATAATTTCGGTATTACCAATAATGTCTTTTACCGTTGTCGCTTTTGCTGCAACAATTTTCTCAACAAGACCATAACTTTCAGGGTGAACAGCAGATGCATCTAATGGCTCTGAACCATTTTGGATACGCAAGAAACCAGCTGCCTGTTCAAAAGTACGTTCGCCAAGACGCGGTACATTTTTAAGTGCCTGACGTGTGTCAAAACGGCCATGCTCTTTACGGTATTCAACAATTTGCTGTGCAATTGCTTTGTTTAAACCTGCAATATAAGCCAAGATTGCTGGTGAAGCAGTATTTACATCTACCCCGACAGCATTCACACAGTCTTCTACAACCGCATCAAGCGTTTTTGCTAAACCAGTTTGGTTCACATCGTGTTGATATTGACCTACGCCAATCGACTTCGGATCAATTTTAACAAGCTCAGCCAACGGGTCTTGTAAACGGCGCGCAATAGAAACTGCCCCACGGATTGAAACATCAAGCTCTGGAAGTTCCGCCGCAGCAAGTTCACTTGCAGAGTAAACAGAGGCACCTGCTTCGCTTACAGTTACACGAGTTAATTTAAGATCTGTATTTGCAGCCATCATTTCAGCTACAACAGCTTCTGTTTCACGGCTTGCAGTACCATTGCCAATAGCAATAAGCTCGACATTGTATTCACGGCATAGACGTGCAAGTTCAGCAATTGAACCTTCTTTATCTTCTTTAGGCGCAAATGGATAAATCGTGCTATGTGCAAGTACATCACCAGCTTCGCTTACTACGGCTAGTTTCACACCAGTACGAATACCAGGGTCAACACCCAAAGTCGTACGGCTACCAGCTGGCGCTGATAACAATAAGTGACGAAGATTTTCAGCAAACACCTGCATTGCTTCTGCTTCAGCAGCAAGACGTTTTTCTGTAAGTAATGAATGCTCGATTTGAGGACGAACTTTACCTAACCAAAATAATTTTGCAGTTTGTTTTAAGAAATCTTGACGTGTTTGTGGCTGAACCTGATCAAGGTTGTATTCAGTTTCAATACGAGCCAATGGTGCATCATCTTCGCCATCAACTTTTAAACCAAGTACGTTTTCTTGGCGGCCACGTAACATCGCCAATAAACGATGTGATGGTAATTTGTTTAGGCCTTCCGAGAATTCAAAGTAATCGCGGAACTTTTTGCCCACTTCTTTCTTCTCTTCAGATGCAACAGTACTTTTTAATACTGCTGTTTTTGCAAAAGTTGCTTTTAATTCTGTAGTAAGAGGAATGTTTTGTGCCCAGTCATCAATCAGAATATGCTGGATTGCGTCTAATTGACTTTCAACGTCCGGATAGTCTTCATGACTAAAACCAGCCAATGCTTCTGTCGGATCAATTTGTTCTGAAATAATTTTTTCGGCAATTGGTCCAAGGCCCGCTTCTTTCGCCTTGAAAGATTTGCTCGTACGTTTAGGACGGTACGGCGCATAAATTTCTTCTAAAGCATTTTTTGTTTCGGCTGCATTCACCCGCGCCAACAAGTCATCATTCAATTTATTCTGTTCTTGCAATGACTGAATGACCTTTTCACGGCGCTCATATAAATCACGTAAATACGCTAAACGAGTATCTAATTGGCGTAACTGCGTATCATCTAAACCTTGTGTTACTTCTTTACGGTAACGGGCAATGAATGGAACACTGGCACCTTCATCAATTAAGCGGATGGCAGCTTCTACTTGGTTTGGACGTACGGCAAGCTCACTTGCCAACTGCTGAACTAAGTCAGTCATCGTGTTTGATCCCACAAGGATAAAGTTTAAAAGCACTGATTATAAAGACCAAGACCATAAAATCCACACTTGTTTGCGTATTCAAAACGTTTTTTTGTATTGACTATGAATTTTTCACATTCTTATGGCCGTAAAAAAGTTTTTTCTGTGACTCATTTGGGCCTTTAAGCTAGCCTTTTACCTTTTAAAAAATATGAAATTTATAGATACTTCTTTAATTAAAGAAAATTTTTAATATAAATTATGAGAAAAAGAACATATTGATACATTGCCAGAACGATCAAAATATAGTTTTTCTTATCTTTCTAAATAAATTATTAAGTCTTCATACTTAAACCGTGAATGAATAAATTAAAAGTTAGAACTTAAAAACCGAAACTCATTTTTAAAATAATTTATTTGAAACAAATATTTATTAGAATTTACTCGATAAGAAAGAGGTAAATAGTCAAATATTTGAGTTTTTCTTTAAGGCTTTGCTAAATTATGGGCATAAGATGTTGTTTTTTGGTTTCAAGCCCCTACGAAAATTGTAATTTTGAGCAAATTGATACATAGTCTTAACAAGAACATCGGCATTATACTGAGGGCTTGTTGGCAATAAGCCTAACCGATCCAATAATATATAAATTATGACTTTAAAAGGGAGTACATCATGAGTTTAGTTGTACCTGCTGAACATCCTGAAACCGTACATAACGAAACGGATCGTGTCGAGCGCATTTTAGTGGTCGATGACGATGTGCGTTTACGTACCCTCTTGCAACGTTTTTTGGAAGATAAAGGCTTTGTTGTAAAAACTGCCCATGATGCCTCACAAATGGATCGTTTATTACAACGTGAGTTATTTTCACTTATCGTGCTCGACTTTATGTTGCCCGTTGAAGATGGTTTAAGTATTTGTCGTCGTTTACGTCAGTCAAATATTGATACTCCAATTATCATGTTAACTGCACGTGGTAGTGACTCTGACCGTATTGCTGGTCTTGAAGCCGGCGCAGATGACTATTTACCAAAACCATTTAACCCAAATGAACTTTTAGCGCGTATTCGCGCAGTATTGCGTCGTCAGGTACGTGAAGTTCCGGGTGCGCCAAGCCAACAAGTTGAAGTGGTTAGCTTCGGTCCATGGTCTCTAGATTTATCTACACGTACACTGACTCGTGAGGGTCAAATCGTTACATTGACTACAGGTGAATTTGCCGTATTAAAAGCTTTGGTACAGCATCCACGTGAACCTTTAACACGCGACAAGCTCATGAACTTGGCTCGTGGCCGTGAATGGGGTGCAATGGAACGTTCTATTGATGTTCAAGTGTCTCGTCTACGCCGCTTAATTGAAGATAACCCGGCACGCGCACGTTACATTCAAACTGTATGGGGCGTAGGCTATGTGTTTGTTCCGGATGGTGCTGAATAAGCTTGAGATAAAATAGAGTGAGTTTAGAGCCAATACCACCGCAAACCTTTACCGACTACGTTGCGTACTCAGAGCGTAAACGGACCCGATGGGAACGTTTTCTCGACAAGATTAAGCCACGTTCTGCGGCCATGCGTACCACAATTTTGGTACTGCTGGTGGTACTCTTTAGCTTATTTATGTCATTGTGGTTTTTTTGGCGAACCCTCTATTTACCTGAAATTCAGCAACATGCGCGCTATCTAGCAGTTGAACTAGAACTGGTAAATAACCCTAATATTCGTATTTTTCATCGCGATAGCGAAGTTGACGTCGACACATGGTTACGCAATCGGGTTGGCATTGAATATGTCACGAACCCCAAAGAATATCCAAGTGTTCGCGATAAAATTATTGCCGAGTTTTTTACCAACCAAGTTGAGCAAAAACTGGCAAATGAAATTGGCGCAAAAGACGTTACTGTCTATTTCCAATTTAAACCTAGCCCACGTATTTGGATTCAAACGCCAGAAATGCATGGTAACTGGGTTCGTGAACCTTTAAAAACCTATGCCAACTATAGCCCCGAGCTACTGGTAGGCTGGGTTGTGGGTGTCCCATTAGTTTCGGCCATCATCATTTTAATTTTGGTTCGACAAATGAACCGACCATTACGTCGTTTGCAAAATGCTGCCAACGAATACAGTAAGTCTGGAACTGCACCTTATTTAGATACTAACCATGGCCCTTTAGAAATTCGCCAAGTAAACCAAGCATTTAACCGTATGGTATATACGCTTGAACAAACTGAGCGTGAAAGACGAATCATGCTAGCGGGAATTTCACATGATTTAAGGACTCCCCTTACACGTATTCGTTTAACTGCAGAAATGCTACCTGATGAGTTTCTACGTGAAGGTCTGGTTTATGACGTAGATGATATGGATGCGATTCTAAATCAGTTCATCTCATATATGCGCGATGGTTCAGATGAGGAATTAAAAGACACTAATATCAATATTCTTTTACAAGAATTGGTGGTTCAGTTTAAACCCCTTGATATTCGCTTTAACATGCAGGATGTTCCGATTATTCCTGCACGCAGCCTCTCTTTAAAACGACTTATTGCCAACCTCATTAATAACGCAAAGCGTTATGGTGCTGAACCGATCGAACTCAGTGCAAAGGTTGAAAATGAACATATTTTAATTACGGTTGCTGACCATGGTGAAGGCATTCCAGAAGATCAAATTGAAGAATTAATGCAGCCTTTTGTAAGAGGCAACTCGGCTAGAACGATTCAGGGAAGCGGTTTGGGTCTTGCCATTGTTAAACGTATTGTCGATATTCACCAAGGTGAAATCCAGATTCACAATCGTGAACAAGGCGGTTTAGAGGTAATTATTTCTTTACCAATTCCAAAACCCGCCCCTGAAGAAAATACAACGCATAATCCTTTAGAAAAAATCAAACAAACTTTAAGTGAGCGCTTTTAATTTGAGCAATTGAACATTTAAAGCGCTATTTTAAACCTCAAAAAAGACAATAATAATCAATATATTAAAAATCATAAAAATAAGTTATACCCGCATTTATTTAAAAAATTAGACCTTAGCCTAACACCTATGCACTTTTCATTTTTTCATAGCTAAAATCCGGTATGTTTTGACAATATTGAGGATGTCCAATGTCTTTAAGTCGTATTCGCCTAGCTTCTCTTCATGACAAGGTCATCAGTGCTGAACAAGCTGCGCAATTCATCGAAAATGGAATGACCGTTGGTATGAGTGGTTTTACTCGTGCCGGTGAAGCTAAAGCTGTTCCACAAGCACTTGTAGAGCTTGCAAAAAAGAATCCGTTAAAAATCACGTTAATTACGGGTGCTAGCTTAGGTAATGACTTAGACAAACAACTCACGGAAGCAGGTGTTTTATCTCGTCGCATGCCATTCCAAGTGGATAACACTTTGCGCCGCGCAATTAACAACGGCGAAGTCATGTTTATTGACCAACACTTGTCAGAAACTGTTGAGCAAATGCGTAACCAGCAACTTAAACGTCCAGATGTTGCGGTCATTGAAGCAATTGCGATTACTGAAGATGGTGGCATTATTCCAACAACTTCTGTTGGTAACTCTGCAAGTTTTGCGATTTTTGCCGAAAAAGTAATTGTTGAAATCAACACTTCTTTAAGCGAAAGCTTTGAAGGTTTGCACGATATCTATATTCCAACTTACCGTCCAACACGCACACCAATTCCATTAACAAAAGTGGACGAACGTATTGGTACAACAGCTATCCAAATCGATCCTTCGAAAATTGTTGGTATTGTCTTTAACGATACACATGACTCTCCATCGACAGTCACTCCACCAGATGATGAGACTCAAGGCATTGCCAATCACCTTATCGCATTCTTTGAAAAAGAAGTGGCTGAAGGTCGTTTACCGAAAAACCTTGGTCCACTCCAAGCAGGGATCGGTTCAATTGCAAACGCTGTACTAACAGGTTTAAAAGATTCTAATTTTGAAGACCTCATCATGTACTCAGAAGTACTACAAGACTGTACTTTTGAATTAATTGATGCAGGCAAAATGAAATTTGCTTCTGGTAGTTCAATTACGCTTTCAGCAAAATGCGGTGAAAAAGTTTTTGGCAATATCGAAGCTTACAAAGACAAATTAGTGCTTCGTCCACAAGAAATTTCTAATCACCCTGAGCTTGTACGTCGTTTAGGTATTATCGGTATTAATACTGCACTTGAGTTTGATATTTACGGTAACGTGAACTCAACTCACGTGTGCGGTACTAAAATGATGAACGGTATTGGTGGTTCAGGTGACTTCGCTCGTAATGCGCACTTGGCAATCTTTGTAACCAAATCTATTGCTAAAGGCGGAGATATTTCTTCTATCGTGCCAATGGTGAGCCACGTTGACCACAGTGAACACGACGTTGATATTTTAGTGACAGAGCAAGGTTTAGCAGACTTACGTGGTTTAGCACCTCGTGAACGCGCTCGCGCTATTATCGACAACTGCGTACACCCGCTTTACCGTGATGCATTAAATGACTACTTTGATCGTGCATGTGCTAAAGGCGGACATACACCTCACTTACTTCGTGAAGCATTGTCTTGGCATGCAAACTTCGAAGAAACAGGCCAAATGCTTCAACCAACACCAGTTGCAAAATCAGCTTAAGTCATACTTTTAATTTAAGCACTCCTACAGGGGTGCTTTTTTATTTGTGTAAATTATTCACAAACTACTGCTCAAGTTCGAATTTTTATTTTATCTTTTCAATACATCAAAACAAAAAGTAGAAATCCATATGTTCATTATTCGCCAATTTACAAATGCAGATCTGGATGATGTGGTCAATTTATGGGAAAGCTGTGGCCTAACTCGCCCCTGGAATAACCCTGAAACGGATATTTTCAGGAAAGTTTCGCAGCAGGATGATTTATTCCTCGTTGCTATTAAGGATGAGCAACTAATTGGTACGCTTATGGGCGGCTACGACGGCCATAGAGGCTGGATTAATTATCTGGCTGTTCATCCCCACCAACAACGCTTAGGAATAGCCACAGCGCTTGTTCAACAGCTTGAGAAGCGGCTTATGGCGCGTGGCTGTCCCAAATTACAATTATTAGTACGTAAAGATAATCTGAATGTGTTGAATTTTTACGAGCAGCTCGGCTATGACGAAGTAGAAGCGGTATGTTTAGGAAAACGTCTTATTAGTGACAACTCTCATGACTAAAGGCGCCTCTTGAAATGAAGAACCTTTAGGAAATAAAGCTAGACCTTGGGATAACTCACTTTACTTGTGGATAAAATGAGAGTTATACACAGGTGAAGTCATTCTAATCACGAATCAAATAAATAGGCATGAAAAAAGCCCCATACTTTAAGTATGGGGCTTTTTCGAATATGGTGGCGAGACCCAGGATCGAACTGGGGACACACGGATTTTCAATCCGTTGCTCTACCAACTGAGCTATCACGCCGATGGCCTGTATTAAGCCGTATCTCAGAACAATAGTCAACAATTATCCTGAGTTTTTGATTTAAATGAGTATTTTTTATACTCAAAAAAAATCCCTGATGGGATCAGGGATTGAAAACACAAATAATGGTGGCGAGACCCAGGATCGAACTGGGGACACACGGATTTTCAATCCGTTGCTCTACCAACTGAGCTATCACGCCGAAGTGGGCGTATTAAACAATGTTTATAGGAGGACGTCAAGCAACTTCCGCATTTTTTGTAACAAGTGTTTAATTTTAAATCACAAGTGCCGTAAAAATAGGATTTTAGCTATGCAATTTACCAATATGAGCTAAGCAGCGATGAATTGCACCACAACCTGGCTCAAAAATTTTAACGCCTTTTGCTTCTTCTATACGACAAGCTTCTTCAACTAGACGCTCTGCTACTCCGCGTCCACGATTTGCAGGGTGTACAACTATATATTCAAGCACCTTGCTTTCACCTTGTCCTGAACACCAGATTGCACCTATAATTTTGGTGTTAAATTCGGCAGTGTATAGCGTGGTATACTGTTGTAAATCTTGTTCAAGTTGTTCAATCGCATCGTGCCCGTCACCAAACTCCGGACTTGTGTCATACAGTCGCTCAAGCTGATCGCGGATCTCTGAATTATCTAGAGAACTATAAGCATGTACGGTAATAGGCATTGATTAACCCTCCTGAGCAAACTATGATGCTGTCACGAATTCGTCACAGCGAAATTGTCGTTAACATCCAATCATTTTTGACGTTTTTTGAGGAACGTGTCCATGACGCAACGTATCAGTGAAGTGGTTAGAAATACCAATGAAACCAAAATTCGAGTTCGTTTAAATCTCGATGGTACTGGTCAAGGCACACTAAACACCGGAGTTCCATTTTTAGACCATATGATTGATCAAATCAAGCGACATGGCTTATTTGATATCGATATTCATTGTGATGGAGACTTAGAGATTGACGATCACCATACCGTAGAAGACTGCGGTATCACGCTTGGACAAGCTTTTGCACAAGCTTTAGGTGATAAAAAAGGTTTACGTCGTTATGGGCATTTTTACGCGCCATTAGACGAAGCTTTATCTCGTGTGGTTGTAGATTTGTCTGGACGTCCGGGTTTATTTATGGATATTCCATTTACTCGCGCGCGCATCGGTACCTTTGACGTAGATTTATTTTCCGAGTTTTTCCAAGGTTTCGTAAACCATGCGCTTATGACCTTACACATCGATAACTTGAAAGGTAAAAATAGCCACCATCAAATCGAGAGTGTATTTAAAGCACTAGCTCGTGCTTTACGTATGGCATGTGAAATTGATCCACGTGCTGAAAACACGATTGCATCGACAAAAGGTAGCCTCTAATGACACGTATCGCATTGCTTGATTATGGCATGGGTAATCTGCACTCAGCCGCTAAAGCACTTGAATATGTAGGTGCAACCGTCGATGTGACAAATGATCCAAAATTAATTGCACAAGCCGACAAAATTGTTTTCCCGGGTGTTGGGGCAATGCGTGACTGTATGCAAGGCATGCGTGAAGCAGGTATTGATGAAGTTGTACGTAAAGCAGCTTTTAATAAGCCTGTTCTTGCAATTTGCGTAGGCATGCAGGCACTACTACAAAGCTCAGAAGAAAACGGCGGTGTAGATGCCTTAGGTATTTTTGACGGGGTAGTAAAACACTTTCCTCAAATGGAAGGTTTAAAAGTCCCACACATGGGTTGGAATCAGGTTCACCAAATGGACCCAAGTCACCCGATGTGGAACAACATTGAACAAGATGCCCGCTTCTACTTTGTACACAGCTACTATGTTGAACCTAAAGATGAAAATCTTGTGGCTGCTACATGTGAGTATGGCGTGAACTTCTGCACAGCAATTCACAAAGATAATTTATTCGCGACTCAATTCCACCCAGAGAAAAGTCACACTGCTGGTTTGCAGTTACTGAAAAACTTTGTGGAATGGAATATTTAATTCGATTCAAAAACTAAAACAGATCAGGTCAAGATAGCCTGATCTGTTTTTTTATTTATAATAATAACCAATCATTTATAGAATGATATTTTATTCAACAAAATATTGAATATTCATACTTTTAAATAAAATCAAATGATTAGGATAAACACAATGAATTCACCTTTTGAAAATCAGCCCATTTCACAAGATTCACCGTTTAAGGCAAATGGTCGTTTTGGACGACTCTCTTATGCAGCTTGGACATTCTTATTTACGCTAGTCCTTGTTACCGCCATTCTACTTATTATGTTTACTTTTGGTTTTACAAACCCTGAAGGTGCCCCAGACTTTTCTACGCCTGGCTTAATCTGTATAGCAATTCTTTATATAGTCGGTATTTATATTAACTTCGTATTTACCATCCGCCGTTTGCATGACCGCAATAATACAGGGTGGCTCTCTTTACTGATGCTAGTACCGGTCGTGAATATTGGCCTTGCCATTTATTTATTCTGTGCAAAAGGAACTGAAGGTCCTAATGATTATGGACCTAAGCGTCCAACGCCAAGCTGGGAGCGTGTTTTAGGCTGGATTTATATTGTGCTTATTCCGCTTGCATTAATTTTTGGTGTTATTGCCGTAATTATGGCTCCAACCTATGAAGGCTATGTCGAGAAAAGCGAAAGTATTGTAATTGGTAGCCCATCTCAGTCTGAATAATTTTTAAAGATGTACATAAAGCCTAGTTCTCTAGGCTTTATTCATATATAAAGTGAATAGCCCTATTCATTTGTACGCTGTTAAATATGTCTGAAGCCTCTGCCCTTCTTGATAAAACTTCTATTCAGCAGCTCCCTCCTTTTGAAAATCTTAACCATCAAAATATTGTGGTGATTGAAAATGGCGAGCAATGCAAAACTATTGAAGAAGAATTAAAAGCAGCGACCTTTTTAGGATTTGATTCTGAATCTAAACCTACTTTTCAGGTAGGTGAAGTATCAACTGGCCCACATTTGATTCAGCTGGCTACAGAACACAAAGCCTATTTATTTCATGTCAATTTATCGACTTTAAAATTTTTACAGCCCATTTTGTCTAATCCAAAACAAATTAAAGTCGGGTTTGGGCTTAAAAATGATAAGCATATTTTTCACAAAAAAGGCATAGAGCTTGAAAGCTGCGTTGACCTTGCTAAAGGTTTTAGCCACTTTGGTTTTAAACAACAAATGGGTGTACAAAAAGCCGTAGCACTATTACTTGGTCAGTATCTTGCCAAGTCGAAGAAAGTCGGAACTTCAAATTGGGCGCGAAAACCGCTTACTTCACAACAAATCAGTTATGCAGCTGCTGACGCCTATGCTGCCCTATTGGTATTTCTCGAGCTTAAAAAAAGAAAAGTATTACCGATACATATTTCTGAAAAGATTCAAACCGCACTTCAAAGGTAAAGTTATAAAAGTCTTTTCTAAGGCTTAGCGATTGATCAATACTTTGCTAAGATGTGCACAATTTCATAAACATGATGAAGCAAGGAGCGAAAGCATGCTAATCATTCCAGCAATTGACCTGAAAGATGGTAAATGTGTGCGTTTAAAACAAGGGCGTATGGAAGACGATACCGTTTTCTCTGACGATCCGGTTGCAACTGCCCAGCATTGGGTAAATGAAGGCGCACGACGTTTGCATTTGGTCGATTTGAATGGTGCTTTCGCAGGTACGCCTATTCATAAACCTGTTGTTGAAGCAATTGCAAAAGCTCAGCCAGAATTACCAATTCAAATTGGTGGCGGTATCCGCTCATTAGAAACCATTGAACACTATTTAGAAGCTGGCGTGACTTTTGTCATTATCGGTACTAAAGCCGTTCAAGAGCCTGAATTTGTAGAAGAAGCTTGTAAACGTTTTGCAGGCCACATCATTGTCGGTATTGATGCCATGAATGGCATGGTTGCAACTGACGGTTGGGCAAACGTTACTGATGTGAAAGCAACTGATTTAGCAAAACGCTTTGCAGATGCAGGCGTGTCTAGCATTGTTTACACAGACATTGCGCGTGACGGCATGATGCAAGGTGTAAATGTTGAGCAAACTGTAAACTTGGCTCAATACTCAGGCTTACCAGTCATTGCTTCAGGTGGTGTAACCAACCTTGATGACGTTCGTAACTTAAAAGGCCAACCGGGCATTTTAGGTGCAATCACAGGCCGTGCAATTTATGAAGGTACTTTAAACCTTCGTGAAGCTCAGCTTTTGTTAGATGAAAACCGTCTTTAATTTTTTAAGATGTAAAAAAGAGCCTGATTAGGCTCTTTTTTATTGCTGATATGAAAATATATTCCGAATCAATACACCACATTACGAATAAATTTAAGTACTTGGCTACCGCTATTGATATAGGTATAAGTCACTGAACTGGCAAAAATAAAAGATGAACCAGCCGCTATGGTTTTTGAGCTGTCTGTAAATTGTATGGTCAATTCGCCTTCTAACACATAAATCAGTTCTTGCCATCCTTCAGCATCGGCTTCAGCAACATAAGACTCCCCAACAGCCAAAGACCATGTCCAAAGTTCAACTTGAGAACGGGAAGGAACTGAAGCAAGAAAAGTTGCCTTACTTTCTTCCTTTTCACCTTGCCAAGCGAGTGCATTTACTAGGGCATGTTCTTTTAGCTCAGGCGCACTCACAATTGTTCTAAAATCTACTCCCAACACTGCCGCAATCGCATCGAGTTTAGCTAAGCTAATATTGACTTGGCCTGTTTCCAGAGCAGCAATGGTACGTCTACTTACACCTGCCCGATCAGCCAAGTCCTGTTGGCTTAAACTACGCTCATCTCTTAATGAACGGATATTTGTGCCTACATGTTGTAAAACGCTACTCGACTGGCTCATAAAATAGATGAATAAAGAAAATTTGAGCAATATATTGCACAAAACAGAAGAATAGCGCAATATGTGCAGTATATTGCACAATTCCCTTTAGTTTGAGTATGTCACCAACTTATCTGAGTTCAAGCAAAGTTCCTCAATTAGCTCTCATTTTGATTACGGTCATTTGGGGTGGAACATTTCTTACTGTGCAGTACGCACTGAATTTTTCATCACCTATGTTTTTTGTAGGCTGCCGTTTTGCCGTAGCTGCCTTAACGCTATTACTTATTTCATTAAAGAGCATGAAAGGCGTTACATTAAAAGACTTGGGCGCTGGCAGTGTAATTGGCCTTGTCATTGCAGCTGGCTATGGCACGCAGACAATTGGCCTGCAAACTATTCCGAGTAGTGAATCAGCTTTTTTAACGGCGCTGTATGTTCCGCTTGTTCCTATTTTAATGTGGCTCATATTTAGAAAAACTCCACATATCATGACTTGGGTGGGAGCAGCTCTTGCTTTTACTGGCCTTGTTTTATTGACGGGTAATGGTTTTAAGCAAATTTCCTTGAGTTTTGGACAGCTTTTAACAGTGCTCGGCGCCTTTGCGATTGCCTTAGAAATTATTTTTATTAGCTACTTTGCTGGAAAGGTAAATTTGCGTCGCGTCACCATTATTCAACTTGGTGTCGCCTCTCTACTTTCGTTTACCATTATGCCTATAGTAGGTGAACATACAATTCCAGCATTTTCATGGCCTCTAATACTCATTGCTGTCGCATTAGGCTTAGCAAGTGCACTCATTCAATTTGTAATGAACTGGGCTCAACGTGTGGTTGACCCTTCGCGTGCTGCAATTATCTATGCAGGAGAACCTGTTTGGGCAGGTATTATTGGTCGAATTGCAGGTGAGCGTTTACCAGTTATTGCCCTTTTTGGGGGGGCTTTAGTGGTGTTAGGTGTTTTAGTCAGTGAGTTAAAAATTAAGCTGCCTATTAAGAAAAACAAAAGAGTCCGAGAATAAAAAAGAGAGCTTAACGCTCTCTTTTTTATATATCACTTTTCTTTAATAAAATAGAGGGTTCGTAGTACTCAACTGTCGGCATTGGATCATAAAATGGATGAAGCAATTTTTTCCATTCTTGATAAGCCTCCGACTTTCTAAACCCTTCTGTATGATTTTCAATTTCATCCCAGAAAATCATTAAAATATAATGATGGGGATCGGTTGTATGCTTAATCAGTTGGACCGCATTGAAACCTTCCATTAGAGAAACAATATGTTTAGCCTGCTCGAATGCCTTAAGAAATGCTTCACTTTGTCCCGATTTTATTTTCAAATGCACATGTTCAATAATCATGATTTATTAATACATCGGTCGGTTATCATTTAACGCAATCAAACCGCGAATTGCACGATATACAATCCAGATCCATGCTGCCGCGATAACACCCACACAGAATACAGTCGATGAAATAGCAACGCCTGCAAATAGATCGGTATTTTCACCCGTAAAGAACAAGAAAATAAACGGCAAAAAGGCAATAATATTCCAAGCCAAGTACCACCAGAATGTTCTGATTTGCCATGTAAAGTGGCTCGCAAAAATTGAACCTTGCACATCAGAGCGTTTTACATAGTTAATAATTAAAGCAATAATCGCAAGTAAGCCGCCTGTAAAAATGGCAACAATATAAAGTACATATAAGATAAGTGTTAAAGTACGATTTGGATCTTGGTCGATAGAACTATTCATTTTTATACCTCTCAAGTTTAATAAAACAATTTACTTTTATGATCCCCGCAAAACGTTTAAAGGAGAAATTAGCCACAAAATCAAAAGTAAATGAAAGAATATGGTACAAAAATAAATCTTACGAAATGGTTGTTTTTGTGTTTTATGTCTCAGTTTTTGTTGTGCCCACCACGCAGCTGGCCATCCCCCTAAGAAACTGACAATGTGCAAAGTCTGCTCAGGAACACGGCGATTACCCAATTGCGCTGCTTCTTTATCTTGTGAATATAGCCAGTAACTCAACACATTCATCATTAAGACAAACAATAAGGTATAAGCCGGCAAAATATGAATAAAACTCATAATGCCCATTAAAACGAAATAAAACACAATCCCCATTTGCATAGCAGACCATGGGCTGGTCTGAAAAGAAGATTGTGTTTTTGTAGGTTTTAAAGCCTTACGGGTTTGAGATGCCTTTAAATACGTGACCTGCTGAGCACGAAAACGGCCTCGTTCGTCGAGGATTACCAGATATTCCAGTGCACAACCAATAATTGGCCGAGGTCCGGGGCGTGCAAAATCTTTGATATGCAAAAAGACTCGCTCTTTTTCAGCATCATCCGGCTGAATAAAGCCATAACCCTTTTCGTCGAACCATTCGACTAAACGCCCCTGATCTCGCATCTTTATTCCCTTTTATGATTTTACATGGCTTAAACGGTCTTGCATCATTGCTCGCATTTCTTGCGGGTCTTTTTGCAAGATGTCATCGCCGGTACGTCCTTCTTCTTTATTTTTTTGAGCAACTTGCAAACGCATTGACCAAAAACGGCAAGCCGCCATTGCCAAGAATACATCTAAACATTCAAGTTCATCTGAAGTCAGCGCACGGACTTTTTGGTATGCCTCTAAATAAGCGTCTACTTTGTCTGAGTTTAAATGCGCTGCTGGATATTCGGTACAAAAATCATTGATGGTAATCGCAATATCAAACAGCAACTCATCTTGATTTAACTCGTAAAAATCTAAAATACCTTGTAGTTGCTCGCCTTCAAACAAAGTATTGTCACGGAACAAATCTGAGTGAATAAAACCTGTCGGTCGATTTGAATACTGCGCTGTTTTCGCATTAAAAGCTTGATAAACCTGCTCAAGTAACGTTTGGTCATCTTGAGTCATATTTGGTTTAAGCTGCTCAGCAACACCTGTCCAGTATTGATGATCACGGCGATATTCGCGTTCAAGCGGAAAATCTTGTAAAGCTACATGTAGCTTCGCCTGTGCATCTGCAATTGCAGCAACTTGGGCTACTGTAGTTTGCATGGGATGGTGTCCCATTAAACGTGGTGCAATTTGTGCAGGCTTACCCGCAATAAAATGAACCGCTTGGCCGCTGTGCTTTAATGGCACGGCAACGGGTACATCATGAGTACCTAACTGCTCAAGCACCGGAATTAGTTCGCCTGCACCTTGTGCATCTAACTCTTCAAATACGGTAAGTACATATTGTTTGCGGTTTACATCAACCAGAAAATAATTGGTGTTTTGAATACCTCCCTGAATTGGGTTCAGCTCCAACACCTCTAATCCATAAGGTGCAGCAAAGGTGCGAACTTCATCTAAACTCAACGGGGTATAAACCGACATGGAAAACCTGCAAAAAACATCTGTGAAGTTTGATAGAATACCTCTTCCCTCCATGAAGGTGTAGCGCCTGTGTAGGAACTTTCACCAACGGCGATTATTTTTGGAAAAAGCTATGCTTGCTAAACGTATTATTCCTTGCCTAGACGTTGATAACGGACGCGTAGTTAAAGGCGTTCAATTCCTCGATATTCGTGATGCAGGCGACCCTGTTGAAGTGGCACGTCGCTATAACGAACAAGGTGCAGACGAAATTACTTTCTTAGACATTACCGCTACACATCATGGCCGCGATACCACTTACCGTACTGTTGAACGTATGGCCGAGACTGTATTCGTGCCTTTAACTGTCGGTGGTGGTGTACGTAAGGTTGAAGATATTCGTGCGTTATTAAATGCAGGTGCAGATAAAGTGAGTATTAACTCGGCTGCCGTATTTAACCCTGAATTTGTTCAAGAAGCCTCTCAGCATTTTGGCGCACAATGTATTGTGGTTGCGATTGATGCCAAAAAAACTGGTGACAACAAATGGGAAATCTTTACTCACGGTGGCCGTAAACCAACGGGTATTGATGCCATTGAATGGGCTGTAAAAATGGCTGACTACGGTGCCGGTGAGTTACTCATTACCAGTATGGATGCCGATGGTACTAAAGCAGGTTATGACATTGCGTTAATGCGTGCTATTAATGACCGCGTGACCATTCCAACGATTGCCTCAGGCGGTGTGGGTAACTTACAACACCTTGCAGACGGTATTTTACAAGGTGGTGCCGATGCAGTATTGGCAGCGAGTATTTTCCACTTTGGCCAATATACAATTCCAGAAGCTAAACAATATTTGGCTGAACAAGGCATCGAAATGCGCTTGTAAGCTTATTTATATTTAAAGGGGCAATATGCCCCTTTAATTTTTTATGCAGCACCTTCTATCGCATTTACATCACTAACGAGTTTAGGCTGTTCTTTTTTCTCGACCCATTTTGCTGGAAAGATTTTTTCTACAACTTGAGAGAGTGGCCTAGCAAGCACAGTAGGTAACCGTATCCCCAAAGGGTTTTGTTCTTTTAAATCTGCCGAAGACACTACACGTGTTCCCATTACATAGTCAAACCAAGGTTTGGTCACACACCAATTGGCATCTTGGTTAGAGTTCATATGGTGGTCGTAATGCCACGGAATTTTACGCTTTGCCCAGTCAGGCTCTAAATGTGCACGGCGATGAATATAATAATAGTTTCCTGCACTGTACCAAGCTGCGAGTGCCATGCCTTTTGAAAAAGGGTAAAAAATTGCACTTGAAACGGTTGCCACCACAGCAAGCGAAATTAACTCATTTTTAGTTCGCCAGTTTCCCACGCCTTCCACATAGCAATCATCATGAAATTGTTGTTTACGGACTTCACGATGGTGTGCCCAATGCGACTCCATACTTTTCGGCACTGGGCTATAGCGCGGTTGTCCGGCACGGTGCACACCATGCAAAATATATTTATGTGCCACCCATTCAAATGCATTCGCAACTGCAATTCCGGCAATAAACCCTTTTAACATCACCTAACTCCTTTTTCTTTTTATTCAGCATATAAAATTCGTTATGCTAGGTATTGACCAGAATTTATGGTTTCATTGACAAATCACGACAAGAAAGAGGTGGTTAGGGATGCCACAACTAAAAAATTATACAGGCTCGGTATATGGAGGACTGGGGCACCTGTTAAAGGCTTATTGCGAAGCCAATGAGTTAACTATTCCAGAACAATTAGAGCAAATTCAAAATCTGGAACGCTTTGACTATGTGGTTTGGCGCGACCTATTAGAAGTTATTTATAAACTGGATCCTAAGCCAGGTTTAGGGCTAGAAATTGCCAAATATGTACAACCCAAACATTTAGGCATTATTGCCTACCTTGCTCTTTCTTGCGATAACTTAGGTGAAGCCTTAATTCGTTACCATGATTTTCACCGTCTGATTTATGACGGGAGCCCTTTAGTGGTTGAGTTACAGGGACGGTATGGTTCTATTCGTTGGGAGGCACCAGAGTTACACCCTACCCAGCTTACCGATGAAATCGCGATTGCGTTGGTGATTCAGTTCTTACGTCTTTTTATGTCTCATGAAGATGTGCAGTTACATGAAGTGCGTTTCTTAAATGCTGCCCCTAAAAATATCAGAGTTTATGAGCAGTATTTTCAATGTCCCGTTCGTTTTAGCCAGCCCCGTACAGAGTTACTTATACCCATTACGGAAATTCATAAACCGCTTAGCAGCGCAGACCACACATTACAGCAACTATTGGTTCAGCAGGCCCAAGCACTTTTAGAACAGTTACCCAATTCAACCCAACTCGATCAGCGTTTACAGCATTCAATTTTGACTGGTCTGCAAAAGAATCAGTATCAAATTGAATATATTGCAGCTCAATTAGGCCTATCGGTTCGACAGCTCCAAAGGCACTTACAACAGCAGAACACCACCTTTCAGGAACGTGTTCAGCAAGTACGCTTTATGCTGGCAACCGAGTATTTAAAAGATCCGCATTTAAGCCTACAAGAGATTGCACTTTTGCTGTGTTATTCAGAACAAAGTGCCTTTCAAAGAGCATTTAAGCATTGGACCAAGCAAACACCACAACAGTGGAGAGATCAATTTTTAAACAAAGAATAACCAACCAAAACTTACAAATCTTTTCTTGATTAAAACAACACTGAAAACAAAAATTTCATATAGTCACATGCTTAATTTTTTGTGACGTATTTCACATTAATTAAAAAATAGATCAATAGATGAGTAATCACAATGAATAAATATTTTGCTGAATTCCTAGGTACGTTTTGGCTAGTCTTTGGTGGTTGTGGTAGCGCAGTTTTAGCCGCAGCTTTCCCTGAACTTGGTATTGGCTTTGCAGGTGTAGCCCTTGCCTTTGGTTTAACCGTACTCACAGGTGCTTATGCTCTAGGGCATATCTCAGGTGGACATTTCAATCCCGCGGTAAGTGTTGGCCTTTGGGTCGGTGGCCGCTTCGATGTTAAAGATTTAATTCCGTATATTGTTGCGCAAGTGGTTGGTGCGACTGCTGCTGCATTTGTTCTTTATATTATTGCTCAAGGCCAAGCAGGCTTTAGTGGTGTTGGCGGGTTTGCGACCAATGGTTTTGGTGACTTATCACCAAATAAATTTGGTTTAGGTTCTGCTTTCATTATTGAAGTGGTTCTTACTGCTTTCTTCTTAATCATTATTTTAGGGGCAACTGACCGCCGTGCACCTGCTGGCTTCGCTCCTATCGCGATTGGTTTAGGCTTAACACTCATTCACTTAATCAGTATTCCGGTTACGAACACTTCGGTAAACCCTGCACGTAGTACAGGTGTTGCGTTCTTTGCTGAAACGGCTGCGTTAAGTCAGTTGTGGTTGTTCTGGGTAGCACCGATTTTAGGGGCTGTGATTGGGGCAATTATTTATAAGGTAGTTGCTGGGGATAAGGATTAACTGCACAACCGCAAATACCACGGTCACTCAAGTTGTAGTTGTATAGGTAATGCCTCACTTTTGAGTGAGCAAAAGTGACAAAACTCATTCGTTTCACTGACGTTACTTCCATGTAACGCAGTGAAACAGGCGGCATCCGTGCCGCCGTCGCGGTAGCAAATTGAGTAAAATATATTTATTACAAAAACGGATTATTAATTTCTTGTTCAGCTGGACGTTCAATTTTCTCAGGCAATTCTTCTTTTTCCAAAGCTGCAACTACATCATTTAAAAAACTCTGCAATGCCTTTGCCTGCTCTAACCCGACTTTGTCTTTAGTGATTTGCAAATTGCCATAAATACTCACGCAATCGACATCATTTTCTAATGTTAAATCTTCAATTGAAGAAGACTCAGTACCCTTTTCAAATGGCTTAAACATAGCTGTTATCTCGTTGTTATATCTTCACAGTGTAATACGACCAATTTAAAAAAAATCAATCAAAATTAAAAGAGCCGACAAAATTAAGAAAGCGCCCATCAGGATATTAAAATATTTCAAACGGTTGCCCTGATTCAGTACCACTGAAAATTTATCACCACAGAACCCCCAAAAGAACAAACATGCGTAGCAAGTGAAAAAATAAATAACGATAAAGATCGGCAACGACTGCGGGTTTTCAATGCTAGTAAACATGGTAATACCCGACACACAAGCCAACCATGCTTTTGGGTTAAGCCACTGTAATAAGAAACCATCTTTAAAATTGGGAATAAGCATGTGCTCTACAGGTGCACTTGAAATTGAAATATTGGCAGCAGAAAGAATAATTTTTATGCCGATATAGCAAACAAAGAGCGTTCCACAAACTGCAAGAATTTTTAAGACAACTGGAAACTGAGTTAATACACTTTGAAGGCCAAAGGCCATAAAAATCAAAAGCAAGGTAAAGCCAATGGTGGCGCCTGAAATATAGGGAAGTGATCTTTTTAAACCATGATTTAAGCTGGTCGATAAAATAACTGTATTGACGGGACCGGGTGTAATCGACATTGCAAAAGAAAAAAGAAACATCGAGGCAAACATTGTTATTATCCTTATTCGAATAAATAGATGAACAGACAGATCTGTCTGTTCATCTTATTGTATCGATTCAGGCTTCACAACAGTGCTAGAAGGGTCTTATTTCATTATCTGCAAGAAATAGTTCACCAAGGCTTCAACCAATTGTTTCACAATGGCATTTCTAGTTTCTTCATCAATACTTGGAACTTTTGCTTCCATCGGTTCAGAAGAACCAGTTTTTTGCTTTTTAAACTGATCTTGTAACGCTTGAATTTGTTCTGCGCTTAGGTCTTGTTCGCACTGGCTTTCACCATCCCAATGCAAATAGTCGAGCTTTTGGTTAGGTTTAACTTGGCTAGCAGTTAACGGTAAGCGATAAACATTGCGTTTTTGCTGTTCGGTTAACTGTGGAAATAAGTTAATACCAAGCTTTTCTTCTATATAACAAACACTCACTACCTTCACTTGCTGCGAGTTATTGTTAGGTGCGTAGTAAGCCCCAATAGCGCCAGTTTTTGGCATATACACCGCTTTATAAACTGCGGTAGGTACAATCACGCCCTGCCCAATCGTTTTGAGACGTTTACCCTCAAAAACAGGTCCTGTCACGACATATACATCTTGTTTTTGCTTGGTGACAATGGCACGGGTTGCTTCTTCAAGTTTACGCCAGACTTCTTGGTTATTTTTAGGCGCTTGCGGCACCATGTTGCTGAGCGAGAAACTATCAGACTGTGATTCTTTATTTGGCATATCGCCATTTGGTGCCATGTGCCCACGGTCATATCCTGAACCACGGTAGTCACTTAAAAGTGCCCGATGCTTTTGAGGAACACGCGTTTCTTCATGGAAGTTATCTTCACGTTTAATTTTGACACTTAAACGTTCTGCATCTAAATGCTCGGCCGACCATAATGGTGTTTTAGAAATGCCTGAATAGAGGACATTAAAACCGTTAAAGCACAGCGGATAGCTGTCTTTTTTTAAGCTTTCTTTATTTAACGCAGGCGGAACTTCACGATAAAACTGGTTAAGACAAGTCGAGTTAGTACTTAAAGGCGAAAACCACTGCGAAATCTTTTCACTGCCGAAAGCAATTGCAAAGCTTCCGGCTGCAATACAAGCAAGAATAATCTTGCCAACATGCTCACTTAGAGAAAATGAATTTGTACCTTTACTACGTTTTTTACTTGCCATGTTTCTATCAATACCACTGTCCACACGCAGCTTAACAATCCTGCTTTTTTAAGTATATCGCTTATCTTTCAAATGGTTAAAACGTGGTCATCTTTTTTGTAACTCTAATCGGTTTTACGTAACAGTCTGTTGGCATTATGAGAGCCTTTGGCTATTGAATTGCGCCAATTGCGTATCTTTCGTTGAAATGCACTTATAGCTTATGACATGGTTAGCTCCACAAATTTGGATAAAAATATAATCGGAGTCCATTTAATGATCCATTCAAAGATTATTGGTATTGGCGTAATCACAGGATTGTGTAGTATGGCTGCTTTGGCTGAACCAGCAGTCCAGCCAGGTGATACTTTAGAGAGCTTATCTAAAGTAAAAGTGACTACAACCGTCAACGGCCAACCAGGTTCTATTAGCGATTTGGTCAATAGCGGACAAGTACAGCAAGTTTCTGCTGCACCAACAAGCGCAGCGCCTACCGGTGCTCCTATTCCGGCAGATGTTCCACCAGCACCTCCAGCGGGCGGTGAAATGGCTCCTCCAGCTGCACCAACTGATGCAGTGCCACCTGCACCGAATCAAGCGGCTCCAGCGCCACAAGATCCGAACACTCCACCGCCAGCTGCTAACCCGAACCAATCAGCAGACCCAATGGCAAAAGATGGGGCGTTACCAGCAGATGCACCTATGCCACAAGCTCAATAATCCGAGCCATAAAAAAACCAAGACATATGTCTTGGTTTTTTTATTACATCAAATTTTATATTTCGATTTGACTACCTAATTCAACAACACGGTTAGTTGGAATTTGATAGAAATCACTGACCGGACTGGTATTACGCTGCATTGAAATAAACAGCTTTTCTCTCCATGGCGACATGCCGTCTCCTACAGAATGAACAATACGATCACGCGAAATAAAGAAGCTGATATGCATCAAGTCATATTCAAGGCCTAATTGTTCATAGGCTTGCATTAATGCTTTCGGCACATTCATTTCATCTTTAAAGCCGTAGAAAATTTTAATACGGAAGAAATGTTCGGCTAAGGTTTCTGTCGTAATACGCTCTTCAGGTGCAACAAACGGTACATCTTCAATCACTACAGTGACCAAGATATTACGCTGATGCAATACTTTGTTGTGCTTAATATTATGCAGCATGGCATGTGGCACAACATTTGGCGTACCCGTCATAAATACCGCATCGCCCGGCACCCAGTGCACACTATTACCAATACTTTTTACAAACAAATCGAGTGACAAAGTATCGTGTTCAAGCTTAGCAAAAGTAAGCTCACGGCCACGTTTCCATGTCATTAAAATGGTCACTGCAATCGCACCAATCAATAATGGCACCCAACCGCCAGACAAGATTTTAAGTGAAGTTGCACCAACCAATACCGACTCTAAAATAAAGAACGGAATAATCAGGAGAAGCACTTTTGGCAAACTCCACTTCCACGCCGAGTAGATAAATACGGCAACCAAAATCGTGTCACAGAGCATGGTCAAAGTTACGGCCAAACCGTATGCACTTGCCAAGTTCGAGCTGGTTTTGAAGATTAAAATTAAGATAATAATTGCGATTAAAAGTAACCAGTTTAAGAAAGGTACATAAATCTGACCTTCTTCAGACTCAGACGTATGTTTAATACTTAAACGCGGTAAATAACCCAATTGAATCGCTTGGCGCGCAAGAGAAAACACCCCTGAAATTACGGCTTGAGAAGCAATGACAGTTGCCATAGTTGCCATAATAATCATTGGGTACAAGGCCCACTGCGGCACCAGTAAATAGAACGGGTTTTCAATTGCCGCTGGGTCTCTGAGTAATAATGCGCCCTGTCCTGCGTAGTTTAAAACCAAGCATGGCAATACCACAAAGAACCACGCCAGACGAATCGGCACTGGTCCGAAATGTCCCATATCGGCATATAGCGCTTCACCACCAGTCACTGTTAACACCACAGCACCCATCACAAAAAATGTCATGATCGGATGGTGATAGATAAACTGGATCGCCCAATGCGGACTAAACATGCCTAGTACCACAGGTGTTTGGATGACACTGTGAATACCCAAGATTCCTAAAGATAAGAACCACACAAGCGTAATTGGACCAAAAAACTTACCTACAAACGCCGTACCGTGCTTTTGCACCAAAAACAGCGTGACGATAATGGCAATTGCAATAGGCATAATGAACGGGTCAAACACATCGGTTGCAATAGACAACCCTTCGACCGCAGACAATACCGAAATGGCTGGGGTAATAATACCGTCACCAAAGAACAGTGATGCTCCTATAAAGCCTATCGCAATCATGTAGATTTTTTTGTTGTCGGCAATTTTCGCTTTACGCAAATTCAACGCGAGTAAGGCCATGATGCCGCCTTCGCCATTGTTGTCTGCACGCATCACGATTGCGACATACTTGATGCTAATAATCAGCATTAAGCACCAAAAAATAATGGATAAAATTCCTAATACGTTTTCAGGCTGAATTCCCAACCCATGCGCTGCATGGAAGGACTCTTTCAAGGCATAGAGCGGACTTGTTCCGATGTCTCCAAAGACCACTCCAAGAGCTGCCAAAGCCGTGGCAGGCAAGGTCGCTTTTTTGGCCGTATTTTGCATTGTGTAATTAAACCAATATGATTTTTAGCGCAATCTTATCACCTCTATTATTTTTTTTCTGTAAAGCTCGTCTTAAATCTTGGCAGGACTCGTTTTTTTAGTTACTATCGCACGCCTTGGTGAGGTGTCCGAGTGGCTGAAGGAGCACGCCTGGAAAGTGTGTATACGTTTACGCGTATCGAGGGTTCGAATCCCTCTCTCACCGCCAGAATTCAAAAAAGACCTAATCGTTTTGATTTAGGTCTTTTTATTTAACTTAAATAAAATCAACTTAATCAACGATAAGTAACTTCGCACCATTCAAGCTATAAGACTGGTGTGGTTCGGAGTTATCTCCGACTTGATAACTCATGCCTGAAGTTAAAGTAAATGTTCGTCCATCCTTCAATCTACTTTCCAACTCGCCTTCTAGGCAAAATAATATGTGCCCTTTTTCACACCAATGGTCTGCTAAGTAATTTGCAGAGTACTCTACAAGCCTTACTCTTATTTTATTTCCTTCTTCACCAAAAAATTGAGTTTTCCAATAAGCTTTTCCAGTTTCACCGCTATATTCAGTGACTTCTATTTCTTCCCAGTTTGTAATTTGAAATGGAAAAGGCGCGATATTCATAGTTTTCCCAAAGACGTATTATTGTATTTTCAACTTATAGACAAAATTGGTTTTTGCAAACACTTTAAAAATATTATCTCTTAAAGCCAACGCCCAACTAAGAAAGAAACTCATTAGATTTCTCTAATCAGCCTTAATCCAGATCAAAAACTTCTAATGACTCTACATAAGGCAAAATCTCTGTACACGACAAATTTCACAGAACCCTTATCCTATCAGGATTCTGCTTTCTTAAAATTGCCAAAATTTCCTTAAACTCTTCTTTTTTCCCAAAACCAATTAAACGCTGAATCGCCATTTGAACATAGTCTAAACCATAGCGAAATAAACTCATTGAGAGTCGTCCATGCTTCTTTATTTTTATCGCTTTTTTTTGATTATGTTGCCATTCACCCGTTAAGTAACACCAACAGAAGCTTATAGCTAACACCGCAATCAATTTTTTCACTCGTCTAGGGTCTGTCAAGCGCGTATTTTCAAGATTAAACCCGCGTCCTTTGAGACAACTGAATAAGGTTTCAATTTCCCAGCGTAATGCATAATCCTGAATAGCATTGGCATTAAACTGAGGAGAAACGACGAGTAAAAGCTCTCCATTTTCTAACTGTAGTGCACTTATATATAGTTTCACCCGACCAACCAAAATCCGTCGTTTACGACATTCAATTTGACCAACTTTAAGATGGCGAAATAAATCACTAATTTTATGATTCTTTCCTAAATGATTGGTGACAATGAAGTTTTTTTAACACGAATGCAGAAGTTGATGTCTTGTTCAATTAACCATGTAAACCACTGCTCACCGATAAACTCTCTGTCTGCGAACACATTCACAATACGGTCTTTACCAAAAATGGCTATAAAGCGTTGAATCAAAGCAATACGCTCTTTCGTATCTGAATTTCCACGTTTATTAAGCAATGTCCAAAGGATAGGTATCGCTATTCCACGATAAACGATTGCGAGCATCAGGATATTAATATTTCGTTTTCCCCATTTCCAATTGGTTCTATCTAAAGTCAGTTGCACTTGGTCGAATGAAAACATATTGAAAATCAACTGAGAAATTTGACGATAATCAAAATACTGACCTGCAAAGAAGCGCTGCATACGTTGATAAAATGATTGTGGTAAACACTTGATGGGCAAGGCTTTAGATGCAGAAGAAAGATTACATGTTTGCTTTAAAATAATCACAAGCATGATGAGCGCAAAGCACTTTAAATGTGACTTGTTCCATTTTAGAGATTTGTTTAAGATAAGATATAACTCATTGAGATGTGTCATAGTATTCGTCGTTAGAAAACAATTATTGTGACATTATTTCAATGAGTTATCTATTTTTGTCGTGTACAGAGATTATTATAGAAGCCCCCATGAATAAATCGCTCATCATTTTCGGCATCGTCAACATAACCTCGGACAGTTTCTCCGATGGAGGCCGGTATCTGGCGCCAGACGCAGCCATTGCGCAGGCGCGTAAGCTGATGGCCGAGGGGGCAGATGTGATCGACCTCGGTCCGGCATCCAGCAATCCCGACGCCGCGCCTGTTTCGTCCGACACAGAAATCGCGCGTATCGCGCCGGTGCTGGACGCGCTCAAGGCAGATGGCATTCCCGTCTCGCTCGACAGTTATCAACCCGCGACGCAAGCCTATGCCTTGTCGCGTGGTGTGGCCTATCTCAATGATATTCGCGGTTTTCCAGACGCTGCGTTCTATCCGCAATTGGCGAAATCATCTGCCAAACTCGTCGTTATGCATTCGGTGCAAGACGGGCAGGCAGATCGGCGCGAGGCACCCGCTGGCGACATCATGGATCACATTGCGGCGTTCTTTGACGCGCGCATCGCGGCGCTGACGGGTGCCGGTATCAAACGCAACCGCCTTGTCCTTGATCCCGGCATGGGGTTTTTTCTGGGGGCTGCTCCCGAAACCTCGCTCTCGGTGCTGGCGCGGTTCGATGAATTGCGGCTGCGCTTCGATTTGCCGGTGCTTCTGTCTGTTTCGCGCAAATCCTTTCTGCGCGCGCTCACAGGCCGTGGTCCGGGGGATGTCGGGGCCGCGACACTCGCTGCAGAGCTTGCCGCCGCCGCAGGTGGAGCTGACTTCATCCGCACACACGAGCCGCGCCCCTTGCGCGACGGGCTGGCGGTATTGGCGGCGCTGAAAGAAACCGCAAGAATTCGTTAACTGCACATTCGGGATATTTCTCTATATTCGCGGTTCAGCAGGCATGTCCCCTTTGAGGGCGACCCGACGACAGGATAATCGACCTTATGGTGCGCAAATATTTCGGCACAGACGGTATTCGTGGCAAAGCCAACGAAGGCGCGATGACGGCGGAAACCGCCTTGCGCGTCGGCATGGCGGCTGGCCGTGTCTTTCGTCGCGGTGACCACCGCCATCGTGTCGTGATCGGCAAGGATACGCGCCTGTCGGGCTATATGCTTGAACCCGCGCTCACAGCCGGTTTCACCTCGATGGGCATGGACGTATTCCTTTTTGGCCCGCTGCCGACAACGTATAGGAAGAATAAACGCCCTTTTCACCCAAGTCCAACAGCTTTGGACCGCAGTTGACTCTTTCGACACCCCTGCGATGCAACCCAATCCGGCTGACGGGGAGCCAGCAACGCTGAAAATTTACCCTCCTCTTTCCCACTAGCGGCTCCTTTTCCGACAACCAGCACGGCGGATCCCTGCCGCGGCGCTGTGAACGCAGCATTTTGATTGGTATCGTTGGCCTTCAGGCTCGTCAGTCAAACAGACCCAGGAGCAGCTCAGCCGGTGGCGCCCGGCTTTCGGGTAACGCCCTGGTCCCGCTGGTTTCGGCTTTGTGCTTCAGGTGATCAAGGATCTGCTTGATCACTATAGGGTCTTCAATGCAGGCGATGACTTTCATGGCGCCGCCGCAGCCGCTGCAGGTCTCGATGTCGATATTGAAAACACGCTTGAGCCGTTGCGCCCATGTCATCGACGCTCGCCGTTGTGCTGGTGTTGCCGGTTCATCAGCCACCCTGACCTTGTTGCCCCTGCCCCGTTTTGCCGGCGTGACCAACGCCCGGTGCCGACTGTTGGGTGCGAACACCCCGTGGAAGCGGGTTAGGTTGACTCTGGGCTTCGGTACCAGGGCGGCCAGCCTTGCAATGAAATCCAATGGTTCGAAAATGACGTGCGTGGTGCCGTCCCGGTACGGCGTCTTGAGCTGGTAGCGCACGTTGCCGCCTCGTGTTAACGACAGCCGCTTCTCGGATACCGCCGGGCGGCTGATGTACCGGCACAGCCGTTCGAGCTTCTTGCGTTCATCGGCCCTGGCCGCCACGCCGGCGTGCAGGCTGGACCCGGCTACCTTGCCAATCCCGTCACCGAACGGATCACCACTGGTCGGCAGAGTTTGCAAAGTGAACACCTTTCGCCCCGCCTGTGAACCGACAGCGATACGGTAAGTGATCGAGTGCCCCAGCAGGGGTGTCATCGGGTCGTCATCCACCGCATCCGAGGCCAGATAGCTGTTTTCGACATCCCGTTCCAGCAGGCCTTGCCGTTCCAGATAGCGACCCACCCGGTGGGCGATGGTGTGCGTCAGCGGCACTGTTGCAAATAACCACGAATGGTAAGCTGAAGACTGTTTTAGCTAAAGGTGCAGCATATGAATCCTTTCCATGGTCGGCATTTTCAGGGCGAAATCATTCTTTGGGCTGTGCGCTGGTATTGTAAATATGGCATTAGCTATCGTGAACTGCAGGAAATGCTGGCCGAACGGGGTGTGAATGTTGATCACACGACTATTTACCGTTGGGTTCAACGTTATGCTCCTGAAATAGAAAAACGTTTACGCTGGTATTGGCGTAATCCTACAGATCTGAGCTCGTGGCATATTGATGAAACCTATGTAAAAGTGAATGGACGATGGTCTTATCTGTATCGTGCAGTCGATCAACGTGGCGATACCATTGATTTTTATCTTTCTTCTAGACGTAATACCAAATCAGCATATTGTTTTCTTGGAAAAATTTTAAATAATGTGAAGAAGTGGCAAATTCCACAAGTGATCAACACGGATAAAGCACCCACATATGGACGTGCTTTATCACGGTTAAAACGGGAAGGTAAATGTCCACCAGACCTTGAGCACAGGCAGATTAAGTATAAAAATAACGTGATTGAATGTGATCATGGCAAGCTAAAGCGGATCATCAGGGCCACATTAGGATTCAAATCTATGAAGACGGCTTATGCCACAATTAAAGGTATTGAAGTCATGCGTGCACTACGTAAAGGACAAGCATCGTCATTTTATTATGGTCAGCCTCAGGGTGAAGTGTGTCTAATCAACAGGGTTTTCGGTCTCTAAGTACTTTTTAAAGGGAACATCATCGACTCAAATCTCTATTTGCAACAGTGCCTTCGCCAGGCACTTTTCGGTCAAATCGACCAAAATACGACCTGCTTTAGGCGCTGTGAAGCTAAATTCTGGGGCTTAGGCAATAAAAATGAGCAGCAATTTCGGGTATGATACTTCAGCTTAGGGGTGAAAAGGTGCTTTATACTTCCTATACTCAGCGGGAGAGTGGTTATGCTGGTGCAGCAAGGCAGATTGGCAATACGTGCATTACAGAAAAGCGATGCGCCGGTGATGCTGCGCTGGCTGCAGGATGAGCGGGTGCTGGAATTTTACGAAGGGCGTGACAAACACTTCGATCTGCAAACGGTCATTGAAGTTTTTATCGAGGATCAGGGGGAAACCACACCGTGTCTGGTGTTACTGGATGATAAACCGCTTGGTTATGTGCAGTTCTACCCGCTGGATAGCGAAGATAAACAGGCGCTGGAACTACCGGTTGAGGATGTGATCTACGGGCTGGATCAGTTTATCGGCGAACCGGATTTCTGGGGGCTGGGACTTGGTACTGAGCTTGTCTCGCTGGTGCGCGATTATCTCATAACAGACAAGGCCGCACAGCGCCTTGTTCTCGACCCGCAAAGCCGCAACTCACGCGCAATTGCCTGCTATGAAAAATGCGGCTTTGAAAAACTCCGCTTGCTGCCCGCCCATGAAATGCATGAAGGGCAGCTGCAAGATTGCTGGCTGATGCAGTATTATCCCGCGCGCAGCAGTCTGATGGCTTCGTCACGCCCGAAAATATAGAGCAGCAGACGAAGTGCCTGACCGCGCTCAGATTGCAGATCAATATCGCGCTCCAGCATCAGACGGGCATCTTTACGAGCGATCTCCAGAAGATCAGTATGCGCTTCCATCGAGGCGAGTTTAAAGCCCGGCGTGCCGGATTGACGGGTGCACGCCAATTGTAAAAACTCGCCTGATTTAAACCGTGCTGAACACAGAAATTGGCAATGGTCTCATCAGTCTGTTTCCATTGTTCGATGAGTTGCTGCCATTGGGTCTGGGTTCTTCGTTTAGTTGCCATTATTGCCTTTCCCTTTTTGAGGTGAACGAATGGCAATAACGATACCGAATGAGATTAAGAGAAAAAGACGAGCTAAAATGATCGCTTACACTATAAGGGATATTTAGACTACGTAATCCAACAGAAAGATCAACGTGGAGAAGCCTCAGCCCGCCTCAATATGGCGGGCATCCAGACAAAACTGAATAAATTCACTGAAGCGATGGAAAACCTCACCCTCGTAGAAGCGTACTATAACCGCTCCCCCGATGCGCGCGATGTTATTGGCTCTTGTTGAATAGCGGACTAAAAACTTGTGCCCAGAATTATTCCTGATCGTCAGTTAGAAGCTTCTTCTGTATACTGTTTATATGTACAGTATCAGGGAAGATGCTCATGTCATCGGCAAGGAATGCCAGGGCGAGTCAAGTACCGAACTATGAACGTCATCGGCCCGAACAGACGCTTCTCTATCAATTGGTTCAGCAGCACTATCCGGTCTTTAAGTCTTCTTTAGATGACCAGGGACAAAGTTTGCCGCGTTACGTTCAGAGAGAATTCGAGGATTTTCTCCAATGTGGTCGGCTAGAGTATGGCTTTTTGCGTGTGCGCTGTGAAGATTGTCATCACGAGCGTTTGGTCGCTTTCAGCTGCAAACGGCGTGGTTTCTGCCCCAGCTGCGGTGCCCGCCGGATGGTGGAGAGTGCCGCACTTTTGGTGGATGAAGTATTTCCCGCAGAGCCTATTCGCCAATGGGTGCTGAGTTTTCCTTTCCAGTTGCGCTTTTTGCTGGCCCGTTACCCGGAGCTGATGGGCAAGGTCTTGAGCATCGTTTACCGTATACTCTCAACCCATCTGATTAAGAAAGCGGGTTTTACCAAGGCTACGGCACAAAGTGGATCGGTAACGCTCATCCAACGCTTTGGCTCCGCGCTGAATCTGAATGTACACTACCACATGCTGTTTCTCGACGGGATTTACACCGAAGACGGCCATGGTAAACAGCGCTTCCATCGGGTCAAAGCGCCGACCCACGATGAGCTGAATACCCTCGTCCACACGCTTAGCCATCGCATTGCTCGCTGTCTGGAAAAGCGAGGCGTATTAGAGCGCGATGCCGAGAATACCTGGTTGACTCTGGAAGAGGAGGAAGGCGATGTGCTGACGCAACTGCAGGGCGCATCAGTGACCTATCGCATCGCCACCGGTCCTCAGCAGGGGCGCAAGGTCTTCACCCTACAAACCTTACCGGGGCGAGAGAATCAGGCCGACACCAACAGCCGAGTGGCGAACTATGCCGGCTTCTCGCTACACGCCGGTGTCATGGCCGAAGCGCATCAGCGAGATAAGCTTGAGCGCCTGTGTCGCTATATCAGTCGGCCAGCGATCTCGGAAAAGCGTCTGGCATTGACCGCCAATGGACAAATCCGCTACGAGCTCAAAACCCCTTACCGCAATGGCACTACGCATGTGATCTTCGAACCACTGGATTTCATTGCCAAGCTAGCGGCTTTGGTACCCAAGCCTAGGGTCAACCTTACTCGATTCCACGGGCTTTTTGCACCGAACAGCAAACACCGCGTTCAAGTAACACCCGCTAAGCGGGGCAAAAAGCCCGATCAATCGGAAGGTCTCGATACTGGCTGGTGTGACAAGAGCCCGCAGAGCGCCACCGCGCTATGACCTGGATGCAACGACTCAAGCGTGTTTTCAACATCGACATCGAGGTCTGTGAACACTGCGGTGGCCAAGTCAAAGTGATTGCAAGCATTGAAGACCCGAAGGTGATTGAGCTGATTCTTAATTACCTCAGGCAGAAAGCCGCTAAGGTTGACGCTGCCAAACAGCACGAATTGCCGCCAGAGCGAGCCCCGCCACTGACTCCCAGCCTGTTCGACCCATCGCAGACTTGCCTATTTAATTGACGCGCCTAAGTTCTCAATCCATGCACTGTCAGCCTTTGCGGCAGGCCGGTGGGGCAACTGTCGGCTAGAGATCCATTCGCCAGGGCACTGTTGCAAATAACCACGAATGGTAAGCTGAAGACTGTTTTAGCTAAAGGTGCAGCATATGAATCCTTTCCATGGTCGGCATTTTCAGGGCGAAATCATTCTTTGGGCTGTGCGCTGGTATTGTAAATATGGCATTAGCTATCGTGAACTGCAGGAAATGCTGGCCGAACGGGGTGTGAATGTTGATCACACGACTATTTACCGTTGGGTTCAACGTTATGCTCCTGAAATAGAAAAACGTTTACGCTGGTATTGGCGTAATCCTACAGATCTGAGCTCGTGGCATATTGATGAAACCTATGTAAAAGTGAATGGACGATGGTCTTATCTGTATCGTGCAGTCGATCAACGTGGCGATACCATTGATTTTTATCTTTCTTCTAGACGTAATACCAAATCAGCATATTGTTTTCTTGGAAAAATTTTAAATAATGTGAAGAAGTGGCAAATTCCACAAGTGATCAACACGGATAAAGCACCCACATATGGACGTGCTTTATCACGGTTAAAACGGGAAGGTAAATGTCCACCAGACCTTGAGCACAGGCAGATTAAGTATAAAAATAACGTGATTGAATGTGATCATGGCAAGCTAAAGCGGATCATCAGGGCCACATTAGGATTCAAATCTATGAAGACGGCTTATGCCACAATTAAAGGTATTGAAGTCATGCGTGCACTACGTAAAGGACAAGCATCGTCATTTTATTATGGTCAGCCTCAGGGTGAAGTGTGTCTAATCAACAGGGTTTTCGGTCTCTAAGTACTTTTTAAAGGGAACATCATCGACTCAAATCTCTATTTGCAACAGTGCCAAAAAAACCAACTTCAAGTTGGTTTTTCTTTTTTAATCATCAGTGGCGACCTTAACACCATATCCAATTAAACCTGCAAGGCTAGCATAGGCTATTTTGGCATAAATCGAACCCCACCAGACCGTAATTTTACTGGCACCAAATTCCCGAACCGTTTGCCCCATAAAATTAGGTTCATCGCACTTTGCCGGGAAATGCAGCACGGATCTTGAGGAAGAAGTAGTCCGTGTCGCGGTATCCGTAGGCCATCCGCTTAATGACTTTGATCCGGTTGTTCATGCCCTCCAGCACGCTGGTGTTCAGCCGGTGGAGGGCACTGGAAACGATACCCTCCATATATGGCTCCAGCTTCTTGGCAAATCGTACCAAAGCATCAATTCCGCTACCGAGGGCCATGCCGGCCCATTCCAGCCAGGCGCTTCTGGCCGTCGTCTCGCTTTCCGCAAACCATAGCGTCTTAAGTTGGTCCTTGAGCACGTATACCGTAGTCAAGGACGCATTGGCGGCCAGGAGTTCGTCCAGCTTGACCGCCTGCTCGGGCTCAAGGTTGTCAGCATTGCGTAACAGTATCCAACGGCTGCTTTTGATCACCTTGCGGGCGACCTTGTCATCTCGCAGTTGATTGGCCTGATCAACTCGCACTCTATCCATCACTTCGCGGCCATACTTAGCCACCACATGGAACAGATCGTAGACCACCACCGCGTTGGGGCACTGGGCCTTCACTTCAAGATCGAAGGCTGAGTTCATGTCCATGGCCACTGCCTCGATCTGGTTCCGGGCATCGCCTAACCACTCGAAGAACGGCCGGATCGCCTCACGGGAGCGGCCCTCGCCAATCCACACCACCTGCTGGGTGTCGGCACAGGCGACCACCGTGGCGTAGCGATGACCCTTGTGCAGGGCGAATTCGTCCATCATCAGGCGGCGCAATCGACTTCGATTTGGCTCGTGCAAATCACGTTTGAGCCGCTCCATGTCAATGGTCTTGACTGTATGCCAATGCAAGCCCAAAAGATTGGCAACATGGCTGACGGGCAGCATCTGTACTAATTTCTCAATCCAGTTGCGCAATGATTGCGTAATACGGGAGCGCCGTGGTAGCCAATCGATCCGCTCTCTGGTTGGACCGCATTGTGGACAACGCAGCCGCCGCACAGGTACATCCAACTCGACGCGATACTGCATAATGGGTGACTCGCGAACTCGGCGCCAATTGATGTCATGTACTAGGAAACAAGGGCAATCGCATCGGCTACAAATTGGCGTATGCTCCTCGTCGTGTGTAAGACGGATCAGCAAAGTCTGTTCATCCAGAAGCCCATGAGACGCTGGCGAAAAGCCCTTCCAGAACAGGCTCCAAACATCAGCGCTAGTCATGATCATGGACCGATTGCGCGCTATCGGTGCCTTGTAGCGCCAGGGCATCATGTTCTTCTTGGCTGAGATGGCGTCTGTTGGGATTGATGCAGGACAGACAAAGCACTGCTGTTGCGAGGATGAGGCAATAAGCGATGATCGGCCAGGTGGTACCAGTCGATAAAAGCGTAATAATGAGTGTCCCGATAATCCCTAACAGTAGTCCACCCAAACAGAAGTAGACTGCTGTAGCGGTCCCAGCGATATGATCGAAACCTCGAAGAGCGGCATTGGGTGCCACCGATACCGCAGTGGCGATACCAACACCAACGAGCCACATCGGGGCGATGAAGCCAAGCACCGAGACCGGTGCCAATGTCTCGCCAACAGCGAGCAACAGCGCTCCCGCCATCAGACACCCCATTCCCACTCGTAAAGTCTTCAGGCTTCCCCACCGGGGAATCAGTCGTCCCATGACTCGCGCTGTAGCCATCATAGCGATGGCCACTGTCGCAAATAGCAAGCTGAAGCTAAGCTGCGATAACCCTTGCCTCCCCATCATTAGCCAAGGGGCGGTCGAGAAAAAGACGAAAAAGCTGCCCATCCCCGCGCTGTAACAGAGCGTGTACAGCCAGAAGTTCAGGTGTTTCACAGGAGTCAATAGCTGCGACCACTGTAGGTCTGCCGTCCGGTGCCGCCGAGTTTCTGGCCAGAGTCGCCAGGCTGCGATAACAGCGCCTATCATTGCCATCCCTAGCAAGCCGAAGATTGCGCGCCACCCGAGCCACGCGTCGACCAGCGCTCCTAGCAGTGGGCCTATCGCTGGAACCATCGCAAGCATAGAGCCGAGCAAGCCATAGATGACGTTGCTTTCCTCACGGCCCGAATAGATGTCGCGTACCGTCGCGAAAGTGGAAACGAGACATGCCGAAGCGCCGCAGGCCTGAAGAACGCGGAAGCTCAGAAAAAGTTCTGGCGATGAAACTACGGTGAGGCCGAATGAAGCCGCAATATAGGCAATCCCGCCACCAAGTAAAACGGGGCGGCGACCCAGCCGATCCGACAGTGGGCCGAAGAGAAGCTGTCCGGCTCCAAGCAAAACCAGGTATGCCGTCAACGTCAGCTGGATCGTCCCTGCACCGGACCCAAGTGCATCCGCCATGAAAGGCACCACGGGCAGGTACATATCCATGCCCAGTGACGCCAGCAAATCGAATGGTGATAACAGCAATAGCGTGGCGGGAAGAGAATACCGCCAGGAAAAATCTTTTGAGCGCACGAAGCCATCTCCTTAAGTTAAGAATTTGGCGGCGCTCTTGCAGAGCAACTAGGTTCTTGAGAACGCCGCAACAACCGAAAACGAAGGTTGCTGCGGCTTACTTGTCTGCTTTCTTGGTAGCGCTCATGTGCGGGTTATTTCGTGAATGAGTCCATATCGTAACAATCTTCACGCTAAAGTGCAAAGAACCTAAAATTAGTGGTTTCATAGAAATTTTTAGCAGAATAACCTAACGCAATATGATCAAGGACAGGGAATAAACTAAAAGCTAAACCTACTGCTGCTGCGGGGAAAGTAAACTCTCTTGATAGACCGAATTTTCCAGTAATAAATACAAGCGATACCACGATAATTAATCTAATGATAGTCCATAGCATCACTGTGAAAGGCAAGTTAAAGATGCCTGCTCCCTGCCACGCAAGACCGCAAACAACTAACACGATAAAGCCTACAACTATCAGGAATAATACAAATTTATCATGATCATCTTTACTCATTAAAAAGTCTTTTATGGTTTGTTATTTTCACTTGCTTATGCCAGGTGAAGTTAGATTCTAGGTGTATTTCTAGGGGTAGTATTAAGATTGCTTTGCAGCTTCATCTTGTGATTAGGAGCATTCAAATTTTCTTCCGGTGCAGTAATCTTTTGCTTCAATAACTGCTCACGGTACTCGCTATAAACTTCAGTTTTATTGCGGGCAGTAAAACGGTGTGCGCTCTGATCTTTAAACTCTGTGAAGTACCGATCTGAATACTTAACAGAAAGTTTTTCAAATGGAATCTCATATTCCATATCATTGATTCGAGCTTTAATCATTGGTTTATCTTTCATCTTGTAGGCATCAAGAACCTTTAATTCTGTTCCCTTCTCAAAGGTTTCTTTCTTAAAGAATCCAGTCTTGATCTGTAACCCTTCCTCAAGTTTGAGAAGCTCACCTTTTGCAATTTTCATACCTCTAATGCTACCGATCTCATCACCTAAAATAGATTTAGATTTAAGATTCGCACGAACCTCGGTAACAATTTCTTCCTTCGTGAATGTACGATTCTCTGAAGTTAAAGCATGTATCTTCGAGTTAATTCCGTATATCTCCCGCTTATCTTCAATATGGTGGCGGTGATCTTGCAGATATGCTTTGATCAATTTTTCTTGCTTGTCTACTAAAGTGAAGTCTGTAGAAAATTCTTTCTTTTCTGATCGTCCTAGAACTTTTTTGAAGTTTTCAAAAGGTGTAACTTCTTTTTCAACAGGATTGTAATTCTGATCATATGAGATTTTCCCATCTGGACGTTTAACGAATTCTTTTTCATTCGTGGTAAACGACATAGCAGAATAATTAATTTCGACATTATGTTTATGTCGGGTCAAAGCAACATAAGTTAAATTAGCATTCATGTTCTCACTCGCCACAATATAGGCATTATCAACAGTCATACCTTGTGATGAGTGAATAGTATTTGCATAACCATATTTAAATTGGTTGTATTCATTTAAATCTACTTTAATGATCTCATTATTTCTATCTGACTGAACCATCATAAATTTAATGTTATTAAGATTATCTTTTTCAAAACCGATTACTTTTGCTGTTTCACCATTGCTAACTTTTAATTTTGAATCATTCTGCTTAAATACAATTTTTTCTCCGACAGTAATTTCAATATCACCGAAAGCAGTTTTAACATGATTACCAGTAGCAGAAAGTTGACCATTTTTAATTAATACATTTCTTGCCATGCGGTTTAATTCATTCACATCATTATTTGAATGAGCAAGCATTAACTTATTTTCGCTAGAATCTTCACTCCAAGATTTAATAGTTTTGGCTAGTGCTAGATCGTGAGATTCATATTCATTAACAGCATTAATGGTCTTATAAATATCTAATGCTTTGTCAACTTCATGCTTAGATAACAACTTAGATGCTTCAATCATTTTCTCTGATTCCTTCGCATATTTTTGTCGTTGTATATTTTCTAATGAAGCAATATTTTTCTTATCAAGGTTATCTTGAATATGAGCAAAAGCAGAACCAGCACTAACAGCACTTAACTGATAACTATCACCAACAAGTTTTATTTGAGCATCATGCTTCTCTACGATCATGAGAAGTTTTTGCATGTCTCTTGAGCCGACCATCCCCGCTTCATCTAAGATCAAGACAGTCTTATTATTGATCTCAAAATTACCACTTTCATATCGGGCAAGGAATGAAGCAATTGTACTGCTTGGAATATTACAATCGTCAGAAATAGCTCTAGCTGTAATTGCCTGCAAAGCAATACCATGAACTTTATAATCTGAAGTTTTGAAGGCTTCAGAAACAGCACTAAGAACATAAGACTTACCAGTACCAGCCGAACCATTTAGCAATGAGATTCGATCAGTAGAAGTCAAAGTATAATAGGCTGCTTCTTGCTCTCTATTGAATGTTCTTTTATCAGCAATTTTTACAGCATTTAAAGTGAATTTTTCAGTTAAATTAAATGGCTTCTGTACTCGACTTTGCTCATTGGCATTGTAGATAAATGCAGTAATAGAATCTTCAATTCCGACCAATTCTTTTGATGAGAATACAACCTTATCTTTCCCAAACAACATTGCCATATCAGGACAAGTCATTACAGCTTCATAGGCTTTAAGATATTGTTCTTGACTGTCAGTATGAGCCATAACAAAACGCTCAAGATCACGGGCAGTAAATACAGACTGATTAGAAGTTAAAGCTCTAATAACTTCCGAAGGACGCTCAATAATAATTTCGCCATTTTGATGACGTATATTTTTTATATTTTCATTAATGAAATATTTATGATTACTAACATAATCAGCCCTGAAGTTTTGACTGGATAATTCAAGCCCCTGAGCCTTATAACTTCTATGATCTATACGAGCATCAAGACCTAAATTTTCGCAAAAATCGTTTACATGGTTAGCCCATGATAAGCGTGTATCTGCCACAAAAACTTTAGATGAAAAATAGCGATCTTTACCTGCCCCGCCCTTTTCAGGATTAGTCGGATTGTAGCGTTTAAAGTGTTGTACTTCGTCACGATCAATACCATCTAATTTTCTTTCACTAAACATCAAATGAATATGAGGATTTTGTTCACCATCACTTGCTAATGGGCTATGAATTGCATAGGAATATGTGAAGTTTTTACCTAAAGTCTTATCTACAAATTCCTGTACTAATTCTTCACGTTGTTCTTTATTCAATTCTCTAGGCAATGAAATTTCCAATTCAGTATAAATACGTCCATTAATGCGTTCGTTCTTATCTGCTGACTTCCAAAAATGAGCAGCATCTTTAGCCCAATTTGGTAAATTTCCTGATTTTATATTTTCTAAATCTTCTCTTTTGTATTTACCTTCACGATTTATATAAGCGTAATGGCTTGCCCCTCGACTTCCCGAAGAACCGTATTGCCTACCTGATTTAACTGATAAGTGATAAATCGCCATAATTCGCCTATTTTGAATCTGCTTTTTTTGTTTCTCGGAGAGAAACGCGGAAGCGTGCATTCCAACTGCTGTTGTCATGATAACTTCAATATATATTCGCTACAAGGTGATAACCCATAGTTCAGAAACCCCAAATCTGAGGGTCTATAAGTGACACGATTAATAAGGATTTTTTTAAGCTATAAACTGTAATTTTTTGTTATTAGATAGACATTAGGATATTTTTTAAACTAAAGGACTGAAAGCCAATTTTAAAATTTTAAAAATCCTATAAAAAATGATCACCTGGCTAAATATTTTTCAATTCAAGTCATACTCAGAATAAATATTTCTTTAATTGTAAAAGTCAGAAATTAATAATTTAATATGATTTTTGTTGTTTAGTGCTGTAATAGATTTCCTCTATTTTTAGTTATGCTATGATTTAAAAATATTGACAATGAGGAAGTGGCAATGGCTATCGAAAATCTAAAATTTACTGAAGATCAAAAAAAGTTTGTAACTGATGAAATCTCTCGTTTGAAGGGATTAGAGAATAGAAACCAAACTGAAGATTTAATTTTGTCACTTGTTAAAAGTATTGAATCAGGCTCACCAACAAAGCAGCAAATTAGTTCATTTGAACGTGTAATGAAAAATGAATTTAAAAAACATAAAGCACGTTTAGAATTAGAAAAAATTAAGGAAGATGAAAAAAAACTTTTAGCTAGTTTGAAAAAAGATGCTCAAGCTGCTCAAGTTAAAGATCGCAAAAAACGTGAACATAAATTAATTTCAATTGGTGCGCTTTTTGAAATAGTAGATTTCCCAACTGAAGATAAAGGAATTATTACTGGTGTTCTTTTAAAGGCTCTTGAATCATATAAATCCAATCCCCAACATTTTGACAGTTTAAAAATTGCTGGTGACAAATTTATTGCTGATCGGGAACAATCAAAAAAATCTAAATCAACTCTAGTTGATAATTCAGGCTCTACAAATTAAAGAATATTCAAACTGGTAAAAATATAATTTAATTTTTTTCAGTCGCAACCCTGCGGGATTGCTTTGTTAATCCCGCTTATAGGTAACATGGAAGTAGTTGCGGGTCTGCGGTCAGCTAGCCAAAATCACAGATTTTGTCTGCTTCGCTTGCCCCATTCAACAGTAATCAGAGAAGGGAGGATTTTTCAGATTTTTCAGTTCGCAAAGTAGACACTTTGCTCTGCTCTATCGTTTAGGATTCAATATCTTTTTTTGAAAATTCAAAATAAATTAAATCTTTTTTACCTAGCTCAACCATTATTGAATTATAAAAATTGACAGGTAAATTTATAAATTCCTGATGCTCCGACCATAGTGCTTGTTCACCTTTGAATAGATATTTATATCTTGGATTGCCAAGTTCTATACGCTCTTTTTCTTTTGCAATTACTTCCGATCTGATTGCATTAAGCATATCTACAATTTGAATTGCTTTAGGGTCAATTTGATATTCCCTAGAGCTTTTCCCATTAATCCAAAGTTGAGCATCACGGCTATTGTACTTAGTTTCTTCCGTGTGGACTACCTTGTAAAATTCAATTATTTGCTCTGGGCTATATAAACCATTTCTGAAGCATTCAATTTTGAATTGAGCATTATTCATTTTTTCAGTTCCTTAATATTCATTATATGATACGCAATGAACCGCATTTTTTTGAAGCATTAGAAATCTAAACATCAAAAAAATGCGGGTGACTATTACCCCTATTTATTTTCAAATAAGAGCCTTAAATATAATTGCCAATCTTTATATATTAATTTTGAATGCTTCATATTTTCCTCTGTAGTGAATTGACCCCCTTCAGGGGGTCAACTGTTTTATGCGTATGATGATGTATAGCAGCGTTTATAAACTTTTGTACCTGTCGGCAATAATTCAAAATCTAATACTGTTGCATTTGCAGACTGATGAATCACGATATAGTTATCCATGATCTTTTTTTTCATTGGCTCTTTGCTGGTAAATTCATTCGGTAAAGGCACAACATAACCTTGCATTGAACCTGTTGCATCATAAGCCTGTTTAAGTTCACGGATGACACAATATGCCCGGCTTTTCTCAATAACTTGATAGAAGTCTACATTTGTTTGCTCATATCCCCATGAGGTATATAAGATCGTCCCGATCTCTAACTGATCACGGAATTTTTTAATTCGGGCTTTTTGTTCTTCCTTGTTCTTGATGGCGTTTTGATGGCTCAAGTTGTCTGATTGAATATTTTGAGAAACAGCTTCTTTCATACGTTCAACTGTTTTAAATCTAGTGTAGATAAAAGGGGGTCGTTTGCGGGAGAGGGCGAAATCCTACGCTAAGGCTTTGGCCAACGATATTCTCCGGTAAGATTGATGTGTTCCCAGGGGATAGGAGAAGTCGCTTGATATCTAGTATGACGTCTGTCGCACCTGCTTGATCGCGGCCGCGATAGCTAGATCGCGTTGCTCCTCTTCTCCATCCGCGTTCCAAGCTGCGGAAAGGCACCCATAAGCGTACGCCTGGTCGAGCAGGCGACGCGGATCGACGTCCAGCGCACGAGAGAATGCGTCCGCCATCTGTGCAATGCGTCTAGGATCGAGACAAAGGTCGTCTCTGTCAGCCGGATCGTAGAACATATTGGCGGCGCCAAAGCCCACTTCACCGACCAGACCGACGGGATCTATCACCAGCCAGCCGCGACTGGAGAACATGATGTTTTCATGATGCAGATCGCCATGTAGCCCACGCAGTTCCGAGGCATTGCTCATCATTTGATCGGCTATAATCGCCGCGTGGACGTAGTCAGTTTGACAACCTGCGTTTTGATCATCGCGCGCCCGCTGAAACAAAGCTGCAAAGCGATCCCGGATCGGGAGAAGGGCAGAAGGCAGGGGTTCCTCAGATGCGGCATACAGCTTCGCCATTAGTTCCGCTGCAATTTCGGTCGCCTGGTAGTCGCCGTGCTCGGCAACGATGTGAGAGAGCATTCGCTCCCCGGCATATTCGAGCAACATCAGATTGTTCTCACGACCGAGCAACCGGACTGCTCCCCTCCCATTGCGCCATACCAGATAGTCGGCCCCGCGCAGTTCATCAGCAATGTCTTCTATAGGTTTCAATCCCTTGACGATTGCAGGAGTCCCGTCTGGCAATGAAACTTTCCAAACGAGGCTGGAAAAGGTGTCCGCAATGAGAACAGGTTGCGAAACGTGCCAATGAGCAGGAAAAACAGGCGGCATGAACATCAACCCCAAGTCAGAGGGTCCAATCGCAGATAGAAGGCAAGGCGTTCGCGGTCGGGGGCTTCGATCCCCAATACATTGAATAGGACAGCGAAGGCGCGCTCTGCTTCATCTGGCGCTGCCCAGTTCTCTTCGGCGTTAGCAATCATGAGTGCCAAATCGGCATAGCGATCTGCTGTTCCGAGCCGCCCAAGGTCGATCAGACCCGTGCATTGAAGAGTTTTAGGGTCCACCATGAAGTTCGGCATGCAGGGATCACCATGGCAAACAACCATATCGGTGCGCTCTTGGTCGAGCCGCACCGGTAGCTCTCGTTCGACACGAGCCAAAAGATCGAGCTGCGGCGTACTCTTGTCCTCGTCCGGTAAGAAGTCGGGATTGACGGCATTGCGGGACACCACATCAACGGCGCGTCCGAACATTCGCGACAGCCTGCGCTCAAACGGACATTGATCAACCGATAGGCTGTGAACAGCGCCAAGTTGCTGCCCCATTGACGGCCACGCTTTGAGCAAATCCGCTCCAGACAGATCAGCCGCCGGTACTCCCGGAATTGCCGTTATCACCAAGCATGCACCCTCCTGTTCCTCCTGCCAGTTGATCACCTCGGGGCAAGCCACACCTCGACCTTTGAGCCAAATGAGGCGGTCACGCTCTCCAGCGAGCTCACCGCGGCGGGAAGCAGGTGCGATTTTCGCGAAGGCATGCCCGTCACCACGTCGAAAAACAAAATCACCAGATTCTCCGCCTCTGACAGGCAACCAGTCAGAATGCGATTCACCAAAAAAAATATTAGTTCGATTCAATGGAGGTTCCTTCAGTTTTCTGATGAAGCGCTCTGTACACGACAAAAATAGATAACTCATTGAAATAATGTCACAATAATTGTTTTCTAACGACGAATACTATGACACATCTCAATGAGTTATATCTTATCTTAAACAAATCTCTAAAATGGAACAAGTCACATTTAAAGTGCTTTGCGCTCATCATGCTTGTGATTATTTTAAAGCAAACATGTAATCTTTCTTCTGCATCTAAAGCCTTGCCCATCAAGTGTTTACCACAATCATTTTATCGACGTATGCAGCGCTTCTTTGCAGGTCAGTATTTTGATTATCGTCAAATTTCTCAGTTGATTTTCAATATGTTTTCATTCGACCAAGTGCAACTGACTTTAGATAGAACCAATTGGAAATGGGGAAAACGAAATATTAATATCCTGATGCTCGCAATCGTTTATCGTGGAATAGCGATACCTATCCTTTGGACATTGCTTAATAAACGTGGAAATTCAGATACGAAAGAGCGTATTGCTTTGATTCAACGCTTTATAGCCATTTTTGGTAAAGACCGTATTGTGAATGTGTTCGCAGACAGAGAGTTTATCGGTGAGCAGTGGTTTACATGGTTAATTGAACAAGACATCAACTTCTGCATTCGTGTTAAAAAAACTTCATTGTCACCAATCATTTAGGAAAGAATCATAAAATTAGTGATTTATTTCGCCATCTTAAAGTTGGTCAAATTGAATGTCGTAAACGACGGATTTTGGTTGGTCGGGTGAAACTATATATAAGTGCACTACAGTTAGAAAATGGAGAGCTTTTACTCGTCGTTTCTCCTCAGTTTAATGCCAATGCTATTCAGGATTATGCATTACGCTGGGAAATTGAAACCTTATTCAGTTGTCTCAAAGGACGCGGGTTTAATCTTGAAAATACGCGCTTGACAGACCCTAGACGAGTGAAAAAATTGATTGCGGTGTTAGCTATAAGCTTCTGTTGGTGTTACTTAACGGGTGAATGGCAACATAATCAAAAAAAAGCGATAAAAATAAAGAAGCATGGACGACTCTCAATGAGTTTATTTCGCTATGGTTTAGACTATGTTCAAATGGCGATTCAGCGTTTAATTGGTTTTGGGAAAAAAGAAGAGTTTAAGGAAATTTTGGCAATTTTAAGAAAGCAGAATCCTGATAGGATAAGGGTTCTGTGAAATTTGTCGTGTACAGAGAGGCAAAATAAGATATTCATGATTAGATAAATGTTGTTCTAGTTGGTTATGAGTTGTTTGGCTGAATTGATAAAAGTTGCTCAACTCATTAAGCAATTGAGGAGTTTTATTTGCATCAAATTTTGATGTTTTAATAAAGAATAATAAGCTTGCCCCTAAACCCACATACTCTAAGCCATAGTTTTGATCTAAATGCTCAATCAAGCTAAAAGACTCAAAAGGGTTCAAATCACAAGTAAAGTAACCATTGAGGCATGCTGCAAATTTTTGAGTTTCAGTTTGAATATTGACTAACTTTACTTGAATAACTTCATCTAAAATTTTTTCTGGTTCAGCATTGATCTGTAGCAGAGTTGCCTGATCTTCATCGCTATAGTTAAGTTTTTTTGGCAAGTTATTAAAGTTTAAATAATTTTCTGGCTTTAATAATTGTTCAATATGGTATTGAAGCTCTAAAGGTCGAGTATTTTCCCAACTTGCTGCACTGTCATCTTCAACGAATTCTGTGGTATCAAAATAAAGCCCCTCTCCCATTGAAGCATGCATGGACGTGTATTCGCACTGTCCTATATCTTCTAAAAGTAATAATACTTTTTTAGGGAAATGTTTCTGCTTAATTTCTGAATATAAGTTAACAACATCGTTCCATGAGTTTATTTCACTGATTGTTGCGTAGCATATTAATTCATGAGCATCTTCAGTTATAAGAGAGTTTTCTTTTTCTTTAATGCGAAAAACGGTCATAATTTTTTAAATTTAATCTATATTTAACGAACATTTATATCATAGATAAATCGTATATTTAACTTAATACCTTAATCCATGTTTTTAAAAAATCTTCTATATAAAAGGCCTAAACCCTCACGTTCAGGCCTCCTGCTTTTAAAACTTATTCAGACAACGCTAATAACTTCTGAACATACTGAACGGCACTGTTATCTATTTCTTGGTGAGTTGGAATAGCATCATCTGGTGAAGGGTTTGTGTCTAAACCATAAAATGCATAAAGCGGTTGATAAACTGCCCCAACATATAAAGCGGTGAGTTCAAAAGAACTAAAAATCTGTTCTAACGAAAGCTTATATTCGCCTTGCTCTGAATAAACTTTTTCTTGAGCACCTGCAGACACAGCCAACATAAATTTTTTATTTTTAAGCTTGTCACCTGTTGAGCCGTAAGCCCAACCATACGCCAAAACTTCATCAAGCCATTGTTTCAAAAGTGGCGGGCAGTTAAACCAATACACTGGAAATTGAAATACTAAATTTTCGTGTTCTTCTACAAGTGCTTGTTCTTTGGCAACGTCAATTACGCCATCTGGATAGGCTTGATAAATCTGGTGAACGGTAAATTGGTCGGGATATTTTTCTAACTCCTCTACCCATCTTTTATTAATTACAGACTGGTCTATGTGAGGATGCGCAACGATCACTAATGTCTTTTTCATTATAAAAACACTCTTATCGAAAAGTAGATAAATCGATTATAGAAGTGTGCTTTCCTAAATATAAGTACGGTAATTTTTGTTATATACTATACTAAAAGATAGTGTAGATTTAAAAAATGACTGACTGCCTACCATCAAATACGCCATTAGAAGAAACGGGATTTGGCTACACTCTTTCTTTAATTAATGGCAAATATAAGATGATCATCATGTATTGGCTGTATGGAAAAATTGTTATGCGTTTTAATGAGTTGCAGCGCTGTATTGGCAATATTTCGTTTAGAACGCTGAGCAATACACTTAAAGAGTTAGAAAGAGACGAACTTATTATTCGTAAGGAATATCCTCAAATTCCACCAAAGGTTGAGTACCGTCTTTCTGAAAGAGGACAATCTTTAATTCCCTTGTTAGATATGATGTGCCAATGGGGCGAGCAAAATAAGCCGTCTTAGTTTTATAGACTTGAAGTGATACTCAATATGAGACATGAATTAAAAGAAATTTTTATTAAGGGATGCGACGAGAAAATTGAAAAGAAGGGAGACAATGTCGGTCTATCTTTTTATGCCTTTTTTAAAAATAAGAATGATAACCCTGAGCTACTTATGGAAGCAGCGCATTGGTGGATTATGGAGCATAAGCTAGACCACTTCGAGAAAGCTGTGAAGATTAAACAATTGGTTTTGAGTGAAAGCTAAAAATAGAATTATTTAAAAGACTTAAATTTAAGTAAATTAAGCCTTTTTATTATTTTAAAAACTTCTATTTAACATATGACCAAACATCAGGGTCTGTATATTTTTCATTGATATGATAGCCCTCAGCCTTAGCTTTTCTCTCCTCCTTTTCCCGATATTTTTTATTTTCAATTAATCTCTTTTTAAACGCTTGCTCGAATTCACTAGGTGTCATTTTATCAGAGTCAGGAATTGAGTCTCTTTCATTGTATCGAACACTCTGAAAGCTAAATCTAAGCATATATTGCTCTTCATTACGCTCATTCTTAGCTGTTCTTTTTAAACTGATATCTAAAATAATCCCATTAGCGTACAATTTATAACCCAATGATTTTGTTGGGCTGTTGTTTATTATATTTTTCCACTCCTCAAAGCTAAAAATATAACTAGGATCAATGACATCACGACTTTTCGATAGATGCTTAATATTATCTTCTTTAGCAATACGCGGAGCATCTGTAAAGAAATAGTTTTTCCAATCAGCCTGATTAATACGTTTCATTAAAGCTACATAGCTTTGATAAACCTGCTCTGGGGTAGCAAATTCTTCTTTTGTGAGGCCAGCATCAATATCTAAAACTTGGATCCCTTCATTTTTGTCATATTGAGTTCCTAAAACAGAGAAAACATGTTCAATCGATAAAGTGTTAGAACCATTCTCTATAGTTATTTTTCCTAAGTTAGGAGGAGAAAATTGAAGTTCTCTAAAGCTAACGCCAGCTGGATGATTATCGACATTGCTATCACTATATTTTGAAAAATCTTGAATACCTTTTTCACCCATATGCAAAGTGTAGGCTTGCTGTTGGGAATCTAAACTTTCATTATGTTTTGCGGCTGGCTGACAAGCGGAAAGTAATAATCCAAAAATTAAAATTAAGAAATATTGTCTAAATTTTACCGTCATTATTAACTTCTCTACTTTGCTATTTCCCGACTCTGCGATAATTTTTAATCTTGGACAATAAAGCTATATGTCTTGTCAATTTCAGCATCACCACCTGCATAGAAGTCAGCTCGTATATGGATAGTATATTTTCCTTTGTACTTTGGAACACCCTTGATTTGTATAACATTATATCCATCCAAGTCATCAACAGGTTTAACGGTAATGCCTAGATTTTCTGGAATATTCGTTTCTAATTCAGCGTATTTATCTATAACTTTTCCTCCAGAAATCTTAATAATTTGTTGGTATTCTTGATTAATATGAGCGATAGGTAAACTCTCAGGAGAAATTTTATATTTCTTCCCACAACCTATAAGTACAAAAATAATTGAAAAAATAATTATTAATTTATGCTTCATTAGAAACTTTCCTTTTTAAAGACCTAAAACTAGAGATTTAGGTCTTTCCATTCTCAAATAAAATGGAACTCGATATAAAATATAAATCTATTAAATCTTTCCTTTCTCACTCCAATATTTTGCAATCTCTAAATTTTTCTCTACACCCAATCCATATTTATACATAAAGGCAATATCCCTCATAGCTTGTTTATTTCCAAGAGCAGCAGCCTTTTTACGTAGCTCTAGTGCTTTATAAGTATCTTGCTCAACTCCGTCACCGCTACTATACAAGTTAGCCAAACCAACCATACAATCTGCATCATTTAATTGAGTTCCTTTCGAAAACCACTTAAAAGCTTTCTTGTAGTGTTCATCTGCATCAGCTGGATCCATATCTCCAACAAGGCTAGCATAAGTGGCATATCCCTCACCGAGCCATTGCATTGCTTTTACATTACCGCTTTCGGCTGATTTAGTTGCCCAGAATTCCGCTTGAGTTTCATTCTCTTCGATACCCCATCCATATATATAAACATCTGCTAACTCTAGTTGAGCTGATATATCACCATTTGTAGCTCTCTTTAATAGGTCATCTGAGAAAATTGGATTAGCAAATAAATTCATTGAAAACATTAGTCCTATAGTAATGAAAAGAATTTTGAAGTTATTCATGTCTAACCTTAAATAGTTTTTTCTAACCTTTATAATCAAACAATAATAGATGAGAGCTATTTAAATTTAATGAATTAAATAATCACCTCCCGTATGGCGAAAATATTTATCTTTAATCTGTTTGCTATTTAAAACTTATAAATTTCTTTTTAATTACACTAAAGCCCAACTCCCGTCAGGCCTTTCCCCATCAAACCCGACTTAGAAAATAATCAATCAAATATTCCCTTTCATCAGTTTGATTTGAGCTTAAAAGCTGAACCATTGCCCCATCAATCACAAATAAAAACATATGCGCATCTTCAACTGTAGCGGCAGGTTTTACAGTTAAAAGCAGTTTATGAATTTCCTGAATAAGCCAGTTTCGATAATCAATAACTACCTTATAAGCCGACGGATAATGCTTTTCTATTTCAAAAATTGCTTTAAAAGGCAAACGATAAAGCCCGTCTGAGTCAGCATGTAAAAAGAAAATTCTCTTGAGTTTATCGAACACCATCAGTTCACGGTACGAATAGATCGTGGAAAATACCTCTTCTTTTAAAGCGTCTGTTTGAAAAGTTAAGCTCATCTGAATGAGTCTTTCTTTTGAATAGAAGTAGTTGTAAAAGGTGGCTTTGGGAATTTGGGAGTCGGCAATAATTCGGTCTACCCCTACCTTATGAAACCCATATTGGTTAAATAAATCTTTTGCCGTATGGAGCACTCGCAATGCTCTAAATGAAGCTTCTAAATTTTTCATGTATATCGCTTAAAATAATTTTTTGTTGTAAATAAAAGAGATAGAAATGCCGTCGCTCTTAAATTGAGCGCTAAAAACAGGCGTGCAAAAGCAGCACAAAAATGGTGTGCTCGCCTATCTCGGGTTTTATTGTTGCTATGATTTTTTAGTCGTAATGACCTATGGGCTAAAACCTAGAGTCGGTTAAACCGTTTTAAAGACCAGTTGGGTATAGAGTCAAAGATTTTGGCGAAGGTTGCCAATGAAAGAGATGAAATAGTACGCATATGCGGACTCCTTGTGTGTAAAGGAGTTCTACCTAATCACTGTCAAATGATGGTGGTAGAACGAGAGAAGGTTGACAGACTGACACACAAGAATCAGCACGCACAAGGCGTCCCTCCCTCGCCCTACCGCTACGAAGGGGGACGAACGAGTTCGCCACCAAAAAGAGAACTTTTTGATGTCTTGTGTGTTATATCGATCTGTCAAAATCGACTGGCAATGTAGGCCAGCAGGCAAAGGATAATCCGCGTGTTTTTAAGTGTCAATGTGATATTGGCTATTCATTTATAAAGATTATTTTTATTTTTCATTGGCCTAGTGATTTAAGAATATATTTTCTTAAAGTTTAGTTTGGCTGCTTATTTCATTGTTAATTTATCGTTCATTTTCAAACCTGTTTAAATGAACAGATTGATCACGCTATAAATAAAAGCTACATTAAATAAAGTTTGAATTTTATAACTTTAAATAAATTGATAACGCATGCAGGCAAAAACATGGAAACCATACATGATTTTTATCGCCGCTTTTCTTTAACCAGAGATAGCGATTACTCGGTTCCATCGACTTCGTTTGGACATTTTAACGTGTTCCAACGCGATGCCTGCTCATTTCTAACGCCTTATAGCCGCCGCGATTATTATAAAATTTCACTGGTTTTAGGCACAGGTGAACTTCACTATGCTAACCGCTGGATACGAGTCGACCGCCCTGCTTTACTGTTTTCAAACCCAATGGTGCCCTATGCATGGGAAATTAATTCGCCCGAACAGGCAGGCTGGTTTTGTCTATTTACCGAAGAGTTTGTAAACCAAGAAACGCGACAAAGCTTTTTAAAAGACTCACCGCTGTTTAAAGTCGACGGCGACCCGCTATATTTTTTAAATGACCAGCAGGTTGATGAAATTTCATTTATTTTCAAAAAGATGATGAATGAAATAAATTCAGACTACATTCATAAATACAATGTTTTAAGAAATTATTTGCATCTGATTGTACATGAAGCCATGAAAATGCAACCGACCCAACAGTTTGAAAAACATAGTAATGCTTCGGTGCGCATTTGCCATTTATTCTTTGAATTATTAGAGCGCCAGTTCCCAATCGACTCGCCACATTTTCAGCTTAAACTCAAAACTGCAAATGACTTTGCCTATGGCTTGTCAGTGCATGTCAACCATTTAAACCGCGCTGTAAAAGAAGCCACAGGTAAAACCACCTCTGAACATATTAGCTCGCGTATTACGCAAGAAGCCAAAGCGCTGCTACAGCACACCAGTTGGAATATTTCCGAAATTGCTTATAGCTTAGGCTTTGAATATTCAGCGTATTTCACCAACTTCTTTAAGAAAAATACCGGATTTTCGCCTAAAAAATTCCGCGAAGACTGTGTAGCCTAAAAACAGATTGTTTGAATTTTATAATTATTGGTTTGAATGTTATACGTCAGTTTGAGCCAAAGCATTTTATAGTTTTTCTACTCAAGTGATTTTGCAAAAAGAGTGTGAAAAATGAAATATAGAACTTTAGGACAAACAGGCGAAAAAGTATCAGCACTTGGTTTAGGTTGCATGGGAATGAGCTTTGCCTATGGTGCCTCAGACGACACACAAAGCATTGCAACTCTAGAAAAGGCCTTAGACCTCGGGATTAACTTTTGGGACACTGCCGACATGTACGGCAACGGTGCAAATGAAGTTTTGCTCTCAAAAGTTTTAGAAAAACACCGCGACAAAGTGTTTTTGGCGACCAAATTTGGCTTTCGTTATAAAGAAGATAACCTTAACCCGAAAAACTCTTTAGAGTCTTATATTGATGGTTCTCCAGAGTGGATTAAAGTTGCGGTCGAAAACAGCTTAAGACGTTTAAATACAGACGTGATTGATTTGTATTATGCACATCGCATTGATCCAAACATTCCAGTTGAAGACACCATTGGCGCAATGGCAGACTTGGTCAAGCAAGGTAAAGTTCGTTATTTAGGGCTCAGTGAAGCATCGGCTGAAACTATTCGTAAAGCACATGCGATTCACCCAATTGCAGCAGTTCAACATGAATATTCACTACTCACTCGTGAGTTTGAGCAAACCCATTTGCAAACTATTCGTGAGTTAGGCATTAGCCTTGTGCCGTATTCACCGCTTTCGCGTGGTTTAATTACCAATACGCTTGATGTAAATAACCTAGATGAAAATGATTTCCGTCGCCAGTTACCACGTTATCAGGGCGATAACTGGAAAAATAACCAAAGCTTGGCGCAAGCATTTAGCGAGTTTGCTCAAAGCAAAAATGCGACAGCAGCTCAACTGGCTTTGGCTTGGATTTTGGCGCAAGGTGACGACATTATTCCAATTCCGGGTACGCGTAAAATCGAGCGACTTGTGGAAAATGCGGGTGCTGTAGACCTTCATTTAACAGCGGCAGATTTGGCAGAAATCGATGCGATTATCGCGAGATACCCAAATATGGGCGCACGCTATAACGCTCAGCAACTTGCTGCGGTCAACCACTAAAATATAAGTCATAAAAAAGTCCGACTGAGTGTCGGACTTTTTAATTTAGTCTTTGCTATATGTGCCTTGCTGGCGCCCACCTTCCCAAATCGCGTCTAAGGACTTGTCAGAAATCGTTAGACTTTCAGGGAAAATACTTAAATCCTTTTTAAATTTAGCCTCTGGTTTTAAACCAATACAGTCACCGTTTTTCCACCATGTACCTTCGGCATATTGGTCTAAAGCACCCACAGCGAGCATCCATTGAAACTTACCGTCTGGCTGAAGTAAAAGCTCTGAACCGACTTCCATCACACCATGTAAATAATAGTGCCCACTCCAAGCCTGATCGGCCTTTTGGAATTTCACTTCCTTACAGGTACTAGTCGGCTCTGCATAAATGTGAGCAGAAAAAATAGCTGTAGAAACAAGCAGTAAAGGTGCAAATATATTTTTCATTATTGTGTTCCTATATGTTTAATCTTATTTTCCAGACTCAACTTTTAAATACGTTCCATCGGCATAAACGTTATGTCCAAAGCCACAACCCGACTCGCCTTCGTTTTGTTTGACCTGAATATAATTTCCTAATTTCGCATTAGATTTAAAATCGAGCTGAATACGGCAGTCTTGATCTTTATAAATGGTTTGCTTGGCATTGGTCGGCATTTTGGTGTCAAACTCACCCATATTTGGGCCGTAAATTAAGCTTCTAAGTCCCATATAAACGCCTGAATAGCTAATAGCATATTGGCCCTGTTTACGACTTACCGTGATGTGATCCCACTCACCAAAACCTGAGTAACGGACGTACTCACCCGACAAATCATTTGATGCTTTAGGTTGAGGCAACTGCTTAAGGTTAAATTGACTAGATTTGGATTTTTCATCGAGCATAAACCATGCTCTTGCCCAAAGTGGTTGACCCAATTTGGCATAGGCTAAGCCCACGTTATTGTTGGCAACTTCAATATCACGGTCGGTAAATTTAACTGTGGTTTCATCTTCATTGGCTTTACAAAAAGCAGTCCAAGAGGCTTGGTTTTGGAAGTTTTCGAGCGCTTTTTTATATTGTTTTTGATCGTAGAATTTCTTGCCTAAACTCGCGTATTGCTTCACTTTATTGCAGCTTTGTTGTAATTCTTGTTCATAAGAAAACTCTGCATGAGTTATCGTTAAAGCTGAAAGTGTAAGAACCGCGCAGCCTGTAATAATCGATTTAATCATTTTTAAAATTCTTTAATAATTAACTAATTATATAATATGAGCTGGCGCTATAAATCACAATTATTTGAAACAAAAGTCTATTAGAAGAGTTTAGGTTTTTATAAAAATAGTTAAATCCATACAAAATAAATTTTTGAAAACATTCAACCTTAACTGGTTATTTTAATTGAATATTCAACCAAAAAATAATGTAGACTGCATGCGTAAAAATTAGGAAGAATTATAAGAGTGAATAATTTAATTATTGGAACCCTATTTGCACTGTGTGCAGCGGCTTTAAATGCATCTATTGGTGTAATTAGTAAATTACTCATGCACAGTGGTTTAAACCCACAAGACATTGCCTTTTTAAAAACCATTATCGCCTTTTTCTTTTTAAGTGTGTTTTTATTTAAAGTGCCAGTTAGCCAAAAGATTGCATTTATTAGCAGTACGCCAAGTAAACTCAGCGTTTTTGCTCAAATTGCTATCTGTGCTTTTTTAGGTATTTTCTCGCTATTCTTTTTTGAGACCATTGCTTATAACCACGGTGCTGCGGCCAATGTGGTGGTGGTACTCATGGCTTCGGCTGCCATCTCTGCCCTATTTTTTGGGAGGTTCATTTTAAAAGAAAGTATCTACATTCATTCGCTTATTGGAACATTATTGGCGGTTGCGGGGATTAGCATTATTTCGTGGAAAGGTGAAAATAGCCTTTTAATGCTGATCAATGCTTCTATTGCCGGTACGGGTTATGGCTTATTTTCGGTTTTAGTGAAAAAGTTCAAGTTAAACGGCGGCCTGTTTCTGACTAAATACTTACTGCTGTTTGGTAGTGTTTATCTTGCAGTTCCGTTTTTAGTAAATTTGCATAGCATTACTTTTAATAGTGACATCATTTTAGGTTTGATTGGTTTAGCTGTGCTGCCGACCATTCTCGGCTTTTTCTGTACCACTAAAGCGTTGTCTTATATGAGCGCCGCAAAGGTACAAGTGACCGAGCTTTCAGAACCTATTTTTGCAGCGCTCATGGCTTGGGTTTTCATTCATGAACAGCCGACTTTATCGTTTTTATATGGCGCGATTTTTATTATTTCAGGCATCTTTTTAATGAACAGAGCGCCGAAATCAAACTAGCTGATTTCATTTATTTCGTTGGCGTGGTGACAAGCCACTTGCACCACACTGGCAAAGTTAATCGCCATCTGTGAAGGGGCGTGTTTCTTATAAGCAAGCCCTAAACCCACCGTAGGTACAGGCGCTTTCAAAGAGCGATAAGCCACACCTTGTATTTGCAATTGTTTGGTCGACTCGGGAACCAAAGACACCCCTAAGTTTGCAGATACCAACGATAAAATTGACACAATTTGCGGGGCGTTTTGTCCAATTTTCGGTTCAAAGCCACGCTCATGACAGGCCTGTTTAATCGCATCAAAAAGCCCTGCACTCACTGAAGGTGGCGAGACAATAAAATCAAGCTCTCGCAGCGCAGTTAAATCAATTTCTTGTGATACATCGTCCAGATTAAAAGACTCGGAAGGTAAAGCAGCAATGAGCGGCTCAGCCAATAATTCTTGAAGTATAAGACTATCCGGCATATTGCGTGGCGAACGAATAATTGCGACATCTAAACGGTCTTCAAGCAATAAGTCGATAAGTAGTAAGGTATTGGCTTCTTCAAGCTTTAAATTTACTTTCGGGTATTGCTGCTGGAAATAGCGAACACATTTAGGAATTAAAGGGTTCAACATTGAAGTACCTGTAAAGCCTAACCGTAATTGACCCACTTCGCCATTTGCCACTTGTTTAACAAGGTTTGCTGCATCTTCTACACGCTGCTGTACTGGCTGAATTGCATTTAAAAAGGCAAGCCCAGCTTCGGTCAGCTCCACCCCATGAGGCGAACGAATAAATAAATCTGCACCTAGCTCTTCTTCTAAGTCTCGTATTTGCATACTTAAAGGCGGCTGACTCATGTTTAAGCGCTGCGCAGCTTTGGTAAAGTTTTTTTCTTCTGCTACTGCCAAAAAGTAGCGTATATGCCTGAGTTCCATTGTTATATATAAAACATATCGTGTCCCATTATTAAATATATTAGAAAAATACCTTTTAAATTGCTAATTTTAATTTATCGAATTTTCTCGATGCAGCATGCCTTTAGGTCCTGCTCTTTTTTCTGTCATGGTCATGATATGAACTCTTCATCTACACCCAGTACTTTAAACACTGAGGCAACGTCTGTTCTTTCCTCCCTTGAGTGGATTCACAAAGGGACTAAAGCTTATAAACATGCAGGATTTGCTTTATTCCTCGTAGGTTTTGCCAGCTTCTCTCTAATTTATTGTGTACAGCCACTCTTACCTGCATTTAGCCAAAGCTTCCAGATTAGTCCTGCGAGTAGCTCTTTGGCCCTGTCATTAACGACTGCCTTTTTAGCCATTTCGATTGTGCTATCGAGTGCCTTTTCACAAGCGATTGGCCGTCGCGGTGTAATCTTTACATCTATGCTATGTGCCGCAATTTTAAATATTGTCTCGATGCTTACACCGAATTGGCACAGTTTGCTGATGGCGCGTGCTTTAGAAGGTTTGCTGCTCGGTGGCGTACCCGCAGTGACTATGGCTTGGATTGCCGAAGAAATTGCACCTGAACACCTCGGTAAAACTATGGGTTTATATATTGCAGGTACGGCCTTTGGTGGCATGATGGGCCGTGTCGGTATGGGTATTTTGGTTGAATATTTTTCATGGCGCACCGCCTTAGGCCTACTTGGAGCAATCTGTTTTATTTGCTCAATTGCATTTTTAAAATTACTTCCCGCATCGCGTAATTTTGTGCAGAAAAAAGGGCTGAATTTAGGCTTTCACATACAAATGTGGCGTGCTCATTTAAGCAATACTAAATTATTACGCCTTTTTGCGATTGGTTTCTTGCTTACCAGTGTTTTTGTCACCTTATTTAACTATGCGACCTTCCGCTTAAGCGGCGCACCTTATTCACTCAGTCAGACACAAATTAGCCTTATTTTCTTGTCGTATAGCTTTGGTATGGTGTCTTCATCGTTGGCAGGTAGCTTAGCTGATCGCTTCGGTAAAAAAACCATGATGATGAGTGGCTTTGCCTTGATGATCGTGGGTAGTCTCATGACCCTGCTCAGCTCTCTTTTCGGCATTATCATTGGCATCGCATTTATTACCACAGGCTTCTTTATTACCCACTCACTTACGAGTAGTTCTGTGGGTGCCGAAAGCAAACAAGCTAAAGCTCATGCCAGTTCGCTTTACTTGCTGTTTTACTATATGGGTTCAAGTATTGTCGGCTCGGCGGGCGGTTGGTTCTGGTTACACGGTGGCTGGAGTGCGATTGTCGGTTTAACCGTGTTCTTGTCTTTAATTGGAATATTTTTAGCGATTTATACATCACATGCCAAAGCGCATTAATGTAGTAAAACCTTAACTTTTTTAGGCTAAACCCAATGAGCATTTAAAAATCATATGAAAAAATTTAAATGCTCATTTTTTGGCTTGTATTTTTTTTAAGAAACTGTAAAATTCACTCCACATCGCCGGCATAGCTCAGTTGGTAGAGCAACTGACTTGTAATCAGTAGGTCCACAGTTCGAATCCGTGTGCCGGCACCATCATTAAACCTCATGAATATTTGATTTATGGGGTTTTTTGTTGTCTGTAGGTTTTGTACATTGCTGGTCCAACGGACTATTTTGTGGTCCATTTGATCGATAGTCTAGTGGTCCGTAAGTAATATGTATACAATAATATGAGTCAGTTATATAAGCTGATATATAAATTAATTAAATTTGTTCTTCCAAAGAGAATTAATTGAAATTTCTATTTGAATTTCTAATTTTTTCTACCCTATATCCTGTTTATTTTTCATTCATACATTTATACAAATGGACCTTGTAAATTCATCTTTTTTACATATAGGCAATCTCTTGCAGTAATGCTTATATTCCCTCAAATGGAGTTAAAACTATAATCATAGAGGAAGTAAAAGATGCCTATTCATACGGAACATGATCCACGTCTGAAATCTACACTCAAAACCCGCCACATTAGCATGTTAGCTTTAGGTGGTGTGATTGGGGCCGGCTTATTTGTCGGTTCCAGTTCAGTAATAGCTGCAGCAGGCCCAGCAGCCTTCATCTGTTACGCTATTACGGGAATTATGGTAGGTTTAATTATGAGAATGCTAGGAGAAATGGCGGCAGCTCGCCCTTCCACTGGCTCATTTGTAGATTTTTCTAGATTAGCTTTCGGCAATCTTGCCGGCTTTTCAACAGGATGGCTTTATTGGTATTTCTGGGTAGTTGTCGTTGGCTTTGAAGCAGTCGTTGGTGGACAAATTATTAATCAGTGGTTACCAGATATTCCTGTTTGGATTATCTCACTTGGCTTACTAATTCTGATGACCTCTCTCAACTTGTTATCAGTAAGTTCTTTCGGTGAAGCAGAATATTGGTTTGCAGGAATTAAAGTAGCAGCTATTGTTGTATTCTTGGTAATTGTTGGCGCATATGTATTTAAAGTATGGCCGAATTCAACAGCTTCTTTTTCTAATTTAACTCAGCATGGCGGATTCTTACCACACGGCACATTAGCCCTCTTCTCTGGTGTGGTTTCAGTAATTTTCTCAATGAGTGGAGTAGAGGTTGCTACTATTGCTGCTGCAGAATCAGATAATCCTTCACACAACATCCGCCGTGCTGTAAATACTGTAATGGCACGTATCTTAGTCTTTTTTGTTTTATCTACACTGTTCATTGTTGTTGCACAACCTTGGACTAATATAATTCCAGGCAAATCACCTTTCGTGGCAACACTTGAAAAAATTGGTATTCCTGGTGCAGGTACAATGCTGACAGTAGTAATTCTTGTTGCTGTATTATCTGTACTTAATGCAGGTTTATATACTGCATCTCGTTTATTGCATGTATTAAGTTCAAATAATGAAGCTCCAAGTTGGTTAGCTAGAAAAAATAAGCGTGGTGTGCCAGTTTGGGGTGTACTCACCTCTACTTTAGTCGGGTATGGATGTGTTGTAATTGCGGCATTGTGGCCAGACACTGCATTCCAGTTTTTACTTGACTCATCTGGTGCTCTATTCTTATTTATCTATTTGATGATTTGCTTATCACAATTAAAGTTACGTAAAAAGTGGGTACAGGAAGGAACTCTAACGTTTAAGATGTGGTTGCATCCTTGGTTACCGTTATTTGTAACTCTCTGCATCGTCGCTGTTTTAGTTAATATGGGGATCAATCCAGCCACACGACTTAGCTTATTACAGTCCTTAATTGCAATCTTTGTTATTGTAATTGCATACGGCGCTATGAAAATTGTTAGTCCTAATAAGCCAACACATGTTCCACAAGTTAATCCCTTAAGACACACTAAATAATCGTAATTACCTTCTATTCTTAATTTAATAAATCTCGGTATAACAATACCGAGATTTTAATTTTAAAATCAATAAGTAATATTATAATTAGATATAAAATCTTATGACTTCAACTGTCCCTTCCCTAAGCAAGCTATTCAAATGTACTTAAATAATCTCCTCAATTAGTATTCTGGAAATGTTTTAGTAGTATTCATCGTCATGGTTATGACTGAAATCATAAGCTGGTTTATCTAGTGTATTGTCTAATGGGCTTAAATTTGCTTAACCTCTAGAAGCGAGAATTATCAAAGCGTATTGCATAATTGCTACAAGTAGCTGCATTGGAAAACTATCAGTAGGCTTTAGATTCTATGAATGACGGTCTATATTGTGATAATTGCTTCTGAGTTCTGAATATTATCGATAAAAGTATTCATGAATACTAACCTTGAAATAGATACATATTTGCTGGTTGAACGTGTAGTTAAGGACTACTAGAACTACTTAAGCAGTAATGTGACCTTTCCAAGATAGCTTAATGTTAATAATAATCCTGAGTTGCACTCAGCCAAATTGCTAGAGTTGTGCCAAGATAAAAAGAATTAGCACACATAATTAAGCCAACTACAAAAAATGCTTTTATTAAATGATTCTATGATTCATTCAGGAAGGTATTTTTCAATACTTGTTTATTTGAAAACCTTACCATAGGTTAGAGAAATAGTATTGTTATAGCATTTACATAATAAGTAACGACCACATAAGGTAAAGATAATTTATCCACTACCGTTTACAGGAAAGAGCTGGAAAGCTCTAGTTTAGAATTCTCTCAATGAGAGAAAAGTAGAAAATATTTATTTAATTTAAGAAAAATGGCTTAAACCTCTTAGGATTTAAGCCATTAAGTTATTTTTTATTATTCAAACTATAAAGTAGGCATTGAAAATTGAGCACCCTCTCGGATTTGTGCAGTTGGCCAACGCTGAGTGATAGTCTTACGGCGAGTGAAGAAGCGTACACCGTCTGGACCATACATAAATAAATCACCAAATAATGAACGCTTCCAACCACCGAAACTTTGATAGGCTACTGGCACAGGCAGTGGAATATTAATACCAACCATACCAACTTGAATGTTATCTGCAAAATAACGAGCAGCTTCTCCATCTCTAGTATAAATACAGGTACCATTCCCATACTCATGTTCATTGATTAGATCCATTGCTTCCTGCATTGTCTTAACACGCATAACCTGCAGTACAGGACCGAAAATCTCTGCCTGATAACTACTCATGTCTTTGGTAACTCCATCGATCAATGTAGCCCCGACATAAAAACCATTTTCATAATCTGCATGGACGAGATTTGAGCCATCTACACAAATAGTAGCTCCTTGCTGTTCTGCACTTTTGATATGTCCAATAACTTTGGTTTTATGTTCTGCAGTAATTACAGGTCCGAAATCATTTTGTTTATCTGAATGAATACCAACTTTTAAATTCGCCATCGCATCTTTTAAAGCTGCAATCATTCTGTCAGCAATTTCATCACCAACAGCAACTGCAACAGATAGAGCCATACATCGCTCACCAGAAGAACCAAAAGCAGCTCCTAATAAGGAATTCACTACATTGTCTAAATCTGCGTCAGGTAGAACAATTGCGTGGTTTTTCGCACCTCCAAGCGCTTGGCAACGCTTACCATTGGCTGTAGCAGTTCTGTAGATATATTCAGCAATTGGAGTAGAACCTACAAAACTTACTGCCTGAATGTCTTTATTAACCAAAATAGCATCTACAGCTTCTTTGCCACCATTTACTACGTTAAGTACACCATCAGGTAAACCAGCTTCTTTTAACAACTGAGCAATATATAAAATCGCGCTAGGATCCCGTTCAGAAGGTTTTAGGACAAAAGTGTTTCCACATACAATTGCCATTGGGAACATCCATAACGGCACCATTACAGGAAAGTTGAATGGTGTAATACCAGCCACTACACCTAGGGGGTGAAACTCACTCCAAGAATCAATATTAGGGCCGACATTACGACTATGCTCACCTTTCAATAACTCAGGTGCGCCACATGCATATTCGACATTCTCAATACCACGTTGTAACTCACCTGCCGCATCATGAATAATTTTTCCATGCTCTTCACCAATTAAACGGCAAATTTCAGCAGTATTTTGCTCTAATAACTCTTTAAATTTAAACATGATGCGAGCACGTTTTAGTGGAGGTGTTTTACTCCAAGATGGAAACGCTGCTTTAGCTGAAGCGACTGCTTCATCAATTGTTTTAGCTCCACCTAAACTTACTTGCTTACTAACCTCACCTGTTGATGGATTAAATACCGGTTGAGTATTACTTTCATCTACAACTACTTTGCCATTGATAAAATGTCCAACGATCTGGCTCATTTGATTCTCCTTAACTTTAGATATATTCCTTACTTTTCCTTAAGGAAATGATTGAATTAATAAATTGTGAATATTTTTCGAACTGTTTCAGTTACATCCCAACGACCTGTCCAGCCAACAGGCAGAATTATCAAATCGCCTTTACTTACAGAAATGGCCTCACCTGTCTTGTCATCAGTTAGAGTTGCTTTACCAGAAATGATGTAGCAAAACTCGGTATCTTTTCTGTCAATAACAGGCCATCCTCCTGGTTGACACTCCCATATCCCTAAATTCCCTTGAGCATTAGGTGCAAGAGTTTGAACTCCTAATTGAGGGTTTCCACTATCAGCGCCAGCACGTAAACCTGCAGCAGGTAAATTACCGTTTTCAATTTCATCGCGCTTAACAATAGTCATAGTTGTCATGTATTTACTCCTTTAAATTAATGAGCGCCCGTCAATGCTTCTAGTGCAGATGCAACAGTAGAAGGACGGTTAGTAATATTTTCTTCTTTATCAGCAAACGCCGTTGCAGATAAACCAAAGTTAATTCCCATCCATCGTAAAGGCTCAGGTTCCCATAAAGGAGAAGCATGATTTACGATTGGTAACTTATTAATTGGCTCTTGAATATTTAGTATTAAATTTTTGAGTATTCGTCCTGAAAGGTTACTCATCGCAACACCATCACCTACATAATGACCACCCCAAGCAATGCCTGTATTCGGATCAAAACCTACAGATGGTGACCAATCACGGGCGACCCCCAATGCTCCGCCCCATCGGTGAGTTATTTTTAAACTGCTTAAAGTTGGGAAAAAGTCATTAATAGTGCTACGGATACTTTCATGAACGTTATCAACAAGATCAAACTCGGGGGAAATTGTTGAACCATAATGATAAGGAGCACCGCGCCCACCAAAAATCAATCTCCCATCAGCAGTCATTTGAGCATATACACGTAAATGCCTCATATCGTTAAAAGCTAACCTATGGTTTAGCTTAAGATCATTTCTTACAGACGCAGGAATTGGTTCTGTGGCTAGCACTAATGAATACAAAGGAATAATTGAACGTTTATATCCATCTAATTGACATGAATAACTTTCTGTAGCCTTTACAATAATAGGGGCTTTGACTTTTCCATTTAGAGTCGTAACTTGCCCCGAGTTTATTTTCGTTACAGCGCTTTTCTCATAAATTTTAGCTCCTAATTTTTCTACAGTTTTAGCCAAACCTCTAACAAGCTTGCCTGGATGAATTACAGCGCAATGCGGTGTATAAATTGCACCTAATGCATTAGCTACATTAATCTTTGATTTTGTGGCTTTAGCATCAAGAAAATACCATTGATCAGGTAAACCAAAATCTTTCGAAGCTTTAACTGAGGATTTTGCACGCTGTAGTTGAGCTTGCGTTCGCGCTATTGATAAAAAGCCATCTTTAGAATAATTGGCATCAATACCTTCCTGTTGAAGAATTTGACCAATTTCATCTACTGTCTCATTCATTACTTGCTGTAAAAATAGTGCGCTTTGGTGAGATGAATTCTTTGCTACTTTAGATAGGGAAATTGGAAATATGGCAGAAGCCCAACCGCCATTACGGCCTGATGCTCCAAATCCAGCATGTTCACGCTCTAAAATTACAACTCTAAGAGAAGGTGATGTTTTAAGTAAGTAATATGCAGTCCATAGGCCTGTGTAACCAGCTCCGACAATGACTACATCAGCATCAACCTCATTATTTAACGATGGTCTTTCATCAGTTTTTTCATACCAATATGGAATATTTGGTAATTTGATGAGCTCATCCTTAAGTGCTTCATTCATTTATTATTCCTCAAACATTTTTAGTATTGATTGAGGATGTTAAGGTCATATTAAGCACGATTCTATTGGTAAGATAAGCATAAAAACTGCTATCTTTTATACAAATGTATGATGAAAAAAGCAGGATGCTTATGATTACTATTGATGAATTGGTGAAAAATAATAATTTAGGCCTAACTTTTAAGTCTGGTAGATCAGGAGGTAAACGTATAGTTAAATGGGCCCATGCTGTAGATTTACCAGATCCTTGGCATTGGATATCACCTGGCACCCTCGTAATGACCACTGGTGGTGGTTTACCAACAGAACCCGCTGAACAGATTGAATGGTTACGACAGCTCGCTGAAGCTCAAGCCAGCGCCCTTGTTATTGCCCCTAGAGATTTTGCTCCTTCTATTACTGAGGAGATGCTAGATGAAGCAAGTGATTTAGGATTTCCAATATTAGGAGCTAGTTTTGATTTAGAGTTTTTGAGATTAGCTCGTTTGGTAATTGAGAGCGTTTTGCAAGCTCAAAGAGACCGTTTTGACGCAGGAAATAAGCTATTTCAAGTCTATACTGATGCGTTATGGGAAAGTTCACAATTAGATGAGCGTCTACAGATTATCGGGCAAAAGTTATCTTTAAATTTACAAATCTTAGATAATGAAACACTTACTCCTATTTTTAATTTTAGTTCTCCGGTATCAAAAGATAATATTCCCTATAGTGTAAAAATACCGGGTAGATCCCAAACTACTCTAAATATTATTAATAAAGAGTCGCGTTTTTTTGATGAGACATTTTTACCGCGTATTTTAGCCGGCTTACTTAGTATTGAGCTAGAACGTGAAATGATAGACCGTGATGGAATTCGTGAAGAAGGTGAAGCTTTATTTGATGACTTGTTAAATGGGGAAATTGAATTTGGTGCTGCAAAAATTATGTTAGAAAGACGTGGCTTACAAGGTAAATTAGTTACTATCGCAATTGATCCCTCAAACAAAGGATCTCGACAATACGCAGACATTCACCATATACCTGAATTTTATAAAATTTATCCATTATTTTCTTGTGATGAAAATAGAATATTTGCGGTACTTCCTGATGATAGTAATTTATTAAATGCTCTTATTAATTATTTTGGAAAAGGAACAAAAATAGGTATAAGTAGCCCAATTACAGCAATGCTTGGTTTCAAAGAAAGTATTTTCCAGTCATGTTTAGCTTTAGGAAGAATCAAAGAAAGCCAAACTGATTTAATTCACTACAATCATTTAGATCTAGAATTAGCCTTAGGCCCTAAGACTGTTGCAGAAGCGAGAGCTGTTGTTGGTCATTATTTTGGCCGTATTTTAGAATATGAACAAACTAATTCCCTACCATTGCTCAAAACCCTAGCTGTATTTTTAAAATATGATGGCAATTGGAAGGTAACCGCTTCTAAATTAGATATTCATCGGCAGACACTAGTCTATAGATTAAGAGTTATAGAAGAATTAACTGGCATAAAGCCCACAACAAGCTTAGGTATTACACGGTTTTGGATAGCTTTAGAAGCAGCAAAAACTATAGGATTATTAGAAGATTATTATTAAAACGTTTCATCATTTCATTGAAATTCGCAAACTATCCCCCCTATCTTTTCAGACCATCAGTTCGATAGTCTGATGGTCCAAATAGGTCATTCGAAGTCATTTCTTAGTTAATAACTCCTATACTAGAAAACACTATCAATCCAAATAAACTGCAAACTGCTTCTTTATATGTGTGTGAGGAGAAGATTCTTTTTTATCTTTATTGTTAGCAATAGAAGTACTACAAAATAGTATTAGAAAATATTCTTTTTCTTTCTTTTTAATTCTTTGGCCGCAAAATAAAAAAACCTAAGGAACGATATGCCTCCTTTCCTTAGGTGTGTTCTTAAATCTTTAGGCTAAGCAGAACAACTAAAAGAGAGCTCTTGGGAAGACTCTCAAGTACAAATTAACTAAATCTATATATAAAATCAAAAACATAATTACTTGAAATTTCATGTAATATTTAAACAAATGGAAAAATTCAAAATGATAAACAAACCACAAATTAAAAAATAATTTCAAAATTTATCACTATTTTTTTAATAATTTTATTATTCAAATACAGACAATAAAAATATAATTATCAATAAAATCTTTTTTTGACCAAAATTAACCTCTAATTGTCCCAAAATGACATAAAGAATTATAGCCAAAGTGTATTCTTTATGTAACATATAGTTATTCAAAAATCCTCCTGAAATACTTGGTTTAAAATATGTTTATGATGAGCAATCATTTTTCACTTATTTGTGAATACTTGATTAATAAGAAAATTTTAGATAGTACTAGCTGTAAAGAAATTTGCGGTTCATTTTGCATAAATAATGAAATATTTAGCGAATATAATGTTTTTTATATGAAAAAAATTATTAATTTTTGCGCGAATTATCCAAATAAAAAAATTTCTTTAGATATTAATCACATACATATTTCTAAATTTTCACTTTTAGAATTAGGAGCCCTTATCCAAGAAAATCATCTCAAAGCGCTACAATTTATATTTCAATATCAACAAGCAGCTTATCCACTTGCCGAAATAAATTTATATTTAAATTCCAACATTTATTTTGAAATAAAACCAAACTTATTTACTACCGTTACTGATAGTTCTTATATTTTTTGTGTTGAATATCATCTTAATCAAATTATGCAAACTATAAGATATTTTATTCCAACCATAAAATATCCTAAGAAAATTAATTTACGTTTTCCAGAACCCCAAAATGCCCAACTATATCGAGATTTTTTCAACTGTGAAATAATTTTTAATAGTACTGAAAATCAAATTTTTTTTGATATTTCAAGAAATTTCTTAACCAAAAAAATTGAGCCTTTAGATTACTCAGAGATAGATAAGAAAATCAAAGACTTATTAAATACAATGCAACCTAAAAATTGCAACCATACAAATCTAAAAAATAAAATTTACTCTATCTTAATTCAATCTGGAAATACTATTCCAGATGAAATATCTATAGCAAATCAATTAAATATGCATACAAGAACATTAAGAAGAAAACTTAAACTTGAGAACGAAAGTTTTAGAAATTTAATTAAAAATTATAAAATGCACAAAGCAATAGAATTACTTATAAACAGCAATTTAAGCTATAAAGAGATAGCATTTTTATTAGGTTTTAAATCTTTTAGTAGTTTTAGCAAAGCTTTCAAAACATGGACAAATAAGACACCGCAAGAATTTCGAGATCAAGTAAAATAATTATTTTAAATTTCATTAGAAATAAATATAATTATCTATATAAAAATATTTACAATTTTCTCAGTACTTATTATTAATATTAAAAAAAAAGATAAACTTATTACAGGAATAAAAAACAATACAAGAATTTTATCAAACCAATGTATATAGGGATTATTTCTTTTACTAAAAACCCAAATAATTGAAAGAACTATAGAAGTTATAAAAACAAATACTAGAAAAAAATCGATAAAAGATATAAAACCCATCACAAAACTCACAAAAGAAATACATACAATCCAATTAGTTTAAGTAAAATAAATTGGGGTATTTTTAAATACTACAATTTTACTTCAATCCAAATGGGACATAATTATAATTAAATAGGACAACTAATAATTAAACTTTAGATATATAAACTGAATATGAAGTTTCTTTTAACTCTTAGACATTAAAGTTAAGCAGAAAGTCTCTATAAAAAATTTTTACTGAATGGTATATAAACTTTATTAATAAGAAATGAAAAAAGCCCAACATCCTGTTGGGCTTTTTTCGTATTTCGTTACTAGGCATACATCCTGTAATACCTCACGTCCTGATGCTTAAACTTATTATTGTTGTTTTACGTTTTGGAACTTCCTGTTCCTGATGAGTTCATCATAGGCAATTCGTGAGGTCATAGAAAGACGTCAATTTCCTGAATGGATGTAGGAAAAAGCGTACATGGTTCTTTTAAATTTAAAACTTGATTTACCCATCATTGAAATAAAAAATATGAATTTATAAAGAAGTTCTGTTCTTCAATTAAATAAGAAAAAGATATAATGAGTTTATTACTTTATTTCTAAAATAAATTTAAAAACAACAAGGAACGACATGTCTAATCTACCATCAAATCTTTTTCAACCTTTAGTGATCATACTTGCATGCCTTATTATCCTTGTAAGTAAAATGCCTCAGCTAAAATTTAGAAAAACCATATTATTTTTAGCTCTTGGCAGTCTTACTTTAATCTGTGCTTTGGCAATATTTGGCTTCTTTAATTAAGCCTTATTTCTTGCTCTTCTCTATCATTTTTTCAAAGTGTTTAAGGTTTGGGTTCAACATGTCCCAAGCATAAGTCTGGCTCACAAAAACCTCCGCTTTAGGATGATAGAGACTTGGGTCATCCAAAGTGCCTGCGCGTATTGAAATCATTTCAGGAACAAGTTCAGGTAAGCCAAAAAGTTGAGAACCACAAGTCGGGCAAAAAGCTCTTTTAATGGGACGACCAGAAGAACCTAATGTCTCAAAATATTTAAGTTCGCCACTTATTTTCAATTCAGATTGATGAAAAAAAGCGATTGGCGCATAGGCCGAACCTGTTGCCTTTTGGCAATCTCGACAATGGCAATTAAAACTATAACGTGGCTCTGCATCACTTTGATAGCTCACAGCTCCACATAAACATGATCCTTGATATTTAACTGACATGGCTCACCCTATTTTTTTATTGCTGTTATTTGAATATAACGTACATACCCATTTTGATAGAGTTGTTGGCATAACTTTGCAGTCATTTGGATTTTAAAATTTGCCAACCCTCGGTTATGGCTTTGTGCTTGTTGATTTTGAATATACTGTGAAAAACCTAATAATACCTGTTCTGATAAATCTTCGATTTTAATATCTGTAAAACCTTGTTGTTCCAAGGTAGTTCTCAGTATCTCTTCCGTGAGTAAGGCATCCCAAGTGACATCGGCTGCTTTAAGTAAATAACGATGCTTTTGTTCTTGTAGTATGGTCATGTTGTGACATGAGTCGGCACGCATCAAGTAATGAAAACCTAATCGTCCTTTTGAATTTAAAACTGGCGTAACCGAATCTAGAAATGAATTTAAATGACTGTGATAAGCCGCATCGATACATAAAATGGCATCGAAGCGTTGTTTAAATTCAAATTGTTTTAAATTTAAAAATGAACCACAGAAAATCTGACTTATTTCAGGAATAAATTTTTGAATTTTATTAACACATGAGGCTTGTAGTTCAACAGCACTAAGGCTTTTGGGGTGATAGTGCTGTAACCAGTGCAATAAACTTGCACCCTGTCCACAACCTAAATCTAAGAGATGATCTTTTGAATTTAAATTGACAGCTTGTGCCAGATGATCAGCCAATTGGCGACAAGCTTCACGGTAGGTTTGGGTATTTTTCCAAAAACCCAAGTTTGTCCAAGCAAGCTCTTCACTATCTCCCAAACTTGATGCATCAATTGCATATTTATGAGGGATAAATCGAGAAAGAGCTGCTCGAACTTTTGCTTTCACAATTTTAGTAACCGAGTTCAGGGGCAACTTCGACCTTAGGCTTTAATCCCACAAATGGTAAAGGTGCACCCAAAATTTCAGCAATATGCATCGCAGAAGTCACTGCTGACTCTAAAATTGGCAAACCATCACATGACCATGAACCACAGTAGAATACTTTACGGTTTGGTTCTAAGTGACGTTGTTGTAGCTCTTTGTTTAAAGCAATAGTTTGCGAGTCTACAACTGCACGCGTTAAGGTCACTTTTGAAATGACTTTTTTAGGGTCGATATCCACTACTGGACGCCAAGTTTGGAATACAGGATTTTTACCTACTAGTGATGGCTCAACGGCATTCATCCAAACTGTAAACTGCTGACGAGTAAACTTACGGTCCATCATATAGCTCAGCACTGACCAGTCTTTACGGCGTGGTGGCATTACTGTTGCATCTGTATGAATAACCAAGTCGCCTTGTTCAAAGCGGAACTGTTTAAGCAGATTCATATCTTCTGCAAACTGTTCAGGGTTTAAGAACTCTTCAAGTTTAGATGTTGGCGTCGCCACAATAACGCGGTCAAATGTACCTTGGTCACCTTTTTCATTTTCGACCAGTACTTTTTCACCTTGTAGCTCAACTTTTTTAATTGCCGAACCGCTATGGATATCAATGCCTTTAATTAAGCTGTCTACAAATGCAGGTGTACCGCCTTTCATACGCAACAACATGTCACCATCAGTTAAATGACGCAAAAACTCAAGAAGGTTTTTCGCAGGCCAATCACCAATTGTTTTTGGGTTACATGTACAAATCGTATAAAGCACCGGCATAACTACACCATGCCAGAATACTTCTTCAATATCGTTCTGATTAATAAATTCAGCGAGAGTAATATCTTGATTTTTAGATTTAAAGAACTGGTGAATCGCAGTTTTTAATTGCAGCATCCCTTTTACCAGACGCCAGCCATATTGCTGGATACCTTTACGGTTATTGATAATTGGGAAATTACCAATACGGCTACGAGATGTGGTTAACCATGTTTCAGTACGATCTTCAAATAACCAGCTACAAGACATATAGGTACGAACCGGAAAGGTTTTAATGCCTAAATGTGCAGCAAGGCTGAGTGTATTTTTCCATAGATGCGGGTTCATAACACGCAATGGTGCATCAATAATCCCACCATCGAACTCAATGCTATGACTGTCCATTCCCCGGCCAGGAAGTGCTTCAAATATCGTGATTGTATGTCCTGCATCTTTCAGAATTCTTGCTGCTGCAAGTCCTGCCATTCCACTGCCAATAATTGCGATATCCAAAATGATGTCCCATTTTTCGAGAATTTTTTTGATTATCACTCATACCCTAAAAAAACACCGTATTAAAAACTACCAGATTTTTATTTTTTGCATCAATTTATATAGAAAAATTTTAAAAGGTAAGCCCAAAAGTTTTTCATAAAATTTTACAAAAGAGGATGACTGTATAAAAATCTATATTTTTTAAAAATTTAAAAAAATTCTTTTAAATAAAATAAGATAATTTAACTGTATTTATATCATTCGTTTTACAAGTATCATTTTTTGCGGTATCATGGTGGTATAATAATGAGAACTAAATCACACAAAACAATGCCGACACAATAATGATATCCATCATAAAAACAGAAACTTTACAGCGAAAAAGCCCGCTATTCACACTTGATAGCGGGCTTTTTATTACTTTGCTTTTAAAGATCATTAAGTACAGCTTAGCAATTTATCCTTCTTGCATGATTGAACCGAATTTTCCACGATTAAAATCGTTAATCGCTTCCATAATCTCGGCTTTGGTATTCATGACAAATGGACCATAACCTTCGATTGGCTCATTTAGTGGTTGGCCAGTCAACACCAAGAATTTAGTGTCTTCTTCAGCATTTAAGCTAAACTCAACGCCCTCACGAGATAAAATCGCAACGGTTTTGCCTTCAAGACGGTTTGTATCATTGACCACAACCGCGCCCTCTAGCACAACAACAAGGGTAGTATGCCCTTCAGGTACATACAGGGTATGTTTTTGGCCTTTTACCAATTTACCGTCCCATACATTTAATGGACTAAATGTAGTTGCTGCACCTTTTGCATCTGCATATTCACCTGCGATCACACGCAAATGACTACCGTGCTCGTCTAGTGCAATGTCCGGAATATCTTTAGCTTCAATGGCTTGATATTTTCCAGGGGTCATTTTTGAATGCGAAGGTAAATTTACCCACAATTGCACCATTTCAAAAAGACCGCCATGCTCTGCAAATTCAGGAGAATGGAACTCTTCATGTAACACCCCTGCACCCGCAGTCATCCATTGCACGTCACCGGTTTTAATGGTTCCGCCACCACCACTTGAGTCTTTATGAGTCACTTCACCTTGATAGGCAATAGTAACTGTTTCGAAGCCACGGTGAGGATGTGAACCTACACCTTGTTGTTCAGTGGTTGGTGAGAAGTTATATGGCGCTGCATAATCCAGTAACAAAAATGGGCTTAGGGTTTGGCCTAAACGGTCATAAGAGAACAGGTTATATACAGGGAAACCATCACCAACCCAATGCATGTGGTTATTTTGATATGCACCAAGAAATTTCTTCATCTGATCTCTCCTATATATGTAGGATTTTCTTGAACTGAGATTGATTTTACGCCTCAATAATTGCAGTTTATAGATCAGGATTAGCAACACATTATTGCATTTATGGGACAATCATAAATTTTGATGTTTTGTTTAAGAGATCGTCCTATTTTTAAAATTCTTAATCCTATTTTTTAGACTTAATTACGACAACAAACTCATCTAGCATGATTTTAGGCACTGATGACCTACCCAATAATTTTTGATTATTCAATTTGATAACATGAGGACATAAAAAATGGCTCAAGATTATGTACGCTTAGACAAGGATAATGCTGCGGTTCTTTTAGTTGACCATCAAGCAGGTTTACTTTCTTTAGTTCGAGATATCGATCCGGATAAATTTAAAAACAACGTACTTGCTGTTGCAAATGCAGCAAAATACTTCAATCTTCCAACAATTTTAACAACCAGTTTTGAAACTGGTCCAAACGGTCCTTTAGTTCCTGAGTTAAAAGAAATTCACCCAGATGCGCCTTTTATTCCACGTCCAGGCCAAATCAATGCGTGGGACAATGAAGATTTCGTAAAAGCGGTTAAAGCAACCGGTAAAAAACAACTGATTATTGCAGGTGTTGTAACTGAAGTTTGTGTGGCATTCCCTGCACTATCTGCTTTGGCAGAAGGCTTTGAAGTATTCGTAATTACTGATGCTTCTGGTACTTTCAACGAATTAACACGTGATGCAGCTTGGGACCGTATGTCTAAAGCAGGTGCTCAGCTGATGACTTGGTTCGGTATGGCGTGTGAATTACACCGTGACTGGCGTAATGATATTGAAGGTTTGGGCACATTGTTCTCAAATCATATCCCTGACTACCGTAACCTGATTTCAAGTTACAATCACAACACTAGCCAAAAATAAGTTCTACTGCCAAGATTAGAATGCTTAAGCATTCTAATCTTACATTTTAATGGGTTGAACGGACATTGATAAGCTCTTTTGATGATTTTTATTATTTCTATTTGGTCGTAAAACACGGCGGCTTTAGTGCGGCCAGTGAGGCCGAAAATATTAGTAAATCCAAGCTCAGCCGACGCATTATTGACCTTGAAAATAAATTTAATGTCAGCCTGATTCAAAGAACAACCCGCCATTTTAAAGTGACCGATTTAGGTCAAGAGTTTTACGAGGAATGCTGCAAAGTCATTGCTCAAGTTGAATGTGCAGAGAACGTGTTATTAAAGCAAAAAAGTGAGCCTCAAGGTTTGGTAAAAGTAAGCTGCCCGCCTTTAATGATGCATTTTCAAATTAGAAAAATTTTAAATCAGTTTTTAAAAACCTACCCTAAAGTTGAAATATCTCTTGAGCTAACGAGCCGTCGAGTAGATATCTTGCATGATGACATCGACCTTGCGATTCGAACCAATTTTGAACCGAATGAAGATTCAAATTTGATTGTTCGTGACGTGATTAAAACCGATCATTGTCTGGTGGCTTCGCCTGAATTACTGCAAGGTCGCACCATTAAGCATTATTCCGAATTACAGGACTTTCCAAGTATTAGCTTAGGCACACAAAAGCAAAATTATATTTGGCATTTATGCAATATACGTAATGGTGAATCGGTTGATGTGCCTTATCAACCACGAATTAAAAGTAATGACTTGGCTGGCGTTTACTATGCCGTGATGGACGGTTTAGGTATTGCCGACCTTCCTTTTTTAACCGTTGAATCGGAAATTCGTAAAGGAACGCTGGTCCATATACTTCCTGACTGGAAGTCGAATATTGGCATGCTACAACTGGTTTATGTGTCTAGAAAAGGCCAACGCCTTGTGGTCGAAAAACTCATTGAAACCCTCATTGATGAGCTTCGTCGTTTACCCGAAAGCCATGAAGGATATTTGCCGACTTAAATAAAAAACCGGTCATGAATGGGCATGACCGGTTTTTTTGTGAAACATCACATGCAGTATAACTGCATGTTTTCGTTCAGAACAAAGCGAACTCGCTTTAACCCTTACTCAGATAAGTCTACGCAGAGGTATTTCATTTCGACATATTCTTCGATGCCGAATTTTGAACCTTCACGACCTAGACCTGACTGTTTTACGCCACCAAACGGAGCAACTTCGTTTGAAATCGCGCCCGTGTTAATGCCGACCATACCGTACTCAAGTGCCTCACCTACTCGCCATTGACGAGCTGTGCTTTGAGTAAACAAATAAGCAGCTAAACCGAACTCGGTATCGTTCGCCATTGCCACTGCTTCATCTTCAGTTTTAAAGCGAAATAGTGGGGCAAGCGGACCAAAAGTTTCTTCTTTAGACACTTTCATGTCTTGCGTTACGCCAGTTAACACAGTCGGTTCAAAGAATGTACCGCCAAGTGCCGAACGTTTACCACCAATACGAACTGTTGCGCCTTTCTCAGTTGCATCTGCAATATGAGACTGAACTTTTGCAATCGCATCTTCATCAATTAAAGGTCCTTGAGTTGAACCTTCTTGACGGCCATCGCCAACTTTAAGCTTAGACACAGCTTCAACCAAGCGCTCTGCCAACGCATCGTAAATGCCATCTTGAACATAAATACGGTTAGCACAGACACAGGTTTGACCGCTGTTACGATATTTACTTGCCATGATGCCCTGAACCGCTTGTTCAAGGTTGGCATCATCAAATACCAATACAGGCGCGTTACCACCCAGTTCAAGCGAAAGCTTTTTAATGGTTGGCGCACATTGTTGCATCAAGATACGGCCAACTTGTGTTGAACCAGTAAAGCTTAACTTACGAACAATATCGCTTTCGCATAGGGTTTTGCCGACTTCAACTGCATCACCACTAATGTTAATTAAAACATCTGCTGGTAAGCCTGCCTGTAACGCCAATACTTCAAGCGCATAGGCGGTTAACGGCGTTTGCTCTGCCGGTTTAACCAACATTGAACAACCCGCAGCAATGGCTGGACCTGCTTTACGCGTAATCATGGCAGCCGGAAAGTTCCACGGCGTAATTGCAGCTGTAACACCAATCGCTTGTTTAATCACGAGCAAACGTTGGTTTGGCAACGTAGGTGTTAAGACTTCACCATCAATACGACGCGCTTGCTCGGCAAACCAGCGAATGAATGATGCTGCATAACCAATTTCACCACGTGCTTCTGCCAATGGTTTACCTTGCTCAGCAGTTAAGATTTGAGCCAGATTTTCTTTGTGCTCAAGCATGAGGTTGTACCATGCCAATAGCACATCAGCACGCGCCAAGGCAGTTTGCTTTTTCCAAGCAGCCTGCGCTTTTGCTGAACGGTTAATTGCGGCTTCAACCCCTGCACGGTCATAGGTTTTTACCCATGCCAAAGTTTCACCTGTAGCAGCATCATTTACCTCGATATAGTCATTTGATGCAGGTGCTTCTAATGAAATATCAGGATGTTTTAATAAATACTGCAAATTATTTTGAATCATGCAGATTGCTCCATTGCTTTTGCACTACCTGCTTTGAGTGTCGCAAAACCTTGTTTCAAGATATCAAGACCTTGACGGAATTGCTCAGCAGGAATGGTTAATGGATATAAGAAACGAATTACATTACCGTATTTACCACAAGTAAGAAGTAACAACCCGTTTTCCATTGCATAGTTTTGTACAACTTTTGCTTGTTCAGCTGTTTCAAGCTCTACTGCAACCATTGAACCTAATGCACGAATATCGGTTACTACGTCACCTGTTGCTTGCTGAATATCTTTAAGCGTAGCAACTAACTCAGCGCCTAATTCATTTGCACGGTCGCATAAGTTTTCTTCTTCAATCGCGTCAATCACGGCATGCGCAGCGGCAACTGCAATCGGGCTACCTGCATAAGTACCGCCTAGACCACCCGGGTTTGGTGCATCCATGACTTCTGCACGACCCACAACACCTGAAATAGGGAAACCACCGCCCAAGCTTTTCGCCATCGTGATGAGGTCTGCTTTAGTTTCATAATGGTTCATCGCAAATAACTTACCAGTACGAGCAAAACCAGATTGCACTTCATCAGCGACAAGTAAAATACCGTGCTTATCACAAATTGCGCGTAAACGTTTTAAGAACTCGGCTGGCACCACATTGAAACCGCCTTCACCTTGTACTGGCTCAAGTACAATTGCTGCAACGTCATGTGGCGCAATATCTTCACTGAAAATATCTTCAACGCTTTCAATTGCCGCATCTACTGAAATACCTTTTGCAGGTACTGGGTAACGTGCGTGGAACACACCCGCTGGCATTACACCGAAATCACGTTTATAAGGTGCTGTTTTACCTGTCATTGCCATGGTCATAAATGAACGGCCGTGGAAACCGTTACCAAACGTGATAATGCCGTGACGACCTGTGTAACAACGAGCAATCTTCACTGCATTTTCAACTGCTTCTGCACCTGTTGTGAAAAAAGCTGCCTTCGCAGGACCAGCAATTGGCGCGCGTTCATTAATACGTTCAGCTAAAGCCACATAGCTTTCATAAGGCGTAACTTGATACGCAGTATGCGTAAATTTAGTAAGTTGTTCAGTCACCGCTGCAATGACTTTAGGGTGGCGATGGCCTGTATTTAAAACTGCAATACCACCAGCGAAATCGATAAATTGGTTGCCTTCCTTGTCCCAAATCGTGGCATTTTCAGCTTTTTCCGCATACCACTGACACATCACGCCTACACCACGTGGAGTTGCTTGCTGTTTACGTGCGTTAAGTGCAGAATGTTGAGTATCCATTTGATTCCCTCATATTTTCATCATCAGTTGCAGCTTAGTTTTTTTGCATCCTGTGCTTAATTTTCAGGGTGCTTTACAACGACTGCCTATGCATGTAATTTCGCTCGTCTGATGGCAACTGACGAGAGCCACTTTTTAACTGTAGGAGAGAGCCAATTGCGTAGTTTACTTGGAGATCATTTGCTGCAACGACTCCAACAGGACACTGAAGGGAAACTACATCAACGCCTTTTCCGTTGCCTGCGTGGTGCCATTATTGATGGAGTCATCCAGCCCAAGACTCGTCTACCTGCATCACGCGATTTAGCCAGTGAAATTCATGTTTCGAGAAATACCGTTCTTAGTGCCTACGAACAACTACAGGCCGAAGGCTATTTAGAAGCACGGACAGGACATGGCACATGGGTTGCCGAAAAGTTACCAGAGAGTTTTTTAAATACACAAAACAAGAAAAAAGTAGTTTCTAGCCCAAATATTCAAAGTTCTTACGCCCTCTCACAGCGTGGCTCAAACTTATTGGGCTATGCCGCAGCCTCGCCACATCAATGGGGAGCCTTTGTTCCGGGAGCACCCGATGTTACCGAGTTTCCACATCATATTTTTAGTCGTATTCAAGCACGCTTAAGCCGCGAACCGGACATTAACCGTCTAATTTATAGCAATGCAGGTGGATGCATAGAGCTTCGAAGTGCGTTGGCAGATTACTTACGTGTTGCGCGTTCAGTCCAGTGCGATGCGGACCAGATTATTATTACCGAAGGCATTCATCAAGCCATTGATTTAGTCTCACGTGCACTGAGTGATATGGGAGATAAAGTCTGGATTGAAGATCCCGCTTATTGGGGAATGCGTAATACGTTACGGATTAATGGCCTCGATATTCAGCCGATGCCTGTCGATGCTGAAGGCATTATTCCCGAAGAAAATCCAGCAGTACCGCCTAAACTCATTTTTGTCACACCATCACATCAATATCCGCTTGGCTCACATTTAAGCCTTGATCGTCGCAGACAATTGATTCAGATTGCACGTCAGCACAATAGCTGGATTGTAGAAGATGACTATGACAGTGAGTTCCGTTTCTCGGGCCAGCCTTATCCATCTTTGCAAGGCTTAGAAAATAACGCACCTGTTTTATATATGGGCACGTTTAGTAAAACTATTTATCCATCTTTAAGAATTGGCTATTTGGTCGTCCCTAAGCCGTTATTTTCACCGCTACGTATTGTTGCGGCCGAACTTTATCGTGGTGGGCACTTGCTTGAGCAAAAAGCCCTCGCTGAATTTATTCGTGAAGGCCATTATGAAGCGCATATTCGCCGTATGCGTCTGCTCTATGGTAAACGCCGTGATTACTTGGTGAGCTTAATTCAACGCTATCTTGGCCCCGAATTTATTCATGAATATGACGAAGCGGCAGGGTTACATCTGGTTTTAAAACTACCGAACTCTTGCGATGATGTCGCCATTGCAGCCACAGCGCTTGAACGTGGCGTCAAGGTTCGTCCACTGTCTCAGTACTACATGCAGTCGCATGCACATGCAGAGCGCGGACTGCTGATGGGCTTTGCCTGTGTAAATGAAAAAGATATGGTGATGGCTTTTGGCGTCTTGCTTCAATGCTTACGTGAAGCAGGTGTATCCACACTGAATTGATTTTTATCTGAGTAAAATAAAAAAGAGCCTCATTGTGAGGCTCTTTTGGTTTAAAAATTTAAACTAACTTTTCTTCATGGCTATGAGTTAAATGGGTTGCGCGACGGTCTTTACCCCAACCTAGCTTTTCAGACAATAACCCGAAGAACACAATAATGCCGAACAATGCTGTGGTGTAAATCACTTCTTTAAAATAAGTACCTTCAATCAACATGGTAAGAATTGCACCAATAATTGCAAAGATCACCACATAGGTCAGGTAAGGGAACATCCACATTTTAAAGTCAATCTTCACGCCTTCAGCTTCTAATTTTTTACGCATACGAAGCTGAGAATAAGCAATGGTCAGGTACACATATAGTGTTGCTGCACCTGTTGTTAACATGAAGAAGTCATAAACATTCATACTCTCTGTTGCAGTTAAAATTACCGCAATTACAGAGAAGAAGCATGACACAATCACACCCACCCAAGGACTGCTTTTACTGTTTACAGAACCAAAACTTTTTGGTGCATCACCACGTTTAGACAACGAGAATAGCATCCGTGAACACGTGTAAAGTGCTGAGTTAAAGCAACTACATACCGATGTTAGAACTACAAAATTTACGATATGGCGCGCGCCCGGAATACCAAGTGCAGACAGAGTTACACTATAAGTACCCCAAGTCGAATCTTTTAAAAGTTCATTGTTGTGAGGAATAAGACATACAGCAACGAACATTGAACCAACGTAGAATAAAATAATACGCCAAACCACCGAGTTCGATGCCTTACGAATTTCTTTAGATGGATTTGCAGACTCTGCTGCTGCTACGGTAACAATTTCAGCGCCAATATAGGCGAACATCACCCCAAGCAAGGCGGTAATCACTGACGAACCGCCATTTGGCATAAAGCCTTGAGAGGTTAAGTTACTTATACCAGATGCAGCCGGATTGCCCCAAGGCCACAAATGCATGATGGCTAAACTACCAATCACAAGGAAAACAACAATCGCGATGACTTTGATGAGCGCAAACCAGAACTCGAATTCACCATAGTTCTTGACGTTTTGTAAATTGACAACAACCAGTGCGACAATGACAACGGTCATATAAACCCAGATCGGTATAAACGGGAACCAGTTGTTTAAAATCTTTCCTGCTACATAAGCTTCCCAGCCCATGAGCATCGCCAGCGTACACCAGTACAACCAACCAATTGAAAACCCTGCCCAACGACCAATCGCACGGTCCGCATAAGTTGAAAAAGAGCCACTGTCTGGATTTAAAACGGCCATCTCGCCTAACATACGCATAATGAACCAAACTAGAAGGCCACCTAAAGCATAAGTTAGAAAAACTACAGGGCCGGTGTTGTAGATAATACTGCCTGAGCCAACAAAGAGAGAGCCACCAATAACCCCTGCAATCGAGATCATAGTTAAGTGGCGTGATTTAAGTCCATGTTTTAAACTTTGGGAGTGATTGGCTTCAGAACCATTTTGATGAGCTGCCATATCATTTTCCTTAATATATGGAGGATATCGGCTAGTCTCGGAAATCCTCCGAAGCCAAAAAATATCCCCTAAAAATTTAGCCGTTCTGCCCAATTCCTAAAACAGAAAATTCACTGAGCTTATCCGGCGCTTCCGTATGCATACTTCCAATGGCTTTAATTTGTCGTTTCGGCACTCAAGAAACGAGAGCCATTTTTGTAATAAAAGAGAGAGCCAATTGCAAAATTTATACGCAAAATTGGCCCTTTTTATAGAAGATGCTGGTAAATGGCTTTTTGTTTTTATTTTAATCAGATTGAATTTCTTTAGTTTTGCTCAGAAATTAATAACGCCTTTGTGCCTGTTTCCAAGGCTCTAAATATATGTTTTTGATCGGCTGGATAACAAATATAGTCTCCAACACCCAGCTCAACCGCTTCATCAATTAAACCCACTAAAGCTCGCCCTTCAACCACAATAATATGTTCTACAGAACCAACTGGATGTGGTTCTGAAAGTCGATCTTCGCCCGGTTCAACAATCAATAAATACACATCTCGGCGCGCATAGGGTGGACAGGTCGCCAACAAAATTGCTTTGTAATTGGCAATCTCCGAACTCACCGTTGGCCCATCACCACAGCGAATGACTTGCACTTGATTGCTCGGTTCTTCCATCAAACGTGCAAATGGAATATTGAGTGCAACACAAAGTGCCCACAAGGTTTCAATACTTGGGTTACCTTGCCCTGCCTCTAATTGAGAAAGTGTAGATTTGGCAACACCTGCACGGCGCGCAACCTCTGCCAATGAAAGCCCTGCTCTTTGGCGTTCACGCGTTAAACCTTTGGCAATAATTTCGATTGGCTGAGACATTCATTCTATCCGTTCTATAAAAAAAACGATCGTTCGTTTTGACAAAACAATCAGACTTATTCATTATAATGGAAAATCGTTCGTTATATCATGCCATGACTACATACGCTCTTATTAGAAAACTTAGTAAAGATACTACTCGCTCGATTTTCTTTGTGTGTCTAGCAACGAGTGTTGTTGGTATGTCCTTAGGTTCACTCGCCGCAAGTTATGGCTTAGCACTCTGGATCCCACTTTGTCTGTCCATATTTGTGCTCGCGGGAACTGCCGAATTTATTTTTATTGGATTCTTGGCGGTAGGTGGTAGCCCGATTGCGGCTGCAATTGCAGGACTACTCGTCAATTTAAGACATCTGCCTTTTGGCATAGCGGTCAACGAACTGATTCGAGGCAAATTCTCTCAATATTTTGGGTCTCATATCATGAACGATGAAAGCGTTTTGTTTGGTATGGCACAGCCTGATTTCGAAACCAAAAAGGCTGCTTACTGGCTATGCGGTATAGGCATCATGCTCAGTTGGCCACTAGGTGTCACTGCAGGTTATTTTATTGGGAGTGCTATTCCAGACCCTAAAACATTTGGCTTAGATGCGATTTTCCCAGCGATTTTAATTGCTCTTACTTTTTCTGCTTTAAAGAATAAGGTGACTCGAAAAGCTGCATTTGCCGGATCAACTTTAGCGTTGATCACCACGCCCTTTTTGGCCTCAGGACTTCCAATCCTGATTTCACTTTTTGGCTTGATATGGAGTAGAAGAAAATGAGTCAACAGTTACTGATTATTGTAGGAATAGCTCTACTCGCACTGGGTACGTACAGTATCCGTTTTGCTGGTTTCCACTTAGGTGCCAAGTTTTCATTTTCTGAAAAATACCAAGTTTTACTCTCAAACGGCGCCACCGTTTTGCTCTGTGCCATTGCTGTGACCACTACATTTTTTGAAGGCCAACATTTCGCAGGTTTCGCACGTATATTTGGGGTGGGTTTGGCACTTTTCTTAGTTTGGAAAAAAGCACCGCTTTTATTGGTGATTTGTCTGGCAGCGGCTGGCACAGCACTGGTACGTTTACTTGGAATTGAATAATAAAAAAGGCGAGATAAACTCGCCCTTTTCGAAACTTTGATTAGAACGGTAAATCGTCGTCTAAATCAGCTGGTGCAGATGCTGGTTGTTGTGGCGCTTTAGGAGCGAAACCACCACCTTGTGGGCTATTGCCACCATTACCGAAACCACCTTGGCCACCATAACCACCATTGTTTTGGCCGTAGCCACCACCTTGGTTGTTATTTTGATAGCCGCCACCTTGTTGAGGCGCGTTAAAACGTGGTTGGTTAAAATCATTACCGCCAGCAAAACCTTGTTCACCTTGTTGACGAGCATCTAACATTTGCATCTGGTCGCCACGGATTTCTGTAGTGTAACGTTCTTGACCATTTTGGTCTGTCCACTGACGTGTACGTAATGAACCTTCGATATAAACCTTAGAACCTTTACGTAAAAACTGCTGAGCAATTTCCCCTAAACGGTTATGCAAAACAATACGGTGCCATTCTGTTTGTTCTTTACGTTCACCTGTATTTTTATCAGTCCAAACTTCACTTGTTGCGATAGAAAACTGGGTCAACGAGCCCCCATTTGGAAAAGTTTTTGTTTCAGGATCACGACCCAAAGTACCAACCAAAATAACCTTATTTACACCACGCATTAGCTGTCTTCATCCTATACATTTCTATGTTTTACTTTATAAGAGTTATGCTTAAATGGCTACCTCTTTACCGAACAACTGCGTTAAATCACGTCGCGAAGCGTCATCAAGAGACTGTTTATCGACTTTAATATAAGCAACTTGCTGGTCAGGCATCACCACAACTTCTTCGATACCACGAATTGCCAATAGTTGTGTGGTCCACTCATTCACCTGTTGCACTTGCGGCAATGGCAGCACAATAGATGACAAATACCGCGGCTGAGCTAAACCAAAACTAATTAGCAGCCATATTATAGCAATCCCTGCTAAGACACTCCATCCAATCGCAGTATTATGTAACATCAATAATTGACCACCTAGTGTGCCACCAAAAAAAGCACCTAAGAACTGGCTACTGGCATTTACCCCCATAGCGGTGGCTTTCGACTGGATTGGAGCGGATTTTGACAGCCAAGAAGGTAATAAAGCCTCCATGACATTAAAGGCAATAAAGAAAATTCCTAAGCCGGCAAGCAAGACATATTTGGACTGATAACCAAATATAAGAAGAAGCAAACCTGCAATAATGCCTGTAATTGCTGTTAAGAAAATGCCGCGCATTTTGCGATATTTTTCAGCGATGATAATGCTAGGAAATGCAAAAAACAGACTAATAACCAAAAGTGGCAAATACACCAAACCGTGGCTCGCCAAAGGAATATGCGCAAACTCGATAAGCTGTGACGGCACATAAATAAACATGGCGGTCAGCAATAAATGCAATGCAAAAACCGAAACGTGTAAACGGTTTAAATCACCCATTTGAATGACTTGCTTAAGCTGTGCCATGTAGCCTTGCTGATAGTTACGATGATGGCGAGTGACTTTAGGCACCAGCAATAACATCGCAATCGCGATCAAACCCATGATGGTTGTTACAAAGAACAAACCAGAAATACCTACAAGGCTTGTGAGCCAAGGCCCAAGACTAAAAGCGACTACAAAAGACAAGCCAATACTCATACCCATGGCAGCCATGGCTTTAGTACGCTGCTCTTCACGCGTCACATCGGCTAAAAGTGCCATAACTACTGCCGAAACTGCACCCGCCCCAGCGATAGCACGGCCAATAATTACGCCATAAATGGTGTCAGATAATCCGGCAATTGCACCACCAATAGCAAAAAGCAATAGACCAAAGACCACAAGCGGTTTACGGCTAAAACGGTCAGCAAGTAAGCTAAATGGAATTTGTAAAATGGCCTGACTTAAACCATAAATACCTACAGCCAAACCAATGAGTGCTGGAGTCGCATATTGATATGACTGCCCAACTACAGAAAAGACAGGAATAATCATGAACAAGCCCAACATGCGTAGCGCAAAAATACTACTTAAGGCAAAAGTTGAGCGACGTTCCAAAGCATTCATCATATCAATACACGTTATCAAACTAAGTAAATTATAAGCCGATTCGTTTCTAAAAATACGGGACACCTTATTTAAAATAACGATTTGGGCTTAAAAAAATAAAGAGGCGTTTAGCCTCTTTAGTTTATCGAAGTTTGCTGAAAATTAGCTTAAGGCGACTGTTGCTCACGCTTCGAATATTGAATTGAAGCGATAACCGCCCAAACAATGAACGCTACACCAATTAAACCTGTAACAACTTCCGGTACATGCACGCCTGTACCACTTGCAATCATAATGAATGCTAAAGCACCGATCGCATAATGCGCACCATGTTCCAAGAACACATAGGCATCTAACGTACCTTTTTCTACAAGATAAACTGTCATTGAACGGACGAAAATAGCACCAATTGCAAGACCGAGCATAATTACAACAACGTCGCTAGTAATGGCAAATGCACCAATTACACCATCAAAACTAAATGATGCGTCTAACACTTCAAGATATAAGAAACCACCTAAACCGGCTTTTACAACACCAGAAGCGGCACCTGATCCATCTTGTAATACAGCATTACCATTTTCATCAATTTCAGGTTCGCCGCCCAATAAATGACTTAACACTTCAACGCCAATATAAACCACAATGCCCCAAATACCGGCCATAGTTACAGCTAAACGTTGATGGTCATCGACATAACCTGCCATCACAATTAAGGCAATCAAAGCAAGAAATACAGACATTGCTGGTACGCTTGCCAAGCTTGCAAGTTTAGATTCAAGCCATCTAAACCAATGCGTTTCTTTTTCGTCATCAAAGAAGAAGTTTAAGAAAACCAGTAATAGGAATGTTCCACCAAAAGCCGAAATTTCAGCATGATGTGCCATTAAACGTTCAGAGTAGGTTTTTGGATCATTAAGTGCCATTTTGGCTACTTCAACAACACCCATATCAGCAGTCACTGCAACAATCACGACTGGGAAAATCAGACGCATACCAAAAACGGCGATTAAAATACCTACCGTTAAAAAGATCATTTTCCAGAACGGGTCCCAATTACGTAGAACCGATGCATTCACGACCGCATTGTCAAAAGATAAAGAAACTTCCATCACAGCTAAAATCGCGGTAATGGTTAAAGCTTTAAGCATGGTTGACACGCCCGCTTCAGGTCCATGGGTAAAACCCCAGTAAGCGGATAGTGCTAAACACACCACCGTAAAAAATATCGAAAATCGGAAATGCTTCATGGATCAGACCTATACCAAGAACTAAATTTAATCTTTCTTAAAACCGCGGCTATTATATCGATAATTAACCACAAAACGATGTTGTTTTGTGCCGTTATTCACTTTACTTTATCTCACTGTTTAATAAAGAAATTTATAATATTTCATTAACTTATTAATCGTATTAAATATTTTCTTGCGATATATCTATCATTATTATTTTTGTATTTTAAAATTGATTTAAAATCGGGTTTAGCTGTCTTATTTTAAATGGAATGTTTTTATGCTTTTTTCTCAAGAACTCTGGCAACGTAATTTAAATTTATATCAAAAAATTCTCGACCTGCCTTTTAATCAGGAACTTGCTAACGGTACTTTAGATAAAGAAGCTTTTTGTCATTATGTTATTCAAGATGCTCAATATTTAGTGGCCTATGGCCGTGTGCTGGCTGTTGCAGCAGCTAAAGCTTTTGATGCTGACGATATTATGCAGTTTTCTGATGCAGCTAAAATTGCAATTGTGGTCGAGCGCAGTTTGCATGACGACTTTATGAAAAATTTTGGGGTAACTAAAGAAGAATTTAAAAATACCCCATTGACCTTGGCAGGACATCATTACACTTCATTTTTGACGGCAACTGCTTGGTCTGAAAGCTACCCTGTTGTACTTGCGGCTCTATTACCTTGCTTCTGGATTTATGCCGAAGTCGGTAAAGACATTGTGAGTAAGTCTGTCCCGAACAATCCTTATCAGGCATGGATTGATACCTACGCAGGTGAAGAATTCCATACCGCCGTTCGTAATGTGATTGCGACGGTAGATAAAGTTGCCGCACGTTGTGATGCAGATACTTTAGAGAAAATGCATGCAGCCTATACCATGGGTGCAAAACTTGAATGGTTATTTTGGGATAGTGCCTACCATCAAAGACAATGGTTAGGTTTAGATCAGATCTAAAATAAGATGAGTTCTGACCATTTAGTTCGTTAAATGGTCAGTCTTTAATTTAACTTTGAAACAATTGCCAGCCGTAAATCAAACCTGCAGCAGCCACAACCCAGCATAGTGTTGCGACTCCTAAACAAGACCACATCGACATACGCGTTGCCAGCACATAAACAGCAACTAAATAAATGGCATAAGGAATCAGTGACCATAAACCAAATAAAGCCGTTTTCTGTAATGCCTCAGCTCCCTTTTGCTGAAAAACAATTACGTGGGCAATTAAAGCGAAGGTTGGAAAAAGCGGGACTAAACCCGCAATATAAAATGCCTTACTTTTCGATAAAATCGAAATAATGAGGACAACCCCGGCCCCCAACATACACTTTAAAAATAACGCCCACATGCGCTGATCCTATCTGGTCATATTCATTTCAAAACGCTGTATTTTGCGCTTTTTAAAGAAAATTAACAGCGACTAAAGCAATCAATGCCGGAACCGCCTGAATATAAATAATCTTTTTACTGGCAGTCAGACCACCATAAATACCAGCAATCAGTACACAGCCTAAAAAGAAGTTGGCAATTGATGTTGCAAATGGCGCATCAGCCAATAAAGACCAAAATAAACCTGCTGCTAAAAAGCCATTATAAAGACCTTGGTTCTGTGCCATGACTTTGGTGAGTTTTGCTTTTTCTGCATTATTTCCAAAGGCTTTCATGCCATAAGGTTTGTCCCACAAAAACATCTCTAACACTAAAATATAGACATGTAATATTGCGATAAGCGCAATCAATATTTGTCCGATCATACAATTTTCCTTTTTATTTTAAAGATATGAAAAAAGATCAGTCTCTCGACTGATCTTTTAATGTGTTACGGTTTTAACAACACTTTGCCTTGACGAGCACCTTGCGTTGCTCTTTGAGCGGCAGTTTTAATCTCATCAAAACTAAATACACCTTCTACAGGAAGGATTAATTTTTTCTGAGTCGCTAATGTTAGCAGCTCAACGATCAGTTCCTTTTTACGAGCTGCTGGCATTTCTTTATTAACCACACTCGCCCAGAAACCTTTTACTGTCGCTTGTTTGAAAATTAGATCACCCGATGAAATCTGCATGGTTTCGCCAGTCATACTACCGAACGAAACGAGCAGGCTATTTTCACTGAGTAAGTGCAGCATTTCGCCACTTGCACTTCCACCAATCGAGTCCACACCGGCAATAAGAGGTTGGTCGCCGTGAATCTGTTTAACTTGCTCTTTCCAGTTCGGCTGATCAGTCGCAACAACATGCTGAATACCTAATGCTTGCATTTCTGCAATTGCATCAGTACGACGAACCAGATTAATCACAGGTAAGCCACGTGCCTGTGCAATCATGGCAACTGTTTTACCGACTGCACCATTTGCCGTGTTTTGAATGAGCCATTGACCCGGTTGAACATTTACAAAGTCGAGTAGCATGAGAGCACTAATTGGCATACCAATCAGCTGTGCTGCAGTTTCATCATCAATTTCATTATTGAGTGGAATAATACCTTGAGCAGGCGCAATAAAGTATTCAGCCCAACTGCCATGCACAGCCGCAACAGCAATACGTTGCCCTACCTGTACATGTTCAACACCTTCACCCAACGCATCTACAATACCAACTGCCTCACTGCCACCAATCGCAGGTAAGGTTGGTTTATAGCCATAGCTTCCGCGTACTGTCCATACATCATGATTATGGATCGGAGACATGATGGTTTTAATACGCACTTCGCCTGCTTTTGGTTCAGGCTTTGGCATATCCGCCTGCTCTAAAACGTCTACAGGTTCGCCAAAATTACGATGGATAATACTTCGCATGCTTTATTCCTCTATCGGTTTTAAGAGTTGTTGAGTGGTTTCTAAGGCTAGATGTAGATGTGCTTTGTCTTGCGACAATTTTGTAAGTAAAGCAGCACCTAACCATAGCTGATACATGACTTGCGCAGTTTTCAAAGGTTCAATATGTTTTGGAATTGATCCTTCTTGTTGCCCTTCTTTGAGTAGCAAAGCTAGACGCTGCGTTAATTTGTGCACACCGTCATTTAGAATTTGACGCATATCTTCTGATAAGTCCGAAACTTCGGCTGCCAATTTCACAATCAAGCAGTTTTCAGCCCAGCTACCATGGACCGGATCATCAATCCACGCCTGCCATAAAGCCATTAAACGGGCATGGGCACTTTGCTCACTGTGCTGCCAAAGCTGTTCCATACGGACTTTATAATTGGCCATGTATTGCTCGAGCAACGCACAGCCAAACGCCTCTTTTGAAGCAAAGTAGTGATAGAATGAACCTTTAGGTACGTCACAAGCCTTTAAAATTTCTTGCAAACCAACACCGACAAAACCTTTATGTAGCACCAGTTCAAAACTGGTATCTAAAATGTGTTGTCGTGTGGTTTCGCTTTTATTTAATCGTTTCATGCATTCATCATAAACAACTATTAGACCAGTCGTCTAGTAAAATTATGTTGCTGGTTAAAATTTGCTTAGAGTAGAAATGTAGAATGAGGAATGTTAAAAATACAACCTGCTTAATTAAACAAATTTTGTCGTTTGTCGTTTAACCGTCACAATTTGTCGCTTTAAATCATTTTATACCACTTGAACAATTTTAAATCGTTATCATATATAGGGTCTGTTGTTTATAACCAGTCACACCTCCCTGCGGCTGATCACTCAACACCTAAATTTTCATCAATACACAATTGAGATGTTTTATGAGCCAAAGTCATATCCGTATTCGAGGCGCACGCACCCATAACTTAAAAAATGTGTCACTCGATATTCCACGCGACAAATTTGTGGTAATTACGGGGCTATCAGGTTCAGGAAAATCTTCTCTTGCCTTTGATACCTTGTATGCCGAAGGACAGCGCCGTTACGTCGAATCACTTTCGGCCTATGCCCGTCAGTTTTTATCGCAAATGGAAAAACCTGAAGTTGACTCGATTGAAGGTTTATCACCAGCCATTGCGATTGAGCAAAAGTCTACTAGCCATAACCCACGTTCAACGGTTGGTACGATTACCGAAATTTATGACTATTTGCGTCTGCTTTATGCACGTGTCGGTACGCCTTATTGCCCTGAACACGACTTACCTATGGTTGCGCAAACTGTTTCTGAAATGGTCGATGCGGTAAAAAACCTTGAGGAAGGTACAGCACTTATGTTGCTTGCCCCTGTTGTTCGTGAGCGTAAAGGTGAATACAGCAACTTGTTCGAACAACTACAAGGTCAAGGTTTCGTTCGTGCCCGTGTTGATGGTGAAATCATTGATATTGATACACCACCGGAACTCGACAAAAAGAAAAAACATACCATTGAAGTCGTTGTTGACCGCTTTAAAGTACGTGATGATTTAGGCAACCGTATTGCTGAATCATTTGAAACCGCACTGCGTTTAGGTGGTGATATTGCTGTTTTATCATGGATGAATGGCGAACACCCTGATCGCGTCTTTTCTGCAAAGCACTCATGCCCTGAATGTGATCGCGCAGTCGCAGAGCTTGAGCCACGTTTATTTTCATTTAACAACCCGTTTGGTGCGTGCCCTGTCTGTGATGGCTTAGGTACACGTAGCCATTTTAGCCCTGAAAAGCTCATTCCTAACCCTGAGCTTGCAATTAGTGAAGGTGCTATTCGTGGTTGGGATCGTCAACGTCCTTATTACTATTCAATGCTGCAAAAAGTTGCCGACCATTTCGGTTTTCAACTTGATACACCTTGGAATCAGTTAGATAAAGACACGCAAAAGAAATTCTTACAAGGTACTGGCAAAGAAAAAATCGATTTAAGTTATATCGATGAACGCGGCCGTAAACATACTCGCGTACAACCGTTTGAGGGAATCTTGCCTCACCTTGAGCGCCGTTATCGTGAAACTGAAAGTAACTATGTACGTGATGATTTAGCACAATATCTCTCTAATGCAGCGTGTGATGCATGTGGTGGTTCACGTCTCAATGAAATTTCACGTCATGTTCGTGTAAAAGATAAAACCATTGCTGACATTACCCGCATGTCGATTGGAGATGCCGAAAGTTACTATCAAGGTATAAACCTTGAAGGTGCCAAAGGTGAAATTGCAGATAAAATCTTTAAAGAGATTCGTGAGCGTTTACATTTCTTGGTGAGTGTTGGCCTGAACTATTTAAGTCTGGCTCGTTCTGCCGAAACACTATCGGGTGGTGAAGCCCAGCGTATCCGTCTAGCTTCGCAAATTGGTGCAGGTTTGATGGGTGTCATGTACGTCCTTGATGAACCATCAATTGGTCTCCATCAACGTGATAATGACCGTTTATTACAAACGCTAATTCGCTTACGTGATTTGGGCAATACGGTATTAGTCGTTGAACATGATGAAGATGCAATCCGTGCAGCTGACCATATTATTGATATCGGCCCTGGTGCTGGCGTGCATGGTGGTGTTGTCATTGCTGAAGGTACGTATGATGAGCTGGCTAAACATGCCGACTCGCTCACAGGTCAATATCTTTCAGGCAAACTCAAAATTGAAGTGCCAAAACAGCGAACTCAACCACCTAAACCTGAAGAAAAAATTAAACTTTCAGGTGCAGCGGGTCATAACTTAAAAAATGTCGATTTAACCATCCCACTTGGCATTATGACTTGTGTCACGGGTGTTTCAGGTTCAGGTAAATCAACACTGATTAACCGTACGTTACTCCCACTGGCTGCAACACAGCTCAACGGTGCAACGACCTTAACCGCTGAAAAGTTTGATTCAATTGATGGTCTACAACATCTGGATAAAGTCGTTGATATTGACCAAAGCCCAATTGGCCGTACTCCACGTTCTAACCCTGCAACGTATACAGGGTTATTTACGCCAATTCGTGAGTTATTTGCTCAAACACCAGAAGCGAAAGCTCGTGGTTATAGTGCGGGTCGTTTCTCGTTTAACGTAAAAGGCGGACGTTGCGAAGCGTGTGAAGGCGACGGTATGATTAAAGTCGCAATGCACTTCTTACCAGACATGTATGTACCTTGCGATGCTTGTCATGGCAAACGTTATAACCGTGAAACACTTGAAGTCGGTTATAAAGGCAAAAACATTTCTGATGTTTTAGAAATGACGGTTGAAGATGCTGCTGAGTTTTTTAGTGCTATTCCAGTTATTCACCGTCGTTTAGAAACCTTAACTCAGGTAGGTCTAGGCTATATTCGTTTAGGTCAGGCGGCTACTACTTTATCTGGTGGTGAAGCACAGCGTGTCAAACTGGCTCGTGAGTTAGCAAAACGTGATACGGGTAAAACGCTTTATATCTTGGATGAACCAACAACAGGTCTGCATTTCCATGATATTGCCAAGTTACTCGATATTTTGCATGAGCTACGCAGCAAGGGTAATACCATTGTGGTGATTGAACATAACCTCGATGTCATTAAAACAGCAGACTGGGTTGTCGACTTAGGTCCAGAAGGTGGTTCGGGCGGTGGTATGATCATTGCCGAAGGTACACCTGAACAAGTAGCCGAGGTCGAGATTTCCCATACTGGTCGCTTCTTGAAACCGATGTTGAAACAATAAAACAAAAAGCCGGAATTTATTTTCCGGCTTTTTTTATCCCTCTACTACATTTCGTCCCCGAGCTTTAGCTCTTAAGAGTGAACGATCAGCGTTCTCTAATAACTCCATCCAGCTTGTCGCTCCAATCGCAAACCCAATACTGACCGATACATGCAATTTTTCTTGTGTACCAGATAGATCAATTTCCTCTAAAGAAATCGCAATACGAATTTTTTCGGCCAAGAGACGTGCATCTAAAAACTGCACTTGTTCTAACAAAATTAAAAACTCATCACCACCATAACGAACAATTAAATCAGAAGCCCGTACATTTGCTTTTAATTGATCTGCGATACGCCGAATCACTTGGTCACCCACAATATGACCATATTGATCATTCACGTGTTTAAAGCGATCAATATCAATAATCATCAAACAAGTTTGAGAAAATTTTTGAGGGTAACTCTCAACAATTTTTAAATACTCAGATAAAGCCAAACGATTGGATACACCCGTTAATGGATCTGTATTGGCAATATTTTTAAGCTGGAATTCAAAAGCATCTCGCTGCTTGAGCATCCTTTGTAAACGATCAATAGCTTCGAACAACGAAATAAATTCTCCTTTTTTAGGTTTCAACTCATCTATTGGATAATCTGTGCTATGAGATAAATCAAGAATTAAGGTACGGGCCTGAATAAGAGGCTCAAACACCCTTCTCTTTGCATAAATTAGTGTAAGTAAAGCTGCTGCTAAGGATATGCTTGAAATGAGCAAAGTAAGGAAAAACTTCTTTTTTGCCAAATAGTTTTCTTGAGATGCAATCAAGACGCTTTTATTAAGTAAAAACTTTTGCAAATCAATAACCGTGGTAAATTTATCAACGATTTGGTCTGTCAGTTCTGTTCCATTTAAATGATAGGCTTGGTGCTTTTGGCTTTCATCTAAAAGCTGACCCACAATAGGTACGCCTTTATCTAAAAATTCAGTTTTAACCCTTGAGTAAAGGCGATGATATTCCGGAGTTTTAGCTTGCTCTGACTGTAGTGTGTCTACAAGTGCCCATAAGTAGCGTGCTTGCTGCTGAGTCTGCAAAGACCGCGCCCTATTATCATTAGGTATAGTTTCTTTAAAGGTCACAGGCGCAATAACATTAGATGCGGTACGACCAGCTTGATCCCGCATATCGGTCAACACCACAATCAAAGTAAAGTAATTGTTAATTTGGCTATCTTTACTTTTTAACTGTAGCATCAAATTTTGTAAAACTTCTCGGCAGCTATCCCAAGCTCCAAACATAGCCAAAATTGCATTATCGAATTGTATAGAGCTTCTCGCTTGTTCAGGAGTTGCAACATAATAGTCAACTACAGCACGCGCCTGTTTTAAATCATCTCTAAATTTAGTATCTAAAGTATTTGCTAAATCGGTATAACCTTCTTCTTTTAAAATATGAATAGTTTCATTAAGTTGGCGATCAACAGAGAGACGATATTCTTTTAAGTTTTTTTGATTTTTTAAAAAGTCGGCAGCGTTACTCGACATTAATTTATTTGCGGGCGCACGTTCTTTAGAGACTTTATTTGCAACTTCAGCAATTGATCTTAAGCTTTTAATTTCAACCAAAGCCTGTTTAGTTTTTAAGTACTCTTGATAACTGCTGACAATAAGCGGAACCGCCATAAACAGTAAGGACAAAATAATGACCAACATGAAGAAAAACAGTCGATTACTGATATGTTCTGAACGTAATCCTGACATTTCTAGCTGGTACTCCGTAAATGTCCTACCATGATCACTACTATAGAATGAAGTAATTAATCCGCATCCTAGCACTTTACTGAACAGAAGTTCAGCAACAAAGTTCGATTAACGCAATATACGCTTTCATCTTTTCTATTTCTTAAAAATTTGATCGAAAGAGCAAATGATGGCTATAGCAAAACTCCATTTTACAGATGATGTAAATTTCGCAATCCTATAATTAGCTTCTTTTTCCTCTTGGATGTTTCTCCCAGCATCCTAAACCCAGCCCTCAGCTGGGTTCTTTTTTATACACACTCAATAGAAGAAATTTCATGTATTTTTTTTAATAAATATTAATGTTTTCTTATAGATAAAAAAAAGCTCAACCTTGGGGAAAGCTGAGCTCGTAAAGTCTGATGTGATAACACATCGTATCTGGGAAAGCACTTCCAACTCTAAAAATGTTAGATAGTGAACTTTGCAATTGAATTGTGTGACTTATCTCTAATTTTGTAAAGTTGATTAAATTGATCAGAATTAATTTTTTAATCGTTTTTTTAGTTTAAAAACATATTTTCTTTGCTTTATTCAATTATATAATAATTCAAAATAGATAGATTATTTAGATGAACTTATCGAAATAGTGTTAACTATTACTCAAAATACAGCAAAATTGAAAAAAGAATAATGTTTGAGTGGCTATTTATTAAACAAGTCGACAAATAAATTAACGTTAAAACCGATTAATAAAATCGCTTTTTCCAATTGTAAATGTAATTATTTTTAAACTATTTAGTGTCAATTCCCTATGAAACTTAAGGTTTAGACTCTTGTTAATGTTCATTTTTTTAGCAGGTTGACATAATACACTTCAATTGTTGTTTTTTTAACCATTTTTAACATAAGTGTCAAATTTCCTTAACATTACGTTTCATCTATTATTGACTTCATAAATTGTTACAATACAATGACCCCAGCTTTATCTCTTGTTAATGCTGGAAATGATTATGAAAAAACTTGGTTTAGCCACTGCTGTATTATTAGCCATGACCGGTGCTCATGCTTATCAATTTGAAGTTCAAGGTCAATCTGAATATGTTGACACAACTGCAAATGATAAAAACTTCACTGGTGACGTTGCTGGTACATTCTATTTGAAAAATGTTGATACAGCTAAGGGTCCTTTAGCTGAAGCAGCTTTCTTAAACCAAGCTTCTAGCGTGTCTTTAGGTTATAGCTATCAACAATATGACCAAAACAACGTAAACTACCACATTGGTACATACGGTGTTAAAGGTGAGGCATACGTTCCAACTCCTTACCTTCCTGTATATGCTAGCGCAACTTACAACCACACTGATGTTGATGGTAAAAACAACTTCTCTAAAGATGACAACGGTGACCGTTATGCATTAGAAGTTGGTGCTATGTTGTTACCTAACTTCTTAATGACTGTTGGTTATACAAGTGTTGCTAACCAATTCGCTTTAGATAACTTCGGTATCATCGGTAACGGTATCTACTCTGCTGTTAACCAAACTGCTGCTATCCAAAACGACCAAGATGCTGTTACAGCACGTGCTAAATATGTTGGTCCAATCGATGGAACTAACATGGCAATCGGTTTTGAAGCTGCTGGTGCATTCGGTCAAGAAAACCAATACGGTTTAAAAACTGACCTTTACTTAACTCCTAAGTTAAGTGTTGGCGCTACTTTCGTTGGTAACGATGGCGAAGCTGACATCAAAGGTAATGACCTTGGTGAATTCCGCCAAGCTTGGGGTGGTAACGTAAACTACTTCATCACTCCTGCTTTAGCAGTTGGTGCATCTTACATGAAAGCTGACGTTAAAAAGTCTAGCTACGATACACAAACTATCGGCTTAAATGCTAAATTCCGTTTCTAATTTAATTTAGAAATTGAATTAAAAAAAAAGGACTCAATTGAGTCCTTTTTTTATGGCTATTAACTGCGTACGATATTTAAGAAATGTAAATGACGTTCGTACTGATCAATAATATCCTGAATCAAATCTTCCTGAGTCCAGTCCATTACATCATAGTTCTGTCCACCTTCTCTTAAAAACACTTCGGCTTGAAAATACTGACCGTCTTCTGCTTCTGTACGACCAATTAAAAAACTTGGGGGTACTGTTTCACGTGAAACAACTTTATAAATAAAATTAATTTCATGATGATGATCGACTCGAAGCTGCATACCATCTTCCACTTCACTAATCGACACCTCAAGATGGCGGCGTCTAAACTCATGCTGAATATTTTCAAAAGCACGTGAAACCTGCTTTTCAATATATTGCTTCACCTCTTCTTCACTATGAGGATAATGCATGATTAAACCAAGACGCTGCTGCCAGCTTCTAGGGTTATGAATGGCGCGTGGTGTAATGCGAGCCTCTTGAATTGCTATCATTTTAGTGACATCAAGATGCAAGGCTTTTATTAGGCCCCAACTCATTAACAGCATGACTACGGTAAAAGGCAACGCACTCATAATGATTGAAGACTGAAGCGCCGCAAGACCGCCCACCAAGAGTAAAATAATAGCCAGCACCGCCATAAGTACTGTCCAGAACAGGCGCTGCCAAGTAGGTGAATTTTCTGTTTTTGCTGTTAAGTAGTCAGTAACCAATGCCCCTGAGTCAGCAGAAGTCACAAAGAATAAAACCACCAAAATAGTCGCCAGAATATTCATGACACCTGACCATGGCAAGTGTCCTAAAAACTCAAATAGAGCAACTGACGAGTCTTGCTGAACAGCCTGAATCAAAGTGGTTTGATGTTCATGGATAATGCTAAATAACGCAGCATTTCCTAAAAAGCCCATCCAGATAATGGTAAAGCCTGTTGGAATGAGGAGTACCCCGACAATAAATTCTCGAATGGTACGACCACGTGAAACCCTTGCGATAAACATACCTACAAATGGCGACCAAGAAATCCACCAAGCCCAATATAAAATCGTCCATCCCCCAATCCATCCATTCGGCTGATAAGCATATAAATTGAATGTCATGGTAAAAAGGTTAGAGATATACTGCCCAGTGTTTTGAATAGTGGTCTGAAGTAAATAAATACTAGGGCCAGCGATAAAAACGAATACTAATAATATTAAAGCTAATATTAAGTTTAGCTCTGATAAACGTTTGACCCCTTTATCTAGTCCTAAGAACACAGATAATGAAGCGAGAATACTCACAAAAATAATGAGTAAAACCTGAGTAGTAGTGCTTTGCTCAACACCGAATAAATAATGTAAACCAGAGTTAATCTGGGTAACACCAAAACCGAGAGAAGTCGCTACACCAAATACCGTACCAATGGTCGCAAATATATCAATGCTGTCGCCCCACGGTCCATAAATCTTTTTACCAATTAGTGGATACAGTGCTGAACGGGTTTTTAGCGGTAAATTATGCCGATAAGCAAAATAAGCTAATGCTAAACCGACCACGGCGTAAATTGCCCATGCATGTAAGCCCCAGTGGAAAAAGGTTACACGTAAAGCTTGTTGTGCTGCCTCAATTGTCTGTGGCTCACCACTTGGTGGGTTGACATAGTGCATGACAGGTTCAGCCACACCAAAGAACATTAAGCCAATACCCATACCCGCAGTAAACAACATGGCAAACCATGATCCGTTACTATATTCGGGCTGGCTATGGTCAGGACCTAATTTAATACGTCCAATCGCAGAACAGGCAATATAAATGAGTAGGATAAGAAAGAAGGCAACCGATAAGACATAGAACCAACTAAAAGAATCAGTGATCCACTGCTTTAACTGTTGCGTGAGAAGTTCAAAAGAACTCGGAGCGATCACAACAACTGCTAAGAACAAAGCAATAATAATGACCGTACCCAAAAAGACATTGGGATTAACATTTGCGAACCAACTCGCTTGTTTGGAAGGCATAAATCCTCCATGTTATTTTAATGAAAATGACAGGCTTAAAGCCAATAAAGACATTCAGGAATGAACAAAGTTTTATCTTTCAATAGAGAAAGCCGATAATACTTTAAATAAACTTAAATAATATTGCAGTTACAAAGGTGTAAATAAATTAAAACACCTCCTTCTTTATTTATCAGAATTCTTTTTAGGCGTGTGCTTGATATATTGTAAAGCGATTAAACGCGTGACTATTAGGGCCAAATACATCACTCCACAAAACATCTGTAACATCGCTAAAACACGTGCTGGTGGACTAAGGGGCATTAAGTCAGACAGTCCCGTAGCGGACTGCAAACTAAAGCTTAAAAACAGTAAATCTAACCAAGTTTGTAAGTGATGGATGTGGTTTGGATTTTGAAAGCTATTAGGAATGAGTAACTGACAAATGTTATATAAAAATGCAAATCCCCAAGCCAGCAAGGTAAAAACTGCGGCAGCTGCAAACAACTCATCGCGGGTTAAATATCGGTCGGCAAACATATAGCGAAATAAACCATAAGCAGCCGAAAAGTAAGCTAAGGCTTCACAGCTATGGGCAAAAATCTGGATGGTTAAATTGCTATAGCCTAATAAAATAAAGACCGAAGCTATAATTGCCCCACTGACAAATGCGAGACCGAGAAAAGTGAACATGGGTGTTTGGCGAATAACTTTAGCAATAATGAGTAATGCAAGTACCCCTAGCGCCCAAGTTAAGGTCCTGTAAGCCTCATTATCAAAAGTCAGCATAGCCAGAATAAGTAAAATGAATTGCACCAACAGCAGCCATGCAGAAGGCAACAATCGAAAGCTCGACCAGAATTCAATGATAGATCGCATTTAATTATTTTCCATTTTTTCATTATGTTTTGGATTATAGAAAATCATACTGTACAAAAAATAGGATAAACAAGTTGTTCTTTATTAAGGAGCTTCTTTCAATACACTTAATGAGATAAATAAAAAAAGCCCCGTAGGGCTTTTTTGAGATGTTCAATATATTTTGATTAGTGATCTGATGCGCCAGAAGCACCAATACCTGTCATTGAACGAACATATTGAGCGTCGAAAGAAGCGCGTTCTTTTTTCGCACGTGCTGAGCTGTCAGTTACCGAGAAGAACCAGCAGCAAAGGAACGACAAAGGCATTGCAAATAATGCAGGACCATTGAACGGGTTAATTGGGGTATCAGAGATTTTTAAAGTATCTACCCATACTGCTTTAGACAGAATAATGAGTACAACCGCTGTTACAAGACCAACTACGCCACCAATGACCGCACCACGAGTTGTTAAACCTTTCCAGAACATTGAAAGAACAAGAATTGGGAAGTTTGCACAACACGCTACAGAGAATGCTAAACCTACCATGAATGCTACGTTTTGCTTTTCAAACAAAATACCTAAAATCATGGCAAAGATTGCTAAACCAAGCGTCGCGATTTTTGACATGCGAAGCTCTGAAGCTGGCGTGGTTTGACCTTTCTTAAATACGTTAGCGTATAAATCGTGTGAGATCGCAGATGCACCTGAAAGTGTTAAACCAGCAACAACTGCAAGAATCGTTGCGAACGCTACTGCTGAAATGAAGCCCATGAATAAGTCACCGCCTAAAGCGTCACTTAAATGCACGGCTGCCATATTGTTACCACCAACAAGCTCAAGTTTGCCGGTCATTGCCATTTTCGCAACATCAAGGAATTGCGGGTTGTTTGATACGAAAAGGATCGCACCGAAACCAATAATGAAAGTTAAAAGATAGAAGTAACCAATAAAACCTGTTGCAACGACAACCGATTTACGAGCTTCTTTTGCGTCTTTTACCGTGAAGAAACGCATAAGAATGTGTGGAAGACCTGCTGTACCAAACATGAGTGCCAAGCCAAGAGATAAGGCATCAATCGGGTTTGCGGCAAGTTTACCTGGTCCCATAATTTTTGCAGCATCTTCAAAGCTTACATCATGAACTTTACTGAACACTTCAATTGATTGGGTGAACATGTTACTAAAGCTGAAACCAACCGCTTTCATCACCATAAAGGCCATGAATGTTGCACCACTTAATAACATCACTGCTTTAATGATTTGTACCCATGTGGTTGCTAGCATTCCGCCGAAAATCACGTATGCCATCATGAGCAAGCCGACAATCACAACTGCAATGTTATAGTTCAAACCAAATAATAGTTTGATGAGCTGACCTGCCCCTACCATTTGTGCAATCAAATAGAACGCGACTACAACAAGCGAGCTGAAAGCAGCTAAAGTACGAACTGGTTTTTCTTCAAGACGGAATGACACTACGTCTGAAAGGTTATATTTACCAAGGTTACGTAAGCGTTCTGCCACCAAGAATAAAACGATTGGCCAACCAACCATGAACCCGAGTGAATAGAGCAAGCCGTCAAAACCTGAGCTAAACACCATTGCAGAAATACCAAGGAATGACGCTGCTGACATATAGTCACCCGCAATCGCCAAACCGTTTTGGAAACCACTGATCCCACCACCAGCAGTATAGAAGTCTTGCGCCGATTGAGTTTGTTTAGCCGCCCATTTGGTAATAAACAAGGTAAAGCCAACAAAGATGATAAACATGATAATGGCATGCCAGTTGGTGGCTTGCTGTTCTGCTTCACCTAAGTCCGGGCTTGCCATAGCAACAGTTGAATATAGCGATGCTGCTGCCAATAAGGCTTTCGCTTTTAATGAATTCCATTTCATATTAGTGTAGTCCTTTCTCATGCGTGATGGCTTCAACTTCCTTCAACGCTTCTTCACTCAATTGGTCAAGGGTATTATTTGCGATATAGGAATACACACCACAAAGTAGGAAAGATAAAACAATAATTCCTAAACCTAGCGGGATCCCCCATGTCGTTACACCACCACTAAAGGAACTCATCAAAAATTCTTTGTTGTAGCCCACAAGTAGCATAAAGCCCACATAAAGCACTAACATGATGATTGTGAGCGTCCAGCTTAATGCACTTTTTTTCTTGACCATTTTTTGAAACTTTGGATTACGTAGAATCTGTTCTACTTGGCTTTGATCCATAACCAAACTCCTTACATAGTGCCCAACCTTGGTCACTTTTTTTTAATGTATTTTTTCATTATTAAAGTTAGCAAGATTCCAGCTCAGTCGTAACTTAGACTTTGGTCGTTAAAATTTAATCAATTTATAGCTTTGTTTCGGCTTGGGTTATGATAGGCATAAGGTTTCACTTATGTAGGTCATATGAACAGCTGGCTGATTATTGGGGTGCTCACTCTTTATATTGCGCTTTTATTTGTCTGTGCTTTTTTTGGTGAGAAGCATGCCAGTCGTCTTAGCACGCGTGGCCGTATGTTTTTATTTAGCTTAACTTTAGGTGTCTATTGTTCCTCATGGACATTCTATGGCGCAACTGGGGCTGCCGTACGTGAAGGCGTCATCTTCTTACCTATTTATTTAGGTCCACTGTTATTTGTCTGGTTTGGTTATGACATCTGGCGGCGTCTAGGTCGAGTTCGTCAGCATCATGCGATTTCGTCAATCGCTGACTTTGTCGCGGCACGCTATGGTAAAAGTGGTGTACTCGCATCGTTGGTGACTATTCTTGCAGTTATTGCGATTATCCCCTACCTCGCGTTACAGCTCCGTGCGATTGCGTTAAGTACCTCGGTCATTATGGAGCAAAGCTCGCATATTCATACGACGACCAACAGTGTGTTATTGCTCACCAGTGTGCTTGCGATTTTAGCCATGATTTTTGGTACAAGGCAGATTGCAAACACGGAGCAACACGGCGGCCTCATGCTTGCGGTTGCATTTGAATCATTTGTGAAGTTATTTGCCTTACTTTGTGTCGCTTTATTTTTTATTTTTGAATCACCGGCCAACCTGAGCCAAATGACCTCTGATGTAAACCAAACTTTTCAGGAAGTTCAGCTCTTTGGTGTACCCGAAACCTTCTGGATTCAAACATTATTGGCGGGCTTAGCCATTATTTGCTTACCACGTCAGTTCCACGTGGCTGTGGTCGAGCTACGCGATGAGAAGCATATTCGTGGTGCCCGTAAATGGTTCGCGGTTTATCTCATTTTAACTATTCTTGCCATTATTCCGATTGCAAGCTGGGCTTTACATGCCGCACCGAAGTTTCTGACCGTGCCTGATGTGGCTGTACTGTCATTGCCTTTAAGTTATAACCAAGAGTGGCTGGCCTTACTGGCCTTTTTAGGCGGGTTCTCTGCATCAACAGGCATGTTACTGGTGTCATCAGTAGCATTGTCTATTATGCTCAGTAACGACTTGATTATGCCTGCTCTATGGCGATTTAAGTTGCTGTCACGTCACGATAAGCATTTACCTAAAGTTCTTAAATTTAGCCGCCGTATCAGTATTGTTGCGGTGATGCTACTTGGCTTTTTATTCTTCCATTTCTTTAATGACATTAACCAACTTTCAGTTTTCGGCTTATTGGCCTTTAGTGCTGTAGCACAGTTTGCACCTGCACTGATTGGTGGTTTGTATTGGCGTGGCGGAAGCCGTCAAGGCGTCTATGCAGGACTTATTATTGGATTTTTAATGTGGAGTTATACATTACTATTTCCAACTATTTTACGTAGCTTGCCTGAAGCCTATCAGGAAACTGCTCAAAGTATTTTACTTTTCGGTCCTTTCAGCATTAATGCCCTACGCCCGGAATCTTTATTTGGTTTTGAGTCATTTGCACCTTTAACTCACGGTGTTATTTGGTCACTCGGTTTAAATATTGTTTTATATATCTGGATTTCAAAAATTTATCGGCCAAGCGTCGCTGAGCAAATTCAGGCAGAAAGCTTCTTTTATTATGAAACAAAGCCTTTACCATCACCGCACACATCTACTGATTTAACCTATCTTCCTCATGATGCGGCCCGCTTAAAAGTGGGTGATTTATTTGCCCTAGCCAAAAGAATTACGGGTGAGCAACCCACTACGCAAGCGTTCGAAAATTTTTGTGAGCAAAATCACCTCACCCTCAACCCGAATAGTATTGCCAATGGCATGTGGTGGCGTTTTACCGAGCAATATCTGGCCGGTATTATCGGTGCCGCTTCTGCACGTACGTTGCTCACAACAGCAATGATTAATAACGGCCTCGCTTTAGGGCAAGTGGCTAATATTTTAGACCAAGCATCGCAGTGGCAACGTTTTAATCAGAACCTTCTTATGACCATGATTGACCACATGACCCAAGGGGTAAGCGTGGTTGATAAAAATATGTGTTTGGTCGCTTGGAACAACCAATATTTAAAACTGTTTGGTTATCCAAAAGACCTCGTTTATGTGGGCTGCCCAATTGCCGACCTCATTCGTTATAACGCCGAGCGCGGTGAATGTGGCCCCGGTTCAGTTGAAGAACATGTGCGTAAACGTCTTCACTGGATGAAAGTGGGAAGTGCTCACGAATTTGAACGTATTCGTAAAGATGGCCGTGTAATTCAAATGCGAGGAAATCCGATTGCAGGTGGAGGCTTTGTAACGACATTTGCCGATATTACGGCCTTCCGTGCGAACGAAGCCGTGCTTGAAGCCCGCGTAAAAGATAGAACACAACAGCTTGCCGATGCCTTAACTGAACAACAGCTTGCACGTGAACAAGCCGATATGGCCAATATGTCAAAGAGTCGATTTATTGCCGCGGCAAGTCACGATCTATTACAGCCTATGCATGCTGCTCGTCTGTTTAGTACCGTTCTTGAGCAAAGTATTTCGACCGAAGAAGACCGCCAGACCCTACAACAACTTGACCGAGCACTCTATGGAGCAGAAAGTATGCTCTCTGCCCTACTCGATATTGCGCGTTTGGAAGGCGGCACCATACAGCCAAAAAGACAACCTTATCCGTTGCATGATTTACTCAGTGATCTTGAGTTGCAGTTTAAATCGATCGCTGCTCAGCGAAATATCTCACTGAAAGTCCACGATGTGTCTTTCTGGATTGATACCGACCCGCAGTGGATTCGTCGTATTATCCAAAACTTTGTCAGTAATGCTTTGCGTTATACCGCCAAAGGTCGAGTGGTGGTGGGTGTACTCCGCTCTGCGCAGAAGTCTGGACATATTCGAATTGGGGTTTGGGATACTGGACCTGGTATTGCCGAAGAACAACGGATTAAGCTATTCCAAGAGTTTGAGCGCTGTGGGCATTTATCACCTTGGGGTGAACAAGGTTTAGGGCTAGGACTTGCCATCGTACAACGTATGACAGGTTTGCTAAATTACCCTGTTCATGTTTACTCAGAGTTGGGCAAAGGCTCATGCTTTATGATTGAAGTACCTATTGTCGAGCCACCAAAAGTTGCAACACCAGCTGTACAAGCCGTACCTTTAAAAACTAAAGCCTACCGTATTTTGTGCCTAGACAATGATGAAACTATTCTTGAAGGAATGAGTAGTTTATTAGGAAGATGGGGTTATCAAGTTTTCAAAGCGACTGAACCTGAACAGGCGCTAGAAATTATTCAAAAAGAGAATATTCAGGTTTGGCTCATTGACCAGCATTTAAACCACAATCAACTTGGGGTTGATTTTATTACTCAAAATCGTCAAGAAGATGTTCCTGTTGCCTTAATTACAGCGGACTCGCACCCAGAGTTACCGCAGCAATTAAAAGAACTGAATATTGTTTTACTCAAAAAGCCGTTAAAACCTGCTTCATTAAGAGCATGGTTATCTGGGCTTAAAATTGCTAGCACGACAGACTAATCATTTATCGCTTCCCAACCTTTGATAAGTTTGGGGAGCGGTTCTTGGCAAAAATGTTTGACTGAATTTAAGCCAATAGGCAGAACTGCTCAAAAAGTCTACTTTTACCCAGTAAATCATTGACCAAAATTTCCAATACCTTTTTTTCTATGGCAAAGCCCACCTTTTTTGTAAGTGAACACTTGTATACTTAGTTACAATTTAGTAAATCATTGTTTTTATATAAAATTATTTACAAAAAATCACCTTATACGACTTTAGTCGTATTCTACTTGCATTCTTCATGACACATAAATATTCAAAACGAATTTTTAAATTGTATAACGAATTATCAAATCGATTTCCAATCTATATAGCTTCACTGCTCTAGAATGAATGCAAAGGATAACTGCCATGAATATTTCTGATAACACCCCCCAAGGGCAACTCTCGTCTCAACAATTTTATCGTCAATACAGTGCCAATGCCTTACTTCCTGAGTTAGATTGGCAAAGTATTTTTCCGCATAGCAAGCTTAGCGAAGCACATATCAAAGCACTCAATACTATTTATCAGTGTGCTGTACCTCTCGCACTCAATGTATTTCATGATCTAAATTTTGATGTATTTGCGCCTGCTGCTTATCATCCGCAAGGCTTGGGTTTATTTGATAAATTAGCCCAACAAGAAGAGAACTTCTTAAAAGTTCTTACTGCTGAAAGTGAAAACCTTGACCATGAAACACGCCATCAAATCTGGAGTATGCTTCTACGCGGTGGTGCTGTTCTGGTTTTCAAGGCTTGGCTTGGTCATGTCAAACTTGGAGAAAACCAGTTAGATATGACTCAATTCGATGAGCTTTCTGACTTGCTGTTTATTAAGACACCTCCACATCAACTTGCTGAACGTTTGCATGTAGATGAAAAAGCAAAACTTGACCATATCTTCTTAATGTATGGCAATGATATTTTCCTTGATCGGTTCAATAGCCTAGAAACCGCAGCTCTCTTTGTTGATTTAGGTGTTTATGATGCGGCTTTCTTAAGCTTGCGTGATGACCGCGTAGCTGAATATTTAAAAAGCAAAGGCTATGTGACCCAAGAACAAATTGATGATTTGCAATGTGCGCTTAACCCACTGTACTGCGACAGCCTAACACCTAAGCAAGATTGCCTTGCCTAAGTGGAACATATAAAAAAGACCTCAATTGAGGTCTTTTTTATTTTAGATTTTTTTATCTTCAATATTTAATGCACTAATTGCCAATACAGCCTGTGTACGATTTTGTACGCCTAGTTTTCTAAAAATAGCCGTTACATGCGCTTTAATGGTAGCCTCTGAAACATCGAGTTCATAAGCAATTTGTTTATTTAATAAACCTTCTGCAACCATCATCAAAACTCGGAATTGCTGAGGCGTTAACGACTGAATACGTTCAGCCAAAGCAGTTTCATCTGCCGCTCTCGGGTCAAGATTAATATTCGATGGCAAGTTTGGCGGCAACCAGATTTCCCCATCTAACACTTGACGGATTGCTTCGCCAATATGACTTGGATGAGCCGATTTAGGAATATAACCCATTGCACCATGCGCAATTGCACGTTGAATAATTGACGCTTCTTCGTGTGCAGAAACCACAATAATAGGAATAGATGGATATTGTGCTCTTACATAGACCAGAGCCGAAAAGCCTGAAGCACCCGGTAAGTTTAAATCGAGTAATACCAGATCAGGTTCTGCCCCATTTTCCAAACGCTCATAAAACTCATCAACCGAAGCTGTTTCATGAATTTGTGCCTGCGGCAGGCTATAACGTACTGCTTGAATCAAAGCATGACGAAACAAAGGATGATCATCAACGATTAAAATATTCATAAGCGATTAAAGTAATCTTGAGCATAAGTATGACCTATTGTAACCCTACTATTTAGATGAAAGATATGCTCATCTTATCCATTTTTATGCAAAATGTTGTTAAATACAGAACTTTGCTTCGATTTTCGGATGTTTTTTACCTTTTAATCAAAATTAATCTGTTTTTTATATAAGCTTTATTTTTATTCTAAAAAATATATCATCAATAATTATATAAAATAAAAACAGTTATTTAACTCACTATTTAATGATAAAAATCAACTATTCGGGTTTTATATTTAAAACTGATAAGGTTGACCAATTTCGTTATTTTACAGTTCGCCAGCATTGTTGATTAATAAGTCCAATCTTCTTTTTTAGGCTTAGGAACCAAATCATGACTGGTATCACATCATCAAAACCCTTAAATATTGTTGCTGTTTCTGGTGGTTTGAATACGCCATCTAAAACCGAAAGTCTGGTTCAGGCCATTCTTGATGAGTTATCTGAAGCAATTGATATTAAAGTTCACTTTATTAAATTGAGTGAAATCGGGCCCTTATTAGGCGGCGCATTTTATCGCAACCAGCTTCCACAGCGCGTACAAGATGACCTTGCAGCGGTTGAAGCAGCAGATGCCTTAATTGTTGGTACGCCTGTTTACCGTGCTTCTTTTACAGGCCTTTTCAAACACTTTTTTGACTTCGTTGAACAAACTGCATTAGTAGATGTACCTGTACTTTTAGCTGCATCAGGTGGTAGTGATCGTCATGCACTCGTACTTGAACATCAGCTTCGCCCATTGTTTAGCTTCTTTCAGGCACAAACTTTACCAATTGGCGTATACGCAACAGATCGCGACTTTACTCCTGAATATACGGTGAAAAGTGAACAGTTATCTGACCGTATTACGCTAGCCGTAGCGCGTGCATTGCCAATTTTAGAATGGGCGCCAGCGAAAGGTAAACGTGCTGAAGTGGTTAAACCTAAATCTCAGCAAGCGAATCAAGAGCTCGGTATTAACAAGCAAATTGAGCAAGAAGAAGTATTGCCTTCAGCAGCTGTACCAAATCTCGATGCAGCAGAATCTCGTTTGCATCATAAGGCCGGTAAATCATTAACGCATGTTGCCTAAGCGCAATATAGCTAAATAAAAATAACGAATGGGGAGAGAGCACCATGACGCAATTACAACAACCAATTAAATTTGCTTATTGGGTACCAAATGTAAGCGGTGGCCTTGTCGTAAGTAACATCGAACAGCGTACAGACTGGAGTTATGACTACAATGTTCGACTTGCACAGGCTGCCGAAAACAATGGTTTTGAATATGCGCTCACCCAAATTCGTTTTACGGCAGGGTACGGGGCAGAAAACCAGCATGAATCTGTGAGTTTCAGTCATGCATTACTTGCAAAAACTGAGAAACTTAAAGTGATTGCGGCTATTCTGCCCGGCCCTTGGAAACCGGCACTTGCAGCTAAACAACTCGCGACGATTGATTATCTAACTCAAGGCCGTATTGCCATTAATGTGGTAAGTGGCTGGTTCAGAGGTGAGTTTGATGCGATTGGCGAAGAATGGCCCGAGCATGATGAGCGTTATGTTCGCTCTGAAGAATTTATTCGCACGTTAAAAGGAATCTGGACCACAGATAACTATAGTTTCGATGGTAAATATTACCAATTTCATAATTACACTCTTAAGCCGAAACCTCTGCAAAAACCGTATATTGAAGTCTTTCAAGGTGGTAGTTCACGTGCCGCACGTGACATGGCCTCTCGTGTGTCTGACTGGTATTTCACCAATGGTAATACTGTAGAAGAAATTCAAAAACAAGTCGAAGATATCCGAGCCAAAGCAAAAGCCAATAACCATCAAGTTAAAATTGGGGTGAACGCTTTCATTATTGCTCGAGATACCGAAGAAGAAGCAAAAGCGGTACTTCAAGAAATTATTGATAAAGCCAACACTGAAGCAGTAAATGCGTTTGGCGATGCAACTCGCGAAGCGGGTGCTGCTTCACCAGAACAAGAAGGCAACTGGGCAAAATCAACTTTTGAAGATTTAGTTCAATATAACGATGGCTTTAAAACCAATTTAATTGGTACACCTCAGCAAATTGCAGAGCGGATTGTGGCGCTTAAAAATGTAGGTGTCGATTTGGTTCTTTCCGGTTTCTTACACTTTATTGAAGAGGTGGAATACTTTGGTGAAAAAGTTCTGCCGCTCGTTCGTCAGTTAGAACTACAACAGGAAAAGGAGGTAGAAATTCAAGCTAAATCAGCCTAAAACCTCCAGTTAAAACAGCGCAAGACAATAAAAACAATAAATAAAAATAAAGACATATTGGCTCCAAGACTCGGCTTGGAGCTTTTATTTTTTTTAAGCTTTCTCTACTTCTCGAATGACAGTTTCAACTGAGTAACGACACCATTTTGAGAGGACTTCAATAAAAGCATTGAGTTCTGCTGGTTCGAAATGACTAACGATCATATAACAAGCATTACCCATAACTTTAAAGCACTCATCGATTTGTTCATATTGCTTCACTAAATTTTCAATTTCTTCAAAGGAGCGTTGTTCATTTAAATGCAAATGAATAAATTGTTTATGCCTGTATTGCACAGCAATGGTGTAATTTTTAATAAAGCCTGCATCCATTAACTGAGCAATTCGCGCTCCTACTGCCTGTCCTGTCCGATGAACACGCTGCCCAATTTCTTTATTTGTTAAGCGAGAATCTTGCTTAAGCAATGCAATAATTTTTAGATCAATAGGGTCTAATTCAATATTCATTTTTCATAACGAAAGAAAACTGGCGATAATGCTTTCATAGGACTATAGCCGATTTTGCGGGCAGAGAATAACCTTGTTTTATCTTATACCAACAAGAGTATTCTCATGAAACAAGCACTATTAGTTATCGATGTACAAAATGATTATTTTAAAAATGGCAAAATGGAATTGGTTGGACCAGATCAAGCGCTCGATAAAATAAAACAGCTCGAGCAATATTTTAATGAAAAAGATTTACCGATTATTTATGTGCAACATATTAACCCGCCACAAGCCAGCTTCTTTCAAGAAAATACTGAAGGTGTGTTACTTCATCCAGAACTCAGTGCTGGCAGTGATTCATTAATCGTGACAAAGCATTATCCAAACAGTTTTTTAGAAACCAATTTAAAAGAACTTTTAAAAGCACATCAAATTGAACAACTCGTGATCACAGGCATGATGACACATATTTGTATTGATTCTGGCACACGTGCAGCCAAAGAGTTAGGTTATCAACCCATCTTAATTGGAGATGCCACTGCGACCCGTGATTTAAGCCATAACGGAAAAACTGTTAAAGCCGAAGATGTACAAACTGCTTTTTTAGCTGCTCTTGGTATGTTTGCGAGCGTACAAAATACTGCTGACTTTCTAGCAAAATCTTAAACAGGCTTAATAAAAAAGCCCCTATCGGGGCTTTTTTATAAAAACGTTATTTTTGTCTATCAGGATAAACTGTCGCAATCAGTTGATCCACCACAGCAGGTTCAGCTAGGGTTGAGGTATCGCCCAAACTATCCAGTTCATTCGCTGCAATTTTTCTTAAAATACGACGCATGATTTTACCCGAACGGGTTTTAGGTAATGCAGGTGCCCAGTGCAGTGCATCTGGTGAAGCCACTGGTCCAAGTACTTTACGTACCCAGCTAATTAACTCTTTTCGCAGTTCTTCCGACTCCGGAACCCCCGCCTGCAAGGTTACGAAAGTACAAATACCCTGCCCTTTAATATCATGCGGCATACCTACAACAGCAGCCTCTGCCACCGATTCATGCGATACAAGAGCACTTTCAATTTCAGCCGTACCTAGACGGTGGCCTGAAACGTTTAAGACATCGTCAACACGGCCTGTGATCCAGTAATAGCCATCTTCATCACGGCGGGCGCCATCACCTGTAAAATAAGTATTTTTAAAGGTCGAGAAGTAAGCTTCAATAAAGCGATCTGGGTCACCCCAAATGGTACGCATCTGGCCCGGCCATGAATCTTTAATCACAAGGTTACCTTCGGCAGCGCCTTCTAGTTCATTGCCTTCACCATCTACAATAGCTGGTTGAATACCAAATAAAGGACGCGTTGCCGAACCTGGTTTTAAAGCTGTTGCCCCCGGTAATGGCGCAATCAAAATACCACCTGTTTCGGTTTGCCACCATGTATCAACAATTGGACAGCGGCCTTCACCAACAACGTTGTAATACCAGTTCCAAGCCTCTGGGTTAATAGGTTCACCCACTGAACCTAACAAACGCAAGCTACTGCGGTTACTTTCACGTACATACGAATCACCCTCTCGCATCATGGCACGAATCGCGGTTGGCGCTGTATATAAAATAGAGACTTTATGTTTATCGACCACATGACCAAGACGTGCCCATGTTGGATACTGAGGCACACCTTCGAACATTAAGGTCGTCGTACCATTTGCTAGTGGTCCATAGATTAGATAACTATGGCCTGTAATCCAGCCGACATCAGCGGTACACCAGTACACATCATCTTGTTTTAAATCAAAAACTTCTTTAAAGGTACTCGCCACATACACCAGATAACCACCTGTCGTATGCAACACTCCTTTAGGTTTACCCGTCGAGCCAGAGGTATAAAGAATAAATAAAGGGTCTTCGGCCTTCATTGGTTCTGGAGGACAGTTTGCATCCACCTCCATAATAATAAGGTGATACCACAAATCACGACCCGGCTTCATCTCGATTGGGTTTGCATTACGGTAAACCACAATCACATTTTCAACGCATTCTGTGCCCGGCAATGCTAGAGCCAAATCAACATTTTCTTTAAGTGGTAACAACTTACCGGCACGTAGGCTTGAGTCAGCCGTAATCACAAGTTTAGCTTGGCTATCTTCAATACGACTCGCCAACGAGTCTGGTGAGAAACCACCAAATACCACGCAGTGCACCGCACCAATACGGGCACAGGCTAACATGGCAATTGCAGCCTCAGTCACCATTGGCATATACAGCACAACGCGGTCACCTTTACCAATGCCATATTTCTTTAAAACGTTGGCGAAACGGCAGACTTCGTCGTGTAATTCTTTATAAGAAACGATTTTATGACGAGAAGGATGATCACCTTCCCAAATAATTGCAGGTTTGTGAGGGTGTTCTTTAAGATGCCTGTCCAAGCAGTTTGCTGATACGTTCAACTCACCATCAGCAAACCATTCAATCTTGAAATTGTCTTTGTCAAAACTGGTATTTTTAACTTGGGTAAATGGCTTTATCCAATCGACAATTTTAGCTTGCTCTGCCCAGAATTCATCTGGGTTCTCGATAGAGTGTTGATAACGTTTAAAGTAGTCTGCTTCAACAGTACGAGCTGTTTTTTTAAATTCCTCTGGTACTGGATAGATCTCATTCATACGCAACTTCCTTGATCTTGTGCATCCCATCTCGAGACTGTGGCTATTATTTTACTGGATCTTATTTGTTTGCCTTTTCAGTATGATGACTCTTTCAAAGCCTAGACAATGCGACTTTGGTCATATATTAATCACTTACTCAAGCATACGAAATTGTGAACATTTTTATAAAATTAAGTTGATTTAAAACATTTGTCTATAGCTTTTACTTTTATAATTTTTTTAAGTTTTGATGGTTTTGACCATCAACAAAGTTTATTTTAGCTTTTAGAAGCAGTGCAGGAATAAAATAAGATGTTTGCCGAAACTCCCTCTTCACGTCCACCTCAACTCCCGTTTAAAGACAGCCCTTTTTCAATTCATGGCCGCTTTAACCGAATGAGTTATTTGGGTGGATATGGCCTGATTTATTTAGTCACAATCGTGGGCTATTTTATACTGGCTTCGTTTCTTGGAAGTTTTCAGCTTTCAAGTGATCTATTTAATTTTGAATTTTACAGCTCTCTCTCCGGTATAAGTGCTTTAATGGTCTGGGCTTTCTGGCTATTTCTGATCTATCTCAACATTATTCTGGTCGTTCGACGCCTACACGATTTAAATAAAAGTGGCTGGATGGGGCTGCTGTTATTTATTCCAGTCGTTCAGTTCTTTTTTATGCTTTATTTACTGCTTGCTTCTGGTACAGCGGGCACTAATCAATATGGTCCCGTTCGGCCTTCAACGTTTATAGAAAAACTGATGGCTTGGCTTATTTTAATCGCTATTTTAATTAGCCTTATTTCTACAGCAGGCTTTTTTTACTACTTCTCTGGTACCGATACTATTCAAACCCCGACACAAATCTTACAAAAAGGAACGGAATACTTTTAATTAAAAAACACTTTATTATTTAGATGAACTCATTATAGTAGGCGCACATTTTATCTCCTACTATGATGGAAGCTGAAAAGGCTTTCTGAATTTATTTAATTAGAGACTTGTCGTGGCTGATGAACAAAAATCCTTAACGGATGTGGCAAAAAATACAGGCGAACTTTTGCAAGAAGCAGGTACTAAAACCACTCAAACAGTTTTAGCGCATACCGAGAAATACCATGATGCCTATACCACTATCGACAAAATCGTAGATAGTTTTTGGGAACGTGTACCTTATATCTGCATTGCGATTGTTGTTTTTCTTATTTTTTGGCTACTGACCAAATTATTTAAGTTCTTTGTTCGTAAGACTTTAGAAAATCGCTCTTATACTCGTCAAAATCTAGTTTTAGTTTTAAACCGTGTCGGTAGTACAGCGATCTTATTCTTTGGTTTCTTAATAGCTCTTGTCATTATGATTCCGGGGTTCACACCAGGCCAGCTTATGAGTGCGCTAGGGATCGGTTCGGTCGCCATTGGTTTTGCATTTAAAGATATTTTTCAAAACCTGCTTTCAGGTATTTTGATTTTATTGAGCGAGCCATTCCGTATTGGCGATTCAATTGTGGTGAATTCACTTGAAGGAACTGTAGAAGACATCCAGATCCGTGCAACCTTCCTACGCTCACCGGATGGTCGCCGTATTGTTATTCCAAATGCAACGGTTTATACAAGTGCCTTAACTGTTAATACTGCTTATCAACAACGACGCTGTGAGTTTGTAGTCGGAATTGGCTATGATGATGATGAGCAAAAAGCCAAACAGATTATTTTAGATATTCTCAACAATGACCGAAATGTACTGAGTCAGCCTGCGTTTTCGGTTAACGTCACAGCTTTAGCAGATTTCTCGGTTAACCTGACTGTACGCTGGTGGGTTGATACCACTGAAACTGATATCTCTTCATCTATTAGTAATATTCAAGCTCAAGTAAAACAAGCTTTCAATGAAAATGATATTGATATTCCTTACCCAATTCAGGAATTAAAAATGGTATCTAATCCACCAGCTTTAAACCCTGAAACATCAGCTAAACAAACGACCTAAAATATAAGAAATAGACGTTTCGGTTCTTAAAATACGGTTGCCTAAGCTCATAGCTTGGCAGCCGTTTTTTATGAGCAAATCTACTTCGTAAGGAATAAATCCTCCTTCCGGCCCGACCACTACACTACAAGCATGGCTAATATTAATTGGCATACGCTGCTCAGCATAAGGATGAGCCACATAGGCAGGTGTTTCCTGCGTAATTAAACTTGGCAAGACGTCTTCAACAAAAGGTTTAAAGCGTTTATAGAGTTGAATTTCAGGAACAATTGTATCGCCTGCTTGCTCAAGTCCCAGCGTAACGTAGTTGTCTATTTGCTGTAAAAAAGGTGTTTGCCAATAGCTTTTATCAACACGATAACTATGAATCAGGCTTATCTTTTCAACCCCTAAAGTCACACTGTCCATAATTAGACGGCGTAAAACTTTAGGTCTTGGTAAAGCTACAATTAAATGAACCGGAAGTTTTGCTGGTAGTGGTTCTTCACGAATAGGCCGTATACGGACTTCATGCTCATTCATCGAAACAATTTCAGTGATATAACGGGCACCGTTGCGAATACCAACTTTTAGATTCTGGCCGACTGTAATATCAAGATGTTCACGCAAATGCTGTAATTGACGTTTTGAATGGATAGACCATGTATCCGATTGAACATCTTCAGACTCTAGTAAAACAATATTCATGATTTTTCGGCCAGATAGCGATTAATCACCCCGATATGTTTTTGTAAGGAACCTTGATTACGTTGCAACACTTTATGCGCCTGTACCACTAACTGTTCAGTCGCCTCAGGTTCTGCCAGACATGCTAACCAGATATCAACGACCTGCTGCGCATCTTGAGCAATAAGCACAGCATTTTCATCAATGAACTCATCGACAATCGTTTGAAAGTTAAAATAACGCGGTCCAACTACAGTAGGTACATTTAAAACCATAGGTTCTAAAATATTATGCCCCCCACCCGGCTCATTTAAAGAACCGCCTACAAAACACACCTGACTTAAGGCATACCATAACCAGAGCTCACCCATACTGTCAGCGAGATAAACTTGCGTGCTGGCATGAATACTTTGGCCCATACTTCTACGATGCGTAATTAAATTTAAATTTTGGCAAATTTCGAATACTTCATCGAAACGCTCAGGATGACGAGGCACCACAATACACACCAACTCACGATCTGAATTTAAATAAGGTGCGAGTGCTTCCAAAATCTGTTGTTCTTCGGGTGCATGTGTACTGGCAATTGTCACAACCTGCCGATTTTCCAGATACCACTGCTGACGCAATTGCGCTGCTTGTTTAATAAAAGCCTCTGGCGCATGAATATCAAATTTAATATTACCAACGACCTGACTTTTGTGTTCGTCTAAACCAAGCTCAACATAACGCTGACGAGTTGCACTATCTTGCGCTAACACCCAGTCCAGCTGTTTTAACATACCTGCGGTTAAACCCGAGACTTTGTCATATCCTTTTGCAGATTTTTCTGACAACCGAGCATTAAGCAGCAAACAAGGTACATGCTGTAACTTGGCTTGATCGATTAAATTTGGCCAGAGTTCAGTTTCAACCAGTGCTAAAAGCTTTGGCTGATATAACTCAAAAAATTTTTTTAAAAGAGGCTTCTGGTCTACAGGCAAATAAACGGCTTGAAATAAATCTAAATATGGTTCTTTTAGAAAAAGTGACTTGGCACGAGCCTGACCTGTTTTCGTGGTATTGGTCACTAAGACTGGCTGCCCAAGTTTTAGATAATACTCAATTAAAGGCTGTGCAGCATTGGTTTCCCCGACTGAAACAGCATGAAACCAGATCGCTTTTACATTCTTCGGTGCTTCAAACGGCCCAAATCTTTCCAGACATTCCTGCTGATATAATTCTAGACTTTCTGCACGTCTTTTTATCCGCCAACGATAAAACGGTTTTAATAAATGAAGTGCGGTGTTGTACCAAAATGGGGTCGCCAAGCGATTTGCCTCAAATAGTCAAAATTCAAAAACTGCGGAAAATATAACATAGATAAAAAAAATGGCAGAGTTTCGATACCTAAACTCTACCATATACAAGAAAAGTCATTTACTGAACTCACGAAAGAGCAAGTTCAGCACATAGTAAATTTTAATAATATTATGAATTTATGAAGCTTCTAAAGCCGGATAGTCTGTATATCCTTCAGCGCCTTTAGCATATAAAGTCGTTGGTTGAAGTTCATTTAATGGTAAGCCTTGTTCTAAACGCTGTAATAGATCTGGGTTAGCGATATATGCTTTACCAAAAGATACAGCATCTGCCTGACCTTCACGCAAGATACGTTTTGCTGACTCTGGTGTCAGATTTTCATTGGCAATCCATACACCATTAAATTTTTTACGTAATTGTGGGCTAATACTATCAGCTGCTTCATATTCACGAGAGAAAATGAAAGCCACATTACGTTGGCTGAGTTGTTCAACCACATAACCAAATGTCGCTAGCGGGTTTTCATCACCCATATCATGCGAGTCGCCACGCGGTGCAATATGCACACCTACTCGGCCAGCGCCCCACACTTCAATAAAGGCATCAACTACTTCTAATAACAAGCGAGCGCGGTTTTCAACCGGACCACCATACTCATCATCACGCTGGTTAGTATTACTTTGAAGGAACTGGTCAATTAAATAACCATTTGCTGCATGTAGCTCAACGCCATCAAAACCTGCTGCTTTAGCCAATTCAGCTGAATGCTTATATTGAGCAACAATTTCCTGAATTTCTTCAATTGAAAGCGCACGTGGCGTTACATATGGACGTTTAGGGCGTAATAAACTTACTTCACCCGCAGGTTGAATCGCACTCGGTGCAACAGGAATATCGCCATCTAAAAGCTCTGGATGTGAAATACGACCCACATGCCACAGTTGAACTACAATTTTTGAACCTTGAGCATGAACTGCTTCAATAATCTTATTCCATGCTTGTGCTTGCTCTTGTGACCATAGTCCCGGAGTATCTGCATAACCTACGGTTTTTGAACCAATCACTGTTGCTTCAGTGAGAATGAGACCAGCATTTGCACGTTGCTGATAATATTGCACCATTAAATCGTTTGGAACACGGCTTTCGCCACTACGCGCACGTGTTAATGGGGCCATTACCAGTCGATTTTTAATTTCAAAATCACCAACTGTTAAGGGAGTATTGAGTTCAGCCATGATCGCCTCGACTTACACTTTATTTGTTTTAAAGTGTTTGTTTTAAATGTTCGATATATTGCTGAATCAAAGCTTCGTTACGTGAAAAATAAGACCATTGTCCATATTTTTGGACCTGAATGAGACCCGCCTGCTGTAATACAGACAAATGATTGGACATCGTAGACTGAGCTACTTTACCCAAACGTTCAATATGACCTGCGCAAACCCCTTTTTCAAAACTACCACCACACTCTTCTACTGGTAAATAATGCTCCGGCTCTTTTAACCATTGCAGAATCTGCCGACGCAGAGGATTGGCTAGGGCTTTGCTAATTGCATCAATATCCATAGGCTCAACACGTCTTGTAAACGAACAAAGCTTTGTTCAGCATTTCGGAAACATAATATCGTATTTTGACGATATTCATATCTATTTTTTTCGATATTCATATCGTATTTTTCCGATTAACTTCCAAACACTAAACTGCTTTGCCGTTTTAATCGCTAAAAATTTAAGAGTTATAGAGAATTAAAAGTTCAAAAGACTCTTATAACCCCTGTTTTAAACTCGCTTCAATAAAACGATCAAGGTCACCATCAAGAACCGCACCAGTATTTGAATTTTCAACACCCGTACGTAAATCCTTGATTCGAGAGTCATCAAGTACATACGAACGAATTTGGCTACCCCAACCAATATCAGACTTCGAGTCTTCAAGTGCTTGAGCGGCTTCATTACGTTTTTGCATTTCTAATTCATACAATTTTGCACGTAACTGTTTCCATGCATGATCACGGTTCGCATGCTGTGAACGTTGGTTCTGACATGCCACTACAATACCAGTCGGAATATGCGTCAAACGTACTGCCGAATCGGTTTTGTTAATGTGCTGACCACCTGCACCAGATGCACGGTAAGTATCAGTACGAACATCTGAAGGATTAATATCAATTTCGATATTGTCATCGACTTCTGGGGAGATAAATACCGCAGAGAATGAAGTATGACGACGGTTACCACTGTCAAATGGTGATTTACGTACTAAACGGTGTACACCAGATTCTGTACGTAACCAACCATACGCATATTCACCTTCAACACGAATCGTAGCAGATTTGATACCTGCGACGTCACCGTCAGAGACTTCCATAAGTTCTGCTTTAAAACCATGACGTTCAATCCAGCGCATATACATACGTAATAGCATTGAAGCCCAATCTTGTGCTTCTGTACCACCTGAACCCGCCTGAATCTCGACATAGCAAGGATTCGGATCCATTGGATTGCTAAACATACGGCGGAATTCAAGTTTTGCTAATTCTTCTTCAGCAGTACTCAGTTCAGACTGAACATCTTCAAGTAAGCTTTCATCATCAGCTTCTACAGCCAAATCCAACATTGCTTTTGCATCTTCAAGCTGTGTAGATAAGCCATCTAATACATTAATAACGTTTTCTAGTTCGCCCTTTTCTTTCGCCATTGCCTGAGCACGGTTTTGATCGTTCCAGATCGCAGGGTCTTCTAACTCACGTAAAACTTCTTCTAAACGTTCTTTTTTTAGATCGTAGTCAAAGATACCCCCGTAGTGTTTGGCTACGATCAGTTAAGTCTTTCAATTGGTTTAGATAAGGATTAATTTCCACGCGAGTGTTCCCATAAAAGCAGATAAACAGTCGAATATTTTATCATAGCTACGGTTATCTTCGAACCTGCTTTAATCGCTAACTCTTATTTCAATGAATAAGTTTGCTAATTTTCTTTCAGTAGATTTTAAGCTTAACTCGTAACATCCCCATACAAAATTGGGTACTTTTCCAGCATTTTTAAGTTTCTACACAAAATCTCCTCATTTTTAATAAAATAAAACATTGTTTTTTTATTATTTAAAATCAATATATTAAATTAAATATAGTTACATAAAAAGCACATGGTTACAGTCCAGTTACTTGGACAAGATTGACGGTGAATGATTTTGCTCTAGACTGAAAGTTGTAACAAAACATTTATAAAATCGTTTTTAGAGGGGAGAGATTCCATGAAAAAACTAGCAATTGCATCAGCTCTTTTATCTGCTCTTGCAGTAAGTGGCACAGCAAACGCTTACCAAGCTGAAGTTGGTGGTTCTTACAATTATCTTGATCCAGATAACGGCAGCAGCGTAAGCAAATTCGGTGTTGATGGGACTTATTATTTCAACCCTGTTCAAACACGTAACGCACCGCTTGCAGAAGCAGCATTCTTAAACCGTGCAAGTAATGTTAACGCGCATGTTAACTATGGCGATAACAGCGGCACAAAAGACACTCAATATGGCGTAGGCGTTGAGTACTTCGTTCCTAACTCTGACTTTTACCTTAGCGGTGATGTAGGCAGAAACGAACGTGAAATCGACAACACTAATATCGACAGTAAAGTGACTACTTATGCTGCAGAAGTAGGTTATTTACCAGCTCCTGGTTTATTACTTGCTCTAGGTGTTAAAGGTTACGACGAAAAAGACGGTAAAGACGGTGCAGATCCTACCGTTCGTGCTAAGTATGTAACTCAAGTTGGTCAACATGACGTAAACCTTGAAGCTTATGGTGCGTTTGGTGACCTTGACGAATATAAAGTTCGTGGTGACTACTACATCGATAAAACTTTAAGTTTAGGTGTGGACTACTACAACAACGACTTAACTGATAAAGATGAATTTGGTATCAATGCTAAAAAATTCTTAAATCAGCAAGTAAGTGTTGAAGGTCGTGTTGGATTCGGTGATAACGACAACACTTATGGTGTTCGTGCAGCATACCGCTTCTAATCTAACCTAGATTAAAAAAATCCGCTCAATTGAGCGGATTTTTTTATTGATTTAAATGCACAATGCGTAGCTGTAAGCTCACATTACCATTAAAGACATTACGGTCTATTTCATAAACCAAATGCACATGGTCACGCATCGGATCAAACTCGAAGCGACCTGCCGCATTAAAAGCAATAGCATCGAAACTATATTGGTCTATCGCTAATCTAAGCTTTAAATGTGTCTCTTTGAGCCAACGAAAATCGATAACTTTAAAATGTCCTTCAAATTGAGGCAGTGGAAATTTTTGTCCCCACGGACCTAATTGCTCAATCCAGTTTAAGGTATCTAATTGCAAAGCAGAGACAGGTAGCTCACCATCGGTCCATAATGTCGCTTGAAAGATTGATTCATCCATAGCAGCTACACAATCATTAAATACGGTTTTAAAAGCTTCAAAGTTTTCTTTACGAATCGTTAAGCCTGCCGCTGCCGCATGTCCACCAAAATGACTCACCAGCTCAGGATGTTGTTCGGCAACTTGTTCAATGGTATCTCGAATATGCACCCCATCAATGGAACGTGCTGAGCCTTTAATATGAATACCATCTTCATCTGGAGCAAACACAATCGTTGGGCGATGAAACTGTTCTTTTAAACGTCCCGCGACAATCCCGATTACACCTTGGTGCCAGTTTTCTTCAAACAGAACAAGCGCTGCCGGAATATCTTGTTGTGAGAGTTGTAAACTGTCTAAAGCAGATAAAGCTTGTTGCTTCATCTCTCCTTCAATTTGACGGCGATCGATATTTAACTGATTTAATTGCTGAGCAATGGGGTATGCAGTTTCCATTGTCTCGGCCAATAGACACTCGATCCCAATACGCATACTCTCCATACGTCCAGCAGCATTAATGCGCGGTCCAAGCACAAAACCTAAATCTTGGGCACGTATTGAAGTAGCTTCCCGACCAGCAATATCGAGTAAGGCTAAAATTCCCACTCGACACTGATGTTGCTGAATACGTTTTACACCTGCATCGACCAAAATACGGTTGTTATAATCTAGGACAGCAACATCAGCATAAGTTCCTAAAGCGACTAAATCTAAATATTGGGTAACTTTACTTGTGCTTTTGCCTTGTCTATTGCGTAGGCTCGCCAAATTGGCAAGTACATAAAAAGCGACGCCCACACCTGCCAGTGCTTTACTTGGAAACTCACAGCCTAATTGATTTGGATTAACCACTGCTTCTGCAAGTGGTGTTTCTTTAGTCGTTAAGTGATGATCAGTAATAATCACTTGCATGCCTAGAGCATGTGCTGCATCAACACCAGCATGACTAGAAATACCATTATCTACCGTAATTAATAGATCGGGTTGATAGGTGTGATGAGCAAGCTCAGCAATGGCAGGAGTAAGTCCATAACCGTATTTAAAACGATCCGGTACCAAATAGTCGACTTGTGCTCCCATATCGCGAAGCACGAGCATCATTAAAGCAGTGCTGGTTGCGCCATCAGCATCATAGTCCCCCACAATAACTATTTTTTTCTGCTCATCGATGGCTTGATCCATTAATGCTACAGCAGCGTCCAACCCCTTGAGTTCAGGGGCCAGTAAATTCTTAAGCTTTAACTCTAGTTCTTGCTCGGATTGTACGCCCCGTCTTGCCAAAATTTCGGCAATAAACGGAGGCACGCCCTGAAACTGTTCAGGGCGTGTCAATAAAGGTCTTTGTTTAATTTGTATTTTTGTCATTTAAGGCATCAGTCGGTGCAACGTCCATTGACCGTCGATTTTTTCATAACTCAAGCGGTCATGTAAACGATTTGGTCGCCCTTGCCAGAATTCATAATAATCCGGCTGTAGACGGTATCCACCCCAGAACTCCGGCTTATCGAGTACTTCGTGGCTTTGAACTTGTTGTTGCAAGTCTTGAAAACGCTGTTGTAACAATTCGCGACTTTCAATTTTGCCACTTTGAGGAGTACTGATATGAGCTGCAATCTGGCTATCACGTGGACGTTTATGATAGTAGTCTGTAGATTCCTGTTCAGGAATTTTTACAACATGCCCACCTACTCGTACCTGACGCTCTAGACTTGGCCAATAAAATAACAATTCAGCATATGGATTTTCTGCCAAATCTATACCTTTTTGACTGTCATAGTTGGTATAGAAATCATAACCTGCTTCTGTCGCACCGCGTAACAACACAGTTCTGACATGCGGACGACCACTAGCACTCGCAGTTGCTAATGACATTGCATACGGTTCATGCAAGTTAGCTGCTAAGGCATGATTAAACCAACCTAGAAATTGTTCGTGGGGATTGCTAGCAACTTGAGTCTCGTACAACTCGCCTTGTTCATAGCTTAAGCGCAATTCACTTAAGTCTTTAATGACATCACTCATGCCATACACCTTATGCGACTTGTGCCTGTGAACGAACTGCATTTGCTAAATGTTCAGCTAAAGTTTTCACTTCTTGCTCGTTATCACCTTCAACCATGACACGAATGACTGGCTCAGTTCCAGACTTACGAATTAAAATACGTCCACGTCCTTTGAGCTGCTCTTCAGCTTTATTAAACTCAGCAACTAATGCAGGAATAGAATATGGATCAAGCATTTGTTCCAAACGTACATTTACAAGAACTTGTGGGTACAGTTTAAAGTCGTGAACTAATTCGTGCAGCGCTTTGTTCTGCTCAACCATCACAGTTAACACTTGTAATGCTGCAATAATCGCATCGCCTGTTGTGCTCTTGTCTAAAGTCAGAATATGACCAGAAGGCTCACCACCTGTTACCCATCCATTTTCTTCTAGGGCTTGTAACACATAACGGTCACCGACTTTTGCACGGACAAAGCCAACATTTGCTTTTTCAAGTGCAACTTCAAGTGCCATGTTACTCATTACCGTACCAACAACACCTGCTGGCTTATTTTTTGCCTGAGTCGCTAAAATATATAAGATGTGGTCACCGTCAATTAAGTTACCGAACTTATCAACCATCACTACACGGTCAGCATCACCATCAAAGGCAATACCTAAGTCAGCCCCATGTTCCACAACCGCCTTTTGTAAGCTCTCTGGATGAGTTGAACCACAGTTTTCATTAATATTTAAACCATCTGGCTCATTGTATAAAGCGACAACTTTAGCGCCGAGTTCACGGAAAACCGAAGGGCCAACGCTGTAAGCAGCGCCATGCGCACAATCCACAATAATTTTTAAATTATTTAAATCAAAATGATATGGGAATGTAGATTTACAAAATTCGATATAACGACCATTTGCATCGGTCACACGAACACTTTTACCTAAGTTTGCAGTGTCTTCGATAAATAAATCTTTTTCTAATTCTTTATTAATTTCTTCCTGCAATGAATCTGGTAATTTTTTACCTTCACTTGAGAAGAACTTAATCCCGTTATCAAAATATGGGTTATGTGATGCAGAAATAACAATCCCTGCATGTGCATGTAAGGCACGGGTAAGATGTGCAATAGCCGGTGTCGGTAATGGTCCAAGTAAGTGAACATATACACCAGCAGCATTTAATCCCGCCTGCAAAGCAGACTCTAAAATATAACCGGATAAACGAGTATCTTTTCCTAATACAACAAGTGGTTTATTTTTCGGACTCGTTCGTTTTAATACCTTCCCTGCAGCAAAACCGAGTTTTAAAGCAAACTCTGGCGTAATCGGCATTTGCCCAAATTTTCCACGAATACCATCCGTTCCAAAATAACTCATAGCTTATCTCATTTTTACGCCACTTCAGCCGTGGCTCATTTCATATATGGCTATTCCGCCATATCTCTTTTCATCGGATTTACTTTACACCAAAAACAAAAAGCCGTCAGTGTACTGACGGCTTTCTTGATTGTTTTGGTTACCAAAATCTAACCAACACGATAGTTCGGAGCTTCTTTAGTAATCGTTACATCATGAACATGTGACTCTGACATGCCTGCTGAAGTAATTTTCACAAATTTCGCATTTTGGCGAAGATCTTCAATCACAGCTGAACCTGTATAACCCATCGATGAACGTAAACCACCCATCATTTGATGAACGATGTTACCCATTGGGCCTTTATATGGAACGCGGCCTTCGATTCCTTCTGGTACTAACTTCTCAGCACCCGCTTTTGAATCTTGGAAATAACGGTCAGCAGAACCAGTTGCTCCCGCCATTGCACCTAATGAACCCATACCACGATATGCTTTGTAGTAACGACCTTGGAAAAACTCAACTTCGCCCGGCGCTTCTTCAGTACCTGCAAGTAATGAACCAACCATGATCGTACTTGCACCCGCACCGATCGCTTTAGCCATATCGCCAGAGAAGCGGATACCGCCATCTGCAATTAAAGGAATTTGATCTTTTAATGCACTAGCAACGCTGTCAATTGCAGAAATTTGTGGCATACCGATACCAGCCACAATACGTGTTGTACAGATAGAACCAGGACCAATACCCACTTTTACAGCATCTGCACCTGCATCTAATAATGCTAATGCAGCATCACCAGTTGCAATATTGCCACCAATCACTTGTACTTGAGGGAAGTTTTGTTTCACCCAACGTACACGTTCAATTACACCAGCAGAGTGGCCATGTGCTGTATCAACAACAATGACGTCAACACCAGCTTCAACCAATGCTTCCACACGACTTGGTGTATCAGCACCTGTACCTACCGCAGCACCAACACGTAAACGACCAAGATCATCTTTACAACTGTTTGGATAGCTCTCAGCTTTGCGAAAGTCAGTCACCGTAATTAAGCCTTTAAGTTCGTTGCTCTCGCCAACGACCAAGACTTTTTCAATACGGTGTTTTTGCAATAATGCTTGAATATTTTCTTTAGACTCGCCTTCACGTACAGTGACTAAACGATCTTGGCCTGTCATGATGTTGCTAACAGGTTGTTCTAAATTGGTTTCAAAACGCGTATCACGGCCTGTCACAATACCAACAACCTTGCCGTCTTTAACAACAGGTACACCACTAATGTTATTAGCAGAGGTAATTGCAATCAGTTCACGTACTGTAGTTTCAGGGCTTACAGTGATAGGGTCTTTCACCATACCCGCTTCGAATTTTTTCACACGGCGTACTTCTGCAGCTTGAGCAGCAATATCCATGTTTTTGTGCAAAATCCCGATACCACCATTTTGCGCCATTGCAATCGCCATACGTGACTCAGTCACTGTATCCATTGCAGCTGAAACTAATGGGATATTTAAATAAATGCCGCGAGTTAAACGTGTCTTTAGAGAGACATCTTTTGGGAGAACAGTAGAGTAGGCAGGAAGTAATAAGACATCATCGAAGGTTAGCGCTTCTTGAACGATGGTCAGCATAACAATCTCACTGGTAAATTCCGTGAGCTATTATAAACAAATTTCGATGCAATTTTCATATTATCTTTGCCTTTTTCAGCAATAGATATTCGCCTACTCTAAATATTTCCCACTTATTATTGTGTTAGCTTATATTTAACTCACCTGATCATAGTCGTGATCATTCTCTGAATCTGCCGGGCTAACTTGAATAAGAGGAATAAGCTGGTGCGCTAAACGAGCTTTATTACACTGCTCATCAGCAATCTGCACTTCTCTACAGGTAGAACTACGCACTGCATAGATGGAACAACCCACCTCTTTACCAATTTCACCCGTCAAAGCCTGACATCGGGGCTCAAGCTGATTAGTTCCACGCATACATGAATAGACAGGTGTCAAAGGTTCAACTAGATGTTCTTCCATTAACTCGGCCTCAGCCCAGTAAAATGAAACCCGAAAATGTGCACAACATGCCCCACAGCGTAGGCATTCATCTGGAGTCGCAACTTGAGATAACATTTTTATTCAAATTCTCGTCATCAAAAATTTTTCTGCGACGCGAAATCCTAAAAAAATTTCAAATTGGACTCAATATGTCGAACATTATTTTTTATGTTGGACAGCTAAAAATTTGTTCTGTCATTAAATCTACACCGCATGGTAATGTTTCAATCCAGTCTAAAAACTGATTAATCATCTCTTTACCAATAAATGGACTACCGTGCTGAGGGACAATCATTTCAATATCCATCTGACGAACCATGTTGACCCATAAGCGAATGACTTTATTTGAACACATATAACGTTGATGAAAAGCTTTCATTTTCATCACATGGCTATCAAAATCTTTTAGAGGCTGACTTGCATCATCTACGATGGATGCTCCCATATCGCCCGAAAACAAAATTTTAGCAACGGGATCATAAAACTGAAAATTACCCACCGAATGTAGGAAATGCGCTGGAATAATTACAAGTTTCGATTCACCTAATTGAATCACTTGACCACGATCAGGCAGCTCAATCAAACGGTCTTCCCAATTCCCTTTCATACGCTCACTCATAAATGATGAATTTAAGTGAGGTAAAAACCTTGCCCATAATCTTGAGGCCACCACTTTAGCATCGGTATAAACCAACCAGCGGGGCATTGAGGTGATAATGTCTGGATCCTGATGCGAAGCCATCACATAATCAAGATTTTTAAGGCGCGTATATTTATTAAGTTCCATTGTCAGCGGAACATAGGTCAAATCACCACCCGGGTCGATCACGGCAGCACGCTCATGATCAATAATTAAAAATTGATTGGCTTGTATGCCTTCCCCTTTGACCAAACTGGTAAAACTAATACATTTGTGTACGCCATTATCAAATAATATCTGTGATGTTGTTTTTTCAAACCCCATAAAATTCCCCAAAAAAACTTTAAATATTAGATATTTTTATTTCCATAATAAAATAATGGGATTCAATAACTCATGCAATGAATTACTCTATTTTTCTCATAATATTTTAAAATTGATTTTGCTTTTCTTATTTTATAAATGAATCATAATGTTATTTAAAATTAAACTGCAATAAATTAAAATAATTCTCATTATCAAATTTACTTTTTGTGCTGTTTAGGCCTCCCATGACTCAACGCTTTGCTTTTTCAACTTCAAAAACTTTGTTAGCAGTTGCTATTTTTACTTCAATGACAACAAGTCATGCTGAAGAAACGGCAGAACAGCAAAATTCAACCAATGTGTTACCCACTATTTCTATTCAAGCACAAAAAGAAAATCCCACTTCTTATGTCGCAACAAAAGCAAACTCAGCTTTAAAATCAGATGCACCTCTATTTAAAACTGCTCAATCAGTCTCTGTCGTCACCCGTGAACAACTTGACCAAAAACAAGCAAGAACTCTTACGGATGCGCTTGAAGGGGTCGCAGGTGTAGAAGCAGGGAAACTTGGTCGCCGCGGTTGGGACGACTTTATTATTCGAGGTCAAACTTCTTCTGATTCGGTTTATGTCGATGGTTTAAGAATTGGCCAAAGTTCTCCTACCCCTTCTGTAGCTGCTGAAATTTCGGGAATGGATCAGGTACAAATTTTAAAAGGTCCTGCTTCTATTAATTTCGGTTTAGTTGCTCCGGGTGGTATGGTCAATTTAGTGACTAAAAGACCGGAAGCAGAAAGCTTTGCACGTGCTAGCATGACTTATGGTAGTTACAGCCTTAAAGAAGGAACATTCGATTTAAACTACAGCCCAAACAATAGCGAAAAAGGTGCTTTCCGTTTAAATGGACGTATCTCTGATCAAGATGATCCAACCGATTATGTTTATTTTAAAAATTTTTATATCTCGCCTTCTTATAATTTTGACCTCGGTGATAACACTGACCTCTCTGTAATCGCAAGCTATCAACACCGCGAATATATTCGTCAGCAAGGTTTACCTGTAATTGGTACATTAAAAGACAACCCTAACGGACCTATAGATCGTAGTTTATATATTGGAGATCCTAATTTCGGTAAATATGAGGCAGATGTTTATCGCACTGGTTATACGTTTAAACATACTTTTGATAATGGCTGGAACTTTAACCAGAATTTTGCCGTACAAAAAACCGAAATGGATGGCAAAGCAGTCTTTGCTCGTACAGGTAGTAACTTTTGGGCAAAAGATAAACAAGGTGAAATTGATTACACGACTATCAGCCGTAAAAATAACAGCCGACACCAAGTTATTGATAACTTAAGCTTCGCCATCGATAACCGTTTAAATAAACAGTTTGATCTATATGGCATGCAACATGACATTAATATTGGAGTCGATGCTTTTCAGGAAAAAAGTGATTACACCAATGATAAATATGATATTGGTGATTTAAATATCTATAACCCTGTCTATGGTCAGAACGTGACATTGAAGCAAAATGTACGTGATATCAACCGTCTCAAATATCTGGGGCTTTATTTACGCGACCGTATTCAGCTTAATGATCAATTACTTTTAAGCTTATCAGGACGTCAAGATTGGGCACAAACCCAAACTACAAGTTTAGTAACTGGCAATGCGAGTAAACAATCAGATAATGCATTTACGGGCAGTGCTTCTGTCATGTATACCCTCAATGACATTGTGGCACCTTATGTGAGCTACGCTACTTCATTTACCCCAAATAGTGGTACTGATGTAAATAGCAACCCATTTAAGCCAGAAAAAGGAAAACAGGTTGAGGTCGGGATGAAATTACAAAGTCCGGATCAACGAATTCAAGGTGCTATCGCTTGGTATGATCTAAAACGTCAGAATGTTTTGGTTACTGATACTGCGAATAGTGGCTATAAAGTACAACGTGGTGAACAGTTAACTCGCGGTATTGAAACTGAACTTAGTGCAGAAATTTTAAAAGGTTTAAAATTAACGGCTGCATATACCTACACAATTGATGCAGAAATTAGTAAAGATGCAAATGCAAGCAATGTAGGGAAAGCGCTCGACAATATTCCTGAACACGCTTATAGCTTGTCAGCTCGTTACAAATTTGATCCATCATCAAAACTTGGTTGGTATGTAGGTGGTGGTTTCCGAGGTGAAACTTATAAAACTGTTGATGGTTTAGATGTGCATGTTCCGGGCTATACAGTATTTGATACCGAAGCTGGCTATGAGGCTGAGCGTTGGGGTGCTCAACTTGCGATTCGTAATTTATTTGATAAAGATTACTATGCAGGTGCTCTCAACGAAAATTTGGTGACTTTAGGTAATCCACGTCAAATTAACTTTACTGTGAAATTTAACTATTAAAATTACCTATAAAAAACGCACTCTTAATGAGTGCGTTTTTTTGGTAGCTTTAAATGCGTTAGAAGAAGTAATGCTGTACTAAAGTAGAGATACCTACAATGAAGAAAATAGCTGCGCCAATTTTATGAATGAGCGCAATAGACAAACGTTCAGCCAATTTGTTGCCAATAAATACAGCTGGTGCGTTGGCAATCATCATTCCTAAAGTTGTGCCTAACATTACCCAGAAAATGCTGTCATAACGTGCAGCTAAAGCGACTGTTGCAATTTGAGTCTTATCGCCAATTTCCGCCAAGAAAAACAAAATAAAGGTTGCGCCAAAAACACCAAACTTTTGCCATTTATTAATACTCGCTGTTTCATCATCAAGCTCATCCGGAATAAGCATCCAGAACGCCATACCAATGAAACCAACTGCAAGTACCCAGACTAAGATTTCAGGGCTTAAAACCGTTGTAATCCACTGCCCAAGCACAGCAGAAATACCATGGTTAATTAAAGTTGCTAAAAGAATCGCGATTAAAATAGGGATTGGCTTACGAAAACGTGCAGATAATAAAAGTGCCAACAATTGAGTTTTATCACCCATTTCAGCGAGGGCAACAATCGAGGTAGAAATCAGAAATTCTTGCATGTCGGTTCTCTGGCTAGCATAAATGCCTATGACCTACCCCTCCTGCTAGCCAAATATCATAAAATGATTGCAGAGTGGTAAATCAAAGGTCTTGCCAACTCAGGAACGATGAGACGTTTAAGCTATGATGACCATGTTCTGTTGAACAATTATGTTGACCATCACCTATTCACATTTGCTGTGAATAGCGGCTACTCCCCAATGAAGTATGGGCTTATTATATTCGACTAAATCTATTTTTCAAATATTCAGGCAAAAAATTTTACCCATGTCCACACGAATAAACGGGCTATTCCTAACAGCACTGCAAAACAAGCACTTATACTGATAAAACCAATATGGCTGCTACTTGTTCCAGTTTGATATTCAAGGGGTAAAATCAGAGTAGCGACAAAAACTTCAATCCCCATGACAACATAAGTCATCCACTCCCAAGGGAAGTGCAAAATACTGACCCATATTCCCATCAATAAAAATACAACCAACAATAAGGGCAACATCATTTTCAGAAAACCCAACATTTACTATTTCTCCTTTACGTAATAACGAGAAATGTCTCCTCACTCTCGATAAGTCCTGCTTAATCTGTAGATTAACCTAAAATTAAGTCAAATAGACATTAAAACAAAACCTCGCCGAAGCGAGGTTTTAGTATGTTCTTTCAAAGCATTAGATTAATAAAGTACGAATATCTTTAAGAAGTTTCGTAAGTTTATTTGTAAAGCGCGCTGCATCCGCACCATTAATTACACGGTGGTCATAAGACAATGACAACGGCAACATTAAGCGTGGATCAAAGTCTTTACCATTCCATACAGGCTGCATCGTTGCAGGTGAAATACCCAAAATTGCAACTTGTGGCCAGTTAACTAGTGGCGTAAATGCTGTACCGCCAATTGAGCCCAAGCTTGTGATCGTGAAGTTAGCACCTTGTAAATCTTTCGGTGTTAATTTCTTATCACGCGCTTTTTTACTCAACTCACCTAATTCAACAGCAATTTGCTTAATTGATTTTTGGTCAGGATTACGTAGTACAGGCACTGTCAAACCATCTGGAGTTGCAACCGCAATACCCATATGGATTTCATTACGGAGTAATACAGATTTCTGATCATCTGCTAAGTGACCCGCGAAATAAGGCTCTTCTTTCAACAAGTGTGCTACTGCTTTTGCAATAAATGCTAAAATTGTTAGGCTCACACCTTGTTTCTTAAAGCCGTCTTTCAACTCACCACGCCAAGCTTCTAGCTCAGTAATATCCGCAAGGTCAAACTGAGTTACTTGTGGAATGTAGTTGTTTAAAGACAACTGTGGTACAGAAACTTGCTGTAAACGCGTCATTGGTTTTACTTCACCGCCACCAAAAGCAGTAAAGTCAGGTAATGACGGCAATCCAGCCGGAGCAGCAGTAGCTTGAGCTACTGGTGCAGCTTGCGGTGCAGTTAAACGACTCTTCACATAAGCAAAGATATCTTCTTTAACAACACGGCCATGCTCACCAGAAGTTTTAACTTGTGACAAGATCACACCAAGTTCACGAGCCAGCTTACGAACAGCAGGACCAGCATACACTTTAGCGTTTTCTGCTTCTTGCTCTTTCGTTAACTTATCAGTACCAGATGTAGACGCCGCAGGTGCAGACTGAGTTGCAACAGGAGCGGCTGCTTTAGGTGCTGCTGCCTGTGGAGCTGGGGCTGCTTCTGCTTTTGCCGCTGGTGCAGCAGCAGGTGCTTGGCCTTCAGCTTCAATTGTTGCAAGCAATACACCTTGTGAAACTTGTTGGCCTGCTTGCAAGTGAATTGCTTTTACAACACCAGCAACGGTACTTGGGACTTCCACAGTTGCTTTATCTGACTCAACAACAACAAGGCTTTGGTCTACATCAACTTTATCGCCAACTTGAACCAAGATTTCAGCAACAACAGCTTTGTCTACACCCAAATCAGGAACATTGATATCAACTGAACCAGACTGAGCTGGAGCCGCTGCCACAGTTTCTTGCTTTGCAGCAACCGGTTCAGCTACCGCAGCTGGAGCTGGTGTAGTAGCAGGAGCTTCTGCTTGCGCATTAGATGCAGCTGCTGTTTTCACTTGAATAAGAACAACACCTTCTTTAACGGTATCGCCTTCTTTCACTTGAATACTTTCTACAGTACCAGCGACACTACTTGGAACTTCTACAGTCGCTTTATCCGACTCTACAACCACAATACTTTGTTCAACATCGATCTGGTCACCCACTTTAACGAGGATTTCACCAACCAATGCTTTTTCAACACCGATGTCAGGTACAGTCACTTCAACAGTTGCAGTTGATGTAGCAGCAGAAGGTTGAGCTGAAGCTTGAGTTTGTTGCGCAGGTGCTGGAGCAGCTGGCTTTTCAGCCGCAGGAGCTGGTGTTGGTTCCGGAGCTGCTTGTGCCGCACCTTCTGCTTCGATCTCAATCAAAGCAACACCTTCAGCCACATCATCACCTTGATTAATCAAGATACTTTTTACGACACCTGCTGAAGTGCTAGGCACTTCAACAGTTGCTTTATCAGACTCAAGCACAACGATACTGTCGTCAACTTCAACACGGTCGCCAACTTTTACTAAAATTTCAGCGACGTTTGCTTTATCTACACCAATATCAGGGGTCTTAATTTGCATACTTAGTTCCCCTCACCTGTTTGCGTTTCATTGTATTCAGCAACTGGCTGAACTTCCGGATGTGCTTGCGGCGCCCATGCAACCGGACGGTCAGTATCTAGCTCAAAGTTAGAAATTGCATCTTTCACTAAACGTGCGTCTACTTCACCTTCGTCAGCTAATTTTTTCAAGGTAGCAACAACGATGTGCGCAGCATCAACACCAAAGAAACTACGTAAGTTCGCACGTGTATCTGAACGGCCGTAACCATCTGTACCCAATGCAACAAATGGGCGACCATCTGGAAGATAAGCACGGATTTGTTCACTGTAAGCACGCATATGGTCGGTAGCAGAAACTACGATACCTTCCGTACCACGTAATTGTTTAGATACCCAAGATTCTTTAACTTCTTCAGCAAGTGGGTGTAGGCGGTTGTATTCTTCACATGCCATACCATCACGTGCCAATTCATTGAAGCTTGTTACACTCCAAACGTTTGAATGGATTTGGTATTCATCACGTAAGATTTTCGCAGCTTTAATCACTTCGCGAAGGATTACACCTGAACCAAGTAACTGAACAGTTGCTTTTTCATCTTTCTCGAATAAATACATACCACGTTTAATGCCTTCTTCAACGCCTTCTGGCATTGCAGGATGCTCGTAGTTTTCATTCATTACAGTTAAGTAATAGAACACACGCTCTTGGTTCACATACATACGTTGTAAACCGTCATGCACGATGACAGCCAACTCATAACCAAAACATGGGTCATAAGATACGCAGTTTGGAATCGTGTTCGCCAAGATGTGAGAATGACCGTCTTGGTGCTGTAAGCCTTCACCGTTCAATGTTGTACGACCCGCAGTCGCACCTAACAAGAAACCTTGAGCTTGTGCGTCACCCGCAGCCCATGCAATATCACCAATACGTTGGAAACCAAACATTGAGTAGTACATGTACATTGGAATCATTGGCAAGTTATTGGTTGAATAACTTGTCGCTAACGCAGCCCATGCACTCATCGCACCTGCTTCGTTAATCCCTTCTTGTAACATGTGACCGTCTTTTGCTTCACGGTAATGCATTAACTGCTCTTGGTCTTCCGGTGTATATTTTTGACCGTGTGCAGCATAAATACCAAGCTGACGGAACATACCCTCTAAACCAAAAGTACGTGCTTCATCTGGAACGATTGGCACTACGCGGTCTTTAATTGCTTTTTCTTTAAGTAAAGCAGCAATTAAACGAACCATCACCATAGTGGTTGATTGCTCTTTGCCACCCGAACCTTTCAACACTGCATCAAATACAGATAGATCAGGAATCGCTAAAGATTCACTCTCACGACGACGTGCAGGTAAGTAACCACCTAACGCTTCACGACGCGCTTTCATATATTTCATTTCTGGAGAGTTTTCACTTGGGCGATAGAATGGAAGCTCTTCTAATTGCTCATCTGTGAATGGAAGATTGAAACGGTCACGTACATATCTTAAAGAGTCAATTTGCATCTTTTTGATTTGGTGAGTTTTGTTTACCGCTTCAATTTCTTCAGATAAACCGTAACCTTTAATGGTTTTCGCCAAGATTACTGTTGGTTGACCTTTTGCCTTCATCGCTTCTGCATATGCAGCAAAAACTTTGTAAGGGTCATGACCACCACGGTTAAGATTATCGATATCTTCATCGCTTAAATCTTTTACAAGTTCCGCAGCTTCAGGGTACTTACCAAAGAATTTTTCGCGTGTATATGCGCCGCCTTTTACTTGATAACGCTGATAGTCACCATCAACAGCTTCTTCCATACGTGCTTTTAATGCGCCGCTTGTGTCTTTAGCTAGTAATGGATCCCAATGACGACCCCATACTACTTTAATGACACGCCAGCCTGCGCCACGGAAGATTGATTCAAGTTCTTGAATAATTTTACCGTTACCACGTACAGGACCATCTAGACGCTGTAAGTTACAGTTAACTACCCAAATTAAGTTATCAAGCTTCTCACGACCAGCAAGTGAGATCGCGCCTAAGCTTTCTGGCTCATCCATCTCACCATCGCCGAGATATGCCCAAACTTTACGATCTTCTTCTTTGATCAAGCCACGGTTCATCAAATATTTTTGAATGTGCGCTTGATAAATCGACATGATTGGACCAAGACCCATTGATACAGTTGGGAATTGCCAATAGTCTGGCATTAAATATGGATGTGGATAGCTTGGTAAACCGTTACCGCCAACTTCACGGCGGAAATTACTTAACTGTTCTTCAGTTAAACGTCCTTCAAGGAATGAACGTGCATAAATACCAGGAGCACAGTGTCCTTGGTAATAAATCATATCTCCGCCAAAGTTATCACTGTTAGCGCGGAAGAAATGGTTAAAACCTACGTCATATAATGTTGCACTTGATGCGAAGCTCGCCAAGTGACCACCTAAATCATCACCCGTTTTATTCGCGCGAAGTACCATTGCTAAGGCATTCCAACGAATCAATGCACGAATACGGCGTTCCATATCTTGGTCGCCTGGCATTGCAGGTTGCTCTTCAACAGAAATTGTATTTAAGTAAGGTGTATTGAGACGTTGAATTGGAACATGCTTAGCAATTGCTTGTTGGTAAAGTTTTTCCAACAAGAATGCCGCTCGCTCAGTTCCCATGTGTTGTAAAACTGAATCGAATGCATCTTGCCATTCTTGGGTTTCTTGTGCGTCGGAGTCACCGTAAAACGCCATAATTCACCTGTTCCTTGTTCTCTAATCTACTTTGTATTTTTACCACGTTTTACCCCTTTCAAGTTATTGCCACGGGTGAATGTGGGGGGGGCCTATTATTTTCTGAATGAATAGTCATTGACCGAGCAGTAAACAAAATAACAAAAAAACGCCAATAAAGGCGTTTTTTTATACAATCATTACGTTAAAAAAGGTTTAAGTTAATTTCAAATTCATAAATTTAATAACCTTGACCTTGGAGGCAATGCAATTAAGGCAACATTGCCAAGTAAGTTGATGGATTCTTACGTTGACCATCTTTAACTACTTCGTAATGTAAATGTGGACCAGTACAGCGGCCTGTACAACCAACATTAGCAATATGGTCACCAGCAGAAACCTGATCACCAACTCGAACCATTAAGCGTGAAGCATGCGCGTAACGTGTTAAATAACCATTACCATGGTTAATTTCAACATATTGGCCATAACCTGTGCCCCAGCCTGATTTAGTCACAATACCCGGGCCAGTCGCATAGATTGGCGTACCACTTGGTGCAGCCATATCTAAACCACCATGATGCTCTGCACGACCACCCATGGTACGACCACCAAAGTTAGAAGAAACACGTACTGTATCAGGAAGAGGATGAGAAACTAACCAAGAATAAGGATTTGAAGAAGAGGTTTTAAATGAGTTTTTAGCTGTCGTTGTGCCGTATTTCTTTGCCAGTGAATCATTGTTGAGTTCAACTGTTTTCTCACGTAAAGTCACTGAAACTTTTGCACTCGCCGGAAGATCTAAATCATCAGGATGAGTATATGAGCCTTGAGATAGTGTTTTTGATAACTGTTCCAATCGATCTGAATCAGTAGATTGGTTAATATTTTGATAATCTGCAAAAGCAACCGATGCTGCCGAAGCGGCAAGTGAAAACGCTAATAAAATACGACGCGTGTGCATAAAAACCTCTTGAAACTGTTCTTACTCAAGTTCCTTATGATCTCTTCCTTGATATCGGTTGAAATGAACGCTTAAGATTAGGACAAGAAACCATTTGAGAATGATCAATGTCTAAACCCGATAACGTTTTTCAACAAACCGGAAAACACATAAAAACAGGAAACCTTACGTTTCTAACAACGCAAGTCGCGCAATGGCAAAGACTTACGAAAATAATCCAACCCTTATTGCCCCAACCGGAACAATGGCAAGTCGTGTGTTATCAAAATGGCTCTTTAATTATTACTGGTGAAAATCAGGCAATGATTAGTCAACTCAGCTATTTACAGAGCCAATATGTATCTAAATTATCTCAACTTGAAGGATTAAAAGACTTACAAAGAATTCAAGTTCGCTTAAGAAATAAAACTATTCCTGTAACGACCTCATCTGAGCCTTCTAAATCCATCCCCCCGGAAACACAAGAAATGTTACGTAGTGCCGCCGACTTCGTGAGCGACCCTAAGCTTAGCCAAGCTTTACTACGTTTGGCAAGCAATAAAAAATGATGAGCTTTCTATTTCTTAATTAGAATCGTTCTTAATATGTGATAAAAATCACACTTATTAATGTTACATTATAACATACCCAAATAAAGACAATGACTTATGTCACACTCACGTATGGAATTGGACAGTCTTTCTCGTCATCAAATGTTACAATTTCATAATTACTCGGATCGCTTTGAACATTGCGTAATAGCTGATTATTTAAGGCATGTCCTGATTTATAGCCATCAAACTTGGCAATAATTTGATGACCAAGTAAATACAAATCACCAACTGCATCTAAAATTTTGTGACGAACAAACTCATCGGCAAATCGTAAACCTTCTTCGTTCACCACACCCGTATCATCTACACCAATTGCATTATCTAGACTTGCTCCTAAAGCTAAATTATTTGCTTTGAGATAATCCAAGTCTTTCATAAAACCAAAAGTTCGTGCCTCACTGACTTCATACACAAACGTTTCAGTAGAAAAATCGATAGTTGCAGACTGATACTCTTTGGCAAATGCAGGATGATCAAAATCAATCGTAAAGTTAAGCTGAAAGCCATTATGCGGGCTGAATATTGCTTTTTTATCATCAATTAAAGCCTCAACTGGCTTTAATATTTTTATAAATTTCTTAGGAGCATCTTGTTCACGCAAGCCACCTTGCATGAGCAAATAAATAAATGGACCAGCACTACCATCCATAATTGGAACTTCAGAAGCAGACACTTCCACAATTAAGTTATCGATTCCTAAACCGGCAATCGCACTCATCACATGTTCGATTGTCCCGACTTTAATATCGCCAGTGACAAGATTTGAACACATAAATGCTTCTTGAATCAGCAATGCATTAGCAGGAATATCGACAGGTGGATCCAAATCGATACGGCGAAATACAATCCCTCCATCCACGGTATGTGGAATGAAATTGATCATCACTTTTTGACCGCTATGAAGACCTATTCCACTCGCTTTTACCACACGATTGAGAGTACGCTGTTTCACCATGCTTTGTAACTTCTTTTTTAAAACCGCTATACGTTAGCATATTTAGTCATTGATCAAAAATAAAAAAAGGCAGTGTTTATACACTGCCTTTCAATAGATTGTACGCTAAATTACTTACGTTGCTGATTTTTCAAGTAATCTTGAATACTCATTGGCGAAGAACGCGGTGTTGAACTTGGCGCATTATTCACGTCATTTTCAGCATTTTGGCGTTTATTAATTGCAGGAACGTCATCTTCATCTACAGATTGTGCAGATTGAGTTGATGTATGGCTAACTGTATTACGCTTTCTTGGCTCTGCATCAGCTGCATTACGTGTTAAACCAGTTGCAATCACAGTTACGCGTAATTCATCACGTGCGTCTGGGTCAAATACTGTACCGTAGAAGATTTCACCTTCATCGAGGTCAACAATCTGGTTAACAACGTCAGTAATGATTTCTGTTTCACGCAATGTGATGTCATCGCCACCAGTAATGTTAATTAACACGCCTTTCGCATTAATAATATTCACATTATCAAGTAATGGGCTACGGATAGCTTGTTCAGCTGCTTGACGCGCACGGTCTTCACCACGGCCCAAACCAGCACCCATCATTGCGTAACCACGAGTACTCATTGCAGTTTTCAAGTCCGCGAAGTCAAGGTTAATATGACCACGGTTAACCACAAGATCAAAGATACTGCGTACAGCGTTTAACAATACGTCATCTGCCTTTTTATAGGCATCTTTCATTGAAATATCACCATAAACGCTTAATAAACGTTGGTTAGGAATAATAATCAATGAATCAACATGAGCTTCCAGCGCTTCAATACCACGCTCAGCAGACTTTTGACGACGACGGCCTTCAAAGTTAAATGGAGTTGTTACAACACCAACAGTCAAAATCCCCATTTCTTTAGCAACTTCGGCAACAACCGGAGCTGCACCAGTACCTGTACCACCACCCATACCAGCGGTTACAAACACCATGTCAGTCCCTTCAAGGTGCTGACGAATAATTTCACGGCTTTCTTCTGCTGCTACCTGGCCTACTTCAGGGTTAGCACCTGCACCTAGACCACGTGTACTTTGCTCACCTAACTGAATTTTGAAAGGGGCATTCATACAGTCAAGTGCTTGTTTATCTGTATTAGCACAAACGAATTTAACACCCTGAATATCAGACTGTACCATGTGCTGAACGGCATTACCGCCACCGCCACCTACACCAAATACAGTGAAACGGGCTTGACCGTTGCCATCGTTTAGTTCATCTTCTATAAATTCAAATGAGGCCATGACCTTTAGGGTTCCTAATACATTATGGCAGTCACTTCAGCCCGTATACTGCCTTGATTTTCAAAAATAACTAATTTTAAGAATGCTGTGCAATACCAACCTTGTCAAGTACAGTGGTTTTCTCTTACAACTTCCTAACAATTCTACCAATAAATACATACATCCTAAAAAATGGCTTTAAGTTTGCTATTAAAAGCATTCCAGCCATTCACCATTCGTTCCCATACCGAACGGTCATTTCCCTCTTCAGGCTCCTCAACAGCTTCTTGTAATTCACTTTGGCTAAACATAAGTAAACCAGCTGCTGTTGCATACATTGAGCGGCGTAATGCAGCTTGATGCTGATCATCAGCATACACCTGTAATGGCGGATTACCTAGATGGGCAGACACACCTAACATACGACGCGCCAAACTTACCATACCTTCAATCTGGCAAGCATCACCAGTCAATACAACACCATGATATAGACCATGGATTGCACCGCTTTGTTCGAGTTCTTCGCGAATCTGGCTGAAAATCTCTTCATAACGAGCAATAATAATTTCCGCTAACTCAATTCGGCTAATCGTTTGCGGACCATCAATACCCTGTACTTGAATCATATGGTCAGGCTTAACAGCACTTAGATCAACGCAGCCATGCAGAATCTTAATACGTTCAGCTTCTTCAGTGGTTGTTTGTAACACGGCAGCAATATCACGTGTCACATGCTCACCACCACGCTGTAAGGTGCGTGCTAAAGCCAAACGGCCATCTAAATAAACTGCCAGATTGGTAATACCTGCACCAATATCGACAAGACAGACACCATATTCTTTTTCATCTTTAAGCAAACTTGCCTCAGCCGTAGCCAAGCAAGAAACCACCATTTTCTCAACTCCAATGTTCGCGCCTTTCATGGCACGATCAAGGTTTTGCATAGTGGCAATCGGCATCATCATAAGCTGATAATGACCAGTCATGCTGTGAGCGGTCATATTGATTGGGTTTTGAACCCATTCAGATGAGTCGCCTAATTCAAATCCTAATGGGACTGCACTCGCTAGATAATAGTCAGAAGTCACATGGCTTGCTTTTGCCAACTCTAATGCACGTACAACTTCATTGGTTGTAATCACATGTGCCGGGTTAGCAACAGGTGTGCGTCCAGAAGCATAGAAACTTTGTAGCTCGGTACTCGGAATAGATACCCACGCACTATGAATGCGACATTCGGCCATATTTTCCGCTTCAGCAACAGCGTTTTTAATCGCAGCAATGACTTTATCGAGACTTACAATTTTTCCTTTGTTCATGCCTCGATTGCGAGCAGTTGCCATACCGATAACCTGAATGTTATCCGGCGCATGAATTTTTCCAATCAAAACTGAAACTTTATGCGTCCCAATGTCAATCGCAACAACTGAGGGAACAGCTTCACTCATCACTCATACCATTTCTTTGTTGTCTAATACCAGGCAAATTGCCTATTTTAAAGCCACGTATTATGGCTTTGCTTTTGTACCACCTGCAATGCTTGTGTCATCACTCGTTACAACAAACTGACCATTCACGATTTTAGGTGGGGTTGCATTCTTCCATTGAATAGATAATCCATTACGATATCGCAAATCAATGGCTGAGATTTTTGTCCACACAGGTTTTAGGTCAGATTGTGCCAAATGACTTAAACGTTGCAATTTATTCATTGTTTGATCTTGGTCAACAATAATTCGTAAACCAGAGTCAAACTGCATAAACCAAGTCATTCGCTCTGTTAGATATAACTCTTTTAAACGCAAATTAACAGGATGGAATAACTGATTAATTTCATTATAGCGTCGCATCATCATTTTAGACTGACTTACCGGACCGTGTAGTAACGGAAGCTCAGGATGAAGTCTCGGCTCTGCTTCACTAAATACATCGCCACCATCGCTCAATAAGCGACCTGTTCCCCAACGGGCGATAGCATGTCGAGGCATAACACGAACGCGAATACCATTGGGCCAAGCACGAGATACGACGACTCGGTCTACCCATGAAATTTCTAATGCTTTATCACGAATCTGCTCTAAATCAGATGTAAAGTAGTTATCTTTTACAATCGGCTGCACATATCGCATCACTTGCTGAGTCTCAACTGGAGTTGTTGAACCTACAACTTCAAGTTTTGCAACAGTTGCATCAGTAATAACTTTATATAGTCCGTAAATTCCGACCGCCAAGACTAAAAAGGCAATAACCAGCAACACCCATCCGCCGGCATTGGCAAGTTTTTGCTTGCGCGTAGGCGGTTTTTCATGAATGGAGGTAATTGCCGCACGTTTACGGCGCATGGATGCCGGAAGTTGTGCCATATTTAAGCCGTACCTTCCAATGTTTGCTCAAGAATTGCAACACACAATTCATCAAAGCTATAACCTACTGCTTTAGCAGCCTTTGGTACAAGCGAATGACTGGTCATGCCTGGCACAGTATTTACTTCTAAAAGCCAGAAGTTACCTTGCTCATCCTGCATTGCATCAATACGTCCCCAGCCTTCTGCACCTACGGCCTGGAAAGCGCGTAAACATAGAGCTTGTAGTTTTTTCTCTTCAGTTTCGCTAAGACCACAAGGAATGCCATACTCAACATCATTACGTTGATATTTTGCTTCGTAGTCATAGAAAGCAACATCTGCTGGTGGCTGCAAACGAATAACTGGTAAAGGCTGACCATTTAAGAATGAAATCGTAAATTCGCGTCCTGTAATCCATTTTTCTGCCATAACTACAGCATCATGCTGAGTTGCCTTTTCAATTGCTGCCGCAAAATCTTCAGCTTTCTCAACTTTACTCATGCCTACACTTGAACCTTCATGTACAGGCTTGATAATGACAGGCAACCCCAATTCAGCAATCACTGAATCCAAGTCAGTTTCTTTAGTAATAATGCGATACGGTGCGGTTGGTAAATCACTTCCTTGCCAGATTTGCTTGGTTTTGACTTTATCCATACCAATGGCAGAACCTTGTACACCCGTTCCTGTATAAGGGATGTTCAACCACTCAAGCACACCTTGGATTTGACCGTCTTCGCCACCACGACCATGCAATACAATAAATGCACGGTCATAGTTTACAAGTTCAGTCACGCTACGGTCTTGCGGATCAAATGCCTCAGCCTGAACACCTGAACGTAACAAGGCGTCCAAAACTGCCTGACCACTATCTAAAGACACAGCACGCTCAGCCGATTTCCCACCAAGTAACACGGCAACTTTGCCGAATTTTGTAGCATTTGACACGTTTAAATCCTTAACCCGATAATTCAATACTTTTTGTTTATTTCACATACAAATGGTGCTGTGCAAGTTCTACTGAAATTGCTCCCACGTTACCTGCACCTTGCGTTAATAACAAGTCATTTGGTTGTAACACATTTTGCATGATGTTTTGCAAATTACCTTCAACCGGATCAATCAAAATCGGTTCAACCTGACCACGCAAGCGAATACTACGCGCCAAAGTACGGCTATCTGCGCCAACAATTGGTTTTTCCCCAGCCGGATAAACTTCTAGTAATAATAATTGGTCGACTTGAGATAAAACTTCAATAAAGTCATCAAAACAATCACGTGTACGAGAGTAACGGTGTGGTTGGAAAAGCATAACTAAACGACGATCAGGATGGCTCTGACGAGCAGCTTTAATCGTAGCTTCCACTTCTTTAGGATGATGCCCATAGTCATCGACTAATTTTACATTCCCTTCACCAAGTTCAAATTCACCTTGTACTTGGAAGCGACGTCCAACACCACTAAAACCTTTTAATGCACGGCTAATTGCTTCATCCGAAACGCCTTCATCAGTTGCAACACCAATTGCAGCCAAAGCATTTAAAACGTTATGTAAACCCGGTTGATTAATAGTTAGACGTAACGGCTCACGTCCTTTACGTAAAACAGTAAAGTGCGAACGCATACCATCTTGCTCTACATCGATAGCACGGATGTCATTATCTTCATTAAAACCATAAGTAATAACCGGACGGCCTACACGTGGCAAAATCTCGCGGATGTTCGCATCATCGCCACAAACCACAGCCAAGCCGTAGAATGGTAAGTTATGAAGGAACTGTACGAAGGTATCTTTTAATTTATCGAAACTGCCTTCATAAGTATCCATATGGTCAGCATCAATGTTGGTTACAATCGCTGCCATTGGCTGTAAATAAAGGAAAGATGCATCCGATTCGTCAGCTTCAGCAACAATAAAGCGGCTTTCACCCAGTGCTGCATTTACGCCTGTACTGTTAAGTAAACCACCGATCACATAAGTTGGGTCGAGGTTTTCTTCCGCCAACATTGTCGTCAAAAGACTTGTGGTTGTAGTTTTACCATGTGTACCTGCCACAGCAATACCATGACGGTAACGCATAAGTTCACCGAGCATTTCTGCACGACGTACAATCGGAATACGTTGTTCAATGGCAGCTTTAACTTCCGGATTTTCCGGGTCAATTGCTGTTGACACGACAAGCACATTTGCATTTTTAATATTTTCTGCTTCGTGTCCGATATAGACCTTAATGCCATTTTCTTCTAATTGTTGTGTGGTTTTTGATGCCTTAATATCTGAACCGGAAATTTTATATCCTTGGTTAGCTAACACCTCAGCAATACCACACATACCTGCACCGCCAATTCCCACAAAATGAATGTGTTTGATACGGCGCATTTCAGGCACTTTAATCAGTTTTTTTGCTTGGTTCGCAGCTGTTGTTGGAGACATAGTAAATCCGATTACATTTTTTGGATAAGATCAACCACATGCTGAGTTGCATTTGGTTGGGCATGTTGACGCGCTTTCACTGCCATTTCTGTAAGTAATTGGCGATTCATCAGCGTAGTAAACAATTGATTTAAAACTTCTGGTGTCATAGTCGATTGCTGGCAAATTTTTGCAGCACCGACATCGGCCAGAAATTTGGCATTTGCAGTTTGGTGGTCATCCACCGCAATAGGAAGCGGTACAAAAACTGCTGCAACACCAGCTGTTGCTACTTCTGTCACAGTTAAAGCACCAGCACGGCAAATAATCAGGTCTGCTTCGCTATAAGCTTTCGCCATATCTTCAATAAACGGCAAAACCTGTACGGTCAAATTTGCTGGCGCATCTGCGTACAAAGCTTGAGTTGCTTCAACCTGTTGCTGACCACATTGATGGAAAATATTCAGTGGAACTTCAAGTTGTTTTAATGCCGGAGGTAAGCGTTCATTCAGTGCTTTTGCACCTAAAGAGCCGCCCACAATTAAAATATTTAACGGCTTACCCGCTTGCTCGCGTTCATCATAGCGCCACTTTGGACTTAAGATATCAGTGATTTCACGACGTACCGGATTGCCGGTTGTCACTACTTTTTCGCTAGCAGGAAATGTATTTGGAAACGCTTCACATACCACTTTAGCAACACGGGATAACTGTGCATTGGTAAATCCTGCAACCGCATTTTGCTCATGGATGAGAACAGGAATACCTAATAAACGCGCTGCTAGCCCACCCGGGCCTGCCACATATCCCCCAAAGCCTGCAACAGCATCCACTTTAAGCTGTTTCATATAGCGCATTGCACTAAAAGTTGCTTTTAAAATTTTAAAAGGTGCAGCAAGTTTACGGATCACTCCGTTTCCACGCACACCTTGAATATCAATTTGATAAATTGGAATATTTTGATCTTTTAATAAACGATTTTCCATACCTGTTGGCGTGGCTAACCATGAAACTTGACAACCTTGTTGTTGAAGTTGTTTGGCTACGGCGAGGGCTGGAAAAACATGTCCACCAGTGCCGGCAGCCATCATCATGACATGTTTAGGTTTGCTTTGCTGTGAATCGGTCACGGTCTAATTCTTCAACTCAAAAAACAATGGAAATTGTCATCTATTTTTGTAGCCGTTTATTTTAATCCTAAAGCTTCATTAACGAAAAGCGAATTTCACTCGTTTATAACAGAAAGATGTGCTTTTTTGAAAATATGCCTACAAAGCGCTAGCGTATTTCATATTGTGATTTTATTAATTCATATATTTTCGGGTGATTTCCAATAATAAGCTTAGGAAACCACCCAAACTAGACCCTTATGCTGGACGACCGGCTTCTAATACATCAAATAGGTCATCGGCAATTGATGTACCAAATTGCGCATCAATTTCACGAATACAGGTTGGGCTTGTCACATTAATTTCAGTGACATAATTTCCAATTACATCAAGACCTACAAATACCAAACCTTTTTCACGTAAGAAAGGACCAACTTTAGCAGCAATGAGTTTGTCATTTTCTGTGAGTGGACGCGCTTGACCTAAGCCACCAGCTGCCAAGTTACCGCGTACTTCACCATTTTGCGGAATACGTGCCAGACAGTAAGGAATAGGCTCGCCATTTACCATTAAAATTCGTTTATCCCCTTCTACAATTTCAGGAATATAACGCTGAGCCATAATTGGGCGGGTGCCTAATTCCGTAAGCATTTCTAAGGTAGAACCAATATTTACACCGTCTTGGTATAAACGGAAAATACCCATACCACCCATACCATCAAGTGGCTTAACGATCACATCACCGTGCTCAGTAATAAATTCGCGAATCAAACTCTGCTGCGATGTTACAAGTGTTGGCACCTGTAATTCAGGAAATTGCGTAGCAAACAATTTTTCATTGCAGTCACGCAGTGATTGGGGCTTATTAATAATCCATGAACCTTCACGCTCAGCTTGTTCAAGCACGTAAGTTGTGTAGACAAAGTTCATGTCAAAAGGCGGATCTTTACGCATGAGGACAACATCATAAGCCGCGATTGATTCTTTTTTCTTTTCGCCTAACTCATAATAATGGTTGTAATCTTCGAAAACTTTTAACGGAGAGATGAGACCGTAAGCCTTACCTTGATCGATATATAAATCTTGTTGTAATGCATAACCTAACTCATGTCCACGACGGCTCGCCGCCCACAACATTGCCATGGTTGAATCCTTTTTCAGATTTACGGTTTCAATCGGATCCATGACGACAAGTACACGCATGCTCAAGCTCTTCTTAAAATTTAAATTAGCATGAGTATAGCTGAGATTTTTCACTCGTTTTTCTTAATTTTAGTAAAACCTTATCCGTTATTTCTTTATCTTGAATTAAGGTAAATTCAGTTAAACTACTCCCATAAAATATTATTTTTAAAGGCTAAAGATGAAACTTTATCGCTATTTAACCGGACCTGATGACTCTGCTTTTTGTGCACGAGTGACTAAAGCACTTAATCATGGTTGGGAGCTCTATGAAGCACCTACTATGACTTTTAATGGATCTCAAGTTATTGTAGGCCAAGCGATTTGCAAAACAATTGATGAAAATTATGATCCAGAAATGGATATTTTAGATGTTCTCAAAAATAATGCGTGATTTTAGAGGGGGCATTTTTATCAATAAAAAGCCCCCTCTAAAACCTAATTAACAAGAAAAACTAATGAGTCAACTCAATAAGTCCTTTAATTTGCTAATTAACTTCCTAAAAATCAGTTAATAAAAAATAAATATGCCATTTTTTAAGTTAATAGTTCTTTTATTCTAAACAATTAAATGATTATAATTATCATTTATACTTTTATTTTTGTTAATTGATTTTATTTTTATGTTAAGAATTTCTATATCATCTCCCCAAATTAAGGGTTCATTCCCGCTCAGCTTACTCAGTTTAATGATTTTAAATATTCAAGGTGCTAATGCTGAGGAATTGATTGACTCCTCATCAAAAGCCGCAGCCACCATGCCAACTATAAAAATCGAGGCCATGAGTGAGCTCGACCCGATTAAAAGCTATATCGATTATGACAAGGCCAATGTCACTCGTAATGGTTTAGATAAAAAAGATATCCCTCAAACCGTTGATACCATTGATGTTCAGAAATATAAAATTTATGGCTCGAATGACTTAAGCGTCATGCTGCAAGGTACACCAGGGGTATCAACCAGTTACGATATGCGCGGCGATGGGATCACGATTCGTGGTTTTGGTGCCGACACAGGCGATATTTACCGTGATGGCATACGTGAAAGCGGACAAGTACGCCGCAGTACAGCCAATATCGAACGTATAGAAATTTTAAAAGGCCCTGCTTCGGTTTTATATGGCCGTAGTGCTGGCGGCGGGGTTGTAAATATGGTGAGTAAATTCGCCAATTTTGACTCTAAAAGTTCAGTTGGCGCATATGCGGGTTCATACGATAACTACGGAACAACCGCTGACATCAACCAAGTACTTAATGACAATTTAGCAGTGCGTTTGACTGGAGAATATGGCGAGGCAGGCAGCTTCCGCTCTGGTATTGAAAATAAGATTGAGATGTTTTCCCCAAGCTTTACCTATAAAAATGACGATGGAAAACTGACTTGGACCACACAATATACCTATGACAAATTAGGTCGAGTTCCTGACCGTGGACCAACACGTAACAACTTGCCTGCGGGAACTTCAATTAAAATGGGATTTGCTCAAGACGGTGATTATGTGGATGATATTTTGCAAGTCGTTCGTACTGATGTGAATTATGAATATGCGCCTGATTGGAACTTCCACTGGGCGGCGAGTTACCGACAAGCAGAACAGAACTTTGACCACTTTTATTTTGGAACTTATTGTGGTTTAGATGGAAAAAACTCAAAGAATGAGGCGTGTACAAAAAAAGGTTACATCGATCAAATTTACTACTGGCAACAAACCAGCAACAAGACCACAACCAATACATTCGATATTAAAGGAAAGTTCAAGACAGGCCAGCTTGAACACCAAATTATGGTCGGTACAGACTGGACTTATGAACAACGAGAACCACGTCTAGCCAATAAAACTCAAAATGGGTCAGCTATTTATGGTTACGTTAATCCAATCACTGGTGAACGAGAGTACAGTCGTGGCAATGGCCCATTAAAGATTAGTCAGCATAACTATAATGAAGGCACAACTTACGGCGTATTTATGCAAGATTTAATTGGTCTAAATGACCAACTTAAACTTATGATGGGACTCCGCTACGATTACTTCGACTTTTCAACTACTAACAAAATTAAGAATGAACATCGTAATGTAAAAGACAGTACTTTTAGCCCATATGTTGGCTTGGTATGGCAACCAGTTCCTGAACATAGCTTTTATACGTCTTACTCTAAAAGCTTCGCACCGTTTGGTGGACAAATGGGTGTCAACCAAGTTACTGGAAGTACCGATGTCGCGAAAATGGATAAAGAGCCTCAATATAACGAGCAATATGAAGTTGGGGTAAAAAGTGAATGGTTAGATAATCGGTTAAATACTCAATTTTCTGTCTTTGATATTCGTAAAAATAATATTCGCTATAAACCAAACCCTGACAGTGAACCAGAGGTATGGGCAACTGCTGGTCAACATCAATCTCGTGGTCTCGAATTTAGTTTTATTGGCCGTGTACTTGATAATGTCTTTGTTCGCGGTGGGTATGGCTATACCGATGCAAAAGTAAAAGAAGACAAGCAAAATCCTGAACGTGAAGGCAACTATTTAGCAAACACTTCTAAGAACACAGGTAATTTATTTGTTCGTTATTTACCAACCGAGCAGTGGTATACCGAAGTGGGCGTGACCTATGTGGGTTCTTATTATCCAAATATTAATAATCAAGTAAAAATGGAAGGCTTTAACCGTATCGATGCAGCAATTGGCTACAGTGCCGACCCTTGGAATGTCACACTTGCGGTAAATAACTTAACCAATAAAGAGTACTGGCGTTCAGACAGCATGCCAGGCACACCACGTAATGTGTTATTGCGTTTGAATTATCAGTTTTAAGTAAATATTAAAAAGGCATACCCCTATTTTAGAGGTATGCCTTTTTGTTTTTAGATACCATATTTTTCACGGTAAGCTTGCATATTTGCTAGCGCTTCTTTTTCGCCTTTGGTGATGACTAAATAAGGTCAACAAGACAAGTTGAGCATGGCATTGGAGTGTAAGAAGTGGGATGTAAAAGATTTAGAATAGATCGCCTTATTGACAAGAATTCATAAAACCGCTTAAAAAATCAGCCGACATGTTGCAAGTCGGCTTTTTGCTGTTTTAGGGTGTACAAATATATAAATAATTGATTTTAAATAACTAAAATCAAACAATTCGCATAATAACCCCTTATATTAAATAGCAGATAATTTAGATGAATATTGTAGTTTTGAAATTGCTAAGAAGAGATTTTACGTTAAATTGCTAATTGAAGTGTGTTGTTATTTTCTTATTATTAAACTACTATCTAAAAGCTCTTTAGTTTTAGGACGTAACAGTCTAGTCGGGTGTATAGCCAGACTCCAACTTATTGATGTTTTTGTGAATCAGAAGTTTTACTACTTCGCTCATATCTTCGCAAACTATTAAAACTTCTGCTCATTAGTAAAGAGTATAATTCAGGAAAGCTTAGCTTTCCTGAATTTTTATTGGCTAGATTTAATATGAAAAATTTAAACATATTGAAAAGTTTAGAGGAGAAATTTAGTATTCCTCAACACGAACTACAAGAATTTATTAAGAGTTCACCAAGGAAATATAAAGTTTATCAAATTCCTAAAAGAAGTTCTGGTACTAGAACAATTGCCCAACCAACGGCTGAACTAAAAGAATATCAACGTCATTTGGTGTCTATATTTTCTCCAATTTTACCCGTGCATGAAACTTCTTTAGCGTATATAAAGGGGAAAAGCATAAAAGACAATGCTCTCATACATTGTAAAAATAGATACTTTTTAAAAATGGATTTCGCCAATTTTTTCAATTCTATTACTCCAAATATATTTTGGAATTGCTGGGAAGAAAGCAAAAACCAAAATAAAATTAATGACTTAGATAAAGAAATATTAACTAACTTAATATTTTGGAAACCTTCAAAATATCAAAAAAATCTTGTCTTAAGTATTGGAGCCCCAAGTTCACCATTAATATCAAATTTTTGTATGTATAAATTTGATATTGCACTAAGCGAGATCTGCCATAAAAAAAATATTTCTTATACCCGTTATGCTGATGATTTAACTTTTTCTACTGAATACGCTAATATCCTATTTGATTTACCATTAATAGTTTCTAAAATTTTAATGGATTTATATGGTGGAAGTTTAGAAATCAATCATTTAAAAACAGCTTTTTCTTCAAAAAAACATAACAGACACGTAACAGGAATTACCATAACTAATGAAGGTAAAATTTCATTAAGCAGGAAAAAGAAAAGATATATTAAGCATTTGATACACAAATTTATTTTTGGCTCTATAGAAATTAATGAGCTTACATATTTAAAGGGGTATTTCAGTTTTATACAGCATATCGAGCCTGACTTTTTATCTCGATTGAAATCTAAATATTCTGATGAGACTATTAACCTCATTAGATCTATGGAGCTCTAAATGGAAAACATGTTAACTCACTTAGTATCTAATGCATATGATCAGCAATTTGATTCTGCATATCAATTATTTATGAATTATCATCAAGGTTTAAATAAATTTCATAAAAATGAATCTGAAGCTGAAAAATTTTTTAATTTAGCTATTAAATTATATGAAAAAGATTTATTTTTATCCAATATGGAAATTAGTAATTATAAAATTATTACAAATTTAAAAATAAATTTTGATAAAGAGTTAACTATTATTATTGGGAACAATGGAGTTGGAAAAACCAGTATTTTAAATGCTATCAGAAAACACATCATGTGGATAGCAGCCAGCATTCGTAAAGATAATGCATCTGGTGGAACAATATCGCCAGACGAAATCAATAATAAATCAAGTGATAATAATAATGGGGCATATATTGATTGTGCTTTTAATATAGGAAGTAAAAATACTGTTAGAGGTAGAATTGCCCGAGTAAAAGATACTTCAACAATTCCATTAAAAAGTGAATTAACTAATTATAGAGAGATAGGGCAAAAAATTAGAGATTTAAATGAATATAGAGATACTAATTTCCCTCTCTTCGCATTTTATGGTATTGATAGATTATCATCAAAAAAAAATCTAAGTTCAGATTTAGTATTTAATAAAGTTGATGGGTATGAAGAATCATTAAATAAGGTTAGTAACTTTAATATTTTCTTAGAATGGTTAATTCAGATTTTAAAAATGTCAGAAGGTATTCTTTCTGAGCAGCAGGAATACCTATTACATGATCTTAAGGCATTAGAGCTAGGAGGAGCTAACAATAGTTCTAGTCCTTTACACCCTATGTATCTCAAATTAAAAAAATCTTTTGAAGATCAAACTTCACAGCAATTTAACCATAACACAAATAAATTATTAGAAATTATAAACTCAGTATATCGTCAAATTTATCAAGATTTTATTCGATTAGAGTTAGTAAATAATGATGATGGAAAAGATAAAGTTAGAATGGTTCTAAAAGATGATAGTTTATTTTTACATCAATTATCAGATGGTCAAAGAGTATTTCTTGGAATGATAGGAGATATAGCTCGTAGATTAATATTGTTAAATGATAGCTCCGATAACCCTTTAATGGGGCAAGGTATTATAATTATTGATGAAGTCGAGCTGCATTTACATCCTAAATGGCAACAAAAAATAATTGGGGTGTTAAGAAAATGTTTTCCTAATATTCAATTTATAGTTTCTACACATTCTCCTCAAATTCTTGGTGAAGTAGAAAGTAAACATTTAAGAATTCTTACTCTTCAAGACACTAGAGAAATTAAAGTTACTATTCCCGAACAGTCATATGGGTTAACCTCAAGTGAAATAGTAGAGGAGTTAATGGGGGGTAACGGTCGTAATCAAGATATTAAAAAGAAGATAGATCACATATTTAAGCTTATTGATCAAGAAAATCTTGTAGAAGCTGAGAATAAAATAGAAGAGCTTCAATCAGAATTAAATGGTGAAATTCCAGAACTAATAGAAGCTAAAAGCTTAATTCTTATGATGAAATAATAAAATGTTAAATATTACTAGACTTCATGAGCCATCCAGTTTAACTATTTATCGCTATCAACCTGATGCTAAATATGATGGCCCTTTATTCACAACAGTTAAAAGCGATATACGGGAAGCATTAGTAATTTCACAAGGGTACCTTTGTGCATATTGTATGCAACGTATATATAATGATCGTTCAACAACTAAAATAGAACATTGGCAATGTCAGGATACTTACTCTCAACGTCAACTTGATTTTACTAATATGTTTGCAGTATGTCTGGGAACAACTCAAGATCAATTGCATTGCGACTCATCTAAGGGCAATAAACAAATAACGATTGATCCAGCTAGCAGGAGTCAACTCGTTGAATCTTATATTAGATATACTAATTCCGGCGAAATATATGTTCAAAATAATGAATTATTAAATAAAGAGTTAAATATAATTTTAAATTTAAATCATAGTCGTATACAAAATAATAGACAAGCTGTTTTAAAAGCTGTCACTACTCAATTATCTAAGTACAAAGGAACAGTACCAAAAAGTGAATTACAGAGTTTATTGGGCAAATGGAGTAACATAGACGCAGAGGGTAAAAAGAGACCATATTCAGGAGTAGCTATATTTTATCTTAAAAATAAGCTTTCGAAAGCTTAATAGCTTTGATTTTAAAGCTACTATTTAAATGAATTGCTGGTTTATGATTAAGAGAACCCAGCATCATCATAATACAGTTTATATAAAATACCTAAATTTCACATTCATTATCAATATATTAGATTGATTCGCTCTAGAGTTCAGTGCACTGAAACGGATTTCTATGATTTTTTACGCCCCGTCTATTATTTAGCTAATTCAATAATTTGATTAAATTATAAAAAAAGGAAGCCTTGCTTCCTTTTTTCTTACATCTAAAGCTTAGATACCGTATTTTTCACGATAAGCTTGCATATTAGCTAGCGCTTCTTTTTCGCCTTTTGCTTCTAAATAATCCATTAAGTCCTTCATGGTAATAAGAGCATGTACAGGTATTTCTAATTCTTTTTGAACTTCTTGAATTGCAGAAAGCTCACCTTGACCACGTTCTTGACGATCTAGCGCAACCAACACACCCGCAATAGTTGCACCGGCATTTTTCAAAATCGTTACCACTTCGCGAATCGCTGTGCCTGCGGTAATCACGTCATCAATGATCCAGACTTTTTTACCTTCAACCGCAGCACCGACTAAAACACCACCTTCGCCATGATCTTTCGCTTCTTTACGGTTAAAGCCCCATGGCACGCTCTTGTTATGTGTTTGCGACAAAGCTACAGCAGTCGCAGCTACAAACGGAATACCTTTGTAAGCTGGTCCAAAAATCACATCAACATTTTCACATTGTGTTAATTTATCGGCATAGCCTTGTGCTAAAAGAGATAAAGCTTCACCATCGTTGAGTAGGCCTGCATTAAAAAAATAAGGACTCACGCGTCCAGATTTTAAAGTAAACTCACCAAATTTAAGCACACCGCGTGATAATGCGAGTTCGATAAATGCTTGCGGGTGAAATGACACAGGCGTTGTCATGAGGTGCTCCAAATTCACAATTGAGGTTAAATTTTCGCATGATACCAAAGGATCAGTATCCAAGTGATGTAAAAATTCTTCGAGTCGTTTCCATTAACGTAAATGGCTTACGTTCTTCAGTGACGAAAGGCTTACTTGAATGGTTAGAACAATCAGATGCCGATGTCGTATGCATGCAGGAAAGCCGCATTACCCATGAACAATGGACTGAGAAATTTAGACCCGAGGGATGGCATACCCATCTCTTTCCAGCAGAGCGTGCAGGCTACGCAGGTACTGCAATTTATAGCCGCTTACCCTTTGTCTCTATTAAAGATGGTTTAGGGTTTGAATTGGCCGATAGTCAAGGCCGCTTCATTTCTGCCGAATTCGATTTAGGTTTGTCACATCCCGTACATATTGCATCATTATACTTACCTTCAGGCTCAAGTGGTGAAGAAGCGCAAGCACGTAAAGATTTATTTTTAGGTGAATACGCCAAAATCTTGAAACAATGGCGTGATGAGAATAAGTCCATCATTATTTGTGGCGATTACAACATCGTTCATAAACGAATTGATATTAAAAACTGGTCTGGCAACCAAAAGTCGTCTGGCTGTTTACCACATGAGCGTGCTTGGCTTGACCACATTTATGATGAACTTGGCTATGTAGACACCTTCCGTGTTGTAAGAACAGAAGCGGAATTGTATTCATGGTGGTCAAATCGCGGACAAGCGCGTGCGAAAAATGTAGGTTGGCGTATTGACTACCACGCATGTTCACCAGACTGGAAAGCGCGCACTGTAAATGCATGGGTCTATAAAGATCAATGGTTTAGTGACCATGCTCCAGTTATTATCGACTATAAAATTCAAGAATAAGTGAACACATGTTCACTTACATTGTCGTTTTTGCTTACAACACATGTCGCTTTTGAGTATTTTTCTTACACATGTTTAACGGCATTATAGCCCCACGGCACAGGGAAGCAGTCAGGATGACGCAAAAGGATAGGACGCCGTAGGAAGATAAAATAAACTTAAGATAAGTTTATTTGCAAGGATGTGACAATGGACGTTGAAATGAGACCCGCATGATCAGGATGATTAAATGCGGGTTTTCTCTTTTCTATCTCTTATTTTTTGCGCTACGTTCTTTTAGTTTTTAATTTATTCTTATTAAGCTCATTATTACCTTGTCTTATGACAATAACATGACATTCTTTATTGTTTTAATCATTATTTTTCATTTGTTTTAAAAGTATCTGTATAAAGTAGTGCTCAAATGCATTTTGGGTTAGGCTGTATGTTCTTTCTTTTTGACATGGTCCGATAAAATGTTAAAAATTTATGGTATTAAAAACTGTAACTCGATGAAAAAAGCATTTGATGCTTTACAAGCAAAAGGTTTGAGCTACGAATTTCACGATTATAAAAAACAAGGGATCGATGCTGATACCCTAAAAATCTGGCTAAAAGAAATTGGACAAGATACGGTGCTCAACAAGAAAGGTACTACGTGGAAAAAACTATCTGAAGAAGAACAAACGCGTGCTTTAAGCAGTGAAGATCATCTTATTGAGGCGCTAATTGCTCAGCCAAGCTTAATTAAGCGACCAGTTCTACAAACCCCTAAAGGGTTTCTGGTAGGCTTTGACGAAACGGCCTATCAAAACTTAAGCGCATAAAAAAACGAGCCCACTGGCTCGTTTTTTTATTTAAGCTTTTAGTTCGCACGAATCCAAGTTTGGTTACGGCCCAATGCTGAAACGCCAATATAACCACGTAATTTAAGTTTCTTACCGCCCTCAGCCAACTCACCTTTTAATTTGTAAGTTTTGCCAGATTTCGGGTCTAAAATTGTACCGTTTTCATAACTGTTACCACCTACATTTTTTAGATTATGTACAATGGTCACACCTTTAAGCGGTTTGTTTTTATACGGACCTTCACATTTTGTACAAACGTTTTCTTCACCTGGTGTCAAAATGTTTTGAATGGTTGCAGTTAAGGTTCCATCCTTCTGTTCCGTAAACTTTACTACGGCTTTGGGCTTATTGGTTTGGTCATCAATCGTTTTCCATACCGTTCCGTTTAGTGGGTCAGCCGCATTGGCAAATGCAGCCATACCAACAAGTCCTAAAGCTAAAGCAATCTTTTTCATTTTTGTAATATCCTTGGGTCTTCCAAGACTTCAGTATTCAAAACTCGCAACGATATTGCAATTTTTGAATGTGACTGTTTCGTGTAACCTTGTAACCTTGAAAAATAAAATTTATAGGGAAACAAGTAATTAACATAAGCGGATACTATATGAATATACCTAATGTTTTAAAATATTATTTCACAGAAACATTTCTTAAAACAGCAATTCGCAAACCAAGTCAGTTGAATTTACCTCCAACTGCTCTGCGCCCTATGCTTGAACAACTTTGCCGAGCATTTCCAAAACAAAAAAATGTAACCGTTCGACCAATCCGACTTGCTGGCATTAAGGGTGAAGAAATTAAAGCTCAAGATTCAGCGACCCAGCTTATTTTTCATATTCACGGCGGCGCCTTTTTTTTAGGAAGTTTAAAAACACATCATGCGTTCATGACAGATTTGGCTGCTCGTACCCAAATGCAAATTATTCATGTGGACTATCCACTTGCACCCGAGCATCCATATCCTGAGGCGACTGAGGCCTTATATGATGTCTATCAATCGTTATTAGTTCAAGGTATCCAGCCTAAAGATATTATTTTATCTGGTGACTCTTGTGGAGCTAATTTGGCTTTGGCACTTTGCTTACGTTTAAAAGAACAACCCGAACTTATGCCAAGTGGCCTGATTTTAATGTCACCTTTTCTAGATTTAACCCTAACCAGTGAGTCTTTAAGATTTAACCAAAAACATGATGCCTTGCTTTCTCTTGAAGCTCTGCAAATAGGTATTCAGCATTATATTGGCAATCATATTGCGGCAGATGACCCGCGTGTTTCACCTATTTTCGACAACTTAGAGGGTTTACCGCCAACATTAGTTCAGGTTGGTTCAAAAGAAATTTTATTAGACGATGCCAAACGTTTTAGAGAGAAAGCTGAAGAAGCAGGTATCAAAGTACACTTTAAACTTTACACAGGCATGTGGCATAACTTCCAAATGTTTAATGCTTGGTTCGAAGAAGCAAAACAGGCGATGGCGGATATTGCTGAGTTTGCTCATGAACTTGATAAGACGTAATCAAAATGAAGAAGTGACAAATTTAAAATTTGTCACTTCTTCTTATTTTTCACAATCCAAATCATGAGGTTTAATTTATGAATCATGGTATGTTTAGGTTATGAATCCTTCAAACTCTCCCTCTTTAGGATGATCTGACGAAGAGACATCTCTATTTAGGAGTTCCTTTATTATTATGAAAATTCGTTTAATCACTCGTCCTATAAATAAAATAAAACAGGTGATTCTCGATTTCATCCATCATAATCACATTATTAACTGGACCCCATTACAAAAAAGCGCATTAATGCTTACCCTCGCCTGCGCAATGAATTTTAGTTGGATTTTATGGAAAGGCTATATTTTAATTACTCCTACTGTTTGGCAATGGGCAAACCTATCTTTAGTTGAATCACAAATCTGGCTGAATTTACTGACCTTATTTTTATTAGCTGTACTCATTATTCCTTGTTATCGCTACAAAGACCAAGCTTGGGCGCAAAAAATTGTGCCTTTAATTAGTGTACAAGCCTTTATGCTGATGTTGTGCCACGATGGATATTTAATTGGTAGTATCAGCCCTGCCACAATGGTGGGTTACGTAGGCACTATTGGCGTAGGTTTAGTTTTATTTGAAAGAAAAATTGTTTATAGCGCTTTTATACCTGCAACTATTATTCTAGCGGTATGTACATATTTAAGTATGACGGGAGTTATTTCATATGCTCCCCTATTTAATTTTACAGCGATGCGGCATGCCCAAACCAATCCATTTTGGCTAGGAAGTATGCTGTTTTTTATTATGCCCATTTTAGTGGCGTGTTTTATTTTATTTGAAATATTGCTGACCCAATGGCGTCAACGAGAAACCTATATTCAACGTTTAAGCCAAATCGACCCATTAACTAATGTCTTAAATAGACGAAGCTTAAACACCCATCTTGAAGCACTTCATGAACAGCAATTTGATTATGCCGTGATACTTCTTGATATCGATCATTTTAAAAAAATTAATGATATATACGGACATCACCAAGGTGATCAGGTTTTGATTGAAATTGCTCAGTGTCTTTCTGAAAACTTACGTAATGAAGATATTATTGGACGTTTTGGTGGAGAAGAATTTATTTTATTACTTCCTCATACCGATATTATTCAAGCAGAAAAAATTGCTGAACGTTGCCGGCAAGCTTTACAAGAATTGACTATCTTCAATAATCAAAATATCCAAATTCATGTAAGTGCCAGCTTTGGCATCAGCAGTTCCACATTTGCAAATGACCCCTATCTTGTGATTAGACAAGCCGATCAAGCGCTCTATGCGGTAAAGGCCTCTGGGCGTAATCAAGTACGCACTTTTCACCAACTACCTCAGATCAAATCAATTTGAATCTTTAGCTTTTGATAAGCTCGCCAGCTGTTGTAAAAGCTCTTGCTGACTAAATGCGCCTGTTAAACGTAAAGAACGAATTTCTTGCTGTTGCTTGTTTAAAAAGAGATACGTAGGAGGCCCAAGAATATTCCATTGTTTGAGTAGAGCTTCATGTGATTGGTCATAATGACTCAAATCAAGCTTAATGAGATAGTAAGGCGCAAGAGCCGCCTGAACCTCAGGTGCTTTTAAAATACGATGTTCAATAGGCTGACAAGCCACACACCAATCGGCATAGACATCAACAACAATAGCCCGATCAGTAGGAGCTGCTGCTATAATCTTTTGAAAGTCTGCTGCCGTGGTCGCCACATGCCACTCAGCCATATGCTCAGAATTTTGCAAACTACGATTTTGAATATGTTGATACTGGTTATAAACCACAAATGGCGTTACCAATAAAAGTAGGAGCGCATAAAGCCACTGTAACTGCCCTTTTTTCCAAAAGAACTGATACAGCGCATAGATAATAAAAGCTAGCCCAAGTACAAAACTAAGCACTTGCATGCCCCAATCTGGCAATAAAGGGCGAATGAAATAAAGGCTTAACCCCAACATCAGAAAAGCAAAAATCACTTTAATCTGATGCATCCAGTCGCCCGCTTTAGGTAAGAACTTTGCACCTAAAACACTCGCGATGAGTAAAGGTATTCCCATGCCAAAACCGAGACAGAATAAAAGCAAAGCACCTTGCCATTGGTTCTGGGTTTGAGAAATAAATAATAAAGTTCCAGCCAAAGGCGCAGTCATGCAAGGACCCACTAAAAGCGCAGAAACCACGCCCATAACGCCTGCACCAACTAAAGTGCCGCCTTGTTGCATAGACTGAATACGATCAAGACGATTTAACCATGTCTGAGGTAAACGAAGCTCAAACAAACCAAATAAGTTCAGAGCAAAGACAATAAACAGCAAACTAAACGCAATAAGAGTAGCAGGCTGTTGTAGCCAGCGTTGGAAATTTAAACCCGCTGAAGAAGCAATCAAGCCTAGACCTGCATAGACCAATGCCATACTACACACAAAAGTAAGTGCAATCGTCCAAGCTTTTAAACCTTTGTGATCTCGGATAATTAATGAAGTTAAAATAGGCAGCATTGGTAAAGAGCATGGCGTAAATGCAAGCAGCATGCCTAAACCTAAAAATAATAAAACACCATACCAAAGCGAGTGTTCAATTAACTTTGCTGACCAAACCTGATCTTGGGCAATCTCTGGAGCAGCTCCTTCAGCTTGAGTAGCTGAACTCTGATTCTCTAAAGACTCCGTAGAGCTTGATGCTTGTGTATTTGCCAAATCTAATAAGCGTTTTGGTGCTGCACCTGCCTGATTTTGCAGACCGACCAGACCATCTGCGTCAGTTTGAAACTCAATAGTTTGTGGAGGATAACAAATACGGTCTTTGGCACAGCCTTGCCAAGTTACTGTGTAGTGCTCTGAAGGCTTGGTTTTAATCTGGAAGTTGACTTGATGGTAATAAACTTGGCTTTGGCCATAGTTCTCATCATATTGAGAAACCGCTTTAGGCAAATTTAAAGTTAAAGGCTGATTGCCCTGTTGTACGGTAAATTTATGCTGATACAAATAATAATTCGGCTGAATCTGCCACGATAACTTTGCGGTATGCGATTGTGGCGATTCAACCGAAAATGAAAAAGCCTGTTCGGGTGACAATAACTTATCTTCTGCAAAGACAAACTGACTCAATACAAAAGTAGCGGCTACTAGAAAATAAATAATTCCCTGAGAAATAAGCTTTTTCATCAATAATAATGAGTTCAAGTTAGTCTGATCAGAATAAGAATGCCATGCCTAAGCCACCTTTGTAGCTCTTATCTTGACCTTCTAAGTCCACACCAATATTTGCATCAAGTTGAGTGCGGTTATTTACTGCGTAAACTAAACCTGTTCCTAAACCATATTGGTAGTCTTGGCTTTCAGCTTTACGATAAACAAATTCAGAATATCCTGAAAGTTTGCCCGCAATCTTATAATTGATGGTTGGAATTGCAGTCACTGCCCAGTTACTGTTTTGTACTTCATAACGCATGGTAATAGAAGTATCCAACAAATCATTATATTTATAAGCTACTGCTGAACTTAAACTATATATATCGTCATGGGCAGTAAACTCATCATTACCTGTTGCGATAACAGCTTCAGCCAATACAGCCATTGTTAAATTTTCATCATTTAAATCAATCGCTTTTTTTAAGCCGATGCTTACATCGCCAAAACCTGAGTTATCCGTTTTTTTACCCGCACGTTTAGTTTGAGTCCATGCCGGACCTTGCCAGCCTAATTGTAATTCCAAACCATCAGCTAAACCTGTACGGAATAACATATCCTCATTTACAGTAACTGTTTTTTCTTTAACGCCATCAACAGTTGTCTCTGTATAGGTTGCACTTGGTAAACCTTGTTCCCATGCTAATTTACCAACTGGCGTAATGCCTGTTCCAAAGCCTGAACCCGGACGATCAAACGAGAACTCTGCGGCAAAAGTACTTCCTGCAGCAACGGTGGTCAGAGCAAAAGTTAAAATTTGAAATGTTCTCATTCTATTATCCAATCAAGTAGTTAATTCTTTTGACATTTTTGCTCCGTGACGGCGCAATAACTCTAGTGTTTCACGCTCTTCTTGAAGCGCTTCTGACCAATCTATTTCATCAAAATCACAATCAAAGAACAACTGACTGATTGAAGATAAAATGGTGAGTCCTTCTTCATCACGTGTGTTTGGATCAACTTTTTCATCTAGCAAGCGCTGAACTGCTGGTGCACATGCCGAACTTGCTGCATCCCATAGTGGACCATAAAACTCTTCTGCATCCCAAAGATGGACATTTGCCTTTGCCTGAATGAGGGCTTCAAGAATATCGAGATAAACTTGCAGGGCTTGCTGTTTTTCTTCTTGTGATAATGGAGTCCCCGCTTCATACGCTTCAGAGACGTCTTCCCACCATTTAAAAATTCCATCACAAATAATGGACACTGGCGGTCCTTGTTCCGGATCAATGAAATTCGGATCAAGACCCTCAGCAAGTAATTTTTGTACTTGCGCGAGTTCTAATTCTTCTATGGCTTTAATTAAAGCCTGCTGTTGGGTGGTTAACATGACCATCTCTCAAAAATATATTAGCGCTATTATGCCTAATCTCTACTGAAGATTTTAGAGGTCAACGCTATTGCATTGCAAACCTAAAGTTGTGAAGAGTTTTTATTGGTCTTTTTACATCTTCATAAAAAAAGCCCCGAAGGGCTTTTTAGTGTTTTTTAAACTTCATCATCAATGAATTCTGGTTGACCACCTCTCGGGTGTTCTTTTTTCTCAAAGGTATGTTCAAGGCTACGTTTTAGCTTTTCAATCGCGCCATGAATTGAAGCGTCAATATTTCCTGCTTTATGGTGCACTGCAACTGGTTTTAAGCCAGAAGGACGTGCTTCGATCATACAGTGGATATCTTTGTCTCCACCTTTGTCCCCATTTTCATCACTAAAATGAACCGAGAAATGTGTAATACGTTCGCTATGACGTTGGAATTCTTGAGTAAGTTCTGCACGTACATAAGTAATTAAACGTTCACTATTATGGATGTTTTTATCTGTGCGGATTTCAATATTCATAAATACCATCCTCTCTTTCTTACTGTGGATCTTTTCTATGCAAAACTTTTTTATGTTGGCATGTTTTAAGCATGCATGAACTGACTTCAATTGTACATTTTGATGGTGTAATGGTTTGTTATCTCCTGACTTAAACGTACTGCTTTTAATTTATTTTGAAGATCTTCATACCTTCAATATCAGTCCATCTATAAAAATATGCAAGCTGATTTTTTAAATTTTTATGAAAAATTGAACAAAAGGAGAGCAATTGTGTCCGAATCTTATCTATCTGGGGCAGAACTTATTGAGCAGATTCAAAAGTCTCCTTATTCACGTGATTTAATCGGTTATCACGGACAGCCTCCAGAGGTGAAATGGCCTAATAATGCTAAGGTTGGCGTGCAATTTGTGCTGAATTATGAAGAAGGTGGCGAAAAACATATTGAACACGGCGACGAAGGTTCAGAGCAGTTTTTATCCGAGATTATTGGCGCTGCAAGTTACCCAGCCAAACATATGTCGATGGACTCTATGTACGAATATGGTTCACGTGCTGGTTTTTGGCGCATTCATAATGAGTTTCAACGGCGCAAGCTCCCCATGACCATTTTTGGAGTAGCAATGGCGCTTGTTCGCAACCCTTATATTGTAGAGGCAATTAAACAGGCCGATTACGATGTGGTTTCTCATGGCTATCGCTGGCTTCATTATCAAGAGACAGATCTTGAAGTCGAAAAACAGCATATGGAACAAGCTTTATCTGTTTTAGAAAACTTGTTTGGAAATAAAACCATAGGTTGGTACACCGGACGTGATAGCCCCAATACGCGTCAGTTGCTTGCAGAGTTCCCACAAATTCAATACGACTCTGATTACTATGGTGATGACCTGCCTTTTTGGACCACACTTACCGATACGACGGGTGCATCACGACCTCATCTGATTATTCCTTATACTTTGGAATGTAACGACATGAAGTTCTGCTCACCAGGTGGATTTAATAGCTCAGAACAGTTTTTTCAATATTTAAAAGATAGTTTTGATGTGTTGTATGCCGAGGGAGAAACTGCACCAAAAATGATGTCAATTGGAATGCACTGCCGTATTTTAGGGCGTCCGGGTCGTTTTAAAGCATTACAAAGATTCTTGGACTATATTGAAATGCATGATCGTGTTTGGGTATGTCGCCGTCAGGATATTGCAGAATATTGGTATAAAAATCACATAAATCAATAATTGATTATTAATTTTCCAAATTCTTAAGCAAATCTCAAATCACTCTTGGCACTGTTATTGCTAAAACTCTATATCGCGATAACGAGTTTAGGAATAACAGTGTTTTTAGCCGAGTTTAATCAAGCCCCACCCGACCAACTCAAGACTCTGTTAAACAACTGCGTCCATATTCCTGTATGGGCCGAAAAAATTATTTCAGAACGTCCCTACTCATCAACATCAGTACTTTTAGGATATGCAGAACAATTAAGCCACACATGGTCATGGCAAGAGATTCAGGCCGCATTAGCCACCCATCCAAAAATTGGTGAAAGACAGGCAAAAAAACAGCTCAATGCAAAAGAGCAAAATTTTTCAGCCCAAGAACAAGCTGGCATTTCCTTAGATGAACAAACACAACAAGCCCTGCTGCAAGGTAATATCGAGTATGAGCAGAAGTTTGGTTTTATTTTTCTAATTAAAGCCGCAGGCCTCAGTAGCGACGAGATTTTAAAAAAACTCCATCAACGACTTCAAAACAACTTAGCTATTGAAAAAACAATTGTACATGAGCAACTCGCTGCAATTGCTCTATTACGTCTATCTCAGGAAGTACAAGCATGATCAGCACTCATATTTTAGATACGAATTTAGGTAAACCGGCGGCACAGGTCGAAGTGAAGTTGTTTCATGCAGCCACTCATGAACTGATAGCGACTGCAATTACCAACCAAGATGGGCGAGTGAGTGATTTTGGAATAAAAAACTTAGGTAAAGGTGCTTATCAACTTGAATTTGAAGTTACCCCTTATTTTTCATCACAGCAAATCAAAACTTTTTTCCCCCGTGTTTGTATTCAATTTTTCATAGAAGACACCAATCAGCATTACCACATTCCATTACTTATTAGTCCGTTTGCTTATTCCACTTATCGCGGCAGCTAACTCAAATATAAATAGGAGAAAAATATGAATCATCAGCAAAAGAATGCGATTTCTCCAGAGCATGAATATTTAGGAATTTCCAAAAGTTTTGCTTACGGCTTACAGCATGTGCTCACCATGTATGGGGGCATTGTAGCCCCGCCACTGATTATTGGAACGGCAGCTGGCTTAAGCGCAGCACAAGTCGGAATGCTTATTGCAGCGGCCCTATTTGTAGGCGGGTTGGCAACTCTCATACAAACCATCGGAACCAAATATCTAGGGGCAAAATTACCTCTGGTGCAAGGTGTGTCTTTTGCTGGTGTGGCAACCATGGTTGCTATTATCACTACAGGCGGTGGTTTACCTGCTGTCTACGGCGCGGTTATTGCCGCATCTTTAATTGGACTATGCCTTGCGCCTTACTTTTCAAAAATTATTCGTTTTTTCCCACCTGTTGTGACGGGATGTGTCATCACGATTATTGGTCTATCTTTGTTACCCGTTGCGATTCGCTGGATGATGGGTGGCAACAACAAAGCACCTGATTGGGGTAGCGTCGAGAATATCTCTTTAGCTTTGCTGACCTTAGGCATTGTGATTATTCTAAATATGCTGCCACAGGCAAGTATTCGCCGTTTATCAATTTTGTTGGCTATTGTTGCTGGTACTACCCTCGCCTACTTTATGGGTTTTGGAGATTTTAGTCAGGTCAGCTCAGGCGCATGGCTGCAATTTCCGCACTTATTTGCATTTGGTTTACCGACTTTCGAGCTAAGTGCAATTTTATCGATGCTAATCGTTACTTTGGTGATTATGACGGAAACTACAGCCGATATTATTGCTGTCGGAGATATTGTAGGAACCCAAGTCGATTCAAAACGTATCGCCAACGGTGTACGTGCAGATATGTTTTCAAGCGCTATTGCTCCTATCTTTGGTTCATTCATGCAAAGTGCTTTTGCCCAAAATGTTGGACTGGTGGCAATTACAGGCATCAAAAGCCGCTTTGTCGTGGCAGCAGGCGGAGTCATTCTGATTATTTTAGGTCTATTACCTGTTATGGGCCGCCTTATTGCGGCAATTCCTATGCCAGTACTTGGTGGTGCGGGTTTGGTCTTATTTGGGTCGGTTGCAGCAAGTGGAATTCGCACTTTGGCAAAAATTGATTATAACGATCAGAAAAATTTGATTATTGTAGCAACTGCTTTATCAGCTGGGATGATTCCAATTATTAACCATGAATTTTATGCTCATTTCCCAGTTTGGGTACAAACTTTGTTCCATTCGGGTATTAGTTCGACTTGTATCTTTGCTATCTTATTGAATTTGTTATTTAATCACTTACCTTCATTTCGCAGCTCGCGTACCCCTCATTTACGCCAAACAATAAACACACGAAATACACATTAATGAGTTAGTTTTTTAGCGCCCCACTTCGGTGGGCTTTTTTTTAACCGTTGATCAAATTTGGCTTCATTTTTGCTTAAGACCCTGTATCCTTAGCGTGCTTTATTTGGGGGGAGATCATTTAAATGCAATTAAAGCAACTTGCGGCGACTTGTGCCTTGTTATCTGCAACTGCCATGGTTCAGGCAAAACCAATCTGGCAAGATTTTAGCGTGACTGGACTTTATGGTGAAAACTATGAAGTTGTAGATGACAAAGAAACCACCATTACTTTGGAATATGCAGCAAAAGTTAAATATGCTGATGTTTTTTTCTTTATGGACCGCATGCGTGGCGAAAATGACCATAAGAGTACTTATTTTGAGTTATCACCACGTTTAAGCTTAGGCGAAGTGTCTGGCAAAAAACTGGCGTACGGCCCAATTAAAGATGTACTCATTAGTACCACTTGGGAAAGTAATAGCGAAAACGGCAATAACTTTGACAACTTCTTGTATGGTTTTGCAGTTGATTTAGATATCCCATATTTCCAGTATGCGAATTTAAACTTCTACCGTGCGAATAATGAGAACACTGACGACGATTATCAAATGACATTCGTTTATGGCATTCCATTTAAAATCGCATCTGAAGATTTCTTGGTAGATGGTTTCCTAGACTGGTCAACCGCTGAAGGCGACCATGCGAGCGAGTTGAACTGGACCACTCAATGGAAATGGAATGTGGGTAAACACATTTCTCCTGATACACGTTTATACCTCGGTATCGAGCACTCAGTGTGGAATAATAAATTTGGCCTTCAAGGTCGAGACGAAAATAACGTCAGTGCTTTGGTTAAATACCACTTCTAAAATTTTTATTTAGAAGATAAAACAGCAAGGAAAATCCTTGCTGTTTTTGTTTTTAATCGAGTGGATTACCCACAATATTGCTAATAATCCCCTGCATAATATGTCCGCCTTGTTCACGGCGTAGTTCTGCATACCATGCCTGCGTGACCGTTTCATCTTTCATATGCGTTACGTCACAGCGTTTACGCGCACGAAGCACCAATTCATTGGCACGTTCATTACGCTTGTTTTGATAGCGGCGTAAAGCATCTTCTAGACCCAAAGTGTTAATTTGCAAAGACCGCGCTAAATAAATCGCGTCTTCCATAGCTTGGCAACCGCCTTGCCCAATATCAGGTGTCGTGCTATGTGCAGCATCCCCCAAAATCACCACACGACCTTTATAAAACTGTGTGAACGGTTCAATATCATGGATTTCTACCCGATTGGTTTTTTGCGGATCTAAGCGCTCAATAAGCTGCTGCACTGGTTGACACCAATCAGCAAAATATTGTTTTAAAAGTTTTTTATATTCATCCCGATTATTCTCTAACCCTGCTGGTAAAGGTACATCTAAAAAGAAATAAAAACGTCCATCCGCAACTGGCATCAGAGACGCGCGCTTGCCCTCTCCTACATAAGTCGTCCATTGCTGAGCTGGCGCTAAATCTTCGGATATTTCAACCAGACCATTCCAGTTCACATAACCTGCATAGCGACGTTGTACCTGCTGACCTAACACATAGGCCCGAGTCATTGAATGCGTACCATCTGCCCCTATGAGTAAATCAGCCTGCGTTAAGCTGCCATCTGCAAAATGAACCTCGACAAAATCAGCTTTATCTTCAAGGCCTACCATTTTTTTGCCTAAATAAATCTGATCTCGACCAAACTCATCCATTAACATATTTTGTAAATCGGCACGTGCAACCGGATAAGGACGTTGTCCTACTTCTTCAATTAATGGCCGTAAACTGAATTGTGTCATCACATCTCCAGTTAAACCATCTACATAGGCCAAGTCATCCATTTGTCCACCAAGTTTGGCGATTTTCTCAGTTAATCCCAGATAATTTAAACATTTCACACCATTTGACCACAGCGAAATTGCGGCGCCGACCGGAAGAATCTTTTCGGTTTGCTCAAAAATACGAACTTGGTGACCAAATTTCTTTAATGCAATGCCTGTGGTTAGACCTCCCATTCCCGCACCAATAATCACCACATTCATAACACGCTCCTATAGATATTCACCTATAGGATGCTTATGCTAAAAACATGCCATCGTTCAAAATTTATTTAGCTTTTCCACAAAACTGGCATGCACCATGCTTATATATTTATGTATAAAACTCATCTCAACACGCTCAGTGTGAGTGCAGTTTTAAATGAAAAATCATGTTTTTAACAAGAAATACGGATACTCCATTATGGCAACATTGCACGCTCCAGCTTTTGAACTTCCTGAAATTTTGAATACTAAAACAAATTTGGCAGATGCCCGAATTGGTGCACAAGTGATTGAGTGTTCAGATGATTTCTTTGCAGAAGCAAAGCGTATGCTGCAATTTGAAGCACCTATTTTTGTTGAAGATAAATTTGATGATCATGGCAAATGGATGGACGGTTGGGAGACCCGCCGTAAGCGACATGCAGGCTATGACTGGTGTATTGTGAAACTAGGTGTGAGTGGAAAAATCAGTGCACTTGATATCGATACCACGTTTTTTACAGGAAATTATCCTGCATCTGCATCATTAGAGGCATGTTATGCACCAAATGGTGACCTTACTGGGGTAACGTGGCAGAGTATTTTAGAAAATACCGAGCTAGGGCCGAGTCAACATCATATTTTTATGGTCAATAATGATGCAATTTTCACGCATATACGCCTCAATATTTTCCCAGATGGTGGTGTTGCCCGTTTACGCGTTTATGGTGACGTTCATATTCAGGTGACCGACCACGAGCAGACTCTCGATTTATTGGCCTTAGAAAATGGCGGTCGTGTAATTGCTTATAGCGATGCGCACTTTGGACATCCACGTAATTTGATTAACCCAGGCCGTGGCGTCAACATGGGAGATGGGTGGGAAACCAAACGCCGCCGCGCACCAGGTTATGACTGGTGTATTCTTGCATTGGGTAAAAGCGGAAAAATTGAAAAAATTGAAATTGATACGGCGCACTTTAAAGGCAACTTTCCTGCTGAAGTTTCTATTCAGGCGGTCTACCTTGAAAATGCAACCGATGCACAGCTGATTCCACAAAGTATGTTTTGGTCTTACTTACTTGAAGCCCAACCTATGCAAATGGACCATATTCATGAATATGTGAATGAGATTTTAAAGCATGAAAAAGTCTCGCATATCCGTATTAATATGATTCCGGATGGTGGTATTAGTCGTGTGCGTTTATGGGGAAAAATTGCCAAGTCATGATCATGAAGAATATTCAAATTCAGCCTTTAACCATTGAGAACTTTCAGCCCTTCGGAGAAGTCATTTGTTGTGACGGGCATGATTTTTTTCATATTAATGATGCACACACCGAGCGCTACCATGCGCTCGTTGAAACTGAAATTGAGGGCGAAGCAAAGGCAGGAATCAGTATATTCCGAAATATTAAGGCCAGTGTGTTACCTATGGAAATTTCAATGCTAGAGCGCCATCCGAAAGGCTCTCAAGCATTCATTCCATTACAGCAACAAAAATTTTTAATTATTGTGGCCCCTGCTTTAGACGAAAATACTCCTGATATTTCAAAACTATGTGCTTTTGTTTCGGATGGCAAGCAAAGTATCAATTATCGGGCAGGTACTTGGCATCATCCTTTGCTTACCTTTGAAGCGCCGAGTGATTTTGCAGTAGTGGATCGAATTGGAGGCGGTGCAAATTGTGATGTTTTTCAATTTCCAGAAGCTATAAAAATTACTGTCTAAATTAAAATAGACAGATCTGTCTATTTTTTAATTTAATAGTAGAACCCGTTGTGGTGATTTCCAACAATTTAGGTTTAAATAAAAAAATCCCCGCCAATTGAGCGGGGATTTTTTCATTTATTTTTAAACCGTAATATCAGCTAAGTTACCCTTCTGCTCAAGCCATTGCTTACGGTCTGCTGCACGTTTTTTTGCAAGGAGCTTGTCGAGTAAACCTGCCGTTAAATGTGCATCATCTAGATCGAGTTGCACCAAACGACGGGTGTTCGGATCCATTGTTGTTTCACGTAGTTGAATTGCATTCATCTCGCCCAACCCTTTGAATCGGGTAATTTGCGGGTTCTTATTGCCTTTAACATTTTTCAAAATGGTTTCAAGCTCTTCATCATCTAGCGCGTAATGAACATCTTTACCAATGTCGATACGGAACAATGGTGGCATTGCTACAAATAAATGCCCTTCTTCAACCAATGCTGGAAAATGTTTAACGAATAAAGCGCAAAGCAAAGTCGCAATGTGTAAACCATCCGAGTCGGCATCGGCCAAAATACAGATTTTGCCGTAACGTAATTCAGATAAATCATCACTACCTGGGTCTACACCAATTGCAATCGCAATGTCGTGAACTTCCTGAGAAGCAAGTACTTCATCTGAAGAAACTTCCCATGTATTTAAGATTTTTCCACGAATTGGCATGATGGCTTGAAAGTTCTTATCACGCGCCTGCTTGGCACTACCGCCCGCAGAGTCACCCTCCACAATAAAGAGTTCACTTTCTTCACGTGTTTGGCCCACGCAGTCTGCCAGCTTACCCGGTAAAGCCGGGCCAGAAACAATCTTTTTACGCTCAACTTTTTTTGCAGCTTTTAAACGTCGCCCTGCTTTAGAAATCGCCATTTCAGCAAGTTGCATGGCAATTTCAGCATGCTGGTTGAGCCAGAGCGCAAACGCATCTTTAGCAATATTTAAAACAATATTGGCAGCTTCACGACTCGAAAGACGCTCTTTGGTTTGACCAGAGAACTGTGGTTCTTGGAACTTAAGCGATAAAATATAGTTCACGCCATCCCAAACATCTTCAGCCGAAAGTTTAAGATTACGTGGTAATAAATTACGTAACTCACAGAATTCACGTAGCGCTTCGGTCACCCCCGAACGCAAACCGTTCACATGAGTACCACCTTGTGCAGTTGGAATCAGGTTGACATAACTTTCTTGAACCTGTTCACCACCTTCAACATTCCAGCAAATCGCAAATTCACATGCCGCACGGTCTGCTTGCCCACTGCTTACAAATGCAGGGTTTGGCAAAATTTCGCGGTCTTGCAATTCATCCATCAAATAATCGACAAGACCATTTTCAAATTGCCATTCGATTTTTTCATCATTAATTTGATCGATATAAGTGATTTTTAAACCAGCAGCTAGAACAGCTTTGGCTTTTAAATTATGTTTGAGTGCTTTTAAAGCAAATTTTGGGCTATCAAAATATTTAGCTTCAGGCCAGAAACGTACAGTAGTTCCTGTCGCACGTTTAGGTGCTTTACCTTCTAATACCGCTAAAGGAGCAACGGGTTCACCTTGCTCAAAGGCCATCTGGTATAAATTACCCTGACGCTGAACTTCTACCTCAACACGAGTTGATAAAGCATTTACAACCGAAATCCCCACACCATGTAAACCACCTGAAAACTGATAGTTATCAGTACTAAACTTACCGCCAGCATGCAGCTTGGTTAAAATGATTTCGATACCACTTTGGCCATATTCAGGGTGAATATCGACTGGCATACCACGGCCATTATCTTCAACTGACAATGAACCATCTTTATAAACCGTGACACAGATTTTGTCGGCATGACCGGCTAAGGCTTCATCGACAGCATTATCAATAACTTCTTGGGCTAAATGGTTAGGACGAGAAGTATCGGTATACATCCCCGGGCGACGACGAACAGGGTCTAAACCGGAAAGAACTTCAAGCGATTGAGCCGTATATTGTGTCACGTTGTACGTTTTCCTTATTTGATGGTGTGCGCAAAGAATTCGATCACTAAGGGTAATTTTTCTTCAAAATCTTCCATGGCATGATTGCCATGAGCATCCGTCAAAATCAATGAGGATGGTGTTACAGCACTATAATAGCGTTGTGCTTGACGATAATCCAAAATTTCGTCGCCTTGTTGCAACAAGACGAGTATTTTGTCAGCATTTTCAGGCTGTTTCAGTTCCAGTTGTTCTAACTGTCGTAACTGAACATGATCAATTGACCATTGATCGTTCACCTTATAAGGCATGCTTTCAACTTGAAATAACTCATCAAACAGCTTCCATGGTTGCATAGCAGGGTTAATCAGTACAGCTGGAATATTATATTTCGCGACAAAATATGTCGCAAAAAAACCACCAAGACTACTGCCGACTAAAGCCACCTCTTGTAAAGACTCAATCAGCTCTGAAACCTGTGCTACTACCTGTTCCGGAGATCTATTTAAATCTGGCAAATGCACATTTATGCCCAATTCGCTACAATACTGCTTAAGGCTGAGCCCTTTAATTGAAGAAGAGCTACTATTAAAGCCATGGAGGTAGATAATATTCATATATTTTCCCTCTAAATTGAGAATAAACTCACATTTTTGTTCTCAGTTTGTATATAAAAACACTATTGTCAGACAAGAAAAACCACTCAACTTACCATTCATCAGTATTTTAAAAACATGTGTTATTTAAACTACTAAGATGGAAACGTTAGCTGCCGTTCATAAAAAGTACAGCTTAAAACGTCGGTTATAACGTAAATGGGGAAAAGATATGCCGAGCTTAACACCGTTACATGAAACTTATTGTAAATGGGATCGTACGCCACCTAGTCAGGCCGACGTACTAGAAGGTTTAGCTCAACTGTTCAGTACCAGCTTAAATGGTGTACATGAATTAATACAAGTCATTAATATTGAAGTATTAAAAAATGCTTTTGGTATTAGTGCCCAAAATGCTAAAAATTTCCAAAAACGGCCCTCTGTCCAAAAGGCATATCAGTTTTCTTATGGTGCCTTACAAAAATATGGTAGTTGTTTTTTAGCACCAGGGTTACGTCGTATTATTGAAAAATTTCCAACCCTTCATGAGAAGCCATTAACACCAACCCTTCATTTTTTAGTAGGAGTGTTAAATGGTATTTTCGGAGACTATCTACTTAAACAACATAGTCCCCTCGCCTTGCCAATGGTTCTATACGACCACTACGGTGCAATCCAACAAGGCGAACTTGCAGGCCGTATTGTAATTTTGGTTCATGGTTTGTGCATGAACCATCTTACTTGGTCAAATGCACATTATGGCGGGATTGGTGAGCGTCTGTTAGCACAGCGTGATCACAACACGATGCTGTATTTAAATTACAATACAGGCCGCCGTATTTCAGCCAATGGCCGCAGTTTCTCAAATTTATTAGAAGATTTAGTACAGCGTAATCCAAGAATTACCAGCATTGATTTAATTGGTCATAGCATGGGTGGACTGGTTTCCCGTAGCGCACTGTTTTATGGTAAACAAAATATGTACCAATGGATTCATATGGTCGAAAACCTCGTCTGTATTGGATCTCCCCACCACGGTGCAGTGCTTGAGCGTTTTGGATTTGCGTTACAAGATCGGCTAGGCGCTTTTCCATTTGTTGGCCTAATTGGTCAGCTGGTTAACATCCGTAGTAATGGGATTTTAGACCTACGCCATGGTAGTGTTCGAGATGATGACTGGGAATACATGGATGCCCGTATTGGTATGATGGATGACAACCGTGCTCCGGCTCCTCTACCTTCCCATATCAATACCTTTTTAGTGGCAGGAACACTCGAGTTTGAAAAGGTGCGTAATAAAGCGCTTACCGTGATTGGCGATTACTTAGTGAGTGTAAAAAGCGCACTAGGTGAACATCCTAATCCACGTTTTCAGCTTAAAGTTCCAGATTCACATAAAGCGGTGTTTTATGGCTTAAATCACTTTGAAATTCAGTATCACTCAAGTGTTGCCGAACAGATTACTCGATGGTTATATCCTCATGTGAATGATTATGTGCAAGACGGTATTCAAACCCATATTATTGATATGCCGAACTATACGCTCGAAGATTTAGAAGGAATTGTAGAGACGTAAAAAAAGCCCAACTTATGTTGGGCTTTTTTTACGTCTAAATTATTTTAAAAATAGCTCTATATCAATTATTTATCTTTATAAAATAGATTATCTTTGATATCTAAAACTTCATCGGAATAAAGATAATATTTTCCTTTCTTATAGACTACTTTTCCTAACTTTTCACCACTTTGAACTTTAAATAAATATAGTTCGTTATTTTTCTCTTTCACTTTGCATATATAAGATTTATCAACTTGAAAGCCAGCAACAGAATACTCACACTTTTTGGGTGTTAATGTTAAAACAGATTCTATCGTCGCAACATTTCCACCTGGTAGTTCTTCAGAACTATAATAATGATAAGTACCATACCACTTATCTGCATTTGCAAATGTGTTAGTAGAAAGAACTAGCAATAATAAAAAACAAAAAATTTTCATTTAATTAATTTATAAACAATCAAGTCAAACTATTATAACCAAATTACAATACAATAAAATATTTAATAATTTTATAAATCAGCTATTAAAATACTCTTTTGAAAATTAATTCTTATTACTATTACCAACTCTAAAGAAATATATGAAAGAAATTGTTGTTTTGTCTTGGATAAGATATTACTACCAGGTGAATCTACAAGGACATGGTTAACAGATAAATTGAAATCTAATATTTTTAGATTTATCGCTGCACTCATTGTTACGCTCATTGCTTTATCTCTTATGAAATTTAAAAAAATATAAATCTAAAGGTGGCTGATTATATTTATGGATTGTAACGTATAGCTTGAATGAAGAAGAATTAGAATATAACTTTAAAAATTGCTCTAAGAATATCAAAGACACTTCTTCTGACTCATTATATTATTTTGAGCAAGGTATAACTGAAGTAAAAGATCACTTAGACAACGGAAGAATTGTGTTTATTGCCATGGCTACAGCAGAAAAGTTAGCGAATGTTTTGCTCGAGTCTATTAACCTAGATGTACAAATCATTGTACTCCTTTATAAGATAAAGTAGGAGGATGGGTAAGTGGAATAAATTTTAGGGCTGAAGAAAAAGTAAAAAGATTGAATAAACTTGATATCAAAGAACCTTGGTTTGCAACATACAGTGATGATATTGATGATGACTTACCTATTTTGATTGGCGCTAAACTGCCCTATTTAATTAACGGCGATAATAACAAAATTAAAAATATTAAAATCAACAATTTAAAAATATTAAATTGGTTTTAAAAGTTATAATATTGATATTGTTTATAGAAGCTGTCTAATAAATAATTAATCAAAGATAATATAGGCACTTTTAGCAATAAAAGTGCCTATAAAAGTGATTTTATATATTTATAAGCTATCTACCGGTTAATTTGACTCTTAACGTATCTTTACAACAAGTTAGATAAAAATCTTATCAAAATCTAGAATTACAGAAATATATTAGATATTCATTAAAACTACTTTTAAAGAAATAATTTTATATTTTCCAAATAAATATAATGATTCATGACTCTAATCAATTTTTTCAAATTCTAAATACCATTCGCTTCCCACATTTCAACAGCTTCTTGACATTGTTCAAGAGAATGGAATGCAAATACTCTAGTATCTTTCATAGTAATTCTAATAGCATCAGAATTTAAATCGAATACATTTTTCTCAACAGAGCATTGATAATTCTTGAGTTTATAACCGTTTAATTTCTTACATTTTGGTTGTTCTAACTTTTCATCAAAAGTATACCAATCATTTAAGGTTTTACCCATACAAGTAATTTTATCCTGAGCATCCATTTGCGGTTTTGAATTTTCTATTTTTTTATCTTTTACTTGAGAAACAGTAGTTTCTTTTATTAGTGAGTCATTAGAGTTACTTAACTGTGACTTTATAACTGAATTTGATTCATTTTGATGTTCAATAGATGCATTAGATTCTTTTTCCAGTTTGTTAAAATCATTGCAAGCCGTCAAAAATAAAAAACTTAGCGCTATTAAAATTTTATTCATTACCAATCTCATAATGTTGAATTATCTAAAAAAGTAGTAGGATCTATTAGATCAGAGCGTCGTTGATAGGCATTATTGCCACGAACTGTTAATGGACTAGTATCTTTAGGATTAGAATACATCTCCAAATGTAACATCATACTTGGAACTTGTACTGTGAGTTTACCGACATAGCCAATAGTTTGCCCGCGTTTTACATCATCTCCAACTTTTACTAAGGACTTTCCTGCCAGAACCTCGCCATAGCGTATAATATGTTTTTTATGTACAATTTCAATTACATCAGTACCAGAATAAAAACCTTTTACTACACGGACTTTTCCATCAGCCATCGCTCTAATTTCAGTTCCTGTTGGTGCATACAGATCACAACCTGCGTGTTTACGTTTTCCACCACTACGATTAGAACCAAATCGAGCAAATCCATTTTTATATGAATTTGTCCGTGCCTTTAAAGGGAATAAATATGAGTCATCATCTTTTGGCTTATCCATTCTTATTTCAATAACCGGCATAGGATTCTTCAATATAGCGGTATAAAGTACTTGTTCTTTACTATCAACATCTACAACAATTTCAATTTTCTTTCCCTCTTCACCCCGATGTTTTTTTAATCCAATCCCATCTTGTCCAGTATAATGTGTTCTTTTTGCACCATTATACTTAATTGAATAAGCTAGATTTTCTTCCTTACCTGTCTCTTTATTGATTGTTTTAATAGTAAAAACGACATCACTACCATACTGTTTGGTTAAAGGATTACCATTTTTTTCTGTATGAACATTCTCTGTTTTTCCTAATGAAGGAATAAAATCAATTAAGTAATCAACAAAGCTCTCTTCTCTCTTAGATGACGTTTCTTTCGCTGGTTTTGTTTTTGCTGGCACTGTCTTACTTGGGGGATTTGAAGCTACTCGAGGCATCTGTATTGTTGTAGCTGCAGAATTTAAGTTAACATTGATTACGGAAATACTTGGATCATTTCTTAATGTCAAAATAGGTTTCTTATTTGAAAGAAGCAATTTATAAACAAATGCATTCAACATTTTTAATTGAATAAAGCCATTACTATCCGTTATTTTTTCTATTTCTCTACCTCTATATGAAACAAAAAACTTATTATTTTTTAAAATTTTACCTTTACTATCATGTATCTTCAATTTTACACTGACTAGTCCTAATGGGACTGATATACAGCTATTTTCCATTCCTTTAGTTATAGATATTGTTTTTAGTTTTTGATAACCTTTACTTCCATTTACCAATATATCTAAATTTTCCCCCTCTTCTGCAATTATACCAGTTTTTATTCCTGAACTATCAGAAGTATGCTCTTTGATCTTACCTTTATATCTTATAAAAAACCTCATATTCGTTATTTTTCTATTTGTGTCACTTTCAATTATCGCTATATCAAATTTTATATCTTTAGGAGCATTCGTTTTCACCTCATCTTTCTTCAAATCAACAGTTTTCTGTTCCACCACAACAACTTTTTCTTGTTTTGGCTCTGGTTCAGCAGGTTTTTGTAAGACAGATTGAATTTTAATATCTTCACTTACACTTAATTCAATAGATTGTTTTTTATCAGAGGCTTGTGTGATGACAGCAGATTGTTTGCCATCTACTTTAATTATAATTTTACTGCCTGGATGTCTAATAATAACAGGTAATAATCCTTGCTCATCTGACTCAGCACTTACAATAAACTTAGATTGTTTAAACTTACCACTATATTCAGATTCAATAGTTACTTTTTTATTTTTTGCTATTTGTCCTATTTGGTTTTTTAATATTATATATATTTTTCTACTACAACAGCTTTCTAAGTCATAATGGTTAAACATCTCAATATATCTACTAATGTGAACATTATTTCCATCTACTTCTTTATAATTTCCTTTAAAACCTGATATACCTAAAAAAGAACCTAATCCTCCTTCCCCAACTAAATGAGCACCTGCAATAGCACCTGATTCAGTAATTTCAATTCCATTTATTATTTTCCCATAGTATTCATTGAAACTTCTATTTCTTAATCGTTTGCAAAGAAGATCTATCCATTCTCCAATGATCTGAATTTGCTTAGCAGGGGATTTCAAAAAATCTGATAAAGAATTAACACCATTATGTCCAACCCAACTCCCGGTCCAATCGTTTGCTTTGGTTTTATCAGAATTATCATTCCAATGCTTATAATAACCAAGATCAATCAGTGCAGCTTCCCCAAACTGAAAAAAACCAATATAACCCCGAGAATTTTTATTTTGGCTTGCTCTAATGTTTACCGGTGCCGTTAAGGGTAAACTTAAATCTGATGAAGATTCCATTCTTGAAACAGCACAAATAAATCCATAACGCGTTAACGGATATGATTTTTGATTTATAGATTTACCATTTTTCATTTATTTAAGTCCTCAAAACTAAATCGTTTAATATCAATTTTTTTATTATTGATATATGAACTTAAAATAGGTTTCATTTTCTCAAAATTCCCCAATCCAGGGCAGCTTAATTCCACACCATTTTTATTAGCTTTTTTTGTTGGATAAAACTTATCTTCAAACATATCATAGCGACCTAAATTTCTATAATATGAAAAATAATTACCATTAGTGTCATTAATGATATTTATATCACTATGATCATTTTTTAGATAAGCATAATAAACTTGGTATTTATTTTTATTTACTTCAATAACTTGGCATTCCCCTGTTGACATCCATTGAGCATCTTTTGGGTTTAAGCCAATAGTCTTTACAAGCTTTGCTTTATTGCTATCTTCCCAAATTTGTTTACAGGGGACATTAACTTTATCAATTTTGATACTTTCATTTTTATTTTTGAAACTATCCCAAATTTTTTCACAAGCATTTTCTTCAGCAAAAGCTTGTATTGAGATAAATGTGCTCAGTAGCAATGTTAAACTGCGTTTCATCTTTTATACTCCAAATTTATTAAAATCATCTTCTAGATCATCTTTATATTCATCATCTAGTGCTTCTGCAAGCTGGCTCTGAATTCCATCATCTACAAAATCCCCCGTATCATGATTATAAATATCTTCATTTAATTCCTTCGTTGGTATAATACTTTTATTCTCATTATTGCTAATAAATTGAATTTCAATAGTATCTGATGAATCACTAAATATTCTTGGTGTTCGGCCCATTTCATCTAACATCCCAATATATTCCGTATTCTTTGTTTTATTGATAACTTTAAATCTAATTTCCTCTTTCAATTTTTCTAAATTGAAAATATCACTAAAATCAAATCTTCGACTAAATATTCCACTCTCAGGCATTTTTGGTAACTCAGCATTTACTGTTGCTCCACTCATAAACAAATGCTGCCCAGCTTTACTTTCAAACTTACCACCTGTTGTTGAAAATACCCCATTGGCATTAATTTTGAGCTGTGACCCACCTGCTGTTAATACAATTTCTTTTGGACTGGTAAGTTCGATTTTTTCTTCAGTAGAAATAAGCTTAATCACCTTCTTCGCAATTGCTTCAATAGCATCGTCTTGTGCTTGTAGTTCGAGCTTTCCTTTCGCTGCATAAGCACGCAAACCCTTTTGCGCAGCAAACAAACTAATTTTGTCTTGTGCATGCCCAATAATATTTTTTTGTGCGCTTAAATTAATTGAACCGCTGGCACTTTCGGCAATATCTTGCGAAGCTTGCAAAATAATATTTTCAGGCGTCGTCAAAGCAATACCATTTGGCGATGCTAACAACATAAGGGCTTGTCTGAAGATCTTGCCTTGCTCTTGTTGTTGAGTATCGGAACTGCTTTCTAAACCTTGGGTATAACCTTCCATAAAGCCTTGTAAAGAACTCAATGCTTTAGAAGGTGATACTTCCAATTTACTGCCTTTACTAAAAGTTCCACACGTACTCATCAAATCAAAGTCTTTAGTCTCGACATTTGCTAAGACTTTCCCGACCTCTTGAATACTTTCAAATGGATTTTTATGAATTCGGTCTTTAATACTTGCGAGTTTTCCTTTAACAATATCAGGGCCATGTTCTTCAACGTTTTCGATAAATGCTTTTAAATTTTCTACCGCATCTTTAGCATCGCTAAAGAAAGAATTAAATTCATCTACAACGCCTTTTGTATTTCCCCCTAGTGCACCAATGTCTTGAATAAAGCCACCGCAGTCTTTTAGGGCATGGATAGGATCGTTATTAATTCCTTCTTTAAATAGATTCACCGTACTATTTAATGCTTGTCCTGTAGTTTTTAGCTCAAGAGACTGGATGAATTTGGGTAAGCGATTAATTACATTCAAAGCATCAGTTTGTTGCTTGGCTGCAACTTCACTGAGCATTTTCATGCTTTCATAGCCTTGTGAAAGTAAGGATTGTGCTTGTGCGGCCTCTAAATGGTCTGCAATCGCTTGCTCTTGTGCATAGGTACTAATGAGCATGCCTTTACCCGCCCGCACAGCTCCCCAAGCGTCTGTTCTAAGCTCAAAGCCTTCACCACGGCCTTGGCTTGTCGCTTGTTCTTTAGGATGGCTTAAATTACCTAAATTCAACTGTGTTGCCGCATGACTACTTTGTAGTTGGGTACTAATTTGCCCAGTTGTGTCATCAAAGCGTAATTGATTAAACCCGCTGCCATTAACCTCCTGACTGCGTATGCCACTTAGCTTTTTAGTATCAGGAAGCTGCCCTTTTACATCGAATTTAGTTGGCGAACGCTGTGCTTCATGGATTCGACCCGTCACAAATGGACGGTCGATATTGCCATCAAAGAAGTCAATGACCACCACTTCACCAATACGTGGTAAGAAACGTGCACCATAACCTTCTCCTGCCCAAGGAGTCAGTACACTCACCCAAGCCGAGTCGGTATCATTGTCATTACTACCTGCGCCACCATCATGGCCATGATCATCACTACGAGTAAATAGAAAACGTACTTTAATGCGTCCCCATTCATCGACATGAATAGTTTCTCCCTCAGGTCCCACGACTTTCGCTCTTTGTGGGTAAGCAATTGGTCGATGCTGTTCCGGATTGTATTCAGGCGCCGTTTTGATTTGACGGCGTATTAAGGTCAGCTCATTACTTTGACGTTCGATATCATCGTAACCATGTTGATCCCAACGACTTTGGGTTAATAACTGGCTAACTTGCTGATGTAAATCTTTAGGTAAGTTATTTTGGTTATAGAAATTTTTGGCAATGATTAGGAACTCTTGATCTGCTCCTTCATGCTGATCAATTTCAGGGTGCTCTCTTAAATTAAACCAATAGCCGACTTGGGTATCGCGCACACTACTGTAGGCTTTAAAGTATTTGGCCCGACTCGCATGCATGTCGGTGAAGTGCTGATTTAATTTTTCTAATTGGCTACTGCTTGAAGCGGTTGCCTGATCTTCCCCTTTTAAATCTTGCATCCAGGCGGGGCTTACGTGCCATGCTTGCTCAAGACTTAAAGTGGCCGAATCAAAGTTATCTGAGTGTGTATGGGTAGTAACAACTGAACCATTACCCTCTTCTTGTGCTAACGCATCGGGCTGCCAACGCTGTACATGTACGGCAGTCGGTTGCAGACTTCGCACTGCAACAAAGCCTGTAATACTATCTTGATATTCGGTTGCGTTACTTCTGTGATAGCGAATACTACGACGCGCTAAAGCTTGGTATTGGTTATTGTCATCAATTAATCTTAGTTTTTGAGCTTGTATTGGTGCAGTAAAATGAGGGACAAAAAGCTCTGATTCATCAATGAGCCAACTAACACCCTCACTTCGCCACAAACGTGTGAGAAAGTCATAGTCAGACTCATTATGCTGCATAGTGAACGGACGAATATCATAGTTTTGACTTAACCCACCCAAATCAAGACTTAAACTCGCAGCAAACAGTGGACTTTTTTCTTGCCATTCTTTAAATAGAACTTCGGTAATTTCTACGATACTTTTATTCATAAAAACACGACTATTACGGCGTTTGTGCCATAAATTTGTCGCATCTTCTATAGTCAGCTTATAAAGCGTTAAAGCGCCATCACTTTGTCCATAACTGGCCTCAGTCACAATACCTGTAGTTCGGAACAATTGCCCCGAATCAGTAACCTGATCAACAGCGACTTGAACACCAATAAATTGCTTCAGTGCAATTTGGGCATTGGTTGAAAGGCAGATCAATTCTGCCATTAGGCCGCCATTTAGCTGATGTTGGCCTTCTATACGTTGTAAGAATACTTGATGATTGAGTAGTTCATTAGAAAATTGTACGTGAATAGCACGTTTCTGAGCATTTAGCCCTATTTTTTCCAAGACACTAAATATATTAAAAAGCATTTTTTATAATCATAAGGATATATAAACGGCTGCACTTTATAAAAAACAGAACTATCTGTCTACAAAATTATGCGTTATTTCTATCAATTTTTTTATATTTTCACTTATTCGAAAGTTATAAAAAAAGCCCAACTTAAGTTGAGCCTTTTTTAATTACTTTAAACTTACTTTTTAGCCGTCTTAAACACTGGATAAAAACGGAATAACTGCCATAAACAAACCAATAATAGTAAAAGGAAATAGGCCAATGACCAAACTGGTAAAGACTGACCTAAAAAAGTCCAGTCAATTGCCGCACACTCACCTGAGCCAGAAAGTACTTCTTGTAAAACGGTTTTCATTGGTAAAGCATCAATGAGGTAATTTAAACCCGGACCACAGCTTGGTACTTGATCTGGTGGTAAATGCTGTAGCCAAACATGTCGGCCCGCCACTCCCACTGACCATAAAATTGCAACACCTGCCAAAAATGCATAAAAGCGTTTAATCGCATTGGAAACCGGGTTATGCAAAAACGCAATAAGAGCCACAAAACCCATTGCCATTAAGCCAACACGTTGAAAAATACAGAGCGGACATGGCTCCAACCCTTTTACATGTTCCAAATACAACGCAAAAGACATGCCGACAATGCTTGCCAGAACAAGCAGTCCACTCACCAAACGGTAACTTAATCGCATGTAAAACCTCATTTTTATCTATATTGTTCAAGATATTGATCAAAACTGATCTGATTATCTTGCTCAAGTTGTTCTTGCTGCTGTAAAGATTGCACAGCCAATTGTTCAAAATATTGCAAAGTCTCTGCACTAATCTCATGCTTTTCATAAGTTTCAGCATGTAACTGTGCCATATGACTACCAAAGCTCCAGGTTCCACCATGCTTTAATGTGTCATCAATCACATGAGCAGATAATGTTTCATCTACTTCATCAATACGTTCTTGCATCACAGCCAAAGCCGAGCTGTATAGATCTGTGGCATAGGTCTGATCGAGTAAGCGAGCACAATCCTGCATTTTAGAAATATGCTGACGTGCCCAATCTTCAATATGATAAGACCCGTTTAAATCAGTAATGGTTGCGTTTGGTGCTCGACCACGGTTAACCACTTCTGTCTGGTTTTTCTCAATCAAATCTTGCTCAGGGCATAACAGTTCAGGACTATCGCTTAATAAACAATAAAGCGCTAATGCCTCAAGGAAACCTGCTGTTGTTTCATTGACGCCAATTGCCGAATATGGATTTACGTCCACTGCACGAAGTTCAACATAACCCACCCCTCGATTTTTCAAGGCTTGAGACGGTGTTTCACCCGCTTGAGGAACTTGTTTTGGACGCACGAGACTGTAATATTCATTCTCGATTTGTAAAACATGATCATTAATTTGCAATGGTTCACCAGAGGCATCATTTAACCCTAAACGGCTAAATGGCGGGTATGGAGAATGTACTGCTTTTTGTAAACCGTCCAGATAACCAGTTAAGTTGTTATAGTGAATGCCTAAACTTTTTTGTGCCGAGTTTTGGTAGCCTAAACGTCCCATACGCAGAGCTGTAGCATACGGTAAATAATATGACCCTTTGATTAAAGGCAACAAATGATGTTCATGACCCGTCAGAAAACAACGGCAAACCGATGGACTCGCTCCCACCAAAAACATAACCAGTGGCGTTAAACGAATAAAGTTACGGATAAGTCCAAAATAGCGATGACTACGATAATCTTGCAGACTAAGTGCTTTTAATTTTTCGTCAGTTTCATGTGCCTGCAAGGCAGTAAAAAGCGAATCTGGAAAAGATAAATTATAGTGTACGCCCGAAATCGTCTGCATACGACGACCATAACGAATACCCAAACCACGGCGATAAAGCGTCTTGAAACGGCCAATATTAGAAGTGCCATATTGAGCTAGACGAATACGTTCTTCATTGTCATCTAGCATACATGGCATAGACAACGGCCAGAGCTTTTCACCATTTTCTAAATGACGGTGCACAACCGCATGAATATCGGTGAGCTCATGCAAGGCATCACCAATGGTTGGCTGTGGTGAAGTAATAAACTCCATCAACGCTTCAGAATAATCTGTGGTGATTTTCGGATGTGTTAAAGCTGAACCTAATGCCTTTGGATGTAACTCTTGTGATAAGAACCCATTACTTTGCATACGTAGGCTTTCACGTTCTATTCCACGTAACATGCCTTGTAGTAGCGACGAATCCACCCAAGCAGGAATAACTGATTGAGATGGTGTAGTGGGTTGACTCATGCATTTGCTCGCTTATAAAAGATCACTATATACAAAATCGTGACATGATACGGCTATTGATATGATCACATCATTTCAGTTTGGCAATTTTTATCACAATCTTGTTATTTAAGACACGAAAGAATTGTGATTTTATTGAAGAATAATTGCTAAAGAGTTGTCAATATCATGAACGATCAAGACATTTTAAACTTCTGGTTTTCACCTGAACACCGTTCACTCTGGTTTGCAAAAAGTGAGGATTTTGACGCAAAAATTCGTGATCAATTTGCAGACGTTCATCGACAGGCAACTCGAGCAGAACTTTGGTCTTGGCGGAAAACACCAGAAGGTCGTCTTGCAGAGATTATTGTGCTAGATCAGTTTTCTCGCAACATTTATCGTGATCAACCCGAATCTTTTGCTTATGACGGACTTGCTTTAGCCTTGTCACAAGAAGCAATTAGTTTGCAACTCGATGCACAACTTAACCCAGAACAGCGCTCGTTTTTGTACATGCCATTTATGCATAGTGAATCGAAGCTAATTCATGAGTTTGCTTTAAAATTATTTCAACGCCTCGGCAATGAAATTAATTTAAGCTTTGAGAAAAAACATAAAGTGATTATAGATCGCTTTGGACGTTATCCTCATCGTAATACCATCCTTGGACGTGTCTCAACACCAGAGGAAACCGAATTTTTATTAGAACCGAACAGTAGTTTTTAAGACTTCTCTATTTTTAATGCTGACGCATCCATTCTTTTATGCTCAGCTGGGAGTTCACCATGAAATATCTCTCTCTTTGTTTAGCCTTAGGCACTGCCATAACTTTAAGTGCTTGTTCAACTGTACCCAGCAAACCAAAAACTTTCGATCAGCTTGGCCAGTTTTCGGCCTATCCGTTAAATGCTAAAACGTTTCGAATCAGCTTTCAGGCTGATCCAAACATGAGCTATGGAGCAGCCGAAGAAATCACTTTGGTGAAGTCAGCACAGACTACAGTACAAAAAGGTTTCCGCTTTTTTAAAGTGCTGAACGACCCAAGTAATCAAAGCCAAAAGCCACCGCGTCAAGCTGTAGTTTATCCATCTGCACCAAGCTTTTACCCGTATGGTTACTACCGCCGCTATCCGGGTTTCTGGCATGATCCGTTCTATGATTTCCCACAAGTGGTCAATATCGACCCTGTTCAAGTGTCGTATACTATTGAATGTTATCGGGATCAAAAGCAGGCTCCTCAAGATGCCTTTGATGCAACGTTAATTCTCAAATCTATCGGACAAAAATATGGTTTAAGCCCGACAGGAGAATTGTTGCCGCCACCTGAGCCGCCAGTAAAACAAAAATGAATAGGATGACCGTATGAATATGGCAGAAGAAGTACACCATGCACCCAATCTGAAGCGCAGCAAATATTTCGCTACGATGGCACTTATTATTGTGGTGGTGCTGTGGATTGGGTTATTGATCGCCAATCGCTTTCTGCCAGAGTACACAGACTTAATTCATATTTTAATGCTAGGTGCGGAAGCTGGTGTAGTGGGTGGACTAGCAGATTGGTATGCGATTACCGTTCTGTTTCGAAACCCATTTGGTAAGCTTCCCATCCCTAAGTTTTTACGTGATCATACTGAAATTATTCCACGTAATAAGGCACGTATTGCCGAATCAATGGGTCGATTTGTGCAGGAAAACTTCCTGTCGCCTCAGGTGGTCGAACGAAGCCTAGAAAAAACCGATTTAAGTCTTGCCATTGGTCAATGGCTTGCCAGTCCACAAAACAATACGCAAGTGGTACAACTTATTCAGCAAACTGTACCTAAAGTTTTTGAATTTGTTAGCCAAGAACAAATTGCCAATTTCGTGCAAAACAACAGTGTGCAATGGGTGCGTAACACTCAAGTCAATAAACTTGCGAGTGAAATGCTGCGTGCAGTATTAGAAAATGATTTCCACCAAGATGTACTGCAACGTGGTCTCGATATCGCGCATGAGTGGGTGGTACAAAATCCGGATAAAACTCGCGAATTGACAAGAAAAATGTTTAAAGCGCTGGGGGTCTGGTCTCTTGCAAAAGGTGCAAGCTGGATCGGTATTGATGTTCAGCAGCGCACCATTGATTCACTGGTTGAAAAAGTAGAATCAATGCTGGCTGACCATGAACACCCATGGCGACAGGAAATTGAAACTATTGCCCACTCGCTCATGCTGGAGTTAGCAAACCCTGAGAGTATTGCCAGCCAACGTCTAAATAGTGGCAAAGATGCGCTGCTAGATAGTCCTCAGGTCCTAAATTTCATTAGTGGTGCTGTCACTATTTTATGTGATGCCATTAAAGAAGATTTAATGAAAGAAGACTCTGGTATTGCAATGAACCTCAGAGCTGCCATTCAGCAGTTGGGTGAAAACCTTGTCCAAAATGTAAAAGTACGTGAAGTTCTCAACAAAGAAATGACAGGACTTGCCATGAACTTTACGGACCAATATAGCCATAAAATCATACGCTATGTGAGTGAGCGCATTCATGAGTGGGACTCACGTGAAATGATTGGAAAAATTGAAAACGAAGTCGGTGGCGACTTACACATGATTCGTGTGAATGGCGTTGTGGTAGGTGCATTTATCGGCTTAACTCTAGGTGTAATACGAGCAGCGATTGAATCAATTTTATAACGTTAATAATTTCCTTAAGAGAACAATATGCTACAGCTTCAGTCCAAATTGCCCGCACAAGGGGTGACTATTTTTAGTACGATGACGGCAATGGCACAGCGCTTGGGTGCACTTAACCTTTCACAGGGTTTCCCGGATTTTCCTGCACCCCCTGCTTTGCTCGAAGCCCTATCTCAGGCAACTTTGGCTGGACACAATCAGTACCCACCTGGTGATGGCATTCTCGCACTGCGTGAACAGCTCGCTTTACAATTTCAACAGCGTGACCAGCTTCAACTTGATCCTGTAACTCAAATCACGATTACGCCCGGTGCAACTATAGCAATTTTCTGTGCCATACAAGCTTGTATCAACACAGGTGATGAAGTCATTATTTTTGACCCGAGTTATGACAGCTATGGACCTTCTGTCGAGTTAGCAGGTGGTAAAGCGGTACATATTGCCTTGCAAGCACCTGACTTTAAGGTGAACTGGCAACAAGTTAAAGATCGAATTAACGATAAAACCCGTATGATTGTGGTAAATACTCCCCACAATCCAACAGGTACAATCTGGTCCAAACAAGACTGGTTAGAACTGATCGCACTAATTCAGGATAAAAATATTGTAGTTTTATCTGATGAAGTCTACGAACACTTAGTTTTTGATGGTCAGCAACACTTTAGCGCGTTGCATTTCCCTGAGCTCAGAGAACGTAGTTTTGTGATTGGTTCTTTTGGAAAAACCTTCCATGTCACAGGTTGGAAAACCGGTTACTGTGTTGCTTCACCTGATTTAATGCGTTTGTTCCGCCAGATTTATCAATATGTTAATTTCTGTGGCACAACACCTTGTCAGATTGCGCTTGCGCAATATATGCAGCAACACCCAGAACATATTCAGGAACTTTCACAGTTTTATCAGACTAAACGAGACCGATTTAATCAGGCGATTCACAATAGCCGTTTTTTGCTTAAACCATCGCAAGGAACTTATTTCCAAAACCTTGATTACAGCCAGATTAGACCTGACTTAAACGATGTGGAAATGTGCCAGTTTCTTGCTGAGCAACATAAGATTGTGGCTATTCCTGTTTCGGTGTTTTACCAACAAGCCCCAGAGTCTTTACGCTTGATTCGTTTCTGCTTTGCAAAAAATGATGAAACACTGCAAAAAGCAGGAGAAATTCTGAATCAATGTTAATAAATTTAGTCACTTAGCATAGTAAAAATACTACAAGAAATTCCACACAACTATGCTAAGTTGAATATCCGACCCGCTCATCAAAGAGATGGGCGATGGAGAATACATGCCACCAAGACAGTCTTTAATTCATCAGCAAAATCTTTGGAAAACATTTTTTGTTTTCTTATTGCCCCTGATTGCAACCAATATCTTGCAAAACCTGTCCGGTACCATTAACACCATCTTTGTTGGACAAATGATGGGGGTCGATGCGATTGCTGCCGTCTCGGTTTTTTTCCCCATTTTGTTTTTACTGCTTGCGTTTATTATCGGCATTTCAACGGGTACTACTGTTTTAGTAGGGCAGGCATGGGGCGCGCAGAATATTGAAAAAGTTCAAAGTGTGGTGGGTTCTACCCTATTTATGACCATCATTGGCGGTATCATTACCGCAATCATTGGTGTGTTTTTTGCCCATGATATTTTAGAACTTTTAGGTACGGATCCGAAGGTGATGCACCTCTCTTTGCCTTATGTGCAATGGATGTTGGCAGGTAGTCCTCTTCTCTTTGTTTATATTATCTATACCTCAATTTTACGCGGTGTAGGAGACAGTACTACTCCTTTACTTGCACTGGCTTTAACCAGTGTGATTGGTTTGGTCATTACCCCGATATTGCTTAAAGGTTATTTTGGTTTACCCGCTCTAGGAATTATTGCTCCGGCAATTGCGACCATTACTGGCTATGTAGCTATTCTCATTTTTCTTGCGATTTATCTAAACAAGAAAAAGCATCCACTTCGGCCGAACCGTCAGCTTTTGCAACATATTCGTCATAATTCGGAATTAAGTAAAATCATTTTACGCCTAGGTGTTCCAACCGGTATTCAAATGATTACCACTTCAATGGCCGGTTTAGTCATTGTGGGTTTAGTGAACCGTTTCGGAGCTCATGCCACAGCGGCCTATGGTGCCGTGAATCAGGTACTCAACTATATTCAGTTTCCAGCGATTTCGATCTCCATCGCGGCCTCAATCTTTGCAGCACAAGCGATTGGTGCTGGTAAGTCGGACCTACTCGCACGTGTTACACGCACCGCTTTGGGAATGAACTTTTTATTTACAGGTACCTTAATTGCACTCGGCTATCTATTTTCAAAATATTTGATGGCTTTATTCATCACAGATCCAACTGTGGTGGTGTTAGGGCAACAGCTTTTATTTATTGTACTTTGGGCAATTTTATTCTTTGGTGCAGGTGCCATTTTTGCATCAATTATGCGTGCCAGTGGGACTGTAACCGTACCAATGCTGATTAACATCTCTGCCATTTTATTTATTGAAATGCCATGTGCTTACTGGTTTAGTTCGATGTGGGGGCTTAAAGGCATTTGGGTCGCCTATGCCTTGGCATTTGTCAGTTTATGTATTATTCAAGGCTTGTATTATCAATTTATCTGGAAGAAAAAGAAGATCAAAGTTCTTATTTAGAATGCATTAAACCTTATAAAAAAAGCCATCAATTGATGGCTTTTTTCTTTTAAACCTTATTTCATCCATTTGGTTACAATGGTTGAAGCACGTTGATATCCCGTTGGGAATAAACGCTGGAATGCATCCAGAATTTTTGCATCGCTACCGATGAGTAAACGGCGTTTATTTTTCAAAACTGCATCTAAAATTTGACGAGCTGCTTCCTCTGGTGGGGTACGCAATAACTTGTCAAAGTTTTGAATCGATTTAGTTGGGTCCATACCCAAGCTACTCAAGCTATCACTCATTTTTGCAGCTTTAGCAATATTAGTACGAATACCGCCCGGATGTACACATAGCGAACTTACGCCGCATTTTTCAATATCTAACTCTTGACGCAATGACTCAGTAAAACCACGTACCGCAAATTTAGTTGCATTATAGCCAGACTGTGTCGGTTGAGCCGTTAAACCAAATAAGCTGGAAATATTAATAATATGGCCATCTTGTGTTTGCTTAATGAACGGTAAGAATTCTTTAGTACCGTAAACCACGCCCCAGAAGTTAATTCCCACAATCCACTCTAAATCTTCGTAAGTTGCACCTTCTACAGTTGAGCCTAAAGCTACACCCGCATTGTTAAAAATCAGGTTAACACAGCCATGATCTTGAACAGTTTCCTGTGCCCACTGCTTTACTGCCTCGCGGTCAGAAACATCTAACTTCTTGGTTGTTACAGTAATGTTACTGTACGGTTTTAATAGCTCAACAGTTTTCTCTAAGCCCTTTTCATTAATGTCACTTAATGAAAGATGGCAGCCCTGCTTTGCCAGAAGAATTGCTAATTGTTGCCCAATGCCAGAACCCGCACCCGTAATTGCAGCGACTTTGTTTTTAAAATTTTTCATTGTCCATCCTTTGTTTTTCGATTTGCACAACTGGTTCATTGCATGTGCAATTTAGACTCTTTCAATATAATTTTGACAATATACATTGTCAATATAGTACACTGTAATTTCAGATAGATTGGCACAATTCTGCTGACGGCTTTATCATAGGGCTCATATTTGCCGAAAAACCGATAAATTAGGAAACCATTTATTTATGGCGACAAACGACTCAACCAGTAAAAAGAAAACAAAAACTGTGAGTAAAGAACGTCAGTTCAAAGGGTTATCTCTGTCTGAGCGCAAAGAGGCACGCCGCGAAAAACTCATTGAAGCCGGTATTGCAACTTATGGAACCCTTGGCTTTTTTTCCGTGACGGTAAAAGATGTCTGCCAAGAAGCAAAACTCACCGAACGTTATTTTTATGAATCATTTAAAAAGAGTGAAGATTTATTCCAAACCATCTTTTTAAAAATGATTGAAGAATTACAGCAAAACTTGATGCAAGCCGTCATTAAAGCGGCTCCAGACCCTGAGCAAATGGTCGATGCTGGTTTACGTGCTCTACTGAGTACTTTAAAAGACGACCCTCGTTTGGCTCGTATTGTGTATGTCGATGCAATTTTGGTCCAAGAATTACATAATCAGGCCACCATTCAGGAAACTCTCGCCCAGTTTGATCGTATGATTCAAGCTTTTGTGATGCTCACCATGCCGCAAATCCAGCATAACGAAAATGAGCTCTCATTAATCGCTACTGGTTTAAATGGATACGTGACACAAATTGCCGTTCGATGGGTGATGGGCGGGTTTAAGCAGTCTCTAGAGCAAGTTTTAGCGGCCTGCCGTATCGTTTTTTTAGCTTTGCTCGCGAAAGTTTCAAAATAATATTAAAGTTTTTTGACACTGTTTTTATTTTAAAAACCTCGTTTGAGATAAGCTTGTAACACACTGAATGGTTTTAAGAAAATTTATACCTACCTGTCATCATTTGGTCATGCGCTTGCCGTATTTTTGTCACAAATTATTGCTAAATTCGATTTTATAGACTTTTCTGCAATGAAATTGTCATAATTAATCTTTGTAATAAGCCTGTCATAACTACAAAACGGTTCACCGTTAAAATCTACAAGGTATTACGCTGTGAAAGATGACTATATTTTAATTGTCGATGATGAGCTTCCTATCCGCGAAATGATCCATACCTCTTTGGACATGGCAGGCTTTCAGTGTTTACAGGCAGAAGATGCCAAACAGGCTCATCAAATTATCGTCGACCAACGTCCGGCGCTTATCTTGCTCGATTGGATGTTACCCGGGGGCGTAAGTGGGGTCGACTTATGTCGCCGTTTAAAACGTGATGAAAACTTAGCAGAAATTCCAGTCATTATGTTGACCGCTCGCGGTGAAGAAGACCACAAAGTACAAGGTCTGGATGCTGGTGCAGATGACTATATGACCAAACCATTTTCAACCCGTGAATTGGTTTCTCGTATTAAAGCTGTTTTACGCCGTGCAAATGCATTAAGCGGTGAAAAAACAATTGATGCCAATGGTTTAATTCTTGATCCTGTAAGCCAACGCGTAAGCTTTGGTAACAGTATTTTAGATATGGGACCAACAGAATACCGTCTGCTTGCATTTTTTATGACCCATCCGGAACGTGCCTATACACGTGCCCAGTTGCTCGATCAGGTGTGGGGCGGTAATGTATACATCGAAGATCGTACTATCGATGTGCATATCCGTCGTTTGCGTAAAGTCTTAGAACCTTTTGGTGTAGACCGATTTGTTCAGACTGTACGTGGTACAGGTTATCGTTTCTCAACACGTGCAGATTTAGCCGCAGGTTAACCAAAATTTATGTATGAACCCTACCCCGTCCCCGAACAGGTACGTGAACAAAAGCTTTCCCGCTACAGTAGTTTATGGACGTTTGCTAAACAAGATTTACGACTTTTATTATTTTTCCTGATTATTGCAGGTTTAGTCGGTTTAGGAATTGGGTATTTCTGGAGCTGTATTTTTATTGCCTTTGTGGTGTTTTTTACACTTCAGTTGCGTTCTTTATATTTGGTCAATGACTGGATTGCCAATAATCCATACGATGTCCCTCCGAACCTCAACGGAATTTGGGGGGCATTATTATTTAACGTTTACCGTGCCCAGCGCCAAGAACGTATTGTTCAAGCGGAAATGGTAGGACTTATTGACCGCGCTCAATCTTCATTAGTTGCACTTGCCGAAGCGGTAGTCTTGATTGATGATCAACATCAAATTGAATGGTGGAACCCAGCCGCAGAGCGTTTACTAGGAATTAGTCCACTTGACCGTGGTCGCAACTTATTAACCATTTTGCGCCAGCCAACTTTTATTGAATATTTTAACAATATTGATCAGGCACCTGATGGGATTAAGCTCCATTCAAATCTTGATGATGACCGTTATGTACAGGTTAAGCTCACACGATTTGGTGGGGAAAGTCGCTTACTTGTAGCATACGATGTAACGCGTATGCATAATCTTGAGCAAATGCGTAAAGACTTTGTCGATAATATTTCGCATGAACTACGTACACCATTAACCGTGCTCAGTGGTTATATCGAAACATTTACCGACCAAGAAGATATTAACCCGCGCTGGAAACGTGCATTTGACCAGATGCAATCTCAAACCAAACGTATGAATGCGTTGGTTAATGATTTACTACTGTTATCAAATTTAGAAAATAATAAGAAAATCGCAAAAAATCAGATTATTGAAATGCCGAGCTTAATGAATCAATTATTTGATGATGCTCAGGCCTACAATGCCGATTATGGGCATACACTCAATTTACATATTGATAGCCACTGTGACCTCATCGGTTCAGACATGGAAATTGCCAGCGCATTTAGTAATTTAATTACTAATGCCATTAAGTACACACCAAAAGGCGGAACCATTACCATTGGTTGGCACGATGACGGTGAGCATGCTTACTTTAGTGTACAAGATACCGGTATCGGCATTAACCCTAAACATTTGCCGCGTCTGACTGAACGCTTCTACCGTGTAGACAGCGACCGTAGTCGTCAAACCGGTGGAACAGGTTTAGGCTTGGCGATTGTAAAACACGTACTCATGCAACACGGCGCCTATTTAGACGTGCAATCTAAAGAAAATGAAGGATCAACCTTTACCGCAGTGTTTCCAAAAGAAAGACTCTATAACATGACTTAAAATCATCTTTCTTCAAATATAAAAAGCCGACTTATGAAAAGTCGGCTTTCTTGTAGCATTTAAACCAATTTACTTAAGATTTGAGCAATACGATTTTGTCTGATTTTTCTCTATGACATTTAAAAAGTCAGTGGCAAAAGTATGACTCTGACGTAGTGCATCGCGATGATCTCCACCATCAATAGTTTGATAAATTGTTGGTTTTTTTGATTTACATAGCTGTTGGTAATAAGCATATGTTCCTCTAGGGTCAACTAAATGATCTTTAGAACCCTGAACAATCATTAACGGTACAGTCGGCACCATATTTTCAATAGACTGCTGTTTTAAATAAGATAAAAGAGGTTTTAAATCTGCATTAGGTCGAAATATGCTAGAAGGAGATTTCTTCAAATCAGATTGAAGTTCAGATAAACAGCGGCTACGTGCTTGAGTCAGCACATTGCCCATTTCTGGACTGACTAAATTCTCAGGAATAATACTTGGCTCTGCTGCTTGCGCTCCCAATAATACAATCGGGAAAAATGCTGCCACACTTGGTTCTGGGTTTGGATGACTCAACACATATTCTGCAATGCCTTCATATTGATAGCCACCTGGCGCAAGAGCAATTGCCCCTTTTAAATCTAGTTCGGGAGCATCTTTTTGACCATAAGCCGCCACGGTAATAGCAGCAGCACCGCCTTGGCTATGCCCCATCACCAACCACTGTTTATTAAAATCTTTTGGCTTAAGCATATGTAACGCCCGCACTGCATCTACTACTGTATGCAATTGGCTCTTTGCATTCATATAAGGATGTGCACCTAAAGTACCCAGACCTTGATAATCAGGTGCGACTACTGCATAGCCTCGTGCAAGCCAACCATCTAACGCTTTTGAAGCAACTTCCTGATATGAATGAACTGGTCCACCGGCATAATCACCCGAAGGTGCACAAGTATCGGCTACTCCTGTTGTACCATGCGCCCAAGCTAGTACGGGCCAGCCATTTTTTGGTGGTGTTCCTTTCGGTAATAAAATAAACGCTGAGGCAACGATAGGCTCGTTATTCACACCTCGACTACGATAATTTACTAATAAGCGCTGATCTGCATGCAGAAATAAATCCGTCACATCTTGTTGCGCTATAGAAAGTATTGAGCCCGGTTTTTCACTCACAATTTGCTTACTCAAATCTGTAATTGGAGCAGCCATAGCAGAACCAGATATCAACCAAATACTGCTAAATAAAATTTTTAATAAAGAATTACTTTTTCTAATCAAGGGATTACTCCTCTACTTTCTAATCATCATTTCAAATTAGTTTTATAAAAAATATGCCCCCTATTGCATATAAAGAACCTAACAAGAGGCAAATGAAAGAACTCACATACCAACATAGATGACTATTCCCACTAAATCTAGACTTTAAGCTTAGAAATGCCAATCCATAGAAAATAAAAAAGAGAGCAAAAGCTCTCTTTTTTATTTTCTATGGATGGGTTAAAGCGTATGGCCCATACGTTCGCCCATGACAACAACGGACTCGGCTTTATAACGTTTTTCCCACTCGATTTTATCTTTTTCAAATAAAATAATTGCAGTAGAACCTAAATAAAAACGTCCAAGCTCAGCACCTTTCTCTAACTTCAACTCATGATGCTGTAATTCAATACGACCCGATGGTTTTACTTTACCTGTTGCCACAGTTTCAATACCTGCCACAATCATAGCGCCGACCAAAACAACGGCCATACGACCAAGCTCAGTATCAAACAAACAAACCATACGCTCATTACGGGCAAATAATCCCGGTACATTTTCAGCAGTCACCTGATTTACTGAAAATAACTCACCCGGTACATATAACGTTTCAGTTAATGTACCTGAAAATGGCATATGAACACGGTGATAATCACGTGGAGAAAGATAAACCGTTGCAAACTCACCTTCTTGGAAAGGCTGAGCAAGTTGTGGATCGCCAATTAACTTTTCTACAGAGAAACTTTGGCCTTTTGCTTGAAATACTTCGCCCGCAGTGATTTTACCAATTTGAGAAATCGCGCCATCCGCTGGTGAAACAATACTATCCGGATTTTCATCAACTAAACGTACGCCATCTTTCAAGGCACGGGTAAAGAAATCATTAAAAGATTTATATTTCAGTGCATTGCCTTGTTCAGCAATTGATAAATCAATGCCGTATTTGGTTTTAAATGCATGAATAACAGCAGCTTTTAAAATTGGATTTTCACTTGCAGCAACTTTACCCACTACACGACTTAACTGATGCTGAGGAACAAGATTTTGTGCCTTAATAAATAATTCTTTTTTTAAGCGAGATGTAAAACTCAAGACGGCGATTCTCCAGTAATGATAGGACTATCGAGGCGATTGCCCCATTCACTCCACGCACCATCATAGGCTTTTGCTTCCCAACCTAAAAGTCTAGCCAGAATATAAGCCAAACCAGAACGGTGATGTGACTGGCAGTATACGACTACAGGTTGCTTTAAATCGAACCCAAGTTGTTCAAGACGCTGCCGCGTGCGTTCAAGCGGATGCAATTTTAGATGATTTTGACGATTAAGTGCAGTACTCCATTCAAAATGGAGGGCATTTGGAATGTGACCACCGCGTCGCGCTGCTAAACGGACGCCACTATATTCATCACTCGTCCGGCAATCCCACAATTGCACACTTTCTTGCTCAACTTGTTTGCGTAGTTCTTCATAGTTCACTCGGAACTGAGCAGCATGTGATAAATCGATCTGAATTAAGTTATCAACTCGAGGAAGTTCTTCAACCTCGGCTGTGGTGGGTAAACCTGCACCAAGCCATGCATGAATTCCGCCATTAATTAAACTTGTACGGGTAAAACCTAAGCAATGGAGATTCCAGATTAAACGCCCTGCCCATGCTCCACCTTCATCATCATAGACCACCACGTGGTGATTTGGTGAAATATTCAATTTTTCAATTAACGCTTGTAAACCTGCTTCATCCGGTAAAACACCTGTTGCTTCTTCATGTTGAGCAACTAACCATTTAGGCTGTAAGTGAATAGCATGCGGAACATGGAGCTGCTCATAAACTGATGCACGGCTCAAATCAACAATACGGATATATTCATTGCCTAAATAAGGCACTAACTCTTCTGCTTCTATTAATAAATCAAGTTTAAAATCAGGGAGTGTCATCGTCATGGTTACTTTTTATACCAGCTTAATTTCATCTTAGCATAAGCTTATATCTATCAAACTCTGATTTTCTGCTAGTGTTTAGCAGAAAATCAGATATTAAAATTCTCAAGTCTTAAGTGGCTGCCAAGCGCTTAAGCTCTATTGTAATTAAATTGCTTCATCCAGCTCTTCGATTTGGAAAACCTGACGTAAATAGGCCAAGAATGTATCGTTATCAGTCATGGTTTTGCCAGGGCTGTCCGAAATTTTAGCAACAGACTGGCCATTACACTCAACCAGTTTCAATACAATATTGAGCGGTGTTTGGCCCATGTCATTGGTCAAATTAGTACCAATACCGAAACTCACCTGAAAACGGTCTTTGAAATATTGATGTAGTTCCCAAGCCTTTGGCAAATTAAGGCCATCACTAAAGGTCAACATTTTGGTTTTGGTATCAATTTTTAATTTACGATAGTGTGCATACGCTTTATCACCCCACTCATACGGATCACCACTGTCATGACGTAAGCCATCAAATAATTTGGCAAAATACAAGTCAAAATCTCTGAGGAAAGCGTCCATACCCACAACATCAGTTAAAGCAATTCCTAAGTCTCCGCGATATTCTTGAACCCACGTTTCTAAAGCAGCTTTTTGAAAGTCACGTAAGCGAACATCAAGCGCCTGAAACGCTTGTAGGAATTCGTGGGCCATGGTTCCAATTGGCGTAATATTTAACTCTTTGGCAAGCAAGACGTTACTTGTACCACGGAACACATTTGGCACAGTGTTATGAAATGCAGCAACTACATGTTTTTGCCATTCAAAACTATAACGACGGCGGGTACCAAAATCAGAAACTAAAAATGGTGGATCATTCGGTTGTTGAGCTTTTTCGTATTGCTGAATTAATTCAAGTTTTGCTTGTAAACGACGCTCGCCTTCAGCCCAGACTTCATCTGTTTTAATCCGGCTAAAATATAATTCATTTACAATGGCTAAAACAAAAATCTCAAACATCATGGCCTGAACCATTGGCCCTTCAATACGGATGTCTAATCGACCTTCTTCATCTATACTCGCATGAATAAAACGGCGTTTGAGTTGAAATAATTCTAAATAATCGACAAAGTCGCTTTTAATAAATCGTAATTTTCTTAAATATTGTAGTTCGTCTTCTTTATATTTGAGATTACATAAATGGTCGAGTTGCTCGTTTAAGTCATCCAAAATATCCACTAATGGATAGACCGTATCTTCTAAATTTCTGCAACGAAAATGATAGACGCTATGTGTTTGCGGGAATTTATGCAGAACCACTTGTAGCATCGTAAATTTGTACAAGTCTGTATCAAGTAAAGAATGGATAATTGGAGACATAGTCAATGATTATTCGCTTGCTTCTTAGCATTAAAGCATATTTTTCTAGATGAATTGCGAGCTTTTATACCATTGTTGCAGTTCCATGAAATTTCCTTTTAAAAATCATTTAATTTAATTTCTGCTAAACTGCATCCATTCAATTAATTGCAGAAACTTTCTCTAACAATGCGCGCTTTAATACAACGAGTTCTTGAAGCTAAAGTAGTAGTAGACGGTGAAACGACCGGTGAAATCCAGCATGGCTTATTGGTTTTTTTAGGGATCGGTCGAGACGACACGCTCGCCACCGGACAAAAGCTCATCGACAAGATTTTGAAATATCGTATTTTTGATGATGAGCAAGGCAAAATGGGCTGGAATGTATCTCAGGCGAATGGCGGAATCCTGCTTGTTTCACAGTTCACTTTAATGGCTCAAACGCAAAAAGGACTACGTCCAGACTTTGGTCCGGCCATGCCACCTAGCGACGCAAAAGCACTATATGAACAGTTGGTAGAATATACTCGTTCACAGTTTGAAAATGTTCAAACAGGTATTTTTGCTGCGGACATGAAAGTTCATTTGATTAATGATGGACCAGTCACTTTCAATCTGGAAGTTGAAGCATAGATATAAAAAAACTCCCAATCGGGAGTTTTTTGTTAGATCTTAACGACCAGTTTTTTCTTTAATAAAAGCACGTGCTTGACGTACTTTATCTTTTACTGGTTTTGGTAATTTTGGTGGAATCAATTTAGCTGCTTGGTTAAACCAAACGAGCAAGCTGAAATCACCTTCCATTTTAATGCTGCCGTCTTGCATACCCGTCATAAATGCTGTTGGGTCACCTTTGAGTAAAGTTTTTACGCCTTGTTCGCTATCTGCAAACTGCAAAATAAAGTCAGCTTTTTCAGGTGATCCAGCAACTGTATCGATGTGACCATGATTAATAATAATTTGGCGAGCCACACCTAAATCAGTACCAATTTGAATGCGGAATGCGCGGTCATGCACCAGCTCAATAAACTTAGGACTTGTACGTGCCAACTGTTTCATACGCAGCGCCAAACCTGCTACCAATAAATCTAACGGGTCTGTACTGACATCAACAAGTGGTAACTTGACTACAGGTATAGAAGAAAGTTTCATGAACATTCACGCCTATTGTATTTTTATGAAAACCTTGGGGCAAAACTCAGCAAGGACTCACCATTGCCTGTTTCGTGCATCGACTGATGATATTCTAATTGGCAACGCAATCTATATATGAAACGTCAACAGACCAGTCTATCGTAGCATAACTGGCTATTTTTTAATAAATGCTTTGTATAATAAAAATCATGTTTTCGTAAATAAAAAAGGCATGCTGTGCATACCTTTTTACCGTTAGATAACAATTGAATTATCGGCTAGAACATTGCTGCTGATCATCTTCATATACTGGCGTATGTTCTATATATTGGCGATTTGCCAAAGCCTTCTGTGCCTGTTTATCCTCACGTAATAAAACAAATGTAACCATTACCATCGCTAGACTTAGTGCAGTTAAATAACTATATGTGACTGGCATTTCAAAAGTGACTTGAACTCCAAAACGGACCACTTCCAATAGCCCCCAAAAAAACATCCCTGCAAGCATAAAACCAAGCCAACGACGGTAAGGAGAAAAGAACACAGCAACAAGCGCGACAGCAATTAAGCTGAGTCCGGCGATAGCGGCAAAATTCGCTGTTACCATAGAAACCTCCGTCTTAATGAAAACGTCTAAAAACATTCGGTCTGAACACCAGACCTCATTCCAAAAACAACTTTAATTCATGATTTGTGTTGAAGCTTAGAAAGCATTATGGATGTTTTTTTTTAGAAAAAAAGACCTGTTATTTGTCGATGCGACATACTTTGTCGCAACATTCTTTTGTCATTACATTTTTGCAAATTTAAAAAAGTTCTACTTCCTATATGGCATCAATTCTGGCGTGTCATTACAAAAAACTATGCCGTTTTTTTGCCTCAAAATAAGTTTTTTTCAGTTTTTTTTATTGCCTTTTTTCTGTGCATAATTTTGTCATAACTTGCTTGTTTTTATGACTATTCTGCATAAAAAAAGCGCTACTCTTGAGCAGCGCTTAATGATTGTTCACTATTATTTAAGCACGGCTTAAATCTTTATCATGCATACCGAGTAAATACAGTACTCCATCCAGACCAACGCTTGAAATCGCCTGATTTGCATTTTGACGCACCAGTGGTTTAGCACGATATGCTACGCCAAGTCCTGCAATCGCAAGCATCGGTAAATCATTTGCGCCATCGCCAACAGCCATCGCTTGCTCTAGTGAAATACCGAGTTTGTTCGCCAGCTCACGCAGCAACTCCGCTTTACGGGCACCATCAACAATTACACCTTTTACTTCACCAGTCACAACGCCATCTTGTACATCTAAAACGTTAGCGTGAACTTCATCAATACCTAATTTAGCTTGTAAATATTCAGCAAAATATTGGAAGCCACCAGATAAAATTGCCGTTTTATATCCAAGGGCTTTTAAAGTCGAAATGAGGCGCTCGGCACCTTCGGTGATTGTCAATCGCTCGGCAATTTTAGGTAAAACTGACGCATCAAGACCTTTGAGTAAAGCAACCCGCGCACGGAAACTTTGCTGGAAGTCCAACTCACCTTGCATCGCTCTTTCAGTAATTTCAGCAACTTGCTCGCCCACCCCTGCTTCAAGCGCCAATTCATCAATTACTTCTTGTTCAATTAAAGTTGAATCCATATCGAAGCAGACTAAACGGCGGTTACGTCGATAAGCGTTATCTTCCTGAACAGCTACATCAATATTTAATTCGCTTGAAAGAAGCAAACAAGCTGCACGCATAGCTTGAGCATCTAAAGTCGGACCACTGCTTAAACCAAACTGTACACAAGCACGGCGAGGCAATGTGCTATCTTTTTCAAGATCTACACGGCCAGATAAACGAGTTACAGTTTCAATGTTAAAGCCTTGGCTAGACACAATTTGTGTAACGGCTTGTAAATGTGCAGCAGTGAGTTCCGGTGCTAAAGCCGTGACGATATAACGAGTTCGTCCACCTTCGCTGACCCATTGATCGTATTCTGCGCCCGAGATAGGTTTAAAGCGCACTGTTAAGCCAATATCATGTGCTAAAATCAAAATCTCTTTCATTGCCAACGCGGTCGCAGTTTCATTTTCAGAGGCGACCACAATGCCCAATGTCAGTTGATTATGAATAACAGCCTGACCTACATCCAGTATTTGCAATGAATGTACGGATAGTACTTGCATTAATCGGGTAAACTGGTTTGGTTGGTCCGGTCCTAAAAAGGATATAAGAATGATTTCTCGCATGAATTGACTCTAGTCTGAGTGACAACTATTGTAAGAATCATAATCGAATTTCAATATAATTGCCTTGGAAGTTTAACTTGATTGCGCCTAGACAAGGGCTATTTGCTAGCCTACTGATCATTAGTTTTGCATTGCATACCTTTTTATTGGTGATTGCAACGACACACCAGCTCAATGAAAACCGTGCGAGCCAAGGTCAGCTCATGACCAGTCAACTCGTTGCAGACAGCTTATCTGAGCTTGAACCTGCCAATACGGTCTCTTTAGCTCTGATTGCCAATCGCTATGCGACCAATCCAAGTGTGGCATCTATCCGTATTCTTGACGCCAATAAACAAGTTTTGGCAACAAGCGGCATGTCAAAAACTCGCCAAGGTGAAATTTTTGTTCGTGATGCGCTTCAAAACGAGAAAAAAGTCGGTTCTATTGAAATCACACTAATTCAACCAAGTATTGGGGAAATTCTTCGTACCCAATGGCTTGCGATTTTAGCCTCACTGTTCTTACATGTTTTATTATGGCTGGCTTACCGTGCCATTGCTCGCCCAACACGTAGCGAATACTTAGCCCGTATTAACGAAGAAAATCGTTTAAAACATGAAATTCAAGAGTTAACTCAAGCTCTCGCGCTTGAAAAACAAAATACAGTGACCTTGGTTGCTCAAGCTCAGCAGCAAGCTAAAGCTAAACCAATTGTTCGCTCGCAACCAGAAAAAAGCTTAGAGTCTACAGACCAAAATACCTTGGCACTTAATATTCAATTTTATGACCCTAAACAGTTATTAAGTAGTGTTAACCAGTCTGTTTCTGTACCGTACTTTAAACTTTGTCAGCTCTTTTTAAACAAGAGTGTTGAGCTATGTACGAAGCATTATCATTTGAAAGCGACTGATATTGATGTCGTAGACGAGTTTCATGCAGAGGGCGCAACACTTGCCATTTCGACTTCACATCCACACGCTGTAGAGTGTCTACTTATGGTAGGTACGGTTTTCCAATTGCTTTCAGACGTTTTATATAAGCGTTACCGTGAAGATAAACGCTTTGCACTACAAACTCGCAGTGCCGTGTGTAATGCCGTAGAAGCAATGCAAATTGATGCCAAAGAAGCTGCTCAACGTTTAGCGCAACATCTTCATGCGAAAGAATCTGCACTCTACCTTGATAATGAACAGCTTAAAGCAATTCAAGACAGCTATCAGCTTGTTGCAATGCCTAACCCAAGTAATGTCATGACTCGTCATGCATTTATGATCAATGGTATGAATGCTGAATGTGCAGAGCTTGCACAAAATATTCGAACTGAAATTTTGATGGGTAAAAAATCAATTCCTCAAAATGACAGCCCGAGTAGTGCAGCATCTTAAAAATTTATTGTGCGCATTTAAACCTAGCCATCGGCTAGGTTTTTTTATCTAAATTTATGGTATTTATTTTAAATAATTTTATTTCCTTATGATTTATTTATCTAAATAAATCTGGTTCTATGATGTTGAGTCGTAAATTTGGATAAATCAGAATCATAGGCAAAATTCTATAAACAGCGTAAACTATGCGAAATTTATTCAATAGAAATTGTCTTACGACAAAAAAAGGTGAAAGCGAATGCCGCTGAGTCGTGTTGAAGAACTTGTCGCCGATATTCGTGCAGGCAAAATGGTCATCTTAATGGATGACGAAGACCGTGAAAATGAAGGTGACCTTGTCATCGCAGCAACGCATGTACGCCCTGAAGATATTAACTTCATGATTACACATGCACGCGGTTTAGTTTGCTTAACTTTAAGCCGTGAACGTTGTAAACAATTAAACCTCCCGCTGATGGTTGACCAGAACGGTGCCCAGCATGGTACTAACTTTACGTTATCTATCGAAGCAGCTGAAGGTATTACTACAGGTATTTCGGCAGCAGAACGTGCTCACACGATTCAAGCTGCTGTGGCAGCACATGCCAAACCAACCGATATTGTACAACCGGGCCATATTTTCCCACTCATGGCACAGCCAGGTGGTGTATTACACCGTGCAGGTCATACCGAGGCAGGTTGTGATTTAGCACGACTGGCAGGTCTTGAGCCTGCATCTGTCATTTGTGAAATCATCAAAGAAGATGGCACAATGGCACGCCGCGCAGATTTAGAAATTTTTGCTGAGAAGCATGGCCTAAAAATTGGTACAATTGCCGACCTAATCCACTACCGTATGACCAATGAGCAAACTGTAGAACGTTTGGATCAAAGAACGATTCAAACAGAATATGGTTCATTTGAGCTCTATCGCTATCGTGAGATAGGTAACCCTGACATTCACTTGGCTTTAGTCAAAGGTGAGCCAAAAGAAGGCGTTACAACGGTACGTGTACATGGTTTTAGTCCTGTCCGCGATTTGCTTAAGCTAAATAAAGCTGACGGTGAACCGGCTTGGAATCTAGACCGTGCGCTACAAACGATTGCAGCAAGTGACCGCGGCGTTTTAGTCTGGATCGGACAAGATCATTTGCAAGACTTGGGACCAGCGTTGGATGATTTAACTAAGCCAAAACCGGTGAAATCCAATGCAGCACTTTCACATCAATATCAAACGATTGGTGTTGGTGCTCAAATTTTGCGTGATTTAGGTGTTGAAAAAATGAAGCTTCTTAGCTCACCATTGCGTTTCAATGCCTTATCTGGCTTTAATTTAGAAGTAGTGGAATATGTCACTGCTGATCAAATCACAACGAAATAATCGAGGTTGCTATGGCAATTCGCCGTATTGAAGGTTTATTACATCTCGCAAGCGAAGGACGTTATGCGATTTTAGTGGGTCGTTTCAACAGTTTTGTTGTTGAACACTTATTAGAAGGCGCGATCGACACGTTAAAACGTCATGGCGTAAATGAAGATAACATTACTGTTATTCACGCTCCAGGCGCATGGGAACTACCGATCGTTGCTAAAAAATTAGCTACATCAAACCAGTTTGATGCCATCATTGCACTCGGTGCAGTCATTCGTGGTAGCACACCTCACTTTGACTTTGTTGCTGGTGAATGTGCGAAAGGTTTAGGTGTAGTTGCGTTAGAAAGCAGCTTGCCTGTTATCAATGGTGTATTAACTACTGACAGCATCGAGCAAGCAATCGAACGCTCAGGTACAAAAGCAGGAAACAAAGGTAGCGAAGCTGCTTTAACTGCAATTGAAATGGTTAATTTATTAAAGGCAATTTAAAGCATGTCTCAAACACTGCAAGCCGCTTATGCAGCAAAACGTAAAGCACGTCGTTTTGCTGTACAAGGTATTTATGAGTGGCAAATGAGTCACAACCCTGTACATGAAATTGAAGCGCGTACACGTGCTGAAAATGCAATGCACAAGGTAGACTTGAACTATTATCACGAACTACTTACTCAAGTTATCGCTCAGCACGAAGACCTTGATGCGTTACTTATTCCGGTACTTGACCGTGAAATTGACGCGCTAGATGGTGTAGAGCTCGCAACCTTGCGTTTAGGTGCTTACGAGTTACGTGATCATCTAGAAATTCCATATCGAGTGGTACTTGATGAAGCAATCGAACTTGCGAAGCATTTTGGCGGAGCAGACAGTCATAAATACATCAATGGTGTATTAGACCGTTTAAGTTCGACACTGCGTAGCGCAGAAAAACAACAAGCAAAATAATAGGCTTGATGTTCTATGGCTGAGTTCTCAATTATTGATCAATACTTTAATCGTCAGTCACATCCTGACGTTGCGCTTGGTATTGGTGATGACTCAGCCTTAATTACTCCCTCTCCAAATCAACAACTGGTGATCTGTGCCGATACACTTGTTGCTGGACGTCACTTCCCTCTTGAAACCTCGCCCCATGCGATTGGCTGGAAAAGTGTTGCCGTAAATCTGTCTGATATTGCTGCAATGGGTGCCAAACCACATAGTATTTTACTTGCGATCAGCTTGCCTCAAGTTGACCATGAGTGGCTTGAAGGATTTAGTCAGGGAATCTATGACTGTTGTAATCAATTTGGAGTTGCCTTAATTGGCGGAGATACCACTCAAGGTCCGCACCTTACCATTACCGTCACAGCTATGGGCTGGATTGAAACAGGAAAAGCTGTATTACGTTCAGGCGCTAAGGTCGGTGATTATGTTTGTGTAAGTGGGCAGATTGGTGATGCTGCTTATGGGCTTCAGCATTTAGGACATTCCCTACAACAAAGACTGGACTATCCGACGCCACGTTGTAAGCTTGGAGAAGAGCTAAAAGGGCTCGCCTCTAGCATGATCGATGTGTCAGATGGTTTAGCTCAAGATTTAGGACATATTTTAAAAGCGTCCAAGGTTGGAGCACGACTCATCCTGGAAAAATTACCTGTTGATCCTGTACTGCAACAACTAGAAGAACAACAACGTTGGCAATATGCTTTGGCAGGTGGTGATGACTACGAATTATGTTTTACAATAACACCGCAAAATTATGAAAAACTTTTGCAAAAACAACTAGACGTTAAGATTACAATGATCGGACAGATCGTTGAGCAAACAAAACTAACTTTTGAGCATTTGGGTTCAGATTACCCATTGCAAATTCATGGATACCAACACTTTGCATAAACCGCCGATTCATTTTAAAGACATGTCTTGGTTCAACCGCTGCATCGTTTTCTGTGGGGTTGGTTTTGGATCTGGTCTTGCTCCTAAAGCACCTGGTACTTTTGGCTCTGCTTTCGCCTTACTTTTTGTTCCCATCTGGTTATCTCTTGGATTTACTTTAAGTTTAATCGCTATTCTCATCATGTCAGTGGTGGGTATTTATATTTGCGGTCAAACTGCAAAAGTAATTAACGTACACGATGATGGTCGAATTGTGTGGGATGAATTTGCAGGTCAATCTATTACCTTTATTCCCCTGCTCTATTTACAACAAATAAATTGGATTTGGGTAATTACAGGATTTATATTATTTCGAATTTTCGATGTTTGGAAACCTTGGCCTATACGCGTCATTGATCGCCAAGTACACGGTGGTTTTGGTATTATGCTTGACGATATTATTGCCGGTGTATGGGCTGCTCTTTGTACACTAATTATTATCCATTTGAGTTAAATCATTCGAGTTATTCATGTCAACTACTGTCATTATTCTTGCTGCAGGCAAAGGAACGCGAATGCGTTCTCAGCTCCCTAAAGTACTACAACCTTTAGCTGGTCGCCCGCTACTAGGACATGTTATTAAAACAGCAAAACAACTACTAGCAGAAAACATCATTACCATTTATGGACATGGTGGCGATCACGTAAAAAAGACATTCGCACAAGAAAATATTCAGTGGGTTGAACAAGCAGAACAGTTAGGGACCGGTCATGCTGTACAGATGACTTTACCGGTACTTCCTAAAGACGGCATTTCATTAATTTTATACGGTGATGTTCCTTTAGTCCGTCAAACAACGCTTGAACAACTGATTGAAGCATCAAATAAAACCGGTATTGGCATGATTACTTTACATGTCGATAACCCAACAGGTTATGGCCGTATTGTCCGCCAAGACGGTAAAATCCAAGCAATTGTTGAACATAAAGACGCAACCGAAGCTCAGCGTCAAATTCAAGAAATCAACACAGGTATTTACTGTGTCAGCAATGCAAAACTGCATGAGTGGTTGCCTAAGCTTTCAAATGAAAATGCACAAGGCGAATACTATTTAACTGATATCGTTGCGATGGCTGTTGCTGATGGTCTAGAAATCGCCTCAATTCAACCAGAACTCGCATTTGAAGTTGAAGGTGTAAATGACCGCCTGCAACTTGCAGCACTTGAGCGTGAATTTCAGAAGCAACAAGCAAAAGAACTTATGCAGCAAGGCGTAACTTTTGCTGATCCTGCACGTTTTGATTTACGTGGTACAGTAAAAGTTGGTCATGATGTTCGTATTGATGTGAATGTCATTATTGAAGGCGACTGTGAACTCGGTGACTTTGTCGAAATCGGTGCTGGCTGTATCTTAAAAAATACAACCATTGCAGCAGGAACCAAAGTCCAAGCGTACAGCGTTTTCGATGGAGCAGTTGTTGGGGAAAATACCCAAATTGGTCCATTCGCACGCTTACGTCCAGGTGCTAAATTGGCAAACGAAGTACATATCGGCAACTTTGTTGAAGTCAAAAATACAACGATCGGTCTAGGCAGTAAAGCTAACCATTTCACCTATTTAGGTGATGCCGAGATCGGTGCTGAATCAAATATTGGGGCAGGTACAATCACCTGCAATTATGATGGTGCAAATAAACACAAAACCACTATTGGCGACGCAGTTTTTATCGGTTCTAATAGCTCGCTGGTTGCGCCTGTGACTATTGGTAATGGAGCAACAGTCGGTGCGGGTTCTGTGATTACGAAAGATGTGGCTGAACAAAGTCTCTCCTTTGAGCGTGCTCAACAAATTTCTAAAGCAAATTATCAACGTCCCCAAAAGCTTAAAAAATAAGAGGATTGAAATATGTGTGGTATCGTCGGAGGCGTTGCAGAACGTTGTGTAACCGAGATTTTAATTGAAGGTTTAAAACGTCTTGAATATCGTGGTTATGATTCGGCTGGTGTTGCTTTACTGAATAAGCAACAGATTTTACGTGAGCGTCGTGTTGGTAAGGTAATCAATCTTGAAGATGCCGTTGCTGATCAACAACTCACGGGGACAATCGGTATTGCTCATACCCGTTGGGCAACACACGGTAAACCGACCGAAAATAATGCTCACCCGCACATGTCAGGCAAGGTAGCAGTCGTTCACAACGGTATTATCGAGAACTATCAAGAGCTTAAAGATGACCTTCAAGCTTTAGGATATGTATTTACTTCTCAAACAGATACTGAAGTGGTAGCCCATTTAGTTGCAGAAGCTCTAAAAAATACTGATAGTTTACTTGAAGCAGTAGAATCTGTAGTTCCTCAGCTTAAAGGTGCCTATGCGTTAGGTATTATTCACAGCGATTACCCAGATGAACTCATTACTGTACGTGAAGGTTCACCACTTGTAATTGGCGTGGGTATTGGCGAGAACTTTATCAGTTCAGACCAATTGGCCCTTTTACCAGTAACGAACCGTTTTATTTACTTAGAGGAAGGCGATATTGCTCGTCTTACTCGTACTTCAATTGAAGTATTTGTAAAAGGTGAACGTGTTGAACGTCCAGTTAAAGAACTTGATGCAACTGTAAGCAGTGCTTCAAAAGGTGAATATAAACACTACATGCTCAAAGAAATTTATGAGCAGCCTGAAGCAATCAAACAAACAATTTCTCAAGCGCTTGATGGCAACAATTTACGTGATGATTTCTTGAAAGATGCTGATGCAGATTTCAGTAAACTTCAAAGTGTTCAAATTATTGCGTGTGGTACAAGTTATCACTCAGGAATGATCGCTAAATATTGGTTTGAGCAATTGATTGGTGTGCCTTGCCAAGTTGAGATTGCGAGTGAATTCCGTTATCGCTCACCAGTGATTGTGGAAAATACACTTTACATCTGTATTTCACAATCAGGCGAAACAGCGGATACCTTAGCTGCACTACGTGAAACTCAAAAACGTGCTAAAGCAAATAATATCGATATTCAGACTTTAACGATCTGTAACGTCGCAACTTCTTCAATGGTGCGTGAAACTGATCACCACTTATTGACGCTTGCAGGCCCAGAAATTGGTGTTGCATCAACTAAAGCGTTCACGACTCAGCTTGCTGCATTAATGTTGTTAATCTTGAAAATTGGTCAAGTGAAACAGCGTATTAGCAATGTGATGATTGAAGAGCTTGCTCGTGAATTGTGGCATAGCCCGAAAGTGATTCTTGATACACTTAAAAATGATCCAGAAATTTTGCGCTTGTCAGAATTGTTCGTTGAAAAGCAGCACTGTTTATTCTTGGGCCGTGGCACACATTATCCAATCGCATTGGAAGGCGCTTTAAAGCTTAAAGAAATTTCATATATTCATGCAGAAGGCTATGCAGCTGGTGAGTTGAAACACGGCCCATTGGCACTTGTAGATAATGAAATGCCAATCGTGATTCTTGCACCAAATGACGAAATGCTTGATAAGCTTAAGTCAAATATGGAAGAAGTTCAGGCGCGTGGCGGTGAATTATTCGTTTTCGCTGATGAAAATAGTGGTGTAGTTGAAAAAGACCGTCAACATGTCGTTCATATTCCAGCAGTAAACGAATGGCTTGCACCAATCATTTATAGCGTACCAGTTCAGTTATTGTCTTATCACGTTGCTGTATTACGTGGTACAGACGTTGACCAGCCACGTAACTTGGCGAAGTCAGTAACTGTAGAGTAATTCAAAAAAGATCATTATTAAGGCATCACCTGCTTTAATAATTGATTGATTAAGCCCGATATGCATTAATTGCCTATTGGGCTTTTTATAGCTCTACAGCTTTTACAGACAATTTCTCAGATAACAAAGAAAAAGTAACATCCGCAACTTCCAACGGGTCTGAACTGGTCCAAATAATATGATTCCCCTCATTTGGACTTTCAGAACTTAAATGATATTGATTGAGCTGCCGTATTAATTGCGCTGTCACAGCTTCCGAAGGCTCAATAATTTGAATATCACGGCCTACAATTTCCTGAATCGTATCTGAAACAAATGGATAGTGTGTGCATCCTAAAATAATCGTATCGACTTTTTGCTCGACCAACGGCGCCAAAATATTTTTTAAATAATCTTTAACTTCGGCGGTATGTGCTTTGCCCGTTTCAATTTTTTCGGCTAAGCCAATACACGGCACTAAAGACACTTTAATATCTTGCGCATACGTTTCAATTAAACTTTTTAAATTTTTGCCCTTCACCGTGGTGGCAGTTGCCAAAACCGCAATATGCTTGCTCACAGTCATTGCCACAGCGGGTTTTACCGCTGGTTCTATCGCAATAAGTGGCACATTAATTTGCGCTCTAATCGTTTCAACCGCAACAGCCGTCATGGTGTTACAAGCAATCACGATCGCTTTGCATTTACCTTGAGCAACTAGGTTTGAAATTAAATGCGTGGTTCGTGAAACAATCCAGTCGCTTTCTCTGTCTCCATAAGGGACATATTTCGAGTCGGCGAAATAGATAATATCTTCATTCGGTAGCGCCTCCCGAATATGCTTAAAGAGAGACAACCCGCCTAAACCAGAGTCAATCATTCCAATCGGGCTGTTATTGTTATTCATGCATTATCCTGTATTTCATGTATTTAGAAAAATTCTTTCATGGTTGCCAAGTCTGTGAGCACGACTTTGGGCTGAATGGTTTTTAATTTTTCGGCCGATGTATAACCCCAACCTACCGCAGCAAAATCAATACCTGCTTCATGTGCAGCTTCGCCATCCGTGGTTTGGTCGCCGACATAAATTGCTTGGTTTTTACTTACATCCAAAATGTTGAGAACACGCTTTATTCGCTTAGCTTTGCCAAATATAGACGAGCCACCATCAATATGGCTAAAAAGCTCACAGAGTTCTTTACCCAGTACATTTTGACAGTTTTCTTTAGAGTTTGAAGTAATAATTGCGAGCGTATAACCCCGCTTATGCAGTTCAATTAAGTGGTCCCGCATACCCTCAAACAAATGAATTTCTTCATCTCTTTCTTTCATTAACCGAATAAAGTCTTTCGCAATCCAAGGCAGTTTCCACCGAGAAACGTTCATCTCTTTCATAATTTCTCTAGGCGTAAGTTGTTTGTAGTAATCGACTTCATGAAGGTTTACCGATTTAAACTTATACTTTGCGGAAAGTTGATTTAAAACGCTTAGAAAAAAATGAAAGGAGTCGGCTAAGGTGCCATCTAAATCAAAAATAATAGCCTGATATTCTTTTAGGTTTTTTTCCATTTCTAGTTTCGAAAATATATTTTTTATTATTATATTCTGTTTTCTATCGGTTTTTAAATCAGGCCCAACGAGGACCTGACCTAAATTTCGAATTTTGTTTTAAGCTGCCGCTTTTTGTTCCTTTATCCAATTTTTAATACGGGCATCGAGTATATTTAAAGGCAAGGTTCCTGCATTTAAAACCATGTCATGGAATGCTTTGATATCAAAACGCTCTCCAAGCTCCTGTTTGGCTAGCTCTCGTAGCTCTAAAATTTTCAGTTGTCCCATCTTATATGCTAATGCTTGGGCAGGAATAGCAATATAGCGGTCGGCCTCTGCCTGAATATCAGGTTCATCTAAAGCAGAGTGTTCACGCATAAAATCAATCATTTGCTGCCGCGTCCACTTTTTATAATGCACACCAGTGTCAACCACTAGACGACAAGCACGGAACAACTCACTCGATAGTCTTCCATAGTCTGAAAGCGGGTCTTTATAGAAACCAACGTCTTTACCCAATTGCTCTGCGTAAAGTGCCCATCCTTCGATATAGGCAGTATGGTTGGGTTGCTTTCGGAACATCGGCAAATTTGGCAGGTTTTGGGCAATATCAATCTGCATATGGTGGCCGGGAATTGCCTCATGGTAAGCGGTTGCTTCCATTGATATTTTGGAACGTTCAGAGAAGTCGCCAGTATTTACATATACTTGTCCGGGACGTAAACCATCAGGCGTGCCTTGGTGATACTCCGCACCTGCCGCTTCTTTTTCTCGATATTGCTCTACAGGCAAAACTTCAACTTTATTTTTTGGTAACAAACCAAACAGCTTCGGCAACTCCGGTTGCATTTGGGCAATATACCCGCGATAAATCTCTAAAATTTCTTCACGAGATTTTGGGAAAACAGCGGGATTTGTTTTTAAGGATTGTTGGAAACTTTTTAAGTCATTGAAACCTTGTGCTTTGGCAATTTTCAGCATTTCCGCTTCTATACGAGCAACTTCTTTTAACCCGAGCTGATGAATATTTTCAGGGCTTTCAGAGGTTGTCGTATTATTTTCTACATAAAAGCGATAGAGCTCGTCACCGTTTGGCAAGCTCCATATACCTTCGTGTTGTCGTCCATAGGGTAAGTAATCTTTCTGAATAAACGTCCCGAGTTTTTGATAAGCAGGCCGAACATTCTGATCTATGGCCTGTAGTATTTCACGGCTTAAACGCTCTTGTTCTGCTTTTGAAATGTTGTTTGGAAATTGCTTTAATGGAGAAGCAAAAACACTGTCCTTTCCTGCGGGAGCTGCAATGCTATTAATCTGCTTTGCCACCTTTTCAATTAAATATTTGGGTGGCATCAAGCCATCTTTTTGTCCTTGTTTCGCTAACTGAATACCTTGCTCAAGAATAAGAGGAATTTGTTTTAAACGAGAAATATAGTCTTGATATTGCTTAGCATTATCAAATGGAATCGAACTAATAAATCCCGGAAATTGTAAATGTAGCCCCCACATTTGATTAAAAGGCATCTCATACAATTTCAAATCATAATTTTTAAGTGTTTCTTTCAACTGATAAATCATTAAATCTTTATTTAATTGATCAGTTGCTGAAAACCCAGTGCTATCAATTGCTTCGAAACGTTTTAAAAAATTTTGCGTAGTTTTTTTATCTTTCTCGATCTGAGTTTTTGAAAACTCGGTCCATCGATCGTTATAGCGTAAATCTCCTAAAACGGTTGCAGTTTCAGGACTATTTTTCAAAGTATATTCCCACTGTTCTTGCAAAAGTTGGTTTAAAGCTTTCACCCGAACAGAGATATCACTCTTTTGTTTAGATTGTGATTTTTCGTTAGTATTTGTATTTATTTCGGGGGTTGCAGCATTAGAAGAATGAGACATCCAAAATAAAACACTGATACAAGCAAAATGTAAGGTTCTGTTTTTCATTTAATTATCCAAACATATTTAACGAAGTTTAAAATAAAGACAAAACAAATTACGTGCCAAGCAGCATATAAAATAGTGTAAAAATCGAGTATTTTTTTAACTAAATGATTTTATAAATTAATTTTCTTTTTAATTAAATTAATTATAGTTGCTATCTATATTCCGTATCTGACTTTAATTTACCAGAAAGTCAAAAAAAAAGCGCACATGAGCGATCTCAGTGCACTTTTCATTTCTACATTAAAAATTGTTCCTCAAGAAAACAAATATTGATAAACAATATAGGCAGCCAGTTTTGCTGTTCGATTATCTAAATCAAATTTTGGATTGCACTCAGCAATATCTAGAAGTTTGATTTTTCCAGTCTCTTGAATATGCTTAAAAATTGCTTCAAAAGTCGCTAAATCAATTCCTTTTACAGCAGGTGCACTGACTCCCGGTGCAACCGCAGCCGCGAATACATCTAGATCAATCGTAACGTACAAATAGTCTACTTTTTCAATAAAAGCATTAACCGCTGCAAGCACGTTGTTCAGGTTAAAAATATTAACCTCATGATCACGTAAATATGAACAATTCAGCGCATCGGCAGTATCAAATAAAATTTTAGTATTGGCATGGTTGGCGACCCCAATACATAAATAATTAAATTGTTTTTGATGCTGTTCTGAAAGTCGAGCTGCCTGTAAAAAAGGTGTTCCAGAGGTGGCATGCTCTGCTTCACGCAAATCAAAATGGGCATCGAAATTAATAATGCCGATTTTTTTATCTGGCGCGTGGGCTTGTACATATTGGAACAGACCGCTAAAGCTACCAAATGCAACTTCATGTCCACCGCCCAATACAACAGGTTTTAAACCATGTTCTAGGCTATTGGCGACTTGTTCAGCTAATTCGCTTTGTGCTTGCTCTAAATTGCCATATTCACAGGTCACCGTCCCTAAGTCGACAATACTGACTGGACGATGAATTGGTAAGTTAGCCAGTTGGGTACGAATCGCATCTGGTGCGTCGGCAGCACCAACTCGGCCTTTATTACGTTTTACGCCTTCATCAGAGCTAAAACCAATCAGGGCAAATTCAGCATGTTGGGTGGTGTTCACTATATGGTGAATACGTTGATGTGCCTCACCCTCGCCATCATGTCGGCCTTGCCATTTAAATGTGTGATTCATGTGACACCGTTTAAAAAATAACTTCTTGTCCATGCTGAACGACTCGCTTAGGCAAATCTCCGCCCAGCCAGTAAACAATTTCAGATGGATGCTCAATATCCCAAGCGACAAAGTCAGCGACTTTACCCTGCTCCAAACTACCGTGTGTTTGCTCTAAACCAAGCGCTTGTGCAGCATGAATAGTGACACCTGCTAATGCTTGCTCAGGCGTTAAACGGAATAACGTACTGCCCATATTCAGCATTAAACGTAAAGAAAGTGCTGGAGATGTACCCGGATTTAAATCACTCGACAGCGCAATACGCACGCCATATTTAATGAGGCTTTCAATCGGTGGGTATTGTGTTTCACGCAATAAATAAAAGGCACCCGGTAGTAACACAGCAACCGTACCCGACTCTGCCATGGCTTTGACATCATCTTCGGTCATGTACTCTAAATGGTCAGCCGACAAAGCATGATAACGTGCTGCTAAGCTTGAGCCACCGAGCGATGAAAGCTGTTCGGCATGAAGTTTAACGGGTAGCCCCAATGATTGTGCCGTTTTAAAAACACGTTCAACCTGAGCTGGCGAAAATGCTAAATGCTCACAGAAAGCATCAACAGCATCGACTAAACCTTCAGCATGGAGTTTAGGCAGCATTTCTGTACAGATATGCTCGATATAAGCGTCGCTTTGGTCTTTGTACTCTGGTGGTAAAGCATGTGCAGCTAAACACGTACTTTTTACCGTCATCGGTAATTTTTCACCAATTTGACGGATCACACGCAGCATCTTGCGCTCGTTTTCGTAGTTGAGTCCGTAGCCAGACTTAATCTCGATGGTGGTGACACCGTCTTGTTGCATGCAGCGAATACGCTTAAGGGCTGAGTTCAGTAATTGTTCTTCGCTGGCTTCTCGAGTTGCACGCACTGTACTGGCAATGCCGCCACCGCTTGCTGCAATTTCAGCATAGCTCACACCTTGTAAGCGTTTTTCAAACTCAACACTACGGTTACCACCAAATACGCTATGCGTATGACAGTCGATGAACCCCGGAGTTACCCAAGCGCCATTTAAGTCAACTGTTTCGGAATAAGTGTCGGCAGGAAGTTGTTGTTGTTTTCCAATCCAGTGGATGAGATGCCCTTCTGTGACGATTGCAGCATCTTCAATGTAGGAATATTGCCCATTTTGCATGGTCGCAATGTGGCAATTTTGCCAAAGTTTTTTCATTAGCCCTTCCTCAAAACTGCCCAATAGTTCAACCATTGGGCAGTTCATTTGTTAGCTTTCTATCTCAACATTTTGCTGGATAGGATTATTTTCCTTTCCCAAGCTCTGCTCTGGCTTGACCCAAATTCGATAAGCAATCGTTAAGAGAGCAAGCCAAGTGATTCCCACATAAATTGCAGGACGCGAGTCTGGGAAGTACCCCATCATCACTAAAATGAACACCATAAAACCAATCGCAAATGCAGGTGCATATGGCCAACCCCATACAGGGAAATCAAGTGCTTTAATTTCAGCAGTAGATAACTTACGGCGCATTGCAACTTGCGAAAGCAAGATCATGAGCCATACCCAAACAGTTGCAAACGTTGCAATTGATGCAATGATGACAAACACATTTTCAGGAATCAGGTAGTTCAGCACGACGCCAATTAACAGTACGCCAGCCATAACCACAACAGTCATCCAAGGCACGCCATTACGCGATAATTTTTGGAAAATTCGAGGTGCTTGACCACGATTTGCCATACCGTACAACATACGGCCTGCACCAAACACATCACTGTTAATTGCCGAAATTGCAGCAGTTACCACCACAATATTTAAAATATTTGCAGCAGATTTAATGCCTAAGTTTTCAAAAATTTGTACAAACGGGCTGCCTTGGCTACCAATCTGGTTCCATGGGAAAATCGACATGAGTACAAAGATGGTTAGTACATAGAAAAGTAAAATACGTACCGGAACAGCATTAATTGCTTTAGGTAAAGTAGTTTTCGGGTCTTGTGATTCACCTGCTGTAATACCAATAATTTCGATACCACCGAAAGCAAATACCACTACAGATAAACATGCAACCAAGCCTGCAATGCCATGTGGCATAAAGCCTTCATAGATCCATAAGTTTTGAATCCCCGGCACTACACTGCTATGGTCAGCATGGAAGCCATAGAACATCAAACCTAAGCCACCTAAAATCATGGCAACAATGGCACTCACCTTGACAATTGAGAGCCAAAATTCGAGTTCACCAAAGACTTTCACATGAATGAGGTTAATCGCGCCCAAGAACATGATGAGAGACAAAATCCAGATCCACCGTGGGACATCGGGATACCAGAACCCCATATAAATACCAAACGCAGTGACATCGGCAATTGCAACAATCACCATCTCAAAAACATAAGTCCAGCCCGTCGTAAAGCCGGCCAAAGGACCAATGTACTGAGAAGCATAGTGGCTAAATGAGCCCGAGACAGGGTTATGGACTGCCATTTCACCCAGTGCGCGCATCACAATATAAATTGCAATCCCTGCAACGATGTACGCAAGTAATACTGAAGGCCCTGCCATTTTAATAGCAGTTGCCGAACCATAGAAAAGCCCAGTTCCAATTGCTGAGCCCAATGCCAAGAAACGAATGTGGCGGGTGTTTAAGCCCCGCTGTAGTGTGGAGTTTTGTGACATTATAATCTCCAATCCTTGAGGAAATTTAGTTGGATTCGGCCACTCCATGTGACCGTTTTATCAATCACACTTCAGATAAACTAGGGAGTAGTTTTGGAATGAGTAACTCGTTTAGGCAACCACTCGCAAGCAATTCACTAGCCTGTTCGATATCAGGAGCAAAGAAACGGTCTTCACTGTAGTAAGGAACTTGGTCGCGCAAGATTTTACGAGCTTGTTCAAGTTTAGGCGAGCTTTTTAAACCTTCACGGAAGTCTAGACCCTGACAAGCGCCTAACCATTCAACAGCTAAAATGCCGCGGACGTTATCAGCCATATACCAAAGACGTTTACCAGCATTTGGAGCCATCGATACATGGTCTTCTTGGTTGGCTGAAGTCGGTAAGCTATCCACACTTGCAGGATGTGCATGCGCTTTGTTGTCACTCGCAAGAGCAGCAGCGGTTACCTGAGCAATCATAAAGCCCGAGTTAACACCACCATTTGCCACCAAGAACGGTGGAAGCTGTGACATATGACGGTCCATCATCATTGAAATACGACGTTCAGATAGTGAACCAATTTCTGCAATTGCCAATGCTAAATTGTCGGCCGCCATTGCAACAGGTTCTGCATGGAAGTTACCACCAGAAATCACGTCACCTTGTTCAGCAAACACAAGTGGGTTATCAGATACAGCATTTGCTTCAATTTCTAATACTTCAGCAGCCTGACGGATTTGAGTTAAACATGCACCCATCACCTGTGGTTGGCAACGTAAAGAATATGGGTCTTGAACTTTGCCACATTCTTCATGTGAACGAGAAATTTCACTCGAATCAGTCAATAAATCGCGATAAGCCGCAGCCACATCAATTTGACCACGTTGGCCGCGTACTTCGTGAATACGCGCATCGAAAGGTGCACGTGAACCAAGCATTGCTTCAACACTTAAGCCACCACAAACTGTCGCGGCAGCAAATAAATCTTCTGCTTCAAATAAGCCACGTAAAGCGTAAGCTGTCGAAACCTGCGTACCATTTAAAAGTGCCAAACCTTCTTTAGCCGCTAAAGAAATTGGTTCCAAACCTGCAATTTTTAAAGCTTCAACTGCTGGTAACCATTCACCTTTATAACGTGCCTTACTTTCACCAAGTAAAACCAAAGACATGTGTGCAAGGGGTGCCAAGTCACCAGAAGCCCCTACTGAACCTTTAAGTGGAATGTGTGGGTAAACTTCAGCATTAATTAAGGCCAACAAAGCATCAATGACTTTACGACGAATACCAGAGAAACCACGTGCCAAGCTATTTGCTTTCAATAGAATAATTAAACGAACCATTGCATCATCAAGTGCTTCGCCTACACCTGCGGCATGCGAAAGAACTAATGAACGCTGTAATTTTTCTAAATCTTCAGGCGCAATTTTAGTTGAAGCAAGTAAGCCAAAACCTGTATTAATACCGTAAGCTGTACGTCCTTCATTTACAATTTGCTCTACACAAGCCACGCTTGCATTAATTGCAGATGAAGCACTTTCATCTAATTTAACTTTAATTGGGTTGAGGTAAGCTTGACGTAAATCGGCTAAGGTCAGTTTTCCCGGTTGGATCAGTAATTCCATGTTGGCTTCCTAATTTTTTGCACTATATTCTGCTGAGACGGTGCTTTTCACAATTGCAAAAAGCACCGCCAGTTCTTCCATGTATTTTTATTGCGTGATCATTGGCAAGTGTAGGCCTTGCTCTTTGGCACAGTTAATCGCAATTTCATAACCTGCATCGGCATGACGCATAACACCTGTTGCAGGGTCATTGGTTAGTACGCGAGCAATACGTGCAGCAGCTTCATCTGTACCGTCACACACAATCACAACGCCTGAGTGTTGAGAGAAGCCCATACCTACACCGCCTCCATGATGTAGAGACACCCAGGTTGCGCCGCCTGCTGTATTTAACAATGCATTTAATAAAGGCCAGTCTGATACTGCATCTGATCCGTCTTGCATTGCTTCAGTTTCACGGTTAGGACTTGCAACCGAACCTGAGTCTAAGTGGTCACGACCAATCACGATCGGTGCAGACAATTCACCGCTACGAACCATTTCGTTAAATGCCAAACCAAGTTTTGCACGTAAGCCTAAACCTACCCAGCAAATACGCGCTGGTAAGCCTTGGAAGCTAATACGTTCACGAGCCATGTCTAACCAGTGATGTAAATGCTCATCATCAGGAATTAACTCTTTAACTTTGGCATCTGTTTTATAAATATCTTCTGGGTCACCAGAAAGCGCTGCCCAACGGAATGGACCAATACCGCGACAGAACAACGGACGGATGTATGCAGGTACGAAGCCCGGGAAATCAAAAGCGTTTGCTACGCCTTCTTCTTTCGCCATTTGACGGATGTTATTACCATAGTCAAATGTTGGAACACCCATTTTTTGGAAATCAAGCATGGCTTGTACGTGTTTTGCCATCGACTGTTTTGCAGCTTTTACAACAGCTTCCGGTTCTTTTTTCGCGCGTTCACGGTATTCATCCCAAGTCCAGCCTACTGGTAAGTAGCCATTAAGTGGATCGTGTGCACTTGTTTGGTCAGTCACCATGTCTGGACGTACACCACGGCGTACAAGCTCAGGTAAAATTTCAGCAGCATTACCATGAAGTGCAATTGAAATTGCTTTACCTTCCTTTGTATAACGATCAATACGCGCTAAAGCGTCGTCTAAATCAGTTGCTTGTTCGTCTACATAACGGGTACGTAAACGGAAATCGATACTTGCTTGTTGGCATTCAATGTTTAAAGAACATGCACCTGCAAGTGTTGCAGCTAAAGGCTGAGCGCCACCCATACCACCTAAACCGGCAGTAAGAACCCAACGACCTTTTAAATCACCATTGTAATGTTGGCGACCTGCCTCAACGAAAGTTTCATAAGTACCTTGTACAATACCTTGGCTACCAATGTAGATCCACGAACCCGCTGTCATTTGACCGTACATTGCCAAAGCTTTAGCGTCTAATTCGTTAAAGTGTTCCCAGTTCGCCCAGTGTGGTACAAGGTTTGAGTTTGCAATTAAAACGCGTGGCGCATCTTTATGAGTTTTAAATACACCTACTGGTTTGCCTGATTGAACTAATAAAGTTTCGTCAGTTTCAAGATTTTTTAGCGTATCTACAATTTTGTCGAAACATTCCCAGTTTCGTGCTGCACGGCCAATACCACCGTATACCACCAATTCTTTCGGGTTTTCTGCAACGTCCGGATCAAGGTTATTCATCAACATACGCAATGGGGCTTCAGTTAACCAACTCTTAGCCGTTAATTCAGTGCCGCGTGGTGCACGAATTTCTACATCACGAAATTTTGTTGTCGTTGTTGTCACAGTCGGACTCCTTCCTTTGAGCTTACATCAGCAGAACATCACTTGTTTCTGCATTTGTATAGTAATGTATTAACTTGTATATACATCTATATACTACACAAATATTTTTCGGCGTGAAGAGGCTTGCTCGTATTTTTTTTAAAAAGTTGAATAAACTTATGAATTAAATTAATTTATTTTTATATCCGACATAAAAAAAGCACATATCTTCTAACAAGACATGTGCTTTTTAATCAGTAAATGATGTCTTTTTAACGTTGAATTAGCTCAATGACATAGCAACTTTTGTGCTGTTTTTTTGGAAAATTGATTGATGTGATACTAGCATTTTTCTCAATTTTTAGCGTCTCATGAGCAGCAAGCTGAACGGAATGCTCATCAACGTTCACTTCCGTTTCACCACCCTGATTAAAAATAAAAATCAGGTCTGCCGAGCTTATAAATGCCTGCTCCGCTGCCTCATTCAACCACTGAAAACGGGCATGAAACTTTGCAGGATCATAAATTAAATTTAAATCCCGAATTGCACCGTCTACCAGTTCACTTTGGACCTGACTTTCACCATGAAAAGCAAAAATATCGCCCTGTTTCAGCGTTTTGGCAGGAAGGTCATCGACATGCAGTACCATGCCCTGCCCATCAAGTACGCTAATAATGCGTTGTTTATTGGGAAATAACGAAAATGGCCCAGAAGTTGTTACATCTGCCATCGAAATGCGCCACTCAAAGTCGGCTTCACCTTGGCTTCGAGCAATTTCTAAAGTAAAGCCTGCACCATTTTTCCAAAGCATTTTTGTATATTGATCGGCCCTGATCAATTCAATCATGGATTAAATTTCCCTTCGAGATAATAGCGACTGCCCGGATAAATCAATCGTGCACTTGAAATGAGTTGTTTGTTTGACCATGTGCGACGGCGGATGAGTAAACACGGTTCAGCTTTAGTAATCTTTAACCACTTACACTCTTGAGGCGATGCTAAAACGGCCTCAACAATGTGTTCACCTTCTGTCACGGGTGCTTTTGCCATGAGGTAAGCATTTGGGGTAATGGTTTTAAAATCTTGTTCTAAATAATCTGGAATCAGTGCTGCATCAACTAAACGATCTTCGACCTGAACAGGTACATCATTTTCATAATGCACAATAATCGAGTGAAATAATTTTTGCCCTTCGCGAGTCTGCATTAACACGCTTTGCTCTGCATTTGCATAAACTTGTTCTAAGACTAAAACTTCAGCGTGGTGCTTATGGTTTCGTGCAATAATCTCATCGGCAATATTATTAATTTGAAAAAGTGCAGTTCGGCCTTGCCCTTCAGCAACGAAAGAACCAACACCCTGAATTCGAACAAGTAAGCCTTCTGTTGTTAACTCGCGTAGCGCACGGTTTACCGTCATACGGCTACAGCCGAGTTGATTAACGAGTTCACTTTCCGAAGGAATTTTTTTATTTACAGCCCAAGAGCCTTCATAAATCTTTTGTGAAATCAGCTGTTTTACGCGCTGATATAAAGGAACTGGACTATCAGCTTCAATCGAAAGCTCAGTATGTTCTTGTTTTGATGTTCTGGGCATAACAAATACTCAAAAAGGCAGCAGGCAAAAAGGTATTTTAGTTGACATGCTATGTATATACAACCACATACAACATGTTAATTTATGAATTAAATATATTTTAAAAAGTTTAAAAAATAAACATAGCTCGACAAGAGCTAATTTAAAGTTTTATGTAGAGAAATTCAAATATATAAAGGCTTTATCAATATTTATTTAATAGTTATTTCTGCTAAGCCAGTACCCCATCCTAGAAAACAAAAATATCATTTTTTCTGGTTTACGAAATGATGCTTAAAATTTTTATTTAAAATAACTGATCGATAGTATTCTTCTGCCACACAGTATATTAATAAAACTGGAAGCACATCGAATGCGTAATTATAAAATAGATATTCTTCGAGGAATTTCTATCCTTTTGGTTCTTTTACATCATTTTAATATTCCCTATAAACTTAAAGATACATGGTTAGGTTTTGATTTCTTAGGTGAAGCATTTAGCACTGTCATCGCAAGAAACGGAAATTATGGCGTCACCATGTTTTTTGTGATTTCGGGTTTTTTAATTACCCATCACACTTTAAAACGAGACAAACAATTTTCTGCAATTAACCTCAAGCATTTTTATATCCGACGAGCAGCGCGTATTTTACCGTGTCTGGTATTACTCATTTTAGGTGTAAGCATACTTGGTTCATTTGACTTAAAACCCTTTATGAACCAAGCACCGAATGGCATTGAGGTCTCTTATCCTTTAACCATATTTGCAGCCTTAACCTTCTGGATGAATATCCTGATTATTAAATTTGGTTGGGTAAACTACGCTTTGGGCGTGTTGTGGTCGCTCTCTGTAGAAGAAGTTTTTTACTTTGTTTTTCCATTATTGTGTCTACTCACCCGTAGTAATAAAGTCTTTATTGCTGTACTTGTTGGAGTGATTTTATATGGGCCTTATTTTAGGTCTCTCCATTTTGGAGAAGAAAGCGGCGCTTATTTATATCATTATTTTTCAAGTTTTGATGGTATAGCGGTGGGCTGTTTAACGGCGATTTTTTCTCATAAATATCAACCAAATTGGACCTATAAAAAACCTCTTTCATGGCTAATTATTTTGAGTATGACCGCTCTATATTTATATGCGCCCATTAAAGAAGTCAGTACATGGGGTATTAGCTTATTTGCTCTTGCCACAGGTTTACTCATTCTGTGTTTCCAACATCCTTCCGAAACACAAGCACATAATCTATTTACCAAAGTGATGGTCTGGTTGGGGCAAAGAAGTTACGAAACTTATTTGTTTCATCTGGTTGTGCTGGGCCTTATGAAAGTTGCTTTTGTTCCGGCTCAAACCGACTCTAGCATCAAAATTATGCTTTTAATTGGCTATCTGATTCTAACTTTCATCATTAGCGCAGCAATTGAAAAATATTATTCCACACCACTTAACAGCTACATTCGAAAGGTTTTGATTAAAGATAAATCATAAAAAATAAGCCCCTTGAAAATAGGGGCTTTTTTATTAAGCAATCAACATCGTTTCATCATCTTGCTTAAAAGGATTAGACCAGCTCTGCCAAACTTGCGGACCTAAAGCCATTTCTTCATCGCTTAACAAGCAGCTATCTAAGCGTTGTATTAAAGCTTGCTCATCCATTTGCATACCAATTAAAACCAGCTCCTGACGCGCATCACCTGTGCGGTCATCCCAATTTTTCTTAATTTGTTCAATGCTGGCTAGGTTACTCGGCCAGTCTTCTTCCGCAACGGCTGCCCACCAATAACCAGCTAAACCGTGTCGAGCCATTGCTCCCGCTTGTGACCATGAATAAGCCAATGTCGGTTCGGCAGCCAACCAGAAAAAGCCTTTGGAACGCACGACTCCCGGCCATTCAGCCTGTACCAAATCATAAAAACGTTCTGGATGGAAAGGTCGGCGGGCACGGTAAACAAAGCTACTAATGCCATACTCTTCAGTTTCAGGTGTATGCTCGCCGCGTAACTCTTTTAACCAGCCCGGTGCTTGGGCAGCTTCATCAAAATCGAATAGCTGTGTATTTAAGATTTTGTCTAAAGCGACCTTTCCAAATTGAGCAATTTCAATTCGGGCACGCGGGTTTAGAGTTCTTAAAATGGCAATAAGCTGGTCCTGCTGAGCCTGATCAATCAAATCAATTTTATTCAGTACAATCACATCACAAAACTCAATCTGATCGATAAGAAGGTCAACCACAGTTCTCTCATCTTGCTCGCCTAATGATTCGCCGCGTTGTTGTAGGGAGTCAACTGAACTGTAGTCTTTAAGAAAGTTAAAAGCATCGACTACCGTAACCATAGTGTCGAGTCGAGCAAACTCATTGAGTGAGTTTCCATCTTCATCTTCAAAGGTGAAGGTTTCTGCCACAGGTAATGGCTCTGAAATGCCAGTTGACTCAATCACCAATTGGTCAAAGCGCCTTTCGTCGGCTAAGCGTCTCACCTCAACCAATAAATCTTCTCGTAGCGTACAACAGATACAGCCGTTACTCATTTCAACCAGTTTTTCATCTGTTCTTGAAAGCTCTGCCCCACCTTCGCGTACTAATGCCGCGTCAATATTTACCTCTGACATATCATTAACAATCACGGCAATACGGCGGCCTTCGCGATTATTTAAAATATGGTTGAGTAATGTGGTCTTTCCTGCACCCAAAAAGCCCGATAAAACAGTGACGGGAAGCTTGGCAAATGAGTTGGCGATTGCAGTGTGCATGGCTTGATCTCTTTGAATAATATTTAAACTGATCATGGCTGGCCATTTAAATATGGCCAGATCACAGGCGTAATCTATTTCTAAACCACAATAATATTATGTTATAACATAACTATTGATCAAGTTTTTATTCCAGTTTTATCTAAGCCAAATCACTTAGTCTTTGAATAAGTTGCTTTTATAGTCCCTGACAAATTGAGCTTCTATAGTGATGGTCTGGCCCCCATGCTCTAAAACCTTGACTATCAATATGGATTTGTCCTGAAGCATAAACACCCAGTCCCATATTAAACGCTTGGCCTTTAGTCGCCCAGAACTGACAAAGCTTGGTTTTAGTTTGTTGAATATTGAACTGGTCTAAGTCGCTAGGCTGTTCTGGCCCAATCCTAAAATCAAGTGCTGCATTAAAGACATGTCGAGAAGCATCAGCACCACCTGCACAGCGGTTTAAAGCTAAAGCTCGATAGACCGAAGTCACTTCAAAATCGTTAATCACGCCATCATCAACCAATGCTTTTAATATATTGAGCGTCGGAACAATATTGGACCAAATCTCGCGTGGTGGAACTGCGTAAGGCTCAACTCCACATTTTTGCCAGTCTCGGGCTGAACGTAATAATTCGTGGTCTGGAACTAAATCGGCAAGTCCTTTTTGCTTAAGAAATTGCTTATAAGCTTGTACAGACTGTCTGTGATCTGCAGTTGCAATCCAAACGATATAATCTTCAGGCTGTTGTTTGATTTTAACCACAGTTTTAGATGGTTGAGGCAAAGTGGGAGAGCGATGAGTAATCGTCGGCTGGGGTGTTTGAGTACTACAAGCCGCCAGAGTTAATACGAGTAAACCTAAATAGCGCTTCATAAATATATTCTATCTTCCCTAAACATCTGGAAGCCTTTAATCATTTAATTTCAGAAATGTTATAATATAACAATTATTAAATCCTTTAATTTCTGTTGTAAATTTTAAAAAATAAAAGAGGACGTATTTATACGTCCTCTTTAGCTTCTAACTACGACCTGATTACATATCTGCTTCTAAAGCATGTACAGGCTGTTCAGCTTTTAATTTACGGCGTTTAAATTGATAAGCCACCATCAAACACAAAATCCATCCTGGAATCATCATAACTGCCACACGCATGTCTGGCGTTAAAGACATCACAACTAAAATTCCAAGCATGAATGCCATGCAAAGATAGTTGCTAAATGGATACATGAAGCTTGGGAATTTAGTCGTTTGACCTTGACGTTGCATGAATTTACGGAATTTTAAATGTGTCCATGAAATCACTACCCAGTTAATCACAATCGCTGCTACTACCAGCATCATGAGTAAACCAAATGCTTTTTCAGGGAAAATATAATTGAGTAAAACACACAATACCGTCACAAATGCAGAGACTAGAACCGCATTGGTTGGAATACCGCGTTTATTAATACGGGCAAGAGCTTTCGGGGCATTACCTTGTTGGGCAAGACCTAAAAGCATACGGCTGCTGCAATAGCTGGTTCCGTTATAGACGGAAACCGCAGCTGTCAAAATAACGAAATTTAATAATGTCGCAACACCTTGGCTATCTAAAGAGGCAAAGACCATCACAAAAGGACTGCCACCTTCTGCCATTTGATTCCACGGAAATAATGAGAATAAAACAAAAAGTGTCGCAATATAGAAAATCAAAATACGATAGATAATCTGGTTTACAGCTTTAGGTAAAGTTTTGTCTGGATCACGCGCTTCAGCAGCAGTAATACCAAAAAGCTCAATACCGCCAAAAGCAAAAATAATCACAGCCATTGCCATAACCAAGCCTTCAATACCGAATGGGAAGAAACCACCCAATGCCCAAAGGTTAGAAATGCTGGCCTGAGGCCCTGCTGTGCCGGTTGCAAGTAAATATGAGCCGAAACCGATCATGGCTAAAATTGCTAAGATTTTGACAATGGAAAACCAAAATTCCATTTCGCCAAAAAACTTAACATGCAGTAAATTGATACCATTAATGAGAATAAAGAACGTTAGAGCAGATGCCCACGTTGGGATTTGCGGCCACCAATATTGAATATAAAGACCAATTGCACTTAACTCTGCCATACACACAAGTACATTGAGTACCCAGTAATTCCATCCTGACATGAAGCCTGCAAAAGGTCCCCAATATTTGTAAGCGAAGTGGCTAAAAGATCCACTTACAGGTTCTTCTACGACCATTTCACCGAGCTGGCGCATCATTAAAAAAGCAATAAATCCTGCAATCGCATAACCCAAGATTACCGATGGACCTGCCAATTTAATCGATTGTGATATACCAAGAAACAGCCCTGTACCAATCGCTCCACCCAACGCAATCAGCTGGATGTGACGATTACTCAAACCATGTTTCAGGTTTCCTTGCTCTTGTGTTGACATATGATTATTCTCATCCTTGTCACGTAATTTTTTTCCAATAAATTACGTATATCATAAATTGATCGGATTTTCATAGAGATTGATGAAAAAATAATTGCGTTACTTTTCTCACAACCGCGCATGAAAACAGAAAATGCAAGAAATAACAATTATTATGCAATGTGTAATTAAATTATGTATTGCGTAATTTGATGAATTCAGTATTATAAGAACCATGAAGTAATTGGTTGTTCTCGGTCTCTATCAAACTCATAAGTAAAAAGATGATCTAAATAACGGTTAAAACTTATTGAGTAGCTCAGTCCCTAGACCGAACTTTTATTTGTATAAGACACGAGATGAAGACAAGGAAGCGAAAATGGAACAAAAACTAAACTCTTTTATTGAAGTTTCACCTCAATCTGATTTCACTATTCATAATTTGCCTTATGGTATTTTTAGTAGAACAGCCGAAGGCGAGCGTCAGGTCGGTGTAGCTATCGGTGATTGGGTCATTGATCTCGCTGCTCTTGAAAAGCATGGTCTTTTAAAACTTTCAGATCAAGACACCTACTTTAACCAGCCTACACTGAATAAATTTATTGAATCGGGCAAAGCCAATTGGTCTAAAGTTCGTAAAACGCTACAGTCTCTTCTTTCAGTTGATAATTTAACGCTTCAAGAAAATGAAGCATTGCGCCAAGAAGTTTTGGTTAAGCAAGACAGTGTTACTTTGCATTTACCACTTCAAGTATCTGGTTATACCGATTTCTATTCTTCTAAAGAACATGCCACCAATGTAGGCTGTATGTTCCGCGACCCTAAAAATGCCTTGCTTCCAAACTGGAGCGAGTTGCCTGTCGGTTATAACGGCCGTGCTAGCTCTGTTGTGGTAAGCGGAACTCACGTCGTACGCCCTTCTGGTCAGATTAAACTTCCAAATGAAGAACGTCCGGTTTTCTCAGCAACTCGCAAGCTCGATTTTGAACTTGAGACTGCATTTATTGTGGGGAAACCAACTCAATTAGGTCAACCAATCCCCATTGAAGATGCATGGGATCATATTTTTGGCATGGTTTTGCTAAACGACTGGTCAGCACGTGATATCCAACAATGGGAATATGTTCCACTTGGCCCTTTCAACGCTAAAACATTTGCAAGTTCGATTTCTCCTTGGGTCGTCACGCTTGAAGCTCTTGAGCCATTTAAAGTTGAAGGTCCGAAACAAGAACCGAAGCCACTTGCTTACTTACAAGAAAATATCGCCAATACTTACGATATTAATTTAAGTGTTGAAATCCAAAGCCCGAAATCAGCACAACCTGATGTGATCTGCCGTACTAATTTTAAATATATGTATTGGTCTATGGCTCAGCAGCTAACTCACCACACCATTGGAGGCTGTAACGTTCAGGTTGGTGATTTAATGGGTTCAGGTACCATTTCAGGTTCTACACCAGATTCGTATGGTAGCTTGCTTGAGTTGACTTGGAACACCACCAAGCCTCTAACACTTGCGAATGGTGAAACTCGTGGTTTCTTGCAAGACGGCGACACACTCATCATGAAAGGCCACTGTGAGAAAAATGGTATTCGCATTGGTTTTGGTGAAGTCCGAAATACGGTACTTCCTGCATTAACTTTTGATTTTGCAGAAACTTCGGAGCCTAATTATGAAGCTGTATAGTTACTTTCGTAGCTCTGCAGCTTACAGAGTACGGATTGGTCTCAACCTTAAAAGTCTCGCTTATGAAACTGTACCCGTTCATTTAGTTAAAAATGAGCAGCAAAGCGAAGACTATTTAAAGTTAAATCGCAGTGCCTTAGTACCAACTTTAGTGGACGGCGATTTAACCCTGTCACAGTCATTAAGTATTTTGGAATATCTGGATGAACAATATCCTGAAACCAAATTACTTCCAAATGATGTGAAAGAAAGAGCCAAAATCCGTGCTTTTGCACAGGCGATTGCCTGTGATATTCACCCGTTAAATAACTTACGCGTGCTGAAATATTTAAAAAATGATTTAAATGTTTCGGACGAACAAAAAAATTACTGGTATCAGCACTGGATTCTTGAAGGCTTTCAAACACTCGAACAGCAACTTCAAGATTCAAATGGGCAATTTTGCTTTGGACAACAAGCAACCATTGCCGACTGCTGCCTGATTCCACAGGTTTACAACGCGAAACGCTTCAAGATTGATTTGTCGGCGTTTCCAAAAATTGAATCAATTTATCAACATTGTTTGTCTATCCCAGCCTTCTATAACGCGGCGCCAGAACAACAACCAGATTGGGAATAGTAAAAAGGAGTTTCAACATGACATTTGCCATTAAAAAAATACATCACGTTGCATATCGTTGTAAGGATGCGAAAGAAACTGTTGAGTGGTATAAAAAAATGCTCAACATGGACTTTATCTTAGCTTTTGCAGAAGACCATGTACCTTCAACGAAAGCTTTTGACCCGTATATGCATTTATTCCTAGATGCAGGCCAAGGCAACGTTTTAGCATTTTTTGAATTGCCAACCCAACCAGAAATGGGCCGTGATGAAAATACACCTCAATGGGTGCAACATATTGCCTTTGAAGTTGAAGATTTAAATGCTCTTTTAGCTGCCAAAAAACATTTGGAAGACAACGGCGTTAAAGTATTAGGTATTACCAACCATGGTATCTTCCACTCAATTTATTTCTTTGACCCAAATGGGCATCGTTTAGAACTGACTTATAACGATGCACATGCTGAAGAAAAAATTGCAAAAATTACTGAAGAAATGAAAACTGAAATGTTAGAGGAATGGAGCAAAACCAAACGCGCTCCACACCATACTCATTTCTTGCATGAAGAAGAATTAGGCGCGTAATTCTTTCAAAGCAATCATTTTAAAAGTCGGCATTGATGGGAATAGTTTGAATGAACTGTTCTATATCAATGCCGATTTATATTGTTTAAATCTACTAAACCTCTATCAATTTACGCTATAAATGTAAGATGAAGATGTTTGTAAAAATTGTGGATTATTAAACATGTGAATTTCGCTAATAGAAAAAGGTGATTTCTATTTTTCTATAGGCTCAGGCATGATGTAAAACGCATCAATGCCAATTTATGTTCTGAACAAAACTGTTTAACTGCTGAAGTAAATCGATTAAGGGTATTTAAATGATTGAAGAAAAAATATCTGGGGGGGTTCAATCACTTGAAGTTGGCTTATCCGTACTAAATGCCCTTTTAGAGCACAATCAACCCATTATTCTCAAAGACTTATCTAGTAAGCTTGAGATGCATCCTGCCAAAGTACACCGCTACTTGGTGAGCCTAATTCGCATGGATTACGCCAAACAGCTTGAGGATGGCCAATATGCCTTAGGTGATCAAGCATGGCGTTTAGGCTTAAACTGCATTCAGCACAGCGATACTTTACAGTTAGTACAACATTTAATTTACGACTTACAAAGCAAAATTGGCTGTGGTATTCAAATTAGTAAGTGGTCACCCAAAGGCCCTGTCGTGGTTCAATCGATTGAATCTAACCACCCAATTTCGATTGTGACCAAAGTTGGCTCAATTATGCCTTTAGTCAATTCTGCTGCTGGGCGTTTATTTGCTTCTTACCTTCCTGAGCATTTTGTTCGTCCTTTATTAGAAACTGAGTGGCAAAAACATCAGGAACTTGGGCTAAACATTGCGCCACATAACTGGGAAGAATTTTTAGAACTTAAAGAGACGATCCGCCAACAACAAATGTCTGCGGCGAAAGGTGATTTACTTACCGGTATTAACGCAGTAGGCCTGCCAGTATTTAACTCAAACCAAGGGATTGAGTTTTGTATTGTGGCGCTTGATAGCGAAATGTTTTTACCTGTTGACCCACAAAGTAAAATTATTGAAACACTTAAAAATGAGATTAATTCAATTAATCAATATATTAAAAGCCGCTAATCAATAGCCATAAAAAAACCAAGAGCATTGCTCTTGGTTTTTTTAGATTAGAGACAAAGCAAAACTTATTTTGCTTCGAGCACACCACGGCGAATCTGGTCACGTTCAATCGATTCAAACAATGCCTTGAAGTTACCTTCACCGAAACCATCGTCATCTTTACGTTGAATAAATTCAAAGAAGACTGGCCCAATCATATTTTCAGAGAAGATTTGTAATAAAAGCTTCTTCTGACCATCTTTAGTACTGCCGTCTAATAAAATACCGCGTTGTTTTAACTCTTCAGTTGGTTCACCATGTTCAGGTAAACGCTCTTCAAGCATTTCATAATACGTATTTGGCGGTGGTGTCATAAACTTAAGACCAAGGCCTTTCAATTTATCCCAAGTCGAAATTAAGTCATCACAAATAAACGCGATATGCTGAATACCTTCACCATTAAAATCAGCTAAGAATTCTGCAATTTGACCGTTACCCTTGTCTGAGTCTTCATTTAAAGGGATACGGATCATGCCATCTGGTGCAGTTAATGCTTTAGAGGTTAAACCTGTATATTCACCTTTAATGTCGAAATAACGAATTTCCTGGAAGTTAAAAATCTTCTCGTAGAAGTTTGCCCAATACTCCATACGTCCTTTGTAGACGTTATGAGTTAAGTGATCGATTTCTTTTAAGCCCGCACCTTCAGGGTTACGCTGCGCATCATCAAAGAAAACAAAGTCATTTTCATAAATATCGCGGTCAACTAAGAAGATTGGCATGCCACCAATACCTTTAATTGCCGGAATGTTAAGCTCCATTGGCCCAACTTTTGAGTACATTGGTTCTGCACCAAGCTCAACCGCCTTTTTAAAAGCTTTTGCTGCATCACGAGTTTTGAATCCCATCGCACAAGCAGATGGACCATGCTCATTAAAAAAGAATGAAGCATAAGATTCTGGCTGATAATTCAGGATAATATTGATATTTCCTTGACGCCATAAGTACGCTTTTTTCGATTTATGCTTGGCTACTTTTGAAAAGCCGATTGTTTCAAAAATTGGATCTAATTCATTTTCTTTTGAAACAAACTCAATAAATGCAAAACCGCATAATTCTAATGGGTTCTCTAAAATATCCATCTAGTTTCCCTCTGGTAATTACCTGATCCGTTTACTTCTCATGCTGATCTGGTCAGCTCCTTTCTCTATAGAATACGCATTTGCTGGGAGTATGTTTGAACCGTCAAAATGCCTTAGCCCAACGCATCCTATGAGAAAAAAACCAATAACTAAAAAGAAGATTGAGTGAGCGCAAAGCCGATGATTAATTTCCCTTCTATATGGTGTTTGTTTTCCATACACACTGTCCTTTCTTATCTAAAAGTACGATTGAGATTTTTCAATAAACCTTTAAAAATCGTCTTTTCCTAAAGTTATTCCTAGATTTATGGAGGCCAACATCCTTGTTGGACCTCCAATGGCCATTTACCTTAAAACAGATGCTACTAAAAACAATTAAATTATGCAATACATAATTTAATTATGAATTGTGTAATTTATTAATCAAATTACTTCGTTTGTTTGTGCTTGTTTTAGATTTCATATTTTATAAATCATTGGGTACACTCACATGGCTTTTAAAGTTCTAAGGGCGGAAAAAATCATGCTTTTAATCAGTGCCTGTTTAATTGGGGAGCCTGTACGCTACGATGGCCGCTCTTGCTTACATACTACACTTAAGCAGTTATTTTTAAATAAAAAAGCGCATGCACTTTGTCCGGAGTTATTAGGTGGTTTTACTACTCCAAGGTTACCTGCAGAAATTGTGGGAGGAACAGGTCAAGATGTGCTTGATGGCAAGGCAAAAATCCTGGATTCATCTGGTTTAGATGTGACTGAGCTATATTTAAAAGGCGCCTACCGTACTTTAGACATTGCACGGCAAATACAAGCAACTTGTGTAGTTTTAAAAGAAAATAGTCCGTCTTGCGGTAGTCAAAGAATTTATAACGGTACTTTTCAAGGCGAGAAGATCACGGGTGTTGGGATTACCACGGCACTGTTACAGCGCCATGGTTTTGAAGTGATTTCTGAAAATGAGATTGAAGAATGGTTAGCAGAACATCCTTTTTAAGGTTGTGTTGATCTATCTAATCAAAAACCTCTTAATTGCTTTCTAAAACGAAAACAGAAGGCACTCAATACACAAGCTACTAAATAGCTTATGGCTGCTATACTCCAGAAACCATAAATTCCCATTGCAGATATAGAATGACTCCCCCAGTGCAGCCCTTTATGAGCCATCCACCACCCACCGCCCAATCCGAAACATAGCACCACGACTAAAAAAATCAGCATGGGTAAAATCGACACATCCCAACAACGCAACAAAGAGGTTAGTAACGTCATTAAGCCATCGAGAAAATGAGACATGCAGACAATCAAGAGCAGTGATGCAGCTAAAATCTGTACAGCCAAATCATCTGAATAGAACGTGACAATTAAGCCCCTCTCCAACCATAAACACAAGGATAAACTGCCACTCACTGCCATAATGACCCATATACTTTGTCTGGCAATTTTGTCTGCTTCTTTCATGTTGCCGCTGCCCATAGTTCTTGACACCAAAATGCTATAAGCCGAGGCAATTGATGAAGGAAAAATAAACATGAAACCGCCAGTGCTCGCGACAATTTGATGGGCTGCAGACACCACACTCCCGAAAGGCAAAATCAGAATAGCAACTGAACAAAATGCAATAACGTCCATCAATGCCATGATCGCTGTGGGTATCCCTATTTTTAAAATCATACGCAGACTTTGCCAGCTATCTTCAACTGACCGTTCTGGATGTTCAATAAAGATGTACTTTTTCTCTAGAAAAAACAGGTAATAAACGGTCAACATAAACCACCGTACAATGATAGTGGCTAACAACGCCCCTATCGCCCCGAGTGGCGGAATTGAAAATAAAGCGACACCATAAATCAGAAGATAAGACAAAATAATTTTAAGAATGAAGAAAAGACTATCTGATAATAAAACCTTATAAGCATTTTCAGTGACCTGAGACAAAGCTGTAAATAAGCGCATCAGTAAATGGGCAGGTAAAATAAATACCGAAGCCCAAATACAGTTTTTAGTAATTAAAACGAAATGTTCAGATGCACCAAATAATTTTGGTAAATCACGGAACAAGTAAAGCAAGGCAATACTTACCAATGCCGAACCTAACATCAGCCAAACGCCTTGGATAAAAATTTGACGAATACGTGGTATGTCATGGCAACCATAAGCTTCCGAGAGCTTAAGCATCACACCTTGCAGTATCCCCATTCCAATGACATAAACCACTGTATATAAAGATAAGGTCACCGATAAGGCGGCAACATGATCATTGCTAAAATGCCCTACATAAGCAATATCAATCAATCCACTTAAAATTAGAATCAAATTGCTAGAGAGCATGGGAATAAATAATTTAAAAATCTGGTTCATCAAAAAAATGCCTTATTTTTTCTTTGCAATTTATGTTGATATTCACGTTATTTTTAGTGCATCAATTCGAAGCAAAAGACATACCAGTTTTAAATTCAGCTCAAATAAAAAGTGCTTTAAATAAAAAGACCAAACTATCCGTTTGGTCTTCTTTTGTCATGTATGTTGTTTATACAGTTATTCTTGTTTGTGTTTACTTGCCCAATAAGTCGCAAGTGCAGGACCCGAAATATTATGCCAAAGGCTGAAAATAGCACTTGGTACCGCTGTAATCGGAGAAGCCGCAAAATGCACTGCTGCAAGCGCCACGCCTAAGCCTGAGTTTTGCATCCCCACCTCAATAGCAATCGCCTTACTGTCCGCATAAGGTAATTTAAAGAAACGCGCTGCGGTAAAACCTAATAAATATCCAAGCCCATTATGCAATATCACTACCGCCAAAATGAGCAAACCCGACTGTAAAATAGCTGCTTTACTGCCACCAATAATGGCTGCCACAATCGCGACAATTGCAATCACTGAAACTAATGGCATGACTTGAATATAGGATTCAACCTGACGTTTAAGCCAAGTTCGCAAAATCAGCCCAATCACAATCGGAAGTAGTACGACCTGCAAAATCGAAATAAACATCGAAGCCGCGTCAATCTTTAGCCATTGGCTGGCAAGTAGATAGAAAATTGTAGGCGTTAACACAGGAGCCAAGAGTGTTGATACCGAGGTACAGGCGACCGATAAAGCCACATTGCCTTTGGCCATATAGGTAATGACATTTGAAGCTGTTCCTCCTGGGCAACAACCTACCAAAATAACGCCGACCGCAATTTCAGGAGGCAAATTAAATAATTTACATAAAATAAATGCCAAGCCCGGCATCACGACAAACTGCGCAACAACCCCAATTAACACGGCTTTAGGGCTTTGTAGTACCCCTTTAAAATCATCAACGGTCATGGTCATTCCCATGCCAAGCATAATAATGCCCAAAATCCATGGAATATAAGCTTTCAGCCAAACAAAAAATTCAGGCTGCCATAGCGCCAGAGCTGCAAAAATAATTACCCATAGGGCAAACGTCTTTTGAACAAACTGAGTAAAACGGAGTAATGCAGACATACTGTTCATCCATACCAAATCGCAATTAAAGTCCAAGCATCAAAATCAGTATCTCTAGCATTCATTCAACAGATCAGTCGATTGAATACGAACAACACCTTGTTGCTGCATAGTTTGCCACGCTTGTTCTAATGAACCATTAAGATCAATACCTTTGCACGCATCTTCAACCACTAAAGTTTTAAAGCCTTGCTTAACCGCATCTAAAGCAGTCCATGCGACACAAAAGTCTGTGGCAATTCCGACCACATAGACCGTATCAATACCACGTTCTTTTAAGTAACCCGTTAAACCTGTCATTGTTGAGTGGTCAGCTTCCATAAAAGCCGAGTAACTATCAATATGAGCATGAAAACCTTTTCGGATAATCAGTTGAGCTGTCGGGATATTTAAATCCGGATGAAATTCGGCATCATGAGTGCCTTGTATACAATGCTTAGGCCAAAGCACCTGTGATCCATAATCCAGTTCAATCGTTTCAAATGGCTGCTTGCCCGGATGGTTGGCTGCAAAAGAAATGTGATTATCCGGATGCCAGTCTTGAGTGAGGACTACATTTTCAAAACAACCTGCCAATTGGTTAATGGTTGGAATAATCGTATCGGCGTCGGCAACTGCTAGGTTTCCACCAGGGGTAAAACCATTTTGCACGTCAACTACGACTAAAGCCGAATTTTGTGGTTGTTTATTCATTTTCATGCCATCTTAAGTCCCATTCGGGAGAAATATGCATTTTATCTTGCCATAAAAAAGACCGTGTTAAGTAGAGGTTGGAAGAATTGCACCATATTCTCATTTTTACTGTCTTTTACTTGAAATGATCAAATTGGCATTCTATGTTTTGCTCAAGTTTACATAGGGTTTATCAGTCAAGCATATTGTTCTTATGCGTCTGATCAGTCATAATTTGCATAATTGTCATTCAACAATCTGTTATTGTTAGAACTGGACAATCAAAATACTGCAACCATCCCACATTTTGTTTTTCTTACCTCAGATTCGGATGGATAAATAGGATATTTTTTAAAATGACTCAGCAAGCACAGACCATTCAAGGCTCAATCGTCGCAATCGTCACTCCCATGTTGAAAGATGGCGGTATAGATTGGAAGAGTCTTGAGAAGCTGGTTGAGTGGCACATAGAACAAGGTACAAACAGTATTGTAGCCGTCGGTACAACCGGCGAAGCCTCAACATTGAGCATGGAAGAGCACACACAGGTTATTAAAGAAATTATTCGTGTAGCCAACAAACGTATTCCAATTATTGCCGGTACTGGTGCAAACTCAACCCGTGAAGCAATCGAATTAACTAAAGCTGCCAAAGACCTTGGCGCAGATGCAGCTTTACTTGTAACCCCATACTATAACAAGCCGACTCAAGAAGGCCTTTACCAACACTATAAAGCGATTGCTGAAGCTGTTGAATTACCGCTTATTCTTTACAACGTACCTGGTCGTACAGGTGTAGATTTGTCAAACGATACAGCTGTTCGTTTAGCGGAAATTCCAAATATTGTCGGCATTAAAGATGCAACAGGTGACGTACCGCGCGGTAAAGCTTTAATCGATGCTTTAAACGGCAAGATGGCTGTGTACTCAGGTGACGATGAAACTGCATGGGAACTTATGCTTCTTGGCGCAGACGGTAATATCTCGGTTACTGCAAACATTGCACCTAAAGCAATGAGCGAAGTATGTGCGGTTGCAATTGCAAAAGATGAGCAACAAGCAAAGACGCTTAACAATAAGATTGCAAATTTACACAATATTCTATTTTGCGAATCAAACCCAATTCCTGTGAAATGGGCACTACATGAGATGGGACTGATTGATACTGGTATTCGTTTACCACTCACTCCTCTCGCTGAGCAATATCGCGAACCTCTCCGCAATGCCCTAAAAGATGCGGGAATTATTTAATAAGAGCAATTTATGATGCAATTACGTCTTGGTTTAGTCCTTGCAGTTTCAGCCTTAAGTTTAGCTGGCTGTGGTCGCTTCGCACTCAATAATCACTCTTTAGATTATAAAAATGCAAAGCAACTCGCCCCACTTGAGTACCCTGCCGATGCAACTGTACGACCAGCGACACCTTTGTATCCTGCACCAACAGTAGACCAGCTTGCTATCGATCACGCACCGAAGTTTGAAAACAAGCGTGGCAATCGTTTTGCATTGCCACGTCCTGAACCACTTCAAACTGATACGACAGCAGATGCATCTGCTCAAACAGGTAGTGCGCTTGGTCGCCCTCAACTTGTGACAGATGGTAATAAAAATCCACTGTTAAAAATTGATGGAAGTACTGCCGAGATTTGGCAATACACCAAAGCTACGTTAAGCACGTTAAATTACAACGTCATCGCTCAAGGTAACAATCAAGCGACGATTAAAGTAAATGACAATACATATGTGCTTAAGCTCACTGGTGTTGGCTCTAGTCATAGCCTTGCTCTATTTAATCCAGATAACACTTTTGCTAGCCCTGATGTTGCCGCAGAAGTGTTAAACCAGATTTACCAAAATTGGCCAGCCTAGTCGTTTACTAGGCATTTTTTTTAAAAAAGGTTCCCTCATGTTAAAACAAACCTTGCTCTATACTGGTAAAGCAAAATCTGTATATGAAACAGACAATGCCGACCATCTGATTTTAGTCTTTCGTGATGATGCCTCTGCGTTCAATGGCGAAAAAATCGAACAACTAGATCGTAAAGGCAAGGTGAACAACCGTTTTAACGCCTTCATCATGGAAAAACTTGCTGAAGCGGGTATCGAAACGCATTTTGAAAAATTGCTTTCTCCAACTGAAGTTCTTGTTAAAAAACTTCAAATGATTCCTGTTGAATGTGTAATCCGTAACTATGCAGCAGGTTCTCTATGCCGTCGTTTAGGTGTAGAAGAAGGTAAAGAGTTAACTCCTCCTACATTTGAATTGTTCTACAAAGATGATGGCCTAGGCGATCCAATGGTTAACGAATCTCAAGCGATTGCTTTAGGTTGGGCGACTGCTGAACAGTTAGAACAAATGAAAGTGTTAACTTATAAAGTAAATGATGTATTAAAAGCATTATTTGCTGAAGGCAACATGATTTTGGTGGACTTCAAACTTGAATTTGGTGTTTTCCATGATCGTATCGTACTTGGTGACGAATTCTCTCCAGACGGTTGCCGTTTATGGGACAAAGACACTAAGAAAAAACTCGACAAAGACCGTTTCCGTCAAGGCTTAGGCGGTGTTGTTGAAGCTTATGAAGAAGTTGCTGCTCGTTTAGGCGTAGATTTATCTGACATCTAATCAGCTCAACTTTATAAAAAACCGAGCATTTCAGCTCGGTTTTTTTATTTTCAGCACCTTAGAATTTAGGAAAAGTAGACAGATTTGTATATTTAATTAAATTATGACTTGCACAATCTCAAAACAAGGCACTAAAATCAAAAAAAATATAAATTGCATCACAATAATTAAATTTTTAAATAGGATGAGTCTATGGAACTATTTAAGCCTGAAAAGAGATTAATGAATCATCCAATCCATTTTGGTGAAAATCCATTAGTGATTTTATCTAATTTTAGCCACTCTGCCTTAAAGCAAGGATGGAGCCAAGCTGAAGTCGAAACTGTCATTTCTGAAGCTTCCCAAGGCGACTATATGAAACTCATACGTACCTTGAGAGCATATACCTTGTTTTAATTATTGTTGCCATTTTCATGACTACAAGCGCTTAGCTTCAACGTTACACTTTTTATAGCAGGCTGATTGAGTTTGCTATCTTTTCTTATACTTAACTTTTCTCTCAGGTCTGGTCGATTCTTTTCTTCATATATTATTGTTCTAGTTCGCTTACCCCCAGAGTGTTCAATTTATAAAAAAACACATAAAGCTGGTAGGAATCTTCTAGATTTATCCTGAGCACTGCCTTAACAATAAATAAAAAACGATAAATATAAAATATTTATTCAGTGAGGAGTAAACCCGATGGACCATGAACTAGAAGAAGAGAAAGTCGATCAAACCCTAAGCTGGCGTGAAAAAATGGCAGTTGAAGAACACGAGAAACTGTCGCCCCGTTTAGTATATGAAATTATTCGCCGTGATGGTGCCGAAGAGTTAGATCGCCCAACAGCCGCACTCATCTTTTCAGGCATTGCAGCAGGTCTAGTCATCAGTTTTTCATTTGTATTTAAAGCGATTATTGCTTCTTATATCCCAACTGATGCCATCTGGACCGATTTAATTACCAATTTCGGTTATACCATTGGATTCCTGATCGCTATTTTAGGACACATGCAACTCTTTACCGAAAATACCATTACTACAGTTGTGCCCCTATTTAAGCCCTTTACCTTAGACAAATTACGAGCTGTAGGACGTCTATGGGGAATCGTGATTCTATGCAATATCATTGGAACAGCTTTGGCGAGTTTATTCTTCCTGACCACCGACCTGTTTACTCCAAACATTGATAAAGCCCTAGATGAGCTCGCACATCATGTTGCGTCTTTTTCCGCCATCCAAAATCTGCTTAAAGGGGTTATGTCTGGACTTTTAATTGCTGCATTGGTCTGGATGCTACCTTCCGTCAGCAATAAATTCCTAGTCATCTTTTTCATGACTTATCTGATAGGACTAGGCGACTTTACCCATGTGGTCGTTGGCTCTACCGAAATGTCCTATCTGGTCTGGCAAGGAGAAGCTTCTCTTGGTGAATATCTGTTTAATTTCCTGATCCCAACCACCATTGGCAATATTATTGGTGGTACAGGCGTGTTTACCCTGCTGATTTATGGTCAGGTGACTGAAGAATTGGAACAATAGCAGGAAACAATAAACTATTGTTCCTGCTGCCATCTGCGTTGTTGTAAGCGTTCACCTTCAACTTCACGCTTGTTTCTTGCCGACTCATAGAGTTTGGTTCCCTTTAACTCAGGTGGCAAGTAGTCTTGCAGTACAAAGTGCTCTGGGTAGTCATGAGGATAGAGATAATTAATTCCATAACCTTGCTGTTTCATCAGCTTGGTTGGCGCATTTCTCAAGTGTAAAGGTACTGGTAAATTTGCCGTTTTCTCAGCAAGTTCCAAGGCCTTATTAATCGCGAGGTAAGTACTATTACTTTTTGCACTGGTCGCTAAATAAACTGCTGTTTGACCCAAAATAATTCGAGCCTCAGGCATTCCCACCGCCTGTACAGAACGGAAACATTCACCTGCAAGCAATAGTGCATTTGGATTCGAGTTTCCAATGTCTTCTGAAGCGGCAATCAACATACGTCTTGCAATAAAAACCGGATCTTCCCCACCTTTAAGCATCCGCGCCATCCAGTACAAAGCCGCATCCGGATCACTACCACGAATCGATTTGATAAAGGCAGAAACGAGGTCGTAATGCTGTTCACCCGATTTGTCATAACGCGCAATATTTTGCTGAGCGACTTTTACTACAACCGCATTGGTAATGGTATTTTCAACTTCGGGCTCAAAAGTACTTGCAATTAAGTCAAGTAAATTGAGTGCCTTACGAGCATCACCTGCTGCAAACTGTAAAAGAGCATCATACTCTTCAATATGAATATAGCGTTCTTTTAAAAATTTATCGTTTTGGAGTGCATTGTTAAGTAGCGTCTGAATTGCCTCACTGTCTAAACTGTTTAAGGTATAGACCTGACAGCGTGATAAAAGTGCACTATTGACTTCAAAAGACGGGTTTTCAGTGGTCGCACCAATTAAGGTAATTTTACCTTTTTCTACGGCACCTAATAATGCATCTTGCTGTGATTTATTAAAGCGATGGATTTCGTCAATAAAAACTACAGGGGTCAGTAAGTCACCACTTTCTGCAATCACTTCACGTAATTCTTTTACGCCCGTATTCAGCGCAGATAAGCTCACAAATGGACGATCTATTGCCTGAGCTAAAAGCAAAGCAATTGTCGTTTTACCGACGCCTGGCGGCCCCCAAAAAATAATAGAAGGCAAATGTCCCTGATCAATCATTTGACGTAAGGGTGCATGTTCACCTAACAAATGATCTTGCCCAATAATTTCAGACAAGTCTCTCGGGCGCAGGCGTTCAGGAAGTGGAATATGGGTGTCTGACATCTCAAATAGCTTTATCGTCTTTTCACTATAGTCTATTGTGTCTCACAGAAATCTACAATTTGAATCTATGAGACACATCCTTTATTTACAGGGTATTTCCTAGCATTAAGAGGGTTTCTTACTCAGCTTGAGTAAGCGAGCATTGGGGCCATCTTCAATTACCCAAATTGAACCGTCTTGTGCTTCATGTAACCCACGAATACGTTGCTTCATCTCTAATCTTTGTACTTCTTTTACGGGCTTATGCTCTAAATCTACAACAACAATTGCTTCTGAAGATAACCCGCCAATTAAAGCTTTATTTTGCCATGCAGGAAATTGTTGTCCGCGATAAATAATTAAGCTCGACGGTGAGATTACAGGGGTCCAGTCAATTTCTGGTGCTTTAAACTCTGGGCGCGTGTGATGATCTGGAATAGGCTGCCCTGAATAATGATCTCCATTTGAAATAATCGGATAACCATAGTTTTCGCCTTTGGTAATAATATTAAGCTCATCACCACCTTTAGGCCCCATCTCAACCACCCATAGCTGTCCTTTACGGTCAAAGGCCATTCCTAATGGGTTACGATGTCCAAGTGACCATATTTCAGCAGTGACACCGCCTTGCTCATAAAAAGGGTTACCTAAGGCTGCTGAACCGTCGTCATTTAAACGCAAGATTTTGCCCAAGTTGCTTTTCATATTTTGGGCAGGGTCAAACTTTTGGCGCTCACCTGAACTGACCCAAAGCTTACCATCTGCACCAAAAAGCATGCGATGCCCATAATGGCCTTGTCCTGAGACTTTAGGTACTTGTTGCCAAATCTGCTTTACATCGGTGAGTTTTGGCTGATTAGGATTAGATAAATCTAATTTTGCACGTGAAATCACTGCACCAGACCCACCTTGCCCTTTGGCTGCATAACTAAGATATATCCAGTGATTTTTGGCAAAGTCTGGGTGTAGAGCAACATCCCCTAAACCGCCCTGTCCGCCATAGTTCACCGCTGGAACACCCTGAACATCTAGCACTTGTTTATTTTGTGGATTAAAAATTTTTAGCTTACCTTGCCGTTCAGTCACCAATAACCGCTGATCAGGCAAACTGGTGATCGCCCAAGGCTCATTAAAATGTGCGACTGCCTCGACCTGATAAGTTTGTTTGGCAGCACTGGTCTGCTCTGTTTTTGCAGTTGTATTTTGTTCAGGATTTTTTGAATTAGTATTATTAGAGCCACAGGCCATTAACAAGAAGAAACTACTACATAATAAGGGGGCTGCTAATCGTCTCATCATTTTTATCTCCTTTTGCTTTTATTTTTATATAACGGAGATGATTAAAAAATTTACGATAAAAATGTTACTTTATTATACGCTGTAATTAAAAATGCTCATCGGGAGCGTATTAACGCACCCAACGCACCACATAATCTTCGATATCATCTTCATGTACATCAGTTTCAGGAATACAACGCCCTGCTACTGACTTTTTCGCTTTCACTACGCTTTGTCTGGAACCCGTATTTAAATAGTGCCAAGAAGGTAAATTTTTGCCTTCATTCAAACGTTTATAGGCACAGCTCGATGGCAACCAGTGTATGGTTTTTAAAGTTTCCGGTGTTAGTTGTAAACAGTCGGGTACTTGCTGCTGACGGTTTGGGTAGTCAGAACAACGTCCAGTATTGCAATCAAGTAACTTGCACGCCACTTTGGTGTACGCAACTTCATGTGTATCTTCATCTTCTAGCTTGACTAAACAGCACAATCCGCACCCATCACACAGTGCCTCCCACTCAGCCTGAGTCAGTTGCTCTAGCGTATAATTTTTCCAAAACAATGGACGAAGTGAGGTCTCGGTAGACATAAGATTTTAACGGCTATATAGATCAAGCAAAATCAGATTATAGCATTGAAGTACGCTGGTCTTAAGAAAAGAAGCCGTATTTTTGGCATCACAAAATGATTGTTTAATATACATTTCAACCACATAAACGACACATTTCGTGCAAAAAACACGCTATATAGTAAAAAGACAATGAAAAATAAGGAGGACAGCATATGTTCCGTTGGGCAATAATTTTTGCAGTGATTGCACTCATTGCCAGTCTATTAGGGTTTGGTGGTGTTGCAGGGTTATCTAAAGACTTTGCCGTGATTTTATTAGTGATAGCTGTAATTCTCGCTGTTATTGGTTTTATTTCGCGAGGCCGAACTTAATTTAATCATGACCATATCAAAAAGAAGGAACTCGTTCCTTCTTTTTTTATTGCATAAATATTTCTATGCTTTTCTTTTGATGTAGTTTTTTACATAGTTATTTATATGGCTTTTATTTTTTATGCTTTAATCAAGCGTGTTTAAATCGAATTTAATTTCAGGATTAATGTCATGAGTACAGCAATTAAAACCCGTGAAATTCAATATACTGCACCAGATGGTAGCCATTTAATTGGTTACTTTGCGGCTCCAGAAAGTGAAACACCTGTACCAGGTGTCATTATTGGTCCTGAGTGGTGGGGTCGTAACGAATACACTGAACAACGTGCGCGTGAACTTGCTGAACACGGTTATGCTGCACTTGCAATTGACATGTATGGCGATAAAAAAGTAACAACGACTGCAGCTCAAGCTTATGAATGGATGATGCAGACATTTGAAGATTTAGATACGGTGACTGATCGTGCCAACGCAGGTCTTCAGACTTTGGCTGCTCAACCGGAAGTAAATAGTGAAAAACTTGCAGCGGTAGGTTTTTGTTATGGTGGCAAAGTGGTACTCGATCTAGCTCGCTCAGGTGCTCCCCTCAAAGCAACTGCGACATTCCATGGTACATTAGCTCCTAAGGCTCCTGCTCAAAAAGGCAACATTCAAGGTGAGGTATTGGTTCTACATGGTGAACTAGACAGCATGGTCACCTTAGAAGATGTTGCTAATTTTGAAAAAGAGATGCAAGCTGCTGAGGTTAAACATGAGGTAGTGGTTTTAAAAGATGCTAAACATGGCTTTAGTAACCCGCTTGCAGATGAAAGAGCTAAAGCGAATGGTGTAGACCTTGGCTACAACAGCGAAGCGGAGAAACAAGGCCTTGCTAAAATGTACGCTTTATTAGAACGTACTTTAAAATAAAAGAAGCAAATTTGGAGCAAATGGCATTTTTCGCATTTGCTCCCTTAAATGTTTATGACTTTGCAATATTTTTACTGTATTTTTTAAACCATACTTCAATAAATATACTCCCGTTGAGCTAGAGCAAAGCCTAGTCTTATTTCCCGCACTCGGGGTTTAATGGAATAACATGAGAGGATACAACAATGACTGACAAGAAATGTCCGTATTGCGATTTTGATGAATATGACATCATTGATAAGAATGAATTTGCTGTAATTTTACCAGACCCAAATCCGTTGTCTAAAGGTCACTGTGTAGTGACTCCACTACGCCATGTCAGCTCGTTTTTTGATATTACGTCTAAAGAGCACCAAGGCTTACTGACACTTCTTGAAATTGCCCGTCATGAAACCCAGCTTCGCCATCAGCCAGACGGTTTCCATATTGGCTTTAATGATGGTGAAGTGTTTGGACAGACTTCTGACCATTTCCACATTCATGTCATTCCATACTACAAAAACCAACCGTTGAAACTTGATCAACGTTGGGGTGTACAAAAGGATTAATCCTTTTTACCCATAGAACAGGGACTACATTTTTGATGTAGGCCCTGTTTTCATATGTCCATTTTCTTCGTTTGCTTTAAACAAAATTTCACCTAAATTTCAGCTATAATTTAGCCCTTACTTTTCTTCTATAGCTGTTCATGCCTGAATTTTCTTTTTCTGATGCCCTCTTAAACTGGTTCGATCAACATGGTCGGCATGATTTGCCTTGGCAAGTCGCAGATGATCCATACAAAGTTTGGGTTTCTGAAATTATGTTACAGCAAACTCAGGTAAAAACAGTTCTGCAATATTTTGACCGCTTTATGGAGCGCTTCCCAACTGTAGAAGCTTTAGGCCATACAACTTGGGATGAAGTAGCTCCTTATTGGGCAGGTCTTGGCTATTACGCTCGTGCCCGTAATTTGCATAAAGCTGCCGGCCTTGTAGCACAGCAAGGCAAATTTCCTGAAACCCTAGAAGAATGGATTGCACTACCCGGCATTGGTCGCTCGACCGCAGGTGCACTCATGTCTTTAGGTTTACGTCAGTATGGCGTGATTATGGATGGCAACGTGAAACGCGTTTTAGCTCGCTTCTTTGCTATTGAAGATGACTTAAGCAAGCCACAACACGAACGTGAAATGTGGAAACTGGCTGAAGAACTTTGTCCAACCCAACGCAATCATGACTACACTCAAGCAATTATGGACTTGGGTGCGACCATCTGTACGCCTAAAAAACCTCTTTGTTTATATTGCCCAATGCAAGCTCATTGTCAGGCTTACCAGCAAGGTTTAGAACAAGAATTACCTTTTAAAAAACCGAAAAAAACACCGCCTGTTAAAACGGCAGATGTTCTTATTATTCAGTGCGAAGATGAATGGTTCTGGCAACAACGCCAAGCTCATGGTCTATGGGGCGGTTTATTTTGTTTACCTATTTTAGAAAATGAACATGAACGCTTGAAATTAAGTCAGCAATTTAAGCTACAACCTCAACCACAAACTTTTCAGATCAGTCATAGCTTTACTCACTTCACATGGTTACTTAATGCTCATGTGTTCCACGTGGAACCTGATCAAAAAGAACATCTGGCGATTGAACTTGAAGGCCAATGGCTGAGTCCAGAACAAGCTATTGCTAAAGGTGTTCCAACTGCTATGAAAAAATTGATCTCGACAAGCCGTTCATGACATAGTGAGCAAAATAATTTTGATATGGCTGTGACAGGGAGTATTTTGTGCGACATTTAGTTTCCCATCTCTCACTAGGTTTTCTCATTATTCTATTGGCAGCCTGTGCCAGTGCACCTAAAAAACCTGCCCCGCTTTCACCAGCCCAAGTTAGCAAACTCAAGAGTATGCAGCTTCCAAATCGGCTTCCTGTTCCCGTAAAAGGTGTCGATCGAGATGAGCTAAAAGACACATGGGGAGCTGCTCGTAGTCAGGGCCGTAGCCACGAAGGAATTGATATTTTGGCTCCACGTGGAACCAAAGTGTACAGTGCAACTGAAGGGCTCATTGCCGATCTTCGTAATAATAACCTCGGTGGCAAAGTCATCTGGATTTTAGGCCCGGCAGGAACATGGCATTATTATGCTCATCTTGATGGACATAAACGTGGCTTAAATGTAGGTGACTATGTCAAAAAGGGCGACCTCATTGGTTATGTCGGCAACACGGGCAATGCACGTTATACTTCACCTCATCTTCATTATGGTCTTTACTTAGATGGTAAAGGTCGTGGTGCTGTTAATCCTTATTCATATTTACGCTAGGAACATTTTATGTCGGAAGCGCTGATCAATCGCTTAGTAGAGTTTGCCGAGTCTGGCAACCAGCAAAAGATCATTTTAAATGGCAATAGCTATCAAGGCTGGATCATGGAAATCAGTGATGATGCCCTACTGATCAGTACCGGTTTTTCAGATAAAGTTGGCAAAGACTTTTGGCTAAAGTTTGAAGACTTAACTCAAGCTGAACTGTATTATTGGGATACTCGCCCAAATGAATGGGTACCATTCAAACTCTAAAATACCAAGATAAATATAAGGAGCATCATCATGAAAACTCAACGCTGCAGATGGTGTTCCGATGATCCACTCTATATTGCTTACCATGATGAAGAATGGGGAAAACCAGAACACGACGAAGCCCGATTATTTGAAATGCTCTGTCTTGAAGGACAACAAGCAGGTCTATCTTGGATTACCGTACTAAAAAAAAGAGAAAGCTACCGCCAGCACTTTTTTAATCATCCTATTGCTGACATTGCCGCATTTACGGATGACTTTTTAGAAACAAAACTATCCGATGCAAGCTTAATTCGTCACTTAGGCAAACTCAAAGCTATTCGTGATAATGCGATTGCTTGGCAAGCCCTTAAAGCCCAAGTTGGTGATGTTTCTAAATGGCTTTGGCAGTTTGTAGATGCAGCGCCACAAAACAATGATGTTGCAGATTATCGTAAGGCTCCTGCTCAAACTGAGCTCAGCCTAAAACTTTCCAAAACGCTCAAAAAAAATGGTTTCAAATTTGTTGGTCCAACCACCTGCTATGCGTTTATGCAGGCAGTGGGTATGGTCAATGACCATGAAAACGATTGTCAATTTAAAGCTTCCTAACCCACCAGAACGGTTCAAATCCGCTTAAGGAGTTTCCGATGAGCAATAATACGATTCAGGCTTATGCTGCAATGCAGGCAGGTGAAAAACTGGTCCCATACCAATTTGATGCAGGTGAATTACAACCGCATCAGGTTGAGGTAAAAGTTGAATACTGTGGTTTGTGTCATTCTGATATTTCTGTTTTAAATAATGAATGGCGCTCAACCGTGTACCCTGTAGTTGCAGGCCATGAAATTATTGGACGAATTGTTGCTTTAGGCTCAGAAGCCAAAGGACTACAAATTGGGCAACGTGTCGGTATTGGCTGGACCGCTGAGAGTTGCCAAGCCTGTGATGAGTGTATTGGTGGTCAGCAAGTTCTTTGTACGGGCGAAAATGTCGCAACAATCGTGGGACATGCGGGTGGCTTTGCCGATAAGGTTCGTGCTGGTTGGCAATGGGCCATTCCCCTTCCCGAAGATTTAGACCCCGAAAGTGCAGGCCCTTTACTTTGCGGCGGAATTACCGTTTTTGACCCATTACTCAAACACAAAATTCAGGCAACACATCACGTGGGTGTGATTGGTATTGGTGGTTTGGGTCATATCGCCATTAAGCTCCTTAAAGCGTGGGGCTGTGAAATTACGGCTTTTAGTTCTAACCCAGATAAAACCGAAGAACTCAAAGCAATGGGAGCCGACCATGTGGTGAATAGCCGCGATACAGAAGCGGTAAAAGCTCAAAAGGGTAAATTTGATTTATTGCTGAGTACCGTAAATGTGACTTTAAATTGGCGTGCTTTCATTTCTACGCTAGCACCAAACGGTTCTTTGCACTTCTTAGGACTTACACTAGAACCTGTTCCTGTTTCTGTAGGTTCTCTCATTGATGGTGCCAAATCAGTAACTGGTTCACCTACAGGTTCACCTGCTGCTCTACGCCAACTTTTGAAGTTTGCCGCACGCAAAAAAATTGCGCCTCAAATTGAGCTATTTCCAATGTCACAGCTCAATGAAGCAATTGAACGTCTACACTCAGGTCAAGCACGCTACCGCATTGTGCTTAAAGCAGACTTTGCAGAATAAAACTAACTCACTGTTTGCATCTGTTGTCGCGACCAGTCTGCCAAGCTCATAATTGCTTGGCGGACATCTGCTGTTAACTCATGGCCTGCGTTTAAACGAATAAAATGCCGATAACGTTCATCCTCACCAAAAACATGGCCCGGTACTACTGTAATTCCTTGAGCTTGGGCAGTGTAATAGAGCGCTAAACTATCTACACTCTTAGGTAACTGTATCCATAATGCATATCCGCCTTCTGGCTGGCTTAATGCAATTGGTATACCTTCAAAGGCTCTTAAAATACAGCTACGGTATTCTTCAACTTGCCGCATCAAGTTGGGTCTTAACTGCTCTAAATGTTCTCGATAACCCCGACTATAAATAAAATCAGCTAGACCTAACTGTAAGGGCGTATTCACGCCAATATTACTTACCAGCAGTTCAAGCTTTAAATGTTCTAACTTTGTCGTTAAACAAAACCATCCTACTCGATACGCACTCGACAAAGACTTAGACACTGAACCACACCAAATCACATAACCTTCACGGTCCCAATATCGAATGGGTAATGGTCGCTCACTACTGTAGCCACATTCACCAAAAATATCATCTTCAATAATAAAACACTGATACTTTGCAGCTAATTCAGCAATCTTCTGCTTCTCTGTGTTGCTAAAGCAATATCCCAAAGGATTTTGGTAGTTGGCTGTCATTAAGCAAACCTTCGCCAAACCTTGCTGCATTAAAGATTCTAAGCGCTCAAGATCAATGCCACGATGATCTGCCGGAATCTCAACAATTTGTCGTTTTAAACTTGCTAATAACTGTAAATGACCATTGTAGGTGGGTGTAGGAATAAGAATACTATCGCCCACTTCAGTAAGCTTCTGGATCACTAAAGACAAAGCCGGCATACAGCCATTGGTAATAAAAATATCTTCTGGAGCGATATAAATACCATCTTCACGCCAATGATCGGATAGTGCTTTTCTTAATTGTTCATGGCCTTGTTTATTACAATAAAGAAAATCTTGAGGCTGACAATTTTTTAAAGCACGTTGAATAGAACGACGTAAACCCTCTACAGGAATAAAGTGCGGCGTTAACTGAATCGATCCCAAAGGTACAAGATGACTTTGTAAGGCAGCTTCCTGAATTTGGTTATGCAACTCCAGATTTGAGACATGTCGAGGCAAAGATAAGAAATCAGGACTATCCGGAATAGGGCTAGATGGGGTACGAGCAACCACAAAATAACCTGACTTCGGCTTTACATAAATGAGTCCCCTCGCCTCAAGCAATTCATAGCAACTTTTTGCTGTACTTAAACTAATACCTTGTTGACGGGCAAAATCTCGTAAGGAAATGAGCTTTTGATGAGGTTTAAGTTCATCTTGATAAATACGATGTGCTAATTGATTGGCAAGAACCTGATATTGAAAAGTCATTCTGTGCTGCTTTTTTAAAAATTTCTGTATCTGTACTGGTTTATAGAACACCTTTAGGCTATGGAAATCAACTCGGAGAGTAGCAAGCCAATGAAATTAAAAGTTATATTGTTATTTACTATTGTTTTAGCAGGTTGCCAACCACAACCAAAAAATGAACAGCACAGACACACGGTTTGCCAAAGTTTGATTGAAGGTTATTTAAAAATGACCAACCAGCAAGACTACAAAATGGAGCACCGCACTGATGACGAGACCAGTGCGATTTCTCATTATCAATATAAACGAAATAGCTCAAATGAAGTTGTAATGGTGAATTCAGTCTATTCCAAACTATATTTTAGCTGCCGAGAACAGCAAAAAAGCTATTTTCTGTCTCAACATTCGGCAGAAGGACAAACGACACCTATTTTAGAAGTTCATATTCCAACCGATAGTTATACGACCTTTAGAGAGCGTTTTTAAAACCATCTTTTAACTGTTCTGCCAAAAATTCAATGAATAAACGGATTCGTTTTGGTAGATGCTCTTGTTGATAATACACAGCATGGATGCTTTGATATTGATGCTCAATTTTGTCTTCAAATAATGCAATCAATCGCCCTTCTTCCATATCTTTCCAAATTTCAAATTCAGATAGTCGCGCAATGCCGTGTCCTCTAATCGTCAGTTGGCGTACGGTCTCCCCACTCGATGCTTTAATTTTTGATTGGGCAAAAAAATATTCATCGCCAACTTTAATTGGCCAACTATTGATATAAGTAGGTCTAGTAAAGCCAATCAAATCATGCTTTTCAAGTTCTTCAGGTTGTGTTGGCGTTCCCTTAAGAGCTAGATAGTCAGGACTTGCCACAATATATAAACGGCTCTTACATACCAATTTGGCGTGCAGACTAGAGTCATTAAGTTCCCCAAATCGAAATGCGACATCGGTTTTATGCTGAAGTAAGTCAATCACCTGATCATTGCTATTTAATTCGATTTCAATATCGGGGTAACACTCACGGAATTTATGCATTAATGGTGCAATCACGTGCAAAACAAACGGTGTGGCAGAATCAACCCGAATAAGACCGGCAGTACCTTGATCAGACTTTTGTAGTTCTTCTTCGGCCGCATTCAGCTCATTTAAAATTTTACGGGCCTTTATAAGAAATTGTTGCCCTTCTTGAGTCAGTTTCAATTTACGTGTTGTTCGCTCTAGCAAAGTCACATCTAACTTTGCTTCCAAACGGGTTAAAGATCGGCTCACCCCCGAAGGTGTTTGCTTTAAATGTTCTGCTGCTGCCACAAATGAACCTGTATCAACAATTGTGATAAAGGCAACAAGTTCTTCAATTGTTGATTTCATGGTTTATTCTATTATTGACTAAACATCAAAGATATTTTGCTTATTCATCTATTTTTTCGCAACAATAAAAAAAGCAAAATGCACCTCAAGTTAAACAATTATTTAATTTCAGGTGAATACATGAATATCCCACGTTTTGGTCTAGGAACTTTCCGCCTTAAAGAACAAGCTGTGATTGATTCTGTTAAAAATGCGCTAGATGTCGGTTATCGTGCAATTGATACTGCTCAAATCTATGAAAATGAAGCGGCAATTGGTCAAGCGATTGCTGAAAGTGGCGTATCACGTCAGGACTTGTTTTTAACTACAAAAATCTGGGTAGATAATTTTGCTCAAGATAAGTTTATTCCAAGCTTAAAAGAGAGCTTACAAAAGCTTCGTACTGACCATGTCGATTTAACTTTGATTCACTGGCCAGCACCGGATTTAGGCGTTTCAATTCCTGAAATCATGCAGCTTTTACTTGAAGCAAAACAACAAGGCTTAACCAAACAAATTGGTATTTCAAACTTCAATATTGCACTTACCCAACAAGCAATTGACACAATTGGTGTAGAGCATATTGCAACGAACCAGATTGAGCTGAGTCCTTATCTTCAAAACCATAAACTTGTGAATTTCTTACAAGAGAAGAATATTGATGTCACTTCATACATGACGCTTGCATACGGCAAAGTGCTTCAAGATCCTGTTTTAGCTGAAATTGCGGCAGCAAATAAAGCAACGACAGCGCAAATTGCATTGGCATGGGCATTGCAGCGTGGTTTTGCAGTCATTCCATCTTCGACTAAACGTGAAAACCTGATTAGTAATTTAAAAGCACAGGATATCGAGTTAACTGCGGCTGAAATGCAAATGATTGCCGAACTCGACCGTAACAGTCGTGAAGTTAGCCCAGAGCCATGGGCACCAGTTTGGGACTAAACTCATGAACACTCAATCAAATACGGCGTTCTCGTTATTGGCATTGGCAATAGGTGCCTTTGCCATTGGCACCACGGAATTTTCTCCAATGGGGTTACTTCCGAACATCGCTAATGATTTAGGGATTTCAATTCCAACAGCCGGTATGTTAATTACAGGCTATGCACTTGGCGTAATGCTAGGTGCACCGTTTATGACCCTGTGGTTTGGAGGTTTTGCACGACGTAATGCACTGATTTTTTTGATGGCGATCTTTACAGTGGGTAACCTGATTGCAGCGTTTTCACCAAATTATATGAGCTTATTAGGTGCACGTCTCATTACAAGCCTGAACCACGGTGCCTTTTTCGGGATTGGTTCTGTTGTGGCAGCGAGTATTGTACCAGCGCATAAACAGGCTAGTGCAGTGGCAACCATGTTTATGGGCTTAACCATTGCCAATATTGGTGGTGTGCCTTTAGCAACATGGGTTGGGCAAAACATTGGCTGGCGTATGTCTTTCCTTGCGATTTCCGTGCTCGGCATCATTACTATGCTCGCTTTGTGGAAAGCATTACCGCAAGGTATGGTTGCCCAAAAACCAAACGTGAAGGCCGAGTTAAAAGTATTAACGCGTACCCCTGTGGTTCTTGCATTACTCACTACCGTACTCGGTGCAGGTGCAATGTTTACGCTCTACACCTATATTGCGCCAAGTTTGACTGAGTTTACGCATGCTTCACCAACCTTCATTACGTTCATGTTGGTGTTGATTGGTGTCGGCTTCTCGATTGGTAACCATTTAGGTGGCCGTTTTGCAGACTTATCTATCAATAAAACTCTGATTGGTTTCTTGGTACTGTTGATTGTGATGATGGTAACTTTCCCAATCCTTGCTCAAAGCCAGATTGGAGCAGCCATTGCGTTGGTGATATGGGGTGCAGCAACCTTTGCTTTAGTACCGCCATTACAAATGCGTGTCATGTCAGTCGCTCATGAAGCTCCAGGGCTTGCCTCTTCAGTAAATATCGGTGCGTTTAACTTAGGTAATGCAGTAGGCGCTGCTGCAGGTGCATTAGTACTCGATTTAGGTTGGGGTTATAGTGCAGTATCTTTTGCAGGTGCCTTACTGGCGGGATTAGGTTTGTTATTAGTTTTATTCCAAATCAAACGAGAAAGCAGCCCCGCTCAAACCTTACAACAATGTTCAGACTAATAAAAAAGCGCCTGAGATCAGGCGCTTTTTTTAGCTTATTTATTTTAAAATTTCCGGCAACTTAGGTTGCTCATAAATCGGGTTCATTACTTCCCGTTTCATTTTAAGCAGCATCTGATAAGGTTGCTGTTGAACAAACATATTGACGAAGCTTAAAGGAATTGCACCCGCTGGATCAGCATAGCCACTAGTGGTGACTTTGACTTTATTATTGGCAAGTTTCTGGAATGTCCAATCCCCTTCATAGCGTGTTAGGCGCACGACATCGGGTTGTATCGGATAGTTACTATTAACTGCCGTATTTTTAATAGTAATTAGGCCATTGGCTGCTTTACTCATTTTTCCTTTAACCACTACATCGCGGTCTTTTAGCGGAAAAGGAAAATCTAACACCATATATAAAGTAAATTCGCCTTTCTTTTCATCCTGAGAAAGCATTTGAACCTTGCCCATATAAGGCACCCATTGAGCTGCACGATCTACATCTAAAATTACCGCCACAGCGCGTTCAAGGGGTACATCAAACGTTGTTTCCGCTTTATATTGAAAGACTGGGTTATCTGCTTTTTGATAGGTCCACACTTTAATATGATTACGGTCTAGGCTGAGTTTCGCCTTGTCTGTAGAGGCAGCCCCTGTATAGAGGCTGCTTAAGCAAAGAAGAGTGGTCAAAGCAATTTGTTTTTTATTCATGTTCTGCTCTATCTTGTTTTTCTCGCCACATATGGGAAGTGTACAGATGGTTTACACCTGTACGTCGTTCAACCCTAAAACATCTTTCATGTCATATTTACGCGCTTCACGGCCCACAACCCATGCAGCAGCTCGTACTGCACCGGCAGCAAAGTTCATACGGTTAGTGGCTTTGTGAGTCACTTCAACACGCTCACCCTCACCAATAAACATGACCGTATGTTCCCCTACAATATCGCCACCACGGATGGTTTCGAAACCAATGGTTTGACGATCACGTGGACCGGTATGCCCTTCACGACCATAAACAGCAACTTCTTTTAAGTTACGGCCTAAAGTATCCGCAATTGCTTCACCCATCATTAATGCAGTACCAGATGGTGCATCTACTTTATGACGGTGGTGAGCCTCAATCACTTCAATATCTACTGTATCGCCAAATACTTTTGCTGCAAGCTCAAGTAACTTGATTGATACATTTACGCCAACAGAGTAGTTCGCAGCATATACAACAGGTGTATGCGTTGCTGCTTCATCCAATTCAGCCTTTTGCTCATCAGACATCCCTGTGGTGCCAATCACCATAGCCACGCCCGCTTCACGACATAGCTTTAAATGCTGGGCGGTTGCAGCTGGTGCAGTAAAATCAATGATTACATCGCAATCTTTAAGTACATCAGCCAAGTTTCCTGAAACCTTCACACCCACTGAACCAATTCCTGCAAGTTCACCAGCATCTGTGCCGACCAAACTACTTTCTGGACGCTCTACTGCCGCAGCCAATTGATAGCCTGCTTGTTGAACTGCCTGAATAAGTGTACGACCCATACGGCCGCCTGCACCCAAAATACCAATGCGTGGAGCTGCTGACATAATCCTTCCCAATCTTCTGTTTTACGTAATTGGCTTACTATATCAAAACTCTTTGCTCACGATAAAAAGTAAAAAATATTTTTTAAAGGGAACCGGAATTTAATCTGTTTTCACAAAAGTTAAAGAATTGATCTGCACACTACTGAGCCACGAATGAAAAAAAGATGACTATAAGGAGTTCAGCATGCATTCGAAAATTATTGGCCTAATCGCCATTATGGGGATAATAAGTTCAGTGGCATTTGCAGAGCCTGCAATCCAGCCCGGAGAAACATTAGAGAGCTTATCTAAAGCACGTATTACAACAAACGTAAATACTCAAGCAGCAACACCTACAGCTCAAACAAGCGATGCTACTGCTGAGGTTAAAGTTGAAGATATTGATCCAATCATTGAAGAAAAAACTGAAGAAACAGTAAAAGCAGCTATACAACCAGCTCCTCAAGCTACTGTCGAAGCTATAGTGGCTCCAGTTGTATCAAGTGAACTCAACGTAAGTGTTGATGATATTGATGTCGCTCATCCTACAGAATAATTACTAGTCATTTTCTTTAAAGCAAAATAAAAATAATAAGATGAATCAGCGCAATAAAAAGGCGGATATTTTATCAATATCCGCCTTCTTTTTAATTTCTGATCTAATCAATCATTAATCGAATAAGCGATCAAAGAAAGATTTTTTCTTTGGTGAAGACGCACTGTCTTCACCATCGAAAGATGCTTGTAATTCTTTAAGTAATTCACGTTGACGAGAGGTTAGGTTAACCGGTGTTTCTACCACGATACGGCAAAGTAAATCACCCACCATACTGCTACGTACAGGGCGCACACCTTTACCACGTAAACGGAATAATTTACCTGTTTGAGTTCCCTCAGGAATCTTCAAGCTAACTCGGCCTTCCAAAGTCGGAATTTCAATTTCTTTACCAAGTGCAGCATCAGCAATGCTTACTGGTACGTCCATATATAAGTCGGCACCATCACGTTGGAAAATTTCGTGTTCACGAACAACCACTTCAACGTATAAGTCACCAGCTTGACCATCACGAATAGCCTCGCCTTTACCACTTAAACGAACGCGGTCACCATTGTCCACACCCGCTGGAATCGTCACTTCTAATGTTTGCTGACGATCTGCTACACCTGAACCATGACATGCATGGCATGGGTTTTTAATAATTTTGCCTTGGCCACGACATGTGCCACAAGTTTGTTGTACAGAGAAGAAACCTTGCTGCATACGCACTTGTCCTGAACCGTGACAAGTTTTACAAGTTTCTACATCTTTTGGATTTTTAGAGCCTTTACCATCACACACATCACATGGTGCTGGAGCAGTAAAGGTAATTGTTTTTTTAACCCCTTTTACAGCTTCCTCAAGGGTAAGTTCCATTACATAGCGTAAATCTGAACCGCGACGTTGGCGTTGCTGACGTCCGCCGCCACCAAACGCTCCACCAAAGATATCACCGAACTGGCTAAAAATATCTTCTGCACTGAAACCGCCAAAGCCACCACCAGCGCCACCAAAGCCGCCTTCAAACGCATTATGTCCCATACGGTCATACATGCTGCGTTTTTCGCTGTCCGATAAAATCTCATAAGCTTCAGAAGCTTCTTTAAATTTTTCTTCAGCCTCGGCATTGTCAGGGTTTCTGTCAGGATGATATTTCATCGCCAATTTACGATAGGCTTTTTTGATCTCATCATCACTTGCGGTTTTTGAAACGCCTAAAACCTCATAATAATCACGTTTAGCCATGTTTGGCGGTGCTCCTCACGGAAATTTTATCAATACTCTATTGCCGACTAAATGGGGGGCTTTAGCCGAATTTACAAGGGGAAAACTTTCAAAAAACAGATATATTAAAAAACTGCCTTATTTTTTAAATATTTAGACAAGCCTTTTAACCATGCATTTAATAAAAATAACCAAGCAATAGCACTAAAAACTACACCAGCAACTGTTGAAGCCGTTACCCAAAGGTTGCTATCCCATGCAAAAAAGAAGAGAGGAATAAACCAGACCACAGCAAAAACTGACATGAGGAGGAATAGAATACCATTGCGCATAATCCATAGCGCATGAGCATGAATCCAAACTTCCGCATCATCCACAACAGCTACTTTACGAGCGACCAGATAAGCAAAGGCCGCAAAAATAACCGTAAACAATGCAAGAAACATGAACGCATAAGAAATTACAATATAACGGCGATGCTGTTCGATATGGTCTTGCCCCATCTGTATTTCACCTCAATTCACTGCATTATGCCTATTTTTTATGCAGCGAAATAATCCTGTATTTTTTGTGTAAAGACAGGTGCTACTATATTGGACTTTTCAATATTTCGCACCTTTATTCACAAAAAATTTATGTATTTTATGCTGTTTTTTTCACCTTAAACCACGCTGCATACAGTGCAGGTAAGAAAAATAATGTCAGCAAGGTAGCAACAATGAGTCCGCCCATAATCGCAACAGCCATTGGACCGAAGAAAATACTCCGCGAAAGAGGGATCATGGCGAGTACGGCTGCTAATGCCGTGAGAATGATCGGACGGAAGCGGCGTACAGTTGCATCAATAATTGCTTCCCACGTTGGATGCCCTGCCTGTCTGTCTTGTTCAATCTGATCAATCAGAATAAGTGAGTTACGCATAATCATGCCAGATAAGGCGATGGTTCCTAGCATGGCAACAAAACCAAATGGTTTATTAAACAAAAGTAAGAATAAAACAACGCCAATTAAGCCTAATGGTGCAGTCAAAAATACAATTGTTGCCCGAGACAAACTCTTCAGCTGAATCATGAGTAATGTCATGACCACTGCCAAAAAGAGTGGCATACCGGCATTGACCGAACTTTGTCCGCGTGCCGACTCTTCCACTGTTCCCCCCACTTCAATGAGGTAGCCACTTGGCAGCTCAGCGCGTAACTTGTCCATTGATTCAGCTAACTCACCAACAACGGTAGCTGGCTGTAAATTGGTACGAATATCTGCACGAACAGTAATTGTCGGTAACCGATTACGGTGCCAAATCAGACCATCTTCAAATTTGTATTCAATTTTCGCAATCTGGGCTAAAGGTACAGTTGTTCCATTCGCAGTTGGTACTGCAAGGCTCGCCAGTGAAGCTACTTCAACACGCTCAGCTTTATCACCACGTAATCGGATTTCGATCAGCTCACGCTTTTCACGGTATTGCTCAATCGCACTACCTGTAATTGAGGCGTTCAAGAAGTTGGCTAAATCGAGGCTGGACACACCCATTTGTCGAGCACGGTCTTGATCAATTTGAATTGAAATAATCTTGCTTGGCTCACCCCAATCCAAATGCACATTGGTGGTATTCGGGTTTTCACTAATTACCCTAGCAACCTGCTGTGCTTCTTTACGTACCAGATTTAAATCTTCACCTGACACACGATACTGCAATGGATAACCAACAGGTGGGCCATTTTCGAGTAATGACACGCGAGTACGGACTTGTGGGAGCAACTGCTTAATTTGGGTTTCTAAAGAACGGCGAATTTCATCACGATCATCAAGCGATGAAGCCAAAACAACAAACTGCGCAAAGCTGGCTTGCGGTAATTGCTGGTCTAGAGGTAAATAAAAACGTGGTGAACCTGTACCGACATAGGCTACATAATTATCAATGCCTTTTTGTTTAGACAGGAATTGTTCAACCTTTTTCACCGCTTGCTCTGTAGCGGTTAACGATGCGCCTTCTTCGAGTTTTAAATCGACTAAAATTTCAGCGCGGTTTGAAGGCGGGAAAAACTGCTGTGGCACCATCTTAAACATGAGTACAGACAGCACAAAAATCCCCACCGTTGTTGCAATCACGGTTTTACGGTAGGTCACACAAAACTCGACCATTTTCCGAAAACGTAAATAGAAACTCGATTGATAAGGATCGTAATGGTGGTCCTGTGAAATGGCCACAGTTTGCGGTTGCGGTTTTTTAGTTATTCTTGCCCATAAACGGACATACCAAGGTGCTTGATGACCTGTTTTAGTAAAATCAGGTAGTAGTTTTTCACCCAAATAAGGTACAAATAAAACTGCGGCAACCCAAGACACCAATAAAGCAATCGTCACGACCTGAAAGATAGAGCGTGTGTATTCACCTGTACTGGACTGAGCCGTAGCAATAGGTAAAAAGCCTGCGGCGGTAATTAATGTCCCCGTCAACATCGGAAATGCTGTTGTTTTCCATGCAAATCCGGCGGCCTTAATTCGGCTATACCCCTGCTCCATCTTAATGGCCATCATCTCGACCGCAATAATGGCATCATCTACAAGCAAACCCAAAGCTAGAATTAGGGCACCAAGCGAAATCTTGTGCAGACCGACATCAAATAAATTCATGCCAGCAAAAGTCATTGCTAAAACCAAAGGAATGGAAAAAGCGACGACTAAACCCGTCCGGAAACCTAATGAGAAAAAGCTCACTAACAAGACAATAATGACTGCTTCAGCAAGTACTTTGACAAACTCATGGATACTACGTTGTACCGCTACCGGTTGGTCAGATACTTTTTGTAGTTTCATACCTAGAGGTAATGTTTTTTGCAGTTGGGCAAATTCAGTTTCCAGATTTTTACCTAAGGCAATAATATCGCCGCCTTTACGCATAGATACGGCAATACCAATACCATTGTCACCCATAAAACGCATACGCGGCTGAGCAGGTTGGCTAAAACCACGGTAGACATCAGCAACATCACCAAGCTGAATGGTTTTATCGCCTACCAGTAAAGGCATTTTTTTAATGTCATCTACGCTTTGTAGTTGGCCACTTACTCGAATTTGAATACGATCCGTTCCAGTTTCAAAAAAGCCTGCACTTGCCATGCTATTTTGCTTTTGTAGGGCTTCTTGTATGGCAGAAACAGGAATCCCGAGCTGAACGGCTTTAGTATTTGAAATTTCAATCCAGATTTTCTGATCTTGCAGCCCAATTAGCTCAACTTTGCCTACATCTTTGACTCTCTGTAGTTGTAATTGCAAACGATCGGCATATTCTTTCAAAAGCGCATAGTCAAAGTCTTTGCCTGTCAGTACATAAATATTACCGAAGGTATCGCCAAATTCATCATTAAAAAATGGACCTTGCACCCCACTTGGGAGTTCATGGCGAATGTCATTGACCTTCTTCCGAACGTTGTACCAAACATCAGGAATCTGCGCAGAAGTGAGAGAATCTTTAGCAACAAAAGTCACCATCGACTCGCCTGGACGGGAATACGCCATAATCTTGTCATACTGACCTGTGGTCATCAGTTCCTTTTCGATACGGTCCGTAACTAAAGTAGAAACTTCTTTGGCTGTTGCCCCTGGCCAGTAGGTTTGTACGACCATGACTTTAAAGGTAAATGGCGGATCTTCACTTTGTGAGAGTTTTGAATAAGAAATTGCACCAATAATGCCGAGCAAGAGCATGAAATAAAGGACAATACCCTTATTGTTCAGTGCCCATTCAGAGAGATTAAATTTCATGGTTATTTGGCTCCCTGAATTTTCACTGCACGATTTTCACGATCAATCGGGTGAATCTTCTGTTTATCGCGCAGCAAGTGCACACCACCAATCACAACCCAATCATTTGGTGTTAAACCCGATAATACCGGCACGCTATCTCTGCCATAAGCACCAATCGTTACAGGCACTTTACGTAAGGTCTGATTCGCATTCACCACCCATACATAAGGTTGGTTATCTGTTGCAGATACACTCGAAAGTGGCACACTCATGACATTAGTTTGAGTCGAACTAAAAAATACACGTGCACTTTGCCCAAGCTGAATAGCAGACTGACCTTCTTTGAGTGCCACCTTAACTGTGAATGTACGGGACTGGTCAGCAGCTGGAGAAACTTCGCGTACATATCCAGCAAATCGTTCGTTCGGTTTAGACCACAAAGTTATCCATGCCGCTTGGCCAACTTTAATCTCGCTAACCGCTTGTTCCGGTACGCCGATGACCACTTCACGTTCACCATCAATTGCCAGTTGATAAGCCGCTTGCCCTGCTGCAACCACCTGTCCAATTTCAATATTACGCGCTGTAATCACCCCGTTTTTATTAGAAACAAGTTGGTTATAACCAGTCTGGTTGGCAGAAACTTCATAATTAGAACGAGCTTGTTGTAATGCTGCCTGAGCCGCATCATATTGATTTTTTACCGTATCGTATTGCGAACGGCTCACGGCATTTATGGGTAATAATTGTTGAAAACGTTTAAGCTCATCTGAGGCTGTTTTTGCTGCTGCCTGTGCGTTTTCTAATTGAGCTTTGGCAGCATTTAATTGTAGCTGTGCATCCGCCACATCGAGTTTTGCTAATACTTGCCCAACTCTAACCCGGTCACCTACATCCACATAGCGAGCCGTAACTTGTCCACCCACCCGAAATGCCAAGGCAGTTTGTTGTCGAGCCTGTACATCTCCAGCATAGCTTTTTTGTTCGTGAAGTGTGGTTGAAGGCTGGGTCACCATCACATAGGGTATTTCTTCTGTTTTAGGAGCCTCTTTACTACACCCCGTTAATGTGACCATGCAAACAATCATCATACTCATGATGAGAGGTTTTAACAGATTCATATCTTATCGCTCTTATTCAAACTGGTTTTTTAAGGCACAATATATTTGCATCATAGTTTGTTTGTTTTTTAATTAATATACCCGCTGGTACATTAATTAAAGAAAAACTTATAAGTATTTATTTTTATATAGTTTTATTAGAGGGTTTCGTGCAAACAGTTAATCAAAGTGGTCGCCCCAAAGATCTGGAAAAGCGTGCTCGTATCTTACAGGCCGCTAAAGCTATTTTTTTAAAGTCCGGTTATCACGGTACCAGCATGAACCTGATTGCACAGGAAGCAGGCGTTACTAAACTCACGGTTTATAATCACTTTCAAGACAAAGCAAACCTGTTTATCTGTGCCATTACAGAAACTTGTGAAGAGACTCTAGGCACTAAACCATTTGAATTAGATGCATCGGCAGACTTTTATCAAACACTTTATATGGTGTGTTCACGTGCCTTGCAGATTATTTATTCCCCCGAAGCACTTAAACTCGAGCATGTATTATTTGAACTTGCAGCAGAGCAAAGTCCACTCGCCCTACAGTTTTTTAATGCATCCCATACCCGTCTGCAAAATCAGTTAGTTGAGTTTTTTCGAAAAGCTGCTCAATTAGGTTTTATTCAAGCCGATGATCCGCTATATCAAACAGAACTGCTTTTGACCTTATTGCTTGGTGTACGCCATCACAAGGTTCTACTTAGAATTATTCCTGTACCGAATGCTCAAGAGATAGATCGGTTTATTCGGGATGCTATTGATTTATTTCTACTCAGATATCGGCATTAAACCAAAGTCCGATTGCCAAAATTTGCAACGGGTGCATGACGACTTTTAAAGCGTTATAAGCGATTTAAATGTTATTTTTTAAGCAAAAATTCACATTTTCTTACGCTCAAAGCTTGGAATGTTCGTTAATCGCGCTATATTCGAAAAGAATAAGAACAGGAGAAAATAGCATGGTTCAGCAAATCGATGCGCCACTGCGTGAGGATGTCCGCTTACTTGGCAATTTATTAGGTGAAACCCTAAAACAGCATGCAGGACAAGAACTGTTTAATCAGATCGAGCAAATCCGTGCTCTTGCCAAAGGTGCACGTGATGGTCAAGCTGAAGCCGAAAAGCAATTAGAACAATTATTTTTAGAATTGCCCGATGAAGAGCTATTGCCTCTTACCCGCGCTTTTTCTCACTTCCTCAATTTTGCCAATATTGCTGAGCAATATCATGTGGTACGTAGCCGCAGACAGGCAGAGTTCGATCCGGATGCAAACTCCCCGAATCCCCTTGTTCACTTATTTAAAAAGTTTAAAGATAAAAATATTTCGACGGAAAAACTGTTCCAGCAAATTTGTGATCTTAAGATTGAATTGGTACTTACGGCGCATCCAACAGAAGTGAGTCGTCGTACCCTGATTCAAAAATATGACGATATCAATGCTTGTCTATCACAACTTGATCAGCAAAAACTTACTCCGCGTGAACGTCAAAATGCTCTTGCCAACTTAAAACAACAAATTAGTTCGGCTTGGCAAACAGATGAAATCAGGCAGCACCGCCCGACCCCGGTAGATGAAGCAAAATGGGGCTTTGCCACAATTGAGCAAACGCTTTGGAATGCTGTTCCTAAATTTATCCGTGAGCTAAATGAACTGGTTCAAGACAATTGCCAACAAAACTTACCACTTCATATTGCTCCGGTACGTTTTGCATCTTGGATGGGGGGAGACCGTGATGGTAACCCGAACGTTACTCATCAAATTACCCAAGAAGTATTGTGGTTATCACGCTGGCAAGCTGCCGACCTCTATCTAAGAGATATCGAAAACTTACGTTGGGAACTATCAATTCAGTCTTGTTCCGAAGAAATGGTTCAAGCCATTGGTAGCCCTCATCCAGAGCCTTATCGTGAGTATTTACGTGCAACACGAGAGCGTTTAAAAGCAACTCGTCATTGGTTAGCTCAGCGCCTACAAGGCTTAGAAGCAGATGACAGCAATGTCATTAAAAGCAAAGATGAACTGTTACAACCATTATTACTGTGCTATCGCTCTCTAATTGATAGTAATCTGCCTGAAATCGCGAATGGTCAACTACTCGACTTTATCTATCGTGTGAACTGTTTTGGTATTGAACTGCTTAAGCTCGATATTCGCCAAGAATCAGGCCGTCATCGCCAAGCCATTTCAGCAATTACCGAATACTTAGGTCTGGGTAATTTTGAGTCATGGACTGAACAAGCGCGCCAAAACTTCCTTATTCAGGAACTCCAAAGCAAACGCCCGCTACTACCGAAGTATATTAATGAGCCAGAAGGTAGTTTGATTGGTCACCCAGATGTACAAGAAGTATTTGCAACCATGCGTACTTTGGCAGACCAACCACCTGAGTCTTTAGGGGCTTATATTATTTCTATGGCTGAATATCCAAGTGATGTTTTAGCTGTATTGTTATTGCAAAAAGAAGCCGGTATTCAGCATCCTTTACGTGTAGTGCCTTTATTTGAGACTTTAAAAGACTTAGACGGCGCAGCAACTACCATGAATACGTTGTTCAATATGCATTGGTATAAGCAGCATATTCAGGGTAAACACGAAGTTATGATCGGCTACTCGGATTCAGCAAAAGATGCCGGTTTCATGTCTGCTAACTGGGCCCAATACCGTGCTCAAGAAGAGCTGACTGCAATTGCTCGTAAACACGGCGTACAGTTGACTCTGTTCCACGGTCGTGGCGGCTCAATTAGCCGTGGTGGTGCTCCAACGCAACAAGCACTCTTTTCGCAACCACCGGGCTCAATCTCTGGTGCAATTCGTGTGACAGAACAAGGTGAAATGATCCGCTTCAAATTCGGTCTAGAAGGTATTGCCATGCAAAACCTTGAAATCTATACCGCAGCAACGCTTGAAGCGACATTATTACCACCACCAGAGCCTAAGGCTGAGTGGCGTGAACTTATGAACCGTATGACAGATCATTCTGTGAAGGTTTATCGTCAAACAGTGCGTGAAAACCCGCATTTTGTGAAATATTTACGGACTGTCACTCCTGAGCTTGAATTACAAATGTTGCCGCTGGGTTCACGCCCGGCAAAACGTAAAGTAAGTGGCGGTATCGAATCTTTACGTGCCATTCCCTGGGTATTTGCTTGGACACAAATCCGTTTGATGTTACCTGCATGGTTAGGTACAGGTGCGGCGATTAATGAAGTGATTGCCGATCAGCAAAAAGCAACGCTTGATGAAATGCTTCAGCAATGGCCTTATTTCCAGACACTCATTGATATGCTGGAAATGGTATTGTCTAAAGCCGATGCCAATATTGCACTCTACTACGAGTCTCATTTGACTGAAGATGAAGACTTAAAAGTGCTTGGCAATCAGTTACGCCAACGTCTAAAAGATGCTGTGGAAACCTTACTTACGTTAAAAGATGAATCAAAACTATTAAGCGACAATGAAGTTTTGGATCAGTCTATGCAAGTTCGTAAACCTTATTTACTGCCTTTGCATCTTTTACAAGCTGAACTCATGAAACGCCGCCGTGATTATCTTGCTGAACGTCAGGCAGAGCATACCCCTGTTGACCATGCACTTATGGTAAGTATTGCCGGAATTGCTGCTGGTTTACGTAATACAGGCTAAGCTCATTTTACTAACTACTTTCTTAAAGCAGTGCATCTTGGATGTGCTGCTTTTTACTTGCAAAATTCCTTGTTTTTCTCAAATTTTCCCCGATTTTTCATTTTTTAGAATATTTTTTTAAAAATCATAAAATTAATTTTTATCAGAAAAAAACACCTAATTCCTTATATTTAGAATTTATAAAATTATACCGATCGTTAAAAAATAATTACTTTTCACTTTCATATTCAATACAAGAGATTAAATGCTTTTACAAGAAAGAGTATCATTGCACCAATTAAAGAATAATGAGCTTATTTTATGTCCAACTGGTTTCCCAAATGGCAGCCTTACCAAGGTGATGTTGACCATCGACCGGTCTCTACCAATGAATATCTCCCTCCAGTTCAAAGTGCTATTTTAGGTGTCCAGCATGCATTTGCCATGTTTGGAGCAACTGTTTTAGCACCTTTACTCATGGGCTTTAACCCTAACCTTGCTATTCTAATGTCAGGTATCTGTACCATCCTGTTCTTCTTAATTACAGGTGGTCGTGTTCCTAGTTATTTAGGATCGAGTTTTGCCTTTATTGGGGTTGTTGCAGCAGCCACGGGGCATATCACAGGTTCAGGGGCCAATCCAAATCTTTCTATTGCGTTGGGCGGGATCGTAGCGTGCGGTATCTTTTATGCACTCATCGGTTTTATTGTCATGCTCACGGGTACACGCTGGATTGAAAAACTTATGCCGCCTGTGGTGACTGGCGCAATTGTGATGATTATTGGTCTCAACCTTGCCCCTGTTACCATTAAAGGCGTTGCAGGGCAGCCATTTGAAATGTGGATGGCCTTAATTACTGTACTTTGTATGGGCAGTATTGCAGTTTTTACACGAGGCTTATTGCAGCGGCTACTTCTATTGGTAGGTTTGATCTTGGCTTATGTAATCTATGCGATTGCGACAAACGGTCTAGGTTTAGGTAAACCGATCGATTTTAGCCAGATCTCACAAGCTTCGTGGTTCGGTATTCCAAGCTTTTCACATCCTACTTTTGATACCAAGGCTATTTTAATTATTGCACCGGTTGCACTGATTTTAGTAGCAGAAAACTTAGGTCATATCAAAGCAGTAGGTGCAATGACTGGAGAAAACCTAACTCCACAATTAGGCAAAGCCTTTGTCGCTGATGGTTTAGCTACGACACTTTCTGGTAGTGTTGGCGCGCCAGGGATGACGACTTATGGTGAAAACATTGGTGTGATGGCAGTCACTCGTGTGTACTCAACCATTGTATTTGTGATTGCAGGCATCTTTGCTATTTTCTTAGGTCTATCACCAAAATTTGGCGCTGTCATTAGTACCATTCCAAGCGCAGTTTTAACAGGTGCATCTATTGTGGTATTTGGCTTAATTACCATTGCCGGTGCAAAAATCTGGATTGAAAACAAAGTCGATTTTTCTAACAATAAAAATCTGATTGTGGCTTCAGTAACCATTATTTTGGGTGCTGGAAACTTTGAATTATTGTTCGGTAATTTCAATTTAGGTGGTATTGGTACAGCAACGTTTGCAGCCATTATTTTAAACTGGCTGTTTAGTTTAAAAGATAAAACCTAAATTCTAAAAGGCAGCGCAAGCTGCCTTTTTTCATTCCGATTTAGTATGATGAATTTTTGCATTTCAATACGTTCCTATCATGCGTTTTGATTTTTTTGATTTACAGCTGGTTCTTCATATTGTCTCGACTGGTAGCCTCACCAAAGGCGCTGACCGTTCTGCGATTTCACTTCAAGCAGCGAGTGAACGTATAAAAAAACTTGAACAGTATTTTGAGACCCCCTTATTTATTCGCCAAACCACAGGTGTAGAACTCACTACAGCTGGACATGCATTTGTAGAACATGCTCGTCAGCTTTTAGCTCAAAAAGATCAACTCGAACACGAAATGCAGCGGTTCAGACAGCCGACAACAGAAGCATTAACACTTTGGTGTAACTCATCTGCTCAAAGTGAATATCTACCTACGTTATTACCTCAATATCTAGTGCTTCATCCAGAAATGAATATCGATTTGCATGAAGCAGAAAGTTCAGAAATTGTAGATGCATTAACCCAAGGGATTGCAAGTCTTGGCCTAGTCTCGAGTTTTTTCAATACCCGACATTTGCAAACTAAAGAGTTTGCAAGCGACCCATTAGTACTTATTTGCCCTGTGACACATGAGTTAGCCCACTACAAAGAGCTAAATTTAGTAGATGCTTTAAGCTATGGTTTTATTGGACTCAAATCACATCACTCTTTACAACAGTCCATTGAAACCCAAGCCAAATTATTAGGTTTTAACATACAGTATCGGTTGCGCTTACCTAACTTTGGCGCAATTGCAGAGGTAGTCGCCAAAGGTGTGGGAATTGCGATTATGCCTGCCCGTGCTGCACAGCGCCTACAATCGGACTATGATTTCCATTCAATTCAACTGCTAGGCGCATGGGCAAACCGTAAACTACTTTTGGCCACACAAAGTTTCAATCAGTTGCCCAGTAGTTACCAACAGTTTGCAGACTTTTTATTGCAGCATCGTCCTTAAAAATTGACTTAATGCAAAATCATATAAAGTCCTAATGACATCAAGCCTATAAAAAAGATACGGCGAAAAATCTGCTCATTCAGTCGATAGCGGATTTTTTTACCGATCCACATTCCAATGAGCGCAGCCAACAACGCAGCGAAAGATAAATGATAGTCCAGTGATATCCCTGACATCGGGTTATGGTGTAAAAACACAGCAAGGCAAATGGTAGAGACCGTAAACGTTAATCCTAAAGCCTGTACCAACTCATCACGTTTTAAATGCAAAGACTGCAAATACGGTACGATAGGAATAATAATGACGCCTGTTGCTACAGTCACTGCCCCGCCGATATATCCAATAATGGGTGATAACCAACGCTCATGCTTTCCTAAATGCGGAAGTTTCTTTACGCATAGACCATAAAGCCCATATAAGGCCAACATGCAGCCTAATAAAATTTCACTACTTTGACCATGACTTTGACTTAAGGTAGGTAGAAAACTCCATATTGAGCCCACCACAATACCTGCGAGCAACGTCCAGAAACGGCGAATAAAAGCCCAGACATGTCCTTCAGCAAAAAGCTGCCAGACGTTGGTGACCATTGAAGGAACAATTAAAAGAGATGCAGCCTGAAAAGGACTCATTGCGATGGTGAGTAAGCCCATTGATACCGCAGGCAAGCCTAAGCCGATCATGCCTTTAATCATGCCCGCAAAGGCAAACACCATCATAATAATTGCTAGAAATGTCACTGTTTATCTCCGATTCCCTACAAGGTTATGCTACGGAAAAAACAGGCTTTGCCCTATTCTTGTTTTTAGGAGTAGGCCTCAATTAGAAGTTGAGGCCGTTTTATATTTTTCTTCTAAAACATTGCTAAAAATACTTTCAATCATCCAAACCCGATACAGGCTATTAAATACATAGCTTTGCCCATCGATACGCAACTCTAAAACCGGCAAATCAGGTTGATGCTTGTCTTGGCAAAGTGCATCATTTTGCGCTAAAACCGACTGTATATCCTGTTCAGTTAACTGCTCAATACCCAGTTGCTGCTGTAACTGTTGGAAATGCTTCTGGAAAGATAGATCTTTTCCTTTCGTCCAAACAGCCTGCAAAATAGTGAAAATTGTATCAAGTTGCTGATTTTCCGGCACACTATAGAAAAGCTTTGCCATCCCAAGCGTACTTTCTTCTGTAGGTCGGCAAAAAGGTGTAAAAGCAACCTCGGTACGTTTAGACACACGTGTTGCCAAACTCCAGTCAAACCAGTCTCGGCCCCGATAACTCAAAGGATAAACTTTTAGCTGAATATCATAATAGTCTGCGAGCTCTTCTTTAATATAGGCAAGCAATAACCAGCTCATCGGGTCTTCTAAAGCGATAAATACATCAAGTTCAGGATGCAAAGCCTGAATTTCATTTAACGCCTCAGCATCATTAATCAAATGTTCACGCCATTCGATATGATTAATTAAAAATATCGGATTACCTGTCAGTAACTTTTGTTGTTTTAAACGACGGGTTAAACGTAATAAATCATCTACTGCATGATATTTACGCCCACCAAACTCAAAGTATGCCGCTCGAACAGGTTCATCCGTAAAAATACGTTCTGGAAAATGCTGAGGAACCTGATGCTTGACTGCCATGGCATGTAGAGTACGCAATTTTCCATATTGCTGTTGCCAAAGCATGTGAAAGATATCTTCAAGTAAATGTAAGAAGTTCTGACCTTGTAATGGGGTTCTTTTTAATATGACAGCGGCTTGTTTTAAAGATTCTGGACTTGGGATTTCTGGAAACTCATCAAAAGCAAACCGGTGCTGATTTGCTAAAATTTTGGCATCATTTAAACAATAATGCTGCCACTCCTCATGCGTCATGCTATTTGGAGGTTCAGAAGCCGTATGGGAAATAATAATTTTTAAAGGTTTAAGTTCATCACTTAAAATTTCATCTAGCTGAGACAATTGCTGAACAGCCAGATAGCTATACACATCATCAAGTCGTAAATAAATACTTAAACCATTTTCCGTGGGTAACACCGCTTGACGAGAAGGCTTTTGGTAAAACCAGCTCGATCGGATAGGGTCAAACCAACGGCGTAGCAGTGACATGAGTAGTGCCTCTAAAAATAAATCCTAAGCGAGATCAAAAGTTATTTTGATCATAGTGCAAGGTGAAACAGTAGTCGAGATGGAAAAATGACTACCTGAGTTCGCGCAGAAAATATGTCATGTTATTTCGCGAGTTTCTGCGTAGGTGAAGATTTTATCACCATTTTATGGCAAACCCATAGAATGATCTGAAACCACCTTTTTCTACAAGCGGATTTTTTTTACCAGACATAAAAAATGCACCCTTAACATGATAACAATTCATCGTGTTAATGGGTGCATGTTTCCTACTCAATTATTAAAATTGAATATTTTATAGAACGCGTACAGCTCCTTTTGCTGCACTTGTGGTATGCATTGCATAAACTTTTAACGCTTTTGATACCTTACGTTTACGTTCTTCCTTCGGATGCCAACCTTTCGCTTCTTGAACTGTACGACGGTGCGCCAAAGTCGCATCATCAATATTCAAGTGAATGGTACGGTTTGGAATATCAATTTCGATGGTATCGCCATCTTCAACCAAACCAATCGCACCGCCTTCAGCAGCTTCTGGCGAAACGTGACCAATTGAAAGACCTGATGAACCACCAGAGAAACGGCCATCTGTAACTAACGCACAGTCTTTTCCTAAACCTTTCGATTTAAGATAGCTGGTTGGGTAAAGCATTTCTTGCATGCCCGGACCACCACGTGGACCTTCGTAGCGAATAACAACCACATCACCAGCTTTAATTTCATTGCCTAAAATTGCTTCTACCGCTGCATCTTGGCTCTCAAAAACGCGTGCTGAACCTGTGAATTTTAAAATAGATTCGTCAACGCCCGCAGTTTTTACAATACATCCATCAAGTGCAATGTTGCCGTAAAGAACAGCTAAACCACCATCTTTAGAGAATGCATGTTCTGCATTACGAATCACACCCTTTTCACGGTCGCCATCTAAAGTTGAGTAGTAACGGTTTTGTGAGAATGCAACTTGAGTTGGAACGCCACCCGGAGACGAGCGATAGAACTCATATACATCTGGATCTTCAGTACGGATAATATCCCACTTATCTAACGCATCTTTTAATGTTTTCTCATGTACAGTTGGTACAGATACATCAAGTAGATTCGCACGATCAAGCTCGCCTAAAATGGCCATGATACCGCCTGCACGATGTACATCTTCCATATGTACGTCTTGTTTTGCTGGTGCTACTTTTGAAAGCACTGGTACTCGACGTGACAACTCATCAATATCGTCCATCGTAAAATCAACTTCAGCTTCATTTGCCGCAGCTAACAAGTGAAGAACTGTATTGGTTGAACCACCCATGGCAATATCAAGTGTCATCGCATTTTTAAAAGCAGCTTTAGTGGCAATTGAACGAGGCAAAATACTTGCATCATTTTGCTCATAGTAGCGTTTGGCCAATTCAACAATAAGCTGACCTGCTTTTAAGAATAATTTTTTACGGTTTGCATGCGTTGCAACGATAGAACCATTGCCCGGTAACGATAAACCTAGCGCTTCTGTTAAACAGTTCATTGAGTTCGCAGTGAACATACCTGAACACGAACCACAAGTTGGACATGCTGAACGTTCAAATTCTGCAACTTCTTCGTCTGTGTAGCTGTCATCAGCTGCAACAACCATAGCATCTACAAGGTCAATTGCTTTTTCATCACCGCGGAATTTAACCTTACCTGCTTCCATTGGTCCGCCAGACACAAACACCACAGGAATATTTAGACGCATCGCAGCCATCAACATTCCCGGAGTAATTTTGTCACAGTTCGAAATACACACCATCGCATCGGCGCAATGTGCATTCACCATATATTCAACTGAGTCCGCAATTAAATCACGTGATGGTAATGAATAAAGCATGCCGTCATGCCCCATTGCGATACCGTCATCCACCGCGATTGTATTGAACTCTTTAGCAACACCACCTGCTGCCTGAATTTCTGCCGCGACAAGCTGTCCTAAATCTTTCAGATGGACGTGGCCCGGAACAAATTGGGTAAATGAATTGACCACTGCAATAATCGGTTTGCCGAAATCTTCATCTTTCATTCCTGTTGCACGCCATAAGCCACGTGCGCCAGCCATATTTCTTCCGTGTGTCGATGTTTTTGAACGATAGTCAGGCATTTGTGTTTCCAACAAGTTGTGCTTGAGTGAAATGACTTCCACTCTGGCTGAATGATACTGATATAGCGTTAGATCAGTCGGAATATTGACTCATCATCATAATTTGATCATTCTCCATTCTATAGAAGCAAATAATATTGGGAAAGCCAAGAACGATAATACTCAGTCAATATTTAGCAAAACTTACATGAATAATTTTTTATTTTTTTATAACCTTTTTTTATCAATAAAAATTTTTGAATAATTTTTTGTTCACTATTTATGGCTTTAGCTCTCCTTTGTACCTCGATTTAGGGCTTCAATCGTTTTTCACGTATACTAGCGTTAAACTTTTTTTGGATTGCATTTGTGAAAATTATTTTTGCTGGCACCCCCGAATTTGCTGCAACAGCATTGGCGGCTCTACTAAAAACTTCCCATGAAATTATCGCGGTTTATACTCAACCAGACCGTAAAGCAGGTCGTGGACAAAAACTAACACCGTCTCCTGTAAAACAGCTTGCGCTGGAACATAATATTCCTGTTTATCAACCGCTTCACTTCAAAGCTTCAACTGAAGAAGGCTTGGCAGCTCAACAAGAACTTGCTGCTTTAGGCGCTGATGTCATGGTAGTTGCAGCATATGGCTTAATTCTTCCACAAGCTGTGCTCGATACACCTAAATATGGCTGTTTAAATATTCATGGCTCATTATTACCACGCTGGCGCGGTGCAGCACCGATTCAGCGTGCAATTGCAACAGGTGACGACGAAACTGGTATCACCATCATGCAAATGGCGGCGGGTTTAGATACAGGCGATATGATGTATAAAACCTATTGTCCAATCACTTCCGAAGATACATCAGCGACGTTGCATGACAAACTTGCAGCTCAAGGTGCAACAGCAATTTGTGCGGTACTTGAGTCAGAAGAAACTCTACAAAAATATTTAGCAGAACGCGAAGTTCAAGACGAAAGCTTAACAGTCTATGCGCATAAACTCGTGAAATCAGAAGCTCGTATTGATTGGTCTATGAATGCAGTTCAAGTTGACCGCAATATCCGTGCATTCAACCCATGGCCTGTTGCCTTTATTCAACTTGATGAAAATAATGCGCTGCGTGTTTGGTATTCAACAATTTCTAATCAAAATAAAGCAGATGCTAAAGCTGGTGAAATTATTGCAATCGATAAACAGGGCGTACATGTTGCTTGCGGTGAAAATACATTTATTTGTTTAACGAGTGTGCAGTGGCCGGGTGGTAAAGCATTAAATGCTCAACAAATTGCACAAACTCAAAAACTTCACGTAGGACAGATTCTGCCATGAGTCAGGCTACTTCAAATTCATCACGTTTTAACCTGCGCGCTCAAGTCGTCCAGACCTTGCTAAAAGTTCAGCAAGGTCAATCGCTCGCTAGTATTTTAAATACACAGCTGAATCAAGTAGCAGAGCGTGATCGTGCACTATTTCATGAACTTGTTTTAGGTACATTGCGCCAATGGTTCGCACTTAAGTCAATTAGCCTGCCTTTACTCAGCAAACCTTTAAACAATGAGACAGTAGAAACCTGCCTATACGTTGGCCTTTATCAAGTTTTATGCACGCGTATTGCAGCGCACGCTGCCATCTCGGAAACAGTCGATGCGACTAAACAACTTGGTTTCCCTGCACTCAGTGGTATTGTTAATGCAATTTTGCGTCGAGCAACTCGTGAAACTGATGACTTTCAGCAAGGTTTACAGCAAGCACATGGCTTACCAAGTTGGCTTTTTAAACGGTTAAAAAAGGATTGGGAAGAACAAACAGAAGCTCTCTGCCAATCGTTAAAGCAAGCCGCACCTTTAACTTTACGGGTGAACCAGCGTCATATTGGTCGAGATGCTTATTTAGCAAAACTACAAAGTTTAGACATTCAGGCACGTGTGTGTTTGTTTTCCGAAGCTGGTATTGTCCTTGAGCAATCTGTACAAATCACTCAGTTACCGGGTTTTGAACAAGGCTGGTTCTCTGTACAAGATGAACATGCACAGCTATGTGCCACCTTGTTGCCTGATTTAAACAATAAAACGGTTATTGATGCTTGTGCTGCCCCAGGGGGTAAAACGGCTCATTTGCTTGAAAAGTTTAAACCAGCACAGCTCATCGCCATTGATCAGGACCCAAGCCGTTTAGTCCGCGTGACTGAAAACTTAAATCGCTTAGCACTCGATCAAAGCCACACGGAAATTTTGGCAGCCGATGCAACCAAGTGGAATCCTGTTCAACCTGTAGATTGTATCGTACTTGATGCTCCTTGTTCTGCGACAGGTGTGATTCGACGTCATCCTGACATACGCCTATTGCGCCAATCTAGTGATATAGCCCAAACCATTGAGCTACAAAAGCAGATCTTAGAGCACATGTGGCAGCAACTCAAAGTTGGCGGTACATTGCTTTATATCACCTGCTCAATTTTAAAATCTGAAAACGAACAGCAGATGATTAACTTCTTCACAGAACATGCTGATGCAAAAGAAGTGAAAATCGAGGCAGATTGGGGAATTGAACAAGTTCATGGCAGACAACTGTTGCCAGAAGCACAATCTGGTGATGGATTTTATTATTGTAAAATTCAAAAAATTGCATAAAAAAAGCAGGCGTTATGCCTGCTTTTTGACTAGATCAGAATATCAAAGTGTATGCTGATCTTTTACTTCTTCTAAAACTTCATCTAACTCTTCAGGATGCTTTGTTAAATGTAAGATGGATAATGCTAATCCACCCCATACAAATACCATCGAAATTATTAACATCACGATTGCCGAAGTATTCATTATTTTATCCTCCTAGCGATCTTTCATTTTACTTAACACGATAGCAACGACTGCACAGAAAATCACACTGCCCCAGCCGAAGACACCTTGTAAGCTCATACTATAAGTATCATAGCCATTTTTGATCAAATTAAAAACAGTCATACAGAGTGTTGTTAATAAGATTAAAGAGGTAATGACTGTTAAAGTGAAGTCCCAGCCTTTACCCAATTGAATGGTTGAGATACGGTTTACATGGTCGCGAAGCTCTTTAAGTGCTGAACGTTTAAACCAAGCTACGCTAATAATTGATAATAAAGCCCCACCAATAATCCCAATGTTATTAATAAAGTGATCAACAATATCAACGAGCTTAATTGCGTTTACACTTGAGAATAAAATAATTGAAACCAGTGCACTACCACCACCAATAATCGTTACCGCTTTCTTACGTCCCCACTTTAACTTATCTTGCATTGCTGCAATAGGCACTTCCAAAATACTGACCATTGAAGAAATACCAGCAACAAATAATGAAGAGAAGAACAAAAGACCGAATAGATCAGCACCAGAACCTAAACTTGAAATAATTTTAGGGAAAGCAATAAATGCGAGTCCGATACCGCCACTCACAACATCCTTAACTTCAGTACCTGCGGCATGTGCCATAAAGCCAAGCGCTGCGAAGATACCAATACCCGCTAAAATCTCTGTTGATGCATTTGCAAAACCAACGATTAAACCAGAACCAGTTAAATTCGTTTTTGGTTTTAAGTAGGATGCATAGGTCACCATGATCCCGAAACCAACTGAGAGTGAAAAGAAAGTATGGCCATAGGCAGCTAACCAAACTTTATAATCCATCATTGCAGACCAGTTCGGTGTAAAGAATGCATTTAAACCTTGTACCGCACCTGGTAAACGTAACGATTGAATAACTAAAATAGTGAAGAGAATGAATAATAAAGGCATGAAAATCTTATTTGATAATTCCACACCTTTTTTCACACCACCATAAAGAATGATGAGAGTAAGTGCCCAAATCCCAACAATCGGCCAGAATAAATGACCTACAAACTGTAAATCAAAGCCGGTTGCTTTTGTGGTCTGTAAATAGGTATTAAAGAAGAAACCTTCCGGATCACTTCCCCACATTTGGCCAATAGAGAAGTAAACATAGCTACCAGCCCATGTAAGTACACTTGCATAGTACAAACCAATGATGATACAGACACAAACCTGCCACCACCCTAATGTTTCACCACCTTTAAATAAGGCACGATATGCCTTAGGAGGTGAACCAGTACTACGATGGCCTACCGCATAATCTAAAAATAATAACGGTAAACCAGCAGTAATGAGTGCTAATAGATAGGGAATAAGAAACGCACCACCGCCATTTTCATACGCAACGTACGGAAAGCGCCAAATATTACCTAAGCCTACAGCCGAACCAACGGCTGCAATAATAAAACCAGATCGTGACGTCCAGTTTTCACGAGTATCTGTCATAGAACACCTAATGTTAAAAGATTACTTATTTTTACTGCTATTGTTGATTGTTATTCCGCATGCAAAAAAAGAACCAAAAAATACTTTTGTGTTTGTAGAAAATAAAATGCACCTTTTGAGTATTTTTATTCCCTTAACAAACAAGCAAAAATAGAAAATTCTTCCTTAAAGATTTTTGTCCATTTTTTGCCCCTATATAGCTGAACAATACCTGTTTTTATTTCTTTTTACTGTAATTTCCGTCTGAAAATTTACGTTTTTTTAGAGATTCTTATCTAGATTGGTTATTTTTTAGCTAATATTCCTGTTTTAAAGCATATTATTACCTTCTTACATTCAATGATATTTTCTACCATTAAAATTTTATTCCCATTCATAAAGTAGATATATCAACTAATTTATAGATGAGTAAAATATCAAAGTATTATCGATCCCTTACACAAAATTTATACTAAAACCTCCAAAACTCAACTCACTATAAGTTATTAATTTTTATATTAAAATTAATTAAATAAAAGAATATTAAAAATTGAAGATATAGAAGCTTTATATTCACCATTTTTCATCAATGCATAACTGCAAAGATATCTATATCATGCGTTCAAAGATTTTCTTTTTAGGATTGATGATGAAAATATTAAAACTGTCTTTTTTAGTACTCGGGATGGGTCTTAGCGGATTCGCACAAGCAGATTTTATAGGCGTAAAAGGAGACGTTGGCTACTGGTTTTATGACGGCAAAGCTAATATGTCTTCACAATCTCCTGAAGATCAAGATCTAGACCGAAAAGGTAGTGCTCAACTTTCATTAGCTTTTGAGCACCCAATCCCATTTATTCCAAATGCAAAAATTCGTTATGTTAATTTAAATACTCAAACTAAATCAGAAACTTTGGGTCAAGCTAACTATAACGTTGATTTAGATCATAGTGATTTTATTCTCTACTATGAGTTACTAGATAATATTGTCAGTGTAGATGCAGGTCTTGGTGCAACTGTACTAAATGGAGATATTACTGCCTATACCGGTAAACGTGTAGATATTGATAAGACATATCCAATTGCTTATTTATCAGGTGAAGTAAAACTTCCATTTACAGGGTTAAGCGCTAAAGGTGAAGCAACATATACAAACTTTGATGATGCAAAAATTACAGATGCGTTAGTAGAAGCAAAGTATAAGTTTGCCGATAATTTATTAATCGATTTAGGCTTAACAGCTGGTTATCGTATCCTCAATATCGATTTAGATGATTACGATAACAATGACCTTAAATTTGAATTTAAAGGGCCTTATGTGGGCTTAGAAGCACATTTCTAAATTAAAACAGGATTTTGATCTTCCCCATATAAAAAAGAACTCTATAAGAGTTCTTTTTTATTCAACCATACTCACATATTTTGGATATTTTTGAATTCGTTGACACCATTCTTGAATATTTGGGTATAACTTTAAATCGAAGCCGCCTTCCTCAGCTACATGCGTGTATGCATATAAAGCAATATCAGCAATTGTAAATTTATTTCCAACAAGATAGTCGTGCCCTACTAAAGCTTTATGGCCTTTTGGTTGTAATTTATGATATTCCTCTATTCTTTCTGGCGGTAATCCTAGATATTTATTAATAAAACGAGCAACTGCAATAAATGGTTCATGGCTATATTGTTCAAAGAACATCCATTGATACATTTTTGCCTTCATATAAGGATCTGCAGGAATCAATTCCGTTCCCTCAGCCAAGTAGCTAGAATAGCGTTAGACTCACTTAGAACCCGTCCATCATCTAAAACTAAGACAGGTATTTTCCCATTAGGATTTAAAGATAGAAACTCTGCTGTTTGAGTATATTTATTTAAAATATCAACATGAATCCATCTATGATTTATATTTAATAGGGATAGTAACAATTTGATTTTATAACAATTACCTGAATCTACATCACCATAGATTATCATAGGTACTTACCCCTTATTCTGCTTATTTAAATATATAATTTTCTTATTGTTTATAACCCAACCCTTCCATAATATTTTGATTTCCCATATAAAAAAACACCCCAACCTCTTTTGAGCTTGGGGTGTTTAGAATAATGAGCTGGCGATGACTTACTCTCACATGGGTAATCCCACACTACCATCAGCGCTAAGAGGTTTCACTTCTGAGTTCGGGAAGGGATCAGGTGGTTCACTCTTGCTATGGTCGCCAGCACAACTGTTTATGGATACTTGCTTGGGTCTTATTTAATGCCGAAGCGTTTTCCAAATCTGTAACAGACTGGGCTGAATTGAATCTTACTTTATTTGTTCATTTTAGCTAGAGGTATAACTAAATCAAGTTGTCTTGCATATTTAAGAATCGATTGATGCTTCATATACAACTGCTTGGGTGTTGTATAGTCAAGCCTCACGAGCAATTAGTATTGGTCAGCTTCACATATCACTATGCTTCCACATCCAACCTATCAACGTCCTAGTCTCGAACGGCTCTTTAGAGGACATAAAGTCCTAGGGAAATCTTATCTTGAGGTAGGCTTCCCGCTTAGATGCTTTCAGCGGTTATCCCTTCCGAACATAGCTACCCGGCGATGCGACTGGCGTCACAACCGGTACACCAGAGGTTCGTCCACTCTGGTCCTCTCGTACTAGGAGCAGATCCTCTCAAATTTCCAGCGCCCACGGTAGATAGGGACCGAACTGTCTCACGACGTTCTAAACCCAGCTCGCGTACCTCTTTAAATGGCGAACAGCCATACCCTTGGGACCTGCTTCAGCCCCAGGATGAGATGAGCCGACATCGAGGTGCCAAACACCGCCGTCGATATGAACTCTTGGGCGGTATCAGCCTGTTATCCCCAGAGTACCTTTTATCCGTTGAGCGATGGCCCTTCCATACAGAACCACCGGATCACTAAGACCTACTTTCGTACCTGCTCGACTTGTGGGTCTCGCAGTTAAGCGCGCTTTTGCCTTTATACTCTACGCGTGATTTCCGACCACGCTGAGCGCACCTTCGTACTCCTCCGTTACTCTTTAGGAGGAGACCGCCCCAGTCAAACTACCCACCAGACACGGTCCTCGTCCCGGATCACGGGACAGAGTTAGAACCTCAACATTACCAGGGTGGTATTTCAAGGACGGCTCCACTGGAACTAGCGTTCCAGCTTCAAAGCCTCCCACCTATCCTACACAAGTAAGGTCAAAGTTCAGTGTCAAGCTGCAGTAAAGGTTCACGGGGTCTTTCCGTCTAGCCGCGGGTACACTGCATCTTCACAGCGATTTCGATTTCACTGAGCCTCTGCTGGAGACAGCGCCGCCATCATTATGCCATTCGTGCAGGTCGGAACTTACCCGACAAGGAATTTCGCTACCTTAGGACCGTTATAGTTACGGCCGCCGTTTACTGGGGCTTCGATCAAGAGCTTCGCTTACGCTAACCCCATCAATTAACCTTCCAGCACCGGGCAGGCATCACACCCTATACGTCCACTTTCGTGTTTGCAGAGTGCTATGTTTTAATAAACAGTTGCAGCGGCCTGGTTTCTGCGGCTGTCGTCAGCTCAGGAAGCGAGTTCCATCACCAACAACAGCGTACCTTCTCCCGAAGTTACGGTACCATTTTGCCTAGTTCCTTCAGCAGAGTTCTCTCAAGCGCCTTGGTCTACTCGACCTGACCACCTGTGTCGGTTTCGGGTACGATTCCTGTGTAACTGAAGCTTAGAGACTTTTCCTGGAAGCATGGCATCAACCACTTCGCTGTACAAGTACAGCTTGCTATCAGATCTCAGCATAGAGTACCCCGGATTTGCCTAAGATACATGCCTACATCCTTTCACCTGGACAACCAACGCCAGGCTGATTTAGCCTTCTCCGTCCTCTCATCGCATTACACAGAAGTAATGGAATATTAACCATTTTCCCATCGACTACGCCTTTCGGCCTCGCCTTAGGGGTCGACTCACCCAGCCCCGATTAACGTTGGACTGGAACCCTTGGTCTTTCGGCGAACGGGTTTTTCACCCGTTTTGTCGTTACTCACGTCAGCATTCGCACTTCTGATACCTCCAGCATGCTTCTCAACACACCTTCATCGGCTTACAGAACGCTCCCCTACCACGTATACAAAGTATACATCCGCAGCTTCGGCACATAGTTTTAGCCCCGTTACATCTTCCGCGCAGGCCGACTCGACTAGTGAGCTATTACGCTTTCTTTAAAGGGTGGCTGCTTCTAAGCCAACCTCCTAGCTGTCTATGCCTTCCCACATCGTTTCCCACTTAACTATGATTTTGGGGCCTTAGCTGGCGGTCTGGATTGTTTTCCTCTTGACTACGGACGTTAGCACCCGCAGTCTGTCTCCCGGATAGTACTCATAGGTATTCGGAGTTTGCATCGGTTTGGTAAGTCGGGATGACCCCCTAGCCGAAACAGTGCTCTACCCCTATGGTATTCGTCCGAGGCGCTACCTAAATAGCTTTCGGGGAGAACCAGCTATCACCAGGCTTGATTAGCCTTTCACCCCTATCCACAAGTCATCCCCTGGCTTTTCAACGACAGTGGGTTCGGTCCTCCAGTTAGTGTTACCCAACCTTCAACCTGCTCATGGATAGATCGCCTGGTTTCGGGTCTATACCCAGCAACTAAACGCCCTATTAAGACTCGATTTCTCTACGGCTCCCCTATACGGTTAACCTCGCTACTGAATATAAGTCGCTGACCCATTATACAAAAGGTACGCAGTCACACCACGAAGGTGCTCCCACTGCTTGTATGCATGCGGTTTCAGGATCTATTTCACTCCCCTCACAGGGGTTCTTTTCGCCTTTCCCTCACGGTACTGGTTCACTATCGGTCAGTCAGGAGTATTTAGCCTTGGAGGATGGTCCCCCATATTCAGACAAGGTTTCACGTGCCTCGCCCTACTCGTCATCATTATGTGTGCCCTTTCGTGTACGGGAATATCACCCTCTACGTTCGCACTTCCCAGAGCGTTCCACTAAAACACACATAACTTAATGGGCTGATCCCCGTTCGCTCGCCGCTACTGAGGGAATCTCAATTGATTTCTTTTCCTAAGGGTACTGAGATGTTTCACTTCCCCTCGTTCGCCTTGCAACACTATGTATTCATGTTGCAATACCTACCTTAAAGTAGGTGGGTTCCCCCATTCAGACATCTCCGGATCAAAGGATATTTGCCGCCTCCCCGGAGCTTTTCGCAGGCTATCACGTCTTTCATCGCCTCTGACTGCCAAGGCATCCACCACATGCACTTAATTACTTGACTATACAACCCCAAACAGTCGATGTTACCTACAAGTTAGTAACTTCAACATTTCAGTTTAGAGCACTGTGCACTTAAGCACCGTACAGCTTCAATCTAAATTCACATACCAAAACGCTTGATTCAGTTAATTTGCTAGTTCTCAATTCATCTAGATTAATTGCTTAACCTAAACTCTTGAGTGAACAATTTATTTCAGACTCAATTTGCCAATCTGTTAATGAGTTAATGTGTCTTCGTCAGATCACACTAATTACCGTGATAATGAAATCACAGAAGTTAATAAACCAAGATCTCAATCTTTATTTACTAATTTCTGTAATCCGAACTTATCTTAAGTTCTGGTGGAGACTAGGAGAGTCGAACTCCTGACCTCCTGCGTGCAAAGCAGGCGCTCTACCAACTAAGCTAAGTCCCCAGCTTACATCATCAATCATGTATCTTTTATCTATAACTTCAACCAGTCAAAGTCATGGTGGGTCTGACAAGACTTGAACTTGTGACCCCACGCTTATCAAGCGTGTGCTCTAACCAACTGAGCTACAGACCCTCAGATACATCTATGAAGAACAACTTGTTGTGGATTCTTACCAATCGTCAATCTTTCGTTAAGGAGGTGATCCAGCCGCAGGTTCCCCTACGGCTACCTTGTTACGACTTCACCCCAGTCATCGGCCACACCGTGGTAACCGCCCTCTTTGCAGTTAGGCTAGCTACTTCTGGTGCAACAAACTCCCATGGTGTGACGGGCGGTGTGTACAAGGCCCGGGAACGTATTCACCGCGGCATTCTGATCCGCGATTACTAGCGATTCCGACTTCATGGAGTCGAGTTGCAGACTCCAATCCGGACTACGATCGGCTTTTTGAGATTAGCATCACATCGCTGTGTAGCAACCCTTTGTACCGACCATTGTAGCACGTGTGTAGCCCTGGCCGTAAGGGCCATGATGACTTGACGTCGTCCCCGCCTTCCTCCAGTTTGTCACTGGCAGTATCCTTAAAGTTCCCATCCGAAATGCTGGCAAGTAAGGAAAAGGGTTGCGCTCGTTGCGGGACTTAACCCAACATCTCACGACACGAGCTGACGACAGCCATGCAGCACCTGTATCTAGATTCCCGAAGGCACCAATCCATCTCTGGAAAGTTTCTAGTATGTCAAGGCCAGGTAAGGTTCTTCGCGTTGCATCGAATTAAACCACATGCTCCACCGCTTGTGCGGGCCCCCGTCAATTCATTTGAGTTTTAGTCTTGCGACCGTACTCCCCAGGCGGTCTACTTATCGCGTTAGCTGCGCCACTAAAGCCTCAAAGGCCCCAACGGCTAGTAGACATCGTTTACGGCATGGACTACCAGGGTATCTAATCCTGTTTGCTCCCCATGCTTTCGTACCTCAGCGTCAGTATTAGGCCAGATGGCTGCCTTCGCCATCGGTATTCCTCCAGATCTCTACGCATTTCACCGCTACACCTGGAATTCTACCATCCTCTCCCATACTCTAGCTCACCAGTATCGAATGCAATTCCCAAGTTAAGCTCGGGGATTTCACATCCGACTTAATAAGCCGCCTACGCACGCTTTACGCCCAGTAAATCCGATTAACGCTCGCACCCTCTGTATTACCGCGGCTGCTGGCACAGAGTTAGCCGGTGCTTATTCTGCGAGTAACGTCCACTATCTCTAGGTATTAACTAAAGTAGCCTCCTCCTCGCTTAAAGTGCTTTACAACCATAAGGCCTTCTTCACACACGCGGCATGGCTGGATCAGGGTTCCCCCATTGTCCAATATTCCCCACTGCTGCCTCCCGTAGGAGTCTGGGCCGTGTCTCAGTCCCAGTGTGGCGGATCATCCTCTCAGACCCGCTACAGATCGTCGCCTTGGTAGGCCTTTACCCCACCAACTAGCTAATCCGACTTAGGCTCATCTATTAGCGCAAGGTCCGAAGATCCCCTGCTTTCTCCCGTAGGACGTATGCGGTATTAGCATCCCTTTCGAGATGTTGTCCCCCACTAATAGGCAGATTCCTAAGCATTACTCACCCGTCCGCCGCTAGGTCCAGTAGCAAGCTACCTTCCCCCGCTCGACTTGCATGTGTTAAGCCTGCCGCCAGCGTTCAATCTGAGCCATGATCAAACTCTTCAGTTAAAATCATTTTGCACCTTATTTATAGACAAGGTGCCAATTCTGGCTCATCAATTACTGACTTAAATTTCGCTCAAATAAACTTCGAGTAATTTAAACCAATCAATCAATGAAAATTATTTCGATTAATCAATCAGTAAAAATCCACACAAGTTGTTCTTCAATTCTCTTAATGATCTTCTTACTAGTTCGTCACCAGCAAGCTAGGTCGGCTATATTACTCTTAATCTCTTAAAAGTCAACAGGTAATTTCGATATTTTTAAAACTTATTCTCCAAACCAACTTACCATCAAATTCATCACTTAAAGCAATCAATCTAATCACAAGTAACTGTTTTTCAACAAGTTTCTATCTGCATCACCGCCGATGGATGTGCATTATAGACCATCTCATTCCCTTTGCAAGGGGTATTTATCCCTTTTTCACTTGAGTGCCGTTTTTTTCTACTATTTTGCGAAAAAAGTGATATATATGGCTTTTTTTTAGGCATTTTTGCTATTTTTTATTGGTTTTTATCTTTAGCTATATAATCATTTTGGAGTTAGGGAGTCTTTTATATGGTTTTTATTCCTCTATAAGCTTTTTTATTCCAAAGAATCCAAAGAATCCAAAGAATCCAAAGAAATATTAGAGCAAATACTCTACCCTCACTTTATATTTCTTCTTATTTTTTAATTTATTTTATTCTTAATAATACTTAGATGGTTCCACGTGGAACGCTTAATTGGTTTTATAGTTCTGAAATAAAAAAAGCAGGATTACTCCTGCTTTTCTATCACTACATAACTTTTAGTCAGTGAAAGTTACACGTGCAATTGCTTTTTTCCCAGACTGAATAATAAAAGTCCCGTTTTCTTTTACAGAGAAACTTGCATCTACTACATTCCAGTCTACTTTTACTGCACCGCGTGCAACAGCATCTTTTGCAGCTGCTGCATTTGGATTTAATCCTGCTACGCGAAGAATCGTGGCAATAAAGATTTCACCACCAAACTCACCACGTGAAATAGTTACTTCAGGAGTATCTGCCGGCACCTCACCTTCTGTAATACGGTTACCAGCACTCTTATGAGCATTGGCAGCAGCTTCAGCATCATGGAAGCGTTCAACCAACTCGAGTGCAAGAATACGTTTTACTTCTTGTGGATTACGACCAGCCGCGATTTCATCTAATAAAGCTTTGATCTCATCTAGAGATTTAAAACTTAATAAATCGAAATAACGTTCGATTAAAGAGTCAGGCATTGATAATACTTTTTGGTACATTGCACCTGGCGCATCAAAAACACCAATATAGTTACCTAAAGATTTAGACATTTTATTTACGCCATCTAAACCTTCTAGAATTGGTACAGTGATACATACTTGTGATTCTTGGCCATAACGGCTTTGTAATGTACGGCCCATAAGTAAGTTAAAGGTTTGGTCTGTACCACCTAACTCAACGTCTGCTTCAAGTGCGATAGAGTCATAGCCTTGAACTAAAGGATATAAGAACTCATGAATTGCAATTGGCTGATGATTGTTATAACGCTTAGTGAAGTCATCACGCTCTAACATACGTGATACTGTTTGCTGGCTTGCCAACTGAATAAGATCCGCAGCAGACTTTTGGTTAAACCACTCTGAGTTAAAACGTACTTTTGTTTTATTCGGATCTAAGATTTTGAAAACTTGTTCTTGATAAGTTTTAGCGTTAGCTTCAACTTGTTCGCGTGATAACGGCGGACGAGTTGCACTTTTGCCTGTTGGATCACCAATCATGGCTGTATAGTCGCCAATCAAGAAAGTAACTTCATGACCCAAATCTTGAAACGTTTTTAGTTTGTTAATAAGAACCGTATGTCCTAAATGTAAATCTGGAGCTGTAGGGTCAAAACCAGCTTTAATTTTAAGAGGACGATTCTCTTTAAGCTTTTTCAGTAAATCTTCTTCTGAAATAATTTCGTGCGTGCCTCGTTGGATGAGGGCAAGCTGTTCTTCGGCGGGCAAGAAATTTGACATCACAAAACCTAAACACATCAGTTATTCAATTTGTGCGATATACTAACATTTTTTCAGCGTCTTGCAGGGGAAGTTGCATATGAGCGCAATCTATATCGGCGTAATGACTGGCACTAGTATGGATGGTGTGGATATTGTTGCGGCTTCATTTGAGCCACTACAGCTTCATGCCACACTTACAGTTCCATTCGAACCCGAGTTACGTGATGAGCTTATGGCATTAACTTTACCCGATGACAATGAAATTGACCGCATGGGTAAAGCTGATGTTGCTCTAGCCAAAATGATTGGTCACGGGATTAATTCTCTCATTGAAAAGCACCAATTAGATCGTAGTCAAATTAAAGCGATTGGGTCGCATGGACAAACTATTCGTCATCGTCCAGAGCATGGTTTTACGCTACAAATTGGCGATCCAAACATTATTACTGAGATCACTCAAATTCCGGTTGTTTCAGATTTCCGTCGTAGAGATATGGCAGCAGGTGGTCAAGGCGCTCCATTAGTGCCTGCATTTCATCAGGCATTATTTCAACATCCAAGCATTCATCGGGTGATTTTGAATTTGGGCGGCATTGCCAATGTGAGCATGTTGCCAGCTAACAATCCGGACGGCGTTTTTGGTTTTGATACTGGACCTGCCAATATTTTGATGGATGCATGGTGCCATCGCCATACAGGTCATCCATATGATGAAAATGGTGACTGGGCGGCTTATGGTCATCCTATTCGCTCTTTACTCGACCGTCTTTATGCTCATGAGTATTTTTCTAAAGAACCTCCTAAAAGTACGGGACGTGAAGATTTCAATATTGACTGGTTAGATGATCAGTTAATCGATTGGCGTAATGATTTAACTTATGATGAGTTAGAAGATACACCTGAAAATATTCAAGCTACCTTATTGAAACTTACTGTACGTGCCATTCAAAAAGCGATCTATCGTTCTAATATGGAAACAGGTGAAGTTTATGTATGTGGAGGTGGAGCGTATAACTCTTATTTGTTAGAACAATTACGTTGGCGCTTACGTAAGCACAATTGGTCAGTTCAAACCACTGATGTTTTAGGGCTCTCCCCTACTTGGGTTGAGGCTACAGCATTTGCATGGTTAGCAATGCGTTTTGTGAATGGTTTAAGTGGTAATTTACCTGCGGTAACCGGAGCGTCAGATTTTAGAATCTTAGGCACGATCACGGCGGTATAAAACTACTTATTCGATTTAATTGGACTGATTCGACCTCATAACACATTTCCTGACCCGAAATGCTGTTATTAAATTGGTCATAAAAATTCATGATAAATGCCAACAAAAATAAGTAAGGCATGTTCTTATGGATCTGACCAAACGTATTCATCAATACACACGTGGGGCTTGGACATTCGATGTCATTGATTCAGGCCCTATAGATGGCCCTCTCGTGGTTTTATTGCATGGCTTTCCAGAAACTGCCCATAGTTGGGAGCAGACTTCGGAATTATTACATCAGCATCAATTTAGAACATTTGCGCTCCATCAACGTGGTCATAGTCTAAATGCTAGACCACAAAGCCGCTTTCATTACGCTTTAAGTGAACTAACTGAAGATGTCGCAGTTTTTATTAAGGGACTTGGTCAACCAGTTTATTTAATTGGGCACGATTGGGGTTCTGTAATTGCGTCTAGTGTAGCTATGAAGTATCCACAGTATATTCAACATCTCACTTTAGTTTCCGTACCCCATCAAGCTGCTTTTTTAAAAGCCTGCTTAAGTAGCAATCAACTACTAAAATCTTATTATTTTGCAGTTTTTCAGCTTCCTATTTTGCCCGAACTTTTATTTAAGAAAATGCCTAAAGTAGCAAGAAAATTTCTTAAATCATCTGGCATGACCGAACAGCAAATTGAAATATTCGAAACTGAATTTATAAAAGAAAATAGGCTAACTACGGCATTAAACTGGTATCGTGGCTTTTTTTGGGAAAAGCCTGAAAATCCTTTTAAAGCAATAGACGTTCCCACTCTTTTTATTTGGGGTAAGCATGATATTGCAGTAACAGAAAAAAGTGCCAAGTTAAATTCAGGTTATTTTAAAAATAATTATAAGGCTATTTTTATGGATGCCTCTCATTGGATTCCTTATCAAAATGCACCTGAACTCGTACAATGCTTTTTAGAATCTATACATGATCAAGCATAATCTTATAAATAAAAAACCTCTCTATAATGAGAGGTTTTTTATTTAAAATTCTTTTTAAATTGAGAATGAAGAACCACAACCACAGGTTGTTGTCGCATTCGGGTTCTGCACAATAAAGCGTGAACCTTCAAGGCCTTCAACATAATCAACCACTGAGCCAACTAAATATTGATAGCTGAGCGAGTCAACCAGCATCTTTACATCGCCATTTACAAATTCAGCATCATCTTCATTTACGCTTTCGGCGAAATTGAAGCCGTATGAAAACCCTGAACACCCGCCTCCGGTTACATATACACGTAACATGAGATCGTCATTCCCTTCACTATCACGGAGTTGGCGTACCTTATTGGCAGCATTATCTGTCAAAACTAGAGCTTGGGCATTCATGATGATTGTTCCTCGGATTTTGCTGTGCCTTTCAAAATAAAAAAGACCCTATATTGAGTATAGCATAATCAATATAGGGTCTGTCTTCGAAGTTTAAAGCGAATCTTGAGTATTTTTATCAAGATTATTTGTAATTCTCATCTTGTAAGCCACATTCAAAGTTTTTCGCGTCTTGCTTACAACGGAATTGCCATAGTAATTTCATCATCCGTTTATCATAAACACCGCGTTGTGTAAGATTAATTCGTGATTCACGCATGAGCTTTTGATAACCCGGTTTATCGGCAGCTGGTACTTCCATCCAATATTTTTGCGGAATATCCGCTTTCATTTTACCCAAGATAGTAAAAGCACGCGGTAACTGACCAGCCACCCACTCTCTAGATTTCTGACCAAAACCAGCTGGGAATTTGTCTGGACGAATAATAATATTTCCGGTCACCTGTAAAATTGGATAGTTTACAATTGCCCCTTTTGTACCTAAGCCTTTTTGCAACTCTAAAGGTTTAAACGCTGCTGCTGGCGCACCAATAATATCGACCTGATGATTGTTAAATTTGGCCCCGAAGTTAGTCACATCTGCACTCACTGCCTGAGCACCCACCTGCTGAACCATGATTTTTTGTGCTTCATCGTAGTCTAATACGGCGATTTTTTTACCCGCAGCTTTTGCTACAGTATTAATACTACGGTCGTTTACTAAAAGGTAAGCATCTCCTACCGGAATAACACCTACTACCTCATAGCGGCCATTGACCATATATTTACTAAAGGTTTGGCTTGCTAAACCTTGCATGACTTTAACAGCAAGTTTGAGATCTGGAATCGCACCAATTGCATCTAATGATCCCGTAAATGAGTTGAATTGACGTCCACGCATGCCTGATACACTAATACCATCACATTTGCCCGCTTTAAAGTCTTCAGCAATCACTGCTTCATTCTGGTTTACTTTTAGTTCGATATCAGCTCCCCAGTTTTTCGCTGCAAGCTGATAGTCCTTCATGAGTGCATAGACATCGCCATTTTTACCAACAAAATCAAAAACACATATGGTTTGTTTGGCCTCGGCTGCAAATGAAATTGTTGTGAGTCCCATCGCAAGTAAAAGCGTTTTGGAAAATCGCATATTCTTTTCCTTTCCTTGTAAATTTTTTGTTTTTGGCATCAAGAAATTTCACGCTGGTTGGCATGATTCTCATGAGATAATTTCATCTAAGATTCACAATTTAGATATTTTTATGATCAATTCTGTTTATCCGAGCTCAATAAAAAATAACGAGTTAAATTCCCTTAGCTCTTTTAATGACTCACTTCCTTGTTCTATTTTCTAATATCTTCATATATCCAGATGAAGTTTTATCCTCAATTTAGATTAGCGTCTTTTTAATGAATCACAATGGCTGAATTGACAGCCTATAGAAAGCAAAAAAGCCTAGAATAAATCTAGGCTTTTAAGTTCAACATGAATTATTCACCAGGCATTGAACATTCAAAGTTAGCTTTGTCTACAGAACAACGTGCTTTTTTCAATACAGACATCATACCTGCATCGTAAATACCGCGTTTAGTTAAATCCATACGGCCATCACGTAACATTTTTTGATATTTCAGTTTGTCTTCAGCACTTAGGTTCATTTTATATTTACCTGGAATTTGTGCTTCTAAACGGTTAATCATTGCAAAGCTTTTTGGTAATTGTTTTACGAACCAATCACGAGACTTTTGACCAAAGCCTGCTGGGAATTTATCAGCACGCAATACTAAATCAGCCGTTACATGTAATACTGGGAAGTTCCACATTACACCGTTTGCACCCAAACCTTTGTTCAATTCTAATGGTTTGTAAGCATAAGCAGGCGCACCTACCATATCTACCTGACCATTATTAAATTTAGCAGCAAAGTTTGAAATATCAGAAAGAACTGCCTGAGCACCTACGCGCTGCACCATAATTTTTTGTGCATCGTCATAACCTAACACGGCGAATTTTTTACCAGCAGCTTTTTCAACTGAGTTGATGTTTTTATCACGTACAAAAATGAACGCTGAACCTAACGGAGAGATACCAGCAACTTCGTATTTTTTACCGCCAAGGTTAGTTGTCATTTTTGCAGCATTACGTGCATCTAATACATAAGTAATAGCACGTTGTGCAATTTGGTTATTAGGAACGCCACCAAGCGAGTCGATTGATCCGGCAAATTTGTTATATTGGCGAGCACGCATAGCTGTCATTGCTACGGCATCACATTTACCAGCTTTAAAATCATTATCTGCAACAGCCTCGTCCTGACGAGGAACTAAGTTAATTTCAGTACCCCAGCCTTTTGCAGCTAGAGCCCATTCTTCCATCATTTTATATGAGTCGCCTGCTTTTCCTAAGAGGTCGAATACACACACGGTACTCGCTGCTTGCGCTGAAGCAGAAAAACCAACAACAGAAGCGGCAGCCATAGCAAGTACGATTTTTTTCATTTTCTTCATCCTTCCACGGAACAGATTTTTTGTTTGAAGTTTCCTTTCAAACACAGATATTAATCATGTTTTTTAGAAAAAAATAGAGCTTTTACTCAAATATTTTTATCTCATTGAACCATTGTTTGTTCGATTTAAATTATTTATTAAAATGAAAAATCGCTAATTTTCCGTAAGTTATTTTTTATATTCACAATTTTCATACCCATATTCAGCTTTGAAATATCTGTAGGGTTTTTGTGATTAAAAAACAAACTACTCTCCAGTCAGCGTACATTCAAAATTTGTCCGTTCAATGGTGCATCGTGCACGCTTGAGTACACTCATCATTGTCGCGTCATATACACCTTGTTTTGTTAAGCCAAGGCGACCTTCACGTAATATTTTCTGATATTTCAACTTATCTTCGGCTGAAAAATTTAATTTAATTTTAGGAGGAATCCCGGTTTCTAACCGTTTTACCATTGCGAAGTTCTGTGGCAACTGTTTAATAAACCATTCACGAGACTTCATTCCAAAATTGGCCGGAAACTTATCACTTCTTGCAATTAAATCCCCTGTGACGTTCACCACAGGAAAAGTAAACATAGCTCCATTTGCTCCAATCCCCTTACCAATTTCTAAAGGTTTATAAGCATAAGCAGGTGCAGCAATTGCCTCGACTTGGCCACTATTAAGCTTTTTCACAAAATCGGTAATCTCAGAAGGAATAGGCTGGGCACCTACACTTTCAACCATAATTTTCTGGGCTGCGTCATATTGCAAAATGGCAAACTTAGTCCCACGTACTTTCTCAATTGAGTTGAGGTTTCTATCTCTTACAAATAAGTATGCTAGTCCAATCTGGACAATTCCAACCACCTCATAGTTTGTTCCATTTTGTGTGGTTAGCATGCGATGTTTATTACGTTGATCCAAAACATAACTAATCGCCTTTTGAGCAATAGCATTACTTGTCACTCCCCCAATTGCATCAATCGAGCCTGCAAATTTATTGTAGTTTCGTGCTCGCATTGAAGTCATATAAGCTGCATCGCATTTACCCTCACGCAGCCTACGATCTACTAGAGCTTCATCTTGAAATGGAATTAATGTAATGTCCGCTTGCCAACTTTTTGCCGCAAGTGCCCATTCTTCCATCATTTTGTAGGATTCACCTGATTTACCCAATAAATCGAATACACATACGTTTTGCCCCGCGTGTGTTGTCCCCATAGCACAGCAAATGACTGCACTTACTATCCCCAATCTTTTTTTCATTTGACTTTCCTTAGTCTGGTTTTATTAGTTAGTAGCTCATTTATCAACCAAGTTTTAAATTGTTTTTATTTTAGCCATATTTTTCTAAATGTGGCCTATCTTGCTCAAAATTTGGATATTTTCAGACGAATAGCTTTAATCGGGATCAGTGAAACCATGCAATCTCAGTATTTATAAACTAAAACTCCGAAAGCTTTGTCTTCATGATCAGTTCTCTTTAAAATACAGCATCCCTAACTCACCACGATAAGACAAGATGATTCAATTTGACCAAGTTTCTTTACGCCGCGGTGGACGTGTTCTATTTCAAAAAGCGTCTATGCAATTACACCCAGGTTGGAAGATTGGTCTGACTGGGGTCAATGGTGCAGGTAAATCAACACTATTTGCAGCATTACTCGGTAGCTTAGGAGCAGATGAAGGCTCGCTTACTCGTCCTTCTGTATGGACTGTGGCCCATATGGCGCAAGAAGTTAAAGCCCTAGACATGCCTGCTATCGACTTTGTCCTTTCTGGTGATGAAGAATATTGGGATATTCAAAATAAACTTGCTCAACCAGAACAATTAACAGACTCGGATTTGGCTAAATTACATGGCCGTTTTGATGAAATTCATGGTTATTCTGCGCCATCTAAAGCAGCTCAGCTGATGGCTGGCTTAGGGTTTCTAGAACATCAATTACGTTTAAACGTTGCTAGTTTTTCTGGTGGATGGCGTATGCGTCTAAATTTGGCGCGTACATTGATGAGTCGTTCTGACTTACTCTTATTGGATGAGCCAACTAACCACTTAGATTTGGATGCAATTTTATGGTTAGAAGATTGGCTCAAAGCTTATGAGGGCACCCTCATTTTAATCTCGCATGACCGAGATTTCTTAGATGCAATTACAGACCATATTCTTCATATTGAGAATCAGGAACTTACTCTTTACACGGGTAACTACTCCACATTTGAGACCACTCGAAGTGAACGTTTAGCACAACAACAACAAGCTTTTGAAAAACAGCAAGAAGCCCGTGCTCATTTACAAAAGTTCATTGATCGCTTTAAGGCTAAAGCCACTAAAGCTCGTCAGGCACAAAGCCGTATTAAGCAACTTGAACGCATGCAACAACTTGCACCTGCTCATGTAGATACACCGTTTACTTTTAGTTTCCGTGAACCTACCAAAATGAGTTCACCGTTGCTGACCTTAGAAAATGCGAGCATAGGTTATGGCGATAAAAAAATTGCTGAAAAAATTAAACTTCAAATTACGCCAAACTCCCGTATTGGCCTACTTGGTATGAATGGTGCGGGTAAATCAACATTGATTAAAAGCTTGGTGGGTGATTTACCATTACTGGCAGGTGAACGTAAAGCTTCCGAGCTACTTAACATTGGTTACTTTGCACAGCACCAAATGGACGCTTTAGATGGTCAAGCCAGCCCAATGCTTCAACTCGCTCGGATAGCCGATAAACAAATTAGTGAAGCAACATTACGTTCTTTTTTAGGTAGTTTTGGCTTTAGTGGCGAACGCATGGATACTCCATGTGAAAGCTTCTCTGGGGGTGAGCGCGCTCGTTTGGCCTTAGCACTCATTGTATGGCAGCGCCCAAATGTTTTAATTCTGGATGAACCAACGAACCACTTAGACCTTGATATGCGTCATGCGCTTAGTATGGCCTTACAAGATTTTGAGGGTGCAGTTGTTCTGGTTTCTCACGAACGTCAACTTATTGCAAGTGTATGTGATGAGCTTCTTTTAGTACACGGTGGCAAATGTACCGAGTTTGAAGGTGATTTGCAGGATTATGCTAAATGGCTACGTGAAGCACGCCAGCAACAAATCAATGCTCAGACTGCTGTAGCACAAAATAATTCATCTTCTGCCGCTCCAGCTCCCGCTAAAGTCGATAAAGAAGCACAGCGTAAAGAAGCAGCTCGCCGTCGTGAACAAACTCGACCAATCCGTAAAAATATTGAAAAGGTTGAATCTCAAATTGAAAAGCTTCAGCCACGTCTTGCTCAAATCGAAGAAGCTTTAGCAGATACTTCACTATATGAAGCTAATCGTAAGGACGATTTGCTTAAACTGATGAATGAGCAAACCGAACTCAAAGCTAAGCTTGAACAATATGAAGAGCAACTCTTAGAACTCATGATGGAACTTGAGGAAATGGAAGCCTCATTTGAAAACTAAATATCTTGGCCAGTATTCGTATATTTAAGTATCTGTACTGGCTTTTATTTTTTATTAGCTTATAAAAATATGAACGATCTCTAATAAAGTTTCATTCAGCTGTTAAATTTTTGAGATAGATTCAAATTTGATAACATATAAAACTTAAGCTACATCTTAAGGGTTGCCATACACAGATAATTTAACTAAATTCTGTAACTTCGTTTTTACCCTTCTTGAGTAGGTATTTAATTCGGGATCAGACAAACTGAATGAATTTTATTGATTTTATTACTAATTTTGAACAATTTTTACCTATTTTGATTCAGGAGTATGGTGCATGGGTTTATGCCATACTCTTTTTGATTATTTTTTCTGAAACCGCTTTTGTGTTTATGTTCTTTTTACCTGGAGATAGCTTACTTTTAACTGTAGGTGCACTGTGCTCGGTGGTTGAACTGATGCATCTTGGTTATATGATTACTCTGCTCACCGTTGCAGCAACATTAGGTTATATCGTCAATTATTCTATTGGCCGCCATTTTGGAAACCGTATTTTTGAAGCAAAATCACGTTTTATTAAAAAAGAATATTTGAATAAAACGAACCGCTATTTCTTGCAACATGGTGGTAAAACTATTCTTTTAGCACGTTTTATACCTTTCGCACGTTCTTTTGCACCCCTCGCTGCCGGCTCAAGCAATATGAGCTATGGAAAATTTTTGATTTACAATGTGGCAGGAGCTATTTTGTGGATCTGCATCCTTTTAACGGCTGGCTACCTATTTGGCCATGCACTCATTCAAGTTACAGATTTTGTAGAAAATTAATAAGTTTGGTTAAATAAATTTATATAGCCAAAAATAAAGGGAATGAATCAAACATTCCCTTTATTTGATTTAGATTAAAGTAACTTTATCTAAACTTTTTGTGGTTTTCATTACGAATATTTACCAGATTAATTGCTTCAGTTTTGGCTTGGTCCAATTGTCCCTTATCAACAAAAACCGTAACCCGATCAATTTCAGCAACCAACTGATCTAAACCCGCTTGGTACTCTTTTACCTGTACATTTTCAGGGGGTAAACCTTCCAACTTATGAGGTAAAGATAATTTTGAAGATAATGCTGCTTGACGCATAATCACAAGCTGCTGTTTAGCGTTATCGATATCTTTTGCTTCAGCAAAGGCTTTAGTGCTCTTCGCTAAAGTTTTCATGTCGGCTTCCAAGTCTGCTGCAAATACAGAATGACTCACTAAAGCCGCACATGAAATCAGCACACTTGCTAGAATTTTTTGACTCATCATCTTCTCTCCCTAGACTGATTTAGAATCTTGCTATCAATTAAGCATCAATATCCGCATTTAATGCATTTTCTTCAATAAAGGCACGACGTGGTTCAACATCATCGCCCATTAAGCATGAGAACATGCGATCAGCTTCAATTGCATCATCAATAGTCACCTGTAACATATTACGGTTTTCAGGGTCCATTGTGGTTTCCCAAAGCTGCTCAGCATTCATCTCGCCCAGACCTTTATAGCGCTGGATCATCATTCCACGGCGTGAATCTTGCAGAATGTGCTGCCATACCTGATGGAAATTAGCGACTTGAATACGACGATCACCTTTTTGTAAGTATGCGCCATCTTCAATTAACTTGAACCAACTCTTCGAGTTCTTCAATAAACGAGCATATTCCGCAGAATTCAATAAACCTGCGTCAAGTAAGTAAGCATGTGGCAAGTTATGAACATATACGGTTACACGCGGCCAGTAATGCGCAGATTTCTCGCCTTGAGCATTCTCACGTTCAAATGTTTCAAGCGTAATTTCCGGACGTAAGCTTGGTTGCAACTTCTCTACAGCTTCACGTACTTGATCTGCCCATTGTTGTACATAAGCTTGATCATGGTTTTGATCTGCTTTAAATGCGTCGACTTCGAGCAATGCATCCAGTAAGCTTGCTGGATAACGTAACGTTAAGCGTTGTAAGCTCTTTTGTGAAACTTGATAGTCTTGAATTACTTTTGCCAGCGCTTCACCTGTAATTGCAGGCGCATCAGCACTAATATGTAAAGCAAGCTCATCAATCGCATTTGAAATCAAGTAAGTTTCTAATGCGTCATTATCTTTAATATATTGCTCTTGCTTACCTTTTTTGAGCTTATACAAAGGTGGCTGTGCAATATAAATATGACCACGTTCCACCAACTCCGGCATTTGACGGAAGAAGAATGTTAATAACAATGTACGGATGTGCGAACCATCGACATCGGCATCGGTCATAATAATAATTTTATGATAACGGAGCTTGTCAGGGTTATATTCTTCACGGCCAATACCACAGCCAAGTGCTGTAATTAATGTACCCACTTCCTGACTAGAGATCATTTTGTCAAAGCGCGCACGCTCAACGTTCAGGATCTTACCTTTTAAAGGTAGAATAGCCTGCATTTTACGGTTACGGCCTTGTTTGGCACTACCACCCGCAGAGTCACCCTCGACAAGATACAATTCAGAAAGCGCTGGGTCTTTTTCCTGACAGTCAGCCAATTTACCAGGCAAACCTGCAATATCTAATGCACTCTTACGGCGTGTCATTTCACGTGCTTTACGTGCAGCATCACGTGCGCGTGCAGCATCAATAATCTTGCCTGCAATTGATTTTGCAGCTTGTGGATTCTCAAGTAAGTAAGCAGAGAACTCTTTGTTCATTGCTTGCTCTACCGCTGGTTTTACCTCACTTGATACCAATTTTTCTTTTGTCTGAGACGAGAATTTTGGATCAGGAACCTTAACAGAAATAATCGCTGTTAAACCTTCACGCGCATCATCACCAGTCACATTCACTTTTTCTTTCTTGAGAATATTTTCATTTTCAAGATACTGGTTTAAGCCACGTGTTAAAGCTGCGCGGAAACCTGCTAAGTGCGTACCACCATCTTTTTGTGGAATGTTGTTTGTGAAACAGCGAACATTTTCTTGGTAACTATCGTTCCATTGCAATGCAACTTCTACAGCAATACCGTTGTCAGCATCAGCTGTGAAATGGAAGATTTCGTTGAGATGGTTTTTACCTTCGTTGATGTATTTTACAAACTCAGATAAACCGCCTTCATAGTCATACACATGCTCAAGGTTAATACGTTCATCACGTAAAACGATACGTACACCAGCATTCAAGAAAGAAAGCTCACGTAAACGGCGTGCTAGAATTTCAACATTAAAAATGGTTTGACTGAATGTTTCTGCACTTGGCCAAAAACGTACAGTTGTTCCGGTATTATCCGTTTCACCAATCACACGCAATGGATATTGCGGATCACCATGATGATATTCTTGCTCATGGATTTGACCAGCACGGTAAATCGTTAAATGCAATTTACTTGAAAGTGCGTTAACAACAGAAACACCTACGCCGTGTAAGCCACCTGAAACTTTATAGCTATTATCGTCAAACTTACCGCCTGCGTGCAGAATCGTTAAAATTACTTCTGCAGCAGAAACCCCTTCTTCAGGGTGAATATCGGTTGGAATACCGCGGCCATTATCTGAAACACTGACCGATTCATCTTCGTGAATCGTGACAATAATTTCATCACAGTGGCCAGCTAAAGCTTCGTCGATTGCATTATCGACAACCTCAAACACCATATGGTGTAAACCGGTACCGTCGTCTGTATCCCCAATATACATACCCGGACGTTTACGAACTGCATCTAATCCACGTAATACTTTAATACTAGAGGAATCATAAGCCTTTTCATTGGTTTGTTCTGTTTGAGAGGCTGATTGAGACTCTGAACTCATGGTTTCTCCCTAGCAAATATAGGTTTATTCAAAGATGGGTAACATCAAAAAATTATGGTGCAGCAAGACTAACTTGACCGGATTCAACACTGAATAATTGATATGAAATAGACAGATCATGTAAATGTTTTTTTACCGATGCATGATCTAAAGTTGTCATAAAAACCTGGCTACCAAGTTGGCTTAATCGTTCAATTAAACGTTGTTGTGCGGTTAAGTCTAATTCTGCTGTCAGATCATCTAATAATACCACAGTTTCCTTATTACTCGCATGCAACATTGCAATTTGTGACAGTTTTAAGGCAATAATCAAGAGTTTTTTCTGACCTCTTGATAAAACATCATCAGCATGCCCAAATGGAGTTTTTAAGCGCAAATCTGCCCGATGCGGACCATACTCGGTATAACGTCTCTCGATGTCTTTTTGATGCTGATTCAACAAGTCTTGCATAAGCCCCTGCTCTGTATGAAAACCTGGGCTATATTCCAGCTCAATCTCCAAATCAGGGAGTAATTGGCTTAAGTCATTTTGGAAATAAACATTCCATTGCTCGACAATACTTAAACGCTGTGAGTGCAAAATCTCGCCATAATTACTCAACATTTTGTTCCACGGTTCTAAATCAGCTAATGAAAGATTACGCCGTGTTTTGAGTAAGGTATTACGCTGCTTTAGCACACGAGAGTAATATTGCCACGCAAAATAAAATTCAGGTTCCACGTGGAACATAAGCCAATCTAAAAGTTGTCTTCTTGGCTTGGCACCATGATCAATAATATCCGTACTTTGTGGATCAATATGTTGTAAAGGAAGTAACTTTGCGAGCTGACCTTGAGTTGCAACGGTATCGCCATTCACTTTCATGAGTTGCTCACCAGAAGCGAGTTTTTGCATACCAATTTTTTCAGTTGCTGACTGAGCAAATACAATCGCGTCGTCAGCTTCATATTGAATATAATTTTTGGGTATATGTGTACGGAATGAGCGACCTGTTGCAAGCAAATGGATCGCTTCTAAAATTGATGTTTTACCCGAACCGTTTGCGCCATAAAAGACATTAAACGGTTGCAACCCATGGAGTGCAACCGTTTTTAAATTACGCACACGTTCAATATTTAAGCGCGTAAGATGCATATAGTTAAACCAGATTAAACACGCATCGGCATAACCACATAGGTCTGGTCAGGATGAGCCGGATCTTGAACCAATACAGACTGATTCGCCTCAGTCATGCTCATATTTACATCATCACCATCTAATACACCCAACACATCGAGTAGGTATTGAGCATTAAATGACATTTCTAATGGGGCACTTTGATATTGGATCGCTAAATCTTCAATTGCTTCATCTTGTTCAGGGTTATTTGCACGAAGCTGTAAAGAATCCTGATTGAAGTTTAGGAAAACACCACGCAATTTTTCATTACTTAAAATTGCTACACGTTGTAATGATTGTTTAAATACGTCATGACCAATCAAAACATGTTTATCACCACCACGTGGAATAACACGGCGATAATCAGGGAATTTCCCATCAATCAATTTAGTTGTAAAACGAACTGTAATATCACCTTGTTCTTTATCACGGCTTGGCGTATTAATCGTTACATTTAATAATTCACGTCCAATAAGCAATGTGAGTTGTTCATCTTCAATGCTGAGTAAACGTTGTAATTCTCCCACAGCTTTACGAGGCACAATCGCTTGTACCAGCTGAGATGAAGTAGAGGAAGCCAAAATTTCACAAAGTGCTAAACGGTGACCATCAGTTGTTACTGCACGCAATTGATTTTCATCAATTTCTAATAAAGTACCAGTGAGGTAAAAACGTACGTCTTGTACAGCCATTGCAAAAGCAGTTTTTTCAAATAAACGCTTTAATTCACGTTGAGTCACCTGTACTTGCGTACCTTGGCTATTCTCAGTGGTTAACAATGGATAATCTTCAGCCGGTAGTGTACCTAGCACAAAACGGCTATTACCAGACTTTAAAATACATCTTTGATCTTCAGTAATTTGTAAATCAATCAATGCAGCTGTAGGCAAAGATTTACAAATTTCCATCAATTTACGAGCAGGAACAGTTGTCTCGCCTGCCTCAAGGCACGCCCCTTCTGATAAAGCGGTGCTCGCTACGAGTTCAACTTCTAAATCGGAACCCGTAATAGTGAGCGCTTGAGCATTAGTCTGAATTTTGACGTTTGAAAGAATATTCAAGGTATGACGACGTTCTACCGCACCGACCACATGCGATAAAACATTGAGTAAACTTTCTTTAGCGATTTTCAAACGCACGATTCATTCCTCTAGCAACTTGGAGCAAACATTTCATTTTTTAGCTGTGTACTATGCTGCACTTACGTAGACTTTGCAACAACGTCTTATTATTTCATTAACTTTGAAGCAAACGTAATAAGTTCTTATAATCTTCATCAAAGATTGGGTCTTCTTCCCGTAAACTGACGACTTTTTCACAAGCATGCATCACTGTACTGTGATCACGCCCACCAAAAGCCATTCCAATTTCAGGAAAACTATCTCCCGTTAATTCACGGGCAAGCCCCATCGCCAACTGACGTGGTCGAGCATAAATTCGGGTACGCTTTGGACCTACCAGCTCTTTTAATGGAATTCGGAAATATTCACTCACTACACGCTGGATATTTTCTACACTAATTGTACGAGCACGGATCGCTAAAACATCTTTTAAAGATTCCCGTACGACATCAAGGTCAATTGGAGCACCTTTAAAACGTGAAATTGCGACAACTTTATTCAGTGCGCCCTCAAGTTCACGTACGTTCGCTACGACTTGTTGGGCAATAAACAACGCACAGTTTCTAGGTAAATCAACGCCACTATTTTCAGCTTTTTTAAGCAGAATTTCGATTCGAGTTTCAATATCAGGTGGTTCAACACCTACTGATAGCCCCCAGGAAAAACGAGAAACCAAACGAGGATCAAGTTCTGTTAATTCTTTAGGATATCGATCTGACGTTAAAATAATTTGTTTGGATTCATCAAGTAAGGCATTAAATGTATAGAAGAATTCAACGAGGCTTGCTTCTTTTCCTGCCAAAAGATGAATATCATCTACTAATAACAAGTCTAAAGAACGGCAATTTTTCTTAAACTCTTCTACCTTTCCTTTTTGTAATGAGCTCACAAAATCTTGTACAAAACTTTCTGAAGTCATATACATGACTCTTGCATTCGGCTTCGCTTGCAGTAAGGCATTACCAACTGCTTGCATTAAGTGAGTCTTACCAAGACCTGTCGGGCCATATAAAAACAAAGGGTTATGTTGAGAAGCACCTAACTGTGTTAATACTTTTCTACAGGTTTCTGCTGCCATTTGGTTAGAACGGCCTTCAACAAATAGTGAAAAAGTAAATTGTGGATTTAATAGTTTCTTTTTTGAACTCTTAGAACTAACCGCAGTATTAGCAACAGGTTCCGGTTCTCTTTTAACCTTAGCAGGTTGAGGTATAGGGGCAGTTTGTAAAGCTGCTGTAGTTGTTGCAGGCTGTTCACTAGAGGACAAAATACTACCAGGACGAGAATCTACCAAGATTTCAACCTGACGCACCCGCCCTTCTGACAATTGTTCAGCCAATATAGAAATTAACTCTAAATGATTCTCTTGAATATAACGCGTCCAATAAGGATTAGGAGCATAGAGACGTAGTATCCCCTCTACTTCTTCAGCTACTAAAGGGCGAATCCACATCGCAAAGACGTTATCAGAGAGCTCTTGTCGCAAGCGAGTTAAGCAGTCTGTCCAAAGCATGTGTATCCCCTATGTCTGCGTTTTAAATTCAAATCATTTAAAGATTAACCCTTCCTGATGAGAAGGGGTCGCCATTCTACCCAAGTTATCCACATCTGTCATGACGATTTCGTTTGATTTTGCCTAAAAAGAAATCTCTTGTGAATAAATTTAAATTCAAAATCAATTGTGAATAACTTTTTGCACATCCTGTGGATAAATTATCACATAAACTTACCCACAATCCATAAAGACAATAAAAACAGAGTTATCAACAGTTCAAATATATGTTTTTTAAATTTAAAACTGTGAAATCCACAAGAAAAGTCCACACTAATAAGAATAAATTTAAATTTTAAAATTTGAATTTATTTAATAGGACTGATTCAAATTGTGGATAACTAAAAAATATGAATTTAAATTCAAATATACCAAATCAAAACCAACTTCACATCAAGGTTTGTTGATAAGTATGTAAATAAGAAGTGTATATCTTAAAAGTCTTAATAAAAATAAACAATTACTTTGTGTATAACTTTTAAATAAGAAAAATAGGCTAAATATAAAGAGAAGATAAAAAATTAAAAATTTGACTTAAATACAAAACTTTCACGGTTTTTCATTGACAGCGTAAACATTGCACAATAAAATCGCGGACCTTTATAGAAAGATCATTTTTGGGAGTTTCGATATGAAACGTACTTTCCAACCATCTGAATTAAAGCGTAAACGCGTTCATGGTTTCCGTGCTCGTATGGCAACTAAAGCTGGTCGTCAAGTATTAGCTCGTCGTCGTGCAAAAGGTCGTCATAGCTTAACTGTTTAATACTGTTACGCTGACCAGACTTGGGTGTGATGGCACTTTACAGTTTTAGCACAGATCTTCGTATACGCTGTGCTGCAGATTATAAAAGTGTATTTGATGGTGCGCTTTTTAAAGTGCATCAACCCCATTTTTTATTTCTTGCAAAATTAACCGAACAGCCTAACAGCCGTTTGGGTATTGTTGTTGCTAAGAAAAAAGTGCGTCGTGCGCATGAAAGAAATCGAATAAAACGTCTTGCTCGTGAGAGCTTTCGTCTACATCAGCCGAAATTTGGGTCAGACATAGATGTTGTTGTGATGCCTAAAGTTGGTATAGAAACGATTACGAATGCTGAGCTATATCAACAATTAGATTTTGCTTGGCAAAAATTACAACGCTTAGCGAAAAAACATTCTAAAGTTGTCCCAACCTCGCAGAATTAAGAGATGACCAATGGTTCGTATTTTGCGTTGGTTCATTCGACTGTATCAAATTGCGATTAGTCCGCTTCTTGGACCCCGTTGTCGTTATATCCCAACTTGTTCCCAATATGCGCTAGAAGCATTACAAACTCATGGTGCAATCAAAGGCGTTTGGTTATCTTCTAAACGTATTTGTCGTTGTCATCCGTGGGGAGGCTCTGGATACGATCCGGTACCGCCTAAAGCAATTCGTTTTATTTCGTTTCATCAAATAGATTCTCAAACGCATCATGTTGCTGTACCCTTTCGTGATCGTTTAATGAAGCAAAATCTCTCTAACCATTTGGGGTAATAGATATGCAACAATGGGCCAGGTTTGCAATTCTCGGGGCCATGTTTGTCACCGCATATTTGCTCATTTTGGCTTGGCAAAAAGATTATGGAAATGCTGCAACTGCACCGCAACAACAAGCGGCGGCTGTAAGTTCACATGAAGTATCTGCTGATTTGCCAAATGCTAAAACTGCAACAGTGGCTTCCGATGTGCCACAAGCAAATATTGCGCAGTCACAAACCACAGATGCAACTGCACCTGTGAATCAACAGCTTATTTCAGTACAAACTGACCTTTATCATCTTTGGATCAATCCAAAAGGTGGTGATATTGTTCGTATTGAATTACTCTCTCACGACAAGAGCAAAGACAGTAATCAACCATTTGTTATGCTTGAAAATGATGCCAAGCGTACTTATGTTGCTCAGTCTGGCTTAATTGGTTTGAATGGACCAGATAGCAGTCGTGGTGGTCGCCCATTATATGCTGTTGAAAAAACATCATATACTTTAGCTGATGCTAAAGGGGTACAAGATCAAAGTGGACATTCTGAGAAAGTTTTAACAGTTCCTATGGTGTTTAAGACACCAGAAGGCGTTGAAATTATTAAAACTTTTACATTTACTCAAGGTCAATATCCAATTGTTGTCAAACATCAAGTTGTTAACCGTAGCCAACAAAACTGGCAAGGTCAGATGTTTGGACAGTTGAAACGTGATAATTCGGAAGATCCAGGTAAGTCTTCTCAGGGTATTTTCACTTTAGGTACGTTCTTAGGTGGTGCATGGGGTACTCCGGATGCTCACTACAACAAACTTAAGTTTGCGAATTTCTCTGAAGAAAAACTCAATACCGAAGCTAAAGGCGGTTGGGTTGCAATGGTTCAGCACTACTTTGTAAGTGCATGGATTCCAGGAAACCTTAAACTGACTCAAGCAAATGGTCAGCCTTATGTCGCTAAACTTGAATCTCGTCAGTCTGCGGATCATATGAATATTATTGGCTTTACTTCGCCAGTAATTAATGTTCCGGCGGGTACTTCAATGGAAGTCGATGCGAAGCTTTATTCAGGTCCAAAAGTACAATCTGAATTAAAAGATTTAGCGGTAGGTTTAAACCAGACTGTTGACTATGGTTGGTTATGGCCAATTGCGAAGTTATTGTTCCTAGGTCTTCAATTCTTCCATAGCATTGTAGGCAACTGGGGATGGTCAATTATCTTACTTACCATTATGGTGAAGATGATTTTATGGCCTTTATCTTCAAAAAGTTATCGTTCTATGGCGAAAATGCGTGTGATTGCACCAGAAATGCAACGCATGAAAGAAGAATTCGGTGAAGACCGTATGCGCTTCTCGCAAGAAATGATGGCGCTTTACAAACGTGAACAAGTTAACCCGCTTTCTGGTTGTTTACCGTTATTGCTACAAATGCCGATTTTCCTTGCTTTGTACTGGGTACTCATGGAAAGTGTAGAATTACGTCATGCACCTTGGTTAGGCTGGATTCAAGACTTGTCTGCGATGGACCCATGGTTCATCTTGCCATTAATTATGGGTGCGACAATGTTTGCTCAGCAAATGTTGAACCCGCAACCTGCTGATCCAATGCAAGCGAAAGTATTCCGCATTATGCCGATTATGTTTACGGTATTTATGTTGTTCTTCCCTGCGGGTCTTGTGTTGTACTGGATTGTGAACAACAGTATTACAATCTTACAGCAATGGTTTATTAACAAGAGCGTTGAGAAAAGTCGTATCAGTAAAGCTGAATCGGCATCTTAATCCTTGAACTTTTGCTGAATCAATCCGCTTAAGATGGTAATCTTAGGCGGATTTTTCTTTGGCTGTATTTTAGGTTTTTAGGTGAATAATATGCATAGTCAAACCACAATTGCCGCAATTGCAACGCCACCAGGGCGTGGTGGAGTGGGCGTGATTCGCTTATCGGGACCTAAGGCCTATGATATTGCTCAAAAACTGACGCAAAAAAACTTACCTGAAGCTCGGATGGCGGGTTTCCGTAAGTTTTATGATGCTGATGGAAGTATTATGGATGAAGGTATTGTCTTGTGCTTTCCAAATCCACATTCTTTTACTGGTGAAGATGTTGTAGAACTTCAAGGCCACGGTGGTCCTGTCATTCAAAATGCCTTACTTGGCCGTTTATTTGAGCTTGGGGCAATTGCTGCAAAAGCTGGGGAATTCTCCATGCGAGCTTTTGAAAATGGCAAAATGGACTTGGTACAAGCTGAAGCAATTGCCGATTTGATTGATGCGACCTCTCAAGCTGCGGCTCGTTCGGCAGTCCGTTCTTTACAAGGCGCTTTTTCAACAAAAATTAATACAGTTTTAGAAAAACTGATTCATTTACGTCTGCACGTAGAAGCTGCGATTGATTTTCCAGAAGAAGAAATTGATTTTTTGGCTGATGGCAAAATTTTAGCTTTGTTGGAAGATGTTCAACAATCTGTACATGCTGTTCAAACCTCTGCACGACAAGGGCAATTACTCCGTGAAGGTCTACAGGTTGTTATTGCGGGTAAACCAAATGCAGGTAAGTCGAGCTTGTTGAATGCACTTGCTGGTGTTGAGCGTGCAATTGTGACTGATATTGCTGGCACAACTCGTGATGTTTTACATGAAAAAATTAGCTTAAATGGTTTACCAATCACCTTAACGGATACTGCGGGTCTTCGTGAAACGGGAGATGTAGTCGAGAAAGAAGGCATTCGTCGTGCAATCAAAGAAATTGAGCAGGCCGATTTGTTGTTATTGGTCTACGATTTAAATCAAGGCGATGATCCTTTAAAACTGGCTCAAGAATACTTTGCCGAACATATTGAACCGCGTCGTCTTATGTTAATTGGTAATAAATGTGATTTAACTGGTCAATCTGCCGAAATAAGCGATTATCAAGGGTTCCGTCATATCACAGTTTCAGCAAAACAAGAGATGGGCGTACAAGGCCTCGTAGATGCGATTACAGCGCATGCAGGATTTCACCCTGAGGAAGATACATTTATTGCGAGAACACGTCATTTAGACGCAATGAAGCGCACTCAGCTCTATTTGGCAGAGGCACGTGAGCAACTTGTTATATTTAACGCAGGTGAACTCGTTGCTGAATCACTACGTCTTGCTCAAAATGCTTTAGGTGAAATTACGGGTGACTTTAGTGCCGATGACCTATTAGGCAAAATCTTTGGTTCGTTCTGTATCGGAAAATAATAAAAAAACTGGATGATGTAGAGTGCTATGTCATCCAGTACTTTTCTCAGCCGTATCTTTTTAAAACTTTTAAAAATTCATCTAGCTCATTTTGATCGACTTCTGCGCCTTTAAGTACGTGATGATGTAAGTGCTGTTCCATTAATTCACTCATCAAACCGTTTATTGCACCTTTTATGGCTGCAACTTGCTGCAAAATATCTATACATGAAGATTCTGGTTGTTCTATCGCATTTTCAATGCTGTTGATTTGCCCTTTTAGTCGTTTTACACGATTAACAATTTTTTTATCCTGACCAATGTGACTCATCTGTTTTCTCTTGTACAATTTAATATACTGGTAGGGAGTATATTGGGTTTAAATTTTATGCAGGATTATAGTGTATCACGTCATCATCAACATCAGTTTGATGAAGGAAATCCACTTGCACAAAAACGTATTTTGATTGCAACCATTTTAACGGCGTCCATGATGGTACTGGAAGTATTTGGTGGGTGGTTCTTCAATTCAATGGCACTATTGGCCGACGGTTGGCATATGAGTTCACATATGTTGGCCCTTGGTTTAGCCTACTTTGCCTATCGTGCAGCCCGTCATTATTCCAATGATCATCGTTTTAGCTTTGGAACTTGGAAAATTGAGATTTTAGCCGGCTATAGCAGCGCAATTTTGTTGATGGTTGTGGCTATTTTTATGGCTTTTCAGTCAATTCAACGTTTATTTAACCCGGTTGAAATTTTTTATAATGAAGCTATTCCAATTGCAATTTTAGGTTTGGTTATTAACTTGATTTGTGCCTGGTTACTTCATGATGATGGGCACCATCACCATCACCATCACCATCACCATCACCATCACCATCACCATCACGAGCAAGGGCATCATCACCATGATTTAAACCAAAAAGCTGCGTTTTTACATGTGGTTGCAGATGCAGTGACTTCTGTTTTTGCAATTGTAGCGCTTTTCGCAGGTAAATATTTTGGATGGGATTTTTTAGATGCACTTTTAGGAATTTTAGGGGCTATTTTAGTTGCAAAGTGGTCTTTTGGCTTAATGAAAGAAACAGGTAAAACCCTTCTAGATGCTGAAATGGACCATCCTGTAGTTGATGAAATTCGGGAAGTAATAGCTGAATTTCCGAAACATGTGGAAATTACAGATATTCATGTCTGGAAAGTTGCAAAAGGTAAATTTTCTTGTATTTTGGCACTTGAAACTGACGATATCTCTTTAAATGCAGACCAGATTCGTGATGCTTTATCGATTCATGATGAAATTGTGCATATTTCAGTAGAAATTAATACCTTAAAACCTGTTTATGTTCCACGTGAAACATTGGCGTAACTGAGTAGAAGTTTGGTTATAACTCGGTAATCAGTTCTGTTTTCACTAACGGAACTGATTAAAATGTTCTTCTCTCCTGCCTCCGAGTCGGTTTTATGATTAAAAAATTAGGAATTTTAGCGTTATTTAGTTTAACTACAAGTTTGAGTTTCGCTAATGTAGATACTGTTCGGGAAAATATTAAAAAACAATATCCTAATTTGAAAATTAGTAATATTCAGAAAACCGAAATGCCTGGGCTATATAGTGCTAATCTGGATCAGCAAATTATTTATCTTGGTGAAGATGGGCAGCACATGTTTGTAGGCTCTATGATTCGGTTAAAAGACCAGAAGAACTTAACTAAAGATCTGGTTTTAGGACAGAACTCAATTGATTGGAAACAGTTGCCTTTAAAAGATGCCATTAAAACAGTCAAAGGTAATGGTCAGCATGTTTTAGTAGTATTTTCTGATCCAAATTGCCCTTATTGTAAGCAGCTTGAACCTGAACTCGACAAGCTTAAAGATGTCACTATTTACACTTTTATCTATCCTTTAAAACCTCAGTCTATTGTGGTTTCTAGACAAGTTTGGTGTGCCCCGAATCAATCATATTCATGGAAAAAGTTAATTGAGCAAGGTGTTAAACCAACGGTTGCGAGCTGTACAAACCCGATTGACCGTAACTTGGAATTAGGGAAAAAATTAGGTTTTAATGGCACGCCTACTCTCATTTTTGCTAACGGATTTAAACTCGTCGGAGCGCGCTCTGCTGAAGAAATTCAGGCAGTTTGGAGAGAGTTAGGTTTATAAAATGACTTAAAAAAAGCACCTTTCGGTGCTTTTTTAAAATTAAATTTACTACTTAGCTTTTTCGTGCAATTAGGTTATAGATAAAGAGAATAATGACGGCACCAATGACAGAAGCAATAAAGCCCGCCGCTGAATTTTCTCCATAAAGACCAAGTAAGCGACCGCCATAAGTGGCTAGAAGTGAACCTGCAATACCAATTAAAGTAGTAACAATAAAACCTGCTTTATCATCACCTGGGTGTAAAGCACGAGCGATTAAGCCAGCGAAGAAACCAACCACAATAGCAACAATAAGTGACCACATATTTGTTCTCCAGTTGTTTTTTTGATGAAGTTAATGATTTTGCTTCATATTCTATCGTGCGGTAGAGTGATCTGTTTTGTCTGTAGCAGATTGCGACTTTTTGTGTCTTTTTTGTTCAAAGCTCAGCCTTTATATAAAAAAATAGCACCTTGCGGTGCCATTTTTATAAAATTTATAGGCCAATCTCACCAATAAATGGTAAGTGACGATATTTCTGGTCGTAGTCTAAGCCATAACCAACAATAAATTTATCTTCAACTTCAAAACCTAAAAATTTAACTTCTAAATCAATTTCACGGCGAGATGGTTTACTCACTAATGTGCACAATTGAATTGAATTTGGTTCGCGAGTTTGCAACATTTCCACGACTTTGCTTAAGGTGTTGCCTGAGTCAATAATATCTTCAACCACAAGCACGTCTTTACCACGAATTTCACCATCAAGATCTTTTAAGATTTTAACGTCTCGACTTGAAGTGGTACCGCCGCCATAGCTAGACACTGTCATAAAGTCGAGTTCATGTGGTTTGGTAATCGTACGGCATAAGTCTGCCATGAAAATAACAGAACCACGAAGTAGACCAATCAGAACCAATTCTTTGTCACTATTTGCATAGTGAGAATTGATTTGCTCGCCGAGCTCTTTGACTTTTGCTTGAATTTCTTCGGTTGAAATCATGATGCTCATTGCAACAGTCATGGCAGATTCCTACAAGATATAAAAGAAAAAATAAAAAAGGTGTTGACCAGCAACACCTCGAAAATCTGAGTTAATGGTAAAATTTTAAAGCAAAATGACGTTTCATGCACCCTTTGATGGCTGTGAAATTTTATCATTTTGCGGAATATGTCGATCACGCTTTAACGCAATAGCACATATTCCAAATAATAACAAAAACTTAACAATACCTTTTTTATTTGGCTGTTTCTTTTTGATAAGCACGGTTTCCATAAATATAAGTCGCTTCAATATTACGGTCATCACCTAAAGTGAATAATGCAAACAGTGAATCTTCAACAGATTTAGATTTAGACTGGCGAAGTTCCTGTAATGCTGTTGGCTTTAAGTTTAGTACCACAAAGTCTGCTTCTTTACCGACGTTGAAGTTGCCTAACTGATCCTGCAAATCGAGTGCTTTTGCTCCGCCTAGGGTTGCATGATAAAGCGCTTCATAAGCTGAGAGTTTATCACCTTGTAACTGCTGAACCTTATAAGCCTCGTTAACAGTTTGCAGTAAGCTAAACGATGTGCCAGCCCCAATATCTGTCCCTAAGCCTACTTTCACTTGTTTTTCCCAAGTTTTTTTCAATGGAAATAAACCACTGCCTAAGAACAGGTTTGAAGTTGGGCAAAATGCGATAGCCGATTGTGTATCATGCATACATTGCCATTCTTCATCTTCTAAATGAACGCAATGCGCAAACACAGAACGCTTACCAGTCAGACCATAATGTTGATAAACATCTAGATAGCCCGCTTGTTCCGGAAATAAAGATTTCACCCAAGCAATTTCATCTTTGTTTTCACTTAAATGCGTATGGACATACACATCCGGAAATTCTTGTTTTAACTGCCCTACTCTTTCTAATTGCTCAGGTGTAGAAGTCGGCGCAAATCGTGGCGTAATCGCATACAGAGCACGGCCCTTACCATGCCATTTTTCAATGAGTGCTTTAGTGTCGCTGTAAGCCGTTTCTGGCGTGTCACACAGCGCTTCCGGAGCATTACGGTCCATAAGTACCTTGCCAGCAATTAAACGCATCTGAACGCGCTCTGCGGCTTCAAATAAGGCATCAACAGACTCGGGATGAACTGTACAGAAAACGAGGGCCGTGGTTGTCCCGTGTTTTAAGAGTTCCTTAACAAAGAACTGGGCAATTTCGCTTGCATATGTTTTGTCTTGAAACTGGATTTCAGTTGGGAAAGTATAAGTATTAAGCCAGCTTAAAAGTTGCTCGCCGTAAGCTCCCACCATTTCGGTTTGCGGAAAGTGAATATGGGTATCAATAAAGCCGGGTACAATCAATTGTTCTGGATAATGTTGAATCTCAACTCCAGCAGGTAGATGCTGTTGAGCGTCTTCCCATGCACCAAACCATTTGATCTTTCCATGTTCACTAATCAATACACCATCTTCCAAATAACGTATTTGATTTGGAATATCAGTTGGCTCAGAGACAGTTTGTTGAATATCTAAAAAACGACCACGCACAACGGTGGTATTTGCGATCAATGACATGGAAAGCCTATATATTTTCACTTTTTTCAATTGATTGTACCCCAGTTAGCCAAGATTTAAACGGTATAACGTTTACTTAGTCCCCATTCAGCCAAAATCCGTCGATAAGTCGTTGATGAACGGTCTGCTTCAAAATGTGCTTCCATCATTAGATCAAGCGGCAGTTCTTCTGGCTTTTGTGATTCGACCATATCTTGGTCTTCGGCAAAAATTTGCGCATTAAATGCATATACCTTTTCTAAATCACCTGTTTGGTCAAAGTTACGTGTGAGTGGAACAAATAAACGGGTTTTATTACTTGAGATAGGACAACAGGCATTTAAAATTTTTAAGATCCCACCTTCTGGAAAATCGACAGTAAGTACGGCAGAAAATGGTGGATAAACCTCAAAGGTACGCTTCCACAAAAAGCCTTCTGGTTCGAGATGTTTTAGTTCATGCGGATAATTACTGACATTGCTGATATAGACCGTTTTTAAGCCATAGTTAGTACGTTCAGTGTGATATTTTGGGACGATGGGATTATCACGATTCGCAAAGGCGTTGTGATGCACCCATGCAAAATGAGCGACATCAATAAACCCTTCAAGCTGACGACCACTAGAACCACCAATATCCACAAAAGGTGGCAAAATCGCTTGATGCTCTGCATCATCCCATGTATCTAATACAGGAATATTGGCTTTAGCAATATCACGACCATGAATACTGGTCCAAATGAGGCCATATCTTTGCACAACCGGAAATTTGGTCAGAGAAAAACGATCAGAAATTTTAGTTAGTTCGGGCTGAGCTGGTATTTGAGTACATTTCCCTTCAGTGTTATAGCGTAGACCGTGATAAGGACAAACAATCTCCTCACCATCGACCCAACCTTTGGTTAAAGGCACGCCACGATGTGGGCAAATATCTCGAACCAGATGAATTTCGCCACTTTCTGTTTTGTATAACGCCATATTGACGTCTAGTAGCTTGACTCGTTGAGGTGCAGTAGAGACATCTTGAATACGCGCAACCGGATACCAATGGCTCGATAAAATTTCCCAATCTTTTGCTTCAAAACTGCTGTTACACGGCATGGCAAGGGGAGTTAAAGTTGGAATCACATTCATGGCATCACTCCTTAAAAAAATCAGGGCTCTGACGAGCCCCTAAAATCTAGGCTTTTTTCTTTTTAGGAGATGCAAAGAGCTTGCCAATATTGAATTTTAAGAAAGTAAACCAGAATAAAAAATTTAAAATACATAGAGTTAAATCATTATATTTTTGAATTTTTGTTCTAATTTAGCTTTAAAAGCGAACATTGATTATTCGCTATATATTTAAAATGCACTGATTGACTGCGTCGAAGGCACAATAAAAAAGCACCTAAACAGTGCTTTTTTAAATCTCTATTCGCTTATTACTCGACAAAATAATGTGCTGCAAAGTGGGCGTCATTACCAATGATGTCATAACAATCTTCACGAATAGACATGCCTGCACATTGATGTCCAACCATCCATAAACCAAGAGTAGGTAGTTGTCCTGAAAATAATGGGGTATCTACCCATTTCTGTACGACATAACCATATTTGTCATAGTCATCAAAATAAAAGCTACCAGAAGCCGCGCCTTGGTCATGGCCGTCTTGTAAAACCCGAATATTGGCCCCTTCCCTTGCCAAAATCGGCTTTTTCACCCATTTGCCAGACAAACTTTGTTGCGAGTCATAGGTATGGGTTTCGATCAATAATGGATGATTGGGATAACACTTCCAAAGCTCAACCAGAATCGCTTTATTTGAAAGTAGCATTTTCCAGCAAGGTTCAATCCACTGTGTTTGTGGGTGGATATATTGAGAAAATGCTTCTTCCCAGATCCATTCCCATGGATAAAGTTTAAATATGTTTTGAATGGGCTGATTATGGAGATCAACAAAATCTTGCCCGTTCCAACCTATGTTCTCCATAGAAAGCTCGGAAACTTGTAGATGAGCTTGGTAAGCGGTATCCATCAAATACTCGAGATTGCCCCAGTCTTCCCTTCCAGCTTCCTGACAGGCAGCAAAATGCACATGGCTACCACGCGGTAAAATTGTCTTCCAGCGTTTAATCAGGTCTTCATGAATACTATTGAACTGGTCTCGGTTTGCAATGCCCGAGACTTGTTCTATCCACAGCCACTGTGCGACAGAAGCTTCAAGTAAGCCAGTCGGTGTGTCGGCGTTATATTCCAGCATTTTGATATTTCGCCCATCGTAAGCGAAATCAAAGCGGCCATACAGCATCGGAGCATTTTGTTTCCATGAATGTTCAATATGGTTTATGGCTGTTTCTGGAATTTGAAAGTAAGCAGGATAGTTTCCTCGTTGAATGAGGTCTCCTACTACCGATAAACACATCTGATGCAGTTCATTTGCCGCATCTTCGAGTTGTTCAATCTGTTTAAGAGTAAACTCATACGCAACCCCTTCAGACCAGTAAATTGAGCCATCGAGAGAAGGTAAATTAAAATAATCAAAACCAATATTTTGATGCTCCACTTGCCAGTCTGGTCGTGGAGTAAATATTTTTCTTTTCATATTAAGTGAATGCCTAAAGACTTAGCCGCCGAAAGAGAAACCACTACGACCAAACCCCCCACGTATTGGGGATGAAGAAGACGCGCTTTTCGCCGTACTTGAGATAACTGGTCGGCCTACACTCAAATTGCTGTAAGGATGTAAGGTATTTCCGTGATAAGAAACTTCCCGATTATTTTGATAATACGCAGGCCCTAAATAGTGGCTTCCAACATAGCTAGAACCATGTCCACTTGAGCTATTTTCTTGTTTACATGTTTCATTATTCCAGTCGCGAGCACAGTCATATTGGTTGTTATATACGTCTTGTACTAAAGGACCATCATTATGGCTACATGCCGTGAGTAATAACGGGACAACGACAAGATTAATTTTTTTAGAACGCATGAGACTCCACACATTTTAATAAATATATTCGGCATAAAATACCGATTAGCTGTTATCTATTATGTTTCTGATTAGGAAAGATAAATTTTAGGTTGGCATATGATATTAACCTGTTTTTTTAAAGTACAGTCTCTTTTGAAGATTTAGATAACAAGGCATCTTACATGTAGATGCCTTGTTGTGATGAATTAGGACTGCAATTGCTTTTTGTTGTGTCGTAAAGAGAGGTAAGCAGTGATTGCTAACACTATGACGATAAAGCTTAATGAGATCCAGATTGGCATGTGGAATACATCAAGCAATAACATTTTTGCACCAATGAACAATAAGATAATGCCTAAGCCGTATGGCAAGTAATGCAATTTAGTCGCAGCGCCAGCAAGTAAAAAGAACATTGCGCGTAAACCTAAAATTGCCATTAAGTTCGCCGTTAAAACAATAAACGGGTCGCTAGTTACCGCGAAAATAGCAGGAATAGAGTCTACTGCGAAAATCACGTCTGAAGCTTCAACCAAAATCAAAACTAGAAATAACGGCGTTGCCCACAATAAACCGTTTTGGCGTACAAAAAATTTGTCACCTTCAAGCTGCGGTGTAATACGCATATGGTTACGTAACCATTTTAAAAGCTTGATATCTTCAATGTTGGTTTCTTCTTCTTGGCCTTTTAAGAACTTAAAGCCTGTATATACCAAGAACGCGCCGAAGATATAAAGTACCCAAGAAAACTCTTGAACGAACCATGCACCAATAAAAATAAAGAGGGTACGCAGTACGATTGCGCCTAATACGCCGTAGAGTAAAATTTTACGTTGTAGCGCAGCCGGTATAGCAAACGCTGCGAAAATCATTAACCAGACGAAAACGTTGTCAATTGCGAGGGACTTTTCGAGTAAGTAACCTGCAAAGTATTCCATGGTTTTTTGGTTTGCTAAGGTCACCCCAACTGTTTGTTGTAGGTAAAGCCATAAACCACCACCAAATAAGGCTGCAACGCTTACCCACGCCACGCTCCAGTAAGCAGCTTGCTTAATTGAGACATCTTGACCTTGTTTTTGCTTAAAGCCCAAGAAGTCAATCAGAAGCATGACAATGACTATGCCAAAGAATGCTACGTACAGCCATAAATTGCCGATTGTTTCCATAAATCCTCCATACATCCGGCAATTGGGCATAAAAAAACCTCGACCAGTTGCCAGATGAATTAAACATCTGTATCAACATGATCAAGGTCTTGCCTACACCATGAATTTCACGATGCTCAGATACCGACTTTTTAATAAAAGTGTATTGACGATATCTGACACATAACATTGCTGTTATGTTTGGAGGAGGCTACTCCCCTTGTCAAACTAAATTCTTTTTTGGATAAAACTTATCCAAGTCCACATAGAATGGCAGATTTTTTTGTATTGCGCAACTGAACTTCATGTGGTGGTTTTACTACATAAAAGCTCTAGAGGTTATTTAATCAAACCACGGTCTAAAAGCGGTTTGCATATAATCTGGTAAAGGTGAATAAAGAATGCTGTTAAAGGTGTACCATAAATATTCCAGAAGTAATAACCGGCTGTGTTGACCAGTAACGCGACAATAAAAGCACCCAACATATCTAAAGGGAAATGCACACCTAAATAAATACGTGACCACGCCACCACAAATGACAAAAATAAAAGAATAATTCCAATCATTTTGCGCTGAGCAAACAAATAAGACAGGGCTATGGTGCTAAAAATCAGCATATGATTACTTGGAAAAGACGCTGTTGGTGCATGTTCAATAAAGGTGGTGCCCACACCCATCACAAACGGTCTTGGGTGATGGTAAAACAGAGAAATAACGTAACCGACTAAAAGCGATACACAGGTTAGAAAGACAGATTTAATGACCCTATTTTTTAAATCTTGATCGCCATAAAACCATAAAAATGTAAGTATGAATAAAAGAATATAGAGGAGATCATTAGCAAAAAAGATAGCAAGACGAATGATAAATTGACTCGCATCCTGAGCCCCATTAATGACATGGAATAAGCTAAGGTTGAGTGTTTCTAAAGACATTCATATTCCAAACAAGAACAAAAACGTGAGCTATGATAAAGAATTAAGCTTAAGGTCTTGATAAAGAATTGTCACAAAAATGAAATATAGTTTATTTGTGAGTAAATAATAGACAGTAAGGCTAGATAATTTTTAATGCGTGTTCGGGGCGTTAATATTAAAGTGTTAACGTGTTGGCACTTTATTCGAGAACGTTATTTTATGACTACTCAAGAAAAACAGAAAAAATTAAGTTTGAGGCCCCTATCTCCAAGAGATCCAGAACAGCCGCATAGAGCAGCAACTCCCCTCGAATTATTATTCGATTTAATTTTTGTGGTCGCGATTGCAACAGCGGGTCAGCAGCTACATCATGCAATTATTGAAAATCATCTATGGCATGCATTACCAAGTTATCTGATGGTATTTTTTGCGCTGTGGTGGGCATGGATGAATTTTTCATGGTTTGCTTCGGCTTACGATAATGACGATGCATTGTATCGGTGTCTTACCTTTGTACAGATTGTAGGGTCATTAGTCATGGCCGCAGGTATTCCTGATGTGTTCCATAGTCAGGATTTTGACATCATTATTGTCGGCTATGTGATTATGCGTTTGGCTTTAGTCACCCAGTGGCTAAGAGCCGCAAAACATGACCCTGAACGGCGAATTACGGCGTATCGTTATGCCGTAGGTATCGTATTGGTACAAATTGGTTGGCTTGTTGCTAACTTTGCTCATGCCCTTTCAATTCCTTTATTTTTACTTCTGGTTGTGGTCGAGTTATTTGTTCCTATCTATGCAGAAAAATATTCGCCTACGCCGTGGCATCCTCACCATATTGTAGAGCGCTATGCCCTTCTTACTATTATCGTTTTAGGGGAATCCATCGTAGGTAGCTTTAATGCCATTCGTGATGCGCTTGCGGCTCAATCTATTAATATTTCGGCTGTTTTTTTAATGATTGGCGGATTAATGTTGATGTTTGCAATGTGGTGGGCTTACTTTGACCGCAGTGAACAGCATCATCATGTTAAAGGTGTACGTCCGTTTGTTTGGGGATATGGCCATTATTTTGTTTTTGTGAGTGTTGCTGCCGTAGGTGCTGCCCTTGCTGCTGCTGTGGATGTTACCACCCACCATGCCCATATTTCTGATTTATACATGGGTGTAATTGTCGCGGTGAGTGTGGTGCTTTATACCAGCTGCATATGGATACTTTACGAGTTTCAGTGCTTATCTGGAATTACTAAATGGTTTTATCCTATTACTGCACTCATTATTTTATGTATTCCGTTTATTTGTAATAACGTGGGATATAGCGTGTTTGCGATGGGTATTGTCTATACGTTACGTTTATTCATCTCGAATAAATTTATGGAAAATATAGAGCCAAAACAGGTTTAAAAAATAATTAAACTAAAAAACGGGTTTCAATTTGAAACCCGTTTTTTATTGAATCATCTGGAGCGAAAGTTAAGCAGCTTTTGCTTTTAATGCGCTCATAAGTTTTTGATGTAAGCCACCAAAACCACCATTCGACATAATTACAACGGCATCACCCTCACCTGCTTCATTGACAATACGTTCAATAATTTCATCAAGTGAACGGCTGACTTGGGCATGGTTAGTCGCAGCTTCAATCACAGGTTGTAAATCCCAATCTAGGCCTTCTGGCTGATACCAGATCACTTCGTCTGCTAAACGTGCAGAATGTGCCAAGCCATCTTTATGGCTACCCATGCGCATGGTATTTGAACGTGGCTCAATAATGGCCCATAAACGACGTTCGCCTAAACGTTTACGTGCGCCATCTAAAGTCGTGTCGATTGCTGTGGGATGGTGAGCGAAGTCATCATAAACCTCAATACCATTGATCGTGCCGAGTAACTCCATACGGCGTTTTACACCGCCAAAGTTAGACAAAGCTTCACATGCCTTTTCAAGCGAAACGCCTACATGCTGAGCGGCTGCAATCGTTGCCAATGCATTCGCTACGCTATGCTGCCCTGTCATGCTCCATTTTACTTCGCCAACAACATTGCCATTTTCGAGTACTTTAAAATGGCTGCCATCAATTGAAATTAATTCGGCAGACAAAGCCGCTTTTTCATTTGCTTCTAAACTTGTACGAATCACTGGTGTCCAGCAACCCATTTCAAGTACTTCATCAATATGTGTTTCAGTAATTGGCGCAATAATACGGCCTTCACTTGGAATAGTACGAACCAGATGATGGAATTGCTTTTGAATCGCTGCTAGGTCATCAAAAATATCGGCATGGTCAAATTCAAGGTTATTTAAAATCGCCGTTTTTGGATGATAATGAACAAACTTAGAACGTTTATCGAAGAAAGCTGAGTCATATTCGTCGGCTTCAACCACAAAGTATTTGCCACCGCCTAAACGAGCGCTTTCACTAAAACCAAGTGGAACACCGCCAATTAAAAAGCCCGGGTTTAAACCCGCCTGATCAAGTACCCAAGCGAGCATGGTTGTCGTAGTTGTTTTTCCATGAGTACCCGCCACACCAAGCACATGTTTACCTTGTAAAACGTGATCAGCAAGGAACTGTGGACCAGAAATATATGGCAGACCTTCATTTAGCATGTATTCGACAGCATCTATACCACGTTTCATGGCATTGCCGACAATAACCAAGTCCGGATGAGGCTGTAAATGGCTACGGTCATAGCCCTGCATGAGTTCAATACCTGCATTTTCTAACTGGGTAGACATTGGCGGGTAAACGTTTGAATCGGAACCTGTTACCTTATGTCCTAAATCACGAGCTAAAAGTGCTAAAGAGCCCATAAAAGTGCCACAAATACCCAAGATATGCAGATGCATTGCTCGCCTTCTCCACTGCTTTTGTACACAGTATTAATGTGAATTACTGTGTTTTCATTATTGATAAATTTGCCAGCAACGATAGCAAGGCTCAACTGGAAAAGATAGTCAAAATTCGTTGTTGTTCTATGTGTTTGAGGCGTTCATAAAAGTACAGCTTTATTTTTTAGATTTAAGCTGAATTACAGTTTTATCTTTTATAATATTTTCGATCCATATTAATACTTACATCATCGTGATGATGAAGGATGTGCCTTTGAGCCCAACGGTTTTAGCTTTCGTTCTGTTAATTATTTCTAACTGTTTTATGACACTTGCATGGTACGGGCATCTTAAGTTTTTGCACCACGCACCATTCTGGCAAGCGATTTTATTCGGTTGGGCTATTGCCCTGCTCGAATATAGTTTTATGATTCCGGCAACTCGACTCTTGAGTGACCAAGGTTGGACTTTGGGTGAAATGAAAATTACCCAAGAAGTTGTCACGCTTATTGTATTTGTTCCATTTATGGTGTTGCTATTTAAGCAGCCGTTCAAGCTAGACTATGTTTGGGCTATGTTATGCCTGTTTGGTTGTGTCTATTTTGTATTTAGAAGCCAGTAAAATTATCTGAAATTGGGTTTTCAGACAGATCGTTGTTAAATCCATCGGAATCATGCTTTTTCCACATAAACTTGGGCTTTGGGGTGAGTGAAAAAACAGCTATAATATTGGCCTCATCTTTTTCTCTCATGCTTGGCTTGGTACAAGTCGAGTTTTTACCATTTTTACGCTTTGGAAATGCCAATGAACGCGGTCGCAACAGATACCCAACCTTTAGTCGGAATTATCATGGGTTCCCAGTCCGATTGGGCAACGCTTGAACATACTGCCAATATGCTTAAACAACTTGGTGTCCCATTTGAAGCGGAAGTGGTATCTGCTCACCGTACTCCGGACCGTTTGTTTGAATATGCAGAAACTGCGCGTGATCGTGGTATTCAAGTGATTATTGCAGGCGCTGGTGGAGCTGCGCATTTACCAGGTATGTGTGCGGCAAAAACTGATTTACCTGTGTTGGGTGTACCAGTTAAATCATCAATTTTAAATGGCGTAGATTCATTACTTTCAATTGTACAAATGCCAGCAGGTATCGCTGTAGGTACTTTGGCAATTGGTCCGGCTGGTGCGACCAATGCTGCGATTATGGCTGCTCAAATCTTGGGTTTAACTCGTCCTGAAATCGCAAAAAATGTTGCAGATTTCCGTGCTGCACAAACTGATAAAGTTGCAAGCAACAATATTCCGGGACAGGTTTAAGAGGCTGAAATGGATAAAACTATCGGTATTTTTGGTGGTGGGCAATTGGGCCGTATGATGGCGCAAGCAGCTTTACCATTAAATATTCAATGTACTTTTTTTGAAGCAAATACAGATTGTCCAGCAGGTGTTTTAGGCCAAGTTTTTTCTAGTCAAGATGAACAAGGTTTAAAGCAGTTTATTGAAAGCGCTGATGTTTTCAGTCTTGAGTTTGAAAATACACCTGTTGCAGATGTAGATGTGTTAACACAAACTAAAACACTGCACCCTCCCCGTATTGCTTTAGCAACTGCGCAAAATCGGTTGTCAGAAAAAGCATTGTTTGATGAACTTGCGATTCCTGTTGCGCCGTATCGTGCTGTAGATAGCCTAGAAAGCTTGAAAAAAGCTGTTGCTGAGCTTGGTTTACCAATTGTACTTAAGACTGCAACTGGCGGGTATGACGGTAAAGGTCAGTTTGTACTTCGTTCAGAAGACCAAATTGATACAGCTTGGGCAGAGCTTGGTCCTGCAAAAAGCTTAGTGGCTGAAAGTTTTGTGAAATTTTCTCGCGAAGTTTCGATTATTGCAGTACGTGGTCAAAATGGTGAAGTGAAGACTTGGCCATTGGCTGAAAACCACCATCACAACGGTATTTTGTCGCACTCAATCGTACCTGCACCGAATAGTGAAGCTCTACAACCTGTTGCTCAAGACTACATTACGCGTTTGTTAAATCATCTCAACTATGTAGGTGTGCTAACTCTCGAGCTATTTGTGACAGAACAAGGCTTGTGTGCAAATGAGATGGCACCGCGTGTGCATAACTCAGGCCACTGGTCAATTGAAGGCGCGGTTTGTTCTCAGTTTGAAAACCATATTCGAGCTGTTGCAGGATTACCATTAGGCTCAACAGAAGTTATTCGCCCAACGGTTATGATCAATATTATTGGTCAACATCCTAAAACTGAGGATGTACTTGCCTTAAATGGTGCTCATCTGCATCTTTATAACAAGTCAGAACGTGCTGGCCGTAAATTAGGCCATATCACTTTAATGCCTGTGGATAGTAATGAATTGACGAATTTATGCCGTCAGTTAGCGAAAATTTTGCCAGAACCACTCGCTTTAACAGATGATATGATCATTTAAATAAGTTAAATTTTCTAAAAAGCGATCTTCGGATCGCTTTTTTTGTCTTTTAAATTTAAAAAAATATTAAAATCCTGTTATTTGCTCACTGTGGATAACTTTTGTTGAGCTTTTGAATTTAAATATAGGTCCTAATTTTGAATTTAAAAATGAAATAAGTTGCTTTGAGAGTTTTTGAATTTAAAATAAGTTATCCCCAATACTTAAAGTTTGAATTTAAATCCGGTACTCCAGTTTGTGTTTGTTTTGAATTTAAAAAGATATATGTCGTCTGAATGATATTTTGAATTCAAAACTGCGCCTGACTTTTAAATTTAAAACGTATATTCATGGGTAGCCAAGGGTTTGTACTTCACAAGAGTTATGAAAAGCATAAAGAATATAGTGTGTAAGGTGCTTTAGGTGTGTGGTTTTATAAGTTATCCACAAGTGGATGGGGCTTGGATTTTTAAATTTAAAATGAAGTTTTTGAATTTAAATTAGAGGGCAGATTTTGAATTTAGAAATTAATTCATCTTGTGAGGAAAGTTTTAAATTCAAAAATAGAGGGGAAATTTGAATTTAAAACTCTGGAAATGAATTTAAAGAAGTAATTATGAATTCAAATTTACGATTTCTCTCTGAAAAATTTGAGTCCATAATGGTATGGTACTTACAAATTTAAATTTAAAAATTGAACTAGGATAATATGCGACGTTTTTCTTGTATTGTTGGGTCTGTATTTTTGGCGATGACCCAGGCTCAAGCAGAGCTGGTAATTAATGGTTCTACAATATCTAGTAATGCGACTGTTCCAGTAACGAATAGTGATACTTATACGCCTAATAATAATTTCCAGAGCTGTTTGGCAAATTTACGTTCACAGGCTATTGCTGCTGGTGTTTCAGGTAGCACTTATGATCGCTATACGCAAAATTTAACACCAGATTACTCGGTGATTGATAAGTTAAATTACCAACCAGAGTTTTCGACACCGATTTGGGATTATTTGTCTGGTCTGGTAGATGAAGAACGTGTTGCTCTTGGAAAACAAAAACTTGCACAACACCGTGATGTTTTAAATCGTGCTTCTCAAGTGTATGGTGTGCCTGCGGAAACCATTGTGGCAGTATGGGGCGTTGAAAGTAATTTTGGTGATATCTCTGGAAAATATCCTTTATTACAAGCGCTTGGGACTTTAAGTTGTGAAGGGCGCCGGCAAAGTTATTTCCGTACTGAGTTTTTTGCCACAATGCGTATTTTACAGCGTGGTGACTTAACCGAAGATCAACTTAAAGGTTCATGGGCAGGAGCATTTGGTCATACTCAATTTATGCCATCAACTTATGAACGCTTAGCGGTTGATTTTGATGGAGATGGCCGACGCGATTTAGTATCGAGTACTGCAGATGCATTGGCATCAACGGCTAATTTCTTGAATAAAGCAGGTTGGCAGACGGGTATGCCTTGGGGTTTTGAAGTTCAAATTCCAGCAGGCATGTCAATTGATGGAGAAGGACGACGCTCGAAAAAACCATTAAGCAGTTGGAGTGCGCGAGGAGTAACACGGATTGATGGTTCGCCACTAATACAAGGTCCTTTGTCTGGTAGTACGCCAGCCGGTTTAATGGCTCCAGCAGGACCAAGTGGACCAGTATTTTTAGTATTTAAGAATTTTGATGCTATTTATAGTTACAACGCTGCGGAAAGTTACGGGCTTGCAATTGCACATTTGTCTGATCGCTTAAGAGGAGCAGGTCCATTTGTTAGCTCTTGGCCAACTGATGATCCTGGTACTTCACGTGCAGAGCGTCGTGAAATTCAGCAATTTTTGATTAATCGTGGTTATGATATTGGTGCTGTTGATGGATTGATTGGCGATAAAACCCGTGTTGCTATTCGTCAGGAGCAAACCCGTTTAGGTTTAAATCCAACAGGACGGGCAGGGCAACAAATTTTACGTGCATTCCGCCAAGAACAAGCACGAAAAATGATGCAATAAAATATTAAATAAAAAAGGTCTGCATATGCAGACCTTTTTTATTAAACAGCTAAACTATAGATTGATCTAGCTTAACTGCTTCCAATATATCAAAAATAACTGAGGTAACATCTTGGCTTAAATCACGGTCATTAAAGATTTCATAAGCAGTAATTGTGACATCTGTATCACTTGGTAGCTGCTTTTGTTCTTCTTCAATTAGGTGCTCGATAGGCAATAATGTCTGCTTAACTTCCAGATGTAAAATATCTTTATATTCAATATTTTCATCTTCAAGCTCAATTTCTTGCTCATTGAAGTAAGGTAATAAAATAGAATGAAGATAAGGTTTAAGTTCAATAATATCAAATAGTTCGATATCTCGAGTTTGCTCAATCGTACTAATGTGATCGTTTACTTCAATCAGGATATGATAATAACTCATCTTGATCTCCATTCTATTTTAGACGGCTCTTATAACCACAATAACATGACTTTGACATGAATTTCGTTGTATCTATTTATAAAATAGATACATCGTATGAGTTCAGTATCTAATTATTGAGGTAAAGCGCTTAATAGATCACGATCAGCATCAGTTAAAATATTACTTTTTTTATCGCTATCTTTTCGAACTGAGTACATTAAAGCACCCGGTTGATCACTATGTTTTAAGCCAAGTGCATGGCCTAATTCATGAGCAATTGTTAAACGTAAATCATCAATAGAACTATATTCATAGATCATGATTTGTTTACCGTTATAAATACCTTTCTTAAATACATCAGCTTGGGCATTTTGCTTAAACTGATTTAATGATTGATTGAATTCATCATTAATCTGGTTAAAGTGAGTAACCTTTTTATTTAAGTCTGCAGCTTGCTGATTATAAGCAGCGATATCTTTCTTTAAAGCAACTGTCTGTTTCTGTAAATCTTTCTGAGTTTTCGAAAGTGATTTTGCAGTGTATTCAGGTGCTAATTTTCCTTCCTTAAACTGCATCATCTGTTGATCAAAATTCTTCAATTTCTCATTTAAGATCTGTTTTTTATTTTCAAGATCCGATTGAGTTTGACTTAAATTTTGCTTCAACTGTTTAATTTGTTGTTGCTCATCAATTACACGTTGTTGGTCTTGTTTGAACTGAGAAGCGATTTTTTGACGCTCTGCTGAACGATTTTGGCTGTCATCGTATACAAGACGAATTTCTAACTTTGCATTTGGGTCATAAGTAAAGTAATTTTTACCTGTACCTTCTTTCCAAATATCAGCAGCTTGCTGTGTAATCTGGATCAATTGCTCTTGACTTAAACCAAAACGAGGGTCAACTTCAGCAATTTTATATGTCAAATGTTGAACATTTTTTTGCTGAACTTGGGTGTGTAGGGGAGTCGCAAGATTAGCATTAGCCTGAAAATTAGAAAAAGCAAAGGCCATGCCTAATAACAAAGAAGTTAAACGCATAATCAAAGGGGGGAGATTTGAAAAAAAACGTATTATAAGAATATAAAATGAAAAATCAATCAAAAAATATACAATTTCGACAAAATAATGAGACTTTCGTCTCATTATTTTTTACCAAATGCCAAATTATTTTTTAGTAAAAATTGAATAGTTTTTATTTTATTTAGTTTATTTAATCAGTTAGTTTTAATGATTTTCGTCATTTGAACCATATAATGTAGCCAATAGATCTAAATCTGAATTTGTTAATTTGAAGTTATGAATATCCTGCTCTCTTAAAAGAGGATACATCAAAGATTTAGGATCATCGGTATGTTTTAAACCTAATGCATGTCCAAACTCATGAGCAAGTGTTAGGCGCAAATCATCGAATGAAGTAAAGCCATAAATCTGAATTTGGTTTTGACTAAACAAGCCTTTATGAAAAGTCTTTGAGCCAGAAGTCGTGCTCAAATTAAATTGCTCAATAGATTGATTAAGCAGGCTTTGTTGTTGATTTATTTGCTTAATTTGTCTATTAAGCATTTCTATTTTATTGCTATGTTGAGAAAACTTTGTTTGTAATTCTAACGAAAGCTGGCTTAACTCAGCTTGGCGTTTGTTTAAACTGCTTTGAGTAAATTGCCCATAGTTTCCTTGATTAAAAAGAGATACATCTTTTTGATATTGTTCGAATTTATAATTAAGATTCTCTTTTTCTTTATTCAAAAGAGAGGTTTCCTGATCAATTTGTTGTTTAAATAAAAGAATAGCTTTATTTTTCTCTCTCCATTCTTCCTGCTGCTTTAATAGCTCATTTATACTATTTTTTCTTTCATTTTTAGTAGCTTGTTGGTTGTCCAATACTAAATTAATAGTAAGCTCTGCTTGAGAATCATAAATAAAATAGGTTTTCCCAGTTTCTTTTTGCCAAATTTCAGCTGCTTCTTTACCAATTTGAATAAATTGTTCTTTCGTTAATTCAAAACGTGGATCTATATAATCAATCCTATATTTTAAAGGCTGATTAAAAGAAATATTTGATAAATTGTTTTGAGCAAAAGCAGCTACCTGTAAGCTTATACTGAAGTATAAACTTATTCCCCACCATAGAAATTTTTTCATGGCAAAAATAAAAATATAAATAAATTCTTATTGTTAGGATGTAATCCTTATTCGTCAAAGTGATAAAAATGACCAGAGATAGCGATTGTTTTGTGAAATTGCTAAAGAAAGAGAATAAATAAATGCATGTGTTTGGCATTAATGGAAAAATTAATGGATTTCATAACAGTGATTTTAATTTTTTAAAATATCTATAAATAATAAATAGTTAATTTTTATAATTGACTATTATGCCTATTAAGTTCATGGAAATATATAAAAAATATTATTGTTACTTTTTGTAAATAATAAAAAAACCGCGCTTTCGCGCGGTCTTTTTTAAAGAGACAAATTATTTTTTGTCATCTTTTACTTCAGTGAACTCAGCATCTACAACGCCATCGTCTGCTTTTTGTTGACCAGCATCACCACCTTGGAATGCATTTGGATCGAAACCTTCAGCACCGCCAGCTTGTTGTGCTTGTTCATAAGCACGTTGAGTGATCGGCATTAAGATGTTTTGTAAAGCTTCAGTTTTCGCTTTGATTGCTTCAACATCATTTTCTTTTGTTGCTGCTTCAAGTTCAGAAACTGCTGTATTTACCGCTGTTTTTTCATCTTCAGTTACTTTGTCACCAAGATCTTTAACAGCTTTGTTTGAGCTTGAAATTAATGCATCAGCTTCGTTACGAGCTTTTGCAAGTTCTTCAAACTTACGGTCTTCTTCAGCATTTGCTTCTGCATCTTTAATCATCGCTTCGATTTCAGCATCAGATAAACCTGAGTTTGCCTTAATCTGGATCGATTGCTCTTTACCAGTGCTCTTGTCTTTTGCAGACACTTTCAAGATACCGTCAGCGTTAATATCGAAAGATACTTCAATTTGTGGCACACCACGTGGAGCAGGTGGGATGTCACCTAACTGGAAGTTACCCAACAATTTGTTTTGTTGAGCCATCTTACGTTCACCTTGGTAAACTGAAATATCTACCGCTGGTTGGTTATCAGCAGCAGTAGAGAACACTTGTGATTTCTTCGCAGGAATCGTTGTGTTTTTCTCAATGATTGGTGTTAATACACCACCCATTGTTTCAATACCTAAAGTTAATGGTGTTACGTCAAGAAGCAATACGTCGTTCTTGTCACCAGACAATACAGCACCTTGAATTGCAGCACCGATTGCAACTGCTTCGTCAGGGTTCACGTCTTTACGTGGCTCTCTACCGAAGAATTCTTGTACTTTTTGTTGTACAAGTGGCATACGAGACTGACCACCAACTAAGATGACGTCAGAGATGTCAGAAGTCGAAAGACCAGCATCTTTAAGAGCAATCTTACAAGGTTCGATAGTACGAGCAACTAAATCAGCAACTAAACCTTCAAGTTTTGCACGAGTTACGTTGATCACTAAGTGTTTAGGACCAGTCGCATCAGCAGTGATGTATGGAAGGTTGATTTCAGTTGCATTCGAAGAAGAAAGCTCGATTTTTGCTTTTTCAGCAGCTTCTTTCAAACGTTGTAACGCAAGTGGATCGTTTTTCAAGTTTACGTTTTGTTCTTTCTTGAATTCTTCAACCAAGTATTCAATTAACGCGTTATCGAAGTCTTCACCACCAAGGAAAGTATCACCGTTAGTTGATAACACTTCAATTTGTTGGTCGCCATCAAGGTCCGCGATTTCAATGATAGATACGTCGAATGTACCACCACCTAAGTCGTAAACTGCAACTTTACGGTCGCCTTCTTTTTTGTCCATACCGAACGCAAGTGCAGCAGCAGTTGGTTCGTTAATGATACGTTTAACATCTAAACCAGCGATTTTACCCGCATCTTTAGTTGCTTGACGTTGAGCATCGTTAAAGTAAGCAGGAACGGTAATTACCGCTTCAGTTACTGTTTCACCTAAATAATCTTCTGCAGTTTTTTTCATCTTTTTCAAGATTTCAGCAGAGATCTGTTGAGGTGCTAGTTTTTTATCGTTTACTTCAACCCAAGCATCACCGTTGTCTGCTTTGATGATTTTATAAGGTACAAGACCGATGTCTTTTTGTACTGCTTGATCTTCATAACGACGACCAATTAAACGCTTGATCGCGAATAATGTATTTTTAGGGTTTGTTACTGCCTGACGCTTAGCGCTTTGGCCCACTAAGATCTCGCCATCTTTATATGCAATGATCGATGGAGTTGTACGTGCGCCTTCTGCGTTTTCGATTACTTTTACTTTATCGCCTTCAAGTACAGCAACACATGAGTTGGTAGTACCTAAGTCAATACCAATAATTTTTGCCATTTGGTGTGTTCCTCTAAAATTCTGTTGCAATGTTTTTGCTTGTTATTCGATATGAGAGTCAATCGGTTTTTTTCAAGCATTTTTATGAAAAAAAATCAAAAAACTCTCAAATTCTTGGGCTTTTAGCAAAGAGATGCTTTGCTTTTGCTCATTTTATTGACCAACCATAACCATAGCAGGGCGCAATAAGCGGCCATTTAAGGTATAGCCTTTTTGTAAAACGGTACCGATTTCATTTGCTTTTGCATTTGGATCAATGCCAACAGCTTGGTGTAAATCTGCGTTGAAACCATTTTGAGTATCAGCTTCTACAACGCCAAATTTCTCAAGAGTCGTTAAAAGTGACTTTAAGGTTAACTTAACACCTTCAAGTACAGGCGTTTCTTCATCGCCAGCTGCCTGAATTGCGCGTTCTAAATTGTCGACAGAGTCCAACAATTCTTTTGCAAATTTCTCAAGCACAGTCTCTTTATGCTTCTCAGACTCACGCTGAATACGCTCTACACTTTTTTGTGCTTCGTAAACTGCATTGGCAGTACGAGCTTTTTCAAGCTTAAGATTTTCTTCTAGTTTAGTGATTTGCGCTTGTAAAGATTCAACGGTAACGTCGTTTGCTTGCTCTGCACCTTCAGCCTGAGTTTGCTCGTTAGATTGCTCAACTTGCTCATTTTGAATGTCTTGAGCTTGCTCGTTTTGCTCATTAGCCATTGATGATCTCCGTTTAAATGGGTTTTTAAACATGTACAGTCCTTTTTGGCATCAGTATTTACTGTGTAAAACCTGAACTGCCATGCATATGCTGTAATTCATTAATAGGGATGAAGTATGGGCATTGCCTAAAAATTCAAGCGTACACGGCAATTTAAAGCTTTTAATTTTGCGGTTTTAAGTAAAAATCTAAATTTTCGATCATAAAAGCTATAAATTCTTGAGTAATCCGGGGTAAATGTTGTCTAGAAGCATACACGACCGACAAGCTTAACTCCGGAGCCGTAAAATTTTTAAATAAAGCTTTTAAGCGTTTTTCTTTTAAATCTCTCTCAACTAATAATGTAGGCAACATTGCAACTCCCTGTGCATGTAAGCACATGTCGTAAAGTGCATTCACATCATTACTTTTAAAAGTGACATTTAAAGGATAGTTCTGAGGTTGTTGTTCATTATCAAAAAGTGTCCAGAATTGATGCTGGCTATGATGTGCAATACATTCGTGTTGAATGAGTTGACGAGGATGGAGTAGGGGACTGTGCTGTTTTAAATAATCAGGATGAGCACAGAAAACGGATTCAATTTGACAAACTGGCCGTGCAATTAAACCATCTGCGACTTTTTGAGTAATGCGTAGTGCCAAGTCCACTTGTGCATCTATAAGATCCATCGTGCTTTCAGTCAGGTATACATCAAACTGAATATGAGGGTGCTGTCTCTTAAATTGCCGAATACATTCCGCAACCCCAAGTTCAAATAGAAATAATCCGCATGTAAAACGGATTGTACCGTTGTGTTGTTCAGGCGCTGCGAGTTCTTGTAAAAGTTGTTGCTGCTGTAAAATATTTTCGCAGTAGAGCAGGGCTTTTTCACCTGCGGGTGTAAGAGATATTTTTCGGGTATTTCTCTGAAATAGTCGAGTTGAGAACGTATGTTCAAGGTGCTCAAGATAACGCGAAACCATTGCACGAGAATAATTAAGATGCTCTGCGGCTTTAGTTAAATTACCGTGTTGTGCAATAGAAACAAAGACCTGAATGGCTTTTAAAGTATCCATATGTCTAGCTATTATTACAATATATGCAACAGTTTATCTTAAATTAGTGCGTTTATCTTACATAAATTGCAATTTAAAGTGTTCTTCATGAAACAGGAGAATACCTAATGAAATTATTTAAATTAACCGCTTCCGCACTTGCTACTGCTACGGCATTAACTATGGCTCAGTCAGCTCTTGCTCAAGATCTGAAAATTCAGAGTTTTCTGGCTAAACCAGAGCACTTTGGTGTCACCTCAACCTTAATAGAAGGCGACAAAGAAGTTTTACTGGTTAATGCACAATTCTCAAAATCTGAAGCATTGCGTATTGCTGCAAATATTCTCGATAGCGGTAAAACATTAAAAACTATTTTCGTAAGCTATGGCGACCCGGATTATTATTTCGGCTTAGATGTATTTAAACAGTATTTCCCGAATGTACAGATTATTGCTACGCCGGAAACAGTAAAGCATATTCAGGATACTCAAGCGCTTAAAGTTAAATATTGGGGGCCACAAATGGGTGCAAATGCACCTAGCCAGATTATTGTGCCTCAAGCTTACACTGCTAAAACTTTAAAACTTGAGAATGAGTCAATCGAGATTAAAGGTAAAAAAGAGCTTACTTATTTATGGGTTCCTTCTGCAAAAGCAGTTGTGGGTGGTATTCCGGTATCTTCAGGTATTCATTTATGGATGGCAGATACACCTAAAACCAAAGATCGTGTGGAAGTCATTCAATCTTTAGAAAGCATCAAAGCACTACAACCTAAAATTGTTGTACCTGCTCATATGGTTGAGGGAGCTCCACAAGGTTTAGATGCTGTTAACTTTTCGATTAACTATTTAAATAGTTATGAAAAAGCAGCTAAAGCAACTAAAAATGCTACTGAGCTGAGCAAGCTCATGCAGAAGCAATACCCAACGCTTCAAAGTGTTGATAGCTTAGAGCTCGGCGCTAAAGTGGTAAAAGGTGAAATGCAGTGGCCATAATCTAGCGTTTAAGCCATATTAACTTTCAAGAAAGCCGTGACAATTCACGGCTTTCTTACAGAAAAATCAATTTTAAAAGTCAAAAAGCTCTGTAACAATCTACGCAACTTGTATTGCGTTTCTATAAAGGGAAATATTTTGAATATATCTGTCAAATAGAGAAAAAATTAAAAATTGATAAAATTAAACAAGTGCTTATCTATAGTTTCATTTATAAAATAATATAGTTGATTTAAGAAAGTAATTTTAATAAAAAATTGCAGAATTTGTACCGCTATTACTACAAAAGACAACCAATGATACGCACGTTGAGAAAAAAAATTGTGAATTATAGGCAGCGCGAAGATGAACTTTGCATTTAAATGTTTGTCGTAATGAAAGGAAAGCTATCATGAAAAAATTAGGTCTTATCTCTGTAGTACTTGCTGGTGTTGCATTTACAGCTGTTGGTTGTGCATCAGAAGCTGGTTTAAACGCTTCTGGTTCTGCTCAAACAAGTGCTAGCCCATCTGGCGTACAAGCTGGTGTTGGTGTAGATGCAGGTGTTTCTGGTCAAGCTCAACCAGGTCAAGTTGATGCTGGCGCTTCTGGTTCAGTTTCAGGTTCTGCAACTGCTCAGTAATTTGCTGCTAAAAATAAGAGATATGAGTTTATAGAACGTATATGTTCAAGATGCCGATACATATATGAAATGAGCTGCTACTCATTTTTCTATAAATTAGAGAGAGTTTATATTCCTCAAAAAAGCCCCAAGAGACTTATTGCTTTGGGGCTTTTTATATAGAAGTAGTATGTTTAGTCATCATGACGATAATCTCTATGATCATGATCTCGGTCTTCTAAGCGTTTCTTCTCCCATTCACGATGTCGTTTTTCCCATTCACGACGGTCCTTTTGCTGTTCACGAATATCTTTGCGTTGTTGTTCATATAATCTTTTACGCTCTTCCCAACGTTTGCGTTCCCACTCACTATATCGACGTCCATCGTTACGGTCATAACGATCGTCATCATGATCATGGTAACCATAACCACCGCGATAATAAGGATCATCTGTATAAGCAACACAGCCTACAGTTAAAAGACTGGTTGCTAACAAAGTAACAACTAGTTTTGCTGACATAGCAGTACCTCTTTTTGTCTGTTAACAATAATTGGCAAAAAAGTCCTGTTTTAAACGACAGATTTGTTAATGACATTTGCTATAAATCAGATTAGCGTAGATTGGTTTTTACCTTTGTATCTTGATTGCATGAGTTGTATGCGAATATAGTCAAACAACAAAGAATTCTGTAGAAAATATGAAGGATAAGAGGGATTCAAGGAGACAGGCATGACAGCATTTAATCAAAAAATTCAAACATTGCTAGATAAGGGGCAAGGTCCTGCTGCTCGAGCACTCGATAGGTTACCTCGACTAGCTCAAGAGTCTCTCGCTAAAATTTTAGGATACTCTTATCAATATCCAGATCTCGATTCATTTACGAAATGCATGATGGCTGTGCAAATTAAACAGGGGAGAGTGGGATTTATTGGTTCAGACCCAATTGAATCAAGAAGAGCATTCGATGCACAAATGCAGGCCATACGCCAAAAACCAACTGATATTGAGTTAGTAGAAGATATTCGCTTACCCCTACAAAGCGGGACTATCTTTGCTAGGCATTATCATCCTGCCCCTAATAAAAAACTGCCCTTAATCGTGTTCTATCATGGAGGTGGTTTTGTTGTAGGTGGTTTGGATACTCATGATGAGGTTTGTCGCTTATTAGCAAAATATGCAAAAGTACAGGTGCTCAGTATCGACTATCCTTTAGCACCTGAAGTTTCACCACAACATTTAATTCAATCATGTGAAGATGCATTAGCTTGGGTTTATCAAAACCGCAGACAATTAAAAATATTAAAAAGTAGAATTGCTGTCGCAGGGGATAGCGCTGGCGGAAATATTAGTACTGTCGTGGCGCAAAGATCAGTAAATAAAGCTTATGCTCCGCAGGCACAATTATTGATTTATCCTACAGTCGACTTCAAAAGCAGACATCCTTCATTTTATGCTTATAACGAAGGGCTAGTCTTAACAAATACTGATATTGACTATGTCACACAATATTATGCAACGCATCATAATGTAGAACTTGATGATCCAATAATTTCACCTACCTATGGCAATCTAAAGAAAAACCCGCCCGCTTTTGTGATTACAGCGGGGCATGATGTTTTACATGATGAAGCTAAAATATATAGTCATAAGTTAAGACAAAATGGCGTGAAAATGTATTATGAAGAATTTCCGGATCAGACTCATGGCTTTATTAACCTGACTCCGATTTCTAGAAAAGCAAAACGTTATACGATCGAAATTAGTAAAAACTTTAGAAAGTTTTGGGATAAAAATAGTTAAGTAAGCTGATTAATCCATGTTTCACGTGGAACGTGGATTAATATAAAAGCTATATAAAGCTATTAATAAATACTCACTAGAATTGTTTGCCGTAGGCGATTAGATTTAACGGTTAATTATTTATAAAGTTGTTGTAGGGCAATATGAAAAAATTACTGATGTTGTTGTGTTTAGGAGTAAGTAGTCACTCAGTGTGGGCGAATACCTTAGTTGAGATGCAAACAAATTTAGGCAACATCGAAATAGAGTTATACGATGATAAAGCACCAATGAGTGTGAATAACTTTAAAGGCTACATAAAATCTGGTTTTTATAAAGAGACCATCTTTCACCGTGTCATTCCAGGATTTATGGCTCAAGGTGGCGGAATGACTGCGAACATGCAGGAAAAGACAACACGAGCACCTATTAAAAACGAAGCGGGAAATGGTATTGCCAATACACGAGGTACTTTGGCGATGGCCCGTACTTCAAATCCTGATTCAGCAACTAGCCAGTTTTTTATAAATGTTGCAGACAATAACTTTCTTAACCGTTCACCAGGAAATCCCGGATATGCTGTTTTTGGTAAAGTGGTCAAAGGAATAGATGTAGTTGACCGTATAGTTCAGGCTCCTACATCAAACTATGGCATGCATCAAAACGTACCAAAACAGCCTATAAAGATAGTAGATATAAAAATCAAAAATTCTCAAAAATAAATTAACCATATAAATCAGCTATTTAATTATTTTTAAAATTTTATTTGGCTGAAAAAGAACCGGTCGAGCGCGCATATTTATAAAAGTGCTTGCGTACCGGTTTTTTTTCCCTATAATGCACTCATCCCGACGCGATACACGAGAATATCTTAGCTTACAGGGTTAAGATGAAGGTTTTGTATTGCGTTGAATTCTGTCTCTGATGAGGAGCAGAAAAATCATTAAGAGAATTGAAGAACAACTTGTGTGGATTTTTACTGATTGATTAATCGAAATAATTTTCATTGATTGATTGGTTTAAATTACTCGAAGTTTATTTGAGCGAAATTTAAGTCAGTAATTGATGAGCCAGAATTGGCACCTTGTCTATAAATAAGGTGCAAAATGATTTTAACTGAAGAGTTTGATCATGGCTCAGATTGAACGCTGGCGGCAGGCTTAACACATGCAAGTCGAGCGGGGGAAGGTAGCTTGCTACTGGACCTAGCGGCGGACGGGTGAGTAATGCTTAGGAATCTGCCTATTAGTGGGGGACAACATCTCGAAAGGGATGCTAATACCGCATACGTCCTACGGGAGAAAGCAGGGGATCTTCGGACCTTGCGCTAATAGATGAGCCTAAGTCGGATTAGCTAGTTGGTGGGGTAAAGGCCTACCAAGGCGACGATCTGTAGCGGGTCTGAGAGGATGATCCGCCACACTGGGACTGAGACACGGCCCAGACTCCTACGGGAGGCAGCAGTGGGGAATATTGGACAATGGGGGGAACCCTGATCCAGCCATGCCGCGTGTGTGAAGAAGGCCTTATGGTTGTAAAGCACTTTAAGCGAGGAGGAGGCTACTCTAGTTAATACCTAGGGATAGTGGACGTTACTCGCAGAATAAGCACCGGCTAACTCTGTGCCAGCAGCCGCGGTAATACAGAGGGTGCGAGCGTTAATCGGATTTACTGGGCGTAAAGCGTGCGTAGGCGGCTTATTAAGTCGGATGTGAAATCCCCGAGCTTAACTTGGGAATTGCATTCGATACTGGTGAGCTAGAGTATGGGAGAGGATGGTAGAATTCCAGGTGTAGCGGTGAAATGCGTAGAGATCTGGAGGAATACCGATGGCGAAGGCAGCCATCTGGCCTAATACTGACGCTGAGGTACGAAAGCATGGGGAGCAAACAGGATTAGATACCCTGGTAGTCCATGCCGTAAACGATGTCTACTAGCCGTTGGGGCCTTTGAGGCTTTAGTGGCGCAGCTAACGCGATAAGTAGACCGCCTGGGGAGTACGGTCGCAAGACTAAAACTCAAATGAATTGACGGGGGCCCGCACAAGCGGTGGAGCATGTGGTTTAATTCGATGCAACGCGAAGAACCTTACCTGGCCTTGACATACTAGAAACTTTCCAGAGATGGATTGGTGCCTTCGGGAATCTAGATACAGGTGCTGCATGGCTGTCGTCAGCTCGTGTCGTGAGATGTTGGGTTAAGTCCCGCAACGAGCGCAACCCTTTTCCTTACTTGCCAGCATTTCGGATGGGAACTTTAAGGATACTGCCAGTGACAAACTGGAGGAAGGCGGGGACGACGTCAAGTCATCATGGCCCTTACGGCCAGGGCTACACACGTGCTACAATGGTCGGTACAAAGGGTTGCTACACAGCGATGTGATGCTAATCTCAAAAAGCCGATCGTAGTCCGGATTGGAGTCTGCAACTCGACTCCATGAAGTCGGAATCGCTAGTAATCGCGGATCAGAATGCCGCGGTGAATACGTTCCCGGGCCTTGTACACACCGCCCGTCACACCATGGGAGTTTGTTGCACCAGAAGTAGCTAGCCTAACTGCAAAGAGGGCGGTTACCACGGTGTGGCCGATGACTGGGGTGAAGTCGTAACAAGGTAGCCGTAGGGGAACCTGCGGCTGGATCACCTCCTTAACGAAAGATTGACGATTGGTAAGAATCCACAACAAGTTGTTCTTCATAGATGTATCTGAGGGTCTGTAGCTCAGTTGGTTAGAGCACACGCTTGATAAGCGTGGGGTCACAAGTTCAAGTCTTGTCAGACCCACCATGACTTTGACTGGTTGAAGTTATAGATAAAAGATACATGATTGATGATGTAAGCTGGGGACTTAGCTTAGTTGGTAGAGCGCCTGCTTTGCACGCAGGAGGTCAGGAGTTCGACTCTCCTAGTCTCCACCAGAACTTAAGATAAGTTCGGATTACAGAAATTAGTAAATAAAGATTGAGATCTTGGTTTATTAACTTCTGTGATTTCATTATCACGGTAATTAGTGTGATCTGACGAAGACACATTAACTCATTAACAGATTGGCAAAATTGAGTCTGAAATAAATTGTTCACTCAAGAGTTTAGGTTAAGCAATTAATCTAGATGAATTGAGAACTAGCAAATTAACTGAATCAAGCGTTTTGGTATGTGAATTTAGATTGAAGCTGTACGGTGCTTAAGTGCACAGTGCTCTAAACTGAAATGTTGAAGTTACTAACTTGTAGGTAACATCGACTGTTTGGGGTTGTATAGTCAAGTAATTAAGTGCATGTGGTGGATGCCTTGGCAGTCAGAGGCGATGAAAGACGTGATAGCCTGCGAAAAGCTCCGGGGAGGCGGCAAATATCCTTTGATCCGGAGATGTCTGAATGGGGGAACCCACCTACTTTAAGGTAGGTATTGCAACATGAATACATAGTGTTGCAAGGCGAACGAGGGGAAGTGAAACATCTCAGTACCCTTAGGAAAAGAAATCAATTGAGATTCCCTCAGTAGCGGCGAGCGAACGGGGATCAGCCCATTAAGTTATGTGTGTTTTAGTGGAACGCTCTGGGAAGTGCGAACGTAGAGGGTGATATTCCCGTACACGAAAGGGCACACATAATGATGACGAGTAGGGCGAGGCACGTGAAACCTTGTCTGAATATGGGGGGACCATCCTCCAAGGCTAAATACTCCTGACTGACCGATAGTGAACCAGTACCGTGAGGGAAAGGCGAAAAGAACCCCTGTGAGGGGAGTGAAATAGATCCTGAAACCGCATGCATACAAGCAGTGGGAGCACCTTCGTGGTGTGACTGCGTACCTTTTGTATAATGGGTCAGCGACTTATATTCAGTAGCGAGGTTAACCGTATAGGGGAGCCGTAGAGAAATCGAGTCTTAATAGGGCGTTTAGTTGCTGGGTATAGACCCGAAACCAGGCGATCTATCCATGAGCAGGTTGAAGGTTGGGTAACACTAACTGGAGGACCGAACCCACTGTCGTTGAAAAGCCAGGGGATGACTTGTGGATAGGGGTGAAAGGCTAATCAAGCCTGGTGATAGCTGGTTCTCCCCGAAAGCTATTTAGGTAGCGCCTCGGACGAATACCATAGGGGGTAGAGCACTGTTTCGGCTAGGGGGTCATCCCGACTTACCAAACCGATGCAAACTCCGAATACCTATGAGTACTATCCGGGAGACAGACTGCGGGTGCTAACGTCCGTAGTCAAGAGGAAAACAATCCAGACCGCCAGCTAAGGCCCCAAAATCATAGTTAAGTGGGAAACGATGTGGGAAGGCATAGACAGCTAGGAGGTTGGCTTAGAAGCAGCCACCCTTTAAAGAAAGCGTAATAGCTCACTAGTCGAGTCGGCCTGCGCGGAAGATGTAACGGGGCTAAAACTATGTGCCGAAGCTGCGGATGTATACTTTGTATACGTGGTAGGGGAGCGTTCTGTAAGCCGATGAAGGTGTGTTGAGAAGCATGCTGGAGGTATCAGAAGTGCGAATGCTGACGTGAGTAACGACAAAACGGGTGAAAAACCCGTTCGCCGAAAGACCAAGGGTTCCAGTCCAACGTTAATCGGGGCTGGGTGAGTCGACCCCTAAGGCGAGGCCGAAAGGCGTAGTCGATGGGAAAATGGTTAATATTCCATTACTTCTGTGTAATGCGATGAGAGGACGGAGAAGGCTAAATCAGCCTGGCGTTGGTTGTCCAGGTGAAAGGATGTAGGCATGTATCTTAGGCAAATCCGGGGTACTCTATGCTGAGATCTGATAGCAAGCTGTACTTGTACAGCGAAGTGGTTGATGCCATGCTTCCAGGAAAAGTCTCTAAGCTTCAGTTACACAGGAATCGTACCCGAAACCGACACAGGTGGTCAGGTCGAGTAGACCAAGGCGCTTGAGAGAACTCTGCTGAAGGAACTAGGCAAAATGGTACCGTAACTTCGGGAGAAGGTACGCTGTTGTTGGTGATGGAACTCGCTTCCTGAGCTGACGACAGCCGCAGAAACCAGGCCGCTGCAACTGTTTATTAAAAACATAGCACTCTGCAAACACGAAAGTGGACGTATAGGGTGTGATGCCTGCCCGGTGCTGGAAGGTTAATTGATGGGGTTAGCGTAAGCGAAGCTCTTGATCGAAGCCCCAGTAAACGGCGGCCGTAACTATAACGGTCCTAAGGTAGCGAAATTCCTTGTCGGGTAAGTTCCGACCTGCACGAATGGCATAATGATGGCGGCGCTGTCTCCAGCAGAGGCTCAGTGAAATCGAAATCGCTGTGAAGATGCAGTGTACCCGCGGCTAGACGGAAAGACCCCGTGAACCTTTACTGCAGCTTGACACTGAACTTTGACCTTACTTGTGTAGGATAGGTGGGAGGCTTTGAAGCTGGAACGCTAGTTCCAGTGGAGCCGTCCTTGAAATACCACCCTGGTAATGTTGAGGTTCTAACTCTGTCCCGTGATCCGGGACGAGGACCGTGTCTGGTGGGTAGTTTGACTGGGGCGGTCTCCTCCTAAAGAGTAACGGAGGAGTACGAAGGTGCGCTCAGCGTGGTCGGAAATCACGCGTAGAGTATAAAGGCAAAAGCGCGCTTAACTGCGAGACCCACAAGTCGAGCAGGTACGAAAGTAGGTCTTAGTGATCCGGTGGTTCTGTATGGAAGGGCCATCGCTCAACGGATAAAAGGTACTCTGGGATAACAGGCTGATACCGCCCAAGAGTTCATATCGACGGCGGTGTTTGGCACCTCGATGTCGGCTCATCTCATCCTGGGGCTGAAGCAGGTCCCAAGGGTATGGCTGTTCGCCATTTAAAGAGGTACGCGAGCTGGGTTTAGAACGTCGTGAGACAGTTCGGTCCCTATCTACCGTGGGCGCTGGAAATTTGAGAGGATCTGCTCCTAGTACGAGAGGACCAGAGTGGACGAACCTCTGGTGTACCGGTTGTGACGCCAGTCGCATCGCCGGGTAGCTATGTTCGGAAGGGATAACCGCTGAAAGCATCTAAGCGGGAAGCCTACCTCAAGATAAGATTTCCCTAGGACTTTATGTCCTCTAAAGAGCCGTTCGAGACTAGGACGTTGATAGGTTGGATGTGGAAGCATAGTGATATGTGAAGCTGACCAATACTAATTGCTCGTGAGGCTTGACTATACAACACCCAAGCAGTTGTATATGAAGCATCAATCGATTCATAAACATGCAAAGCAACTTGATTTAGTTATACCTCTAGCTAAAATGAACAGATAAAGTAAGATTCAATCAGCCCAGTCTGTTACAGATTTGGAAAACGCTTCGGCATTAAATAAGACCTAAGCAAGTATCCATAAACAGTTGTGCTGGCGACCATAGCAAGAGTGAACCACCTGATCCCTTCCCGAACTCAGAAGTGAAACCTCTTAGCGCTGATGGTAGTGTGGGATTACCCATGTGAGAGTAAGTCATCGCCAGCTCATTATTCTAAACACCCCAATCTCAAAAGAGGTTGGGGTGTTTTTTTATTGCAAGAAAGAAATCAATAGAGAATTATTTAAATATAGAACTACAAATCATTTTTGGATGCTTACTCGGTTCTATGGATATAATGAGGAAGTTTTTTTATTTTTGGTGTCCCCGTGAAAATTAATTCTTTCTCTCCCATACCTGAAGATGATGAAGAACTCTCTCTTCCAGAACTGATTTATTGGGCATCTTTAGGTGATCTAGAGCAAGTAAAACAATTATTAATAGATGGAGAAGACCCTAATCAGACTGATGATGAAGGGTATAGTGCTTTGCAAGCAGGGGCTGAGAATGATCATTTAGAGATAGTGAAGCTATTAGTTGAAAAAGGGGTGCATGTCCCTTATAAAAGCGAATATACAGCACTACAGCTTGCAGAAATGGCGGGTAATACTGACATAGTGAATTATTTAAAAAGTTTATAAAATTAAAAAGCCCCTTTTATTTAAAAAGGAGGCTTTTTGTTCAATTTAAGACAAATGATATTTCTGTAGTTTCTCAACAATTGATTGAAGTCCTTTTACTTCAAATTCATTGGCTTCAAACTTTTCATCTTTATTGCGTTTGAAGATATCTCGTATTTCGATCACAGCATTTGGGTCAACAATACTTAAACTTGAAGTGACTTGGCGTATTTGGCTAATAGAACGAGAACCATTTGTTGAGCCATAACCTATAAATGCGGCTGGTTTGCCGCTCCATTCCTTACCAACATAGTCCAGTGCATTTTTTAAAGCTGGGCTATAACCGTGGTTATATTCTGGGCTAATAAAGATAAATGCATCAGCTTGGGCAATTTTATCAGCCCATTCTTGTTGTTTAGTTTGATCATAAATACCTGTAGCAGGTGGGTGAGAACCTGAAAATAAGGGTAGATTCCATTCTTTTAAATCAATTACTTCTGTTTGAAAATCTTTTAGATTAAATGTGGGTATTGTTGTTTCTAACCAATTGGCAATTTTAATAGCTGTGCGCCCTTCGCGAACACTTCCGACGATAATATAGACCAGCATATGTTTTTCCTAAGGATTTTTATCTTTATAACTTAATTCATTATATAGGTGCGTGAGAATATAGAATTTGTAAGGATTCTTATGTCATCAATAAAAGTTAAATAATAAAAAAGCCCTCAATCGAGGGCTTTTTTTTACATGATCTTAATGCCTTGCTGACCAGCTGGAGTCACTTTAAATATCTCTACTTCAAAAGTAATATTTTTGCCGGCTAGAGGATGGTTGAAATCAATTTCAGTAATATCATCATTTACTGACTTCACAACACCAAATAAAGTTGCTTTTGCTTTATCTTCAAACTCGATCATGTGACCAGGAATAGGTCGTTGTTCGAATTTAACTGTATCAAAAGTTTGTATATTTTCAGGATTCCACGGACCAAAAGCATCTTCTGGTGGTAGATGTACTGTACGTCGATCGCCTGCACGTAAGCCAAGAAGCGCTTTCTCAAAACCTGGTAACAAGTTACCGTCGCCAATAGTCAAGCTAACAGGCTCTTCACGGCTACGTGTATTATCAATTTCTACACCATTTTCGATAGCAACAGAAAAGTGTAGGTCAACTTTAGAACCGTCAGTAATACGAATTTCTTCATTAGGTTGAATAATTTCGGTCATATTATGCATCCGAATTTTTAGGTCTTTGCTTCTCAAGGAAGAATGTATCGATGAGTAGCAAAATGGTACCTAGAGTAATGGCACTGTCCGCAATATTAAAAGCTGGAAAGTGATGATTTTGGTAATAAACATGAATAAAATCGACTACATACCCTAAAGTAATACGGTCAATTAGATTACCAAGTGCTCCACCTAAAATTAAAGCGATAGCTACAGGTAGCACCACCATTTTTTTAGGCATACGTAGCAACCAAAATACAAAAAGTATTGAAACTAAGCCTGCCAAAGATGTGAAGAAATAGCGTTGCCATCCTCCAGCATCAGATAAAAAGCTAAAAGCTGCACCATAGTTATGTAATAGTGTCCAGTTTAAAAATGGAAGCACAGGTACAGGATCTGCGTAGTTCAGATGTGTACTTGCAATCCATTTTGTCCATTGATCCAACACAATGGCAAGGACAGAAAGTCCAAGCCAAATGAGGTTGTGAGGATAAAACTGGAATAAGCCTTTTTTAGCTTGTGAATTAGGCATATTTTCTCACTTCGCCACGACCAGTGACGTTCACAATACAACGACCACATAAACCAGGATGATCGGCATGTGTATTTACATCCGGAAGGACATGCCAGCAACGTGCACATTTTTCACCTTCAGCTGCAGATACTTGTACACGTAAGCCTTCCATTTCAGTTGCTTCACCTTGTTCAGCAAATGGATGTACTACTACTTGCGAAGTAATAAGAACAAAACGGAGCTCATCAGCCAGTTGGTTTAAAACTGTTTGTAATGATTCATTTGCCCAAAGTTCAACTTTGGCTGAAAGATTACTACCGACAAGTTTAGCGTTACGAGCTGATTCAATCTGTTTATTTACTGCAGATTTTACGCTAATCAATGTTTGCCAATCTGCTTCAGAAAGTAAGTTTGCTTTTGATGAAACAGGTAGGTCATACCATTCAGCTGTAAATACATACTTGTCAGTTTGTTCTGGGATAAGTGGCCACGCTTCTTGAGCTGTGAAGCTTAGAATAGGGCTCATCCAGCGAACAAATGCTTGTACGATATGGTAAAGCGCTGTTTGTGCGGAACGACGTGCTTGTGAGTCAGCCTTAGTGGTGTATTGACGGTCTTTGATGATGTCTAGATAGAAACCACCTAAGTCATTAATGCAGAAGCTTGTTAACGCACTACACACGACGTGGAAGTTCATTTCTTCATAGGCCGCGATAATAGTCTGTTGTACTTCATTAGCACGTTGCAAGATGTATTGATCAAGAGCAATAAGATCATCTACTGCCAGAGCATCCGTACTTGGTTTGAAACCATTTAAGTTTGCAAGTAAGAAGCGTAGCGTATTACGAATACGACGGTAGCTATCACTTACACGGCTAAAGATTTCTTTCGATGCTGCAATTTCATAGCGATAGTCGCTAGATGCTACATATAAACGTAAACCATCGGCACCAAGTTGTTTGATGATTTCTTCAAGCGGAATATAGTTGCCTAAAGATTTCGACAATTTACGGCCATTTTCATCCACTGTGAAACCATGTGTTAACAAGGCTTTGTATGGCGCGCGGTTATGAATCGCCATAGACGTTAATAAAGAAGATTGGAACCAGCCACGGTGTTGGTCTGAACCTTCTAAATATAAGTCAGCAGGGCTTTCTAATTCTTCACGTTGCTCAAGTACAGCATAATGCGTTGTACCAGAGTCAAACCATACATCAAGCGTATCGCGAACAGCATTGTACTGTTCAGCATCTTCACCAATGAAGTCTTTCGCATCACGGTTAAACCATGCATCAATACCTTCTTTCTCGATAAGTTTGGCAACTTCTTCGATGAGCTCAGGCGTACGAGGGTGCAATTCGTTCGTATCTTTATGAACGAAGAAAGGAATTGGTACACCCCAAGTACGTTGACGTGAGATACACCAGTCCGGACGGCCTTCGATCATTGATTCAATACGGTTTTTACCCCAGTTCGGTACAAACTCGATATCGTTTTCAATGGCATTAAGCGCACCGTCACGTAAACCTTTTTGATCCATGCTGATAAACCATTGTGGTGTAGCACGGAAAATAATCGGAGTCTTATGACGCCAGCAGTGTGGGTAGCTGTGTTTAATCGGTTGATGAGCCCATAAGCGACCTACAGCACCTAAAGCTTCAATAATCTTTGGATTGGCTTTATAGATGTGCTCGCCAGCAAAGATTGGTGCGGTTAGTAAGTAAACACCGTTACCACCCACTGGGTTTTCAACTTTAAGGTTGTATTGAAGACCTACTTTATAGTCATCTGCACCGTGGCCAGGAGCAGTGTGTACAGCACCTGTACCGCTTGTTGCGATAACGTGTTCACCTAAAATAACCGGAACTTGACGATCGGTAAGTAAAGGGTGTTGTAGGGTAAGGTTCTCAAGAGCTGAACCAGTAAAGTCAGCTAAAACAACTGGGTTTTCAAGCTTGTAACGCTCAATTGCAGAAGCAACTAAGTCTTTAGCAAGAATAAAGTTTTGCTTACCACGTTCAGTAGTCACTTGTACCAATTGATATTCAATTTCGGCATGCAATGCAACTGCTTGGTTCGCGGGTAATGTCCAAGGAGTAGTGGTCCAAATCACGATATCCGTTGGATCTTGAACGTCTACATTTACACGAGCGCTTAAGTCTTTTAAATCTACAACGCCAAAACCAACGTCAATTGCGTCTGATTTTTTATCTTCGTATTCAACTTCAGCTTCAGCAAGTGCTGAGCCACAGTCCATACACCAGTTCACTGGCTTTAAGCCCGGCTGGATATGGCCATTTTTTTGGATTAAACCTAAAGCACGAACGATATCGGCTTCTTGTTTGTAGTTCATGGTGAGATAAGGATTATCCCAGTCCCCTAAAATACCAAGACGTTTAAAGTCAGTACGCTGTAAATCAATTTGCTTTAGCGCATATTCACGGCAGTGTTTACGGAAAGTGGCTGCATCAACTTTTTCACCGACTTTACCTACTTTTTCTTCAACTTTTAGTTCGATTGGCAAACCGTGACAGTCCCAACCTGGTACATATGGCGCATCGAAACCTGCCAAAGTACGGCTTTTTACGATGATGTCCTTAAGTACTTTGTTAACCGCATGGCCCAAGTGAATTGTACCGTTCGCATATGGAGGGCCATCATGCAAAATATATTTTTTCTTACCAATACGCGATGCACGAATCTGCTGATAAATGTTGTCGGTATACCACTCTTCTAACCATTTCACTTCACGTACTGCCAAATTTGCTTTCATTGCAAATTGAGTATCCGGCAGGTTTAGCGTGGCTTTGTAGTCCACTGCATTTTCAGTAGTTTGCTTATCGCTCATGCAAGTTGTCTTCCAGTTTAATCAGCTTGGGAGCCGACATGTTTTACAATCAAAATTCGAATTAAAAAGGAAATTGTGTCGTGTCGTTACGATATTGTCGTAATTGCTGCACGTCATTATCAATTCCTGCCTTAAGTGCTTCAAGCGAAGGGTAGTTCAATTCACCATGAAGATAGTGAAGAAAAGTCACCCGCATAAATAAGCCATACAGATTAGCAGAAACATCAGGGAAATGTACTTCTAATCTCCACTCTGGATGTTCTTGCTGAATGGCTGGACGTGTACCGACATGACCTGCACCATAGAGGCTGTTTTCATGATATCCGGCAATTCCGGGCTTTTCAGGATTATCCTGAAGCACTTTTTGAGTTAGCGAAGTTGTTTCGCAAATGACTTCAACGCCATAAATACCATTTAAACAAGGCTTATGACGGTTGAGACGAACATTAATCGTTGGGAAATCTAAAGTTCGTCCAATTTGGTCGCCATATTGAACACGACCGGTAATACTGTACGGACGGCCTAATAATTTGGCTGCTAAAGCGAGATTACCCACTTGAAGCACTTGGCGAATACGAGTTGAACTGACGCGTTCACCTTCGAGTTCAATCGTATGTAAATTTGTGACTTGAAAGCCGTAATTCTTTAAAAATTCGCTATTGCCTTGTCGGTCTTTGCCGAAATGAAAGTCATCTCCTAAAACTAAAGCTTGAGCATTTAATTTGTCTTTTAATAGATCTGCAAACTCAGAAGCACTCATGCTACGGAAATGCTGGTCAAACTTGGCAACCGCAATGTAATCCACCCCAAGTTCAGCTAGATATTCAACTTTTTCCCGTAATGAATTAATACGAGGTGGGGCATCGTAGCCTTTAAAGAACTCAAGCGGTTGGGGCTCAAAAATCATGACCAATGTTTTTAAGCCTTGTGCTGCAGCAATTTTTTTGAGTTGAGCAATCATCGCTTGGTGACCTAAATGGACACCATCAAAATTACCAATAGTTACCGCTGTTTGTGGTAACTGGAAATTGGGCGATAACGCATTAAGACGAAGCAGTTTCATGAACTTAAAATATGGCTATTTTTGCAAGGGCTATATATTGCCATAATCTCACAGATTCGTCTTGTTGTTGTGTTTTTACTCAGGTATTTTTCAATACGAATACTTTTTATATCTAAAAAATTGATGAATTAAATAAAAATAAATCAATTTTTCTTATTATTAATTTATCCTACTATAGCCTCACCCACTCTTTGATTAGAGACTTAAGATGAAAAGACCCTTTTACCAATTAAATCAAAGTAAAGATGTTATACGGCATTTTACCCCAAATTGGTTTACAGCAACTATGGGTACTGGCGTGGTCAGTATGATTTTAATTCAGCTTCCATTTGCCAAATCATTTTTATTTATGCTGGCTACGCTGTTATGGCAATTTAATATTGTTCTATTTAGTGTTTTTTCAGTTCTCTATTTATTGCGGTGGTTTCTTTTCCCTCATGAAGCGAAGCAAATATTTAATCATCCAAATATGAGCTTGTTTTTAGGTGCTATACCGATGGGGCTTGCAACCATACTAAATGGCTTTTTAAGCTTCGGAATCGGGCTTTACGGCGAAGTGGCAGTTCATATCGCCCAAGCTTTGTGGTACATCGACGTCTTTTTAGCACTAGCAATTGCGTGGATCATCCCATTTTGCATGTTTAGCCGTCAGAATCATCAGCTACATACCATGACTGCAATTTGGCTTTTACCTGTAGTTGCTTGTGAAGTCGCAGCAAGTTCTGCGGGCATGTTGGTTGCACATTTACCAGCAGATGTGCATGGCTTTCATTTATTGTTAGCAGGTTATGTACTTTGGGGAATCTCTGTTTTACCTGCATTTGCCATTTTAACGATTTTAATGTTACGTATGGCTTTGCATCAGTTACCAGAAAAAGAAGTCGCGATTTCTAGCTGGCTTTCTTTAGGTCCGATTGGGACAGGTGCTTTAGGTCTATTATTGCTAGGTGAGCAGGCACAAAGAGTATTTGTAAATGTTGGCTTTCCTGAGTTTGCCTATGTATTTCAAGCCTTGGGCGTTGTGGGTAGTCTAGTACTTTTAGGCTTTGGGTTATGGTGGCTTGGTCTTGCGATTTTAACAACACTTCGTCATGCAAAGACAGGTATTCCGTTTAACTTGGGTTGGTGGGGTTTAACCTTCCCATTTGGTGTGTTTATTTTGGCTTTATTTAATTTAGGTCATCAGATTGAAGTTGTATTTTTACAATACGTCGCTGTGGCATTCAGTATTTTATTATTAGTGATGTGGAGCGTGGTAATGAAGAAAACCTTAGCCGGAGCATACAGTGGCAAGCTATTCTTCTCTCCATGTTTGGTGGCTTTACAACAAAGAATGCAGTAAAGGTGAAAAGGTGCAAAAAGCTTTTGCACCTGATTTATACTTACTGTCTAATTTTGTTAATTCTGATTTGAGCTTTTTGAATGAACACAGATACCGCTTTAATTATGGCACTTCCCAACGAATCTAAAGGTTTATTCGAGCAAGCAGGTATCGAAGTCCATTACAGTGGTATTGGTAAGATCAATGCTGCTTTTAAAGCGTTTGAAGTTATTCAAAAAACAGGCTGTAAAACTTTAATTAACTTAGGTACAGCAGGAAGTTCATCTTTTAATCGGCACGATTTAGTAGAAATAAAAACTTTTGTACAACGTGATATGGACGTTTCACCTTTAGGATTTGAAGTCGGGGTAACGCCGTTAGATGATCACTTGGCGGCTGAAATTCATCTCCGAACGCATTTTGCGGATTTACCAAAAGGAATTTGTGGGACAGGGGACTCATTTGAAACGGGTCAGCCGAAGATCGCTTGTGATGTAGTCGATATGGAAGGTTATGCATTAGCAAAAGTTTGCCACAAGTTAGGTGTACGTTTAATTTCGGTGAAATATATTACTGATGGAGCAGATGATACGGCTCATTGGGATTGGGAAGAAAACTTATTATTGGGTGCACAAAAGCTTTTAGCACTTTATCAAAATCATTTCTAAAAAAAGATCGGCAAATTTGCCGATCTTTTTTATTTTAGCGAGGTAATACGCCGTAGAGCATCATATGTACCGTATGCTCAATCGAGCGCTGGAACATACTGCGGTTACGAAGAGTTTTCCCGGTTACCATTTCCATTTGAGTCGCAAAATCGGCATAATTTTGCGTAAGACCCCAAATATTGAGAATTAAAAGTTCTGGGTCGATATCCGGTGAAATTTTTCCTTGCTCTTGCCAAGTTTGAATGACCTTAGCTTTGCGCTTAAATAGCTTTTTCAAGGGTCCTTTCAATATAGGCAAAATATGCGGTGCCCCTTGAATAATTTCTAAAGCAAATAGTCGCGAAGCTTTTGGTTGGCTACGAGAAAGTTCGATTTTTTGAATTAAATAATGAGACAAGGCTTCGGCTGGTTCTAACTCAGCTTCTAAGGTTTGTAAGGGAGCTAGCCATTTTTGTAAAACTGTGGTCAGCACTTCCACATATAAAGACTCTTTATTTTCATAGTAATAGAAAATATTCGACTTATGCATGTCAGCGAGTTGGGCAATTTCATCCAGACTTGCGCCATTGAACCCATATAGTGAAAACACATCAAGGGCGGCAGCAAGAAGCTGATTGCGCTTTTGGGTACTCTTCTTTTGTTCCATTTGCTGCATAAATTAAAAAGATAGTGTTCCCATTGTAAGGTAAATCGTTTGATTTGTGCACAGGTGTCTCACTTTTTTAGTGAAAAAACGGATAGTTATTTGAGCAATAGATATACTATTGTGCAAAAAATAGAGAGATTCACTAGTTTATTGTTATTCTTAAAAATATTTTTTATTCTTCGCCCTAAAAAAGAGCAATAAATCATCAGTTTTATTGCTCGTTAATTGGGCATTTTTCGGTTGAATGGTTCTCATTACTCATCTCAACCTTAAGTGGCTAAGACGGCATCGAGTACTTGTTGTTCAAGCTGAGCAAAAGTAATGCTCTTTTTCCGTGGACGCGGCAAATTAACTTGAAAACTTTGAGCAATCTGACCTTTATCTAACAATATAATGCGGTCAGCCAGTTGCACTGCTTCACTTACATCGTGTGTGACTAAAATGGCAGTAAAACCTTGCTCTTTCCATAAACGTTCAATCAAGCTTTGCATCTCAAGACGAGTTAACGCGTCTAATGCACCCAAAGGTTCATCTAACAATAAAATACGGGGAGTATGAGATAACGCACGGGCTAGGGCAGTACGTTGTCGTTGACCACCTGAGAGCTGTGAAGGCCATTGTCCCGCTTTTTCTTTTAAACCTACTTTCTCTAATAATTCTTCTGCCAAAGCATGTTGCGATTTTGGTAGCCCAAGTTGAACGTTCTGAAGAATATTTCTCCAAGGCAGTAACCGTGGGTCTTGAAACATAACCCGTATGTCATCGTTAGTAATACCTTCACGCAAATGTCGGGCAGATTTAAATTTTATTTCTCCAAAACTGGCTTTTTCAAGTTGGGCAATTAAGCGCAATAAAGTACTTTTACCGCAGCCACTACGTCCAACAATAGCTAAAAATTCGCCCGGTTGAATATGAAGGTTAAGATCTTCAAGAACTTTAACTTCACCATAAAACTTATAAAGCTGTTCAATCAGAATCTCTGCGCCTACCACAGGTTCTTGTGTCTCTGGATGATTTTCTGGAATGAGCTCTACGTCATTCTGATTAATATTTAAATTCAGATTTGTCATATTTTAAGCTCCTTTATTTTTGATAACCAGCATGCCAGCGTAGTAAATAACGTTCCAAAAGTTGCGCTAGAACATCGGCTAATTTGCCTAATAGGGCATAAAGAAGGATACCGACCAGAACCACATCAGTTTGCAAAAATTCTCGTGCATTCATAGTCATATAGCCAATACCTGCTTGTGCTGAAATAGTCTCAGCTACAATGAGCAACACCCAAACCAGACCTAAAGCAAAACGTAAACCAACTAAAATCGAGGGCATCGCACCTGGTAGAATAATTTCTTTGTAAAGCTGCCAACGTGAAAGACCATAGCTTTTACCCATCTCAATTAATTGTGGATCGACTGAACGGATACCGTGATAGGTGTTGATATAAATAGGGAAGAAGACTCCGACCGCCACCAAAAATAATTTGGCTGTTTCATCAATACCGAACCACAAGATAACCAGTGGAATAAGTGCTAATGCTGGGATGTTACGAATCATTTGCAAGGTTGTATCGAGCAGGGTAGAGGCGAAACGTGAAGACCCATTGAGCAGACCCAATAGCAAACCTAAACCACCACCAATAAATAGTCCGAGTAAGGCTCGTCCTGCACTGACTTTAACGTGTTGCCAAAGCTCGCCGCTAATGAGTAGATGCCAAAAAGCAGAAACGACAGCCGTAGGAGCCGGTAGAATACGATTTTCTAAAAGGCCTGAACTCGATGCAATTTGCCAAACAACCAATAGAACAATCGGGAAAATCCAAGGCAGCAGATGCTGCCCGACTTGCTTCGTTCCACGTGAAACAATATTTATATCTTTGCTCATGCAGGCTCCTTGACGGAACTATTTTGTTTCTTCTCGTCTGGAACATAGTTGTTGGCAATGATTTCACCGAATGGACCAGTTAAGTTTGGTTGAGCAAGTTTAGCTCGGGTCTCGATTGGTAATAATGGGAATACTAACTCTGCAAAACGGATTGACTCTTCAAGGTGTGGATAGCCTGAGAAAATAAAGGTATCGATACCTAAATCCGCATATTCCTGAATACGTGCAGCAACGGTTTCAGGATCGCCGACAAGTGCTGTACCTGCACCACCGCGGACTAGACCGATACCTGCCCAAAGATTTGGAGATACTTCAAGTTTGTCTCGATTACCGCCGTGTAGAGCAGCCATACGTTGCTGACCAACTGAGTCCATTTGTGCAAATTTTTTCTGTGCTGCAGCAATAGTTGCATCATCCAGATACTGGATAAGCTCGTTAGCTGCTGCCCATGCTTGTTCATTGGTTTCACGAACAATGACATGCAAACGAATGCCATAAGTTAATTTACGGCCCTTAGCCTCAGCTTTGGCACGAACATGTTCGATCTTTTCTTTCACGGCTGCTGGTGGTTCACCCCAAGTCAGGTAGGTGTCGACTTGCTCAGCCGCGAGTTCAACAGCTACATCTGAAGAACCACCGAACCAAAGAGGTGGATAAGGTTTTTGAACAGGTGGGTAAAGTAGTTTTGCATCATCTACTTGTAAGCGTTCACCGTGGAATGTAAAAGCTTCACCCGTATGTGAACGCGTCAAAATTTCACGCCAGATTTTTACGTATTCATTGGCTGTTTGATAACGCGTTGAGTGATCTTCATATAAACCGTCACCGCGTAGTTCTGCTTCATCGCCACCTGTCACTAAGTTGAGTAGAACACGACCATTCGACAAGCGGTCAAATGTTGCAGCCATACGAGCTGCCAACGCTGGTGTTGTTACCCCTGGACGTAATGCAACTAAAAACTTAAGGTGTTGAGTTGCATCGATTAGGCTAGCCGCCGTAATCCAAGGATCTTCACATGAACGACCTGTTGGAATAAGTACTCCTTCGTAACCCAAGTTATCTACTGCCACAGCAATTTGCTTCATATAGGCATGGTCAACCTGACGAGCGCCTTTACTTGTACCTAAATAGCGACTATCACCGTGGGTAGGAATAAACCAGAAAATTTTCATGTGCATTACCTATATATCTATTGAAATTACTTGGCACCCCAAACAGCTTGTTTAATGCTGATTGGTTTAGGGATGATGCCTTGTTGAGTAAAGATGTCTGCAAGCTGCTGTTGTTCAGCAATGACTTTGCTGTTAAGTGGAGCTGCCGATGATGGACGTGGACGGCGTTTAATAAATAAGTCACTGGTCGCAGGTTTTAGGCCTGTACTTTGGCCAATCGCACTTGCAGTTTCTGCTTGATGGCTTTGGACCCATTTGTCAGCTTGATTGATCTGCTTGATGAGTCCTGGAACAGCTTTTGGATATTGCTTAACAAAATTTGGAGCGGCTAAGTAAAAGGTATAGTTCGGGCTTAGGCCTTTACCAGATGCAAGAACACGAGCTTGGTCTTCTAGTTGTGCTGAAGCGTAGTACGGATCCCATATTGCCCATGCATCAACAGCACCCTTTTGGAATGCAGCGCGAGCATCGGCAGGTGTGAGCCATATTGGGGTAATGTCGCTCCATTTTAAGCCTGCTTTACGTACGGCCTGTACAAGTAGGTAATGTGAGCTAGAACCTTTTTGTAGCGCAATACGTTTACCTTTTAGGTCCTTAAGCTGTTTTAGTTGTGAGTTTTTGGGAACTAAAATTGCTGAGGCCAATGGTTTGGCTGCTTCATAAGCAATGTAATATAAAGGCTTGCCAGCGGCTTGAGCGTAGACCGGGGGCGTGTCTCCAGTAACGCCAACATCGAGTGAGCCAACAGCTAAGGCTTCTAAAATTTGAGGGCCAGCGGGGAACTCATTCCAAGTGATTTTGGCATTTGGAAATTCTTGTTCAAATAGTTTTTGCTGTTTGGCAATCACGAAGTTAATCGAACTTTTTTGAAAACCAATACGAAGTTCTTTCACTGTTGGGTCAATTGCCCAAGCAGGTGCTGCGATTGTTAAACCTAATACAACGACCGCGCTAAAGCGCTTAACTAACTGGGTCCACTGACTCTTATTAAATAATGACTGATGTTGCATATTGATATCCTTGTTCCCTTAACACAAGGCACAGCATTTATATCGTTATTTAAGCTGTGCCCAAGCTGGGTTTATTTCAGTTTTAAAATGGCTTCTTGAATGGTGAGCTTGTTGGGAATGAGCTTTTGCGCGTAGAAGGCATCAGCTACATATTGTTGTTCTTGAGCTACCTTGTCAGATATTGGCTGAACTCCAAAACCCATACGTGAAATAGACGTTTTGAGTACATCAAACTCAAGTGCCGTAGGTTTTTCGAGTAGCTTGGCAGCCTCATCTTGGTGTGTGCTGACCCATTCAGTTGTCTGGTTTAGCGTTTGTACAACCGTGTTCAGAACTTTTGGATTATTTTCTGCAAATTTACGATCAGCTAAGTAGAACTGATGATTGCTTACCAAGTTTTCACCTGTTGCCAGAACGCGGGCCTGAATTTGATGTTCAGCTGCTGCAAAGAACGGATCCCAAATCACCCATGCGTCGACAGCTCCTTTTTCAAAGGCTGCACGCGCATCTGATGGTGGTAAATAAACAGGTTGAATATCACTTAAGCTCAAGTGATTTGCTTCTAAGACTTTTAATAAAAGGTAGTGAACATTCGAACCTTTATTCAGTGCGACACGTTTTCCTTTTAAGTCTTTAATAGACTGGATTGGAGAATCTTTTTGTACTAATAACGCTTCTGCTTTTGGTGCAGCAGGTTGATTTGCGACATAGACTAAATTTGGATTGGCTGCTTGAGCAAAAATAGGTGGTGCTTCACCTGCTTCGCCTAACGAAACACTTCCTACATTTAGGCCTTCAAGTAATTGAGGTCCCGCAGGAAACTCGACCCATTTCACTTGTACGCCTTGATCTTTGAGTGCTTTTTCCAAGTCACCACGTGCTTTTAGAATAGGAAGGATGCCATATTTCTGATAGCCGATATTTAAAGTTGTCGTGGTGTGCTCCTCTTTTTTGGCACAACCACCTAGCATCATCACTCCCGCAAGGCTGGCAGCAATGACTGAATATTTTGCCCATGAAGTGGAATTAAAAAGTGCCATGTGGTTTTGTGCTCCCCGAAAGAGAAAAAGAAAAATAATTGGATGAGCAGATACCCTAAAGGGATTTTTATTTCGTAAAAAATAAATATTCAGTCTTTATTTATGCAAAAAAAAGCTAAAAACTTTCGGCGATAAACTTATGCAAAAAAATGATTTATTGAACAGGACAATATTTATAAAAAGATATTTAAGTATATGTAAATAAAGTAAAAGTTATTAAAAGAATAAAATTTAAAGATTTAAAAAAAGTACAACCATACATTAATTACCTTTATGGTTGTACTTTTTAGACTAAGCTTATCTGAAATAAGAATATCTTAAAAAATGCATAGTCTAGGGAAGCAATTTTTTAAAGACTAAAGAATTTCTTTGATAGTTATAAAGTGCCTGACGGGCATTTGGTAAGTCATCCACACTCACCTGATGGAAACCGTGCTCTAAGAACCAGTGTGCGGTACGGGTGGTTAAAACGAACAATTGACGAATGCCTTGTTGTTTGGCCTTTTCTTCGAGAAATTGCAGAATTTGGCTGCCACGGTTTGATTTACGATAACTTGGGTGTACTGCCACACAAGCAATTTCTGCTGAACGTGTTTCATTAAACTCAGTCGGAATTGGATAAAGGGCAGCGCAGGCCAAAATCATACCGTCTCGTTCAATGACAGCGAACTGGTTAATTTCTTGTTCTAAACGTTCACGTGAGCGATACACCAAAATGCCTTCTTCTTCTAACGGGCGTAATAGGTTCATTAAGCCGCCGACATCTTGAATATGCGCCATACGAACTTCTTCATAATGCGCATCGGTAATCATGGTACCCACACCATCACGCGTAAAGAGTTCTTCAATAAGTGCACCATCATAAGAATAAGAAATTAGATGGACACGATGTACACCCGATAAAGATGCTTTTTTTGCTTCTTGCAAATGTAGGGTTAGAGTTGGGTGTGTGGTTTGGTATTGTTGAATATAGTAATCAAGCTGGTGTGGGCTTAATTCACGCAGTAATTGCCCATCTTCGTTAGGTAAACCTTGTTGCTCACCTAAAAAGATTAATTTATCTGCCTTTAAATAAGTCGCAGTTTTGGTTGCAACTTCTTCAGCTCTTAAATTAAATACTTCACCTGTGGTTGAATAGCCCGTTGGGCCAAGTAAAACAATATTATTGTTATCAAGATGACGTTCAATCGCGTCTGTATCTATTGAACGAACTTCGCCTGTAAGCTGAAAATCCATTCCTTCACGAATACCATAAGGTTTAGCGGTTACGAAATTACCTGATACGACATCTATTCGAGCGCCATACATTGGAGAGTTAGCTAAGCCCATAGATAACAATGCTTCGATTTCTAACCGAATAGACCCTACAGCACTCATGACACAGCTTAAAGATTCGCGTGTAGTAATACGGCAGTTATCATAAAAAGGGGTTTCAATCCCTTTTTCTTTAAGGTTGTGATTAATTTGTGGACGTGCGCCATGCACTAAGATTAAACGGATGCCAAGAGAATGTAATAAGGCAATATCGTGAATAATATGTTCGAAATTAGGATCGCGGACTGCTTCACCGCCAAACATTAAAACAAAAGTTTTATCACGATGCGCATTGATGTAGGGTGCTGAATGTCGGAACCAATGTACATAATGCTGGGTATTATTATGTGATTTCTCTAAAGACTTAGTTGGCATACCGATCTCGAATCAACAGCAAAAAGATATAAAGAGGATTCTAAACAAAAAAGCTCAAAGTCGCATGTTTTAGATAAAAAAACACCCAAATTAGCTTTGGGTGTTAGATGTTTTATGAACTTAACGAATTACTTTAATAATTTTATGGCTTTGCTCATTTACGAGTACATAATTTCCGTTCACCTTATACCATTTTTGATAACGACCTGGCTTAGTCAATTTCTGGTGTGAACGGTAGTCAATGACATAACGTGGATGTTGGTATTGATGCGGTACAACTTGGCCTGCACGCCAAATATTCGCATGATCATCTTTATGGATAACTTTGACTGTTTTTGTCTCATATCCTTGGTGGTGATAATGGTCGTGAGGCGCAGCCATTGCTGTTGTTGCGATTAAACCACTCATTGAAAGAATAATTGCTGTTGTTATCTTTTTCATCGTAAACCTCGAATGATCTATTAAATTTCGATAATTGAAGATTAGTGAAAAATTACAGATAAATCGTGAAGGCGAAGAATAATAAATGTGAAAATTTTCTATGAAATAAGAAGAAATTTAGAAGATTTAAATTTTTATATCATATTGATATAAAAATAAAAAAAGGATAAAGCCGATCAGCTTCATCCTTTCCTACTAAGCGATAGTGAGGAGCTATCTATCTTAGAAACCGCGAATACTCACAATACTGTTAGAGTCCGTGTCGACTAAAATATAGTCATTGTTAATTTTGTACCACTGCTGGTTACGATCGGGTTTAGGTAAGTTATTGTCTTTATAGTCGACTTTATAACCATTACCACGATAGTGCTGTGGCATCACATAACCTGGCTGCCAACGATGTTGTTTCAGACGCTCAAAGCCACGTTCCTCACGCATACGGCGTTCATCGCGAACACGATCACCATTATCGTCACGGTCAAATTTATGCCCACGATCATTCCATTCACCACGAGGTCCGCCTTTAGGACCTTTCGGGCCATGTCCTCGGTCAAAAGGAGGATCAGCAAAGCTAGCCATACTGGTGGTCAGTACAGTGATGCAAAGGGCTAAGATGGTGAACAACTTTTTCATGATGCATCCTCGTTTACATCTGATGTCTCTCATGTTGAATACTGTACGCGCAAAATGCAGAGAAACTGTGAAGATCATTTAATGCTTCAATTAAAATTACGGATAAATCCAGCGTTTTTCTCAATAATAAAAAAGGCTTGTATATATCTTTTCAGGTATAGCCAAGCCAGATGTGATGATCGGCTATAAATTATTTTAGCTTTTCATCTGTAATTATTTAATCCTGTGCATCAATACTTTGCCCATTGAGCGTTAAGCTATCTTCACCCATTAAATAAAGATAAGCCGGCATGATGGACTCCGGTGTTGGTAATGTTTTCGGATCTTCTTCAGGATAAGCTTTAGCACGCATGGCAGTACGTGTAGCTCCTGGGTTAATACAATTAAAGCGAATATTTGGATAAGTATGCTCAGCCGCAAAAATCTTGCTCACCGCTTCAATCGCGACTTTCGAGACAGAATACGCACCCCAGAGCGCGCGTGCCTCACGGCCTACACCTGAGCTGGTAAATACGACAGAAGCGTTTTCTGACTTTTGTAGTAGCGGTAATAAAGCTTGGGTTAAAGCAAAAGGTGCACGTAAATTGACTGCCATCACATCATCCCATACTTCTGCTGGATAATGTGCAAGTTCTACCCGCTCACCCAAAATACCTGCATTATGCAAAATGCCATCCAGACGACCAAATTGTTTTTCTAGCGTACTTACTAAAAAGTCATAATCGCGATCGGAAGCACTCGAAAGCTGGAGGGGTAAAATAGCAGGCTGAGGCGCGCCTAAACCTTCAATTTCATCATAAATTACTTCAAGTTTATTTAAGGTTCTACCATGCAAGACGACAGTTGCACCATGTAAAGCATAACTGAGGGCCGCAGCTCGCCCAATTCCATCACCAGCACCAGTGATTAAAATAATTCGATCTTTGAGTAGATCCGGACGAGGTTGATATTCTGAATATTTCATTGGTAAACCTCCTTCTTTTTATATTGATATAAGTAACCGTTAAAAAAGCTTATAAAACTCTTGTGTTAACTTATCATACGCTGATTTTCCTGTAGAGCAGGAAGCTTTTGACGTAACAACTCGTGTAATTCTGTCACCGTATTTACAATCGAATCGGCTTGCCAAGCGTTTAAATCATCCCGATGTTCGATAGGTAAATAGCCATAAGCTGCCAAGATGGTATACATATCAGCATTGCGGCCAGCATCGATATCACGTGGGTGATCCCCCACATAAATGATTTCATTTGCCGGGATATTTAACTGCTTTGCAGCCAAATACATTGGTTCCGGGTCTGGCTTGGTTTTAGAAACATCTTCAGGACATACCAAAACCGCACAGCGTTCCGTCAGGTTTAACTTTTCTAGAAGAGATTCACTTAAACCACGTGGTTTATTGGTGACAATACCCCACGGAATTTGCTGAGCTTCTAACTCTTCTAAAAGTGGATACATCCCTTCAAACAGGTCAGTATCGACAACTATATTATTGCCATACAAATCTAAAAAATTTTGTCGATGTGCCAAGAAAATTGGATTGGTCACATCCAGCTCTGGGTAAACCAATTTGACCATGGCACGGGCACCTTCAGACACTTGTGTACGAATAAGATCGGCTTCTACAACAGGGCGTCTTGCATCACGGCACATTTGTTGAATAATACGAATAAAGTCGGCAGCCGTATCGATGAGAGTGCCGTCTAAATCAAATAAAACAGCTTTCATCATGCACCTGTCTTTATTGTGTGAACCATATAGTTAACATCAACATTTGGTGCTAACCAATAACGCTTCGTAATTGGGTTGTAGAGCAAGCCTGTCATTTCTTTTAAAGTTAAGCCTGCATTACGAATGTCATGTGCCATTTCAGATGGGCGAATAAACTTGTGATAATCATGCGTACCTTTTGGCAGCATGCGCAGTACATATTCAGCACCAATAATGGCGAATAAATAAGATTTCGGGTTACGGTTGATGGTCGAGAAGAACACATGGCCACCTGGTTTAACCAAAGTCTGACATGCTTTCACAATGGATGCCGGGTCTGGAACATGTTCCATCATTTCCATACAAGTGACCACATCATATTGGCCTGCTTGTTCTTGCGCCAACTCTTCAACTGGAATTTGACGATATTCAATATTTTGAACATTTTCTTGTTGAGCATGCAAACGGCCTACGGCTAAAGGCGCTTCACCCATATCAATGCCCAGTACATCTGCTCCACGACGTGCCATGCTTTCAGCCAAAATACCGCCGCCACAGCCGACATCAAGTACTTTTTTACCGGCAAGGCCACCTGCACGTTCATCAATCCAGTTCAAGCGTAAAGGATTGATTTGATGAAGTGGGCGAAATTCAGAATGTTGATCCCACCATTTGGCAGCAAGTGCTTCAAATTTTGCGATTTCTTGTAAATCAACATTCAATTGCGACATGGTGTCACCTCTAAACTTGGGTTATCTTTTTGATGTAGTTCGCCGTTAGTGTAGCGATTATTGGGAAAAAAGCGATAAACCCAATAAAAAACTTCACAGAAGCAAAACGAATTTAGCATATTTGTTTTATATTTAGGGCATAAGCTAATGCATAACAACTTAGAGGAAAAGCTGTAACAATGAAAAAATTGTTTTTGGGTGGTTTGAGTGCAGCAATTATGGCCGTATCGGGTAGTGCAATGGCAGCAGATTTTGTTGCTGGTAAAGACTACACCGTAATCGCCAATCCAGGCAAAGTGGAAGTACCGGGGAAAATCGAAGTTCGTGAGTTCTTTTGGTATGGCTGTCCGCACTGTTTTAAACTTGAACCACATATGCAAACGTGGTTAAAACAAATTCCGAGTGATGTACGTTTTGTGCGTACGCCAGCAGCCATGAACAAAGTATGGGAACAAGGGGCACGTACTTACTATACATCTGAGGCATTAGGTGTACGTAAGCGCACGCATTTACCATTATTCCATGCAATTCAGGTGAATGGTCAGCAGATTTTTGACCAGGCTTCTGCGGCTAAATTCTTTACTCGTTACGGTGTGCCTGAACAAAAATTTAATAGCACTTACAACTCATTTGCTGTAACTGCAAAAGTTGCCGAGTCAAATAAACTTGCTCAACAGTACCAATTAACAGGCGTACCAGCAGTAGTCGTTAATGGTAAATATGTGGTGCAAGGTGAAGATGGTAAAGTTACCCAAGTCCTTAATTACTTAATTGAAAAAGAACGTAAGGCAAAATAAAAGTTTATTGCTTTAAAAAGGGCTTCATAAGAAGCCCTTTTTTTATAAAATTTATTTCATAATCACGAAATAATTCAATTAATTTTGAGAATTCTCGTCTTCAATCTGAAAATTGAGCGCATCAAAATTGGTGGTTTGGGTAGGTAGTGATAATGCTTGATTAATATATAAATTAATTAATTTTTGGCGAGAACCAATCGAGCGCTGATAATAAGTTGAGTTTAAAAGCAACGATGCACCGTAAGTGAGTGACCAGATATAAGATAAATAGTCACGAATCGACATATCATAATTTAATGATTTTAAATAACTTTCTGTAATGTCTTTAATCGCTAGAATACGTTGTTGACGAACTTCATAAAGCTCTTCAAAAAGATGCTTCAACTTAGACTCTGTCATCGTCAGATTTTCTTCAAGTTGATGCAATAAAATCGTTTTTCCCGGTGTGAGCAAATGGTGGAGCATGTATCGTGGTGCATACTCTTTAAAATCAGTATTATATTTTTGAGAAATTTCTAAAATTTGTTTTTCATTTTGAATAATCAATTCAAGCAGAAGTTCATTTTTACTTCTAAAGTGCTTATAAAGCGTACCTTTTGCAATATCTAGCTCGGCCACTAATTCATCTAGAGTAATTTCCTGATTGTTTTCTAGTAACAATTTTTCTGCAACGCTTAGAATTTTTTCTTTGCGCATCAAAAACTGTGTATGACGATCAAGATTCATAGGTATTCCCACACCAGTTTGGCCTAACGAATAGTTTACTTCCTGTAAAAAGAAAAAGACTTTTCTCGAAATTTTCGCCTTTTTCTTTCACTCTTTACGTATTAACACATAACCTGTTTTTTGTCATTTGCCAGTTTTACCGTTCCCAGTTAGCAATACCTCTAAACAGTAAGCGAACTTGTGTAGACGCATTTTCAATAAATGCAGTTTGTTGCTGTTTAAGGTGCTCACCTTGATATTGTTTGGCGAGGTTGAGCCACGTCATTGCCCATGTAAATGACATATTGGTCAAAATGGTAGATAAGACATTTAAGTCTTGAGGATTTTGAATATGTTTAAAATTTTCGAGTTTAGTCAGATCTGTTGTGAGATCTTCAATCAAAAATTCAATTTCTCTAGCAATGGCTGCACGGACCGTCTCTGAACCACCCCAACGTTCAGCAATCATAAATTGCCACTGTTTAGGGCTATGATTCACTGCCTGTACAAATAGCTCAATACTGGTTTGGGTTTTTGCAGACTTGTGCTGTAAATAACTCTGGCCGAGTTGATGTAAAACGCTTTTTAAATGTAGGGCAACTTGGTCAACCAACTCTTTCCCGAGTTCATCCATGTCTTGAAAATGACGATAGAACGCTGTTGGCACTAAACCCACTTCACGTGCAACTTCACGCAAACTGATACTACTGAACGAACGCCCAGACGTGCTCAGATGCAAGGCTGCATCGAGAAGTGCCTGACGACTTTGCTGTTTTCGTTCATCCCGTATCGACATTAAAAAAACCTATTTAAACCGTGAGCCAAAGTCTAACAAAAAAGAGCAAACTTTCATAAAAAAAATAGTGAACAAGTGTTGACTGAGTGAACACTTATAAATATAGTGTACATATGTTCACTATACGAACATGTGTTCACTCAAATAAATAGCCAGAAACAAAAGAGGAACGTATGAACGCAACACTTAACTATCAACCACATTGGGTTCGAGAAGATTTCGTTGATTTTGTTTTGCAGAAAATTAACGTGACTTGGGCTTGGAAAAGGGTACTTGCAGAAGTTACCGCTGTTCAGCCGCTTCATACCGATATGGTACTGATCAAGCTTAAACCAAATCGTAATTTTAATTTCGAACAGGTTTGTGCGGGACAAAGTATTTTACTGACTTTACTTATCGATGGCGTTTACCAACAACGTAGCTATTCGATTATTGAAGTAACCACTCAAGGTGAAATCGCTTTAGGTATTAAAATACAAGGCTTGGTGTCTCGTGCAGCTCAACTATTACATGTAGGCGAGTGTGTTGAGATTTCACAGCCACAAGGTGATTTTATTTTACATCAAGGTCAGCAGCCTGCGATTTTAATTGCCTCAGGAAGTGGTATTACTGCAATTTATTCACTCTTGCAGCAAGCTTTAAAACAGCAGCTTGAACAAATCCATGTCATTTATTTTAATCGTGCAGAAATTTTTCATGCCGAATTAAAAGCTTTGGCAGAACAGCATCCACAGCTTCAATATCATTTTTTTAATACCAGCGAGCAAAAACAACATTTAACGGAAAGCTTACTACAAAAGCTGGTTCCAGATTTTGCGCAGACTGCGACCTATATATGTGGGCACCACAGCATGATGCAGCAGGCGAATGAAATTTATACGCAAAAAGGTGCTCAGTCTCAGCTTCATCAAGAGTATTTCCAACCACTTCAAGTGACTGGTACACATGCAGCACAGCCTGTTATTTTCCGCCGTGCGCAACACGAGTTTTTAGCTGAAACAAATTTACTGAGCAGTGCAGAGCAGGCAGGTTTACGTCCGCAACATGGCTGCCGTATGGGTGTTTGTAATAAATGCAGTTGTACCAAAGTGAGCGGAGTTACTCAAAACCTGTTAACAGGTGAAATTGAAGACCAACCGAACCGTCCAATTAAACTATGCGTGAGCCAGGCATTAAGCCCAGTCACGATTGATCTATAAAAAGAATTAAAGAGGATTAACCTTATGAATATGGCATTAAAAGTTTCTATGGCTTCTAAATCTGCTCATTTAACCCCTGAGCAAATTGAAGAATTTGGCCGCCGTGTTGAACAGATTCGTCAAGATGTTATGCAAAGTCTTGGTGAGCAAGATGCAAAATATATCTACAAAGTCCGTAACTTTGTTCGCTATACCGAAATCGCATCACGTGGCATGTTGATGTTTGGTGGCTGGATTCCTCCTGTCTGGTTATTGGGTACAGGTTTACTGGGTATTTCTAAAATTGTAGAAAACATGGAACTTGGTCATAACGTTATGCACGGTCAGTTTGACTGGTTAAATGAACCAAGTCTGAATGGTAATACCTATGATTGGGATACCATTGCCTCTGGTGATGACTGGCGTGAAACACACAACTATGTACATCACACCTATACCAATATTGTCGGTAAAGATCATGATGTCGGTTATGGCATTTTGCGAGTAAGCGATCAACAGAAGTGGGAACCTCGTCACCTATTTAATATTCCTCTGGCTCTACAGTTAATGTTTTTCTTTGAATGGTATGTAGGTGTACAAAATCTACATCTTGAAGATGCATTAGTTTATAAAACCAAAAGCTGGAAACAGGTGTGGGAAGATGCGGCTAAGGTCCGTAAAAAAGCAACACGCCAAGTTTTAAAGGATTATGTGTTTTTTCCTGTGATCTCTGGTCCTATGTTTTTACCGGTTTTTGCAGGCAATGTAGTTGCGAATATTATTCGTAACTTGTGGTCATCTGCTGTAATTTTTAATGGTCACTTTACTGAAGATGCAGAAACGTTTGAGCCGGATAATACCGACACTGAAACTAAGGCAGAGTGGTATTTACGTCAGATTCGTGGTTCAAGTAATTTTAGTGGTACAGAATGGCTTCATTTTATGAGTGGTAATTTAAGCCATCAAATCGAACACCATTTATTCCCAGATATGCCTGCCAACCGCTATAAAGAAGTAGCACCGAAAATTAAGGCACTCTGTGCAGAATACGGTATTAACTACAATGAAGCTAATTTCATGCGTCAGTTCTGGAGTGTATGGGTGCGTTTAGCAAAATGCTCATTACCAAACCACACCACTGCAAAAGTGAGGCAGACATTAGAAAAATTAAAAGCAAAATTCAAATTTGCCTAATAGATAGACCAATAAATAGCTCCTAAAAAGGGGCTATTTTTATTTTTAAGTCTTGAAAAGTGCAGACTTACATTTGAAAGTAGGGAATAAACTCAACCTGTCAAAATCCTTTGCTATACTATGCCCAAGTTTGTATTTAAGAGAATTTAGGAAGGATTATGCGTATTGACCAACGTGCATTAGACCAATTACGTGAAGTGAAAATTACACGAAACTACACCCGTTATGCTGAAGGTTCTGTGCTGGTCGAATTTGGTCACACCAAAGTCCTTTGTACTGCAAGCATTGATAACTCAGTGCCACGCTTTCTAAAAGGCCAAGGTCAAGGCTGGGTAACAGCAGAATATGGCATGTTACCGCGCTCAACACACTCACGTTGTGATCGTGAAGCTGCTCGTGGCAAACAAACTGGTCGTACTCAAGAAATCCAACGCCTGATTGGTCGTAGCTTACGTGCGATGGTTGATTTGAAAAAGCTTGGTGAAAATACCATTACCATCGACTGTGATGTCATTCAGGCTGATGGCGGTACACGTACTGCTTCAATCACTGGTGCTGCTGTAGCATTGGTTGATGCGATGAATGTTCTACTTGCACAGAAAAAAATTAAGCAAGATCCACTTAAAGGCTTAGTTGCTGCAATTTCTGTAGGTATGTATCAAGATGAAGTATTACTTGATCTTTGCTATGAAGAAGACTCGAACTGTCAAACTGACTTAAATGTCGTGATGACACAAGCAGGCGAGTTTATTGAAATTCAAGGTACAGCGGAAGACAAACCGTTTACCCGTGCTCAAAGCAATGCCATGTTAGAAATGGCTGAAAAAGGAATTGCCGAGCTTATTAAAAAGCAACAAGAAGCTTTAGGCTGGTAAGTTTAAGTTTTCTAAAAAACGCATCTTCGGATGCGTTTTTTTATACCTTCATCAAATCGACATAAAAACATCACTTGCCTGTCACCTTTTCGCTTTATTAGTAGTTCGCATTTAAACCGTTTGGAAAAAACCAATGCGAAAACTTTCAATTTTATTAATTACATCTTTAGCACTCATGCTCAGTGCTTGTAACGATGATAATGACTCAGATAATTCATCGCCAACAACACCGCCTACCAGTAATTGCAAAATGCACTGTGCACCATAATAAGAACTCAGGATAGAACTAATGAATCGTCGCGAATTTCTTTTAAATTCTACAAAAACAATGTTTGGGACCGCTGCTCTGGCGAGTTTCCCGCTGAGTATTCAAAAAGCGTTAGCAATTGACGCCAAAGTTGAAAGTGGAACTATTCAAGATGTTAAACACATTGTGATTTTGACTCAGGAAAACCGTTCATTTGATAATTATTTTGGAACACTAAAAGGTGTACGTGGCTTCGGTGACCGTTTTACCATTCCTATGACAGAAGGCCGAAAGGTTTGGGAACAATATGACGCCAACAAAAAGAAAGTATTGCCATACCACTTAGATAGTCGTTTAGGAAATGCTCAGCGTGTTACTGGTACAAATCATTCATGGTCAGATGGTCAAGGTGCTTGGGATAATGGGCGTATGAGTGATTGGGTAGCGCATAAACAACCGCAGTCGATGGGCTACTACAAAAAACAAGAAGTTGAATATCAATTTGCCTTAGCGAATGCTTTTACGATTTGTGATGCCTACCACTGTGCCATGCACGCGGGAACTAACCCGAACCGTAAATTTATCTGGACGGGAACCAATGGACCTACAGGCGCAGGTGTTGCGAGTGTGGTCAACGAATTTGATGGAATTGGTCCATCAACAGAAGGTTATGAATGGACGACATATCCTGAGCGTTTACAGCAGGCTGGCGTGACATGGAAAGTTTATCAAAACATGCCGGATAACTTTACTGATAACCCTTTAGCTGGTTTCAAGCAATATCGCCGTGCAAATGAGCAATCTGGTCAACCTGTCAGTAACGACACACTAATGTGTCCAGCATATGATGAAAAGATTGATGTGCCTCAACCACTTTACAAAGGTATTGCCAATACCATGCCGGACGGTGGTTTTCTAGGAACTTTTAAAGCTGATATTGCGCAAGGTAAATTACCGCAGGTGAGCTGGTTGGTCGCACCTGCAACTTACAGTGAACATCCGGGGCCATCTAGTCCTGTACAAGGCGCTTGGTATATTCAGGAAGTATTAAATGCATTAACTGAAAACTCTCAAGTGTGGAGCCAAACCGTTTTATTGGTGAACTTCGATGAAAATGACGGTTTCTTTGACCATGTTCCTTCACCAAGCGCACCTTCTAAAGATATAAACGGTGTTGTATATGGAAAAACCACTTTAATGGACCAACAAGTATCTTATGAATACTTTAACCATCCAGCAGTAGCGACTTCAAAATCTCAACCCGAAACAGACGGACGGGTGTATGGCCCAGGTGTACGCGTTCCAATGTATGTGATTTCGCCGTGGAGCCGTGGAGGATGGGTAAATTCTCAAGTCTTTGATCATACTTCTATTTTACAGTTCTTGGAAAAACGTTTTGGTGTGCAAGAACCTAACATTAGCCCATACCGCCGTGCTGTATGTGGTGATTTAACAACGGCATTTAATTTTAAAACACCGAATCTTTTGCCTGTTGCTGAACTAGATGGGAAGAAAACAAAAGCCGAAGCCGATGCGATTCGTGTCGCTCAAGAACTATTGCCGCAAGTTTCTGTTCCGAGCCAGCAACAATTTCCTCAGCAGGAAATAGGAATTCGACCTTCGCGTGCTTTACCTTATATTTTGCACACCAGTGCCAAAGTCGATGCCACTCAAAAAACGGTTAAGCTGATGTTCTCCAATACGGGTAAACAGGCAGCCGTTTTCCATGTCTATAACCGATTAGATCTTACGGCAATTCCACGCCGTTATATGGTTGAGGCGGGCAAACAGCTTGATGACGTGTGGAATACTATCAATGGACAGTATGATTTATGGGTACTTGGACCAAATGGTTTTCACCGTGCGTTTAAAGGTAATTTGAGTCAAGCTAATCAGACTCAAGCATTACCGGAAATTAGAGTATGTGTAGAAGAATGTGATGCGAATTTATATTTAAAAGTGCGTCATGATGGTAATAAGACAGTCAAGCTCAACGTCAAAGCTAATGCTTATCTACCAAACAAGACATGGGCGATAGAAACCAATAGTGTTGAAAAAGAACTGGTTTGGGATATGTCTGAATTCGGTGGTTGGTATGACTTTACGGTGACATTAGCGGATGATGCGACATTTAGTCGCCGTTTTGCAGGACGTATAGAAACTCAAGAAGATTCAATTTCTGATCCATATATGGGGTATTTAGAGTCTTAGGTTGGTAGGTTATTTTCCTTAATGAAGGTATTGAAATTTATTCCTCATTAACTGGTGCTAAAAGTCATCTGCAACCTGTCTATAATCTATAAGGATCTTATTTTTGCAACAAAATAGGATAGAGGATGAAAATGGGCAGGTTTTGCAGATGACAATGCCTTTGGTTACTTTGGGCAAAACCAAAGTAACAGAATGAGCTGTTGGCAAAAAAATTATAAGCGGTAAGACTCTGCCGCGTAGGCCGAATAGAGAAACGAGATATCCACATCACGATAGTAAATAAAGGGAATAGGGTGTTTATATAAAATACTATGTGGGAAGATGCTGTCGTATAGATGAATAATAAAAACAAAGACTTACCTTTTGTAACAGAATCTCCTAAGCCTGGTCATATTTATCTTTTACCTTGAAACCCTAATTTTTTAAAGTGATGGGGAAATTTATGCTACAAGGTTTTATTGTATTATTAGCAGTAGTTACTTTTGTTTTAATGGCTGCCGATCCACGGGATAGTGGGGCACAAGCGACTCAGTCAGCATGGCAAAAAACACAAGCGGCAGACATGACCAAGTCGCAAAAAAATACTAATAATGATGCTGATTTTATTTAGGCATTAAAACGCATTGATAAATCAACGGCTTTGACATCTTTAGTCAACACGCCCATAGAAATATAGTCGACACCAGTAGTTGCTACTTCGCGTAAGTTTTCAATAGTGATATTGCCCGAAGCTTCGAGTTTACAGCGTCCCGCCACGTGTTTTACAGCATCAATCATTTGTTGTTGGCTAAAATTGTCGAGCATGACAATATCTGCACCTGCTTCAAGCGCTTGGTTTAGCTCATCCCAAGTTTCAACTTCGACTTCAACAGGTTTACCCGGCGCAATTTGATGTGCTTTTGCTATCGCTTGGGCAATACCGCCCGCTGCCATAATATGATTTTCTTTAATTAAGAATGCATCAAATAAACCGAGGCGGTGATTTTGTCCGCCGCCGACGGTTACGGCATATTTTTGTGCAATACGTAAGCCCGGTAAAGTTTTACGTGTATCGAGAAGTTTTGTATTTAAACCTTCAAGATGTTGAACATATTCAGCAGTTTTTGTAGCCACAGCTGATAATGTTTGAATAAAGTTTAAAGCAGGGCGCTCTACAGTCAGTAAGCTACGTGCAGAACCAGTAAGCTTTAAAAAGGCTTCATTTGCAGCAACACGGTCACCTTCTTGTTTTAACCAAGTCACCTGTACAGTGTTGTCATACGCTGAGATGAGTGCATTTACCCACGGCTGTCCAGCTAAAACCATATTTTCACGGCTAATAATAGTTGCGGTAGCCTGTTCATCTTCAGGTGTGAGCATGGCGGTAATGTCACCGTCCCCAATATCTTCTTGTAATGCTTGTTGAATATTGATTTGAATTGACTGTTCAAGCAAAGACTGAGGTATGCTCATACGGTTTCCATTTTGTCGATGACCCTAAAACTTGCGATATATTAGCACCGTCGACTTTAAAAATAAGCTGTTTTATCAGATTAATCGCGATAAACAATCATGCTGACTACTCTGAAAAGCAATTAACTGTTTTAAACTAAAACAATTGGCCGGCAATTTATTGGCATCTCAATGAAGCAAAACACACCGTATGAAGTTATAGATGGACAATTAAAAGGAGCGAGACAAGTACCTTCTCCAAATTTTAACCAGCGTCCCGCTGGTACCGAAATACAAATGATTGTGGTTCATAATATAAGCTTGCCGCCTTCTCAGTTTGGGGGAGGCTATATTGAACAGTTTTTCCAGAATAAATTAGATTGGTCCGTTCATCCCTATTTTCAGACTATTGAAGGTATGCAAGTCTCTACACACCTGTTAATTTTACGAACAGGTGAAGTCCTACAGTTTGTTAACTTTAATGATCGTGCATGGCATGCAGGGCGTTCAAGCTACTTAGCCAAAGTTGAATGTAATGATTATTCAATTGGTATTGAGCTTGAAGGAAGTGATGATTTACCTTTTGAAGACTTACAATATGAAGTACTAACTGACGTTGTTACTGCTATCCGTCAGGCCTATCCTGAAATTAAAAACCATATTGCAGGGCATTCAGACATTGCACCGGGCCGAAAAACCGATCCGGGACCTTATTTTAAATGGCAGCACTTTAGGCAGTTGTTAGCACAGAAAAAAACTTGAGTTCATTCATCATTTTACAACGAAAAGATTTTCTAGTTTCATTACAATAGCGACTTTCGAATATAGCTGTAGGTGAGTACGATGGCATTATGGCGATCGACTTTTATTGTCAGTGCGATGACGATGTTGTCACGGGTATTGGGCTTAGTACGAGATGTCGTATTGCTCAACGTGTTTGGTGCGGGTAAAGATTTCGATACCTTCGTTGTGGCTTTTCGTATTCCCAACTTCTTTCGACGGTTGTTTGCCGAAGGGGCTTTTTCACAGGCTTTTATTCCGGTATTGACCGAATATAAAACAGGTCGTGCGCATGCAGAAGTACAGATCTTAATTAGTCGAGTATTTGGCTGTTTGCTGACAGTCATGACTTTACTGACTTTTGTGGCTATGGTTTTAGCTCCAGCAATTATCTATATGTATGCGCCGGGCTTCCATAATGACCCTGAAAAGTTTGATTTAGCGGTCAGTATGTTCCGTCTGACCATTCCATATTTAATGTTTATGTCGCTTACGGCTTTTGCCAGCAGCATCTTAAACAGTTATGGCTCGTTTGCCTCGCCAGCTTTTTCACCTGTTTTACTGAACGTAGCAATGATTGCAGGGGCTTGGTGGCTTACACCGTATATGGCTGAGCCAATCAAAGCTTTAGGTTGGTCAGTTGTTGCAGCTGGTATTTTACAGTTAGCTATACAAATTCCTGAGTTATGGCGTAAAAACTTACTGATCCCACCGAAAGTTGATTTTAAACATGAAGGTGTAGAACGTATTTTAAAATTAATGCTTCCAGCATTATTTGGTGTATCTGTGACTCAGATTAACCTATTGCTAAATACGATTTGGGCATCTTTCATGCAAGATGGTTCAGTGTCTTGGCTCTACAGTGCCGAACGTATGACTGAGCTACCTTTAGGATTAATTGGTGTTGCGATTGGTACAGTGATTTTGCCTTCACTGTCAGCACGTCATGCTGAACAAGACCAAGCGAAATTTCGTAGCATGATTGATTGGGCAGCGAAAGTGATTGTATTGGTGGGGTTACCAGCAAGTATTGCTTTATTTATGCTTTCTACACCGATTATTCAGGCATTGTTCCAACGCGGTGAGTTTGATTTACGCGATACACAAATGACAGCACTCGCATTGCAGTGTATGAGCGCTGGTGTAATTTCCTTTATGTTAATTAAAGTATTTGCACCAGGTTTCTATGCGCAGCAAGATACCAAAACACCGGTCCGTGTGGGTTTAATGTCTGTTGCTGCCAATGCGATTTTAAACGTTGTATTTATTGGATTTTTTAAACTAATCAATTGGCATGCAGAGCATATGGCGCTTGCATTAGCCTCTTCTGGTTCAGCTTTAGTAAATGCAGGTTTGCTCTATTTTTATCTGCATAAGCGTAATATTTTCCGATTTGGAGCACATTGGAAAAAACTGGCACTTCAATATGGTTTGGCTAACCTGGCGATGATTGCAGCGCTTTGGTTCGGGTTAAATTGGTATAACGGTGAACTCTCTCAATGGATTCGTGTTGCAGAGGTAGTAGGTTTATGCGTTATAGGTGTGATCGCTTACTTAATTGGCTTATTACTGACAGGCTTTAGACCGAGAGATTTAAAACACTAAAATAAAAAAGCGATCAATTTAGATCGCTTTTTTTATCTTCGAAAATTATTTTGGCAAAACTTGTAGCAACTCAATATCAAAAATTAAAGTACTATTTGGACCGATACTATCCCCAGCACCAACTTCACCATAAGCAAGTTTTGCTGGAATGAAGAAACGGGTTTTACCGCCTTCTTTCATAGTTTGTAAGCCTTCGGTCCATCCGGCAATCACTTGATTTAACTGAAAATCAACGGGATGATTACGTGCAATTGAGCTATCAAATACAGTTCCGTCGAGTAAACGTCCTTCATAGTTTACTTTTACACGAGAGGTGGCTTTAGGTGTTTTACCAGTGCCTTCTTTTAATACCTGATATTGCAGACCTGATTTAGTCGTAATCACACCAGATTTTTTAGCATTTTCTGCCAGAAAAGCTGCACCAGCCTGAGCGTTTTGTTGACCTTGTTTTTGAAATTCGACTAGCTGTTTAGCTTCTAATGTTTTTTTATAATCATTAATTGCTTTCGCCATTTCTTCATCAGTTAGGCGTGCTGTCTTATTTTGAGCACCTTCTTGTAAACCTTGGTAAAAAATATCAAGATTTAAATCTGTTAACGCATCAGTATTATTACGGCCCATTAAATAACCATAACTATAACTAAACTGATCTTTTGCCGGACTTTTATTTGTTATCGGTGCAGCAGCAAAAACAGATAAACTCATCGTTGACGCTGCAATAACCAAACTGATTTTTTTCATGTCATTTTCCAAAAAAAAACAGGAGAGTATAACGACTCTCCTGGATTGTTATTATTTCACTGAAATGAGTTCTACATCAAAAATCAGTGTACTGTTTGCTGGAATTCCAGGAAGCTCTTGTGGGCCATATGCAAGATTTGATGGTATGAAGAAAGTCGCTTTTCCACCTTCTTTCATGAGTTGAAGACCTTCAGTCCAACCTGGAATGACCTGATTAAGCGGGAATTCTACTGGTTGACCACGCTTATAAGAACTATCGAAAACCTGTCCATTAATTAAGCGGCCTTCATAATGTACTTTAACAATAGACTGAGCAGTTGGCTGTTTACCAGTACCTTCTTTAGTAATGATATATTGCAAACCTGATGCAGTGGTTTTTACGTCAGCTTTCGTTTTGTTTTCTGCAAGGAACTGTGCATCTGCAGAGTCAGCAGCCGTACCTGCTTGCTCAGGTTTGTCTTGATGCTGCATTTTTTGTTGTAACTCTTTTTCATAAGCAGCAACGGCAGCTTTTAAATCTTCTTGAGTATAAGCACTAGGCTGCTTATTGCGCGCATCATGGATCCCTTGAACAAATGCTTTCGTATCCAGTTCAGGAGGAGTTTGTTGAGCAACTTCATACCCAAGAACATAACTGATTTTTTGAATTGGAGAAGCATTTTTGTCTGCTTTACGTCCGACTTCTGTGGTCGGATGTTGAGTTGCATAATATACAGGTACAAGTGCAGCACCGCCTAAAACTACAGCGACAGCAATGGGTAAGGCTTTACTCATAAAAGGTTCCAAAAATAATCATTTGAGTCTAAAAGGCTGCTTCGATCTTAGCATGCTTCGACTTAAGCATAGAATGTTTAACAAAAAAAACGAGTGGTTTTTTATATATTTTAGTTAGTTTTAATGTGGCAAAACTTAAAAAGCAAATAAAAAACCGGATCATTTGATCCGGTTTTTATGAAGAGTTTTAATTAGTCTTCTTTTTGTGCCTTATAGGCATAAGCATAGTTATAGCCATAACCATAGCCAGCGCTAGCACGTTGAATATCATTGAGAATAAAGCCGTTAACTTTAACACCCGCCTGTTCAAAACGATTAACAGTTAGTTCAAGCTCTTTCATTTGTGACTTGGCGTAGCGTGCAACAATTAAGTTCACACCAGTATATTGCGAAATAATAATACCATCGGTTACCGCAAGCACTGGTGGAGTATCAATAATGATGTGGTCGTATTGGCTTTGTAGCTGCTCAAGTAATTCCTTAAACTGGTTTGAGCTTAAAATCTCTGAAGGATTTGTTGGGCTCTTACCACGAGTGATCACATCAAGATTGGCTACCTGAGTTTTGTGCAATACTTTTTGTAAATCAGCTTGTCCACTTAGAAATTCTGACAGACCAGGCTTTACATCAACATCGAAATATTTATGCATATAGCCACGACGCATGTCTGCATCAATGAGTAATACACGCTTGTCACTTTGAGCAAAAATAGTTGCAAGGTTGGTCGAAATAAACGATTTACCTACTTCAGGAGAGGGACCTGCAATCATAATGATATTATTTTTTGCATTTGCTAATGCAAAGTGAATAGCTGTACGAATACTACGTAAGCTCTCAATAGCAATATCATCACTATTTTTAACCGCAAGAATAGGAATACTCTTCTTCTTCTTTAAAATCTTGATGCGGCTTTCTTGAATTGGAGAACGAGGTACAGTTGCATAAACCGGTAAATCCAATTCATTTTCAATTTGGCCAGAATCTTTAATACCCGTACGTAACATATTACGTAATAGGGCTAGTAGAGCTCCAATAAAGCCGCCCACAAATACTGATAAAATAAGAACTAACAGTTTTCTAGGCTTAATAGGTTCAACTGGCTCAACTGCAGTGTCGACAATACGTACATTACCAATTTCACCGGCTTTGGCAATACGAAGTTGTTGGTATGAATTTAAAAGAGCTGTATAGAGCTGTGTTTTAACTTCAACTTCACGATAAAGCTGTAAATATTGGCGCTGAACATCGGGTAATTGTTTTAAAGTACTATTGAGCTCACTAATTTGCTTATTAATCGCAGCGAGCTGGCCATTAATTTCACGCATTGCTGGGTGCTCTGCAGTATATTTAGCTGCCATTTCAGCTTGTTTCTGCTCAAGCTCTGCTTTTTTAGTTTCCAAAGTAATACTCTGGGTTAAATAAAGCTCAGATTCTTTAGTCACATCAACGGTATTATACTGTTGACGGAATTTATTAAATTGACGCTCTGCATCATCTAGCTGTTTTTTCAGGTCAGGTAGTTGTTCATCTAAAAATTTTAAGGTTTGAGCAGATTCTGCCGAACGGCGCTCAATATTTTGTGCACTATAGGTTGCTAAAATCGCATTGAGAACTTTGGTAATATGCTCTTTGTCTTGACCTTGATAGTTAAGACCTAACACTCCTGTAAGTTTGCCGCGTTCTGCTACTGAATAATTTGCGCTAAGTGCATTTACAGCAGCTGGTATTGATTGACTTTTAATATTATAAGTTGCATCAAATTGATCTTTCGTAAAGATAGCAACTTTCCATAAACCATGAGGACCAGCAACGTGATTAGTTTGGTTTAATGGAACAGTTAAGATGACTTCTTCAGTATCTGGATCTGTTAAACGTAAAGACTGTTTATCAAAATTAAGAAGTAAGTTTCTGTCAAGATAGTAAGCTGGAACTTCAAATTCACGTACTTCAAAACTTTTTAAGTCATCTTTAAATAAAACCGATTTTTTAGTGTATTCAGTTTTATAGTCAGTATCACTTAGTAAGCGATGGGTAAGTGTATTTTCAGTGCTAGAGACCTGTATATTTAGATGTAAGTCCTTAATGACCGTGCCTAAAACCAAACGAGATTTTAAAATTTCTATTTCTGCTTGGGCTGGTGATTTTTGCTCGATCATTTGTGATAAATCACCTAAAAGTGCAGCAGAAGCCCCTTTACTGTCTTCAACCTGAACTAAAGCATCTACCGAATAGGTATCTGGCGTTACACGTAAATAGAGTAGGGCACATACAACGCTTAAAATAACGCATAGAGCAATGAGTTTCCACTGAGCAATCAGTGAAAAAAACAATTCTTTTAAGTCAATTGTATCTTCGGTATTAGTATTCTGTTGGTTCATATGCTTAAAAATCTATACGTTAAATATAAGGTTTCCAGTCAGCCACGCATTGCTGAATGAGTTGGCAAGTTTCATCAAATACAGCTTGCTCATGCTGGTAGGGATCGGGCACATTTTTATTTTGCCAATGACCTAAACGGAAAGTTTTTCCTTTTGCAAAGGGCCAAGTTTGTTCAATATGCTTTTGTTGGTTACTGCTCATCACTAGAATAAGATCAGCTTTTTTGATGAGCTCGGCATTGAGCTTTCTCGCAATATGAGGCTGCATATCAATGCCTAAATGCTGCATACAGAGCTGGGCCTTTTCATCGGCTTGATGCCCAATCAACCCCGAAATACCCGCAGATTCAATATTGAGTTGAGGATATTGCTGTTTTAAAAGATATTCTGCCATAGGGCTACGGCAAATATTCCCAATACAAACCACCAAAATATTTTTAATTTGCATAAAATTATTGTCCCAAACGGTCTATGTTATATAAAGCATTTGAGAACGGGATAATCTGATTAACCACACGTTGCCAACGCGTCAAGCCAGTCGCATCGACATAAACAATATCGTTACTGCGTAATCTAAATTGATTCGCTAAGCCAAAATCTCCAATACTCATTAAATTTAAATGATAAATTTGGGTTGTGTGGTCATTTGGGTTTGTCCGTACTACATATATGCGGCTAGCGCTGGCTGAATTTGGATTAATACCCAAACTTTCACCTAGAGCATCAGTCAATGTCATGCCTTGATCGCGCATTGGTAGCGCTTGATTTTTACCTGATTCACCCATCACATAAATTTTTTGGTTCTCACGAGTACTGACATAAATGGTATCGTTCGGCTGAACCAAAAGTTTGTGCAGTGAATAGCCTGCTTTTTCTAAATCAATCGTATTTAGATTATAGGTTCTACCATTTCGAATGAGTTGAATATAAGTATTATCACCAGTAGTAGTGACGCCACCTGCCATACCCAATGCAGTATAAATACTCACAGGTTGGTCACTTAAATAAAATTGTCCACCTTTGGTAACACTGCCTTGCACAGAGAAGCGTTGACCTTCATAAGACAATACACGTACAACCACATCAGGGTTTTTTAAGAAACGAGAAAGTTGGTTATGAAGTTCACGGTTCACTTGGGCCAGTGTTTTACCGGCAGCTTTATAACGGCCGACTAGAGGAAATTGAATATAACCACTCTGATCAATCGGATAACCATTCGCCTGAATAGACTGTTCACTACTAATATTGTTTACGGGTGGTGTAATTTCTGGATAAGCCCATAGTTGAATCGAGAGAATATCTCCTGGACTTAAACGGTAAATAGATTGTTGGTTTTTAAATAAAGATGCGTAGTCGCGTTGGTAGTCGATTTGAGCAGGCTGAATTGCTGGTAATGTTTCTTGAGAAATTTTAACGACATTAACGGTCGTTCCAAGATCTGTTTTATAAACACCTTCACTCGGAATATCATAGGTTTGTAAGCCGGACGTAACTGCACAACTGGCAGCACTTAAACTCAAGGCAAGAACAGAGAAAAACTGGCAATACTTCACACGCGACCCTTTGTGTATTTATCTTTAATTGATATTGTCTACTGCATAGTGACAAGTGTCTATTAAACGCAGGATGCACAGATTCTAGCTTAAAAGAAATGAAAAAACACCGAAAAATCGCAAGGCTTTGTATGTTTAGTTTATCTAGGTCGGGCTTTTAAGCAGTAGTCACGGTGTAGAAATATTAAAAATGTATAGTTTTGGCTAAATTGGAAAAGATTACTTATAGATGTTGTAAACACATTTATACAATTGATATACGGCGCTAAAAGAAAATCTGATATAGTACGCTGCACTGTTAGTGCCAAAAGCATGATTTATTAGATATAAACTCTAAGGAAAAAGGCTCGTTTATATGCAAATTGCCAAATTAAAAATAGCAATTATTGGGTTAGGCTATGTTGGCTTGCCGTTGGCAGTTGAGTTTGGAAAAAAGGTGCCGGTTGTCGGCTTTGATATTTATCAAAAACGTATAGATGAGCTTAAGAATGGTCAAGATCATACCTTAGAAGTTTCACCTGAAGAATTAAAGCAAGCTGTTCACCTCAAATATACTGCTCATTTAGATGATTTACAGGACTCTAATTTTTTCATAGTCACAGTACCTACACCAATTGATGACTTTAAGCAGCCTGATTTAACTCCTTTAATTAAAGCCTCGACGAGTATTGGTCAGGTGCTTAAAAAGGGAGATGTGGTGGTATATGAGTCCACAGTATATCCAGGTGCGACAGAAGAAGTGTGTATTCCTGTATTAGAAAAAGTATCAGGACTCAAGTTTAATCAAGATTTCTTTGCCGGTTATAGTCCAGAGCGGATTAACCCCGGTGACAAGCAACATCGTGTAACTAATATTCTAAAAATCACATCGGGTTCCACACCTGATGTAGCTGATTATGTTGATGAGATTTATAATTTAATTATTGAAGCGGGCACTCATAAGGCACCGAGCATAAAAGTTGCAGAAGCAGCTAAAGTAATTGAAAATACTCAGCGTGACGTTAATATTGCACTGATCAATGAATTGGCCCTTATTTTTAATAAGTTAGGCGTTGATACTGAAGAAGTCCTTAAAGCAGCTGGAACAAAGTGGAACTTTTTACCATTTCGTCCAGGCTTGGTGGGTGGGCATTGTATAGGTGTAGATCCCTATTATCTTACCCATAAAGCCCAGTCTATCGGGTTGCATCCTGAAATTATTTTAGCGGCTCGGCGCTTAAATGATCGTATGGGTGAGCATGTGGCGACTCAGCTTATAAAAGAGATGGTTAAGCAACGAATTCAGGTCGTTGGCGCACGTATTTTAGTGATGGGTCTTAGTTTTAAAGAAAACTGTCCTGATATTCGTAATACAAAAATTGTCGATTTTATTAAAGCCTTGAAAGAATACGATTTAGATTTAGATATCTATGACCCGTGGGTAGATGATACAGAAGTACAACACGAATATGGTTTAGCGCCAATTAAAGAATTACAACAAGGCTTGTATGATGCGATCGTTATTGCCGTTGCCCATAATCAGTTTAAATCAATGAGTGCACATGAGTTTCATGCCTTAGGTAAAGAAAAGCATGTACTCTATGATTTGAAATATGTTTTAACTCAAAATGAGTCCTCTATTCGACTTTGATTCGAAAGGTTAAATTTGAAAAAAGAAGCTACAATAGTTGTAAAAAATACACTCTATATGTTTTTAAGAATGTTCTTTGTAATGTTCTTAACGCTTTTTTCTACTCGTCTTTTATTAAAAACACTAGGTTTTGAAGGGTACGGAATTTATGATCTAATTTTTGGGGTCGTTATTCTTTTCAATATACTGAGTGGATCAATGGCGACCACATTGCAACGTTTCTACAATGTATCACATGGAGATTCCAAAAAACAATCAAATATTTATAGTGTGTCTCTACAAATCTTTTTGCTTATTAGTTTATTGGTGCTGGGTCTTGGGTTTAGTCTTGCTGGTGGTATTGTTGGCCAATTGAATATACCGATTTATCATAGTGATGATGCAGTCACATTCTTTAAGTTATGTGTGGTTAATCTCGTATTTATGGTTTTTAGACTGCCATTTATTGCTTTATTAATTTCAAATGAAAAAATGAGTGTATATGCATCGATTTCAATTTTTGATGCGGTGCTGAAATTTCTGGGCGTCTTAGTATTAAGCTATATTTCAATAAGTCAATCTAATTTAGTTGTTTATGGTTATATTTTGAGTGCAGTAACCCTTGTAGTTACACTAGTTTATGTTTTGATGTGTTATATGCAACTAAATATGCCTAAGTTGCAGAAAAGGGTCGAAAAAAAATATTATAAAGAAATATTATCATTTTCGGGATGGACATTATTTGGAAGTAGTGCTGCTTTATTTTCACAACAAGGTTTATCAATCACATTAAATAAGTTTTTTGGAGTTCTTGTTAATGCTGCTAATGCTGTTGCTCAACAAATCTATACAGCCGTCTATCAATTTGTAAGTAGTTTTCAAACGGCCTATAGTCCGTATTTGATGAAAACTTATGCACAAGAAGACTTTGATAAGTTAAAAAAATTAATTGTTTTTTTCTCTAAATTTTCTATTTTTCTATATTTACTAGTTGCTGTACCATTATTCACTTTTTCTGATCAAATTTTGCAATTGTGGTTAGGGCGTGTGCCAGAGCATGCAGTATTGTTTACGCGCTTAACTTTAGTTGTAATACTATTTGAAGTGCTTTCAGCCCCTTTATGGTTGACTGTTCAAGCATCTGGTAATATTCGACGTTACCAAATGGTAATCTCATGTATTTTAACTCTAAATTTACCGATTGCTTACATGAGTTTTATGGTATGGAAACAGCCGATGCTAGCTTTTATTGCAAAAACACTCACTGCGATCTTAGCTTATATCTATAGAGTACATAATGTCCATTCTCTGAAGTGTCTGAATCTTCTTGAATATTTCAAGCAATTAATTTTAAGAATATGTTTACTGTTAATTGTAATGACACCTATTGTTTGGGTATATATGTCTTATAATAGCTTGAGTATTATAGATATTATACTAAATATATTATTTATAATGTTTTTACTGAGCATTGTAGCTTTTCCTGTATTGCTCAATCGAAATGAACATAAAATAATTTTTACTTTTGTATCTAAGGTTTTAAGAAAGGTTTAAATAATGAATGCAAAAGATTTAAAGAGACACCTACAGTCTATTATTGAATCTAAACTATCACCTTTAATTGATAGTAATTATGTTTATTGGGATTTACCTTACCATATAAATATTGGCGATACATTAATTTGGCAAGGAACTTTGGATTTTTTATCAGATAAACCATATAAAATGATGGATTATGGAAATTCAGCTACGGCTTCTCTAACCCCTCTTGATTCTAATGTAGTTATTTTATTACATGGTGGAGGGAATTTTGGTGATATTTATGGCTCAAGTCAGAAATTTAGAAAAGATGTCATAAAGTTATATCCTGATAATAAGATCATTATTTTACCGCAAACTATTTATTTTAAAGATAAGGACGTTGAGAAAGAAGATTTTCAATATTTTGCTCAACATAAAAATTTATATTTATGTGTCCGTGATCAGTTCTCTTATAATTTGGCTTGTCAATATTTAGATAAAGGTAAGGTTCTATTTTTACCTGATATGGCTTTTTGTATTAAGGATGAAAGGTTTATTAAATCTCAATCTACAGGTAAAAAGTTATTGATGAGTCGTATAGACGTAGAAGCTGTCCCTTTAGATAAAAAATATAGAGATCAAGTAAATTTACAGTCAGATTGGCCGACTTTTGAAAAGACTCCAATATATTGTAATTATTTGAAATTTTTATTCGCTATAAATCGAAAATTATCAAAAGGGCAGCGAAATAAACAGCATCCTTTTCTTATTAAATATATTAATAATTTTGCAATGAATACAGTTCGTACTCAATTGATTGATACGGGTATCCGATTTATTAATGATTTTGACGTGATTTATACAACACGGTTGCATGGCTGTATTTTGTCTTTACTATTAGATAAGAAAATCATTTTACTTGATAATTCTTATGGTAAGAATCGAGCATATTATGAAGCTTGGTTAACGGATAGTACTAATATTGAGGTGGAATCATGTTAGTTAGTGTTGTGCTTCCTGCATATAATGCTGAATTATATCTTAAAGAAGCAATTGATAGTGTTTTATCTCAAACATTTACTGACTTTGAGTTAATTATTCTTAATGATGGTTCGATAGATAGAACGGAAGAAATTATTTTATCGTATAATGATAGTCGTATTGTTTATGTGAAGAATGAGAAAAATTTAGGTTTAATTGGTACTTTAAACAAAGGGATTAATTTAGCAAAAGGTAAATATATTGCTCGCATGGATGCCGATGACATTTGCTTACCAGAGCGATTTAAAAAACAGGTTGATTTTCTAGAAAAGAATAATGAAATTGATCTTATTGGAACAAATGCAATTAAGATTAATAATAACGGTGACAGAATAGGTGTTATTAATATGCCTGCATCAGATCATGATATAAAAATGATGCTTTTTATTCAGTCTCCATTTATTCATCCTTCTATTATGGGGCGTACAACAGTTTTTAGAAGCTTTGAATATGAAAAAGAATTTTATAGAGTGGAAGACTATATGTTGTGGATTAGAATGTCCCAAAATAGTAAATTTCATAATATAAATGAGTTTTTATTAAAATATAGGTATTTAGATAATAGTGAGTCAAAATTATTAAACAAAAATTATTCTAAAAAAAGAGATGCGCTAATAAATATTTATAGAATTCTTTTCTTGAATAATAATATTAGCTTTAGTGAAGATGAATTGAAAACATATTCTTCGAGTATGGTTCGGTATTGTGCTAAAGATATTGATTTTAAAAAACTATCGAAAATTTATTTTCGGATTATTAGTAAGTTGAATAATCGAGAAATTAAGAATAATTTAGGATATAGGTGGATTATCTCTTTTTTATTTAATCCAAAGAAAATACTTCAATATATAAATCTTTTCTTATGTAATAAATTGACATATAAGGGTGGAGTGTTACTGTATAAAGAGTTGATAAAAAGATGATTAATCATGTAAGTTACACTTTAGGGTTATTCCTAATATTGTTTGTTTATCTTTTAAATCTTAAAGTGGTATTTCCACCCTATTATATGATTCTTCCAATCGCATTTTTAGGTGGTTTGTTGTTTTACTTAAATCTAAATAATTTTGGTAGAGTAAATAAAATTTTTGTAAGCCAATTATTTCTTTTGCTTGGTTTTTTATTTTTTTGGTCAATTAGCTCTATAATAAACAGTGTATCTAGTTATGATTACATAAAAGAGATTTTTATTACCTCAATTCTTTTTTTATTTTCTGCATTATTTATTAATTATTATACAAGAAACAAAGATCCAGATTTTGTAATAACAATGATTGGGCAGGTGGTTGTTTTTCAGTTGCTTTTGTCTTTTATTGCATATTTAAGTCCAACATTTTTTAATATCATATTCTCTATTGTACAAGTTGATAATCTTGAAGGCGATACATTAGCTGCGTTTAATGATGCACGGATGGTTGGTGTTGGTAAATCTTTTTTTGGATTGGGAGTCTTGAATTGTATTACTTTGCTTTTATTAGCATTTCAAATTAGTAAAAAAACAAAATACATTGTATGGGATGTGATAGCCTATATTACAATTGCTTTTGTAGGTTTTTTAGGAGCTAGGACAACTATTGTTGGTTTTTTATTAAGTTTGATTTTGTTTTATAAGAATCCCAAGATTATTTTAAAATCTATTTTAGGTTTGTTTTTTCTTATTGTTTTAGTCATTCCATTTTATAATATTCTAATTCAAAATGATAAAATAATATTACTTAAGGATTTTGGCTTTGATCTTTTACTAGATACAGATGATTCACAAGCTGCACAATCTTTTGGCAAATTGACATCAATGTTTGATATATACCCTGATAATTTAAAAACTTGGGTGTTTGGTGATGTTTTTTATCGTACAGAAGATGGTGGGTATTATAAGAATACAGATGTTGGATATTTTAGGATTATTTTTAGTGGAGGGATAATTGGCTTAATTTATTATATGTTTGTTTCTTTTTTTATGATTTTGAAATCTAGATTTATCCAACAATCAAAAGTTCTAATGTTTTTGCTTATTTTACTATTTTTAGTTTTAAATTTTAAGGGAGTTGCTAATATTTATTATTTTTTGGCAATATTATTATTCTTGAAAACTGGTGGTAGATCTAAATGATAGTAGTGGCTCATGCGTTAGGTGGAACATTGAAGGGTGGCGTCTTCAACATGGTACTAAATTTTAATAAAGAGTTGAAAGATACCTGTAAATTTATATATTTAGTCATGGAGGATTATGCTGATCCTAAAGTTATTTATCAATTAGAAAAATTGGGAGCTCAAGTGGTTGTAATCCCAAATTTTAGAAATTTTATTCACTATATTGTCTTTTTATTGTCTTTTTATTATAAAAATAAAATAGATGTTGTTCATGTCCATAATCCAAACATAGGGATTATTGATATCTTTTTCTCAATGTTTTTTGGTGTTGAGAATAGAATTGTGCATAGCCATAGCTCTGTTTTTTCAGCTAAAATTATAAATTGTTATATAAATAAATTTCTAAATATTTTTCTAAATATTTTTTCTACTAATAAATTGGCTTGTAGTAAAAAAGCTGGAATTGCAAAATTTAAAAATAATAAGTTTCAAGTTGTTTTTAATGGTATTGATATAAATGAATATAAATATTCATTGAGTGATAGAAGGCTTTATAGGGAGAAGTTTGGGTTGGATGAAAGTGATATTATTCTAGGCCATGTAGGGGCCTTCAACTCTATAAAAAATCAAGACTTTATAGTTGATATTTTTGATGAGCTTTTGAAAATGAAGAAAAACTATATACTTTTTTTTGTGGGTGATGGAGACTTGAAAGAGATAGTAATTTCTAAAGTAAAAGAATTAAAATTGGAGAAGAAAATTTTCTTTCTGGGACAAAGAGATGATGTAAACTCTTTGTTATCAATGTTTGATATATTTTTATTTCCTTCAAAGTTTGAAGGTCTAGGAATTAGTGTAGTAGAAGCCCAGGCTGTTGGATTAAAAAGTATTGTCTCTGAAAATGTTCCTGTTGAAACGAAGGTAACGGATATTATTTCATACATTCCTCTAGAAAGACAGATATGGGTTAATAAGATTATTAATACAAATTTAGTAATAGAAAGGGACAAGTATAATAATATTGTTGAAAATTCTCAATTTAATATTAAGTATGCTGCTAAAGATCTTTTGGACATTTATAAGTTGATTAATTAAATGAATAAATTAGTTTCTATTATAACCCCATCTTTTAACTCGGCAGAATATATTTCTAAAACTATACAGTCTGTTCTTTTACAGACATATGATGATTGGGAAATGATAATAGTAGATGATTGTTCTACTGATAATTCTGTTAATATTATAAATGATTTCGTAAGTATAGATTCTCGAATTAAGTTGATTCAACTTCAGAAGAATTCTGGTGCAGCTGTTGCTCGTAATACAGGCATTCAATATGCCCAAGGACGTTTTATTGCTTTTTTAGATAGTGATGATAGCTGGAATGATAGAAAATTAGAGAAACAAGTTCATTTCATGTTGGCAAATGATTACGCTTTTACATATACAGCTTATCATAAAGTAAATGAGTTAGATGAAAATATAGGAAATATGTATATTCCTAATAAAGTAAATTACCATCAATTATTAAAAACCTGTATTATTGGTTGCTTAACTGCAATGTACGACGTACATAAATTAGGAAAGGTAGAATTCCCTCTTATACGTAAGCGTCAAGATTTTGCTTTATGGTTGAAGATTCTTAAGCAAGAATCTTTTGCTTATGGATTGCAAGAAGATCTTGCAAGTTATACTGTACGATCGGATTCAATATCTGCGAATAAATTTAAAGCAGCCCAATATAATTGGCAGTTATATAGACATATTGAAAAATTGCCATTATTAAAAAGTTGCTATTATTTTTTTCATTATGCGGTAAAGGGTATTATTCGCAGCAAATTTCCAAAAGTAGCTGATTTATTAAAAATTTAATGATGTATAAGGTAGGATGATTATGTCTATAACAATATCTGTGGTAGGTTTAGGGTATGTTGGGCTCTCTAATGCAATACTTTTGGCTCAGCATAATCAGGTGTTTGCGATAGATAATAATATAGAGCGTGTAAACTTAGTAAATGAAAAAAAAGCCCCGATTCATGATAGAGAAATTATAGAATATCTTAAGAATAAAAAGTTAAATCTTCAAGCAACTTTGGATTATAAATCAGCTTATAGACAATCTGAAGTTATCATTATTGCTACGCCTACTGATTATGATGAGGTTAAAAATTATTTTAATACCTCATCGGTTGAATCGGTTATTGAGAGTATTTTAGAAATTAATAAAGAAGCCCTTATTATTATTAAATCTACTGTTCCAGTTGGATTTGTTAATACAATGCGCGCTAAATATAATACTGATAATATAGTTTTTTCTCCAGAATTCCTTCGAGAAGGTAAAGCTTTACACGATAATTTATATCCTTCACGAATTATTGTTGGAGAACAATCTGAAAGAGCTCAAGAGTTTGCATATTTATTACAACAAGGTGCAATAAAACGGGATATTCCTATTTTATTAACTAATTCAACAGAAGCTGAGGCGGTAAAATTATTTGCAAATACATATCTCGCTATGAGAGTTGCATTTTTTAACGAGCTGGATACATATGCAGAAATTAAGAATTTAGATGCTAAACAAATTATAGAGGGGGTATGCTTAGATCCTCGTATTGGTAACTACTATAATAATCCTTCTTTTGGTTATGGCGGTTATTGCTTGCCAAAGGATACTAAACAGTTATTAGCTAATTATACTGATATACCTAATGATATTATTAAAGCGATTGTGAAAGCTAACAATACACGTAAAGAGTTTATTGTGCGGAGTCTACTTTCTAGAGATGTCAGAACAGTTGGAGTCTATCGACTTATCATGAAACAAGGGTCTGATAACTTCCGTTCTTCTGCAGTACAGACTATTATAGATAATTTATTGAAAAATAAAGTTAATGTTATTATATATGAGCCTACTTTAAATGAGAACATATTTAATGGATGTTCTATAGAGAATAATATTAATATTTTTAAAAAACAGTGTGATATTATTATCTCTAACCGCCTTGAAGATAATTTATTAGATGTTTTAGATAAAGTTTATACACGTGATATTTTTAATAATAATTAATTATATATTATCTGGATTATAAATAAGGCTGTGTAATTGGAATTTTAAATTCTATTACGCAGTCCTATAAAGTTTATATATTTTTCGTTAGTTGGATGTATTTTTTAGAGAAAAGTCTAGTTATAATTCTGATTTGTATATTTTTTAGTGTGTAGGTGACTACATTTAGGTGTGAAGTTAATTGGAAATAATTAATAGTTACTGACTATGAGGTGTATGTATAATTTTTAATTTTTGTAACTTTTATATAAAATTTAAATACTAAGTGTTGTGTATTTATTTTTTATTGTAATTTTATTAGTTGAGATTACAAAGTTTGAAATGGGAACTTTAATACACTACTATAATGTTGTGTCTTATCTTTGATTCAGCTTCGTTATTTCTTAAGTCGAAGTTAATAGTGTGTAATCTATATTACTTTCATGTTTATATATGCTTTCCTAGGAAAGATTGAGAAGAGAGTGAATGAAAATATGAAGCGTCTAGTAGACATTGTCATTTCGTTGATAGCTTTAACCTTACTGTCGCCAATATTTCTGATTGTTGCATATAAGGTCCGTAAAAATTTAGGTTCACCAATATTCTTTTACCAAGAAAGACCTGGAAAGGACGGAAAATTATTTAAAATGATTAAGTTCCGTTCAATGAAAGATGCTTTTGACGCTAATGGGAATCCATTGCCAGATGAAGCTCGTATTACTCCATTTGGTCAAAAATTGCGTTCAACTAGCCTAGATGAAATGCCACAGCTCATTAATGTATTAAAAGGTGACATGAGTGTAGTCGGTCCGCGTCCAATGCTAAAAGACTTTGTTGCCTTATATTCACCGGAACAAGCACGTCGTTTAGAAGTTCGCCCAGGTATGACAGGCTTGGCTCAGGTAAGTGGGCGTAACGAACTCGATTATGAGGAACGATTTAAATGTGATGTATGGTATGTAGATAACCACAACGTCTGGGTCGACTTTAAAATCATGTTTAAAACAGTCAAAGTAATGTTAAGTCGTGAAGGCATTAATGCGCCAGGACATGTTGGACCATCTTTGTTTAAGGGTAACGATACTCAAGAAAATGTCGATTCGTCTGTAAAGTAAATTTTATATCCTGAAATCTTAATTATGATCAAAAAAGCAGTTTTACCAGTAGCCGGTTTAGGCACACGTTTTTTACCGGCAAGTAAGTCTATTCCAAAGGAAATGGTTACAGTCGTTGACCGTCCTGCTATTGAATATGTGGTACGCGAGGCGGTAGAGGCTGGAATTGAGCAAATTATTTTAGTCACTCACTCATCGAAAGCATCAATTGAAAATTATTTCGACCGAAACTTTGAGTTGGAAACCACCCTAGAACAAAAGAAAAAATTTGATTTACTTGCAGAGATTACTCAGATTGTGCCTGAGCATGTGAGTGTAGTAAGTGTAAGACAACCTCAGCCTTTAGGCTTAGGGCATGCTGTGTTATGTGCAAAGAGTGTTGTTGGTCAAGATGATTTTGCTGTGCTATTACCAGATGTATTAGTGAAAGATAGATCTGGACAAAATGATCTATCCCGTATGATTTCTCGTTACAACTCAAGCCAAGCTGCTCAAATCATGGTTGAGGCAGTGCCAGACCATTTAGTAGATCAATATGGAATTGTGGATGTAAAACATAGCCCAAATGAAGGTGAAAGTATTGCTATGCAGGGTATTGTTGAAAAGCCTGCTGTAGGCTCTGCACCATCAAACTTATCTGTGGTTGGCCGCTATGTATTACCTGCTAAAATTATGCAATTACTTGAGAATACACCGAAAGGTGCGGGTAATGAAATTCAGTTAACTGATGCAATTGCAATGCTTCAAGACACAGATACTGTTGAAGCTTATCGTATGCAGGGGCAAACCTTTGACTGTGGCAGTAAGCTTGGCTATTTAAAAGCTGTACTACACTATGGAGTTGAACACCCTAAGTTAGGAAATGACTTTAAACAGTTGATTCAGGAACTTAAATTATAAAATTTTGTAGCTCTGCTTAACTATTTGTAAAAACGAATGAATATATGAGCAGAGCAATATATTCTCTTCCTGTAAAGGGAAGAGAATTTTATAGAATATTAAAATCAGGTGTACAATGAAAATCGCGGTATTTGGAACCACCTTACATGCTGGTGTAATGGCAGCATTATTAGCTGAATATGGTAATCAGATCTATTGGTGTACAAGTGTCACCTGTGAAGAAAACATTTCTATACTTTCTTATCAAGATCAAGAAGTTAATCAATATTTAAATAAACAGAGAAAAGCAGGTTTTTTAAAAGAAAGTCCCTTTTCTGAAATTCCTTTAGATATTGAAGTTTATTTATTTTGTTTTAGCCCAACACAAATCGAGCTTGCTTTAAAAACAGTTGAAAAGTTGAGCGAGCGCCCTATAGTTCATCCACGCTTAATGATTAATGGCTCTACTTTTGGTCTACATGGTACGGAACAATTAAAACAACATTTGCCAAAAGATGAGTGGGTTTATTTTCCTGATGTGATTCAAGAAGGAAATGCGATTAATAGTGTGCTGAACGTAAAACATGTAATTGTTGGTGTTGAATCGAGCTATGCTCAAGATACTATGCAAGAGTTGTTACGTCCTTTTTTCCGTTTTAGCTATCAATATTTATTTATGCCAATTTTAGATGCTGAATTTACCAAGCTCAGCATTTCGGGAATGTTGGCAACCCGTATTAGCTACATGAATGATTTGGCGATGGTCGCTGAAAAACTCGGTATTGATATTGCTAATGTAAAACATGGTATGGCTGCAGATACACGTATTGGAGCAGCCTATTTGTCGGCAGGTGTTGGATTTGGTGGTGAAAACTTTTCACATGATATTTTAACCCTTTCGAGTACTGTATCTGGAACAGGCGCTAAAAGTCGGCTACTCGAGCAAGTGTGGGCGATTAATGAGCAACAAAAAGAAATTTTATTCCGTAAATTATGGAATTATTATCACTGTGATTTGAGCGGTAAAACTGTTGCAATCTGGGGGGCTTCATTTAAGGAAAACACCTCTAGTACTCATAACTCACCGATTCATATTTTGTTAGCTGCATTATGGGCACAAGGGGTAAAAGTGCGTTTGCATGACCCACAAGCCTTAGATGAGATCGCAACAACTTATGGAGACCGTGAAGATCTGGTTTTATGTGCTGACCAATATGAAGCTGCACAGGGAGCTCATGCTTTATGCTTAGTGACAGCATGGAAACAATATTGGAGCCCTGATTTTAAACAGTTACAACAAGTAATGCAGCATCCTCTTATTTTGGATGGGCGTAATATTTACGATCCGGCATATGTGAAAGCAAAAGGTTTCGCTTATGAAGGAGTAGGTCGATTATGAGTAAATCTATCGAGAAGTTTCCTAAAGAGTTAGTCTCGCCTATAGCACAGCTTCATTCCTTAGTTGAGAAGAATTCAAAATTACATATCAAAGAATTATTTGCAGCCGAGCAAGACCGCTTTCAAAACTATTCGGTAAAGTTCGATCAATTGGTTTTTGATTATAGTAAACACCGTATAACTAAAAGTGTTCTAGAACAATTGTTTGCTTTAGCAAAGACGAAACAATTGACTCACTGGATTGAGCGCTTATTTTCCCAAGACAAAGTCAACTGTACTGAGCAGCGTGCAGCTATGCACTGGGCCTTACGTTTACCATCGGAATATTCTAAATTTCCTGAGCTCACAAAACAGGTTCATACCCAATTACAGCGTATGTACGCCTTGGTTGAAAAAATCCATGCTGGGCAATATCGTGGTGCTACGGGTGAGGTGATTCAGGATGTCGTTAATATTGGTGTAGGTGGTTCCGATTTAGGGCCTCAAATGGTGACCCATGCGCTATGCGATTTTAAGGTAAAGACTGCCAAACCGCTTAATGTACACTTTGTTTCGACTATGGATGGTAGCCAGTTATCAGACTTGCTCCATCAACTACGTCCGGAAACGACGTTATTTATTATTTCTTCAAAGTCATTTGGTACCATTGATACCTTATCAAATGCACAAACAGTTCGTCAGTGGCTTGAAAAAGCTTTAGGCAAGCATGATCGCGTCGTAAAAAGTCACTTCATTGGTGTATCTACAAAAGCTGAAAAAATGACTGAGTGGGGTATTGCTCCTGAAAATCAGTTGTTGCTTTGGGACTGGGTAGGTGGACGTTATTCTCTTTGGTCTTGTATTGGTTTCCCTATAGCCCTAACGATTGGTATAGATGGCTTTCAACAGCTTTTAGCTGGCGCACATGCTGTTGATGAGCACTTTCAAAATACAAGCTTTGAGCAAAATATACCGGTTCTCATGGCATTACTCGGTATTTGGAATAATAATTTTTTAAATATTCAAACCCATGCGGTATTACCTTATGACGGAAGATTAAAGTATTTTGCTGCCTATTTGCAGCAGCTTGAAATGGAGTCTAATGGTAAGTCGGTACAACGTGATGGCCAAAAAGTTGAATTAGATACTTGCCCGATTGTATGGGGTGAGGTTGGTCCAAATGCTCAACATGCATTTTATCAGCTACTTCATCAAGGAACACAGGCAGTAAGCTGTGATTTTATTGCACCGATCCAACGTTATAATGCAGATCACTTTACGTATGTGGAGAATGCTGAGGCATTGATTGAACAACATCACCTCGCATTATCAAATTGTTTGGCGCAATCACGTTTATTGGCTTTTGGTAATGAAGCTTTGGATTCAGCTGAACTAAAGAATTTACCAATTTATAAACAATATGAAGGTAATCAGCCAAGTTCGACATTACTTTTAAAAGAACTTAATCCCTATAGTTTAGGGATGTTGATTGCTTTATATGAACATAAAGTATTTGTCCAGTCAGTAATTTGGAATATTAATCCGTTTGATCAATGGGGTGTTGAAAAAGGTAAGCAGATTGCTGATCAGTTACTTCCAATTTTAAATGGTGCTCAAAATGATCTTTCAACCCTTGATGCTTCAACACGTGGTTTGATTAAAATTTTATTAGGAAAAGTCGATGGCTAAAATTTTAGTTACAGGTGGTGCAGGTTATATTGGTTCTCATACATGTGTGGAACTTCTAACTGCTGGTCATGAAGTTATTGTTTTTGATAATCTTTCAAACAGCTCTGAAGAATCATTAACGAGAGTTCAAGATATTACACAAAAGAGCTTAGTTTTTATAAAAGGTGATATCCGTAATGCAGATGAGCTTGATCGCGTATTTCAAGAGCATGCAATTGATGCAGTGATTCATTTTGCAGGTTTGAAAGCAGTCGGCGAAAGCCAAGAAAAGCCACTCATTTATTTTGATAATAATATTGCTGGCAGTATTCAACTGGTTAAATCAATGGAAAAGGCGGGTGTGTATACGCTTGTGTTTAGCTCTTCTGCTACAGTGTACGATGAGGCGAATACATCACCGTTGAATGAAGAAATGCCAACGGGTATGCCAAGTAATAACTATGGATATACAAAACTAATTGTTGAGCAGTTATTACAAAAATTGTCAGAGTCTAATTCTGAATGGTCGATAGCTTTACTGCGTTATTTTAACCCAGTAGGTGCACATAAAAGCGGACGTATTGGTGAAGACCCGCAAGGTATTCCAAATAATTTAATGCCATATGTGACTCAAGTTGCTGTTGGTCGCCGTGAGAAACTATCTATTTATGGTAATGATTACGATACAGTAGATGGTACAGGTGTGCGAGATTATATCCATGTTGTTGACTTGGCGAATGCGCATTTATGTGCTCTAAATAACCGATTGGAAACGAAAGGCTGCCGTGCATGGAACATTGGTACGGGTAATGGCTCATCTGTATTGCAAGTTAAAAATACATTTGAGCAGGTCAATGGCGTACCAGTTGCTTTTGAGTTTGCTCCACGCCGAGCAGGGGACGTGGCGACATCTTTTGCCGATAATGCTCGTGCAATTGCCGAACTAGGTTGGCAGCCACAATATGGTTTAGAGGATATGCTTAAGGATAGTTGGAACTGGCAGAAGCAAAATCCCAAAGGATATAAGGGTTAACACGTTATTAAAAGTATTAAATAATATAGTAAATACAGGAGAAGAGTGTATTTACTATATTTTTAATATACAATGAAATAAATTTAATAAATAATAATTATTGATTATATGATTTTGAGAATTTAATAATAGCTTTTGCCCCTCCTTTATTTACATTAAAGATTGGGCGATTTCCATTTTTTAGAAATCCTATACTTGAATCCCAAATAATAACTCCATCTACATTTTTTGAGTGTATATAATTTAAGCGCTGTTGTATTTCCTTCTCTGCTAAAGGATATATTATATTATTGTTAAAATAATCTCTATCGAGATATGAACTAGAAAAGTAGGGAATCACTTTTAGGTTGTATTTTTTTGCATATTTTTTTGCTTCTTCAATATGAAAGTCTGTTCTTTGTACCCACTCATTATAATCTCTGAACCACAAATTATAAACTACAGGACTAAGAAAGTTAACTTTTTGAGCAACTCCTTCGTATTGTTTATTTAATTCTTTATATAACTGTTTTGTTTTTGGATTCAGGTCCTCTGAACCAAAAAGATTTTGTGGCAATACTCCAAAGATCCCAACAGGAGCAGCCCCCCCATATTGATGGTAAAGATCTAGTGTTTCATTAACTACAGGTAAAACAGTTTCTGGTTTGAACTTATTACCTACCTCAATGTCAAAAGAAATAGGAATAGTTGGATTTAATTTTGATATTGCAACTATTTTTTTAATTTTCTCTTTATCAGGCTTATTATTTTTTAGAAATCTATATTGATAAATAACCTCAATAGGTTTTAAATGATTTTCTTTTAAAAAAACTTGGAAATTATTACTATTAGAATGATGCTTACCATGTTGATCAATATAATCTTTCCAAAAAATATATTGGTAAATTTCAAAGCTATAACCTGATATAGGATATAGTAAAGTAATTAAAAAAATCAAAAAGAATTTCATTTTATTTCATGCTCGTTTAAATTGATTGAAAATGGTTCTAAATAAGGGTGGTAAAATCCTTGTTCCATATAAATTTAAATGATCATCATCAAAATATAATGGAATCCCTTTATTCCCAGAATAACAAATTTTTTGATCGCAAAAAAATTCGTTGTGTCTAATATCTTTATACCACATTTTTTTGCGGCTTCATCTTGCGCTTCCCATGCCAGTCGACTACGTTTAATATGTGCTTCTCTAGTAATTGTTAGAGGGGTAGAAGATCTCATAATTTCTCTATGTACTAATATTTTAGGTACGTTCACGGGAAATTCAGGTATTGGCCTCGTAACATACACTTCATTATTTTCTGAAAATTTACATAGTGTATTTATATAGGCCTCTTTCATTGTTTTTTCATACTCAGCATTATATGCTTTAAATGGCTTATCTATATATCTTATAGGGTGGACTATATCACTATCACCATCTTTTGCTCCATGAAATAAAACATTTATTCGATTAATAATTAAAATAGGAGTATGAGGATATTTTTTGATTTTCTTTGTAAACTTTGAAATAACCTCTCCACATTTAAAATCAGGGTTATTAATTTTCTTTATATTTTCTACCGTTGGGCAGCCTGAATAAGTCCAGTCTATTAGAGCTGACTCTCGTGGTAGGGCTTTTTGAATAGCAGGGATCATCGCTTCAGTATGACTATCTCCAATAACAATTAGTTTGATATTGCCATTACCATATTTGCATTCTGGTACATTTGTACCTGAACCTATTTGACATTTTGTAAAAAGCGGATTTTTTTCATTACCCTTTTCTATCATTATTTGTATATTTTGAGGAAATCTTTTAATTAAGCCATCTTTTAAATATAGGAAAGAAAAAAAGCTAATAGAAATAAATAGGTATGTAAAGGTAATTAAATATCCAGAGTTTATTTTTTTTTTGAGATAACCATTTTCTAGATGGAATTTCTATAATTTTATATGAAATATATCCTAAAAATATAGATAAAGCTATAGAGAAAGTAATGTATATAATATTATTTTCTTTTTCAAAATAAGATAAATAAAATACAATTGGCCAATGCCACAAATATATAGAATAAGATGAATTTCCTAAAAATTGACAAATTTTATTATTTGTGAATATAGAATTGTTATCGTTTGCGAGTAAAATTAAGAATGTTCCTAGAACAGGTAAGAAAGCATTATAACTTGGCCATAAAGTTGATCCTGTAAAAATTATTAATGATATTGCTATAAGTATAAACCCTATCCATTCAATAATTTTTTTTGTTAAATTATTAAGTGTTAAGTTTTGAAATAATATAAATATTAAACCACCAGCCATCATTTCCCAGGCACGAGTTGGAAGAAGATAGAATGCTGCAGATGAATTTGATTTGGAGACAATAATAGATAATGTAAGAGAAATTAAAAATAAAATAAGATAAAGGATTTTTAATGTATTTGCTGATTTAAATATTTTATTAAATAATACTAATAATAAGGGTAGGATTATATAAAATTGCCACTCTACAGATAATGACCAAGTATGTAAAAGAAGTTTTTCATGTGAAGCAGCATCAAAATAACCGGCTTCTCTAAAATATTGTATATTAGATATAAAACTCAAACTAGAAATTGCATGTTTTGAATAATCCTTTAATTCTTGAGGTGTTAAGGTAAACCAGCCTATTAATGTAATAAATAGGCATAGAATGGCTAAAGCAGGAATGATTCGGTGAGCTCTAGAAAGATAAAATTTTAGAATATTGAAGGAATTTTTCTCTATTCCTGAAACAATAATTTTTGTCATTAAAAAACCAGAAATAACAAAAAATATATCTACACCAATAAATCCTCCAGAAAAGCCTAATATTCCAAAGTGGAATAGAACAACTAATATAACAGCATATGCTCTTAAACCATTGATATCGTAACGAAAACTATTATTCATAAATTTTTTTCATTGCCTTTCTTTGATTATATATAAATTTATAGTTAAGTCCTTTTAACTCGAATTAATATTGGCTCTAGTTAAAAGGACTATAAACTATAAATATTTCTTTAACTGCTTTAATAGAACTAGGACTGAATTAAACCCGTCAATTCATCTATATAATGCTGCATTGGCTGAGCTTGACGGTCTGCACGGCTTTCAATATTAAGACGTAACAAAGGCTCAGTGTTTGAGGCACGGACGTTAAAACGCCATGCGCCAAAGTCGAGGCTTACCCCATCGGTGCGGTCAATTTGTGGATTTTGATCGGCATAGAAGTCGAAAATCTTTTGAATCGTAGTTTGCGTATCGGCTACTTTAAAGTTGATTTCACCACTACAAGGGAACTTGGCAATCATATTTTCAACGAGTGTTGAGAGAGATTGTCCTGTTTCAGAAAGTAGGGCAATGGTGAGTAGCCAAGGAATCATACCACTGTCACAGTAAGCAAAATCACGGAAATAGTGGTGAGCACTCATTTCACCGCCGTATACGGCATTGTGTTCACGCATAACATCTTTAATAAATGCATGCCCCGATTTTGACTGTACAGCAACACCTTTATATTCGTCGACGATATCAAATGTGTTCCACACTAAACGTGGGTCATGCACAATTTTTTCGCCTGACTGTTTGATTAAGAAAGCTTGAGCCAATAGGCCGACAATATAGTAGCCCTCAATGAATTGACCTTTTTCATCGAACAAGAAACAGCGGTCAAAGTCGCCGTCCCATGCAATACCCATATCTGCTTTATGCTCAAGAACAGCATTTCGGGTACTGTCACGGTTTTCAATTAAAATTGGGTTAGGGATGCCATTTGGGAAAGTACCATCTGCTTCATGATGAATTTTAATAAATTCAACTGGTACATTAAGCGTTTTAAATTTTTCTTCAATGGCATCAATCACATGACCAGCTGCACCATTACCCGCGTTTACCACTAACTTTAATGGACGGATTTTTGCAGGTTCAATATAAGTCAGTAGATGGTCAACGAACTCAGGCAAAATATTATAGCTTTGAGTTGTACCTTTTTGGTTAACTTCTTCAAAGTTATTGGTCTCTGCTAATGCTTGAATCTCTTTTAAACCGGTATCGGCACTAATTGGACGAGCATTTTCGCGTACCAATTTCATACCGTTATAGTCCATTGGGTTATGACTTGCAGTAACTTCTATACCACCTTGCACATCTAGATGAAAAGCAGCGAAATAAACTTCTTCAGTACCCGTCATGCCCAAATCAAGCACATTCACACCCGCATCATTTAACCCGCGGATGGTCGCTTGTTTTAGGGCCTCACTGCTTAGACGAATATCACAACCTACAACCACAGTCTTTGGTTTATAGATTTGTCCGTAAGCACGGCCAATTTTATAGGCGATTTCTTCATTCAATTCGGTGCCGAGTTTTCCTCGGATATCATAAGCTTTAAAACACGTTAAAGTAGTCATTATTCAATTCAATACATGTGGTTTGAGTTGTGTGCACATTATACATAGATCATGAAACAGGTATGTTTATAGTTTTTATATTCAAATTTTGCACTTCATTTCTGTAGGTCATATTTAAGTTTATAAGAAAGTATTTTTAAGACTTTAGTCGAATAAAAAAAATTATAGATCAGAAAGAGCTTGATTTTACTTAGCACTATTGGTCATACCAATTTCGGTAATTATTTAATCATTGATCTTACCAATAACTGTGTTTATGATGCGCATTGTGGTTTAAGGAAAAACATTTGCACTTAAATTTTAATTGGTCATACCAATTTGTGTTGAATGTTGAAATTTTAAGGTACAAAAATTCGCCCCGGCATTTCAAGGAGATGACAATGCTCAATATGTGGCAACAACTTTATGACCCTTTAAATAATATTTGGCTGTCTAGTGCGGTTGCATTAATCCCGATTATTTTCTTCTTTTTGGCCTTAGCTGTTTTTCGTTTAAAAGGCAGTATCGCGGGTACGGGCACAGTTATTATTGCATTACTGATTGCGCTATTTTTCTATCAAATGCCGGGTCAAATGGCCTTTGCGTCAATCATTTACGGTTTCTTCTACGGTCTATGGCCAATTTCATGGATCATTATCGGGGCAGTTTTTCTATACAAGATTTCGGTAAAAACAGGCCAGTTTGAAATTATCCGCTCAAGCATTCTATCTATTACCGAAGACCAACGTTTGCAAATGTTACTCGTTGGTTTTGCATTTGGTACTTTCCTTGAAGGAGCTGCGGGCTTTGGTGCTCCTGTCGCAATTACCGCAGCACTACTTGTCGGCTTAGGGTTTAAACCACTTTACGCTGCTGGTTTATGTTTAATTGTAAATACAGCGCCAGTTGCATTCGGTGCAATGGGTATTCCAATTATTGTGGCGGGGCAGGTTTCTGGTGTAGACACTATGGAAATTAGCCAGATGGTGGGTCGTCAGTTGCCATTTTTAACCATTATTGTGCTGTTCTGGATTATGGCGATTATGGATGGCTGGCGTGGTGTTAAGGAAACTTGGCCTGCGGTATTGGTCGGTGGTGGTGCTTTTGCGATTGCTCAGTATCTCACCTCTAACTTTATTGGCCCTGAGTTACCAGACATTACCGCAGCAATTGCTTCATTGGTCAGCCTGACGTTGTTATTCCGTGTTTGGAAACCAAAACATATTTTCCGTTTTGAACCTGAAGCGGGTCAGACTTTGACTCAGCAACCTACAACAGTTCAACGTTATAGCATTGGGAAAATTGCAAAAGCATGGTCTCCATTTGCTATTTTAACGGTAATGGTCACGATTTGGAGCGTTAAGCCATTCAAAGCATTATTTGCAAAAGATGGTGCTCTTGAACACTGGATTTTTAAACTTGAAGTGCCGTATTTACACAAATTGGTCGAGAAAATGCCACCGATTGTGTCCGAGATGAAACCATACGAAGCGATTTATAAGTTTGACTGGTTCTCTGCAACAGGTACTGCAATTTTTATTGCTGCAATCATCACAGTTATTTTCTTAAAAATGAAAGCAAGTGAGGCAGTAACAACCTTCGGTGAAACGCTCAATGAGTTAAAAACACCGATTTACTCGATTGGTATGGTGTTGGCATTTGCTTTTATTGCGAACTATTCAGGTTTATCTGCAACTTTGGCTTTGGCTCTATCGCATACGGGTCATGCGTTTACTTTCTTCTCGCCATTTTTGGGTTGGCTTGGTGTGTTCCTTACTGGTTCAGACACTTCTTCAAATGCTTTGTTCTCGGCACTACAGGCAACTACAGCTCAGCAAATTGGTATTCCGGAAGTGTTATTGGTCGCTGCGAATACCAGCGGTGGTGTGACCGGTAAGATGATTTCTCCGCAGTCGATTGCGATTGCGTGTGCCGCAGTAGGCTTAGTTGGAAAAGAGTCTGACTTGTTCCGTTTCACGGTAAAACATAGCATCATATTCACTGTCTTTGTTGGCATCATTATCACGGTTCAGGCTTATCTGGTTCCGTGGATGATTCCATAACTCCAGTGAAGGAAACGCGATGAGAATCTCCGATCAAGTGGTCATGAAATTGCAGGCATTAATTGAAGAGCGTCACATGAAAAAAGGTGACCGCTTGCCTGCCGAGCGCCAGCTTGCAACTAGCTTAGGAGTTTCTCGTCCATCCTTACGTGAAGCAATTCAACAGCTCAATAGTCAAGGTGTACTGATTAGTCGCCGTGGTGATGGAACTTATATTCAGCAATTACCTGAACAATGGCCACAGCAACTGATTGTGAATCCAATCAGTAACCTGATTGAAGAAGATCCGTTATACCGTTTTGATGTGCAAGAGGCGCGTTTGGTGCTCGAAGGGGGAACTGCATGGTATGCCGCGTTACGTTCGACCCCAGAAGATCGCGCCAAAATTCATCATTATTTTAATGAAATTAGTCGCCATCAAAATGCGGGTGACTCAGCACAGGCTGCGGTCGCGGATGCTGAATTCCACTTGGCGATTGCTGAAGCCTCCCACAATGTGGTGCTGATTCAAATGATGCGAAGTCTATTTGATTTGCTGCAATACAACGTCTTGTTAGGGCGTAAGAAAGTTTATAACGACCCCGTAAATGGTGACTTGCTGAGCGAGCAGCATTTTCAGGTGATGGATGCTATTGATCGTAAAGATCCCGAGGCCGCACGCCAAGCTGTTTGCGGTCATATTGAATTTGTGATTAATCATGTGCGTTCTCTGGATGAAGATGAAGCTCGCCAGAAACGTGCAAATCGTTTAAATAGAGTTGATTCAAAATGATTATTTCTTCTGGCAATGATTATCGTGCTGCGGCACAACGTCGCTTACCCCCATTTTTATTTCACTATATTGATGGTGGAGCGTATTCGGAATATACCTTAAAGCGTAACGTACAAGATTTGTCAGAAATTGCATTGCGTCAGCGTGTGCTGAATGACATGTCCGCGTTGAGTTTAGAGACAAAACTGTTTAATGAAACGCTGTCGATGCCAGTTGCCTTGGCTCCTGTGGGTTTAACAGGTATGTATGCACGCCGTGGTGAAGTACAAGCCGCAATGGCAGCCGATAAAAAAGGTATTCCATTTACGCTTTCAACGGTTTCTGTTTGCCCGATTGAGGAAGTTGCACCTGCAATTAACCGTCCGATGTGGTTCCAGCTTTATGTATTACGTGACCGCGGTTTTATGCGTAATGCTTTGGAACGTGCAAAAGCGGCAGGTTGTTCAACACTGGTGTTTACCGTAGATATGCCTGTACCGGGTGCACGTTATCGTGATGCCCATTCGGGTATGAGTGGGCCAAATGCTGCGATGCGCCGTTATATGCAGTCAGTGTTTCATCCGCACTGGTCATGGAATGTGGGCTTAATGGGTCGTCCGCACGATTTGGGAAATATCTCTAAATATTTAGGTAAGCCGACTGGGCTTGAAGATTATATTGGTTGGTTAGGCTCGAACTTTGACCCATCCATTTCATGGAAAGACCTTGAGTGGATTCGTGAGTTTTGGGATGGCCCAATGGTGATTAAAGGTATTTTAGATCCTGAAGATGCCAAAGATGCTGTGCGTTTTGGTGCAGATGGCATTGTGGTATCGAATCACGGTGGTCGTCAGTTAGATGGCGTGATGTCTTCTGCTCGTGCATTGCCTGCAATTGCTGATGCAGTCAAAGGTGACTTAGCAATTTTGGCTGACTCAGGTATTCGTAATGGTTTAGACGTGGTGCGCATGTTGGCGCTTGGTGCGGATACGGTTTTACTTGGCCGTGCGTTTGTTTATGCCTTGGCTGCAGCAGGTGGACAAGGTGTGTCGAACTTACTTGATTTAATTGATAAGGAAATGCGTGTTGCGATGACGCTCACGGGTGCTAAGTCGATTTCGGATATTAATGCGGATTGTTTAGTACAGGCGATTAAACAAGGACTTTAAGACATGGTAAGTAAAGCAATAAGCACAGCCTCAAAATTTGGTGATTTGCTGATGTTTTACGTATAGGCATTTGTCACTTTTGAAAGGTCAAAAGTAACCAAAAACCTTTTGTTGAGCAAACCGTACTTCCTTGTACGGTTGCTCAACAGGCGGCATCCATGCCGCCACCACGATAGTAAATATAGGGCTGATTCACATTAGAGAATGAGCTAATTAAATTATAAATTACAAACGGTAAGATCCCGTCGTGTTGGTCTAATTTGATAAATGGATGACCAAAAGGAAACCATCATGCAAACATTTTCTCCTCAAGCAGTGATCGAACGCTTACAAAATATTGTAGGGCGTTCTTATGTTTTGACCGATGACCAAAGTACGCGTCAGTACCGCCAAGGTCGCCGTTTTGGTGAGGGGAAAGTGCTTGCAGTGGTTGTACCAGGGACCTTGCTAGAGCAATGGCAAGTGTTGCAGGCTGCAATTGAGGCAGACTGTATTGTGATTATGCAGGCAGCAAATACAGGACTCACTGGCGGTTCAACTCCGTATGGTGATGATTATGACCGTCCTGTTTTGGTGATGAGCACGCGCCGATTAAAGGGCATTCAGGTCATTCATGACGGTAAGCAAGTGATCTGCTTACCGGGTGCGACCTTAGATAATTTAGAGCAAATTTTAAAAGGCTATAATCGTGAACCACATTCGGTGATTGGTTCATCTTGTATTGGTGCTTCGGTACTCGGTGGTGTATGTAATAACTCTGGTGGTGCCTTGGTACGCCGTGGTCCCGCGTATACTGAACTGGCGTTATATGCTCAGGTCAATGCTGCTGGTCAATTAGAGCTGGTGAATCATTTAGGGGTGAATTTAGGCTCGACACCCGAAGAAATTTTGACTCGTTTAGAGAAGCAGCAATACCAAGCCGTAGATATTTTAGATGACAACGAAAAGCAGGCATCGGACCATCGCTATGCGCACGACGTGACGCAAGTGGATGAGGATACGCCTGCTCGTTTTAATGCAGACCCGTCACGATTATTTGAAGCATCAGGTTCGGCAGGTAAAGTCTGTGTGTTTGCTGTACGCCTTGATACCTATGAAAAAGTAGAGAGCAGTGTTTTTTATATTGGTAGTAATGATGCCGATGATTTAACGGCCATTCGTCGTTACTTACTGACCTCACTGCCAAGCCTACCGATTGCGGGTGAATATATTCATCGAGATGCTTACTTGATTGGTGAAAAGTACGGAAAAGACACGTTCTTATTTATTGAAAAATTTGGTACAGCCAATGTTCCAAAAGCCTTTGCGATGAAAGATAAAGTCGATGGCTTTTTAGAAAAATTTAAAATAAAAGGTTTAACAGACCAGATTTTACAGGCGATTACCTTCTTTTTACCGAGTCATTTGCCGAAGCGTATGACCGAATATCGAGACCGTTATGAGCACCATTTGGTTTTACGTGTCGAAAATAATTCGAAAGCACAGACAGAGCAGTTTTTAAAAGAATATTTTACTGTGCATCAGTCAGGTAACTATTTCGTATGTAGCGAAGAAGAGGGGCGAAAGGCGTTCTTACACCGTTTTGCGATTGCAGGGGCGGCAATTCGTTATCGTGATACGCACCGTAGTGAAGTTGAAGATATTGTAGCGCTTGATATTGCGCTACGTCGTAATGACCGCGAATGGGTAGAGCAACTACCAGCCGAGATGGAAAAGAAAATCATCCATAAACTCTATTATGGGCATTTCTTTTGTCATGTGTTCCATCAGGACTATATCCTTAAAAAGGGCCATGACCCGTTAGAAATGGAACATCAAATGTGGAAATTACTCGATGCGCGCCGTGCTGAATATCCGGCAGAGCATAATGTTGGGCATCTTTACATTGCCAAACCTGCATTAGCCAATTTCTATCAAAAACTCGACCCAACCAATAGCTTTAATGTGGGTATTGGCCATACCTCAAAACTGAAATATTGGGGTAAGGCTAAATCTTAATATCGAGACATAAAAAAAGGCGCCGAAGCGCCTTTTTTAATAGATGATTTATGCTGCTTCTACTGATTTAGCAAGCACTTCAGCCATCGCTTTAGCAACAGTGTAAACATTGTTCATGTTTAAACCTGCTACACAAATACGGCCACTACGTACTAAGTAGATTGCATATTCTTCACGCAAGATATCTACTTGCTCAGCAGTTAGACCTGTGTAGCTAAACATACCTTTTTGGTTTACAAGGTAGCTAAAGTCACGATCTGGTAATGCTTTAGTAAGTTCGTCTTTCAAGATGCTACGCATTTTAATAATACGCTCACGCATCTCTTTCACTTCGCCTTGCCATTGTTGGTTAAGTTCAGCGTCATTTAATACTTCATCAACTAACCAAGCACCTGTTGTAGGAGGGCTAGAGTAAATACGGCGTACAGTCGCTTTTAACTGACCGAATGTGCACTGAGCAGCTTCTGCATCGTCACATACGAAAGTTAAGCCGCCAACACGCTCGCCATATAAAGAGAAGATTTTAGAGAACGAGTTGCTCACGATGAAGTTTAGACCCGCTTGGTCTAAGGCACGGATTGCATACGCATCTTCTTCCATACCGTCACCAAAACCTTGGTAAGCGATGTCTAGGAATGGAATAAGGTTACGATCTTTTAATACTGCAATCACTTGGTCCCATTGCGCTGGGTTTAAGTCAGCACCCGTTGGGTTATGGCAGCATGGGTGTAACAACACAATGCTTTGCTCAGGCAAAGTTTTAAGTGTAGACAACATACCGTCAAAATCTACACCACGCGTTTCTGCATCGAAATATGGGTAGAAATGAGTCTTGATGCCAGCGCCATTGAAAATCGCAACGTGGTTATCCCAAGTTGGTTGGCTTACCCAAACGTCTGAATTTGGGAAATAAGTTTTTAAGAAATCTGCACCAACTTTCAATGCACCTGAACCACCAAGCGTTTGGATGGTTACAGCACGGCCAGCTTTAACTGCTGGGCTGTTTGCACCAAATAAAAGTGCTTGAATTGCTTCACGGTAAGGTTTGAAGCCTTCCATTGGCAAATAAAGTTTGGTTTTACCGTTCTTAGGCTCAATACGCTTTTGTGCCTCGATAATGGTCTCTAACTGAGGAACAATACTGTCTTCGTTATAATAAAGACCAATACTCAAGTTTACTTTTTCAGAACGAGTATCAGCATTGAACTGTTCCATTAAAGAGAGAATTGGATCGCCTGCGTATGGGGGGATATGTTGAAACATCAAAAAAGTCCTTTCATTCAACAATATGCATAGTGCTGGGTTTTTTCTGTCTCGAAAAATACGCCACAACTATGTCGATGCTCAATAATGTATCAATAAAGCTACCGTGAAGCACCTGATAATTTCACTAATATCGATATTTTCTGGATGAAAATGATAAAAAGATTTAAAAGAAATTACGGTAAATAGAAACTAATTTCTAACTCATGCTTTCATTCAAGCAGATTGTCTACAATCTTGCTGTAATACATTGGTTGTAGACTAAAGTTTGAAACAAAAGATTAGAGGCCGAAAAGCAACTAAAAAAGTGCCATAAATCTATAGATAAATTGACACTAAATTATTGTTTTATAAATATTAACTGGCAAGTGGTGTAATGCTCTAAATATAAGGTGAGAGAACAGGCTAAACGATAAAACTTGACCTGATGCGTTCAGCAAAGTGTCAACAATCACCTTGATTTTTTTCATTCATCCCGCTATAAAACTCATAATTGATTAAAAATTGTCGACAATATGCAAGATTTGACCTTCGCACCAGAGCCATTACAAAGTCAGGGAAGAACACTGACCGAGCATGTATTTAAGCAAATACAGACGGCGATTGTTTTGGGTCAAATTCCGGCAGGTAGCAAAATTTCTGAGCCTGAACTGGCGCGCACTTACGGTATTAGCCGTGGGCCTTTGCGTGAAGCAATTCATCGCCTTGAAGGTCAACGACTGGTTGAGCGTACCGCACATGTGGGCGCGCGCGTGGTTTCACTCTCACTGCAACAGTTTAAAGAGCTTTACCAAATTCGGGCTTCTTTAGAGGGTTTGGCTTGCAAACTTGCTGCACAGCATATTGATAAAAAGCAAATTTTGGCATTACGTGATGTATTGCGTATGCATGCTGAAGATGAAAACTTTAAAGCAGGTAAAGGATATTACTTGCAAGAAGGGCAGGACGATTTTCACTACTGCATTATCAAAAGTAGTGGCAATAAAACCCTAGAAAAAATGCTATGTGATGAGCTTTATCACCTCATCCGTATGTACCGAATTCAGTTTTCAAACACACCCGATCGACCGAGCAAAGCTTGGGACGAACATATCCGTATTTTAGATGCAATTGCAGAAGGCGATGGTGAACTTGCCGAGCTGCTCATGCATCGACATATCAATGCTTCTTACAAAATTATTGAGCAAACACTGCTACAAGCACAAGGAGAACATAACAATGGCTAAACAATCCGCAGGTCAGCTATTTCGCGATGCCGTAGCCCAAGAAAAGCCATTACAAGTGGTTGGAACCATCAATGCCAATCATGCACTTTTGGCAAAACGTGCAGGTTATAAAGCGATTTACTTATCAGGTGGTGGTGTAGCAGCTGGTTCTTTAGGCTTACCTGATTTAGGAATCAGTAACCTTGATGATGTGTTGACCGACGTACGCCGTATTACTGATGTATGTGATCTTCCATTATTAGTCGATGCTGACACAGGCTTTGGTGCTTCTGCATTTAATATTGCCCGTACTACAAAATCACTGATCAAGTTTGGTGCTGCGGCAATGCATATTGAAGACCAAGTGGGTGAAAAACGTTGTGGTCACCGTCCGAACAAAGCCATTGTGACTCAAGAAGAAATGGTTGACCGTATTAAAGCTGCGGTTGATGCGCGTGGTGATGACAGCTTTGTGATTATGGCGCGTACTGATGCGTTAGCGGTTGAAGGCTTACAAGCGGCAATTGACCGTGCGGGTGCCTACATTGAGGCAGGTGCAGACATGTTGTTCCCTGAAGCAATTACCGAGCTTGATATGTACAAGCAATTTGCTCAGAAGACAGGCGTACCAATTTTGGCAAACATTACCGAGTTTGGCTCTACACCACTGTTTACCACTGAAGAGTTGGCATCTGCTGATGTAAGCCTTGCGCTTTATCCGCTTTCTGCTTTCCGTGCCATGAACAAGGCAGCCGAAACTGTGTATGAAACCTTGCGTAAAGAAGGCACGCAAAAGAATGTGGTTGATATTATGCAAACGCGTAAAGAGTTATATGAACGCATTAACTACTACGCGTTTGAAGACTACTTAGACAACGCATTTGCTAAAAAGAAGTAATAAATTAAAAAGTTTATTAATTGGAATCTGATACTCGGAGGCGTCATCTGCAACTGTTTGAGACAGGACTACATTTTTTAAAATTGGTTCTGCGATAGATAGGATATTTGATGGTTGTGGATGAGTTTTGCAGATGACAATGGTTTTGCCTACTTTTCCCGAAAGAAAAGTAGGTCGAACCGAAGGTTAATCCCGAAATAAGAAGTGAAAACGGTGCGACTCCGTCGTGCTTAATAAATAAACTCAGATAGGAAAGGACAATCTTATGAGCTCAAATGAAACAACAACAGGCTTCAAACCAAAAAAATCAGTTGCACTTAGCGGACAAGTTGCAGGCAACACAGCACTTTGTACCGTAGGACGTAGTGGTAACGACTTGCACTATCGTGGCTATGACATTCTTGACCTTGCGGCAGGTAGCGAGTTTGAAGAAGTTGCTCACTTGCTCGTACATGGCAAATTACCAAACAAAGCTGAACTCAAAGCATATAAAGCAAAATTAAAAGCACTTCGTGGTTTACCGGCAGCACTTAAAACTGCACTTGAACAATTACCACCGTCTGCACACCCAATGGATGTGATGCGTACTGGTGTTTCAGTTCTAGGTTGTTTAACGCCAGAACATGAAGACCACAATGAAGCTGGCGCAAAAGACATTGCTGACAAATTAATGGCAAGCTTAGGTTCAATGCTGCTTTATTGGTATCACTTCAGCAACAACGGTCGTCGCATTGAAGTTGAAACAGATGACGACTCAATTGCAGCGCATTTCTTACATTTACTTCATGGCGAAAAACCATGTGAAGAGTGGATTCAAGCGATGCATACATCACTTATTTTGTATGCTGAGCATGAGTTCAACGCATCTACATTTACGTCACGCGTGGTTGCAGGTACAGGTTCTGACATGTACTCGGCAATTACAGGCGGTATTGGTGCACTTCGCGGACCTAAGCACGGTGGTGCAAACGAAGTTGCATTCGTGATTCAACAACGTTACGACAATCCAGATGAAGCAGAAGCGGACATCCGTAAACGTGTTGAAAATAAAGAAGTCGTGATCGGTTTTGGTCACCCTGTATATACAGTTTCTGACCCACGTAACGAAGTGATCAAGAAAGTGGCACATGACTTAGCAGAAGCGCAAGAGAACACCAAAATGTACCTCATCGCTGAGCGTTTAGAAGCAGTGATGAAAGAAGTGAAAAACATGTTCCCGAACCTCGACTGGTTCAGTGCGGTGAGCTATCACTTAATGGGTGTTCCAACTGCAATGTTTACACCGTTATTCGTAATTGCACGTACAGCAGGTTGGTCAGCACACGTGATCGAACAACGCCAAGACGGCAAAATCATTCGTCCAAGCGCGAACTACACAGGCCCTGAAAACCTCGAATTTAAACCATTGGCGGAGCGTGGTTAATGAACACAAAATACCGTAAACCGCTGGCAGGTACCCAGCTTGAATATTACGACGTGCGTCAAGCCGTTGAAGATATTCAGCCAGGCGCATACGAAAAACTGCCTTACACCTCTAAAGTACTCGCAGAGCAATTGGTACGCCGTGCCGATGCTGAGAACTTAACTGCTTATTTAACGCAGTTGATTGAACGCCGTCAGGACTTGGACTTTCCTTGGTATCCTGCGCGCGTGGTGTGTCATGACATCTTGGGACAAACTGCATTGGTTGACCTTGCAGGTTTGCGTGATGCGATTGCTGAGAAGGGCGGCGACCCATCTAAAGTTAACCCGGTTGTACCAACACAGCTCATTGTCGACCACTCTTTAGCAGTGGAATATGGTGGTGCTGACCCAGACGCTTTTGCAAAAAACCGTGCTGTTGAAGACCGCCGTAACGAAGACCGTTTCCACTTTATTGAGTGGACCAAAACTGCATTTAAAAATGTCGATGTGATCCCTGCGGGGAACGGTATTATGCACCAGATTAACCTAGAGAAAATGTCTCCGGTGATTCAGGCGCGTGATGGCGTAGCATTCCCAGACACATGTGTCGGTACAGACTCACATACACCACATACAGACGCTTTGGGCGTAATTTCTGTGGGTGTAGGTGGTTTAGAAGCTGAAAACGTAATGTTGGGCCGTGCATCTTGGATGCGTCTGCCAGACATTATTGGTGTTGAGTTGGTTGGTCAGCGTCAGGCAGGCATTACTGCAACAGATATCGTACTTGCTCTAACTGAATTCTTGCGTAAAGAGCGTGTGGTTGGTGCTTACCTTGAGTTCTTTGGTGAAGGCGCTGACAGTATGTCTGTGGGTGACCGTGCAACCATTTCGAACATGACACCAGAATATGGCGCTACGGCTGCGATGTTCTACATTGACCAAAACACAATCGACTACTTACGCCTAACAGGCCGTGAAGATGCTCAAGTGGCATTGGTTGAACAGTACGCAAAAGAAATCGGCCTTTGGGCATCTGAAATGACCAAAGCAGAGTACCCACGTGTACTACGTTTTGATCTATCGACAGTCACACGTAACATTGCTGGCCCATCAAACCCGCATGCGCGCGTTTCAACTGCCGACCTTAAAGAAAAAGGCATTGCAGGTGTTGTTGAAAACCGCGACGATGGCTTAATGCCAGATGGCGCAATCATTATTGCTGCAATTACTTCATGTACCAACACTTCTAACCCACGTAACACCGTGGCGGCAGGTTTGTTGGCACGTAAGGCAAATGAGCTAGGTTTGGTTCGTAAACCTTGGGTGAAATCATCATTTGCACCGGGTTCAAAAGCGGCTGCACTTTACCTTGAAGAAGCAGGTGTTCTAAAAGACTTAGAGAAACTTGGTTTTGGTATTGTGGCTTATGCTTGTACAACGTGTAACGGTATGTCTGGTGCGTTAGATCCAGCTATCCAGCAAGAAATTATTGACCGTGACTTGTACGCAACCGCAGTACTCTCTGGTAACCGTAACTTCGATGGCCGTATCCATCCTTATGCAAAACAAGCGTTCTTGGCATCTCCGCCGCTTGTTGTGGCATATGCAATTGCAGGTACGATCCGTTTTGACATCGAAAAAGATGCGTTAGGTCATGACAAAGAAGGTAACCCGATTTACCTCAAAGACATCTGGCCATCTGACGCTGAAATTGATGCCTTAGTTAAGCAAGCCGTGAAGCCTGAACAGTTCCGTAAAGTCTACATTCCAATGTTTGACTTGGGCGAAGTTGAACAAGCGAAGAGCCCACTTTACGACTGGCGTCCGCAAAGTACTTACATCCGCCGTCCACCATATTGGGAAGGGGCGTTGGCTGCACCACGTACTTTGGCGAACATGCGTCCGCTTGCGATTTTGGGTGACAACATCACCACCGACCATTTGTCACCTTCAAATGCGATTTTGATGGATTCGGCTGCGGGTGAATACCTTCACAAAATGGGCGTACCAGAAGAAGACTTTAACTCATACGCAACGCACCGTGGTGACCACTTGACTGCACAACGTGCAACATTTGCAAACCCGAAACTCTATAACGAAATGGTTCGCCGTTCAGACGGTACTATTAAGCAAGGTTCAAAAGCACGTGTAGAGCCAGAAGGCGAAGTGATGCGTATGTGGGAAGCAATTGAAACCTACATGAACCGTAAACAGCCGTTAATTATTATCGCGGGTGCTGACTACGGTCAGGGTTCAAGCCGTGACTGGGCTGCAAAAGGTGTACGCCTTGCGGGTGTTGAAGCGATTGTGGCAGAAGGTTTTGAGCGTATTCACCGTACCAACTTGGTGGGTATGGGCGTGTTACCGCTTGAGTTTAAACCGGGTGTAAACCGTAAGACTTTAAAACTAGATGGTACAGAGCTTTATAGCGTGATTGGTAATATTGCGCCGCGTTCGACTTTAACTTTAGTGATTGAACGTGCCACAGCGGATGGTAAAGAAGAGATTCTTGAAGTACCTGTGACTTGCCGTTTAGATACAGAAGAAGAAGTTTCTGTATATGAAGCGGGCGGTGTATTACAGCGTTTTGCGCAAGACTTTTTAGAAGGCCAAGTGGCTTAATATTTTAGTTAAACATTATTGATATTGTTCAAAAAAAGCCCTATCTTGATGATGGGGTTTTTTACTATACATTGTGTAAAAAGAGTTGATAGCCTCATAAAAAAATGCATTTAAAATAGATTTTTTTAGATAAATATCCATATAAAAAAGGATCAAAAATTGGAAACAACAAATAAATTAGATAATCAAGCTGAGAGGAAGTTGCCAGTTAAAGCGCATCTATTATGTGGCTGGCCACTCGTACTTATGTTGGTTGGAGGTGCTATTGGCGGAGTTCTTGGAGCAAGTGCCTATGGTATAAATGTTAAGATCTATAAATCAAACTTATCAAATATCGCTAAAGTACTACTCAATTTGTTGACAGGTTTAACGGCTATTATTCTTATGCTTATTGCGGCAAATTTGATTCGAATGTATTTTCTTTAAAGTGATTTATCGTATAAAAAAGCCCGACATCCTGTCGGGCTTTTTCGTATTTGGTTGCTAGATATGACTCCTGTCGTATCTCACGATCCTGATGCATGAACCTATTATTGTTGTTTTATGTTCCGGAACATCCTGTTCCTGTATGAGTCCATATTAGAAAAAAAGCAGGGGTCAGCCAATCCGCTAAATCCCTAAATCTGTGTAAGATAAATCGTACAAATAACATTTTTTGCATTTATGCCATCATCATCGGGCGAAATGGACAATTGACAATCACTCTAACTGGGTTATATTCCTGTTTAATATATATACGATTATAGGAATGTAATCATGGTAACAGCTGGCGAAAAACCCGGAACAGGCTTCTATTTCTGTGCTCAGTGCGGACATAGAGTGTTTTTAGAAATTAATACCGACCCTTTACCACCTTGCACGAAATGCTACTGCACGCAATTTAAACGTTAAGAATGAAATAATATTTGCGTTCGCATTTAACAAAAAGCCCTGTCACCCGATGGGGCTTTTTGTTAATTTAAAAATAAGACTTACATAACAAGACCCGTGATGGGCATGAAGAAGGAAACCGTTATGGAAACAATATTGGGTTTATGTATTGGTGTGGGCTTGAGCGCTGCCTGCGGTTTTCGGGTGTTTGTGCCGCTACTGGTTATGAGCATTGCCACCATGATGGGTTGGTTTGAGCCATCAAAAGGCTTTGATTGGTTAGCTCTGCCATCGGTGTGTTTGGCTTTAGGTGTGGCAACGGTGTGTGAAGTCGCAGCCTACTATATCCCGTGGGTCGATAATGCCTTAGACACAGTCGCAACCCCTGCGGCGATGATCGCGGGTACGTTAGCGACAATGGCGGTCAGTAGTGGAGAAATGTCTCAGTTTGCCAGTTGGGCAGCAGCCATTATTGTCGGTGGTGGCACGGCAGGTGTGGTGCAAATGAGTACCGTCGCTGCACGTGGTGTTTCAACTGCAACCACAGGTGGTTTGGGTAATTTTGTCGTTGCGACAGGTGAATGGATTGGTGCAATCTTACTTTCGGTTTCAGCTATGCTGGTGCCTGCGCTTGTTGCAATAGTGGTGCTGATTGCGGTTATTTGGGTGGTGCGTTGGATTCGCCATAAAAAGCAAGAACAGGCGCATACCCCGCTATAGGTGAGTGTAAATATCATTTTTTAATAAGCATAAAAAAACCCGACATCCTGTCGGGCTTTTTTGTATTTGGTGATTAGATATGACTCCTGTCGTATCTCACGCTCCTGGTGCTTGAACGTATTATTGTTGTTTTATGTTCCGGAACATCCTGTTCCTGTATGAGTTCATATTAGGAAAAAAGCAGAGTGTCGCCAATCCGCAAAATCCCTAAAAGTTTGTAGGATAAAACGTACATAGAGAAATGATTTAACTTTTCAAAGTGAATATGAATAATAGCCATCTTGTTGCTTTAAGAAAAAATCAAATGCGTATTAGAAAATCTTCAAGACTATTAGTCATTAATGAAAATCATCAAATCCTCTTATTTCAATTCACTCATACAAATGATGCCTTAGCTGGACAATCACATTGGGCAACCATAGGTGGAGGTCTTGAAGAAGGGGAAACCTTCGAACAAGCAGCTTGCCGAGAGCTTTATGAAGAGTTAGGTATAGTAAGGCAAAATGTAGGTACTCATGTGGCAACACGCAATTTTGAAATGATGCTACCTAGTGCAGAAGTTGTGATTTCTGATGAAAGGCTTTTTATTGTTTTTATTAAAAATGAAGAAGTGAATACAGCAAACTGGACTGAACAAGAAAAGTTTGTGATTAGTAAAAGCCGTTGGTGGACGTTTGATGAGCTAAGCCAAACAGATGAGATTGTGTATCCAAACAATATTCCTAATATTCTTGTAGATAGTTTGCCTGAAATTTTTAAATCCTAATATTTCCTAATATTCAGATATAAAAAAGCCCGACTTCCTGTCGGGCTTTTTCTTATTTGGTGATTAGATATGACTCCTGTCGTATCTCACGCTCCTGGTGCTTGAACATATTATTGTTGTTTTGTGTTCCGGAACATCCTGTTCCTGTATGACTTCATATTAGGAAAAAAGTAGGGCATCGCCAATCCGCAAAATCCCTAAAAGTTTGTAGGTTAAAACATACAATGAGAAGTAGCTTGAGTAATATTTTTTTAGTTTTAATAGATGAGGGATCTTACTTTGGGTTTTGGTTATATTCTGCTTAATTGTCACAATTGTGATGCTTATAGTAGGTTATTTTGATATGAAAGAAAAGTACAAATAATGTATTAACTTATTATAAATATTAGGAAAGTTATTAAATTTACAAGTTATATTTTTGTATGTAAATGTATATTTTCTTATCTATAAAAATTTGAAAATTACTCTCCTGTTTTATAAGATAATTTCATTATTTAAGTTTATAAAAGAAGGAACTATTTGATATTATTAATATAAGATTATTTTTTTTCATGGTTCTAAATTAGAAATGTTAAAGTTTCAACCAAAGGCAAATACTATAGTTATGTGTGACTTTAAAGGTTTTATTGTGCCTGAAATGGTAAAGAATAGGCCTGCTCTAGTTATTAAAAAAAATAACCAAAATGCTAAATTAGTAACTATTTTGCCTATTAGCACGACTAAACCAGAACCTATGTCAGAAATGCATATTCCTATTGCTGGGCCAATTGATGGTAAAGAAGCGTGGATTAAATGTGATATGTTAACTACTGTTTGTATAGAGCGTTTAGATAGATTAAAAATTAGAAAAGATAATAAAAATGAATGGGTTGTTAAGAGCTTGGAAGATGAGACGTTTGAATTAGTTAAGAAAACTATTGCTAAATACTTTAATTTTTAGGATAATTAGATGGTACCCATTAGGGGCTTGGAAGACTCTGAATTTATTTAGAGCCAGTATTTACATTAGCGATGATAAGCTCGTTAATACTGTTATTAAGGACATCGAAAGATGTCCTTTGTCATTTTATAGTTCTAATTTTCTAACTCTATTTTTCTTAAATCCGTCATTTTCCCATCTTTTATCTTCTATATGTTCATGTGGTATAAACTTCCAAATCCTTAATTTATGATGAAATCTGTTAGAAGTGTTGCCATCAGTTCCAGTTGACTCAAACCAATTAAAAGCCTGTGATGATTTATAAATATTATCAATTTGTCTAAGCATGCTATAAACATTTTTTCCAAATGTTGCTTTCATTATTTGGTTTTTACTTCTACGAGTCTTTCCAGGTAATAAATCCCAATCGATTCGATTACCATAATATCCAGCAGAACCCATAAGTAAGTCACATAATTGTAAAGGTATAGACTTTTTACTATTTATGAATTCGATTTTAAATTTTAAATTATGAGTAGATAATTCATTAATAAAAGATATTAAAGTTTTTTTATGTACATGGCTAGAATGACTATCTAATCGAATAGTAATCTCGGCTGGTTCCTCAATAAATTGGAAACCAAAGCTATGTTTTATAAATTGATAGTAAACTTTGAATTGTGCTTCAATATTAGAACAGGGCTCACCAACATAAGGCCTAGCTCTATCCATAAAAAACTGTCGATATTTACTATCTTGAGATTTTTGTAAAAACTGGAAGATTAAGTCAATGAGTTGATTGTAGAAATCAATATCTTGATTAGAGATATTTGCCCATTTGATTTCTTTTGTATATTTATATTCCTTCTTTAATTTTTTAACTTCTTTTTCTAAATTATCGAATTCACTACTTGTTGAAATAAACCCACCAAAAAAACAATGATATCTATAAAGTGGTTTAGTTTGTGTCCATGCTTCGTCAGCATAAATGACATATTTCAACATTTAGTAAATTTTCCTAAAATTTATTGAATGTTGAATTGTAAACAAATTGATTTATCTTTGATAGAGAAAAGCCCGACATCCTGTCGGGCTTTTTCGTATTTGGTGATTAGATATGACTCCTGTCGTATCTCACGCTCCTGGTGCTTGAACATATTATTGTTGTTTTGTGTTCCGGAACATCCTGTTCCTGTATGACTTCATATTAGGAAAAAAGCAGAGTGTCGCCAATCCGCAAAATCCTTAAAAGTTTGTAGGATAAAACGTACAAGATCGCTGTTTATTTATTTTGAATTAGGCTTAGGCCTCTGTGTCACAACAGACTTTAATTTTTTGCGCTGATTTAAAGTAATAAACCATTGCAACACAGAGATAAAGGGGCCGAGCTAAACGCTTAGCCCAGACTATTTTTGTCACACCGCTGCATGGTGCTTAAAAAAGTAGGGGCAAAGTCCCGTGGGAGAACAGGACTTTGCAAACTGACATGTTCTAGACGCTGCATAAGCTTCGGGGAATAGGTTTGTTCGAGTCGCTGGTAAATACATTCGCAACTGTTCTTGCTATGCCCACCCGATAGGCAAATTTTTTCAAACTCTTGCTGAGTGTGGAGGTTACAGCCTGAAATACCCAAGCTCATTAGAACAAAACTTAAAGCCAAAAAAGGTGTATAAATTGTCATGTTATTCTCATAATGATTTGTATCTATGAGTAGAATAAAAATATAATCTGTTTAAAAATTAAAATAATTTTTTAGGTAATAATTAATCCTCCCATGCATACAGGAAAATAAAATAATTAAAATTTTAAAATAAAAAATAATCTATAAATTTAAAAAATAGGGCGTAAAAAACCAAATTTTAAATCAATAAAATAGTTAAATAAGAGAGAAAATGATTTTGAAAAATGGCATAGTCAACTCCTTAAAAATGGAGTTCTACCACCGAATTACCGCGAATTAATTTAGGGTGGTAGAACGAAAGGGGGTTGACAGACTGGACTCGTAGAACCAGCACGCGCGGGGCGTCCCCCTCCCGTCCTACCGCAAAGAAAGGGGACGCAAGGGTCTAACGAATTATAGTAGAACTACAATTCGCTACGAGTTACGGTCTGTCAAAACCGTCTGGCAATGTAGGCCAGCAACGGAATAATAATCGGTGATTTTAAATACGTCAATTTAATATTTAAAATATTTTTGATTTAATAATAAAACTAAATATTATTTTAAAATAAAAACATTATTATTAACTTTTTATTTATATTCGATGAGAAAAAGTAATAAATATAGAAATATTTTGCCAGTTTCAAAAAAGAACTTGATTGTTAAGATCTATTTTTGTCGTTTCTATAGAGATAAGAATGGAACGTGTTGTCATCACAGGTATGGGAATTAATTCTTGTATTGGAAATACATTAGAGAAAGTAACCGAGTCCTTAAAAGCAGGCCGCTCTGGCATTCGCTATAACGAAGTCTATGCAAAACTAAACTTTCGAAGTCATGTGAGCGCCACTGCCGAAATGAATTTTGAAAATATTGATCCTGAGCTAAAAAAACACATGGGCGTTTGCGCGATGTATGCCTACAACTCGGCACTCGATGCGCTACAATATGCCAAGCTTGATGTAAATGATATTGCCAATAACCCAAAATATGGCGTGATTGGGGGAACAGGCGGCACCTCAACAGCATCTATCATCGACATGTTGCATACCCTAAAAGAAAAAGGCGCAAGCGAAGTATCACCCGATTTAGCACCACGCTACCTCACCAGCACCATTAGCTCTAACTTATCACGCGCTTTCAACTTAAAAGGCGTATCTCAATCGGTTGCGAGTGCCTGCGCGACTTCAGCCGATGCAATTGGCTATGCATATCACCTTATTGCCGCTGGCAAACAGGATCTCATGCTGGCGGGTGGCGGCGAAGAAGACCATTGGTCGCAAACTGCAATATTCGATGCAATGGGCGCATTATGCTCTAAATATAACGATGCACCAGAAACGGCTTCACGCCCATATTCAGTAGATAACGATGGCTTTGTGATTGCTGGCGGCGGTGGCATGGTGGTTTTGGAGTCTTTAAGCCATGCCCAAAAGCGCGGAGCAAAAATTTTGGCCGAAGTGGTTGGGTACGCTGCCAATAGTGACGGTGTCGATATGGTTGCCCCAAGTGGCGAGGGGGCGACTCGTTGCATCAAACTGGCACTCGCAGAAGCCAAGCAAAACGGCTCTGACACCATCGACTATATCAACACACATGGCACTTCAACGCCGGCAGGGGACATTCCCGAACTATTGGCCATAGAGCGAGCTTTTGGTGGCGAAAAAGTACCGCCGCTCAGTTCGACCAAGTCTATGACTGGCCATAGTTTAGGGGCCGCAGGGGTACACGAAGCTATTTATTCTATTTTAATGCTGCAAAATAGCTTTATCGCGCCGAGCATTAATATTACCGAACTACGCGAAGAAGCTAAAAAGTTCGATATTGTTCAAACAAGCAGAGAAACTGAACTCAAAACAGTTATGAGTAATAGCTTTGGTTTTGGTGGCGTAAATACTTGTCTGGTTTTTAGAAAGTGGGAAGGGTAATTTAAACTCGAAATATATGTGGGCTTTAGAAAAAAATAAATTTAAAAAGTTAAGAAAAGCGTAATTTATTACGCTTTTTCTCTCATTAGAAATAGTTTAAGCAGCTTGAATGGCTTCACCACAAAGAGAAACTGTTTCTTGTTTATGTTGGTGTAAGTACCAGAACTGCTCCGCAACCGTTTCTGGATGTACCGTGTAGGTTTTATCTTTGGCTTCAGGTCTGCCATCTACGAAACCATTTACAACCACTTGGCTCACATAAACATTTGTGTCAGCAAGACTGTGAGCAAGTAAGTTGGTAGTTTTATACTGAGCGGCAGCGGTAGTTGCTAACGATGAGTACTCTTTGGCAACCAAGTCGATGCCCACTGCATCGAAAGCAAAAATTCCGTTTGTCGATAAAATGCTACCGTGGTTCTTCTCTAAATCACCTAAACAAGCCTGTACCGTCGCAATATAGCTCGACACGCGAATATGAAAGCTTTTGGTAAGTTCTAGTGGAGGGGTTTCTAAAATATTGCCTTCAATATCATGGAAAGCATTCCAATGAATATTTTTAATCTCTCCTAATTGATCTTTAATACGTTTAATAAGATTTGGTATATCTTCAAGAACAGCTAAATCACATGCAAAAGCGTAAGCTTCAATACCTTGTGCCTTAAATTCTAGAATAGCCTTTTCAAGTTTTTGGGCGTTTCGTGCCACTAACCCGATTTTATAGCCTTCTTTACCAAACTTATGTGCTACGGCTTTGGAAATACCTGTTCCATAACCAAAAATTATAATATTGTTGTTCATTATAAAGTTCCAAAAAACCAATCATTTGGTTAGAAATAATTTATAATATGTTTTTATAATGTATTCAAGCGCAAAAGTTATCTCTAAGAATAGTACGCAAAGAATAAAAATACTTAAAAGCGGGATTAATAAGTCGGCTTTACATGAGTTATTCGGCTAAACATAGATTGATGGAAGAGTTCCCAATTTGGTCTACAAATTTTTTAATTGGTAAAATAAACCGAAAAATACAAATAAAGTGGAATTTAAATTTAACTAATTATAGGTAAATGGGAATATATTCTTTTAAATTTGACTAATTGCGTAAAAATTCCCAAAAATAGTGAAAATTCGCTTTTCTTAGAAAAACAATCCCGCAGGCTGCTGGCTAAACTATATCTCAAGGGTGTGATAGGGATCGAAAAGAGTAGCATGCACCGAAACGTATAACGTTAGTGTGTACTCACCCAAAAGGTCTCGATTCGGCTTAGGACGCTATAGATCAAAAGTTTATAGGCACAAGGTTATAACTTACAAAGTTATGATTGTTGAAGTAAACCATAGATGTTTTCCCTTGACCCCCTAAAAAATTCTCAATAATAAAAATGATATTTTACAAGAATATAATTTATGAATAAGCCTAATCTTTCTGCGCTACCTCCTGACATTCAAATCTCATTATATGAAGCCTGTGATTTCTGCTCACCGAAAAATAGTTTCAGCGACTTTACAGATTTTAGGTTAGAGCGCTATTTTTATTTACGATGCGATCAATCAAAATCGTTTATATACTAATCTTATGATTAATTGCGAGCTGGATAATATGGAGAATAAAAATCAGTGTCGCCAATGCGCCGTATGTGGAAAGAGCTTTCCTTTAAAAGATTTAGTATCTGGTGAAGTCATCCGTAACGTGATTAGTGATGAAATTTTAAAAGACTATCCAGATTGGAGTTACTCAAGCTTTATTTGTCGGGCCGATCTGGCAGATTATCGAATTAAATATGTGCAGTCCCTATTACGCTCGGAAAAGGGTGAGTTATCTAACCTAGAAAATGAAGTAATTGGCAGTATGCAACGGCATGAACTGATTAGCCGAAATACAGAGTCAGATTTTGATCAAAACTGGACGTTTGGAGAAAAACTGGCAGATAAAATCGCATCATTTGGTGGTAGCTGGGCTTTTCTTATTTGTTTTGCTTTATTTTTAACGGGGTGGATTGTTTTAAATACGGTTGTGATGGTGGTCCGTCCCGTTGACCCTTATCCCTTTATTTTGCTGAATTTAGTGTTGTCATGTTTAGCTGCAATTCAGGCACCTATTATTATGATGAGTCAAAACCGTCAAGAAGCAAAAGACCGTTTGCGTTCCCAACATGACTATCAAATTAATTTAAAAGCCGAGCTTGAGATTCGCCATTTACATGAAAAAATGGACCATCTTTTATCGCATCAGTGGGAAAGACTTGCACATATTCAAGAAATTCAGCTCGATCTTTTAGCTGAAATGAATAAAAAACGATAAAGATTTTCCGAGTTTCACGTGGAACATAAGTAGGGCACTATAGATTATTTTGCGGTAGGTCTGAAATTTCTTTATGATTTGCCGCCATGCTCCATTGCTGTTTCTACGACCATGCCTTTAAACGACAACTTTGTTTACGCTCCACCACAAGATCCGCTTTCAATTTTATTTGAAGATGACGATTTAATTGTGGTTGATAAACCTGCGGGTTTGTTGTCGGTCATGGGTCGGTTACCTGAACATCATGACAGTGCGTATTTAAGGGTATTGGAAAAGTTCCCTTTAGCAAAGGTTACGCACCGTTTAGATATGGCAACCTCAGGTTTACTTATGTTTGCCAAGCATCGCGATGCAGAAGTTGCGGTAAGTAAAATGTTTCAGGCCAGAACAGTCAAAAAACATTATATTGCTTTGGTGCAAGGCCAAGTAAAACAAGAGGGCAGTGTTGAAGTTCCTCTCATTACTGACTGGGAAAATCGCCCAAGACAAATTGTACATTTTGAATTAGGCAAACATGCTAAAACATTGTTTCAACCATTGGTTTATGATGAAACAACAGATCAAAGTCGAGTGTTACTTGAGCCTGTGACAGGGCGTTCGCACCAGTTACGTGTACATATGATGCATATTGGGCATCCGATTATGGGGGACAAGTTATATCATCCTGAACCTAAACGGTTTCATTTGAATCGTATGGCTTTACACGCTGCATATCTCGCTTTTCAACATCCTTTGAAGGGAACAGATGTGGTGATTGAGTCACAAGTGCCTTTTTAAAAAATTAAAATTTGATGCAATTCGCAACTGAATACATATCCAAACTGCAATAAAAGTCGGTTATTCTTAATGCCGAATAATACAAATAGAGCAACAACAAGGACAATCTAATGAACCGCGATTACGAACAATTTCCAGATGATGATAACGGCAATGTACTTTGGCAAATGGTTGAAGACGGGGATGATTTAACCGAGCTTCATGAAATTGAATTTTCAATTGCATTTCAAGATCAACAAAATGCAGAGCAATGCGCGATGCATTTACTCTATCAAGAGCAAAAAATTTCTCTTTTCCAAGATGATTCTGTTGAACCGAATGAATGGATCATTACCATCTTTGTTACGATGGAACCAGAGTATTCAGATATTGTTGATCTGGAGCAGTGGTTTTCGACAATCGCTGAGCAATTTAACGGCGAATATGATGGGTGGGGCTGCATGGCTTATGTCTTCGACGAAGAAGATGATGACATTTTACAGTAAAGCCTAAATATAGCCGGGAGGTTCTACAATGAGCTTATCTCAAAAAGAAATTGCGGTACGTTTTTTAGAGCTTGCTGCCGCTGGCGAGGTCGATGAAGCCTACGGCAATTACACCGCCCCAAACTTTAAGCATCACAATCCTTATTATGCTGGTGATAAGACTTCTTTAAAGGAAGGGATGCGTGAAAGTGCAATTGAAACTCCAAACAAAGTTCTTGAAGTTCAACATGTCATTGAGGATGGTGCTTTAGTTGCAGTACATTCGAAACTGGAAATGCAAATGAATGACAAGCTAACAATTTTAGCTGTGGTTCATATATGCCGTTTTGAAAATGGAAAAATTGCGGAGTTTTGGGATATTGGGCAAATACAGCCCGATCCACTCGTTAATGAAAATGGTATGTTTTAGTGAAAAGCCCGAAACTATTCGGGCTTTTTTATTTTATAGATAAATTAAAACTTCCACTGTGCCGAAATTGAGGCGTTCAATGGTTCACCCGGTTGAACCCATAAATCGCTATAACTTGAGACATAGTAGGTCTTATCAAATAGGTTATTTACATTCAGCTGATAGCGTAAACGGTCAGATGGTGCATAGTAGCCATTTAAATTGACCAGCGTATAACTCGGTAAATTAAAACCGTTATCTAGGTTATGCCCGCTGCGCTCACCGACATAGGTAAGGTTGGCACCTACACCCGCTTTTCTTGCACCGTCTTGGAGAAACTCATAATTGGTGCTTACGGAGCCTTGGTGTTTTGGAACATTGCTCAGACGAGCGCCTTTTGCCAAGTCTTGGTCTTTTTCAATTTGAGCATCGGTATAACTATAGTTGGCATTGACGAACCAGCGGTCATTGATCTGGCTATTTAAATCAAACTCAATCCCTTTACTACTCACTTCGCCTGCTGCGGTTTGAAAGTTACTGTCGATTGGGTCTGTCGTTAGCACATTCTGTTTTTTCATTTTAAACAGAGCGAGACTCAGCACACTTTGGTCGTTTATTTTATATTTGGTGCCGACTTCATAGCTTTCGCCTTTTTCAGGAGCGAAGGTTTGTCCATTTCGGTTCATACCACTATTCATGGCAAATGAGCGGCCATAGTTTGTATAAAACGCCCATTGCTCAGAGGCTTTAAAATTTACTCCGAAACGTGGACTATTTTGGTGAAGTGTCTGGTTGTCCTCGGTCTGTTTTATATGATTTTTAAAGTCTTGTTCGACCTGATCAAAACGATTACCGAGTAACACGCTCCACTGGTCATTGAAAAAGATCTGATCTTGTACATTAAGTGCGAAATAACGCTGGCGCTCTTTGGTGTCGGTAAACGGAGTGAGATTCGGTAAATATTTGCCGTATTCAGGTTGGTAGATATCAATTGTGTTTGTTGAGCTTGTGCTGTGATTGCGACGAAGCTGGTTTTGCTTATAGTCGAGTTGACCAAGCTCGGTTGAAAGTAAAATTTCATGGCGAGCCCACGAAGTATCAATCTTGCCAAGTAACTCTGTCTGAGCCAGAACATCTTCACTTGTATAATCACGATAGCGACGTTGACGTTCTAAAGTACGTCCATCGGCTTGCATACGCCGAGGTTCGGTTGCAAAGCCGACCATTTTGGCGTCTTTATAGCTGACCGCACTATTTAGTTTCCAGTCAGGATTAAACTCGTGACTTAGACGTAATTGGTAAAAGTAATCTTTTATCTTCAGGTCGCCATCGTCAGGCTCACCTGTAAAGGTTTTCGGGTCCATCACAAACTGATGATTGACTGTGCTGACACCACGGTCAAAGGTTCCTTTGTGCTCTGTAAATTCACTGTCAAAGTCGAGTTGTGTTTGGTCTGAAATTTTCCATGTAAGCTGTGGTGAAAAGAACCAGCGTTCACTGCTAACATGATCACGAAAGCTTTGATTATCTTCGTGAGCCACTGCTAAACGATAGGCCAGTTCATCGTTAATAGGCGCGGTGTGTTCCAGACTTATGCGATATTGTTCTTGGGTATTGGCGCGTAGGTTAAGTTCACTTTCGCTTTCCCACTGTGGTTTTTTACTGTTGAGGTTCAGCAAACCTCCTGTTTCGCCGCGACCATATAGCGCCGCCATTGGTCCTTTTAAAAACTCTAAAGATTCAATATTCACTACATCTTTTGGAGCGCTAATTCCTCGGTTAACACTCAAACCGTTACGGATCATAGCCGCACCTAAATTGGGGTCGGTACTAAAGCCACGAAATGAGTAGTTATCCCAAAAACCACCACCAAAGCTATTTTGATGAAAAACCCCACTGACTAAAGTTAATGCGTCATCAATCCGTTGCACGTCTTGCTGTTCCATTATTTGTTTAGAAAGATAAGCACGGTTAAAAGGGACATCTAAAACATCGTGAGTAAATTTAGTTGCCGAGCTATTTTGGCTCACATCTTCTCGGGTACTTTCAGCCTGAACACGTATGGTCTCAAGTACCGTTGACGTTTCTTCTCCCCAAGTGAGTGTCGATATAAATGATAGACCTAACGAAGACAACAATCCTAATTTGTGTCGCATAAATAATCAGCCATAAAAAGACAAAAGGAATTAAATGTAATAGTATAACGTTACATTATTTTGTTGATTACTGCTATGTCTTTAGAAAAGAATATTGAACGTTTACAGTCGATTGATGCATTGCGTGGTTTGGTGATCATCATTATGTTGCTCGACCATGTAAGAGAAACTTTCTATTTACATAAACAGGTTACCGACCCAATGGACGTAACAGTAACAGAACTGGCTTTATTTGGCAGTCGATTATTGGCCCATATTTGTGCTCCGGTTTTTGTACTTTTAACCGGTATTTCTGCTTTTTTATTTCAATCAAAAAAACAGGACTTACAACAAACGCGTGCCTTTCTATTAAAACGTGGCTTATTTTTAATTGTGTTAGAGCTTACCCTTGTGAACTTTGCATGGACGGCAACTTTTCCGCCTGAAGTCATTTATTTACAGGTGATCTGGGCGATTGGTATTAGCATGGTGGTGCTAGCTTGTTGTGTAAGTTTGCCTTTGCCTATTCTTGCTGGTGTAGCGTTGGTGATTATTTTTGGGCATAACTTGCTAGATTCTGTGCATTTCTCACAAGGCATCCTACAGAATATATGGTTCGTTTTACATGAACGTGGCTGGCTTGAGTTTGCGGGTATCAAGCTTCGTACAAGTTACCCTGTTTTACCTTGGATTGGGGTGATTTTATTAGGCTACGTATTAGGTCAGTTCTTTAGTTCAAAATATTCAGCAAAGCAAAGAAGCCGCGCTTTACTCAGCCTTGGTTTAGTAAGTATTGGGTTGTTTGTTTTATTACGCCTTATCAATATCTATGGCGACCAGCCGTGGCAACATTTTGAGTCATTACAACTAACGTTAATGAGCTTTTTTAACCTCACCAAGTATCCGCCGTCTTTATTGTTTATTTTGCTAAATGTTGGGATTGGCTTGCTTGTGCTAGTTGCTTTTGAACGTATGCAGCAATATTCATTTCTAAAACCATTGGTCGTGTTTGGTTCGGTGCCGATGTTCTTTTATTTACTGCATTTATATGTATTGAAACTGATGTATGTGTTCGCACTCAGTGTGTGGGGAGCTAACTATGGGAATTATTTATCGGTCAATCATGTGTGGATGCTGTGGCTAATTACGATTGTGTTGTCTTTTGTACTCTATCCAGCGGTGAAATGGTTCTCGAAATTTAAACATCAAAACAAGCATATTTCGATTTTAAAATATTTCTAATTTTCAAAAGGTGAGTAAAGCGAGTTCAGTAATGCTCGCTTTACTTGCTCACATCGAGATATAGAGTTTCTTTCACTTCTTCCATGACCACATAACTGTGTGAAGATGCCGAAGCAGGAAGTTTCTTTAATAGATCTCCTAACAAGCGGCGGTATGCACTCATTTCTTTTAAACGTGCTTTTACAAGGTAGTCAAATTCACCTGAAATGAGGTGACATTCGAGTACTTCAGGAATCTCAACTAAATCTCTAGCCACCTGATCAAATACATCGCCAGATTTGGCAGATAACTTAATTTCTAAAAAGACAAGCAGGTTACGGTCTACGTAGGCTGGGTTTAGCCGTGCGTAATAACCCATGATAATGCCATCGCGCTCAAGGCGCTTTACACGCTCTGAACAGGGGGTGGTAGAGAGATTGACTCTTGATGCCAATTCACTAATCGCAATTCGTCCTTCACGCTGCAAAATATCCAGAATCATGCGATCTATACGATCTAAGGGGCGCATAGATATTTCCTCTTTTTTTAAAATTCTCGCGAGAAAAACATAAATTTACCTAGATTATAGCCTGAAAAACAGTGAAATAAACTATTGAAGCAGAAATATACTAGTGAAATAAACTGGTGTGCGTGAGGGAATGGAAATGCGCGTAATTGTACTAGGTAGCGGCGTTATTGGAGTGGCAAGTGCCTATTATCTGGCTCGACAAGGAGCCGAGGTTACTGTTCTCGATCGCCAGTCAGGTCCTGCTGAAGAAACAAGTTTTGGTAATGCAGGTCAAATTTCGCCTGGGTATTCGACCCCTTGGGCAGCACCAGGAATTCCTTTTAAAGCTGTGAAATGGATGTTCCAACACCATGCACCGCTTGCGATTAATTTAGATGGCAGTATGTGGCAATTACAGTGGATGGCGCAAATGCTGAAAAACTGTAACCCGCAAAGTTATGCTGTGAACAAAGAACGTATGATGCGTGTGGCTGAATACAGCCGTGACTGCTTACGTGAACTTAGAAAAGACACGGGTATTCACTACGAAAACCGCGCCAAAGGTACTTTGCAGCTATTCCGTAAAGAAGCACAAATGGAAGCGGTTCAACGCGACATTAGCGTGCTTGAAGAATGCGGCGTAAGCTACGAATTATTAAATGCTAATGAACTCGGTCGTGTAGAGCCTGCTTTGGCAAATGCACAAGATAAACTCGTGGGTGGTTTACACTTACCAAATGATGAAACAGGCGACTGCTATTTATTTACCAATGCTTTAGCTCAAATTGCTAAAGAGTTGGGCGTTAATTTCCAGTTTAATCAGAACGTAGAAAAATTGATTGTCGAAGGCGATCAAATTAAAGGCGTACAGGTAAATGGCAAGGTTTTAACTGCAGATCGTTATGTTCTAGCGTTTGGTAGCTATTCACGTGATTTCTTGAAACCGCTTGATCTACAGTTACCTGTATATCCTGTAAAAGGTTACTCGTTGACGATTCCTATTGTTGACCCAGCCTTTGCTCCGCAATCTACAGTGCTGGATGAAACTTACAAAATCGCGATTACTCGTTTTGATCAACGTATTCGCGTAGGTGGTATGGCTGAGCTAAGTGGCTTTAACTTAGGTCTAAACGAAGACCGCCGTGCAACCTTGCAAATGGTGACTCAAGACTTGTTCCCGGGTGGTGATATGGAACAAGCATCTTTCTGGACAGGTTTACGTCCAATGACGCCAGACAGTACTCCAATTATTGGTGCGACTCGCTTTAAAAATCTGTTCTTGAATACAGGTCATGGCACTTTAGGTTGGACCATGGCGTGCGGTTCAGGAAAATTAATCAGTGACATCGTATTGAATCATAAGACTGATATCAGTACCGATGGCCTTTCAATTCAGCGTTATTCACACGCACATGCGGCTTAACGGACGTTAGGAAAGTAATCATGCCTCGTCCTATTACCGCAGTGATCCACCGTCAAGCCTTACAAAATAACTTGGCGGTGGTACGCAAGGCTATGCCAAACAGTAAGGTCTTTGCCGTTGTCAAAGCCAATGCTTATGGACATGGAATTGAACGTGTTTATGAAGCATTTAAAGCAGCAGATGGCTTTGCCTTACTTGATCTTGATGAAGCAAAACGAATTCGTGCTCTAGGTTGGACAGGCCCGATTTTATTGCTCGAAGGAGTTTTTTCTCCTCAAGATTTATTTGATTGTGTGCAGTATCAGCTTAGTTTCACCATTCATAGTGAAGCGCAAATCGAGTGGTTAGAAAAGCATCCTTATCCGGCTCAATTTGATGTTTTTTTGAAAATGAACAGTGGTATGAACCGTCTTGGTTTTAAACCACAGCATTATGTTCAGGCTTGGGACCGTTTAAATAATTTGGCAAATGTCGCCAAGATTACCCACATGATGCATTTTTCTGATGCAGATGGTGATCGTTTTGGTCAGCAAGGTATTGATTATCAAATTACTGCCTTTGAAGAAATTGTGAAGGATTTACCGGGTGAAAGATCGGTAAGTAATAGTGCGGCAATTCTGCGTTATCAAGACCAGCTCAAATCAGATTATGTCCGTAGCGGCATCATGCTTTATGGCAGCTCGCCAGATTACCCGACCCATAGTATTGCGGATTGGGGCTTGCAGCCAACCATGAGTTTACGTAGTGAAATTATTTCCGTTCAGCATTTGGAGCCGAATGAAAGCGTAGGTTATGGCTCAAACTTTGTCGCAGAGCAACCCATGACGATTGGGATTGTGGCTTGCGGCTATGCCGATGGTTATCAACGTATTTCGCCAACAGGTACTCCGGTTTTAGTGGACTCTGTACGTACGCGTACAGTTGGCCGCGTCAGTATGGATATGTTGGCAGTCGATTTAACGGGCATTGAGAGTGCCAAAGTTGGTAGTGAAGTGGTGCTCTGGGGTCAATCAAGTACAGGCGTCGTTCTACCTATTGACGATGTTGCAGTTTCATCCAGTACGGTGGGTTATGAATTGATGTGTGCCGTCACCGCCCGTGTTCAATTTATTAATCAGGTATAAGGAAATCCGAATGTCTAATTCAGATATACAAAAGATTAACACTAACGAAGTCATGAGCGCCGTGACTGTTTTTAACAAAGTGGTTTATTTGTCAGGTCAGGTGCCTAAAAATACCGAGCAAGATGTGGCAGGCCAAACCCGTGAAATTCTTGCAACAATTGATGAACTTTTGGCGTTAGCCAATACCGATAAATCTCGTTTGCTCTCTGCGCAGCTCTATTTGAAAAATCTTTCTGACTTTTCAACCGTAAATGCAATTTGGGTTGACTGGTTAAAAGGGTGTGTTGCTCCATCGCGTGCCACAATTCAGGCCGATTTGGTCAATCCAGATTGGTTAATTGAAATTGCCGTGACGGCAGCACAAAAGTAATTCGGCTTTACTCCAAAAACGATGATGTATCTAACAGAAGGAAGATAGATACGGTTTAACCAGTCGTTTTTTGGTGAACAGATTCAGTGACCTATGGCATACGGTTCAATTTTCGCCATAGGTTGCTGATCTTAACAAAGGAATTCAAAAAGGAATTTTAATATGACAACGGCTCGTCATTCAGATACGGAAAATTCTCCCGATCATCTGCAACGAAAACTGTCTAACCGTCATTTACAACTGATTGCAATTGGCGGTGCAATTGGAACCGGCCTATTTATGGGTTCAGGTAAAACCATCTCCCTTGCAGGTCCTTCAATTCTCTTTATTTATATGATTATTGGAGGCATGTTCTTTTTCTTAATGCGTGCAATGGGTGAACTACTCCTTGCAAATCTGCATTACAAATCTTTTGTTGATATGGCTCATGACCTGATTGGTCCTTGGGCCGGTTATTATTTGGGTTGGACCTATTGGTTAGGTTGGGTGCTGGTCGGTATTGCGGACCTTTCAGCAGTCATTAACTATTTGAGCTTCTGGCTACCCGATGGTGCAAGCTTCTCACCAATACAGCAGGCCATGATTAGTGCAGGCTGTGTGTTGTTTGTGATGGGACTTAACCTCCTTACAGTACGTCTATTTGGTGAAATTGAATTCTGGTTTGCCCTTATTAAGATTCTGGCAATTATTGGCCTGATCGGTGTGGGTGGCTATATGATTTTCAGCCATTTCCAAGCTCCGCAAGGCGCTGTTGCCAGCATTAGTAATGTCTGGTCACATGGCGGTTTATTCCCGAAAGGTACAGAAGGCTTCTTGGCAGGATTCCAGATTGCCGTTTTTGCGTTTGTCGGGGTTGAGTTGGTTGGTACAACAGCTGCTGAAACGAAAGACCCGCAGAAGAACTTACCGAAAGCAATTAACGCGATTCCGGTACGTATTATTTTGTTCTATGTATTGGCGTTATTTATTGTGATGTCGGTAACACCGTGGGATCACATTCGTGCAGATAAAAGCCCGTTTGTTGAGTTATTCTTAAATGCGGGTATTCCAGTTTCTGCGATCATTATGAATTTGGTGGTGCTATCTTCGGTCATGTCTTCAATGAACAGCGGTGTGTTTTCAACCAGTCGTATGCTGTTCGGTTTATCAAAAGACGGTCAGGCACCGGGAGCATTTGGACGTTTATCAAAACGTGCAGTCCCTTCAAATGGTTTGATTTTCTCTTGTACTTTCATTATGGGCGGGGCAGTGCTTCAGTACTTTGTTCCAAACACAATGGAGGCATTTACATTAGCAAGTTCACTCTGTGTGATTCTATTCATTAGTGTCTGGAGTCTCATTATGGTGTGCTATTTACGCTATCGTAAATTACGTCCTGAATTACATGAAAAATCTACATTCAAAATGCCGGGCGGCATTTGGATGAGTTATGTTGTTTTGGCATTCATGCTTTTCACTTTGGTGATCTTGGCATTAGAGCCTGATACCTTAAAAGCGCTATATGTCAGTCCAGTATGGTTGATCATTTTAGGTGTGACTTATCATGTGCTGTATAAACCGCGCATGAAAAGACTAGGACGTGAACTCGTCAACGACCATTAAGTTTTATTAAAAAGCCAATCGAACATGATTGGCTTTTTTTATTTTCTTTAGGTTTTTTATCGGAATAATATTGTTTATTTTTGAGTCATCAGTGCAGTTTTGGAGGGGGTGGTAAAGCGACATCGAACAATATCGCATGCTACACTTCGGCTCATCTGGTGAATTGAGATTGGATAATTAAAATTGCCGTGAAGGCAGTACATAAATAATGCAATTTAAAAAAATAGGGATAAAAGATAGATCAATTAAGGAAAAAATATACTTGAACATCTTGTCCCGATGTATAGACTCAGCAACCCACGATATACGGTTCGTTTTCTCCCTATATGTTGCTGATTGAAATTAAGCAAATATAAAAAGGACTTCTAATATGACAATGGTTCATCATTCAGATGAGGCAAGTTCCCCTGATCATTTACAACGGAAATTAAGTAATCGCCATTTACAGCTTATTGCAATTGGCGGTGCAATCGGTACCGGTCTATTTATGGGCTCGGGCAAAACCATCTCCCTCGCAGGTCCTTCGATTCTCGTTATTTACATGTTAATTGGCGGTATGTTCTTTTTCCTTATGCGTGCATTAGGTGAATTACTGCTTGCTAATTTACATTACAAGTCATTTGTTGATATGGCATATGACTTAATCGGCCCATGGGCTGGCTATTATATTGGCTGGACCTATTGGCTAGGCTGGGTATTGGTCGGTATTGCCGATCTATCAGCAGTTATTAATTATTTAAGTTTCTGGTTGCCCGAGGGTGCCAGTTTCTCACCAATGCAACAGGCCATGATTAGTGCGGGCTGTGTACTATTCGTGTTAGGACTTAATTTGCTTACGGTCAAGTTATTTGGTGAAGTAGAATTCTGGTTCGCACTCATTAAGATTTTGGCAATTATTGGCTTAATTGGTGTGGGTGGCTACATGATTCTCACTCATTTCCAAGCTCCTCATGGTGACGTTGTCAGCATCAGTAATGTCTGGTCGCATGGTGGTCTGTTTCCAAAAGGTGTAAGTGGATTTTTAGCCGGATTCCAGATTGCAGTGTTTGCCTTTATTGGTGTTGAGTTGATTGGTACCACTGCGGCTGAAACGAAAGATCCGCAAACTAACTTACCAAAAGCAATTAACGCGATTCCGGTACGTATTATTCTGTTTTATGTGCTGGCACTTTTTGTCGTGATGTCAGTGACGCCTTGGAATCATATCCGTGCAGATAAAAGCCCGTTTGTTGAATTGTTCTTAAATGCAGGTATTCCGATTTCAGCAATTATCATGAACTTGGTTGTGCTGTCTTCGGTCATGTCTTCGATGAACAGTGGCGTGTTTTCAACGAGCCGTATGTTGTTTGGTTTATCAAAAGATGGTCAGGCACCGAGTGTCTTGGGACGTTTATCAAAACGTGCTGTACCGTCAAATGGCTTAATCTTCTCATGTATTTTCATTATGGGCGGAGCGGTGCTTCAGTACTTTGTTCCAAACACAATGGAAGCATTTACTTTGGCAAGTTCGCTCTGTGTGATTTTATTCATTAGCGTGTGGATTTTAATCATGGCGTGTTATTTACGTTATCGTAAAATTCGCCCAGAGTTACATGCAGCATCTACCTTCAAAATGCCGGGCGGTGTGTTGATGGCTTATGCCGTTATTGCATTCTTCTTGTTTACCTTGGTGATTTTGGCATTAGAGCCAGATACCTTAAAAGCGTTATACGTTAGCCCAGTATGGTTAGTGGTTTTAAGCGTGACCTATTATGCGTTCTATAAGCCGCGTATGAGAAAATTAGGTCAAGAAATCTTTTAATTAACCTGTCTCGATTTACCAGAAAGCCAATCATATGATTGGCTTTTTATTTATTATTTAATCAACCAGTAAATGTTGATATTTATCGGCCTGTTTACGCAAGTAATCCCAGACTAGTTTAATGCGCGGTTCATGCTGTAAATCAACGAAGGTCAGCATCCAGAAAGTATGGGTAAAACGAACTTGTTGTTCTAACACCTCTTCGAGCTCAGGCTTATCATCTGCCAAAAACTTGGGCAAAATTGCAAGACCTGCGCCTGCGCTGACCGCAATTTGTTGCGCCAAAATGCTGCTACTACGAAAGTTCGCGTTAAGCTTTAAAGGTAAGCGTTCTAGACAATACAGCTCGGGGCTATATACCAGATCATCAATATAGTTCACAAAGCGGTGCTGGGTTAAATCTTCCAGACGGCGAATTGGTGGGTTTTGCGCTAGATAGTTTTGGCTACCGTAAATTTTTAAACAGTAATCAGACAAGCGCGTAATGATATAAGGCCCTGAGGTTGGGCGTTCAATCGACACCACAATATCTGCTTCACGGTGCGAGAGCTTAATCATTTTTGGTACGGGTATCAGGTCGATGGTAAGCAGAGGATACTGTATGGAGAATTCAGCCAGTAAGCGGGCTAAAAATGCAGTTCCAAAACCCTCAGGTGTGCCAATTCGCACACGACCTTGTAAAGGTTGATGCGGTTTTTCAATTTGTAAGAAAGCTTGTTCCATTTGTTCAACTCGAGGGACAAGTGCCATCCCTTCGAGAGTTAACTCATAGCCCGTTGCTTCACGCTTAAATAGCGTGGTACCTAAAGCAAGTTCTAGTGCCTGAATCCGTCTAGCCACCGTACTGTGCTCGACACCTATAATACGTGCAGCATTGGTTAGAGTTTTAGTGCGTGCTAAAACCAGAAAAAACTGTAGATGATCCCAATCCACTTTCATTTTTGTTATTGTCCCTGTGCATATTTGCACAACAATCGTGCATGAATTTGCGTTGGTGGTCAAAGATTTCTTTGTTAGTCTCAAATAAAACCTGAATAAAGAAAATACATAGAAAAGTATTTTCTAATAACTGAACACAATAAAAATATGACCTACGGAGAGGTTATGAACACAATCCAGAAAATCGAATTGGACACCGCTAAATTACTTATTAACGGACAGTTTATCGAATCTAAAACACAAGAATGGCAAGACATTGTTAACCCTGCAACTCAGGAAGTGATTGGTCGAGTGCCTTTTGCAACGGTTGAAGAAGTCGACGCTGCTATTCAGGCTGCACAAGATGCTTTTGCTTCGTGGCGCCAGACTCCAATTCAGGCACGTATGCGCATCATGCTCAAGCTACAAGACTTGATCCGTGCCAACATGAAAGAAATCGCACAAGTATTGACGGCTGAACAAGGTAAAACCTTGGCAGATGCCGAAGGTGATATTCAACGTGGTCTAGAAGTGGTTGAACATGCCTGCTCAGTTGGTACTTTACAAATGGGCGAATATGTTGAAGGTGTAGCACGCGGTGTAGATACGTATACCTTGCAACAACCTTTGGGTGTTTGTGCGGGTATTACGCCGTTTAATTTCCCAGCCATGATCCCGCTTTGGATGTTCCCAATGGCAATCGTGTGCGGCAATACTTTTGTCTTAAAACCATCAGAACAAGATCCATTATCGACCATGATGTTGGTTGAGCTTGCGATACAAGCAGGTATTCCGGCAGGCGTGCTGAACGTTGTGCATGGCGGTAAAGAAGTGGTTGACCGTTTGTGTACCCATAAAGACATTAAAGCAATTTCATTTGTAGGATCAACAGCGGTTGGAACACATGTTTATAACCTTGCAGGGCAGCATGGCAAACGTGTGCAAGCCATGATGGGTGCAAAAAACCATGTGGTTGTGATGCCGGATGCCAATAAAGAACAAACTTTAAATGCTTTAGTAGGTGCAGCGTTTGGTGCTGCTGGGCAACGCTGTATGGCATTGTCGGTTGCAGTGATGGTTGGTGACAGTAAACAGTGGATTCAAGAGTTAGTTGAAAAAGCCAAAACTCTAAAAGTAAATGCAGGCCATGAACCAAATACTGACATTGGTCCAGTGATTTCAAAACGTGCCAAAGCGCGTGTAATTGACTTGATTAATAGCGGTGTTGAGCAAGGTGCAGAGTTACTACTCGATGGTCGCAATGTTCAAGTCCAAGGTTATGAGTCAGGTAACTTTGTGGGTGCCACGATTTTTAGTGGTGTAAATACCGACATGCGTATTTATAAAGAAGAAATCTTTGGCCCGGTACTTTCAATTATTTGTGTAGATACACTCGATGAAGCAATCGCTTTGATCAATGCCAACCCATTTGGTAACGGTGTAGGTCTATTCACACAAAGCGGTGCCATTGCACGTACTTTCCAAAACCTTATTGATATTGGTCAAGTCGGTATCAACATTCCAATTCCTGTACCTGTGCCGTTCTTTAGTTTTACGGGTTCAAGAGGCTCAAAACTAGGTGATTTGGGACCATACGGCAAACAGGCTGTGCAGTTCTATACCCAAACCAAAACGATTACCAGTCGCTGGTTTGAAGATAGCCATGAAGTTGGCGGTGTAAATACAACCATTAGTTTACGTTAAGGGGATCACGGATGAATATCGCCTTTATCGGTCTAGGTAATATGGGCGGCAGAATGGCTCAAAACCTACTAAAAGCAAGACTCAAAGTTTATGGTTACGACCTCAGTGAAGTCGCGATTCAGCACTTCGCCGAGGCAGGTGGTGTGGTTTGCGACAGCCCACAGGACGCAGCTAAACAAGCAGATGTAGTCATTACCATGTTGCCTGCCGCAAAGCATGTTAAAGAGGTTTACTTAGGCGAAAATGGTGTCTTGGAAGTGCTAAAAGCAGGTAGCTTATGCATTGATAGCAGCACCATTGACCCGCAAACCATTAAAGACATTGCTGCTGTTGCACATAGCAAAAATATTAAAATTTGTGATGCACCAGTTTCTGGTGGAACCATTGGCGCTCAAGCAGGAACCTTAACCTTCATGGTCGGTGCCGATGAGCAAACCTTTAATGAGGTGAAACCTGTGCTCAGTCACATGGGCAAAAATATTGTTCATTGTGGTGATGTGGGTGCAGGTCAAATTGCCAAAATTTGCAATAACCTGATTTTAGGAATTTCAATGGCTGCGGTGGCCGAAGGCATGGCACTCGGTGTGAAGCTAGGCATCGACCCACAAGCATTGGCAGGTGTAATTAATACTTCAAGTGGCCGTTGCTGGAGTTCGGATGTATGTAACCCATGGCCACATATTAATGAAAATGCGCCCGCATCTCGAGGCTATCAAGATGGGTTTGCGACTCAGTTAATGCTCAAAGATTTAGGACTCGCTGTAGAAGCCGCAGGCCAAGTGAAACAGCCGGTTTTGTTAGGTGGTATGGTGCAACAGCTTTATCAGCAAATGTGTATGCGTGGTAATGCTCATCTCGATTTCTCGAGCATTATTCAACAATACCTGCCACAAGAGGCATAACGGTAAAGCCAAAGGATGGCTTTAAACGAATAAATCAAACCCTGTCGTGAATAACAACAAATCCGGACTGAGGGAAAAGATATGATGGATTATCAAAATGCTGTACAGGCTTTCGATTTGGAAAGCACTGCTAAACAGATGTTGTCAGGTTCACTCGATGCACTGAACGCATGTTATGAATGTTGTGATAGACATGCAGATGGCGACAAGATCGCGCTGTACTGGCAAGGAAAAGACGGTCGCAAAGAACAATATACCTTCCGTGAACTAAAAGAATGGTCGAGTCAGTTTGCTAACTTTTTAAAATCACAAGGTGTGAAAGCGGGAGACCGTATTTCAGGCTTATTGCCAAGAACACCTGAACTGATCGTGACCATTTTGGCAGCTTGGCGAATTGGTGCGGTGTACCAACCCCTATTTACTGCCTTTGGTCCCAAAGCGATTGAGCACCGTATTCAACTTGCTCAAAGTAAGCTGGTGGTGACTGATATGGGTAACCGTAGCAAGCTCGACGAAATTGAAAAGTGCCCTGCAATTATGACAGTGGCCGACGCACAAGGTACTCCGCTTAAAGCAGGTGATTTTAATTTCTGGAATGAAGTGAAGCAGCAGTCCGATCAATGTGATCTGGTGATGCGTAGCATCCAAGATCCTTTCTTGCTTATGTTTACGTCTGGCACTACAGGACCAGCGAAACCATTGGAAGTGCCACTAAAAGCACTGATTGCTTTTGGTCGCTATATGCAAGATGCCATTGGTTTAACCGAAGAGGATTCATTCTGGAATATTGCCGATCCGGGTTGGGCGTATGGGTTGTACTATGCGATTACTGGACCGTTATTTTTAGGCCATGCCACTTTGTTCTATGAAGGCGGTTTTAGTACCGATAGCCTATGCCAAATTGTGAAAGATTATAAAGTTAACAACTTGGCAGGTGCACCAACCGCTTACCGCATGATGATGGCAGCTGATCCGGCACAAATGGCGCCGTTAAAAGGACAATTCCGTGTGGTGAGTAGTGCAGGAGAGCCGCTAAATCCGGAAGTAATTCGTTGGTTTAAACAAGTCCTTGATGCTCCAATTTATGACCACTACGGGCAAACTGAAGTAGGCATGGTGGTGTGTAATCATCATGGTTTAAAACATGAAATTCATGCTGGTTCAGCAGGTTTTCCAAGTCCGGGCTATCGTGTTGCGATTGTTAATGAACAAGGTGAAGAACTTCCGCCAGACACACCGGGAATTTTAGCAGTCGACATTAGCCAGTCTCCAATGATGTGGTTTGGTGGCTATAAAGAAAGCCGTAAATCACCTTTCGTCGGTCATTACTACTTAACAGGTGATACTGCCGAGCTACATGCCGATGGCAGTATGAGCTTTGTCGGCCGTAGCGATGATGTGATCACCACATCAGGCTATCGTATTGGACCTTTCGATGTGGAAAGCGCACTACTTGAACACGACGCTGTGATTGAAGCCGCAGTAATAGGCGTGCCTGATCCGGATCGCACCGAAGTGGTTAAGGCTTTTGTAATTTTAGCTGCGGGCGTACAGCCTTCAGATGCGCTTGCTGAAGAACTCAGCCAGTTTGTTAAAAGACGACTTTCTGCTCATGCTTACCCACGATTAGTTGAATTTGTGAGTGAATTACCTAAAACTCCAAGTGGCAAAATTCAGCGCTTTTTATTGCGTAATCAAGAAATTGCTAAACAACAAGCTAAAGCAGGGTAAAGGAAATAATAATGCAATTTACCGAAGAACAATTACTCATTCGTGATATGGCGAAAAGTTTCGCCCAAGAACAAATCAAGCCTAATGCCAGTGATTGGGATCGAGATGGAACTTTTCCAAAAGAAACTCTGACTCAAATGGGACAACTCGGTTTTATGGGAATGCTTGTTTCAGAGGAATGGGGTGGTTCAGACACGGGTAACTTAGCCTATGTACTGGCACTCGAGGAAGTTGCAGCAGCGGATGGTGCAACCTCGACCATTATGAGTGTACATAACTCGGTTGGTTGTGTGCCTATTTTAAAATTTGGGACTGACGAGCAAAAAGAGCGCTTTTTAAAACCTTTGGCACAAGGTGAAATGATTGGAGCTTTTGCCTTAACCGAACCGCATACTGGCTCAGATGCAGCAGCCATCAAGACCCGTGCGGTAAAAGATGGTGACGATTACATTTTAAATGGTGCCAAGCAGTTTATTACCTCGGGTAATAATGCCGGCGTCATTATCGTGTTTGCTGTGACCGATCCGAGCGCAGGTAAAAAGGGCATTAGTGCCTTTTTAGTTCCACGCGAGACACCGGGTTATGAAGTGATTCGTGTTGAAGAAAAACTAGGTCTGCATGCTTCAGATACGTGTCAGATTGCTCTAACAGATGTACGCATTCACAAAAGCCTCATGCTAGGCAAAGAGGGCGAAGGCTTAAAAATCGCTCTCGCCAATTTAGAAGGTGGGCGTATTGGTATTGCTGCACAAGCAGTTGGTCTAGCACGTGCGGCGCTCGAAGAAGCAACTCGTTATGCCAAAGAGCGTATTACTTTTGGCAAACCAATTTTTGAGCATCAAACCATCGCATTTCGTCTTGCTAGCATGGCAACCGAAATTGAAGCAACGAGACAACTGGTTCACTATGCTGCACGTCTCAAAGAAGCAGGCCAACCGTGTCTCAACGAAGCCTCAATGGCCAAGTTATTTGCTTCAGAAATGACGGAACGTGTGTGCTCAAGTGCCTTACAAGTGTTTGGTGGCTATGGTTATCTCAGAGACTTCCCAATTGAACGTATTTACCGTGATGCGCGTATTTGTCAAATTTACGAAGGCACAAGTGATATCCAACGTTTAGTGATTGCACGTAGTCTATAAAATCAGAACAAGGAATAAATAATGCAGTGGCAAAGTATTTTATTAGAAAAGCGTAATGGGGTTGGATTGATTACATTAAATCGCCCTCAAGCGCTCAATGCCTTAAATAGTGAATTAATTAGTGAAATTAATCAGGCATTAGATCAACTCGAAAAAGATCGCGAAATTGGCTGTATCGTATTGGCAGGCTCTGAAAAAGCTTTTGCCGCAGGGGCCGACATTAAAGAAATGGCCGATTTGGCATTTCCCGATATTTATTTAGATGACTTTTTTCATCTTGCAGACCGTATTGCACAGCGCCGTAAACCTTTAATTGCTGCGGTGAGTGGCTATGCATTGGGTGGTGGCTGTGAATTAGCACTCATGTGTGACTTTATTTATTCTGCTGATAACGCCAAGTTTGGTTTACCCGAAGTCACTTTAGGGGTAATTCCGGGTATTGGTGGGACACAGCGTTTAACCCATGCCATTGGTAAAGCTAAAGCAATGGAAATGTGCCTTACCGCTCGTCAAATGGGTGCAGTAGAGGCAGAACAAAGTGGTTTGGTTGCACGTGTGTTTAGTAAAGAAGAATTACTTGAACAAACCTTGCAAGCCGCTGAAAAAATCGCAGCACGGTCTTTAACTGCAAACATGATGCTCAAAGAAACCATTAATCGAGCTTTTGAGGTGAATCTCACCGAAGGTTTACGTTTTGAACGCCGCATGTTCCACTCCATTTTTGCAACTGCGGACCAAAAAGAAGGCATGCAGGCATTTGTTGAAAAACGGCAGGCAAATTTTAAAAATCAGTAAGAGATCAATAAAATGAATACAGAAAATCACTTAATGATTGAGCGACAAGGTAAGCTTGGCGTGATCACCTTAGATCGTGTGACTCATCTCAATGCATTGTCGCTAGATATGATTGAAGGAATTGGCGCCCAATTGGAGTTGTGGCGAAATGATGCTGCTGTTCAGGCGATCTTAATCAAATCAAATAGCCCAAAAGCCTTCTGTGCAGGTGGCGATATTCGCTATCTCTACGACAGTTATAAAAATGGCACAGCCGATTACAAAGGCTACTTTAGTGCCGAATATAAAATGCTCAATACACTGCGCGAATATGAAAAGCCAATCATCGTTGTGCTTGATGGCTATGTATTAGGTGGTGGTTTTGGCTTGGCTCAGGCGTGTCACATTGTGGTAAGCAGTGAAAAGTCCAGATTTGCCATGCCTGAAACAGCGATTGGTTTTTTCCCGGACGTTGGCGCAACTCATTTCCTGTCTCGTCTTGATGATATTGGCGTTTATATGGCAATTACGGGTGAGCAGATCAGCAGTAGCGATGCGCTCTATCTCGACTTAATTGACTACCATATGCCAAGCGATCAGTTACAAGCTTTACAAGACGCTCTCGTTGAAGCGCCAAGTTTAAGCAAAGAGGGAATTGAACACATCATTACCCGATTTATTACTCGTCCTGCCGAAAGTGAGCTTAAACAACTTGCCGAAGGCATCCGTAAACATTTTGGATTTCAGCATTTAGATGAGATCGAACAAAGCCTTGAAAATGAACAGGATGAAAACTTAAAAACTTGGGCGAGTAAGATGCTTAGTATTTTGCAGCAGCGTTCATTTATTGCCAAACAAACCAGCTTGAAACTGCAACATTTAGGCCGTGGACTTTCACTACAGCAGTGTATGCAGCTTGAGCGTGATTTACAGGATATCTGGTTTGAGCATGGTGACTTTATTGAGGGCGTTCGTGCGCTCATTGTTGATAAAGATAAACAACCACGGTGGCAAGAACGTAATCCTGAGTTGGAACAAATTTTAGAAAAACTAAGCTAAACCATTTTTCAAACACATAAAAAGCTTAAGGAGATCAAGCGAGACCTGAACATGCTTATGGTCAGGACAGATCATAAGCATAAAAAGACAAAACAAGAAAATCTAAAAAGGACATTACGATGCAAACAATACATGGAAACGGTTCACACCCTAAAAAGTCGTCACATCGATTAGCAGGCATCTCTAGCATGGTCGGCACCACGATTGAGTGGTATGACTTTTTTGTTTATGGTGCAGCAGCAGCCCTCATTTTTAACAAGCTATTTTTCCCAAATCTGGACCCACTTACAGGTGTGCTTGCAGCATTTGCAACCTATGCTGTTGGGTTTATTGGGCGGCCTTTAGGGGGGTTAGTCTTTGGCCATTTCGGTGACAAGATTGGCCGTAAGTCAATGTTGTTGCTAACGCTGATGCTCATGGGAATTCCAACCGTACTGATTGGCCTCTTACCGACTTACGAATCAATTGGATATTGGGCTGCAATTGGCTTGGTGATCTTGCGATTTATTCAAGGTATGGCCATGGGCGGTGAGTGGGGCGGTGCCGTGCTTATGGCAGTAGAACATGCACCTGAAGGTGGTAAAGGGTTCTGGGGAAGTTTACCTCAAGCCAGTACCGGTGGGGGCTTAATGCTCGCCTCAATCGCACTAGGACTGGTATCGTTATTACCTGAGCAAGCATTGTTTAGCTGGGGCTGGCGATTACCATTTCTTGCTAGCATTATTTTACTGGCAGTGGGTTGGTATATTCGTGTAAAAGTGCCTGAGTCACCAGACTTTGAAAAAGTAAAACAACAGTCCGAAGAAGTCAAAGTTCCGGCTTTTCAGGTTTTTAAAAACCATCCAAAACAACTTATCACCATTATTTTGGCTCGCGCTGCCGAAAATGCATGGTTCTATATTGCTTCAACCTTTACGTTAGCTTACACCACCACACAATTAGGTATTCCACGACAAGACATTTTGTTTGCCACTATTTGCGGTGCAGCCGTGATTTTATTTATGACACCGTTATGCGGACATTTGTCCGATAAAGTCGGTCAACGCAATATGTTTATGTTTGGTCTATGTGTATTGGCACTTTATTCTTATCCATTTTTTAGCATGCTCAATACCAAAGATCCGGTACTGGTCTGGACGGCAATTGTTTTGGCAATTGGTGTGGTGTTCCCGATTATGTATGCGCCACAAGCTCAGCTTTTTGCGCGTCAATTTCCTGCTGAAATTCGTTATAGCGGTATTTCGATTTCGGTACAGTTGGCAGGTGTACTAGGTGGTGGTTTAGCCCCTATGATTGCCACTAAACTGCTCAGTATTGGGCAAGGCAATCCATATTTAATTATGTTTTATATCGGAAGTATGGCTGTAGTTGCGATTATATCGACATCATTTATGCCGCGCGATTGGAGCTATAAAAAGGATGAGACTTATTATAAGAAAGCAAACTTAAATCTAAAAACCAAGATTGATTGATATGTAAAAATTAGGACTTATGCCCCACGGATAGGCATGAGTCCTATATAAGAAATTAGATATCAATCAAGCATGCAAACATCGAATATCCATCAATCGTCATTGGTGGACCTGCACGATGGGCACGAAAACCCGCAGCACGTAATAAACGTTCTACTCCAAGAGGAGAAGTCGTAATGAGTTGTTTTGCGCCTTGTTCTCTTGCAAAGTTGATTGCTTCTTGCAGAATTGCAATTGAGACAGGTGATGACACAGCCTGACTGGTAGAGGAAGGTGGATTTGAAAAATCTACGGCTGAAAACCTTGATAATTCCCAAATTTCTGGTGAGCAGGGAATAGGCATTCCATTGAGAAGTTGGGGAAATATTTCCCCGAGTAAATAGGGTTGTGTGGTGGGTAGTAGTCTGGCACAACCAATGATATTGGATTCTCTGTCTTGAGCCACGACATAGGCTGTATCGACTTTATCAAATTGATCTAGTTCTTCATTGTTTGGACAGTTCAACTCCCAACCCAAATATTCAACAAATACCCTGTAGCGGTAACTTTTAAATTTGGTATATAGGCCTTCTGAAAAATTGTTTTGAAATCCAGCAATAATATTCATTACAAGTGCTTCCACTTATTTTTCAAGTGACTTTACTGAACAGCTGGAAAGGCGGTAACTGTAAGAATTTACAGGTTTCTAAGAGAAGGTTTGACTTAATGAAGACTTGGTTAAGGACGTATTGATTTGGGCATAAATTAACGGTTCCCAGAATAAAGTATCTATTTTTTTCTCGAGTAATGTTTCATTAATATCAAATCCGATATCCATACCAGATACATCAACAATCATGATATTGCTTCGAGGTAACCCCACTCGTTTTACGGTAGTGATGCCATTATTCTCAATGAGTTCCCAATCCCATCCGGTACTTAAAGCTGGAGTTTGTGAAGTTGCCCATTCAGTAAAACCATAATAGAAAATTTGAGACGCTTCAGTATGTCTAGATTCAACGGTAGAGATGATATGTTGGAGAGGATAACTCATGAGTTGGTTTTCGTTCATTCGAATAAAACCATCTGTTGAGATAGAGAAATGAGGGGGTATGCTAACCATGCTACCTGCTTAAGTACCCTAAATTAAGATTTAATGAATAAATAACATAAATTTTTGCCAATAAAATACTGTTATATTTAACAGGTTAACTGTAATTTGTTAGCACATCTTTAAGCTCTTCTTATTAGAGAGATTTTCGGGTAAAAAGTTATTTTTTTTAAAGAGAATCCTTCGATGGAGCTTATTAGATAGTCAATATTGCTACTACTTAAATACTAATTATAAGTATGAGGATTTTTACTTTAATTGATTGGTTTTTAAAGTATTATAATTATTTTTAGTTTTTATATATAAAAACTAAGAAAATTGGAGATATCGAATAATTGATAGACAATATTATTTAATTAAATTAATAAAAGCATACTATAAAGATTAAGTAGTCGACCTCTTTATAAATTAAAAAAATATATATTTTGGAATAAAATGCATCGTGTAAATTTTAATTTTTAAAGCATAATCTGCGCATGAAATATAACAACCTTGAAAGCTTTCAGACATCTAGTTTATCTGAATAATTTGCAACCATTCCGGGCTTAAAAGTGTTGTTAATTGGATGATGAATTCAAAATCTTTAATTGAGAGCTCTAATAGAAGAGTAGGCACCGAAAATATATTCAGCGACTTCAGAATCTTTTAGATTTTTGAAGGACTTTATGGAAATTACGGTAAAAGATTAGACCTACACTTCAATTTGATTGCTTGGATTCACAATATGCAACCGAATAAAAAATAGTCTGTGAATGGAGTCTAATGAGAGCAAATGGAAAGTTGGCAAGAGGATTTATTATCAGCATTTTTGGTGGTAAAAAATGAATACCAGTTGTTTGAGATCGTTAAATCTACCGCATCAAGGCTCGGATTTGACTATTGCGCTTATGGTATGCAATCACCCTTATCTATTGCTGAACCAAAAACAATTATGTTGAATAATTATCCAGAAGCATGGCAGAAACGTTATGTGGAACGGCAATATGTGAAGATAGATCCAACTGTGCAGCATTGTATGGTATCACTTCAACCTCTTGTTTGGTCGAGTCAATCTGCAAAGTCACAGGCAGAAAAAGATTTTTGGGAGGAAGCGCGTTCTTATGGTTTAAATGTCGGTTGGGCTCAGTCAAGCCGTGATTTTATTGGGACCCGAGGAATGCTAACACTGGCAAGATCCAACGACCAGTTATCAGAAAAAGAGCAAAAAGCACAATATACGAATATGTACTGGTTGACTCAAACAGTGCATTCCAGCATTGCTAAAATAGTAAATGATGTAGAGTTTGCTAAATTCAATCTTTATTTAACGAACAGGGAAAAAGAGGCGCTACGTTGGACTGCCGAAGGCAAAACGTCAGCAGAAATAGCTCAGATTCTTGGAGTAACTGAAAGAACCGTAAATTTCCATCTCAGTAACTCCATGCAAAAGTTAAATGTAAATAATAAAATTTCAGCAGCTATTCGAGCTGTAATGCTAGGGCTTTTGTAGAGATTATAAATAAAATAGGAATTTAATATTAAAATTAAAAGAAATAAGTAATTTTAAGATTTATATGATTGATTTACATTAGTTAAATAATTTAAATTTAAGGAAATATAATAAATTAATTTTTAATATTAAAATAAAATATCTATTTACTTATTTCTAAGCTATATCCTTAAATATTTATATTTTATATATGCCTATATAAATATAATAATTTGATTTTTAATTTATATTGTTTTATAAAGTTTTTGAAATTATTTAATCTAGATTTAAAAATAATAAGAAAGAAACTGTTTAAGAGTAAAAAACCTTCAAAATCTTGGCTTATACGTATCTAAATTAGGAATAGATGAGGCATTAATTTAAAATAATGATAAGAAATTAAAAATATATAACTGAACAAAAAATGATTCATATAAAGGATTTAGCTTCTTAATTTTCGATAAGAGACCACTAACCTGTAAACACTTACAGGTGTAATAATTAACACTCACACATAAAATATAATGTGAATTTATATTTTAAATAAAAAGTATATTTATTCTTTTATTAAGAAACCTAGCAAGAAATGTCGTTTCTGAATTAGCAGATTTTAAAGGTTAATTATAATTAATCGGAGTAAGTTATGGCTGTAATGTGTACGGATAATATCATTGCAACTTTGGAATCCCACGCAAAATTAAATGGAAATAAGATCGCTTTTGAGTATTTGGGACGCCAGTCTGGTGGTATTCAATCTCTGACATATTCAGATTTGAATGAGCGAGTTCAACATCAAGCCCAAATATTAATGAATATTGTAGACAGTGGTGACCGTGCCGTATTGCTGTTCGAACCTGGGTTGGACTTTATCGTATCGTTCTTTGCCTGTTTGAAAGCTAAAATTATTGCAGTACCAGTCAGCTTACCGTTTAACCGTAATGGTTTTTCTAATATTTTGAATATTATGAATGACTGTGAGCCTAAGATTGTACTCACAACAAAAAAGATTCTTGAGCTCGCAGGTCTTATCACACTAAAAGCTCAAAATGAAAATTTGATATTACATGCTGTTGATGCCGAATTGCAGCGTGACTTGGTGGAAAAAGATTTTCCGCTTATTACTGAAAAAGATATCTGCTTCCTTCAATATACTTCAGGCTCAACAGGCTGGCCTAAAGGCGTAATTGTCACTCATAAAAATATTATGGCCAATGAAGTCATGATTGCCGAAGCTTTTGGTACACAACCAGAAGATGTTGGCCTGACGTGGCTGCCTGTTTACCACGATATGGGGTTGATCGGCTCGGTTTTGCAAACCGTATATGTGGGACTGACTTGTTATGTCATGTCGCCGCTGGACTTCATTCGAAAACCTATTAAATGGCTACAATTTATTAGTGAAAAAGGCGTCACGATTAGTGGTGGGCCAAATTTTGCCTATGAATTGTGCCTACATCGCATCACTGATGAGCAGGCTGCATCGCTTGATCTAAGCCGTGTGCGTGTGCTGTTTAATGGTGCCGAGCCGATCAAGGCCCATGTCATGCAACGCTTCATGGAGAAGTTCAATACACTATCGAAGCTCCGACTAGATACTTTCTTGCCATGTTATGGCTTGGCAGAAGTGACGCTCTTAGTCAGTGGCGTAACTGGTCCTCTCAATGCAATTTCACTTGATCGTGACCAGTTAAATGCCCATTTGGTACAGACCAGCCAAGATCAGACAGCCGTACAAGTAGTGAGCTGTGGCAAGATCTCGAAACATATTGATTGTCGTATCGTTAATCCTCATACCCGTAAAGAGGTAGCGGCTCACGAAGTCGGTGAAATCTGGCTAGCAGGTGAGAGTGTCACTGCGGGTTACTGGCAAAAGCCGGAAGTTAATCAGGAAACCTTTGAAGCAACGATCCTTGATGAGGCGGGACAACCTAGCCAAGTACACTACTTAAGAACGGGTGATATGGGCTTTATCAAAAACGGAGACCTTTATATAACCGGCCGCCTTAAGGATGTGATTATCATTCGTGGCAAAAACTATTATCCGCAAGATATCGAGTGCTCTGTTGAAATGGCACATCCTGCTGTTCGTAAAGGTTGTGTCGCAGCAGTGAACTTTGCTGATTCTGAAGGGGTTACGGTTGTACTTGAGATTAAGAAAAAGTCCTTAGATAAAACACTTAATTTTGAAACCATCAGAACTCAAGTTAAAGAACAAGTGGCGGCTGATATTGGTTTGCCTGTAGACGGTGTCTATTTACTGCACCAAGGCCGAATAAATAAGACCACTAGCGGCAAAATTAGAAGAAGAAAAATTAAAGAGCAGATCGAACGCGGTCAACTGGTCTGTTTAACCCATCCAAACCGTAGAACGGTGATTGCTCGAAACTATGTCAAGAACGGCTTAGACGTCATCCGTGATCGTGAGCAGCGGGGGCAGCTGATTCGTTATAGCTCCAATCTACTCAACTCAATGATCAAGGAACGTGAAGTACGCACGCTGATTTTTAATCGTCTGAAAAGTGCTTTGTTTTAACCCTTATCTTTTAAATCCTTGAGTGAAAATCCATGTCACTTACATCCAATTTGCGGCAGTTTCAATCTGCCGCTCGTCTGGAGCAAATTTTAGGCTCCGTACATGATACTAATAATGATTTTTCTTGGTCCGCAGCTATCGAGCGTGATGAGAAAGAGCAATATCCACAGCGAGCTGTTGATTTTCTGAATGCGGTGGGTATGAACCGTTTCTATGTGCCTTCAGAGCTTGGAGGCCGTATGGAAATTGGTGAAGAGTTGTTATATCTGCATCGTGTGTTGGCACGACGCGATCTGACCATCAATTCGACCTATAGCACGAATGCTTGGTCTGTGATCGTATGGATCGGTGGTAATGAGAGCCAATGCCAAAACATCGCTAACCGAATTTTAAGTGGTGCTGCTCCAGCGCTGGCTTATAGTGAGAAAGCGCATGGTGCTGACCTGTTATCTAGTGAAGTGACTGCGCAACCTTCCGACAGTAAGTACGTCTTAAATGGCGAGAAATGGTCGATCAATCGCGCCACTCTAGGTGACTCTTTAAGTCTAATCGCTAAAACGTCAAATGATCGTGGACCCCGTAGCCTGAGTGCATTCTGGCTCGATAAGCGTCATATGGCTTCTAAAGGTACGTATAGCCTGAACCGCCTGCCAACAGTGGGCATGCGTGGTTTAGATATCAGCGGTATTGGTTTTAATAACGCTGAAATTCATAAAGATGCCCTGATCGGTGAAGAAGGCCAGGGGTTAGAACTTGGACTCAAAACTCTACAGGTAACGCGTGCATATTGCAGTAGTTTCTCTCTAGGTGCCGGCGATACGATGCTACGCATCGCAACCGAGTTTGCGATTGAACGCGAGTTATATAACAAAAAAGTAATAAGCATACCGTTGGTACGTGAGCAACTCGCTACAGCTTATGCCTACCTTTTAGCAGCGGAGGTGTTATCACTTGTTGGTGCGCGAGGGTTACACGTTTGTATCAATCAGTTCAGTACATGGTCACCAATCGTCAAGGTACTGGTGCCTGAATATGTAGAGTCGCTTGCCAAAATCACATCCTCAGTGCTTGGGTCACGTTTTTTCTTAAGAAATGCATATGCAGATGGAATGTTTCAGAAAGCATTCAGGGACCATCTGATTGTCAGTGTGTTTGACGGTAGTAGCACCGTCTGCCTAGACAGTCTGAGTTTTCAGCTCAAATCTGCCAATAAAGGGCGCAGCAAAAAAGCCGACCATCTCAATCAAGCTGAAGCGAAAGCACGCTATCGCCAGTTATATGACTTACAGGTAGAGACAGGTGCTATTGATTTCCGTGAGCTTGAGATTTTCAACCGAGATGGTGACTTGGTGATGGAGTCACTCGAAACAATCATCGAAATGCTCAACGACTCTAATGTCACAGTTGGGTTGTCTGCTGAGACGCTAGCTACGCTACATGAGCGAGCAAACCAGCTTCTTGTTGAACAGCGTTCATTGGATCAAAAAATTCAGGACTACTTTTCAAATTCTGAGCAAAGCAAGGAGTTTGAAACGATGCGCTTCAGTCTCGCCCGTGACTACGCCGAGTTATTCGCTCGTATTGCTGTGTTGGGTTTCTGGGTTTTTAACCGCCATGGTTTAAGGCCTGCTTTACAGGATGGTGCATGGCTGATCATTTTCTTAAATGCTGCTGAAGGGCAGACAGCTCCTCCTATGACGTCACTACGTGAAAGCACATTGGCAGATCTGCTGGACCGAATTTCAACCAATCACATGTTATCTGTCATCGATTTTGCACTGGCACCGCGTGATGCCAAACCGGTTAAAAAGGAGATTACCCCATGAATAAAGATAAAGCTTACTGGAGCGCAATCATTCGTACGCTAGTCGCTAAAGAGATGCGCGTAGAGCCTGAGACGATTGATCCAGATCAAAAATTTACCAGTTATGGTCTTGATTCGATTGTTGCTTTGTCTGTGTCTGGGGATTTAGAAGATCTGACGAAATTAGAACTTGAGCCAACACTATTATGGGATTACCCAACAATCAATGCGTTGGCTGAATATCTTGTTTCTGAGTTGCAGCAGGGAGTTGCTTCATGAACAACCTTGCACGACTAGAACCGGAAGTTCTGTCGCGTCATGCGATTTCTGCAGAGCAGCTTGGCATTTGGTATATCCAGCGTCTTGAGCCAACTTGCAGTGCCTACAATATGGTGGTGGCCTTTGATGTGAAGGTTAACCAACCATTAGGTAACAAGCCAATAGAAATACTAGAAGCGGTAATGCATGATTATCCGCTACTGCGCGTAAGCATGCCAGCCAATGATCAGGGAATTGAGCAACTCATCTGGGATCGCGTGTATCCGAATATCATCTTTTCTGATGCTCGTCATATTGAAGCTTCTGAATTGACGCAATTGGTTGAGCAAGACGCCAAGCAGCCGTTTGACCTGACTCAGCCACCGTTATGGCGTATTCATTGTTATGAACGCGGTCAAAATCATTATGTGATCGCATTTGTGATTCATCATGCGCTCATGGATTTTTGGTCAATTGGTCTATTGCTGCGAGACGTTAGCAAACGTTTTGGACTCGTTGCAGAGTCGGATGCAGTGAACGGAATCGAATTTGCACAGTATGCCGATAAGCAGCAGAGCAGCGTGATTGATGATACTGATGAGAGCTTAATTTTCTGGAAAAATGCACTGAAGCATGCACCGCATGTGCATAGCATTCCGCTTGATTACCCACGTCCAGCTGTACAGCAACATAAAGGCAGTTCACTGGTTTTCCGTGTGCCTGAGTCAGTGTCATCTGGTCTTGTAAACTTGGCAAAAGATTATGAGATCACGTTGTTCGGGCTTGTGCTATCTGGCTTTTATATTTTGCTGCACAAACTATCTAATGAAAATAATCTAGTGATTGCTACGCCCGTAGCAGGACGACTTGAACGTTCTTTACGTAATGCATTGGGTCAGTTTGTCAACACGATTGCTATTCACATAGACATCGATGCTGATCAGACTTTACGTCAATTTACGCAGCAGGTTCAGGAACAATTAAGACAGAGCCTTAAGCATCAAAAAGTTGCCTTTTCTAGAGTAGTTGAGGCGGTTTCACCAAAGCGTGATGGCAGTATTAATCCATTGGCTCAGATAGGAGTGTTCTGGGAACGTTTGGGCGGTATGGATGAGTTTAAAGAACTACTCCTACCAATCCAGACTCCGGCCACTTTGGTTGGACAAGATTTGACGTTAGGAAGTTTTCCGGTTCGCCAGCAAGAAGGGCAGTTGGATATTACGCTGGAAATGGGCGGTGAATATCAAGGTGAACTCGTTGGCGTATTGAAATACAACACTGATCTATTTTCTGCACAGTCTGCCGAGAATATGGTGCAACTGCTGCAAGCTGTACTATCAGAGATGGTGGCTCACCCTGAACGTAAGATCGTTGAGTTAGATATCGCACCTGATTATAAAGATGGCATTCAGTTTGAGGCCCTCCGTGGAAAGGTGACTGATTATGCTCAGCATGATCTACTTGGAATGATTCTAAAGCAGATAGAAGAGCGTGGTGACAATCATGCTTTGACCTCAAAGGATCATGCGGTTAGCTACTGTGAGTTAGGTCAACATATTGCTGGTATTGCTGAATATTTGCGTGCACACGGTATTACTCAAGGTGATCGTGTAGGTCTAATGTTAGACCGCACGGCGTTATTGCCAGCAGCAATCCTTGGGATCTGGGCGGCAGGGGCAGCTTATGTGCCACTGGATCCTAATTTCCCAACTGAACGTCTACAGAACATCATTGAAGATGCCGAACCTAAAGTCATCTTGACTCAAACCGAGTTGATGGATGCTCTTAACGTTTCTGTGTCATGCTTAGATATCAATCAAGCTGGTGTTGTGGCACTTGAACAGGTGCGCGAGACGCTTGCCTTTGGCGACATTGCTTATGTGATGTACACATCAGGCTCGACAGGTAAGCCTAAAGGTGTCCGTATTGGGCATCCTTCAATTATCAATTTCTTGCTATCCATGAATGATAGATTGCAAGTAACTGCTGATACTCAGCTATTAGCAATCACTACTTATGCCTTTGATATTTCAATTCTTGAATTACTCATTCCGCTAATGTACGGCGGTGTGGTCCATGTTTGCCCACGTGAGGTATCACAAGATGGCAATCAATTGGTGGATTATCTAAATGCCAAGTCTATCAATATCCTGCAGGCAACACCGGCTACTTGGAAAATGCTTTTAGACAGCGAATGGAGCGGCAATGCGGGATTGACAGCACTCTGTGGAGGCGAAGCGCTAGATACTATTCTGGCAGAAAAACTACTCGGTAAAGTCGGTTGTCTATGGAATGTCTATGGTCCGACCGAAACTACAGTGTGGTCTAGTGCGGCTCGTATCACTGATGCAAAGTATATTGATTTAGGTGAACCACTGGCGAACACTCAGCTTTATGTCCTTGATGAGCAGCAGCGTTTAGTTCCACCAGGTGTTATGGGTGAGCTTTGGATTGGCGGTGATGGTCTGGCAGTTGATTACTGGCATCGACCTGAACTGACAAATGCACAATTTAGAACATTGCCATCTCTACCAAATGCCGGTCGACTCTACCGTACAGGGGATAAAGTCTGCCTGCGTACAGATGGACGCTTGACTCATCACGGACGTCTGGATTTTCAGGTCAAGATTCGTGGGTTCCGTATCGAACTAGGTGAAATCGAGAATGTTCTCAAACAAATCGACGGTATTACAGATGCAGTAGTGCTGGTTAAGTCCACAGCTGACAACGACCAGAAATTGGTGGCGTATGTAACTGGACAAGAGCTTGATATTGCTAGTTTGAAAAAGACCATGCAAATCCATCTTCCAGCTTATATGGTGCCAAGTGCTTTTATCCGATTGGATGAGTTTCCAATGACGGCCAACAATAAGTTGGATCGTAAGGCATTTCCTGAGCCGATCTTTGAGCAGAGCAATGATTATGTTGCACCGCGTGATCCGATTGAAATCGAACTGTGTACTACCTTTGAGCAGATCTTGTCGGTCAAGCGAGTTGGTATACATGATGATTTCTTTGAATTAGGTGGGCATTCACTATTAGCTGTGAAGCTTGTCAATCATCTCAAAAAGGCTTTCGGTACCGAACTGTCAGTTGCTTTGTTGGCACAGTACTCCACTGTGGAACGTCTGGGTGAGATCATTCGTGAAAATAAAGAAATTAAACCATCCATCGTAATTGAGCTGCGCCGTGGAACCTATGAACAACCGCTATGGCTGTTCCATCCGATTGGTGGCAGTACCTTCTGTTATATGGAGCTTTCGCGGCATCTCAATCCGAACCGTACACTACGTGCTATTCAGTCTCCTGGACTGATTGAAGCCGATGCTGCGGAAGTGGCGATTGAAGAAATGGCGACGCTCTATATTGCTGAAATGCAAAAGATGCAGCCTCAAGGACCTTATTTCCTCGGTGGTTGGTGTTTCGGTGGGGCGATTGCATATGAGATCAGTCGTCAGTTGCGTCAAATGGGGCAACAGGTCACAGGTATTGTCATGATCGATACCCGTGCTCCAATTCCAGAGAATGTGCCTGAAGATGCCGACGATGCCATGCTTTTGTCTTGGTTCGCCCGTGATTTGGCTGCACCTTATGGCAAAAAGTTGACGATCCCAGCGCAATATTTGCGTGAGTTGAGTCCAGATCAAATGTTTGATCATGTACTTAAAGAAGCTAAAGCCATTAATGTTCTGCCTCTCGATGCAGACCCATCAGATTTCCGACTTTACTTTGATACTTATTTGGCGAATGGCATCGCACTCCAGACCTATTTCCCAGAATCTGAAGATTTTCCAATCCTTTTGGTCAAGGCCAAAGATGAGCAGGAAGACTTTGGAGAAAGTCTAGGTTGGGATCAACTAGTCAAAGACACGTTGACACAAGTCGATTTGCCTGGTGACCACTCATCAATTATGTACGCTGAGAATGTCGTGGCTGTAGCCCAGACAATTGATCAGATGTACCCAATTCCTACATAAGAAATATAAGAAGGTAGAACAACTATGGTGACCATAGAACATGCTTTCCTCATACCGGCCGAGATTGACAAGGTTTTCACTTACCTTGCAAACCCGGCCAATGATGCAGGTTGGCAATTGTCGTGTAAGCATTCTGAATTGCTAGACAGTAATCCGCGTGTGGGTAGTAAGTACGAAATCGGTTTTAGCTTTATTGGTCGTGAAATGTCCTTTAAAGGTGAAATTACACATCTAGTACCGAACGAATTGTATGCGTTTAAAGTAGTGGAGGGACCCTTTCACTACACAGGTACTTACCGTTTCAAACCACATCCGGAAGGTACATGGATTGAATGGGTGTTTGAAGCAGAGCCAGGTAGTTTTTTTGGTGTATTGCCGCCAGCACTGCTAAAAAAGATGGTGCTCGCCCAGTTCAAAAAAGATGTCGACAATCTTCAAGCATTGGCTCAAAAGGGTGAAGCCTATGAGTCAGTTGGCAATGAAAATAAACCAACTCACGAGGCCAATAAACCACCTCGTAAGACTCAACAAATGATGGAGAAATACGCGCGTTGGATTCTTAGTCATCGCCGTATTGTCTTGACTGTAGTGATGCTCTTAACACTTGCTCTGGCATATCTTGCATCTGGCGTAAAAATTATTATTGACCCAGATGCACTTGCACCTAAAGGGCATCCTTACATCACCTCGACCAAGCTGATTGAAAAGAAATTCGGCTCCAAATATATGGTCGTGATTGGTATTACTCCAAAGCAGGGTGATATTTATCAGCCGCAAGTATTGGAGAAAGTCAAACGCATTACCGAAGAAGTTGATAATGCACCGGGCGTGGTCCGTTCCACGATGATGAGTCTGGCTGCACGTCAGGCAAAAGGTATCGAGGCGAATGCAGAAGGGTTCGATGCCAAGAAACTATTGCCGAGTAGTTCAGTCACTCAAGAAGATATCGATCACCTGAAAAAACTACTGGCACTGAATCCAACCTATATGAATTCAGTGGTATCTAAAGATCAACGAACTGCTGCGATTTTGCTTGAGCTTGAGGAAAGTCCAGAGGGCTTCCAAAAGATGATGGGCCCGATCAACAAAATCGTAGAGAGTGAACAATCTAAAGATATGACCATCAGTGTCGGTGGCAATCCTGTGTATCTGGATAAAGCTGAAGACTACTCTAAGCGTATCAATATCTTGTTCCCGATTGCCGTCTTAGTGATTGGTTTATTGCACTTTGAAGCATTCCGCAGTAAGCAAGGTTTGATTCTGCCACTCGTTACAGCTTTGTTGGCTGTGGCATGGGGTATGGGCATGATGGGCTTGTTCAAACAGCCAATGGATATCTTTAACTCACCTACACCAATTCTGATTCTAGCGATTGCAGCAGGGCACGCCGTGCAGTTGCTCAAGCGCTACTATGAAGATTTTGATCGCCTGATTGCTCAAGGGATGGAGCCTAAAGCTGCCAATAGCGAAGCTGTAGTGCAGTCTTTGGTTCGTGTTGGTCCGGTTATGGTGTTGGCTGGTGGTATTGCAGCGGCTGGATTCTTCTCTCTGTTGACCTTCAACATTCCAACGATTCGTTCATTTGGTATTTTTACAGGAATTGGGATCATCAGTACGCTGGTGATTGAGATGACTTTTATTCCGGCACTCCGCTCAATGTTGCCACCACCTTCGGTTGTGAAGGTCAAACGCAAAGGCTTGCCAATTTGGGATTGGATTCCAAACCGTATTGGTGATGTCATTTTGTCAGTTCGTCCACGAATGATGTTAATGACTGCGATTGCGGCAATGGGCATCTTCCTTGCTATTGGCACGAGCCGCATTGTGGTGGATAACGATAGCCGTAATTTCTTCTCTCGTGACTTACCAATGCAACAAGATGACAGATTCTTGAATCAGTCTCTCGGTGGCACAAACAGCCTTTATATTATGGTTGATACGAAGGTTCGTGATGGTATTGAAAATCCTGAAATCTTAAAAGCGATTGATAATACTGAAAAGTTCGCGAACTCAATTCCAGAGGTCGGTAAAACCATCTCTATCGTGGACTATATCAAACGAATGAATCAGGCAATGAATGCTGATCAGCCACAAGCATTTCAGGTTCCTGGAACCAAAGATGTCGTTGCTCAGTATCTGCTGCTGTATTCAATGTCTGGTGAGCCGACGGATTTTGATTCATACATTGATACCACTCAACGCTATGCCAAGATCACGATTCTTCTGAAAACTGGCAGTAATCATCGCATTAAAGAAATCCTTGAGTCGCTAAAAACGTATATGGCGGGTCAATTGGGCGACAAGGCTGTAGTGAGTTTTGGTGGTGATGTAACGCAGACCATTGCTTTGACTGAAACGATGGTTCACGGCAAGCTCATGAACATTCTACAAATTTCATTTGCCGTATTCTTTATTTCAGCATTGGTTTTCCGTTCGATTTCAGCTGGACTGATTGTTCTGACTCCACTTCTGTTCTCAATTCTTGCCATCTTTGGCGTGATGGGCTGGCTCGATATTCCGCTCAATATTCCGAACTCTCTCATCTCGGCCATGGCTGTAGGTATTGGTGCGGATTATGCCATTTACTTCCTCTACCGCTTGCGTGAAATCTTGCGCGAAGAAGGCGGCGATATCAAAGACGCTATTCGTAAAACTTTAAGTACTGCTGGTAAGGCTTCTCTTTTTGTCGCGACTGCGGTTGCCGGTGGGTATGGCGTATTGTCCTTATCACAAGGCTTCCACGTTCATCAATGGCTCGCGATGTTTATTGTGATTGCGATGCTTTTCAGTGTATTTGCAACCTTAATTATGGTACCTACAATGATTCTAATATTAAAACCTCGTTTTATCTTTTCTTCAAAGAAGAAGAGCATTCCTGTTGCACAAACTGTGGTGACAAGCCTTTTGTTAGGTACGGCGCTTACAATGTCGATGCCTAAAACATCTCATGCAGATGAAGTTCAAGATATTGTTAATCGTAGTGATGATGCCTCTAAGTTCTTGTCTTCAACAGCTAGCGCCAAATTTATTTTGACCTCTAAAAATGGCGAGCAACGTGTACGTTTAACTAAAAATATGACCAAGCTTGCTGGAAATACTCAGAACAACATGCGTTTGACTGAGTTTATCTCGCCAGCAGATGTCCAAGGAACCACGACGCTGTTAATTGAAAATGCAAAAGGCAGCGATAGTATGTTTGTCTATTTGCCTGCATTGAAAAAAGTACGCCGTCTTGCATCAGCGAATAAGGGTGATGCTTTTATTGGTACGGACTTTAGTTATGGTGATGTCCTTGGCTATAAGCTCAGTGACTGGAAATACACGAAACTTGCAGATGGCAAATTTAATGGCAAAGATTGCTACATGATTGAAGCAACGCCAATCAATAATACGGTGAAGAGTGACTTTGGTTATAGCAAACGTCGTATGTGCATACTCAAAGACAACTTTGTTACAGCAACCATCGACATTTGGGATACAGCAGGCAAACCATTAAAACATATTGAATTCACCGATATCCGTCCTTACGGCAAAGTGAAACCAAGATGGCAAGCCATGAAATCTATGGCGAAGAATCTGCAAACTCAACATATGACGCAAGTGATCGTCAATGATTTTGCGGCAGAAAAAACCTTGTCCGATAAGCTTTTCTCACCGCAGAGTCTTGAGAAATGACGCAAGGTGCCTATTGGGTATTTGTATGCTGCAGTAGCTTTATGCTACTGCAGCATACTTATGCAGATGACAGCGAAATGAGTTTTGTGAGCCAAAACTCAGCTAGACTCGATGTGTGGTCATCAGATCGTGATTTAAGTTCGTTAAAAAACATTGGGCAAGCAAGTTTCTGGTCCAATGGTACACTCAAATTTAACCCTGCATTTAAGCTGCATTACGACATAGTGGTTTCAGACGAAACAGACCACACTGTAAACCCAGATCAGGTGAGTAAGGTAAATCGTAACTTACGTGAGTTGTATGCGTCATATAATTGGGACCAGACCGTCTATGTCGATGTTGGCCGTCAGATTGTCGTCTGGGGGAGAGCGGATGGAATTAACCCAACGGATAACCTATCGCCCCGTGACTATACGCGTCTAGTACCAGATGAGACAGATCAACGTCTAGGAAATGATGCAATCAAATTGACTTATATTCCTGAATCTGGAACCAATAAATGGACGGCATTGTGGTATCCGCGTAGTCGTTCAGATGTGATTCCATTGCGTCAGATTGCTGGTGTTCAGTATGACATAGACCGTAAGAGCCGTCCTGCATTTGCAATGCGTTGGGATTATTCCGTAGATGGTCTAGATGTAGGGGCATCGTATTTCTCAGGTTTAGATCATATGCCTGATCTGTCAGTTCTTTCAGCGTCTCCAACAGGGGAGGCCACATTGCAACTGAAAAATAATCCTATGTCTGTCTATGGATTTGATTTCAGTTATAACCATAACGATATCGTATGGCGTGGTGAAGCAGCATATACCCACACTGACTCGAATGGTAGTGAAGATCTTACCCATAAGAAAAATAATTTAACTGTAGTTATGGGGCCGGAATGGTCATTAAAAAATTCTACGCTGAGTTTAGTAGGCGTGTACAAGCATACAGAAGACTTTAAATCTGCCGATAGCCTAACAAATCCATCATTGAGTACAGTCTACCGTTATCAGCAAACAATCAGCGATCAATATGAGCAAGATCAGTATGGAGCTATGCTGCGTTATGCGTTTAACCTATTGAATGACAATTTAAAGTTAGAGTTTACAGGATTCTATTTTGCACCAGAGCCTAATGAATTGTTGAGAGTACGTATTAACTACAACCTCAATGATCACTGGCAGTTAAATGCAGGTGGAGATCGCTTCTGGGGCAGAAATGATACGGTACTAGGACAATTTAGAGATAACAGTCTGGTGTATGCCCAGGTTCGATATAACTTTTAAGATAACTCGCTTCAAAACAATGCTGGAGTGCCCAGCACCTAATAAGGTGATTTATGGATAATTTAAATAACGCAAAAAAAGATAATTTTTCACGGAAGACCATATTAGTAACAGGTGCAGCAGGTTTTATTGGCAGCAGATTGATCGTTGAACTTCTGCGTGAAGGTCATCAGGTGATTGCTGCGCTGCGTAATGCCGCAACCAAGAAAGATAAGCTATTAGGTTTCATTGCAACAGAAGGACTGGTCGATCCGTCTATTTCGTTTGTCGAATATGATTTAAGCCGCGATTTTAAGCTGGACTCTCTATTATCGGACGCCCAGACAAAAATCCATGTAATTTATCATCTCGCAGCATCATTTAATTGGGGCATTAGCAAAGCTGAAGCTGAGCGTACCAATATTAAGTCAGGGCTGGCGTTGATTGAATGGGCTGCAACATTGAAGCAGCTTGAGCGATTTATCTGGATTGGCGGGTATCGTGTGGCTGCGCCGCCGCAAGAATCGGCTGATGAGTTGTATTGCAAACATGGTGGTTATGAGGCTTCAAAAATTCTAGGGCATCAAGCTTTCATTGAGGCCTGTAAGCGTTTAAATGTGCCATGGACTGCAATAAATCCGGCGACAGTCATTGATGGTTTTTATAATTATGGCGATATGCAATATATTGGTATTGCGGACATGATTGATAAGCTCTATCAGGGACGTTTACTGGCATTACCAGGTGGTCGTGACACATTCCTCCCTCTATGCAATATGCAGTATATTGTGAGCTTTCTGATCCGAACGATATCTTATCCTGAGACCATTGCTCAGGAGTATATGCTGCTTGATCCTGCGACACCCAAATTTCATCGCCTAGTTCACCTAGCTGCTGAGCATTTGGGAGTTAGCTCACCACATTTACAAATACCTAAAGTTTTGCTCGAGAAATTACCAGAGGTATTACTTGACGGTTCTAAAGAGCAACTTTCTTTCATTTCTACCGAGCATTACCATGTTGCTGGGGCAGAGGCGATGGCGGCGAAGATGGGCATCGCAGACCTGATCAGTATCATGCCTTATTTTTCTCGCTGGATTGATCGCTTGGTGTTTACACGTTTTGGTCGTATGCAAGTACCAACACCTAATTCTTTTAGCTATCAGAACCGATATTGGACAGAAATCTATACTAAACAGCCAGTTGGATCAGAAAAAGCTTCTGCATTATTTTTACACGGCATTCCATTTGATAGTGCATGTTGGTCTCCAATCATCAATAAAATTACTTATGATCAGGTCGCTATGATGGACTTACCGGGACTTGGGCGTTCAGGTAGTTATGAAATGATGGAAGATAATAACCCTCAATTTATTGATACTGCTGCAGAGCTTTTGGTACCAAATAGTGTGGTGATTGCCCACTCATTAGGATGTCTTTTTGCATTAAATCTTGCAAAGAAATATCCAGATAAAGTTGCACGCCTTATCCTTATATCGCCTTATTTTATTCAGGCACAGGCTGCAAGAATGTTTCAGATACAAGCGATATCTAAACTCATTTTCCGTTTTGTGCCGAAAGATGTGATTGCTAAAGATTTACATCCAGAGGGGCAACAAAATCTGTCAGTGAGATATGCGATGGATTCACTACGCCGCATGTCAGTGTCTAAGCATATTAGTGAGTACATGCACCACATTAATTTGCCGCAGCAGCGCGCAGCACAGACAGCTTTGCTTTCTGAGCTTCGATCTAAAATCGAGATTATTGTGGGAGAGAAAGATCCAACTGTTACTCCAATCAGTCCTGAGATTCCTGTACATATCATCGCTGGCGCAGGTCATAATCCACACGTTACCCATGTAGAAGCGGTTTATGATTACCTTACACCGGTTCTGACAAAGTACATCAGCACTACAGCACAGCTTAGTGATGTCTGATATAGCCCAAGTACAGGTTTATGTTTGCCCAGTTTCACGGGTACCAGATAACCATCTCATATTGAGTCATTATCTCCGCTTTCTCAATGCGGCAGAAAAGCTGAGATATGATCAATATCATTCTCATGCTGCACGACTTTTCTTAATTTCTCGTGTGTTAATGAAGTCTGTTTTATCAGATAAGTTGGGTATCTTGCCTCATGAGGTCATCATTCAATTACAACCTAACGGCAAACCTTTTGTACGAGGCAATAAGGCTATTTATTTTAATCTTAGTCACTCTGCGGACCTTATTGTCTTTGCTGTGACAGAAAAAGGAGAAATAGGAGTCGATGTCGAAAGAATGAACCATGAGTTCGAATGGAGGCGTGTCGATAGCGTGTTAGCGCCAAGTGAAATTGAATGGATTCAGCAAAATGAATGGACTAATCCAACTAGTGTATATCAACGTTTTTTTCAAATATGGACCTTAAAAGAATCCTATATTAAATGTACTGGTGAAGGAATGAGCCGTCATTTAAAGAAGCTCAACTTTCATGTATCTCCTGAACATATACAATTTTGCGATTTAACCAATAATGATGTTCAAAGAACTGAGCAGTATCATTTTAAAAGTTATATCTATAATTATAGTTTTATCTTTTCCCTATGTTTACAGCAGAGTCATTGCCTAGAAAGCTTTAATATAGATTGTTTTCAATTATTACCTTATATATCTACACATCGAATAACTCTAGAACCTTGCGAACAATAACTAACTTAAATCACTGCAATGAGCGATTTTGAAATTCTAAATATATAAACAGATCAAAAGAAAAAGGCACTTACCTTTCGATAAGTGCCTTTTGAATTTGGAGCGGGAAACGAGACTCGAACTCGCGACCCCAACCTTGGCAAGGTTATGCTCTACCAACTGAGCTATTCCCGCATGTATGAGCAGTTTTTACTAAAACTTTCTCAAAAAAAACCAATCTGGAGCGGGAAACGAGACTCGAACTCGCGACCCCAACCTTGGCAAGGTTATGCTCTACCAACTGAGCTATTCCCGCGTGCCGCTTATAATACATTAAGCAAAACAAGGGTCAACAACTTTATGCAAATAATTATGCTGATTGCATAAAATAAAAACAGAAATGAGCATTTAGAGTTATTTTTATTGATAAGTTGCCGAATAAATAGACATTTTGTTTGAAGTCAAAGCGTACAAGAGCAACTTTTGTTTGTGTGTAGACAGGGTATACTAGGTCTAAATATACGAATAATCGTAAAAGGAAAAGCTATGAGCCTTGAACAACAGTTGATTGAACGGTTACAGACCCTTGCACCTAGCCATTTAGAAGTCATTAATGAGTCTGCCGGCCACGGTGGTTATTTTCCTGTTAAAGAATCCCACTTTAAAGTGATTGTGGTGAGTGAAGAATTTAACGGCTTGCGTTTGGTTCAGCGTCATCAAAAAGTTTATGCCTTGGCTTCTGATTTAATGAATCCAGGACAAATTCATGCTTTAGCAATCCACGCTTATTTACCAAGTGAGTGGCAAGGCCAAGCGCCAGCGAGTCCAGAATGTGCACATGCACCTAAAAGCTAAGGGCTTAGTTTATGGATGCACATTTACTCACTAAAATTATCCATATGACTGCGGTAGCAGCCGCACTTATGGTTTTTGTATTACGCGCTTCAACACTATTTATTGGTGTACAAGGTGAACAACCTAACCCAGCAGGGCGTAAAGCTTTAGTTGCTTTACAGCATTTGTCATTTACCGTGGTTTTCATTACCGGAGCAATTTTACTGGTGATGAAGAACTTTCAGGTACAGCCATGGTTCTACGCTAAAATTATCTTATTTTTAGTGCTCTTATCATCTTTAATGAAAGCCTTTAAAAAGGATGACACTATTTTGCTAGCTCAGCGCCGTGCGGGTTTGGTCATTAGTGCAATCGCATTTGTTGCCATTATTATTCTGGTGATAGTGAAACCTGTTTTTGCTTAATTGTTCTACATTCTTTGCCTTTTTGCGTAAGCTCTAGGTTAAACTGCATACAGTAAAAAAATATGTAGAGGGAAACATGCTAACTCGTGTGGTGTTTAACCAAAAAGGCGGTGTAGGGAAATCAAGTATTACTGTAAATTTGGCTGCCATTAGTGCCAAACATGGCTTAAGGACCTTGGTTATCGATCTTGATCCTCAAGCCAACTCAAGCCAATACCTTTTAGGTGAAGAAGCAACATACGCTGCTGATAAAGCAGTTTTAGAACCAAATATTGAAAACTTCTTTGAAGATGTGTTGGGAAATAATCAACAAAAAGGTTTAATTGGGAACGCACTGGGCTCAATTCTAAAAGCTCCACGCAACAAAGATCTCGACAGTTTTGTACACTCTACATCCTTTGCAAAATTAGATGTGCTTCCGGCTAGCCCTACGCTCGGTGCTCTTGAGCATGCACTTGAAAGCAAACATAAAATTTATAAATTGCGTGACTCTATTCAAAGCTTGGTTGGGCGCTATGACCGCATTTATATTGACACACCTCCAGCCTTTAACTTTTTCACATTGTCTGCATTAATTGCAGCAGATAAGGTCCTGATTCCTTTCGACTGTGATGTCTTTTCAAAGCGTGCTTTACAAACATTGATTGAAAATGTTCTCGAAACGCAAGATGATCATAATGATCGCTTGGAAATTGAAGGAATTGTGGTGAATCAGTTCCAGTCCCAAGCAAAACTACCTCGGGAAGTGGTTCAACAGTTAAAAGATGAAGGGTTACCCGTGCTCAATAGCATGTTACCGCCTTCGATTTTGATGAAAGAATCACATCAGAAAAATTTACCTTTGGCTCACTTAGCGCCAGAACACAAATTGACTCAGTCTTATGAGGCATTGTTCAGCGAAATTGAACCAAAACGATAAGAGAAAAATGATGAAAGGCTTATATATTGTGCCTTTGGCAGCGGCCATTTTACTATTGAGCGCTTGTGCTACAACGGTAAAACCGACTTATGTGTCTCCGACGCAGTATCAATCTTTGAGTTGCCAGCAACTACAAAGTGAATATAACCGTATTCAACAATATATCGACAATGGTGTACAGACACCAAAAAGTACAGGTATGGGTGTTGGACTTGGGCTTGGCGGTGGCTGGGGACGAGGCGGTTGGGGATTCGGCCCATCCATCTCTGTCAATATGGGACAATCTTCTTCAACCAAAAACACGGAACTTTCACGTGTATTAGGTCAACAAGAAGCCATTGTTCAGGCTGCTCAGTTTAAGAATTGTCCAATTATTGTTCGGAAAAAGACGAATTAATCATCGGTTTTGCATCACAATATGCTAACTAATTGCATATTGTGATGAATAAAGTTTAGCAAAATGTTTCATAGTAAAATTATTATAAATCAATAATTTTTTAAAGATAAGCCTTAGAATAACTTGTATTCTTTCTAATCAGAATACGCTCTAAACTTGCTATATTTTGCCCATTTCGTTTAATGTTGCCGCATCTTTACTAATGTGGAAATTATATGATTGAGAGCTGGTTTTTTGTATTAGCTATGTTGGCTGTTTTACTTATTCCGGGCCCGACAAACGCATTACTTGCAACCGCCGCTCACTCACAAGGTTTATCTAAAACATTCTGGCTTATCCCAATGGAATGGTTGGGCTACGCTTATGGCATTAGTTTTTGGGCAGTGTTCATTCATTTGGCAGATCCGGTTTGGCCTGCACTACTGCTTATTTTGCACATCACTAGCGTATTATATGTATTCTGGATGGCATTCCGCTTATGGAAAACCACGCATTTACAACAATTTAGCCAAAATCATCGTAATATTCGCCCACGTCAATTATTCTTCTCAACTTTAAAAAATCCTAAGTCTTTACTTTTTGCCGCAGGTATTTTCCCCGCTGAAACATGGAATTCGCCTGAGAATTTTCTCATGGTTCTGGCTGCTTTTACTTTGATTCTTATTCCAGCAGCAAGTTTCTGGATGTTTTTCGGACGTGCTTTATTGACGGGATCAATGAAAAAAATAAAGGCCGATCATCTATATAAAGGATCGGCCATGTTACTTATTTTATGTATGCTTCCGGTGGTATTCCGTTTTTTCTAATTGCTCTTTAAATGTTAGCTTTTCGGTTTTTTAGCTTTTGACGTATGAAGCCGATCACACCCGGTAAAATACTAATAATAATGATGCCAAAAATAAGGTGGGTAAAGTTATCTTTTACAAGTGGATGTCCACCGAAGAGATAGCCTAAAGTGACAAAAGAAGCTACCCAACAGAATGCGCCAATTACGTTATAAGTTAAGAAAAACTTATAATTCATGCTGCCAGCGCCAGCAACGAAAGGTGCAAAGGTACGAGCAAATGGAATGAAACGTGCAAAAATAATAGTCTTGCCACCATGACGGGCGAAGAATTCTTGAGTCTTAATTAAATGTTGCTTATTAATAAAGCGTGAATTCATTTCAAATACACGTGGACCGATAAAACGTCCAATATGATAGTTCACTGTATCGCCTAAAACCGCGGCAATGAAGAGTAGAATGCCCAGTAACCAAGGGTCCATTGTGCCTGTAGAAGCCGCTAAAGCACCTGCTGCGAACAGTAAGCTGTCACCCGGTAAGAACGGCATAACCACTAAACCAGTTTCGACAAAAATAATTAAAAATAAAATGCCATAAATCCACGTCCCGTAATTTGTGATAAATTCGGCGAGATGCTGATCAACGTGTAGAATAAAATCAAGAAGTTCCATGAGATGATTAAGTGGTAAACCGTGCTCAAATCCTAGCAGCGAGCCTATAGAAAGTCAGTATAAAACATCAAAAATATACAAATTGATCATCCTATTTGTGCAACGATATATATGGATTTTGAGTATTTAATTATCAATGTCCCAAACCTAGAATGAGTTCATCAACAAATAAGCATTAAATAAAGGTGGCAATATGTTTAATCCAAATGTGGTGGTCAAAAATATCGTGACGCAACCAGGCGCAGACAGTTTTATTAGCCTTGTTGCTCGTCTTCTTATCGCTTATATCTTTCTTGCTGCTGGTTGGGGGAAAATTACCGGTTATGCAGCAACTGCAGGATATATGGAAGCAATGGGTGTTCCAGGTGGACTTCTACCATTAGTTATTCTGGTTGAGTTCGGTGGTGGTTTAGCGTTGTTATTTGGTTTCCAAGCACGTTTCGCAGCTTTTGGTCTTGGGATCTTTAGCATCTTAACTGCGTTCTTATTTCACCAAGGTGGGGCTGATGCAGCAGCACAATATAACAATGGCATCCACTTTATGAAAAATCTTGCAATGGCAGGTGGTTTATTTTTCTTGATGCTTCACGGTGCTGGACGTATTAGCCTCGACCATGCAATTGAAAAATAATATCTAAAGCAAAATAAAAACCGGATGATTCATTCATCCGGTTTTTTTATATTTAAAAATTAAAGCATAAACTGGATTTGTAGCTCACCAACAACAAAACCAAGTACTGCGCCTACTGCAATGAGTGCCCACTCATCTTCTTTAAAGGCTGGACGTAGCATACCTTCAAATTCCGAAGGCGTTAATTTCTGCATACGCTCAATCAGGGTATTGCGAATATTCATGGCGTCTTCTGCATAAGACTCAACATATTTCATGGTCTCTGGAAGTTGCTGCATGATACGTTCCGCAACCTGAGTTTTCATATTCTGGTATTTTTCTCCACCAATTGCATAAACAACGAGTGGGCGGATTACACCTGCTTGCATGTCAATTTCCTGTTTGACATGACGGTTAACCAGCTCAATAACACGTGCAGAGTGTGTACCTGAAAACAACTCTTCCATCATATGACGTGAAGTCAAAAGTTGTTTGGAAATTAAAGCTGCATAGTCAGCTGCCACTTCATTTTGACGTTTAATAAATAGACCTTGCCATGTATAGCCCAATATTTTTTTCGGATAGAGGGGTCTAAACATCATTTGTAGGGCAATCCAGTCACTAAAAAAACCTACAAATCCGCCAAACAGAGGTAGCATCCAAGGATATTTTCCTTGTGTGACAATCCAGCAGAGCATCTGGATTACACCAATACCAAAACCAAATACAAAACCAACGTTACTGAAAAACTTAAACTCTTGTTTGCCTACACGTTTAAAAATATTGTTCAGTAGGCGTTTGTCTTTAAGTAAATTACTAATGACCAAATGTTTAATATCAAAATATCGATTTACGTCACGTTGCACTTCACTCATGATGTGCTCGACAATTTCCGGGGCTTTTGATTGCACTCTGCGGATCAGTCTTTGGCGGGCAAACTCAGGCATGCCTTCCCATAAGCCTGGTTGATATTCTTGAGCAACCTCACGGGTAATATCTTCTGCTGCTGCCATTAATGGTTTTTCAATTTCTTTAGCAATACGCTTGGGGTCAAGGCGAGCAAAAATTTCTTCGGGCTTAATGAGCTTAGCCGTCATAAGCTCTACAGCAGTCGTTGCCATTTTTTCGGCTTTACGAGGCACAATACCTTGCCAGCCAAAAAACGGTTTAATACCTTTAAATTCAAGTGGTGAAAACATCATTTGAATGGCAATCACTTTAGTGACATAGCCAATTAAACCACTCATGAAAGGAATAGAGACATACAACCAAAAATGTTGCTGGAAATCTGCAATCATAGTTTGAAGCATTGTTGTTCCTTAGATTTCTATTGATTTTGATATGGGGCAACAAGCCATAAAAAACGGATAACTGTTTAAGGTCAGACAAATATCGCTTAATGGTATTTACCTTTCCATGGTAATGCCTGTTTTATCGGGTCATCTTAACATCAAATTCATTATGATGTTGCATAGAATGTGATGAATTTATCAATGTGCATGAAGTTCTAAAGTAACTTTTAGGGTATTGATAAATATAAATAAATAATATTTTATATCGATTATTCTAACTATTAAAATGATTCTAATATGAAAAAAATAAGATATATGATGATTTGCGGTGCGTCGAAGCGTGAAAAATGTTAAAATGGCGCGCTTAATTCTTTTGCCATTTAGTGGTTTGTCATGACTACCAATACTCAAATTACTGAAGATCGTATCCTGATCCTGGATTTCGGCTCTCAATATAGTCAGCTCATTGCACGTCGTGTACGTGAAGCTGGTGTTTACTCTGAAATGTATGCCTTTGATATGTCTGAAGAAGACATTCGTGCTTTTAAGCCAAACGGTATCATTTTATCAGGTGGACCTGAGAGTGTGCATGAAGAGGGCAGCCCTCGCGCACCGCAAGTGGTGTTTGAATTAGGCGTTCCAGTATTGGGTATTTGCTATGGTTTACAAACCATGTCTGAACAGTTAGGCGGTAAAGTTGAGCCGGGTACTGTACATGAGTTTGGTTATGCCGAAGTTGATATCGTTAAACGTGACCAACTTATTGGCAACTTACAAGACCGCGAAAACCAACTACACGTTTGGATGAGCCACGGCGACAAAGTGAGCCAGATTCCAGAAGGTTTTACGATTACTGCAAGTACACCAAGCTGTCCAGTAGCTGCTGTAAGTGATGAAACACGCCGTTTTTACGGTGTTCAGTTCCACCCAGAAGTAACACACACGGCAAAAGGTGAAGAGCTACTTTCTAATTTCGTTCACAAAATTTGTGGATGCGGTGGCCTTTGGACACCTGAACACATCATCGATTTGCGTGTAGAGCAGTTACGTGAGCAAATTGGTAACGAGAAAGTACTTTTAGGCCTGTCTGGTGGTGTTGACTCATCTGTTGTTGCTGCGCTTTTACACAAAGCGATTGGTGACCAATTAACATGTGTATTTGTTGATAATGGCTTGCTTCGTTTAAACGAAGGTGACCAAGTGATGCAAATGTTTGCTGAAAACATGGGTATTCGTGTTATTCGTGCGGATGCAGAAGCGCGCTTCTTAAATGCTCTAGCTGGCGTTACCGATCCTGAAGCGAAGCGTAAAATTATTGGTCGTGAGTTCATTGAAGTATTTGCTGAAGAAGCACGTAAACTTGATGGCGTGAAATTCTTGGCGCAAGGTACAATTTACCCAGACGTAATTGAATCTGCTGCAAGCAAACAAGGTAAAGCACACGTTATTAAATCTCACCACAATGTGGGTGGTTTACCAGACGATTTAGCATTTGAATTGGTTGAGCCTTTACGTGACTTGTTTAAAGATGAAGTACGTAAATTAGGTACTACACTTGGCTTGCCACATAGCATGATCTACCGTCATCCATTCCCGGGCCCAGGTTTAGGCGTTCGTATTTTGGGTGAAGTGAAAAAAGAATATGCAGATATTCTTCGTCTTGCTGATGATATCTTTATGCAAGAGCTTCGTGACAGCGGCTGGTATGACAAAACAGCTCAAGCATTTGCTGTATTCCAACCTGTTAAGTCAGTTGGTGTAGTGGGTGATGGCCGTCGTTATGCATGGGTGATTGCGCTTCGTGCAGTTGAAACAGTTGACTTTATGACAGCTCGTTTTGCACATTTACCATACGAATTGGTTGATAAAATCTCAACACGTATTATGAACGAAATTAAAGATGTATCACGTGTGGTATACGATGTGTCATCTAAACCACCAGCAACGATTGAGTGGGAATAATCAAATGAAAAGGCAGGATTAAATCCTGCCTTTTTTATATCTGTTTCTTCCGAAGGAGGTGAGAGATGTCTGATTTCATTCAGTTAGAATATCTACAAGAAAAATTACAGCAACTTTTAGCGGAATCATTATTTGCAATCTATCTTTATGGTTCAGCTGTTGATGGTGGCTTAGGGCCAGAAAGTGACCTTGATGTTCTGGTCGTGGTTACTCAACCATTAACATCTGCTTTACGCGAGCAGCTTGCACAAGAATTACTAAAAATTTCACAGCCTGTTGGGGAATTACAAAGACCATTAGAAGTTACTATTTTATTAAAAGATGAGATTCAGTCTGGAAATTATCCTTTAAGTTATGAAATGCAGTTTGGTGAATGGCTACGTGAAGAACTTAAAGAAGGTGGAACATTAAGTTCGCAGAAAGACCCAGATATTAGTATATTGCTTAGAAAAGCGAGATTTCATCATACAGTTTTATTTGGTCCAGCTTTGGACCAATGGGCACCTGAAATTTCTGATCAAGAACTATGGCAAGCAATGTCTGATACTTATCCCGAAATTGTAGCTCATTGGGATGAGGATGCAGATGAAAGAAACCAGATTTTAGCTTTATGCCGGATCTATTTTAGTTTAGTCATGAAGGATATTGCTTCAAAAGACAATGCAGCTCGATGGGTTATGCCTCAGCTTCCTCCTGAGCAGAAATTCGTATTGCAGCGGCTTATACAGGAATATAGAGGGGAAATCGGCAAGCAAAATTGGCAAGAGGAACATTATGCTTTGCAGCCTATTGTTAATTTTCTGAGTTCAAAAATTGAAGAGCAGTTTGAGCAGAAAAGAAATTTGATCACATAATAATTTTTTAGATTCTGGCTTTTTTACCGTCTTTACTAAACATACGGCTATATAAGAGTGCTTAAGCACTCTTTTTTATTACTTAGTGTTTAAAGAAAATAATATTAATTTTAATAATTATCAAAACAATAGGTTAGATTTTATTACTTTTTCTTGATAAAAGATATATTAAGATATATCTTAATAGTTATAAATTGTGCGTATTAGAGAACCTCCAAAGATGAGACAACAATCAGAACATCATCATGCTGAACATAATGACTATCATCACGGCCATCACCGTTCGGGGCGTCGTGGGAGACTTTTTGAAGCTGGACGTATGAAACTTTTAGTCCTTCATCTTATTCAGCAAAATCCTAAGCATGGTTATGAAATTATTAAAGAAATAAGTGATCTGGTAGGCGATGGCTATACACCAAGTGCAGGAACAATCTATCCGACTTTAACCAGCCTGGAAGAAATGAACCTCATTAACTTGCTAGATGTAGAGCGTAAACAATATCAAATTACGGAATTTGGGGAAGCTTATTTAAATGAACACCAAGACAAGCTAAGTGGGTTGTTAGAGAAATTGCGTTTGAGACGTGAAATTCACAGTAATGATCAATTAATCGAAATTCACCGTGCCATGGAAAACTTAAAGACGGCTTTACGTTTGAAATTGAATACCACTGACTTGAAGCAAGAGCAGATCTATCAAATTGCTGAAAAAATTGATCAGGCTGCTGTTGCGATTGGGCGCCTATAAGTGGGCCTTAAACAGGTTGAAATTATCCAAAAACTATCAACTTTAATAGAGAGTTTATGTATGAAACAGCATCAATATCACGTTACGGTACAACATTTAAAAGATGCCAAAGGGGAAGTTTCTACCTATACGGAAAGGCTCGAGTTCTATACTGGTAATCATGACGATATTTTTGAGATTGTTGAAAAGTTAAAGAACGCAGAATTTTTTGATGATCAAACCACAAAGTCTTTTGCGGTCGGTCTAAAGTTATTTAGTGAAGTCATGTTAGAAAATCGAGACCATCCATTGTTTCAAGAATTCTTGCCACAGTTTGGGCAATTTATGAAGAATTTAAAACAACAAGTTAAGACTCAATCACCTTAAGTTGGCCATATACCTTTAAATTTTCGATTGTTAAAAATTGATTGTCTCATTCATGGCACCCTGTGTATTACTAAAAGACTATATTGAATAATGAGTGTATTGTTAAGATCAGTATAACGACTCATTGCACAAGCATAGGTAAAAGAGAGTAATATCATGAGCAATAATAACGATTACGATATTTCGGATTCAAAGGATTGCGAAAAATTTGCCAATCAATTTATTCAGGAATTTCCAATTCGCTCTGCCGAAATTGGACAGGGGACGGTGATTAAGCGGGCTTTACCTAGTCGACAAAAAAGAATGATTGGGGCATGGTGCTTTTTAGATCATGCAGGACCAGTAACATTTCCTGCCGGCAATGGTTTAGATGTAGGACCTCATCCACATATTGGTTTGCAAACCTTCACTTGGATGATTGAAGGGACCATGATGCATACCGATAGTTTAGGGTCAAAGCAATTAATTCGCCCTAAACAGGTAAACTTGATGACAGCAGGACATGGTATTTCTCATACCGAGGTTGCACCTGATACTGAAACTCAAATGCATGCGGCACAGCTCTGGATTGCATTGCCGGACCATAAGCGCAACATGGATCCGAAATTTGAACATTATCCCGATCTTCCTGTTGTTGAAAAAGACGGCCTGGAATTTACTGTACTGGTGGGTGAATATTTAGAGACAACTTCTCCAGTTGTGGTTCATACACCGTTAGTAGGGGTTGATCTCATTGCTACCCAAGATACTAAGACACGTATTCCACTAAATCCTAAATTTGAATATGGTTTTATGGCATTAGATGGCGTAGCTCATGTGAATGGCCATGAACTTACTGCTGACAATATGGTTGTATTAGATACAGGTTTGAACGAAATTGAGATTGAAGTAAAGAACGGGAACCGTGTGCTATTAATCGGTGGTGAACCTTTTGAAACTCCGATCTTATTATGGTGGAATTTCGTTGCACGTACGATGGACGATTTAAAAGAAGCACGTGAGCAATGGGTTAATCATGACGTGCGTTTTGGTGAAATTCCAGATTATGTGGGTGCCCGCTTAGAAGCACCAGTTCTTCCAGATCAAATGAGAGCATCAAAATGACAGCAGTAATTGCGAGCAGTAAAGCAAAGCCTCTTGCAGAACAATGGAAAGGGGAAATTACCAGCGGCCGTCATCAATACTTTTGTGATGAGCCTGAAAAGCTAGAAGGGCATGACCAAGGGCCTGCACCTTATGATTTGCTTACCGGAAGTCTGGCAGCATGTACACTTATTACTTTAAGAATGTATGCAAAACATAAGGGTTATGATTTTGGTGAGTACTCGGTTGAAATTGATTTTCATACCAATCGAGAGCATGAAGAACATATCGAGCGTCGTATTGTTTTTAAAGAACTTCCAAACGAAGAACTTCAGCAAAAAATCTTAACCATATGCAGTAAAACCCCAGTCACTAAAACTTTGTTACGTAGTTTAGACATTCATACTGTGCTTGTTACAGCATAAAAATGCTATTTTGTTGAGGTGGATGATTTTATATCCATCCCACAAATGGAATAAAACAGCATGATCACATGCTGTTTTTTATGTAAAAAGAAAAATAAAAGTAGGCAATACCATGATTAGTGTACACCACCTGGAATGTTCGCGATCGTTTCGGATTTTATGGGCTTTAGAAGAGTTAGGCTTGGATTATGATATTCATTTTTATCAACGTCTTCCGAACTATTCAGCACCAGAAACATTGAAATGTATTCATCCGCTTGGCAAGGCACCTATTTTGACAGATGATGAGCAAGTTATCGCGGAATCGGCTGTTATTTTAGAGTATTTGCAGCAGCGGTATGATCAAAAAAAGCAGTTTAAACCTAAGCAAGCTCAGGATTTACAGCAGTATATTTACTGGATGCACTATGCCGAAGGCTCACTTATGCCGTTATTAGTGATGACTTTGGTCATGAATAACGTCAATAAACATGTACCGTGGCTAATTCAGCCTGTAGCAAAGAAAATTACAGAAGGTGTTAAAGCAAATTTTGTTCGTCCACGTATGAAAGACCATATTAGTTTTTTAGAAAATTATTTGGCTGAGCATGAATATTTTGCAGGGGATTTTTCATTTGCAGATATTCAAATGAGTTTTCCACTAGAGGCTCTACAGTCACGTCTTCAAGGTAAATATCCGCATATTCAAGCGTTCTTACATCGGATTCAGCAAAGACCAGCTTTTCAAAAAGCGAGACAGAAAGGTTTAGGGTCAAACGAAAGAAATTGTGCTGATATATAAAAGAAAAGGAACAAATATTTGTTCCTTTTTTATTGCTTAATCTTTATCTGCGTTTAATCACGATAGAGTCAATACCGCTATGCTGCAATGTTTGTTGAGCAGCGAGAGCAGCTTCTTGAGTGTCATATGGACCAGAAATAACACGATACCAAGTTTTTCCATTCTCAGAGCTTTTAATTACATCAGCCGATAAGCCATTTAAAATGATTTCTGCACGTCGAGCATCTGCTTGATCGGGGTCAGTATAGCTTCGAACTTGTAAAATATAATTTGGTTGTTGAGGTATAGCAGCTGTTGAGTCAGTAGTGTCGTCAGTGCTTACACTTGCAGGTTCAGAAGCGGCAGGTTGAGCTGTACTAGGAGCTTCTACAATCATGGCAGTACCCTGATTTTTACTTTCTGGAATTGCCTGTTCCGGAATAGGAGTGACCTGCTGTTGAGGCAATAGATCATAAAAGCGGTAATCTTTATTGGTTTCTTCTTCTTTATAGTGCTCAGAAGTAATCTGGTTTTTTGAAGAAACAGGTTGCCACGGTTTCCAAAGCATGAGCATTACTGCGATACATAAGACCGCTAAAATAGCGACAAGTGTCCCTAACCATTTAGGAATTAAAGGCTTTTTAGGCTTGTTAGGTCTTTCAGATACACCGCGTTGCGTTTTGCCAAACACGTGGATTATTCCTCTGTATTTTGATTGTTTTATTTCGAGTTTAGTTCTCGTTTACTTTAAAACATCGCTTCGCATAGATAGATTTCCTTGCAAAGCGTTATTTCTTACAACATGAAGGGGTATATGGCTTTGACCAAACACCCCAACACTAACTTACATGGCTTCAGGTGCAGAAACACCGAGTAATTCTAAGCCATTGCGCAATACTTGCTGTACATTGATTGAAAGTAATAAGCGTGCTTGTGTAAGTTTAGCATCATCACTTAAAACTTTGTGTTCATTGTACCAACCGTGGAATAGCGCAGCTAATTCTTTTAAGTAGTTACCTACTTGGTGTGGTTCATATGCATTAGCAGCACGTAACACAACGTCTGGATATGCAGCCAGTTTAGCAAGAATTTCAGTTTCTGCATCAAGTGATAAACGTGCAGCATGTGAACGAGCAGCACTTACTTCAAATTGTAAGCCAGTGCTTGCTGCTTTTTCTAGCATACGGCAAATACGTGCATGAGCGTATTGAATATAATACACCGCATTGTCTTTACTTTGTGAAACAGCAAGGTCAAGGTCAAAGTCAATGTGTTGTTCACTTTTACGCATCACGTAGTAGAAACGAGCTGCATCATTGCCGACTTCTTTACGCAAGTCACGTAAAGTCACGAACTGACCTGAACGAGATGACATTTGAACCATCTCACCACCGCGCCATAAGCTTACGAACTGAACTAAAAGAACAGTTAATTTTTTCGAGTCATAACCCATTGCATCAATCGCAGCTTTTACGCGAGAGATATAACCGTGGTGGTCAGAACCCCAAATATCAACAAGGTCAGTATAACCACGTTGTAGTTTATTTAAGTGATATGCAATGTCAGATGCAAAGTAAGTTGTTTGACCATTACGGCGCTTCACAACACGGTCTTTTTCATCACCAAATTCAGTCGATTTAAACCAGATGTTGCCATCTTTTTCATATAAGAAGCCGCGTTGATCAAGTGTTTCTAACGCTTCGTCAATTTTTGCGCTAAGAGATGCTTCACTAAACCATTGGTTAAAGGTTACGCCGAAGTCAGCAAGGTCATCTTTAATATCATCTAAAATGGCATGAAGTGCTGCCTGATGGAATACGCGGTAGCCTTCACCTAATAATTGTTGTGAGTTGGCAATAAGACCGTCAATGTGTTTTTCTTTGTCGCCAGATAATACGACTTTGTTGCCTTCGCTATCTAGCTCTTCAGCATATTGTACGTCTTCTGGTACATCTTTATAAACATTCGCAACTTCATGAACGTAAGCATCGCCATCTTTATCAATGATGCCTTGTGCGATTTCTTTAACGTAATCGCCTTGATATGCATTTTTAGGGAATACAAGGTTTTGTCCAAGTAATTCCAAATAACGTAAATAAGTAGAAGTCGCCAAAATATCCATTTGACGGCCAGCATCATTTACATAATATTCGCGATCAACTTTAGCACCTGTTGCTTCAAGCAAGTTTGCAACAGTCATACCATAAGCAGCCCCGCGGCCATGACCTACGTGTAGGCTAGACGTCGGGTTTGCAGAAACGAATTCAACTTGAATCTTTTTAGCTGCATTTGATTGGCTACGACCAAAGCTTTCTTTTTGAGCTTGAATCTGGTCAAGAATTGCAAAACGTTGATCTGCATTTAAAAAGAAATTGATAAAACCAGGGCCTGCAATTTCAGCTTTGCTGATGTCTGCAACTTCTGGTAGCGCTGCTAGAATTTTCTCAGCTAAATCGCGTGGTTTCATACCAGCAGCTTTAGAGCCGATCATGGCAATATTAGAAGCAAAGTCGCCATGGCTTCGGTCTTTGGTGCGCGTTAAATTGCTTGAATTATTCCAATCCGAAGGAAGCACACCTTCTTGCTGAAGGGTTTGCACTGCATGGTCGAGAGCTGCTTGTATTGCCGTATTCATATCAATCGAAAATAGATGTCGCAGAAAAACGTCAAATATAGCAAATTTCCTATGAGTTAGGGGAGTGCATTTAACGCTTTCATCTAATTTCTTTCATGAAGTTTCCGAGAACTATTTTTTTCATAAATATTAAAAAATAAAATTCTAAAAATACGTAAATACAGGCTTTTTAGGTAATAATTTTGAAATTATAAGATAGTAAAACACTTGGTATTTTTTATGGAAATGTAGTATAGGGCAAAAATATAAGATTTTAAGTCATATATGGAGTTAAGAAAGAATAGTTTTAAAAAGATGAAAAATGTAAATAATTAATTTTTAATATTAATTTTGTTATATGTTTTTTCTAAATAGTATTCAATTTCAATATCACAGTTTAAAATACCTATTTTGTATTAAATAGTCTTAAGCTTACGCATACAACGAGCTTTAGAGAGTGCTGAAACTGTACTTTTCTGAGTTCTAAGCTGGAAAATGAGATAGGCAATGATATCAGGTCACCCAAGTAAACATCCCCTTTATATCCCTTATGCAGGCTATACACTTTTAGAGTTACCCCTTTTGAATAAAGGGTCCGCTTTCACTCAAGAGGAAAGAAGTAACTTTAACTTACACGGGTTACTTCCACATATTATTGAAACTATCGAAGAGCAAAGCCAACGCTCTTATCAGCAATATTGTGCTTTCAATGATGATATTAATAAGCACATCTATTTACGTAATATCCAAGATACCAACGAAACTCTGTTCTACCACTTAATTGAAAATCATCTTGAAGAGATGATGCCAATTATTTACACGCCAACTGTGGGTGAGGCATGTCAACGTTTCTCTGATATCTATCGCCGTCATCGTGGTGTTTTCATTTCATATCCAGATCGTGATGTGATTGATGATATTTTGCAAAACGTTAATAAAAATAATGTCAAAGTCATCGTGATTACAGATGGTGAACGTATTTTAGGTCTTGGTGACCAAGGTATTGGTGGCATGGGTATTCCAATTGGGAAACTTTCGCTGTATACCGCATGTGGTGGTATTAGCCCTGCTTACACATTGCCAATCACAATCGATGTAGGGACGAATAACCCTCAATTATTAAATGACCCGATCTACATGGGATGGCGTCAACCACGTATTAGTGGTGATGAGTATTATGACTTTGTAGATATGGTGATTGAAGCTGTAAAGCGTCGTTGGCCAAAAGCGCTCATCCAGTTTGAAGATTTCGCACAAAAAAATGCGATGCCACTTTTAGAAAAATATCGCGATAAAATTTGTTGTTTCAATGATGATATTCAAGGAACAGCAGCGGTTTCTGTTGGTAGTTTAATTGCTGCAAGCCGTGCAGCAGGTAAACAATTAAAAGACCAAACAATTGCTTTCTTAGGTGCAGGTTCGGCTGGTTGTGGTATTGCAGAGCAAATCGTTGCACAAATGGTTTCAGAAGGTCTAACCGATGCTGAAGCACGTGCTCGTGTTTACATGGTAGATCGTTTTGGTTTGATCACTGAAAATCAGCCAAACCTATTAGACTTCCAACGTAAGTTAGCTCAAAAAGCTGAAGTAGTAGACCAATGGGGCAATATTGAAGAAGTGATTTCACTGCTTGATGTTGTTAAAAATGCCAAGCCTACAGTATTAATCGGTGTTTCTGGTCAGCCGGGCCTATTCACCGAAGAAATTATTAAAACAATGGCTGCCAATTGTGAACGACCAATTGTGATGCCGTTATCTAACCCGACTTCGCGTGTAGAAGCAGTACCGGCGGATATTGTGGAATGGACTGAAGGTAAAGCATTAATTGCAACGGGTAGCCCATTTGCACCTGTAAATCATCACGGCAAGCTTTATAATATTTCGCAGTGCAACAACTCATATATCTTCCCTGGTATTGGTTTAGGTGTAGTAGCATCAGGCGCTAAACGCGTTACAGAAAACATGCTTATGGCATCAAGTAGTGCTTTAGCAGACTGTTCACCGTTGCTGAAAGATCCACAAGCGGATTTATTGCCACCTTTAGGTGAAATTCAACAAGTGTCTAAAGTGATTGCATTTGAAGTGGCAAAAGCTGCAATGGCAGATGGTGTGGCTGTAACCATTAGTGATGATTTGCTTAAGCAGAAGATTGATCAATCGTTCTGGAAACCAGAATACCGTAAATATAAACGTATTCCTTTCTAAGAATGAGAATGTGAAAAGAGGAGCTTAAGCTCCTCTTTTTTTCTTTTAAGCCTCTAAAATTTCTTCTAATAGTTCTTCACTTGGTGCAAAGTAATATGCCCCGTCAAGTGGTGTCACGAAGTGCAATAAGCGGTCATGGATGCCATCCCCACTTGTACCAAACATGCGCTTTAACATTGCATCAATAATGCTCAGGTCTTTAGTATAGGCAATGAAGAATAAACCTTGATCACCTCGACCGTCACCATAAGGTAAGCTGTGACGTAAAATTTCCATTTCTTCGCCATCCTCATCTTCAACGACAGTACGAGCGACATGGGCATTTTCCGGTTTAACGTCATCATCTAATTCAATAGATTCAAGCTTGGTACGGCCCATGACATTTTCTTGTGCATCGACTTTAAGTTTTTTCCATTTTTCCAAGTCATGTGCATAGCGCTGCGCAAATATGAAACTACCATCTGCAAATACTCCAGCATTTTCTGGGAGGAGAGCGGTTTCTGCGCGGTCGTCTGGAAATTGAGGGTTTTCAGTACCATCTATAAAGCCAGTAATATCGCGACCATCGAAGTAACGGAAGCATACACGCTCATCCAGAACTTCAACTTTATCTTTAATCCCTTCAAAAAATGCTTGGCTTAAAGCAAAACAGATATCAGAACGCATACTGGCAATGTGAATAAGCACATCAGCTGGTACGACTGGCATATTGAATGCGCCATTTTCTGGTTCAAGTTGTTTAAAACCAGCAGGAGATTGACTGTAAAGTTGCTTCCAAAGTTCTGGACCAAAAGCGACTGCTGTCTTAATTTGTGCGTCTGAATGTTGAGTAATGAGACGGTCACGTGTTTCGAATAAAGCTTCGAGTTGTTCTTTTAATTCAGCAATTGTTAAATCTTTTAAACGAAGAACAATAAAACGGGCATGATCAGATGGTAATGGCAAAATGACAGATTGAGCAGTCATTAGAAGATCTCTCCTCAATTATAATTTAGTATGAGCTTCAATTATTGTGCCTGATGCGAAGAGCCGTTAGTAGTCTATTTATTGATTTTATTGTTTGAATTATCGCCACGATAGTTTTATAAAACGGTATAATTCCACTTTTATTATCTATTTCACTATGTCTTTGCAAGTTTGGTTTGCTTATATGTTGGCCTGTTGGGTCATTAGTATTTCTCCGGGAGCAGGGGCTATTGCTTCTATGTCGAGCGGCTTAAATTATGGCTTTAGACATGGCTACTGGAATGCGATCGGTTTGCAAATCGCCTTGTTAATTCAAATCATGATTGTAGCTGCGGGTGTAGGTGTTCTATTCGCAACGACCCCGTTGGCTTTTCAAGCCGTTAAGTGGTTTGGGGTAGCCTATTTATTGTATTTAGCTTATTTGCAGTGGACAGCACCTGTAAAAGACATAGAAATTCAACACGAAAAAAAGGATAAATCTGTTTCTGCTCTGCTGTTAAATGGATTTGTGGTCAATATCAGTAACCCTAAAGCGATTGTATTTCTATTGGCAGTTTTGCCTCAGTTCTTAGATTTAAGCAAACCTCAATGGATACAATATCTGATTATGGCAGCCACTATGGTTACGATTGATTTGATTGTAATGGCTGGATATACAGGGCTAGCTTCAAAAGTTTTAAGATTGCTACGTTCTCCTAAGCAACAAAAATATTTGAACCGTGGTTTTGCTGTCATGTTTAGTTGTGCAGCGTTATTGCTAAGTACGGTCCATCAAGCAGCCTGATTTAGGCCGCTTGAGTTTGATTTTTCATTTTTTGAACCATAAAGATAAGTGCAAAACTTAAAGCCATACATAAAACAATACTGAGGCCAGTCGAGATATTAAGTGCTGCGCTTGACCATAGGCCAACACTGACACCGAGTTGAGCTAAAACAAAGGCCCAAATAACCATCTGCTTTGGTGAGTGAGCGAGTAATCGAGCGCTCAATGCTGGAATAACCAGTAGTGCCCCCATTAAAAGTGAACCTACTGCACGTAAAGCTAATACGGTAAATAAGGCTAGCAGTAACATAAAAATGAGACGCTGCCATTTCGCATTTACCCCTTCACTAATTGCAATATCCGGATCAATGGCAATTTGAATTTGTGGTTGCCAAAAGCGATAAAGAATTGCCAGTGATACTGCAATAATTAATGTGAAAACAGGTAGGTCTGGCCAATCAATACTTAGTAAGTCACCAAACAAATAACTTAAAAGCTCCGGTCTTAAACTTGGAACATGTTGAATAAACAGGAGGCCACTACATAGTAATGTTGCTGAGCATAGGGCAAGCAAAGCATCGTTTGGTAAACGATTGTCATGTAAGGCCCACAAAATAGCGACTAATAAAATTGCAGTACCTGCTACGCCAAGCCAGAGAGGAAGGCTTAAAGCACCAGCAATTGCTACCCCAAGTAAGGTTCCATGTGCCATGGTGTCTGCAAAAAAAGACATACGTCTCCATAGCATGAGACAACCAAGTGGTGCAGTCAAAAAGACTAATAAGGTTCCCATAATCCATGCGGGTAACAATAATTGTAACCATTCCATCATGGCTTAAGCTTCCGGTTCCGGGTGAATGTGAGGTCTGCTATTGTGAGGGCAGGGGTGTGCAGCGTCACCATGCGCACAGTGATCATGATGATGTTGATAGAAAACTCGCTGAGTACCGAATATTGCTTGGTATTCAGGATGCTGCTGAATACTTTCTGGTAAGCCACTACAGCATATATGCTTGTTTAAACAGACAACGCGTTGAGTTCCCTGCATGACCCACTGTAAATCATGGGAAACAATTAAAATAGCACAACCATAACGCTCCGGCAGACTACGTACATATTCATAAAGCTCAGCTTCTGATTGAATATCTAAGCCTTGCATGGGCTCATCAAGAACGAGGATATCTGGCTTTCTAAGTAAAGCACGTGCGAGCAGTACACGTTGGCGCTCTCCACCAGAAAGTTGCTGAACTTTTGATTGTTGTAGTTTGGCAATACCAGTGTCTTGAATAATTTCCTGACGAAGGGCAGGGCTACACTTTTCAAGATCTAATAAATCTTGTACCCGTAAAGGAAGACTATGAGATGGATTAAATTTCTGAGGCACATAAGCCATTTTTAGTTTTTTATTGCTTATGACACGTCCACTACTTGGCTTTAAAATACCAAGTAGAACTTTAATTAAAGTTGATTTACCTGCGCCATTGGGACCAATTAAGGTCACAATTTCATTTTCATGCAGAGCAAAATCAACTTTTTTTAATATATCCCGCTGATCACGATGAACAGAGACCTGTTCAAGTTGAATCAATACAGGATTTAGCGAGCTGTGCGGCACTGCTGGCATTTCCCCGAAATTTCTATAATGCTGTGTTGTGCTGCGAAATCATCTAAAGCTGCAAGTTGGTCAAGTTGTTGGGTTAGACCTTGTGAAGATGCTTCTTTAACCGTGTGACATTCGGTACAAATCAGGAATGCAGCCTGATGACCTTCACGTGGGTGACAGCATGGTATGTAAGCATTAATAGATGTTAAGCGATGAATAAGACCCTTTTCTAATAAAAAGTCTAAAGTTCTATAAACAGTAGGAGGGGCGGCAGGGCGATCTGTTTGACTTTTAATACGTGCTAATAAGTCATAGGCACCCATAGGACCTGAAGCATTTAAAATGAGTTCAAGAACTTCTTTACGCAAAGGCGTAAGGCGTGCACCGACCGCAGTACATAAAGTTTCTGCTTCAGCTAAACGACTTGCGACATTATGGTGATCATGTACACCATGCAAAGAATCATGATGTTCATGCATGCAAGAACTCATAGACATAACCTCAAATTTTTAATGGAATATTAGCATGAAGCGGTGCTTCATTCGATTAATCTTAGGTATTTTTGTAACTTTGTTATATTATAACATGCTTCGAGCTATTACTAATTGATGGTCTGTCATGTTCCGCGTTTTTGTTTTCAGTATGTTCTCTCTTATGAGTACGTTAGGTTGGAGTCAGGGTTTGGTTGTCTCTACGCACCCAATCTATTTGATTGCAAAAGAAATTACCAAAGGAGTTGAAGAACCCCAGTTATTGCTTCAAGGGCAAAGTGGGCATGATGTACAGCTAACACCGGCACACCGTAAAGCAATTAATGATGCCTCTTTAGTGATCTGGTTAGGAAAAGCTCATGAAGCTCCGCTCAACAAATTGCTAAGTAACAATAAGAAAGCAATTGCTTTGTTAGATAGCGGTATTCTTTCTATTTTGCCACAGCGCAATACACGTGGGGCTGCTTTACCAAATACTGTAGATACGCATGTCTGGCTAGAACCAAACAATGCAGTACGTATTGGCTTTTTTATTGCAGCTTTACGTTCACAACAGCATCCTGAAAACAAAGCGAAGTATTGGAATAATGCGAATACATTTGCACGAAATATGTTACAGGCGGCTCAAGCTTACGATAGCTCAAGCAACGGTAAACCGTATTGGTCTTATCATGATGCTTATCAATATTTGGAGCGTTCGCTAAACTTAAAGTTTGCTGGTGCCTTAACGGATGACCCGCATGTAGCTCCTACAGCGGCACAAATAAAGTACCTTAATGATAGTCGACCAAAAGCTCAGATGTGTTTACTTGCAGAAAGTTTTACAACAAAAGGGCAATATCAAAAACTGGGTAGTATTACCTTCCAACCCGTTGATGAAAGTATGAATAATGAAGATAATTTTGTAACAGCATGGAAGAAACTGGCGATAAAAACCGATAAATGTGTATTAAATACGCAAAAGTGAGATAAAAAGTAAACAAAGGCTGACTGTAGCGTCAGCACCACCTGTCACGAAAAACCCCGACTAAAGTCGGGAAAAGATTGCATGTTCAGGGGTGTAACTCTATAATGCCTGCGATTAAAAGCGATCATCAGCTAAACTTGTCAAGCATTTATGCTGTGAGTGGATAAAAATGAGCCAAACTAGTCGCTTGATTGACCGACGATTAGCAAAAGCTTTGGTCTTCTTACAAGCATGCATGATCCCTGTTTCCGCACTTGTGGCGTGGAGCATAAAAGACATGACAGCAGCATTAAGTGCGGCACTTGGTGCATTGGTCTGCTGGCTTGCTACGAGCTATTTTGCGTGGCAATCCTTCAGAACTGCAGGTGCGAGAGCATCTAAACAAGTGCTGTCTAACATGTATAGGGGCATGTTAGGCAAATTTGCAATCATGATCGTTGGATTTATTTTGATTTTGAGCAATGTTAAACCTTTATCACCGTTAGCATTGCTGTTTGGTTTTATTCTCGTTCAAGCGATGTCGTGGGTTGCTCCTTTTTGGGTGTCACGTCTACAAAAACGGGTATAGAAACAAGAAGAATTGAAGATTTTTTGGAGGGTGGCGAGATATCGACAGTACGCCGATGTTCGTTTCCCTTCTTTTTAGTAATTGACATTGACCAGGTGTGATTTATGGCTGCTGAAGAACATGCCCTCACTTCGACAGAGTATATCAAGCATCACTTGACCAATATGACCTATGGCAAAATGCCAGATGGTACATGGAAATTGGCTGAGACTGCTGAAGAAGCTCATTCGATGGGGTTCACTGCAATTCACTTGGATTCAATGGGTTGGTCAATTGGCCTTGGTGTGATTTTCTGTTTGTTATTTTGGATAGTTGCGAGAGCTGCAAATGCTGGCGTTCCAACAAAGTTCCAATCTGCAATTGAAATGATCATTGAGTTTGTTGACTCAAGTGTCCGTGATACTTTTCATGGCAAATCACGTTTAATCGCTCCACTTGCACTCACTATTTTCGTGTGGATTTTCCTCATGAACTTAATGGACTTGATCCCAGTTGACTGGATTCCTCAAGTTGCTGCATTTGTGGGTGCTAACGTATTTGGTATGGACCCTCACCACGTTTACTTCAAGATCGTTCCATCTACAGATCCAAACATTACCCTTGGTATGTCTTTATCTGTGTTTGTACTTATCTTGTTCTACAGCATCCGCGAAAAGGGTGTTGGCGGTTTCGTAGGCGAGTTGGCACTTAACCCATTTAACCCAAGTAATCCAGTTGCAAAAGCGTTGCTTATTCCAGTGAACTTGATTTTGGAATTGGTAACATTCCTTGCTCGTCCTATTTCATTGGCTCTCCGACTATTCGGTAACATGTATGCCGGTGAGTTGATCTTTATCCTGATTGCATTATTGCCGTTCTGGATTCAATGGGCGTTATCTGTGCCTTGGGCGATCTTCCACATTCTTGTAATCACGTTGCAGGCATTCATCTTTATGATGCTTACCATCGTTTACTTGAGCATGGCAAGCGAAAAACATTAATGGTATTGCCTAACTGTCAAACGATGGTTGGGCTGAATTTTTTTAATTTAATTTGGTAATAACCTAACCTCTGAGGAATTTTTCATGGAACTCACTTTAGGTCTAGTTGCAATTGCATCTGCTATCTTGATCGCTTTCGGTGCTTTGGGTACTGCGATTGGTTTTGGTCTTTTGGGTGGTCGCTTTTTAGAAGCTGTTGCTCGTCAACCAGAATTAGCTCCACAACTTCAAACTCGTATGTTCTTAATCGCGGGTCTTCTTGATGCTGTGCCTATGATCGGTGTTGGTATTGGCTTGTTCTTCATCTTCGCTAATCCATTTGTAGGTTAATCAGCTTAATTCCTAAATCCACTATTTGAGGAATTGCAATGAATATCAACCTCACATTGATTGGTCAAGCGATTGCGTTTGCGTTTTTTGTCGCATTCTGCATGAAGTTTGTTTGGCCACCACTAATCAATGCGATTAGTGAGCGTCAGCGCAAAATCGCTGATGGCTTAAATGCAGCAGAAAAAGCGAAAGCTGACCTTGCCGATGCACAAGCGCAAGTAAAGCAAGAGCTTGATGCGGCTAAAGCACAAGCGGCTCAATTGATCGAACAAGCGAACCGTCGTGCAGCGCAATTGATCGAAGAAGCTCGTACTCAAGCTGCGGCTGAAGGTGAGCGTATTCGTCAACAGGCTAAAGAAGCTGTTGATCAAGAAATCAATTCTGCTCGCGAAGAATTACGTCAACAAGTAGCTGCCTTGGCAGTAACTGGTGCAGAAAAGATCCTGAACCAACAAGTTGATGCAGAAGCTCATAACGCCATGCTGTCTCAGCTGGCTGCTAAACTTTAAGCGAGGCGAATTATGGCTGAACTCTTGACGTTGGCACGTCCGTATGCCAAAGCAGCATTTGCTTATGCTTCTGAGCAAGGTGCAACAGACAATTGGTCGAATGCGTTACAAGTGCTCAGTGCTGCGGTGCAAGACGAAGCATTTTCCGCTTATTTAAATCGCCCTGAACTTACTCCTGCGGAGCAAGTGAAGCTTTTTGCTAAAGTTTTAGGTGAAGATCAGTCTCAAGCAGTGTCTAACTTTTTGACACTTCTTGCAGATAATGATCGATTAGTGTTGTTACCTGAAATTGCAGCAGAATATGAACAGCTTAAATCACAGAATAACAACAATGTGGATGTCGTGATTGAATCGGCTTTCCCGTTAACTGCTGAACAAGAGCAACTGTTGAAATCTGCTTTAGAAAAGCGTTTTAACAGCACAGTAACTGTTTCAGTTGAAGTTAAACCTGAGCTTATTGCAGGTGTTGTAATTCGTGCAGGCGATCAAGTGATAGATGATTCTGCGCTTAACAAGCTTGAAAAAATGCGTACTCGTCTTCTTGCATAATGCAAATGATGAAGACTGAACTAATAAAAGATTGAGGAATAGCGCAATGCAACAACTGAATCCATCCGAGATCAGTGCGCTCATTAAACAGCGTATCGGAGATCTGGACACCAGCGCGACCGCTAAAAACGAAGGTACCATTGTTATGGTATCCGACGGTATCGTGCGTATTCACGGTCTTGCTGATGCAATGTACGGTGAAATGATCGAATTCGACGGCGGCTTATTTGGTATGGCACTGAACCTAGAACAGGATTCAGTGGGTGCCGTTGTTTTAGGTAACTACCTAAGCCTTCAAGAAGGTCAAAAAGCTCGTTGTACAGGTCGTGTTTTAGAAGTTCCAGTTGGTCCTGAACTTCTTGGCCGTGTCGTAGATGCTTTGGGTAACCCAATTGATGGTAAAGGCCCAATTGATGCAAAATTAACTGATGCTGTTGAAAAAGTAGCACCAGGTGTAATTTGGCGTCAATCTGTAGACCAACCTGTTCAAACTGGTTATAAATCAGTTGATACCATGATTCCTGTGGGTCGTGGTCAGCGTGAGTTGATTATTGGTGACCGTCAAACTGGTAAAACAGCAATGGCGATCGATGCGATTATCGCTCAGAAAAACTCTGGCATTAAATGTGTATACGTTGCGATTGGTCAAAAACAATCAACAATTGCAAACGTTGTACGTAAGCTAGAAGAAACTGGCGCTATGGCGTATACAACTGTTGTCGCTGCTGCGGCTGCTGATCCTGCTGCAATGCAGTATTTAGCTCCGTACTCTGGCTGTACAATGGGTGAATACTTCCGTGACCGCGGTGAAGACGCTCTTATCATTTATGATGATTTGTCTAAGCAAGCTGTTGCTTACCGTCAAATTTCATTGCTTTTACGTCGTCCACCAGGTCGTGAAGCGTATCCAGGTGACGTATTCTATCTTCACTCACGTCTTCTTGAACGTGCTTCACGTGTATCTGCTGAATACGTTGAGAAATTCACTAATGGCGCAGTAACTGGTAAAACTGGTTCTTTAACTGCATTGCCAATTATTGAAACTCAAGCAGGTGACGTATCTGCATTCGTACCAACAAACGTAATTTCGATTACTGACGGTCAGATCTTCTTAGAAACATCATTATTCAACGCAGGTATCCGTCCTGCTGTGAACGCGGGTATCTCTGTATCTCGTGTTGGTGGTTCTGCTCAAACTAAGATCATCAAAAAATTGTCTGGTGGTATCCGTACCGCTTTAGCGCAATACCGTGAATTGGCTGCGTTTGCTCAGTTTGCTTCTGACCTTGATGAAGCAACTCGTAAACAACTTGAACATGGTCAACGTGTAACTGAGTTAATGAAGCAAAAACAATATGCTCCTTACTCAATTGCTGACCAAGCTGTTTCTGTTTATGCATCTAACGAAGGCTATATGGCTGACGTAGAAGTTAAGAAAATCGTAGACTTTGATGCTGCGTTAATTGCTTACTTCCGTTCAGAATATGCTCCGTTGATGAAACAAATCGATGAAACTGGTGACTACAACAAAGACATCGAAGCAGCAATCAAAGCTGGTATTGAAAGCTTTAAAGCGACTCAAACTTACTAAGTTCAGTTTTAGTTAAGTTTGGTTCACGGATCAACCTTCGGAAGCTCGAAAGGGCTTTCGAATACTAGGTTAAGCGTATGGCAAATTTAAAAGAAATTCGCGCCAAAGTAGCTAGTATCAAGAGCACGCAAAAGATTACTCGCGCGATGCAAATGGTAGCTGCTTCAAAAATGCGTCGTGCGCAAGAGCGCATGGCTCAGGGCCGTCCGTATGCCGATAATATGCGCCGTGTAATTGCTCACTTGGTACAAGCAAACCCTGAATACAAACACCGTTATATGGTGGACCGCCCAGTTAAGCGTGTTGGTTACATCATTGTATCTTCAGATCGCGGTTTGGCAGGTGGTTTGAACATTAACTTGTTCAAGAAAGTTGTGCAGCATGTCAAAGCACAACAAGAGCAGTCAATTGAAGTTCAATTTGCTTTGATTGGTCAAAAAGCGGTTTCGTTTTTTAAGAATTACGGCGGTAAAGTGCTGGGTGCAACCACTCAAATTGGTGATGCCCCTAGTTTGGAACAGTTAACTGGCTCAGTGCAAGTTATGCTTGATGCATTTGATAAAGGCGAATTAGATCGTATCTATCTCGTATCAAATGGTTTCGTCAATGCAATGACACAAAAGCCTAAAGTTGAGCAACTTGTTCCTTTAGCACCAGCAGAAGAAGGCGATGACCTCAACCGTACTTATGGTTGGGATTACATCTATGAACCAGAAGCAGAAGAATTGCTAAATGGTTTATTAGTTCGCTATATCGAGTCTATGGTTTATCAAGGTGTGATTGAAAACGTCGCATGTGAGCAATCTGCACGTATGGTCGCAATGAAAGCAGCGACAGATAACGCAGGTCAGCTTATCAAAGACTTACAACTCATCTATAACAAGCTGCGTCAAGCCGCGATTACTCAGGAAATCTCTGAGATCGTTGGTGGTGCCGCTGCCGTTTAACATTATTAAGTTTGAATTGAGGAGACAGCAATGAGTAGCGGTCGTATCATTCAGATCATCGGCGCGGTTATCGACGTCGAGTTTGAGCGCACAAGCGTTCCAAAGATCTATGACGCTCTCCAAGTTGACGGTACTGAAACTACTTTAGAAGTTCAGCAACAACTTGGTGATGGTGTTGTTCGTACCATCGCAATGGGTTCTACAGAAGGTCTTAAACGTGGTCTTACTGTAACTAGCACAAACGCACCGATCTCTGTTCCAGTTGGTACAGCCACTCTTGGCCGTATCATGGACGTTTTAGGTCGTCCTATCGATGAAGCAGGTCCTGTTGCGACTGAAGAACGTTTGCCGATTCACCGTCAAGCGCCTTCTTATGCTGAACAAGCAGCTTCTACTGACCTTTTAGAAACTGGTATTAAAGTAATTGACTTACTTTGCCCGTTTGCGAAAGGTGGTAAAGTTGGTTTATTCGGTGGTGCTGGTGTTGGTAAAACCGTTAACATGATGGAATTGATCAACAACATCGCGAAAGCACACTCAGGTTTATCTGTGTTTGCTGGTGTTGGTGAGCGTACTCGTGAAGGTAACGACTTCTATCACGAAATGAAAGATTCTAACGTTCTTGACAAAGTAGCAATGGTCTACGGTCAGATGAACGAGCCACCAGGTAACCGTTTACGCGTAGCGTTAACTGGTTTGACTATGGCTGAATACTTCCGTGATGAAAAAGACGAAAACGGTAAAGGTCGTGACGTATTATTATTCGTCGACAACATCTACCGTTATACACTTGCAGGTACTGAAGTATCAGCATTGTTAGGTCGTATGCCATCTGCGGTAGGTTACCAACCTACACTTGCAGAAGAAATGGGTGTTCTTCAAGAGCGTATTACATCTACTAAGTCTGGTTCGATCACTTCGATCCAAGCAGTATATGTACCTGCCGATGACTTAACAGACCCATCGCCTGCAACTACATTTGCTCACTTAGACGCAACAGTAGTATTGAGCCGTGACATCGCATCTTCTGGTATCTATCCAGCGATCGATCCACTTGACTCAACTTCACGTCAGTTAGACCCATTAGTTGTTGGTCAAGAGCACTATGAAATTGCGCGCGCAGTACAAAACGTATTGCAACGCTATAAAGAGCTTAAAGACATCATCGCAATCTTGGGTATGGATGAATTGGCAGAAGAAGATAAATTGGTTGTTTACCGTGCGCGTAAAATCCAACGTTTCTTCTCTCAACCATTCCACGTAGCTGAAGTATTTACTGGTGCTCCTGGTAAATTAGTACCACTTAAAGAAACGATTCGTGGCTTTAAAGGTCTATTAGCTGGTGAATACGATCACATCCCAGAACAAGCGTTCTATATGGTTGGTGGTATTGACGAAGTGATTGCTAAAGCTGAGAAACTCTAATTTAAGGAGATCATCTCATGGCGACTATGCAATGTGATGTCGTAAGTGTTAAAGAGTCAATTTACTCTGGCGCAGTGACGATGTTAATCGCGAAAGGTGCAGGTGGTGAACTTGGTATTTTGCCAGGGCATGCTCCACTTGTAACCTTGCTTCAACCGGGCCCGATTCGTGTTCTGTTGGAAAATGGTACAGAAGAAATCGTCTATGTATCTGGCGGTGTTTTAGAAGTTCAACCTCATGTTGTGACGGTTCTTGCAGATACTGCAATCCGCGCTGACAATTTGGATGAAGCTGCAATTTTAGAAGCACGTAAAAATGCTGAACAATTGCTTGCAAACCAAAAGAGTGATTTGGACTCAGCTGCTGCGTTGGCTGCCTTGGCAGAAACCGCTGCACAGCTTGAAACTATCCGTAAAATCAAAAACCGCGCTCAATAAGACGCGGTTCGAGATTGAAAAAGCCACCTTTCGGTGGCTTTTTTTATTGCTAAAAAGAAAATTAAGAATCAGTTTTTGAATCTGATTTTTCATCTCCTGCCATAATCATAGCAGCGAGCTTGACCATATCCATTTGGATGGTATTAAGTTGCTTTTCAATTTGGTCGAAATTAATTTGCTCTAAATTCCCATTTAATAAAGGCATGCTTAAAGCTTGCTGGTTTGCCTGTAGTAGGCTTTGACGGATATTTTCAACTTCCTGACTTCTGATATCTAAACCAAGCAAAGCTTGGTTTAAACCTTCTAACTGTGCTTTCAAAGTCGTCACAGTTGTTTTTAGCTCATACTGATCTTTATCTTGAATGGCTTGTTCAACGTCAAGTTGAGTGTCCTTGAGCTTTTCGATATAGTCGCCAGCCTTTAACTGTAAATTAGCGGCATCACGAACGATATAAAAAACATTACCATTTTTTAATTCAGTTTTATTTTGTGTAGCTGTGATTTCTTGTTGAGAGTCATCAGCTTGTTCTGATATTTGATCGTTAGTCTGAACGGATTCTTGTTCCTTTGCGTGGTCTTGTGCCTGATCACATCCAAGTAACAACATACCTGAAGCAAAAATCACAAATGGGAAAAATGCACCTTGTAAAACTTTTTTCATAACTACAAACAATACCAACTGAAGCAAGTAGGTACTATATGCATAAAATATGTAGAAATAAGGTATTGTTGCAAATGAACAACATTTTGAGTAGACAATAAAAAAGGAGTGCCATAGCACTCCTTTTATTAGTTTGATGCAAAAATTATTTAGCTAATTCCGCTTCAACTGCTTTTACAATTTGTTCATCGTCTGCTGTTAAGTTAGGTGCAAAACGCGCAACAACTTCACCGTTTTTATTTACTAGGAATTTCTCGAAGTTCCATAACACTTCAGGGGCAGGGTTAGTAGGAATACCTAAACCTTCTAAGCGCTCACGGAAAGGACCTTCTCCAATGCGTTCTGGTTGAGCTGTTGTTAGCGCTTGATAAAGTGGATGTTTATCTTCGCCAGCTACAGAGATTTTAGAGAAAAGTGGGAAATGAACATCGTAGTTTAATGAGCAGAACTGTTGAATTTCTTCATCCGAACCAGGCTCTTGTTCTTTAAAGTTGTTTGCAGGGAAGCCTAAGATTTCAAGACCTTGATCTTTCTTTGTTTGATACAGCTTTTCTAAACCTTCGTATTGTGGAGTTAAACCACATTTAGACGCTGTGTTTACGATTAATAAAACTTTCCCTTTATATTGGTCAAGGTCAACCGTTTCGCCTGAAATAGCTTTTACTGGAATATGATATACAGATTGAGTCATGAGTCTTTCCTGAAGATTGTAATTGATATCAAGTAACGCATTTGTTTTAACTGCTATTCTTGAGTAGTGCAATAATATTCGTGTTCAAAAATAAAAAGATATACAAAAGCAGTTTTACTATCTAATTATTTCTGATTTGAACAGGTGTTTGGCCTGTATATCTTTTAAAAAATTCGATAAAACTTGAGCTGTGTTGATATCCTAAATCGTATGCTAGGCGTTTAATCGGTGTTCCTTGACGGATCTGATGAATGGCGTAAACAATTTTGGCTCGATTGCGCCATTCGGATAATGAAAGTTGTAGTTCTTGTTGGCTTAAGCGTAATAGATGACGATCACTGACAGAAAAGTTCTGAAGTAACTGCTGTAAAGAGAGATTAAAAAGTAATGGGTCTGAAAGCTTTTCTAAAATTGGCAGTAAAACAGGATGCCGTGTTTGTGGTAAATAATGAGAATAGGCGGGTGCTTGTTGTAATTGATCGAATAAAACCTGTAAAAGATGTTCTAAATATTCAGGCTTTTCCGTTTGTTTTTGCTGTTCCAATATTTGTAAAACTAAGGTTCGAAAGAAGGGCTGAATACTAAAGCATCGGCAGATATCTCCTAAAATAGAGCAAAGCCGAGGGTGTAAACGAATGCAGATATAATGAATTTCATGATCGATATGGGTAGATTGATGAACCGTTTGAGGGGGAATCCAAAGCCCATAGCTTGGAGGAGACAAGTATATTTGCTCTTCTACCTGTATTTCTAAAATACCATTTAAACTAAAATTAAAATCTCCCCATAGTGAAGCATGAGGACGAACAATATCTTCTTTTTCGTATAGAAATTCATGAACTTCTATACTCTCTAATAAAGAAAATTGTTGGTCCTCATTTTTCATGGGTCTACTCTAAGTAATATTCTAATTTTCACATGTTGCTTTGGGATTGTTTAAACCTTTGGCTAAGGTAAATGTACTAATTAAAGCTAAGGCAACGAAGCTTAATACCCCATAAATTAAAGTATTTTCATTAAAATGATCAACTACATAACCACCTAATAATGATCCTGTAGCAATCATGACTTGGAACATACCAACAAAAAGTGGCATACCTTTTTCTACAGCATGAGGTGCGTGTACAAACATCCAAATATTGGCAGAGGTAGGGAATGCGCCAAATGCGAAGCCCCATAATGCAGTAAGGACAATGGCACCAAACTCATGGATAGCAAAGATTGGGAAGCCAAAGAATACAATGGCAAAACATGTTCCAACGAAAGCTAAGGTATACCGAACATTTAAATTACCACTGTACCCTGCAAATGCATTTCCAAAAATACCGGCTATTCCATAAAGCAATAATAATGAGCTAATAGTTGTCCCATTAAACCCGGCTACATTTTTAAAGAAAGGGGCTAAATAACTATATGCACAGAAGTGAGCAAGCCCAATTAATAAAACAATAAGCATGCCGCTACGTGCTTTAGGTGTGCGTAATAATGCAGGTAAATCACGAATATGTATTGCTGACTCTGGTAAAAGTTTTGGTAAGAAAATAAGCTGAAGCACTAATACAACAAGACCGATAGCAGCTGTAATTCCAAAGGCACTGCGCCACCCGTAAAACTCACTTAACCATGTTCCAATCGGTACACCTAGTACAGTGGCGAAAGTTACACCAGCCATTACTACAGCAGTTGCTTTGGCAATAGGTAAATTTGCAGGTGCTAGCTTACCGCTTAAGGCAATTGCTGTTGCCCAGAAGCCACCAATTGAAATCCCTAAAATCAAACGGCTCAACAATAGAACATGAAAGTTTTCTGCAAAAGCCGTAATGGTATTGGCAATCACCATAATAGCAGTCAGTAAAATAAGCACATAACGGCGGTCGAGTTGCTTTACTGAAACGGGTAATAGTGGGGCTGCAATCGCTGCCATAATGCCGGGTACTGTAATAATAAGACCTGCTGTACCTACAGAAATGTGTAAATCGGCTGCAACGCTATTTAAGACACCAACAGGTAAAAATTCACTCGTTACCAAGGCAAAGGCTGCGATGGCAACAGCCAAAATAGCAAACCAGCTCCCTTGTGTGGAAGTCATGGGTCGTGCTTTAGAGGTAGTAGATTGGTCCATAAAGAAATCCTTACTTTGCTAAATTCGAAGTGAAGAAAGGCAAATTTATAATTAACTAACGATCATTATGAAAATAAAATAGTTGATAAAAAATTGAACGTCAATTAATTTAATAACGATTGTTATAAAAATAGATGTGATCTTTATGACAAATAGGCATGAAACAGATCTTGTTAATGAGGACACGTTAAAAAAGAAGCGTGGACGCCCTAAATGCTTTGATGAGCAGCAAGTGTTAGAGAAAGCTATGTTACTTTTTTGGGAACATGGCTATGAAGCCACCTCTATTAGTGACTTAACACATGCTTTAGAAATTACAGCGCCGAGCCTATATAGTGCTTTTGGCGATAAGGCAGGTTTGTTTTACAAAAGTATTGACTACTATCTCGCTCATGAAGCATGTCCTATTGAAACGATATTTTTAGAAGCAAAAACTGCAAAAATTGCTTTTGAGTTATATCTTTATGACAATGTAAAACGATTGGTTCAACCCAATAAGCCAGCAGGTTGTATGTTGGTAGTTGCTGCTATGAACTGTTCTGATGCCACACAAGAGGTACAGCAAAATCTTTTAGATAAGCGAATAAAGACCAAAGAAAAATTATTAAAACGTCTCGAACAAGGTGTAGAGCAGGGCGATTTGCCTACTAATGCCCCTCTACAAGAAATGACTGATTTTTATGCGACTGTTATTCAGGGGCTTACCATTCAGGCCAGAGATGGTGCAAGTACCGAACAATTACATAAAGTGGTAGAACATGCCATGAAAGCTTGGACATTATTTTAAAAAATAAATGATGTCTTAAGTTCAATATCAATGTCGGAAATACGATATTTCAATTTATTAAGACATTCTTCAAAATAAAGTCTCTTTTGTAGTTGGTGTATTACTATGAGTCAGGTCATGAAATATCACAAATGGGCATTTATTTTTCCCATTCTGGCAGTACTGATTTGGTCTTTAAATATTGTAGTCACCCGCTATGTCTCGGACTATATTTCTCCGGTAAGTATCAGCTTTTATCGGTGGTTAATCGCTTTTATTATTTTGACTCCATTTATGTTTTTGTCTGTTTGGAGACAAAGACGACTAGTAATACCCTATTTACCTAAGCTTGCTGTGTTAAGTGCATTTGGGATGGTGCTTTATCAAGGCTTGGCTTATACGGCTGCCCATTATACTAGTGCAACCAATATGGGGATTGTGAATGCATTTATTCCCATCTTTACGATCTTTGTTTCGCTTGCCATTTTAAAAGATGTGCCTAATCGCTTTGCAGTTTTTGGCAGTATTTTGTCTTTTGCTGGTCTGCTATACGTTATGTCCCAAGGAAATATTAATAAGCTTTTAAGTGGTGGCGGGCACCTTGGCGATGCATTGATGATTATTGCCGTATTCTTCTATGCATTTTATGGAGTTTTCTTAAAGAAATGGCAGCTCCCACTTCCAATTATGACAAGCTTATACGTTCAGATTGGGTTTTCCGTGCTGTTCCATCTTCCTTTAATTTTCTGGTTTGGTCTGGATGCCTTAAATGCACAAAATGCGCCAAGTGCAATTTATGCCGGTGTATTTGCTTCACTCATTGCGCCGCTAGTTTGGATGTTAGCCGTACAACAACTTGGGCCAAATAGAACCAGTATCTTTATGAATCTTGTGCCAGTGTTCACCGCCATTATTGCAAGTATCTGGTTATCTGAACAATGGACCATATATCACACCTTCGGCGGAATTATGATTCTGGTGGGCATTATCATGGCACAAAAGAAGGTTAATTCTAAAAAATCAGATCTTTTGCCAGAGCAAAATTAAGAATCATAAAAAAACTATGGCATATTTTTAAAAAAAGTGATGAAAATATGCCAGTTTTTTATCAATCTAAGCTTTTCTATATGATTTATAAATATATTTATGAAAAGATTGTGTAACATAAATATTAAAAAACGCCAATAAAAATATTAATATAATTTTAATTCAACTGCTAAAAACGCCAAATTCCCTACACTTTTCATGCTTTTTTTAGAGAAATAATATATTTCTCACATTAAGTCTCTTGCCACATAATAGCGACCACTACGAAAGATGCTCTTTTAAGCAATTTTTCTTTCGTTCCAGAGATATCCAAACCCTCTGGATGTGGTATATACCCATCCTTTTTTATGCTCAGTTATCCCTATATAACTGAGCTTTTTTTTGTCTGGAATTAAGGACGTATCACTTCACCAGTTAAGGCGTTAATGATGCGGCTTGGCTGTTGGCTTTGGCCTAAATCACCATTGAGATAGTTTAATTGTGAACCAAAGTATTGGCAGGCATCTTGTAAAGAATGTGCAGGTTCTTGTCCACTAGGGTTGGCACTCGTCGATACAATAAAACCATGAAAAGCATTGCATAAAGCGACACATAAAGGATGTGTCGTTACACGTACTGCAACAAGAGGATGCTCGCCTTTAATCCATGAGGGGATGTGTTGATCAGCAGGTAATAGCCAAGTTGTGGCTCTTTCTGATGGTTGATGGTTTGTCCAGCAATCAATAATTTCTTGCTGAGTAGTTTGCGGTAAGGAAGTTAGTAGATGTTCTACTTGACTAATATGGCCAGCCAATAAAATGACGCCCTTTTCAATAGGGCGCTGTTTCAATTCAAGAATTTTTTGAAAAGCTTGTTCATTAAATGGATCACAGCCTAGTCCCCAGACTGCCTCAGTTGGATATGCCAAAACTTGACCTTGTTGTAAACATTCGGCTGCTTCGGTCACTGAGGTCGTAATCATGGTAATACTTTCCTTTCAATCAAACAGAATCGCTATTGTGCGCTCTAATACTAAGAACGACAACGTAAATACAGCCCTGATTGTTGCATACATAAACCGAGTAGTTCTAGTTCCATTAGTGAAGAGGTCAGTTCAGAAACTGGAATATTATGGTGAACTACAAGTTGGTCAATATTTTGTCCCACCCAGTCTAAAGACTGATAAAGGTCAATCAAATGCTCAGGAATTTCTGGAGTATTCGTATTAGCTTCTTCAGTTTGATTTTGTTGCTGACTTTGCCATTGGGTTGGTAAAGCAAGATCCTCAATAATCTGTTCAGGATGGTCGATTAAAATTGCACCTTCACGGATAAGTTGATGGCATCCTTGATGAAACTCGCTATAAATATGGCCCGGAATCGCGAATACGGTTTTACCTTGTTCAGCAGCTTTATTGGCCGTGATGAGTGAGCCACTTTTTAATGTCGCTTCTACCACCAAAACGCCTAAACTCAAACCGCTGACAATTCGGTTTCTACGTGGAAAATGCTGTTGTAATGGCGGTGTACCCGGTAAAAACTCAGTAATAATGGCGCCGTTTTGAGCCAAAATATATTCTGCAAGTTTTTTATTTTGAGCTGGATAAGTAGTGTCTAAGCCCGTACCCGTCACTGCAATGGTACGTTGATGAGTAGATGCACCTTGATGTGCGGCTTCATCAATGCCATAAGCCAGACCACTACTAATGAAAAAGCCCTTTTCACTTAAGTAGTAAGCAAAATCATAAGCGACCTGTCGTCCATGTGGGCTTGGTTTTCGGCTACCGACAATCGCAATCTGAGGTTGCAATAAAGCTTGCGCTTGACCTTTCCCAAAAATAATAGGTGGATGATCTGTATAAGGAAGTAATTGAGTGGGATAGCCAGAGTCATCCGGCGTTAAAATAAAATCCGTATACTGACAAACTTGTTGTACAAGTTGTTCAAACTGCGTCTGACCTTGGGGCGTTTGAAATTCGTTTACACGTTTTAAGTGATTAGCATGTAGCCCCAGAGAGGACCACTTTGCTAAACCATCAGGTTGAGTGGCTTTTTCACAATTTCCAAAATAATCAATAATTTTTTTAAAGCTGACTAAAGAGTGCTGCACCAAATACCACACTTTAAGTGTGTGGTAGTGGTGTGAAGAAAGTTGAGTGAGCATTGTAAAAGGTACATCCAGCATTAATCATTAAATTGAGGTGGCTGAATGCTTGAACCAACCTTAATTGGTAAATCGCTCTCTAAAACATAAGCATAACTTAGCTGATCAAAAGTTCTAAAAACCATTAGACTGCCAATTTGTTGGCCAGGAAGTTGAATTACTTCTTTAGTTTTAGGGTCGCGAATTGATTCACCTTGTTGAGTAATATCAAAAACTTGACCTACTTGGATGCCCTGAGTTGTACCGCGGTCCAAAGTCACTACACTATTTTTTGCAGCTCTGCCAATTGAACCCATGACACGAATAATCTTGCCACCATCCGTCACTTGCTTCGCATCTACTGGGTAAAATAATGTTGGCAAAGTAGCTTGCTCTTCAGGCATAACACGATCGCCACGACGTACTTCAGCGTTATAACTATCTGTTAGTTCTAGTGTAGTAATATCTTTTTCAGAAGATACCGCAACACCTGAAGCAACCTGTAGTAGTTCAATCCCTAAACTATGCTTTTTACCTTTATTGTCTGTGAAATAGTAAGGTTCACCTTCTCGGTAGACTGCATAACGCTGCCCATTAATTAAGCCTTGTCCTCGTGCGTAAATGGTCTGGCCTTTTCCTGCAAGTACACGTTGATCGGCGGTACCAACAATATAAGGTGTGTTGGTAATTGAATCGGCTGGTAAAATAGTACTGTTCTCTAACCACTGTTTAATATGTTCAAGTGGAATAACTGGAACGCTATTATTTAATGCTTCGACGCGAACTTGTGGTTGTAGGTTTGTGGTTTGACCTGTATAGCGGCGAATAATACCGACACAACCATCGCCCTCATCTTTACCGACTAAAGGATGCCCATCTAGGCTACATAATAGTAATCGGTCACCCGGATAGATCCAGTGTGGATTTTTAACATGTTGGTTGCTCGCCCAGATTTCAGGCCAACGCCATGGTTTATTTAGAAAATGTCCTGAAATATCCCATAAAGTATCCCCACGTTTTACAACATATACATTGGGTGCATTACTTTTAAGTGAGGGTGGATTATGGTTCGGACTGGTTGCATGAACCTCTGCTATCGTACCGATTGCGACACCTGTACAGAGCGCCAAGGCAAGTAAATGCTTCTTTATCCCCAAGGCATGAAAATTAACCATGCCGTTAAAAACCTTTTTCATTATGATAATTCCTAAAAATTATGTGTGCAGTTGCGTTATAATGGGCGGCTTACACACAATTTTTCGATGAAGTATTTCCTTCATTTGGTTTTTCAATCAATGGCATAAGTGAGGACGACAGTATGGCCTTATTACCTATTTTAAGTTTTCCTGATCCCCGTCTTCGTACCATTGCTAAGCCCGTTGAAGAAGTTACTGATGAAATTCGTCAACTTGCAGCAGATATGTTTGAAACCATGTATGCGGCACCAGGTATCGGTTTAGCAGCTTCTCAGGTCGATCGTCATATTCAGCTTATCGTCATGGATTTGTCTGAATCTAAAGATGAACCTATGGTTTTCATTAACCCCAAAGTAACTCCGCTGACTGAAGAGACGCAGCCGTACGAAGAAGGCTGTCTATCAGTGCCACAAATATACGACAAAGTTGATCGCCCGTCACGCGTGAAAATTGAGGCAATTAACCTTGAAGGTCAAGCATTTGAGATAGAAGCTGACGGACTTCTCGCTGTTTGTATCCAACATGAAATGGATCACTTAAATGGCAAATTGTTTGTGGATTATTTGTCACCACTTAAGCGTCAGCGTGCGCGTGAAAAAGTCGAAAAAATTGTTCGCCAACGCGAACGTGAAAAAGTTGCGGTAAAACGTTAATATTTTTCAAACACCAATATAGTGTGGATGTGATTTTTGGTTTTTCGTAGTGGTTTGCTGCTTGCCTGTGCAGCAGTATTTTTACAGATTGCGGTATTTCTACAGCCGCTATTACCGAAGCAATATCAAATTGCTCCGGTCTGTGAAACTATTACCCGTGCTTTGCTTAAACCAAAAGCACAGACGGAAGCCATGTCACATGCCATGCACCATTCACATCACCAGCATCATATCGAACAGGCGCAAGTACCTGACCACCATGATCACCATGATGCAAACCATCAGTGTCAATATTGTACCGTTTATGCCAATTTGGTTTTACCACCTGAATTTGGCGTAAAAGAGGTGCTTGTTCGTATACAAGTTCGCTTAGTCGCGTATCAACAAGCTTTCCGGCATGTTTACTTTGCGCTACAGCGACTTTTCCTACTCCCGCAAGGACGTGCGCCGCCTCTATTTGCATAAATAAAAGCAATTTTTGTTGGGGTCTTAACTGACTTCGATATCACTTTATTTATGTTTTAGAGCGTATAAAAAATGCCACATTCTAAATTTTTACTACAACCTTTATGGGTTGCGATGCTTGCTGTCTCTCATTCGGGTCTAGTGTTTGCCGAATCAGAAAAAAATGATGCCGAAACCAACACACTTCATTCATTAGCACCTATTGTTGTTACAGCACAGCAAGGCAATGATGCAAATGGTCTGATCGTACACGCAGATCCAAAGCAACCGATTCAGCCAGTCCCTGCCACAGATGGCGCAGACTATCTGCAAAGTATTATGGGTTTTAATTCAATTCAAAGCGGTGGAACAAATGGTGATGTGACATTCCGAGGTATGTTTGGTTCACGTATTAAAATTCTAACGGATGGCACAGAGAACTTGGGTGCCTGCCCAAACCGAATGGATGCTCCAACTTCTTATATTTCACCAGAAAGTTATGACCGGATTTCTGTGATTAAGGGACCACAAACGGTTCAATATGCCAATACTGGTTCAGCTGCAACAGTTCTATTTGAACGTCAGCCTGAAAAGCTTACTTCTGAAAAACCCTATCGCGGTCAAGCGAGTGTCTTGCTAGGTTCATATGGGCGTATTGACCATAATATTGAAGCGGCTGTTGGCGATGAGAAAAAATATATCCGTTTAAATGCCAACCGTTCAGAATCGAATAGTTATCAAGATGGTGATGGCAATACAGTTCCATCAGCATGGAAAAAGTGGAATGTTGATGTAGCGCTTGGCTTTACTCCAGATGAAAACACGTGGGTCGAAATCACGGGTGGGAAATCTGATGGTGAATCGCTTTATGCTGGACGTTCAATGGATGGTTCTCAGTTTGCGCGTGAAAGTTTAGGGCTTCGTTTTGAAAAGAAAAATATCACTGATGTGATCAAGAAAATTGAAGGGCAGGTGAACTATAGCTATAACGACCATATTATGGATAACTTTAGCTTGCGTACACCACCATTAGTTGAAATGAATCATGGTGGTATGACCATGCTGATGCCAAATGCAATGGCCATGCAAGTGACACGCCGTACATTAAACTCACGTTTGGCAATAACTTCTGAATGGAACAAATGGAGTTTGATCACAGGCGTTGACTCTCAATTTAATAAACATGGTGGCAGCATGTCATCGCCAACAATGCCTTCTATGAATGTTCCATATCGTCAAGATATGCGTTTTCAATCATACGGCGCTTTTGGTGAACTTGGTTATCAATGGAACGATCAAAATAAGCTGGTTACAGGTGCACGTTTAGATCGAGTCACAGTTGAAGATGAACGTGCTGATTCTCAAGCAAAAGGCTTTAACACGAAGCTTGAAAAGACTTTGCCAAGCGCATTTGTTCGCTGGGAAAATCAACATCCTGAGCATGACCTAAAAAGTTATATTGGTTTAGGTTATGTAGAGCGTATGCCTGATTATTGGGAACTTTTCTCGCCTAAACATGGTAATGCGGGTTCAACCAATACTTTTAACGGTGTGAATCCTGAGAAAACACTACAGTTGGACCTGGGTTTTCAGCAACAACATGGTGCTTTAAACACATGGGCTTCTGCCTATGCAGGTTTAGTAGATGACTACATATTAATGAGTTACCACCATCACCCAAGTATGGGAATGGATGGACATGATATGAGCCATGATATTACTGCGGGAGCCAAAAATGTCGATGCAACCATCGCTGGTGCAGAAGCGGGTATTGGGTACCAATTCACTGACCGTATTCAGGCAGATTTGAGTGCGATGTATGCGTGGGGCAAAAACACCACAGATGACAAACCTCTACCTCAAATTTCACCTTTAGAAGGTCGTTTAAATATTCGCTATGTGGCTGACAAATATAACTTAGGTCTGTTATGGCGAGCTGTTGCTGAGCAAAACCGTGTGAGTCTACATCAAGGTAATATCGTGGGATATGACCTAAAACCAAGTAAAGGTTTTTCGACACTTTCTTTAAACGGAAGTTATAACCTTCGTAAAGATATTGATGTCTCTGTTGGCATTGATAACGTATTAGATAAGACCTATACCGAACACTTAAATAAAGCGGGTAGTGCAGGCTTTGGATTTGCGAGCGAAGAGCAGTTTAACAATATCGGAAGAAATTACTGGGTTCGTATGAGTATGAAGTTTTAATAAGCTTTAGCGAATTAAAGAACTGAAATTATTAATTTAATGAGAGAAATGAAATGACTAATAAATTATCGCCTGAACAGTCTTGGTGGGGATGGAAGTTACTTATTGTGGCTTCTATCTTGAGTGTATTGTTTATGATTATTTTTTACTTGGCCATCAACAATGAGCCTGACTACATGCCAAGTCAAAAAAAGAAGCAGATGATGGAGTCACATGAGCAAATGAATCACGCTGAAATGCATAGTTCATCAGCTCAATAAGGTTCTTAATAGTTGAAAATGGAAGTCTGGATAACGGGCTTCCATTTTTTGCTTTTTTAGATTCCAGAATTATTGATGCATACTTGCTAAGGTTTTTGCCTTACCTTGATTCTGATAAAGCGTTAAGCCAAGTTTTTGTATATTACGGCCTGATTTAGATAAAAACTTTTCAACTTTTGGTGAAAGCTTTGCGCCATTATAAAGTAGTAAATTACGCACAATTAAATAATAAGCAAACCATGAGGCAGATTGCTGAGGCAATCCGAGTAGTTTCATTCTTTTCTTACCAATAAAAAATTGGGTAAGTTCTAAATGTTGTCGATAAGCAAGTTTCTGCTGTAAAGAGCGTAAATGCAGATATTTTCTCTCAAAAGGTTCTTTCGACAAGCTCAATCCTAATTCAATACTGCTGTGATCGGAGCGAGGATGAGCAAACTGCATCCAGTAAAGTAACCTCCAACCCTCAGGTTCAGACTGAATAAGCCATTTTTCATCAATCCCCATTAACCAACCAACATAACGCCAGAAATGTAAAAAACTCTTTGCCTCTTGTTTTGTTGGCCATATACCTAAAGCTCTAATACCGAGTAAAACGACACTGCTAAAAGCCAAATTAGTCATTGCTAAATCAAATTGATTAAGAGGAATTCCCCAAACCTCACTATCCCAACGATCAGACTTTTTTAATTGCCGGCGAACGAGTGCATGAATAAAGCGAACATAAATCGTTGACGTAAAACCTGCACTCAAACGAGAAAGCCCTTGGGGTTCAGTAATATCCACCCACCATTTTGTGGTTTCTGCTAAACGTGTTCCCGCTTCTTTCTTTAATGCACCCGTTAAAATTAGGGGTTGATTAAATCCCGGATATAAATATCCCGCCATTAAGGATAAATCTCTAAGAATAAAACCATTATTTATTCCTAAACGATGGGTAAATTTAACAGCCTCATCAATTTGTTGTTGGTCTAACCATTCAGGCTTTTGTTCAATGTAATTAAAGAAATTCTCTAACTCAGTAGGTATAGGCTCAGAGAGTTCATCACGGCCTTGAAATAATATCTTCTCAAAAATTATTCGGTGATCTTTGGGATTTTGTATAATCCAATCAATCACCTTGTCCATTTCAATATCCCCTTCATAAAGGGCATGTTGTAAAGACACATATTCCGTATAGCTTGGTTGTACTGGTTTTTCACAACAGATATTTAAAAACTGAGTAAAGAAATTACTGTCTTGCATGTCATTAAAAGAAGCAAGTCGAGTCGGGCTAATCATTTGCATATCGTTACTTACTTATTGAACTGAACAGTAAATAGGCTAATATGAATAATTATTCGCATTCAATTCGCATTTAACCAATAAAAAAACGATGAGAAAAGCCCCACAGCAACAGCGTTCAAAAATTATTGTTGATCATATTTTAGAGGCGACACAGCAGTGTATCGCTCAATATGGATTACTACATACGACGACGCCTAAAATTGCAGAGAAATCTGGAGTCAGTGTAGGGTCGATTTACCAATACTTTGAGAATAAAGATCAAATCATAGAAGAACTATTGCGCCGTAAAAGCGAATTATTGGGGCAACAACTTAAAGAATTAGTTATACAGCAAGGAAACATTCCTTTAGAGCTGCTCATTCCCTTAGCAATAGAGTTGGGATTTAATGCATTAAAAGCCGATCATGGATTTTTTATAGAAGTGCTGAAACACTGGCATGACTATAGTCATTCGCAAGCTGCTCAGATTTTAGAAAAGCATTTTTTTGAAGTAGGGCTATATACATTCAGTAGAAATCCTCATCAATGGGACTTCGAACAGGTGAAGCATAAGTCCTTTGTAATTATTAATAGTACGCTTTTTACGATGATGCGTTATGTAAGCCAAAACAATTTTCTTATCTCAGAACAACAACTTAAGCGAGAATTATCGAGCATGATACTGGCTTATTTAAGTCAAAAATAAAAAATTAAAATAATTATCAATATAAAACAAAGGTTTAATATTGGTATTGATTTAAAAATAAACGCTCGAGTCATTAAATTTTAATTTTCGCTTGCAAAGGGAATGAGATGGTCTATAATGCACATCCATCGGCGGTGATGCAGATAGAAACTTGTTGAAAAACAGTTACTTGTGATTAGATTGATTGCTTTAAGTGATGAATTTGATGGTAAGTTGGTTTGGAGAATAAGTTTTAAAAATATCGAAATTACCTGTTGACTTTTAAGAGATTAAGAGTAATATAGCCGACCTAGCTTGCTGGTGACGAACTAGTAAGAAGATCATTAAGAGAATTGAAGAACAACTTGTGTGGATTTTTACTGATTGATTAATCGAAATAATTTTCATTGATTGATTGGTTTAAATTACTCGAAGTTTATTTGAGCGAAATTTAAGTCAGTAATTGATGAGCCAGAATTGGCACCTTGTCTATAAATAAGGTGCAAAATGATTTTAACTGAAGAGTTTGATCATGGCTCAGATTGAACGCTGGCGGCAGGCTTAACACATGCAAGTCGAGCGGGGGAAGGTAGCTTGCTACTGGACCTAGCGGCGGACGGGTGAGTAATGCTTAGGAATCTGCCTATTAGTGGGGGACAACATCTCGAAAGGGATGCTAATACCGCATACGTCCTACGGGAGAAAGCAGGGGATCTTCGGACCTTGCGCTAATAGATGAGCCTAAGTCGGATTAGCTAGTTGGTGGGGTAAAGGCCTACCAAGGCGACGATCTGTAGCGGGTCTGAGAGGATGATCCGCCACACTGGGACTGAGACACGGCCCAGACTCCTACGGGAGGCAGCAGTGGGGAATATTGGACAATGGGGGGAACCCTGATCCAGCCATGCCGCGTGTGTGAAGAAGGCCTTATGGTTGTAAAGCACTTTAAGCGAGGAGGAGGCTACTTTAGTTAATACCTAGAGATAGTGGACGTTACTCGCAGAATAAGCACCGGCTAACTCTGTGCCAGCAGCCGCGGTAATACAGAGGGTGCGAGCGTTAATCGGATTTACTGGGCGTAAAGCGTGCGTAGGCGGCTTATTAAGTCGGATGTGAAATCCCCGAGCTTAACTTGGGAATTGCATTCGATACTGGTGAGCTAGAGTATGGGAGAGGATGGTAGAATTCCAGGTGTAGCGGTGAAATGCGTAGAGATCTGGAGGAATACCGATGGCGAAGGCAGCCATCTGGCCTAATACTGACGCTGAGGTACGAAAGCATGGGGAGCAAACAGGATTAGATACCCTGGTAGTCCATGCCGTAAACGATGTCTACTAGCCGTTGGGGCCTTTGAGGCTTTAGTGGCGCAGCTAACGCGATAAGTAGACCGCCTGGGGAGTACGGTCGCAAGACTAAAACTCAAATGAATTGACGGGGGCCCGCACAAGCGGTGGAGCATGTGGTTTAATTCGATGCAACGCGAAGAACCTTACCTGGCCTTGACATACTAGAAACTTTCCAGAGATGGATTGGTGCCTTCGGGAATCTAGATACAGGTGCTGCATGGCTGTCGTCAGCTCGTGTCGTGAGATGTTGGGTTAAGTCCCGCAACGAGCGCAACCCTTTTCCTTACTTGCCAGCATTTCGGATGGGAACTTTAAGGATACTGCCAGTGACAAACTGGAGGAAGGCGGGGACGACGTCAAGTCATCATGGCCCTTACGGCCAGGGCTACACACGTGCTACAATGGTCGGTACAAAGGGTTGCTACACAGCGATGTGATGCTAATCTCAAAAAGCCGATCGTAGTCCGGATTGGAGTCTGCAACTCGACTCCATGAAGTCGGAATCGCTAGTAATCGCGGATCAGAATGCCGCGGTGAATACGTTCCCGGGCCTTGTACACACCGCCCGTCACACCATGGGAGTTTGTTGCACCAGAAGTAGCTAGCCTAACTGCAAAGAGGGCGGTTACCACGGTGTGGCCGATGACTGGGGTGAAGTCGTAACAAGGTAGCCGTAGGGGAACCTGCGGCTGGATCACCTCCTTAACGAAAGATTGACGATTGGTAAGAATCCACAACAAGTTGTTCTTCATAGATGTATCTGAGGGTCTGTAGCTCAGTTGGTTAGAGCACACGCTTGATAAGCGTGGGGTCACAAGTTCAAGTCTTGTCAGACCCACCATGACTTTGACTGGTTGAAGTTATAGATAAAAGATACATGATTGATGATGTAAGCTGGGGACTTAGCTTAGTTGGTAGAGCGCCTGCTTTGCACGCAGGAGGTCAGGAGTTCGACTCTCCTAGTCTCCACCAGAACTTAAGATAAGTTCGGATTACAGAAATTAGTAAATAAAGATTGAGATCTTGGTTTATTAACTTCTGTGATTTCATTATCACGGTAATTAGTGTGATCTGACGAAGACACATTAACTCATTAACAGATTGGCAAAATTGAGTCTGAAATAAATTGTTCACTCAAGAGTTTAGGTTAAGCAATTAATCTAGATGAATTGAGAACTAGCAAATTAACTGAATCAAGCGTTTTGGTATGTGAATTTAGATTGAAGCTGTACGGTGCTTAAGTGCACAGTGCTCTAAACTGAAATGTTGAAGTTACTAACTTGTAGGTAACATCGACTGTTTGGGGTTGTATAGTCAAGTAATTAAGTGCATGTGGTGGATGCCTTGGCAGTCAGAGGCGATGAAAGACGTGATAGCCTGCGAAAAGCTCCGGGGAGGCGGCAAATATCCTTTGATCCGGAGATGTCTGAATGGGGGAACCCACCTACTTTAAGGTAGGTATTGCAACATGAATACATAGTGTTGCAAGGCGAACGAGGGGAAGTGAAACATCTCAGTACCCTTAGGAAAAGAAATCAATTGAGATTCCCTCAGTAGCGGCGAGCGAACGGGGATCAGCCCATTAAGTTATGTGTGTTTTAGTGGAACGCTCTGGGAAGTGCGAACGTAGAGGGTGATATTCCCGTACACGAAAGGGCACACATAATGATGACGAGTAGGGCGAGGCACGTGAAACCTTGTCTGAATATGGGGGACCATCCTCCAAGGCTAAATACTCCTGACTGACCGATAGTGAACCAGTACCGTGAGGGAAAGGCGAAAAGAACCCCTGTGAGGGGAGTGAAATAGATCCTGAAACCGCATGCATACAAGCAGTGGGAGCACCTTCGTGGTGTGACTGCGTACCTTTTGTATAATGGGTCAGCGACTTATATTCAGTAGCGAGGTTAACCGTATAGGGGAGCCGTAGAGAAATCGAGTCTTAATAGGGCGTTTAGTTGCTGGGTATAGACCCGAAACCAGGCGATCTATCCATGAGCAGGTTGAAGGTTGGGTAACACTAACTGGAGGACCGAACCCACTGTCGTTGAAAAGCCAGGGGATGACTTGTGGATAGGGGTGAAAGGCTAATCAAGCCTGGTGATAGCTGGTTCTCCCCGAAAGCTATTTAGGTAGCGCCTCGGACGAATACCATAGGGGGTAGAGCACTGTTTCGGCTAGGGGGTCATCCCGACTTACCAAACCGATGCAAACTCCGAATACCTATGAGTACTATCCGGGAGACAGACTGCGGGTGCTAACGTCCGTAGTCAAGAGGAAAACAATCCAGACCGCCAGCTAAGGCCCCAAAATCATAGTTAAGTGGGAAACGATGTGGGAAGGCATAGACAGCTAGGAGGTTGGCTTAGAAGCAGCCACCCTTTAAAGAAAGCGTAATAGCTCACTAGTCGAGTCGGCCTGCGCGGAAGATGTAACGGGGCTAAAACTATGTGCCGAAGCTGCGGATGTATACTTTGTATACGTGGTAGGGGAGCGTTCTGTAAGCCGATGAAGGTGTGTTGAGAAGCATGCTGGAGGTATCAGAAGTGCGAATGCTGACGTGAGTAACGACAAAACGGGTGAAAAACCCGTTCGCCGAAAGACCAAGGGTTCCAGTCCAACGTTAATCGGGGCTGGGTGAGTCGACCCCTAAGGCGAGGCCGAAAGGCGTAGTCGATGGGAAAATGGTTAATATTCCATTACTTCTGTGTAATGCGATGAGAGGACGGAGAAGGCTAAATCAGCCTGGCGTTGGTTGTCCAGGTGAAAGGATGTAGGCATGTATCTTAGGCAAATCCGGGGTACTCTATGCTGAGATCTGATAGCAAGCTGTACTTGTACAGCGAAGTGGTTGATGCCATGCTTCCAGGAAAAGTCTCTAAGCTTCAGTTACACAGGAATCGTACCCGAAACCGACACAGGTGGTCAGGTCGAGTAGACCAAGGCGCTTGAGAGAACTCTGCTGAAGGAACTAGGCAAAATGGTACCGTAACTTCGGGAGAAGGTACGCTGTTGTTGGTGATGGAACTCGCTTCCTGAGCTGACGACAGCCGCAGAAACCAGGCCGCTGCAACTGTTTATTAAAAACATAGCACTCTGCAAACACGAAAGTGGACGTATAGGGTGTGATGCCTGCCCGGTGCTGGAAGGTTAATTGATGGGGTTAGCGTAAGCGAAGCTCTTGATCGAAGCCCCAGTAAACGGCGGCCGTAACTATAACGGTCCTAAGGTAGCGAAATTCCTTGTCGGGTAAGTTCCGACCTGCACGAATGGCATAATGATGGCGGCGCTGTCTCCAGCAGAGGCTCAGTGAAATCGAAATCGCTGTGAAGATGCAGTGTACCCGCGGCTAGACGGAAAGACCCCGTGAACCTTTACTGCAGCTTGACACTGAACTTTGACCTTACTTGTGTAGGATAGGTGGGAGGCTTTGAAGCTGGAACGCTAGTTCCAGTGGAGCCGTCCTTGAAATACCACCCTGGTAATGTTGAGGTTCTAACTCTGTCCCGTGATCCGGGACGAGGACCGTGTCTGGTGGGTAGTTTGACTGGGGCGGTCTCCTCCTAAAGAGTAACGGAGGAGTACGAAGGTGCGCTCAGCGTGGTCGGAAATCACGCGTAGAGTATAAAGGCAAAAGCGCGCTTAACTGCGAGACCCACAAGTCGAGCAGGTACGAAAGTAGGTCTTAGTGATCCGGTGGTTCTGTATGGAAGGGCCATCGCTCAACGGATAAAAGGTACTCTGGGGATAACAGGCTGATACCGCCCAAGAGTTCATATCGACGGCGGTGTTTGGCACCTCGATGTCGGCTCATCTCATCCTGGGGCTGAAGCAGGTCCCAAGGGTATGGCTGTTCGCCATTTAAAGAGGTACGCGAGCTGGGTTTAGAACGTCGTGAGACAGTTCGGTCCCTATCTACCGTGGGCGCTGGAAATTTGAGAGGATCTGCTCCTAGTACGAGAGGACCAGAGTGGACGAACCTCTGGTGTACCGGTTGTGACGCCAGTCGCATCGCCGGGTAGCTATGTTCGGAAGGGATAACCGCTGAAAGCATCTAAGCGGGAAGCCTACCTCAAGATAAGATTTCCCTAGGACTTTATGTCCTCTAAAGAGCCGTTCGAGACTAGGACGTTGATAGGTTGGATGTGGAAGCATAGTGATATGTGAAGCTGACCAATACTAATTGCTCGTGAGGCTTGACTATACAACACCCAAGCAGTTGTATATGAAGCATCAATCGATTCTTAAATATGCAAGACAACTTGATTTAGTTATACCTCTAGCTAAAATGAACAGATAAAGTAAGATTCAATTCAGCCCAGTCTGTTACAGATTTGGAAAACGCTTCGGCATTAAATAAGACCCAAGCAAGTATCCATAAACAGTTGTGCTGGCGACCATAGCAAGAGTGAACCACCTGATCCCTTCCCGAACTCAGAAGTGAAACCTCTTAGCGCTGATGGTAGTGTGGGATTACCCATGTGAGAGTAAGTCATCGCCAGCTCATTATTCTAAACACCCCAAGCTCAAAAGAGGTTGGGGTGTTTTTTTATATGGGAAATCAAAATTTCAGAGAATCATCGATACTAAAGAATAATTTCATAATATTCCAATATTTGCTTAATCTATAAATAGTTCAAATTGAGTTTTCATCTATGCAGTTCAAAATTATCGCAGCCCAAGATCTAGATAGAAATCAACGTCATCAGATTGCTGAGTTATGTTTTTCTGCTTTTGATGAAGATCCTTGGACTCAATATGCTTTTATGCAAAAAGCTATTCATGTCGTTGGTATATTAAACAATCAAATTGTCTCACATGCCTTATGGACGGATAGAGTTTTTACCATAAATGGTAGTTCCGATGTGAAAACTGCTTATGTAGAGTATGTGACCACTGATTACACGATGAGAGGTAAGGGGCTTGCATCACAATTATTAAAATATTTAGTAGACACATTAACTCATCTGGAATATGAGCTTGCTGCATTACAACCAGAAGATGAAGCATTTTATGAAAAATTAGGATGGACTGTTTGGAAAGGAAATTTATCTATCAAACAAAACACTTGTAGTTATCTAACGGATGAGTATGAAATTATGCTATATCCTTTAAATATTCAGATGAAAGACCAGCTATCAAATAGTTCAGAAGAGGACACTATTTGTGCAGATTGGCGAGAAGGTGAACTTTGGTAGTAATTATACTTGGGCTTTAATGCTGCAGCGAAAGTTTACTTTAGATTGGATGCTATATATTTTAAGTATTTGATTTTACTATTTTTATATCTTTTTATTTTTAATGTAAATTCCATTTTTTATTTTACTTCACTTTTTCTACTTTCCTGTTTAACTGACAAGCCTATAATGATTCAGAATCATTCCAAATCTAATAAGGATATAACATGTCTACTGATCCACAATTCCCAACACCCAATAATTTAGGTATCGCAGTATATTCCAATAATGCCGAAGCTATTGGTAATACACCTTTAGTACGTATTAACCGTTTGATTAAAACGGGCGCAACCGTATTAGCCAAAGTAGAAAGTCGTAACCCAGCTTTTTCTGTGAAATGTCGTATCGGGGCGGCACTTATTGCAGATGCGGAAAAACGTGGTGTGCTAAAAGAAGGCAAGCATATTGTTGAACCAACCAGTGGTAATACTGGTATTGCATTGGCGTTCGTAGCGGCGGCAAAAGGTTATTCCATTACTTTAACTATGCCTGCAAGCATGAGCCTTGAGCGAAGAAAAGTGTTAAAAGCACTCGGTGCCAATTTAGTCCTAACAGAACCAGCGAAGGGAATGAAAGGTGCAGTTGATGAAGCTGTGCGATTAGCAACTGAACAGCCAGAAATTTATTTCTTGCCACAACAGTTTGAAAACCCAGCTAATCCACAAATTCATGTTGATACGACTGGACCAGAAATCTGGCAAGCAACAGGTGGGCAAGTTGATATCTTGATAGCTGGTGTAGGTACAGGAGGTACGATTACGGGTATTTCTCGTTATTTTGAACAAGTTCAGAATAAGCCATTGTACTCAGTAGCAGTTGAACCTGCTGAGTCTCCAATTATTACTCAAACAAAAAAAGGTGAGAACATTACACCCGCACCGCATAAAATTCAGGGAATTGGAGCAAACTTTATTCCAAAGAATCTTGATTTAGATTTGGTTGATGAAGTCATACCAGTGAGTAGTGAAGAAGCAATTCAATGGGCGAGAAAGTGTGCCACCCAAGAAGGTATTTTAGTGGGTATTTCGAGCGGTGCTGCATTGGCAGCAGCGGCTAAAATTGCAGAACGTCCTGAAAATGCAGGTAAAACAATTGTTGTTATTCTTCCAGATAGTGGGGAACGCTATTTATCTTCTGTTTTATTTGAAGGTTTATTTGACGAATAAAATTAACCATATAAAAAAGCCCATGAATAAATGGGCTTTTTTTATTTAATCTTAATTTATAAAGCACTTTTTAAAGTTTTCTGATGACGTTTCACAGATCGAGCATATTTTTTTGCTTTGTGGCGTGTCCAGAAACTTCGTTCATATCCTGTTGGACCAACATTATAATATGCTGTCGCTTTGAACCAGCTATCTGCTGTCTGATAGTAATGATTTAAAATATAAGCACCACATTGGATGTTGGTAGATTCATCATACAAGTTACCAACACAAGTTTGTTGCCAATAACTGGGAATAATTTGTGTTAACCCAATAGCCCCGGTGGGAGAGCGAGCATTACTATTGTAGCTAGACTCTTGCCTGATCACGGCTGCCAATAAAAGCGGTGGAACATTATATCTATCAGCGCTTTGAATAATCAATGGAGATAGGCGATTTGCTGTACTTGGCGGAACGGAATAAGCTTTTTGTAAGCCAGACGAAAGCTTACTTGAGCGCCAAGAAAATGAACCGCTATTAGGGCCTAAACTTGTACATCCCGTCATTATTGTCATCAACGCAATAATAAAAAATTTGAGACTAAGGCGCTGTAATTGTGATGGTGCAAAATGATCTTGAGCTAAAGATGAGGTAAGCAAAATACAAAACCAATAATCAAATTTCAAATGAAATGATGGTATTTAGCCGTACTTATCGGATCAATATAAGTTCTGTTGCTCAGCCCAACCAGAAAGTAAGATTTTTGTATTATTGAAATGAAAAAACCCCGACATCCTGTCGAGGTTTCTTCGTATTCAGCTTTATGTAGCTAACTCCTGTCAACTACCGCTTCCTGCGTTCTTATTCTTCTTCAATGAGACTTCCTGTCTCTCTATGATTTATATGTTATGAAAAAATACTTAAGTTGAATATCCGTTAATGACCCCAAATTTTGTACGTTTTAACTTACAGGTATTTTTCAACTATGGTGTTAAGTCCCTTGATAAGCATTTAAGGTTAATGCAAAATTTTCACCAAATTGTTGAGCAGTTTTAATATCTCCCTCATCAAAACCATCTGCATTACTAGCATGTTCAGCCTGAGCCATTAAACCTGACCATGAACCGAGTCGGTTAGCTGCTTGTGTATAGGCAACACCTTGATGCTGTTCTGGTAGAATTGGGTTACCTACCCATAACATGCCGTGTTGCATGCAAAAAGTAAAAATTGAAATTAGTGTGGATTGTTTATCACCAGCAGGAAGAGATGAAACGGTAAACCCAGCCGCTAATTTTCCTTTAAAACTTTGTTTTTTCCATAATGGACCAGTTGCATCCATGAGCTGTTTTAACTTGGAAGATACACCACCTAAATAAGTGGGAGATCCCCAAATTAATCCGTCATATTGGATAAGAATTCCTGAGCGCTCGATAAGATCCTCGGCATTGAGTAAATCTGCTTTAATATTGTGATGGCTCAAGACGCCAATTTGAATTTGCTGAGCAATAAATTGAGTGTGGCCTTGGCGGCTATGGTAAATAATGGCAACAGTTTTCATGGAAGTTTCCCTTTATTTAAATTTGAAATAGTTTTGCAGTGAGATATAAACCACAGCCAAAAACACTATGGTTCAGCAAACTTTTCAGACAGTTCAAAAAAGGATGAGGTGTTTTTGATGAGGCAAAACCACTACCAATAGCTGGTTGCATAATAAAAAAAGGAATAAGAACGGTGACCAAACCAAACAGTAGTGCTGAGTAAAACTGAGGGTGGTCGAGCCAAGTCGAACCTACAATTAAAAGAAAGCTCAATGCGAAGATAATCCCGACACTATAGTGAGCAATCCAGCCTAATAAATATTCCCCCTTTATTGGGGTACTTTTAGCAATAGATTGATGGACGAGTTTTCCTTGAAATATCCAGCCCACCCAACGTCCAAGAAAGGCAAAGTTTAAAGTCGGGACCTTAAATATTTTTAGTATTAACAGCCATATATCCATAACGATGGTTGCACCAATACCAAGACATAAAGCTTGAAAGAACAGAGTGGATGTATTCATTTTTACACCTTGCTTTTATACGTATGAAACGTGATAAATTTATTGTGCAAATTAAAGTTCACTTGAAGTCAAGAGGGTATTATGGATATTGGTGAAGTCGCTAAGAAGGCAAAAGTCACAACGGCTACCCTACGTTTTTATGAAGAGAAAGGACTAATTAAATCGATAGGGCGGCAAGGCTTACGTCGACAATATGGCAAACAAGTAATTGATCAACTGGCATTAATTGCTTTAGGTCGTGCTGCAGGATTTTCTTTAAATGAAATTGCCACAATGTTTGGGCAAGATGGTAAGCCTGATCTTGACCGTCAAAAACTAAAAGATAAAGCTGAACAATTAGAGCAAATGGCAAAGCGATTGCATTTTATCAGCAAGGGATTAGAACACGCTGCTGTATGTCCTGCTGAAAATCATATGGAATGTCCAACTTTCCAAAAATTTTTAAAAGCAGCAATTGCTGGAGAATATCAGCCAACAAAACTTTAATTAGCTTTACTAACAAGTTCGGTTTTCTATTGGGTGTTAAACAATAGGCTTGTCATATTTTCGCCATAAAGATTTCATATTTTTGAAGCAAAAACTTCATACAAGCTTGATTAAATTTGCTTAATTTTTTACCAACTGTATAAAATCATGAGCAAAAAAACTTTAATCGCATTATTATGCTGTGCCAGTTTAGGATTGACGGCATGTAACGATGATAACGATCAAGATCAAACTTCACCTACTGAAAACGTTACCGAACCAACTCTAATTTCTTTTGCTAAGTTACCTGTAGAAACTTATGCTGCTGGACCAGACTCAGGGGCATATGTGAAAGGTGCAAATGGAATTTATCCTCCGTTTAAAGGTCAACCTGTACAGGGATTTTCTGCTGCATTAAAAAATGAAGATGGCAGTTATATGGTAATGGCCGATAACGGTTTTGGCACTCAAGATAATTCATCAGACTTTTTACTTCGTATTTATAAAATAAAGCCTGATTTCAAAACTAAAACTAAAGGCACCGGTCAAGTTACTGTGCAAAGTTTTATCCAACTGCGTGATCCGAATAAATTAATTCCATTTAATATCATCAATGGTAATACACCTGAGCGTTTATTAACGGGTGCTGATTTTGACCCAGAATCGATGCAGCGTACTAGTGATGGGACCTACTGGATTGGAGATGAATTTGGTCCATATTTACTCCATTTCTCAGCAGATGGTGTACTTTTAGACGCTCCGATTCCTTTACCAAATCCATTAAATCCAACTCAAGAATTACGTTCACCACAAAATCAATTTAATAAAGCACAAATTAATTTTGTGGAACCTCTTGTTCAACAAAGTGGCGGTTTTGAAGGAATGGCGATTTCACCAGATGGACAATATCTCTATCCGCTTATAGAAAAGCCAATTAAATCAATTCGGGAAACAGAAAGACAACTGTTGATTTCCCAATTCGATATTAAGAAAAAAGCGTATACAGGAAAATATTATTGGTTCCAGTTAGACAGTAAAGCTACCAATATTGGTGATTTCCAACTCTTTAATGATAAAGAAGGGATCATTATTGAACGTGATGCCACGCAGAATAATTTAGGCGGCTATAAAAAATTAATCCGTATTAAATTAAATGAGTCAGGCCAGTTGGTCAGCCGCGAAGACTTAGTCGATTTAATTAAAATTGCTAACCCGAATATGTTGTATGGCACAGCTAGAGCCGGGGATATTGGTACGGGACAGGTTTTTGCCTTCCCATTTGAAACCATTGAAGATGTAATTATTGAAAATGGTACAACACTGACGGTTTTCAATGATAATAACTTCCCTGGGTCGACAGGACGTAATGCAAAGTTGGCCGATGATAACGAGATTATTCAGATTCGTTTACCAAAAGCTCTCTTCTAATTCATATAAATAAATGAGTTCGATCTGCGGCGGATTTTATTCCGCCGTATTTAATCTAAGAATAAAATATTGAGTAAACTTTAATCAAATTAATTTCTATATTGTTGTTTTCGCGTGTTTTATAAACAAGGAAAATGAATGAAATTCATGTTAAAATGATCGGCTTTCATCTTTAGATGTCTCTCCTCCATCTGCTAGCCGAGATTCGCAAGCCATGTCTACCGCTTATACTATGCAAACTGCGCCAAAAGCGTTGTTTGATTACGACAAATATTGGGCGTCGTGTTTTGAACCAGCGCCATTTTTGCCGATGTCACGAGAAGAAATGGACCAACTCGGCTGGGATGCGTGTGACTTTATTTTAGTCTGTGGCGATGCTTATATTGATCATCCATCATTTGTATCGGGTGTAATTGGACGGGTATTGGAAGCGCAAGGTTTCCGTGTCGGTATTATTGCACAGCCAGACTGGACCAATGTTGAAAGTTTCCGTGTATTGGGTAAGCCAACGATTGCTTGGGGAGTGACTGCGGGCAATATGGATTCGATGATCAACCGCTATACGGCAGATCGTAAAATCCGTTCGGATGATGCATATTCTCCTAATAACGAACCAAATAAACGTCCTGACCGTGCGGCAACGGTTTATTGCCAACGTTGTCGTGAAGCATTCCCAGATGTACCTGTACTATTAGGTGGTATTGAGGGTAGTTTACGTCGTATTGCGCACTATGATTATTGGTCAGACAAAGTCCGTCGTTCAATTTTGATGGATTCAAAAGCCGATATGCTTATGTATGGTAATGGTGAACGTGCCATTATTGATGTGATGCACCGTTTGGCAAAAGGTGAAAAAATCCACGAGATTACAGATGTTCGTGGTACAGCATTTATTATTAATAAACATAACAAAGCGGCTAAAGCAAAATTTGTTGAAATTGCCAGTAATGATGTAGATACGATTGGGCGTGTTGACCCAATTATTAACCCCTATGTCATGACTGAAGATATTGATGGTTGTGAAATTGAGAAAGATAAAGGCAACACACTAGCTCAATATCAAGGTTTTCAAAAAGAAATTGTTGCAAATCCGATTGTACGTGAAGGCGACCAACTTGATGAAAATACTCAGATTGTTCAGCTAAAGCCTGCTCAGTCAAAAGCGATTAAACACAAGTTACCTCCGCGAGAATTGGCTGTAATTCGTTTACCTTCTTTTGAAGAAGTGGCAAATGATCAAGTGCTTTATGCACATGCAAACCGTATTTTGCACCTTGAAACCAACCCGGGTAATGCACGTGCTTTGGTTCAACGTCATGGTGAGCGTGATGTCTGGATCAATCCACCTCCAATTCCGCTAACCACAGAGGAAATGGATTATGTATTTGATTTGCCATATGCACGTTTGCCGCATCCTGCATATGGAGATGCGCGTTTCCCTGCATTTGATATGATCAAATTCTCGGTCAACATTATGCGTGGCTGTTTTGGTGGTTGTACATTCTGTTCGATTACAGAACATGAAGGCCGTATTATCCAAAACCGTTCGGAAGATTCGATCTTACGTGAGATCGAGAAAATTCGTGATACAGCGCCGAACTTCACCGGTATTATTTCAGACTTAGGTGGTCCAACAGCAAACATGTACCGTTTGCATTGTAAAGACCCTGAAATTGAGAAGAACTGTCGTAAACCTTCTTGTGTATATCCGGGTGTTTGTCAAAACTTGCATACCGACCATGCACCTTTAGTACAGCTTTATCGTAAAGCACGTGCGATTAAAGGGGTGAAGAAGATTCTGATTGGGTCGGGATTACGTTATGACCTCGCAGTATTGAACCCTGAATATGTCAAAGAGCTGGTACAACACCATGTTGGCGGTTATTTAAAAATTGCACCAGAGCATACTGAACAAGGCCCGTTATCTAAGATGATGAAACCGGGTATTGGTACGTATGACCGTTTCAAACAAATGTTTGATCGCTTTAGTAAAGAAGCAGGAAAAGAGCAATATTTAATTCCTTACTTTATTGCTGCACACCCAGGTACTTCTGATTATGACATGATGCATCTTGCGATCTGGCTGAAGAAGAATGGTTTCCGTGCTGATCAGGTACAGACGTTCTACCCATCACCGATGGCAACTGCGACAACCATGTATTATTCAGGGAAAAACCCACTCGCAAAAGTGGCGCGTTACACTGAAAATGTAGACATTGTAAAAGGTGAAAAACGCCGTCGTTTGCACAAAGCATTCTTACGTTACCACGATCCAAATAACTGGCCATTACTTCGTGAAGCACTTAAAGAAATGGGCCGCGCTGATTTAATTGGTAATTCAAAGCAACATTTAATTCCAACTTATCAACCGAAAGGGGCGGAAGGAGAATATAAATCTGCACGTAAGAAGAACTCGACTGTTGCGGGCGATTCAGTGAAGCGTTCAGGTCAAACAGTTCAAAATAAAAATCAGCATAAACGACCGCAAAAAGGGCAGGTACTGACTCAACATACGGGTCTACCACCTCGTGAAACAGGTGAAAAGAGACCATTTGGTGGTAAAAGTAAACCAAAATCAAAAGCTCGTGGATAACGATAAAAAAGGCTCTGTTTAAGAGCCTTTTTTATTTTTAAAGTGAGTGAATAAATCATATGGTGAGATTTATGAGCATTTTTTATGTAAAAAGTGTAATGAAAAATGATAAATCCTAAAAATCTGACGAGCTGCACTTGATTGTTGCTGAGTCTGTGTTTATAAATAATGTGAGGGTGGCTAAATTTAAGCCAAGCTTGATAACTACAAGTGAAATTACTAAGTGGACCTTTTAAAGAACGGCTGTGTCGTTATCAATTAAAACAAAGCGTGATCTAGCAAAATCATTATAAAAAACTTAAAGGATGGACCCATGTACTATTTAATTACAATCTTATTACTATTTTTGACCGTTATTATGGCGGCGAAAAGCCTCTCAAGAAAGCATCAACAAGACAGTGCTTTAAAGCGCCGTGCCGTGTTAAGTAGTCATGAACAAATGACATTAACTCGTTTACAGACAGTATTGCCTAAATTTACTGTGTTAGCTCATGTTTCATTTGATGCATTATTAACAACGAAATATGCTCACACTCGTCGCAAATATCAAAATATGACAGCTGACTTTGTTGTGCTTGATCAAAATTATCAAGTTGTTGTAGTGGTTATGCTTGAAGAAAGTGGTTTACGCCGAGCACATCAACAATATGAGCGCCGTTTATTACAGCTTGCGGGCTATCGTGTATTAAGTTACAGCACTGTGCCAGATTATCATGAGTTAAGAAGAGACTTATTGACCCCTGAATCAGAGATGGCAACTTTACATGCAACGCCTCAGCTAGAAAGAATTTCAAATGCTTTTGTAAAGTCTTAAAAATTAGGTCTTACAGTGATTTAATTTTAAGCCTCATTAAATAAGATTTTAAAAAATGCTGATATTATCAACTTTAAAAGTATAAAAACTGAGCAATATCGATCATGATCTTGCTCAGTTTTTTTATTAATTAAAATTAATAAGAATTAAGGAAGTACCGCAACAACGGTCATTTCTACAAGTACATCAGGTGCATAAAGTTTAGATTCAACACAAGTACGAGCAGGTGGATGCTCTTTGCTAATCCATGCATCCCATACTGTATTCATGGCTGCATAGTCCTTATCAATATCCTTTAGAAAAATCATGACAGACAGGATATGACTTTTGTCGGTTCCGGCTTCAGCAAGTAAGCGATCAATATTGTCCAAAGTTTGTTGAGTTTGCGCTGTAATATCCACACTGGTGTCATCAGCGAGCTGCCCTGCTAAATGGACTAAATTACCTGAAATCGCCACTTCACAATATCTTGAAGTTACGTGTAAGCGTTTTACCGTCATAAAAATGCTCTAAAGTGTCTTTATTGAATAGTTCGATTTTATGAAGAGTTCGTAGGCAGGTGCAAGCAAGTGCAAAAGAATTTCAGTAGATTATTGTTGTGATTTATAAGAACGGGCAAGCTCCATGTACTTTAAGTGCCCTGTAATATTCGGATTTGGTCGTCACGCCAATCACAGGACGATATGCCGAAAGTAAAGGTTGCTTTGGCATGTTGCAAATACATGGGTAATGAATATGCGCTGATTAGATTACTTCAAACTTTAAGCAAAAGGGAACTGTTTTTGTTTAAAACTTGTTCTTTTGTATAAAAAAACAACACTTACCATAAGGACAACTGAAAGTCGTCAGCTTTAGTTTGTAATTGATAAACTCCAATACCAATCAGCCGAAATTGGAAGTTTTCGGGAATATGCATCTCATTTAAAAGTAAGAATAAAACTTGAATCAGGTCTTGTTGAGAATGAATTGGGTTTTTAAAACTTTTACTGTGTTGCAAAGTCTGGAAATTCTTAAGTTTGAGCTTAATATTTACGCCTCGGGCATTCAGTTGCTTTTTCTCTAAACTTTGCCAGACTTTTTCGGCTAGACCATGCCAGTAGGGTTGGCACTGGGCTAAAGTAAAGTCACTATCAAATGTGGTTTCTTTCGAAATTTGCTGTCGGGCACGTTCAGCTTGTACGGGCCGGTTATCGATGCCTTGAGCATATAAATAAAGCTGTTGGCCATATTTACCGAAGTGGTGAACTAAAACAGCTTCTTCAATTTTTTGTAAGTCGCCTAGTGTATGCAATTCAAGCTGTTGGAGTTTTTCTTGAGTAACTTTGCCTACTCCTGGAATTTTCTTTAAGGGTAAGTCCTGAATAAAACTGGCTACTTGAGAAGGTTTTATAACAAACAGGCCATTCGGTTTATTCCAGTCGGACGCAACTTTTGCCAAGAATTTATTAGGTGCTATACCAGCCGAGGCTGTCAGTCCGGTTTGCCTGAAAATATCTTCCCGAATATGCATAGCTACTTCGGTCGCACTCGCGATTTGTTTTAAATTTTCAGTGACATCAAGATACGCTTCATCTAAAGATAAAGGTTCAATAAGAGTGGTGTATTGTTGAAATATACTATGAATTTGAGCCGAGATGGCACGATATTTTTCAAAATTCGGCTCAATAATAACAACTTGAGGGCATAGTTTTCTTGCTTGGCTCATGGACATGGCAGAGCGTAAGCCAAACTCACGGGCAGGATAAGAAGCAGCTGCAATTACGGCGCGTGGGTGATGTGATGAAATAACTACTGGGAGATGCCTTAGATCAGGACGCTCTCGCAATTCGACCGATGCATAAAAGGCATCCATATCGATATGAATGATTTTGCGCATATTATTGTGCTTTCACGATGCCTTGCTGCTGTAAAAATTGGTGCCATTCTTTGACTGAACCTTCATAAACATTTAAGTCTACTGGCTTGGTCATGCCTTCAATTTTACCTTGATTACTATGCTGCCAAAAGAGCCATTTTCGCTTGTCTTTCAGCTCAGGTTTCCCTTCGTAATCTCTGACCCAAAGAGGAGTATTAGGGAAACTACCTATTAATACAATGTGGTAAAAAGTTTTGGAAATATAAAAGATAGGCTGTTTACCATAATGATGCTTTAAGCTGTCATGCATGATGCCTATTTCTTTAAGTAATTGTTCTTTAGTATGCGCATTAATACAGTTGCTGTCATATTCCAGATCAATAACGGGAGGAAGGGCATCAGCTTTGTTGGGTACGGTTGAAATAAAATTTTCAGCTTGTGTTTTACCATCACGACATAAACGATAAAAATGATAAGCCCCGACATGAAAGCCATGTTCGCGTGCTTTTAACCAGTTTTCTTGAAATTTTGGATCTTTATAATCACCGCCTTCAGTCGCTTTTAAATAGACGAACTGAAATTTTTTGGGTGATATTTTTTTCCAGTTAATATTTTCTTGATGGTGAGAGACATCAAAGCCTTGAACTGGGTAATCTTGAGCAATAGCTTTTTGCTGGTAGAACAGACCGAAGTAGGTGAGAACCCCCATAACACAAGCTAAAACAATCCCAATGAGGGTATTGTAGCGTGGTGCAGAAAAGGTTTTTGCCAGCTTGGTCATGCAAAACTCAGTATTAATATGAAGTTCACATCATAGCGTGATTCGCGAGCGAGAAACCACGCTAAAAATGCAACTGCTTACACAGGCGTATTTTTGGGAATTTGCCAAAAGATCAGTGCGGTAATGATATTAATACAACCTAAACAAATGAGGGTGACATGGAAGGCAGTTGTCACATGTGTTGTACCATAGTAATCGGTAAATACATTAATGAGGGTACCTGCCAGTGCAACACCAATACTCATTGAAAGCATCATAATCATTGATAAGAAACTATTACCGCTACTTGCATCTTGTTGAGGCAAATCTTTTAAGGTGAGCGTATTCATTCCCACAAATTGTAATGAGTTTAATGTACCAAATAAGAAAAAGTGTACGGCTCTAAACCAAGTTGGGGTGTCGACAGTCATAATAGCAAAAGATGCAATACATAGGCCCACTAAGGTTGTGTTAATTAACAGAAAGCGGCGATAACCCATTTTCTGAATAATCGGTCTAACAATCGGCTTGGAGAAAAGTGACCCTAACACTAACGGAATCATCATTAATCCCGCAATGAATGGCTCAAAACCAAAAGCGACCTGTAGCATGAGCGGTAAAACAAAAGGTAAGGCATTACCACCAAAGCGGGCAAAGAAATTACCTAAAATACCAATCGCGTAAATCTTGTTTCTGAAGAGTCGGCTACGGAACAATGCGTTTTGATGGGTATGTGAATGGTAGGCATACCAAAGGGTTGCGACTACCCCGACCACTAATAAAGAAATACTAAACCATTTGGAATACTCAGGTGAGGCAAGATGTTCAATACCCAAAGACCAGCCAATCATTGCGACGACTAAGAGCACAAACCCAATAAGGTCAAATGTTTTAACGGTAGGCTCTTTTACATTTGGCATGACCTTTAATGTCATTAATATGCCCAATACTCCCATTGGAATATTAATAAGAAAGATCCAATGCCACGTTGCAACTTCAACGAGCCAACCACCTAGTGTTGGACCAGCTAAAGGGCCTAGTAAACCTGCCAGACTCATGAGACTCATGGCTGCCAAAAATTGAGTTCGGGGAATAATTTTTAAAAGTGATAAACGACCAACAGGGAGTAATAACGCACCCCCAACACCCTGAATGACACGGAAAAATAAAAGCTGATTTAGGCTTTGAGAAAGACCACAACCTAAGGAAGCAAGCGTGAAAATTATGATTGCTGATAAAAACGTATTTCTAACACCAAAACGGTCAGCCAACCATCCACTTAAAGGAATACAGGCCGCTACAGATAAAACATAAGCCACCACTACGCTATGCATACGTAATGGATCTTCATTTAAATGGTGTGCCATTGCAGGAATGGCAGTATTTACAATTGTTGTATCTAATGCCTGCATAAAAAAGCCAATGGAAACCAAAAGAACCAATAGGCGATATTCGGGTTGCAAGGCTTGATGGGTTGGCGTGGCATTCATAACATTTGAAAATTAACGTTTTCGCCTAGTGTAAAACAAATTGAATTTAAAAAAAGTAAGTCAATGTTGAATAAACGCTTTGTAAGTTTAACTTCTATTATTTAGAGCAACTATATAACCGGACTTTCAAGTGAATGATTATAAAATGAGTATAAATAGATAAAATAAAAAAAGCGGAAGAATCCGCTTTTTTGTTGAGGTAGAGAGCTTAAACAACAAATCTCTTTGGCATTTTTAAGTTTTTAATGACGTTATAAATTTGGTCGATTTCTTCACATACAATTAATTTAGCTCGATGCTGAAGAGGAAGGAAACCTTCTTGTACAGCATGGTCTAACTGAGCAATTAACGCATTATAAAAACCATTTACATTATATAAAATCATGGGTTTTTGGTGCTGGTTGAGTTGACCCCAAGTCGCAATCTCCAAAATTTCTTCGAATGTTCCTAAACCGCCAGGTAGCGCGATAAAAGCACTCGCGCGCTCTGCCATCATGGCTTTACGCTCATGCATGGTTTCTACCACATGCAACTCGGTCAGTCCTGCATGCGCCACTTCATAATCAAGCATAAATTCAGGAATGACCCCTACAGCTTCTCCACCATGTGCAAGTACACTTTCTGCGACTTGTCCCATTAAACCAATACTGGCACCGCCGTAGACCAAACCAAAACCTTGTTCAGCAATTCCGCTGGCTAACTCAATTGCCTTTTCGCGATAAATCGGGTTATTTCCTGCTCGTGAGCCACAATATAATGCAATAAGAGGTTGTGTTGTTTTTACAGATGTTATTGGTGAATCATTTACTGCCATTGTTAATACGCTATTCATTGCTTTATTTTCACCTTATCACGTTCATATTTCTTGTCTACACTAAGCAAAAAATATGACAACTTTATAAGCAGTTTTATAGGAAAGATTCATGTTTTGTATGGGTTTGGTGAATACATATAATGATCAAATAAAAATGATGAATTTATGTTAAATCTTGCCTATACTGAAAATTCGTTTAACAACATATGAACAAATATGGGTAGTGGTTGTAGTCGCTCCGTTTTAATTTCTTGTCCTAAAAAAACATTATTCCCCCTTTGTCTAGGCATGCCTTTTGCGTTGCCCAATAAAGATAAAATCCACCCAGCACAGGAGCAGGATCAATGATCTTTGAATGGATGTCTGATCCGTCTGCTTGGGTAGGCCTAGCGACATTAATTGTTCTTGAAATCGTACTAGGGATCGATAACCTCGTCTTTATTGCCATTTTGGCTGAAAAGTTGCCACCAGAACAACGTACTAAGGCACGTATAGTGGGTTTAATACTCGCTTTGGGAATGCGTCTTATCCTCTTAGCTTCAATTGCTTGGGTCGTGACACTCACCCAACCACTTTTCCATATTTTTAGCCATCCATTCTCTGGCCGCGATTTGATTTTATTGTTCGGTGGTGTGTTCTTGCTCTTTAAAGGCACCATGGAATTGCATGAGCGGATGGAAGGTAAACAACTTCATAAAGAAGATAATCCTGTTCATGCTGCGTTCTGGATGGTCATCGTTCAGATTGTTGTACTTGATGCCGTATTCTCATTAGACAGCGTAATTACTGCTGTAGGTATGGTGAAAGAGCTGTCAGTCATGATGGTTGCTGTTGTGATTGCTGTGGGTATTATGCTGTGGGCTTCAAGACCCCTCATGGACTTTGTCAATAAACACCCAACAGTGGTTATTCTATGTCTTGGCTTCTTGATGATGATTGGTTTTTCTTTGGTGGTGGAAGGTTTTGGTTTCCATATTCCGAAGGGTTATTTATATGCTGCGATTGGTTTCTCGATTTTAGTCGAAATGATCAACCAAACCATGCGTCGCAACCAAGAGAAGCTAGTGACTACTACAGATTTACGTTATCGCACAGCTTCTGCGGTTTTACGTATGTTAGGCAGTAAAAATAGCGGTTCTACTTCAGACGCTCAAACGGCTGATAAAGAAGATGTATTGGCAACTCAAGCTTTTGCTGATGAAGTCTTTGATGAAGAAAATGGCGCTTACCATAGTGTGCTTGTACAAGGTGTACTTGGTTTATCTGAACGTCCAGTAAAGTCAGTGATGACACCAAGACCTGAGCTTGAATGGATTGATTTAGACGAAGAACCAGAAGTTTTAAAAGAACGTTTAATGTCGATGACACATTCACGTTTAATTGTTGCTCGTGGTGAACTTGATAATATTGAAGGTATTGCGCTTACACATAAAGTTTTAAATGGCTTTATTGAAACAGGCGTTATCGATTTTCAAAAGCACTTACGTGAGCCAGTTATTGTGCATGAAAATGCTCAAGTGCTTATGGTGATGGAGCAATTACGTCAGGCTCCTTTACAAATGGCGATTGTTCTAAATGAATATGGTTCAATTGAAGGTATTGCCACACCAATTGATATTTTAGAAGCAATTGCGGGTGAGTTCCCTGATGAAGACGAACTAGATGCAGCAGCAGAAAGTTTGGAAGACGGTTCGTTAATACTTGAGGGTTCAACCGATATTCGCCATGTATCGCTTTTACTTGGTCGTGACTTAGTTGATGAAAGCGAACAATATTCTACTTTATCGGGTTATTTGTTATTCCATTTAGGTCGTTTACCTGAAAATGGTGAAACTGTTGAAGCGGATGGTTATCGCTTTGAAGTTGTAACCATGGAAGGCCATAAAATCGAGAAAGTTCATATTGTTTCTATCGAACAGGATGAATCGAAAGATTAAATTGCGTGTCAGATTTAGAAACATCATAAAATAGCTCAACTTTGAGCTATTTTTTATTTGAGAAGTACCAAATGACCCAACAAACTTGTCCATGCGGAAAAGGCAGCTATGCAGAATGTTGTGAACCTTTACATTTAGGCACAACAAAAGCACTCACCGCAGAGCAGCTTATGCGTTCACGTTATAGTGCATTTGCATTGCAGCAAATTGATTATATTGTGCAAACGACGGCTTTAGGTCAGCAAACTGCTCTTGATAAAGAGGCTATTGCGGAATGGAGCAAACAAAATCAATGGTTGGGTTTAGAGGTGGTTAACGCCAACGAAAAATTAGATAAAACCCATGCACAGGTAGAGTTCAAGGCCCATTATCATGATGGTAAAAGCGCTCAAATTCATCATGAAGTTTCACATTTTGTATTTCATCAGCAACAATGGTTTTTCCTTGATCCGACGGTCGATATGCAGGTCACCATGAAACAACCTTGTATATGTGGTTCAGGAAAAAAATTTAAGCAATGCTGTGCACAATTCCTATAACTTTATCTTAAAATACGCCCACCGTTTGGCCTGAGGGAAAGGGCAATGTTACTCACCGTTATTTATATTATTGCGATTACTGCCGAAGCCATGACTGGTGCATTGTCTGCTGGGCGACGGAGTATGGACTGGTTCGGTGTTGTACTAATTGCCTGTGTGACGGCCTTGGGTGGTGGCTCTGTGCGTGATGTACTACTTGGACACTATCCTTTAACGTGGGTAAAACATCCTGAATATTTAGTTTTAACGTGTTGTGCTGCATTTGTTACCATCGTTATTGCTAAATGGATGCGTCATTTACATAACATTTTCTTGGTGCTCGATGCTTTAGGTCTAATTGGGTTTACGATCATTGGTTGTCAGATTGCCTTACAGATGGGGCATGGTTTTGTCGTGTCGGCTGTAGCAGGCGTTTTAACGGGAGTTTCGGGTGGTATTTTACGTGACATCTTATGTAACGATGTCCCGTTTGTTTTCCGCCGTGAGCTGTATGCGAGTATTTCTTTTGTTGCAGTTATTTGTTATTGGGTCTGTCTAGACTTAGGTTTGAGTTTAGAACTTACCGTTATTTCAACCTTAGTATTTGGTTTTACGCTTCGTTTAATTGCCATTTATTTTGGTTTGGAAATGCCTAAATTTATTTATAAAGATGATGATGCAGAGTCGGCTTCTTCAACCGACGAACATTAATCATGCAGAATTTCATGTGGGCATGATATAACAATTCTATATATGGTCTTGTCCACTTATTCTTTCCAGTAGAGTTAATCCTATGGATCTGGTTTCACGTATACAAAATCTTCCAATTGGCAAATTTCACTACACGCTTTTATGGGTAGTGGGTTTAGGCTGGATGTTTGATGCGATGGATACCGGCATTATCGCTTTTATTATGACAACCCTTGTTAAAGACTGGTCATTAACACCAGTTGAAAGCGGTTGGATTGTCAGTATTGGCTTTGTAGGCATGGCTATAGGTGCAGTTTGTTCTGGTGCCTTGGCAGATCGTTTTGGCCGTAAAACTGTATTTGCGATGACAATGGCAATTTATAGTATTGCGACTGCGTTATGTGCTTTTGCCCCTGATCTAAAGTGGCTATTAATTTTTCGGTTTATTGTTGGGTTGGGGCTAGGTGGTCAATTACCTGTAGCAGTCACGCTGGTCAGTGAGTATGTGCCTGCTCATGTTCGTGGAAGATTTATCGTTCTACTTGAAAGTTTTTGGGGATTAGGCTGGTTGGTTGCTGCGCTCATTTCTTATTTTATTATTCCTAAATTTGGTTGGCATATTGCCTTTCTTATAGGCGGTCTTCCACTTATTTATATTTTAGTGATTTGGAAAAAAGTTCCTGAGTCGATACCGTATTTGATTAACCGTGGTCGTATTGAAGAAGCGCATGCACTGGTACAAAAACTAGAAGCCGAAGCATGTGTGCAAATTGTTCACCATATTGAAGTCGTGCCTGTGGCGATGCGACAAAAAGTTTCATTTAAACAGCTCTGGAGTGGTCAATTTGCTCGTAGAAGTTTAATGCTCTGGCTAATCTGGTTTGGCATTGTGTATTCCTATTACGGCATCTTTACGTGGTTGCCGAGTTTATTGGTGAAACAAGGCTATGACATTGTCAAATCATTTGAATATGTATTGCTTATGATTTTGGCGCAGTTACCGGGCTACTTGGCGGCTGCTTGGTTTGTCGAGCGTTTAGGTCGAAAAATTACACTTGCCGCATTTATCGGTTTTTGTGCTTTGTCGGCATATTTCTTTGGACAAGCCGACAGTGTAAATAGCATTATGTTCTGGGGCTGTCTCATGTCATTCTTTAATTTGGGTGCATGGGGAGTGTTATATACCTATACACCAGAACAATATCCGGCCAATATTCGGGCTTTCGGGTCAGGCTGGGCATCGGCAATGGGGCGTATCGGTGGAATTGTCGCGCCAATGGTCGTGACACATATGATGGTTGCTAAAAACGGCTTTAATCACGTTTTTATGATGTTTACTGTGGTTTTACTTGCCGTAGCTTTAGTGATTTTGATATTAGGTGAAGAGACTCAAGGTAAAAGGCTAGAGTCAATTGGGCTATAGTTTTTGCCTAACTTTATAGCAAGTAACTAAAAATATAGAGAGATAAGACACAATTTGACGCTCAGGTGACAGAGTCCCCCTTGTGTCTGTAACATAGCCCACTTAGCATAATACACACTTAAAATAACGACTGATTTGGAAGATAAGCTGACTATGACCAGCCTTGCGCATCATGCGACAGAAAACCGCTCTGTAGCCGAATTTACTGAACAGGCTTACTTGAATTATGCCATGTACGTCATTATGGACCGTGCATTGCCGCATATCAGTGATGGCTTAAAGCCCGTACAGCGCCGTATTGTCTATGCTATGAGCGAGCTAGGCTTAAAAAGCAGTGGCAAGCCAAAAAAATCAGCGCGTACAGTGGGTGATGTACTTGGTAAATACCACCCACATGGTGACTTGGCATGTTATGAAGCCATGGTACTCATGGCTCAGCCATTTAGTTACCGCTATCCTTTAATCGAAGGTCAGGGGAACTGGGGTTCACCAGATGATCCTAAATCTTTTGCTGCGATGCGTTATACCGAAGCCAAACTCTCGGCTTATAGTGAATTATTGCTGAGCGAATTAGGTCAGGGCACTAGCGAATGGCAAGATAACTTTGATGGTTCTTTAAAAGAACCGATCACTTTACCTGCACGTGTACCTAATATTCTTCTTAATGGTACGACAGGTATTGCTGTCGGGATGGCAACTGATATCCCGCCACATAATTTGCGTGAAGTTGTAAAAGGCACAATTGCTTTAATCCGTAATCCGCAAACCTCGGACGAAAAATTAGCTGAATATATTCCGGCTCCGGATTTACCAACCAAAGCTGAAATTATTACCCCGCCAGAAGAATTACTCAAAATCCAGACCACTGGTCGTGGTAGTTACCGTATGCGAGCGGTATATACCATTGAGAAAAATGAAATCGTAATTACTGAGCTGCCATATCAAGTCTCTGGTTCTAAGGTAATTACTCAAATTGCTGACCAGATGCAGGCTAAAAAGCTGCCATTAGTCGTTGATGTGCGTGATGAATCGGATCATGAAAACCCGACACGACTCGTGATTGTACTGCGCTCTAACCGTATTGATGCGGAAGCAGTAATGAGTCACTTATTTGCGACCACCGATTTAGAATCAAGCTATCGTGTCAATTTAAACATGATTGGCGAAGATGGCCGTCCTCAGGTGAAATCAATTCGTCGTATTTTGCTTGAATGGATCGAGATCCGTAAAAAAACGGTAACTCGTCGTTTGCAGTACCATTTAAACCGTATTGAAAAGCGCCTGCATATTTTGGCAGGTCTTTTAATTGCTTATCTCGATATTGATACAGTCATTCGTATTATTCGTGAAGAAGACCAGCCTAAGCCAGTCTTGATGGAACACTTTAATATTGATGAGATACAGGCCGAGGCGATTTTAGAGCTTAAATTACGTCATTTGGCAAAGCTTGAAGAGATGGAAATTCGTCATGAACAAGATGAGCTTTCCGCGAAAGCTGCCATTATTCGTGAACAACTCGAAAATCCTGAATCTTTAAAAAATTTGATTATTGGCGAATTAAAAGAAGATGCGAAAAAGTTCGGTGATGAGCGCCGTTCTCCAATTGTTGCACGTGCTGAAGCGGTTCAAATTAAAGAACAGGATTTAATGCCAGCTGAAACGGTAACAGTCGTGTTGTCTGAAGCAGGCTGGGTTCGTGCGGCAAAAGGTGCGGATGTGGATGCTGAAAATCTGAACTACCGTGCTGGGGACCAATATTTAAGTCATGCTGTCGGGAAAACCAATCAGCGAGTTTACTTCCTTGATGAAACAGGGCGCAGCTATGCCTTGCCAATTAGTAACTTACCTTCAGCGAGAGGCTTGGGGGATCCATTAAGTTCTAAATTATCACCAGCAAGTGGCGTATCGTTTATTCAGGTTTATTTAGATGATGATGAGTCTGAGTTGATTGCTGCAAGTTCGGCAGGTTATGGTTTTAAAACGCAAACCAAGCAATTAGATACCAATGCGAAAGCCGGTAAGACATTCTTAACGGTTCCGGATAAGGCAAAGGCTTTACCACTTATTTCTGCCCAAAACATGACGCATTTGGCTGTACTGAGCTCAGCAGGGCGTTTGTTAATTTTAGATTTGGCAGAACTACCAAATTTAAATAAAGGTAAAGGTAATAAGTTGATACAACTTGAAGGCAAAGAGCAAATTTTATCCATGACAACCCTGAACTTAGATGAAATAATTCAGGTGGTTGCAGGTCAACAACATCTCAAATTAAAAGGTGATGATCTACAAAAATACATGGGTAAACGTGCTTCGAAAGGTCAGCTCTTACCACGTGGATATCAAAAAGCAAATAAACTGTTGATTCAGAGATAAAGCTAGCGTCTGGCAACATAAATACGCTATATATGGCAACATGTTCAAGCAATGAACTGAACTTGTTGGTATTGAATAATGATTAAAAGGGCAGCAATTTGGAGTACGTAATTTGTACTCCATGCAAAAAATTTGGCAGGCTTAAATTGTCAAAACTTCTGTCTCATAATCTTGTTCAAAAGTGTCATGAATGTGCCAATAAGTTTTAAATATGTTCTGGCACCAAGAAGCTAAAGAATAGCTGGGGCATTGAATAACAGTTATTACTAAGGATTACGAATCGGAGATAATGGCATTATGGAAAAGATTTGGTTTGCAGAATACCAAAAGACAGGGATTCCAGAAACAGTAGCATTGCCTGCAGAAAATACCTCACTTGTTGATATTTTTGAGCGTAATTTCCAAAAATTTGGTTCTCGTGATGCCTTTATCTTTATGGATAAAGCCATGTCATTTAACGAGTTGGAGCTTGCAAGCCGTAAGTTCGCGACCTATTTGCAAAATTTGGGGTTAGCAAAAGGTACGCGTGTGGCAGTAATGATGCCAAACGTGCTGCAGTATCCTGTAGTGGCATTGGCAGTCTTACGTGCAGGCTTGGTTTTAGTGAATGTTAACCCACTATATACTGCGCGTGAACTTGAGCATCAGTTAAATGACTCAGGTGCAGAAGTGCTCGTTATTATCGAGAACTTTGCAAGTGTTTACCAAAGCATTTTGGGTAAAACTCCAGTGAAGCATGTAGTTGTTGCTTCTGTCGGAGATATGCTAGGTACACTGAAAGGTACTTTGGTGAACTTTGTTTTACGTAAAGTCCGTAAACAAATTCCAAATTGGAATATTCCTGGCCATGTTAAATTTAACAGTGCATTAAATAAAGAAAATCCAAGCAATTATAAACGCCCGACTTTAACTTTAAGTGATACTGCTGTGCTTCAATATACCGGTGGTACAACGGGTGTTTCAAAAGGTGCTGAGCTGACTCACCGCAATTTGGTTGCCAACCTTTTACAGTGTGATGGTATTTTCCAAAGCAAATTCGGTGCAAACGATGGTGCTAAAGGCGATCGTATTGTTTGTGCATTGCCGCTTTACCATATTTTTGCGTTCATGGTTTGTGCGATGTACGGTATGTACAAAGGACAGGCAAATATCTTAATTCCGAACCCGCGTGACTTACCGGCTGTGATTAAGGAATTACGTAAATATCAACCTTCTTTCTTCCCTGCAGTAAATACATTATTTAATGCCTTGGTGAATAATGAAGAGTTCAAGCAACTTGACCATAGCAACTTAAAAATGGCGATGGGCGGTGGTATGGCAGTTTTGCCATCTACAGCAGAAGCTTGGAAGAAAATTACTGGTACCACCATTATTGAAGGTTATGGCTTATCAGAAACTTCACCAGTTGCAACTGCAAATCCACCTGCATCTACTGAATTTAGTGGCACCATTGGTATTCCATTACCGTTAACTGAGGTTGCAATTTTAGATGATGACGGAAAAGAAGTACCTTTGGGTGAACAAGGGGAAATCTCAATTCGTGGTCCTCAAGTAATGAAAGGCTATTGGAACCGTCCAGATGAGACTGCTAAAGTCATGACAGCAGATGGTTTCTTCCGTACCGGTGATATTGGTGTAATGGACAGCCGTGGATACGTCAAAATTGTAGACCGTAAAAAAGATATGATTTTGGTTTCTGGCTTTAACGTTTACCCAAGTGAAATTGAAGAAGTGATTGCTAAACATCCAAAAGTATTGGAAGTTGCTGCAATTGGTGTTCCAGATGAAAAATCAGGTGAAGTGCCAAAACTCTTTATTGTGAAAAAAGATCCAAGCTTAACTACAGAAGAAGTTTTGAACTTTGCTAAAGAAAACTTAACAGGCTATAAACGCCCTCGTTATGTTGAGTTTATGGATGAATTACCAAAATCAAATGTAGGCAAAATTTTACGTAAAGATTTACGTAAGCCTGCGTAATGATGAATAAAAAAGCGCCGTAAGGCGCTTTTTTTATTTTAATGGTTTTTCATAAACCAACGATCTACATAAGGACGACCAATTCCGACCATACCAACAAAAACTAACATGGTACCGAGCTGTAGACGTAAGTGAGTTACATCAAGTTGACCATAACTGAGGTAATTATCTACAAGACAATATATGGTAATCACAATGAGCCAGTGCCACAAAGGAAGTCTTTTTACACCCACAGCAATAAAGGTCACTGTTAAGATCACGAAGGTACCCAGTGTAGATTGCCAATTAAAATTCGCACAAATTACACTCAGTAAAAAAGCGACGATCGGTAATACAATTTTGAATATACGATCTACCTGAAGCTGGTTCTTCTTTTGCTTTTCTAAGACCTCGAACAATTCTTTTTGATCAGGTTGTTGCATACATAGCCCTATAAATCAGTGATGACATGCGGTTGCATAAAATTTCAGGTAAAAACGATGAGTTATGATAGCATGATCAACAGTATTTTCAGTGATGGATGGCACTATGCACGGCATCAGCAGCATTATCTATATTATTTTAGTGGCATGTTTGCTGCCATACGCATTTACCGTGATTGCAAAATTTACCGGTGGTTTTCAGCCCGTCGATAATCAGAACCCAAGAGACTTTCTTGCTAATACAAAGGGTATCGCTGCTCGGGCAAATGCAGTACAACAAAACAGTTTTGAAAGTTTACCTTTATTTTTAACAGCTATTTTGATGGCTGAATATATGGTGGTTCCTGAATACTTTATTTTAAGATTGGGCTGGGCCTATATTATTTTACGTGTGATTTATGGCATTTGTTACTTAAGCAATTGGGCAACTTTACGCTCTATTGTCTGGTTTTTATCATTGTTATGCCCAATATTCTTGTTGATCGTGACAATTAAGTTGACTTGAGTGTCATTCTGTCACCATTCATATCAACTTTCGCGTGTGCGCATTGTATAATCGGCATCATTTTGATGATATCCACGTTATAATCGAGTGGATTTTACATCTGACTTCATAACGAAAGAGTATTGATATGAGTTACAGCAATATCCCAGCAGGTAAAGATGCACCAAATGACATCTATGTCATCATTGAAATTCCTGCAAATGCAGCGCCAATTAAATATGAAATTGACAAAGATTCTGATGCATTGTTTGTAGACCGTTTCATGGGTACAGCAATGTTCTATCCAGCAAACTACGGTTATGTACCAAATACTTTGTCTGAAGATGGTGATCCATTAGACGTACTTGTTGTAACTCCACATCCTGTTGCTGCCGGTTCTGTAATTCGTTGCCGCCCAGTGGGCAAATTAAACATGGAAGATGACGGTGGTATCGACGCGAAATTAATCGCTGTTCCACACGAAAAATTATCTCCGCTTTACAAAGATGTTCAGGAATATACAGATCTTCCTCCATTGTTGATTAGCCAAGTTGAGCATTTCTTCAGCCACTATAAAGATTTAGAACCAGGCAAATGGGTGAAAATCAGCGGTTGGGAAGGTGCTGACGTTGCTAAAGCGGAAGTATTGAAAGCAATCGAAGCTGCTAAAAAATAAGCTCTAATTTTTAAGCCTAGAGTGTCGCAATTGATATTCTGGGCTTAATAAAAAACCTACCTGTGTGACCAGAGGTAGGTTTTTTTATGCTTGATAAATCTGTGAATTAGAATAATTTCACAGGAATATCTAAGAAAATACGCCATTCATTGGTATCACCGATGTAAGCGCCTTGGTAAGCATCACTTGCACGGTAGTAAGAGTTACGAATACGAAGGCTTGCATCTTTAGCAAAACCACTTTGAACTGTGTATTTCACTTGGTTAAAGAATTCGCGTTCTTGAGCATCATCAGTTACATTTCTAACCTTGATGTCCCAACCATATACAAATGCAGTGGTCCAGTTTAAACCAGGTAATACGCCTAACTTGCCAAAATCAACATTGTATTGAATTTGAGCAGATTTCTCGTGGTTACCGATGAAATCAGACATATAAGAGTTTGGCAAATAAATACTTTGGAAACCATCAGCATTTTGGCCATAGTCGTAACCAACATTACCAGTGTTTTGTTGATATGCTAACATCACACTATGTGGACCAGTCGCATAAGTTCCTGAAATAGCCCAAATATTATTGGTCTTTTCTTCGCCAGCTATACCATCTGCAGCATAATTTGGTGCTACAGTTCCAGTTGCTGAATAAGTGTGTGCATTTGCATCAAACTTAGTATGGTATCCACTAAAATCATAAGTTAATGAACTGTCATTTGCTAAAGGTTGTTTAAAGTTAACATTAGCATAATGGCGTTCAAGAGCATTTTTGCTGTCTAAGCCATAATAAGATGCATTTAAGTTATCATTAAACTTATATTTAGCACCCCAAACAATTGCACGGTCAAGACCTCTGCCAGAAGCATCCGCATCGGTATTGATTTGGTCAGACATTTGGTCTTTAGTAAATTTACCAGCAACAACCTCAAGGTTCTTGATTTCATGGCTAGTTAATAAAGTACCTGTGAAGTATTCAGGAACCATACGTCCTGTATTACTTGCAAGGACTGGTAAGTCGAGTACTTGAGTACCGTAACGTACTGTTGTATTTGAGAAACGTGCTTTTACGCTGCCACCACCACGAGCCCAGTGGTCGTAAGCTGAACCATCGTTGTGTTTTGGAATCATTTGGTTTCCAGCGTTTTTGTTTTCGCCAATTTTAAATGATCCGTCACCAACAACGCCTACACCGAAACCAACGATACCAGGGGTAAAGCCAGATTCGATACTTACAATTGCTGATTGAGCAACTGAGCTGGTATCTTTCGCGCCCTGTTTTTTGTCACGAGTTAGATAACCTGTACGGAAGAGAATAGAACCGTTCGCATCTTCAACAAATCCTTTTGCCTCACTTTGCTCGCTTGCCTGAGCTGAGGAAATTATTGCCGCAGAAATGAGAACTGCTAATGTAAGTTTTTGTGCTTTTAGCATATTTAAAGAACCTCATAAAAACGATAAATCCTGTGCCTTGTTATTGTTCAGGGCCTAGGATTTCCATCAATTGTATAAGTAATCTATAAAAAAGATATATTTTTGTTCATTTTATTTTATATATGCTATGCAGGATTTGATTAATGTGGTAGGGGAGTTTAACTGAATTTATTTTTAAATTTTTATAGTTAATTTATTGTTTAAAATGAAAAAAGTAATTTATTTTTTAGTTGAATTTTACCATTTTTTCTTATGTGAAAATTTTAAAAATACTTGATTTTTGTGTTCAATTTTTACTCTTTTTTGTTTGATATGTTTACTTTTTAATCTCTTCTTAAGCAATTTTCTTGAGCAATTTCTAGTAATCTCACTCTATATTGTTACTTTATAACATTTTTGTATCAAAAAATTGTTTAAAACAGAGACGAAAGCAACGTCAGAAAACCCCTAGACTCTATCGATCAAATTTAGTGCGATAATTTGCATGAAATTTGTGCAATTTATTTTTTATTTATATTTTCGTGTGGAAAAAGCCCAAAATGGTTCATAAATAAAAATAAGGGTTAAATAAAGAGGCTCTGTACTAATAAATTTATGGAGTTTTTATCTCTTTATATAGAAATGAAATAGAGACTTTACGCTCTACCATTCAATACTACCGATCTCGGCTTGTTTATTTCCGATAAGGTGTTTTCTCATGTTTTCTTTATATTTTACGCAAACAAAATGTTCATACTTTATTGTTATATATAAAAATAATTATTTAAGAGATTTTTATTTTTCGCGTTATATAAGTTTTTTAGTCTCTAAATTAATGAAGTGTAGCGATACCAAATATGAACTTGGCACAGCAATTGCTAAAGCTTAAGTAACAAAATTTGTTTAAGTCATATAAATCGTGCGTTCATTGTGGGGGAGATCAAAATGATGAAGTTTGCACTTAAAGCAGTAACATTCGGCGTACTCACGGCAGGTTCAACCATGGTTATGGCTGAAGATGCTCCATCTTTTTACGGCATCACCGCAACTGGTAGTGTGGCTGCTACTACAGATTATCGCTTCCGTGGTATTACGCAGTCTTCAAATAATCCAGCTATTCAAGGTGGCTTCACTTTCTCTCATAAGTCAGGTGCTTATGTTGCGCTTTGGGGGTCAAGCGTAGACTTTAATACACCTGGTGTTTCAACTGAAACTGATATCTCGTTAGGTTATACCAACACCTTAAAACTGTCAGATACACTTGCACCGACTTATGATGTTGGTGTGATCCGTTATGGTTACATTGGCTCTGACTCAAAATTCACTAATCCATACAATGGTGACACTGGTTTTGACTTTACCGAGTTTTACGGAAAATTAACGTTTGCAGATTCTTTATTTAAAGGTGATGCCCTTAGTGTCGGCGTGAATTATTCTAATGATTACTGGGGCCACTCTGACGAGTTCTGGTATTTTAACGTAGGTTATTCGGCACCAATTGCAGACACAGGATTTACTGGACTTGCTTCAGTTGGTTATAACAAGCTTAAAAACAAAGATTCTTTACTGGTAGTTGCAGGTGGACCAGGTGAAGATGATAGCTATATTGATTATAAAGTCGGCGTAAACTATAACATCTTGGGTATTGTTGCTGAGCTAGATGTTGTCGGTACAGATATTAGTACTTCTGGCATGACTGATGCTCAGAAAAAACCTTATGACACAGGTTTAGTGTTTAGTTTAACTAAAACATTCTAAGTTGGGGTTTTAAAAAAGCGGGTCAATAAACCCGCTTTTTTATTAGTTTTCTATTTCAGAAAGTAGTTGTTTTAACTGGTTAAGCTCAATATCCGTGGCTTTGGTCAACGGCTTGCGTGGTGCTCCTGCAGCGACACCTTTTAGTTGTAAACCTGCTTTAATCGTTTTAGGCAGACCACCACTTACAATAAAGCGTAATAGAGGAAGCTGCTGATAAAATGACTTCTGGGCTTGTTCCAATTCACCATTTTTTACATATTCAATGAGCTGTTGAGGTCCTTGACCTAACAGATTGGGTGCTGCTGTACACCAACCGCTTGCTCCTGCGCATAAAGCTTCTAAAGCTAGAGGGTTACAGCCGTTATAAAACGGAAGTTCACCTTTTGATAGCTCATAAATTTTATGCATGCGCTGAATATCGCCGCTGCTTTCTTTTACCATCATAATATTTGCAATGTTGTTAAACATGCGCACGATTAATTCAGGAGACATATCAACACCACTGGTCGCGGGGTTGTTATAAATCATAATTGGTAGAGTAGTTTCTTGGGCAATTGCTTGATAATATTCAAAAATCTCTTGGTCTGTTAGCTTCCAATAAGATACAGGAATCACCATAAGTGCATCTGCACCATAGCTTTGCGCGACTTGGGCTTTTTTGATGGCTTGATCAGTGGTGAGTTCTGAAATCCCAATAATGACAGGTACGCGGTTATTAATGCTTTCAATTGAAGTTTTCGCGACTAAGCACCATTCATCCCATTCAAGATAAGCGCTTTCACCTGTACTGCCTAAAGGTGCAATCGCGTCGCAGCCATTTGCAATAAGCAAATCCAGCATTTGTTTTAGAACAGGAAGATTAATGGTGTTGTCATCAGAAAAGGGCGTAACAGGGTAGCCAATAATGCCGTTTAATTTCATGGTCGAGGTCTCTTTTTAAATACAGTCAGAATGTTTTTTCAAAGCTTTACGTGCGTAGTAAGCAAAGTTCACTTTGTTGCGTTTATCGGTAGACACCCAATCATGGGCTTCTGCTGCCAAAGCGTGGGGGATAGGCTGGATTTGTCCGGCAGACATGGCTAGCAGTTGCAGTTGAGCTGCACGTTCAATTAAAAGCGCCAAGTTGCAGGCTTCTTCAATGGTTTTTCCTGTGACCAATTGACCATGATGAGACAACAAAACAGCGCGGTTTTTACCCAGAGCAGAAGAAATCAAAATACCTTCTTCATTACCTACAGGAACTCCCGGCCAATGACCTACAAATGAGCAGTCTTCGTAAAGTGCGCAAACGTCCATTTGGGAAATCATAAGCGGAATCTGTAGCATCGACAGGGCCGCTACATAGGTAGGATGCGTATGGATAATACAGTTCACCTCTGGGTGTTCTTTATAAATCCATGTGTGGAAACGGTTGGCTGGGTTTGCCATGCCTTCTTGATTGATGGGTTCTAAGTCCTGATTCACCTCAAGCAAGTTTGAAGCAGTAATTTCATCAAAACCTAAACCGAAACGTTGAGTAATAAAGGTTTCTTTATTTTCACTACGGCATGTAATTTGACCCGCTAACCCAGCGTCATGCCCATGATCAAATAAAATACGGCAAGTCAGTGCAAGCTTTTGACGGTCTGTTAAATCTAAGTCGCTCATCCACTTTTGCATGTCTTGCTGTGCGTGTTGCATCAAGTCGTGTTTGTTTACAGAAGCAGTCTTCATCTCTTCTCCAGTCCAGTTGACCAAATTAAGTAGGTGAAGGCAGAATAGAAAATAGCTGGATGGATCAATACATCCAGTTTTTATAAGTTATATGGTCCAGATGGGGCGAATATGCTAAGACCTTGGCAAATACATTTCCGCATTGATGAAAGAGAAGAAAAAACGGTTTTTCTAAAACTAACTAACTTGATTAGTCAGGAAATTTTGAGTGGCCGTTTAGTACAGGGCACTATGCTGCCGGGGTCTCGCAGCCTGTCAAAAGAATTGGGAATTAATCGAAAAACGGTACAAGCAGTTTATGAAGAATTGGAGGCACAAGGTTGGCTTGTGACTCGGCCTCGAAAAGGCACATTTGTGGCAGATGTTTTACCGGAAAAAAAACCTCAAATAGAGCCAAGAGCTGATCGAAAAGTTAGTGATAAACCAATAATTCAACAAGTTGCTCAGCGGCCCCATAACGATGGTGTGCCAGATCCGAGGCTTATTCCCTATGAATTATTCTCGAGGGCCTATCGGCACGCACTCATTAAAATTACTCAAAACCAGTATATGGGATATGGTGACCCACGTGGTATGGCTGAACTAAGGCAGGCTTTAAAACAAATGTTGTCGATGGAACGTTTCATGAATGTTGCCGAAGATGAGATCTGTGTTGTACGTGGAAGCCAGATGGGAATTTTTCTTGCCTCTCGTGCATTACCCAATCGGCAGGGTGTCATCGTCGTTGAGGAATTATATTACCCATCTGCTTTTAAAGCATTCCAGTCAAATGGCTTTCAAGTGGTTTCTGTCAAATTAGATGAACAAGGTATTGTTATTGAAGATCTCGAACGGATTTTAAAAGAACACTCGGTTGCAGCAATTTATACAACCCCACATCATCAGTACCCTACAACCGTTACCATGACAATGAGCCGCCGTCTTCAACTCTTAGAACTTTCAAAAAAATGGGGGTTTTACATTATTGAAGATGACTATGACCACGAATTTCACTATAACAGCCGGCCTATGCCACCCTTAGCAAGTTTGCCTCATTCTGAGTTGGTTATTCATGTAGGTTCATTGTCTAAAGTTTTTGCACCCGGTATTCGGTTAGGTTACATCGTGGCAGCTCCAACTATCATTCAAACCATTACTGAAGATATTTTATTGATTGATCGGCAGGGCAATAATATTACGGAACTCGCTTTAGCCGATTTAATGCAACGAGGGGAAATCAAGCGACACATCCGTAAAATGAAAAAGATTTATCAGTTACGTCGAGACCATGCGTTAGCTGAGTTTCAAAGAGTTTTTGCTGAGAGTATTCAGATACAACCGCCCGCGGGTGGAATGGCTTTGTGGGTAAAATTTCAGAAATCATTTACTCAAAATCAGCTCATAAAGCTAAAAGAACTCAACATTGATACAGAGCAGAAGTTTAAACAGAAAGAATATCCTAATTGTAGTATCCGCTTTGGTTTTGCAGCTTTATCAGAGAAAGAAATCACCTCTCTAATTGAGACCTTAAATGAAGCTCTTAATAAAAGAACAGCGGACTTATAATCCGCTGTTTTATTTTAAGAGTGATTACCTCGATAAGAGAGTGCTTCTGTAAGATGAGGACTTTGAATGACCTCACTTTGGGCCAAATCGGCAATAGTACGAGCAACCCGTAAAACACGATGATAAGCACGAGCAGATAAATTTAAACGTTGCTGAGCCATTTCAATCATTCGCTGTGAAGTACTATCGAGAACGGCATGTTGTTCCAGTTGTTTGGGTGAGAGCGCCTGATTCAAACAATCCTGTCTTTGCATTTGTTGTTCATAAGCATAAATCACACGTTGTCGTACAGTGGTAGAATCTTCTGCAGGTGTTGGGTCTTGCAGTTCTTGAGCTTTTAATGGCGGTACATCAATATGTAAATCGATACGATCGAGTAACGGTCCCGATATACGGTTTTGATAGCGCTTAATGCTTTCTGGAGAACACTGACAACGGCTATCTTGATTAAATGCATATCCACATGGACAAGGATTCATTGCTGCAATGAGCTGAAAGTTCGCAGGATAAGTAATTTGCCGAGCCGCACGTGAAATAATGATTTCTTTTGACTCAAGCGGTTGGCGTAAGACTTCTAGAACCTTTCTGTCAAACTCGGGAAGTTCATCTAAAAATAGAACACCTAAATGAGATAAAGTAATTTCACCTGGTTTAGGGTGTGAACCGCCCCCAACCAGTGCAATTGCTGATGCTGTATGGTGGGGCGCGCGAAATGGACGCTGCCCAAAAGTATGTGGTGTATTTGAAATAGAATAAATACTTGCAACTTCAAGAGTTTCTTGAGTAGAAAGTGGCGGTAAAATGGAAGGCAGGCGTGAGGCCAATAAAGTTTTACCTGTGCCTGGTGGTCCTTTAAAGAGCAGGGAATGTCCCCCAGCGGCAGCAATCTCTAGTGCACGCCGTGGGCGTAGCTGACCTTTAACATCTGCAAGATCAAATTTATAGGGCATTTCATTTGAATGGGCACTTGGCTGTGCGTGAGCTAGCTTTTGTGTGCCTAAAAAGTGCTCGCACACCTCTTTTAAATGATTAACCGGATAACACTCAAGATTAGGTAAATGGCTAATATCTTGGCTATTATCGACTGGTAAAACGATTTTATGCTGAGCTTGCTGGCATGCCATTGCTAAAGTTAAGGCGCCTGACACAGGTCTTACATGACCGTCTAGAGCTAACTCTCCAATAAATTCAAAGTCTTCTGTGCAGTTTTCCGGAAGTTGACCAGAGGCAATTAAGATGCCTAAAGCAATTGGTAAATCTAGCCGTGAACCATCTTTGGGCAAATCTGCAGGAGCAAGGTTAATGGTCAGCCGCTTAGTTGGGAATTGAAATCCACTGTTAATAATAGCTGAGCGAACCCTATCCTTACTTTCCCTAACTGCTGCTTCAGCTAAGCCTACAATAGTCAGAGAGGGTAAGCCTTGACTCACATGCACCTCAACCTCAATGAGAGGCGCATGTAATCCTAAAAGTCCCCGAGTATAAATTTTAGAAAAAGACATCTTATTGTTCCATTATGGTGCTTCATTTTTAATCGTTGTAAAGTATAAGTGCGCTACGTTGGTGCTTATTTTTTATTCTTTAAAGCTTCTTCTAATAGACTGACTTGTTTTTGTAGCGCTTCTAAACGTTGATTGGCTAAATGAAGGGCTGTTTTTTGTCTTTCGATTTCTTGTTTAGAGACAAGATCTAATTTCTCGACAGTTTCATTTAATAATGCACGTAAGTTTTTTTCTAAATCTTTTTTAGGCTCGTCAATTTGTTCCAAGATGGCCTGTAATAGAGTTTCTAGCATGAGATATCCAAACTGTTGTATTACCTTATGCTCGCCAGTTTAACACTGCTTGAATCTAGGATATAGGCTTCTTGGCTTTTAGCCATGTCATAACGATAAATTGAAATAAAAACAGGACTGAAAATTCATTTTATTTTTAGTTGCTCATCTACATCTTGATAACTAAATAGGTTATAAAGAAAGCTCATGCAAAAGATTCATATCCTCCAACCTTTGAAATATTGGCATGAAAATTGAACATAAAACCTTACTGGTGAAAAGAAGCCGAAGGAAACAAACATGAAGCTTGTAACTGCAATTGTAAAACCGTTTAAATTGGATGATGTGCGTGAAGCACTCTCTGACATTGGTGTACAAGGGATTACCGTAACTGAAGTTAAAGGTTTTGGTCGTCAAAAAGGACATACAGAACTTTACCGCGGCGCTGAGTATGTGGTTGATTTCTTACCTAAAGTAAAAATCGAAATTGCGATTAGTGATGAAATGGTCGACGCGGTAATTGAGTCAATTACACGTGTGGCAAGCACTGGAAAAATCGGCGACGGTAAGATTTTTGTGACTAATCTGGAACAAGTCATCCGTATCCGTACAGGTGAAACAGGACCAGATGCTGTCTAAATTGGCACAAAGCTTGCTGAGCAATAAATAGCTCGCAAATGAGGTTGGGGGACACGAATGAAAAAAATGCTTATGGCGCTGAGTTTAACCGGCGCACTTTTGGGTGGTACTGCCGCTTGGGCAGAAGAGACTGTAACAACACCAACATCTGAGGTTACAGCAACATCAACGTCTGAAGCTCCTGCAACAATTGCAGCGGCACCAGCAGCTGAGGAAACTCCGGCCGCTCCGACACCGACTGCAAAACTCGATACCGGTGATACATCTTGGATTTTAATTTCAACAGCTTTGGTTCTGTTGATGACAATTCCAGGCTTGGCGTTATTTTACGGTGGTATGGTCCGTAAGAAAAATGTCTTAAGCACTATGATGTTTAGCCTTTCTGCTGCAATTTTAGTAAGTTTGCTCTGGGTGATTGCAGGTTATTCAATCGCGTTCTCTGGCACAGGTGCATACTTTGGTGATTTGTCTAAAGCAATGCTCAATGGTGTCGCTTTTGATGCACTAAGTGGGACAATTCCTGAAAGCCTCTTTGTTATTTTCCAAATGACTTTCGCCATCATTACTGTCGCAATTTTGAGTGGTTCGATTGCTGATCGTATGAAATACTCAGCTTTCATGGCATTCATTGCAATTTGGGTACTAGTGGTTTATGCGCCAATTACTCACTGGGTGTGGGCGGCAGATGGCTGGTTATTTAAAGCAGGTGCATTAGATTTCGCTGGCGGTACGGTTGTACACATTAACTCCGGTGTTGCAGGCCTAGTTGCTGCTTATATGCTTGGTAAACGTATTGGTCTTGGCCGTGAATCTATGGCGCCACATAACTTAACTTTAACTGTAATCGGTGCAAGTTTACTTTGGGTGGGTTGGTTCGGCTTTAACGGTGGTAGTGCTTTAGGTGCTGGTGCTCGTGCAAGTATGGCAATTTTAGTGACTCAAGTTGCTGCCGCTGCTGCTGCGTTCTCTTGGTTGGTAGTAGAACGTATGATCCGTGGTAAAGCTTCTGTATTGGGCGGTGCGTCTGGAGCTGTTGCTGGTTTAGTTGTGATTACGCCTGCAGCTGGTTTTGTTGGTGTAGGCGGAGCTTTAGTAATGGGCCTTATTGGTGGCGTAGTCTGCTTCTGGGGTATTACGGCACTTAAACGCTTACTTAAAGCAGATGATGCTTTGGATGCGTTTGGTTTACATGCTGTAGGTGGTATTGTCGGTGCGATTTTAACTGGCGTATTTTATAGTGATGAAATCATTAAGGCAGCCAACGTAGCATTAGCACCAACATTCGCTGGTCAGTTGTGGGTACAAGTCGAAGGTGTGCTTGCGACAATGGTTTACAGTGGTATCGCAACTTTCATTATTCTTAAAGTGATTGACCTTATTATTGGACTTCGTGTTAATTCCGATGATGAACGTATGGGTCTGGACTTAAGCCAACATGGCGAACGTATTGAATAATCACTAATAATTCTTATATCAAAAACAGTCTTGTGCTGTGATCAAAGCGATGCTTTGATCTCGGACAGGACTGTTTTTTTGTCTCATAGAATGCTGGTTCTGTAAGTGTAGAAATTTTGCTACACTAGGTCAAAGTAATTGACCCTATTAAGTCCGCTATGCATTGTCCATTTTGCAACGCCGCAGATAGTAAAGTCATCGATTCGCGTCTAGCCGCAGAAGGTTGTCAGATTCGTCGACGTCGTGAGTGTGTAAGTTGCGGTGAACGTTTTACCACTTTTGAAAGCTATGAAGTGGTGATGCCCCGTGTGATCAAATCGAATGGAAAAAATGAACCGTTCGATGAGGCGAAGCTACGTCGTTCGCTTATGCATGCCTTACAAAAACGTCCAGTGACACAAGAGCAGATCGAGACGGTTCTCAGCGATATTCAGTTGCAAATTCGTCGTTTGGGTGAGCGTGATGTGAAATCCAGAACGATTGGTGAGATTGTCATGCAATCTTTATTTGCACTTGACCACGTTGCCTATGTTCGTTTTGCTTCGGTTTATCAAGATTTTCAGGATGTTGAAGCGTTTCGCCGCCAAATTGAGCAAATGCAACAACGTGAGCACTAATCATTTGAGATTTTTATGTCTGAGTTAAAACAAGATCAATACTGGATGCAGCAAGCCATTGAACTTGCCAAACGAGGACTCTATTCGACAAAACCAAATCCAAATGTCGGTTGTGTCATTGTCAAAGATGATCAGTTAATTGGTGAAGGTTTTCACCCTAAAGCTGGTCAGCCTCATGCGGAAGTTTTTGCATTACGTCAGGCAGGCGAACAGGCACAAGGCGCAACTGCTTATGTGACGCTTGAGCCGTGTGCTCATTATGGACGAACCCCTCCGTGTGCTGAGGCGCTGGTTAAGGCGCAAGTTAAAAAAGTGGTAGTGGCATGTCCTGATCCAAACCCGCTTGTTGCAGGTAAAGGTGTTCAGATATTAAAAAATGCCGGTATTGAAGTAGAAATCGGTATTTGTGAAGACTTAGCCGCTAAACTTAATCAAGGCTTTTTAAAAGCGATGTCTACGGGCATGCCATATGTACGTTTAAAAGTAGCCTCTAGTCTAGATGGACGTACTGCAATGGCATCTGGTGAGTCGAAGTGGATTACGGGTTCTGCTGCCCGTCAAGATGTCCAACATTGGCGTGCCATTTCAGGCGCCGTGATTACAGGCATTGATACTGTAATTGCTGATGATTGCCAGCTTAATGTACGTTCACTCCATAATATTGATATCGAGACGGTTGCTCAGCCAAAACGAGTAATTCTAGATCGGAGAGGACGTTTACCACTCACCGCTAAAATATTAGAAAATCCTGAAACTGTCATGGTGATGGGGCCATATCGTCAGGAACTCGCTGACTTAGGCGTGATACAATTAGAAATTCAACCTTTAAAAACGTTATTACAGACCTTATCTAAGCAATACCAAATTTATGATGTGCTGATCGAGGCTGGCGCGACATTATCAAGTGCCTTTTTGCAAGAAGGCTTGATTGATGAAATGATCAGTTATGTGGCTCCAACTTTATTGGGGCAAAGTGCAAGAGCCATGTTCAATGCAGATTTTGAATATATGGCACAGCAACTTCGTTTTAAACTTCTTGATGTAACACAACTTGATCAAGATATACGCTTAAGGTTAATCCCTACGCAAGAGAAAGTATGAATTCAGAGCCTTCGGTATACCACAAACGTCGTCATGCAGCCCGCACGACAGACGAATATCTTTTCCATCAGCTTGTCCCGTATTTGGGTAACAAGCGCCGATTGCTCCATTTGATTTTAGAAGCTCTGGAAATCACAGGGACGCTGAATAGCAAGAAAAAGAACCCCCCGATTTTTGCTGACTTTTTTGCAGGCAGTGGAGTGGTTTCTCGTTTAGCGCGTCAAAATGGTTACCGTGTCATTGCGAATGACTGGGAACCTTATAGTCATGCTTTAAATCATGCAATTTTAGCGTGTGTCGATGCACCTGCTTTTAAAGAGTTGGGTGGCTATCAGAAAGCGATTGATTATTTAAACCGCTTACCCGAGGTTAAAGGCTGGGTAACACACAATCTTTGCCCTCGTAATGATGATGTCTATGATCCATCTCGTGACCGTTTATTCTTTAAACGTCGCAATGGTATGCGCATCGATGCGATTCGCCAGCAAATTGCCACATGGCAAGCGCAAGGTGCAATTAATGATGTAGAAATGAGTGCCTTGCTTGCGCCATTACTCTATTCGGCAAGTTTTGTGAGTAATACTAGTGGTGTATTTAAAAGCTTCCACCAAGGGTGGGGCGGACGTACACAAACAGCGTTAGAGCGGATTGAATCATTACTTTGGTTAACACCGAGCCGTTTCTGTGAGATTGGCGATCGTAAACGCCCTGCTGCTGAAATGTGGTGTGTAGATGCTCAGCATCTAGCAAATCAAATGAGCGGTTTTGAAGTAGATGTAGCCTATCTTGACCCACCTTATAATCAGCATGCTTACAGTAGTAACTATCACGTTTTAAATGCATTGACGTTATGGGATCAAGTCGACCTACCTCCACCAGACACTAAGGGTTATAAGAGTGGTATTGACCGTGCATGGCGTAAAGAGCGTCCAAGCCCATACAACTCTTCTAAACATGCAAAAGATGCGTATGAAAAATTACTTTCAACCATCAATGCACGTTATATTCTGACCAGTTATTCGACCGATGGTAACATTGAGCCGAAAGATTTACTGATGGCCAATCTGGAACGTGGAAAAGTGACTTTACTTACTCAAGATGTTCCACGTTATCGTGTAAGTAAACAACGTCAGTCAGAACGTGCACGTGTGCTTGAGTTTATCGTGATTACAGATACTCATGCCAAACCAGGGCCACCGTTACGTCAATTGTTAGGCCAGCTTTACCACTTTGCCGAGCTAGGTGGTGTAGATACATCAGGTAATAGTACACAGCTCGCACTTTGGTAAGCGCTGCAATTTAAGCAGTGTAAAAGATTTGGAGATTGAGCCATGTTTACAGGCATTATTGAAAGTTTAGGTAAAGTAGAAAGCCTGCAAAGTGTAGGTGGCGATGTGCGTTTACGTATTCAAACCGATTTGGATATGTCTGATGTACATTTGGGTGACTCAATTGCAACTAACGGGATTTGCCTCACAGTGATTGAGTGGGGTGATAACTGGTATGCGGCTGATGTATCTCGTGAAAGTTTAAACCGCACGACTTTGGGTAACTGGAAAGTGGGTCAACGTGTCAATGTTGAAAAGGCAATGTTACCGACCACTCGCTTTGGTGGGCACATTGTAAGTGGTCACGTTGATGGTGTAGGTGAAATTACCCTAGTACGTGAAGATGCTCGCTCAATTTATTTTGAAGTGACTGCGCCTGTAGAACTTGCTAAATATCTGGCAGAGAAGGGTTCAGTAACTGTAGATGGTATTAGCTTAACCATTAATCATTTACGCGGTAATATTTTAAGTTTAAACCTCATCCCACACACAGCAGAGCGTACTAATATTGGAACGTGGCAAGTGGGTAGCAAGGTCAATCTTGAAGTTGATGTTTTAGCACGTTATATCGAACGCTTATTACTAGGTGATAAAGCTGCTGAACAGAAAACTGAATCAAATATTAGTATGGCCTTCTTAGCTGAAAATGGTTTTTTAAAATAAACTTTTAAATTGCCAAAATAAAAAACCGGACATACGTTCCGGTTTTTTATTTTAAAAATTAATGCTTGGTGAGAGTAACTGAGTGTGTGCCGACCCAAGGTTTATTATGCTGAGTGCGTGTAATTGAAAATTCGCCTTTTTCCGATGCTCGTGTGAGTAAGATTGAAAGCGAATTAAAGTCGTTATGACTCATATAAAGTTCTTGTGCTGAGAAGGTCCATTGCTCGCCTTGATTAAGTTGCTCAATTTGCGTTGAAATCTGATGCGGAATGTCCATTTCTTACCCTCATTAATTTTCATAAATAATCATGACTTATTCTTATAATTGCTTGAACTATAAGAATATTATGCATGACCATTTTGTGACAATTAAATGTCATTTTTATGACAGGAAGAATATTAAAACTTTACTTTTCTATTTTTTCATCAGAAAAGTTAGAATTCTTTAAAATATATTCAATTTCTTCTTGAGCCGCAGCATGCAGTTTGGCACGGAAAACTGTTACTGCCTGTTCAATTAAGCTTTCAGCTTCAAGTTCTAGGCGAACGCGTACACTTTCAAGCTCAGATAAGATCTGATCGTCAGTAATGCTAAGTTTTGCACCAGAAGAATAGTCAATTGCTGGCGTTTCAGGGTTTTTCTGATAACGTGCAGTATATTCAGCAACTTCTTGTTCTAAATGACTGCGTAAAGCCTGCAAAGCTTCCGTTTGTTCACTAAATTTACGAACTTCGTCAGCTTGTAATTCAGCAGCATAAGCTGCTTCCTTTGCGCGCTTATCTGCAAGAGCTTTTTCTAAAGCAAGCTGGCGACGAATTCGTGCTTGCTCGATTAACTCTGCCTTTAAGTCAGCATATGCCTTTTCAATATTTTGTTGTGATTCTAACTGCGCTTTTTCGTCATTTAAAACCCACAGTTGAATAGGGGTCTGAGGCTCTAATAAATCGCAAATACGAGCCAAATCCTGTTGATAAGCATGACGGACAGCTTCAGGCGCATTTAACCATCTTTTTTTAAAATCTTGCCCGACATTTAATGCCACCACAGTTCTCCTTTGCTCAACAGTATTTACATTTTAGCGCGTTATAATTTAAAGGTTCGAGGTTCTATACCTAAACGACGATACATTTTAAATTTTTCTCGGCCAATTTGCTTGGCTGCTTCATTATTTTCAACAATTTCTATAATGTGGCTAAAATGATTCACTTGTTCAAGTGCATGATTGTTAAAATTAAATACCAGCCAACCTTGTTCAGAAGGTTGTTTAGCCGAAATACATACTGCTGCATCTACCTGATCAACACCATGGGCAATAAAGCTGGTCGGATCAAAGCTCCACAATTTTTCATCAAGTGTTTGTTGTAACTGCACATCTGGGCAATACCACCAGATTTGTGAATGCTTCAGTAAAATTTTTCGACATAAACGGCAAGCACTATCGACTTGCCGTTCTTCACTGGTTTCAAACAGATAAAAGCTAACTTTAGCCATTCGTACTTACACGGTTAGCCAAGAATTGCATAAGTAGCGGTACTGGACGACCAGTTGCGCCTTTTGCTGAGCCTGATAACCATGCTGTTCCGGCAACATCCAAATGAGCCCAGCGATAGTCACGAGTAAAACGCTCAAGGAAGCAGGCTGCTGTAATTGCGCCGCCATGTGGTCCACCAATATTAGCGATGTCTGCAAAAGGAGAGTCCAATAGTTCTTGATAATCATCAATCACTGGCATGCGCCATACACGGTCAAATGACTGCTCACCAGCTTGTTGGAGTTCAGCTGCCAAAGTATCGTCCGGAGAGAATAAACCACTCAGTACTTTACCTAACGCAACTACGCAAGCACCAGTTAATGTTGCGATATCAATCACAACTGCCGGATTGAAACGTTTGATATACGTTAAGGTGTCGCAAAGGACTAAGCGGCCTTCAGCGTCAGTGTTTAAAATTTCAACGGTCTGACCACTCATGGTTGTTACAATATCGCCTGGGCGAGTTGCTTTACCTGAAGGCATATTTTCCGCAGCTGCAATCGCACCCACAACATGGATTGGAAGACGTGCCTCACATAAAGCACGGATTGTGCCGAGTACAGAAGCTGCACCACACATATCGAACTTCATTTCATCCATGCCAAGTCCTGGTTTTAAAGAAATACCGCCTGTATCAAAGGTTACGCCTTTACCGACAAGTACGACAGGAGCTTGTTCAAGCTGTGCTTGGTATTCAAGAGTCACAATACGGCCCGGACGCTCAGACCCTTTGCTGACTGCAAGAAATGCATACATGCCTAAATCAGCCATTTGTTGCTCATTTAAGACAGTGACTTTAAGTAAGTCTGGGAATTCTGCTGCTAAAGCTAATGCCTGTTCTGCCAGATATTCAGGGAAACAGATATTACCTGGTCGGTTTCCTAAGTCACGAGCATAAGACTGACCAGATTGTACGGCATGTACTAAAGCGAGTTGATTTTCATCAAGGCTGGTTTGTGAGCTAATTAAATCAACTTGTTGTAACACAAATTCATTTTTTTTCGATTTAAACTCATCATAACCATAAGCTGCTTGAGTTAAGCTTAATGCAAATAAATAATGGTATTCGACAGGTAACGCAGCAATATCAATTGCGATATGCTTAAATTTATTTTGTGCCGACTTGATAATGGTTTGCGCCAATTTTGCTAACTTAGCTGATTGAAGTTCAGCTGCTTTTCCTAAACCAAGTAATTGGCTATGGGACTGAGTGCTAAGTTGACCAAATAATGGCAACGTTTCATTGAAGTTGGCTTTAAATTGAGTTGCTGTAAGAATACTTTCTAGATTATTGATTTGATATGTATTGAGATTGCTTTGTAGCTGTTCTGAATCAACTAAAATCCACAAAGATTCATTAGATGTTTGTTCAGGAAAAGTTGTATAAGTTGTAAATTTCATGGCTGCCGTGATTGCCTATAGAAAGTTATGTTGGATTAAAACATTGAAACACTTTCAAGCATAGCGTTGCAATGTGCGGTTTTATATTTTTAACATTCGGGTAAACTAGCGTTCGTCCCGATTAGCCTTTTGGAAGTATTAATTTGATTATTCGGCGTTATCTCGTCAAGCAAGTTGTCTCTACCTCATTGGTGGTCATTGCATTATTGACCTTAATCATGATGGGTGGTCGTCTGATCAAATACTTTGGTGTGGCGGCACAGGGGCGGCTAGATGCCAGTATCTTGTTTAGCATCATTGGATATCGTTTACCTGAATTTCTAACCCTCATTTTACCACTTGGGTTTTTTATTGGTTTAATGTTGGTGTTTGGTCGTTTATATGTTGACCATGAAATGGCCGTATTGAATGGTAGTGGGGTAAGTCGTCATCAGTTAGCGCGCTTACTTATTCCAATGACACTGGTTTACATGGTGTGTCAGTCCGTACTTATGCTTTGGATGACGCCGTGGGGACTTCGTGAATTCGAAAAATTAACTACAACCCAAGCAGTGCGTACAGGGTTTGACTTGGTGCGACCAAGAGAGTTTATTTCTTCTGGACCTTATACGATTTATGCAGGTTCATTGTCGGAAGATCGAAAAAACCTTAAAGATATTTTCTTTTATCAGCGTGCAGCCAAAGAAGGCAAGCCAGATGTCATGATTTTGGCAAAAGAGGCAACACGTGTTGAGGTCGCGAATGATACAGCCAATGTGGTTGATCTCGTTCAAGGTCGTCGCTATGAAATATTCCCGGGACAACCAAAATATACGCAAGCAGAGTTCCAGTCTTATCGTCTACGTTTAGAAAATGACAAAGATGTTAAGTTTGAGAGTGGCGATGTAGAAGCACTTTCAACATCAAAACTATTTTCTAAAGCAAATGATCCGGTCGTAAGAAGTGAGTTGGGCTGGCGCTTATTTGGTCCATTTACCATTATTATTGCCTTGATGCTATCTGTGGCATTGTCGGAAGTAAGCCCACGACAAGGTCGTTATTATCGTCTTATTCCATCTATCTTTATTTTCGCGAGTTTGATCGTACTCATGATTGCAATTAAAACTCGTATAAGTAAAGGAGAACTGGATATTTGGGCTTATCCAGTGGCTTTATTGGTTTATGCAATCGCAGCTGCCTTATTTTCACGTAAGCAGAAATTAGGGCCGAAAATCAAGAAACAGATTAAGCGAGTGAAATTATAATGTTAGCACGTCGAATAGTCGCCAAATATGTGACGAAAACCACTGCGCTCGCAATGTTTGGTACCACCATTGTTTTGTCTGTTTTGCAAATCCTGTTTACTTATCTGGGTGAATTAGGTGAGCTAAAACCTGACTATAATGCATGGCAAGCTTTTATCTATGTGTTATGGGGTGCCCCTCGCTATCTATATGAAATTTTACCTATCTCGGCCTTAATTGGCGCTGTGATTGGGTTAGGCGCTTTAGCATCCAATAGTGAGCTGATCGTGATGCGTTCAGTCGGGATTAGCTTATGGCGTATTGTAGGTTGGGTTATGCGCTCAGCTTTGCTACTTATTGTTTTATCTTTTGCTCTAAGTGAGTGGGTTGTTCCCTATACAAATGAGAAAGCGCAAAGTGTCAAAAGCCATCGATCAGTTGCTGCTTTAGGTGAAGTGAAAGGTTATTGGTCACGAGAAGGGCAACGTTTTATTTATATTGATTATGCGAACTCACAAGGAAATTTAAGAGATATCCAGGTCGTAGACTTTAACAAAGACTACCATTTACAGTCTTTAATTAATGCAGAGCAAGGAAAGTTTATCCAGGATGGTCAATGGACTTTACAAAAAGCCAGCCAGATGGACATTCTTACAGATGGTAATTCGATACTAAATAATCATGATCAGCAGTCTTTAGGTTTGGCTCTACAGCCTAAATATGTACATATGGTGACTTTAGACCCTGAGGACTTGTCTCCAAGTCAACTGATTAGTTTTATGCGTTATATGGACGAATATAGCCAAGTACCGAAAACTTACCAATTAGCTTTTTGGCAAAAAGTCGCTTCTCCATTTTCACTCATTACTCTTGTATTAGTGGCTTGTTCTTTTATTTTTGGTCCACTACGTCAACAGTCGATGGGTTTCCGTTTGGTGATCGCGCTCTTCATTGGTTTAGGCTTTTATTATTTACAAGACTTCTTGGGCTACGCAAGTTTGGTATACGCGCCTTCACCAGCTTGGTTTGTACTCATGCCTATTATTTTAATGTTTGGTGCCGGAAGTTATTTGCTTTATCGGGCCCGTTAAATTGAAAGTATATGAATGACTTTCTCAATGAGGAGCATTGGGGAAAGCCATAGGAAAAAATAGAGTCTTCACCGAAAATTCGGTAAGATATTGCGATGAAATTGTAGACAAAAGAGAAATTGATTATGACGGATGCAACTGCTGGCAAGATCCCTCACGTTCTGGTCATTATGGATGGTGTTGGACACCGTGAAGCGATTGAAGATAATGCTTTTCTTGCAGCAAAAACCCCGAATTTAACTGCAATGAAAGCAAAGCATCCAAATAGTCTCATTTCTGGTTCTGGTGAAGATGTTGGTTTACCTGATGGACAAATGGGTAACTCTGAAGTTGGTCACATGAACCTTGGCGCTGGCCGAGTGTTATACCAAGACTTCACACGTATTACTAAAGATATTCGTACTGGTGCTTTTTTTGAGCACGAAGTATTGGTTGATGCCGTAGAAAAAGCAAAAGCAGCGGGTGGTGCAGTTCATATTATGGGGCTACTTTCAGAAGGTGGCGTCCATTCACATGAAGATCATATTGTGGCGATGTGTGAACTTGCCTTAAAACGCGGTGCGAAAGTTTACTTACATGCATTCCTTGATGGTCGTGATACTCCTCCACGTAGTGCTCAACCTTCATTAGAAAAATTAGACGCCTTATTTGCTCAATATGAAGGCAAGGGCCGTATTGCAACCATGATTGGTCGCTATTTTGCAATGGATCGTGATAACCGTTGGGATCGTGTTGAGCAGGCTTACCGTTTATTAACGGAAGGTGAAGCTGTTCGTACTGCAACTACTGCGGTTGAAGGCTTAGAGCTTGCATATGCTGCAAATGAAAATGATGAGTTTGTAAAAGCAACCCGTATTGGTGAGATCGCTAAAGTTCAAGATGGCGATAGCGTTGTATTTATGAATTTCCGTGCTGACCGTGCCCGTGAAATTACGCGTGCGTTTGTTGAAAAAGATTTCGCAGGTTTTGAGCGTAAAGTTGTACCGAACCTTTCTAAATTTGTCATGTTGACGCGTTATCAGGCAAGCATTGATGCACCTGTGGCATATATGCCTGAAGAGTTAAAGAACTCGCTTGGTGAATATTTATCTTCTTTAGGTAAAACGCAATTACGTATTGCTGAAACTGAGAAATATGCCCATGTGACTTTCTTCTTTAGTGGTGGTCGTGAAGACGAATATCCAGGTGAAAAGCGTATTTTAATCCCATCGCCAAACGTTGCGACATATGACTTAAAGCCTGAAATGAGTGCTTATGAAGTAACTGATGAGCTAGTCAAAGCAATTAACTCGGGTGAGTACGACTTACTTGTTGTGAACTATGCCAATGGTGATATGGTCGGTCATACAGGCGTATTTGATGCTGCAGTTAAGGCCGTTGAAGCAGTTGATACATGTTTAGGTCGTGTATACGAAGCTGTAATGGCGAAAAAAGGCCATATGCTTATTACGGCTGACCACGGTAATGTTGAACAAATGCAAGATTATGAAAGTGGTCAGGTTCATACTCAGCATACAACAGAGCTTGTGCCTTTTATTTATGTGGGGCCAACCCAAGCAACGATTGCAGAAGGTGGTGTGCTTGCTGATGTTGCACCGACCATTCTGAACTTAATGCAGATTCCTGTGCCTGCTGAAATGCAAGGTCGTAATCTCATTACATTGTCTGCTTAAGCGATAGGTGACTAAATGCTGCAACACAATATATATAAAGCTTTTTTTGTTAGCGTATTGATGTGTTGCAGCCAGCTCGCTTTTGCAGCTCCTGTTGTAAAAGAAAAATTATCGCCTCTGCATCCTGATTCCCCAGAATCAGAAGAAAGTTATGCAGAAGTGCCTATTGAGTCTATTCAACAGTTTGTACAAATATATGGAATCGTCCGTGATAACTATGTCGATGAAAAATCGGACGATGCTTTATTTTTACAGGCAATTAAAGGTTTAGTCAGTGGTCTAGACCGTTACTCCCGCTATTTGTCAGCTGAAGAATACCGTCAACTCATTCAATATACTGAAGGGGATCTTGCTTCAGTTGATTTTGTACTAAGCCCCGAATCACATGTTCATAAATGGATGATTCGTGACCTTAAGACGGGTTCTGACTCATATAAACTAGGCTTAAGAAATGGCCAAACTATTTTAAAGATTGATAATCAGGAACTTAAAAATCTGACACATGATCAGGTGCTAGGTTTGCTTTATGGATCGATAGGCTCGACGCTTCAAGTACAAACAGAAGAGTCAAATAGTCCAATTAGTTTAGTCCGTAATAAAAAGATTGAAACCGATATTGAGCCTGTGATGTTGCACAATCAGGTGTTGGTATTAAAAATTAGAGTATTTCAGCAAGATACCGCCAATGAGATTAAGCGTTTAATTGAAGAAAATAGTTCTTCGCGTTTAAAAGCGGTGTTAATTGATTTAAGAAATAACCCAGGTGGTTTGTTATCTGCTGCTGTTGAGTCAGCCGATTTATTTTTAAATCATGGCATTATTGTCTCGACAAAAAGTCGTTCAGAAGGCAATCAGCAATTTCAGGCTTTGCCAGGTAACGATTTTCAAAATATAAAAGTTGGTATTTTAATTAATCACCGATCTGCCTCGGCAGCAGAAGTTTTTACTGCTGCAATGAAAGAGCATCAACGTGCTTGGGTCATGGGTGAAAAAAGTTATGGAAAGGGTGTTGTACAGAAGCTTTTCCCTTTACCGAGTGGGGCAGCGCTACAAATGACAGTCTCACATTACTACACACCAAATGGTAATATGATTGAGGGGCAAGGTATTCAGCCTAACCAGACTTATCCCTTACCTCCAGAAATGAAAGAAGAAGTTTATCTAGATCGTGTTGCCGATCTCCTTCTAAAAAGAAAGTAAATTTTATACTTCCTGTTCTGTCTCCGTATCTAAGCCAAATTTTTTCAGACGATAGCGTAAAGAGCGGAAAGTCATTCCTAATTTTTTAGCTGCTAAAGTACGATTCCAATGAGTCATATTGAGTGCATTGAGTAAAATATCTTTTTCAATATTTTCTAAATAACGTTCTAGGCCTTCACTTGGTAATTTTTTTACGACTTGAGGAGCTGCCACAGTGGTTTCTATGCTTTGAGTAGCCGAAGTAAAAGGATTAGAAATATTCGCTCTTAGAGGAGCAGGATGTAAATGAGATATATCTATGGTGGCGTCTTCACTTAAGGTAATTGCGCGCTCAATCATATTTCTTAATTCGCGAACATTACCCGGAAAGTGTTGCTGTAGCAGATAAGTTTTGGCCGCTTCTGTTAATTGTTTAGGTGGCGTTTCCCACTCCATACAAATTTTCTGAATAAAGTGATTGGCCAGTAAAAGGACATCTTCGCCACGTTCACGTAGAGGTGGCAATATGAGGTCCATAACGTGAATACGGAAGAATAAATCTTGACGGAATTTACCTTGTCTAACCAATAAATCTAAGTCTTGATGACTTGCACTAATCACACGGAAATCAACATCGATTTCCTGATCTGAACCGACGGGTCGGATCTTTTTTTCCTGTACTGCGCGGAGCAGTTTGACCTGCATACTTAAAGGTAATTCGGCAATTTCATCTAAAAATAGACTGCCGCCGTGTGCCGATAAAATTAGACCTTGCTTATCTTGAGTTGCTCCGGTAAAGCTCCCTTTTTTATGCCCAAACAACTCACTTTCCATCAGTTCGGTTGGAATAGCACCGCAGTTAATCGCAATAAAAGGGCCTTCACTACGGTTACTCAGCCGATGAACCAGATTGGCAACTACTTCTTTACCTGTTCCAGACTCACCGGTAACAAATACAGGTGCTTGTGAGCGCGCAATTTTTTTAATTGCAATACGTAGCTGCTGGATGGGTAGAGAACGGCCGATTAATAATTTATTTTCTAACGCATTCTCGGCAGCATCATGCTCTACTTTTTGCCGATTCAAGGCTTTTTGTAATAATTGATCTAGATGTACTTGGTTGACCGGTTTGCTTACAAAATCAAAAGCGCCTGCTTTTAATGCTGCAATTGCAATATCCATATTGCCGTAGGCGGTTAAAACGGCAATGGGAGTATTAGTATAATTTTGAGAGACATGTTTAACTAAATCTATCCCGCTCCCATCGGGTAGGTTTAAGTCGGTTAAACACGCATCGTAATGAAACTGAGTGAAGAGTTGTTTGGCCTGTTCAACCCGATAAGCAAGATGTGTTTTAATCCCCATTCGTGCAAGTGTCATTTGCATTAAAAGGCACAAATCTTCTTCATCGTCTACAAGCAAAACCAGTGGTTGCTGTTCTGCCATTTCCCCAAAAACCTAATAAAAAATCAATATATTATTGGGCATTCTATTCTGAAGCATGCCCCTTGTTTTTGCTCTACATAGATGAGCTTTGCATGGTTCGCCTCACAAAAACTATGAGACAAATATAATCCTAAACCAGTTCCATTAATTTCGGTACTAAAAAATGGTTTAAATAGTTGAGATATATCACGTTTTGAAACACCTTCACCGTAATCGATCACATCAATATAAATTTTATTTGTCTGTGAATGGATGTTGACCGTAATGTACGGTGAGTCGGGGGCATTATGCCGTAAAGCATTTCTCACCAGATTGATCATGACTTGTCTTAATTGTTTTTCATCAAATAAAAATTTTAGAGAACTATCAGAAATTTTAAGTTGAATTGAATGTTTAACGTCAAATAAATCTTCTTCGAGCAATGTATCTATGAAGTGTTTTACATCGATCTGGATAGGATGTGTTCTTTCACTACGAGCAAGTCCTAAAGTATCTTGAACAATACTATCAATGCGTTTGGTTTGTTTGCCAATCATATGACGCAAAGTATTTTGTTGTTCTGGATCGCTATCTTTCAGTAACTCATTTGCTTGTACGATTGCAGCGAGAGGATTGCGGATCTCATGTGCAATACTTGCTGAGAGTTGCCCTAGCGCAGCAAGCTTAAGCTGTTGTGCTTGCTGATTAATTTGTTGGGCATCTTGTAAAATGAGCAGGGTTAGCGTTTGTTGTGGGACCAAAAGATGTTGCACTTTAATGTTGATGGAGTACGCCGATAGCCGAGACTCAAAAATGAATCGGTCACCTTCTTTTAAGTCGCCAAACTTTAAAATTTCAAATAAATCGGCATGCCACTTTGCTAAAGGATATTTTTCATTGGCAAATTGAGGGGGAATACCCAAGAGTGAACAGGCCGCAGGATTACTGACAACGATGTCGTAATTCTCATCTAAAACTAAATAGCCTTCTTCAATTTGTTCTAAGATATAACGGTTAATATTTTGGAGTTGATAAAGTTCAATTGACTGGTGAAAGGTGAGTGCTTCAAGTAATTTAAAGCGCTGCACTGCAATTTGGCCAATTCCGTGAACCACAAAAAATAAGAAAGCTAAGAGAGCGCTATTACCAATAGTATTTAGATTGTTATAGTCAAATAGACTACCTACAAATCTTTGATAAATAACAGCGATAACCGCAAGCAATGTAATCAGCAAAGACATTCTTGCGCTGAGTAAAATCGCCGAGGTAAAGATGGCAATTACATAGAGTAAGCTGAGTTGTAAATTTGGTTCACCCACAGAAAAAGTTAGTAAACTCAAACAAATAATATCAACAATAAAAAATAAAATAAGCTGTCGCGTGGCTTGAGTGGCAATAAATTTAAAGCATAACAGCTGAACAAGACTTAAGAGCGAATAGCCGAGTAGTGTGTAGGAATATAAGGCAGGTTGCTGCAAACTGTTATCAGTTTGCGCATCGGTCAAAACCAAAATAATATTCAGGCTAACCGCAATAATAAGACGGTATAAGCCATACCAAGTGCCCAAACGAAAAATCGTATGGGACAAGGATGAATTTAAGGGAAATTGCATGTAAGTTTGGTTATGGCTTGATCAAACCGTAACGAATCGCAAGATGTGTTAGTTTTACATCGCTATCAATTCCTAACTTTTCAAAAATACGATAACGGTAAGTATTTACAGTTTTCACACTTACAAAAAGTTTATCGGCAATTTCTTGGGCGCTAATACAGTTGACGACCATCATTGCAACTTGCATTTCCCGTTCCGATAACGAATCAAAAGGGGATTGTTGAGTGTCGGATAAATATGAGCTCGCGAGTTGTTCGGCAATATCTGCACTAAAATATTTACCGCCTTGCATGACCTTATTAATTGCACGAACCATTTCGGCAATTGGCGCGCCTTTAGTGATATAGCCTTTTGCACCGGCTTTTAATAATAAAGATGGGTAAGGCTCTTCGGCGAGGCCGCTTACAGCAATGACTTTCGTCTCTGGAGCCGTCTGTAATAAACGACGGGTTGTTTCTACGCCACCGATGCCCGGCATGTTGACATCCAGCAGTACGACTTGCGGATGTTGTTGGCGAACGATAGCAATTGCTTCTTCGCCCGATTCGGCTTGTCCAATTACCTCAACATCGGCATGATCTTCTAACATACGGCAAATACCCGTACGTACCAGTTCATGGTCATCGACAACTAAAACTGTAATCAAGAAGACCTCCTTTCTTTCAAAAAACAAGTTTTTTGTTACATAAAGCAAAATAAGCTTGCAATGGAATGACAAAATTAGCAATCCTATTCTTCTATAGTGAGCGAATAGTTGTGCACAATTGTGTCGGTAAAAGCTTTATACCTTATATCTCAAATGTAAGGCATAATGATAGTAAGCGCAAATGTGTGTCACCCTGAGTCGAGTATTGTGCCGTGAAAAATTCTAAAAAGTCTTTAATGCATGTGCTAAGCATGTCTATTTTGCTTAGTTTGAGTTCAACAAGCTTTGCAGAACTCGTCAATAACCCGTCTTCAGGGAGTACTGGTACTGCAAGTTTAAATTGGACTGCAGCGGATGCTAGTCAACTTTTAAATGATGAAGATGATGAACCGACTCCGCAAGGTTCAACTTCTGTAACCACAACATTGCGTGGCAGTAATGCGCCGAGAGTTATTACTTCTACCCCTAAAGTTGCTCCAATCCGTGATACTGTGGGTTATAACGCCCAGCCGAGTGTCAGTGCACGTGCTGCACTTGTAATGGATGCGCAAACAGGTGAGGTACTTTATAGTAAAAATACCAACGCATCAGTGCCGATCGCTTCTATTACCAAATTGATGACGGCAGTTGTAACGGCAGATGCACGTTTAAACATGTCTGAAGAAATTACACTTGAGCAAATTGATTTTGCTGGGGCTGGCGGGAAAAATTCAAGCTCAACACTTCGTGTTGGCGATAAAATGAATCGAGCAGAAGTTCTTCTGTTTGCTCTTATGAAGTCAGAAAATCCGGCAGCAGCAGCTCTAGCGCGTACTTATCCGGGTGGCCGTGCTGCATTCGTGGCGGCAATGAATGCTAAAGCGCGTGCTTTAGGTATGAATGCAACTCATTATTATGAGTCAACTGGTTTAGATCCGCGTAATGTATCTTCTGCGCGTGACTTGGGAATCTTGGCGAGTACAGCATCTCAATATGGTTTGATTCGTCAGTTCTCAACCACACCGACCTATGACTTTAATTTAGGTTATCGTGTTCTTAAATCAAATAATACAAATGCTTTAGTCCGTAATGGTGGTTGGAATATCAACTTATCTAAGACTGGTTATATTAATGAAGCAGGCCGTTGTGTAGTTATGCACACTACTGTGAACTCACGTCCAGCAGTGATTGTATTATTGGGTGAACCAAGTACACAGGCACGTAATAATGATGCAACTAACTTGCTCGGTTGGTTAAGTAATTTGCCAAAACGTATTTAATTTAATTATTTTTAAAAACGCTTCTTTTAAGAAGCGTTTTTTTATGCCATTTAAAAAGCATAAAAAAACGGCTGTATTAAACAGCCGCTTTTTATAAAACTCAGATCTTACATATTAGATAAAATCGAATCTTTTACTTGGTCCATTGTTGCATCAATTGACAACATCACTGCATCAGCACATTGTTTGATTGCTGTATCAGGGTCTTTTAAGCCATTACCCGTTACAGTACATACAATGACAGAACCTTCAGCAATTTTACCGGCTTTAATGTCACGGATTGCACCGCCAATAGAAGCAGCAGACGCAGGCTCAACAAATACACCTTCATACATAGAAAGTAAGCGTTGAGCTTCTAAAATTTCGCTGTCTTGAAGTTCATCGAACCAACCTTTAGAGTCACGTACTACAGCTTTTGCATGGTTCCAGCTTTGTGGGTTACCAATACGAATCGCAGTTGCAACTGTTTCCGGTTTTTCTACTGGAGCACCACGTAAGAAAGGAGCTGCGCCAGAAGCTTGATAACCTACCATTGTTGGTAAGCCTTCTGGTTTTGGACCAGTGAATTGATCAGTCGCAGCGTCATAAACAACTTGTTCAAATTGGTCAGCAGGCTGGTTAGCTACTGCTTCGGTATAACCCATCCAGTGAGCTGTAATATTACCTGCGTTACCAACTGGTAAGCAGTGGTAATCAGGTGCACGGCCTAAAGCTTCAACGATTTCATAAGCAATAGTTTTTTGACCTTGCAAACGGTAAGGGTTGATTGAGTTTACAATCGTTACAGGTGCTTGATCAGCCACTTCTTTTACAAGACGCATACCATCATCGAAGTTACCACGAATTTGCATAGTGATCGCACCATACATCATGGCTTGCGCCATTTTACCCATCGCAATTTTGCCTTCTGGAATCAAAACAAATGCTTTGATACCTGCGCGTGCAGCATAGGCAGCAGCAGCAGCAGAAGTGTTACCTGTAGATGCACAGATAATTGCTTTAGAGCCTTCTTCAACTGCTTTGGTTACAGCCATGGTCATACCACGGTCTTTAAATGAACCAGTCGGGTTTAAGCCCTCGTATTTCACATAAATTTCAACGTCTTTGCCAATAATACGTGGAATATTCTCAAGTTTAATGAGAGGGGTGTTGCCTTCACCCAAAGAGATAGCACGAGTAGTTGCCGAAACTGGCAAACGGTCACGATAACGATCTACAAGACCAGTATAACGATTGGCATTAGACATGATGGTGTTCCAATTATGAGGTGAAGCGGGAGAGGGAATCTTTCCCTCAACCTGATTAACTATCGAGCGATTCTAAACGAATTCTTACGATTTCGCCACGAATTGCAGGTAATGCTTGAATTTGCGCAAGAGCGTCATCCATTTTGGATTCAACGATTGGATCGGTCAAAATCACAATTGGAATGAGGTCTTTTAAGCGAGATTGTTGCATGATGGCATCAATACTGATTCCGGCACGGCTTAAGATGGTCGTCACATCTGCAAGTACACCAGTCTGATCTTCAGCATTTAAGCGGATGTAATAACCTGTGGTCATTTCTTCACGGCTTAAAATTGGCATATTTGTTAATGCTTCAAAAGCCAGTTGAGGAATTGTACCTGCGCCATCTTCTGTATAAGAAATATCACGAACGATATCAATTACATCGGCAACAACCGCAGAAGCTGTTGGGCCTGCACCAGCACCAGCACCGTAATAAAGTGTTGGACCTACTGCATTGGCTTGAACTAAAACAGCATTTTTAACGCCGTTTACATTCGCAATAAGCTGCTCATCTGGAATAAGTGTAGGGTGAACACGTAGCTCAATACCCTTTTCAGCACGGCGGGCAATGCCTAGATGTTTAATACGGAAACCAAGCTCCTCAGCATATTTCACATCTTGTGCAGTAATTTTGCTGATACCTTCGGTATAGACTTTATCGAATTGCAAAGGAATACCAAACGCACAAGACGCTAAAATTGTAAGCTTGTGTGCAGCATCAATACCTTCAACGTCAAAAGTTGGGTCCGCTTCTGCATAACCGAGTTCTTGAGCTTCTTTTAATACATCATCAAATGCGCGGCCTTTTTCACGCATTTCAGTCAAAATAAAGTTACCTGTGCCATTAATAATGCCTGCAAGCCATTCGATATGGTTTGCCGCAAGGCCTTCACGGATTACTTTAATAATTGGGATGCCACCCGCAACAGCTGCTTCATAAGCAATTTGTACAGCATTATCTTCTGCTGCTTTAAATAGTTCATTACCATGTTCAGCGAGTAATGCTTTGTTTGCAGTCACGACTTGTTTGCCGTGTTTGATCGCTTCCATAATGATTTCGTAAGCAGGATGAATACCACCCATAACTTCTACAACCACATCCACATCGGGTTGACGAACGATATCAAGTAAGTCTGCGCTTTGTTTAATCCCTTCCAATTCGAGATCTGGACGAGGACGACGTGTTCCAACGTGGGTAATTTGAATTTCTCGACCGGTGCGACGTTTAATTTCAGCGGCATTTTCTTGTAGTAGTTTAAGGGCTCCTCCACCTACGGTACCTAGACCGAGTATTGCCAGGCGAACTGGTTTCACGTCACACTCCATATCATCATTGAATCATTTAATTGAAGCTAGATCATAGCTAAAAAAAACGCCAGACTCTAGCGCTTTTAGCGCCTGTTCAGTGATTTAGAGTGCAATGTTTGGAAAAGAAGAGTAGATCACTCTTTAAACACTGGTATGAGAAGAAGTATTTATTGAAAAAACAAAGCGCTGCAATAAGATCAGCGCTTTATTTGTAAGATGGACGATGAATTGTTCATCAACTTGGAGAGGGTTATTTATCCAATCGTTTAATCAATTCATCTGGGGTTAAGTAGCCACCCAAGTACTCACCATCAACATTATAAATAGCTGGTGTACCATTTACGCCCATGTTTAGACCAAGTTGGTATTGTTCGCGAACAGGGTTTTTACATTGAGCAGGTGGAATACTAATGCCCTGTACAGCTTGGTCAAATGCAGCTTTACGGTCTGCACTACACCAAACCGCTTCCATAGTTGGCATAAACTGTTCGCCGCGTGGCCATGCAATGTAACGAACCTCAATGCCTTTCTCATTAATCTCAGCTAAATGCTCATGTAATTTATGGCAGTAAGGACAGCTTGCATCGGTAAACACATAAATCACATGTTTAGCTTTACCGCCTTTAGCTGGATAAACAATTAAGTCTTCATTTTTTAAAGCAGCAAGATGCTTTTTGTTTTCTGAGGCTTGAAGGCTATCGCCGATATTATGAAGTTCTTTACCGCCTAAACGGATGACATCACCTTGAATCAGGTATTTACCATCACTTGTTGTATAAACCGATGTCATTCCTTCAAGGTTAACCCAATATAAATTAGGAACTTCGGTAGGCTTAATATCTAAAATTTTGACGTTGATGTTTGCATTCTTAAATTGTTTTTGCAAAGTTTCAATTAAACGCTGTTTAGCATTGCGTTCAATAATGGTTGAAGCTTCCCCTGTAGCAGGTGCGGTCGCTGTGAGCGCATCTTCTTTTTGTGGTTTGTTTTCTTTAGAACAAGCACTGAACAATAGGCTAGAAGCCAAAGCACAGGCAAGAAAAATTTGAGATCGGGTAAAGGACATAGATAACCCTTATTTCATCAGTATTTATAGTCGGAAGCTGCTAAGCATAACAAAAAATCTAGTGTGTATTGTTAAAACTTTCTTAACCTTTGTGAACGAAATCAAGTGATTGTTTGGTGTATTTCAAAATATTCTTTTAAAAAATTTTAACCCCTAGGGTGATGTTTTTCATGCAATTGTTGCATTCTGACTTGTGCTACATGCGTATAGATTTGCGTGGTTGATAAATCACTATGACCCAGTAACATTTGTACTACGCGTAAGTCCGCCCCATGATTAAGTAGATGCGTGGCAAAAGCATGACGTAAGGTGTGAGGTGAAAGTTCAGCTTGAATATTGGCCTGTAGTGCATAACGCTTAATGGCATACCAAAAGTTCTGACGGCTCATAATTCCACCGTGCTGGGTTAAAAATAAATAGTCAGTTGAACTTTTATAAAGTTGTGGACGTGCCTCGTTTAAATAGCGTTCCACCCAATCGCAGGCATATTGGCCTAAAGGCACTAAACGTTCTTTGTTACCTTTACCCGTAATACGCAGGTAACCTTGTTTTAAATTAATAAGTTCGAGGCGTAAATTCAGTAATTCGGAGACACGTAAACCACAAGCGTAAAGGACTTCAAACATTGCTCGGTCACGTAAGCCCAACGCCGTTGTAATGTCTGGCGCCTGAATGAGCGCTTCTACATCTTCTTCAGACAAATCTTTGGGCAAGGCTCTACCAATTTTTGGTGAATGGTGAGTAGCTACAGGATTATCACTTCGTAATTTCTGTTCACGTAGAAATTTATAAAACTGACGTAGAGCAGATAAGCAACGGGCAATTGAGCGTGGGCTTTTCCCTACTTTGGTAAGTTCAATGAGGACGTCAGAAATGTCATCGCTCGTCCAATCTGGCAATCTATTTTTTTTATGAAGTTCACTACATTGGATCAGGTCGGATAAATAGGCATTGCGCGTATGCGGACTGACTGTTTGTGCAACCAGATAGTCGCGAAAACCTTGTAAAAAGCTTAAATGTTCAGGAATTTGAACAGGGCTTGGAATACGCGGTTTTTTATTTATCATAAACAACTTCCTCTAAACCACTGTACTGTAAAAGAAACTTTAAGGTTTGTCGATTAAACTCCATAAGAATTGAAATCTAACCTTATTTGGTAATTATTCTCATTTATATGTATACTAGTAAAAAAGGTTTAGGATCGGATGCGGTGCGTTTATCAGCGTTGAAAGTGAAGCAAGCGGCGACCATCACCAAAGTGAATCGGATAGAAGTAGAGTCCGAGCAGCAAGATTTGGTCGCAATTCGTTTGGAAAGTCTGGGTTTTGTACCAGGCACGCGAGTGGAAGTGATTACCAAGGGTGTTTTTGGTGGTGATCCGATCTTAATCCAAATTGGCTTTACTCGTTTCGCTTTACGTAAAGCAGAAGCGGAAAAAATCGAAATTCAGGTAGAAGAAGGAGTACCCGCATGAGTGATGCGTTACGTATTGCCCTTGTGGGAAACCCTAACTGTGGTAAAACCTCTCTTTTTAACCATTTAACTGGAACTAGACAAAAAGTCGCCAACTATGCCGGTGTAACGGTCGAGCGTAAAGTTGGTCATTTTCAGTTACCTTCAGGCCGTTCAGTTCGAGTGCTCGATTTGCCGGGTACATACAGTCTTAATGCGACCAGTCCGGATGAAGCAATTACTCGTGATGTCTGTTTAGGAAAAATAGCGGAAGAGGGGCAACAAGACGCTTTTTTATGTGTGGTTGATGCCACTAACTTAAAATTGCATTTAGGCCTTGTACTCGAAATGATCGAGTTGGGTCGCCCAATTTTACTTGTACTGAATATGATGGATGAAGCACGTCGTCGTGGCATCCAGATTAATACTCAAAAGTTATCTCAACGTTTGGGCGTACCAGTCGTTGAAACAGTAGCTGTCCGTAATGCGGGTATTGAAAATTTATTACATGCCCTTGATCAAGAAAAATACAGTGTGCCACAAACTGAACTGAGTGGTTTAACTGGGACTCATCATCAAAAAATCGATATGATTTTTAAAGATGTTGTTCATTATGTTGATCAGGAAGACAAGCGTACTGATTTTCTCGATCGAATTTTCTTACATCCAGTCTTAGGTCTACTTAGTCTTGCCATCATGATGTTTATTGTGTTCCAGGCAGTTTTTGCATGGGCAGCGCCTTTTATGGATGGTATTGAAGGCTTCTTCGGCTGGCTGGGTGAAGTAGTCGGTTCTGTGATTACACAGCCACTACTGCATAGTCTGGTGGTTGACGGAATTATCGCGGGTGCAGGTGGCGTAGTTGTTTTCTTGCCACAAATTCTAATTTTGTTCTTCTTCATTTTAGTACTAGAAGAATCGGGCTATTTACCGCGTGCAGCATTTTTACTTGATAAATTAATGTTTCAAGCCGGTTTAAGTGGACGTGCTTTCATTCCGTTACTTTCAAGCTTTGCTTGTGCAGTACCGGGAATTATGGCAACGCGTAGTATTAGTGACCCTCGTGACCGTTTTACAACGATTATGGTTGCGCCACTAATGACTTGTTCGGCACGTTTACCCGTATATGCCTTGCTGATTGCTGCATTTATTCCAGAGAAAATGGTCTGGGGTATTTTCAACCTACAAGGACTGGTGCTGTTCGGTCTGTATATGGCTGGGATTGTGAGTGCACTATGTGTTTCATTCTTAATGAAATTTTTCCAAAAAGATAAGTCTCAACACGCTTTACTGCTAGAGCTGCCGAGTTATCGTTTCCCTGATTTAAAAAGTGTGGGAATCGGTTTGTTAGATCGTGCGAAGATATTTTTGAAGCGTGTCGGCGGCATTATTTTTGCGCTTTCTATTTTGCTCTGGTTCTTGTGTACTTTCCCACAGCCACCAGAAGGGGCAACATTGCCTGCTATAGATTACAGCTTCGCAGGTATGCTTGGACACCTTATCCAGCCTTTATTCGCTCCAGTTGGTTTTAACTGGCAAATCTGTATTGCGTTAATCCCGGCTATGGCAGCTCGTGAAGTTGTGGTCGCTGCATTAGGTACTGTATATGCCTTGTCGGCAACCGATGAAGATGCAGTAGCACAAGGTTTATCTCATTTAATTAGTGCAGATGGTACAGGTTGGTCGTTGGCAACAGGTTTATCGCTTTTAGTGTGGTTCATTTATGCGCCGCATTGTTTGGCAACATTGGCAACAGTACGTCGTGAAACAGGTTCATGGAAACATGTTGCAGCTATGACTACATATCTGTTTGGTTTAGCTTATTTTGCATCGTTTGTTACCTATCAAATTGCTTCCCACTATTGGGGTTAAAGCAATAAAGGAGGTTGTATATGCTTCAATATCTAATTATTGCGGTTTTAGTGATTTGGAGTGCTGTTGTTGTTTTTAAGAAAGTATTTCCAAAAACAGCAAACTCGGCCTTTTCAGCACTATCCGTTTTTTGTGAAAAGCAGGGTTGGGCAACTTTAGCAAAATGGCTGAAACCAAAAATGACTTTTGGTTGTGCAGGTGGCTGTGGCTGCTCAAGTGAAGATAAACCCACTAATACAGTTCAAGAAATTAAACCAGTTAAATGGCAGTAAATTCAGCCATTCCTGTTTCGTATAAAAAGCCATCATATTGATGGCTTTTTTACGCACTGACACAAAAAAAGATGAATAAAGTTCAAACTGAAAAAGCATTCAAAACAGCAAAGTGCTAACATTTTTGCCATTCTGTCGATTGATAAATTGTGGGGCAAAAATGTTAATACAACGTGGTGGATTAAAAGTTGTAGCAGGCTTGGGAATATCAGGCGTTTCTGCTGTAAATTTCCTGCATGAACAAGGCTACCAAGTTGCTGTAACGGATTCCCGCCCCACACCTCCCGGACACGATCAGATTCCGGCTGGCGTTAAAACCAGTTTTGGTCAGCTTGATCAAGAATTATTATTACAAGCAGAAGAGATTATTTTAAGCCCAGGCCTTGCACCACAATTACCGGAAATTCAGGCAGCTATTGCTAAAGGTATTTCTGTGGTGGGTGATATCCAGTTATTGCGCCGTGCCACTGATGTGCCGATTGTGGCGATTACAGGTTCCAATGCAAAAAGTACTGTAACGACTTTAATTGGCTTAATGGCTAAGGATGCAGGTAAGAAAGTTGCAGTAGGCGGCAATCTTGGTCGACCAGCGTTAGATTTACTTAAAGATCAACCGGAGTTACTGGTCCTTGAGTTATCAAGCTTTCAGTTAGAAACCACCTCTCACTTAAACGCTGAGGTAGCAGTGGTTCTCAATATGAGTGAAGACCATTTAGACCGTCATGGAAATATGCTGGGGTATCACCAAGCAAAACATCGTATTTTCCAAGGCGCTAAAAAAGTTGTATTTAACCGAGACGATGCTTTAAGCCGCCCACTTGTTCCAGATACGACACCAATGCAAAGCTTTGGTTTAAACGCACCAGATTTAAATCAATATGGCGTTTTAAGAGATGCCGATGGTACGCTTTGGCTTGCTCGTGGTTTACAGCGGTTAATTAAAAGCTCAGATTTATATATTCAAGGTATGCACAACGTAGCCAATGCTTTAGCGTGTTTAGCATTGGGGGAGGCAATTGGTTTACCTATGGAGTCAATGCTTGAAACTTTAAAACAATTTAAAGGACTAGAGCATCGCTGTGAATATGTTAAAACCGTGCATGATGTCCGTTATTATAATGACTCTAAAGGTACCAATGTTGGTGCTACACTTGCAGCTATTGATGGCTTAGGCGCTGCCATTGAAGTGAAAAAAGGTAAGGTTGCACTTATTTTAGGTGGACAGGGCAAAGGGCAAGATTTTGGTCCATTACGTTCTTCTATCGAAAAATATGCCAAAGTTGTGGTATTGATTGGTGAAGATGCGCCTGTCATCGAACAAGCCATTCAAGGCGCAACTAAAATTTTACATGCAGCAACGCTTAAAGAAGCTGTCGAGCTGTGTCAACGTGAAACACAAGCTGAAGATGTGGTATTGCTATCACCAGCATGTGCAAGTTTTGATATGTTTAAAAGTTATAATGACCGTGGTCAGCAGTTTGTTGCCTGCGTCAATTCGTTGGTTTAAAGAAAATATGATTAGGAATGTAGTATGGCAGGCTTAGCTCAGACCACAATCCAGAAAATCAATCATTGGTATGAACGGATATTGCCGAAATGGCCAGCGGAAGTGACGCCACGTAATGTCTTGATTTTCTGTGTGGTTGCATTGTTATGTATCGGTTCAGTGATGGTCGCATCTGCTTCCATGCCTTATGCTGAATATATGCATGAAAACCCATTTCACTATGTGATTCGTCATGGGATCTCAATCGTTGCTGCTGGCGTGGTGGCTTATTTAACCTATCGAATATCACTCAATACATGGTTTAAAAATACCTTTCCACTGTGGTTATTAACTATGGTTTTGTTACTTGCGGCTTTGGCTGTAGGTTCGGAAGTTAACGGTTCCACACGTTGGATTAAAATTGGTGGTTTTACCTTGCAGCCAACAGAGGTTGCCAAGGTTATGATGGCCATCTTTACCGCAGATTACGTAGTACGCCGTGCCAAAGAAGTCCGTACCCACTGGAAAGGCTTACTTCGTTTAAGTGGCGTTATGGCAATTACGGTAGGTTTAATTATTGCCGAGCCTGACTTGGGTGCGACGGTGGTTATTGTCATGATGATGGTCGGTGTGTTCTTTCTAGCGGGTGCGCCTCCAACACAATTCTTAATCATGCTTGGTGCAATTGTCACGGGTATTGTGTTTTTGATTTTATTTGAACCTTACCGTTTCCAACGTTTGATTTCGTTTACTGACCCTTGGGCAGACCCATTAGGTGTGGGTTATCAGTTATCAAATGCGTTAATGGCTTTTGGTCGTGGTGAGTGGTTTGGTACAGGCTTGGGGCATAGTGTTCAAAAGCTTTCCTATTTACCAGAAGCGCATACTGACTTTATGTTGGCTGTGTTAGGTGAAGAATTTGGTTTCTTTGGTATTTCAATTGTCATTGGCTTATCTTTCTTGATGCTGGCATGTTGTATCAAAATCGGCCACCGTGCCTTGAAACATCATTATCTTCGCGCAGGCTATTTGGCTTACGGTATTAGTATTATTTTCTTACTCCAGATTTTGGTAAATGCGGGTATGAACATGGGCTTAATGCCAACCAAAGGTTTAACTCTGCCATTTATTAGTTATGGTGGTACGTCTTTAATGATGTGTGCAGCTATGATTAGCTTGATCTTGAAGATTGATGCTTCAACTCAAGAAGTGAACCCTGAGAGGGAAGAATCAAACTTCTAAACCATGAAGCGTTATAAAAAGCCCGATATCAAATCGGGCTTTTTTATTCTTTATAGATATGTTCCGCAAAGCTGTTGCCCATGAGGAATCAAATCTACATTCCACTGGGCTACCGCTTGCTTGAGCATCGCTTCGGGGCGATCTAAATCAACATTTGGTTGACCTAAGGCTTGTATGGCTTGTTGTAGTAATTCAGGAGCTTTAGTTAGATCAAGTGCATGGGCAAGGTTTTGCTTTGAAAGTTTTTGCCCTTGGTCGTTCATGGCGAGCGGAAGATGCATGTAACTCAGCTTAGGATAGCCGAGGAGCTGACCAAGCCAGATTTGACGCTCAGTGTTATCTAACAGGTCTGCGCCTCGCACAACGTGAGTAATGCCTTGTAGGTAATCATCTACGACGACAGCAAGCTGGTAGTTAATAATTCCATCACGGCGTTTAAGGACAAAATCACCAAGGTCATGCTCTAGATTAGAACAATGAAGCCCTTGTAGGCGGTCATTGAAACAGATTGGCTGATCTTGAACTTTTACCCGAATGGCTTGATGTTGGAAGTCGAGCTGCAAATCTCGGCATGTGCCTGCATAAATAGCGTTTGAACCGAGCATTTTACGGGTACATTGACAGGCGTAAACCAGACCCTCTTTTTTAAGTTGGTCTAATACACTTTCGTAAATATCTAGGCGGTCTTTTTGAAAAATGATCTCGGCATCCGGATCGAACTGAAAAGCTTCAATTGATGCGAGTATATGGTCTTCACTACCGGGGTAGATGCGGGGAATATCGGTGTCTTCAACACGAACTAACCATCGACCTTGATGGGCTCTGGCATCGCAGTAACTGGCAACAGCAGTAATGAGTGATCCGAAATGTAAAGGGCCGGTTGGCGAGGGCGCAAACCGACCTGAGTAGCGAATCAGTGGAACATCGTTTCGCTGATTCACAAGAGCCGAACTAAGCTCGGCTGGAGAATTCTTAACCGTCACAATTAACCGTTATTTTGCTTCTCTTTAATTTCTGCCAAAGTTTTGCAGTCAATACATAACGTTGCAGTTGGACGTGCTTCTAAACGACGTAAGCCGATTTCGATACCACAAGTTTCACAGAAACCGTAGTCTTCGTTTTTAATCGCTTCAAGAGATTGTTCGATTTTACGAATTAATTTACGTTCACGATCACGTGTACGTAATTCAATTGCAAATTCTTCTTCTTGGGTAGCACGGTCATTTACGTCTGGCAATGCAGTTGATTCATCTTGCATCGTATTTAAAGTACGATCAACTTCAGACATTAATTCAGCTTTCCATGCTTGCAGAATTTGTCGGAAATGCTCGAGCTGTCCTTCAGACATGTACTCTTCATTTTTCTTAGGTTGATAAGGTGCAATACCAAATAAACTTGCAGTTGAGCCTACGTCAGAAGTTTTAGGTTTCACTTTACGTGCACGTTTTGCAGAAGCTTTATCACCTTCTACTACAACTTCTGTATGTTCATCCAAAACTTGGTTGTGGTTGTCATTCGCCATAATAGGGCATTCCTCATCATACACGTATTATCTATACGCAAAAAATATGGTGATATGCAAGTGTTTTTATAGAAAACCATCGATGGATTTTTCCATCGGGTCGTCATCATATAGATTTTTCCTGCAAGATGATAGTCATTCTGTCCCGTAAATATTTTCAAAACGTGTTTACCCTAGTCATAATTCTTTTGCGTTATATAAACTTTAGGGCTAATAACCTGAAATATCAGTATTTATACGGGTTTTGAAATTTTCAAGGCGAAACACTTTTGTTTCAAAACTACCATCGTTATTCAGACGAATGTAACGATAACCCGGTGCATTTTGGTCGAGTGCAAAATCATTACTAAACGGCTTAAACTGTACACTTGTGGAAGGCGTAGAAAAAAACTCGATACCTTGCCAGATATTAAGGGAATCTTGATGAACATGCCCGCAGACTAGGGCCTTCACGTTTTGAAATGGACTTAAAGTATCTAAAAGTGCATTTGAGTTTTGAAGCTTATGGTGGTCAATCCATTTTGATTTCATGGCAAATGGATGGTGATGACAAGCCAGCAAAACAGGATGATCTGCAAATTGTTCAAGTAAATTCGCTAAATTTTCTAATTGTTCCGAAGACAGATGACCATCTACTTTTCCCTTTACAGCGCTATTTAGCATAATCACACGCCAGTTTCCTAAACCGACAACTACAGGTTGTTGATGGTTTTCGTTATGTAGAGGAAAGTGGTCGACATTGTCATGATTACCGAGGGTCTGGAAAAAAGGCAGACCCAAGGTTTGCATAAAATTGATATAACGTTTGTAGGTAATAGGTGTTGGGGCTTGTGCGAGGTCACCGGTATGAATAATCGCATCAGCTTCGGGATGTTGTTTTAGTATCTGTTGAATAATGGCGTGGAAACTTTCTTCAGGATTCATCCCCACAAATTCTAGCTGTGGATACTCCAATAAATGTGTATCGGTAATTTGTATGATGACATGATTTTTTTGTGAAAGTGTTGAGACTTGAAAAGTCACCGTCCTACCTCTTCGGATTTATTATCGTTTTGCTGTGTTGAGCCAGCCATTGTAATGCCATAATAACAGGGGCATTTCTTAAACGTCCGCTGTTGAGTAGTGTTTGAATTTCACTATAACTAAACAAATGCAGCTGAATATTTTCACCCTCATTATCTACCCCAAAAACACCACCTACAGCAGGTAAATTGGTTTCGGCAACGTACAGATGAAATAACTCTGAACAGGCGCCAGCTGATGGGTAAAAACTAAATAGATGTTCTAAATCCTGAACTTCGCAACCTGATTCTTCAAGGCTCTCGCGTCGAATGCAACTTTCTGGTGATTCATTGCCATCTAATACGCCTGCGATAATTTCGAGTTGCCATGGCGAATGGGAGTCATCTAAAGCACCAACACGAAACTGTTCAATCAGGGCAAACTGTTGTTTTTGATCATTGTAGAGTAGAACGCCAGCCGCTTCAGGCCGATGCACAAGTTCGCGCTGCAATACAGGAGTATATTCAGATTGATTAAATAGACGATGTCGAAGGCTGACTTTTTCAACTTGAATAAAACCACTGAACAGAGGTTCACGTGATGTTACTTCGACATCTTTATATGTATAACTTGGACGCTCGACAATACTCATGATTCGATCAGGACGAAATCTATTTATTTCATCCTAACCGAGAATCATGGCTAGGCAAGTGTTTTTTTTGAATATTTACACTTTATGATACAGTTTTTGTCCTTGCTCTTGATAAACCTCTTTCATCGCTTTGAGGCCTTCTTCAACCTCTGAATCGCTATTGGTGAGATTGTTGGCATAGTCACGAACATTCTGGGTGATTTTCATCGAACAGAATTTTGGACCACACATTGAGCAAAAGTGAGCAGATTTATGCGCTTCTTTTGGTAAAGTCTCGTCATGCATGCTGCGTGCTGTATCTGGGTCTAGACTTAGGTTGAACTGGTCGTCCCAACGGAATTCGAAACGTGCTTTAGACAAGGCATTATCACGAACCTGTGCACCCGGATGACCTTTGGCAAGATCGGCTGCGTGTGCTGCAATCTTGTAGGTAATAATTCCGTCTTTCACATCTTTCTTGTTTGGCAAACCTAAATGTTCTTTAGGTGTCACATAGCAAAGCATTGCTGTACCATACCAGCCAATCATAGCTGCACCAATAGCAGAAGTAATGTGGTCGTAACCCGGAGCGATGTCTGTAGTTAAAGGCCCAAGCGTATAGAATGGAGCTTCTTTACATACTTCTAACTGCAAGTCCATGTTCTCTTTAATCATGTGCATTGGTACGTGGCCCGGACCTTCGATCATGACCTGCACATCATGTTCCCATGCACGGTGAGTCAGCTCACCCAGTGTTTTAAGTTCGCTGAACTGCGCTTCGTCATTTGCATCTTGAATACAACCCGGACGTAAGCCATCGCCTAAGCTAAATGACACATCATAGGCTTTCATGATTTCACAGATTTCATCGAAGTGTGTGTATAAGAAGTTCTCTTCATGATGAGCGAGACACCACTGCGCCATGATTGAACCACCACGAGACACAATACCTGTTAAACGGTTTGCTGTAAGTGGCACATAACGAAGTAGAACACCTGCGTGAATGGTGAAGTAGTCAACACCTTGTTCAGCTTGTTCAATAAGCGTGTCTTTAAAGATTTCCCAAGTCAGGTTCTCGGCAACACCATCAACTTTTTCAAGTGCTTGATAAATTGGTACGGTACCGATTGGAACTGGTGAGTTACGAATAATCCATTCACGTGTTTCATGAATGTTCTTACCTGTAGACAAGTCCATAATGGTGTCAGCGCCCCAACGGGTTGCCCATGTCATTTTCGCAACTTCTTCATCAATTGAAGAACCAAGCGCCGAGTTACCAATATTGGCATTAATCTTAACCAAGAAATTACGGCCAATAATCATTGGTTCAAGTTCTGGGTGGTTAATGTTGGCAGGAATAATAGCGCGGCCTTCGGCAACTTCTTGGCGAACAAACTCAGGTGTAATTTCTTTTAAGTTTTTCGCACCAAAGTTTTGACCTGGGTGCTGACGCATATCTACAGCTTCGCGTTGACGCTGATTTTCACGAATTGCAATATATTCCATTTCAGGCGTGATAATACCTTGCTTGGCATAGTGCATTTGAGTGACATTTTTGCCTGCTTTAGCACGGCGTGGGTTTTGAATATGTGCAAAGCGAATATCAGCAGTACGAATATCTTTTAAACGCTCCTGTCCAAACTTTGAAGTTAGGCCAGAAAGAACGTCAGTATCGTTACGCTCTTCAATCCATTTTTGACGAACTGAAGGTAAACCTTTATTTAAATCAATTTGAACATTCGGGTCAGTATAAACACCTGAAGTGTCATATACCATAATAGGTGGGTTGTGCTCACCACCAAGGCCAGTTGGGGTATCGGTTAAAGAAATTTCTCGCATTGGAACCTGAATATCAGGGCGAGAGCCTTCAATATAAACTTTTTTAGAAGCGGGTAAGATGCGGGTTAAGTCTTTTGCATCTTGTTCATGTTGTGCTGAAATTTCAGCAGAAGAGAGATTCGTTAATTGGTTCATCACATGATCCTTATGAATAACATCAACGAATCAAGCACGACCAAAAACGATGGCGGATTTATCTTGAACTAGATAAATTGAGGGCTTAGGTTTTCAGATGGCTTGATTCCTACGCAGGTCTTAACCTGATCAGGTTCAACGGTACTTGTGATCAAACTGGTGTTGCGATAACACGAAATTTACACAATCTCAGCGAGCTATTACTCGCGCTCCGTCAAGCGATTTAAAGACTAACATGTTTTAGGTTGGCTGGCATTGTCAATTTGTATCTATACAAACCGCATCTATATGGCAGTCACGATAGACTTCCGTGTTCCATGGCGAATCAAATTTTAATAACTGTTCAAGTTGTTCATGCACAATCTGATAGGTAGATTTCTTTTGCCTATTTTCATCAGTTAAATCTATTTTAAATTGCTTATTGCGCTCATCGACAGGGGTGGCAATAAACTTGAGAAATTGTTGGGCAGGTTTCGCTAAACTTGATTGGCTCTGAGTTGATAAAAAGCGGATTTGCTGAAGTGCATCTTGGTCAAACCATGTGTTCGGGGCATATTCATCCGACACAGGCGTATTATCTAGACCAAAGAAAATGAAGTATCGATATTCATTGAAGAGTAATTTGGCATCATTAATAAAATAACTCTTTGGATATTTTTGAATAAATTTTTCCCAAAATAAAGCACGTTCAGTGAGCTCTTTCCATGAAACAGCCAAAGCACCATCGTTATAGAAAATGTCTTGATTGTCTTTCGCCATACGAGATAAAAATTCTTTCTGGTCAGCAGGTAAAGCCTTAGAAAAAACATCAACTAAGTAGTTTGGCTGGCGACGATAAGTAAACATACCTTCACCTTGATAGAGCAGCTCAATATAGGCTTGGCCTTCATGTTGAAGTAAATATTGATCACGCGGGCTCAGTTGGGCGAAGAGCTTTTTCTGACTTTGAATCACCTTTTTAAGGTCTTGTTTCTGTTCTAAAACAGCATAGCCAAATGCTTCAAAAGCTCTAGCTGTTTTATCAGTGTAGTCTTGTTTAAGAAAACGTTGATACATGGTTGTTGATGCATCAATTAGCTTAAGCTGTTCCTCATTTTTTAACGAAGGAACACAGTTTTTAAGCTTTTCATTAATTTGATTTAAGTCTTCTATTTTACTGTTCTGATTAATCGTGTGCATGGCTACCATAATTTGCAAGCAACTACTGTCTCGCTGTTCGGTGGCCTTTTGCGCAGTTGATTTTTGCTCTTTAGATACAGTTTGATCTTGCTGTGAGGTTTTATTGCAGCCAGCTAAAAGTAGTGCACTGCACATACTCATCATTAGAATTTTTTTCATCTTTATATTTTTATCGAAATTGATATTGCTCAAATTATAACGCTTAAAAAGATTGCATCACTGTTAGAAATCTTTATTATTAGGTAGGTCGGTCTACTTAAGTAAAAGCTATGAATGATAGAACAGCAAGACAGAAAATTCTCGATGCAGCGGCAACACTGTTTTATAACGATGGCATTACCGCAACAGGAATTAATACGGTTACGGCTAAAGCAGATGTAGCCAAAATGTCGCTTTACAATAATTTTTCTTCAAAAGGTGAACTTGTTGATGCCTATATTGCTGCACGACATCAAGAGTGGTTAGACCTTTATCAAAAGCGTTTAGAAAAAACAAAAACAGCTAAAGAAGCTATTTTGGCCGTATTTGATGCCTATCAAGATCATGCCGAGTTTGCTTATGAAAAGGGTTTTAGAGGATGTGGGCTATTAAATGCTGCCGCAGAGTTCCCAGCGAACAGTTCAGGACGAAATGCTGTAAGACAACATAAAGAACAAGTTGAGGCGATTGTTGCCGAGCATTTAAATCGCTTATTAAAAGATTCACAGCGTGTTAGCTATATCGCCGCACAACTTTCTTTTTTATTAGAAGGGTCGATGGCAAGAGCTGGTTTAGAGGGTAGTAGCCGTCAACTTCAATTAGCGAGACAAATGGCAGAAGATATTTTAGATCGAGAATGCCGACATGATTAGCCTTATTAAAAATAGTAGTTATGGTGGCACTATTGCAATTTTAGTAGCCTCTTTCTTATGGGGAACCACGGGCACAGCCGCAGCATTTGCCCCAACACTCGGACCACTTGCAATTGGCGCGGTTGCTATGGGGGGAGGTGGGCTTTTACAGGCATTGATTGCATCTCAGGCCATTCGGGAACATCGACAATTTATTGGGCGAAATATTTCTATTATTCTTTTAGGTGTTGTGGCGGTTGGGATATATCCACTAGCTTTTTATTCTTCCATGCATTATGCCGGAATTACGATTGGTACGGTGGTTTCAATTGGTTCGGCTCCACTCATTGCAGCAGTTTTAGAGCGATTCTTTGACCGTAAAGTTTTATCTAAAACGTGGTTCCTAAGTTTTGTGTTGGGTGTTGTGGGGGTAAGTTTATTATCTATGGGCGAAAGCCACGCAGCACAAGAGAGTACAAATGAATGGAATAAAATTTTTGGTATTTTTCTTGGGCTGGTAGCGGGTGCAACCTATTCACTTTATTCATGGGCCGCAAAAAGATTAATAGATCGGGGTATTGCTGCTAAAGCTGCAATGGGCATGATTATGGGTGGTGGGGCAGTCATCTTGCTTCCAACTTTATTAATTACAGGTGGTGGGCTACTGCAAAGTTCAACAAATTTACTTGTTGCTGGCTATATGATGCTGATTCCTATGTTTTTGGGTTATTTGCTTTTTGGTTTCGGGTTAAAAACTGTAAATGCCAGTAAAGCCACCACTTTAACTTTATTTGAACCTCTTGTTGCAGCGATTTTTGCCATTGTTTTGGTTGGCGAAAGTGTCTCATGGATTGGGTGGGCAGGTATGTTTTTGATTTTCATTTGTATTTTGATGTTATCAAAGCCTGAAAATACATAAAAAATGAAAACTTTTACTGGCTTGAGTTTAAATTAAATTTTTCTTAGTCTTAAAGCCAAGTTTTATCGTTGATTTAAACAATGAAAATAAAATTAATGCTTGTTGCGGGTTTATGGAGTTTTACATCGTCGAGTTTTGCTCTAGATTTAGTTGAAACTTATGAGCGCGCAAAACTAAATGATCCGACGTGGCAAGCGAATCAACAACAGTTTGAAGCAGATCAGCTTAATTTAGGCTTAGCAACAGGCGCTTTACTACCAACAGTTACATTATCTGGAAATATTACCCGTAATCGACAAACGGTAAAGCGTTCAAATTTTCCTGGTGTTGATCAGGAAGGACTTTCCGATGCTTTGGTAAGTAATACATCGACTACCAAACAGGCTAGTTTATCTGCCCGTCAGCCTCTTTTTCGTATGGATGCATGGGAAGGTTATAAACAGGTTAAAACTTCGGTTGCCCTTAGTGAAATTACTTTAAGACTGCAAAAACAAGATCATGTTTTAAATGTAGCTGAAGCCTATTTTAATGTACTGCGTCAGCAGGCACTTACCGCTGCATATTTACAAGAAGAAAAAGCCTTGCTTGAACAGCTCAATATGATGAACGCCAAGCTTAAAGAAGGGTTGGTAGCACGTAGTGATGTGAGTGAAGCAAATGCCCAATATCAAAATGCCCGAGCCAACCGTATTGCTACCAATGTGCAGCTTTTATTGGCTCAAGAGCAACTATCTGAATATATTGGTCCGTATCAAGATAGGCTTGCTGTATTGAGAAGTGATTTTATCTTTCAAAAACCTTATCCGGCACAGCTCGATGAGTGGTTAGGATTAGCCCAACAGCAAAATTTAAAGATTCAACAAGCACGTTTACAAAGGCGATATGCTGAAGATCAACGTCGTGTGGAAAAAGCTGCACTTTATCCACAGATAGATGCAGTGGCGAGTTATGGTTATACCAAACAAACGCCAGAAACGCTGATTTCAACTGATGGGAAGTTTGATCAGGTCGGGGTAGAAATGAACTGGAACTTATTTAATGGAGGCCGGACCCGAACTTCTATTAAAAAAGCCAGTGTGGAGTTAAATAAAGCGCAAGCCCAACTTGATGCGGCCATTCGCCGTGCCAATGTCGATGTGAAAAGTGCTTTTATGCAGGTAGATACCGACCGAGCAAAGCTTGAAGCAAGAAAGGCGGCAATGGACTCTTCAGCACTTGTTTCTCAAGCTTCAAAAGCAAGTTATAACGAAGGCTTAAAAAGTATGGTCGATGTTTTATTGGCGCAGCGTAATGCTTTTTCAGCAAAACAGGATTATCTTAATGCTCAGTATGACTATTTATTAAATGTATTACGTTTAAAAGCGGCTGTAGGTCAGCTAGGAGAAAAAGATCTAGTTGAATTAAATAGCTGGTTAACGTATCAGTAATAAAAAAATGCTTTTATCTGAAATTTAATTTTGTCATAAAAATTTAATGATTGATGTGTTTTAATGCTCAATCATTTTATCCCTGCGCCATCATGTTGGAGGCTTCCCTTGAGTCCGAGTAATCCGGTGTTAAGCCATCATATTTCTTCTCAATTTAATGAAGATTTGCAAGATGTGAACACAAAGTTTATGACCATGGGTGGCTTGGTCGAACAACAGGTTGCCAATGCAATTCATTCTTTGCTTGATACAGATGCGAACTTAGCAATTGATGTTCAATTTAAAGATAATGCGGTCAATCAATACGAACGTGATATTGATGAAGGGCTGACGCTGATTTTGGCACGTCGTCATCCGGCAGCAATTGACTTGCGTATGGTAATTGCCATGAGCAAAGCCAATACTGACCTAGAGCGTATTGGGGATGAAGCTGCAAAAATTGCCCGTATTGCGCAAAATCTATGTGAAGAGGGCGGTTCTCCTCGTGGCTACATGGAAACACGTCATATTGGTAACCAAGTACGGGTCATGATTCATGACGCACTTGATGCTTTTGCACGTTTAGATGCAGATCAGGCATTACGTGTACTTTTAGCCGATGCTGACATTGACCGTGAATATCAGTCGGCAACGCGTACTTTAATGACTTATATGATTGAAGACCCGCGTCATATTGCTCGTGTGATTAATGTCATGTGGGTTTTACGTTCTTTAGAGCGTATCGGTGATCACGCTCGTAATATTGCTGAACAAGTCATTTACATGGCAAAAGGCTTTGATGCACGTCATACCAAAATTGAAGAAATTGAAGCAAAAGTACACGAAAAGTAATATGTGAGCTGAGATATTTAAAGGCCTTGTTTCAGACAAGGCTTTTTTATTTTTTTAAAATAATAGATAAAAAAATGTCCCGAACTTTGGGGGGAAGTTCAGGACAGAAAATCAAGTGCATTAAGAGAAAACACGACAGGGATCGTGTCTTACTTGCTATGAATTGATATTAAAGTTTCAGCTATTTCATGTCATGTAGAGTCCTGTGCGCTCTATGTAAGGCTTTATATGTTTGTGTAAGTTTCACGTAAAAAAGGCAGGTCTATGTATATAAACCTGCCTTTTTAAAAAATGATGGGCTTGGAATAAACCTGTTATTCTGGTTTCCAGCCTTCCGCTTTTTCAACGCTCTCATCATTATTGAAGAACTTCTCACGTTGCTCTTCAAGGAATTTTTTCGCTTCTGGTTCAAACACGTTTAAACGCTTTTCATTAATTAGCGTAGTTTGGTGCTGTAACCATTCTTGCCATGCTTGCTTAGAAACATTTTCAAAAAATTCTTGGCCTTTGGCACCTGGAAATGGAGCAAAGTCCAATCCTTCCATTTCCTTTTGGTATTTACGGCAAAATACTTGTCGACTCATTTTGTATCCTTAAGCGTATAACTGTTCTAGACGTTTATGGGCACGTGCAATCGCAGCTTCAACCTGTTTTGGTGAAGTTCCGCCAATATGATCACGTGCATTTACCGAAGCTTCTAGTGTCAAAGCTTTATCAAATACATCTGCTGTAATTAGGTCAGAGAATTGTTGTAATTGCTCAAGTGTTAACTCAGATAAATCTTTTTCTTCAGCAACACCTAATGCAACAGCTTTACCTACAATTTCATGTGCATCACGGAACGCAACGCCTTTTTTCACTAAATAGTCAGCAAGGTCAGTTGCTGTAGAGAATCCGCGAAGAGCAGCTTCACGCATGATTTCAACATTTGGAACCAATGCAGGGATCATGTCAGCAAACGCCATGAGTGAACCACGAACGGTATCAATGGCATCAAATAAAGGTTCTTTATCTTCTTGGTTGTCTTTGTTGTACGCCAGTGGTTGACCTTTCATAAGCGTAAGTAAGCTAATTAAGTCACCAAATACGCGGCCAGATTTACCACGGATGAGTTCCGGAACATCAGGGTTTTTCTTCTGCGGCATGATTGAAGAACCAGTACAGAAGCGATCAGGAATATTTACGAATTTAAACTGTGCAGAAGTCCAAAGAATAAGTTCTTCAGACATACGCGATAAATGCATCATGATTAAAGATGCTGCTGCATTAAATTCGATAGCAAAATCACGATCAGATACAGCATCAAGAGAGTTTTCAGATACAGCTTCAAAGCCTAGTAACTCTGCTGTATAAGCACGATCAATCGGGTAAGTTGTACCAGCGAGAGCCGCAGAACCAAGTGGCATACGGTTAACACGCTTACGGCAGTCTTGAAGACGTTCAGTATCACGAACTAACATTTCAAACCATGCCAACAAGTGATGGCCGAAAGTTACCGGTTGAGCTGTTTGTAAGTGTGTAAAGCCAGGCATAATAGTATTTACATTTTTGGCAGCCAAGCCCAACAAACCTTTTTGTAAACGCTCTAATAAGCCTAAAATGTCGTCAATTTCGTCGCGGAGATAAAGACGGATATCAGTTGCAACTTGGTCGTTACGGCTACGGCCAGTGTGAAGTTTTTTACCTGTAATACCGATACGTTGAGTCAAACGTGATTCAATGTTCATGTGAACATCTTCAAGATCGATACGCCATTCAAAAGTTCCAGCTTCAATTTCTGCACGAATGGTGCTTAAACCTTCAATAATGTCGTCTCGTTCTGCTTCTGTCAGTACGCCAACTTTCGCAAGCATGGTAGCATGCGCAATAGAACCAGCGATGTCTTGCTTATAAAAACGCTGGTCAAATTGAACAGAGGCGGTAAATTCGGCTACAAAAGCATCCGTCGCTTCAGAAAAACGACCACCCCACATACCTGAGGTTTGGTTTGGGGCTGCTGAATTAGGGGGATTTGAAGATGTGGTCATGGTGGCTCAGTAAAATAAAAAAGAGTATATCACTTGCCGAAGCTCAACAAACAAAGTTGTTTTCTACAGCATATCGAAATCAAAATTCCTCCTATTTTTTTACGAAAATTGATCGTTGGCAACATTTATTAGAATTAATTATCGCAAGTAATGTTTTAGCTCTGGTTTTAGCTTTGGCTGAAGCGCAGTCTTGGCATGCATTAAACGGCTCACGTCTTTTACAATATATCGTTTTTATTAACTGGGTGATTTTGTCTTTTTTTGCATTGGTTGAACATTTTCAGGATTTTTTTAGTCAGCTACAGCAAAAATATGCTTTGGTAATTGGCTTTGTTATGCTGCAAGCGATAGTTGTGGTAACCACCATAATAAGCAATTTTTTTCAGTTTGGAGTTTTGAAAAAAACATCTGTTATAGCGCAGGACTGGAGCATTTATTTTACCAATGTCCCTTTATATTTAAGTTATGGAATATTATTAGGGGCCTTTTGTCTGCGTTATTTATATGTTCGAGAACAATGGTTACACCAACAATATGCAGAATTAAATGCCCGTATTCAGGCAATGCAGGCTCGCATTCATCCTCATTTTTTATTTAATAGTCTAAATAATGTGGTGAGTTTAATAACGATAGATCCAGATAAAGCAGAAAGTATGTTAATTAGCCTGTCACGACTGTTTAGGGCGAGTTTTCAAGAATTAAAATTGGTGAGCTTGCATGAAGAAATTGAGCTTAGTAAACAATATTTAATGATTGAGCAAATACGTTTGGGCGAGCGTTTAAAAGTCGAATGGAAAGTGGAAATTGAACCTTTGCAATTAAAACAGGTCACTATTCCTTTATTGACATTACAACCTTTATTAGAGAATAGTATTTTTCATGGGGTAGAGCCAATGATGGGTAAAGCAACCATTGGGGTATTGGTTGAAATATTGCAAAATCAGGTCAGTATAGTCATTACCAACCCTTATACACACGATACAATAAATTCACGGAAAGGGCATGGAATCGCTCTTGAAAATGTTAAACAGCGCTTAAAAGCGTATTATGGGAATTCAGTGAGATTCCAGGTATATAAGGGTGAGGCTTTATATACCACTATTATGAGCTATCAATACCAATCAAAATAATAAGTCAGTCAGAGTTAACCATAAAAAAATGGACCAAGTTAACGGTGACAAGGAGGATGAATGAAGGTGCTAATTTGTGATGACGAACCACTTGCAGTGGAACGATTGTCACGTTTAGTTTCAAAGATGGGACATGAGGTTGTCGCAACAGCTCATCATGGCCAAGATGCCTTGGAACAGGCACGGCTTCATCACCCAGATGTGATTTTACTTGATATCCAGATGCCGGGTATGAATGGTCTCGTCTGTGCGGAGCAATTAAGCCAACTTAATCCTCGACCTGCCATAGTGTTTTGCACAGCTTATGATCAGCATGCATTGGAGGCATTTAAGTCACAAGCACAAGCTTATCTTCTTAAGCCCATTGATCCTCAAGAGCTGGAGCAGACATTTAAGCAATTAACCCAGCTAACACAAGCACAGCTCAGCGCTTTGCCTAAACCTGAGCTTTTACAGGATTTAAAAACACAACGTCATCAAATTGCTGCTAAAACCTATCGTGGGGTTGAGCTAATTCCTGTTGAAAATATCTATTACTTTTTAGCAGATCAGAAATATGTCACGGTACGTCATAAAAATGGCAGCGTATTGATTGACGAAACACTTAAAGAACTTGAAACTGAGTTCGCAGATCAGTTCATCCGTATTCACCGTAATGCATTGGTCTCGATTGCTTATTTAGATGGTTTGGAGCTAGTAAGTTCGGGCCAATATCAGGTTCGCTTACGTGGCTTAGATGAAAGACTTTCCGTAAGCCGCCGTCATTTATCTACCCTTAGAGAACGGATACACCAACTTTAACCTGTATTCATCTTATTTTTGCTTGTGAGATTTTACTTGCAATTTTAAGGGATCAAGTTAAGTTTAGGGTGTATTGTTTGACCAGCCCATGCTTGAATTTATGAAAACCTTGAAAATTGCTACACGACAAAGCCCACTTGCTCTTTGGCAGGCAGAACATATTCGTGCCCGTTTACAGGAGCTTCACCCAGATTTAACGGTGGAGTTGGTTAAGTTTGTCACGCAAGGCGATAAAATTTTAGATACACCTTTAGCAAAAATTGGTGGCAAAGGGTTGTTCGTTAAAGAATTGGAAGCAGCACTTTTAGATGGTCGTGCGGACCTTGCTGTACATTCAATGAAAGATGTTCCGATGGCATTACCAGAAGGTTTAACTTTGGCCGTAATTTGCGAACGTGAAGATCCGTTAGATGCTTTTGTTTCGAATCAATTTGAAAAATTTGCTGATTTGCCGCAAGGAGCAAAAGTTGGCACCTCAAGTTTACGTCGTAAATCACAAATTTTAAAACAACGTCCAGATCTACAAATTATTGATTTACGTGGTAATGTCGGTACCCGCTTAGCGAAGCTAGACGATGGTCAATATGATGCTATTATCTTGGCGAGTGCTGGTTTAAAACGTTTAGGATTGGCAGAACGCATTCGCCACTGTATCGAGCCAAGTGTAAGTTTGCCTGCGGTGGGACAGGGCGCTCTTGGTTTGGAATGCCGTGCAGATGACCAAGAAGTGTTGGCTTTAATTCAGCCACTTCTACACCCAGAGACAGATGTATGTGTACGTGCTGAGCGAGCATTCAATGCTTATCTTGAAGGTGGTTGTCAGGTGCCGATTGCAGGTTATGCAACACTCCAAGATGGTAAAATTCATATTGAAGGCCGTGTAGGTAGTGTTGATGGGCAAACATTATTACGGGCTGAGCTTACAGATGAAGCGAATAATGCTCAGCAATTAGGTGAAAACCTTGCTCGGAACTTACTTGATCAAGGCGCTGGTGATTTATTAAAGGCCCTCTACTAACGCTATGTTGTTTATTAATACCCGACCTGACTCGCGTGCGGCTGAATTAACTCATGCTTTGCAGAAGAAGGGGTTTCAGGTCGAGTCTTTACCTCTTTTAGAACTGGTTGCTCAACCTTTTTCAGAATCACTCTCTCAACTCTATCAGCAGTTAACTGGTGCACAAGCGATTGTAGTGGTTAGTCCTACTGCTGTTGATGTGGGGATGCAGTATTTAACACAAAGTGGTTTAAAAATAGATGAGCTAAAACATATTCAATGGATTGTGGTGGGACAGGCGACGGCTAATCGTCTTCACGACTATGGGATTGAAGCGCATGTTCCTGAGGTTGAAACTTCCGAGGGAATGCTTAACTTACCTCTCCTTCATCGTATGCAAAAATCAGGTAGCGTGGCTTTTTGGAGAGGTGAAGGCGGCCGTCAATTTATGATGGAAACTTTGCAACAGCAAGGAATTCAGATTTTAAATTTTGTTCTATATCGCCGGCAGTGTCCGCAAGCTTCATATTCGACATTCAAACATCTGACACAGAATTCAAATTATAATTTAGATAAATGGCTCGTCTTAATTACTAGTGAGGCGAGCTGGAAATACTGGTTAGAGCTTTGTTTAAAAAATAAGGCACAACCTGATTGCGTATATTTAGTTTTAGGACCACGCCTTTTTCAACTTGTTAAAGACTATCGCGATCAGCAACAAGCTCATTTTCACATTATTCAACTTGAAAATTTATCGCCTTCGGGGATGATTCATCACATTCAGGCATTATAAGGATTCGTATGAGAAAACTTGTTTCTATCATCATTTTGCTGGGCATCGCTTGGGTGGCTAAGCTCAGCTACGATATGTGGCAAATTTCTCGTACCGTCCCTGAAATTCAGCAAAACTTGCTGCAATCTGAACAGCAATATGCCAATTTGAATGATCAATTGGTTGCTTTGCAAAGACAAATTCAAAATCAACCAAGTCATAATTCTAAAACAACGCCTTTAACAACGACTGAAGTTGTTCAAACCGGAATTGCACCGACCGTATTAATTAAACAAAAATTAGAGTTAATCCAGTTTGCAATTGACCAACAGCAATTTATTTATGCTGTAGATCATCTAACCCAACTACAGCAAACCCTACCACAATATGGAATTGCTCCTGCATTACAACACAGCTTAAATCAAGCTCTTGAGCAAGATAAGCAGGCCATTCAACAGTTTGTGCTTGCTCAAAATCAGCGACATCAACTCATTGATGATTTACTCCAGAATATTGATAAAAATATTCAGCAAGCCTTAAAGCAGCCTAAATTTGAGATGGACCAATCCGAGGCTGTGTCATGGTGGAAAAAATGGTTCCGTATTGAGAAAGTAGAAACGCCGTCTATTAATTTAATGAACCGAAGTGTAGTGCTTAAAGAAGTGCAATTAAGGCTATTAATTGCTGAGCAAGCTTTAAACCAAGGAAAAATGGCTGAATATCAAAATGAGTTGCAGACTGTAATGCAAAAACTAAATGAATTACCCGATGCAACTAGCCAACAACTCAAAAACCGTATTGCTAAAGTGGCACATTTATCAGTAGTGCCTGTTCCTAAATTATCGACACTTGGTCTAATCGGCTCATAAGGAGGACATATGAAGCATCTCCTGTGGGTTTACTTTTTAATTAGCTTAATCCTGTTTGCAGCCTTGGCCTTATTCAGTTATGGCTATGGTATGGGTTATGTTTATATCTATTGGCGGCAATTGCAATTGCAAACAAATGTATGGGGATTAGTCCTTACGTTTGTTGTGATGAGCTTTATTGCTCAGGTGATATGGCTTTGGATTAAGCGTTATTCTTCTCGGGAACAAAGAAAGAGAGAGAATATTTTTCAGTTTAAAAACCTCCATCCGTATGAACAATTAGGTATTGTCTGGTTATTAGAGGCTGCAGAAGATCAACGGGTATTTATCGAACGTGTTTTTACTCAATCAGGCCTTCTAAAAAATATTATTGATGCCAAATTTCTAGTTTTAAGTGGAGATTACCAAAAAGCTTTAGAGGCCTTGGATCAATCCCCACCAATGGCTTTTGAGTTAGCAGAATTACAGCGTATTGAAATATTCTTGGCACAAAACGAAGCTGAACGTGCCTTAACCCATCTTGAGTTTTTATATCAGCATCAGTTATCGCCATGGCTTGAAGAGATTGAGACAGCATATCAACAACGTTTAACAGCGCTTTGGGGCCAGCTTGCTTTACAACAACCATGGGTATACTTACGTTCTATGAAATATGGTTTGTTGGACGCTGAACATCGTGATTTATGGCTACAACAACTTCTTCAACAGTTTGATCAAGCTTCAATAGATGATTTACAAGCACTGCAACAGCGCTATCTGGATTTAGAGTCAGAAATTCAAACCAGACCTTATAGCAGTAAATTGTTATGGTTAAAACTTTTGGCCCGTATGCCAGAAATGAGTATTCAGCATGAAGCATTAACCTTGCATTTACTCAAAGAGCAATTCGATCCGGACGTATTTTACTTATGGTTTCAGCAACAATTGCTTAAGCAGGTTCCTGACTATGCCGATGTCGAAGAAAAGATTAATCAATTTGAATCTCAATATATGAATTTGCCAGTTTTAACATTTGCAAAATGGCATGTTTACATGGCAACAGGTCGTCAAGCTGAAGCAGAAATATTATTAAGTTTATATCCAGATAATATTTTAATGAGCTATTTACGTATTAAATCAACCTTAAAAGAAGATGATGAGTTAATCAAACAGTTAAACCTAATCTTTGAAAATGATGCGAATTTTTTAAAATTTAAAATCTGAGGTAAAAATGAAAGAACTGTCTGTCTACCCTGTAATATACGACCAGAAAGTAGCATGGGGAGATATGGATGCTTTTGGTCATGTCAATAATGTGCAATATTATAGATATATTGAAAGCTCACGTATTTTATATATGGAAAATGTAAATATATTGACTCCAAATATATATACTGTTGTTGCTTCAAGTCAGTGCAAATATTTAAAACCTGTGTTTTATCCAGATGTATTGAAAGTAGGGGTTCGTGTAGAAGAGCTACGTAAGAGCGCGTTCCGTATGGCTTATATATTATGGAGTGAATCTCAGCAGCAAATCGTTGCTACAGGTGAAGCAGTTATGGTTTGTGTGAATAAAATGACAGGATTAAAATGTGAAATACCAAGTGAAGTAAAAAGTAAAATTATTGAATTAGAAAAATCAGTGGGGCATGATTTAATACATTTAGCTTAAATAAATATTAAGAAAATATATTACAATTATAATTACTAATGTAATTAAAAAGTAAATTTATAGCGTTATTCTGATGAACTTGACTTTCAAACTATTGCTTATTGAATAGATTATAAATACTATTGGTTATGATTTAATGTTTTTAAATTTTGTCTGTATTATTTGAATTGTCAGTAAGACTGGAGTATTTATTAATGAAACCGGATATTAGTGAATTATCTGTTGAAGAGTTAAAACGCTTACAAGAAGAAGCAGAAGCTTTAATTGCAAGCAAAAAAGATCAAGCAATCGAAGATGCTTATAATCAAATTATCGAAATTGCTGAAAATGTAGGTTTTAGTGTTGAACAGCTTCTAGAATTTGGCGCTCAAAAACGTAAGAAAACAACACGTAAATCTGTAGAACCACGTTACCGTAACAAAAACAATGCTGAAGAGACTTGGACTGGTCGCGGTAAACAACCACGTTGGTTAGTTGCTGAAATTGAAAAAGGTGCAAAACTTGAAGATTTCTTAATCTAATTGTATTGCCTCTTAAAAAGCCAAGCGATTCTGCTTGGCTTTTTTATTTTTAAAAAGAATTAAAAAAATTTTATTTTAAATATGAATATTCAATAAGGTGCTTGAGTTGCTAATTAAGAGCATTGTTGAGACTAAACTTTCATTTAGCAAGATCAATCGTAAATTTCATGATTTTGTCATACGTTCAACTTATAGTCTTTAGCGAGACGCCAAGCCCGATTGCTTGGTTTTTTTATATGAAGTGAATTGGCGATGTTGAAAAAGTATGCATAATGTCAGACTAGAGAGGAACTCTCATATAAGGATGATAATTTGCATGTTGGTAAGGCTGAATGAAGAAAAAGTCTAAGCAATGGAAGTGGTGGTTTTTTGCCCTCATTGCATTTTTAATTTTTATTATTTTACAGATTCCGGCGACTTGGCTTATCTCTAAATTTTCAAAGAATAATCAAACTGTCCATAATGTAAGTGGCAATATCTGGCAGGGGCAGGCAGACTGGCACCGTGGAGCGTTACGAGGCACTATCCACTGGAAAACGAGACCGCTAGACTTACTTTTATTACGCTTTGCTGCAGATGTTGATATTCATAGTGGTAATACGCAATTAACGGGGATTATGGCGTATGGTTTTGGAAAAAAAGTTATTGTAAGGGATATGAATGGCCAGATTGCTCCAGAAACACTGAAGCAAATTGTAAATTGGCAATGGCCTGTAAACAGTATTCAACTTAAAGATATCCAGTTTAATTATAAAAAAGAGCAAGGCTTTGCGGCAGTTGATGGACAATTGCATTGGGGTGGTGGGGCGCTCATTTATAATATTGGTGATCGTCAAGATCGTATGAATATGCCTTCTTTAAGTGGGCAGTTGACTGACCAGAACGGACAACTACAAGTGGACATCCGTGATCAGCGTAATCAAAAAATGGCCAATCTTTTACTAGATGCCAATATGATGCTGGATGTTCAGCTCACACAGCGTTTATTACTCAATGTTCCATCATATGACGGTAAAGCTGGTTTGGATACTTTTGTCATTAGTTCTCGCCAACCATTATTACAAGGTGGTAACTAATGAAAGTATGGATTGATAAATTACAGCAATTGCAATGGCAAAAATTAGATCGACTGAGTGTAGTGGTCCTTGCCATTTTAATTTTATGGTTATGCTGGAAACTCGCTTCTTTTTTTTGGTTGGTGATTGCGCCTCCTCAACTGATGCAATTTGATCGGGTAGAACTCGGTTCTCAACAACCACAAATACCAAATATTAGTACTTTTTCACTTTTTAACGAACCTTCTGCCAATGCGGCTCAAGAAAGCGTGAATTTAGAATTGCAGGGTGTAATGGTCGGCTATCCAAACCGGTTTTCCTCTGCTGTTATTAAAATTGATAATACTGCTGAGCGTTATCGAGTTGGTGAAACCATTGGTTCAACTTCTTACCAATTGGCAGAGGTGTATTGGGATCATGTTGTGTTGAGTCAAGGAAATGGCAGTACCCGTGAACTTCAGTTCAAAGGTTTGCCAAATGGTTTATATCAACCGATGACTCCGGATGCTTCACAACAAAGTGCTACACCGTCTCAACCTACAGAGCCTATGAATACGGCCCAACAGGCATTGGGACAAGCGATCCAGCAGATGCAAGGTAACCGAGAGCAGTATCTCCGAGATATGGGGGTAAGTGGTAACTCAGGTGAAGGCTATGAAGTTACAGAACGTACACCGACTGCACTTAGAAATAAGTTAGGTTTAAGACCTGGCGATCGAATTGTCTCTTTGAATGGTCAAACGGTTGGGCAAGGGCAAACGGATGTGCAATTACTTGAGCAGGCTCGTCGAGCAGGGCAAGTAAAAATAGAAATAAAACGTGGTGATCAAGTGATGACCATACAACAAAATTTTTAGTGATAACACGTCACCATAAGAGTTAGGAAATATCGCGAGTTATGGCTTTATTGAATCATCAACGTCCACTTTGGGCATTACTTGCAGCAGCCCCATTGATTGCGACAGTAAGTAGCAGTGCCTATGCCCAAACATGGAAGATCAATTTACGTGATGCTGACTTAACTGCCTTTATTAATGAAGTTGCAGACATTACAGGAAAGAACTTCGCTGTAGATCCGAGAGTACGTGGTAATGTCACGGTTATTTCTAATAAGCCATTAAATAAAGATGAAGTTTATGACCTATTTCTTGGGGTCTTAAATGTAAACGGGGTGGTTGCAATTCCTTCTGGTAATACCATTAAGCTTGTACCGGATAGCAATGTTAAAAACTCGGGAATTCCTTATGATTCTAGAAATAGGGTCCGTGGTGATCAAATCGTTACACGTGTGATTTGGCTGGAAAATACTAATCCAAATGACTTAATTCCAGCACTCCGTCCCTTAATGCCGCAATTTGCACATATGGCGGCAATTGCAGGAACCAATGCACTTATTGTTTCTGATAGAGCGGCGAATATTTATCAACTTGAAAATATTATTCGTAACTTGGATGGAACTGGGCAAAATGATATTGAAGCGATCACGCTTCAGTCGAGCCAAGCAGAAGAAATTATTACCCAGCTTGAAGCGATGAGCGCAACAGGCGCATCTAAAGATTTTAGTGGTGCCCGTATTCGTATTATTGCTGATAATCGGACAAACCGTATTTTAATAAAAGGTGATCCGCAAACACGTAAACGTATTCGTCATATGATTGAGATGCTGGATGTACCTTCGGCAGATCGTTTAGGTGGCTTAAAAGTTTTCCGTTTGAAGTATGCCAGTGCTAAAAACTTGTCTGAAATTTTGCAAGGCTTAGTCACAAGACAGGCAGTATCTTCATCGAATAATAGTAATAATTCATCTAACTCATCGAATCCGATTAATAGTTTAATTGGTAATAACCAGAATTCTGGTTCAAATACATCGGGTTCAAGTGGTACCTCAATTTCAACTCCTGCAATTAACCTAAACGGTAATTCGAACAGTAGTAATCAGAATAATATCACCAGCTTTAATCAAAACGGTGTGAGTATTATTGCAGATAATGCTCAGAACTCATTAGTAGTTAAAGCTGATCCCCAATTAATGCGTGAAATTGAGTCTGCGATTCAGCAACTTGACGTTCGCCGTCAACAAGTACTCATCGAAGCTGCAATTATTGAAGTCTCTGGTAAAGATGCGGATCAGTTAGGGGTGCAATGGGCTCTTGGTGATATTAATAGTGGTATAGGCTTGATTAACTTTACAAATGCGGGTTCAAGTTTAGCTTCGCTGGCAGCTGGCTATTTAACAGGAGGAGCTGCTGGTTTGGGAAGCGCAATTGGTGCTGGTAGCTCAATCGCATTAGGAAAATATAAAGAAGGTGCAGATGGTTCTCGTCAACTTTATGGAGCCCTAATCCAAGCTTTAAAAGAGAATACAGCTTCTAATTTATTGTCTACTCCCTCTATTGTGACTATGGATAATGAGGAGGCTTATATTGTTGTAGGTCAAAACGTTCCATTTGTAACAGGTTCGGTCACTACCAATAGTACAGGTATCAATCCCTATACAACTGTGGAGCGTAAAGATGTCGGTGTAACATTAAAAGTCATTCCTCATATTGGTGAGAATGGTACAGTTCGCCTTGAAATTGAACAGGAAGTTTCAAATGTTCAAGCAAGTAAAGGGCAAGCTGCGGACTTAATTACTAATAAACGTGCTATTAAAACGGCTGTATTAGCCGAACATGGCCAAACAGTAGTTTTAGGTGGTTTGGTTTCAGATGACGTTGAGTTTAACCGTCAGGGCATTCCTGGTTTAAGTAGTATTCCTTATTTAGGACGTTTATTCCGCTCAGATACTCGAAGCAATACTAAACGTAACCTTCTCGTTTTTATTCACCCAACAATTGTGGGCGATGCAAATGATGTACGCCGTTTATCTCAGCAGCGCTATAATCAACTTTATAGTTTGCAATTGGCTATGGATAAAAATGGCAACTTTGCAAAATTACCTGAGCAAGTTGATGATCTTTATAATCAAAAAATGACCCCACCGAGTATTGCCTCTAAGCCAAAAAATTACCAACAGGTTCCATCAGGTGGTAAAAGTTCGACCATAACTACGCCGGTAGCTGTAGAACCTACCGTCCAAAAGCAAACACTACAGTTGCCTGATCCTGAAATTAATCGTACTAAAAATACAGTAACAACAACGACACTGCGTCCAAGCACAGCGCCGTAGTAGCATGTTATGATTAATAAAAAATGAATAGGACATAGGCATGACTTGGAAATTACAAGCAATTACTGGTGAATTTACTGGCCAAGAAATTAATGTTGATCGTGATATGTTGGTGGGACGTCATCAAGATGCCGATTTATTACTACAGGCTGCTGAAATTTCACGTCGCCATGCAGCATTGCTGTTAAAAGATCAAGCGCTATGGGTGCAAGACCTTAATTCATCGAATGGTACGTTTGTAAACGATATGCGTATTGAGCAAGAAAAACAGTTGCATGATGGTGATATTGTTCAATTCGCAAGTTTAAAATTTTCAGTTTTCGCCCCTGCACAAGAAAATACTGATTTACCTGAAATTGAGGTGGAGCCAGTACAAGCTGCACCGACACAAGATTTAAGCGATCAAGGTATCCCAAGTATTGCGGAGCGTGCAGCGGAAACTGAAGTGAGTCGTGATGGAATGCCTCAGCGAGTTTCTGTGCCAAAACCAGCACCGATTCCTGAAGGGGTGGATATTCATGCTCAGCCAGAACAAACTCCTGTTGCTATTGAGGAGCCAGTTTCTCGGGTTACTGAAGAGAAAGAGCAGCAAAAGAATGCATCTATTGGTCTAGTGACCATTATTATTTTAGTGATTTTAGCTGTATTGGCGTGGTTATTCTTTAAATAATTCGTTGGTGCTTTTACAATCAAGGCATGCTAAACGCATGCCTTTTTAATTTTGAGTAGAAGAAAATGTCTGTTGCACAACTAAGTAAGCGCGATTTAATTTTATTTGATCTAGATGGAACGTTGGTTGACTCCGCTGCCGATTTATATCGGTCTATGAACTTAAGTCTGCAATCACTCAGTTGGCCATTGGTAACAGAAGCACAAATACGTGAATGGGTAGGTAAAGGGGCTTCAAAACTTTGTGAAAGTGTTCTGCTTCATATATTTGGAAAATTAGATGTTGAACAACATAAAGTTTTATTACAGAAATTTGTAGAGGTATATGGTGCGGAGCTGTGTGTGAATACTCAAATTTACCCAGGTGTACCTGAGTTTTTAAAACATTGCCAAACTTTAAATATCAAAATGGCATGTGTGACTAATAAGCCTGTCAAACTTGCTCAAGGGTTACTGGATGCGCTAGAGCTTTCTTCTTATTTTCAAGTTGTACTTGGAGGAGATAGCTTACCTGAAAGAAAGCCGCACCCACTACCATTATTGCATTGCATGGAAAGCCTAAAAATATCTGCTTCACAATCATTAATGATTGGCGACTCAAGTAATGATATTGAAGCCGCACGCCGTGCTGGAATTGATTGTATTGTGGTTAGCTATGGCTATAATCATGGAGAGAATATCTATGATTGCCAACCTCAGCAAGTTGTTGATAGTCTTGCTGAGTTAATTGTCTAATGAAGAAAATGGAGATAAGAATGAATAAGCGTATGGTTTTTCGATGGCGTGTCTAAACCGAATCTAGAAAAACACACTTTTAAATCGAAACCATATTAGAGAAGATTCATGACAACATTAGCGCAATTCGAGCAACTTAAGGCTGCTGGTTACAATACCATTCCTGTTTATCGTCAACGTTTAGCGGATACAGAAACCCCATTATCTGTTTTTGCTCGTTTTAAGGATCAAACACAGGCTTACTTATTTGAGTCTGTTGAAGGGGGTGAAAACTGGGCGCGCTACTCTATGATTGGTTTAGGGGAAACAACAGTTTTTTCCTGTAACGCTGGCGTTTTATCTATACAACATGCTGACGGATCAGTAACACAGCAAAATTGTCTAGACCCATTCCAATATATCCGCGAATTCCAAAAACAATTTAAAGTTCCTACGGCTAAACTCTTACCAGACTTACCAAGTTTTACGGGCGGCTTGGTAGGTTATTTGGGCTACGATGCTGTCCGCTACATCGAGCCACGTTTAAAGAATGTACCTGCGGCTGATCCGATTACGCTGCCAGATTTATGGTTGATGCTCTCAAAGACAGTCATTGTTTTTGACAATCTTAAAGATACGCTATTTTTAATTGTGCATGCGGATACAGAGCAGAGTAATGCTTATGAAGACGCTCAACAAAAATTAGATCAATTAGAACAGTTGTTGGCGACTCCAGTTAGTTTGCAAGCGCGACCACATACGCCTCCGCATTTTGAATCAATTACTGGTAAAGCAAAATTCTTAGAGACGGTAGAGAAGGTTAAAGAGTATATCCGTGCAGGCGATGTGATGCAGGTTGTACCTGGGCAGCGTATGGTTTCTGATTTTGATGGAGAAGCTTTACAGGTTTACCGTGCATTACGTCATTTAAATCCATCACCTTATCTATTCTTGGTTCAAGGGCAAACGATTACTGATAAAAAACCATTTCATATTGTTGGCTCGTCACCGGAAATTTTATCTCGTTTAGAAAATGGTATTGCTACAGTTCGACCTTTGGCAGGAACTAGACCGCGCGGTAAAACTAAAGAAGAAGATATAGCATTAGAAAAAGATTTGCTGTCTGATGAAAAGGAGATTGCTGAACATTTAATGCTGATTGATCTTGGGCGAAATGATGTAGGGCGCGTATCGAAAATAGGTAAAGTCCAAGTTACGGATCAAATGGTGATTGAGCGCTATTCACATGTCATGCATATTGTTTCAAATGTACAAGGTGAAGTGCGAGATGATATCGATGCACTTGATGTATTTAAAGCCACCTTTCCGGCAGGAACTTTATCAGGTGCCCCAAAAATTCGCGCAATGGAAATTATTGATGAAGTAGAGCCTGTGAAAAGGGGAGTTTTTGGCGGGGCTGTTGGTTATTTGGGATGGCATGGTGAAATGGATATGTCGATTGCAATCCGTACTTGTGTTATCCGTGACAAAAAGGTGTATGTACAGGCTGGTGCAGGGCTAGTTGCTGACTCAAATCCAGAATCTGAGTGGAATGAAACTCAAATAAAAGCTCGTGCAGTGATCAAAGCGGTTGAATTATCATCAAACGGATTGATTTTATGAGTTTTTAGCGGTTTTTTTAAAAAAACCGCTTGCATCGTTTGGAAGTTTTGCTAAACTGCACACCGTTCCGATACGAAACGTACGAAACACTAAGAAACGCCGGCATAGCTCAGTTGGTAGAGCAACTGACTTGTAATCAGTAGGTCCACAGTTCGAATCCGTGTGCCGGCACCATTTTAAAGTGTTAAGTTAATTGAGTAAAGAACGGCACTGTAGATAAGTGCGATATTGGTGAGATTCCCGAGCGGCCAAAGGGGGCAGACTGTAACTCTGTTGCGAAAGCTTCGAAGGTTCGAATCCTTCTCTCACCACCATCTCTAAACTTCGAGTGAAGTGGTTATTACCAACGTTGCGGGAGTAGCTCAGTTGGTAGAGCGGCAGCCTTCCAAGCTGCATGTCGCGAGTTCGATCCTCGTCTCCCGCTCCATCGAAGGATAGTCGCTCTTATAGCTCAGTGGTAGAGCACTCCCTTGGTAAGGGAGAGGTCTCGAGTTCAAATCTCGATAAGAGCTCCAGATATTAAAGTTTAATGTGGATTTCCACAAAGTTTTCAAAAAGCAGGCTATATAGTCTGCTTTTCAAGTATTAGGTGTCTAGTTTTTTTAGGCGATATGTCGATAAACTGAGTTAGCTCAGCGCCATTTGTAGGTGGTTCGACGTAAACGAGGAAGATCATCATGGCTAAAGCCAAGTTTGAACGTAATAAACCACACGTAAACGTGGGTACAATCGGTCACGTTGACCATGGTAAAACAACTTTAACTGCTGCGATTGCAACAATTTGTGCAAAAACTTACGGCGGTGAAGCGAAAGATTACTCACAAATCGACTCAGCACCTGAAGAAAAAGCACGTGGTATTACAATTAATACATCACACGTAGAATACGATTCTCCAACTCGTCACTACGCACACGTTGACTGCCCAGGCCACGCCGACTACGTTAAAAACATGATCACTGGTGCTGCTCAGATGGACGGCGCGATCCTTGTATGTGCTGCAACTGACGGTCCAATGCCACAAACTCGTGAGCACATCCTTCTTTCTCGTCAGGTAGGTGTACCTTACATCATCGTATTCTTAAACAAATGCGACCTTGTTGATGACGAAGAATTACTTGAATTAGTAGAAATGGAAGTACGTGAACTTCTTTCTACTTATGACTTCCCAGGTGATGACACTCCAGTAATCCGTGGTTCAGCTCTTGCAGCGCTTAACGGTGAAGCTGGTCCTTACGGTGAAGAATCAGTTCTTGCTCTTGTAGCAGCACTTGACTCTTACATCCCAGAGCCAGAGCGTGCAATCGACAAAGCATTCTTGATGCCAATCGAAGACGTATTCTCAATTTCTGGTCGTGGTACAGTAGTAACAGGCCGTGTTGAAGCTGGTATCATCAAAGTTGGTGAAGAAGTAGAGATCGTTGGTATTAAAGATACAGTTAAAACAACTGTAACTGGCGTAGAAATGTTCCGTAAACTTCTTGACGAAGGCCGTGCAGGTGAGAACTGTGGTATCTTACTTCGTGGTACTAAGCGTGAAGAAGTACAACGTGGTCAAGTACTTGCTAAACCAGGTACAATCAAGCCGCACACTAAATTCGACGCAGAAGTATACGTACTTTCTAAAGAAGAAGGTGGTCGTCACACTCCATTCTTAAATGGTTACCGTCCACAGTTCTACTTCCGTACAACTGACGTAACTGGTGCGATCCAGTTGAAAGAAGGCGTTGAAATGGTAATGCCAGGTGACAACGTTGAAATGTCAGTAGAATTAATCCACCCAATCGCAATGGACCCAGGTCTACGTTTTGCGATCCGTGAAGGTGGTCGTACTGTAGGTGCTGGTGTTGTTGCTAAAGTAACTGCATAAGCATAATATAGTGACGAATTACGTCTCAAGTTGAGAGCTTTGGCTCTCAACTTGCTTTATAGGTCAGTAGTTCAATTGGTAGAGCGTCGGTCTCCAAAACCGAATGTTGGGGGTTCGAGTCCCTCCTGACCTGCCATATTTTGAAATAAAAAGCTTGATGCTGGCTTAGTTGTTCATATAATAAGTCGCGAGTTCTACGACGAGTACAAAAATGTCGAATGATAAATCGCGTGACGCATTGAGCGACGCGCCAATTCCTCAAAGAAATAATTCTGCTGAAGTTGTTCGTTCTGGTTCGCCTTTAGATATCGTTCTATGGGTGATAGCAATTGCATTATTGCTCTCGGCTACCATGGTGAATCAGCATTTACCAGCGTATTGGGCCCCTGCAAATGATGTTTGGGTGCGCGTTGGGGTAATTTTTGCTTGTATCGTTGTGGCTTTAGGTTTATTATACGCCACCCATCAAGGTAAAGGCTTCGTTCGTTTGCTGAAAGATGCACGAGTCGAATTGCGTCGAGTAACTTGGCCAACAAAACAAGAAACAGTCACAACATCGTGGCAGGTTCTATTGGTTGTAGTTGTTGCATCATTAGTTTTATGGTGTTTTGACTATGGTTTGGGTTGGTTAATTAAGTTGATTATCGGGTAAAAGAGCTATGAAACGTTGGTACATTATTCATGCCTATTCTGGTTATGAAAAACAAGTGATGCGTTCACTTAAAGAACGAATCCAGCGTAGCGCTGTTGCCGATAGCTTTGGTGATGTCCTTGTTCCTACCGAAGAAGTGGTAGAAATGAAGGATGGTAAGAAGCGTAAATCTGAGCGTAAATTCTTTCCTGGCTATGTGTTAGTTGAAATGGAAATGAATGACGATACTTGGCACATTGTTAAAGAGTGTCCAAAAGTATTAGGTTTTATTGGTGGTACACCTGAAAAACCTGCGCCAATCACTCAACGTGAAGCAGATGCGATTCTTGCGCGTGTACGTAATACTGGTGAAGCCCCACGTCCTAAGACGATGTTTGAGCCAGGTGAAGAATTACTTGTTATTGACGGTCCATTCACAGACTTTAAAGGTGTGGTGGAAGAGGTTCAATACGATAAGTCACGTTTAACGTTGACGATTAACGTGTTTAATCGACCAACTCAGGTTGAACTCGAATTTCGCCAAGTCGAAAAAACGATTTAATCTTAATTGGTTGAAAAGCGCCCGATTTTATCGGGCATTGTTGTTGTAACAGTATTGTTACGTAGAAATTGGGGAGCCTAACGGCGTTTGTACCCAGAGGTATTTAAAATGGCTAAGAAGATTGACGGCTATATCAAGCTGCAAGTTCCAGCTGGTAAAGCAAATCCATCTCCACCGATTGGTCCTGCACTAGGTCAACGTGGTGTAAACATCATGGCATTCTGTAAAGAATTCAATGCTGCTACACAAAAAGTTGAACCAGGTCTTCCAATCCCTGTAGTGATTACTGTGTACAACGACAAGTCGTTCACATTCATCATGAAAACTCCTCCAGCTTCTATTCTTCTTAAGAAAGCTGCTGGTATCCAAAAGGGTTCATCTGTACCTAACAAAACTAAAGTTGGTAAGTTGACTCGTGCTCAATTAGAAGAAATCGCGACTACTAAAGAACCAGACTTAACTGGTGCTGACTTAGACGCGCGTGTTCGTACCATCGCTGGTTCTGCACGTTCTATGGGCTTGGAAGTGGAGCTATAAGACATGGCAAAGTTAACTAAACGTCAAAAAGCCATTGCTGCTGCTGTTGAAGCGAACAAAGTTTACACTTTGGAAGAAGCAGTACAGGTTCTTAACAGCTTGCCTGCTGCAAAGTTCAAAGAATCTTTAGACATCTCTGTAAACCTTGGCGTAGATCCACGTAAATCTGATCAGGTTGTTCGTGGTGCGACTACATTACCTGCAGGTACTGGTAAAACTGTACGTGTAGCTGTGTTTGCTCAAGGCGCGCAAGCAGAAGCTGCGAAAGAAGCTGGTGCTGATGTTGTAGGTTTTGATGACCTTGCTGAAAGCATCCAAGGTGGAAACCTTGACTTTGATGTTGTAATCGCTGCTCCTGACGCTATGCGTGTTGTTGGTAAGCTCGGTACAATTCTTGGTCCACGTGGTTTAATGCCAAACCCTAAAGTTGGTACTGTAACTCCTGACGTTGCTGGCGCTGTTAAAAACGCTAAATCTGGTCAGGCACGTTACCGTGTAGACAAAGCGGGTATTATTCACGCTGCGATTGGTCAAGTTGGCTTTGATGCTGCTGCAATCCGTCAAAATGTTGAAACTTTAGTTGCTGACTTGAAAAAGTTAAAACCTGCAACTTCTAAAGGTGTATACATCAAGAAGATCACTTTGAGCTCAACTATGGGTCCTGGTCTTACTGTTGATGTAAACAACGTTTCTAACTAAGTTTTAACTTGGTTAAGTAAAGAATTTTAAAGTCCTGATGAGGATTAAGCATAAAACAGAAAAGTTATTTCTGCTTTTGCTTCGGTAGAGTAAAGCTTTATCTATTACTTATCAGGCGGACTTTGAATTGATAAATGAGAATTTATCAGCGTCAAAGACCTCAGGCGAAAAGACGTTATTTTCGAATAGCGATTTTCTTAATAAACCAGCCTGCGTAGACGCGGTGGTGTGATTTGTTCCTCCTCCGCGTGTAAGTCGAAAGACTTACGAACTGGGAGTGTGCCCATTGGGTACATAAATCACCTTAGGAGGTTTTACAATGGCTCTTCTTATTGAAGACAAAAAACAGATCGTTGCAGAAGTAAGTGAAGTTGCTTCTAAAGCGTTTGCAGCCGTTGTTGCTGACTATCAAGGTTTAAGCGTAGAGCAATTAACAACACTTCGTGTTGAAGCTCGTAAGTTAGGTGTAACTACACGTATTGTACGTAACACTTTGGCTAAACGCGCATTTCAAGGTACTCAGTTTGATATCTTGAACGATAACCTTGTTGGTCCAACAATTCTAGGTTTTTCAACTTCTGAAGATGACATGGGTGCAGCTGCACGCTTGTTCGAAGAATTTGCTAAAACTAACAAAGCATTTGAATTAAAAGCTGCTGCATTTGACGGCAAAGTTTATCAAGGTGCTGATGTTAGCGTTATTGCTAATCTTCCGAACCAAGAGAAAGCGCTTACTATGCTTGCCTCTGTCCTTCAAGCTCCTATTTCGAAATTGGGTCGCCTCATTACAGCACTCAAAGAGAAAAACGAGTCAGAAGCTGCTTAATCAATTTTACACACCATTCAATATCCATTTGGAGTTATTCTCATGGCTTTAACTAACGAAGAAATCTTAAATGCAGTTGCTGAAAAAACTGTTCTTGAACTTGTTGAATTAATTTCTGCTTTCGAAGAGAAATTCAACGTATCTGCAGCTGCTGTAGCTGTAGCTGCTCCAGCTGGTGGCGCTGCTGCTGCTGCTGAAGAACAATCTGAATTCAACGTTGAGTTGACTTCTTTCGGTGCTAACAAAGTAGCTGTAATTAAAGCTGTTCGTGAAGCAACTGGTCTTGGTCTTAAAGAAGCTAAAGACTTAGTTGAAGGCGCTCCTCAAGTTCTTAAAGAAGGCGTTTCTAAAGAAGAAGGCGAAGAACTTAAGAAGAAACTTGAAGAAGCTGGTGCTACAGTTACACTTAAGTAATTGTAAAAGGAGTCGGTTTTTAAATCGGCTCCATAAAATGGCTGATGGCTCTTGGGTCATCAGCCTTTTTGCGTTACAATAATCGGCTCGATTTTTGTTAGTTTTGTTTGGTTTTTAGAGAAAGCCTAAATAAAATAAATAAATTCAAATGCTTACCAATATTTTTCATTTTTAAAAATATTGTTAAGCGTTTTTATACCACTAAAAATTGCAGCATTTGTAAACAGTGGTGGCCATATCGGCCTGCGTAATTCCTTCTGAGCCCGTTCTGCAGGCGGGCTTGGTTTACTTTCCGAGGACTCCAGATGGCATACTCATATACCGAAAAGAAACGGATCCGTAAGAATTTTGGTAAATTGCCCCAAGTAATGGATGCACCGTACTTATTATCGATTCAGGTCGATTCGTACAGAACATTCTTGCAAGATGGCAAATCACCAAAAAACCGCGAAGATATCGGTCTCCAAGCCGCATTTCGTTCAGTTTTTCCTATCGAAAGTTATTCTGGCAATGCTGCTTTAGAATTTGTTGAGTATAGCCTTGGTAAACCTGAGTTCGATGTACGCGAATGTATTCTTCGTGGCTCGACTTATGCGGCACCAATGCGCGTTAAAATTCGTTTGATTATTAAAGATCGCGAAACTAAATCAATTAAAGATGTACGCGAACAAGAAGTCTATATGGGTGAAATTCCACTCATGACTGAAAATGGTACCTTTGTTATCAACGGTACTGAGCGTGTAATCGTATCTCAATTACACCGTTCGCCAGGCGTATTCTTTGACCATGATAAAGGTAAGACCCACTCAAGTGGTAAAGTGTTGTATTCAGCACGTATCATTCCTTACCGTGGTTCATGGTTAGACTTCGAATTTGATGCAAAAGACTTAGTTTACGTACGTATCGACCGTCGTCGTAAATTACTTGCTACAGTTGTGTTACGTGCACTAGGTTATAACAATGAACAGATCTTGAATTTGTTCTATGAAAAAGTACCTGTGTATCTTGACATGGGTAGCTATCAAATTGACCTCGTACCTGAGCGTTTACGTGGTGAAATGGCTCAATTTGATATTACTGACAATGAAGGTAAAGTCATTGTTGAGCAAGGTAAACGTATTAATGCTCGTCACGTACGTCAAATGGAAGCTGCAGGTTTAACTAAGCTTTCAGTACCTGATGAATACTTATATGAGCGTATCACTGCTGAAGATATTACTTTACGTGATGGTGAAGTAATTGCTGCAAACACTCTGTTAAGCCATGAAGTAATGGTGAAATTGGCAGAAGGCGGTGTTAAGCAATTTAATATCTTGTTCACTAACGATATTGACCGTGGTTCATTCGTAGCTGATACATTACGTGCAGACTTGACGCGTGACCGTGAAGAAGCATTAGTAGAAATCTACAAAGTAATGCGTCCGGGCGAGCCACCAACAAAAGAAGCTGCTGAAAACTTATTCAATAACTTGTTCTTCTCATCTGAACGCTATGACTTATCTCCAGTAGGTCGTATGAAGTTCAACCGTCGTTTAGGTCGTCCTTACGAAGTTGGTACTGATCAGAAGTCACGCGAAGTTGAAGGTATTTTATCGCACGAAGATATTATCGATGTATTACGTACATTGGTTGAAATCCGTAACGGTAAAGGTGAAGTCGACGATATCGACCACTTAGGTAACCGTCGTGTACGTTCTGTTGGTGAAATGACAGAGAACCAATTCCGTGTAGGTTTAGTTCGTGTTGAGCGTGCTGTTAAAGAGCGTTTAAGCCAAGCAGAAACAGATAACTTGTCTCCACAAGATTTGATTAATGCAAAACCAGTTGCTGCTGCAATCAAAGAATTCTTTGGTTCAAGCCAGTTATCTCAGTTTATGGACCAAAACAACCCATTATCTGAGATTACACATAAACGTCGTGTATCTGCGCTTGGTCCTGGTGGTTTAACACGTGAACGTGCAGGCTTCGAAGTACGTGACGTACACCAAACTCACTATGGTCGTGTTTGTCCAATTGAAACTCCTGAAGGTCCAAACATTGGTTTGATCAACTCGCTTTCTGTATACGCAAAAGCGAATGACTTCGGTTTCTTGGAAACACCATACCGCAAAGTTGTAGATGGTCGTGTAACTGATGATGTTGAATATTTATCTGCAATTGAAGAAGTAGGTACTGTTATTGCACAGGCCGACTCTGCAGTAGATAAAGATGGCAACTTAACAGAAGAATTCGTTTCTGTTCGTCATCAAGGTGAATTCGTACGTATGCCGCCTGAAAAAGTAACGCATATGGACGTTTCTGCACAGCAGGTAGTATCTGTTGCTGCATCACTTATTCCATTCCTTGAACACGATGACGCAAACCGTGCGCTCATGGGTTCAAACATGCAACGTCAGGCAGTTCCTACTTTACGTGCGGATAAACCGCTTGTAGGTACAGGTATGGAAGCGAACGTTGCACGTGACTCTGGTGTGTGTGTAATCGCAAACCGTGGCGGTGTAATTGAATATGTAGATGCTTCTCGTATCGTTATTCGTGTAAACGAAGATGAAATGGTTGCAGGTGAGGCAGGTGTAGATATCTATAACCTCATCAAATATACGCGTTCAAACCAAAATACTTGTATTAACCAAAATGTTATCGTGAACTTGGGCGACAAAGTTGCTCGTGGTGACATCTTGGCAGACGGTCCGTCAACAGACATGGGTGAACTTGCGCTTGGTCAAAACATGCGTGTAGCGTTCATGACATGGAATGGTTACAACTACGAAGACTCGATCTTGTTATCTGAGCGTGTACTTCAAGAAGACCGTTTAACATCTATTCACATTCAAGAATTGTCATGTGTAGCACGTGATACTAAGTTAGGTGCAGAAGAAATTACTGCCGATATTCCTAACGTAGGTGAAGCTGCGCTTTCTAAACTTGATGAATCAGGTATCGTTTATATCGGTGCTGAAGTTACTGCTGGCGACATTTTAGTTGGTAAAGTAACGCCTAAAGGTGAAACTCAGTTAACTCCTGAAGAAAAACTGCTTCGTGCAATTTTTGGTGAGAAAGCTGCTGACGTTAAAGACTCATCTTTACGTGTTCCATCTGGTACTAAAGGTACAGTTATTGACGTTCAAGTCTTCACTCGTGATGGCTTAGAGAAAGATGACCGTGCTTTAGCAATTGAAAAAGCACAGCTTGATTCTTACCGTAAAGACTTGAAAGAAGAATACAAGATCTTCGAAGAAGCGGCTCGTGAGCGTGTAATTCGTTTGCTTAAAGGCCAAGAGTCTAATGGCGGTGGTTCAACTAAACGTGGTGATAAACTTTCTGAAGATTTATTATCTGGTTTAGAGCTTGTTGACTTACTTGAAATTCAACCAGCAGATGAAGCAATCGCTGAGCGTTTAACTCAAATTCAAGTGTTCTTAAAAGAGAAGAGCGCAGAAATCGATGAGAAATTCGCTGAGAAGAAACGTAAGCTTGCAACAGGTGATGAATTAACAACTGGCGTATTGAAAGTTGTTAAAGTTTACTTAGCTGTTAAACGTCGTATTCAGCCTGGTGATAAGATGGCTGGTCGTCACGGTAACAAAGGTGTTGTATCTAACATCTTACCTGTTGAAGACATGCCACATGATGCTAACGGTGTGCCGGTAGATATCGTATTGAACCCGCTGGGTGTACCATCTCGTATGAACGTGGGTCAGATTCTAGAGACTCACTTGGGTATGGCGGCTAAAGGGCTTGGTGACAAAATCGAAAAAATGTTGAAAGAACAACGTACAGTTTTAGAACTGCGCGAATTCTTAGACAAGATTTATAACAAAGTCGGTGGTGAGCAAGAAGATCTTGATAGCTTGACTGATGAAGAAATTCTAGCGCTTGCAGGTAACTTGCGTGCGGGTGTGCCTTTAGCTACTCCTGTATTTGATGGTGCTGAAGAAAGTCAAATTAAAGACTTACTTGAATTGGCTGACATTTCACGTACTGGTCAAACAGTATTGTTTGACGGACGTACAGGTGAACAGTTTGACCGTCCAGTAACTGTTGGTTACATGTACATGCTTAAATTGAACCACTTGGTTGATGACAAGATGCATGCGCGTTCAACTGGTTCTTACTCACTTGTTACACAACAACCGCTTGGTGGTAAAGCACAATTCGGTGGTCAGCGTTTCGGTGAGATGGAAGTATGGGCACTTGAAGCATACGGTGCAGCATATACACTCCAAGAAATGCTTACAGTGAAGTCGGATGACGTTGAAGGCCGTACTCGCATCTATAAGAATATTGTAGATGGTAACCATTATATGGATCCGGGTATGCCTGAATCGTTCAACGTATTGACCAAAGAGATCCGTTCTTTAGGTATCAACATTGAACTAAAAAATGGTGACTAAGTCGTAAGACTCACGATTTTTTAGGTAAAAACAATATTTGTGACCCAGTCGGGTAAGCGAGGCTTCCCGACACACGGAGAAAAAAATTGAAAGACTTGCTCGATATCATGCGTAAGAAAACGGACTCAGATGGTCATGCGCCAGTTGAGTTCGACCGTATCCGTATTGGTCTTGCGTCACCAGAAATGATTAAGTCATGGTCTCATGGTGAAGTTAAAAAACCTGAGACAATCAACTATCGTACGTTCAAACCAGAACGTGATGGTTTGTTCTGTGCCAAAATCTTTGGTCCAGTAAAAGATTACGAATGCTTGTGTGGTAAATACAAGCGTATGAAATACAAAGGCGTCATTTGTGAAAAATGTGGCGTTGAAGTAACTACAGCAAAAGTTCGTCGTGAACGTATGGGTCACATTGAGCTTGCTTCTCCAGTTGCACATATCTGGTTCTTAAAATCGTTACCATCCCGTATCGGTTTATTACTTGATATGACACTTCGTGATATCGAACGTGTATTGTATTTCGAATCATACGTTGTTACTGATCCTGGTATGACACCATTTGAAAAGTATCAACTTCTTAATGATGAAGAATACTTTACTGCTCTAGAAGAGCACGGCGACGAATTTGTTGCAAAAATGGGTGCAGAAGCAGTTCAAGACTTGTTGAAAGACATCGACCTTGAAGCTGAAATTTCACGTTTACGTGAAGAAATTCCTCAAACAACTTCTGAAACGAAGTTGAAAAAAGCGTCTAAGCGCTTGAAATTGATGGAAGCATTCAAAGACTCAAACAACAAGCCAGAATGGATGGTAATGAACGTACTTCCGGTACTTCCACCAGATTTACGTCCATTAGTTCCACTTGAAGGTGGTCGTTTCGCGACTTCTGACTTGAACGATTTATATCGTCGTGTAATTAACCGTAACAACCGTTTGAAGCGTCTTCTTGACCTTGCAGCGCCGGACATCATCGTACGTAACGAAAAACGTATGTTACAAGAGTCTGTAGATGCGTTGCTTGATAACGGTCGTCGTGGTCGTGCAATTACTGGTTCTAACAAACGCCCATTAAAATCTTTGGCAGACATGATCAAAGGTAAACAAGGTCGTTTCCGTCAGAACTTGTTAGGTAAGCGTGTTGACTACTCTGGTCGTTCGGTAATTACTGTAGGTCCTACTTTACGTCTTCACCAATGTGGTCTTCCGAAGAAAATGGCACTTGAATTATTCAAGCCATTCATTTTCGCGAAATTACAAGCTTCAGGTCAGGCAACAACCATTAAAGCTGCGAAGAAAATGGTTGAGCGTGAGACCCCGGAAGTTTGGGACGTTCTTGCATCTGTAATTCGTCAACATCCAGTAATGTTGAACCGTGCGCCAACACTTCACCGTTTAGGTCTTCAAGCATTTGAACCTATTCTTATTGAAGGTAAGGCAATCCGTCTTCACCCACTCGTCTGTGCTGCGTTTAACGCCGACTTCGACGGTGACCAAATGGCGGTACACGTTCCATTGACACTTGAAGCACAGTTAGAAGCTCGTGCATTGATGATGTCAACAAACAACATCTTGTCACCAGCAAACGGTGAGCCAATTATCGTTCCTTCTCAGGACGTTGTCTTGGGTCTTTACTACATCACTCGTGATGCAGTAAACGCGAAAGGTGAAGGCATGGTGTTTGCGGATACTCACGAAGTAAACCGTGCACTTGCAACTGGTCAAGTTGCGATCCATGCTCGTGTTAAAGTACGTGTGCATCAAACGGTTATTAATGAAAATGGTGAGCGTGAACAGCAAACTATTATTGTTGATACAACACCAGGTCGTTGCTTACTTTGGGAAGTTGTTCCAGAAGGTTTAAGCTTTGACATGATCAACCTTGAGATGACTAAAAAGAACATCTCTAAGTTAATCAACTCTTGCTACCGTAAACTTGGTTTGAAAGATACAGTTATCTTCGCTGACCAATTAATGTACTTGGGCTTCCGTCAAGCGACTCGTTCAGGTGTATCTGTAGGTATGGAAGACATGTTAATTCCACCTACGAAACACACAATTATTGACAAAGCGGAAACAGAGGTTCGTGAAATCGAACAACAGTTCGAACAAGGTTTCGTAACTGCTGGTGAACGTTATAACAAAGTTGTCGATATTTGGGCGCGTACAAACGACCAAGTTGCTAAAGCAATGATGGATAACTTGTCTTATACACTTGTGAAAAACAAACAAGGTGAAGACGAGAAGCAAAAATCATTCAACAGTATCTATATGATGTCTGACTCTGGTGCCCGTGGTAGTGCGGCTCAGATTCGTCAGCTTGCAGGTATGCGTGGTTTGATGGCAAAACCGGATGGCTCGATTATTGAGACTCCAATTAAAGCGAACTTCCGTGAAGGTTTGACAGTACTCCAGTACTTCATTTCAACACACGGTGCGCGTAAAGGTTTGGCCGATACTGCATTGAAAACTGCGAACTCTGGTTACTTGACTCGTCGTCTTGTAGACGTAGCACAAGACTTAGTAATTACTGAGCCAGATTGTGGTACAAGTGGTGGTCTAGTGATGACTCCATTCATTCAGGGTGGTGATGTCATCGAGCCATTACGTGACCGCGTATTAGGTCGTGTAACTGCTGAAGATGTACGTCGTGCATCTGATGATGAAGTTGTATTACCTCGCGGTACGTTAATTGACGAGAAAATCGCAGCTCAGCTTGAAGAGGCTGGTGTCGATGAAGTTAAAGTACGTTCTGTAATCGCATGTGAATCAACATTCGGTGTATGTGCGAAATGTTATGGTCGTGACCTCGCTCGTGGTCACTTGGTAAACCCAGGTGAGTCAGTAGGTGTAATGGCTGCACAGTCAATCGGTGAACCAGGTACACAGTTAACAATGCGTACGTTCCACGTGGGTGGTGCTGCAAGCCGAACTTCTGCTGCAAACAGTGTTCAAGTACGTAACAAAGGTACTGTACGTTTCCATAACGTAAAAACTGTACAACATGCGAAAGGCCACTTGGTTTCAGTTTCACGTTCAGGTGAAATTGGTATTGCCGATGAGTTAGGCCGTGAGCGTGAACGCTACAAACTTCCTTACGGTGCGAGCATCTTGTTGAAAGATGGTGAGCTTGTTGAGGCTGGTGGTATCGTGGCGACATGGGATCCGCATACGCATCCATTGGTAACAGAAGTTGCTGGTAAAGCACGTTTCAGCCAAATTGCTGATGGTGTAACTGCAACATCTAAAACTGATGATGCAACTGGTATGACAACTGTTGAAATCTTGCCTGTAACAGCACGTCCTGCTTCTGGTAAAGATTTACGTCCAGCAATCGTATTAGATACAACTGATGGCGGTGAACAGTTCTACTTCTTACCACAAAACACAATTGTGACTGTTCGCGACGGCGAAACAATTGGTGTGGGTGACGTTATCGGTCGTGTACCACAAGAATCTTCACGTACTCGTGATATTACCGGTGGTCTTCCGCGTGTTGCTGACTTGTTCGAAGCACGTAAGCCGAAAGAGCATGCGATCTTAGCAGAAGTGTCTGGTATCGTAAGCTTCGGTAAAGAGACCAAAGGTAAGAACCGTTTAGTGATTACTCCAGATGACGGTTCTGAAATTTACGAAGAGTTGATTCCAAAATGGCGTCAAATCAACGTGTTTGAAGGTGAACATGTGAACCGTGGTGAAACCATTTCTGATGGTCCACAAAATCCACATGACATCTTACGCTTGAAAGGTGAAGTTGCTTTAACTAACTACATCGTGAACGAAGTTCAAGACGTTTACCGTCTCCAAGGTGTAAAAATCAACGATAAGCACATTGAAGTTATCGTACGTCAAATGTTGCGTAAAGTTGATATCATCGATGGTGGTGATACAAGCTTCATCAAAGGTGAACAAGTGGATTACATCCGTGTTGTTCAAGAGAACCAAGCTGTCTTGGCTCAGAACAAGTTCCCTGCGAAGTTTGAACGTCAATTGATGGGTATTACGAAAGCATCGCTTTCTACTGACTCGTTCATCTCTGCTGCATCGTTCCAGGAAACAACTCGTGTGTTAACTGAAGCGGCTGTAACAGGTAAAGAAGATGATTTACGTGGCTTGAAAGAAAACGTTGTAGTGGGTCGCTTGATTCCAGCTGGTACTGGTCTTGCATACCACTTAGAGCGTCGTCGTCAAGAAGCGGAAGCAGCAGAACATGCTCTTCACAATGACTTCAGCGAAGTAGACCAAGCATTTAGCCAAGCTTTAAACTCAGAACAATTCTAAGCTTAAACTTGCATTAAAAAGGCGCCTTAGGGCGCCTTTTTTGTGGAAAAAATAAGCCATTTTTACAAAAAGTCTATTAAAGCACTCTTAATTTATTACTTAATGGGGGAAAACCCTCCATGAAAGCATACTATTCTAGGCGCAACTGAGTAGAGGAGTAGCTTTAATGAAAAAAATGATGATGATTGCAGGTGTTGGTTTAATGTCAACTACTCTATTTGTAGGTTGCCAAAATGCTAGCCCAGAAAGCAAACGTATTGGTTCGGCAGCTATCGGTGGTGGTGCAGGTGGTGCCGTAGGTAAACATATAGGCGGTAATATTGGTGCAGGTTTAGGAGCAGCGCTTGGTGCTGGTGTTGCCGCTAATGCTAAAGGCTCTAGCAGTAAAACAGTACGTAATAGTGCGATTGGTGCAGGTGTTGGGGCAATCTTAGGGGGTGCAGTGATTGGTGGTGACGCTGGTGCTGCTGCAGGTGGAGCACTCGGTGGTAGTGCTGGTGCAGCCTATGAAGAGAAAAAAGGTAAGTACTAAAACTAGCTCTAACTATATTAAAAAAGAAGCTCTTATTTCATTAAGAGCTTCTTTTTTATCTGTTTTTAAAAGATGAAAATTTAACTCATCACTGTGCATAAATTGGCTTTACAAAATATCTATTAATTACGACAGTGCAATAACACAAACTGATCAAATTCCCCATAAAAGAAGACTATGCTTTGATTAAAGCCCAAAGGAGTGAGTACGGTCATGAATAAAAAAATTGGTTTAATATCTACTGTCATATTATCTACAGTTATGTTCACCGGCTGTCAAAATATGAGTCCGTCTGACCAGCGTATTGGTGCAGCAGCAGCGGGTGGTGCATTGGGTGGCGGTCTTGGTAACCATGTTGGTGGTGGTATCGGTGCAGGCTTAGGTGCTGCGGTAGGTGCAGGTGTGGGTTCTAATACTCAAGGTGGCAGTAAACAAACTACAACCAAGAGTGCGATTGGTGCAGGTATTGGTTCGGTCGTTGGTAAAGCAATCATAGGTGGTGATACAGGTGCTGCAATTGGTGGCGCAATCGGCGGCGGTGCTGGTGCTGCGATTGAAGAAAAGAAATAAAAATAAGTGAAATGAAAAATAAGCGCCTTCAGGCGCTTATTTTATTAGTAGAAGGCTTTGCTTTTTTACGTCGGATATAAAGTGTCTTTTGGACTTCAGCAATTCTCACACCTGATTCATCGAAAATATTTAAATGATATGTTCTAAGAACAGGAGCATAGTTTTCGGCAAGTTCACGAATTTGTTCGATTTCTGCTAAATCAACTCGAATGTCAGCATAAACGGTACTTCGGCCAGGTGATAAAAAATTAATTTCAGCTGCTTTATCCCAAACAATATATTTTGATCCGAGATGATGCATAAGAATCAACATATAAAACGGGTCAACCATTGAATAAAGGCTTCCGCCAAAGTGAGTGCCTACCAGATTTTGATTTTTCCAAGTAAGTGGCATTTTTACCCGAACATGACAGAGCTCTAAATTCATGACTTCAATATGAATTCCAGCTCCACGGTAAGGTGGGTAATGGTTAAATAAGAATTTGGAAATTGAAGGAATGTTCTGAAGTTTTTTTAAAATAGCCATAATAGTCAATTTTTTTTATTGCAACACTGGTCATACTAGATAAGTATCATCTTTTTTATATTGATGGCAATGCTTTATCCGATTAACGACATGATCGATTGAAAAACAAAATAGGAAATGATTATGCAGCCAAAGATTTATGCCGTAACGACAAGTGATCAACAAACCTTGTGTGCCAAAGCTTGGGGTGATGAGAAAAATACTCCATTAGTGTTAGTGCATGGTTATCCAGATAATCAGGAAGTATGGGAATCGGTCATTGAGCATTTAATCAATGATTTTTATATTGTGACTTATGATGTCCGTGGGGCAGGCTTATCCTCTATTCCTAAACGGATACGAGATTACCGTTTAGAACGTTTATCTTTAGATTTGCAGGAAGTCGTAGATGAGGTAATCCCAAATCGACAGTTCCATATGGCTGCGCATGATTGGGGTTCAATTCAGTCTTGGGAATCTGCAACAGAACCTAAATTTAAAGGCCGTTTACTCTCTTATACAACAATTTCCGGTCCATGTTTGGATCATGCGGCACTTTTCTTAAGAGAGAAGTTTAAAACATCACCTGCACAGATCCTAAAAATACTCACAAAATCATGGTATATCGGAGCATTCCATTTACCGCTAATTGCTCCAACTGTATGGTCGCTGTTTAGTCCAGAGAAGTGGGGTAAGATCTTAAATGACTTAGAGCGAAAAGATAATTTGCCTTTAAATAGTAATATTTCCTCAGATGGGAAATACGGTATTAACTTATATCGTGCGAATTTTATTCCACGTTTAACTCGTCCTCGTCAGCGTTATGCGCAATGTCCAGTTAAAGCAATTATTTTAAAGTATGACACTTTTGTCAGCCCAGAATATATTACAGAAGCGATGCCAAAATGGGTTGAAAACTTCGAATATGTTGAGCTTGAAGCAAATCATTGGGCGATTTTGAGTCAGGCTGAAAAAGTGGCAGCTCATATTCGCCAGTTTATTAACTCGCAGAGCTAATAAGTGACTGTTTAATATACAAAACTGGTAATTCGGCGATATTTTCGGCTTCATAGAGGTGAATCTGGTAGAATATCGCCTTTTGTTTTGCTCTGAACTTATTCATGAATGCTGTCGTTATTGCGATTGCAGTGATGTTCTTATTATCACTGGCGCGCGTTTCTGTCGTACTGACTTTAGTGGTTTCTGCCATTGTGGGCGGCCTCGTAGCGGGTTTAAGCCTTTCTCAAACTGTTGAAGCCTTTAACGCTGGTCTTGGTGATGGTGCTGAGGTTGCACTTGCCTATGCAGTGTTAGGGGCATTTGCTCTGGCACTTTCAAAATCTGGATTACCCGATTTACTTGCCCATAAACTGATTGGTTTATTGGGAATGGAAGCGGGGAAAAGCCGAGAAACTAAAGTGAAATATTTACTCTTAGGTATTTTACTGATCGCAGCTATTTTCTCTCAAAACCTTATTCCAGTTCATATTGCATTTATTCCTGTACTTGTACCGCCATTATTACGAGTCATGAACCATTTAAAACTAGACCGCCGCGCCGCAGCCTGTGTTCTTACGCTAGGCTTAGTTGGGACATATATTTTCTTACCTGTTGGCTTTGGTGCGATTTTCCTTGAACAGATTTTGATGGGAAATATCAACAAGATTGGTGCTGCTTATGGCTTACATGTAGAACGTGGCATGATGCCTATTGGTATGGCAATTCCAGTTTTGGGAATGGTTCTAGGCACCTTGGTTGCGGTATTTATCAGTTACCGTAAGCCACGAATTTATGCTGACCGTTCGATAAGCCCTGTAACTACAATTGATTTAGATAAACCTCTTCGTGCAACTGCACAAGATGAAACAGCAGACTTAAAAGCAGACGCAGAAGAACTTAAACATGAGGCAGAGCAAGGCCCTGTTATTGCTAAAAAAACAATTTTTATGGCTTTACTGGCTATTGGACTCACTTTAGTTGCGCAGCTTTATTCCGGCTCAATGATCTTGGGTGGTTTAGTGGGCTTTGCAGTGCTTTCTACGGCAGGCATTTTTAAATGGCAAGATGCAGATGATGTCTTTGTACAAGGCATGAGAATGATGGCTCTAGTCGGTTTTATTATGATCTCTGCTGCTGGTTTTGCTTCAGTTATGACTCATACCGGAGATATTAACCAGTTGGTTAAAGGTGTGGTAGAAATCATTGGTGATAACCGAGCGCTTGCTGCATTTTTAATGCTTTGTATTGGCCTATTTGTCACGATTGGTATAGGTTCATCTTTCTCAAGTGTTCCTGTATTAGCTGTTATTTATGTACCTTTATGTGTCCAGTTCGGTTTCTCACCATTAGCGACAATTGCGCTTATCGGGACAGCTGCTGCTTTAGGTGATGCTGGATCTCCGGCTTCTGATTCTACCTTAGGACCAACAGCAGGTTTAGGTGTAGATGGGCAACATGACCATATTTGGGATACTGTGATACCAACATTTATTCACTTTAATATTCCGCTATTAATTTTTGGTTGGATTGCAGCCATGGTTTTATAATTTTTATAAAATATTAAATAAAGACCTCCTTAGTTTTTATCTAGAGATAATGATTAAGGAGGTTTTTTTTGTGGTATAAACAAAACATGTATTTAGAATAAACTATATTAAAATACTCGGGATTTAAAGTTTATTAAAAAGGTTGGTTATATAAAATAATTCTGATTAATTAGGTTGGAATAAAAAACCAATTAAAATAGTCGGTTAATATATAATTTTATTTAAAACAGTTATTTAAAAATAAATATAAAAATAATTTTATAATGGGTGTTGCATCAATTTAAAATAAATGTTTATTATAAATATAAATAAGGTTGGAGATATTAAAGTGTTCAAAAAAGCATTAGTTATTGCATTAATGGGGGTGTCTTCATTTACTTTTGCTGGTAATTGGCAAGTAAAATTTGGGGGTAGTGTTATTGCTCCATCGGAAGATACAACAACACCTTTAGGTGTAGTAAAGGCTGATCATGAATATGCATTTACTCCATCAGTAGAATACTTTTTTGGTCAATCTCCATTTTCGGCAGAATTATTATTAGCAACACCTATTAATCACGATGTATTGCTCAATGGCGAAAAAAAAGCGCGTATTAAACAATTACCACCAACAATTACAGCAAAATATCATTTTAAAAACTCGACTCGTTTTACACCGTATATTGGTATCGGGGCAACAGCATTTATTCCTTGGGATGAACAAGGTGTTGCTGTAAAAGTAAAAGAAGATTTTGGTGTCGCTGGCCAAGTTGGTTTTAATTTCCAACCTGCTGATGCTAAAAATTGGGGAGTATTTGTAGATGTGCGTTATGCAGATATTAGTCCAGAGGTAACAATTGATCCTTCAGTAGCTAATTATAAGTTTGATTTAGATATCAACCCGTTTGTTTACACTTTAGGTTATAGCTATAAATTCTAAGCATAATAATAAATAGAAAGAATATAATAATAAACCTAGATTCAGGCACCTCACATAGCTTTTTATGTGAGGTTTTTTATTTCATGGTTCTCACTAAAAAACGCATAAAATAGACAGTTTTATACATATTTTACCGCTCTTTATTTCTAAACTATTTTTTATACATTTTTAAAGGAATAACATGATGAATAGAAAATTTGCCATGGGGCTAGCACTTTTTAGTGGTTTAGCTTTTACGCATAGTTTGCAAGCTGCTAGTTTCTCTTGCAATGCTGCAAAAACAAAGACTGAACTCAGTATTTGTAAGAACCGATCTTTAAATGATGCCGATGTCAAAATGGCAACGACATATCAAATTGTTTTACATGCACTACCAATGGGTGGACGTGATAATCAAAAAGATACACAGCAGCAATGGCTGAAAAAAAGAAATGCTTGTGCAGCTAATGTGAGTTGTATTTCTAAGGCATATCAGCAAAGACAAAAACAACTAGACACTATTTTACAAGATAGGGTCTTAAGCCATGGACCATTTTAATTAGAGTAAAATTTTTTAATATTCAGGATTGAAAAATTCTAGAAGTACTCCATTCATAAAGCATTCGAGAACAAACAGACTTCAAAATTTAAGGAGTGATTTATGAGTGAACAAGCATCACAAAATTATAGTTTCCAAGCGGAAGTAGCACAGCTTTTACATTTAGTGACGCATTCTCTCTATTCAAACCCTGAAATTTTCTTACGTGAACTTATCTCTAATGCATCAGATGCATGTGATAAATTGCGTTTCGAAGGAATTAATCATCCTGAATATTATGAAAATGACCCTAATTTACATGTACGAATCAGCTTAAATAAAGAAGATAAAACTTTAACGATTTCTGATAACGGTATTGGTTTAAGCCAACAAGAAGCTATTGATAACTTGGGTACAATTGCAAAATCAGGTACTAAAGATTTCATGTCAAAATTGACGGGTGACCAGAAAGCGGATGCTCAGTTAATTGGTCAGTTTGGTGTTGGTTTCTACTCAGGTTTTATTGTTGCCGATAAAATTACGGTTGAATCACGCCGCGCAGGTCTAGATGCTTCTGAAGGGGTGCGTTGGATCAGTGGTGGTACAGGTGAGTTTGAAGTTCAGCAAATTGATAAAGCTTCACGCGGTACTGACATTATTCTTCACTTGCGTGATGATGCGCTTGATTATTTAGAGTCTTATAAAGTTAAGCAAATCGTTAATAAATATTCTGACCACATTAGCTTGCCAATTGAAATGCAGAAAGAAGTTTGGCAAGAAGAAGAGGTTGCTGAAGGTGAGGAGCCTAAAGGCGGCCAAATGGTCAAAACAGATGAGTGGGAAGCAATTAACTCGGCAAGTGCCCTATGGACACGTAACAAGAGTGAAGTGACTGAAGAGCAATATGTTGAGTTCTATAAAAACTTAACTCACGATTTTGAAGCTCCGCTTGCATGGGCACATAACCGTGTAGAAGGTAGTACGGAATATACCCAGTTACTTTATATTCCAAGTAAAGCACCTCATGACATTTTTACACGTGAAGCAAAAGCAGGAATTAAGCTGTATGTAAAACGCGTATTTATTATGGATGATGCGGACAATTTAATTCCAAACTATTTACGCTTTGTACAAGGTGTCGTGGACAGCGCTGATTTACCGCTTAATGTCAGCCGTGAGTTGTTGCAAGAAAGCCGTGATGTTAAGACAATCCGTGAAGGTAACGCACGCCGTGTACTCACTTTGCTTGATGGCTTAGCTAAATCTGAAGATGAGAAAGACCAAGAAAAATTTAAGACGTTCTACACTGAGTTTGGCTCAGTTCTTAAAGAAGGTTTGGGTGAGGACTTCGTTAACCGCGAACGTATTTTAAAATTATTACGTTATGCAACTTCCACAAATGATGAAGTAACAACTTCTTTTGCGGACTATAAGGCACGCATGAAAGAAGGCCAAAAAGCTATCTATTATGTGACTGCTGAAAGTTTAGCTGCTGCTAAGAACTCTCCACAGTTGGAGTTGTTTAAGAAAAAAGGCATTGAAGTATTATTAATGGCAGAGCGTGTTGACGAGTGGGCAATGAACTTTGTTCACGAGTTTGACGGTACACCATTGAAGAATGTATCTAAAGGTGCAGTTGATTTAGGTGACTTGCAAGATGCTGAAGAGAAAAAGGCACTTGAGCAAGCGGCTGAACAGTTTAAACCTGTTGTTGAGAAATTAAGTGACTCATTGAAGGCTAAAACCAAAGAAGTCCGTGTAACGACTCGTTTGGTAGATTCTCCAGCATGTTTAGTGACTAGTGAAGGGGAATTGTCTCCTCAACTTATTCGTATGCTCAAACAAGCGGGGCAAGCCGTACCTGAAATCAAGCCAATTTTAGAAATTAACCCTGAGCATCCTTTAGTAAAAAAACTTGAAGGTTCAGAACAATTTGATGATTTGGCGAATGTGATTTTTGATCAGGCGGTGATTGCAGAAGGTGGCTTACCGGAAGATCCGGCAGCTTATGTGAAGCGTATTAATAGCTTATTGCTAAAATAATTTTGCAATAGAAAAAGCCTCTGAATTATCAGGGGCTTTTTTGTGGATAAAGAAAGAGTTATCCACAATTTGATGATTTTTGTCTAAAAATTAGCTTCTAGATTCATTTGGACACTGAGCTGATGCTTGGGGTCATCATCAAGATGGTTAAAGAAATTAAGATCATTTTGCATAAAAATCCAATCTCTCCATATCGGTTGACGCCATGAAATATAAGGTCCCCAACTATTTAGGCGGATATCATTATTGGCATATACACCACCGCTATAAATACCGTAAGTCAGTCGATTATCTTTTACAAATTCAAATTGTTGGAAAGTCCAATTCCCCCAGTTGTAATCTTCTTTTCCACTCTTATTTACATTAAATGTATTGGAAAATAATGTGTTATCTTGCATTTTCTGCGTTAAGTTCAGCGTCGTTTCAGTGTAATTCCGGCTAGTCGAACCATATCGGAAAATTTGTTCAGTATCTAGACTAATGTTATGTCGTAAATTCCATTTTTTCTTGGCAAGAAATTGTACATAAACATCACTTTCCGAGTTTGAGCCTAGATCAAGATCATTTTCAAATGGCATCCAGGTTGAAATGGTATTCCAACTTGCTGTGAGCGGATTATTTTCTGAAACATGAGGAGTTGAAGCTTTCTTCTTGATCTTGCCAAAGGTTTTATAAGGATGTTTATGTTGGGCTGCGCGATTCCACAACGTATCATTTCCAAATACAGCCATCAGGTCCTGAATAAGTGCGGTATCTGAACTATGATCTGTTTCTACTTCGCATGGTGAATGTAAAAAAGATACAGACTGACTTTTTGTTTTGAGAGTAACCACAGACGAATACAGGGTTCGCCTTGTAGAGCGTGAGTGTTTCAAAGAAGTAGGAAAAAGCTGTATATGAGGAATTAAAACCAGCATACCTAAGCTATAAATGCAAAGTAAGGCAGTAGATCTGTATTCAAATGAAAAAGAAGAGAATTGATTCATTTTTCTGAAGATCAGGAATCAAAAATTAGCTCGTTATTGTAAGAAGAAAAACTTAAATTTTTATTTAAAAGTATTTTATTATTCATCACCTTGGATGGGGAACCCAAGGTGATCTTTAAGCTTAGAAAAGGGCTTCTAATCGTAAGAATGTGCTCACATAATGGTTGCGATCTTCACGATGGTCATTAAAGTAATTGAGGTCGCCTTGTACAAAGAACCATTCACGTAAAACAGGCTGACGCCATGATACAAATGGTCCCCAACTGTTTAAACGTAAATCGTTGTCATTGTAGTAGCCACCTGTATAAATGCCATAGTTAAAACGGTTATTTGCAAAGAAGCTATGTTCTCGGAAAAGACGGTTTTCCCATGTTAAATCGTCATCTTGATCATCGGCATAAGTTAAGCTGAACTGGTTTGATAAGATTGGCTGATTTGGACGAGCATGAGTGAGTTCAAGATTAGTACGTAAGTAGTTTTCACTATCTATGCCATAACGATAAATTTGTTCTGCATAAAATTTAAAATCATTACGGAGTTGCCAGTCTCTCGATGCTTTTAAGCGGACATAAATATCATCGCCAGAACGGATACCTAAGTCAGCGTCTGTTTCAAAAGGTAGCTTTTTCGAGAAATTTGACCAACGTAATGCGATTGAGCTGTTGTCATCTCGAGTTCGTTTACCATCTAACTTTTTATTTGGATCTTGATTTGGGTTTTGATTGATATTGGCTGGGCTATTATTAAATTCGTCATCTAAAGAGTCATCACCAAATACCACACTTAAACGCTTCTCTAGAGTAGGTAATTTAATCTTACCGCGAATTCTGGGCTTGATTTCATAATTATCATATTCATTCCAATAGTTATCGATCATGACCCGAATGGTGGCTGACGCGGGTTTTTGTGGGTCAACTTCACCAAACCAATTATCAATTTTTCCAGATGTACGATCGGCCCAATTACGGATTTTCTTTTGTTTACGGTCAAACCAAGTCTGATCTTCGGTTTGCTCGGTTGGTGGAACAATCGGTTCGTTGGACTGCTCCGGGAAAATCGTTGGGGTTGCATCAATCCATCTTGGAATTTGGTCTAAAAGATTTTCATCTTTATTTTCTTCAGTTTGTGCTCCAGATGACAAACCGTTTACTTGTTGGGTTGAGGAAGAATTTACTTCTGCATGAGCCATACATACTGAACCAAATCCTAAGGTCAAAAGGGCAAAAAGCTGCCGATATGTAATGATGTGAAATGTTTTCATATCTATCTTTATGTTTTGTTGTTATTGTCACTTTTGTAGATTTTTCTAATAAAATCAAGAGGACGACACAAAACTTAAGTAAATTTAACTTTTCTTACATATTTGAAATTAATTAAAAAGTTTAAGCTATTAGCGATAATTTTTAAGCAAAAAAAATCCCCCAAACTAGGGGGAGTTTTTGATCAAGGAAACTTAAAATTCCGATCATTAAACACATAAAAAACAGAACATTACAGCGCGAATATTCTAAGCCGCAATCATAAACCGATTTTAAACAATTGAATAGTTCTTTTTTTAGAACGCTCTATTGCTAAAATGGTGATAAAACATACGACTCGTTCACACTTTATCGTTAAGCCTATTTATTTTGTGGAATATCGCATGTTTCATCATTACAAACAGCTGCGTCATCTTGCTCGATATTTTCAGCATTTGCCTTGAGTTGTGCTTGTTCTAGTACTTGTAAAAACACTTCACGAGGTTGTGCTCCTGCAAGTGCGATTCTTTGGTCAAATACAAAGAAAGGTACGCCAGTTACATTGAGTTGCTCATGTGCAATTTTTTCATCATGACGAACAAAGTCAGCCAACTCATTTGTATCGAGTACATATTCAACTTCGGCATTATCAAGGCCAATACGAGAAGCAATTTCTTCTACAACTTCGCGTTCGCCAATAGCTAAACCTTCAGTCATATAAGCATGGAAAAAGGCTTCTTTTGCTTCGTTTCCTAAACCTTTACTTTGTGCAAGGTGGATAATACGGTGTGCATTAAAGCTATTGCCTGAGTTGGCTTTTTGCCATTGGAAGTCAATACCTTCAGAAGCAGCCATGGCCGCAATGTTGCGTTCCATTTCTTCCATCTCTTCATAGGTACGGCCATATTTTTTAGCCAAACGCTCAGTATTTGAAGTGTCATGTTTTGCGGGAGCATCAGGATCTAGTTCGAAACTATGCCAGTGAATATCAAGCTCGATACCTGCCTCGGCAGCGACATGTTCAAGGCGTTTTTTGCCGATATAGCAGAAAGGGCATACTACATCAGACCAGACATCAACACGCATGGGAGAATCTCATAAATATAATTTACCCATCATAATAGGGGTGATGTACACGGATTTAAAGCATTGAATAGAGAATAGAGTGTTGCGTATTGTGAAATAAATGGCATATAAAGAGCTATAAGCTCTATTTTATAACTATAAAGAGCAAAACTATAAGAATGGAAATAGGAGGTGTGTATGCGCCGAGTTTTGATTGCAATTGCAAGTCTGGTTGTTATTACGAGTATTGTTTTTTTTACCTATCAACATATAAAACAGCAGCAAGCCAAAGATAGCAGTCAAATGTTTGATGTGGTAATGACTGAAAAAATGAATCAGCTTTATGATCAGGCCCAAGACTGGACTAAACCTGTACAACTTGATATTCACGATAAACGGCTGGCAGGACACTACAAACAAGTCTCAGAGTTTCTTTTGAGTTATTGGGTCCAAAATGTAAATGCACGTAATGAATATTTAAGAGAATTAAAAGCGGCGAAATGGGATACGTTCTTAAATGTTGACCGTTTAGATCATGATAAAAAACAAAAATATGCTGAAACCGAAAAAATGTTAGCCGATGTTCGCAGAGCTTCAGATAAGTATCAATCCGAATATGAAAAAATTCATAAAACCTTCTTGTCAAAAATTCAGGAACTGTCTGTTGATAAAGAGATGAGACAAATCCTCGAAATAAAATTAGGAGCTCAGCAAAAAGCCGATCAGGACCATGCAATTTTTATGATTGAGCTACAAATTTTAGATAAAGCAGAAGAAATGTTTAAGCTTTTAAAAACTTATCCATGGCAAAAGAAAGATCAGATGATACTTTTCCATGAAAATGCTCAGGTCAAAAAGTTTAATACACTGTATCAAGACGTTTTAAAACTTAATGCAAAAATTGAAAAAATTAAGAAAAAGAATGTAGCTGCCTTAGAAGGGGAGTTAAAAGAATAGCGACAGGAGGAGCATCACTTTTTAAATATTGGTGCTCTCAGCTTTTCCTTTTGCCAAGAAAGATTGTAATAAACTTTGAGAAGTTTGCAGTTTGTTTAACTGATCGGACACATGCTTAAGTTCTGTTTGCAGTTTTTCTTGAACCACTGGACACAGCGTAAATACCCGTTCATCTAAATCAAAACATGGCAATAAAACATGAATGTCTTTCAGGTTCATACCTGCGTCATTTAATATTTTAATTTTCTTAATATTTTCAATATCTTTTTGCGTATAACTTCGATAATTATTACTCGCTCGATGAGGCTGTATAAGCCCTAAATTTTCATAATACCGCAGCATACGTGGGCTTACTTTTGTGAGCTCGGAAACTTTAGCTAAGTTCATAAAATAGGGTTGACCTTAACAGTGGTGTCATAGTTTAGCATGTTTTTATATTTCAAAATGGTACTTGTTCCATGATTAGAAAACTCATTTTATTGGTGATATTCGGATTAATGTCATTTGTTACAAATGCCAAAAACCTTGAATTTCAGGAGAAGAACATGCGTCAAATATTTGTACTTCACGGTTACTCAGCTTCTATTAACGATCATTGGTTTTTGGACCTAAAACACCAAATAGAAGATGAAAATACAACTGTTACTTTAATACCATTTCCAGATTCTGAGCATCCGGACGTCGATGCTTGGCAGAAAGTCTTAGATGATCAGATTCCTGCAGTTAATGAAAATACTTATTTTGTTGCCCATAGTTTAGGGGTAATTACCTTGCTACACTTTTTACAAAGACATGATTATCAAAATATTGGAGGAATGATTTTAGTATCTGGATTCTCTGGACCAATTTCAGACTCTTCACCTCTTAGCCCTTATATAACAAAGAGTAAAGTCGACACCAACTATTTCCGTGACATAAAGAAAAAGCTGGTTTATTTGTCTGATAATGATGATTTGGTTCCACCACAACTAACGATTCAATTGGCTAAGGATATTGATGCGCCTTATATTACCGTTCCTAATGGTGGGCACTTTTTAGGTCGGGAAGGTTATACGGAATTTCCGCAATTAGTCGATTCTTTAAAAGAAATGTTAGAAAGTGAATAAAACTTATAAGATAAATCCCACCCTATAAATGGTTATATTTAATTTATAGGGTGATTCTATATATTCAGTTTTCTATGGATAAAAATCCCTGACTATTACATTAAAAATTTTAATTATATTTACCGTTTATCTGAGCATTACTGAATCAAAAATGACTTTGTTGTAGCCTATTTATAGAACATTTTATTTAGTCATCATTTTGAGTTCGCGTAGGGTGACTGATTTTGGGAGCAAGTTATGAACTTTCTAAAACAATCAGCCTTCATTGCTGTATTTGCTTTTATGGGTTTACCAACTGTTCAAGCAGAAGAAGTGGCTACTTTACCTACAATTCGCGTTATGGCCGAATCTGAGCTACGTGAAGAAGTAGGCTTTGTCCCATTTCAAGAAGATAAAAAAGTGCGTCAGGCTCTACAACATCGTGAGTATAAAACTCATAACGATATACAGAATGCTTTAGTCCCTGAAGGTATGACGACAGTAGACTATCAACCTGTCATGGCACAGCCAGACTTGTCTCAGCTTTCTCCATTTTTACGAGAATATATTCTAGCTGTAGCGGGTGGAATCCAATCTTCTGACCCAACCAATGGTCTTTTTGAAATGTTAAAGCCTCTACAAATTAACCGAAGTAATGTCGATGCTTATCGTGAAGGTACGATGAAAGTAAATTTAGATGATATTTTGAAATTACAGCAGCAAATTCAAGATGGTTTAAAAGGTCGATAAAAAAATCCCCGCACATAGCGGGGATTTTTTTATCTTGGTGTTAATTAAACACGTTCGATCACTGTTGCGATACCTTGACCAAGGCCGATACACATCGTTGCAAGACCGATTTGAGTATCTTGTTGTTCCATTACATTTAACAACGTAGTGGTGATACGAGCACCTGAACAGCCTAGTGGGTGACCTAAAGCAATCGCACCACCATTTAAGTTCACGATGTCTTGTTTGTCATACAGACCTAAGCCTTTAAGAACAGACAAGCCTTGTGCAGCAAATGCTTCATTTAACTCAACAGTCTGGATATCAGCAATTGATAAGCCAGCACGTTTAAGTGCTTTTTGAGTTGCTGGAACTGGACCATAACCCATGATTGCTGCATCACAACCAGCAACCGCCATAGAGCGGATCACGGCACGTGGTTTTAAACCTAATGCTTGTGCACGTTCAGCAGACATAAGCAACATTGCAGAAGCGCCATCAGAAAGAGCAGAAGATGTTGCTGCTGTTACTGAACCACCTTTAGGGTCAAATACAGGTTTTAATGCTTTGAACGCTTCAAGGTTTGCATCTGGACGAATCACTTCATCGATGTCGCAAAGGATTTTAAAGCCATTTGCATCGTGGCCTTCAACACCAATGATTTCATTTTTGAAACGGCCTTCTTGAGTTGCAGCCCAAGCACGACGGTGAGATTCAACACCGAATGCATCTTGTTCTTCACGGGTAATGCCGTTCATGCGACCTAACATTTCAGCAGTTAAGCCCATCATGTTAGATGCTTTAGCGTAGTGTTTAGATGCTTCAGGGTTAAGGTCGATGCCGTGCATCATACCTACGTGGCCCATGTGCTCTACACCACCAATAATGAAGATATCACCTTGGTTTGTTGCAATTTGTGCAGCCGCAGTGTGGATCGCTTGCATAGAAGAACCACAAAGACGGTTAACTGTTTGACCAGCCACAGTTTTAGGCAAGCCAGCCAATAAACCGATGTTACGGCCAATGTTCATACCTTGTTCTAGGGTCTGGTTTACACAGCCCCAAATCAGGTCTTCAACTTCATTTACATCAAACTGGTTACGGGCAACGAGCGCACGTACAAGTTCAGCAGATAAACTGTCGGCACGTACATTACGGAACATACCGTTTTTAGATTTGCCCATGGCAGAACGAACGCCATCAACAATCACAACGTCACGTGGATTTAAAGTAGCCATTCACGTCGCTCCTTAACCGTAGAATTTTTTGTTGTTAGCAGCCATGTCGCGCAACATTTGTGGCGCTTCATAAGCCTTACCTAAGTGCGCATATTTGTCGCAAAGTGCAACGTATTCAGCAACACCTGTTTGGTCGATGTAACGGCATGGACCACCACGGAATGGAGGGAAACCAATACCCATAATCATTGCCATGTCTGCCTCAGATGCAGTCGCTACAATGTTGTCTTCTAAGCAACGAACAGTTTCATTGCAAAGAGCAAGCATCATACGGTCAATAATTTCTTGGTTATCAAATTCGCGTTTTTCGCCAGTTACGAATGGAGCAATTACTTCATACGCTGTTGGATCAACAGTTTTTGCTTTCTTGCCTTTCTTGTCGAGTTCGTATTTGTAGAAACCTACATCATTCTTTTGACCAAGACGCTTCGCTTCGTACATTGCTTCGATCGCGCCTTTGTAGTCTGGCTTCATACGGTCAGGGAAACCTTCAGCCATCACTTCAGCACCATGTACACCTGTATCGATACCTACAACATCGATCAGATAAGCAGGACCCATTGGCCAACCGAACTTAGACATTACATTGTCGATTTGTTGGAAATCTGCGCCGTCTTTTACAAGAAGGTCAAATGCACCGAAGTAAGGGAACAATACACGGTTAACCAAGAATCCTGGGCAGTCATTTACAACGATTGGTGTTTTACCCATTTTTTGAGCAAGAACGACCGTAGTTGCAATTGCTTCTTCAGAAGTTTTCTCACCACGAATAACTTCAACAAGTGGCATCATGTGAACTGGGTTGAAGAAGTGCATACCAACGAAGTTTTCAGGACGTTGTAATGCTTTTGCTAAACGTGTAATTGAAATAGTAGAGGTGTTAGAAGCAATGATCGTGTTTTCACGAACATTTTTCTCAGTTTCAGCAAGTACGATTTCTTTTACTTTTGGATTTTCAGTTACCGCTTCGATCACGATGTCAACTTCTTTAAACTCTTCGTAGCTTAAAGTAGGACGGATGCGAGCAAGTGTTTCACCCATTTGCGCAGGTTTCATTTTCTTGCGTTCAACTTGCTTGGTTAACAAGTTGTTTGCTTCTTTCATACCTAATGCAAGTTGTGGGTTACCAATATCCTTCAGGATGATTGGAGTGCCTTTGCTTGCCGCTTGATAAGCAATACCACCCCCCATGATACCTGCGCCAAGTACAGCAGCTTGGTTTACAGGATGAGCACCTTTTTCATGTTGCTTAGATGCTTTTTTAACAACTTGGTCATTAATGAATAAACCAATTAATGCTTCAGCTTGAGGAGTTACGGCTGCTTTGGCAAAGCCTTCAGCCTCAGCTTTTAACGCTTCATCACGTGCAAGGCTTGCACCAGCTTGTAATGAATCAAGTAATAATTTTGGAGCAGGGTATTGAGCAGGATTTGCTTTCGCAAGTACCGCACCTTTTGCTGTGTTGAACGCCATCATTTGTTCAAGTGGGTTCAATTTTACAGCTTCAAGTTTTTCTTGGCGTTTTGCTTTCCAGTTTAAACGACCAGAAATCGCTTGTTTGACCAGGTCAGTAGCAGCGTCAAGTAATTTGTCCGCAGCAACCACAGCATCTACAGCGCCATCTTTAAGTGCAGCAGCCGGTTTCTTTGGAATAGCCATTGCCATCCATTCAACTGCATTATCAATACCAATAAGACGGCTTAAACGAACACTACCACCGAAACCAGGGTAAATACCGAGTTTGATTTCTGGTAAACCGACTTGTGCAGCTTCTGACATCACGCGATAGTCACAAACTAAACACATTTCAAAACCACCACCCAAAGCCATGCCGTTAATAGCAGCAACTTTTGGAAGGTCTAAATCTTCAAAGCTATTGAAGATTTCGTGAACAGGCATAAGCCAGTCAACAATCGCTTTTTCGCCTTGTGCAAAGTTTTGACCAAATTCGGTAATATCTGCACCAACAATGAATGTAGATTTGCCCGAGGTAACAACTAAGCCTTTAATATCGTTATTAGCTTTTACAGCAGCGATAGCAGCTTTGAAATCTTCAATTGTTGCACGGTTGAATTTATTGACCGACTCACCTTGTAAGTCAAAGCGGAATTCTGCAATTCCGTCCGCAAGCATTTGGACGGTAATGGCATTGCCAGCGTGGATCATGCCTGATCTCCTTAGTTTTGGAGGATTTCTAAGTTGATGTTATGAAGCGTGTGTACAGCTCCGGTACACATTTATGCTTCGCTAATCTTACGATAACTATATCTAAAAAGAACCCGACAAGTTGTATCAAGCCGTGACGCAAGGGTCATCTTATTTTTAATTGAATTCATACCAATTAAATGCATAAAGAAAATCATAGAGATAGCTGCTGAGTAAAGGCTTTTGTTTTAATTTAAGTTTTTATTTATAAAAAGTACAAATCTTTAATTTTTTATATAAAAAATGAGAATTTTATCCTATTCACTTCTTGTCAAAAAGGTCAATTGTTCTGGGGTAATGTCTAAAAAAGTCGACTACAAAGTCACAATTTTCTAATGAATGATCACCACCACAAATTAAGCGCTTTTTTATATTAAGACCCCTTAATTTTCCAAAATACAATGTTTAATTTTTTACATTCGCTTTTTATAAGTCAATTTTGTTAAAATTTGCGCCAATTAAATAAACTTCCGGTTGCTATTACCTTAGAAAATTAAGGTAAGGTTGCCCTAAACTTTGAAAGAGTAGCAATATGATTAAGTGGATCATATTAGCGATTTTTGTGATATCTGCATTGTATATCCAACATCGCGGCAAAGTGCGTCACTCGTTTTATCGTCAATTTTTTGACCATTCAACCTTGCTCGCACCGATTAACTTTTTAATGTACATCTTTTCAAAGGTACCGAATCAACCCTATATCGACACACAGCATTTTAAAGATTTAAAAGTGCTGGATGAAAATTGGGAAATGATTCGAGATGAAGCGAAAGCTTTATATGACCAAGGTGGGATTAAAGCATCAAGTACCTATAACGACTTAGGTTTTAACTCGTTCTTTAAAACAGGATGGAAACGTTTTTACCTCAAGTGGTATGAATCAAGCCATCCTTCTGCTGCTGAGCTTTGCCCAAAAACAACGGCTTTACTCAAAACATTACCAACCATTAAAGCGGCAATGTTTACAGAGCTTGCTCCTGACAGCCGTTTGGTCAGACACCGTGATCCATATGCGGGGTCACTCCGTTATCATTTGGGCTTGATTACTCCGAATGATGACCGTTGTTTCATTGATGTAGATGGTGAAAGATACTCTTGGCGTGATGGTCAAAGTGTCGTGTTTGATGAAACTTATATTCACTATGCTGAAAATAAGACTGATCAAAACCGTATCATCTTCTTTGCCGATGTTGAACGTCCAATGAAAGTAAAATGGATGGAACGTTTCAACCATTGGTTTGGTCGTAATGTGATGACTGCGGCAAGTTCACCGAATGAAACTGGTGACCAAACAGGGGGCTTAAATAAAGCCTTTGGTTATGTTTACCAAATTCGTATTAAAGCTAAAGCTTTAAAAGCTAAAAACCGTAAATTGTATTACTTGTTGAAGTGGTTCCTCATGCTTGGAATTTTCTTCCTGATTTTTGTTCGACCATATGTATTTTAATAAAAGCGCCCTTAAGGGCGTTTTTATTTTAAATAATGATATTCATCATGCATCATTTATTGCGTATTGAATGATCTTAAATATAACGTCTTGATTACTTAAAGAGTCATCTAAGTCTTCTATTAACTCTTTGATAATAAATACTTCAAGAAAATAGCTGTAGCACGTATCCTTGATAAAAACTTCCATCTTTTCATCGTTTGATAGAGCAATTGCTTTGGATGTAATATCCCAAGGTTGTTCAGCATAGATGGTGTGTTCATCAGAAATATGTTCAATATTTGATATCATTTCTTGTAAGGGCATGGGATATTTCAATGGAATTTAACCTGCTAGTCTAATTACACAAAACTTTTATAAAGATTCGTGATGTTAATGATTAAGTTTTAATATTGAAGTTTTTTAGATTAATTTAACATGAAAATTTTAGTTCTCTTTCCTAAAAGAAAAAATAAAAAAGATTATAAAATAATTTAGAAAAAAGATAATAGTAGTGGTTTATCTTATTTAATTATATGGTTTTCTTAGTCTAAGATTAAAATTTTATAAAATAGTTCTTAATAAAAAAATAGTGCTTTTTATCTGAGTATTTAATTTTAGATTGATAAAAAGAGAAAATTATTGATAATTCAGATTACATTATATTAATAATTTGAATCGAGGAATAAAATGAAAAAAATACTACTTTCATGTTTATGTATATTAAGCCTTTCAGCATGTGATGATGAGACAGAGGAACAAAGTGAGCAACTTGTTGGTTTTTCTGCGAGTCAAGTCGCTGGAATTCCAATGCTTGAGAAGAATAATTATAAGATTTTAGATAATAAAATCTATATTAGCTATCCTGATGGGCGTCCATTAGGCTATGAGCTTAGTCGACATTATTTCACTGATCGGGGTGTGACCTTGGAACCCATTAAAACAACAGATGGGACATGGTATTTGTTGGGTACACAAGTTCAATTTTCAGATAAAGTCTTAAACTATCAACCTGCCAATTTAGTGAAAGACGATAATTTATTTTTAAATCAAGATTTAATTAAAATTGATATTTCAGGTCAGCCTGTAACTAAATATTTAGGGCAATGGATTTTTGAATCATTACCTCTTAGTCAACAGGTGTTTTTTGAAGATTATTACAATGCATTATTACAGCAAAATGTAGTGAATTTTCCTAAAGGCTCAACTTGTTGGATGATTAATAAGGTCTACAGCAATAAAGACTATATAGAATTTTCTAGTGATGGCACTTCACCTTTATATATTGATTCAAATCGTACCGCTCCAGTAACGGGGACGTGGCAAGGTATTACGTGGTCACGTGATGAGGCTTCATTAGCAATGAAATTTACAATAGATAATACTGATTATTCAGGACAGTATCATCATCAATCCGGTGCTGATGAATATGTCCCACCTTATACTGGTAAATATTGTGACTTTGTTAGTGAAATTGCTGCGGATACTATGATTAAAACTTGGAAAGGGAAACCTTAAGTTCAGTAATTGAATTTCATTTGTAATGTATATTTATACAAATATTAAAGCGCCCGAAAGGGCGTTTTTTTATAGACACTAAAAACGACAAATTAATTTTGTGACTCATTTCACAGTGCTGGCAATTTGTTACAACTATTAAAAGTCAACAGATAATTTTGATTCTACAATAGCGCGGTTTTTTCGAAGACTTGGTTAGCGGAAGTAGGTTTTACAATGGCTCATGCTCATCACGCAGCTCATGCATATGTTCACCATATCAAAGTGAGAAAAGAAGAAAGTTCTCAAGGTGACTTAAAAACGAAAGCGATGTTAAGCAAAGCTTCTTCGGGAAATAAAAAACTTCATCGACCGGCTTCTAAACGACATAAATCGGAAGATCAAAATATTGATCTACATAAGTTCTCAAGTAAGCTTGAAAGTATGTCTGCAAAGCACAGTAAAGAAAAATGTGCCAAGAATATTCGCATTGCCTTACAAGCTGCGGGTGCAGATGTATCAAAGCATCCTATAGCTGCATCTGACTGGGGGCACACCTTAGAAAAGAATGGTTATAAGAAAATCAAGCCGGCATTTAATCGTCCTCAAGAAGGGGATATTTATATTATCGAACGGACCAGTGGTCATACTTACGGGCATATTGCGGGCTATACGGGTAATGGCTGGTTCTCTGATTTCCGTCAAAAAACCTATGCGGTCTATAAAGAAAAAGATGTGAAATATAGTTACTATCGCCTCGATTCTTAAGGAAGTACGACACACTTTGTCGGGCTAGTTTCCTATCCCTTTTCAAATTTAGTTTCTGGTACAGTAAAGCACTTGAAAAGTAAGGATGAAAACATCACATTAGGTATTCAGTATTAAGCCATGTATGCCAATAGTGAATCAAAACGCTCGTCCCCATATTGAAAAAATTTTAGCTAATCTGACCCAACTTCCAGGCGTTTATAAGATGCTAGGGAAAGAGGGGGAGTTGTTATATGTTGGTAAAGCTAAAAATCTAAAAAATCGGGTGTCGAGTTATTTTGTTAAAACCATTGAGCACCCGAAAACTCAAGCTTTAGTTGCTCGAATTTATGATATTGAAACGCTAGTTACGCGTTCAGAAACCGAAGCGCTGCTTTTAGAACAAAATCTCATTAAACAGCATCGTCCGCCTTATAACATTATGCTGCGTGACGATAAGTCATATGTCTATATCTTTGTATCGGCAGATAAACCTTATCCGCGAATTGCCAGTGGACGTGGCAAAGGTAAGCACCAAATCGGTAAATTTTTTGGCCCTTATCCAAGTGCTTATAGTGCCAGAGATACCTTACTTGTTTTACAAAAACTTTTTAATGTTCGCCAATGTGAAAATAGTTATTTCTCACAGCGTAAGCGGCCGTGTTTGCAATATCAAATCAAGCGTTGTTCGGCCCCTTGTGTAGGCTTGGTTTCACCAGAAGATTACAAAGAAGACGTGAATAACAGTATTCGTTTCTTACAAGGTGACACCAAAGAATTAAACCAGGAACTGATTGCGAAAATGGAACAGGCAGCGGCAGATCTTGAATTTGAAAAAGCGGTTTTTTATCGAGATCGGTTGTCTTTACTTCGCGAAGTACAAGCACAGCAAGCCGTTTTCAAAGTGAAAGGTGAGGCTGATATTTTGGCAATTGCCTATCAGGCTGGTGTGACATGTGTGCAGATTATGCATGTACGTAACGGTCGTATGTTAGGAGGTAAAAGCTATTTCCCTGACATGTTAGGCGATGACCTTGGACAAATGCTAAGTGACTTCATGGCAAACTTTTACTTTCAGGTTGCCGATGAAGTACCAAGCGAATTGATTGTGAATACTGCCTTACCTGACCGTAAAGAGCTGGAAGAAGCTTTAGCACAGCAGTTTGGAAAGAAAGTCCAGATTAAGAGCAGTGTACGAGAAACACGTGCTGAATGGTTAGAACTTGCCGAAATGAATGTTCAACATGCGATTAAAGGGCAGTTGAGTAACCACTTAGAACTCAATGAGCGTTTCCACCAGCTTGAGCAGGTAGTTGGCCGTCCAATTGATCGGATTGAATGTTTTGATATTAGTCATACCATGGGCGAAGCACCGATCGCATCATGCGTAGTGTTTGACCAAGGTGGAGCACGTAAACGGGACTATCGCCAATTTGCCATTCAAGATATTACTGCGGGTGACGATTATGCAGCAATGCGCCAAGCTTTAACGCGTCGCTATAAAAAGGCAATGTTGCCAGATCTGCTTTTAATTGATGGTGGTAAAGGCCAGCTCCATATGGCCATGGAAGTAATGCAAGAGCTTGGGTTAGAAGCTTTTATGGTAGGTGTATCAAAAGGTGAAGGCCGTAAACCGGGGCTTGAAACGCTTCATTTTACCGATGGCACAAAAATTCAGTTACCTGAAGATAGTAAGGCGCTACATTTGATTCAACAGGTACGTGATGAAGCTCACCGTTTTGCCATTACTAAACACCGCGCTAAACGTGATAAACGCCGTAGCACCTCAGTTTTAGAAGCAATTCCGGGCTTAGGACCTAAACGCCGCCGAGATTTATTAACACATTTTGGTGGTATCCAAGGTGTGTTAAAAGCATCTGAAAAAGAACTGACAGTCGTGCCGGGCTTAGGTGAAGTGATGGCAAGAACGATTTATAAAATTTTGCATGAGTAGTCATGTCTTGAGAAGATGAGTGACAAAAGCGCTCGTAAATTAATAGCTGAATGATCATTCACATATTGGTCAAAATAATGAAAGATATTTCTTAATCATGCGCATGATTTAGGGATATGAATGTCATTACTGCAACTATGGGAAGATGTAAAGCAAAATGAATGGATTGATATACCCGCAGGATGGTTACAGGGCCGCACCGTTTTTGGTGGTCTTGTTGCTGGGTTATTAATGCAAAAGGCATGCTCCTATATTCAAGATTCAAATAAAAGATTATTAAGTTGTAGTGTTACTTTTGTAGGCCCTGTACAACAAGGCGCTGCCCGATTGACTATTGAAGTTTTAAGAGAAGGAAAGTCAGTCACTACGCTTGAAGCACGTTTATGGCAAGATGATGCAGTACAAACGATTTTGGTTGCAAGTTTTGGGGCTTCTCGTGCATCGAGTATTGAGGTAAAGCAAGAGCCAGTCGTCCCTGCTTATGTACCACCTGAAAATTTATCAGTCATTCCTTTTGCGAAACATATGCCTGAATGCTTTCAGCATTTTGAAGTCTGTTGGGCTGAGGGGAATTATCCGGTAACGGGAAGTAAACAACCCGACTTTGGTGGCTGGTCAAGGTTCTCACCAGAGCAGCATGCGAATCGTCAAATGACATTATCTGATTTGATTGTTCTTATGGATATTTGGCCACCGGGTGTTTTGCCTATGTTTAAGCAAGTTGCACCTGCAAGTTCTTTATCATGGCATATTACTTATGTTCATCCAGTTCGGCACCAGTTGTGTGACTGGTTTAAATATAAAGTAACTACTGAATATGCAGCTGAGGGGTACTCCACAGAATATGCATATCTTTGGGATCAAAATGATCATTTAATTGCAATCTTGCGGCAAACTGTTACGGTATTTACCTAAGTAATCTACTTTCTCGATTCACATATTTCGTATAAAGTGGCTGTTACAGATAGATACAATATTGAAGTATGTGTCTTTGTCTGTTAAAAGATGCGTGAAGACTAAATTGGCGGTGTTTATGACCACAGGGCGAATCCTGAATATCCCAAATATCCTAACTTTGGCGCGTATTGCGCTTATTCCTGTATTTTTGGTGATTGCATATTGGCCGCCTGCAATAGGTATTGGTGAGCACGTAGGAAGTATGACACGTCATATTATCTTGACGGCTATTTTCGTGCTGGCTGCCGTAACCGACTGGTTTGATGGCTATTTAGCACGAACTTTAAACCAGACTTCAGCATTTGGCCGTTTCCTAGACCCGGTTGCAGATAAACTTATGGTTGCAGCTGCACTTATTGTTTTAGTGCAGTGGAAACCGACAATTGCGATGGCTTTCGCTGCAATTGTTATTATTTCACGGGAAATTACTGTGTCTGCTTTACGTGAGTGGATGGCAGAACTTGGCGCGCGGACCAGTGTAGCCGTATCAACAGTCGGTAAATATAAAACTGCATTTCAAATGATTGCGATTAGTGTATTCCTGTTGAATTGGCAGCCTTTAGAAGTATTGGCCTATGCTTTGTTATATACCGCCGTTATTTTGACTTTATGGTCAATGTTTATTTATTTAAAAGCTGCATGGCCATACCTAAAGCAGCCATAAAATTAAAAAGATTTTCAAAAGCCTTTCCTTGCGAAAGGCTTTTTTATTGGAAAGTGCAAGAATCGGGTCGTCATGGTGTCTTGGCTACTTTAAAGTAAGATTGAGTACTAAGGAGGTGACAGATGCAAATGCTTTCTTCTCGGCAATTTGCTGCGATTGCCACAATTATTGAATATTTATATGAACATCTAGACCAGCAACCAAGCTTAGAAGATGTCGCTACATATATGAATTTAAGCCCGAGTTATATCCAGCGGCAGTTCCAAGAATGGGTAGGCATTAGCCCTAAGAAGTTTGTGCAATATATGAGTTTGCAGCAAGCAAAATATTATTTAATGCAGCAACGTAGCTTATTAGATACTGCTTTAAATACTGGACTGTCGGGTACGGGTCGTTTACATGATTTGTTTATTCAGCTTGAAGGGATGACCCCTGGTGAATACAAGCAGCAAGGTGATGGCGTTGAACTGAATTATTCAGTTGAAACGAGTCCATTTGGTGACTTATTGGTAGTAAGTAGTGATAAAGGGATTTGTTCTGTTCGCTTTGTTGATCACAGTAAGAACATACAAGAAATCGTTAAACAGTATTTTCCGAAAGCTCAATTAAAAAATCACTCTCCGATTTGGCATCAACAGATTGCACAGTGGTTTAGACAAGATTTCTCAGAACATTTACAGCAGAAATTACCGCTTAATCTTGCAGGAACACCATTTCAGCTACAAGTATGGGAGGCACTGCTTACTATTCCCGAAGGACAGTTACGAACCTATCAAGATATTGCTGAGCAAATTGGAAAACCTAAGGCAGTCAGAGCAGTGGCTACAGCAATTGGCCAAAATCCGATTGCGTATTTAATTCCATGTCATCGGGTCATTCGCGCAACAGGAATGGTCGGTGAGTACCATTGGCAAAAAGGGCGTAAACTGGCATTGTTAGCTTGGGAGATGGCTAAGCAGCAAGGGAAGATTGCATGACACTAGATTTATTTTCTCCAGAACCTTGTTCAAACTTATTGCCTTATGATGGTGAGGTTCAGGATTATGGATGTATTTTAACTACCGAAGAAGCTGAACAATATTTTCATTATTTGTACCACCATTTGGCGTGGCGACATGATGAAGCGAAGCTATATGGCAAGCACTTTATAACACCTCGTAAAGTTGCTTGGTATGGAGATGAGCATTATCGATATAAATATTCTGGTGTCTTTCGTGATTCTTTACCGTGGGACAAAGCACTTGCTCAGCTAAAACAGCAAGTAGAGCAGATCCTTTCAGAAAAATTTAATTCTTGCTTGGCAAATCTTTATGAAGACGGAACTCAAGGAATGGCTTGGCATAGTGATTCGGATGTGTCTTTAGCTAGAACCACTACAATTGCCTCTTTAAGTTTTGGAGCAACGCGGAAATTCTCTTTTAGGCATATTCAAACCAAAGAAAAAGTTGAGATGTGGTTACAACCGGGTCAACTTATTGTGATGCGTGGTGAGACTCAACAATATTGGCAACACCGTTTAAATCGTTCAACCAAGATTTTACAACCACGCATTAATCTGACTTTTCGTCAGTTCAAATTTTCATAAGTTTTTTCTAAAAATTGGGCAAGAAAAAAGCCCATGATGGCAACATGAGCTTATTCCTCTGAGGGAGAGCCTACTATTGATGAGCTGCTGATGAAAAGAATCATCAATAGGTGCTAAAATCATAATATGAGAATATTTGGATATTTTCAATGCTTCAAAGTGTAAGAAAACTTTAAATTATCAAAAATATTATTTTAGATCTCGCCCTTTTCTGAAAGTTCCATAAAGCGCTGCTCAATCAATGCCGCGTTTTCTTGCAAAATTTCAATCAACTTTTCAATATTTAAAAAATCAAAGCGGTTCTTTGATGCGACTAACGTTAAAGCCAAAGGAACTTCTTTACTCGAAAAACGAACGGGTACAGCAAGCCCTGAAACATTCGGGTCAATCTCACCTTGCGAGAAATAGAAGCCTTGTTTTTTTATTTTACGCATACGTTGAATAAAGCTAGGTTCGTCTACAGCAAAACCTGATTCAGACAGCTCATGTTGAAAACGTTCATAGTAGTCATGCATGCGTTGTTTGCTTAAATGTGAAACCATCGTTTTTGGTGAGGCCCCAACATAAATTGGGCGTGGGCAGCCTCGACCATATGAAAGTAATTCAGTATCTTTAAAAATCTCATGATGAATATCAATGCAGTAGTCATCATTTAAATAGGTGAGTAAACAGCAAAGTTCAGTACGCTCTACAATATTTCGCATAAATGGCGTGCTGATTTGGACCAATGGATCGGTTGTTCTAGATACATAGTCAAGAACTGCTATTTTTGAGCCTAAAGTGTAATCGCCAGAAGTACCATTAATACGTTTTAATAAGTCGGCTGATACGAGTTCTTTCAGATAACGGTAGCTGGTCGGTTTAGACAAGCCAAGTTCTTCGCAAATAATATCGACATTAATCACTGGTCGTGAAACGGAAAATAAATCCAGTACGGTTAAAATTTTGCCAAAACTTGAAATTGCCATGATGTCTTATTCGTATCCTTAATAAACGGGTCACACTTGAGTTCTTATAACAGAAAAATTGAAGCTTTGTCTCAATTCCAAGATAACTGCCTGATTTAAATATTTTACGCTCAGAATCAGAAAAGTTCTCTTGATTCACACATCATATATGATTAACTAAAAACATATCAAATTATCAAATGAAGATATTTTAGTTGACTAAATCACTTTAATTTGAAAAAATTGTGCAACAAAATATCTAATCGAGAAATTGGTTTATTCTACCGGCTTTCTCGATGTCTCTTCTTTCCTAAGCTTGGTCGTATAAATAGCGGTCAAACTGAAATCATCTCGGTACATCATGCAGAGATGTAGGAAAAATCATTGTATTGAAGGATGCTCTCATTAACTCATTTGTCTTATAGGCAAATGGCAAAGTCGTATTGTCTTTTTTTAAAAGCAAACGGACACTGATGAGCATGCTCATCAGTTCAAATCTATATTTGAGATGAGTTCATGTTATTAAAGCAAATACTGGCTTTCCGCCCGAGTAAGCTTGATCTAATTTTTGCAATAAAGACATTTATTGCCGGTATGTTGGCATTATTTGTATCGTTCGAATTAGACCTGATTAATCCAATGTGGTCGATCGGTACCGTCCTGATTATCGCCAATCCTTATTCGGGTATGGTGTCGTCTAAGTGTGTTTATCGTTTATTGGGAACGGTAGGCGGGGCCATTATTGCCTTAACCATTACTCCGCATCTGATTAATACGCCGTGGATCTTTACGGTTGTGTTATCACTATGGGTGGGCTTTGCGCTTTATGTGTCTTTATTAGACCGTACTCCTCGCAGTTATGCATTTATGTTGGCAGGTTATTCAACCGCAATGATTGTGTATAACGCGATTACTTATATTGATCAGTACAATATTTTTGATATTGCTTTGGCTCGTGTACTTGAGATTTCAATTGGTGTGATTTCGAGTGCGGTTGTGTCTGCGACTATTTTGCCCATGCATATTGGTTCGGCAATCAAACAGCGTGTAACAAAAACCCTCAAAGATACAGAAAACCTGTTTGCTAATTTGTTAAATGCAGATCAACAGCAAAACAATACACAGCTTTTAGCTGCTATTACTCGTGATACGACCGATATTCATGCTCTGGCAGTTCACTTGAGCTATGAAAAAGGTGAGTTGCATGGGATGACCAAACCTTTGCAAGAAATGCTCCATCAAATGTCGATGGTGGTCGCGAACTTGGTTGCTTTATCTGAACGAATTAAACAACTGCAAGAACTCAATTTTATTGAAAGTCATTCAGATAAATTAAAGCAGCTTTCAGGGCATGTGATTCATTTTCTGGAACAAAAAGATCAGATGACTGATGAAAATATTCTGCAGTTACCTGACGAGTTTGAAAATGATTTCTTGAACTTAAATGATTCGGCTTCTGAACATCAGCAAGTGTTATTGGCTGCCATGAAAATGGATGTGCGTCATTTCATTAGTAATGTTTTAGCTGTAAAAGTTTTATGGCAACGCATCAAGCAAGGTAATAAAGAGATTCCAGATAACATTACCCCAATGACTACGACCTATCCAAGTTTACACCGAGATCATGGTGTGGCAGTCAGAGGTGGTATTAGTGCAGTGCTGATTACATTTATTGTGACTGGTGTGTGGATTCTTTCTGGCTGGAAAGCTGGGTTCATGATGGCACAGATCGGTGCAGTAACTGCCTGTATCTTAACGGCCCTAGATAACCCTGTTCCTGTCTTGCGTATTTTTATATGGGGCAGTGTGGCCTCGGCGGTTTTAGTTTTTATTTACGCGTTTGGTATTTTTCCTCATGTCACAACGTTTTGGGAACTTGGACTCGTTTTATTACCAATGTTCTTGTTTGCGGTTTCCATGATGGCGAATCAGGCACTCATGCCAGTCGGGATGGTGCTAGGTATTAATACCATGATGGGGCTGAACTTGCACAATGCTTACAGCATGGACGCAGTGTCTTATTTGGATAGCTCATTTGGTATGGTCATGGGCGTATTGGTGTCATTAGTCGTTATTGATGTTGTGCGTGCCATGTCACCCGATACCAGTGCAAACCGTATTTTGGCTTTACATTACCGTGCGATGCGCCAAGCCATATACATTCCTTATGGTATTGAATTTAAAGTTCACTTACGGGGGATGTTAGACCGTGTTGGTGTCTTAAATACTAAAATGGTTCAGTCAGAGGAGATTAAAAAATCTATTCAACAGGCTTTAGTTGAATCAAGTGCGATCATTGATTTAAGCCGACTACAAGAGCTAGCAAATCAAGTTCCGACATCTTCAGAATTGGCCCATCACATTGGCCGTTTGCAACAAGATTTAGATGAGCTATTTAGAGCTAAAGAAAATGAAAAAGGTGAAAGTGATGTATTGGTACAGCACATTCACCAAACCTTATTTGAACTTAAACAACTTGCTTCAAATATTGAAGATATGACTCTGCGTCAAAGATTATTTATTTCACTAAATAATATTGCTTATAGCATGTGTCATGTTTCATCAAACCAAATGAATGCAGATCGTACGCTTACAGGAGCCACAGCGCATGGGTGAGTTTAATGTCTACGGTATTTACGTGCCTGCTTTGCTCGTCCAAGCCATTTTTGCATATATATGTTTTCGCTGGTTAAGTCCCTTAACCAACAAATGGATTGCACAAGGCTGGATTGCATTACCCAGTATTTTCAATTTGTGTTTTTACCTTTTACTACTTTTGGTGATACACCAAATTTTTGTTGGGTTAGGTGCTTAAAGATGATTGCCAGATTAAAGATTGAGTTAGGTGAGTAAAATGAATCAATTGGAGTTGAAAAAAGTCATCCGTCCAGTGATTTTGATTGTCGCATTAATGATTGCTGTCTATACCATTGTGCATTTATGGAACTACTATAATGCAGCACCGTGGACACGTGATGGTCGAGTTCGTGGTGACGTTATTCAGGTCTCTTCAGATGTAGCAGGACTTGTAACGGAAGTATTGGTTCAAGATAACCAGACTGTAAAAAAAGGTCAGGTGCTTTTTAAAATTGATGTCTCTCGCCGAGCTTTAGATGTAGAACAAGCAAAATCTGATTTGGCAAAAGCAAAAGCGGCCTATGCTCAAGCACAAGCAGGTCTAGCCCAAGCCAAAGCAAACTTGATTAAGTCGAGTACTAACATTAAGTTAGCCGAGAAAAACGCAAACCGTTATTCAAACTTAATGGATGGTGCGATTTCTAAGCAAGAACAAGATCAGGTCTTTGCAACTCGCGATCAATCACACGCGGAACATGAGCAACTCCAAGCTGCTATTCAACAAGCTGAAGCCACTATTAAACAGCAACAGGCATTGGTTGAAGCAGCAACAAGTAATTTACATTTAGCAGAACTCAATATGCACCGTGCGGCTGTTGTTGCACCGGCAGATGGAACATTATCTAACTTTGATTTACGTCCGGGTAATTATGTTCAAGTTGGACAAGCAGTTGCAGCATTGCTAGATCGTAAGCAGCTTTATGTTGTGGGATATTTTGAAGAAACAAAATTAGACCGTATTCATATTGGTGATGAAGCAACTGTGCAATTAATGGGTGATAGACAGAAAATTAAAGGCCATGTGCAGGGTATTGCATCGGGTATTGAAGATCGTGAGCGTTCAAGTAGTTCGAAACTGCTTGCAAATGTAAACCCGACATTTAGCTGGGTTCGTTTAGCGCAGCGTGTACCTGTAAAAATTGTGTTAGACGAAGCACCAAAAAATGAGTTGGCTTTTGTGTCTGGCCGTACTGCTACAGTACATATTATTGAAAAATAAAAGCTTTAAGTTTTTAAACTCAATAAAAAAGCATGTTTGAAACATGCTTTTTTTATTTTATGGCGTTAAACCAACAGGATTGCGATACCAGCTCTGAATTAGCAAAGCCGCGGCAAAACTATCGGCTGACAACTTCTTGGCACGACCTTGTTCTTGATAAAAACCAAGTTCTTCTCTTGCCTCACGAGTGGTGAGCCGTTCATCGACCATCCACGTTTCAATATTGGTTTGATGGCGTAAGCGACGTGCAAACTTACGTGCCCGTGTTGAAAGTTCTGACTCGCTATCATCCATATTCAATGGAAGACCAACAATAAATAAATCAGGCTGCCACTCTTTCACAATTTTTAAAAGTTGGTCCCAGTTGGGAATACCATCTTTCATCACAAAAAGTGGTAATGGGTTAGCACTTTCAATTGCAGACTGACCAATCGCCATTCCCATTTTCTGAGTGCCAAAGTCAAAAGCCATAATTGATTTTGATTGTGTTGCAGTCATTAAGCGTGTCCGATTTCAGAAGCCAGCCATGTACGATCTACACCAATTTTTTTATAGGCTGCATCCCAACGATCATCGTACGGCAAGTTAAAAATCAGATCCATGTCGGCATCACAGATAAGCCAGTCACCACGAGCGATTTCATCTTCTAGCTGGTTTTTACCCCAACTCGCATAACCAAGGGCGATTTGGTAGCGACCAACACCTTCGTTATGCGCAATCGCATCGAGAATATCTTTACTGGTAGTAATACAGACATTCTCACCCACAGCAATAGAAGAGTGCCATGTTGGTTGGCCTGTATGAAGAACAAAGCCCGCCTCAGGGCGTAAAGGACCACCTTGTAAAACCTCATGCGGATTTACATTGTCTGCATCAATGTCTAAATCATTGAGTAGCTCTTTAATTTGGATACCGGCAGGGCGATTGATAATAATACCTTGGGCACCTTCTTCGTCATGACGGGCAAGATAAATTACTGTATTTGCAAAAAAGTCATCTGCCATTTCTGGCGGGGCAATCAGACAACGGTGAGTCATATATTGTTTGGTCACCTAAGCGGTTCTCCCTCAAAAAATGTCGCTATAGGGTCTCTCGACCCTTTTTATCTATATAGGTTCTTTTTATCAACATACAAGAGTTAATCGGATTTCGCCAATCTTTTTCTCTCATTTTCTTTATTAAGTTGAAGAAGCCTGAAATTTAAGTTGACGTAATTGTTTAGCATGCTGCAAGGTTGTTTCATTAATTTCAACACCTCCTGACATGCGTGCTAGCTCGGAAATAATTTGATTTTCATCAAGTTGTACAATAGTACTACTTGCCGGATCAGTTTGTTGTTTTTTGACTAACAAATGTTGATCGGATTGTGCAGCCACCTGTGCTTGGTGGGTAATACATAGAAGTTGGACATGCTGAGCCAAGTCGGCCAATAAACGTCCAACCACTTCAGCTGTACCACCACTAATTCCGACATCAATCTCGTCAAATACCAAAACTTCTGCTTCGGTCTTTTCAGCATTCATGACTTGCATAACGAGTGCAATACGAGAAAGCTCACCACCAGATGCTACACGTGCCAATGGTTGAGGAGGTATGCCTTTATTGGCAGTAAATAAAAGTTGAATAAAACTTAAACCTTCTGCATTTGGTTGTTCTAATGGTTCAAACTTAAACTCAAAATGTGCCTCAGGCAGCGCTAAAGGTTTAACCTGTTCAGTTAATTGTTTTGCAAGTGGGGCAGCAGCTTCACGACGAATATTATCCAAATGCTGGGCTTTTTCTAAAAATTCTTGATGTGACTTTTCTACTTGTTCAGCCAGAGTTTCAGGGTCTTCTAACTGATGTAATTGCTCAAGCTCACTTTGCCAAGTTTCGTACTCTTCTTTAAGTGTTTCTGGTTGAGTACGGTATTTACGAGCAAGTCGATGGAAAACCTCTAGCTTGGAGTTCAGTTCTTCCATCCGTTCAGGATCGAAACTCTGACGGTCAATAAATTGACGTAAATTTGATGTGGCATCATCAATTTCACTTTGCGCATTTAATAACGAATTATAAATTTCGGAAAGCTGCTCACTACGCCCCGCATGAGACTCTAGGCGGCGAATGATCGACGACATTTCTTGAGTAATGTTTTGTTCAGCTTCATCAAGCGCATTTAGACTATAGCTACAGTCTTGCATGATATGTTCATGATGACTAAGGCGATCGAACTCTTGCTCGATTTCTTTGTAATCGGTTTGAATGACTTCCTCAAGCTCTTCAATTTGTAACTCTAAGGTCGCAATACGTTGTAGACGGGTCGCTTGAGCGTCGAGCGCAGCCTGATGCTGGCGGATATTACGCTGCCATGTACTATATGCTTCACGAACATCATTTGCTTCGGCGTAAAAATTACTATAACGGTCTAGCCAATGCTTTGGATAAGGCGGTTCAAGTAGTTGTTGTTGGCTGTGCTGGCTATACAGCTGAACCAATAAGCGGCCTAATTCTTTAAGCTCAGAGAGACTACTTGGACGGCCATTTACCCATGCTTTGCTACGGCCAGTTGCAAAAATAACCCGACGTAAATGAATTTCCCCTGAATCATCATCTAGTTCATGTTCTTTTAACCATTTTGCTTCAGGGCTATTGTCCTGATAAGTAAAAACTGCGGTTACATCCGCTTTGTCCGAACCATAGCGGACATAATTTGTATCTGTACGTTCCCCTAAGCAGGCAGATAGTGCATCCAGTAATAATGATTTTCCTGCACCTGTCTCACCTGTTAGAACATTAAATCCTTGTTCTATATCAATAGCTAAATGATCAGCTAATGCAAAATTGATTAAAGTTAAATGTGTGAGCATAAACGCATCCAACGCGCCAAATTATGGGTTAAAGATAGAGAAGTTTTGAATTTGCTACAAGTGATCTATTATTCTAACTGAAATTATAGAACAGCAAGATTGCGGATCTTTACAATGAAAAAACATTAAGCTTACCGAAAGCACCAATAGGGATGATCAACCGCCATAAAAAAATTAATCCTGCTGAAATGAATAAAATTTTAAATCAGCATTTTAATGCATTTAAACAGGCTGCTGCACAAGGTGATTATGTCAAAGCATATCAACATGTAAAAAAAGCAGTAAGTCTGGTTCCCGGACATCCCGGAGCATTGTCTGATTTAGCTTATACCGAGCTACGGTTACGCCGTTATGACGATGCATATCAACATTATATGCAAGCCATTAAAGCAAGTGGTTCTAACGTTAATACAAATTTATACGATGGATTGACCGAAGTTTGTCATCATTTAAATAAAAAAGAAGAGAAGATTAAATTTGGGCGTTTAGCCATTTCAACCAAAAAAGAACTCACAAAGAATGAGCCTGCTTTAAATATACCTACTCATAAACCCGCGCCCTTTAGCCCAAATCCACAAGAAAATATTATTGCTTTTTCTCTATTTGGAGCAAATCCGCGGTACTGTGAAACTTCCATTCTAAATACTAAGTTAGCTCAAGAAATCTATCCTGAGTGGACGTGTCGATTCTATGTGGATGAGAGCGTTCCCGAATTTGTACAACAACGGTTACAAGCAAATGGTGCACAAGTCGTACATGTCAGCCCCACTCAAAAACAGTTATCAGGTTTATTTTGGCGCTTTTTAGTTATGGACGATCCGGTAGTTAAACGGTTTTTAGTACGTGATGCCGACTCTGTTGTGTCTTATCGTGAAAAAGCCGCTGTTTATGCTTGGCTTAAGAGTGATCAATGGTTCCATTTAATGAGAGATAGCTATTCTCATACTGAATTAATTTTGGCGGGTATGTGGGGCGGTTGTACAGGTATTTTTCATAATATTGAAGCACATATCAGGGATTATGTTGCCACTGGAAGGTATCCGGACAATCGAGTCATAGATCAACATTACCTGCGTTATTGTATTTGGCCGACTTTAAAACAAAGTGTGCTTGTACATGATAGCCAGCAATTTGATGAAAATAGTGCCGATTTTCCGGTTTATGATCTAACTTCAATGCAAAATGACCAAGACAATTTTCATGTAGGGATGGATAATGGTTCACCAGTAGTTACAACTGCGGTTAATCATCCAACGGCAGAAAAAGTTTACTGGATTTTATTCGATGAAAATCACGATGAAGTTTGCAGATATGATGCAATTGTGTCGAAGAGTCGAAATATTGAAGTGAATTTACCCCACGCTTTTGCTAAAAAAATTCAGTTACAGCAGTGGAAATTACAAGTCTATCCGTATGAAAACTGATTGATTAGTTATTTAGGCACAATTAAACTACATTCATCATAATTTATATAAATGCGGCATTATCTGGAGAGTGTGCATGAGTTCAACCCAATTTGATCATGTAACGGTCATCAAAAAATCAAATGTTTATTTTGGTGGAGCATGTATCAGCCATACCGTGCAATTTGAAGATGGAACGAAAAAAACATTAGGTGTTATTTTGCCGACTGAACAGCCTTTAACATTTGAAACCCATGTTCCTGAGCGTATGGAAATTATTTCAGGTGAATGTCGCGTTAAAATTGCAGACAGCAATGAAAGTGAATTGTTCCGCGCTGGGCAATCTTTTTATGTACCAGGCAATAGTGTTTTCAAAATCGAGACTGATGAAGTGCTTGATTATGTTTGCCACTTAGAAGGCTAAGAAATTACTGTTTAAATCGGGTACACTATGCCCAAAGAAATCCTGTGAAGTTGGCTTTACAGGATTTTTATTTTTTGCTCAAACGTTGTTAGAGGTCATGCATGGCAAAACCGGAATATTATTATGGCGTTCACTCAGTGGAGTCATTGTTAGAACTTGAGCCGGAGCGCGTGCTGACCCTGTTTACATTGAAAGGGCGCGACGATCAGCGTTTGCAGAAGATTCTGCAATTGGCCGAGCCTTTTGGGATTAGTGTACAAAAAGCAAGCCGTGATAGCCTCGAAAAGCTTGCGGGTTTGCCATTTCACCAAGGCGTAGTTGCAGCAGTACGTCCGCACCCGACTTTAAATGAAAAAGATCTAGACCAGCTCTTGGCTGAAACTCCAGATGCCTTATTGCTGGCATTAGATCAGGTGACAGATCCACATAACTTAGGGGCATGTATCCGTACTGCCGCTGCAATGGGTGTTCAGGCAGTGATTGTGCCTCGCGATCGCTCAGCAAGCTTAACTCCAACTGCTCGTAAAGTCGCAGCGGGTGGGGCCGAAAAAGTTAAATTTATTCAAGTGACTAATTTGGCTCGTACTTTAGCGCATCTTAAAGAGACAACTCACGTACGTGTGATCGGTACGATGCTTGATGAAAATGCATTACCTATTCAGAAGTGTGATTTCTCGGGTGCTGTTGTGATTGTAATGGGGGCAGAAGACACAGGTTTACGTCCAATTACTCAAGCACAGTGTGACCAAAAAGCCTATATTCCAATGTCAGGTAACTTACAAAGTTTAAATGTAAGTGTGGCAACGGGTATGGCACTTTATGAAGCTTGTCGTCAGCGTTCTGAGGTATAATTTAGCTGCCTTCCTAGTTTTTATGCAGTCTTGATATGTCTCCCCGTACGCAAGGTTATTTTTTTGTATTGGTGACCATGTGCATTTGGGGTGGGTTTACGCTTTTTGCCCGCTTAAATGCACAATGGCACATCAGTGCTTGGGATATTGCCGCACTACGCTTTGCTATAGCCTTCCTAATTTTGATGCCTATCTTAATTTATAAAAAAGATCTTGCTTTTTTATGGAGTAAGCATGCGGTTATTTTGGCATTGATTGGTGGAGTCATTTACTGCCTTACGGTTTATACAGCTTTTCTTTATGCACCAGCTGCCCATGCTGCAATATTTTTAAATGGTTGTATTCCTATCTGTACTGCTATAGCTGCTTATATTTTATTTAGACAGCCATTTGATAAACATACATGGGTGAGTCTGGCAATTATGATTACTGCCTTGGCTCTCATGAGCGCATTGATGTTGAAAAGTAGTACCTCTGCTTTTGGAATTGGAGATTTACTTCTGTTTATCAGTGCGATTTGGTGGGGGATTTTTACTGTACTACTTAAACAGTGGAAGCTCTCTGCTTGGCATTCTATGGCAAGCGTCGCAATCTGGTCCGCAATTATTTATTTGCCGATTTATTTGTTGTTCTTACCTAAGCACTTTATGGATGTAGATCCTTTGCACTTAGCTGTACAAAGTATTTTCCATGGCGTGTTTGTCGTTATTATTGCGACATTAACCTATGTTGCTGCTATTCAGCGTCTTGGCGCATTTAAAACGGGAAGTATTGTAACTTTGGCGCCGTTTATTGCTGCTATTTTAGCTGTACCTTTACTTGGTGAATCATTAAGCCCATCAATTGTAGTGGGCTTAGTAGGTATGGGAATAGGTGCTTTACAGCCTTGGCGTTGGTTTAGACAAGATAGCCTGACACAAAAGATTAAGCAGCAAAATACACAAAATTAGTTTGCACGCTTCAAATAGCTTTGATGTAAAGGCTCTAATTGCTGATATAAATGTTCGAGTAATCCGTCGTTAAACACGATGTCATTTGCAAGCTCACGTTTTCGTTCGCGTGGCATTTGTGCAGCAATAATTTTCTGGATTTGTTCTTGGTTTTGTCCATCGCGCTGGCTCGCACGCTGAATTTGAGTTTGTTCACTCGCATCAATCAGTAGCGTGTGATTGACTAGTTCATGTTGATTTGTTTCAAAAAGTAGTGGTGAAACTAAAATCACATACGGACTTTTACGATTTTGTAGCTGTTGAATAATAGATTGACGGATTGCGGGATGGGTAATTTGCTCGAGTGTATGACGCGCTTGTGGATTTTGAAAAATATATTCACGTAAGGCACGGCGGTCCAAACTGCCATCGGGTTGAAGCACCCAATCTCCAAAGGTTTGTTGAATTTTTTGAAGGGCAGGTTGCCCTTTTTCAACTACTTCGCGAGCAACAATATCGGCATCGACGACTTGGATTCCTTGGGATTCAAACCATTGTGTTGCAGCTGATTTACCACTGCCTATACCACCTGTGATTCCCAGAATAAAAGCCATCTTAACCTCCCAAATAAATTTTCATAATCTGATCACCCCATAAAAAGGCAACCCAACCAGCAATGGCAATATATGGCCCAAAAGCAAAAGGCTGATTGTCATTTCTTAATTTTAATAAAATGATGCCAATGATTGCGCCAAGTAACGATGACAATAACACAATTAACGGCAGCATCAATGGCCCCATCCATGCTCCTAATGCTGCAAGCAATTTAAAGTCGCCGTAGCCCATACCTTCTTTGCCAGTGATCACTTTAAATAAGTAATAGACAATCCAAAGACATAGGAAACCAATGAGATAACCCCAAATGGCTGAGTTGGGTGAGGTATAAATATTAAAGGTATTAATACCTAAGCCGAGCGCAGCTAAAGGTAGGGTAAAGCGATCAGGCAATAATTGTGTATCGAAATCAATAAAGGTAAGGGCTATCAGTACCCATGTGAGGACGAGTCCAAAAAGCATTTGTATGGTTGGGCCAAACATCATGATGACTACTAATGAACATAGCATGGTGAGTAGTTCGATGGCTGGATAGCGGATACTGATTGGGTGCTGGCAATGACCACATTTTCCTCTTAACACAAGCCAGCTTATAACAGGAATATTTTGATACCAACGGATCCGTTGCTGACATGCAGGGCACGATGAAGCAGGCTTACTTAAAGTTAGCTTCTCATGATCAATAATAGGTTGCTCGGGATTGAGCAGCATTTGGCATTCTTGCTGCCAATCTTGCTCCATCATTCTTGGCGTGCGGTAAATTACTACATTAAGAAAGCTACCGATACATAGGCTCACGAGTGCAACAGCAATATAAAGTGCAGTTAAGTTTTGAATAAAATACGCAATGATGTCTTGCATTATACAACTGAGCCCATTTGGAAAATTGGAAGATACATAGCAATTACCAGACCGCCTACGAGCACCCCTAAAATTGCCATAATTAAAGGTTCCATCATAGAAGTTAAACCATCAACGGCATTATCCACTTCATTTTCATAATAAGTGGCAACTTTATCGAGCATGCTGTCTAGTGCACCCGATTCTTCACCAATTGCTACCATTTGTATAGCCATAGATGGAAAACGATTAGAGACCCGCATAGCAAACTGAAGCTGTTGACCCGTTGCGACATCTTCACGAATTTTCATCACAGCTTTTTCATAAATCACGTTATTGGTTGCGCCAGCAGTCGATTCTAATGCATCAATAAGTGGAACACCTGCGGCAAATGTTGTAGCAAGCGTGCGGCTATAGCGGGCAATAATTGCTTTATAAACCAAGTCCCCAAAAATAGGTAACTTAAGCGCCAGTTTATCTAAGCCATCACGAAACTTTTTACTGCGTTTTTTTGCTTCCAGAAAGGCAGCAATGACTGCGCCAATCGCAATAATCATAATGAACCAGTATTCCTGCATCCATTTCGACATATTCACAACCATTTGCGTAAATGCAGGTAAATCTGCTCCAAAAGACGCAAATAAATCTTGGAAAACGGGAACTACTTTAACCATCAAAATAATGGTCACCACAATGGCTACTACAATAACTGTTGCTGGGTATTTCATTGCTTTCTTGATTTTTTGCTTGAGCAATTCACTTTTTTCTTTGTAAATTGCAACGCGGTCCAGCATCGTTTCGAGTGCGCCTGATTGTTCACCAGACTCAACAAGTGAACAAAACAAGTTATCAAAATGTTGAGGATATTTTCTTAAAGCTGAGGCAAAAGTACTACCACCCTCGACTTCGCCTTTAATACCGAGTACAACCTCACGCATGGCCGGGTTTTCTAAACCTTCAGCTACAATTTCAAAGCCTTGTACGAGTGGTACACCAGCTTTCATCATGGTCGCCAGTTGTCGAGTAAAAATCGTAATATCGAGTGTGGTGACTTTTTTCTTGAATAAACCTTCAAGAATATTTTTACGTTTTTCACGTATAGTTCGAACAGTCACCCCTTGTTTGCGTAAGGTTACTTTGGCTAAGGCCATGTTTTTAGCCGGAAGTTCTCCTTTGATTTTTACGCCCTTACGGTCAACCCCTTCATAAGCAAAAGTCGGCATCATTTGTGCCTTTTTGACAGCCATTAGATTATCCTTATTTTTTAAATAGTGTCTTATTCACTGGTGACACGGTTGACTTCTTGTAAAGAGGTCACCCCTTGCATCACCTTTTTTAAACCTGAACGACGTAGATTATTAAACCCCAATTTTTCAGAAGCAGCTGCGATTTCTAAAGCGTTGCCATCTTCCATAATAATCTTGGAAATTTCAGGTGTAACTTTCATTACCTCATAAATACCGACACGGCCTTTATAGCCTTCACGACATTCAGGGCAACCTACGGGCTGAAAAACCCGAAAATCTGGGTGCGCTAAATCTTGTTCGGTAAAGCCCATTTCTAATAAGCTTTGTTTAGGAATATCAGCAGGTATTTTGCATTGAGAACAAAGACGACGTGCTAAACGCTGTGCAATAACTAGGTTTACTGATGTTGCAATATTAAAAGAAGGAACCCCCATATTGCGTAGACGGGTCAATGTTTCCGGAGCACTATTAGTATGTAGTGTTGACATCACCATGTGGCCGGTTTGAGCCGCCTTAATCGCAATTTCTGCTGTTTCCAAGTCACGAATCTCACCCACCATAATAATGTCAGGGTCTTGTCGTAAAAATGATTTAAGTGCGGCCGCAAAAGTAAGCCCTACCTTGGGGTTTACGTTAACTTGATTAATTCCTTCAAGGTTAATTTCTACCGGGTCTTCAGCAGTAGAAATATTGGAGCTTTCAGTATTTAAAATATTTAAACCTGTATATAACGATACGGTTTTACCAGAACCTGTTGGTCCGGTAATTAAAAGCATGCCTTGAGGTTTATCTAATGCCTCCATGAACAAAGCTTTTTGATCTTCTTCATATCCTAGTGCATCAATTCCTAGCATTGCGCTTGATGGGTCAAGAATACGTAGAACTAACTTTTCACCAAACAAAGTCGGGAGGGAGTTCACACGAAAATCAATCGCTTTGGTTTTTGACAGCTTGAGTTTGATACGACCATCTTGTGGGACGCGTTTTTCAGAAATGTCCATTTGAGACATTACTTTTAAGCGTGATGCCAAGCGGTTTGCAAGCTGTAGAGGGGGATTGGCAATTTGACGTAACACACCATCGACACGATAGCGCACCCGATAGGATTTTTCGTACGGTTCAAAATGTAAGTCTGAAGCACCCATACGAATAGCATCAATTAATAACTTATTAATATATTTAACAATAGGGGCTTCATCGCCTTGTGGAGCTTCTTCTTCATCGTCTTGAGCGGTAGGACCATCAAGATTAACATCGAGATCAAACTCTTCATCATTGAAGTCAAAGCTGCTTTCTTCTGCAAAATGCTGGCCTAAAACTTTTTCGAGTTTATGGTGCTCCACAATTACAGGTTCAACCAGCAATTTACTATTAAAACGAATTGCATCAATCGCTTCGATATTGCTTGGATTACTGGTCGCAACATATAAAATTTGCCCTCTTTGAATGAGCGGCAAAATTCGATGTTTTAAAATCAGTTTCTGATCGACCAGATCTTTAGGAATCTGAGAAGTGTCATAAACATCCAGATCGAAATATGGTTCAGCAAACTCAGCAGAAATTGTTTCAGCCAATAACGAAGGGGAGAGATGAACCTCTTCAATTAAATATGCGACTGTGTCCTGCTTAGCTCTTTTCGCTGCATCTAATGCAGTTTGCATGGTCGCTGCCGACACATGCTTTTCTTCGACTAAACGTCGAAAAAACCCCGTAAATTTTGGAGATGTATGTAATGCTGACATCTGCCTGCCTATGTTAATGTGTTTATAATTGGTATATGAAAAATTATACTTTTGTTATGTAAAATTACTACCTTAGAAAGTGTTGCTCGGGTCCTACTCAGCCTATTAAAGCTTGAACCAGTCGAAGTTTTTCTTTATTAATTTTTAGAATGTCGGACTTTTAATAAAGTAAAGTTTTTTCTTAATTTCAAACACTAGAAAAGATATGAGTAATCGCGTTAAAGAAAAGTATCTGAAATTTGTATAAATGCGTGTAGAATGTGCTGCATTTTTGATGAAAGGTGAGCAGTATGTCGGGTTCGACGATTACGCCTTGGGTAGTTGGTAACTGGAAAATGAATCCAATGCGTGCCAACGCCAACCAACTTATAGAAGAATTTAAACAATTATTGCAACAAAACCAAATTGCAGATGAAAACTGCCATGTGGGCGTTGCCCCTGTTTCTATTGCTCTTACAACGGTACAAGCGCAATTACAGGATGCTGCAAGAACGGTATATACGGTTGCACAGGATGTATCACGTGTTGCTGGTACAGGTGCTTATACTGGTGAAGTCAGTGCAGAACTATTAAAAGATAGCCAAATTAATTTCGTACTGGTAGGACACTCTGAACGTCGTGATATTTTTGGTGACAACGTTGAAATTTTGAAGGCAAAACTCCAAAATGCATTAAATGCGGGTATGACTGTCATTTATTGTGTGGGCGAAAGCCTTGAACAACGTGAGCAAGGTCAGGCCGAGCAAGTTGTTCTACAGCAAATTTGTGATATTGCACCTGTAGTTACTGCAGAACAATGGCAAAACCAAGTGGTTATTGCCTATGAACCTATTTGGGCAATTGGTACAGGTAAAACAGCTTCTCCGCAAGATGCGCAAGCGATGCACGCTAAAATTCGTGAAGGCTTATGCCAACTTACACCAGCAGGCTCAAATATTGCTATTTTATATGGCGGTAGTGTAAAAGCTGAAAATGCTGTTGAGTTAGCTGCATGTCCAGATATCAATGGTGCGTTGGTGGGTGGTGCTTCATTAAATGCAGCATCTTTTTATCAAATTGTACAAGCCTTCGCGCAAAGCAAATAACGAGGATAGGGTATGCACTCTTTTGTACTTGTTGTACATATTATTTTAGCAGTACTGATGATTGCATTAATTTTAGTGCAACATGGTAAAGGCGCAGATGCAGGTGCCTCTTTTGGTGGAGGTGGCGCAGCAACAGTATTTGGTGCGTCTGGTTCAGGTAACTTCTTGACTCGCGTGACTGCAATTTTGACAGCTTTATTCTTTGTGACCAGTTTGACTCTGGCTGTTTTTGCCAAAAAGCAAACGACTGAAGCATATAGTTTGAAAACTGTACAAACGACTGCGCCAGCGCAGACTACATCGCCTGAAACTTCACCAAATGCACCAAAAACTGGCCAATAATTGGAAATAAGACTTTCCTTTTGGAATTGAAAGGACTAGAATGCGTCCCACAAGCTGCGGTGGTGGTGGAATTGGTAGACACGCTACCTTGAGGTGGTAGTGCTTTCGGGCGTGGGGGTTCAAGTCCCCCCTTCCGCACCAACTTTGAACCAGAAAGTTGAGTGCAAGCAGTTTTGTTTTTGATGCGGGATGGAGCAGTCTGGTAGCTCGTCGGGCTCATAACCCGAAGGTCGTTGGTTCAAATCCAGCTCCCGCTACCAATTTGATTAAGGTGCAACTTAATCAAGCTAATATTGGATAAGTTTACATTGACTTTTTTCGATATTTGTATATAATTTTTGCACGTTGATGCGGGATGGAGCAGTCTGGTAGCTCGTCGGGCTCATAACCCGAAGGTCGTTGGTTCAAATCCAGCTCCCGCTACCAAGTTTCTTAAAGAGGCTCACAGACAAGGTGGGCCTTTTTGCACAGTGGACTATTGTTTTCTGTGCTATATAGGGGCGATTAACGCCCTTTTTTATTGGTTATCGTATCGCTATCGTGTAGTGTCGACATCAATTGGTCAAATAGTCATGCTTCACTATAGTAAGTCTGTGTCGGTTAAAACAACCGATTGAATCGCACGAGAATGACGAGAGTAAATGAAATTATCAAATAAATCCCAAGCATTGTATGACATGATTGCTCCAGCAGTGGAGGCATGTGGTGTCGACCTTTGGGGAATTGAATTCCTTCCACAAGGTAAGCGTTCATTATTGCGTATTTATATCGATAGACCGGTTGATGAAAATGCTGAACCAGTGATTAATGAAGATGGTGAAGTAGAGCAAGGCCGCGGTATTGGTGTAGAAGATTGTGTTCGTGTTACACAACAGGTCGGCGCAATGCTGGATGTCCATGATCCGATTTCAGGTGAATATGCATTAGAAGTTTCTTCACCAGGTTGGGATCGCCCATTTTTTCAACTCGAACAGTTGCAAGGCTACATTGGACAACAGGTTGCTTTGCGTTTGATTGCTGCAGTAGAAAATCGTCGTAAATTTCAAGCAAAACTCCTTGCTGTAGACCTTGAAAATGAAGAGATTCAGGTTGAAGTTGAAGGAAAGCATGTGCTTGATATCGACAGCAACAATATCGATAAAGCAAACTTGATCTATCAAGATTAAATTTATTTAAATTATATAAGAAATCGGTAGGTGACTTATGGGCCGCGAAATTCTTACCGTTGTTGAAACGGTTAGTAATGAAAAAGGTGTTAGTCGTGAAGCGATCTTCGAAGCTTTAGAACAAGCTCTAGTTGCTGCAACGAAGAAAAAATTTTACGAGGGTACTAATTCTGAAGAAGCTCAGCTTCGTGTAGAAATTGATCGTAGAACTGGTGATTACCGTACATTCCGTCAATGGACTGTTGTGGCAGATGAAGATCATGAAATGCCAGCATGCCAAGACGCAATTTCTGATGTTGATCCTGCAAAATGGTCAATTGGCGACGTTCGTGAGCTTGAAGTAGAATCGATTGAGTTCGGTCGTATCGCTGCGCAGATTGCGAAACAGGTTATCGTACAAAAAATTCGTGAAGCAGAGCGTGCATTAGTTGCTGATGCTTATGAATCAAAAGTTGGCGAGCTAATTTACGGTGAAGTGAAAAAGCAAACTAAAGATGGTTTCATCATTGACTTAGGTGACAATGCTGAAGCTTATTTAGCTCGTGAAGAAATGATTCCTAAAGAGATTCTTCGTCCAAAACAACGTGTAAATGCTATTTTATATAGTGTAAACCGTGAAGGCCGTGGTGCTCAGCTTCTATTATCACGCGCTAAGCCTGAAATGCTTATTGCTTTGATGAAGAAAGAAATTCCTGAAATTTCTGAAGAAATTATTGAAATTAAAGCTGCGGCACGTCAACCAGGTGTTCGTGCAAAAATCGCAGTAAAAACGAACGACCACCGTATTGACCCTGTTGGTGCATGTATTGGTATGCGTGGAACACGTATCCAAGCGGTACAGCAAGAGTTAAATGGTGAGCGTATTGATGTTGTAGTTTGGTCTGATGATCCAGCTCAATACATCGCAAGTGCATTAGAACCAGCTGATGTATCAGGCATTGTGCTTGATGAAGATGCAAAAAGTGCAGACATTATTTTTGCTACCAACGATCAATTGGCACGTGCGATTGGTTCGCAAGGTCAAAATGTTCGTTTAGCTTCTGATTTAACTGGCTACAAACTCGACATGATGCTTGAAGAAGAGTATCGTGCTCGTCAGCAGAATGAAGCTCAGCAATATCTCGACATGTTCGTATCACGTTTAGATATTGAAGAAGACTTGGCAATGGCGTTAGTAGAGATGGGCTTCACTTCTTTAGAAGAGATTGCTTATGTGCCAGCTGAAACTTTTGACGAAATTGAACTTGACGCTGAGTTAGTTGAGTTATTGCAAAGTCGTGCAAAAGAAGCTGCATTAACTGATGCATTGAAACAGCAAGAAAATATTCAAGAACCGAGTGCAGACCTTCTCAATATGGAAGGCATGACCTCTGAGATCGCTTACTCGCTAGCCGCTCGCGGTATTATTACTGTTGATGATTTGGCAGATCAAGCAACTGACGATATTTCTGATATTGAAGGTCTTGGTCATGAAAAAGCAGGTCAATTGATCATGAAAGCTCGCGAATCATGGTTTAACTAGGAGATGAAATATGACGGACAAGTCGATTAAAGAGTTAGCTCTCAGCGTAGGACGTCCTGTTGAGAAGCTCCTAGAACAGGCTCGTGAAGCAGGTTTGCCTCAACGTACAGCAGACGACATTATTACCACTGAACAACAGGATACCTTAGTCAATTATTTGAAAAAGGTGCATGGTCAGGAAAGTGGTAACACAGGAAAAATTGCGTTGAAACGTAAAACAACCAGTACCGCTAAAGTTGCAAGTACTTCGGGTAAAGCAAAAACAATTAACGTAGAAGTACGTAAAAAACAGGTTTTTGCTAAACCAAACCCAGAACAAATTGCAGCAGAAGCTAAAGCGCGTGCAGAAGCAGAAGCTAAAGCGCGTGCAGAACAACAAGCGCGTGAAGCTGCAGAGCAAAAAGCGCGTCTTCAAACAGAGCAAAAAGCAAAAGCAACTTTAGATGCAATGCGTGCTGCTCATCAACAAGATAGCGCTGCACAGTCAGCTCCTAAAGCTGCTGTTGTAGTGAAAAAACGTGGTGGTGGTACAGTAAAACCTGCACCAAAACCAGCAGAAACATTAGAGCAAAAGAAAGCGCGTGAAGCACAAACAGCTCAGTTGAAAGCCACTGAAGAAGCTGCACGTCGTAAAGCGGCTGAGGAAGCTCAGCAGCGTACGCTTGAACAAATGCGTAAGATGGCATCTAAATATTCAAATGATGATGCTACTGCAACTATTCGTGTGATTGATGATTCTCCTCTTGCTTCAGGTCTTGTTGGCCAAGCTTATGAAGATTCATTTAATCAAGAAGACCGTGAAATTAAACGTGGTGGTGCTACAACTAACCCTCGCGCTGGTAAGAAAGGCGGTCGTCGTGGTCAAGAAGAGCAAAGCTTCGTTAACCATAACAAACGTGGTTTAAAATCAAGCCAAGCGAACAAGCATGGTTTTGAAAAGCCAGTTAAAAAGCAAGTCTATGATGTAGAAATCGGTTCAAGCATTGTTGTTGCCGATCTTGCTCAAAAGATGGCGATTAAAGTACGTGAAGTTATCAAGACACTTATGAAAATGGGTGAATTGGTTAACCAGAACCAGACAATTGACCAAGATACAGCTGCACTTGTTGTAGAAGAAATGGGTCATAACCCTGTTCTAGTTTCTGATACACAAGCAGAAGATAACTTACTTGAAGCAGCTGAAGAAGCACGTGGTGAACAGACTACTCGCCCTCCAGTTGTTACAATCATGGGTCACGTTGACCATGGTAAAACATCATTGCTTGACCGTATCCGTCGTTCTAAAGTGGCGGCAGGTGAAGCAGGTGGTATTACTCAGCACATTGGTGCATATCACGTTGAAACAGACAAAGGGATTATTACATTCCTTGATACACCGGGACACGCAGCATTTACTTCAATGCGTGCACGTGGTGCTAAAGCAACGGATATCGTGGTATTGGTTGTTGCAGCAGATGACGGTGTAATGCCGCAAACTGCAGAAGCGATTGACCATGCACGTGCAGCAGGAACTCCAATTATTGTTGCTATCAACAAAATGGATAAAGAATCTGCTGATCCAGACCGTGTGTTAAATGAATTAACAACCAAAGAAATCGTTCCAGAAGAATGGGGCGGTGATGTTCCGGTTGCTAAGGTTTCAGCACATACTGGCCAAGGTATTGATGAACTCCTTGATTTAATTCTGATTCAATCTGAATTGATGGAATTAAAAGCATCTGCTGAAGGTGCTGCACAAGGTGTTGTTATTGAAGCACGTGTTGATAAAGGCCGTGGTGCAGTAACTTCAATTCTTGTTCAAAACGGTACATTAAATATTGGTGACCTTGTTCTTGCTGGTTCATCATATGGCCGTGTTCGTGCGATGTCTGATGAAAACGGTAAGCCGATTAAGTCAGCAGGACCATCTATTCCAGTGGAAATTTTGGGTCTACCAGAAGCTCCAATGGCGGGTGATGAAGTTCTTGTCGTAAATGACGAGAAGAAGGCACGTGAAGTTGCTGATGCTCGTGCAGACCGTGAACGTGAAAAACGTATCGAACGTCAAAGCGCAATGCGTCTTGAAAACATCATGGCATCTATGGGCAAAAAAGACGTTCCTACAGTGAATGTTGTTTTAAGAACAGATGTTCGTGGTACTTTAGAAGCATTGAATGCTGCATTACATGAACTCTCTACTGATGAAGTAAAAGTTCGCGTAATTAGTTCTGGTGTTGGTGCGATCACTGAGTCTGACGTAATTCTTGCCGAGTCTTCAGAAGCTGTATTGTTAGGCTTCAACGTTCGTGCTGATACAGCTGCTCGTCAGAAGAGTGACCAAGACGGTATCGATATTCGTTACTACAGCATCATCTATGAATTGATTGATGATGTAAAAGATGCCATGAGCGGTAAACTTGCTCCTGAACACCGTGAAACTATCTTGGGTGTTGCTCAAGTACGTGAAGTGTTCCGTTCTAGTAAGTTTGGTGCTGCTGCGGGCTGTATGGTTATGGAAGGCGTGATTCACCGTAACAAACCAATCCGTGTCTTACGTGATGATGTTGTGATTTTCCAAGGTGAACTTGAATCATTACGTCGTTATAAAGATGTCGTTGATGAAGTTCGTGCCGGTATGGAATGTGGTCTTGCCGTGAAAGGTTATAACGACATCAAACCTCTTGATAAGATTGAGGTTTATGATGTTCAAATGGTTAAACGGAGTCTTTAATGGCGGGTGGACAACGCTTAAAGCGAATGGCGGATTCAGTACAGCGCGAGCTTTCTGAACTTATCCGTCAGGAGTTGAAAGATCCGCGTCTGGGTGGTCTTGTGACCATCTCAGGCGTTAAAGTCAGTCCGGACTTAGGTTATGCCGATGTCTATGTGACCGTGATGGGTCGTGAATTAAGCGATGACCAAAACGAAGTGGCTCACCGTGAAACACTAGATATTTTGAATAAAGCATCTGGTTTTTTACGTCAGGAGTTGAGTCGTCGTATTAAAACGCGCATCACGCCTCGCTTGCGTTTCCATTACGATAAAACTAATGCATATGGTAACTATATGTTTGGTCTTATCGAAAAAGCGGTACAAGATTTACCGAAACGTGAGTCAGATGACGAAGAGTAATGAAAACTCAAAATAAAAAAGCCACCTTGGGGTGGCTTTTTTATGTGTTCAAGTTTTTATTCTTGAGGAGGTTCCATGGGTGGTTTGTTTTGTGAAAAACGTTGCCCAATTTTATAACGATCCCACGGTAGAGGACGTTCAATAGCTTCAGGAACTTCACCACTCAATGAGCGTAAACGTAAATGTAGCGCGGCTTGAGCAATTAAGTTGGCTGATACAGGTGCAGTAATAAAAGCCAACAGTGTAATAAGTAACTCGGCAAAGCCAAATCGGCCTTGAAAAGCAAAAAAGATCATTGAAGCAATTAAAAAGCTACCTAAGCCTAATGTACTCGACTTGGTAGGTGCATGTAGTCGCATGAATAAATCGGGTAGACGTACCATACCGATAGATCCGACTAACATAAAAAAAGCACCGAAAACCAGAAAGATCGAAACAATAATTTCCATTGTAATTTGCATTTTGACCTTCCCCTAATCGATTACATGACCGGTTGTAAAATAACGAGCTAAAGCAGCCGTTGAAACAAACCCTAGCATAGCGACTAACAATGCCCCTTCGAATAAAGAGGTGGTTGTCCAGTAAATGCCTAACACAATAATGAGACAGGTCGCATTTAAAAATAGGGTATCAAGCGCTAGTAGGCGGTCGACAATAGATGGTCCCATTACCATTCGAAATAGGCAAAGCAACATAGAGATTGTGATAGCAATCAAGCTAATGCCAAGAGCATAAGGTAGGATGGTCATGCGTTGTCCTCCGATTTGCTTTTCACATCAAAAATTTCCATGAGTGGAGCCTCATAGCGTTGTTTGATGTCTTGCACATCACTTTCAGTATTTTCTGTGCTAAGAGAGTGGACCAAAATATCACCACGCTCTTGATCAATACCGGCAGAGACCGTGCCAGGCGTTGTGGTAATAATCATTGCCAGTAAAGAGTTTACTTGCTCATGTTCTGTTTCTAATGGAACACGGTACCATTTAGGATGTAATTTTTTCGGTGACCCTAATACCAGTTTAGCAACCCGAAAATTGGAAATAATAATATCCCATAAGACAACAAAACACAGTTTTATGGCTGGTTTCCAATGGATATGTGGGGTTCTGGTAATAAAAGGACGAACTAGACGAGGAATAACAAGCCCCAAAATTACAGCCATAAGCAGGTCGCTCGCATCAAGACTATGCGCGAGCATTAACCAGAAGATGATAATCAAAAAAGAAACAAATGGATGCGGAAACCAGCGGTCAAGCAATTTAGATAGCTGCATTGTTATGGCTCCATAGGTTTCAGTTGACTTTCATCAGCAATGGTTGGGGTTTGCAATTTTTCTTGCTGCTGAATTTGGCGGTGTTTATATTCAGAAATATGCTCACCGTTGAAAGTATCTTTCGAAATAATGTCAGGAATAAGATAGGCATTATGATCTTCAACTTCACCACCATATTTTGTTTCTGGTAAATAAGTTGAGTCATATGGCTGAACACTAATAACTTCGCCATTTTGATCAGTTTTAAGAATAGATTGCTGATACAGGGCATGATCTTGAATTTGCTGAGCGGTATTTGTGGTGTAGTGCAATACAGGTGAAGCAAATGCTACATAAGCCACTAAACCGGCAAGCAAGATATAGATGACTGTATCGTTACGTGGCGGTGCTTTTTCAGGTAAAGCACGATAAATAATATAAGCAGGATTGATCGGGTCTTCTTCTGGTGGTGATGCACGCCAGAATAAAATAAAGCCGACACGTGTTAATGCAATAATGCTTAATAAACTCACCAAAAGAACAATACCAATAACCCAGCCTTGATATGCAGTTTCAACAGTAGCCTGTAAAATAAATACTTTCCCAAAGAAGCCACTAAAAGGTGGTAAGCCTGCGAGCATCATGGCAATCAGGAAATAGGTCAGCATGGCTGCTTTTTCTTGTTTAATTCTCGGTGCAATCTTTAAATGGTCTTTAAAATCACCGCGCTGTGAAGTCATCCAGCCACAGAACAGGTAAAATGCTGCACCAATCAGGGTACTGTGGACTAAATAGAATAATGCTCCAGACCACGCTTGTGTATTTGACATAGCAATTGCAATCAATAAAGTACCAATTGAAGACAGCACCATAAAGCCAACAAAACGTCTGAGGCGATCTGCACCAATTGCGCCAATCACGCCATATAAAGAAGTCACTAAACCAATTGGAAGCAACCAGCTTTTAAAGATTTCTTGGCTGAGTACATCATTAAATACAGTTCCATTGACACGCAAAATGGCATAGATCCCCACTTTGGTCATAATGGTAAAAATTGCTGCGACAGGTGTACTTGCCACGGCATAAGTTTTTGGTAGCCAAAAACCAACTGGTAGCATGGCCGCTTTAATACCAAATACGACAAATAATAGTAAGGCACCTGCAACTGCTAATTTATGTTGATCTGCATCTAAGGTCGGTAGCAAACGTGAAACGTCAGCCATATTGAGGCTACCTACACTGCCATAGATCATGCCAAGACCAATTAAGAACAGGGCAGAGGCTAAAAGGTTAATAATGACGTAGTGCACCCCAAGCTGAAATCTCGGTTTTCCTTGTCCATGTAATAAGAGGACGTAGGATGCCATGAGCAAGATTTCAAAGAAAACGAACAGGTTAAATAAGTCGCCTGTGAGAAATGCGCCACATAGCCCCATTAAAAGAAAATGGAATATGGCGTGGAAATAGCGACCTCTCGTATCCCAGTTTTCACTGGCATACCATAAAACCGGAACTGCCAAGGCATAAGTTAAAACCACCATAAAAGCTGAAAGGCGGTCGAGTACCAGCACAATACCAAAGGGAGCTGACCACTCGCTCAACTGATAAACCGTAATTTGGCTAGTGTTTGCAACAAGCAGATAACTAACGGCAGTGATTAACCCAGCTATTGCTGAGATCAAACTAATGCCACGGCGCCAAGGTTGTCGCCAATCTTCTTTTAATGCACCAGCGCCAGGGTTGCCTAGAAGCAATAAGATAAAACCAGTAAATGCCGGGATGAGGATACTGAAAATTGGTGTATTAGCTTGCCAAAAAGATAAAAAATCAAACATCACGGCTCATCCTCACGTGGGTCGTATGTTGGAGAAATATCTTCTTTGGCATCAACATGGTCACTACCGGATTCATAACGGCTACGTAATGCGAGTTGCACAATAAAAGCGGTAGTGGCAAAACCGATCACGATTGCTGTTAAAACAAGTGCTTGTGGAAGTGGATCTGTAATATTGGTGGTTTCGGTTAGGATGGCTGGTGAGCTGACTTGCAAACGACCCATCGCAAACAAAAATAAGTTAACCGCATAGCCCAGCACTGCTAAGCCCAACACAACAGGAAAGGTACGCGCACGTAAAATTAGATAAATGCCTGTCGCAACAAGTAGCCCAATGGCAGAGGCCAGTAAGAATTCTAAACTGATCATGATGATTTCTCCCCATGAGGTACAGGACCAGACATACTCGAGTGGCGAGAGTCCCCTAATACAGAAATGAGTAGCATGGTAGCGCCTACTACGGTGATATACACACCCAGATCAAAGCTTGCTGCTGAAGCCAGATGTAACTTACCTAAAACTGGTAATTCAACATAGACGTGCGCACTGGTTAAGAATGGACGTGCCCAGAACCATGCGGCAATGCCAGTAAGGCCTGCAATTGTTAATCCGGAGCCAATCCAGATTTCGTAAAGACGACCGGATTGTGCTTTTAACATTTGTTCTGCTTGATCTTGACCTAAAGCAATGTACTGAATAATCAGTGCCATTGAGGTAATTAGACCTGCAATAAAGCCACCACCCGGGTAGTTGTGTCCACGCATAAAGATATAGACACTTACGACCAATGCTAAAGGTAACACCCAAGAGGCCGTAATACGGAACATGAGTGGAGATGGGTTAAAACGGTAGGTGAGGCCTTGGGTCATGGTGGTGCCATGTACGCGCATGCCATCCATGAGACATAGCGCACCAATCGCAGCAATGCCTAGTACTGTAATTTCACCAAAGGTATCAAAGCCACGGAAGTCCACCAAAATAACATTTACAATGTTTGAACCGCCGCCAAGTGGTAAAGATTGCTGAGCAAAGAACCATGAAATCGAATTATGATCACGCGTTAAAATAAGCCATGTAATCCAACCAATTCCTAAACCGCCAATAATTGCTAACGCAGCATCTCTCCAACGTCTTGAGCGACGAGATTCATATGGCGTAAGTTGTGGGAGTAACGATAAGCTCATCAACAACAGAACAGTCGTAACTACATCTACCGTAATTTGAGTGAGTGCTAAGTCAGGTGCCGACATGGTGACAAATACCATGGTAACCACAAGACCAATTGCACCGCTAATGAGTACAGCCTTGATACGTTCGTGGTGGAACCAAAGCATCATCCAGCAACCTGAGAATAAGGTCAGCCAAAGAACTACTGCAATCCATGGTGCGTGAGTCAGCTCACGTGTACCTGTGGTAAGGCTCTGATTGAACAAAGGCAGAGTAACCATGACGATGCTAAAAGCAATGATTAAGAACAGGTAACTTTGCAAAGAACCATTTTCGGTTTTTTGTTTAATTTTTCGGCTTGTTAATAATAAATGCTTTAAGAATAAGTCAAATAAAATACGGCCTTGTAAGCGCCCTAAACGTGGGTCAAGGTCGATCTTACGAATCATGCCATCTTTTGCTAGGGCAAAATAGAAAAGCGTACCGCCAACCAGAGCAATAATACTCATGATTAATGGCGCATTAAATCCATGCCAAATTGCAAGATGAGTACCTGCAAAATCAGGTTGCATAAGACTTGCACGTGTCACGCTGTTAACTAGAGGCTCGACCAGTAGAGCAGGGAAAATACCGACCAAAATACATAGTATCGCAAGCAATATAGCTGGTGCTCGCATGCCGATAGGTGGTTCGTGGGCATTTTTATTTGGAACTTGTTTACCTACGGGGCCATAAAAAAATACGCCGTGTACTAAGCGAATTGAATAACTGACTGCAAAAATACCGGCAAGCGTCGCAATAATACTGGCAAAGATAACAGTAGATCCTGAAAGGCTCGCTAATAGCTCGGTAAAGAACATTTCCTTAGAAATAAAGCCATTAGTGAGAGGAACACCTGCCATTGATGCCGCTGTAATCATAGTCAGTGTTGCGGTAAACGGTAATAGTTGCCAAATCCCACTTAACTTTCTAAGGTCACGTGTACCTGTTTCATGGTCAATGATCCCGGCAATCATAAACAGGGCAGCTTTAAAGGTTGCGTGGTTAATAATATGGAAAATTGCCGCAGCAACAGCTAAAGGTGAACCAATACCAAGCAGGCAAACGATAAGACCTAAATGACTAATTGTAGAATAGGCTAGCAGTCCTTTTAGATCTTCTTTAAAAATTGCGAAGCATGCGGCCATACAAAGTGTAAATAGGCCGACAAACGTGACAATGTTGTGATAAAGCGCAGCGCCAATGAAAATAGGTGCAAGACGAGCTAATAAGAAAATCCCAGCTTTTACCATGGTGGCAGAGTGCAAATAGGCCGACACGGGAGTGGGCGCTGCCATTGCATTGGGTAACCAAAAATGGAACGGGAACTGAGCACTTTTAGTAAATGCACCCAGTAAAATAAGCAAAAGCGTCGGAACAAACAGATAGTGACTTTGAATGAGGTCTTTCATTCCGACAATATCATTAATTTCGTAGGTTCCTGTGATTTGTCCTAATAAGACAAACCCACCTAGCATGGCGAGTCCACCCATACCTGTAATGGTAAGTGCCATACGCGAGCCACGTTGAGCAGCTTCGTAATGACTCCAGTAACCGACTAATAGGAAGGATGAAATACTGGTAAGTTCCCAAAAGACTAATAAAATAATTAAATTGTTAGAAAGAGAAATACCAAGCATTGCTGCCATAAACAGCATGAGTAATAAATATAATTTACTTAATGAATTTTTAGGGCCTAGATAATAATAGGCATAAATATAAATGAGTGTACCGATACCGGTAATAAGAAGAGAAAATAATAAACCAAGGGCATCAAGTCTAAAGCTCAGATTAATTCCTAATTGTGGTAACCAATCCCAACTTTGTTGAATGCTTGCACCACCAAGCACAGTTTTAGCCTGAGTCAGTAATAAACCAAAACTGGTTAAACTGACTCCGATCGCCCCTAAAGCCGTTACTCCACGTGAAAACCGTTGAAGCAATGAAACAAGGGTGGTGCCTAATATTAACGGTAATAAGATAATTATCGGTAGCACACTCGTATCCATATATAATTTAGACCGAAGCCTAAAGGTGAAATTTTCATTTCAGAATAGATAGGAATTCAAAGAGATTTCCAAAGCTTATATTCTGAAAACCCGACCAAATTAGAAAAATAAAGCGAGAAACAAGTTGTATTGCGCAACTTGAATAATAAAAACGCAAAATGAAATTTATTGTACACTAAAAAATCATTAAAAATCTGATGTTATTACATGTGGTAACAACATCTAGTGATTTTCCAGCTCAAAAAACCAGATTTCATCATATATTTAGCGAATTCGGTTTTATTATAAAAATTGAGCGAAATGGATAATAAATTTTAAAGAGAGGAGGTTTCTTCCGAGGTGTCTCCTGCATGAATCATACGTAATAATTCATTTTTTTGCTGTTCATTTAGATTTTGGATTTGTTGGTACAAACTATCAATTTGAGCTGTTGCCGGCTCGGTATCAAGCGGTAAGGGATCCATATGTGGCGTTAACGCTTCATCTCGTTGTAATAACGTATAAAGATGTTCGAGTTGCTGCTGAGTAGTATTTAAATCAAGTGGACTTATTTTTCCATGCTCTAATTTAAAACATTGATATGCGGCTGCATGTTCAAGCAATTCTTCACGGCTTCCAGTCACAATAATTTGTAAGCGTGGAAATGCGCGATGAAGACGATTTAAAATTTCTGAGCAATGTGCTGCATCTAGTTGTGAATCGATCTGGTCAATTAACAAAACGCCTTCACCTTCAAGACAAGGGTCTAAGCTCAACGGATTGAGCAAACAAAGCCTGCGAACCACATCGCCTACGAGTGCAATCCATGTTTTAGTGGTGTTGGAAAGTTGTTGAAAGGCCAAGACTTCACCCTTGTAATGTGCCATAAGTTGAAGTTTTGGGTGATATTGCAAATAAAAGTCTTCAAGCTCAGGAAAAATAATCTTTAACGCCGATTTTAATGCGTACAAATTAGGTGAAGGAAGCTGTTTAGGGTGTCCTGCCAATTCAAGTTGTAGCTGACGTAAAATTTCTTCCTGATCTTGTGAATTGGATTGTTTCGAAATAATTCGCTGCACAACATGAGCCGCTTGCGCATTTTCAATATCGCTAATTTCACGTAACCACTCAAAAAAGCGGGCGAAGGTGGTAAACGGAATAAAGCTAATGTCATAAGCAGAAATAGACTGAGTAATACCCGGTAAATTTTTATTCAGTAAATTTATATCGTTAACAAATCGCTCTGACGGATAATAAGCGAGTAAGGGAAGACCTTGAAGTGGGTCTTTTCTTGTGACTTGATGATAAAGGGTAATGGTTTGATCGAGCTGCTGGGTTTCAACTTGACTAATCCCTACGCCACTTGAATTTAAGGTCTTGAACAGTTTCCAGCTACAAAGAGATGTGTCGGTTTGCTGGGTTGAAGTGGTTTCAGGGAGCTGTCCAAATTCCGGTGGAATCTGGATGCTGACTTCTATTTTAGACTGCAAACGAGAATGGCTAATGTCCTGATCTGGCATGACAATGCCTGGGGTGCGTGCATCTTTAAGGCGCGCAGGAAACCACGTTAAAGCATGATAAATATGCTTGAGTAGCATACTTTTGCCAGTTGCTTGCTCGCCTAAAATTAAAGTAATCGGTTGTTTGTCATATTGAAACTGTATTTTTAGGTCATGAAACAGAGCAATATGTTTAAATTGGATAGATTCAAGTTTCATAGGCTCACCTAATTATGAGCGCTTCAACCAACCGACTGACGAAGACTTAAAGGCGCCCTTAGTTTTAATTGTTGTATCAGATCATAAAGATGATGGATATTTAGACTTACTTTAGCACGAGTACAGGCAACGTACAGTAATCTTAACTCTTCATCTGTAATCTTATGCTCTAATCCATTAATTTTAAATTGATAGTCGTCTTCAATATGGACACGGTTCCATTCCAGCCCTTTCGCTTTATGGGCAGTCGAGATGACATAGTCAGCTTGCTCAAGGGGAGTAATCTTTGCAAGTGCTTTTTTTAATGGGTCAGTGCCGTGATCATCTACCAGCTTAACCAATGGTTTAATATCGCTTCCTTCATTGGTTTCGCAGTACTCATGAACATCATGCCATGAGTTAAACCATGCCAACTCAGGAACGTCAGTAACTCGTTTTCCTTGCTTTAAGAGACTTGCAGCATCTACAAAGCGGTTTAGTTTTTGATGGTCAGCTTGCAAACTCACTTTATCGCCGTGAACTAAGCCTGCCAATAACAGCTCCATTGCGCGAGCATTGGTACGACACAAAATCGCATCACGCATTTTTGTATGCGGTTTATTGACTACACTTGATTTCTGGTTCGGATTACCAAGCAAAGGAACTGTCTCATTTAAGCCGCCTAGCAACGCATTGGCGACATCGGCAATTGCCTCTCCAAAACGAAAAGAGGTCGTTAGGCGAGACTCAGGCAAAGGCAGTTGTTGCATGGCATTTACTGCACCACGCCACGCATAGATTTGCTGGTGGGCATCGCCTACATAAATAACCTGAGTACTTTTTTGACGAAGCAAAATACCTAGCATTAAAGGGTCAGCATCTTGTGCTTCATCAAATAAGACATAATCGGCCGGAATATTAGGCTCAGATAATGCCCAAAGTTTGAGGTAAATATCGTGACCAATTCCGGCTTGATGGTTTGGATCGATGGACTCTAACCAGCGACGTTCTACTGCCGGGTAAAGGTGAGTTTGAAGTGCAGTAATATCGTCTGGATGTAACCAGTTTGGCGCCTGAATATGTCGAGGCGCTGGATATTGAGAACTGGTCGAACAGAAATAGCTCACCGCATTGGCGACAAGACTCGCTAGGCGACTTGGCATTAAGACGTATTTTTCATAACGTCCACCCATCATGCGCCGTAAGGTAATCGGTTCTAGTCGATATTCTTTTGCAATAAAGCTTGGGCTTAAGCGAGGTAAACGTAATTTATCAGTTACGCCACGTGGCACACTGCGAAAGGCGAGTGAGTGAAAAGTACGGCAGTCTACATTGCGATGAAATTTGTTTTGAGCTTCACCAGCAATGGCTTTGTTAAAAGCCAAATACATACCACGCCGTTCAGGCATGGCATCACTAATCATTTGCAACGTAGTAGTTTTACCTGTGCCCGCATAGGCAATCACTTTAAATGATTGCCCAAGACGTGCGTTATCTATGGCAATTGCTTGCTCATAGGTGGCTTTAGGTTTTTCGATATTCGACACTGAGTGATTTTAAACCTTATTGCGGTTAGCTTTTTCAACTAAACCAGATAAACCCTGACGACGACCTAACTCGTCAATAATAAGTTGTGGATTAAGATCGAAATAACCCAACATGACAATACTATGGAACCACAAATCGGCAGTTTCATAAATCAAGTCATTTAAATTGCTTTCTGTATTTTGAGCAGCGTAGTCTTTCGCAGCAATAATGGTTTCTACACCTTCTTCGCCGACTTTTTCTAAAATTTTATTGATGCCTTTTTTGTAGAGGCTTGCAACATATGAAGTGTCTGCTTCTGCTTGCTTACGCTCTTGCATCAATTGCCCTAAGTGAGCAAGTACATCCACTTGTTCAGTAGTATGAGCATGATCGTGATTTTCAGCTTTGGCTTTGTCGCCATAAATTGCAGTAGGGTCTTTTAACTGTGCATCGACAATTTCCCAGCCCTGTGGGGTGAGTTTACGGTAGAAACAAGACTCACGACCTGTATGACATGCGATACCGCCATGTTGCTCAACCTGTAATACAATCACGTCGCCATCGCAGTCCAGACGAATTTCATATACCGTTTGGAAATGACCTGATTCTTCACCCTTGTGCCAAAGTTTTTGGCGAGAACGGGAGAAATACACAGCCTGATTTTTTTCTGCTGTGAGTGCGAGTGATTCACGGTTCATCCACGCCACCATCAAAATACGTCCGGTTTGATGATGTTGAGCAATGGCAGGGATAAGACCTTGTTCGTTAAATTTTACTTCATCGAGCCATTGCGTGTTATTCATGAGGAATCACCAAAGAAATATGAACTATAAATTGATTTCAGTCAGATGCTAAAAATAGCTTGTATAGTGTACGGCATCAACGCCACTTTGCGGAAAAATTCTTTGTCCTTTTTGTCTCTCCCAGCGTAATGAGTAGCTTGTGCTCGGCTACTTTTAAAAATCAGTCAGAGATTCACTTTTTAAATGAAACGTACTGCTTTCTTTAGGTAATTGAGCTACTTGATCATATTCAAGATGGCGGAATGGTCCTGTCTTTAAACCTGAAATTGTGATGGCCATTTCTTTTCGAAAATAAGGAATTTGATACATCCAAGGGAAAACTAAATCTCTTAAACCTCCCGCCCACCAATGGTCAGATTGATAAAGTGGTGTTAGTAAGCGACTAAGAAATTGATAAAACTGGGTGGATGAACCGCGAAGCTGGTGATAATGCTGCCAGAGTAGGGGCCAATCAATATTCTGGTTTTTTTGAGCATGTCGCAATGATTGAGAAAAAGCCCAAGCATCTAATAATGCCATATTGGCCCCTTGTCCCAACTGTGGGCTCATCGCATGAGCTGCATCTCCAATTACCCCAATTCGACCTTGACCAAATTGAGTCATGACGACATCACGATAGTTTGCAGATAGCCATTTGGGCTGAGTTTGACTGTTATACAAAATTTCTTTGAGCCACTCTGCAACTTTGGGCCAACGTTCTGAGACTTGCTTTAACCAAGCTTGTTTAGCCTGCTCATCTTGCAAAAAACTTTGTAATTGTGGCGTAGGTAAGCTCCAAAAAACACTTGAAAGGCGCTGTTGAGGTTCGGTTGGAATCGCTCCCGTAGGAAGAATTCCCATCATAATTTTCGAGCGATCATAAAATTGATGCAGAATTTCAGAATCGAGGACTTGGCACTCAGGCACGATACTCCACGCAGCCCCCCAAGGATAAGCTTTGTCAACCTTTACCCATGCTTTAGGGCGTAATTGACTACGAGCACCATTGGCAATGAGTAGTCCATCAAAGCAAGCATCAAACTTTTGATTTTGATGACTGCCGAATAGCCGAACTTCATCGTTATGTTCTACAAAACTTTCAACGGAATGATTCATGCACCAGGTAATCTGGCTTGAATATTCGCTAAGTTTTTGAGTGAGAACGTGACATAAAGTGGCTCGGTGTATACCTAGACCATAAAGATTTGTTGATGCTTCGCGATAGTGACTGTTAACTAAAAGACGCTTGTCTGGAAGTTGTCCTTCTAAGCCTGTGACTTTCGCACCTAAGGTTAGGGCTTTGTCGAGCACACCTAAGTGCTCAAATACGGCTAAGCCCGCAGGTTGTAGCAGTAAACCTGCACCTACCGGAGATAACTCATCAACTTGTTCAAAAATAGTAACGTGGTTGCCTTCACGGGCGAGCAAAATCGCAGTGGCTAAACCTGCCGTGCCTGCACCAATAATGGCAAAATGAGGTGTTTTCATTGTTTGTTCTTTTCAAGCATTCATAAAACTAAATTTAGCAATGAACGGATAATTGATCTATATTTTTTTAAATTATAAGTTTTACCCATAAAGAAATCCCTTGCATGGGCAAGGGACTTGGAAGTTATTTCAATACACGCCAAAGCGCCAATAAGCTGCTCAACACAATCAAAATAATAGATACAAACCAAGGGCTAATAATCGCAATAGTTAGCAAAATTAGCATAGTACTGCCAAACATCCAGCTACGACGTTGTTGGTGTTCCATTTGTAAACGAAGCTGTTGAATTTCACGTAACTGACGATCTTGCCAAGCAGACTGATTTTTTAAACCATTTAAGCTATCAATAATTAAACTTGGGAAATCTTGAGCGCCTAAAAGCAGGTCTGGTAATTGCTGACCAAGCTCTTTTACATTTTTGACTGGGTTCATATTAGATTTGACCCATTCTGTCAAAATTGGTTTTGCCAATTTCCAGATGTCGAGCTGCGGATAAAGGTCCGTACCTAGGCCTTCTACATGCACCAAAGTTTTGAGTAGCAGCATGAGTTGTGGCGGGATTTCTAAATGGAAGCGACGGGCAATATCCATCACTTGAATTAAGATACCCGCAAAATCAAGCTGGTCCATTGGCTTAGACACCATTGGTCCAACAGTACGGCGCATTTCACGTGCTAACGCGTCTTGGTCTGTACCCGGTGGAATCCAGCCAGCTTGATGCACAATTTGAATGAGCTGCATAAAGTTGCTGTTCATGACAGCAAGTAACATGCGGGCAACCGTCATTTGGTCGTGTTTAGATAGCTCACCCATAATTGCACAGTCCAGCGCAATAAAGCGTGGATTGCTTGGGTTAATGGTTTCTACAAAGACATTACCGGGGTGCATGTCGGCATGGAAAAAGTTATCGCGGAATACTTGCGTAAAGAAAATGGTTAACCCTTTTTCTGCAAGTTGTGCGCGGTCCATACCTAAACGATCAAAGGTTGCCGTATCTGAAATAGGGACACCAGTAATACGCTCAGCCACCATCACATCTTTGGTGTCCATGTAGACTTCTGGCACATACATCATGGTTGAATCAGTGAAGTAATGGCGCATACGACGGGTGTTATCTGCCTCAATACTCAAGTCCAGCTCATTTAAAATGATTTGGCGGTAGTCTTGAATAATTTCAGATAAATGTAATGCACGGGCAGCTTCAAGACGACTTTCTAAGGTGTTGCCTAGCCAAGCCAGAATTTCAAAGTCTTGTAAAATCTGGCTACGAATGTCTGGACGAGTAACTTTAACAACAACTTCACGTCCATCATGTAGTGCCGCTGTATGAACTTGTGCAATTGAGGCAGCAGCAAGGGGTTGGTCATCAAAGCGAGCAAATAGTGTATTTACGTCTGCTTTTAAAGAATCTTGAATACGTTGTTTGGCAACTTCTCCATCAAAAGGTTTGACCTGATCTTGAAGCAAAACCAGTTGGGCGAGTATTTCAGGTGGAATCAAATCACGGCGAGTTGACAGGAGTTGTCCAAGCTTAATTGCAAGCGGCCCCATATCTTCTAAAGCTTCTTTAAGCTTTAAAGGATTTTTGCGTTCACGACTAGACCATGCTGCCGGATGCATTTTTATAATATTCAATGCATGCTTAGCTTTAACAGGTAATTCATCCGCAGGGAACAACGTATCGAGTCTATAGTGCGCTGCAATACGCCAAAGTTCGAGTAAACGTGAAACGTGCGGAATCATATAAAGTCTTACCTAGTCTTGAGTGGGTTGTAGTTGTGCATTGAGCTGCTGCAATTTAGCTTCTAGACGATCAATGTCTTGATTAAGCTTACGCGTAGCCTGATTTAAATCGTCCATTTCCCAACGTGGGGCAAATAAACCGCTGTCTTCTTTTAAGGCATCTTCAGCAAAAAATAGATGACTTTGAAGAGAGCGTTTTAAATGTTTTGGTGCAAGTTGAATCTTACCGATTTCGTGAGCGAGTTGAGGACCAACCCATTTTGATAGATGCGCAGCTAAATCAGGTTCAGCTTGCTGCATAATTTTTTGAATATCCTGCAAGAGGTGATAATCACCTTGAAGCGGGATATTACCAATCTGGTCTGGATCGCTTAATAATAATTTGATCAGTTCAACGACATCTTTGACATGCAAAGTTGCAGTGGCTTCAGAAATTTTAAATTGTGGATCAAAAGGGCGCTGCTCAAAAATAGATGGCTTTTCACTGTGCCCTGTAACGGTAGGTTCAAGACGTACTTTTTCTTGGTCAAAGAATACATCAACAGAAAGTTGCGGGCTATCGATGATAACACGCAACATTTTGCCCTGTAGCTGATTGAGCTGAATGCGGGTTAATGCATCCAGATCGATCAGATGATGAATGATACGTTCGACTGCACCGAGTGCCAGAATCGACCACATATCGTTATCCCTTACAGTTTGAAACCGCGGTGAACAGCAACAATACCGCCAGTCAGGTTGTGATAGTCACAGTTCTGGAAGCCAGCATTTTCCATCATACCTTTTAAGGTGCGTTGGTCTGGGTGCATGCGAATTGATTCAGCCAAGTACTTATAACTTTCTGAGTCATTGGCAACCAATTTACCCATAATCGGTAAAGCAGTGAATGAGTAAAGGTCATAAAGTTTTGAGAATGGCTCAAATACTGGTTTAGAAAACTCAAGAATAAGTAAACGACCACCTGGCTTAAGCACACGGAACATAGAAGCAAGCGCTGCGTCTTTATCTGTCACGTTACGTAAGCCAAAGCTAATGGTGACAAGGTCAAAGCTGTTGTCTGCAAATGGTTCTAAAGTTTCAGCATTGGCAAGTACAAAATCGACATTGGTGCAGCCTGCATCAATTAGACGGTCACGACCTACATTGAGCATAGATTCGTTAATGTCTGAAAGTACCACATGACCTTGTGGACCAACTTCACGGCTAAATACTTTTGCTAAGTCACCTGTACCACCTGCAATATCCAACACGTGTTGGCCACGGCGAACACCAGACATGTTAATTGCAAAGCGTTTCCATAAACGGTGAATACCAAATGACATCAAGTCATTCATAAGGTCATATTTGCTTGCAACCGAGTGGAAAACTTCAGCAACTTTTTGTGCTTTGTCTTCAGTTCGAACTGTTGAATAACCAAAGTGTGTTGTTTCACCAACGTTGCCAGTGTTGCCTGCACCACGTGGTAAATTGTATTTAGGTACAGAACCATTCACAGGCGTATCTGTTAAGGTTTGCTGTAAAGATTGTTGTTGCCCTTGAGGGGTACCTTGAGGTAACGGTGAGCTTAGGAATGGGCTAACTTTGTCTGAACTTTGTGCCTGCTCAGTTGGAGATGTTGGCTTTTGGTTTTCGTTAGACATATTGTCTCTCCTAGACTCAAACTCAAGTGAAACGGAATAAGTTCTGCATGATGACAGATTTTGTCTATTTTTACAGGCATCATCATGCAAATATAATGAATAAAATCTCAACTTCGTGAGGTTGAGTTTTTTCTATGTGCCGACCTTATCACACTCTAAACGGATTCGGATGTCCTGAATGTACTTTTTCAACAATCTGGCGTTCTTTTTCCGTAAAAGTTTTAATAAAGGCCTCAGCCGATTTTAAAGGTTTCATTGCGCTAAAACCATCTTGAATAAAATCATACATCAATTCGAAGTGATATTTTTGTGCAATACCTTTACACATTTTAAAAGCAGTAAACATCATAAATGAACGCATGTATTTATCGAGTGCTGCTCCTAAATCGTCAAGAAGGGCAAGCTGCTGGTAACGGGCTTCGGCCTGATCAAGCTTGATTAAGGTTAAGCGCATGATCTCGTCGGTAAGTACAGTATCTGCCGGATAGTCTTCAAGAAGCTGCATTGCTACTTGTTCATCAAGTTGAGTGGCAAGTACAGCCAAACTTACCGACTTTGTACCTGTCTTAATTGCGTTTTCAGGTAAAACCTTTTCTGCTTTATGTGCATATTTCAATAAACGTTCAATTTGTGCTGCAAGCGCATCGAACTCTGGTCCACCATATAAACGGTTTAAAAAGTACTGAGCCATCAGTTTGTGTTCTGGTAAATTAAAAAAGTCGTGATGCGTCTCTTTCATCCGTTCTTTTAGCCATGTTTGTACATCTTGCAAACGTTGGGCAAGCACTGGATTGTCGTGATAATTAAATGTTTTATATTGTTGTAAAAGTTCATCAAAAGCAGCGAGTTTAGACATGTAAGGCTCTAATATTGGGCTATTTACAAAAAATCATAAGAGGCATTGTAACCTTCTACTATGGCGAGTAGATGTAAAAAAAATGATTTATGCGTCAATTTTCAGGTTAAATCATGTTGCAATGACATAATTTGTATAGCAATTCATCATCCAAGCGCATAAGTTAAATAATGGCGAAATTAAATAAAAAGATTAGAGCAGTGGACCATGAGTGAACAACAACCAAAATTTGAAATACGAGACGAAGAACAGCTTTCAGTTGATTTAATTGAAGCACAATATGCTTTAAAAGAAAGCCGAGGAAAACCCAATGCCAAAAGCACACTCATTTTAATGAGTGGTATCGAGTTAGCTGGAAAAGGGGAAGCGGTTAAACAGCTTCGTGAGTGGCTAGATCCAAGATATCTGCGGGTGAAAGCAGATGCACCACGTGTGCTGACAGACTCTGAAGCATTCTGGCAGTCTTATTCAGCATTTATTCCGACTGAAGGCCAAATTGTGGTGATGTTTGGCAACTGGTATAGCGATTTGTTGGTTACGGCAACTCATGTGTCAGAACCTTTGGATGATGCGCGTTTTGATGCTTATGTTGAAAATATGCGAGCGTTTGAACAGGACCTAAAAAATAACTATGTCGATGTCATTAAGGTTTGGTTTGATCTTTCGTGGAAATCACTCCAAAAACGGTTAGATAAAATAGATCCATCTGAACAGCATTGGCATAAGCTTCACGGCCTAGACTGGCGTAATAAAAAACAATATGACACTTTGCAAAAGCTACGCCGTCGCTTTACCGACGATTGGTACATTATTGATGGGGAAGATGAAAAACAGCGCGATCAATTTTTTGCTCAGTATCTTTTACAACACATGCGTCAGCTGCCTGAACATGAAACTGAAGTCAAAGGTAAATGGCAGCAGGCAAAAATTCCCGAGAGTTTATTAAAACCTGCTCAGGAAAAAATGGATAAAGCCGAATATAAAAAAGAGCTCGACAAACTCAGTAAAAAAATTGCCGATACCATGCGCTTTGATAAACGTAATGTGGTGATTGCATTTGAAGGGATGGATGCTGCGGGTAAAGGGGGTGCCATCAAGCGAATTGTTAAAAACTTAGACCCGCGTGAATATGATATTCACTGTATTGGGGCGCCTGAACGTTTCGAAGCAAGACACCCGTATTTGTGGCGTTTTTGGAATCGTATTAATGAAGCTGAAAAAATTACCATTTTTGACCGTACCTGGTATGGTCGTGTGCTGGTCGAGCGTGTTGAAGGATTTGCTTCACCTATCGAATGGCAAAGGGCATATGACGAAATCAATCGCTTTGAAAAAGACTTATTTGATAGTCAAACGATTGTGGTAAAAATTTGGCTGGCAATTAGTAAGGATGAGCAAGAGCAGCGTTTTAAAGCCAGAGAAGAGACACCGCACAAACGCTTTAAAATTACTGCCGAAGATTGGCGTAACCGTGATAAGTGGGATGATTATTTAAAGGCGGCTGCAGATATGTTTGAGCGAACCAGTACCGAATATGCGCCTTGGTATATTGTCGCAACAGACGATAAATACACTGCACGCTTAGAAGTGTTAAGAGCTATTTTAAAACAGCTGAGAGCAGATTAAACTCTCAGCCGTAAGTTAGATTTTAGTTTACAACCGTGCCACGACTTTTTTGTTGAATACGTTTAGCAAGGTTGTAGCTGTCATTTAGATGAGTTTGGGCTATTTTTTTCATCATAAAATAGCCTAAACTTGCTGCGACAAGTTGCCCACCTAGTGGAACGAATTTTGTCACTTGTTTGGTAACAATCTTTCCAAAGAAACCGTTAAAGGTTTTTTTAACGGTAGTGCGAGCGACCACAAAGCCTGAAAATTGAAAGCCGCGTTTTCGTAATTCATCCCAGTGAATTGTTTTTGTTTTTGGATCATAGACACTGACATGTTCAGGCGCTAAACCAAAACGGGAATTAATATCGGGAATAAGCTGTGACAAAATTCCCAAATCTACTACCACGTCAAAAAAAGGAATGGGTACAATTGCTGCACCAGCAGAGACGTAAGCTCTTTTCTGAATGAGTTCTTGGCACTCATCGCGAATTTGTTCCAGATTTAGGCTAGGATCAATATAGTCAGGAATGTTATCAATTTTCATAATGTTTTACCTGTAATGTGTTCCTTGAAGGTGCCTTGCCAACACAAGGTAAGTGACACCTAAAATGAGATTATGCTGTGTTTAAACCAACGTGACATAGTCAGATTCAGTTGTATAGTAATGAATGTTTATGATTTTGTGCATAAATTATGCGAGTAGGATATGAAATAAATGGGTATCCATGTTATTCAAAGTCAACGTATTGATGTGTTGTTGCAGGGCGTACTGGCATCTACGTCCCAGCCGTCAACGCATCCATTACAGGTTTTGAAAGCCCAGCATTTCATTGTGCCAAGTCCTGCCATCGAGCAGTGGCTGATACAAAAACTTGCAGAACAGCAGGGAATGAGCGCTAATTACCAGTTTCACCAACGTGTGCGCGGGTTTCAGTGGTATGCCTATCAACAGGTCCTCACGGCGCATAAGGAGCAGGTTCGTAAAGCCAATATTCCACGCTTGATTTTTAAATGGCGTGTACATCAAGCCTTACAGGAATTTATTCAGCCTGAAGTTATGAGTATAGATAGCTCTCATCCACTGCATTCTATTGTTCAACGTATTTATGACAGCGCAGATCGGCTTGAACAAGGTATTGAGAAGCAGCTAAAAAAACAAAAAATGTTGTATTGGGTTGCCGAGCAGGTTGCCGATTTATTTAGTAACTATATGGTCTATCGGGGACAGTGCCAGCGTGGTTGTGAAAATACCTGTACTTGTCCAAATAACTGGTTAGCAGCATGGGGACAAGGACGATCACTCGATATCGAAAAGTATATTGCGCAGAAAGATAAAGAAATTTCTGCTTTTACTTTACAGCAAACCCAAGAGTTAGAGCGTTGGCAGCGCTGGTTATGGCAGCAGCATTTTCATGATGATTTTATGCAAATGCAGCAAATTGATGAGTTGTTTTGGCAAGAGTTAGAGCATCCTGAGCGCCAGAAGAAGGCATTGGCTCGTTTGCCGGAGCAAATAGTCATTTTTACTTTACTGGATTTACCACCCAGCCAGCTTCAGTTTTTACGTCGTTTAGGGCAATACATTGATGTTTTGATTTTGCACTATAACCCTTCGCAAGAATATTGGGCCGATAGTGTCGACCCACTCTGGAAACAGCGCTATGACTTAGGGGTAAAAGAGCGTTTTATAGCGAAGAACCCCCAAGCGACCGATGCGGAAATTGCCGATTTCTTTAATAAATTTACGCTTAATTTTAATGCTGAGGCGCGTGAGTCAAGACATCCGCTGTTAACAAGATTGGGCAAACAAGCCCGCGACCACTTCTCATTACTCTCAAACTTGTCTACAGGTGAAGAAGGTAAGTGGGTGGATGCTTTTGTCGATGATTTTCCTGAAAGTTTACTTGGCAAAGTTCAGTCAGATATTTTGCACTTGGTGGAGCCCCAAGCAAAGCAGTATGAGCTTGCCCCTAACGATGACTCAATTCAGATTCATGTCTGCCACTCGACATTACGGCAACTTGAAGTATTGAAAGAACAATTGATTGGCTGGTTGGCAAAACCGCACGAACAGCCGCGTCGTCCAAATGATATTTTGGTTTTAGTTCCTAATTTGGCAGAAGTAGAGCCTTTAATACGAAGTGTTTTTCCTGCTACAGCGACTGAGCAAGGCGTGCATTTGCCTGTCAAAATAGCAGGAATTGCCTCACTCGATGCACTTAATGCATGGCGTGCCGTGATTGGGCGTATTCACCTTATGCAAGGGCGATTTAGCTTTGATGAGTTTGCTGACTGGCTTGGTTTACACGCGACTCAACAGCGTTATGCACTTGAATATGCTCAAGTAGAGCGAATTTTAAATTTACTTGCCGATGCAGGGTTTAAACGTGGGCTTGATGCAGAACATCTGAAACGTAGTTTATGTGACGGCGATGATGATTATCGATATAGCTTTAAATTTGCTTTAGAGCGGTTAGCGCTCGGCATAGCAATTCCCGAACATGCTACATTTAATCAGGTGCTGAGTTACGCTAAGGTTCAACCGGGCGATTTTGAGCTTATTGGTACACTCATTCAAATTTATCAAGATTTAAATGAACGCCGTGACTGGCTCATTATGCATGAGCAGAAAAAAAGTCATACGGTGGAATACTGGCTGCAAATACTCTCGCAAGATATTATTGAGTTTGAGCAGGCCGGTGTTGCTGCTTTAAAAACTGCGCGGGAAATTGTAAAAAAACAAGAGCGTATGTTAACGCTCGCAAGCTACTATGCCGAGACAGAAACAGGCACCTTACGTAAAATCACCTTGCCTTTGCCTTATATTCTGGATGAGATTCAGCGAACTTTAGAAAATCAAACGGCTCAAGCTGAACCGACTGGACAGATTACCTTTGCCCAGATTGGACAAATTCGTCCTTTACCTTATCGTTTAATTGTGATGTTGAACCTTGATGCGGGGCAGTTTCCAAATCGAGACACCCATGTGCCATTTGATTTGATGGATGCCTTACGTCAACAATTAGGTGACCGTTCCCGTCTTGAGGATGACCAAGGCGCTTTCTTAGACGCCTTACTTTTAGCTCAAGAAAACTTATGGCTGTTTTATAACGGCTTTGATGTCAATGACGGTGAGGTGAGAGATCCTTCTAGTATTCTTCAAGAGTTCCGTGAGCATCTTGCACTTATTGTAAAGCCGGAACCAAATGCACCCGATCGAGAAGTGATTGAAGGTATTGAAATTCCCTCTCAATTAAAACAGCTCTATCACTTACATTATTTACAGCCGTTTGACCCTAAAGGTTTTATGGCCGAAAACCGCTATATTCGTTATCAAGATCACTGGTTTAACGTGGCGATGCAAATTCAGCAAGCTTCCGGTGTTCTTAAGCCTTGGGCAAATATATCTTATCCTTTAGAAATACCTGACATGTTGGTTTTAGACAGCCATCAGTGGATACAGGATGTGACTTTTCCTGCACGCTTATATTTAAAAACTTTGGGCGTAGAAAACTTAGGAAATGTAGGCGTATTAGATCAGAATGAACCTTTGCTTTTAGATGGTTTGGGCCGTTATACCATTCGACATTTTTTACAGCAAAACGAACAGCAGGCACAGCCTGAAGTCCTACTTGATCAGTTGCCTGTAGGCAAAGTTCAATACAGCGCATGGCAACAGGGCATTTTTGAACAGGAATGTTTGCTTGAGCGCCTTCATCATTATGCGTCAGCCGTGACACAAACGACTCAGCGTGTGTGGCGAATTGCCAAACAGCTTCATATGAATATTACGGTGCCAAAATCTGAAACTCAGGATTGGGTCAGCATGGAAGCATCAAGTGCTCGGGCAAAAAGACGTGCAAAAGTCTGGTTAGAGTACCTGCTTTGGTTGGCCTATTTAAATGAAGGAAGTGCAGGAACTGAAAGACGCCGTATTGTGGTTTTTAGTGACCAAACCGTCATCTGTAAGGGTATTAGTTCAGAGCAAGCTCGGCAGTATTTACAACCGTGGTTTAAAATCTGGCGTTATGCTCAACAGCAGCCACTCGTGTTACCAGCAGCTTTATTATTAAAGCCACTTGAAAAAGCCAAGGCATATCAGTGGGAAACAACAAATCCGACAGAAAAAATAAAACTGGATGAGAAGAGCTATGCGGAGCTGTTAAAATACTGGAATGAAACGGGGACATTTACCTCTATTGATATGACACAAAATGAAGCGTGTAAGTTACATCAAGACTGGCGTTTCATTTTGCAAGAACAAGATGCACAAGCATTACTTCAACATGCTTGTGATGAGTTTGCCTATGACCTGTATCATCCGGTTTTTCAATTTCAACATTCGGAGTAAGACATGAACTCAAGAGTACAGGTGTCTTATCAACCTATTATTGATATTGAATTTAGTGGACTGCATTTAATTGAAGCTTCGGCGGGTACTGGAAAAACCTATACACTGTCGAGTTTAATGGTCCGTATTTTTCTTGAGAAATATTTACCGGGCCAAGTCATTGCGACCACCTTTACCCGTGCGGCTGCGGCTGAGTTAAAAAGCCGAATTCGTGCACGTTTGGTCGAAACCTACCGTTACTTAGATGCCAAGCGGAGCCTGACCGAAAAAGAGATTCTTTTACAGGCCGAGCAAGAATCTGACTTATTGCTGCAACATATTCTCAAGCATTTTGCGACACGGATTGCCTATGCCTGTGAGCGTTTAAAGCTCGTGATCGATCAGTTGGATGAGCTGTTTGTCGGAACACTTGATAGCTTTAGCCAAAAGCTATTACGTGAGTTTGCCTTTGAAAGTGGCAAAATTGAACGTGCTCAAATTACCGATGATGCCAAAACCTATAGCCGACAACTGATTCATGATGTACTACGTGAATGGATACAGTCTCAACCTCAAACCGTGATTGATGCGTTGTATCTGGCAGGAGAGTTAAAAAGTGTCGACAGTTTTGTCAAACTGGTCGAAGACTCACTGAATTTTAGTTCGGCTCACTTTAAACTTCCTGAAAAGCCTACCATTCAGTTTGAACAGCTTGCTCAGCTCAAACAGCTGGCAGCAGAAATTGATATCAGTCTTCTAGAACCGTATTACTCGCTTGATGGCGAGCACTATAAACATGTAAGCGGCACAATATTCCGTAATGGGGCATTTAATAAGTTATTTAGTGAATGTTTGCCACAGTTATTACAAGTTTTAAAGCAAAGCGACAGTATTTTAGTTTTTGATGGGTCTTTGGCAGTACAACGGGAACTTGTTTTTAAGTTTTTAGGCCAGCTTGCCGATCAGAAAGTTTTCAAGAAATGTCCTGCCGAAATTTCGGATGGATTTTATCAGCATCCTTGTATTCAGCAGATTCAGCAGTTATTTGGTGTGCTGAAAAACTATGCTGAACAGTTCGATCAGCTTCATATTTATTTAAAAGCCTATTTGTGTGTAGAGGTTAAAAAACGTTTACCACAGGTTTTACAAAACAAGGGCGAGACGACTTTTTCTCAGCAAATTCGCACTTTGTCAGAAGCTTTAAAGGGCGAGCAGGGGCAACGTTTCGCCGTATTTGTGCAGGCTCGATACCCCTTAATTTTGGTTGATGAGTTTCAAGACACCAACCAAGACCAAGATGACATGCTTGCCAGCATTTGGCGTCATCCAGAACGTTACCAAAAAGGTTGCATGATTATGGTGGGTGACCGTAAGCAGGCAATTTACGGTTTCCGTGGTGGGGATATGCTCACCTTCTTGAATGCCTACAAAGATATTCAGGCAAAGCATGGTCGTGAATATAAGTTAATTCATAACCACCGTTCAGTCGCTGACTTGGTTGAAGTGGTTGATGCCTTATTTCAAAGGCAAATCGACTTTGGTGAACAGGTTCAATATGACCCGATTCGGGCAGGGACTCGACCTCATCCGGTTTTAATTGATCAAAACCAGCCTAATCCGCATCCTTTACGTTGGCTCATGCTAAAAGACAAGGAAACGGAAGCACAGCAAGTCGCGTGGAAAATACGTGATTTACTCAATCAGTCACATGCAGGACAACTTTATTTTCAAAAAGATGCTCAGACTCAAACCTTAAATGAAGATGATATTGCGGTCTTGTCGCGTAATCATGATGGTCTTGATAAAGTTCAATTTGAATTAGAACGTTTAGGAATACGAGTTAATCGGCCATCAAAACGAAGTGTTTTTGATTGCACAATTGCTCAGGATGTTGGGGCCTTACTCACTGCGATTCTTCATCCTTACGATGAGGCCAAAGTGAAACGAGCTTTGATTAGCCGTTTATTTGCTATGGACCTTAAACAGCTGTTGCAACTCGAACAAACGGCCGAAGGTTTAAGCCAGTTTATGACGGGTTTTGATACTATTCGGGAATTGTGGTCAGCTCAGGGCTTTTTAGTAGCATGGCAGCAATGTTTAAACCAATTTGGCATTTGGAAAAATCTGGTTGCTGTCCAGAGTAAAGATAATGAGCGGGTTGTGGTGAACTTGCGTCATTTGACCGAAATTTTGAGCCAACATAGCGAGAAATATCAGGGCGCGCAAAATCTCTATCACTGGTATCTCAAGCAATTACAATCACCGCTTGATCGTGAATGGGAGTTAGAGCGTAGGTTGTCGAGTGAAGCTGGCGTACAGCTCATGACCATTCACCAGTCAAAAGGTCTTGAGTTTAAAATTGTCTTTTTGCTCGGGGCCGACAAGCCATTTCGGGAAAATAACAAAACACTTAACTTCTCGACCCAAGATATAACAGTTCCAGAGTCGGCTCAAACTCTAACACAACGTGTTGTTGCGATTGCCGATAAAACATATTTAAACGAAACCGAGCTGAAGCAGCATGAAGAACGGGCTTTGGCGGAACAAAACCGTCTATGGTACGTTGCTTTAACTCGGGCAAGTCATCGTGTTTATGCGCTCTTACAAGATACGGATGGCAAGTCTGTTTCAGGTTTGGCATTTTGGAAAAACAGAGCTGAACCATTCCAGCACCGTTGTTGTACCGATGAAATAATTTTGGAGCAACCACCTGCTGCAAGACATTTAAATCAACACATCAATATTATTGAGATACAGGCACAGCATTTTCCTGATCAGCGCTTTTATTCGAGAGGCAAAACCAGTTTTAGTTATCTGGCACAGCATTTAAGACATAAAGTAGGTACAGATTTACTCGCGAGTCAGAGCCATGAAGCTGTTTTAGCCGAAGATGAACTCGATCAGGTTATTTCTGTTGAGGCGCCCGCAGCACAGCCCATTAGCTGGATCAAAAGCAATTTTCCAAGAGGGACGCTCGCAGGTAATTTCTTACATGAAATTTTTGAGCATATTGATTTTCAATGTTCAGATGAGTGGGTAAGCAAAATACGTCGTCGTTTTAAAAATGACTACAGTAGTTTGTGGCAAGATTTATTAATCAAATACCAAGAAAGCTTTCCCGAAGAACAAGAAGCGGAATATTCGCTTTATCACGCTGTGGCCGAATGGTTGCAAGAGATTTTAAGCACGCCGTTATATCAAGGCTTTCGCCTAAATCGGTTACAGCCAGAGCACTATTTATCAGAGTGTCCTTTTTATTTGGCCCTGTCAGATCGTGTACTAGCCATGAAACGTATTCAGCAGCTGTTTGCTGAATATGGTATGGAAATGCCAGAGTTATTAGAGGCTCGTTCTGCACGATATTTAAATGGTTCGATAGACTTGGTTTATTTTGATGGGCAGCGTTATCACATTGCTGACTATAAGAGTAACTATTTGGGTGAGAACCTTGCTGATTACAGTGTAGAAAGCATTGCACAAAGTATGTCTTTAGCCAGCTATTGGCTACAAGCGGGCCTGTATTTGGTTGCGTTACATCGTTATTTAAAAGTCAAAATGCAGAATTATGATATTGAACAACACTTAGGTGGGGCAACTTATCTTTACTTACGCGGTATGAATGGCGAAGCTGAGCAAGGTTATTATTATTGGCAGCCAAGTACAGAATTTGTTCTACGACTCGATGCTATTTTAGGGTACTTTGCTGAGGATAAAATTGCATAAAAAATGCTGATAAATGATCTAATTTTAGAATTAACAAATACTTGGGGTGTGGATAAGCCTGTCTATAACCATGTGGACAAGCGTGTGGAAAACTAGGTGGATAAGTGTGTGGACAATCTAAATAGCCCTGAACAAAGCGATTTAAGCTGGTTAACGACTTGGAGTACCTTTCTAAATCAAGCCCCGTTTACTGCACAGACACAAGCTCCAGAGGCAGCTTGTTTTTTGCAGCAGCTGATTGAAGCGAGCTTGCAGGGTGACAGTTGTATTGAGATTAGCCCAGAGCAAATAGAAACACTTGGCCAACTGGTGATATCTGCTGAACAAGCAAAGTCTCAAGTTGCCCCTTGTGTCCACGACGGGCAGGGGTTGGCATTATACCGATATTGGAACCTAGAGCAACGTCTAGCTGAGCAAATTCGCCGATTAAAGCAACAACCAATTCAACCTGTTTCATGTGAAGAGCATTTAGACTTATTAACTGATCCTCATCAGCGAGCTGCTTTGCAAATGGTGACTCGGCAGAGCTTAAGTATTATTACAGGTGGGCCGGGTACAGGTAAGACCTATACGCTTGCTCGTATTATTGCTGTGCTTAGTCAGGCAATTCCGCATATCCGTGTGGCGATGGCTGCTCCGACGGGTAAAGCTGCACAGCGTATGCAAGAAGCCTTACAAAACTCGTTTAATGATCCCAAACTGCTTGAGTCGGGGCTAATGAGTGATGAGCTAAGAAACCAAAGTACCCAAACTATCCATCGATTATTAGGTATGGGGCATAGTCAAACTCCACGGTTTAATCAAAAACAGCCTTTGCCTTATGACGTTATTGTGGTGGATGAGGCCTCTATGCTGGACTTAAATCTGGCAACGTTATTATTTGAAGCGGTTCCTGAGTCTTGTCGAATTATTTTATTAGGCGATGCCAACCAGCTTGCTTCCGTAGATGTCGGAGCGGTACTTGCAGATTTACAGCAAATCGAGGCTTTGTCTGAAAACCGTGTTCACCTTCAAACCAGCCGTCGTTTTGCAGAGGGTGCTTTGATTGGTCAGGTTGCTCGATTTATTCAAATGCAAACCAGTCAAATCAACCATGAGCAAGTTTTACAACAGTTTGAAATTGATATTGTTCAGGTTTCAGAGCTACGTTCAATACCTTTAGAAGCTGATATGCCCGATGTGGTTCAGCTTGAATACTTACCCGAAGAGTCACCTATAGCGCTAGAAACTTACTACCAAAAATTGATGGTGGGTTTTCAAGGCTATGTGCAAAGCTTAAAAGCTTATATACAAGATGATCGTTCACTTGAACATATTGAAAATATCGTTAAGTCATTCGATGACTACCGTATTTTAACTGCCGTACGTCATGGGCCATTTGGTTTACAGCAACTTAATCAATATGCCGAACGCTGGTTACAACAACAGCTAGGTATTGTGACTTTAGGAGGATGGTATGTTGGCCGTCCGGTTATGATGACTTATAACGATTACCAACTCGGCATTTCAAATGGTGACATTGGTTTATGTTTTGAACATAGAACCCAGCCGCAACAGTTTGAAGTGTATTTCCCAAGTTTAAATAAGTGGGTTGCTGCAAATCGGCTACCTAAAAGTATTCAAAGTGCATTTGCCTTAACAATTCACAAATCACAAGGTTCTGAATTTACCCATACAGCTGTTGTTCTTGATCAGGCTGCCAAGAATTTGTTAAGCCAAGAGTTGATCTACACTGCGATTACACGAGCCAAAAAAGTAGTGAGTTTATTGGTTCACCCAGAGGCATTACTCCAATCTTTTACAGTTCGCACGACAAGAAAAAGCGGTTTAGTTGAAAAAGTTAATCGGTTAGTTCGTTAAGCCAAACTTAATATTTTTACCCTTGTAAGAAAAAGCTTACATGGATTCGAGATATTTGCTGCTAGAGAACCCACCCTGTTTTTGAGATTATAAACGCACAACGAGCTTGGCAAGGAATGTCGGGCAAAATCGCACAATAATAATAACTTAAGTCGAGAGACTGCGAACTTACAATGATGTAGGTGAATAAAGAGGAAACTTACAGCCGCTAAGCCTTGTAGTTTTGGGAGAGACTACAGGGCTTTTTTATATTTAAGTCTTAACCCCACCAAAATATCTGAATAAATCTTTAGATGACTCACCCTATTTCTTGCTTATATTATCAATTATTTAACTCAATAATTTTTAATATATTTATTTATAATATGATTCTTAAATAAGCATTTTTCGCGTGAATTGTTAAGTTAAATGTTATACAGAACCGTATGTTATTTAGCATTTACAGATAAACGATAAATATTAGACAGACCTGTACGTTTTCGCTTACATGATGATAAGAAAAATACTACTTTTCTTCATAATTGGATATGACAAAATACATCCCATAAGGAAATAGAACTAAAACAACGGAAGTGAGTAAAACGAGAAGAAGGATGTGGAAAGCATCTCACACATAACAATAAGAACAGCGATAAACACGATAAACAACAACTACAGCGCCAAAAACCCAAGCAGAAATGCTTGGGTTTTTTATTTTGTCGCTGGGTTAATTTTAGCTATACCAGATCGGTTTCATGCGAATCACTACCAAATAGTGAACGGCGTTGATCTCTAGGAATTCGTGGGCATTGAGTCGAAATTTGATAAAGCAGATTGGCTAGAGCAGGAAGGTGTGTACCGACCACAGATTTGCCAGTGGTTAACAAAGAAACGCTGATATCACGCTCTGGGTCGGCCCAACACAAAATATTGGAAAAACCGAGGTGACCAAAAGCTTGTCCAGTCATTGGACCAAATAACCCTACCGGATTACTGCCTAGCATTGGTCCTAAGGCATAGCGCATCGGTATTAATAAAGTTCGGTCAATGTTAACTCCTGTGGTAGGGAGTGTTGCTCTAAAAATTGTTTTCTCGCTTAAAATTTGTTTGCCTTGGTAGCTTCCCCCACTTAAAAGCATTTCAAAGAAGCGTCCAGCTTGCTCTGCACTGGTATAAATATTACCGGCGGGACAGATGGTATCCATAAAACGGCTATCATTAGTAACATCTACAGCGAGTTGTAAACCTCCACCTAGTACATGATTGAGATAATGATCTGTTCCTAAACGAGGATGCAAACCTGTTGCACAATTAAGAGCAACTTCAGCACGATATTCTGGTTTTAAGCCATAGTTAAAATAGGGCATATCCATCGGTTTTTCGATAGTCTCATGCACAAATTGGCGAAGGTCTTGTCCTGTAACGCGTTCAATAATTTCTCCTAAGATATAACCTGCCGTTACTGCATGATAGGCAAGGTGATTTCCCGCTGGAGAAACAGGTCTTGCTGCGTATAAGCGCCTTAAAATTTCATCTTTATCAAAAAGCAGTTCAGGTGTGACATCTCCATCAACATAAGGAATGCCTCCACGATGAGATAATAAATGAAAGATTGTCGCACGGCGCTTTCCGTTCACCCCATACTCGGGAATATAATAGCTCACGGGGTCAAGTAAGTTGATTTCGCCCTTTTCATCTAAAAGATGAATTAACATGGCAGTAATCATTTTGGATGCTGAAAATAGACAAACGGGAGTATCCGGCGTTGCGATGAGGGCATCCTTTTGCAGACCAGCCGGCGAGTTTCCTTGAGCATAGCCAATGCTTCGATTTAATAAAATTTTCCCCTGTCGACGTAAGCAAAAAGTAATGAGCGGATAGTTTCCGGTTTTATAGAGTGACTCAATACTTTTCCAGATTTTTTGAACTTGCTGTTCACTCATTCCACCTAGTTCGGCAGGTACTTCATCTTTGTGATGAATGACCGATTCAAGGTCATTCGGTACCGGACAGGTATTGGTCGAAAATATTTTCACACGTCCCTCGCGTTTCTTTCTTTTTATTCAAGGCCAAGTGTGCAGGGTTAAGGGGCTGATGTCAGTGTCTAAAATGACAGGTAACAGAAAACTATTTTGCAATCCATATATAGATACCTTAAAATAGGCAACTTGCTGTAGTGATGCACGGCAGTCAGTTGCGCTCAACTGATTCATATCATTTTATTTTTTAAGCATCTCGGAGAAATCGAATGGCTTTAACTAATGCAGACCGCGCAGAGATCATTGCTAAATTTGCTCGCGCTGAAAACGACACTGGTTCACCAGAAGTACAAGTAGCTTTATTGACTGCTCAAATCAATGATTTACAAGGTCACTTCAAAGCTCACAAACACGACCACCACAGCCGTCGCGGTTTGATCCGTATGGTTAACCAACGTCGTAAATTGCTTGACTACTTAAATGGTAAAGACCACGAGCGTTACACTGCTTTGATCGGTGCTTTAGGTCTACGTCGTTAATTCGATTTTGCTTTGTTTTCGGTTTATCGCATGTTGCTATGCTTTGTTTCTGAAAAGAAAGTTTCGTCTAATAAACCATTAGGCGATTTATAGAAGGGGCGCTTGTGCGCTCCTTCTTTGCGTTTAATATTATTTAAAATTTTTGGTCTAGTGTGATGGCTTCTAAGCTTTGTCATTTACCTACCGATAGTTGTAGCCTGAATGCCAAACCTTAGGGGTCTCACTAGAATAAAATTAGGAAAATACAATACATGTCAATGTTTAACATCGTTCGTAAAGAATTTCAATTCGGTCAGCATCAAGTCGTTTTAGAAACGGGTCGCGTTGCACGTCAAGCAAATACAGTTTTAATCACAATGGGTGGTGTAACTGTATTGGTAGCAGTAGTTGCTGCTCCAACAGCAAAAGCTGGTCAGGATTTCTTCCCTTTAACAGTTAACTATCAAGAAAAACAATATGCAGCAGGTCGTATCCCTGGTGGATATGGTAAGCGTGAAGGTCGTGCTTCTGAAGCTGAAACTTTAATTTCACGTCTTATTGACCGTCCAATTCGTCCATTGTTCCCAGAAGGTTACTACAACGAAATTCAGGTAACTGCAACTGTGGTTTCTTCTGACAAAACGATGGAAGCTGATATTGCAGCTATGTTAGGTACTTCTGCTGCGTTGGCAATTGCAGGTACTCCATTCCGTGGTCCAATCGGTGCAGCACGTGTTGGTTTAATCAACGGCGAATATGTTTTAAACCCGAATTTTGAGCAAATGGCTCAGTCTGACCTTGACCTTGTGGTTGCTGGTACAGAGTCTGCTGTATTAATGGTTGAATCTGAAGCGAAAGAACTTTCAGAAGACCAAATGTTAGGTGCGGTTCTTTTTGGTCATGACGAAATGCAAATTGCAATTCAAGCGATCAATGAATTTGCAGCTGCTGCTGGTGCGAAACCATCTGACTGGGTTGCTCCTGCACACAACGAAGAATTACGTGCAAAATTAAAAGAAGCATTTGAAGCAAAAATTTCAGAAGCTTATACCATTGCAGTAAAACAAGATCGTTATGCAGCATTAGATGCACTTCATGCTGAAGCTGTTGCTCAATTCGTTCCTGAAGAAGATGTAGACGGTATTGCTGACGAAGTAGACTACTTATTTGAAGATCTTAAATACCGTACTGTACGTGACAACATTTTATCTGGTAAACCACGTATTGATGGCCGTGACACCAAAACTGTTCGTGCGTTAGACGTACAAGTGGGTGTACTTGAGCGTGCACATGGTTCTGCATTATTTACACGTGGTGAAACTCAGGCGTTGGTAACAACGACTTTGGGTAATACTCGTGATGCATTAATGGTTGATACTCTTGCTGGTACTAAAACTGACAACTTCATGTTGCACTACAACTTCCCTGCTTACTCAGTAGGTGAAACAGGTCGTGAATCTGGTCCTAAGCGTCGTGAAATTGGTCATGGTCGTTTAGCGCGTCGTGGTGTTCAAGCAGTTCTTCCTGCAGCTGACCGCTTCCCGTACGTTATTCGTATTGTATCTGACATTACTGAATCTAACGGTTCATCTTCAATGGCTTCTGTATGTGGTGCGTCATTATCACTTATGGATGCAGGTGTTCCGCTTAAAGCACCAGTTGCTGGTATCGCAATGGGCTTAGTGAAGGAAGGCGAGCGTTTCGCAGTACTTTCTGACATTTTAGGTGACGAAGACCACCTTGGTGACATGGACTTTAAAGTAGCAGGTTCTGCAAACGGTATTACTGCACTTCAAATGGACATCAAGATTGAAGGTATTACTGAAGAAATTATGGAAGTTGCATTAAACCAAGCATTTGCTGGCCGTATGCATATCCTTAATGAAATGAACAAAGTAATTTCACGTGCTCGTCCTGAAATTTCAATGCACGCTCCAACATTCGAAGTGATTACAATTAATCCGGATAAAATCCGTGATGTTATTGGTAAAGGTGGTGCAACAATCCGTCAAATCACTGAAGAAACTAAAGCTGCTATCGATATTGAAGATAACGGTACAGTTCGCGTATTTGGTGAAACTAAAGCTGCTGCTAAAGCTGCAATTGCGAAAATTCAAGCGATTACTGCTGAAGTTGAACCAGGTAAGATCTACGACGGTAAAGTAATTCGTATTGTAGAATTCGGTGCATTTGTAAACATCATGCCGGGTACTGATGGTCTTCTTCATATTTCGCAAATCTCTAATGAGCGTATTGCGAACGTAACTGATGTTCTTAAAGAAGGTCAGGAAGTAAAAGTACAGGTTCAAGACGTTGATAATCGTGGTCGTATCAAATTGACTATGAAAGATATTGAGCAAGCATAATTGCTTAACACACTAAAAAAGTCCGCTTGATGCGGGCTTTTTTTATGGCATGATGCAAGTAATACACCAATAGATCGACATAGTATGCAGGTTTATTATTTTTATCGTCATCAAAACGACGGCTATGTTTTTATAAGCCGTGAAAAGCACACTGAACATATTCTGGAGTTTTTCTGGATTGATAGTGTGAGATCGGATGTTGTGAGCCAGAATGAAGAATGGCAACAAAAAATTCAGCAACTTGCAGATGTATCCATTAATGAGTTTCATATGCGAGATATTGCGAATATCGAACATCCTTGTGCATTTGATACGCTTGAAGAATACGACCTGCTTATTTTTAGAAAACTCGTAACGCCGGATGATGAAATTAAAAATGGCGAATCACATGAGAGTGTATTTGGTTTAGCCACCACACCGATCAGTTTTATCTTTACGCCTAAAGTACTTATTAGCGTACGTGAGCAGGGCAACAAGTCGATTGAAAACTATATTCAGCGTCTTGAAAATATTTTATGTAAAACTCTCGAAGAGCAAAATAAAACCCGTAAGCTGCCTAATTCACCTGTAGATCTGTGTTTACGTCTGCTCAATAGTATGGTGGATGGTTATCTTGATATTCGTTCACCTTTGACCAGAAGGGTCGAACATTGGCAACAACAGCTATTACAAGGGAATCGGCGTTTTAAGCAGTGGCATCAACTGTTTCATGAAAATATGGCCTTTCAACAGGTTGAAAATCTATGCGAAGAACAAATCGAAACCTTACAAGAGTTTCGTGATGAAATTGTAGAAAACTATCATCATGTTATTGGAGAGAAGACGCATAGTTCTCAAGACCTTTTATTAGTGCGTTTAAACGATTTAATGAGTCATGTCGAACGTATTCAAAAACATACTTTACGTTTACGTAGTGCGATTCAATCGGCAATAGATTTGCATTTCTCGGCAATTGCTAACCAGACCAATGAGAACATGCGTATTCTTGCCATTATTACTGCTGTGTTTGCGCCGCTTACGCTTTTAACGGGTATTTATGGAATGAACTTTGAGTTTATTCCGGGGCTTAAATCACCAGTAGGTTTTTGGATTATGCTCGGGGTTATGCTGCTCAGTACCATTTTATTGCTCTACTATTTTTATAGACAGCATTTGGTAGGGCGTGGGGAAAAAAGTGTGATTGATTTACTGGCGCAGCAGCACCGCCAAGATCGTATGAATTTGTTTTGGTTTTTGGAATATGAACCGATTAAGCAGACTTTGAAGGAAGTGGAAAAGATTACTCGGTTGAAATAAATTTTTATTTCTGCACGACTGGGTCTTGCTAACTTGTTATTTAATATAGTCATGAACCTTCGGTTCGACCTACTTTTGTTTCGGCAAAAGTAGGCAAAACCATTACCATCTGCAAAACCTGTTCAATACCTATTTTTAAATAACAGTATTACAAAACCATTATCTGATTGATACCACGCAGGTTGCAGATGGCTTTCTCGACTATCAGATTTCAACTAGGGTTTTATGCTGTATTAATGCTATTCCTCAATGAAAATGCTTCAACTGTTTTCTAAGTTGTTGCACTTCATCAATCAAATCTAACATCACCGCAACAGCTGCAAGGCTTGCGCCAAAGTCACGTTGCAAACGATATGCTTTACGAGCGCGGATAACATCTTCACCCATAAACTGATGTTTTTCAGGTGGCGTATCAATCGCTAAAATATCGTACTCAATGAGCTGGAGAATCCAGTCAGGGCTTTGACCACAGGCTTGAGCAAACTGTTGCAAGTCAAATGTACATTGTTCATCAACGACTTCAGCACTAAAGGTGTGGCCGTCACATACAATTTCTCGATAATGGATGGTTGTCATGATCTTGCTCCCTAATGAGATGAACGAGGTTCGAATGAAGCAAAGGCTTCTGCCAATTGCTGATAGGCTTCTTTTTCTTTTTCAGAATGCGCCGGTGGGAATACAATATTTAAAATTAAATAAAGATGGCCTGGCGTTTTATTTGGTATCCCTTTGTCTTTTAAACGTAGCTGTTGTCCTTGTTTTGCATTTTTAGGTAAATTGACGTGTAAAGGTCCTGCAGGTGTTTTTACTTCAATGCCTTGCCCTAATGCGGCTTCCCATGGGGCTACATCTACAGTCAAATATACATCACTGCCTTCGACATGCACACGATCTGTATCTTTATATTGAATCTCGATATAAAGATCGCCGTTGGCACCACCATTAATACCACTTTGTCCTTGTCCACTTAGGCGAATTTGCTGTCCTTCTTTCATGCCTTTAGGTATTTTTACCTGTAAGGTTTTTCGTTGTACCTCTGGTTCACCATAGGCATTAATGGTTGGAATTTGCAGTGTGATATGTTGTGTTGATCCATGGTAAGCAATATCAAGATCGACCTCTATGCTGGCATGCTGGTCTTCACCTCGATAACTACGTTGTTGTCTTTGATATTGCTGTTGTCCACCGCCAAAGCCTGCACCAAAGCGTCCAAATAAGTCTTCAAAGCCACTAAAGTCTGCTTGCTCGCCGCCTGTAAAACCTTGACGATAAAATCTGGCACCATCGAAACCACCTTGAGCTGCCCCTTGACCAAAACCATTAAAACCTTGTGGGTGGTCTAACATTTGGTCGTATTCAGCTTTTTTCTCAGGGTTGCTTAGGGTATCGTAGGCAACATTAATTGCCTGCATCTTTTCTTCTGCATCTTTTTCTTTGCTGATGTCGGGATGATATTTACGAGCTAATTTCCGATACGCTTTTTTAATTTCATCAGCTGAGGCTTCTCGTTTAACCCCTAATTCTTCATAATAATTTTTAGCCATAATGTTTTATCACGATGGTGTTGTTTATTTCATTATGAAACGATTTTTAAAGCTTTCAATGAGCTAGATTGTATAAGAGTTGTTCTCGTGCGAAATAAGGCGAGCAAAATAAAAGAGACATCGAACTGTGGGAGCTATGCCTCTCATTGTTTAAATGAATGTCTGATATAAACCGTAAACGGCAATAACTAACAGTAATAGACCGCATAAACCGAGGATCTTCGGGTATAAATGGCTGTCCGAGAGGCGGCGGAAAAATATATAGACTAAAGATAGCGTTAAAAAGTCTAAAACTATCCATGTCAGCGTAAGAATAGTTAAACTTAAATCTAGATGAGGTGAAATAGAAACAAATTGCGGAAAGAAAGCTGAAAAGAAAATAATATCTTTAGGGTTTGAAATACCCACTAAAAAGCCTTTTTTAAAACCGCCATTTTGAGCAGAAACGGTTTGAATTGCTTCAGGATGAGGGGCTTGAATGACTTCTTTGAGAATACTAAAACCCAAATAACCAATATATAGGCAGCCTAAAATACGAATAATATTTAAATAGTTTTCATTAATACCCAATACGCCTTTAAGTACGAGTACTGAAATAAAAATTAAAACGAGAGAGGCAAGGTTTGTACCAAAAATGGTTTCCAGTGCTTTTTTATAACCACCTTTAAGTCCGGCACTTGCCACTAAAATCATGACAGGGCCAGGGGTCGCAATCATAATAATGACACTAAAAATAAAGAGAAAATAATCAAAATAATTCATGAGATATAAGCATCTTATTTATTGGGTTATCAAGTAAGCTCATATTAACTGATTTAAAATAACATGCTGAAAATTATCATCAAAAAATTATAGATAAATAAAAAGGCGGATTGCCCGCCTTTTTATAAAGTAAGTAATTAACTCAAATGTTCACCAAACAGACCCAATGCCTCTTCAGCAGTGAACTCATAACGGGTGTTACAGAACTGGCAATCCATTTGAATCGGGTTTTGTGCTTCCAATGTTTCATGAACAGCATCAACACCAATTTGAATGAGGGCTTTGGCACAGCGTTCTTTAGAACAAGTACAACCAAATTTTAAGTGTTCAACTTCTGGTAAACGTACTTCTTCTTCGTTATAAAGACGATACAAGATCTCATTTGCTGAAAGCTCTGTTAGTTCTTCTGACTTAAGCGTTTCAGTTAGCATGGTTAAACGTGGCCATAAATCTTCATCAACCAGTTTTTGCTCTTCCTCATCATGACGAGGTAATAACTGAATGAGCAAACCACCTGAGCGCTGTGCGGTGCTTGCCAGTACAATTCGAGTTGGAATTTGTGCAGACAAGTCATAGTACTGCATTAAACAGCCAGCTAAATTTGCTTGATCAAGAGGTACAATCCCTTGATAACGCTCACCATGCTCAGGTTCAATGTTAATAAATAAAACAGGGTTAACCAAAGCAGCTAAAACAGTGCTGCTATCTGTTGCTTCACCAAAACGTGGATCTGTTTCGTAGTCTGCTAAAGCACGAACTTCGCCTAAATGGTTACATTCTGCCATAGCCCATTTGAAAGAGCCGTTAGCCTGGATTTGCAAGCTGATACGACCTTTGATTTTTAAAGTACTCGCAAGTAATGCTGTAGCGCTCAACATCTCGCCTAATAGAATTTGAACCGCAGGCATGTAGTCGCGTTGAGCTAAAATAGTTTTTAATGCTTCTTCTAGATGAACCACTTCACCGCGAACAGGAAAGTCCTCTATATAAAAGCGTTGGCGTAAATCAGACATAATATTCTCCAGGGCCCTAAGCAGATTATAACAATTTCGGTTTAATCAGGCTTAGGGAATGCAGCGAAGCTGCAAGCAGGACAACGGCAACTCTTGTACCGATTGTCGCAATCATTTAGGCAATGTGAATAAGTCCTTAATATAGCCATTTTGCGAAATCTCAAGTTATTCTTCGTGATCTCGTGTAATGTCGATACGATTTGGTTGTAAATGACGCTTTAAGTTAACGTCGTGCTTCGATGTGGCTTGTTGAGCATCGCTTTCAAATAGGTGTTCAAGTTCTGCCAGAGCATTACGATGGGTTTCAAAAACCTTTTGTTCATCGGTATAAATGCTTTGCTGCTGTATGAGTAATTTCTCATCATAATCCCGAAAGATTTCGATATTGTTATAAGCTTGTTCATCGGAAATACCGAGTTCGCGTAAAGCACGATAAGCCATACCTAATGATGATAAATAGGTTTCACGCCAAATATGTTCAACACCTAAGTCTCTTAATAGGTGCACATGGTGGCGGTCACGAGCACGAGCCAGTAATTTTAAGTTCGGATAGTTCAATCTGAGATGACGTGCGACATTCATAGAATCTTCGACATCATCAATTGCCAAAATAAATACTTTCGCTTTTTCAATGCCTGCTGAGCGGAGTAAGTCAGGCTGGGTGACATCACCATAATAGAGCTTACCGCCGTAACGTCGAACAAAGTCCACTTGATGAAGATTGTTGTCGATGGCAGTAAAGCCTAAATGCTGTAAGCGGGCAATACGCGCAATAATTTGTCCAAAGCGCCCAAAACCGGCAATGATAATTGGGTTATCTTGCTGAGGAATCTCATCATATTCAGGTGGCAATTCTTTATGAAAAAGGGGAATGATCTTACAGGCCATGATCCAGTAAATCACTGGGGTAAGGACCATTGATAAGGTCACAATCAACGTGACAGGCTCTAATAAGGCATCCGTTAAAATCTTTTCACTTTTTGCTAGGCTCAAAATTACAAAAGCGAATTCACCGCCTTGAGCCAAGCAAGTCCCGAGTAACAAGCTATTGTTCCAACTGTACTTTTTATAGCGGGCAATGGCAGTTAAAACGAGGGTTTTGATGACGAGTAGGCCGATTGCTCCACCAATAATGAGCCAAGGCATTTCAATCAGTAACGACAATTGTGTCGTCATACCTACGGTCATAAAGAATAAGCCAAGTAAGAGCCCTTTAAACGGTGCAATACTCGCTTCAAGCTCATGACGGAATTCTGAGTCGGCTAAAAGAACCCCGGTAAGGAAAGCACCTAATGTTGTGCTAATGCCTAAAGTGTCCATCAGTAACACAACGGCAAGAATAATAAATAACCCTACAGCCGTAATCAGTTCAGTCGCACCACTCTTGGCGACAAAACGGAAAAATGGGCGCATGACATAACGGCTAAATAGGAACAAGCCGGTAAAAGTCGCGATGATGGCTGCAAAATAAGCAATACCATGATGGGTAGATTCGGTTCCTGCCAGAAGAGGAATTACCGCAAGTAATGGAATTGCTGCAATGTCTTGAAAAAGCAAAATTGAAAACGATTGCTGACCGTAGGTGGTATTGAGCTGTTGTTTCTCAGTCAGAAGCTGTAATACAAAGGCCGTAGAAGACAGCGCAAGCGCAAAACCAATCACAAAGCTGGCAGCAAGGTGTTGTTGAAATAGCAGCAATACGGTGAGCATAAGAATTATGCCCGTAATCACGACCTGTAAACTTCCCATCACAAATATAGAGTCACGCATTTCCCACAAACGTTGTGGGCGGAGCTCTAGACCAATCAGGAACATAAGTAAAATGACCCCAAATTCAGCCAACTCCATAATGGCCTCAGGGTCATGGGCAATATTTAACACACTCGGGCCAAGAAGTATGCCCGTAAATAAATAACCTAAAACTGTTGCAATCCCTAGGCGTTTGCCCAAAGGGACTAAAATCAGAGATGCTCCAAGAAAAATAGTTGCTTGCAGTAGGAATGACATTCATTGCCCCGAATGTATTGATCTTTTTTAAGTGTAAAGGGAAAAAGTGTTCTTCACACCATGATATTCAAATCATCTAACTAAATTCTTGCGGGTCAACATCAATTGAGAGTCTAAGTTGATGCTGTCTTGGCGCATGGACCAACTGAGCCCACCATTGTCTTAAGTAAAAATGCAGACGAGCGCGGTCAGCAGACAAAATCACCATATGTGCGCGGTAACGTCCCGCTTTACGTTCCATTGGCGCTGGAATTGGCCCCCAGATATCAACAATGTCACCTGCAATTTGGCGAAGTTGCTCGGCAGCTTCATTTAAAAAATGCAAGGTATAGTCACGATCTTTCGATTCAGCGCGTATAAGTACGGCATAGCGATAAGGCGGCAGTAATGCAACTTTACGCTCAGCCAATGTTTGTTTCGCGACTGCCCGATAATCTTTTTCGATGAGTGTGGTGAGTAAAGGATGATCTGGCCTTAAAGTCTGTAAATAAACATGACCCTTATGTTCTCCACGACCTGCACGACCAGCCACTTGTACAATCAATTGAGCAGTACGCTCTGGCGCTCGAATATCGACACTCAATAAACCTGCATCGATGTCTAAAATAGCAACCAAGGTCACATGCGGAAAATGGTGACCTTTTGCCAACATTTGTGTACCGAGCAAAATCGAAGGTTTATTTTGCTGAATGCGATCATAAATTTTTTGCCAGCTACCGACTCGGCTGGTGCTGTCACGATCGACCCGAATCACATCATGATCTGGAAATAATTCTTGTAAATGCTCTTCAACCTTGGCTGTGCCAGCACCTAAAGTTTTGAGGCTCTTTTGCTGACACTCAGGGCAGTGGTCTGGCAAGCGATGAACTGTGCCACAGTGGTGGCAATGTAAGTAAGAATAAGGCTGAGTGTGTAACGTAAAATGCGCATCACAATGCGGACAATTCGCTTGCCAACCACAACTTTCACAGACCAGAACAGGTGCATAACCACGTCGGTTTAAAAAAATTAAAACCTGTTCTTTTCTTGCTAGGGTATTTTTAATCTGTTCGATTAAAGGCTGACTAATACCATGCTGTTTTTTGACAATTTTAAGATCAATCAAATGCATTTTTGGTAAAAGCGCATGGCCTGCACGCTGGTTCAGCTGAAGTGCAGTTAACTTGCCAGTTTCGACTAAGTGATAACTGTCAATGCTTGGAGTTGCCGAACCTAAAAGAACAGGACAGCCTTGTAAATGTCCTCGATAAAGCGCGACATCACGCGCATGGTAACGGAAACCTTCTTGTTGTTTATAAGAAAGGTCATGTTCTTCATCTAAAATGATAAGGCCTAAACGTGGCAGCGGAGTATAAATGGCTGAACGTGTTCCTAAAATAATAGAGGCCTTTCCAGTCTGTGCTTGTTGCCATGCTTGTAGGCGTTTAGAGTCATTTAACCCCGAATGTAATAAAGCAATGTCGCAGTTAAAACGAGACTTAAAGCGCGAAATGGTTTGAGGGGTTAAACCAATTTCGGGAACTAACACCAGTACTTGCTTACCTTGCTTTAGCACTTCATGCATGATGTGCAAATAAACTTCAGTTTTACCACTTCCCGTTAAACCATCTAATAAAAAGGCTTGATATTGATGCTGTGCATTAAGGACGTGCTGGGTGGCCTTCTTTTGGTCTTCATTGAGCGTGAGTGGCATTTGCGTCAATTGCACAGGGGCTGGGCTAAAGTCATGAGGCTCAAGCGTACAGTCTACGAGACCTTTCTTTTGCAGTGCTTTAAGTGTTGCAGTTTCTACACCACTTAAATTGAGAATATTTTCAGTGGTTCCGGCAGGATGTAATTTTAAAATTTGATAAGCGTCTTGCTGTTTGATTGAGCGTTTTAATAAAGCTTCGGCATTATCACATGGAATGATTTTCCATAGATGAAATAAAACATCCATGGGTTTGCCCTGACGCAATAACGCAGGTAAAGCAGTCTGCATCACCTCGCCAATCGGAAATTGGTAATATTGTGCTGACCATGTCAATAAATTTAAAACTTGTTCATCTAAAATAGGCTCATCATCTAAAAGTTCAGAAATGGCCTTAAGCTGAAAGTGACCTGTAAATGATTCTTGTGGGTCAACTTTTTCAGTAATGATACCAATCAGGTTTTGCCGTCCAAATGAAATCGCGACGCGTGAACCTACTTGAGCCCGTTCATATTGTGCTTTGGTGAGTGTATAGTCAAAAGTGTCGTACAGATGCACAGGTACGGCAACACGCACACGATAAACAACTGAATCAGGCTTTGGCGTTATGGTCATAGAGGCTCATTTCGTCAATTTTAAAAAACGGCATAGCGTCGTGAAGAGGACTTGGGTATTCTACACAGGCTATAGAATGAATATGAATGATTGCGTAGCATAGATGCAACAGCAGCGACTATTATTTTTGGAAAATTAGAACATTACCATGCCTGCATATCAATTTACTGCTATTGATGCTTCAGGGAAGCAGCAAAAGGGGGTGCTTGAAGGAGACTCGGCACGTCAGATTCGCCAACAATTACGCGATAAAGCATGGACTCCGATTAGCGTTGACCCGGTTGAACAAAAAGATAAGCATCAAAGCCACGGATTATTCCAAAAAAAGTTTAGTGCTTACGATTTGGCGCTCATGACCAGACAGCTTTCGGTTTTGGTTGCTGCTGCAATTCCTTTAGAAGAAGCTCTCCGCGCCGTGAGCAGACAAAGTGAAAAAGCGCATGTACAAAATCTTTTACTCTCAGTTCGTTCGAAAGTATTGGAAGGGCATTCACTCGCACAAGGTATGCAACAGTCCGGGCGTTTTCCTGACCTTTATATTGCTACTGTTGCTGCAGGTGAGCGTTCAGGACACTTAGATCTCATTTTAGATCAGCTATCAGACTACACCGAGAACCGTTTTGCCATGCAAAAGAAAGTTCAAGGTGCCATGATTTACCCAATCATTTTAATGCTGATGTCTTTCGGTATTGTGATGGGATTAATGACTTATGTGGTCCCAGAGATCGTAAAAACCTTCGATCAAAGCAAAGATGCCTTACCATGGATTACAGTTGCTTTAATGAAAGCGAGTGATTTTATCCGTCATGCATGGGTATTTATTATTCTTTTTGCAATTGTAGGGGTGGTAGCTTTTGTCCGTTTTTTAAAAACTACTGCGGGACATTATGCTTTTGATCGATTAACACTCAAATTGCCATTATTCGGTAAACTATCCCGTGGTATTAATGCTGCGCGCTTTGCCAGTACTTTATCTATTTTGACTCGTTCAGGCGTGCCATTGGTAGATGCCTTAAAGATTGGTGCTGCTGTGACCAATAACTGGGTTATCCGTGATTCAATTTCCCAAGCGGCTGAGCGTGTTACCGAAGGCGGTAACCTCGGTACGCAACTGGAGCGCAGTGGTTATTTCCCACCAATGATGGTACAAATGATTCGAAGTGGTGAGGCATCAGGTGAGCTTGACCGTATGCTTGAACGTGCGTCGACCATGCAAGACCGCGAGGTGACGACATTTATCTCAACCTTATTAGCATTACTTGAACCGCTAATGCTAGTTTTAATGGCAAGCATCGTACTGGTTATTGTAATTGCGGTTATGCTGCCAATCGTAAATATGAACAATATGATTTAATAACTTTGATATTAGAGATAATGATGAAAGTAAAAAATATTCAAAGCGAAACAGCGATGAAACAACATAGTGAATCTGTGGTTTCAAATCAGTTTGAACCAACGTGCCATTCCGAGCATAGCTCTGTATCAGATGTTTGCTCTTCAAGTGCTTTCGGACTTGCGACACGTTCGAGCCGTGCTCGAATGAAACGTGCCTCAGGCTTTACCCTTATTGAAGTTATGGTCGTGATTGTAATCTTAGGTGTGTTGGCTGCTTTAATCGTACCGAACGTCATGGGCCGTAGTGAAAAAGCTAAAATTGATACGACTCAAATTACTTTGAAAGGGGTAGCGGGTGCCTTAGATCAATACAAGCTCGATAATGGGCATTTCCCAACCATGCAAGAAGGTGGTTTAGATGCGCTTATTAATCAACCTGCTACAGCAAAAAACTGGATGCCGGGTGGTTATGTGAAAGGTGGTTATCCTAAAGATAGCTGGAAAAATGATATCCAATATGTCGTACCTGGAAAAGACGGCCATCCTTTTGATCTATATTCATTTGGCGCAGATGGTAAAGAAGGTGGTGAAGGTAACGATGCCGATATTTATTATCAGCCTTAATTAAAATGTAAGAGAGATTATCGATTCGGTTAATAAGATAAAACAATAATCCGAATTGATAATCTTTCTTAATCATAAAAATATAATAATGCATTGAAAATAAAGTAAAAAAGTTAATATCTAGATTTGAGATTTAAAATAAGAATTATTCCCATATTTAATAGTTACAAGAAAGTTAAAATATAAGAGAAAATAAGCTATATATTTAAATAAAAGCTTTGCATAATAAATAAAAAGCACTTTATTCAATGAATGGGAGAGATTAAATGAAAGCATTTCTCGTACTTGATGAGCTGAATCAGTTTCATTGGGCGATGCTTAAATCTGTCCTATTGATTTTAGCATTATTACCTATTGCTGAAGTTTCATTAAAGCTATGGTTGAGTACTGAGGGAAGTAGCCAAATCATGATTGGTTTCTTTGCCTTAAGTATTGTAAGCGCTTGGTTAATGGTGAGCTTCTTTACCGCATTAAAAACGAGTGTATGGCAAACTAAACAGATGGCTTCTAAATACGAACAATTGCTTTTTAAAGCTTATCGTTATGTGCCGATGGTTTTTTTATCCAGTTTAGTTGCTTATTTATCTTTGCAATTATCGATTGCTTTTTAATCTTATTTTAAAACAGAATTTTTAAATAAAACGTAGACTCAACATCTACGTTTTATTTTTTAACTGGACTTAAAACAGGGTGTTTCTTCATTTGTACATATTATATGCTTCAAATCAGCAATTTAAGAAGATGAGAAATATGAAATGGAACAAATCGAGTGGAATGACTTTTTAAAAGTAGAACTGCGCGTTGGTAAAATTATTCAAGCTGAGGTTTTTGAAAAGGCGCGAAAACCTGCCTATATTTTGCATGTAGATTTTGGTGAAGAATTGGGTGTACGTAAATCGAGTGCACAGATTACTAAACTTTATCAACCGCAGGATTTGATTGGTAAATTAGTTGTTGCGGTAGTGAATTTCCCTAAGAAACAAATTGGTCCTATCCAATCGGAATGTTTGGTAACAGGGTTTCATAATGCAGATGGGGATGTAGCACTTTGTATCCCAGAGTTTGAAGTACCTCTGGGTACAAAGTTATTATAATTTAGCGACGTGATTTGTAAGACACGTCTACTTTACGTGGACGATAGATCCAACCTAAAACCAGCAGTAATATTGCAAAACCTAAAATTGGATAATCACCTAGACGGTTATAGAGAGTTTGACCTTGCATGGCTGGTAAATCGCCTCTCAAGACAAACTCTTTATCAATCGGTGCTTGTTCAGTGATATGACCATTTTGATCAATAAACGCTGTTACTCCTGTGTTAGTTGCACGAATAAACCAGCGACCATTTTCTTTCGCACGCATCTGCACCATTTGTAAATGTTGCCAAGGCCCAGCAGTACCCGTAAACCAAGCATCGTTAGATACAGTTACCAAAAAGTCGCTATCTTCTGCATTACGACGTGTCAGATTCGGGTAAGCCACTTCATAACAAATTGCAGCCGCAAGCGCGTGCCCTTTAATTAAAAGTGGTTTCTGATCACTCTCACCACGTGTAAAACCGCTCATGCTAATATCATTTTGCATGGCTGGTAACACCCAAGAAAGCAAACCTGACAGCGGAATATATTCACCAAAAGGTACGAGACGCTGCTTTTTATAAAGGCCGCTTGAATCGCTGCCAGAGGCCATAATACTGTTGTAATACAGTGGACTTCCGACTTGATGCGATTTCGCTACATCCCAATAAGGTATGCCAGTTACCCAAGCGGTATGGTTCTTTTTAGCTTGTGCATCCATTGCATCCAAAAACGGTTCAATGTCGGTTTGGAAGAGTGGAATTGAAGACTCAGGCCATACAATGAGGTCACGGCCCCATTCAGATTGAGTCAAACCAGCATAAATTTCTAATGTTCTAACTTGATATTCAGTTAGCCATTTTAAATCTTGTGGAATGTTACCTTGAATGAGCGAAACGCTAAGCGGTTTAGCCGCTTTAGGTTGTACAAACTGAATATATGATGCTCCCCATGCACCCAAAACCAATAGGGCAGCAGGGATAATCCAGAAAATACGCTTACGTAGAATTTCAACTAAAGCACATGCCAATACAATTACTACAAAGGAAATTGCATAAATACCAAATAGCGGAGCATAACCATCGAGTAAACGTTCAGTAAAAGCGTAACCTACAAACAGCCAAGGGAAACCAGTAAATACCCAAGTTTTAGCCCACTCAAAAATAATCCAGAGAGGGGCGAAAGTCAGCGGTGTTTCAGGGAAGAAGCGTCGATAAATCCATGTCTGAAATGCTGTAAATAAACCCATCACAAGGGCCATAACAGCAATCATACATACGCTTAGAAAAGCATTGGTATCGCCATATACATGGATCGACGTATAGAGCCAGAAAGCCCCGACAAACCATAAACCAAAGCCATAGCTCCAGCCAATTGCAAATGCTTGTTTGGCTGAGCGGTTATGCAATGTCGCATAGAGTAGAGCAGGAGACAAAATTGCCAGCCACCACCAATAATAAGGTGCCAGTGCAAAACTGAACACGGCACCTGAAAATAAAGCAATGAGCAATAGAAAAATTAAAGGAAGCTGTTTTTGTTGTTGCGAAGAATCTAACAGCTTTTCAAAGTATGCTCTCATTGACGTACAGCTCGAATCAGATGAATAGTGCGGGCATCTGCTTCAACAATCGTAAATAACCAATTTCCAAGCTCAACAGTCTGACCTTGTAAATCACTAACTAGACCAATTTCTTGAAGCAATAAACCGCCGACAGTTTCTACTTCATCGTCAGAAAAATCAGCATCTAAAACAGTGTTGAAGTGTTCAATTGGTGTAAGTGCCTGCACCATCCATGCATTCGCTATTGTATGGTCGTTATCTGGAACAATGTACTGTGCATCTTCATCCGCAGTATCATGTTCGTCTTCAATTTCACCAACGATCTCTTCAAGAATATCTTCAAGCGTGACCAGTCCCGCTGTTGATCCATATTCATCAATCACAATCGCGATATGGGTCTGGGTATGCTTAAGCATACGAAGAACTTGATCTGAACGTGCGCTTTCAGGCACAAATAATGGCTGACGCATGAGCGAGCCAATATCTAATTTAGTATTTGGTTCAGTCAAAAATGGTAGTAAATCTTTTGCCAGTAAAATACCAACAACATTATCAGGCTGGTCAGCTGAGAAAACTGGAAAACGTGAGTGAGCAGACTCAACCAATACGTGAAGAATATCAAGTAACTGATCATCTTCTTGCATACTGATCATTGCTGTTCGTGGCGTCATGACTTCACGAATTTTTGTAGCAGGAAGGTCAAGAACACCTTCAAGCATGGCAACAGTATCAGGTTCTAAAAAACGACGTGAATTTTGGACTAGTTTTAATAATTCATCTCGGGTTTCTGGCGCTGTACCTAACCACTTTCGTAAGCCTCGCATACCCCACGACGGACTCGGTTCCTCTTGCATGATCTTTCCTAAAGACTCAATGTATCAAATGAATACACTGATCATACCGAAGAAAAAGCCCTTATGCATCTATAAAACAAAGTAAAAGACAAAACACATATTGTTATGTAAACGCCAGTTACAGTTCATAAGACAGTGATGGGTTTATGCTAAAATATGAAAATTCTATTTGTTCGAGTTTGTTATGTCAGAACAACCTATTTCACCTACTGTACAACTTAATACGCGTGGTTTACGTTGTCCGGAACCTGTCATGATGCTGCATCAGGCGATTCGCAAAGCAAAATCAGGAGATGTTGTTGAAGTGTTGGCGACTGACCCTTCGACTTCTTGGGATATCCCTAAGTTTTGTATGCATTTGGGACACGAACTCCTATTAAAAGAAGAAGTTCTAGATGAGCAGAACCATAAAGAATACCGTTATCTGGTACAGAAAGGGTAAGGTTGTTCGATATGTAAATGAATAAAAAGCCCCGAATAATCGGGGCTTTTTGTTACATCTTAGGATATGAGCCGCAGCTAAAGCGGCGCAAGGAATTACATGTTAGGGTAATTCGGACCACCACCACCCTCAGGTGTTACCCAAGTAATATTTTGAGATGGGTCTTTAATATCACAGGTCTTACAGTGAACACAGTTCGCTGCGTTAATCTGGAAGCGTTTAGAGCCGTCATCATTTTCCATGATTTCGTAAACACCAGCAGGGCAATAGCGCTGCGCAGGCTCATCCCATTTTGGTAAGTTTACGTTCACTGGAATTGAAGGATCAGTAAGCTTCAAGTGAGCTGGCTGGTTTTCTTCGTGTACAGTGTTTGAGATAAACACAGAAGATAAACGGTCAAATGTCAGTTTGCCATCTGGTTTTGGATAAGTTGGCTTGAAGCTCGTTGCATCAACAGTTTTCAATACAGCGAAGTCTTGTTTCAAGTCATGTAAAGTGAATGGCACTTTAAAGACGTTTTGGTCAATAAAGTTAAATGCACCACCAATCCATTGACCAAATTTATGCATTGCAGGGCCAAAGTTACGAGCGTTATAAAGCTCTTCTTTTAACCAGCTGTTGTTAAATTTGTCTGTGTAAGAAGTTAATTCTTTAACGAATAAATCTTCGCCTTCGGTTACACGAGCAACCGCAAGATCACCACCTTTTTCAACTCCGGCAGCAATTGCTTCAAATACAGCTTCACCACATAACATGCCTGATTTCATGGCAGTGTGTGAGCCTTTGATTTTCGCAAAGTTTAAGAAGCCTGCATCATCACCAATTAAGCAACCACCCGGGAAAGTCAATTTAGGTAAAGAGTTGAAACCGCCTTTCACTACAGCACGTGCGCCGTAAGAAATACGTTTACCACCTTCTAAATACTGTTTGATGAGTGGGTGAGTTTTCCAGCGCTGCATTTCCATGAATGGATACATGTGTGGATTTTCATAAGACAAGTCCACAATCATACCCAAAGTCACTTGGTTGTTTTCAGCGTGGTATAACCACCAACCACCAGAAGAACCAGTTTCAGACAATGGCCAACCAGCACCGTGCATCACTAGACCCGGTTTATGTTTTGCTGGGTCGATTTCCCAAAGTTCTTTAATCCCGATCCCGTAATGTTGAGGATCTGCATCTTTATCAAGATTATATTTTGCAATTAGGCGTTTACCTAAGTGGCCACGGCAGCCTTCAGCAAAGAGAGTGTATTTAGCGTGAAGTTCATAACCCGGAGTAAAGTTATGTGTAGGCTCGCCATCTTTACCAATACCCATGTCACCAGTTTGAATACCTTTTACAGTACCGTCTTCATGGTAAAGCACTTCAGATGCAGCAAAGCCAGGGAAGATAGAAACTTCTAATTCTTCAGCTTTTTGACCTAACCAGCGAACAACGTTACCTAGCGAGATAACATAGTTCCCGTCATTGTGCATGGTTTTAGGAACCATCCAGTGAGGTGCTTCTTTAGAGGTAGTTTCTGAAAGCAAGAAGAATGTTTTGTCTTCAGTTACAGGTACGTTAAGAGGCGCGCCTTCTTCTTTCCAGTTCGGGAAAAGTTCATTAATAGCACGCGGTTCAAGTACAGCACCAGATAAGATATGCGCACCTACTTCAGAGCCTTTTTCAACTACACAAACTGAAAGATCGGGTAAGTTATTTTCAATCGCTAATTGACGGATCTTAATCGCAGCAGATAGACCTGCAGGTCCTGCACCTACGATGACAACGTCAAACTCCATCGATTCACGTTCGATGTGTTCCATGTAGGACTCCTCAATACTTAAAGGTGGCAACCGTAATGTCAGATCATCCGGTGCTGCCGTGAGTGTTTTAATCCATAGGCGCAAATATGCTATTGTGCCTTTTATCGTTTGGGCTAGTATAGTTTTAAACCATGATCTAGCCAATTGGCTGAGTCGTCATATTTTTTCGTCAGCAAGGCATAAACTATGGTAAATCAAAATAATTCCCCATCGGATATGGGAAAAATACCGTTATCTGATGATAAAAACTTAATGAACATTGCACAATACTTAAAAGGTGTACAGCAAAGTCACAAAAGGTCAATCCCACCTTTAGAGCAATGGCATCCAAAGCATTGCGGTAAAATGGATTTAACGGTGAAAGCCAATGGAGAATGGTGGCACGAAGGTCAATTAATCAAGCGCCAAGCCCTATTGGATTTGTTTACCAAAGTCCTATGGAAAGAAGAGGGTAAATTCTACCTGAAAACCCCTGTAGAACAAATTGAAATCGAAGTTGAAGATGAACCTTTATTAGTCAATCAGGTAGATCAGATTGAAATTTCAGGTGATGAGTTTCTACAACTGACGACGACCAATCAGGATGTGATTTTAGTTGATGCAGAACACCCGATTTTTATGCGGGAATATGCAGGGGAGTTGCGTCCTTATGTCCATGTTCGATTTGGTATTAATGCGCTTATTCAACGTCAGGCTTTCTATCATCTCGTGAACTATGGAACACTGGTCGAAAATGATAAAGGCGAAACCATTTTGCAGTTAAAAAGTGGTAATTTGCACTTGCAATTAGGCACTTGAGGTTTAAGCTTTATAGAGTGAAATTTTCCGACACTCTCTAGTACTGCCATGACAGCCATACAGCCTTTATTTACTGAATTAGAACCTATGCCTAAAGCATTAGCAGATGCCCCAATTGGTATTTTTGATTCAGGTATTGGAGGTATGTCGGTTGCAGCAGAAATTGCCAAATATTTGCCAAACGAACGTATTGTGTATTATGCAGATACAGCCTATGTTCCGTATGGTCCTCGCTCTGATGAAGAAATCAGAGAGCTAACGGCTCGTGCCGTCGACTGGTTATATCGTCAGGGTTGTAAAATTGCGGTCGTAGCTTGTAATACGGCTTCCGCATTTAGCCTTGATCATTTACGAGAACATTATGGCGAACACTTCCCGATTGTTGGCTTGGTACCGGCACTAAAACCTGCAGTATTACAAACTCGTTCTAAAGTGGTTGCAGTATTGGCGACACCAGCTACTTTTCGTGGACAACTCATTAAGGATGTTGTCGAAAAGTTTGCTGTTCCAGCGGGTGTTAAAGTGATGACTCTAACGAGTTTAGAGCTTGTCCCTTGTGTAGAAGCAGGGCAGCAAATGAGCCCTGCTTGTTTAAATGCATTAAGAGAAGTTTTACAACCTGCAGTTGAGCAAGGCGCGGACTATTTGGTACTTGGTTGTACGCACTATCCTTTTTTAAATGAAGCCATTCATTATCTTTTTGATAACCAATTCACACTGGTTGATTCGGGATTGGCAGTTGCCCGACAAACAGCCCGTATTTTAATAAAAAATGAGTTATTATGTGACCAAATGCGTCAGAATGTTGCACGTATTGAATGTTATGTAAGTGGTAATAATGCAGATGCATTACAACCTGTTTTACAAAATATGATTCCACAAGAATTGACATGGACGCTGCACAATCTGAGTTGAGCTCTGTTGTAGGCATTCAGAAGAAAGCGTTTTTTTATATTTATTTTTCTTATTTGGGGCGGTTCATAATCTTGGCTGATTCAGGCCATATCAAGATTATGGGGCGATAAGGGTATTGCTATGCTCGATACACGCTATCAGATTTTTATTTCAACCTCAGGTCGCGAGATGCAACCTGAGCGTATGGTTCTTTCCCAAACTTTAGTCAATATGGGATTTTTTGCTTGGGGGTTAGAATATAGAAATCCTCTAACAACGACACTTGCCCGTCGGCAAATTGATGAATCGGATTATGTTGTTTTGCTGCTGGGTAGTCAGTATGGGGAGCAATCAATTTCAGGGGCGAGTTATTTTTCTTTAGAGTATGAATATGCGTTAAGTCGGGCGAAGCCCATTGTCGTCTTTATGCATGAACAACCTGAAAGTCGTGATATGCATTTACAAGAGACTCATCCGCAGCTTAAAGAGAAATTTCTGGCATTCCGAAAAAAGTTATTACATGAAGCGAATCATATTTTTTATTTTAAAAGCCCACGTGATTTAGAACTTGCTGTCCGTTTAAATATGCCTTTAATGGTTGAACAATATATGGGACAAGGTTGGGTGCCTGCACGCCAAGCGCATCATTTGGAAGATGAAATTAATCGATTAAAAAGTAAAATTTTACAATTAGAACAACAGTTATCAGAGTCATCAATTCAAGCAAATGAAGTGGCACCGCAAGATGTTTTTGCTTTTGAATATCAAATTCAGGCTTTTCAAGATGGCAACTTTAAAGAGCTTAAGCGCCAGAGACAAATGACTTGGTCTCAACTGTTAAGTATTTTGGCTAAACATTTTGAGACAGCCATGCCAGAAGAGAACTTTGGGACTTGCCTCAATGAGTATTTAAATCAGGACGGGTTAGAGGACGCTCGCCAAGAGTTGCCTAGAGCACATGCAGTGGCAGGTGCACAAATTAATCATAAGGCCCTGTTTCGTATTAAAAAGCAAATGCAATCACAAGGATGGATTGTTCCAACCAAGATTGATCAACAACATAGTTTATGGAAAGTAACGACCAAAGCCCAAAAGCTCTTGCTCAGTTATAAATGGAATCATCGGAGTACTCGATTAAAAGCTTAGAGCGATTCAATTTAGATATGACCATGAAAGCTGTTACATTAGTGTCATAAGATGAATTGAAAGGCATTTACACATGTCGTTTGAACAAAAACCGAAAGTTACTGTCATTTTAGCGAATTTAGGCACACCGGATGAGGCAACTGTCCCAGCGGTGCGCCGTTTTTTAAAGCAGTTTTTATCTGATCCACGTGTAATTGAAATACCAAAATTCATTTGGTGGATTATTTTAAATCTGTTTGTTTTACCTTTTCGCCCAAAAAGAGTAGCGCATGCCTATGCTTCGGTATGGTCTACCGATTCACCAATGCGTGAAATTGTATTTGAGCAAACTCAACGTGTGCAGGCTTATTTAGAGCGTGAAAATAAACAGTTTGATTTAACTGTGTTGCCCGCTATGACTTATGGTAATCCGGGTATTGATGCAGTTTTAGAAAAACTGGCGACTAATCCGCAAGAGCATGTCATTTTATTGCCTTTATTTCCTCAATATTCAGCCACTTCTACAGCACCGTTATACGACGCATTTGCTAAGTGGATTCCTACTCAGCGAAATTTGCCGGGTCTGACCATTATTAAAGATTATTATCAACATCCAATGTTTATTCAGGCGTTGGCAGAAAGTGTTCTAGCTTACCAAGAGCAACACGGCAAACCTGAAAAGCTGTTGATGTCATTTCATGGTATTCCACAGCCTTATGCAGATAAAGGTGACCCTTATGCAGACCGTTGTCGTATTACCGCAAAGTTAGTCGCTGAAGCTTTGCATTTAAAAGATGATGAATGGGCAATTAGTTTCCAATCACGTTTTGGCAAACAAGAATGGGTGAAACCTTATACTGATCAACTTTTACAAGATTGGGCGAAGCAGGGCGTTAAGTCTGTTCAGATCTTAAGCCCAGCTTTTTCTGCTGACTGTTTAGAAACGCTTGAAGAGCTCGCTATTCAAAATGCTGAGTTATTTCAGCAAGCTGGTGGCGGAAGCTATGCTTACATCCCTGCTTTAAACAGTGATCAAGTGCATATTGATTTGCTTGCAGGTTTAGTTCAGGCTAATCTTGATGCCCTTACCCATACCTTAGCCCACCGTTAATTGCGTTTTAGCCAGAGGTTCTTATGCTGCAAGTCAAAATTGTTCCAGTTACTGCTTTTGCTCAAAATTGTTCTTTAGTTTGGGACAGTGAAACAAAAGAAGCAGTTTTGATTGATGCAGGCGGTGATGCTGCTGTTTTGAAGAAAGAAGTAGAAGCCTTAGGTTTAAAAGTAAAGGCGTTATGGCTTACTCATGGGCATTTAGATCACGCAGGGGCTGTAGGTGAACTCGCAAAAGAGTGGAGTGTTCCTGTTGTTGGTCCGCATAAAGAAGATCAGTTCTGGCTAGATATGATTCAGGAAGTTTCGGCCCGTTATGGTTTTCCAATCCCACAGCCTGTAAAAGTCGATCAATGGCTTGAAGGCGGTGAAGTGCTAAAACTGGGTGAAGATGAGTTTGAAGTGCGTTTTGCACCAGGACATACACCAGGTCATGTCATGTTCTATAACAAGAATCATGGTTTACTCTGGACTGGCGATGTCCTGTTTAAAGGCTCAATTGGAAGAACAGATTTTCCACGTGGTAATCATGATCAACTGATTGAATCAATTCAGCGTGAGTGTTTTAGCTTACCAGATGAAACCCAGTTTATTTCAGGGCATGGACCAATGAGTACCATTGGCTATGAAAAACAATTTAACCCGTTTGTCGCAAGTAAAGCGGGTTAATCCTCATAATCATCTTCATGCTGACTACCCTTGTCTTGCTGAGGAGCATCTTGGGTAGGCAGTCTATATTCATCGTTTGCCCAAGCGCCTAAATCAATAAGTTTGCAACGTTCAGAACAAAACGGGCGAAATTCATTACCTTCCCAAACACTTGGTTCACCACAGCGTGGGCAGGGAAATGTACGTGGCATAAAGCAGTAACCTCAAAGTGAAGAGAAATAGATTAGGCAAAAGTCAGGTGACTTGTTAGACTTGTGCCGATTTTTATTTAGTTTGATGTGATTATGCAGATTCGTCAATTTCAAGCACAACGTATGCAAGCGCCTCGCGATTTTACCCCAATTGAAAATACTCCGATTTGTGTGGAAATTGGGGCAGGCAAAGGTAAACATGCTTTGCTATTTAGTGGGCAAAATCCTCAGCACACGTTATATGCAATTGAACGAACTAGAGAAAAATTCTTGGCCATGCAAAAGCAGCATGGTTTGGAACCACGAGACAACTTGGTGCCTGTACATGCAGATGCTTTACCTTGGGTTGTACATGCTCTATATCCTGCTCAAGTAGAACATTTCTTTATCCTCTATCCGAACCCAGAACCTCATAATCCGGCACAACGCTGGTTGAACATGCCATTTTTTGAGTTCCTGCTATCACGTCTGAAAACAGGTGGAACCATTACTTTGGCAAGTAATATTCCTGAATATATTGAAGAAGCTGAACAACAGTTATTAAATGTGTGGAAGCTGCCTTACCAAAAAGAAAAAATTGCTCAAACCTCTGCACGTACCCATTTTGAAATTAAATATTTAGAGCGTGGTGAGCTTTGTCAGCAGCTCATTATGACTAAGCCTGAAGGTTATAAAACTCGATTTGATGAGTTTGCACCGCTGCAAGGGCAAATATATGTCGAATAAGCGGATTGCCATTATTGGTGCGGGGCCGGCTGGTTTAATGGCCGCGGAGGTGCTGAGCCAGTATGCTTATGAAATTGATGTGTTTGAGCAAAAACCTTCGGCTGCGCGTAAGTTTTTGATGGCTGGTAAAACAGGGCTAAATATCTCGCATGCTGAACCATTACCCCAGTTCATTGAACGTTATGACCATGCAGAATGGCTCAAACCGTGGGTTGAAAAATGGGATGCAGCCTGGATTCAGAACTGGATGAAAAGATTGGGAATAGACTCGTATGTGGGTAGTTCCGGTCGTATTTTCCCTGTCGAAATGAAAGCTGCTCCTTTACTGCGTGCTTGGTTAAAACGTTTAGCAGAACAGCAGGTTAAATTCTTTTATCGTCATCGTTGTATTAATTTGCAAGGTACAACAGTGACTTTAGAAAACCAAAATAAACAGAACACTGCAACCTTTACCCAGCAATACGATGCAGTCGTGTTGGCTTGTGGAGCTGTCTCTTGGTCTCAATTGGGCAGTGATGGTGCTTGGCAACAATGGATGGATCAATCTAGTATTGAACCTTTTCAAGCAAGTAATGCAGGGGTATTGCATACTTGGTCAGCTTTTATGGAAAGCTGTTTTGGTGAGCCTTTAAAGCGTATCAATGCGTGGGTTGAACCCAGCCAAGTTACTCATGGTGATATTGTGATTACTCACTACGGTTTAGAAAGTGGGGTCATTTATAAACTCGGACGTGCCTTAAGAGAACAACAAAAACAAGGAAAAAGCTTAAATCTATTTTTAGATTTATTGCCTGATGTAGAGCTTACACAGTTAGTTAAAAAGTTACGGGCTAGCAAAAAACAATCTCTCACCAATATCTGGCGTAAAGCAGGCTTAGACACAGCTAAAATTAACTTAATTAGAGAAGTGGTTGATAAAGCACTATGGAGTCAACCAGAGATGATGGCGCAAAAAATGAAAGCACTTCAAATTAAGTTAGATGGCTTTAGGCCTATTGAAGAAGCGATTAGCTGTGCTGGTGGTGTTAAGCAAGATGCATTAACTGAAAGTTTAGAGCTGAAACAAACTTCAGGTGTTTTTTGCTGTGGCGAAATGCTGGATTGGGATGCTCCTACAGGGGGATATTTGCTGACAGCATGCTTTGCTACGGGACGAGCAGCTGGTGAAGGTGTGCATTCATTCTTAGAGAAATAACAACGAATTCGGTGCTATGTTTGATATGTGAAAAGTGTTATTTTTGAGCGATCAATAATAATAGGAGCCGGAATCGTATGTCTCAAGCATCGCCAGTCTATCAGGGAAGTTGTTTATGTCAGGGTATTCGCTATGAAATTAAAGGCGATATCGGAGATATTATCCAATGCCATTGTCAACGCTGCCGAAAATCCAATGGAACAGCATTTGCAACGAATGCTCCTATCAATAGTGCAGATTTTAAAATTACGCAAGGTGAAGACCTTATCAAAAAATTTGCTGTGAATGGTGTGTACCGTTGGTTTTGTAGCGAATGTGGTTCACCGCTTATTAGCTCGCGTGATGCTCAGCCTGAACTGTATCGTTTAAGAATTGGGACACTAGATACACCATTAGACCAAAAGCCGACAATGCATATTTTTGCTGCTTCAAAGGCAGAGTGGGAATGCATTCATGACGATTTACCGCAATATGATGAACGTCCATGATTTAAAAAGTATGTTTTAATCAAATTGTAGATGATTTAATATACTTAAAACAGGGAGATGGCATTCCTCCCTTGAAAAACCGCCGTATTGGCTAATGATGCCTACGTTACCCTCATGTATTTATAACGCTGGGTACGTAGGTTATTGCGTACTCTGCTTATTTTTGGAGTGCGCCATGTCACATTTCCCATCATTTTTGTTTGCTCTTTTAGCATCTCACTAAAGGGGTGGTTCTATGTATTATCCTTTACTTTCAATTGCCTTAGGTTCAGTTCTTGGGGCGTGGTTGCGTTGGTTTTTAGGTTTAAAACTGAACCCGATTTATCCGCAAATTCCGTTGGGTACGGTTACTGTTAATTTGGTCGGTGGCTTTATTATTGGTTTTGCGATGGCTTATTTTGCTCATAGTGATTTGAGTCCGAACTATAAGCTTTTTGTGATTACCGGTTTTTGTGGTGCTTTAACTACATTCTCAACTTTCTCAATTGAGATCGTCACCTTATTGCAAAGTGGTAAGTGGGGAATGGCGATGTTGGCCATTTCTATTCATTTAATTGGGTCTTTAATTTTTACGTGTTTGGGGTTGGCGACTTATTATTGGGTAGCGGGCAACTGATTATTGGGATGTTTAAGGAGCGAGATATACGGCACGGCCTCCGTTTTACGATATTCTCAAAGAGCATTTGTATAGGCATACCTTACTTTTGAAAGATCAAAAGTAAGCAAAAATCTTCTGTTTCGCTGATGCTACATCCATGTAGCACAGCAAAACAGCGGCATCCATGCCGCTTGTTACGATAGTAAATGACGAATTAAAAACTTCTGATTTATTTTTGGGATTTGATACGCGTTAAAGTCATCAACAGCCTGACTGAAATCAGCTATATCTTGTTTTTGCAAGATAGTTGATAAGTGTAAACAGGGAACAGGTTCTGTTGATGACAAATGCCTTTGGTTACTTTGGGCAAAACCAAAGTAACAGAATTAGCTACTTTCATTTGAGAATAAACGGTAAGACTCCCTCGCGTATTCACAAATTCTTAATTACTTTTCAGTTAAAGCCTGACCTTCAAACTTCACACCATCCCAACCATTTTGCATAAACTGACGAATATTTTGGTGGTCAGTTCCCTCTGGGGTAGCCAATACAGATGCGTAGTGCTCTGCAAATAAACTTAAAGTTTGTGCTTGGTCTAAACCTTGTAACTTGGCAAAAGAGAAAACTTTCGCACTGCCTTGATTTTCAGTTGCAGCGTTATGCTGTGCGCCATTTTGAAAAGCTGTTGGAGTATGTTGGTAGCGTGCTTCAATATAAGCTAAAACATCTGAAAATTTTGCTGTGCCTGCTTGTAATTGGGCAAGTAACTCTTGTGCCATAATCTTAAACTTCCTATCAAATGGGGCTTAAGCATAGCATTGAATACATGCTTTGAAAGCTTGAGAGCTATAAAAAATGATGGGTTGTTGAGAAAGATCAGAAGCGTTCTTGTGAAAATTGTGGATAAGTTTAACTTTATACACACCTTAGAAAATCATTAAAAAATGCACATAAAAAAAGAAGCCTAAGTGGAGGAGATGAGTCTTAGGCTTCCAATGGTTTAAGTGTATTGGTTAAAACTTAACGTAAGATTAACTCTTACGATTAAAGCGAGCGAAGCGTTTGTTAAAGCTTGCAACACGCCCTTCATTACTTGCTTGACGTACTTCACCTGTGTAGAACGGGTGTGATGCACTTGAAATATCAAGAGTCACATAAGGATAGACTTGTCCTTGATATTCTTTGGTTTGTTTAGTCTGAATGGTACTACCAATTAAGAAGTACACGTCTGCATTGGTGTCATGAAATAACACTTGTTGGTAAGCAGGATGAATATCTTTACGCATGAGAAATTGTCCTAAATTATTTTTGATTAAAGAAATGTTATAACATAACATTAAATAAGTCAATGTAACCCTAAAAAGGCTACATTGATAAGTAAATTAAGTTAGTTAGAAAGTGGTACAAGCTCTTCAAATAGATCGTTAAGATTGTCATGCACTTTTAAGTGAATGAGGTTCCAGTAGTGTCCTGAAATGGTTCTATTGACCATTAATGTATCTGGTGAAGGCTTAAAGACATCCCAATATTTTAAAGATTTCTTCACGAGTAGCATGCCATCATGATGTGATGAGTTCTCTGCAAAATCATAGGTTGTGGTAAGCGGGCGCAATAACACTTCAATCCAGAGTTTATAAAGATCGCTCGGGAATTTACCTTTTTCTGCTAGTGAATGTAGTTCGAGTAATTCTGTTTCAATTAAGTCGATATCTTCATGGCGAGCTGCATTCACCAGTCGTTTGAAACTATACACAATTTCATTGGAAAGTGTTTTAACACTGCCATAGTCATAAATAATCACACTACCATCTTGGCGGAAGGCAAAGTTACCTGGGTGGGGGTCACAGTGGAAACGTTTTAAAAAGAACATTTCTTGACCTAAAGCGCGGATTAGACGACGGCCAATTGTGTTTCGAATTTCGATAGGCCAAGAACTAGCAGTTTCAATGCTGTCACCTTGTTCAAGGCTTAAGGTTAAAATACGTCTTGAAGAGTAATCTTTATAAACAGTCGGGATAATAATTTTGTCGTCTAATTTACTATGAAAAGTTTTAAAGACTTCAAGATTTTGAGCTTCGATTTCATAGTTAAGCTCTGCTGATAGACTATCTTGAATCTCTGCAAAAAGCTGATCTTGTAGCTTTTTATCAATCTTAAGTACACCCATTAAGCGAAGGGCTAAACGTACTTGTTTTAAATCACTTTCACAGGCTTCATCAACACCGGGATATTGAACTTTAACCACAACTTGTTCGCCACTTGGCAGAACAGCTTTGTGAACTTGCCCAATCGATGCAGCAGCAAAAGGTTCTTGTTCAAAAGATTTAAAGGCAACATTCAGTGGTTTGCCAAGCTCACGTTCAACTTGTTGCTGAATCGCTGCAAAAGGCATAGCTGGAGCTTGGCGTTGTAGTTTTGATATCGCTTTGGCGACTTCGGGCGGGAAGATATCTTTATATTGCGATGCAATTTGTCCGACCTTCATGACCGCACCTTTCATTTCTCCCAAGGTGTCTGCAATTTGAAGTCCGATATCTTGAAATAATTTTGTTTTTGCAGCCAGTTTCTGTTCTTCATCCGCAGTCAGGTTTCGAATCGAGTTAGAAACGGTTTTTGTTGCAATGCTCGCGGTCATTCCTGCAAGTTTCATAAATCGTTTGCCAGGTGAACTTGCATTCTTTGCCATATCTTCGATACCTCATTGACTACAACATAATATTGCCTAGGTTTGATCATAGGTGACAAAACTTAAAAAGCCTATAAGAAATTGTTTATCTCCTGTAAGAAAATTTTCGAAAAACAAAATGTTATTTTTATAGTAAAAAATATGAAAAGCTTTTGAAAATTCATTTCATAAACAAAGCTTTAATATCTATAAAGTCGCTGTTTTTTTAGTGCTAAGGTGAAGGGCATGTTAAATAAGAAATAGAGACAATAAAACTTATGACCAGTCTAAATTCGTCCTATGGGCGCTCTCAAGCGGTTCCTTTATCTGTATTCGAGCAGTCGAAAGACGCACATATTATTCGTTCTGATGAAGAGGCAATAGAGATTGCCAAGCAACTTGCTCAAGAATTTGCCCAAGAAGCATCAGATCGAGATAGAGAGCGCCGTTTACCCTTAAATGAAATTCAACAGTTCTCACAAAGTGGCTTGTGGGCCATTACAGTACCTAAGCAATTTGGTGGGGCGCAAGTCAAGTATCGAACTTTAGCGGAAGTGATCAAAACAATTGCGAGTGTTGACCCTTCTCTTGCTCAGTTGCCTCAAAACCACTTGGCTTTTATTGAACATTTAAGACTAGATGCGAAACCTGAACAGCAACAGTTCTTCTTTAACTTGGTGTTAAGAGGAATTCGTTTTGGCAATGCATTTTCCGAAAAACACAGTAAGACAGTAGCAGACCTCACTACCACATTACGAAAGACCGAGCATGGTTATGAAATTAATGGCAAGAAATTCTTTGCAACGGGTGCCTTGCTCGCACATTGGATTCCAATTGTTGCTGTAAATGAACTAGGACAACCTTATGCTGCACTTGTGCCACGTGAAACATCTGGGGTCAATATTATTAATGACTGGTCTGGTTTTGGACAACGTACTACAGCTAGTGGCACGGTAGAGCTGAATCAGGTGCCAGTACGTGAAGAATATCTAGTTCCAATTTACCAAGCATTTGAGCGCCCAACACCAGCAGGTGCTATTTCTCAGTTTATTCAGGCTGCGGTCGATGCCGGTATTGCGCGTGGTGCAATTGAAGAAACGATTCAATATGTCAAAAACCATAGCCGTGCATGGATTGATTCAGGTCTGGAAAAAGCCAGTGATGACCCTTACACAATTGCAAATATTGGTGACCTAAAAATCAAACTGCGTGCAGCAGAAGCGGTATTGGATTTGGCTGGAGATGCAATTGATCAGGCCATTGCCGATACCACCGAAGAACATGTAAACCAAGCCACCCTATTGGTTGCCGAGGCAAAAGTACTCACCACAGAAATTGCTATTTTGGCAGCCAATAAACTTTTTGAGTTGTCGGGTACGCGTTCTACTTTATCTGAACTCAACCTTGACCGTCACTGGCGCAATGCCCGTACCCACACTTTGCATGACCCCGTGCGTTGGAAATATCACATTGTTGGTAACTATTATCTCAATGGAGTTCAGCCACCTCGTCATGCATGGAGCTAAATTGAAAGAAAAAACCAAATTAGGAGAATAACGATGACAACAGCTCAAATTGAATTAGAAGAACTGTCGGTCGGTGCTGATTACCAAAAGGTTGCAAACAGATTTCGTCCCATTTTTGAAAAAATTGCACAAGGTGCAATTCAACGGGAAAAAGAGCGAATCTTGCCTTTTGAACCGATTCAGTGGTTAAAAGAAGCCAAGTTGGGCGCTGTACGAATACCCCGTAAATATGGTGGAGATGGGGTTTCATTACCTCAACTGTTCCAGCTTTTGGCAGAGTTAGCAGAAGCTGATTCCAATATTGTGCAAGCTTTACGAGGTCATTTCGCATTTGTTGAAGACCGCTTGGTTGCTCATAAAGAGCATTCTCAGGAAGTCTGGTTTCAGCGCTTTGTACAAGGTGATTTAGTCGGGAATGCGTGGACAGAAGTTGGAAACGTACAGATCGGCGATGTCGTTACTCGTGTCACCAAAGACGCTTCGGGTAACTTGGTGGTAAATGGTGAAAAGTACTATTCAACAGGAAGTATTTTTGCAGACTGGATTGATTTATTTGCTTACGATGAAGTAAATGACCGTCATGTGATTGCTGCTATTTACCGCCATGAAACAGGGGTGAGCGTGATTGATGACTGGGATGGTTTTGGTCAAAAGACAACGGGCAGTGGTACTTTAAAAGTACATCAGGTTCATTTGCCAGCTTCACACCTTATTCCATTTGACCAACGTTTTAAATATCAGACCGCTTTTTATCAGGTGGTGCATCTTGCAACTTTAACGGGTATTGCGCGTGCCGCGGTTGAGACATTTAGTCAGGAAATTCGTGAACGTAAACGTATTTTTAGTCATGGTAATGGTGACTTGGTTCGTCACGACCCACAAGTTTTACAAGTGGTCGGCAAAGCCTCAGCTCAAGCGTATGCAAGTGAAGCAATTACCTTAAAAACCGCTGAGGCACTGCAAAAAGCCTATGAAAGCCATTTTGCTGAATCCGAAGTGAAAGAGCATCAGTTCAATGTGGATGCCGAGCTTGAATCGGCACAAGGACAGGTGGTGATTTCTAATCTAGTACTCGATTTAACAAGCCAGTTATTTAATGCCTTAGGGGCCTCGGCGAGTAGCCAAGTGAAACAACTTGACCGTTTCTGGCGTAATGCTCGGACTGTGTCTTCACATAATCCGCTTATTTACAAAGAAAAAGTGATTGGAGATTGGGAAGTAAACCGTACGGATTTACCATTTGTCTGGCAAATTGGAGCAAGCCCACGGGCAAAATCTGCATAAAATAAAAAAAGCCGATGTTTCATCGGCTTTTTTATTAGGTTTGACTTAAACGTTTGGTATTCAAATAGAGTCGTGATAGCAATAAAACACAGGCAATACTTAAACCAATAATTAAACCTAACCACACACCAGCTACGCCCCAATCGGTATAACGCGCTAAATAAAGACCGATTGGAAAAGCAATTACCCAATACGCCATTAAGGTGATCCACATCGGTGCCTGAGTATCTTGCATACCTCTTAAACAGCCGGCAGCGCTGACTTGTAGAGCATCCATTAATTGATATGCCATTGCAAACCAGAGCAAATACATGGCAACCGGCACAACATTTATATCTTGAGTATAAACCGAGACAATTTGTTCACGGCCTAAAGCAATAAAAGACATGGTCAATAGAGCAAAAAATACTGCTGTGCTTAGACCAATTTTCTGTACTTGGTACATGGAAGCCCAGTTCTTTTCACCATAATACGTCCCCACGCGAATGGTTAAAGCAATGGCAAGAGAAAGTGGAATCATAAACAGTACCGAAGTGACTGAAATTGCTACTTGGTGTGCGGCAATAAAGACTTCCCCTAGAGGGCTAAGGACCAATGCCCCTGTACTAAAAATACTCACTTCAAAAAACACAGCTAAACCAATTGGCAGACCGAGCTGTAAAATTCTTTTAACCCAAGTCAGGCTAATTTTATCGAATCTGCTAAAAATAGATGTGTTTCGATAAGCCGAAGCCTTATAAATATAGCCTGCTAACGTAATGAGCATTAGCCACTGTAAAATGGATGTTGCAAAACCACAGCCTGCGCTACCCAAAGCAGGTATTGGTCCTAAGCCATACATAAAAATCATGTTAAGCGGGATTAAAACCACTAAGGCTAGTAAGCTAATGACCGTGACAGGGCGGGGATGGCCTAATGCTTCGGAATAGCCTCGGAGCGCTGCATACATGGTTACAGCGGGCATACCCAAACCAATTGCATGTAAGAATAAACTGGCTTTAGGTTGTAAACTTTCTGGTACGCCAAACACATGTAAGAAAAATGGCATAAGCTGCAAAATGAGCATTGCCAATACCCCTAGAATTACTGCAACCCATAATGATTGGCGGACAATCACTGGAATTTGCTCTGTATTTCTAGCGCCTTTTGCTTCGGCAACTAATGGTGTGGTTGCAATCATGATGCCACTGAACAAGAGCATGACTGGAATCCATAAGCCTACACCTACCGCAATAGCGGCTAAGTCTGCGGCAGATAAATGCCCAGCCATAATGGTATCAATTAACCCGAACCCTGCTTGAGCAAACTGCGTAATTAAAATAGGTAACATTAAATGGAAGAGTTGTTTTAATTCAGACCGAAACGACGTGACATTCGACACAAAAGGTACTCTTTATAAATATAAAAAATGAAACTAGCGTTGCAAGGTAAGTAATACACCAACAAAGATGACCACTCCACCTAGAAACCGTTGCCATGTAACAGGTGTCTTTTCGGTACCTAACCAGCCAAAATGGTCAAGTAACATAGAAATGACCAATTGCCCAAAAACGACTAACCCTGTAAAGGTTAAAAAACCAAGCTTAGGTGCAGTATAAATGCTCATGCTAATTGCATAAACCCCAAGAAATCCTCCGGTCCAGAGAAGCCATGGAATATTGGATATTTCACTTAAACTCGGTTTCTCGGCACTTTGGAAGAACACCATAATGGCTAAGACGATAGTACCTATGAAAAATGATAACAATGCTGCTTGCAATGGTGAGTGTAATTGCTCACGAAGCTGAGCATTAATTGCAGTCTGAAAAGCCATGGCAACACCGATTCCCATAGCTAAGGGTAAGATCAGGAAAAGTTGACTAGAGAATTTCATCATTTTTATCAATATTTAAGTATGTTTAAAAACAGTCTAAAGCAATTAAGGTATGTTTTCATAAGCCCATTGATGCAGTCATGTTAAAATAGAAATATTGTGTAAATTGGACCCTGTTCCTTGGCCGTATTAAATCCTGCTTCTGTTCCTTTATCTTTATATATCCACATGCCTTGGTGCGTGCGTAAATGTCCCTATTGCGACTTTAACTCACATGCGGTGCCTGATGGTGCGCTTTCGGCAGAACTCGAGCAAACTTATTTAAAAGCATTGGTAGCCGACTTTGAAACTCAAGTCGAGATGGCACAAGGACGTTCAATTCACAGTGTATTTATTGGTGGTGGAACACCTTCACTTATTTCTGCTAAAGGTTATGCATGGCTATTTGAACAGCTTAAATCGCTGCTTAACTTTGAAGATGACTGTGAAATTACTTTAGAAGCTAATCCGGGAACACTAGAACATGACCCGTTTGCAGGCTATTTAGAAGCAGGAATTAATCGTTTATCGATTGGTGTACAGACTTTTAATACCGATCACCTGCAAAAGCTTGGGCGTATTCATTCAGCCAACAATGCTATGGATGCAATTGAGCAGGCACGACAAGCAGGTTTTAAGCGAGTTAATGTCGATTTGATGCATGGCTTGCCAGAACAAACACTAGAGCAAGCACTTTATGATTTAAAGACGGCTGTAGAGCATGGTGCGACACATATCAGTTGGTATCAACTGACCATTGAGCCAAATACCGTATTTTTCCGAACACAGCCTGTTTTACCTCAAGATGAGGTGTTAGAAGATATTCAAGAGCAAGGTGAAGCCTATCTAAAAGCAAATGGCTTTATCAATTATGAAGTGTCAGCTTGGCGTAAAGAGCAGCCTTCAGCTCATAATTTAAATTATTGGCAATTTGGTGATTATCTTGCGATTGGTGCAGGAGCACATGGCAAAGTAACCCGACCAGATGGTGTATATCGTTTTCAAAAGACTCGTTTACCTAAAGACTATTTGGCTAAGGTTCCAGCCGAACATTTGCAAATGAAAAAGATTGAAACAGATGAACTACCTTTTGAGTTTATGATGAACGCTTTACGTTTAAATGATGGGGTAAAAGCTGAGTTATATGAACAGCGCACAGGCTTAAGTTTAGATGATTTAGATGATGTACTTACTTCATTACGTTCGAGAAAGTTATTGGTAGAGGATAGCGGTCGTTTGGCTTGTACAGAGCAGGGGCATATTTTCTTAAACTCGGTACTCGAAGAGTTCTTATAATCAAATCATTATAAAGAAAAAGCCGCACGATGAGATGCGGCTTTTGTAATTTTAGCGGGTGGTATAACCACCATTTGCGAAAATCGTCTGACCTGTAATCCACCAACCGTCGGTGACTAAGAAACGGACTAATGGCTCAATATCTTCAATTTTAGTAAGTCCACCTAAAGCTGAAGCTGATTTATGGTAAGCGACTGCTTCGGCAGACTCTTGACCATAAAAGAATGGTGTGTCCATTGGTCCCGGTGCAACAGCAGTCACAGAAATTTGGCGATCTCCAAATTCTTTCGATGCAGCGCGGGTGTAATGCTCAACAGGTGCTTTTAAGCCTTCATAGGTTGAATAGAACCCTGTGTAAGCAGCCAGAAGAGAAGTTACGATTGAACAGATTTTTCCGCCGTTATTTAAATGTCGACCCGCCGATTGAATAAAGAAATAGGCAATTTTTGAGTTGATATCACTCATGCTATCAAACTCTTGTTCGGTGGTTTCTAAAATCGGTTTTTTAAGGACTTTTCCGACGGTATTAATCGCAATATCGATACCACCAAAATGCTGCTTAGTGTCTAAGAATAGCTTCTCGATGTTATCGATATCTGTTAGATCTGCCTGAATTAGAATTGCATCTGCACCCAATGCTTTAACATCTGCTAAGGTCTGCTCTGCATCTGCCTGAGTTTCCGAACTATTATAATGAATTGCGAGTTTTGCACCCTGTTCTGCAAATTTACGACTAATGAGTCCGCCTAGGTTTTTAGCACCGCCAGTAATCAATACAACTTTATCTTTGAGGCTATGAGTTGTCATGATGATTGTTCCTATGATGACTTGTTTTAGTGTTTTTAAGTCTAGATTGGCACTAATTTGTGATCAATTATGCTAGTTTGGTTTAACTATTCAGAAAATACGAACAATTAAAATGGATCGGTTGCAGCAATTTTATATTTTTACAGAAGTCGCTAAACGACAAAGCTTTAGTGAGGTAGCAAATCAGCTTGATTTACCTCGCTCGACAGTGACGAGTGCCATTCAACAGTTAGAAACTCACTATGGAGTACGCTTATTTCATCGTACTACCCGTAAAGTCAGTCTTACTCAAGATGGCCAACGAATATTGCCAGAATGCCAAAACCTGTTGTTTGATTATGAACAATTAGAACAGTTGATCCAGACACAAAAACAGCATTATAGGGGCACATTAAAGATTTCGATGCCTAGCCGGATTGTGCATCAAGTGATTATTCCTGAGCTGCCTGATTTTTATCATCGTTATCCGGATATTCATTTACAGCTCAATAGTTCTGATGACCTGACTGACTTAATTGAAAAGGGAATTGACTGTGTTGTTCGGGTAGGAGAGCTAGATAACAGCAGTTTAATTGCAAGATTTATTGGTCATTTAGTGATGGTGAATTGTGCCAGTCCGCAATATTTACAAGATTATGGTGTTCCTGAGCAGTTAAATGATCTTGAACAGCATAAATTAATTAATTACGCAGGAGCTGTAGGAGAAAAGCAGGGAGAATTTATATATCAAGGTGGAATTGTGATGATGGATAGTGCTTTAAGTGTGAACAATACCGAGGCCTATATCGCCGCTGCTTGTGCAGGTTTGGGAATTATTCAACTTCCTTATTATGATGTTCAGGATAAAATTGAACAGGGGATTTTAGTTGAGGTGCTGAGTGCTTACAGTGCACCATCGCTTCCACTTAATATTTTGTATCCCAACAGGAGTTATATTCCAAAGCGACTAGAAGTTTTTATGAATTGGGTGGGGGAAGTTTTAAATCGCAAATGTATCGTCATCTTTTAGTCATAAAAAGAAAATAGGATAACAATAAAAAAAGCCTCTCGAACTGAGAGGCTTTTTAGAATTTGGTGGGTCGTCCGCGACTCGAACGCGGGACCAACGGATTAAAAGTCCGCTGCTCTACCAACTGAGCTAACGACCCAAATAGGTTCAAAACTAATAAGTGGTGGGTCGTCCGCGACTCGAACGCGGGACCAACGGATTAAAAGTCCGCTGCTCTACCAACTGAGCTAACGACCCTGAGCGAGAATTAAGTAAAACCTTGTTTTACTTGAATGCAGGAGAAAATCTATAATTTTCTTTAGCAATCAAACTCGAACTGACTCAGAGAGAAGTAACACTTCTAAACACTGTATCGTTTTGATGTCGCGTATTTTAGCAAGTTATTCAACTAACACAAGAGGAAATTTAAAAACATTTGCATGATTGCTTATAAAAAGCACGATTTCCTCTTGTTTAGCTAAAAAATAAACTAAAAACGGTATTTATACGTCTGAATATTGTCAAAAATTTCAGTTGTGATATCACAATAACTGCTTGCACCAGGTAATAAAGCGAGTAAACGTTCAGAAGTTTTGCTTGGATTAAACGCTTCTTCCTTCAGTTTATTCTTCTGATATTTAAATGTACCTGTTGTTTCGACCTTTTTTTGTACACGTAAAAATACAGGTACTGCATAGGTAGGTAAACATTTCTTAAATACGGTCACCATTTCGGTTAAATCAGCATCATTTAGCTCTTCACCATCTGCGAGAGTGATCGCTGCCATACCGGCACGGCCATTGGTATTTGGAATTTCTACCCCATAAACGACAGCTTCGGCAATTTTGTCGTATTCGCACACCATATTTTCAACTTCAGTCGTTGATACGTTTTCACCTTTCCATCGGAAAGTATCACCTAGACGGTCAACGAACTGTGCATGACGGAAGCCGATGTCACGGACCAAATCACCTGTGTTGAAATAAGAATCGCCTTTCTTGAAGACATCTTTCCAGATCACAGACTTGTTCTTTTCAGGGTCGGTGTAACCATCAAATGGCGAGCGGCTGGTAATTTTCCCGATGAGTAGGCCAACTTCACCTGCTTTTACTTTCTGGCACCAGCCATTTTTATCGCGTATTGGCTCGTTTTTCTCTTTATCGAATTGGATAATGGCATATGGAGTAGGAGAGAAGCCAACCGTATTGTCAAAGTTGAAAATATTACTAAATCCAACATTGCCTTCACTCGATGCATAAAGCTCAAGTACTTCTTTAACACCAAAGCGTTGTTTGAACTTGTCCCAGATATTTGGGCGCATACCATTACCAATCATTTTGGTTACACGATGGTTGCGGTCAAGCTCGGTGACAGGAGCATCCATCAAGTAGCGGCAAAGTTCACCAACATAACCAATGGCAGACGCATTAAATTTTTGAACATCTTTCCAGAATGCGCTAGTCGAATATTTACGTCGAATCGCAAGTGTTGCACTGCCTGCGATAACGCCACACCAGCAAACTACCACGCCTGTTGCATGGTAAAGCGGTAAGGTCACGTACATGACGTCATCTGGTCCTAAGTTTAAGATATGTCCATAGGTGCCATACGCTAATGTCCAGCGACTGTGCTTGAAAATAACCGCCTTTGGTAAACCTGTTGTACCTGATGTGTAGATATAGAACAGACCATCGTTACCAGTGACAGAGCGGGTAGTAGACGGATTGAATTTTGGAAATTGATCAATTTGGTCCGCAAGATTGACATAGCCTTCAGGCGCTGTACCCGAGTTTTGACGTGTTGCCTGATCTGCGAACCAGTGGAAGCGGTCTTTAGGTACATTTAAGTCCTGACGAATTTCATCAATAGCAGCTCGGACTTCTTCACCAGCAATAACGGCAATAGGTTTTACAAGATTGATGCTATGAGCGAGAACCTTACCGACTTGAGATGTATTTACAAGTGCAATTGTCACACCAATTTTGGCTAAACCAACAATTGTTGCAATCAGCTCAGAGCGGTTTTCAATCATTACAGCAATGACGTCCCCTTTACGCGCTCCGAGAGAAAGGTAGTAATGGGAAATCTGGTTTGCCCATTCATTTAAAGCTTCATAAGAATAACTTTGATCTTCAAATAATAATGCCGTGCCTTTCGGATTTCTTTTAACAGCTTTTTCAAAAGCAATACCCAAACCTGTTGGAGTATTTGATGTTCTTAAATAAGCCTGTTTAAGACCATTTAGGATATGGGGTACTTTGGGAATGAAGCTAGGAAGTCTTGTGGCAACATCACCAAGCGTAATGATATCGGTCTGTGTTGTCTGGCTCATATCAATCCTATTTATTTTTCGATCAATCCAAAAAAGGTTGTGTGGGCAAAAAGTCCAATAGTTTTCATGGTTCACCATGCTTTTAAAACTTTTCTTCTAGTGCAATCAACCTAATTGGCTAAAAATAACAAAAAAAACCTAGTCATCGAAATGACTAGGTTTGTTTAAATTAGCTGCAATTGAGCAAATGGCTTACTCAGCTACAGGATTAGCTTTTTTTGGCGGACGGCCACGAGGGCGACGAGGGCGGCTCGGTTTGTCCTTATCTGCCTTAACGTCTTCTGATTCGGCATCAGTTGTTGCTTCAGTCGGAGCTACTGTTTCTTCAGCCGCTGCTTTTGCTTTGCTTGCTGCTTTTGATGGCGCAGGTTCCTTCGCTGCAGGAGCTTCAGCTACTGTTTCTTCTGTAGCTTTTTCCTCTACAGGAGCAGCTTCAGGTTGTACGACTTCAGTTGACTGATTAAGTTCAAGCGGTTGTTGTGCTGGTTCAACTGTTGCTTGTGTTTCAGCAGTTGGAGCAGCAACGGTTTCTTCTGCTACAGGAGCAGGAGTAGCAACTTCTTCTTGAGCAGAATGTTGTTGTTTCACTTGCTCAAATGCTTGTTCCGCAGCAAGTTTTGCTAAACGACGACGCTCACGCGGGTCATTTGCAACACGTGGAGCTGGTGCTTGCGGCGGAGTAAGCGGAAGTACTGGTGCAGGTTCTGCTTCTTCAGCCGGTTTGTGGCTTGGAAGTTCTGCATCACGAGTTACCGGCTTTTTCTCTTCCGTTTCAGCAGTAACTTCAACTACTAACGTACTTGCGTACTGTTCTGCAAATTTCTGCAAAGCACGATTAAACGTTGGGACTAGACCAAATTGTTCAATCAATACGGTGCAATCTTCACCATACACATGACGGATTAAACTACCGATTGTGTGTTGTGCCAAAGTTGGAATTTGCGATGGCGCAATAGATGGCGTAGCTGCCTTAGCGTGTTTAGCCTCACGTTGCTGACGACGACGCATACGAGGGTCATTGCTAGCACGTTTGATTTGTGGCTGAGCAGCTTCTTGGCTTGGCTGAGCTTCTTCTTTGGTTTCAACTACAGCAGCTTTCTCGGCTACAACAGGAGCTGGAGTTGGCTCTTGAGCAACTTCAGTAGAAGTCGTTTCAACTCGCTCAACGTGACGACGCTCAGGTGTAAGTGCAACAATCTCACTTTGACCTTGATCAACATTGATGATTAAAGCAGTGTTCATGACATCATGCTTAGGTGCATCAATCACATCAACCTTAATTTGTTTTTCATCAATAACAACCGGTGTATTTTGATTTTCATTTAATACACTTGGATCGCGGTGGCGATTTGGACGGTTTGGACGTTGTTGATTATTACGGTCACGGCGTGGCACAGCATTTTCAGTGTGTTGTACATCATTATTTTGATGTTGCTGATCTTGCTGCTGTTGACGTTTTTGCTGACGTTTTAACTCACGTTGTTCTTGGCGTGACAATTGAACCACTTCTTCATGAACTTGATGTTGCTGTTCATGTGATTGGTGATGTTGTTCACGTTGCTCTTTATGTTTACGCTTTTTGTTGTTCTGACGTTGTTGCTGAGATTTATCATCTTTTTCAACATGTTCACGAACGTCTTGTTTCACAGGTGACTGTGAAATATAAGCGTTATTTGATTGAACTGGCGCAACTTCTGCAACAGCAGGTACAGCTACTTGACCGAACTGTCCGCGGCTTACTGCGCCTGTATTCACCATCTGCTCAATCGCAGCAGCAGCATTTTGTGCTGAACGAGATTGATCAACTGTTTGCGCTTGTTTTTGAACAAACAGGTTTTCTAACCATGCACATGGGCTTGCTGCTTTTTGAGCAGAAGGTTGTGCTACAGGTTGAGTTGCATGATTTGCTTTTTTCTGAGCCGCAGCATGAGTTGAAGCTGTAGCAGTTACATGAGCATGGCCATGATCTGCTTCTTCTAAATGCCATTCAGAAGACTCATAACCTAACTCTTTCTCGCTAGAACGGGTTGCTTCTGTACGTTCATAGCTAGATGGAGCAAAGCCATCTGGGTTATATGCAATTTCGTAATGTGGAGTTTCTAAGTGCGGGTGTGGTAATACAGTTACACGTACACCAGAAGTTTGCTCTAAATACACCAGACTATGGCGTTTTTCATTAAGCAAGAAGGCTGCAATTTCAACTGGAACTTCAACCTGAACTTCACCATGACGTTCACGAAGTGCAATCTCTTCAACTTTACGCATAATTGAAAGAGAAAGCGAACGTAAGTCACGAACCATGCCTGTACCATGACAGCGAGGGCATACATAACCAGTTGCTTCTTCAAGCGATGGGCGTAAGCGTTGACGGCTCATTTCCATTAAGCCAAAACGAGACAATTGACCGAATTGGATACGTGCACGATCGCTTTGAGTTGCTTCACGAAGTTTTGCTTCAACCATGCGTTGGTTGCGCTCTTTAGTCATATCGATGAAGTCGATAACAACTAAACCGCCAATGTCACGTAAACGAAGTTGGCGAGCAATTTCTTCTGCTGCTTCAAGGTTAGTATTTAGTGCAGTTTCTTCAACATCATGACCACGAGTCGATTTCGCAGAGTTAATATCGATTGAAACTAAAGCTTCAGTCTGGTCAATGACGATTGAACCGCCAGAAGGAAGTTTTACTTCACGCTCATAAGCAGTTTGAATTTGGCTTTCAATACCAAAATGAGCAAACAATGGCTCGTTTAAAGTATAAGTTTTTAATTTGTCTAATTGACGCGGCATCACTGCTTTAACAAAGTTATATGCTTCGTTATAAGCCTGTTCGCTATCAATTATGATTTCAGCAACGTCATCACGTAAGTAATCACGAATTGCACGTGTTACCACACCCGCTTCCTGATGAACAAGCATTGGAGATGGGCCTGAGCTCGCTGTACCTTGGATTTGTGCCCAAAGGTCAAGCAAGTGTTGCAAATCGAGTTGTAATTCTTCTTGGGTACGCCCAATACCTGCGGTACGTACAATAACGCTCATACCACGAGGTACATTTAAAGAAGCTAAAATTTCTTTTAATTCTTCACGTACTGAACCTGAAATTTGACGGCTAATACCGCCACCTTTCGGGTTATTTGGCATAAGAACTAAATAACGGCCTGCAAGGGAAATAAACGTAGAAAGTGCTGCACCTTTATTACCACGTTCTTCTTTTTCAACCTGAACTAAAAGCTCTGTGCCTTCAGTAATAAGTTCACGAATGTTTGAAGTTTGACGTGGGTCTGCCTGAAAATAGCTATTCGCAATTTCACGCATAGACAAGAAGCCTTGACGACCTGCGCCATATTCAACAAAAACAGCTTCTAAAGATGGTTCTACGCGGGTGACATGGCCTTTATAGATATTGGATTTTTTCTGTTCTCGGGTACGATTCTCTAAATCAAAATCGTAAAGACGATTACCAGTGATAAGTGCAACGCGAACTTCTTCGGCATGAGTTGCATTAATCAACATACGTTTCATGGGTGTGACACCTAATAGTGACTCACACAAACAAACCAAACAAACTTAAAGGTTCTGAACGAACATCGAACATGACGGATCATTTCCCAGATCTCAAAATACTTGTGGTCTGAGTCATCTGTTACCGGCTACATTTAGCCTTAGCTTCGATTCTCGTCTGTGATGTAGGCAATACTGCTTCAACCTTTAAATCGGAATTCCTTTTTGCTTCACTGGCGGGTGAGCGGTGCATTGGTTAATGACTTTCACTGTCATTGGGCGCGAAGTGACTTCTTTATTGGAAGTTTGATACGGAATGCTCATCGTATCGGTGCTTTCGGCAGTTCCAATGCATCAACGCTTTAGCCTGAAGGCAACATTAAGGAGCGATTTGTCTGATGTGTATCAGTTTACGTTCCATAACCAACTAGAGTTGGTAACATATTTTTTTGAACAAACTGAATTAAACGCAACAGTTTGTCATTTTGCCGATATAATAAGCCTTCGGCGTCGGCATAATTCTTTAGGACCTGTCCGAGCTGGTGATGAAAGCATCATTTTGATTGAGGTTTCAATCAGGGAAATTTCCCTTTAGATGTTCACTTACGGTGGTATCCGTGCGCTGACTATATCAAACCTTGCAGCATCTGCCTATGGGCTAAGCTTAGATTTCTTGTGAAAAAACTAAGCTAATCGGTCATTTATTAATCAAATTTCGTAAAATTTCAGGTTTAAATATTAGTATGAATTCTACACAGCAATGGCAAAGTGTCACTTGGTTTGAGGTGGATGAGCATCAAGCAGGACAACGAATCGATAATTTCCTGTTTTCACGTTTAAAGGGTGTGCCAAAGAGTCGAATTTATCGTTTGATTCGTGAAGGTCAGGTTCGCGTGAATAAAAAACGTATTAAAGCCGAGACCAAACTTGCAATTGGGGACCAGATTCGTGTTGCGCCTATTCGCTATGAACAAAAAGATGAAACTGCTGTTCCTGTAAGCGACAGTGTGGCTCAAGGTTTATTAAGCCGTGTGGTCTATGAAGATGAAGGACTATTAGTTGTAAACAAACCATCAGGTATTGCTGTACATGGCGGTAGTGGCGTGGCTTATGGTTTGATTGAGGCACTACGTGCGGCAACAGGTAAAAAATATTTAGAACTGATTCACCGTATTGACCGCGATACTTCTGGCCTAGTTATGATTAGTAAGAAGCGTAGCACTTTAAAACTGCTACAAGATATGTTGCGTGAACACAAAATTCGTAAGACCTATGCAGCGATTGTAAAAGGTCAAGTGAGTCTTGATAAACAGCTCATTGATGCGCCTTTATTTCGTTATGAGTTAGCCAATGGCGAACGTCGTGTACGTGTATCTAAAGAAGGTAAGCCAAGTAAAACCGAATGGGTGGTTGCAGAGCGCTTTAAAAATGCCACTTTAGTTCATGCATCTCCTTTATCAGGCCGTACCCATCAAATTCGTGTACATGGTTTAAGTATTGGACATCCGTTGGTGGGCGATGATAAATATGGGCATAACACTGCATATACGGGACCTGAAGCACGCCGTTTGTGTTTACATGCCATGCGTTTGGATATTCCGGGTTATCCAACGATTGAAGCACCGTTGCCAGAAGACATGACCCAGTTATTAGAGGCTTTGAGAGTAGCAAAATGAGTCTGAAAACCGAATTAGTGATTTTTGACTGGGATGGTACTTTATATAATTCTGTTGGTCAGATTGTTGCAAGTTTACAGCATGCGGCAGAAGAGCATAAGTTAACTCTGACTGATGAAGCCGCAAAGAGTATTATCGGTTTAGGTTTGCCGGAAGTGATGCAGACCTTATTTCCAGAAGTACCTGATTTGCATGATTCGATTTTAAAAGCATATGGCGATCACTATATTGCCAACTCGACAAATGATGCATGGTTTGAAGGTATTTCTGAACTACTTCATGACTTAAAAGCTCAAGGTTTAAAACTTGCAGTTGCGACGGGTAAAAACCGTCGTGGATTAGACCGTGTGATTGCAAAAACACAGAGTACTCATCTGTTTGATGTTACTCGAGCAGCCAATGAAACCCGTTCAAAACCAGACCCGCTCATGTTACAAGAAATCTTGACTGTAACTGGAGTAAGTGTCGAACAGGCAGTTATGATTGGTGATAGTAGTTATGACCTTGAAATGGCTCAGCGTTTAGGTATGCCTCGTATTGGGGTGGGCTATGGAGTGCACTCGGTCGAAGTTCTACAACAGTTCCAGCCTTTAACCATTGCTAAAGATGTATCTGAGCTGCACAACTTTTTAAGAGAGTATGCAAAGTTATCTACTGTAGACGTAGCGTAATTTAAAATGATGTAAGAAGGAGGAATTTATTCCTCCTTATTTTTAAAACTAAAGAACAATAAGAAGAGAAAAAATGAGCCGCTCTATTCGTCTATTAAATCTTTTACAGCAACTCCGTGAATCTCGTTATCCCGTTACTGCTCAAGTCTTGGCTGAACGCTTGGGAATTAGTATTCGCAGCATTTACCGTGATATTGATAGTTTACGTGCTCAAGGTGTCAGAATAGATGCATCGGCAGGTTTGGGGTTTCAGCTTAAAGAAGACATTTTATTACCACCGGTTACTTTTAATGAGAATGAAGCCGAGGCTCTATTTTTAGCTTTAGAGTGGTTGAAAGACGTTCCAGATCAGGCAATGAAATCGGCAGCTGTTTCAATCTATTCTAAACTTTATGCGGTTTTACCAGAGCACCGGAAATATTTGATCGATGATATGACGCTAGGTGTTACACATTACTGGCATCCGGTTGATGAAGCTTTAGTAGAACAAGTACGTTTAGCGATTCGTAAACAAGTAAAGATCAAAGTCGATTATTGCGATGAACACAAGCGTATGAGTCAACGTTCTCTTTGGCCTTTTGCTTTAGGGTATTTACATGACAAAGTTGTACTTGCTGCTTGGTGTGAATTACGGCAGGCATTTCGCCATTTTCGGATAGATCGTATTCATAACTTGCAAATGAGTGAGGAAATATATCCTGAATTTAAAAAACATCTGTTTCAAAGATGGTGGAAACAAGAAATGCAAAGGACTACTGACAAAAACTGACAAAAGGTATTTGTAGACTAGGAATCACGATAAACAAGGAGCAATAAGAATGAGTCTTAAACTTTATACTAACAATGAATCGCGTGGTGTCGTTATAGACTGGCTTTTAGTTGAGCTTGGCGTGGAATGTGAGCGTATTGAAGTAGCATACCGAACCGAGATGAAATCACCCGAATATTTAAAGCTTAACCCTTTTGGGAAAGTGCCTGTATTGGTAGATGGCGATGTCGTTATTTATGAATTAGGTGCAATTTGTGCATATCTGGCAGACAAATTTAGTGACAAAGGTTTGGCACCTGCTTTAGATGATCCGAAACGTGGTTTGTACTATCGTTGGCTCTTTATGATGGCTGGTCCTTGGGAAGCTGCTGGTGTCGATAAAGCTTTAGGAATAGAGATCGCACCTGAGCAAAAAATGTTTGTGGGTTATGGTGATTATAACGATGCTTATCAAGCTTTAGTTCAAGGACTGAGTGAAGCAAATCCGTATGTATGTGGTGAACAATTTACCGCCGCAGATGTAAGTGTTGGAGCCATGCTATTATGGCAATTAAAAATGAAAACGATTGAATCGCACCCAGCTATTACACGTTATGTTGAAACGATCAAACAGCGCGAAGGCTTAAAACAAAGCAGTATGGGCCAACTGTTGTAAGTATAGTTATTCTTAAAAGCCCCCTAAATGGGGCTTTTTTGTTTTTAAATAAAGGTCTTAGTTGGTAAGAAAGCCAGCAGCAACGTTAATACAAATCGCTAAAATGGTCGTGTTGAAGCCAAAAGATAATACAGCATGAAATAAGTTTAAAAGACGCATATGTTTGTTGGTAATTGAAACATCGGCGGTTTGTGCTGAGGTGCCAATAATATAGCTAAAATATAAGAAGTCAGGATAGGTCGGATGTTCAGTACCCGGGAAGTCTAACCCACCGTTCTCTTCATTTCTGGATAGAGCCATATAAAAGTCATGGGCATAATGCAAAGCGAAAACAGTATGCATGAAAAGCCATGCTGAAATAATGGTAAGTAAAGCTAACGCTACATGTCCTAACTTTTCATAATGCCCAGAAGGGAGCTGGGAAAGTTGTACCAAAATCGCAACTAGACTCATTGTGATGGCCAATAAAACAATGAGCATAATGACCCATTTACTTTCGTCCTGTTTTTTGGCTTGCTGTTGCATTTGTGAATGGTCGGCACTTCTCATCAGTTTCCAGACATGGAGTAAATATAAACTGATTGAGCCATTCCAGCTTGCTAATAAAATGGTAGACCATTTCCATGAAGTGAGCCATGCCAATAAACTTGCAACAATCACTCCAAAAATTAAAGCAATAAAGAAGTGAGGGCGGTTTTGTACACTACGTCCTAAATGCTGAAATAGTCCAACCATCTTGTTAACTCTCCTTGCTGTTATCTTAAATATATTTTTACTGTTTGGTTAATTTAACATTAGGTTTTATATAACCTTTATACTTTAGATCGTCATTTTTGTTTTTATTAAGTGTGACAATCTAAAATATAATAAAAATTATCTCAAATTAATTAATCGATAAAAGATATTAAATAAATTTTAATTTCATTTATTTATACATACATTTAAATTTTCTAACTCATTTATTCTTTAATAATAAGCGTAAATATACCTAAGGTGCTTAATCTAGATTTTTATCAAGATGAAATACTTTGTTGAGTTGATCAATAAATCTTTTTACACCGACTGACTCTGTATTTTTACGATAACTAACAAATAAATCTAAAGAAGGTAATTCGACATCTAGAGGGCGAACTACAGTGTTAGAAACCCCTAAAGGCGCGACATAGGCAGGTAAAATAGTACAACCTAAGCCTGAACCAATAGAGTTTATATTAAGTAAAATGCTATCGGCCTTTTGTACAATATTGAGGTCAATACCATGAGTTTTAGTAAACTCTAAAATTGTATTGTGTAGTGTATTAGATTGTTCAGCTGCCGGAATAATAAAATCAATACCATGCAAAGCTTTGACCGGAATACGGTCATATTTCGCAAGTGGATGGTTTCTTGGTAATAAAAAAATTAAAGGTTCTGTTAAGACAAATTGGCTTTGGATTTCATCATTTTCAGTATTATCACGGGTAAACGTGATGTCGAGTTCACCTCTTTTTAAGGCTTTGAGTTGCTCAGCGTTATTTAAACTTGATAATTCAATGGTGAGGTCAGGGTGTTGTAAGCGCAGATTTGGAAGTACGTATGGAAAAATTTTCATTTCTGCTATGGGGACGAAACCGATACGTAATAATTGTTGTTTAGCCTTTGAGACTTGGCGGGCCATCGCTACTGCTTTATCAGCTTGAGCAAGCGTTAAACGGGCATGCTCTAAAAATACTTCACCTTCTTCTGTTAACTCAACTTTACGTTTTGTGCGGTTTAAAAGTCGTACCCCGACATCTTCTTCTAAATCTTTAATTTGTTGGCTAAGGGAGGGTTGAGCAGTATAGAGTTTGAGAGCGGCCTTACTAAAATTTAATTCTTCAGCAACTGTAATGAAATATCGAAGATGGCGTAATTCCATAAGACTAATCCAAAAAATGTCTTACTATGATTTAAGCAAAGTATAAAGCATAAAACTATATAGCGTGAAGGTGCTTTAGGTATTTATAAAATAAATGAAAATTTATAAATCATTATGAAATTAATATGAAATTTTATTTAATTATTAATTTGTAAAATATATTAATTCATATTCATAACCAAAGTGATTTTAAATTTAGGAAAGAAATTTAAATTACTTTCCAGAAATTCACTTAAAGTTTTCTCATATTATGAAAAAAAGTATTGTTAATTTAACAATTGAGAATCTTAATTTCTAACAAAAAATGTGTAAGGAGTATTTTGTTAATAAATGTTTCGGTTCATCTTGCTATATTTTTTTTGGTTTTTCAATGCATGTGCTGCTTGGTTTAATAGTTTATATATGAAGCAAAATTGATAAAATTGAGCAGTTTTAAAAATAAGAGATTAACCACAAAGAAACTAGCTCACCTCTGTTGTAAGTCTTTGCTTATTATATTTTATTGTTATGTTATACAGTAGCTTTTAATAAGAATAGTAATTAAGGAATCACAAACTCAACACATCTAAACATTTTTTTGTGGCACTTTAGATTGATCTATGTCGGCTGTGACAAAAATAAAAGGGATATTTATATGATAAATAAGTGTAAGTGTCATAGCTTAATTTATTTAAATCGCTAAGATAGAAAACTGAATGATTCATCCTCCTGATGCTACAACCATAGAATAAGCCCATGAAAGACAAGCCGACATTAACTTATCAATTGCCGACTCAGTCCTGTTGGACGCATACATGGATAAAACCGCCTTTTTGTCATCCTGAACTGGGCCATGAAAATGACACCCGTTTTTATAATCAGCAGCCTAGATCGCCTGCACGAGGATCGAAAGAGTTATTGCGTTGGTTAGTCACTCGTGAGTCTTATACTTGGAATGTTGATATTCAGAATGAATATGATGTACGTGTTAATACACCAATTGCTTTACCACAAAACCGTCCACATGCGGATTTAGATGATTGGCAAGTTTGGTTTGTAGGGCATGCTACGGTACTCATTCAAATTGGACCTTATAACTTTATTACCGATCCGGTATGGTGTGACTACGCAAGCCCTTTACATGGCCGTGGTCCACGCCGTGTATGCCCAGCGGGTTTTGCTTTAGAACAGTTACCTACAATTCACGGGGTATTGTTGAGCCATAACCATTATGACCATATGGATTTAGCAACGCTTGAGTGGCTTCATAAGAAGTTTGCTATGCCGATTTATACAGGGCTTGGCAACGGATTTTACTTACCTAAAGAATTCCATGTAATTGAAATGGATTGGTGGCAGGAAATTCCTTATCACGAATTAAGAATTGTTTATACACCTGCTCAGCATGGCTCGGGGCGGGGTTTACGTGACCAAAATAAGGCACTTTGGGGCGGTTTTTCGGTTTTGGCGAAAACAGGACATTGTTTTTTTGCGGGTGATACTGGTTATGCGGGCCACTTCAAACAAATTCATACGCGCTATGGCGCGCCGCGTGTGGCCTTACTTCCAATCGGAGCTTATGAACCCCGTAAATTAATGAGCTATGTTCATATGAATCCGCAAGATGCAGTTCATGCACATTTAGATTTACAAGCACATCGGTCTGTGGCAATTCACTATCGAACTTTTCAGTTAACGGATGAGGGGCGTGAAGATCCTGAACATGCATTAGCTCAAGCCATTAAAGCTTCATCAAAGCTTGCTAATCCTTTTTATTGCATTCGAGAAGGGCATAAATTGACTGTCTAAAATTCATTGTTTTGTATTAAAAAAGCCAGTTCAATTTGAACTGGCTTTTTATTATTTTGGCTTAAATTAAGCTAAGTCAAAACGGTCAAGATTCATGACTTTAGTCCATGCAGCAACAAAGTCTTGAACAAATTTTTCTTTACCATCCGCCTGAGCATAAACTTCGGCTAATGCACGTAAGATAGAATTCGAACCAAAGACTAAATCATTACGTGTTGCGGTAAATTTCACTGTGCCTGATTTACGGTCTTTACCTTCAAATACTTCACTTGTTGAATCAACAGGTGCCCATACATTCGACATGTCGAGTAAGTTTGTGAAGAAGTCTGTGCTGAGTACACCAACTTGCTGAGTGAAGACACCATGTTGAGAACCATCCCAGTTAGTGCCTAGTACACGTAAACCACCAATCAATGCAGTTAACTCTGGTGCAGTCAAAGTCAGTTGTTGTGCTTTATCAATTAATAAGACTTCAGCTGGTGTGTTGACTCCCTGTTTTTTCCAATTTCTGAAACCGTCAGCAAGACCGAGCAGTAATTGGAATGATTCAACATCGGTTTGACTTTGTAATGCGTCAACACGACCAGGGGCAAACGGAACGGTAATATTGAAACCTGCTGCTTGAGCAGCTTGTTCTACACCAACGTTACCAGCTAACACGATTAAATCCGCCAATGACAATTGGGTTGATGCCTTGAGCTCTTCAATTTTAGTTAACGTCTCAACAGCTTTTTTGTTTACTTCCCACTCACGTTGTGGTGATAAAGCAATACGTGCACCGTTTGCACCACCACGTTTATCTCCACCGCGGAATGTTGATGCAGATGCCCATGCAAGGGAAACCAACTCACCAGCAGATAACCCTAGAGCAACGATTTTTGCTTTTGCATCAGCAATGCTTGCAGAAGGTGGTGTAGCGCTAGCAGCAGGTAATGGATCTTGCCAAATTAAATCTTCAGCAGGAACTTCTGGACCTAAATAACGTGCTTTTGGTCCCATATCACGGTGAGTTAATTTAAACCAAGCACGAGCAAAAGCATTGGCAAAGGCTTGTGGATCGTTAAGGAAACGACGAGAGATCTTTTCGAACTCAGGGTCAAAACGTAGGGTCAAATCTGTAGTAAGCATCGTTGGCTTACGTTTAATTGATGGGTCGAAAGGATCTGGAATAATGGCTTCAGCATCTGCTGCTACCCATTGAATTGCGCCAGCAGGTGAACGTTCTTGTACCCATTCGTATTTGAAAAGGTTTTCAAAGAAGTAATTGCTCCATTGTGTTGGCGTTTGTGACCAAATAACTTCTAAACCTGAAGTGATCGCATCTTTACCGACACCTGTGCCATAGCTGTTTGCCCAACCAAAGCCCATTTGTTCAATTGGTGCACCTTCCGGGTCTGCTTGTACATGGTCAGCAGAGGCAGCGCCGTGAGTTTTACCTAAAGTATGACCGCCTGCAATCAAGGCAACAATTTCTTCATCATCCATTGCCATGTTGCCGAAAGTGGCACGAATAAACGGTGCTGCTGATCGTGGGTCACCACTCGCTTGTGGTCCTTCAGGGTTCACATAAATTAGGCCCATTTCGGTTGCAGCAAGATTACTGCCCGCCAATGCTTCAGAGTTACGATGAGCTAACCATTCTTTTTCATCGCCCCAGTTTACATCGTTGTCTGGTTCCCAAACATCTTCACGACCGGCACCAAAACCAAAGGTACGGAAACCAGAAGACTCAAGTGCGATGTTCCCAGCAAGAATAAATAAATCGGCCCAAGATATTTTTTGACCGTATTTTTGTTTAACTGGCCATAGTAAACGGCGTGCTTTATCTAAACTTGCATTGTCAGGCCAACTATTTAATGGAGCAAAACGTTGTTGACCACGACCGGCACCACCACGGCCATCGCCCATACGATATGTACCGGCAGCATGCCACGCTAAACGGATAAATAAGCCCGTATAATTTCCCCAGTCGGCTGGCCACCAGTCTTGGGAATCGGTTAATACATTTTTGATATCGGCTTTAAGTGCGTAGTAGTCGAGTTTTTTAAATTCTTGACGGTAATTAAAATCTTTACCGAGTGGATTAGAGCGTTCTGAATGTTGATTGAGTAAGTCAACACGTAATTGATTTGGCCACCAGTGTAAATTAGCCGTGCCACCACCGACTGTTACTTGCGGTTTTGAGTTATGACCTGAAAAAGGACATTTTGATTCGTTTGACATGATTATATTCTCTCTGGGTAATATTTATTGAGCTCTTAATAAAACTGAAGGCTCATTTTCCTGGACTTCTGGGTTAAAAAAATGATGCGTATCGAATAAAGAAATGAGAGAACAAATGGTGAGAGAAACCGTTTTAAAAATTTTTCACTGTTATGTCAGCTCATCAGTTTTATTCAACAATACATGAGTTTCCTTTGTTTATTATTCCTTCAATTTACTGCATGAAGGCTAAAAAACAAGAGGGAAAATGGTTCAAATTTTGCAAATAATGACGCATGGCATGAGCTCCTTAATCATTGAAACATCGCAATATCTTTCAATTTCGTTCTTTAAATATACTAGAATCTGATTGTTTATTTTTCAAATGGATTAAATTGTCCATATTAATTGGTAAAACCGATTTTTGGGGGTTAAAGATCAGGAGTGCGCTAAGTGGCAGCTTAAAAATGAAGAGAAAATTTAAAAATAGATGAATTGAAAAAGGAGAGCTTTTTGACTCTCCTTTTTTAAATATTTATACGCTTACAAGGCGGTTAGATTTAACCATATCGGCTAGACCGTGAGTTTTAAAGTAGTACTCAAGCCAGCTTTTTACAATAAGCGGATTATTCATTTTCATGACATCATCAAGCAGCTTTTGGGCATCTGACATTGGGACATGGCAAATTGCTTTTCGGACACGCAAGATGTTACTTGAACTCATCGAAAGGGTGTTAAAGCCCATGGCCATCAGTAAGATTGCCGATAACGGATCACCCGCCATCTCACCACAAATACTTACCGGTTTTTGGTATTTATGACATTCCTTCACGAGTCGAGTTAAAGCCCGCAAAATAGACGGATGGAAGTGTGAATAGACGTTTGCGACATGCGGATTATTACGGTCCACAGCAAGTAAGTATTGAGTTAAGTCATTTGAACCAACCGAGAAGAAATCGACAAGTTCGGCGAACTCATCAATTTGTAGCAGTACACTCGGTACCTCAACCATAATCCCGATTTTTGGTTTGGTAATTTTAACTTGTTCTTCTTCTTGCACTGCAATCCAGTCACGCTCAAGTAAATAAAGTACTTCTTCGACTTCACTTACTGTCGTTACCATTGGCAATAGGATATGCAAATTATTTAAACCAATACTGGCTTTGAGCATTGCCCGGATTTGTGCTGAGAAAATCTCCGGATGATCGAGCGTGAAACGAATACCGCGCCACCCTAATGCCGAGTTCTCTTCTTCAATACTGAAGTAAGGTAAGTCTTTATCGGCGCCAATATCGAGGGTACGCATGACTACCGGCTTATTGGCAAAGTGGCTCAACTGTTGGCGATAGATGGCACGTTGTTCTTCTTCACCTGGGAAACGTTCCCGTAACATGAATGGAATTTCACTACGGTACAAACCCACACCTTGAGCGCCACGTTGTACACCGCGGACTACATCGATCATGAGGCCCGTGTTCACAAACAGTTGAACAGAGACACCGTCTGGTGTAATCGCTTCTTTGGTCTCATATTGTTTGAGATCTTTTGCAATTTGCTCGTCTTCTTTTTGAATTTCTTTATAACGTTGACGTAAACGACGTGGAGGGTTTACAAAAACACGGCCCTGATAGGCATCCACAATCATTTCTGCATCATCAAGCGTATTTACAGGCAGTTCGGTTACGCCGACCACCGTTGGAATCCCTAATGCACGGGCAACAATCACCATATGCGAATTGGCTGCGCCTTCTGACGTCACAATAGCTGCGATATTATCTACTGGTAATTCTACTAGCGCAGCGGTACTAATTTCTTCACCAATTAAAATACTGTCTGGGCTGAGTTCACGGTGGCTTGAATCTTCTTCTTGTAAGCACGCTAGAATACGTCGCCCTAAGTCTTTAAGGTCAGAAACGCGTTCACGAAGATAATCGTCCTCCATTTGTGCAAATAGGGCAGTGTGTTTTTCAATTACACGGCGCACCGCACCTTGTGCCCAATGCCCATCACGGATCAGTTCTTTAATTTCTGCAGGTAAGGCATTTTCATCTAGCATTCTTAAGAATACGCTAAACAAAGCCCGTTCTTCTGCCATGAGCGAGTCATGCATTTTTTCGTCTAAAGAACGAATTTCTGAACGTACCGATGAAATAGCTTGATCTAAAATGCGGAGTTCATCGCTGATATCTTCTGCTTCACGGTCAGGTACTGAACCTAAGTCGGCAGGCGGATATAAAATAATAGCGCGACCTAAAGCCACCCCACCTGCACCGGAAACGCCTTGAAAGGTCTTATAGGCAGGCCCATTGCTTGGCTTACGAAATACGTCAATATTTCCAACCGCATGCGCATGTGCAATAACACCTGAGAGCTGTGCACATAAGGTGACTAAAAATGATTCGGCTGCTTCACTAAAATCTTGAGGAAGTCGATTTTGGACAACTAAAACACCCATAACCTTACGGCGATACATGACGGGTACGCCAAGGAATGAGTTATAAATTTCTTCGCCTGTTTCAGGTAAATACAAAAAGCGTTCGTGCTTTGGCGCATTGTCAAGGTTAACAATTTCTTCACGTTGCCCAACCAGACCCACCAAGCCTTCACCTAACTGCAATGAAACATGCCCAACAGATTCTGGATTTAAGCCTTTTGAGGCCATCAATACATAACGTTGATTGCGTTCATCGAGTAAATAAATAGAGCAAACATCCACTTTCATGGCCTCAGCAACCTGATTGACCATAATGTCTAACGATTCATGCAAACTCACGGACGCATTAATCTCTTGGACAATGCGTCTTAGAGTGTCGAGTTGCATGTTTGACATGGATGTATACTCCAGTATTTTTTAGACTATGAATGTATTTATAACAGCACTTTTAATAAAAATCATTTGCTAGATAAATGATTTTTAGGGTAATTGTTGCACTGGCAACTGTGTACACAACTCCACCATGGCTTTACGGTAAACATCACGTTTGAAGTTCACCACTTGACCAAGAGGATACCAATAGCTAACCCACTGCCATTCATCGAATTCAGGCGGGTCGGCGAGGTTTAACTGAATGTTTTTTGCAGGCGCAGTTAACTTCAGTAAAAACCATTTCTGTTTCTGTCCGATACATACGGGGTCAGAGTCTGACCGAATATACCGATGTGGCAAACGATAACGCAGCCATCCTTTGGTTTGCGCAATAATCTGGACATGCTCGGGCAATAAGCCGATTTCTTCTCTCAGTTCTCGAAAAAGTGCCTGTTCAGGGGTTTCTCCAAACTGGATGCCTCCTTGTGGAAATTGCCAAGCATTGTGACCAATGCGCTTTGCCCATAAAACCTGTCCATCATCGTTTGCCAAAATGATCCCGACATTGGGTCGGAAACCTTCTGAGTCGATCATTTGGCTACCTAAATATTGTCTATATCGTTGACTTCGATCACGGGGACAAACACTTTTTTATGTCCAGCTCGAAAAGATCAAAGTAAAATGTTTAAATTGTTACGATCTTAACGAATTTCTATCGACTAGCGGAGATAGATTTACATTTTTTTTCTTAAATTTCAGTTTAAACGAGAATTTTCATGAAACTGGCGTTGTTTGATTTAGACCATACCTTGTTAAATACCGATTCAGACCACTCGTGGGGTGAATTTTTAGTCAATGAAGGTTTGGTTGATCCGGTTCATCATCGTCAGATGAATGATAAATTTTATGAAGACTACAAAGCAGGGCAACTAGATCCATATGCTTATAATGAGTTTGTTTTCGGCTTTTTAACAAAGCATGACAATAACTACTTAACTGAGCTTCATCAGTTGTTTATGGAAAAAGTGATTCGTCCTCAAATGCGACCAAAAGGTTTTGATGCAATCAAAAAACATCAAGATTTAGGCCATACCATTGTAGGTATTACAGCAACAAGTGATTTTATTACTGCGCCGATTTTCCGTGAATTTGGAATTACTGAAATCTTAGCAACTAACGCCGAGGTTGCTGATGGTAAATATACAGGTAAAGTGGCGGGTTTAGCGTGTTATCAAAAGGGCAAACTTGCACGTCTTGAGGCATGGCTGGACGGACGTAGCGTTTCTGAGTCTTGGGCTTATTCAGATTCAATTAATGACCGTTTTTTACTTGAATATGCAACGCATGCGATTGCAGTCAACCCTGATGATCGTCTTGAGAAACTGGCTCAAGAACACAACTGGGAAGTTCAGGACTGGTCGATTTAATTTAAAGCAAGAGCTTCCTAGAAAAATGTAATATTCCGGAAGCTCTCTAATAAATTATTTAATTTTTTCTGTGGTAAGCCAAATATTTGAATCAGGATTTTGTTGATGCCAAAGCTTGAATTGAGCTCGCCATTGTTGAAAAGGAACCGATAAAGTAGGTCGTGGGTCATCACTTAAGCTATAAGCCATGCCTTCTACCAGCCATTTAGGTTTAGTTAGCATTGCTATATTTCCCCATTCTTCTGCTTGTCGATGATGAATAAGCTCATGAGTGATATAGAAATCTTTCCAGCCTCGCGGTGCAACCAATAACCCCAAATTACCAACCGCTTTAGCGGCTGCTTTTTCCATACCAAAGGTATTTGCACATTGTGGAGTTGAGCAAAAAACCATAGTGGGTTGTTGATGAAAAGCACCTACTTTATTTTGGGTCTCTTTTAATGCCTGATTATAAAGTGTCTTTGCAAGAGGCTGTGTCTTTGGATCATCTACACAGACTTGACCATCACAATGTAACAATGAAAGGTGATGGGCGAAAATAACACGTATCGGTTTAAACCAAATAAATGTAACTAGAACTAAGATAGCTAAAGTTATAAATATATATAAACCGATTTTAATTATCTTTGAATATTGATTCTTCACGCTCATGAATCTTAAGTGAAAAGTATAATGATAGTAGAGTAAAGGGTATATATTTATAGTATTATTTCTAATCAATATATAACTTTATTAATTAAAATAGCATGACTAAAAATAAGCGCACTAAAAGTAAAGGTAGCAATGGTTTCTTTCAAGAATTTATAGATCAGCTCATTACCGCTATTTTTGGTGAGTTACTTATTTATATCATTGCTTTACTGTTTATGAGTGCACTTGGCGGAATTATTTTCGCTGCTATATGTTTCAGTTGGGGCGTTCTATTTTTACTACTACCTTTCGCGGCTTTGATTTATATTCTTATTAAAAAATATAGCCATTAATACCGTTATTCTTGCATCATTTTAATCAATTCCTGCATGGCTCTAGATTGAGTACGTGCAGGATGCCATACCATGCCTAACTGCCGGTTCATCTCGACATTTAAATCAAGCTGCTGCATATCTTGATTCAGCAGAGTTTTTGGTAAAACTGACCAACCTAAACCAATAGAGACCAACATACGAATTGACTCTAGTGGGTTATTGCTCATGGTAATTTTCGGTTTAAGGCCTTGTTTTTCAAACTCAGCCAAGGTGATTTGGGCTGTATAAGTCTGTGCGGCAGGCAGCAAACTTGGATATTCAATTAAATCTTGTAAAGTTAAATTCTTTTTTTGAGCCAATGGATGAAATGGAGCAGCTACAAAAACTAAAGGATCATTCCAGATCGTAATATAGTTAAGACGCTCATCACCTGAGGGCGGGAGTGTTAAAAAAGCTAACTCTAAATCGCCAGCAAGTACCTGTTCGTGTGCTTGTTCGGAATCAACAAAATGTACGTCTAGCGTGACTTGAGGAAACTGCTGAACAAAGTGTTTAAGCGGAGCAGGCAAGTGATGCAAACCGATGTGATGACTCGTCCCGATTTTTAAACGACCTTGTATTTGGGTTTGCTCATGACTTAGCGTGTGGTGAATATCTCGAAGTTCATTTAACCAGCTTTTAACTTTTGGTAATAATGAATGCGCAGCATGAGTTGCTTGAACCCCACGGCCTGCCGATTCAAATAACTTTACGCCAAAGTACTCTTCTAGGCTATGAATACGTTTGGTGACAGCAGGTTGGGTAATAAATAGTTGATCCGCAGCCACAGAGATCGAACCTGTTTCCATAACTTTTACAAAAGCTTCAAAGGCTGCAAGATTCATAATACAACTCTACTTGGAATAGAAAAATCGAGAGAGGCTAAAGTTGCCAAGCCAAAATCGTATCATGCTTGCAGCTCAACGTTCTATAAAGTTGTGATTTAGCGTATTAATCTTAATCTAAGCAGTCGTCTCGTTTTCGCTTAAAGCTGATATACGGCGGTCTTTTGCTGCCCATACTTTTTCATGAAAGAAAAATGCAAAAGCTTGTACTGTTGGTTCTAACATACTTAGTGTTAAAGCCATCCAAATATTACCCGTTACAAAGTAGGCAACTAACATGGCTACCGTAATATGCATTATGTAGTAACTTAAGGTTTTCTTTAATGTACGTTGATTATTAACAACGAATTTTTGAATATTAGCCATAACTATTCTCTCTACCTGTATTTGATATTTTTAGTATAGAGATGAGAGTATAGGATTAAAAATGGATTATGCAAATGATAATCATTAGCAAATCCGATTTATATATTTTGACCGATATTAAAACATTCAGGAATGATTCCTAAAAGTTTTCTAATTTATAAAAATGATAAATTAGATTTATGTAAAACTCTGGCTATAATCGAAGAAAGATTAGAATTACCCAGTCCAATGGAGCAAGACGACATGGCAGGCAAAACTTTATATGACAAATTGTGGGATGACCACGTAGTTACTCAGCGTGATGATGGTTCGTGCTTACTTTATATCGACCGTCATTTATTGCATGAAGTAACGAGTCCACAAGCATTTGAAGGTTTGCAACTTGCTGGTCGTCAACCGTGGCGTTTAAGTGCAAACGTAGCTACCCCAGACCATAACGTTCCAACATCTAAAAAAGAACGTGATCAGGGCATCGCTGGTATTGAAGATGATACTTCTCGTATTCAGGTTCAGACCTTAGATGATAACTGTAAGGCATTTAATATCGTTGAATTCGGTATTAATGATATTCGCCAAGGTATTGTGCATGTTGTTGGTCCTGAACAAGGCTTAACTTTACCGGGTATGACGGTGGTGTGTGGTGACTCACATACAGCGACTCACGGTGCTTTCGGTTGCTTGGCACATGGTATTGGGACATCTGAAGTTGAACATGTGTTAGCAACACAATGTTTGGTTCAGAAAAAATCTAAAAACATGTTGGTTCGCGTCGATGGCGTATTGGGTAAAGGTGTAACACCAAAAGATGTAGTGTTAGCCATTATCGGTAAAATTGGTACCGCTGGCGGTACGGGTTATGCAATCGAATTTGGTGGTCAGGTATTCCGTGATATGTCGATTGAAGGACGTATGACGGTATGTAACATGGCGATTGAAGCGGGTGCGCGTGTAGGTATGGTTGCTGTTGATGAAAAAACCATTGAATACGTAAAAGGCCGTAGCTATGCACCAAAAGGCGAACAATGGGATCAAGCAGTTGCTTACTGGAACACATTGCATTCAGACGATGATGCTGTGTTTGATGCAGTTGTTGAATTAAATGGTGCGGAGATTGAACCACAAGTGTCTTGGGGTACTTCACCTGAGATGGTTATTCCGGTGTCGAAAGCTGTACCAACTTTAGAACAAGCGAAAGATGACGTACAACGCAATGACTGGACACGTGCTTATCAGTATATGGGCTTAAATGCAGGTCAGGCATTGGCTGATATTCAGCTTGATCGTGTCTTTATCGGTTCTTGTACGAATTCCCGTATTGAAGATATTCGTGCTGCTGCTGAAGTAGTTAAAGGCCGTAAAGTGGCACCTAGCATTAAGCAAGCCATGATTGTTCCGGGTTCTGGTTTAGTTAAACAACAGGCAGAAAAAGAAGGTTTGGATAAAATTTTCTTGGAAGCTGGCTTTGAATGGCGTGAGCCGGGTTGCTCAATGTGCTTGGCAATGAACGCGGACAAGTTACAACCGGGTGAGCATTGTGCATCAACCTCGAACCGTAACTTTGAAGGTCGTCAGGGTAATGGTGGTCGTACTCACTTGGTCAGTCCGGCAATGGCAGCAGCGGCTGCGATTGCAGGTCATTTTGTTGACGTTCGTTCATTTTAATTCGGTCTGGAGCAAACCATGAAAGCTTATACAGTTGAACAAGGTATCGTTGCACCATTAGATCGTGCCAATGTTGATACAGATTTAATTATTCCAAAACAGTTTTTAAAGTCGATTAAACGTACAGGTTTTGGCGACAACTTATTTGATGAACTTCGTTATTTAGACGAAGGCTATCCGGGACAAGATAACTCGGTACGTCCAAAAAATCCGGATTTCGTTTTAAATCAGCCTCGCTATCAAGGTGCAACCGTTTTAATTGCTCGTACTAACTTTGGTTGTGGTTCAAGTCGTGAGCATGCACCTTGGGCATTAAACGAATATGGTTTCCGCACTGTTATTGCGCCAAGCTTTGCTGATATTTTCTTTAATAACTGTTTTAAAAACGGTATGTTGCCAGTCATTTTGCCTGAAGACATTGTTGATCAGTTATTTAAGGAATGTGCTGCGCAAGAAGGGTATCAATTAACAATTGATTTGGCTGCGCAAGAAGTTCGTACACCAACTGGCGAAGCATTTAAATTCGAAGTGGATCCATTTCGTAAGCATTGCTTGTTAAATGGTTTGGATGATATTGGCTTGACACTTCAAAATGCGGACGCAATTCGCGCTTATGAAGAAAAAACCAAACAGGTTCGTCCTTGGGTATTCCAAGAGATAAATTAACCTTTCGGTACATTTTAAACATAGTCATGGCGTCATGTTCAAACTCTTGCTAACATGCTAAAGCATAACAACAGCTTAAAATTATGCACTAGATGAGGATTGGGCTTGAACAATGAAGAGGAACGTTACTCATAGCTTTTTGTTGAGCCTGTGCGCGATAACACTAAGTGCTTGTCAGAGCACTTACAATGTAGTGGATACTGTTCGTATTAAGCAGGCTGAACAAGAAAATTTGGGGCAGAATGCAGCAATATATTGTTCGGGCGCAAAAAGTTGCGAATTTGAACGGCTAAATGATATTACTGTTGTTGACGCACAGACACGTCGTATTAGTAATCAGGCAATTCATCAAGGAATTGTGAGATTAAATGGTTCGGTGTTAAGTCAAAGCAATAGTTTGTATCTATCTGTGCCTGCCAAACAATATGAAGTGGTGATTCGTTACTATCCGATTTCTCCAGATCGGGCTGAAACGATTCATGTTATTCACCAATTCAAAGCTAACCATCGCTATATGTTTAAAATGTACCGAGACAAATCTAACCGTTCGGGTAGTTTGCTGAATGTTTCTGTACCAGATCCATTATGTGTTGACTTAGAGCAGGATGGGCGGGTAATTCGCCGTTTTTGTCGACCATTTGATGTCACCACAGGACTAGGTGAATTTCTCGAACAGAAAAAACTAACACCACGGCAGTCGTAACGCTGTCTTGTCTTTGAAAAATGGAAAACTTCATGTCTAAACAGATTTTAATTTTGGCTGGCGATGGGATTGGTCCTGAAATTGTTGGGGCAGCAGAAAAAGTATTAAATAAAGTAAATGAAAAATTTAATTTGTCGTTGACTTGGGAACATGGCTTGTTAGGTGGTGCAGCGATTGATGCTCATGGAGAGCCGTATCCAGCCGTAACTAGCGAGCAAGCAAAGAAGGCTGATGCCATTTTATTAGGTGCTGTTGGCGGACCAAAGTGGGACACTATTGAACGTTCTATCCGTCCTGAACGCGGTCTTTTAAAAATTCGTAGTGAACTTAACTTATTTGCTAATTTGCGCCCAGCGATCTTATATCCACAATTAGCCGATGCTTCTAGCTTAAAACCTGAGATAGTTGCTGGTTTAGATATTTTGATCGTTCGTGAATTGACTGGTGGTATCTATTTTGGTCAACCACGTGGTATTCGTGAACTCGAAAATGGTGAAAAACAGGGCTATAACACTGACGTTTATTCTGAAAGCGAAATTAAGCGTATTGCAAAAGTTGCTTTTGAACTTGCAGAATTACGTGGCGGTAAAGTGTGTTCTGTAGATAAAGCCAATGTTTTAGAAGTAACAGAGCTTTGGAAGCAAACGGTCACAGATTTACAGCAAGCCAACTATCCAAATATTCAGCTTTCACACATGTATGTGGACAATGCTGCCATGCAGCTTGTACGTGCGCCTAAACAGTTTGACGTAATCGTGACAGGTAACTTGTTTGGCGATATTTTGTCTGATGAAGCAGCAATGCTTACCGGCTCAATTGGTATGTTGCCATCGGCTTCTTTAGATGAAAATGGCAAAGGCATGTATGAACCTTGTCATGGTTCAGCGCCTGATATTGCAGGGCAAAACGTTGCAAACCCGTTGGCAACCATTCTTTCAGTTGCGATGATGCTTCGTTATACCTTCCGTGAAGAAGCTGCTGCTAAAGCAATTGAAGATGCAGTAGGGCAAGTACTTGATCAAGGTTTACGTACAGCCGATATTATGTCTGAAGGCATGACTAAAGTTGGTACAGCTGAGATGGGTGAAGCAGTTGTTGCTGCTCTTGTTTAATCGCTACTTTGCTAAAAAACGCAGCTTAAAGCTGCGTTTTTTTATGGTTGTGTTTAGCAAGCTTTACCTTCGTATTGAATAGATTCGGCAATGTCATTTTTGAGCTTAAAAATAACCTTGCAATTAAAGTTAATATCATAAGAGTTGCCGCTCAAATTACCTGATTGTATGGGAACAGAACCACCTCTCATATCGACATTACTTACCATCGGAATTGGGATGCTTAAGGGCCGTAAAATCGTATAAATAAGTTGATCAGAAGTTTTTTGTGGTGTGCGGGCGACTTGAAAGCCAAGACTCCGTAAGTTGAGATCTTGCTGAATCGTTGTAGATGATTTGCCTATAAAATTTTTTAAATATTCTTGCAAATCTACAGATTGGCGTGGATGACTAGCACAGCCATTAATATTAAACAGCATGAATGAAAGCAAACTCATTTGACATAAGGTAGATATATTCATTTTTTCTCTATATAGAATTATATTTATCATTAAAGAACAATAGGTTGGATTTGCTAACTTGTAAAGTAAAAAAGCAGGATTATGATAAATAGAAGGTAAGTTTGCCTTTAGACTTATTCTTATATTTACAGACTAATAATAATTGCCCAAAACTTAAGGAAGAAGAGTATGAAAAAAATAGTTTTTGCCTTTTTGTGTTTCGGAATAACCACGGCCTATGCTGATAACTGTGATAGTGCTCGTAATACTTATGATGATATTTACTGTACCAATAAAATCTATGCGAGTGCTGATGCAGACCTGAATAAGAATTATCAGGCATTAAGAGCGAAATTAAATACAGCACAAAGAAATACGCTTAAGAAGTCGCAGCTTGCTTGGATACGCCAACGTGATGCTGAATGTACAGATTCTAATAGAAATAGCGTAGACGTGCAGTGTCGTTTACAGACAACGCAAGAAAGAAACCATTGGCTGCAAGAAAGATTGCGTGAATGCCAAACGGTGGGATGTAAAACCAGTCGATTAAGTGAATAAAAAACGCAATAAAAAAGCCACATGATGAAGTGGCTTTTTTGCATTCACTAATTAGCGAGCACGGTACGTAATACGACCTTTGGTTAAGTCATATGGAGTCATTTCGACTTTCACACTGTCGCCAGTAAGAATACGAATATAGTGTTTACGCATTTTACCAGAAATGTGTGCAATAACTTCGTGACCGTTTTCAAGACGTACACGGAACATCGTATTAGGAAGCGTTTCGGTGACAACGCCTTCGAACTCAATGAGTTCCTCTTTATTGGCCATAGCCTACCTGATGATCAAATTGGAAAGGCGCAAATTATAGTCAATTTATTTAAAAAAAACAAGATAGACATCTTCTTGTGAAAGCATCTGGTTAAAGTATGACTAATAAAAAAGATGTAATTTTTTTCACAAAAGAACTCTAATTCTGTTGTCAGTTTGGTCAATCAACGCTAATCTAAAATCATAGTTATTAGGGACTGTTCATGCATAAAGAGTCAACAGCTCCTAAGTATCAATGAAGTATCTACATGGAAGGGCACTGCGTGGGTCAGCTAACAGATGCATCAGTTGTATTACGTTTTGGCTATCAAGCAATTCGTCGTGCAGGATTGCCAACAGAAGAAATATTAACTAAAGCGGGAGTCGCTTTAAATCAGGTCGATACAAACGCACGTACTCCGTTAAGTGCGCAGTATGCCTTTTGGACTGCTGCTCAGGAAGTCAGTAAAGATCCAGACATCGGTTTGCATTTAGGTGAGCATTTACCTTTGTACCGTGGTCAGGTGATTGAACATTTATTTATTAGTAGTGAAACTTTTGGTGAAGGGCTTAAGCGAGCTTTGGCTTACCAGCGACTCATTAGTGATGCATTTGATGCAAAACTGGTGGTTGAAGATGGACGCTGCTATTTGACTAATGGTGAGCAGGTAGGGGCAGACAACCTTGTTAATCGTCATTTTTCAGAATGTGCGATTTCAGGTGTGCTCAGATTCTTCAAATTTATTACCGAAGGCCAGTTTCATCCGATCTTCATTGATTTTAATTTCAGTGAAGGTGCTTCTGAAGATGAATACTTCCGCGTCTATGGCTGTCCGGTAAGCTTAGGGCAGAAAGAAACACGGCTATATTTTGACCCTGCCATTTTAGATTTTCAGCTTTGGCAGGCAGAGCCTGAATTACTTCAATTGCATGAACAATTGGCAATTGAAAAGTTACAAGAACTTGCCCGTTATGATTTAGTGGGTGAGGTTCGCCGTGCGATTGGTTCGACACTTGAAAGTGGAGAAACGACGCTAGAAACCGTAGCGGCACAATTAAATATTACGCCGCGTCGTTTACGGACGCAGTTAAGTGAAGCAAATACCAGCTTCCAGCAAATACTTTCTGACTACCGTTGTCGTTTAGCTAAAAAACTTTTAGCAAATACTAATGAAAGTGTTGAGCGTATTGTGTATTTAACAGGTTTTTCTGAACCGAGTACATTCTACCGCGCGTTTAAGCGCTGGACCAATGAAACACCGGTTGAGTACCGTAAGCGTAAGCAACATCGTTAGAACTAAAAATTGGTTAAGCCTACTCAGGTAGGTTTAACCAATGTGGCCCGAGCGGTGGTTGTGGTAAGTCAAACTGCTCGGGATAATAACATTGAATAAAATAGAGACCATCAGGTGGGGCGGTAATTCCTGCTGCCTTACGATCTTCGGCTGCGAACATTGTATCAATATGGTCGATTTCATACATGCCTTGCCCAATTTCAAGTAAGCAACCCATAATATTTCGAACCATATGATGTAAAAAGCCATCAGCTTGAATATCTAAAACCAAATAACGTCCATGTTCAAACAAACGGCAATGCTTTACATGTCGTACAGGTTGATTTGACTGGCAGGCTGCTGCACGGAAGGTTTCAAAGTTATGCGTACCTTCAAATTTGCTGGCAGCTTTAACCATTTTTTGCACGTCTAATTTTTGATAAATATGCGTGACTTGTTTATGTAAAAGTGCAGGGCGATGTGGAGCGTTATATACAACATAGCGGTAGCGACGAGCAGTGGCTTTAAACCGTGCATGGAACTCTTCATCCATCTGTTTAATCCACTGAATTGAAATATCCTTAGGAAGCTGGCTATTTGCTCCCATGATCCATCCACGCTCTGGACGAATCGCATTAGTGTCAAAATGAGCCACCATATTTGTTGCGTGTACTCCTGCATCTGTTCGACCAGCACCGTGAAGTGTGATCGGTTCATCCGCGATTTTGCTGAGTACACGCTCTATAGTTTCCTGAACGCTGGCAACGCCTGGCTGTTGTGTTTGCCAACCTCGATATTGAATACCACTAAATTCAATACCGACCGCATAACGTTGCATGGCTTCACCTCTATTTAATGCAGATTTTCATTCCAATGGTTCAACCATTGTTCTGGGGTTGGGTATTTTAAATAGATTTGAAGTGCTTTTGCATAGAGATCTGCATGGCTATGGGCATCATTAATGACAATTTTTGCAGTTTTGGCCCAAGCACTAATTGCATAACGTTGGTCAATACCCCCAAAAGTCACTTGTGTCGCCAAAATTGGTACACATCCACGAGTATAGAGTTCGTCTAATGTTGCCAAAAATTCATCGTTTACGGCGATATTACCTGTACCAAAACCTTGCAACACTAAAAAGTGTGGTGGGGCAGGAAGTAAGTGACGTAATTGTTGTACTAAATGCTGTGTTGCAATCGGTTGCATCATCCAGTTTAAAAGCTGAAAGGAAGCAGCTTTTTCAATTTGAGCATCTTGTACGATCAATTCATTTTGCTGAGGCGTAAACTCAACGTTACTACTTAACCCTGAAAATGCATCGAGTTCAGTGGTATGCGTTTTTAATGCAGTTTGTGCGTGAAATACTTGATGGTGGAATGCGAGATAAGCACCAACCGGAAGTGCAATGACCTGCTCTAATGCAAGATATAAGTTTTCAATTGCATCAGTAAATTCACGGGTGTTATCACCTTGAATATTGAGTAACGGGTATTGGCTACCAGTAATCACAATATGACAGCTTTGCCCTAAAAAGCGAGCTAAAGTCGCAGCTGCATAACTGAGCGTATCTGTACCATGAATGACAACAAAATGCTGATAGCCTTCTAGTTGTAGTTGTTGTATGCGTTGAATTAGGCGTAACCAGTCAGGTGCTGTACATGCACTGCTATCGACAATATTGGGCGCAGCAAAGCAATCAACTGTTAAGTGTGGGGGAATCACTTTCTCAAGTTGAGGTAGGAATTGGTCATAAGGCATAGGAGCTAAAGGTTCACCAATGCAACCAAAAGTACCACCCATATAAAATAAAGCTATTTTTTTCATCTTTTTGCAGGCATAAAAAAGCAGTCATCTCTGACTGCTTATGGTAAATCGAACAGTTCTAAGAAGCTATGCGATTAAGTAGGTTTTTCGCATGTTGTTGTTGTTCTGTGTTGAATTTTTGCTCATCACTCTGTAGTAAATTACGCGCTGCTTGGTTCGCTCCAAACTTAATGTATTGTTCAGCTAATTTTAAATCGAGTTCATTTTCATTTATTTGTTTTAATTCTGGAAAAGCTTCTAAAAGCGGATCCTCTATTTGGGTTTGAGTAGCTGCTTCATTTACTACATCTATATGGTTTTGAGTTTCAAGCTCTGGTGCTGGAACTAAGGCAGGCTCATCTAACGAAAACTCAAGAGGTGCGATAGAAGCCGCTTCTAATGGGGCTTGTTCTACGAGTTTAATTTCATCTAGTGATGGAGCTTGTTCAACAGATTTTGTCTCTGGACTTGAAGGATTTAAGTCAAAGTTAAAATCTAATGCATTGATGCTATTTTCTTGGTCTGCTTTTACCTCTACTGCTTGAGATTTTTCCTCAGTTCCATGCAGAGGTGCCAAGTCAAAAGAAAACTCTAAATCGGCCAGCTCATTTGTTTCTTGAGTGGATGATAACTCAGGTTGTTGTGCCGGTTGGTTGGTATTTTCCGTAGCCGAAGTCTGTTCGAATGAAAAGTTAAACTCTAAAGGTTCAATTTCAACAGCAGGTTCTTGTTTTACAGGGGGATAGTCTTTCTGTAGGTCATCAAAAGAAGCCTCGGAAGAACTTGTTGTTAATTCATCGAACTGAGCCGTTGTGTCTGTGTTTTTCGGTTCTTTATATGTTTGAGCTTGAGGGAAATCAATAGCATCAGGTTGTCTGGATGATTCATATTCTTTTTGTCGAGTTTCTGCTTGAGCTGCTATTTCATTTAAACCTAAGCTACGAATATGGCTAATCAACTGTTGAATTGCAAATTCATCTTTCTGAGCAATATGAATTTCAAGAAGTAATAAATACAGTTCATGTTGAGTATTATCTTTTTTTAGCGCCTGATTGACTTGAGCTTCAGCTGCTGAAAACTGTTTTTCTTGAATGAGCTGTTGAATATTGTGTCGTAAAGCTTCCGGTACAGGATTACTTTGAGGGATAGCAGGAATATTTTCCTCAATGACCTTGGCTTTTATTTTTTCACGCGAGCTTTTGCTTGATTTAGCACTCGCTTTTTTGCCGGATTTTCTATTTATATTTTTTGGGGAAGTGGCCTCTTGTTTTTGACTATTCTCGCGTTTTTTTAAAATAACGGCGACCACGAGTAATATGATAAACGGAATCACATATAACATTACTTTCCCCTTAAAAAATAAATATTTGCAATATAAAGCGTGCTAACTCTGGTTTTAACTTAATGTTTTTGCTTGTGAGTTTGTTGCTGTGCCTGTAATTGCTGTTGTAACTCTGCCAAACGCGCATTCAAGAGTTGAATACGTTGGTCTTTTAAACTTAAAGTTTGATTTAGTTTGGTTACATTCCTTTGTAATGTAACGGTTTTTTTGCGAGTTGTCATAACTTTTACTGCTAACTCAGTATTGTTTTGACTTTGTTGTGTGCTCTTTTTTGCACTTCCATGAGCAGAATTTGGGCTGTTCTCTGCCACAATGCTCATTTCAGCTTGTTGTAAACGATATTTAGCTCTGCCAGAAGAGGGTTTTGCCAAGTGAGCTTCACTCGATTTAGGTTTTAAATGGGAAGCTTTAGTTGTATTTGTTGTTAAGTTTAGCGAACTTCCCTGACGTAAACGGTTTACATCACCTTGAATAAAAGCATGTCGGTTTTGTGCTTGGATATCTCGCATGACTTTAGCCACGGGTTGTTTGGTCTGTGCTGCAATACGATTGGCAATACTCCATAAAGACTCGTTACGTTGTACGACATATTTACCAGTAGGTGCCGGGCCTTTATAAGCGCTAATTTTTTGCTTTTTCGGCGTATTTTTACTTAATACATTTTTTTGTTGGGCAGTTTTAGATTGCGCTGCTTTTTTGACGGTAGTTGTTTGATTGCCATCACTTGATTTGAGTGAAGTCGAAGGTTGTTTCTCTACAGCCGATGATTCGGTATTCATTGTAGCTATAGTTGGCTGAAGTGTTTGAGTCGAAGGTTTTTCGGTAAAAGGAGCCACAGGAGCAGGGCTAGAACTATTCAAAGCTGGAGCAGTTCCAGTGCTAATATTTAGATTATGTTCATTACTTGTGGTTTCTGCCACCGTTGATGTATTTTCAGTAGGTGTGTACTGAGTACTTTCAGGCAAATTTAATGCGATATCTTTTTCATTTACGATAAATTGCGGTGAAAGTGGACTTTCGTTAATGGCGGCTTTTTTTATAGGCGATGGCTTTAAAACGGTTTTAATATGTTGAAGACGGGTTGCGTTACCTTCACTGACTTTTACGACAATATTCAGTTCAGGATCGATAATAGGACGCGATGAGGTAATCACAATAACGCCAGAACCCTGACCATTTTGGCGTATATAAAAGTTTAGGTTACCCGGAGGTTGATGAGTTACTCCCAAACCATTGAGATCATCTTGAGTGGCCAAACTGACTTGCAATGGGGTATTAGGATCTGCTTGCTGAAAATTCATTTCTGCATAAAGTAATTCCCCAGGTGCAGATTGAATTTGAATAGGATCTAATGTAATCGCATAAAGAGAAGGCGAAGACATAATGGTGAAAATGGCAATTTTTAATTTGTTATATGCAGTCATCTCAATCCATGACCTGATCAGTCGTAAAGTCGTTCAAAATTATACAATAATGGAATGTAAATAAATTGTTAATTTTTTACAAACCAGTTACGAAAAAGCCGATCAAATGTGATCGGCTTTTTATTTTGACTGAATAATTCAGATCAAATTATGAGCTTTTGTATTCTACTAAAATACGTAACATACGACGTAGAGGCTCAGCAGCACCCCAAAGTAACTGATCGCCTACTGTGAATGCGCCGAGGTACTCTTTACCCATATTGAGTTTACGTAAACGACCTACAGGTACAGTTAGGGTACCAGTTACAGCAACAGGTGTAAGATCAGTCATTGATGCTTCACGTGTATTTGGTACAACTTTAGCCCACTGGTTTGAGTTACGAATCATATCTTCGATCTCATCAAGCGGAACATCTTTTTTCAATTTGATGGTTAATGCTTGAGAGTGGCAACGCATTGCACCGATACGAACACAGTGACCATCGATAGGAACGATTTGAGAGTTACCTAAGATCTTGTTGGTCTCAACTTGTCCTTTCCACTCTTCTTTTGATTGACCGCTTTCAAGCTGTTTATCAATGTAAGGAATTAATGAACCAGCAAGTGGCACACCAAAGTTCGCAGAAGGGAAACCCTCACCGCGTTGTAACTCGGCAACTTGACGGTCAATATCAAGAATTGCAGATTTAGGATCATCTAACAAAGTTTTGGTATTGTTATATAAATAACCCATACCTGTTAACAACTCACGCATGTTTTGTGCGCCAGCGCCTGATGCCGCTTGATAAGTCATCGCAGTCATCCACTCAACCAAATTATTTTGGAAAAGTGCGCCAACACCCATCAACATGAGTGATACTGTACAGTTACCACCAACGAAAGTTTTAGTACCTTTCGCTAAGCCGTCTTTAATTACATTAAGGTTAACCGGATCAAGAACGATGATTGCATCATCAGTCATACGTAAAGTAGATGCCGCATCAATCCAGTAGCCATCCCAACCAGTTGCTTTTAACTTTGGGAAAACTTCAGACGTGTAGTCACCACCTTGACAGGTAATAATGACATCCATTTGCTTCAGACTGGTAATGTCTGTAGCTTCCATAAGTGCTGGGGCAGTCTTACCACCAAATGAAGGAGCTTCACCACCTGCATTACTGGTAGAGAAGTAGAATGGCTCAATATGAGCAAAATCATTCTCTTCAACCATACGTTGCATAAGGACGGAACCGACCATCCCGCGCCAACCGACCAGACCTACTTTCATGTCATTTTGCCTCGGTGCGTTAAAATTGTTAAAGGGGGAGTTGAGTGTATCAAAAGTGCTCACAACTGCAAGCGTTACAGAATCAAAACAGCAATTTTATTGAGTAGAATATCTTGTTTATGTTACATACAAAATTGATAAAGATGACAAAAACATTAAAAAACAAATCATCTTAAAAGAGTAATTTCAATGATTTATATCGAAGTACTGGCAGTAGTGGTGATTTGGTTAAGCTTCTGGTCACTTATTCCTCGTGATGAGTGGTGGTTTCGAGGTGCAGATTTTCCAAGATTACAAATTCTGTTTATTGGCTTAATTGCTTTAATTGGTATGTTGTTTTGGCCGACCGAATGGGACGTATGGCGTGAGCTTTTGCTTGCGGTACTCATCGCAGCGATTGCCTACCAACTTAAAATGGTTTTACCGTATACGCTGTTTTGGAAAAAACAGGTTAAAAAGGTCAAACAGCATCAGCTAGATCCTAAAAAACAGATTTCACTGATAGTTTCTAATGTGCTCACCCCGAATGATAAATATCATTTATTACTTGAGCATGTACGGACTTTAAAACCTGATTTATTGCTTACTTTAGAGAGCGATACAACTTGGGAAAATGCTTTAAAAGAGATCGAGAAAGATTATCCATACCGTGTGCCCGTACCTTTAGATAATTTATACGGAATGCATTTATATAGCCGGTTACCGCTTAAAAATACTGAGGTTAAATTCATTTTAAGTAATGAAATACCTTCTATTCATACCACGGTAATTTTGCGATCTGGCATGCCTGTTCAGCTCTACTGTTTACATCCTAAGCCACCTAGCCCAACTGAAGCAAAAGATTCAACACTGCGTGACGCTGAGCTTTTAATTGTCGGAGATCAAATTAAAGATCTTGATGAAAGTTGTATTGTGATGGGGGATTTAAACGACGTAGCGTGGTCACGAACAACCCGTTTATTTCAACGTATTAGTGGGCTACTCGATCCACGAGTGGGGCGGCATTTTATTAATACTTTTCATGCGGACTATCCTTTATTGCGCTGGTCACTTGACCATATCTTTCATAGTACAGACTTCGGTTTAGTAAAAATGCAGCGTTTATCTCATATTGGATCAGACCATTTTCCTGTCTATGTCGTTTTACAAACAGGTCGAATATTTGAAGAAATTCACGAGGAACTAGAACAAACTCAAGCCGATGAAGAAGAAGCTCAAGCCGCGATACAAGAAGGTATTGCTAAAGCTGAAAAAGAAGAAAAAATCGTGACTGATGAAATTGCACAGCCTTATAAAGAGAAAAATATATAAAGTGAGTTGTAAGCAATAACGTACAAAGATTTGAGTCTAGGTCCAATAGGCAGGCAGAGTTAAAACCCGTATTCTACATTCATCGGCACACGGAAGCGGGAATGGATAATCCCAAGTAAGGATGCACTAAGCTGATATGGAACGACATCACGGATAAGATGTTAGAACGGAAGCGATAAAAAGAATTATATACCCTGAAAGCACAACCTCATTTACCCGAGTTTTGCAGGACGCAGAACTCGGGTTGATATTTTATAGATATATCATTTAATTCGTTGTAAATAAAACCAATATTTTTAAGGTATTCTTAATTTTAAAATCTACTTAATTATAAGTCATCGTCCATAAATTTTTTTATATATCTGAGCAATTTTTAATGAAAATGGATACAAAAAACTTTTTTGTTAAGTTTTTGTTTTTATAGATTATTGACGGATAAATCTAGGCTTTGACCTATTTAGATATAAATTGGACTTGTTTAATTGGCAAATCTCAATAGAATGTGCCGATCGTTGACATGTTGGATCGTCAACAGGCATTGTTGTTTACTTCGCCGGATCGGCGGGTTGTGATTTGCTTGTGCATTTAAATTTCTGTTTGGAAATTCGTGTACATATTGAGGTTTCACTCTAAAGTAGTGGTCTTCTCCCTCTCATATTTGATACTTTGCGGTGCATAAGGATTGTCTTATGAAGAATTTTAAATTTAGCCTTGCATGGCAAATTTTAATTGCTTTAATCCTAGGGATAGTTGTCGGGGCTGTTTTACATAACCAGCCTGAAATCAAAGATAGTATTGTAAATAACGTTCTTACTCCATTAGGTAAGATCTTTATTAGCCTGATTAAAATGATTGTAATCCCAATCGTTTTCTCTACATTGATTTTAGGTATTGCTGGTGTTGGCAGTACAAAAAGTCTAGGGCGTCTTGGTTTTAAAACCATTCTCTATTTCGAAATTATTACTACTATTGCTATTTTGGTTGGCTTGTTTGCAGCGAATATCTTCCATCCAGGTTCAGGCATTGATATGTCTCAACTGGTACAAACTGATATTTCTCAATATAAGCATACAACTGAAGAAGTACAGTCACAGTCTCATGGTATTATCCAGACGATATTATCGCTTATCCCAACGAACATTATTAGTTCAATGGCGCATGGCGAAATGTTGCCAGTGATTTTCTTTGCTGTGCTATTTGGTATTGGTTTATCTTCATTACCAGCAACAACAAAAGACCCATTATTAAATGTATTTCATGCTGTATCGGAAACAATGTTCCGTGTAACACACATCATCATGAAATATGCGCCAGTGGGTGTATTTGGCTTAATCGCTGTAACTGTTGCAAACTTCGGTTTTGCTTCGCTTATTCCATTGGGTAAATTGGTTGTATTGGTTTATGGTGCAATCTTATTCTTTGCTTTAGTGGTTTTAGGTATTACTGCAAAAATGTTCAGCATCAATATCTTTACTTTGTTTAAGATTTTGAAAGACGAATTAATTTTGGCGTATTCGACTGCAAGTTCGGAAACAGTTTTACCGCGTATTATGCAAAAAATGGAAGCTTATGGTGCGCCAAAAGCGATTTCTAGTTTCGTAATTCCAACTGGTTATTCATTTAACCTTGACGGTTCTACGCTTTACCAAAGTATCGCAGCAATCTTTATTGCACAGCTTTACGGCATTGAAATGTCAATCAGCCAACAAGTGATTTTAGTTGTAACGTTAATGATTACTTCTAAAGGTATTGCAGGTGTTCCTGGGGTATCATTTGTTGTGTTATTGGCGACATTAGGTAGTGTTGGTATTCCTGTAGAAGGCTTAGCATTTATTGCTGGTGTTGACCGTATCATGGATATGGCTCGTACTGCGTTGAACGTTGTAGGTAACGCGCTTGCTGTACTTGTAATCAGTAAATGGGAAAAACAATACGACTATGAAAAAGCTGCTGCTTATGAAGCATCTCTTAAGTAATAGAGAAGTTTTTTAGTCGAAAAAAACCCGCGAACATCGCGGGTTTTTTTATTGGGTTATTTCAATACACTTTGATATAGCTCAAGCGTTTGGTCACACATATCTTTTAAACTAAACATTGTCACAGGAGCGACTGTTTGCGGTTGTTCAATATGATTCTTTACTGTTTCTACTAAAGCTTTTTCATTTTCTGCTTCAACAAGACCTTGCGGGTACACATGAGATAAAATCTCGGCAACACCTCCACGGTTCCAGCCAATGACCGGCGTGCCTACCGAAAGGGCTTCTAATGCTGTTCTACCGAATGTTTCTGCTTGATTGGATAGAGAGAGCACTATATCGCTAAAAGCGAGCCATTCGCGTATATCTGAGCGATGTCCTACAAAGGTAATTTTATCTGCAAGTCCTTTGCTTTGAATGGTGTTTTGCAACTCACTTAAATAGGCTTGTTTTTTTACATCAGCCCCACCCACAACAACAGTATGCAGTTGAGGATATTGCGAATGAAGTTGCTGCATCAGTTCAATTAAACTTTCATGTCCTTTTAAACGAGTAATACGGCCAGGTAGGCAAAGTAAAAATTTATTTTCGAGTTCGGGAAAGTCGTTAAAGACTTGGTTAAACCACTGTGCTGAAGGTTGGTAGTTATGCGGAAAAGCAGCAGGGTCAATGCCTCGATAAATACGGACAATATCTTGTGGTGGACAGTTTTTATAATGGTTTGTGATGTATTTAACTACGCTATCAGAAACAGCGATCACTTTTTCTGCCTGAGTCATGATCGCACTATAACGATTAACTGAATAGAAACCATGTACCGTGCTAATGAGGTGAGGGCGTTTATTCGCTGGTATTTTTCTTAAAGCGAAGTGGGTTAGCCACGCAGGTACGCGAGAGCGCACATGTACAATGTCTGGTTGGTGCTCTTCAATCAGCTGACGTAATGGACGGATTTGCCACAAGCTTGACAATGATTTTTTATGGATAGGCAGCGTTAAATGAGTAGAACCTTCAGCTTCAAGTTGAGACACTAGTCGGCCGCCATTTGAAACAACCAAAGATTGATGGCCTTGTGCAACCAGTGCACGTGCAATTTCCAGTGTGCCGCGTTCTACGCCACCGCTATTGAGTTCTGGGAGAAGTTGCATCACTTTCATTGTTTTTTGCCTTATACGTTCATAAAAGATGAATCATCCATAGATACATCATCTCAAACTAAATCATTATCCGGAGTTTACTATCGTGATAGCGACATGGATGTCGCTGTTGCGTTGTGTTACAAGGATGTAACATCAGCGGAACAAAGGATTTTTGCTTACTTTTCATCCCTAAAAAGTAAGGTCTGCCTATCCGAAAGTATTTGAATATCACTTTAAATCGAGGCTGTGCCTATTACTAATCTAAAATTATTACAGCCTTATCTTAATAAATCTCTTCATATCCCTCTGGACGTGTTTTAAAACGACGGTGAAACCACATATATTGAGTTGGTGCGATACGAAGCTGGTTCTCAATAATCTTATTCACACGCGTTGCATCATCGACTTCATCTTCACTTGGTAAATTGTCGACCGCAGGTTCAATCAAAATATGATATTTAGGGTTCTGTACATCGCCATGACGATAAAAATATAAAGGCACAGCAACCGCTTTCGAGATTTTTAATAAACGACGGTGAGCGGTTACAGTGGCAGCTGGCACTCCAAAAAATGGTGCCATAACACCTTGTTTAAGCCCAAAGTCTTGATCGGGACTATACCAAATTGCATCGCCCTCTTTAAGATGACGAATCAAACCACGCATGTCATCATGATCAATTTGTGCTTTATAAATTGTGCCGCGGCAACGATAAATTAGCATATCGAGGAGTGGGTTGTTTTGAGGGCGATACACAACATCCGGCTCGAAATATTGGGCGCATACATAACCACCTGCATCGAGTAAAGTACTATGTGTACCAAGCAATAAAACACCTTTGCCTTGAGCTTGTGCATTGGTAATGTGTTCTAAGCCTTCAATAGTGACACGGTTTTTAAACCAGTAAGGCTTATACCATGCGTTTAAGGTCTCAAAAATACCAAGCATCATATCTACAAAAACTTGTTTTGCTTGTTGCTGTACTTTTTCAGGTGACCATTCAGGGAAACAAACTTCTAAATTACGAATTGTGGTTTTACGACGAGACTTTAAATATTTCCAAGCAAGGTTTGCCAATCCATGAGCTAAGCGCCATTGAATTGCCCACGGTAAAATAGCCAAAAGCATCAGGAAAGTAATCGCAATCCACACACCCCAATATTTAGGCAACAAAAAGGACCATTGAAACTCACCGGGCGTATAAGGCTGCTTTTGGCTCATAACGATATAAAGAATTTAAAAAGTTAAAACTGCCAAAAGTGTATCACGAACTGAATTTATCGTCGTAATACACAGGAGTAAATTGAAGGTTTAGACGCGATAAAGAAAAATAAAGCGGGTTATCGGCGGTGTTCTAGAAGAATACGAACCGCAAGGCCGGCTAATACTGTACCCATGACCCAGCGTTGAATGCTTGCCCAAAGTGGTTTTTTTTGTAGAAAAAGAGCAATGCTACCAGCAGAAAATACAATCAGCGCATTTACTGAAACGCTTACAAAAATTTGTATAGTCCCGAGTTGGATAGACTGCGCTAAAATACTGCCTTGTTGCGGGTGAATAAACTGAGGTAATAAAGATAAATACATAATCGCAATTTTAGGATTAAGTAAATTAGTCAAAAAGCCCATTAAAAATAACTTTAATGGTGAGTCAACCGCTAAATCTTTAACATTAAAAATAGGTGCGGCATTGGGGCGTAAAGCTTTCCATGCTAACCAAAGTAAGTACATCGCACCGGCAATACGAATAGTGTCATAGGCATATGGAACTGCGACCACAAGTGCCGTAATCCCGAAAGAAGCGCAGAGCATATAAAATACAAAACCAACGGCAACGCCACCGAGAGAAATAAAACCTGCGAGTTTGCCCTGACTAATGGAACGAGAGATAAGATAAATCATGTTTGGGCCTGGGGTGAGTACCATCGCCAGACAAATGAATCCAAATGCCAAAATTTGAGAGAGATCTAGCATGGAAATATCCTTAAATATTATTATACTGATAGGTATAACATAATTATTTTTATAAATCTTATTTGAAAAAATATCTTAAATTATATTTAAAAAAGCCCCCTAATCTAGGAGGCTTTTTAAATTAATCAGCAGGTAAAAAAATTAATTAATTCCCTTTACTCATTTGCTCAAGTTCATCCCAGCGCTCTAACTTTTCAAGGAGTAACTCTTCAATTTCTGCTAGACGCTGGCTTGCTTTGGTTGCCGCATCGGCATCCGTTACGAACCATGAGCCGTCAGCAAGTTTATCAGAAAGTTCAGCTTGCTCATTTTCTAACTTTTCAATTTCTGCCGGTAATTGCTCAAGTTCACGTTGATCTTTGTAGCTTAATTTGACCTTTTTTACGTTCGTTTGAGCTGCATTTTTTTCAGCTTCTGCTTTAGCCTGAGCTTTTTTTACATCGCCTTTTTGGTCAACGACTCTCTCGTTTGGACGCTGAATCAAATAGTCCTGATAACCACCGATATATTCTGCAATACCGCCTTTGCCGTCAAATACCCAAGTTGATGTTACAACGTTGTCCATAAAAGCACGGTCATGGCTAATTAGAAGCAAAGTACCTTTATATTCAGACAACATCTCCTCAAGTAGCTCAAGTGTGACCATATCTAAGTCATTCGTTGGCTCATCCATTACAATCAGGTTCGATGGCTTGAGCAATAGTTTTGCTAACAGGACACGATTACGCTCACCACCAGAAAGTGCTTTTACCGGTGTACGAGCTCGTTCCGGAGAGAATAGGAAGTCTTGTAAGTAACTGAGAATATGGCGACGTTGACCATTTACATCAACGAAATCTGAACCTTCAGAAACGTTTTCAGAAACCGACTTTTCAAGGTCAAGCTGATTACGTAATTGGTCGAAGTAAGCAATTTCAAGCTGAGTTCCTGTTTTGACAACACCTTCGTGCTGAACTTCGCCTAAGATCGCTTTAATTAAAGTAGTCTTTCCTACGCCGTTATCACCGACCAAACCAATGCGGTCACCGCGCATAACAATGGCAGAGAAATCTCTAATGAGGGTTTGTCCATCGTAGCTTACGCTTAAGTGTTCAATATCAAATACAAGTTTGCCTGAGCGCTGTGCTTCTTGAACGCCCATATTGACTTTGCCTTGTTGGAAACGGCGAGCTTTTGACTCTTCTCGTAATGCTTTAAGGGCACGGACACGACCTTCATTACGTGTACGACGTGCTTTAATACCTTGACGAATCCATGCTTCTTCTTCGGCAAGTTTCTTTTCAAACAAGGCATTTTGTTTTTCTTCAGCTTCAAGTTGCTGAGCTTTTAGGTCAAGGTAACGAGAATAGTTTCCTTCATAGCTGCGTAATATGCCGCGATCCAATTCCACAATACGAGTTGCAAGGCGGTCTACAAAAGAACGGTCATGCGAAATAAAGAGTAAGGTTAAATTATTCTGATCAAGCAGGAATTTCTCAAGCCACTCAATACTTTCAACATCTAAGTGGTTAGTTGGCTCATCGAGTAATAACACATCTGGTTGGGTAAGTAGGGCGCGGGCGAGTAAAACGCGACGTTTACGACCACCCGATAGGTCTGCTAGATCTGCATTCGGATCTAACTCCATTTTGCCTAAAATCGTGTTGACCTTATTTTCTAATGCCCATCCATCAAGTTGGTCAAGTTTATGCTGTAAAGATCCCATACGATCGCAAGCTTCCATGTCACCAAGTACACAGGCATCACTTGCTTCATGATAGGCTTTAAGTACGGCAGCGGCTTCTCCTGCACCTTCTGCTACAATATCTGCAACTTTGCCCGATGACATTGGAACATCCTGAGCTAGCATAGAAACAGTTAAACCATTTTGGACAGAAACTTCACCAGAATCTGGTAGTAGGCTTCCCTCAATGAGTTTAAGTAAAGTAGACTTACCTTCACCATTACGACCAATTAAACAGACTCGTTCGCCACGTTCTAGGTTGAAGTTCGCGCCATCGAGCAGGGCAGGTCCGCCAAAAGCAAGTTGGACATCCCTTAAAGTAATATAGGCCATAATGTTTTCCAAAATCTCAAATGAGGACTTAAATGACTAAACCACCATATCATGATGATCAAGCGTCATTTTCCGCACCCATTGAAGATTTGCAAGTGCGAATTGCATTTTTAGATGATTTAGTTGAGGAATTAAATCAGCAACTCGCGATTCAAACTTTAGAAATAGCTGATTTAAAAAAACAAATGCAATTACTTTATCAACGTGTGGAATCTGCAGATTTATCAGAAGGTGTTGCACCTTTTGATCCATTAACGAATAAACCACCGCATTACTAATTAAAATGGCAAGCGTTACGCTTGCCATTTATTTTCAAAAGTGCAACTTAAAATCCGTGTAAAACGATTTTCCCTTTGGTTGAACCACTTTCAATTTGCTCATGAACCCGTGTTAAGTTTTCAGCATTAATTGGGCTTAAAACCTGAGTCACAGTTGTTTTGATTTTACCTTCATCCACCAGTTTACTGACTTCATTTAGTAGCGCACTTTGTTTTTCCATATCTTCCGTTTGGAACATTGAGCGCGTAAACATAAATTCCCAGTGAACTGAGACAGACTTAGATTTAAACGGTTTAATATCTAACTGATCAGGGTCATCAATAAGTCCAAAATGACCTTGTGGAGCAATTAACTCTACAATATCTGATAAATGTTGATCTGTTTCAGTAGTTGAGAATACATATAAAGGTGCACTTAATCCTAATTGTTTAATTTGTGCAGCTAAAGGCTGACGGTGGTCTAATACATAATCAGCACCTAGTTGTTCTACCCATTCTTTTGTTTCGGGGCGTGAAGCTGTAGCAATAATCGTGAGGTTAGTTAATTGCTTAAGAAGCTGAATGGTAATTGAACCTACCCCACCAGCTCCACCAATCACTAAAATAGTCGTATTAGCAGGCGCAGTCTTTGGAACTTGTAGACGATCAAATAACATTTCCCAAGCTGTGACTGCTGTTAAAGGAAGAGCCGCAGCTTCAGTCGCTTCTAAAGTTTTTGGTTTATGACCGACAATACGTTCATCAACTAATTGCAATTCACTATTACTGCCTTGGCGATTTAAAGCACCTGCATACCAAACCACATCACCAATTTTAAATTGAGTAACTTTATCGCCAATCGCTTCTACCGTGCCTACAGCATCCCATCCAAGTACTTTCCAACCAGATTGTTCAGCACTTACATTTTTACGTATTTTGGTATCGACTGGATTTACTGATACAGCTTGAACACGAACAAGTAAATCATGTCCTTTAGCTACTGGAGTGTCGATTTCAATATCTACGAGTGCCTCTGGGGATGTAATAGGCCCCGCTTTTTGATATGCCACAGCTTTCATAATCATCATTCCTCTTGTTGAGAGTTTGATCATAACGTAAGCTTAAAAATAGTGACTACAGACAAATAACGCTCATAGTGTCAAAAAGGATACTGTAAAATGGCAAAAGCTCGACATTCAAGTTTTGACTGCTCACCAGGTTGTTCAGTTGAGGCCGCAATCAGTTTGATTGATGGCAAATGGAAATGTGTCATTCTTTGGCATTTATTAAATGAAGGAACTTTACGATTTAATGAAATTCGTAAACGAGTTCCAAGCATTACACAAAGAATGCTGACCAATCAGCTTCGGGAATTAGAACAAGATGGCATTATTCATCGTGAGGTTTATCCTCAAGTGCCTCCTAAAGTGGAATATTGTCTAACTGATTTAGGGCGCGGGCTTGAGCAGATACTTCTTGCTTTAAAAACGTGGGGAGATGCGCATCTGGATCAGTTTGGTAAGTTAACTACTCTTGAAACTGAAAAGAGCGCCTAAATATTCTGCCTAGATTGTTAAAAATATCTATGAGGAAATGTTGTAGTTTTTAGCCTTGTCGGTTAATTGGACATTATTTTTATGATGTAACTTGCGTTTTCTGGTCAGCTTATGCAACTCTAATAAAAGAGATTAATAGGTTTTGCTATGGACAATATCGGAATTTGGGTTACCGTTATCATTGTTCTTTTCGTGCTAGGCTCCATTTTTGGTTTAAGAGTGAGTCCACGTGAAAAGGCGCTGGGAATTATGCGAGACAAAGCCCGCAAAATGGGGCTACATCCACGCGTAATTGCTGCACCTGAATGGACACATGTCCCGATGGCAACTGAAAAGCGTGCCAGCATGGTTGCTTACTATAGTGTATTGATCCCCGATGCTCGTTTACCGCTCATGCGTGCTCGCGTTATAGACGGAAAATTAAAAGTTGTGCAAGGCGATGAGAAATTTAATGATTCTCCCATTGCATTAAAAGGGATTTATGCTATTGATATGCAGGCAAACTGTGTAGGCCTTTATTGGGATGAGGAATCGGACCTGAAAGCTACGCAATTAGATGAGATGAAGGCTTATCTGTTGGCCTTGGCTGAAGCCTGATTTTTAAATTTATTGGTATAGGAATAACATTTTATATGGCGAATACCTCGCGCTCTGCATCTCAAAGCACAGCATCTTCTGCCTCTGCTGCACATAAACGTGCCTTAGTGATTGTGGAGTCGCCTGCCAAAGCGAAAACCATCAACAAATATTTAGGTTCGCAGTACATTGTTAAGTCTTCTGTAGGTCACGTACGTGACTTGCCAACAGGCGGCAGTAAAGCAACAGAGAAAAAGCCGGCTGCCCGGACCAAACTCACTGAGGCTGAAAAAGAACAAAAAGCGAATCAGGCTTTAATCAATCGTATGGGCGTCGATCCGGAACATGGATGGCAAGCGCATTACGAAGTTCTGCCTGGCAAAGAAAATGTTGTTGCTGAACTCAAGAAACTTGCTAAAGATGCAGATGCAATCTATCTCGCAACGGACTTGGATAGAGAAGGGGAAGCAATCGCTTGGCACTTACGCGAAGTGATTGGTGGTGACGATAGCCGTTATCATCGTGTGGTATTTAACGAAATTACTAAAAATGCCATTCAAGAAGCATTTAAACAGCCAACACGTCTCGACTTAAACCGTGTTAATGCACAACAAGCACGTCGTTTCTTGGACCGTGTAGTAGGCTTCATGGTTTCGCCATTATTGTGGGAAAAGATTGCCCGTGGTTTATCGGCAGGTCGTGTACAGTCTGTAGCGGTAAAGCTTGTTGTTGAACGTGAACGTGAAATTCGTGCTTTTATTCCAGAAGAATATTGGCAAGTCTTTGCAGACACTAAAGCTAAAAAAGATGACATTCGTCTTGAGGCTGTAAAACAGGCGGGTAAAACGCTTAAATTAAAAAATAAAGCTGAAACAGATGCCCTGTTAGATGTATTAAAAGGCGCTGAATATAAAGTTGCCCAGCGTGAAGATAAACCAACTAAGGTGAATCCAAGCGCTCCATACATCACGTCGACTTTGCAACAAGCTGCAAGTACACGTTTAGGTTTCTCTGTAAAGAAAACCATGATGTTGGCGCAGCGCTTGTATGAAGCTGGTTTCATTACTTATATGCGTACTGACTCAACGTTTTTGAGTGATGATGCTGTAAGTATGGTACGTGCACATATTGAAAGCCAATATGGCGAAAAATATTTACCAGCTAAGCCAAATCGCTATGGTAATAAAGCAGGTGCTCAAGAAGCCCACGAAGCTATTCGTCCATCAAATGTTGCGCTGACTGGTGATCAACTTGCTGGTGTAGAGCGTGATGCTCAGCGCTTATATGATTTAATTTGGCGTCAGTTCGTAGCTTGCCAAATGACTCCGGCAGAATATTTATCTTCAACTTTAACAGTTGAAGCTGGCAATGTGGAGTTAAAGGCAAAAGGCCGTACGCTTGTATTTGATGGCTTTACTAAAGTTCGTGGTGCCAACAAATCTGATGACGATATCATTTTACCTGCAATTAAAGTGGGCGAAATTTTAAAGCTAGAAAAGCTAGATCCAAGTCAGCATTTTACCAAACCACCAGCTCGTTTTACTGAAGCATCTTTAGTAAAAGAACTTGAAAAACGTGGTATTGGTCGTCCGTCGACTTATGCTGCCATTATTTCTACGATTCAAGAACGTGGTTACGTTAAGTTAGAAAATCGCCGTCTCTTTGCCGAGAAAATGGGTGAGATCGTAACGGATCGTCTTGATGAAAGTTTTAATAACCTAATGAATTATGCATTTACTGCAGATTTAGAAGGTCAGTTGGACCGTGTAGCAACGGGTGAGCGTAACTGGAAGGAATTGCTAGACACATTCTATGGTGATTTTAAAAAGCGTTTGACCAATGCTCAAGGTGAGCAGGGAATGCGTCGTAACCAGCCAGTTGAAGTACCAGCAGTACATTGCCCTGAATGTTCACGTCCAATGCAGATTCGTACGGGCACTACAGGCGTATTCTTAGGGTGTTCTGGCTATAACTTGCCGCCTAAGGAACGCTGTAAAGGGACCTTGAACTTAACGCCAGTTGAGTCTCTAGCAGCGTTATCTGATGATGATAGTGCTGAAACAGCAGACTTGATGTCAAAACATCGTTGTCCGAAATGTGGTACAGCAATGGACAGCTACGTCATTGATGGTGGCCGTAAGTTACATGTTTGTGGTAACAACCCGGATTGCGATGGCTATGAGCTTGAAGAAGGCGAGTTCAAGATCAAAGGTTATGATGGCCCAACCATTCCATGTGATAAATGTGATGGTGAAATGCAGCTTAAGACTGGTCGCTTCGGCCCATATTTCGCTTGTACAAGCTGTGACAATACTCGTAAAGTCTTGAAAAATGGTCAACCTGCGCCACCACGTGTAGAACCAATCAAGATGGAACACTTGCGTTCAACCAAGCATGATGATTATTTTGTGTTACGTGATGGCGCGGCTGGTCTGTTCTTGGCTGCAAGTAAGTTCCCGAAAATTCGTGAAACACGTGCACCAAAAGTTGCTGAGCTTCGTAGCGTAGCTGATCAACTTGATCCAAAATACCAGTTTATTTTACAAGCTCCAGATGTAGACCCTGAAGGTAACCCAACCATTGTGAAGTTTAGTCGTAAGAACCAATCACAATATGTGGGTTCTGAAACACCAGAAGGTAAACAAACCAAATGGAGCCTAATTTACCAAGACGGTAAATGGATTGAAGGCTAAATAAGACAGATAAAAAATGCTAGCTCAGCTAGCATTTTTTACATCTACAACAATAAAAGAAAATTTTAATTTTTATGGGGAAAAAGAATGTGGAAAAACATTCGGATTTTATGTCTATTAATTGTTTTATTAATCGTTGCAGTTCAAGCGTGGCGTGACCAAAACCAAGACTGGAATCAGCCTATTGTGGTGATATTACACCCAATAAATGCAGATGGCTTACAAACCACACAAGCTTATATTCATCAGTTACAAAACACTGATTTCCAGACGCTTAAAAGCTATTTAAGTGAATGGTCGCAACATTATCGGGGCCAATCAGCAAACTTTGAAATACGCTTGGGGCAACAGTTACAGCAGCGTCCGCCTGAGGTGCCACAAAATGCCGGTATTTTTCATGTGGTTTGGTGGAGTTTAAAGTTTCGTTTTTATGCCTGGCGACAACAACAGCCTGAAGATAATGGGGCATCACTCAAACTTTATTTAAATTATTACGATCCCAATTATCAAAAAGTTTTGGTGCATTCGACTGCTTTAGAAAAGGGCCGTATTGGTAGTGTTAATTTGTTTGCTACACGTGGGCAAGCATCACAAAATCAGGTTGTAATCTTTCATGAGCTATTGCATGGCTTTGGGGCAAAAGATAAATATGATTTAAAAACAGGTCAGCCCATATATCCATTAGGATATGCACAACCTGAAAAAGTACCTCTTTATCCACAAAAGCGAGCAGAAATCATGGGTGGTCGAACACCATTATCTGAGCAGACCAGCAAAATGCCAAATGATTTACAAGAAACCGTAATAGGTTTACCAACAGCCCAAGAAGTGGGGTGGCTGAAATAAAATTGTGGATAAATACTGTTTTATCCACATCAATTGTTAATAAACGATGCACATCTTATACAGACAATAAATGTGAAGTACATCACTATAATGACATTATATAAACTTCCTAATACCTGATAATAAGAGACGCCGTCATGAAAACTGTAGGTAATGATTTGGTTCGTAATCAGCTACATGCTGATCGTAAATGGTATCTAATATTAGGCTTTGTGCTCATTATTTTCGGTTTGGTGTTATTTAGCTCACTGCCATTTGCCACATTTTCGGTTGTTTTTCTGTTTGGTATTTTAATGATGGTGGGCGGTGTATTGCATTTAATTGCTGCCTTAAGTGTATTTAAAGGCGGTAGCCGATGGCTGTGGGCACTTTTTGGAGTGCTGTATTTAATGGCAGGCTATTATGCATTTTCTACGCCTGTTACTACGGCTGTGGTTTTAACAAGCTTATTATCAATTGCTCTAATTATTGCGGGTGTAATCCGCACTATAAATGCATTTTTACTAAGACCAATTGCAGGGTGGGGCTGGACCTTATTTTCAGGATTATTAACCCTCGCTACAGGTATTTTAATTTTAGTGTCTAAAGATTCTCCGTTTTGGGTGTTGGGAATGTTTTTGGCAGTAGATATTTTATTTCAGGGAATTAACTTTTTAGGGCTCGCTTCTGCGATTAAGCATTTACCTTCTAGCTCAAAAACAGTTTCTTAAAATAAATAATGAACAAAAGGGCACTTAGGGTGCCCTTTTTTGTTTTTAGTGAGCGAAGGTCCATCTCATGGCATGGGTCTGTTAAACTAAGCCTTGGTGTTTTAGCGATATGTGTTATGAGTCTTGCAAAGTTAATTAATGAATTAAATGCTCAGCAAAAAAAAGCAGCAACGACTACGGCTCAAAACTGTCTGGTTTTGGCTGGAGCGGGTTGTGGCAAGACGAAAACTATTGTTGCTCGCGCAGCTTATTTAATTGATCAAGGTTTGCCTGCAAATCAAATTCAGATTTTAACGTTCACCCGCCGAGCTGCGAGTGAAATTGTTGCAAGGGTTGAACAGCATGTCGGGGCGCAAGCTAAAGGTCTTCGTGCATCCACTTTCCATACCTTTTGCATGTATTTATTGCGTCGTAATCCGCAAGCGTTTGGTTTAACCCAATTTAGTATTATTGATCGTGATGATCAGTTACTCATGTTTCGCTTATTGAGAGGCAAAGACAAAGATAATGTTTTGCCTAAAGCGGCAGAGCTGTGTGATTTATATTCTTATGCCCGAAATACGCAATCTAAGCTTTCTGAAGCGTTACTCAAGCAATTACCTGAAGCATATGAATATAAATCACAAATTGCTGAGTTAATGAAAACCTATGAACAGCGTAAAAGAGAGCGTAATTTTTTAGACTATGATGACATTTTGTCGATCGTCGCTGTTCATTTACAAAACTCCGAAGCACTGACGAACTGGGTTGCTGGTTTCTGCCAAGCTTTGTTGGTTGATGAGATGCAAGATACCAACCCTTTACAGTGGGCACTTTTGCAGCCACTGATTGGTAAGGTGAAATTATTTTGTGTGGGAGATGATGCCCAGTCAATTTACGGTTTCCGTGGGGCCGATTTTGAAAACATTCATTCTTTTAAAGAACATATTCCAGATGCAGTGATTCATACTTTAGATCTGAATTATCGCTCGACTCAAGAAATATTAGATTTATCAAATTGGTTACTCGCTCACAGTCCAATCGATTACCAAAAACAGTTACAGGCACATCGTGGCAAAGGACAAAAGCCACAACTCCATTTGTTTGGTAATGAATTTGAAGAAGCCAACTGGATTGCACAAGACTTAATAGAGCGACACCAACAGGGCGCAAATTGGTACGACCATATGGTGTTAGTCCGCTCTGGTTACAGCGCACGCTATTTAGAAGGTGCATTTATTGCCGCTGAAATTCCGTATCGTTTTATTGGTGGTGTAAAGTTACTTGAATCAGCGCATGTAAAGGATGTGCTCAGTTTATTGCGTATTGTGAGTAACCCGCAGGATGACTTGGCTTGGATGCGCTTTTTAACCTTATGGGATGGTATTGGAGATGTGGGTGCTAGCAAGTTAGCGCAAGAGTTAATGAGCATTAGTGAGGTCGAAGAGCGTTGTCAGCGTTTGGAGCGTCATGGAAAAGTTCCTTTACAGGCCATTTTGATTTTGAAACAGCTTGATGTGCTACAGCAGCATGTTGAGGCAAGTATTGGTCTAGCACTTGATGCATTAAGTGAACAGTTAGAGCAAAACTATAAAACTAAAGACTGGTCACGTCGAGTTAGGGATTTTGACTTGGTTAAACAACTTGCGCGTAAACATGCATCTCTTGGTGAGTTTCTTGAAGAATATGTGCTTGAACCAATTTCAATTTCTGAAATTGAAAAAGCGGGTGATGATGATTTAGTGACCTTAATTACAATTCACTCCGCTAAAGGTGCAGAACAGAAAGTGTGTTATGTACCACATGTCTCACCAAACCAATATCCCTATGCGCGTGCACAGGGCGATTTTGATGAAGTCGAAGAAGAGCGCAGAGTATTGTATGTTGCATTAACACGTGCGGAAAATGAATTGATTTTGACGAAGCAAAATCTCAATACATGGTCACAAGACACGTATGACGAACAAGGCCGCAAAATCGAAAGCTATTTTCTAAATGATTTACCTGCCCATTTGGTTCAGGCCAAAATTCATCGTCAGGTGCCGCAGCCATTCGCCAAAAAACAATGGAATACTTCACGAACAGTAAACTTAGGTTTTGGTATCGATCTTGACTAAATTACTGTATAAGACACTGTGAATACTCAAATGTATATTGGCCTTTCTTTTGATGGTCAATGAAGGTTGGAAAATGAAAATATTAGTTCGTAATTTAGATCGTTCAGTGACTGAAGCTGAAGTTTTAGAGCTGTTTAAAGCTTATGGTAAAGTTGAGTCTTGTGTCGTTGTAACCGATAAAGATACGGGTAAATCAAAAGGCTTTGGCTTTGTCGAAATGCCGAATCCGCGTGAAGCCATTAAAGCAATCAAAGGTCTAAATACACTTAAAGTAAAAGGTTACGGTATTCGGGTTAAGGCAGCTGAAGAGTAAGGCTTTTATGCAACAATTTTTAGCTCTTTCTGTGGTTACTCCAAATGGAACCCGTATAGCTTAGGGAATAAAAACACTTGAAGTTCGTTCCTGGGTCCCTGCACAGCTGCCTCTTAAAGATCTATTCATTGTTGAGAACCAAAATTTTTTAAAGAATGATGGTGATGAAGAAGAGGGAGTTGCCGTCGCTTTGGTTGATGTTGATTCTATTCATGTTTGGCGAAACGATGAGATTGAACCTGCCTGTGCCTCTGGTTGGAGTGAAGGATATTTTGCTTGGGTTCTAAGTAATGTGCGTCCTATGAAGCGACAGTTGAAAATCCCGGCTAAACGTAAAATTTATCAAGTCTCTCTGGATTTACCATAAATAACGTTGATTTTATCAATGGAGTCGTTAAGCTAAGAATAGCCATATAGATGGCAATTTTAGAACAGGAAAGTTTAGTTATGTCACGTGTTGCTCGTTATCATGCCGATCGTACCAATCAAAAACTCTATTTTGCACGCCTAGCGTGTCAACAAGCAGAGCAAACTGATCATGTACAGCAGATACAAGCGTATCGTGAAGCAGCTGTATTTCATTTACATGGTGCAATGTTGGCATTTTTGCAAGAATTGGTACGTTATTACCGTTTAAATGACTTGCAACCGACATTAAAATCTATTGAAGAGCATATGGCGGCAAAAGGACAAGTTTCTCCGGAAGTTTCTGTTTTGCAGCAATTGGCAAAAGATGGCTTCGTTGCAGAATTAAAACGTGCTTACCGTATGTGCCAATATGCACCGGAACCAACTGAACCGACACCGGAAGAAGAAACTTCTTCTAATTTGATCATTAAAGTGACTCAGGGACCACAATCATGGTTACCTGATGTGAAAATTTTGCGTGAATGGCATAGAGAGTTAAGTCATTTAATTGATGGTTTTCGTAACGAAATGGTCGAGTTCTAAAATTAAACTATCTGAGCGCTTGAAATTTAATCCCAGTGCGCCTATATAAATAAGACGAGAGATGCAAAGTGCAAGGGTGCTTTGCCACCATGTTGAAACATGGAGGAAGTATATGTCTATACAGCAATTGAAAGAGTTATTTGGAAATCAAGAAGCAGTGTTGGAATTAGTCCAACTAGAAGGTGGTGAGCTCGCCTTGCGTAATGCTGGTTCTGAAAAAGAGCCCTTGGTTAAAATTCAGTTTAGTGATGAACTAAAGGCAATATTAGGTGAACAGACGCCTATAGTTGCACAACATATGATTCAAGCAGCTTTGTTTGGGCTGTTAGAAAAGCAGGTCAATGAATGGCAGGCTGAAGTTGTGGATGAGCAGCCTAAATTCTTAAGTTAAAAAAAGCGTACTCTTGAGTACGCTTTTTTTGTATGCATTAATGATGTGTGGACTGATGCGCAAGTTCGATTTGATTTAAAATATGATGGCTCATATTCTTAGCCATTTCTTCTTTCGCATAGAATACTTCACCAATGTGTTCGTCTCTAATCACTGCGGCTTCTTCTTTACTTTCTGCACAAATTAAAACCTGAATTTGAGGGTTCAATTGCTTCGCAATATCTACAATCCGATGAATATCTAAAATATCCATAGGTGAAATTACCAAGAGTCGTGCGTGCATGATATGTGCTTGAATTAAAACGCCAGGTTCGGTTGCTACACCACTTACAGCTGCAATATTTGCCTGACGTAGTTTTTCTACGATTTCACGATTCTCTTCTGCAATTACGACTTTAATATTTTGATTAATTAAATTTTCAGTAATACGTCGTCCAACGCCACCATACCCTACAATCACCACTTGATCGCGTAGATAAGATTGATCGACTTCATCGGGTAGCATGGCTAATGGGTCGCCACTACGTTCAAGAAGTCGTGCTAAATGAGAGCGTTCACGAATCCAACGTTGTACCGGCTCAATTGCCGAGAAGATGAAAGAGTTCAGTGTAATTGAGAATAATGCGCCTGCTAAAATTAGGTTTTGAGCTTCTAGAGTTAATAGACCTAAAGAGACACCAAGGGTAGCCAAAATAAATGAAAACTCACCAATTTGAGCAAGGCTGGCCCCGACTGTTAAAGCAGTATTGATTGGATAGCGGAAGAATAAAACCAAGGCCATTGCAGCAAGTGTTTTACCCACCATAATAATTGCGATAACAGCCAAGATATGTAGTGGACGTTCAATAAGAATATGTGGATCAAACAACATCCCTACTGAAACGAAAAATAAAATCGAGAAAATTTCACGTAGTGGTAGCGTTTCTTCTTCTGCGCGATGGCTAAAATCTGATTCTTTAACAACCATTCCGGCAAAGAATGCCCCTAATGCCATTGAAACTCCAAAGATGGCATAAGAACCATAGGCAATCGATACAGCAGCAGCGACTACAGTAAGCGTAAATAGCTCTCTTGAACCTAAGCGAGCAACAAACTGCATAATAATAGGCACAACGCGCTTACCGACAATCAGCATAAAGGCGATAAAGCCAATAACCTTTAATAGGGTGATTCCAAGAGTTAGCCAGATGTTACCTTCTGTGCCTGCTGGAGCTTTTCCGCCAAGTAAAACAGCTGTAGCTGGAAGAAGTACTAAAACAAGTACCATGACTAAATCTTCAACTAACAGCCAGCCCACAGCAATTTTGCCGTTTACAGAATCTAGCAGACCACGGTCTCCCAAAGCTTTTAATAATACAACTGTACTCGCACATGACAGGCTTAAGCCAAAAACGAGTGCGGAGCCAAAGCTCCAGCCCCATAACATTGAAACGCCAATACCCAGTAAAGTTGCAACAGCAATTTGTAAGATTGCACCTGGCAAGGCAATGCGGCGAACAAGTAAAAGATCATTTAAGGAAAAATGCATACCAACGCCAAACATGAGGAACATTACACCAAGTTCAGCAAGTTGGTTTGCAAGATGAATATCTGCTTCAACACCAGGAGTATTAGGACTAATAATAATTCCGGCAATGAGATAGCCAATAAGAGGGGGAAGTCGTAGTCGGGCGGCAATATAGCCAAAAAACAGGGCAACGCCGAAACCAACAGCAAGTAAAATAATTAAATCTACGTCATGCGGCACTAAAAACTCCTTTTACGTGAGTTAGGCTAAAGACAAGCATAAAAAATGCCAAGGCGGAATATGTGGAAAGTTTAACAAAAAGGCTGGTATAAAAAAAATGCAAAAAAAAAACGACTTCATAAAGAAGTCGTTTTTTTCGAGGCTAAAATTATTTGATTTTAGCTTCTTTGAAAATCACGTGTTGACGGATTTTTGGATCAAATTTTTTGATTTCCATTTTTTCCGGCATAGTACGTTTGTTTTTAGTCGTGGTATAGAAGTAACCTGTACCAGCTGAAGAAACGAGGCGAATCTTATCACGCATTGCTCAGACTCCTTAGATCTTTTGACCTTGAGCACGAAGGTCTGCAACAACCTTTTCGATACCCAATTTGTCAATAATACGCATACCTTTAGTGGTTAAACGAAGACGTACAAAACGTTTTTCGCTTTCTAACCAGAAACGGTGGTGGTGCAGGTTCGGCTCGAACCGGCGCTTGGTTTTGTTGTTGGCGTGTGAGACGTTGTTACCAACGACTGGACGCTTGCCGGTAACTTGGCAAACCTTAGACATGGTGTAACTCCATTGATTTAGCCAACAGCAAATCTGTGGCCAGTCATACTAAATGTAAACGGATGAATTCATTCAAGGGGCGTTTTATACCAAAAATACGATTAAAAGACAAGCGAAATTGGTAAAAACGAGGCATGATCTAGTATAACAGATCATGCCTTGATCAGTTAACGCAACAAGGTTTTCGAAATGAAGCGATGAATCGGTTTATTGAACGGCGGAAGAATATATTTCAAGCTATAAAGTTTTGGATTTGACATGACCGAACGTTCATGTGAAAGCCCAAAAAAGCCCTCCGGTCCGTGATATTTACCCATACCTGACGCACCAATACCGCCAAAAGGTAAATCATCTTGTGCTACATGGGTAATCACCATGTTAATTCCGAAATGCCCTGAATGAGTATGTTGAGAGATATAATCAGCGCGTGCCTGATCATAATCAAAATAATACATTGCTAAAGGACGTGGTCGACTATTAATAAATTCGATGACTTCTTCTATTTGGTCATATTCTAAAATTGGTAGAACAGGACCAAAAATTTCATTTTGCATAATATCCATTGCAGTTGTTACACCAGTAACCAGAGTCGGTGCAATTTTGCGGACATCATCTAAAATTTCATTTTGAGGATTAATTTCAATAATACGAGCACCCTGATCACGGGCATTTTCTAGATAGCCTTGAATACGGTTGTACTGCTTATCATTAATAATAGAAGTGTAGTCTTGATTGTTACGGAAATGAGGATACATTCCAGCCACAATCAATTTAAAGTTTTCAATGAACTCGGCAGTTTTACCACGCGGCAAGAAAATATGGTCTGGCGCAACGCAAGTTTGGCCTGCATTCCATAATTTACCCACAGCAATACGCTGTGCGACATCTTTCATGTCTACGGAAGCATGTACAAGCGCAGGGGATTTACCCCCCAACTCAAGAATGACTGGCACAAGGTTTTGAGCTGCAGCCGCCATGACTGTTTTACCGACAGAAGTCGAGCCTGTGAAAATCATTTTGTCAAAAGGCAGGTGACTAAACGCATCAGAGATCACACCACCGCCATTAACCACAGCAACCAATTCTTGTGGAAAAGCTTCAGAAAGTGCATTTTCAAGAACTTGTCCAAAATTTGGAGAAGCACTCGAAATTTTGATCATGGCATGGTTACCAGCTGCCAAAGCACAGATGAGTGGGCCAACGGAAAGTAGTAATGGATAGTTCCAAGGTGTAATAATGCCAATAACACCCATTGGTTGATATTGTACCCAACCTTTTGCTGGCTGATGTAATACACTGATATGGCGTTTTGATGGTTTCATCCATCCGGTCAGGTTCTTACTGTAATACTTGATTTGTTCAAGACAGGTAAGTAACTCACCAATTTTGGTTTCCATAATGGCACGATTGCCATAATCAAGGTTAATTGCTTCGGCAATCTGATCTTGATATTTTACCAAGACTCTTTTAAGACGGGCTAAACGATCAATACGCTCTTTAGCAGTGGGTACCGGATGACGTAAGTAGGCAATCTTTTGCTGCTCAAGCAAATCATGTAAATGCTTAACATCATAAGGAACCTGAGTCTCTGGATTTGTTTTTGTTTGACTGTTCATCGGTACTTACCAAATATACTGATATACTTATTTTTTAGAGTAAATACTCTAAAGAGTCAAGTTGGTTTCTGTGTACAAGTCTTAACCATATGAATTAACGAAGGTTATTAAAATGTCTCTACCTAAAGCTCTGAAGACAAAAGACCGGATTTTACAAATCAGTTTGCAGCTTTTTAATGAGCGTGGCGAACGGTCTGTCACTACCAATCATATTGCTGCAGAGTTGGGGATTAGTCCTGGAAACTTGTATTATCACTTTCGAAACAAGCATGAAATCATTAAGGAATTAATGCACCAATATCAGGTCGAGACTTTAGAAATGCTCTCTTTACCTGAGGACAGACCATTAACGACCAATGACAAAATTAATTATTTTCAGGTGCTCAGTGGTCAGCTATGGAACTATCGTTTTATCCACCGCGATGTTTATCATTTAGTTGAAAGTAACGAAGACTTTAAAAAGATCTATCCTCGATTCGCAGGGCAGGTCATGCAGCAAGGGCAAAGAATTTATCAGGCCTTTGTTGATGCTGGGCTTATGAAAATGACACCTTCGGAAATTGAAGCGCTCATTATTAACCTCTGGATTGTCTTAACCAACTGGACCAACTTTCTATATATGTCCGGACACATTAGTGACAATAACCACCTTGAAGAAAAATGGGTTTGGCAAGCTTTACGGCAAATGGTTTTTTTAGAAGGCCCTTATTTAATGGGGGAAAGCCGCGCGACTTATGAGCAATTATTGGAGTCGCTTGGACCTTCGGATCTTTTTGCCAGCTTATCGTCCCTAAAAGATGAATAGTTGTGCTTGTTTATTTAGAGCGCTAGAATACTCGGCTTATCAAAATTTTGTCTCAATTAAGTGATATTAACCAAATGAATATGACCACTGCCAATACAGCCCGTTTACTGATTACTTGTGAAGACAAGCCTGGGATCGTACAGGCTGTATCGAGCTTTTTGTACCATCAGGGTGCAAACATTACCGCGCTTGATCAGTATGCGACGGAAGCTCAAGGCGGACGTTATTTCATGCGTGTTGAATTTGAACTTGATCATTTACAGTCTCGTAAAGATGCTTTAATTCAGACTTTCGCAGCAAATGTAGCGGAACGTTATGGCATGCAATGGCGTCTTGCTTTTGTTAATGATATTAAAAAGGTTGGTATTTTAGTTTCTAAAGTTGACCATGCTTTGCTTGAGCTATTGTGGCGTCATGCACGTGGTTCTTTACCGTGTGAAATTACCCACGTAATTTCTAACCACGAAGATTTACGTGAAGCGGTTGAAAACTTTGGTATTCCATTTACAGTCATTAAAGTAACTAAAGACAATAAAGCAGAAGCTTATGCTCAAATTCATGAAATGATGCAAGGCAATGACTTGTTAGTTCTAGCGCGTTACATGCAGATTTTAAGTGAAGATTTCGTTTCTAAATGGGAAATGAAAATTATCAATATTCACCACTCATTCTTACCTGCTTTTGTGGGCGCAAACCCATACAAGCAAGCATATGAAAAAGGTGTAAAGTTGATTGGTGCAACAGCTCACTATGTGACTGCTGACTTAGACCAAGGCCCAATTATTGAGCAAGACGTTGAACGTGTGAGCCATGATTATAATGTTGAGCAGTTACGTGAGCTTGGCGAAGATGTTGAACGTAATGTATTAGCTCGTGCTGTTAAATGGCATTTAGAAGACCGAATTATTGTAGATGGCAATAAGACTGTTGTTTTCTAACAACTTATATTCCTTTAAAAGCATGCTTTTGAGCGTGCTTTTTTTATGGCTAAAATAAATTTAAAATGTTATAACATAACTAGAGTCTGTTGCTCTATAGAATACTTTTAATATCTAGCTACTTAATTATTTTTTAAGCTGAGCGCGATCTGATAAGTGAAAATAGGGAACTTACAAATTTTAGTGCGTTGTCTAAGCATGAGAAAACTAAGGTGATATCACTTTATCAAGTTAGACCTCGCGATAATGAGGAATGTTTTCATAAAAAAGTAGTTGCAAATGAAAACACTTCTCATTTATTATTGTGGCACTTTATTGTTCTATCCGATGTTTGAAATCGTTTCTATAAATTGAAAACCGAAATCATCATCCATTAGGTAATTAGATTCTTATGAGTCAATCTTCCGCAGCCTTAAACTCTCCCAATCCGATGAAAAAGAAAGTCATCACGGCACTAATTGCGGTTGCAATTGGTCATATCGGGGTCTTATGGGCAGTCAGCCACATTAAGCCTGCTGAACTAAAGCCAATTGAAAAGAAACCTTTACAAGTCCGTTTTGTAAAAATTCAAGAGCAACCAAAACCTTTACCACCAAAACCAAAAGAACCGCCTAAAAAGCCGGAACCTAAAAAAGAAGTGAAAGAGGTTAAAGTTGTCGAGAAACCTGTAACTCCACCTAAGAAAGTGGAAAAAATTCAGCAGGTCAAAAAGGCTGAAACACCTAAAGAAACAGTAAAAACAGAACCTAAAGTTGAACCGAAAATAGTAACGCCAACGACTACTGTGACTGAAAAAGTCGTTGAAAAGCCAAAGCCAGTGGTTCAAGAAGCACCTAAAGCTCAACCTGCTCCAGATCCATCGCCAAAACGCGTTTCAATTGGTGGTTCGGGTGTACAGTGGAGCCGCTCACCACGTTTGACTGTTTCACCAAAAGATTTACAGGGCGAAGCACGCTCGGTTGTTGTACTTATTGAAGCCGATGAGAAAGGCAAGATTACTAACGTGCGCGTAACCCGTAGCAGCGGTATTCCAAGTCTAGATGACAAGGTAGTCCGTGCTGTACGTAGTGCAAAATTTAAACCTTATATGGAAAACGGTGTTGCTTATCCAATTAAAGCAGAGCAACCGTTTGACTTAACCCCTTAAACGAATTTGAGTCCCAACGGCTAACCTTAATCAGGAGTTCGAATATGAACTTTTCAATCTATTGGCAACATGCAGATGCAGTGAGTAAAACCCTGTATTTCATCTTATTGGCAATGTCGATTGCTACCTGGACAGTTTTCATCTTACGTTTGATGGGGACTCGCCAACTAAAACAACAAGCTTATGCTCAACTCTCTCAGGCTATTACTTCGCTCAAAGCAAAGTTACAACCTTTGAGTTTTGAACAACGTAAAGCAGTTGCAGAGCAAGCATTATTGCGTCAGATTTCTGCTGAGAAAGCCAATGCTGATAAAGGTATTTCAGTTTTAGGAACAATTGCTTCAATTGCACCATTCGTTGGTTTGTTTGGTACAGTATGGGGTATTTTCCACGCGTTAGTTGCTGTTGGTAAGAGCGGACAGGCAGGTTTAGCTCAAGTGGCTACACCAGTAGGTGAAGCACTTATTATGACTGGTCTTGGTCTTGCAGTTGCGATTCCAGCGGTATTGGCTTATAACATCTGTGTACGTGCGAATCGTGGCCTTGCTCATGATTTACAAGATCAAGCACACAGTTTGTTAATCGACACCATGTTGCAGCAAGACTCAACTGTAAAGTCTGATGTTAAAACTGCACAGCAAAGTTATGTTGGAGGTCAAGCTTAATGGCTTTTCAATTGGGTGAAGACCACGATAGTGGCATGAATGAGATGAATCTCATTCCGCTAATCGACATTATGTTGGTGTTAATGATCATCTTTTTGGTCACAGCAACAGTTGCCAACCCATCGATTCCATTAACGCTTCCTAAAACAACTGCTGAAATTATTGATCCACCACCAAAAGCAATTACGATTAGTATCAATGCAAATGGTGAAGTGGCTTGGGATACTCAAGTAATTAGCCTTGATGAGCTTCAAAAACGTTTCCAAGAAGCAGGTCAAGGTGCAGTTAAACCGACAGTTCAACTTCGCGCTGATAAAGAGTCGAAGTACGATACTGTTGCTCAGGTAATGTCTCGCGCCAGTGAAGCCGGACTGAGCGATATTGCCTTTGTAAGTGAAAACTAAAATCTAGTTTCACGTAATAAAAAAGCAACCAATTCGGTTGCTTTTTTATTTTCTCATTTATTAATTTTTCATGAGATGTTGAAATTTACTATGTAACTTTAACAGCTTAGGTGGAATTGCAAAGTTGCAGTAACCTTGTGAAGGGTTTTTTTCATAGTAATTTTGATGATAGTCTTCTGCCGGATAGAATGTAGGAGCAGGAGATAATTCAGTCACAATATCAAGATCGTCATCTTTTAACGTCTGAATGGTGTGTTCTGCTGCCTGCTTTTGCTCTTCATTAAAATAGTAAATAACAGAGCGGTATTGAGTACCAATATCATTACCTTGGCGGTTTAAAGTCGTTGGATCATGCGTTGCAAAGAACACATCAAGTAACTGAGAATATGTAACTTGTTGTTCATCAAAGTCGATAAGAACCACTTCAGCATGCTGAGTGTCACCTTGACATACTTGCTCATAAGTTGGGTGAGTTGTATGCCCACCAGCATAACCACTTGTTACTTTTTCTACACCACGTATTTGTAAAAATACGGCTTCGACGCACCAAAAACAGCCGCCGCCAAATAATGCCTGTTGCATTGTTTTTTCCTCTATTTCCTGCCTATTACAATAGGGTTTATCTAGTTAGATTACAAAGTAAAGCGTGTATAAAAAAGTAAAGAAAAGTGCATTACTTATTTCATTTTACTTTAGGTAAACCCTGTCGAACAATTTGAGAGAAATGCTCACTGCTTTGGTCTGCAAATTGTTCAAAATGTTCAGTACGTCGGTTAATGTGTGCAATTTGGTACCACTGTTTCAAGCTAATATTTTGATCGAGTGCTTTAAGATCATATAAATAATTAGGTAAGTAACCAGAGGCAATTAACCGATAATCTTTAGGAAGCTGATATGGGTTAATGGCTTGAACCATATCAAAAATTAAAGTTGTACAATTACTTGTGAGCGTATTGTACCACTTTGGTTCTGCGCGTAGTTCATCTGCTTTTTTAAGATATTCTAAAAATAGCGCTTTTTGCTCAGAGCGAGGCATATTGACCGGGAAATTATAAACTTGCTCTTTACGGATATTGCTACGCGTGTAGACAATATCTTTTTCATCAGATGCAATTAAGCTCAGTTCATATTTTCTAAAGAAACCGCCAATTGCTGAAAACTCTTCAGTCTTTTCTTTTCGAATTTCGATCGAAAAAACTAAAGGTTGTTGATTTTTAAATTCGAAACTGACTAGCGTATGGGCAATTTGTGGCCCCATCCAGTAAGAGGTAATGATATTTATGCCATTTAACTGGTTCAGGTCAAAAGTACGGGTTTCCCAGCGGACATCATAGGTTCCATCAGGATGCCAGTTGAAGTTACGGACATTATGCAAAGTAATAACATCGCCGTGTTTTTCGTAACTTAGCATATTGGCAACTTCAGGGTTCCAGTCACGGTCTTGACGTGCAGTAATCGAAAAGTACCAAACCAAAGAGCAGGCAAAAGCTAATAGGTAGATTAAAACGTCTGTACGACGGCTAATAATATGCCCATTAAAATATAAACCCGCCATACTTAAAGCAAAGGCAATCCATATGCCAATAATAATACGGCTGCCTAACCAGCCAAAAGGTTGTTGGACCCATAGGGCTAAGCATACCCAAATGCTGGAAAGCACAATAAACAACGTGAATAAACTATGTAAAGCGCCGAAGAGGAGGGCGATAATAAATTCACGTGTTCCGATATTGTGCATAGGCGACCAGAAAATTATTTTTTATAAGTGGCAAATTCGAATGAAGTTCCTGATTTTTCATCTACTTGCTGTTCGCTTGCAGTTTTGTGAAATTCACTCGGTATTGTTGGATAATGTGCATCACCTTGTACATCTAAGTCAACATGAGTGAGCTCAAGACGGTCTGCAATTGTCAAGGTTTGCTTAAAGATTTCACCACCACCAATAATGAATAAAGCTTGCTTTTCGGTGTTTTTGGCATCTTCTAAAGCAGCATTTAAAGCATCTTCAATTGAATACGCAATTTTTACGCCGTCAAAATGCCAGTTAATGTCACGGGTAATCACCCAGTTCACACGGTTCGGTAGAGCACGACCCATAGACTCAAGCGTTTTGCGGCCCATGATCACCACACCACCTTGTGTGATTTCTTTAAAATGTTTTAAATCGGCAGAGATATGCCATGGCAACGCATTGCCTTTACCAATACAGTGATTTTTGTCCATTGCGACAACGTGGACAACTTCTACATTTTGCCATGCCATAATCTTATTCTCTAAACCGTAATCTAATGAAATTTAAGCCGTCGTTATACTGCAACTGGTGCTTTAATTGCCGGATGTGACTCGTAACCTACAATCTCGATATCTTCAAATTTGAAGTCGAAAATATCTTTAACTTCTGGATTAAGTTTTAATTGGCAAAGTGGTAATGGCTCACGCGTCAATTGTAGTTTTGCCTGCTCAAAATGGTTGGCATAAAGATGCGTATCGCCACCTGTCCAAACAAAATCACCAACACCTAAGCCACACACTTGAGCAATCATATGGGTGAGTAGGGCATAGCTGGCAATATTAAATGGTACGCCTAAGAATACGTCAGCACTACGTTGATAAAGCTGGCATGACAACTTGTTGTCTTGTACGAAGAATTGGAAGAGCGTATGGCAAGGCGGTAAAGCAACTTGTCCAGCCTCATTTGGGTTCCAGCCAGAGACAATTAAACGGCGTGAATTTGGGTTGGTTTTAATTTCATTAATTAACCATTTAATTTGGTCAAAACCATCTTGGTTATAAGTACCATCGGCATTTTTAGTTGCGCCGAAATTACGCCATTGATGGCCATAAACTGGGCCAAGCTCATGTTCTGGGCGGCCGAAACGGGCAGTTTGTTCTGCTGTTGCCCATTCATCCCAAATGGTGACTTTATTGTCTTGTAAGTACTTAACGTTAGTATCGCCTTTTAAGAACCAAAGTAACTCAATCACGATAGAACGAAAGTGAACTTTTTTTGTGGTGAGTAAAGGAAAACCCTTAGAGAGATCAAAACGCATTTGATGACCAAATACAGAACGGGTTCCTGTGCCTGTACGGTCGCCTTTGTCACCGCCATTATCAAGGATATGTTGTAGAAGGTTTAAATATGCACGCATAACACTCTCGAGTTCGGATTAATTTCCATAAAATAAAAGGGGAGACGGTTCATGGATTAATAAACCGTGGAAGATAATAGCATGCTTTAACGATAGGTAGGAAAGAGAGCTACATTTACTGTTTAAAAACGTTTGGCCCGATTTTGATAAATCGAAACAAGAAAAAATCCAACCAGTACAAAGCCTAAAGCTTGTATTGTTGCGATCCAATTGTATTGAGGGGGCAATAACCACATTATAATAGCAACAATAATGAGAGGGTAAATTCTAAGCAGAAACTGGAGCTTAAGTTTATATGAACTGTGCTCTGGAATTTTTGTTTGTAAATATTGCCCGAAATGAAGCCCGAACCCTAACACGAGGCTAAGAACAGTGTAAGTCGGCGATAAAGGCTGTACTTGATTGGCTGCATAAATTGCAGCACAAACGACAATAATGAAGATGAGTTTGATGTGACGCGGTGCGTTATACCAATAAGCCAACATAAAAATGAGCCTATTTATTAAATAACGATTGAGGTGAAAAAATAAAAGCAGCAAGCGCCATAAATGCGATTCCTTGAACGCCCCAGATCAGTAAGTTAGGCATGGTTTTTACAAAGATAAGTGCAAATAAAAGAGCGATAGGAACCCACGTAAATAGGCGGTAAAGTAAGCCAGTCGGGTTACTTTGAGCAAAATGCAATTTAAAGTAACGGCAGATTAAAAAAATAACCCCAGTTCCTGTAAACATTAAAATGGTATCTAAAGGCAATGGTTGATATTGATATAACCCAATACAGATTAAGAGGGTAATAATTAAAATGATTAATTTTTTAAAAGTCGGGACTTGCGTATTAAACCAGAATTCCAGCATGGCGAATCTTCTTTCTTGGGAGATAAAAACTGTAGCATAAAAAAGAGGAGCCGAAACTCCTCTGATTTAGATGTTAACTGTTCTTTTGAGGGCCCCAGTCATAAATTTTCTTTTGGTAGGCATACCACATCATCCAAAGGCCTATCAGTAGCATTGGAACGGTGAGGATTTGTCCTTTCGTCATCCAGCCAAACAAGATGAAACCTTGGTCGGCATCCGGCTGACGGAAGAATTCCATCACAAAGCGTGCAACACCATAACCCATTAAAAATAGGGCAGATACAGCCATACGTGGGCGTGGTTTTGAGCTAAACCACCACAAAATAATAAAGAGTAATAGCCCTTCGCAAAGCGCTTGGTAGATTTGAGAAGGGTGACGAACCAAATGTAATGGATCGGTTGGGAAAATCATTCCGAATGGATAATTCGGATCTGTGACCGCACGGCCATATAACTCTCCGCCAATAAAGTTACCAATACGTCCGAACATTAAGCCTGTCGGTACACATGGGGCAACAAAGTCGAGTGTCTGGAACCATGTTTTTTGATATTTTTTACACCAGAATAGCATTGCGATCATGACGCCTAAGAAGCCGCCGTGGAAGCTCATACCACCTGTCCAGACTTGGAATAACCAGATTGGGTTTTCAAGGAATTTATCAAACTCATAGAAAAGCACATAGCCGATACGTCCGCCGAGTACAACACCTAAGGCACCGTAAAACACCAGATCGGAAACCATGTCCGATGTCCAGCCATCACGCTGTTTGGCACGGTAGGAAGCAAGCCCCCAAGCACATAAAAATGCCAATAAATACATGAGTCCATACCAATGGACTTGAAGAGGTCCTAGATGTATTGCGACCGGATCGATATTAGGATAGGTCAGCATTGCTGCTCCTTGATCTTACGTTTTGACAGATTGTAGCGGAATGATGTGAAAAATGTTGTACATTCAATGTGTAAACATAGGGAACAAGAATCAATGTGTATTGTGGCTTTAGCATGGCATGTTCTGGATGATATGCCCTTGTGTCTGATTTCAAATCGTGATGAATTTTATCATCGACCAACCGCATTGTTGCATCAATGGGAACATACGCCAATCATTGCAGGGCAAGACTTACAATCGGGTGGTACTTGGATGGGTGTTACGCCGCAGGGCCGATGGGCTGTGTTAACTAATTTCCGTGATGGACGTGATAAAAAACAATATGAGACTTCTCGTGGACATTTGGTTCAGGCTTTTTTAGAGTCTGATTTGTTACCGATTCGCTTTGCTCAGCAATTAGAACAACAGCAACAGAACTTTGCTGGTTTTAACCTGTTTATGGGAACTGCTGATCAGGCGGTCTATATGAGTAACCGCGGTGAGGCTCCTCAAGTATTAGCCAACGGCGTATATGTGGTTTCGAATGGTTTAATGTCCGATCACTGGGAAAAAACCAGACATTTACGTACACGTTTTACGCAAGAGTTCTTGCCTATGCATCAGCACAAAACAGAAGAGTTAAGTTTGCAGCATGCAGCGTGGGATATTTTAGAAGATGAGCGTAAGGTCACCACAGCATTGTTGCCAAACACGGGCATTCAGCCGGAAATGGAAGAATTATTGTCATCGACTTTTATTCAAAGCCCCGTATATGGAACACGGTGTTCGAATTTTTTAAGAATGACCAATAATGAATGGATATGGTTGGAAAAGACCCAGCAAGGTGAACATAGTGGTCAAATTGTGCAGCAACAGGTTCTCTTAAATCGATAGAAATAAAAAATGCCGATCAAGTGATCGGCATTTTTCTGGGTAAATCAATTAACCGGCAATAACGCCGCCATCTTTACGGGTAATCACAACAGTTGCTGAGCGTGGGCGCGCAGTTTTATTGCTTGGGTCTTTTTGTGTGGCAGGCCAGTTACTTTCTGGTTTCGCGTAACTTGGTGAATCTTCACCAGGGTGCTGAACATTAATGAAAATTGCTTTGTAGTCAGGAGTCATGGCAATACCAGTAATTTCACATTGCTTTGGTCCGACTAAGAAACGACGTAATGTTGCGTCTGTAACTTTGGCACCTGTTATGGTCTGCTGACCATTTGAAGTTGTTGCTGTACCACCATCACCGATTTGACCCGGCAGAGCTGCAAGCATCATACAGTTAGTAACATCAGTGTAAGCGCCGTCATCGGTTTCAATCCAGAGAACGCCACGTGGGTCAAACCACATACCATCCGGAGATGAAAAATCATTGTTATCTGTTAAGCCGGATAAGTTGATTTTTGAAGCCATTGATGCTTCTGCGCCAAATAGGTAGATATCCCATTTGAAGGTTTCAGCAGTTGTTTTGTCATCAGTTTCTTTAAAACGGATGATATGACCGTTTACGTTTCCTTTTTGTTCTTTTGTGCCTGCATATAGGTCTGTGTAGTTACGTGGATTGGCTGCATCAGTTGCATAGTCTTTACCACGATTTGAGTTATTGGTGAGTGTGACATAGATTTCACCGTTTACTGGGTTGACCGTACACCATTCTGGGCGGTCCATTTTTGTTGCACCTACAGAATCCGCTGCTAAGCGTGCAAATGTAGCAACGTCTGCCTGTGACTTAAACGGGTAGGTGGTGTTGCTTTCATTTAAGCCATTTTTGCCATAAGCAAGTTCAATCCATTGACCTGAACCATCGTTATTAAACTTAGCAACATACAATTTGCCTGCATTCATGTATTTGTCGCCAGCTGTATAACCACCGTTTATATCTTTGGTGTCCCACACAGCGGTTGAAACAAATTTATAAATGTACTCACCACGAGAGTCATCACCCATATAAAATGCTAATGGTTGACCTACTACGGCACGGCAAGCACTGTCTTCATGTGCGAAACGGCCTAATGAAGTACGTTTAACCGGATTTTGGCGTCCATCAAATGGATCAATCTCAACCATCCAGCCAAATGTATTTGGCCCATTTCGGTAATCTTGGGTAGCTTGAGCTGCTTTTACATCGGCATTCCAGCGATCATACAAGTCTTGTGACTCTACTTGACCAATTGCTGTTTCCCAGCCGTAACGCGAACTTGTGCCTAAATAAATTTGTCGCCCTTGTTCATCAACGTTAGGGATTAACTCACCATTTTTATCTTTTAAGTAAATGATCTTGCCATCTTTATCTTTTTTAGGTGCACCTTTTTCATCTTTCTCATACAGATAAGGTTCATCTTTTTTAACACCTAAACCATAACGTTTTAATGCAATTTTTTCTGCATCTGTACGTGCATATTCATCGCTACCCGAACGTTGGAAATAGCCAATAAAGTTTTCTTCAGTGGTTAAATAAGTGCCCCAAGGTGTATAACCGTTACCGCAGTTATTATGAGTGCCACGTGTTTGACGTCCAGCAGGTGAGAAGCGAGTTGCAAGCAGGCTTGAACCCGCTGCAGCACCTGCAAACTCCATAACTGTAGAAGCTGTAATACGACGATTAAAAATAGAATTTTTAACAATTTCTACTTTTTGAGCGGTTGGATCTTTTTTAATATGAACTACAGAAACCCCATGTGCATTGGTTTCACGAATGACTTCATCTTCAGGGCGACGTCCATCCACTTTTGTAGGACCTTTGGGATGAAGGAAGGTCTGATTAATATATTCGTGATTCATCACCAACAAACCTTGTGCTGACACAGTCTCGTCAAAGCGGTTTGTTGATGTGTTTAAGCCAAAATAATGCATGCCGTCATGGCAGTCGCCAGAGCGAAACTGGAAGCTTGGGCCAGATGGAATATTATTGTCGTCCCAATCTCCAACTCTTGGATTGATTGAGTCACCTAAAGCGTAGATAACATTGGCTTCATAACCTTCCGGTACAGTCACAATATCATTTAAATTTTTAGCTACGGGCGTAAATGTGAGTTTTTCCGGTTTTTTATTTGGGTCTACAGGTGTGGTTCCACCATTATTAGAGCCAGAGTCATCATCGTTATCATTACAGCCTGTTAAAGTAGAAGCTAAAGTCAGTGCTACTGCACCGCTTGCTGCTTTGGTGATTAAACTACGACGACTGATGTGTTGTTCTAAAATGTCACGAAAGTGGATATTGTCAGAAGTATTATTATCCAATTCTTGATCTTCATGATATGGCGTCAGCTCTGTCATGGGAAATTCCTAAGTTAATAAAGAGATTGTTCTAAAAGTCTTCATGAGCTTAGTTTGTGAATGTGACGAGGCTTTGACGTTTTGATGATAAGTTAATGAAATATTTGACCGTTTAGTGAAAGGTTGAAGGAATTTTATTTTCTAATGAGACGTTAAAAAATAAAAGAAACCTGCATAAAGCAGGCCTCTTTTATAGTGGTGAAAGAAATTATTTCTTCACAACAGATGGTGCAATTGGGTCGGCAGTGATATAGCCAACTGCTGCTGCAAATTTATTACTGTAATTTGTATTAATTGCAGTATCAATTTGAGCAAGTAAATCTGCGCTAATACCAGTACGAACACCATCTTTTTCTTTATAGAAACGGTTCCATTCGTCTCCAGGATGCTGGAAGTTACTCATGATGTAAGTCCAACCATTTACCTCGTCGACTGCATGTAGACCCGTCGATTCAGCACCTGCCGGTGTAGATAAAATACGGATGAGCTGTTTGGTATCAACGTTATAAGCCCATAAGAAGTTATTTAAGTGGTTACCAGAGTCTTCGCCGATAAATAAAGTGCGAAGTTTTTCTGAGAACTTCAAGTTATCAGGGCTAGCAATTTGCTCTGGGTCAGCGGTGTTCCCTAAGCTGTCAAAGCTAATATCTTTACCTTTAATGAGAAGGTTAGATTGGCTAGGTACCCACTCACTATTGATTGCAACATTTGAGCTGTCTTTCTGGCCACCAGTTAATGTGTGCTCCAAAATACCACCAGCAGTGATTTTCGGGAATTTAACGTTGTGCTCAGCAAGATAACCACTACCACCTTCAACCATTGAATCGACAATATTAGCTAAAGCCGAATAAGCTTTTTTATCTGCAATATTTACTGTTGTGCCTTCGTTTTTGGTCAATGCCATTGAAGCACCCATGTAAGCAGCATAACGGTGTGTTTCAAGGAAAGCCGCTGCAAGTTTAGTTCTGTCGCTATTATCTTTAAGCTTGAGATATACACCAGTTTTACTTAAATAAGTAAATTTAAAACCTTGAGCTTCTAATTCTGCTTTTTGGGCAGCTTGTTGTAATTTTAAACGCTCTTTTGCAGCTTTGGCTAAAGCTTGTTGTTCAGGAGTACCTTTGTCGCCTGCATCAATAGCCTCTTTCTCTGCTGTTGTTGCATCGCTTGGATATTTAGCAATTTGTAGAACTGACTCAAAAATATCAGTTCCTTTAATGCCGCTCTTGATGAGATTTTCAATCTCGGCACTTGTTGCATGACCAAGTCTGATCCAAGAAATCTGACCAGTCGTTGTGTCACTAAGTACTGTTGTATATTTTGCAACGTAGAGTGTACCTGCAGATAAATCTTTCTCCTTATCTGCAACGAACATAAATAGTCCACCGTTGGTATAGTCATCACCCATTAACACAGTGCGGTTATCAGGGAAAACCTGTACAAGTTCGTGTGAAATACGGCCTAAACAATAGTGCTTTGTAACGCGACCAGTACCATCTGCATTTACGGTAATTTCTGGCAAGTGGCCATAGTTATATGGATTGGCAATGTTTTCATCACCATATATATTTTTACTGAAGGCTTTAAGTGTTGAAAGTGATTGACCTAATTTTTGGTCAAAAGCATCTGGTTCGTATTCTTCACTAGAAAGATGAGTTCCCCATGGAGATAAACTTGCACCACAAGTAATCCATAGTCCATGTGCACTTGAAGTATCAACGTTATGGTATTTAATTAAAGTTAAGTGACCTGTCTTTGGATCTTGATCTAAAGTTAAGACAGCAATCGGAGATGATAATTTACCGTAAGTATCACCACCATTTTGGTCTTTTGATAGATATTCAAATTGAACCACATGGAACACTGGGTTACCGGTTACACCCAATGCTTTCTTGTCAGCATCTGTGAAATCTTTGCCTGTTGCTTGTTTGAAACTAATGAGAGAACTACCATCTGGGCAGTCAGAGAAGAATTGACGTTCTTTACCTGCAACTGATTTATCAATAATTGGCTTATTATTAATATCGTAATAACCACCCGCGATGACTTTTCCTCCTTTACCATCAGGCACTTCTGTACCTGTTAAGAAGAATGGTTTGTAAGCGAGTTGGTATTCTGTTTTGCTGCCGTCTTCCCATGAAATAGCAAGTTTTGATGCACATGCTGTTGTGGCAATATCTGCTACCGTTGAAGGAGCTGGCATTGAAGTGAACGTTGCATTCTTAAAGTTAATTGGCTTTGACGGAGTGACAATAGATGAGTCGTTATCGCTATCGTTACAACCTGCTAACGTTGCTGCCGTAGCCATCGCACCTAATGGAAGAAAAGGGATCCCCGTAAACCATTTTAAAATATCGCGACGTGTTGGGTGGTTAGAAGCAGTGGTCATAATAAATCCGTAACTTTTGTGTGTATATTTGTTGAGTCGATTCTATGGATTGAAAATGACACTTTTCTTACATTTTTAAGTCACTTTGAAGACAGTTTATTGCTTTGTAGATTAAAAAGCGTTCTACATAAAAAAAGCCTGAACTTAGAAGTTCAGGCTTTTTTATATTATTTTTATTCAGCAGAATGGGTTTTTCTTTTCTCAAGAATTTTGCCGAAGAGTAAGCCTATTTCGAAAAGTAGCCACATTGGAATTGCTAGCATCACCATCGAAATCGCATCGGGTGGGGTAATGAACATCGCTACAAAGAAACATCCTACAATAATAAAACGTCTTTTTTCAGCAAGGCTTTGCGTATTTACCACACCAATCAAAATGAGTAGCAAGGTCGCGATAGGAATTTCAAAAGTGACACCAAACACTAAAAATAGCTTTAAGCAGAAGCTTAAATAACTATTAATGTCGGTCATTGGTGCTACTGTTTCAGGTGAAACGCTAATAAAGAAATGTAATATGGCAGGCAGGGTAATGTAATAAGCAAAAGCGACACCTGCATAAAATAAAATAATACTACCAATGAGTAACGGCAGCGCTAAATGACGTTCTTTTTGATAAAGCGCCGGACGAACAAAAGACCATATTTCATAAAGAATAAATGGCATTGCCAGCATGAGTGCAACAAATAAATTAAGTTTAAATGGCGCCATAAAGGTTGCTGTAACATCCGTTGCAATCATGGAAGATGAGGCAGGAAGTTGTAACCTTAGAGGCTCAGATAATATTTGATAAGTATGATTTCGAAAGGGCAGTAAACAAAAAAATAAGAATAATGTTACCCCTACAATCCTAAATAAATGACGTCTTAAAACCACCAAATGATTCATGATTGGCATTTGGTCTAGGTTTTCTTGACTATTTACGGTTGAAGGCAGTTGGTTCATACGGCAATCTTCAATTCAACAGGAGATGTTTCTGAAATATCAGTTTGAGGAGCCAAAGGCTTAACTTTAGTCAGATACGGCACTTTGTAATGGCCCGATATAGGAGTACATTTCCGAATAGGCTTTTGTGTTGTTTTAGCTGTTTCAGTTGTTTCTAAAGTTTCTGAAACCTGCTGTTTTTGTATTTCTTCAAGCTGTTGTTGTACTTTACGTTCTAATGCTTCAATGCGGTTAAGTTCCTCTTGCATTTCTTTGCGGAACTCAGACAGACGTAGCTCCTGATCAATCTCGTTTTGCAGATTCGTAATATAGCGTTTTAGTCGAACATACCAGCGACCTGCAAAGCGTGCAGCTTCCGGAAGCTTCTCTGGACCTAAAACTAAAATTGCAATAATTGCAAAACAGAGTAACTCTGTCATTCCTACATCAAGCATGGGTCAAACCTTTAGCTTTTCACTGATGTGCTTTCAGATGTTTTAACTTGTGCATCAATTGTACGAGGGCTATTTAAAGATGCAGCTTCGTCTTCTTCACGAACTGACTTTTTAAAATCTCTTACTGCACCGCCTACATCTTTACCGATATTTTTTAGCTTAGATGTACCGAACAATAAAATAACGACAATTGCGAAAATAACGACATGCCAAATAGATAAACCAGCCATGATTTTATACCTCTTTTTAGTTCGCTTTATATCAACAGGTTGCCATGACAGGAATGTGACATTTATATTTCATTTTTAAGACAATATTTATAAGTAGACACTTATGACCAGATTTTTAAGGATATTTTTTGGGAGGATTTTTAAATTTTATCGAGCTTCGTTCTTAGACGAATTTACTTGAAATAGATCATACATTTCAAAATCAAAAGGTGTAGCATAACAAGCTGATTTTGACGAGCGAGAGGAGAGAGCGTGGCATTATTACTGCCTGTATTGGCATTTATCACAGGACTTCTACTTGCTCAGACCTCCATTTCAGAAACCGTAAAACCTATTCTCTCAGCTTGGCTTGCACGACTCCTGATTCCGATTGTGATTATTTACAACATGGTCTTTTATCAATCGGGAAGCTTGAGCTTAATGCTTTTTAGTTTTGGTTCGGCATTCATTATTTTCTTTGCTTATTTGGCTTTGTTCAAAGACCGCTTATTGGCGCTTTGCGTAAGTTATACCAACATGGGATGGCTTGGTTTTCCTTTTGCTATGGCTTTATTTGGCCCTGAAGCAACTGCTCCAATTGTTGCTTTATATATTGGAATGTCGCTTTTTGGCAATGCTTGGGCTGTGACTGCCGTTACTACGGCACCGCAAAGTAAGCTCAATATATTAAAAAAGGTTTTAACTTCTCCGCCTTGTATATCGATATTCTGTGCTGTTGTGCTCAGACTTTTAGGGGCCCAACATATCGAAAGCCCTGCTATACATTGGGTTTATGAGGTTGCTAAATTTGCAATGACTTTTGCAGGTATGTGTGTGCTTGGAATGTGGCTGCGCCGTACCAGAGTTTATACAAAAGATTTAATTTACAGTACAAAAGCTCAAGCATTTAAAGTGGCCTGTGGATTTATACTTTGTGGATTAAGTTATAGGTTTTTACCGATTCCAACTATAAATCAGCACATCGGTGTAATGTTTTTAATGTTTTGCTTGCCACCGGCAGCCAATATTGTAGCTCTGGAAACCCATTATCAAGGGACGGGGAGATCTGCGGCTTATATCGCTTCAGGGACGATTGTGAGTTGTGTGTGTATTGCGATTTATGCGGTGTTTTTACATGTAGCATTATAATTAATTTTAAATTTTCTTCCCCACATTTACTTGTGCGAAGGCGGCATGGATGCCGCCATGTCACTGCGATAGCAAGGATGTACCGTCAGTGACATAAATGGTTTTGTTACTTTTGCCAAAACAAAAGTAAAGTATTGCCTATACAAAGCCGATACTTTCTAACGTGGTATTCAAAGGCTATATGGAAAAAATTATACTAAACTTTCTCTAAATAACTGCATCGCTTGCCCACGATGACTAATCTTATTCTTATCTTCTTTAGTCAACTCAGCGCTAGAAACTTGTAGCTCAGGCAACCAGAATAGTGGGTCATAACCAAAACCATTTTCACCACGTGGCGCTTCTAAAATTTCACCATACCAGATGCCTTGGAAAATTTGTGGCAATGGATCTTCTGCATGAGTCACTAAAGCAAGTACGCACACAAACATACCTTCAATCACTTCACCATTTTTACGAAATGGCAAAAGGTCATTTAATAATTTGGCATTATTCGCTGCATCGTCACCATGTTCTCCAGCATAACGTGCTGAATAAATACCAGGTGCACCCCCTAAAACCGGAACACAAATACCGGAGTCATCAGCCATAGCAGGTTTCCCTGAAATTTTAGAGGCATGACGCGCTTTAATAATGGCATTTTCAATAAAGCTTAAGCCGTCTTCAATGGCATCGGGAATATTTAGGCGACCCTGAGGAATAATTTCAACAGGCAACTTGAGCTGTTCAAAAAGTTTTTCAAACTCTGCGACTTTACCTTTGTTGTTACTTGCAAGGACTAAAGAGCCCTGATCAAACCAATGTGGGGTAGACATAAGATAACCAAACTTTATAACCAATATTGAACGTGAACTATGTTACGTGTTTTTTGAAAGGGGATATAGAGCAAAACAAATAGAATATAAAATTAGAAGCTTAAAAAACTAAAACCACCTTATAGGTGATATAAGGTGGTTTTAGTCGAGTAAGTATAAGCTGGATTATTATTGTGCTTGAATCCATTTATCCGCGCGGTCACGTGCCATACGGATTTGCTCTTGAGTTAAGTTTGCAGCAAGAGCCGTCTTTTTACCTTCAGATAAGCTAATCACTTTATTGTCGAGCATGCCATCACGAGTTGAAAGTTCATACCACTGGTAAGCACCTACGTAGTTTTTCTTTTGCTCTTCCATCATCGCAAGGTTGTAGCTTGCACGGTTATCGCCGTTACTTGCCGCTTTTTCGAAATATTTACGAGCCATAGCTTCGTCTTTCTTAACGCCAATACCATCAGCATACATACGGCCAACATTTAATTGCGCAGGTGAAAGACCTTGATCAGCAGCAGCTTTAAACCATGCAAATGCTTGTTTATCGTCTTTTGCTACATCTTTGCCGTATTGATAACGTGTGCCAAGATAAAACTGTGCTCCAGCTTGACCAGCTTGAGCCGCTTTTTGAAGGTCATGAATCCCCATTGTGGAGAAGCGCGCAGCTTGGCTCGCAACCGATTGTGGCTGGGCGATATAATCTGCATGAGCCTGCATACTTAGCAGTCCTGCAATTAGTGTGCTAAATAATGTCTTTTTCATAGTGCACTCACTCGATAAATAGCGACTTCACCAAACAAATTCGGAACATGTTTGCTTAACAGGCTTCCCTGCTGGTTTCCATTGACGGCGAGTCGATTAATAATTTGTATTTGATTTTCCGCACATAGTGCTTCGAAATCTTTAAACGTACATAAATGAATGTTGGGGGTGTTATACCACATATATGGTAGAGCATCCGATACAGGCATCATCCCTTTTAATGCTAGAAAAGAGCGAGTCTTCCAGTGTGCAAAGTTTGGAAAAGTGATAATGGCCTGTTTACCCACACGCACCATGTCTCTTAATAAAACATCGGGTGCATCTACGGCTTGCAAAGCCTGTGCCATAACCACATAGTCAAAAGACTGGTCGGCAAAACGGCTTAAACCGAGATTCAAATCTTGTTGAATAATATTTAACCCGCGACTGACGGCAATTGCAATCTTTTCTTGATCAATTTCTAAACCATAAGCACGAATTTGATGCTTTTGGCTCATATGAGCGAGTAATTCACCGTCACCACACCCTAAATCGAGTACGCTAGAACCGGGTTTAATCCACTTTTCTGCCAGTTGTTGATCAATACGCATTAGCTTGCCTCCAGTGATGTCGATTTTAAATGTTCTTCACCGCCTAAGAAAGCGCGCAGTGTTTTGACATACAGTGGAATCGGGAATAAGAACGAGTCATGACCTTGTTCAGCATCAATATCAAGATAACTTACCGGTTTATGATTGGTAATGAGTGCATCTACAATTTCTTGTGAGCGGCTTGGTGCAAAACGCCAGTCAGTGGTGAATGAGACAATCAGGAACTGGCATTTGGTTTTACTCATCGCTTCTGTAAGCGAGTGACCGTACTCACGCGATGGATCAAAATAATCCAAAGCTTTGGTCATAATGAGATAAGTATTGGCATCAAAGTTACGACTGAACTGTTCACCTTGATAACGGAGATAACTTTCGACCTGAAACTCGACATCAAAACCGTACATAAACTTGCCGGATTTTAAATCACGACCAAATTTTTGTTTCATGGCTTCTTCAGAAAGATAAGTAATATGGCCAACCATACGAGCCAAAATTAGACCACGCTTCGGATAGCTATCATTTTCCAAATAACGACCATGATGGAAGTCCGGGTCAGACAAGATGGACTGACGTGCCACTTCGTTAAACGCAATATTTTGTGCTGAAAGCTTTGGCGCACTGGCAATAACGACACATTTTTGTAAACGGTCAGGGTAGTCTACCGACCATTGTAACGCCTGCATGCCACCCAAAGAACCACCGACCACCGCATACCAGACACTTATTCCTAAGCGGTCAGAAAGCATGGCTTGAGTTTTGACCCAGTCACGGACCGTTACTAACGGGAAATCTGGACCATAGGGACGATTGTCATTTTCAGGATTTGGTGAAGTTGGACCGGTTGATCCACTACATCCGCCAATATTATTAAGCGCAACTACAAAAAATTTATTTGTGTCGATTGCCTTGCCCGGGCCAATACAGCTATCCCACCATCCAGCTTTTTTATCATCTTCATGGTGATAACCCGCTGCATGATGATGTCCGGAAAGGGCATGGCAGATTAAAATCGCATTTGATTTATCTGCATTTAAAGTGCCGTAAGTTTCAACCATTAACTCAAAGCGCGGTAAAACACGGCCACATTCAAGATGTAAGGGTTCTTCAAATTGGAACTTTTGCGGAGTGACTAACCCCACTGAGTCAGCTGGAAAAGACACGGGAACATTTCGCCTTTTAAATCTTTCAGGAATAAAAAGAAAGGATACCAAGCTAGGTATCCTTTCCAAAGTCTTTTTTTTAATTAAACAGCGGCGGCAACAACCTGATCTGTACTTAAAACACCTTGATCAATCAAACGGTTGGTACATGCAATAATAGCTTCAATAGATGAGGTGACTGTGTTGTCGTGAACACCTGCACCAAATGAGCCTCTGCCTGTACCTTTTACTTGAAGTTCAATTAAGGTTAATGCTTTGGCATTTGCACCTGAACTAATACTGCGTTCTTCGTAGTTCAATACATCAATTGGTAATTGAAGTGCATTTAAGAATGCAGAGATAGGACCATTACCTTCGCCACGTAATTGTTGAGTTTCACCTTCAACATCAATCTCAAGTTCGATAATTTGAGTACCATTAATGTCAGATAACTTATAGTTTTTGACCGTGTAATGGTGGTTTTTCACTTCAACATACGTGTCTTTAAATAAGGTCCAGATTTGTTTAGCACTAATCTCTGTACCATTCTCATCAGTATATTGTTGAACAACCTGACTAAATTCGATTTGTAAGCGACGAGGCAATACAACGTTATAGTTTGATTCTAATAAGTAAGCGATACCGCCTTTACCAGACTGACTATTTACACGAATAACAGCATCATAGTCGCGGCCCAAATCTTTCGGGTCGATTGGTAAGTAAGGCATATCCCAGATTTCTTCGTTTTTCTGGTATTCAAAGCCTTTTTTGATTGCGTCCTGATGCGAACCAGAGAATGCAGTAAATACCAAGTCACCTGCATATGGATGACGAGGGTGTACAGGTAAACCAGTACATTCTTCAACCGTTGCAATGACTTCATTAATATTAGAGAAATCTAATTCTGGTGCTACACCTTGGGTGTACATGTTCAATGCGATAGCAGCAACGTCAACGTTACCGGTACGTTCGCCGTTACCAAATACGCAGCCTTCCACACGGTCGGCACCTGCCATAATGGCAAGTTCTGATGCAGCAATACCACAGCCACGGTCATTGTGACAGTGAACAGAAATAATGACGCCATCACGACGTGCCAAATTACGATGCATCCATTCGATTTGGTCTGCATAAACATTTGGTGTTGAAACTTCGACAGTCGCAGGTAAGTTCAAAATAACTTTATGATCTGGACGTGCATCCCAAATTTCTGTAACCGCATCACAGACTTCTTTTGCTACTTCTAATTCAGTTGCAGAGAAACATTCTGGACTGTACTGGAAAATCCAGTCAGTTTCAGGATATTGCGCAGCATATTCTTTCACTTTCTGAGCTGCATTCACCGCCAACTGTTTTGCGCCATTAACATCTACATTCAACACTTTTTGACGGAAGGTTGGAGAGTTAGAGTTATAAATATGCACAATTGCACGCTTAGCACCTGCTAAAGCTTCGAAAGTACGCTCAATTAAATGGTCACGTGCCTGAACCAATACTTCAATGTATACGTCATCAGGAATATGATTTTCTTCGATCAACATACGAGTAAAATCGAAGTCAATTTGAGACGCAGAAGGGAAGCCGATTTCAATATGTTTAAAACCGATTTTTACAAGCATTTTGAACATTTTGAACTTTTGTTCCATGTTCATCGGTTCAAAAATTGCTTGGTTACCATCACGTAAATCCGTGCTCATCCAGATTGGCGCTTTTGTAATTTCATTATTTGGCCATTGGCGGTCTGGTAAATCGACTCGCTGGTACATACGGCGGTATTTTTTGCTAGGGTCAGCCAACATCATGAGAAAACTCCTTATCTCGTAGCACGGTTGCGTCAAGTATCGTGTGAAAGGCAACGTCTACAGTTATATATGGTATCTAATACAGAAAAATTAAAGGGAATTTGAAAAGGTCTGCTCTAAAATACAGACAAAAATTTATACGCGCGCGAGGCGCAGCATCAGGAGTTCGAGATGATGTCTTGCTTGAGTAGGCTGGGCAAACAAGTAATTCGTTTTCATCTATAGACCATGAAATAGTAAGTTTGGTGGTTTGCAAATATGCTTATCGTTTAGATATACCACATCTAAACGATGATTACACGTTGTGCAAAAGTCTTATAAAGATTTTAATTTCAGTGTTTAGAAAATTATTTTCTAATTTTGCATTGTTTTATATTTTGTCGAAAATAATTTTCATTATTTTGCCTTATTGAGATAAAAATAATTAATCCGCTCAAATAAGGCAAAAATAAATAGTGTTACAGCTCTGACCACATACGGATTAGGTTGTGATAAATATTAGTTAATTTCATGACTTCAGAATAGCTATCACCATGTGATTTACGGAGTTCACGAATACTTTCATCTAAACTAAATAAAAGATGCCGTTTACTATCGTCACGTACTAAACTTTGAACCCAGAAAAAGGAAGCAAAACGAGTACCTGCTGTAATACTACTCACTTCATGTAGACTGGTAGATGGGTAGAGAACTACGTCACCAGCAGGTAATTTAACTTCGTGATAACCATAGGTATCTTCAATCACTAGGTCACCACCTTCATATTCATCTGGCTCACTTAAAAATAATGTACATGATAGATCTGTACGAATTTGTTCCGCTGTACCACGAATAAGGCGAATTGAGTTGTCTACATGAAAACCAAAACTTTCATGTTCATCATAACGATTAAAAAGCGGTGGAATAATTTTGTGAGGCAGGGCCGCGGCCTGAAACAAAGGATTTTGCCAAATTGCTTTGATGACGATATCACTTAAATGATGGGTAAGGGGGTCTTGTTCTGAGAGTTGCTGATTTCTTTTCACCGAAGCAGACAAGGTGCCAGCAGTCACTTTTCCACCTACCCAATTGGCTTCTTCCATGAGCTTACGAAACTCGGCAACTTGCTCTTTGCTTAAAACATTGGGGATATGATGAATCACGGCAAACACCTTTTAATAGATACTTCATTTGTAAAAATAGCCTCATGATGAGGCTATTTTATATGAACTTTAATTAATTCCATAAATAAATTATGGAATTTATCCTTAGTATTTAAAGTTAATCGCTAAGACAGCATTACGGCCATTACCTTCAAATGCGTAGTGAGCTGCATGCGCACTTGTGAAATAGCGCTTATCAGAGATATTGTTGATGTTAAGCTGCAAATTCACATTCTTATTAACATCATATTTAGCCATAGCATTGTAAATGGTATAGGTTGGCAGATATTTCGGAGCAGTTGTGTTCACAAAAACTTGATCGCGATATTCAACACCAGCACCTAGAGTCAATTGAGGCATTACTCGGTAAGTAGACCATAGGGTAGCACTGTTTTTCGCTACAAATGGTAATGGTTTACCTTCTTGAGCAACTGCATTATAGGCTGCTTCGGTGATTTCACTATCTAGATAGCTATAGCCTGTAGAAACATCCCACTTATCGGTAATTTTCCCATTCAGACTAATTTCAAATCCATCAACTTTACTTTTACCTGCATTGGCAGTTGTAGTAGGGTCAATTTGGATACGTGTATTTTGCTTTTCAGTACGGAAAACTGCTGCTGTTAAGTTCGCACGGTTATTAAATAAGTCCCATTTTGTACCTAACTCGAAAGTACGTGCTTCTTCTGGCTTGAGAGCATTTGCACTCGCACTTGCAGTACCTGAGTCGCTAATAGAATCTGAACCTGTATCACCCTCAGCAAGCACACCTACTGGGTTTGCTGACGTAGCATAGCTTAAATAAATACTACCATCTTCTGTTGGTTTAAAAACTAAACCAGCTTGGTAAGAGAAGTAGTCTGTATCGCTTTCTAATTTATCACCAGCTTTATGAGGAGTACGTCCATCTACATCCTTATTATATTTTTTCTCAGTTTCAAATTTATCCCAACGCACACCTAAGTTAAGTAACCATTGTGGATTAAATTCAATACTGTCTAAAGCATAAATGCCTACATTGTGACTACGAGTGGTCGATTGTGCTGTGATAGATCCACGCTTATCTGTGAAGGCACCATTGCCTGGATTATTTAAACTTGTACACCAGCCATTTGCCACAGCAGCAGCTGAAGTACAGTTTTGAATATTGCTGTCTAAAATGGTCGATGTGGTTTCACCAGCAGCATTAGTAAAAGTATGTACACCTTGATCTGTTTCTTGGAAGCTCCATTCAGTACCGACATTAAAAGAATGCTTTAATGAACCAGTATTAAATTTGCCTCTTAGGGAAAGTTGATCACTATATGCATCGGTATCGAGAATACGACTTAAAGCACGACGAGCAACCGTACCTCTATAAATGTTACCTTTTGAGTCATCTGCGTTGGTATAAACATAATCTGATTTAGATTTGTTGTAAGTCGCTATATTCGATAACGTCAGGTTTTCATTAAAGTCATGTTCTAATTTAAAGGTACCGATATGGTTTTCACGTTTGTCAAAATCACGTGCTTTCCAACCATAATAAGTTCCAGCTTTTACATCAACAGGTTTACCATCACCAGGTGTTACTGTAACCCCAACAGGAGGCTTTGCTGGGTTTGCATTGTTAAAAGGAATGCCTGCATCAGGTTCATCATTGCTACGTAAATAATAGTAGCTTAGTGTTCCGCGTGTTGCTGTATCTAAGCCAAAAGTAATACTTGGAGCAATACCTACACGTTTATATTCAGCACCATTACTTTGGCCGGCTTTCTCATTTTCGTGGCCCATAATTACTACACGGCCAGCAATACCGTTACCAAAATCTTTGTTCGCATCTAATTGAATATGACGATAGTTGTCGGTACCGCTTTGAACACTACCTTGATATACATCACCTTCATGAGCAACTTTAGGGATGAGGTTAATACTGCCCCCAACGCTACCACCACCACCAAGAGCAGAAGAAGATCCTTTAATGACTTCAACTTGCTCAATAGCAAACATATCTCGATTCTGAGAAGTTGTATTACGAACACCATCTACATAAATAGAAGATTGACCGCTATAACCACGAATGTAAGGCATATCTGTAAACGGGGTACCGCCTTCACCAGCACCTAATGTAATACCAGGTTCATAGCGTAACGCTTCGAGTAGGGTATTAGAGTTTGTATCTTTAATTAATTTTTGAGAAAGAATAGAGACTGATTTTGGTGTGTCTTTGAGAGGAGCTACGAATTTAGAGTTTGCAGACTGATCGACCTTTAAAGATTCTTCTTGAGTCGCTTTAGTATGGATAGTTGGTAATTGCGAAACTGCTTCTTGCGCCATCGCAGTTGTTGCTATCATCGAGAGAGATGAGGCGATTGCAGAGGAAACAATTTTTTTACGTGTTCTAATCAATGACATGACTTTCAGGACTTAAATATAAACGTTATGCGAATAATAATAATTCTTATTTATATGTACAGTTTGTGTTAATTGGATTTGCCGATAGAATTGTGAAGGAAATGTGAAAGTTTTAATCACTTTTAGTTACAAATTGGCCCTAATTAATTGATTAAACTTAACTGTTTGGAAAATCGATAACTTTATTAAAATTAATTGTAATTTTAGATTTGTAAAGAATAGTTAAAAAATTACTTTTGCTTAACGTTGCATTAAAAAAAATTTAAAAATCATAAAATTACTGTGAAATTTCCTAAAAATACGTCCTTCAATTTTATGATCTGATCGGTTAATTTTGTATATCTTGAAAGTTGTCATATAATACAGCACTTTTTTAAAAACTGTTCCTACTAACTAATTTTTATCGAGGAAGCCATGCAAGTAACGACTGAAGCGGTTTCGGGCGTTGCCCGTCGTTTAAATGTTTCTGTACCGACGAGCCGTATTAACGAGCAATTTGAAGCTCGTTTGAAGCGCACTGCCAAAACTGTGAAGATCAACGGCTTCCGTCCGGGCAAAGTACCTGCAAACGTTGTTCGCCGCGAATACGGTGCAAGTATTTATCAAGAAGTTGTGAATGACATCATTCGTGACAGCGTATTTGAAGCAATTCAACAAGAAAAAATCAATGCGGTAGGTATGCCGAACATTGAGAAAGTTGAACACAAAGAAGATGCTTTAGTTTTTGAAGCAACTGTAGAAGTTTATCCTGAAGTTGAAGTAAAAGCATTTGACGGTTTGGAAGTTGAACGTAAAACAGCTGAAATTAAAGACGCTGACGTTGACACCATGATCGAAAACTTGCAAAAGCAACGTCAAACTTGGGCTGTAACCAAGGGTATGGCGAAAAAAGACATGCAAGTGACTTTTGACTTCGAAGGTTCTATCGACGGTGAGAAGTTCGAAGGCGGTTCTGCTGAAGACTTTAAACTTGTGTTAGGTTCAGGCCGTATGATTCCTGGCTTCGAAGACGGCATCATTGGCATGAAAGCTGGTGAAGAGAAAGTTATTGATGTAACTTTCCCTGAAGATTACCAAGCTGAAAACTTAGCGGGTAAAGCAGCTCAGTTCAAAATCACTGTGAAGCAAGTTGAAAAGCCTAAACTTCCAGAGATTGATGCTGAATTCTTAAAAATCTTCGGTGTTTCTGAAGAAGAAGGCATTGAAAAATTAAAAGCTGACGTTCGTAAAAACATGGAACGTGAAGTTCGCAATGGTTTACGTAACCAAGTTAAACAAGCTGCATTTGATGCTCTTGTTGCTGCTAACGAAATTGAAGTTCCAGCTGCAATGGTTGCTCAAGAAATTGACCGTCAACGTCAACAAATGGTTCAACAGTTCACTCAACAATTTGGTGGTGCAGGCGCGCAATCTTTTGACAAGAGCATGCTTCCTGACGAATTGTTCAAAGAACAAGCAGAACGTTCTGTTAAGCTTGGCGTATTGGTAAGCAAAGTATTAGCTGATGCTAAACTTGAAGTTGACCAAGCACGTGTTGATGCTTACATCGACGACATGGCTTCTTCTTATGAAGATCCAACTGAAGTGATTGAATACTTCAAAAATGATGCTCAACAACGCGCTCAAATTGAAGCTGTTGTGTTAGAAGATCAAGTTGTTGATCACATTTTAGCTTCTGCTAAAGTGACTGACAAAGCAGTATCTTATGAAGATTTATTGAAAGAACAACAAGCTCGCCGTATGGGCTAATCTTTTGAGAAGTCAGGAAAAGGCGCTTTAGGCGCCTTTTTCATTTTTAGGTATATGGTTAATTTGAGTACGTCTTAAGTACTTAGGTATAAATAATATAATATTTCAGTGCGAACCTTTTGCAATTTGAGAAATTATCCCGCATATTGTTGCCATAGGTTAAGTCACAAAAAATTTAGGAATAAATAACGTATGTATGTTCCAACAATTGAAAATGCTTTAGTTCCTGTTGTGGTTGAACAATCTTCTCGCGGCGAACGTTCTTTTGATATTTATTCACGACTTTTACGTGAGCGCGTCATTTTTCTAACTGGTGAAGTTGAAGACAACATGGCAAATTTGATTGTTGCCCAAATGTTGTTCTTGGAAGCTGAAAATCCAGATAAAGATATCCATCTTTATATTAACTCGCCAGGTGGTTCGGTCACTGCTGGTATGGCGATTTATGACACGATGCAATTTATTAAACCTGATGTAGTGACATACTGTATGGGGCAGGCTGCATCTATGGGCGCATTCTTATTAAATGCTGGTGCTAAAGGTAAGCGCTATTGCCTTGAAAATGCACGTGTAATGATTCACCAACCATTAGGTGGATTCCGTGGTCAGGCATCAGACATTGAAATTCACGCACGTGAAATTCTATTTATTAAAGAACGCTTGAACCGTTTGATGGCAGAACACAGTGGTCAAGACTATGACACGATTGCTCGTGATACCGATCGTGATAACTTTATGACTGCACAAGCAGCAAAAGAATATGGCTTGGTCGATCAGGTATTAAGTAAGCGTCCATAAGGGAAAATATTAAGTGGCTTGAGTTGTTGGAAAACGCCTCCATATAGTCATTTAACCCTATCGCTTGCCCTCATATTTAAGATTCTATTTGTGGAGAGAATATGTCCGAACATCCTCAAGGACAAAAACATTGTTCATTTTGCGGTAAAACGCAGTCTGAAGTCGGGAAACTGATTGCGGGCGAGGACGCATATATTTGTAATGAGTGTGTAGATGTCTGCTTAGACCTTGTACAAACCAGCCAACAGGTTGAAGCAGGTGACTGGGCGAGCAAGGCATTGCCAAAACCACATGAAATACGTGCTGCGCTTGATCAATATGTGATTGGTCAGGATCTTGCCAAAAAGACATTATCTGTTGCCGTTTATAACCATTATAAGCGTTTGAAAGTCGGGCAATCTGGTCATGTGTCTAAAGATGTGGAAATTGCTAAAAGTAACATTCTACTGATTGGGCCTACCGGTTCAGGTAAAACATTACTTGCTCAAACATTGGCTCGTTTGTTAGATGTGCCGTTTGCAATGGCAGATGCGACTACTTTGACAGAAGCGGGTTATGTTGGCGAAGACGTTGAAAATATCGTACAAAAACTTTTGCAAAAAGCAGATTACGATGTAGAAAAAGCTCAAAAGGGTATTATCTACATTGATGAAATCGACAAAATTACACGTAAATCTGAAAATCCGTCGATTACTCGTGACGTGTCTGGTGAAGGTGTACAACAAGCTTTGCTTAAGATGATTGAAGGTACTGTAGCCTCAATTCCACCACAAGGTGGACGTAAGCATCCACAGCAAGAGTTCATTCAAATTGATACCTCAAATATCCTATTTATTTGTGGTGGTGCATTTGCTGGACTGGAAAAAATTGTACAACAGCGTCAAGAGAAAGGTGGAATTGGCTTTACGGCTGATGTTAAAAACAAAGATGAAACCAAAAAACTTGCTGAATTATTCCGTCAAGTTGAGCCAACTGATTTAGTTAAATTTGGTTTAATTCCAGAATTCATTGGCCGTTTACCAGTGATTGCAACGCTTGAAGAGCTTGATGAAGAAGCGTTAATGCAAATTCTAACTGAACCGAAAAATGCATTAACTCGTCAGTATCAATACCTGTTCAATATGGAAAATGTTGACCTCGTATTTGAAGATTCAGCTTTACGTGCAGTGGCTAAGCGAGCGCTTGAGCGTAATACCGGAGCTCGTGGCCTACGTTCGATTTTGGAAAATGTTCTACTTGAAACGATGTATGACTTGCCAAGCCGTACAGATGTAGGAACAGTTTTCATTAATGAAGCAGTTATTAATGGTGAAGCTGAACCTGTCTACAAGTCAGAACGTCAGCCTAAAGAAGCTGTAACACATGAAAGTGTTGCTAAGGCAGATTTAAAAGTAATTGATTCGAAGTCTGCTTAGATTTCATTCATCTAAAAAGCATGAATTGCCTCGGTGATTCATGCTTTTTTTGTTTTCAATTCATGTAGGTGGTGGTAATCTAAAAAAACAAAATACGCATAGTTTTGCGATATAGAAAAATCAAAAGAAAACGCTTTGAGGGATGTCATGCGTTATTTAATTATTGCTTTAAGTTGTGCCGCATTACTTGCAGGTTGCCAAAGTTCATCACACTTAGAAAAGAATTCAGGTGAGCTGACCGCCACTTTACCTAAAGTTGATGTTGATAAAGAACCCGGTTTATTGGATCAATATCGTTTAGGCGGCTTCACTGTAGGGGGATGGGTAAATCAAAAGTTAGGTCAGACATTTGCGCCAGTTAAACCCCAAAATGAGCAGGCAGCAGTTGTCTATCTTTACCGGCCAGACACGAAATGGAATCGTCAAGAAATTGCAGCCATCAATTTATTTGTAAATGGCAAACGAATTCCAAGTTTATTGCATAACCATTATTACTGGATTGAACTGCCAGCAGGAACTTACCGTATTTCAGCAAGCCGCCCTTTGTTGGGGATTCATTTTCAAGAACCTAAATATATCGATATTACGGTAGATGCAGGCGCATCTTATTATTTGAAGTATGATGAAGAAAATAAAATGGACCGTAGTGAGCACACGGGTCCATTTATGTTAATGCAAGATAATATTGGTCGTAGAGAAATTGCATTTACCGAGCTTAAATCTTCTAGCTACAATTTTGTTGCTGAAGATGCTTCAGGAAAAATACGTCATAAACCCCAAGAATTAAAACCTGCTAAATATAATGAAAAGTCAGATGTACATCTGATAAAACCATTTAAATTGTGGAACCCTTTAACGTGGTAACAATTTGTGGTCGATAAAGAAAAGCTAAGACTTTTCTTTATCTTTCATTAAGGGTGCAATAATTTTTAGCATTTCTTCTTGCATATGATCTCGTGCTTTAGGGTCATTAAAAGTTTGCTGTCCCAATTCCATCATATATTCTGAAATTTGCCCCATAATCTGTACGTTTTTACGGGTAATTGATTGGCCTTCTGGGGTTTTCAAAAACTTTAAATTTGCTTGGATTTCTTCTTCGGTATACGTTTTTAAATAAATATCTTGTAAGGCTTGAGTCGTTTTAGGGCTACTAATCAGCTGGTTACTCGAATCTTTTAAAAGTAAGCCTAACTTTTTCGCTGCCTCTTTTTCTTTCGGGCCTAAAGTTTTGATGCCTGTAATATTGCTAATGATCTGTTCAGCTTGTTGATCATAATAAGGCGTTAACTCATTGATTGATTCTTTCAATAGATAATCAATTTGGCTCATTTGCATGAGTTCTTTTACTGAACTTAACTTGGCAGGAGAAGCAAATAAGCTTGTAGTAATACAGCTTAGACAGAGACTGATTGAAAGATTTTTAAGAATAGGGCGAATAGTCATGAAATGACCTATATGCAGTGTAGGCGGGTGGGTATATTCATTAATAGCACAGATTGGCGAACCAATTGTTACAATTCTTTTCAATTTCAAAAAAATATTAAAAGGCATAAAAAAAGCACCGAATCCGGTGCTTTTCTTGATTAGCCAGCTGCGGCATCGATTACTGGAATTTTACCAATTTTCGCTTGCCAGATTTTTGGAGCTACTGCGTGAATTGATGTACCGTTTACATCAACTGCAACAGATACAGGCATATCTTCCACTACAAATTTGTAGATTGCTTCCATACCCAAATCTGCAAATGCAACCACTTCAGCTTCGCGAACAGCTTTAGATACGAGGTAAGCTGCACCGCCCACTGCCATAAGGTAAGTTGCTTTGTTGTCCTTGATTGCTTCAATTGCTGTAGGACCACGATCAGCTTTACCGATCATACCGAATAGACCAGTATGCTCGAGTACTTTACGTGTGAATTTGTCCATACGTGTAGCCGTTGTAGGACCGGCAGGACCAACCACTTCATCACGTACCGGATCAACAGGACCAACGTAGTAAATAAACTTACCTTTAAGATCAACCGGTAATTCTTCACCATTGTCGATCATTTCAACCATACGTTTGTGTGCAGCATCACGACCTGTGTACATTGTTCCGCTAAGAAGTAATGTGTCACCCGGTTTCCAAGAGTCCATTTCTTCTTGAGTAATGGTATCAAGGTTTACACGTTTAGATTGTGAAGCATCCCAAGTTACAGATGGGTAGTCTTCAAGTTTTGGTGCTTGAATATGAGCTACACCTGAACCGTCAAGCTGGAAGTGAGCGTGACGAGTCGCAGCACAGTTAGGAATCATACCTACTGGTTTGCCAGCAGCGTGACATGGGTAGTCTTTGATTTTAATGTCAAGAACAGTGGTTAAACCGCCAAGACCTTGTGCACCAATACCAAGAGCGTTTACTTTTTCAAAGATTTCGATACGAAGTTCTTCGATTTTGTTCTCTGGTCCACGGCGAAGTAATTCGTCCATGTTGATTTCTTCCATGAGTGCTTCTTTCGCAAGCATCATGGCTTTTTCAGCAGTACCACCAATACCGATACCGAGCATACCAGGAGGACACCAGCCTGCACCCATAGTTGGAACGGTTTTAAGAACCCAGTCAACAATCGAGTCAGATGGGTTAAGCATCGCAAGTTTAGATTTGTTTTCTGAACCGCCACCTTTAGCAGCAACAGTAATATCTACTTTGTTACCTGGTACGAGTTTGTAGTGAATAACGGCAGGGGTATTGTCTTTTGTATTTTTACGACCAAATGCAGGGTCAGCAAGAACAGATGCACGAAGAACGTTGCTGTTTTCAAGGTAACCTTGGCGAACACCTTCATTTACTGCATCGTCTAAGCTCATTGTTAAATCAAATTTAACATCTAAGCCCACTTCAAGGAAAACGTTAACAATACCAGTATCTTGGCAAATTGGACGATGACCTTCCGCACACATGCGAGAGTTAATTAAAATCTGTGCAATTGCATCCTTTGCAGCTTTGTTTTCTTCGCGATCATAAGCACGGCTCATCGCTTGGATAAAGTCTTGCGGGTGATAGTACGAAATAAACTGTAGGGCGTCCTTGATTGATGTAATCAAGTCATCTTGTTTGATAATCGTTGTCATACCAAAAAATCTCTTGAGCGGGCTGTTAGCTAGCGGGCTAAATTATATGACAAAAAGACAATCTTGTGGGGGATTGGTTGATCTTTTGACCGAAAGTCGAATAACACAAAGGCTAAGTTATTTAAAATTAAGAACAACCTAGAATCAGGCTTATTTTTAAAAAATAAAAAAAGCCATTTGAGCGGATATCAAATGGCGAGAGGTAGAAAAGATTAAATGATATTAATTATTTGGCAGCAGCTTGCTGCTCGGCCTGAATGGCTGTTAATGCAATAGTAAAGACGATGTCATCTACTAAAGCACCACGAGACAAGTCATTGACTGGCTTATTTAGGCCTTGCAGCATTGGGCCAACGCTAACTACATTTGCTGCACGTTGTACTGCTTTATAGGTTGTGTTTCCTGTATTTAAGTCTGGGAAAATAAATACATTGGCACGGCCAGCAACGCGTGAGTCTGGCGCCTTTTGGCGTCCTACACTTTCAACTGAAGCCGCATCGTATTGTAGTGGACCGTCAATCAGTAAATCAGGGCGACGTTGCTGTGCAATTTGAGTCGCTTGCTGTACTTTCTCAACATCAGCACCCGTTCCAGATGTACCAGTTGAGTAGCTGATCATGGCAATACGTGGGTCAATTCCAAACGCTTTTGCAGAATCAGCAGACTGAATCGCAATTTCGGCAAGCTGGTCGGCTGTAGGGTCCGGGTTAATTGCACAGTCACCATAGACATAGACTTCATCCGGTAAAAGCATAAAGAAAATGGATGAAACCAGTGAGTACGCCGGTGCGGTTTTAATCAGCTGGAACGCTGGACGCACTGTATTGGCGGTTGTATGAACTGCCCCCGAAACTAATCCATCCACATGATCTAAAGCCAGCATCATGGTGCCGAGAACTACAGTATCTTGTAATTGCTCTTTAGCTTGTAGGTCGTTGAGTTTGCCTTTGCGGAGTTCAACCATTGGAGCAATATATTGGTCACGGATCTGATCTGGATCAATAATTTCTAACCCAGCTGGTAACTCGATACCACGTGCTTTTGCTACGTCATGTACAGCTTCTGGTTTTGCTAACAAAATACAATGCGCAATACCACGAGCCTGACATATAGCAGCAGCTTCAATAGTACGTGGCTCATCGCCTTCTGGAAGGACAATCCGTTTTTTAGCTGCAATCGATTTTTGTACCAGTTCATGACGGAATGCAGAAGGGGAAAGGCGTGGTGTAGCACCGTTATTACTATGCTGTTTAAGCCATTCGACATCTATGTGGCTGGAAACAAATCGGGTCACTTGCTCGGCACGTTCAGTGTCATCGGTTGGAATTTCATTACCAAAATCGGATAGGCGCTGCGCAGTTTCTAGTGTATTTAAATGGGTATGTAAAATTGGCAACCCTTGTTTAATTGCACTTTGGCAAAACTCTAAAAGCTTGGGAGCAGGAGCTTCACGCTCAGTCAACACCAAGCCTGCCAGTGGAATACCATTACTGGTGGCGAGACTACTTGCCAGTAATACATCGGTACGTTCAGAGGCGCTAATGATCAGTTCACCAGCAATGAATTTATTCAGTTCATATTCAATGCTTGAGGCAATTAAACTTGAGTGCAAAATACGACGTGTTTTTGCTTCGCCTTGATTTACCCATTGGCCATCAATCACGCTGGCGATGTCTAATGTTCTAGGTACACTTAAGGTATTACTAAACGGAACTAGACCAATAATTGGTAAATCGCTTGATCCAAAGTAGCGGTTATATTTTTGCAATTCTGCCGTAAATTTTGCGATGTCTTCAGTTGGACGTAACGACGGGTCAAATGCGACAGGTATTTGAGCTGTCTCTTCAGACAACCCGCGTGTACGCATAAAGAGTACGCCCGCTGTTCGGTTAGAGGTTGCACCACCAAACTGCCGTAAGTGAGCTTCAACTTTCTCTGCTGTTTTACGTGGGTTTTGAATATCTGCTGTACTGACTAAAACCACTTCAGCATCAAGCGCTTGAGCAAGGCTTGCATTAAGTTCACTGGCAAAATGGTCTTGCCCATTTGGTAATAAGCCTTCAACAATAATCACATTATTGTCTGCTGCGATACTGCGATGAAGACTTACTGCTTCTTCAAGTAACTCATCGACTTCACCAGCCGCAATGCGTTGGGTTAGCTTTTCATGAGAAATGGATTGAACAGTTTTGCTTTGAAATAAATGACCAAATAAAGAGGTAGTTCGGTCTAAATTTTCTTGATCTACCTGAGAGAACGGTTTTAAAAAGCCTGCTTTAATCCCATTACAATCAAGTGCATAAATCATACCTAAGCAGGCAGAGGTTAAACCAACCCCTTCACCTGTAGGAATTAATAAAATTGTATTCATATAAACCTATAAATAAATGAATAGCGTTTTTTGACTTCTGTAATTAAGCAAGGCTAACTTCAGGAGATGTATTTTGTGAAACCTCTACAACCTGACGAGTTTCTTTGGCAATACGGCCTTCTTCATCGGTTGGAATTACCCAGATTTGTGGACCTGTACCGCTATCAATACGGCCTTCTGTACCACGTTTTAAATTGTTGTTCTGGTCTTTATCGAGCTGTAAACCGAAATGAGGTAAATAAGCTAGAGTTTTTTCACGAATATAAGCAGAGTTCTCACCAATACCGCCTGTAAAGATCAAGCCATCAATACTTGGTAAACCACAGCTTAGGGCAGCAAGTGATTTTGCAAGGCGATAGCTAAATACTTCAATCGCGAGGCAAGCATCTTCATTGCCATTTTCAGCAGCTTCAATCACTGTACGCATATCGTTAGAGAGCTGTGATAGGCCGAGTAATCCACTTTCGTTATTTAAAACTTTATCGATTTTTGCTAAGTCCCAGCCAAGATTTTTAGCAAGGAAGCTGTGTAAGCTTGGATCGACATCACCACTACGTGTTCCCATTACAACACCTTCAAGTGGAGTAAGGCCCATAGAAGTATCAACACTTTGTCCATTCCACACTGCACAAGTCGAGCTACCATTGCCCAAGTGTGCTGTTAACCAACCGCCTTTTTGGAATTTTCCTGCCAGTTCACTGCCGCGGTCAGACACATAAGCATGGCTTGTACCGTGGAAACCATAGCGACGAACATTATGTTCTGTATATAAAAACTTAGGGATTGCATAACGGTATGCATGTGCAGGCATAGTTTGATGAAATGCGGTGTCAAATACGGCAACTTGAGGTAATTCAGGGAAAAGGCGCATCGTTGCTTCAATCCCGATTAAGTGAGCAGGATTATGAAGCGGTGCAAGCGGAGTGGCTGCACGAATACGTTCTACAATTTCAGGGGTGAGTAATTCAGCTTTGGTAAGGCTTCCACCATGTACGACACGGTGACCGATTGCTTGAGGTTTATAGTTTGCAAGACGTGCAAGTAAAGTTTCTAAAGCTTTGGCGTGGTCAGCATAAGGAATTGAAAGCTCTAGCGGTTCTCCACCGACGGTAATCCCTTTAATACGAGCATCAGCTGCCCCTAAGTTTTCTGCTAAACCGTAAATACGATCTTCACGACGCTCTGAAACCAGTGCGTATTTAATAGATGAAGAACCGCAATTAATAACTAATACTGATGTAGCCACGTTGAAATACCCAAGTCCTGATATAAAAATAGTTTTCCTAACTTCCTGATCAAAAGGCATTAATTGTGTGATGCATTAAGAGCAGGTTGTGATGTTTTAACATGTGTTGTTTTTCTGTCCAAGATAGACTTTAGCCCATTAGACTTAAGCACTATCGACCATTAAATTTTTTATAACTAATATTCGCTCAGTATAAAGCTTAACCACTGTATTTATTGTTTTTTTGTAGAAGAATTAAACAGTTTTTTGTATATATTTATGAAAGGTAGATTTCTATTTAATGTATTTTTCAAATATTTGGTATAAATTTTTTAAGAAAAAAGAAGTGCTGTTATTTTAATCAAACTAGAGGGGAGTATTACAAATAATATACGTAAATGAAATTAAATTTTAATCGTTTATATATAAGTTAAAATGAATAAATCATAAACATTTTTAATATAAAACTTAGTATAAAAAAGTCGGTATTAATACATTTATAAGAATAATTTATTGCTTTGATATTATGAGAATTTTCTCATAGTTAATAGAGGCAGACATACCAATAAATATAGTCAAGAATAAAACCAGCTTCTCGTTTAAAACTTAAACATAATTTGTATTTAATACCGATGCTCGAGTATTACCGTAAAGTTGACTAGGGCTTGCATGTCGCTTTTTGCCTTAATAATATTGTTCCTCCCCCTTATCAAATGATGATGAAATATATCATTTGGTCTATTTTTATGTTCCGGCTTATCCGGTTGTACAGGAGCGTCCAGCATGGACTTGCCGAATCCAGTATTGGCAAAAGTTACTGAACGTGTAATTGCGCGTAGCCAAAAAACTCGTTCTGCATATTTACAACGTATTGAACATGCCCAAGGCAAATTCCCAGCTCGTGGTGCACTCTCATGTGCCAACCTGGCTCATGGTTTTGCTGGCATGGAAGATAATGAAAAATTAATTATTAAAGTTGGCCGTGAACCAAATATTGGCATTGTGTCTTCATATAATGAAATGCTTTCAGCACATGCCCCATATAAAACATTCCCTGACATTATAAAAACAGCTGCACGTGAAAATGGTGGTGTTGCACAGTTTGCGGGCGGTGTACCGGCAATGTGTGATGGTATTACTCAAGGTAATGCCGGTATGGAATTATCACTATTTTCACGTGAAACCATTGCGATGGGGACTGCGATTGCACTTTCCCATAACATGTTCGATGCCGCATTGTGTCTCGGGGTATGCGATAAGATTGTTCCGGGCTTGCTGATTGGTGCTTTGCAGTTTGGTTATCTACCAACCATTTTTGTACCTGCGGGGCCAATGAGTAGCGGTTTGTCGAATGATGATAAAGCTAAAATCCGCCAGCAATTCGCGACAGGTCAAGTAGGACGCGATGCCTTACTTGAAGCTGAATCGGCTGCCTATCATGGTCAGGGCACATGTACATTCTATGGTACTGCGAACAGTAACCAAATGTTGATGGAGGTGATGGGCTTACATTTGCCAAGTGCGGCATTTGTTCATCCTCATACGCCATTACGTGATGCGCTCACTGCCGAAGCTGCTAAACGTGTACTTGACTTAACTGCCGAGCGAGGCAACTACACGCCGATTGGCCATGTTATTGATGAAAAAGCCATTATTAATGGTATTGTGGCTTTATTGGCTACAGGTGGTTCAACCAACCATACGTTGCATCTTATTGCGATTGCACGTGCGGCTGGCATCTTAATTGACTGGGATGACTTTGATGAGTTGTCTGCTGTTGTTCCATTGCTCGCAAAAATCTATCCAAATGGCAAGGCCGATGTAAACCATTTCCAAGCTGCGGGTGGGGTAGCATTCCTTATTCGTAACTTACTTGAGGCTGGTTTGTTACATAACGATGTGACGACCGTCGCTGGTAAAGGTTTACAGCATTACACCAAAGAACCGAAATTGATTGACGGTAAGCTTACTTGGGTTGACGGGGTAGTTCAAAGCCTTGATGACAAGGTACTCCGTAGCATTGATGCGCCGTTTCAGCCAGATGGCGGCTTGCGCTTAATGCAAGGTCGCCTTGGCCGTGGTGTTATCAAGATTTCTGCGGTTGCACCAGAGCACCGTAAAGTGAAAGCACCGGCAATTGTTTTTGACTCGCAAGAAGCGGTACAGGCAGCGTTTGATCGTGGTGAATTACACCGAGACTTTATTGCGGTTGTTCGTTTCCAAGGTGCGCGTGCTAATGGTATGCCTGAGTTGCACCGCTTGACTCCTGTGTTGGGTGTTTTACAAGATCAAGGCTTCCATGTTGCATTAGTAACCGATGGCCGTATGTCTGGTGCTTCAGGCAAAGTACCGGCAGTCATTCATTTGTCTCCAGAAGCGTTATTGAACGGTCCGATTGGCAAAGTTCAAACCGGAGATATATTAATTATTGATGCTGAAGCTGGTGTACTCGATATTGAGTTAGATGAGCAGACTTGGCAGTCACGTCCTGTTGCTCAACCAGAACATCAGGCAGAAAACGAAGTTGGTTTTGGCCGTGAATTATTTGGTGTGTTCCGTGCGGCAGCAGCGCCTGCTGAACATGGCGCATCTGTGTTTGGTGCACTTGTTGGCGAAGAGCCACAAGGGCAGATTTAAGACAAAGGAATTACAAAGTAATGAGCAAGATTGAAGATGTTGTCAAATTAGGTCCAGTAATTCCAGTGTTGGCTTTTGACTCTGCCGAACAAGGTGAACATGTATCACGTGCGTTGCATGCTGGCGGTGTAAAGGTACTGGAAATTACTTTACGTACAGCAGCTGGGCTTGCTGCCATTGAACGTGCATCTCAGTTAGCAGATGACATTGTGGTGGGTGTGGGAACAATTACCAAGCCTGAGCATTGTGCACAAGCTAAAAAAGCTGGTGCTAAATTTGGGGTATCACCTGGTTTGACCAAAGACTTGCATTTGGCTGCACAAGATGCAGGTTTACCTCTTTTACCAGGCGTAATGACACCGAGTGATCTCATTCAAGCGATTGAGTTGGGCTACGACATTGTGAAGTTTTTCCCTGCTCAACAGGCAGGTGGGGTTGAGATGCTAAAAGCATTTTATGGTCCATTTCCAAACTTACGTTTCTGCCCAACAGGTGGAATTACAGCAGAGACAGCTCCAGATTTCTTAAAGCAACCTAATGTGGTGTGTGTAGGTGGGTCATGGTTAACGCCTAAACCTGTTGTCGCTGCACAAGATTGGGCTGAAATTACCCGTTTAGCCCAAATTGCAAGTCAGTTGTGAGTTTTACGAAAGTAATTGTGGTTTAAAAATCTAAAGTGTCTTTTAGGTGCTTTAGATTTTTTGTGATGCTGTGACTGGCGGTTGCCAGTCATACTAAATATAAAAAATGAGTGCTTCAACAATGAGTATATCTCTGGTTGAAGACCTTTATTTAGGCAGTGCCTAGATAACATTATTCCAAGGAGAAAGTGTCACATGGAGACGGTTCAGGGTGGCATGTTGCTTGTCTATACTTTAATTGCGATCGTTGCTTTGATTGTCATGATCGCGAAGTTTAGAATTTACCCCTTTTTAGTTCTTATTATTGTTTCTCTTGGTTTAGCTCTTGCAGTTGGCATGCCAATGGACGGGATTGTTAAATCATATGAAGCAGGTACCGGTAAAACACTAGGTCACCTTGCGATTGTGATTGCGTTAGGAACCATGCTTGGCAAGATGATGGCTGAGTCAGGTGGTGCAGAACGAATAGCAATTACTTTAATTAAATGGTTTGGTGAAAAACATATTCACTGGGCCATGATGTTCATTGCGTTAATTGTAGGGCTTCCGGTATTTTTTGAAGTTGGTTTTGTACTTCTTATTCCAATTGCATTCAATATTGCCAAACGTACAGGTAAATCATTATTAATTGTTGGTTTACCTATGGTTGCGGGTCTATCGGTCGTACATGGGTTGATTCCACCGCATCCAGCCGCTTTGCTTGCGGTACAGGCTTACCATGCCGACATCGGTAAAACCATTATGTACAGTTTGTTGGTTGGCGTCCCGACGGCGGTTGTTGCAGGTCCATTGTATGCATTATGGATTAACAAATATGTCAAATTGCCTGAAAATAATCCTTTAGCAAAGCAGTTTGTTGAAGCAGATGCTAACAACACACGTGAATTGCCGAGCTTTGGGATAACCTTATTTACGATCATGCTACCGGTTGCATTGATGCTAGTTGGTAGTTGGGCAGATGTTTTCTTTGCACCAAAAACGTTCCCAAATGAGTTATTACGCTTTATTGGTACTTCTGATATTGCATTGCTTATTGCTGTTTTGGTCAGCTTTATTACTTTTGGTACCATGCAGGGTTTTAACCGTGAACAAATTGAAAAATTCTGTGGTGGATGTCTGGCTTCAATTGCGGGTATTTTGCTGATTGTTGGTGCTGGTGGTGGTTTCGGCGGTATTTTAAGAGACAGTGGAATTTCTAATGAAATCGTCTCTACTGCTTTAAAAGCAAACCTTTCACCATTGTTATTAGGATGGCTTGTTGCTGCTCTCATACGTCTGGCAACAGGTTCGGCTACTGTTGCGATGGCCACGGCTTGTAGCATTGTTGCACCTATTGCGGCAGCAGCAGGTGTAGTCGTTAGACCTGAACTTTTAGTATTAGCGACAGGTTCTGGATCATTAATTTTCTCGCATGTAAACGATGCTGGTTTCTGGCTAATCAAAGAATATTTTGGAATGACAGTTGGGCAGACACTGAAGACTTGGTCTGTACTGGAAACAATTATTTCGGTACTTGGTTTGTCTTTCACATTGTTGCTTAGTGCTGTTTTGTAATTAGAGGTAGGTAATCCATGATAGTGATAGCAATGGGTGTTTGTGGCACAGGGAAAACCCTTATTGGTGAGTTGTTATCAGAGCGTTTGGCTTGTGAGTTTCTTGATGGCGATACGCTTCATTCAGCTGCAAATAAAAGTAAGATGAGCCAAGGTATCCCTTTAACCGATGAAGACCGCTTGCCGTGGTTGCAAGCTATTCGTCAGGCAATTGAAGCAAAACAAAGAGATGGTGAAACGGCTGTGTTTACATGCTCATCTTTAAAGCGGATGTATCGCGATATTTTAAGAGGGCAGGACCAAAATGTTAAGTTTGTATATCTAAAAGGTTCTTATGAACTATTACAGCAAAGACTTGCAGAAAGATCTGGTCATTTTTTTGATCCAGCATTGTTACAAACCCAACTAGATACATTAGAGGAACCTGATGTGAATGAAGCAATTGCTATTGATATTGCTCTCACACCAGAACAGATCATTGAACAAGTTATCCAGAAGCTAGGGGTAACTGATAGTGTGTGTCGGGGGTAAATTCAACTAGAAAATATCGAAACTATCCATGCTTTAAGAATTCACCTTGTGGTCTACGGTTCAAGCAAGGTGAGTACTGATAATAATAGTGGTATTGATCCGAAGAAGAACTGATTACAGTGTACGGTTCGGGGATATATAAAGACATACAAATAATAAGGTATTAAGAAGAATGAATCAGTTAAATAATTTACAGCATAAATTTCCAGTAGTGGACGGTATTCCTGAAAGTGTACGTTTGCCATCTCAAATTCATCAGCGTGTCTCACTCGTGGATGGTGAGTTGAAGTTATGGGCTGGTGCAACCAAGAAAACATTATCTCCGATCTGGATTCAGCAGCCTGACGGTAGCCTACAGCAAGTTGAACTTGGTAGTTATCCAGTCATGGGCGAAAAAGAAAGCGATGAAGCATTAGAAGCAGCGGTACGAGCTTATAACAATGGTCGTGGCGAATGGCCAATGATGAAGGTTAGTGAGCGTATTGCATGTATGCAAAATTTCATTCAGCGCATGGTAGAGCAACGAGATCTGATTATTAAGCTGATCATGTGGGAAATTGGCAAGAGCTTGGCTGATTCAGAGAAAGAGTTTGATCGTACTATTACCTACATGCGTCAAACCATTGATGCCCTGAAGGATCTAGATAATGCCAACTCCCGCTTTGTAATTGCTGAAGGCACCATTGGTCAAATTCGTCGTACTCCATTAGGTGTTGTGTTGTGTATGGGACCATACAACTACCCACTGAATGAAACCTTCGCAACCCTGATACCGGCTATGCTGATGGGTAATACTATTATTTTTAAACCACCTCAATTTGGAACTTTACTATTTGAACCATTGTTAGAGGCATTTCGTGATTCATTTCCAAAAGGGGTGATCAATACCATTTATGCACCAGGTTCTCTAGTGGTGCCGCATTTGCTGGCATCTGGGCAAATTAATGTACTGGCACTGATTGGTTCTAGTAAAGTGGCTGACCACTTGAAAAAACAACATCCAAAATCTCACCGTCTGCGTGCGATTCTGGGGTTGGATGCAAAGAATGCAGCCATCATTTTGCCAGATGCTGATTTGGACCTGACAGTGAAAGAGTGTCTGTTGGGCGCATTGTCATTCAATGGTCAGCGTTGTACAGCTTTAAAAATGCTGATGGTGCACCGTTCGATAGCCGATGAGTTTGTTAACCGTTTAACGACTGAGCTGGCTAAACTGAAAGTAGGTATGCCGTGGGAAAAAGGTGTATCTATTACGCCGCTACCAGGCATGCACCGTACAGCCTACATGACTGAAGTGATTGAAGATGCGGTGGCAAAAGGAGCAAAAGTGGTTAATCCGGAAGGTGGTGAATTCTGCAAAACCATGTTCTATCCAGCCGTAGTTTATCCAGTGACTGAGGGGATGAGACTGTATCGCGAAGAACAGTTTGGCCCAGTGGTACCAGTTGCTGTTTATGATGATATTGAAACTGTATTGGATTATGTCACTACTTCTGATCATGGTCAGCAGGTGAGTATTTTTGGTAGTGACCCAGCGCAAATTGGTCATTTGGTCGATACACTTGTACATCAAGTTTGTCGTGTAAACATCAACTGTCAGTGTCAACGTGGTCCTGATGTATTCCCATTTGGTGGTCGTAAAGATTCTGCAGAAGGTACACTTTCTGTGCATGATGCGCTTCGTGCATTCTCGATTCGCTCTATGATTGCGGCTAAACAGACTGATGACAGTAAAGGTATGCTGGCTTCTATGGTGTCTGAGCACTATTCGAAATTTGTGAATACCGACTTTATTTTCTAATTGATCTATGGTTAAAAAAACCAGCCTTCGGGCTGGTTTTTCTGTGGGAAATAACAAAATAAAAACGCCTGATATGGATCAGGCGTTTTTATTTAAGTAGGAGACTTATTGACGAATTTGACCGTCACCTAACACAATCCATTTTTGAGAAGTTAAACCTTCTAAGCCAACAGGGCCGCGTGCATGAATCTTATCTGTTGAGATACCAATTTCAGCACCTAAACCATATTCAAAGCCATCGGCAAAACGAGTTGATGCATTAACTACGACGGAGCTTGAATCTACGCGAGCTAGGAACTGACGTGCCAAAGTATAGTTCTCTGTCACAATTGCATCGGTATGATGCGAACCATATTTGTTGATATGGTCAATTGCTTCATCAATACCACTCACCACTTTAACTGCAAGAATCGGCCCTAAATATTCGGTATACCAATCTTCTTCTGTCGCAGGTTTGACAGTAGTACCCAAAATACGACGTGTTTCTGGGCAACCACGTAGCTCAACTTGTTTTTCAGCATAAAGCTCAGCAATGTGTGGTAAGAAAACTTCTGCAATTTTTTCATCAACGAGCAGAGTTTCCATTGCATTACAAACGCCGTAACGATGTGTTTTAGCATTCAAGGTAATTGGTAACGCTTTTTGTAAGTCTGCTTGAGCTTCTACAAACACATGACAGTTACCATCAAGATGCTTAATCACAGGAATACGAGCTTCGTTGGTTACACGCTCAATTAAGCTTTTACCACCACGTGGAACAATGACATCTACATACTCAGCCATAGTAATGAGGTGACCAACCGCTGCGCGGTCAGAAGTTTCAATCACTTGTACTGAGTGCTCAGGTAAACCAGCAACTTTTAAGCCATGCTTCACCGCTTCTGCGATTGCTTTATTTGACTCAAGTGCTTCTGAGCCACCACGTAAAATAATAGCATTGCCCGATTTAATTGCTAAAGATGCAGCTTCAAGTGTGACATTTGGACGTGATTCGTAAATCATACCAACGACACCTAGAGGTACACGCATTTTCCCAATTTGAATGCCTGTGGGGCGATATGCAAGATCCGTAATTTCCCCAATTGGATCGACAAGCGCGATCACATCTTTTAAACCTTGCAACATCCCTTTAAAACGTGCGGGCGTAAGCTCAAGACGATCAAGTAAGGCGCTGTCGAGCTGGTTGCTACGGCCTTTTTCCATGTCGATTTGATTCGCCGCCAAGATAGCTGCTTGGTTGTTTTCCAAAGCAGTATAAATGGCAGAGAGCGCATGATTTTTAAGTGAGGTAGAAGCACTTGTTAAGACGCGTGAAGCATCACGTGCTTGTTGCCCAACTTTTTGCATATATTGTTCAATTGAATCTTGCATAGCATTTTTTAATCATTTACCAATGACTACGATAGTAGCAGTCAAATGCGGAACAATGAATGGCTTTTTTTCAAAAATGTGATCGCTATAAAAAAACATTTAAATATTTTGCAAACTATTAGCGGCTTAAACAGGATGAGCGGTCAATTCAGCGATTGCGTATATTTCAGACAATTGTTTAGAATGTTATTGTGCAATACAAACAAATACAAATTTTAAAGATTTGTGCATAAAAGATTACGTGTTCAAGAAGGAACTCTTGCAGCATAAAAAAATTACAGCAAGGAGGAAGCAAGGATATGAATTCCATTATTCAAATGGATTCGGAGATAAACCAAGCTTATGCCGGTTTTGGGTTTTTCGATATCTACCATAGAGATAGTTTTAAACAGCCAGCTCGTACCACATGGATTGACGGTTGGAAAATTGAATACATGGCGATTGCAGACCCACAAACGATTCACAAAACACCGATTGTGATTGTTGGCGGTGCTTTTCAAAATTTTAACTCGTATAAATATTGTGTTGAACAACTATTTGAAAGTGGCCCGGTGATTTTAATCGACTTGCCATCTATGGGTGCAAATCAACAAATTACCAATCGAGATACCGGAATTTCTGCTGGAACATTAGAGCTTCCCGATTTGTCAGAAATGTTAGGACGTTGGCTAGATATCGTCGGAATTCAAAAAGTTTCTGTAATGGGAATGTCGTTGGGTTCAGTTGTTGCTTCATGTTTTGCTTATCATCGTCCAGATTTGATGGACCGTATGATTTTAATGGGTGTTATGCAAAAGACCCGTAAAAGCTGGCGGATGATTCTGGAAGAGTCGCTCAAACTCATGCAAGAAAATCGTATGGAAGAGTTTGGGCAAGCGGTAATTTTATATTTGGTGAATCATGCCAAATTAGATAAAACGCGTATGTCGCCTACAGCTAAAAAATTATTTTTTAGGCAAATGGCAGAATTTACGGGTACTGAACGAGAGCGTTATGAAATTAACTGTAATCGCCTTTTGCGTTTAACAGATGTACCTATTCCAGAATGTAAGACACTGATCGCAGCAGGGCAGTACGATAGTTTTACTTTACCTCATGAAAATGCCAATTTTGCTTTGCAATGTCCGGATATGGAATTTGCTCTGATTGCTAACGCCGACCATGTGCCGCAGCTCCAGCGCCGTAAAGAAACTATGAGTTTGTTCACTTCATTTTTGAAGGGTGAATCTATCCAAAATCTGGATGGCATTATTCCAATGACGCGTGAGCAAATGCAAAACATGGAACGCCGAGGTGAAGAGCGTATACCAGTTCTCCAACCTAAAACGAAACTGAGCCACCGTGAATGTGAAACAGAGGTGCCAGTGACGATTGTTGACGTGACTTTCTTTGGGATGTATTTGAAGTTAGATGATGTAGCACAGCTTGAGTTTGTAAATGAATACCCACGTGATTTGGCTTTACATTTAGAAGATGAAGAGGGTGCTTTCTCGATTGAGTGTTTAATCTTTGAAGCTACTGAACAAGGAGTCCGTGCCTTATTTAAACATGGTAGCTTTGAGCTTGCTGACCGTTTAAGCCGCTTCATTGCTCGCCAGAAACAAGCAGCTTAACCTTTATTCTTTTATGATTTGGAAGCCTCAAAACTCACGAGGCTTCCATTTTTTATTTTAATTGAGCATGGATAGTCCAGACTAAGTCGCCTAAATGCTCTTCATCGCTGTCTTTAGAAACTTGTCCAAAGAATATTTGAGGTTGTTCAACGTTAACTTGACTAAAGCCTGCATCTTTAAAAAAGTCTTTCACTTCTAGTGGAGTCTTAAAATGAAAACTAAATGAGCTTCGAGACATAAGTTTAAGTAATTTACTACTGTTCCAGATAATACTTGCAAGTTTATTTTTAACGGGTTCAGGATACAGGTCGGTTAAATAATAAAGCTTTTTAAAGGAAGCACCGTAGTGGGCAATGGATTGGATCAGTTGCTTTAATAAGTCTTTATCAAAATAGTTAATTAAACCTTCACTAATTACAACCAGTGGGCGATTAGAGTCAAAAACTTCAAATGCTTGAGCAAACGCTTCGGTAAATAAATCGACCGATAAAATTTCAGGTGCATTTTTTTCAATTTGTTGTAGTGCATTTTGTTTTGTTTGAGCCATATCGGGCAAATCAAGCTCTCGATAGCTAATGGAAGGATAATGTTGCCTAAACCACCAACCACGTGGTGATAAACCACAAGCAATTTCAAGCACCTGTAAATCAGGGTTTTCTTGAATTAACTTCTCTAAATTATGATCAAGCATGGTATGGCGCTGTTTAAGCGTCGTGCGCATACTGCCGCCCACATATTTCTCTGCCCAAGATTCTAATGGGTGAACTAAATATGCCAACGATTTTCCTTTGCTGGTGGCAAGTGCTTCATGTGAGATCCCCATTTGATACCAGATATAGCCTGTATAGTGGGCTGTAAAAGAAATGTGGCGGTGTTTTGAAAGGTGTTGTGTCATTCGTCCTGAACTCGATTTATTGTTTTTGTGTGATCTTCATTATTAATAACAATGAAGAGGTTCTAATGCATTGATGGTGAATGAACCTGCATGGCGGAGTCCTGTCAATTAGGTTGGCATTCTGGGATGAACTTTCAGTTGGAGTTACTTTTCTTTCGGGAAAAGTAACCAAAACCATTGTCATACGCAAAACCTGTTCACTTTCTGCATCTATCAAATATATTGAAGCAATCAATATCCTTCAGCAGATGAGCAGGTTGCGTATGACTTATCCGCGTATCAGATAGTGAATAGGTTTTTGTAGCCAATTAAAATTTTTACTAACTTAAATCGAATTTTTAAACTCTTCAATGGCTGTTTTGACAGCTTGCCAGTCATTTCCAAGCGATAAAGTTTCACCAACTTGGATTTGTGGAATTCGACCACGCATACGTTCTAAACGCTCTTGATTTGGTAGTTCTAAGTTTGCAATACCATCGAGTGCTGTACATGCTGCACTACGGTCATTACACACTAGCCCCATATCACAGCCTGCTGCCAGAGCTGCTTGAATACGCGCGTCTGCACCCCCAGCGACACAAGCAGCTTGCATGCTTAAGTCATCGGAGAAAAGTACGCCATTAAATTTCAAGCGATTACGAAGGACTTCTTGAATCCAGAAAGGTGAGAAACCTGCCGGATTTGGATCAACCTGATCGTAAATCACATGTGCCGGCATGAGCGCATCTAGCTCAGGCATAAGCTTAATAAAGCTTTGCATGTCATGGTTATAAATTTCGTCATAGCTACGGCTATCGATTGCAGCTGCGACATGTGAATCGGCTTTTACCGAACCGTGACCAGGGAAGTGCTTACCGGTATTCGCCATGCCGGCTTTTTTCATACCGCGCATAAATGCGCCAGCGAGCGGAGCGATATCTTCAATATTTTTAGAGAAGCCACGGTCACCAATTACATCGCTAATTGCATTCAGATCTAAAACTGGCGCAAAACTAAAATCGATCCCCACAGCCAAAACTTCAGTTGCCATTAACCAGCCGCACTGTTCAGCTAATTCAAGTGCTTTTTGAGGTTGAGTGATATAGAGCTCGCCAAAACGGCCCATGGCTGGCAATAACGTAAAGCCAGATTTTAGACGTTGAACGCGACCACCTTCTTGGTCGACAGCAATCAAAATATCTGGGCGAACTTGGCGCATATGGTCGGTTAAAGCACGGACTTGTTGTGGTGATTCAATATTTCGTGCAAATAAAATCATGCCACCGACTTGCGGAGCTTGTAATAGTTCAATATCTTCTTGAGTAAGTTCTGTGCCGGCTATGTCCAGCATCAACGCGCCAATCATATTGGTTCCATTTGAATTTTGATTGAAAAACAATAAGCGAATTTTGCAATGATTTGCTACATTTTGTCAGTACAGAATATGATAAAACTACACGGTATAAACAATTTAGTTGGTTAAGATGTTGAATCTGCTTAGTTCATATCGAAAACAGAGCGTGTAAGATACGAACACCCAAGGAAGTATTAAGAATTTATGAAACTTCAAACTATAGCTTGTGCAGTAGCAATCGCGACTGGCGGTTTATTCTTCTCTCATACGATGAACGAAGCAAGAGCAGCAACCAATACTGCTGCTGTTTCTCAATCGATCCAGCCAACGCAAGAGCAAGCCTTGGTGGCTCGTCAACTGGCAACTTTAGTAGACCGCCAACATTATTTAAATATGCGTCTGGATGCGAACACATCTAACCGTATTCTTGATATGTACTTAGACAGTCTTGATCCGGACCACTCATTATTTTTAGACGCTGAAGTTCAAAACTATAAAAAGCTCTATGGTTCAAATTTTGGTGCTTCATTAAAAGCGGGGAATTTAACTGGGCCATTTGCTATTCACCAGCAATATCGTGAGCGCTTAAAACAGTTTTATGAGTTCATGCTTGCTGAGTTGAAGAAACCACAAAATTTAAAACAGCCAAATACTTTTATTGAAGTAGACCGCGAAAAAGCACCGTATTTTAAAACGTCAGCTGAACAGCAAAATCACTGGCGTAAAATGCTGGTTTCTCAATTAATTAATTTAACGATTAGCCGTGAAGAAGAGCAGGCGAAACAAAAGGCGTTAAAAGAAAACCCTTCACTTGCTGATGGTCAAGATTTAACAGGCCCAGAAGATTTAACGCCAGCTCAGACTTTGACTAAGCGTTATACACGTCAGCTTGAAAGAATTAGTCGTGTGAAAAGCGACGATGTGTTGGATAAAACATTAAATGCAATGTTGGCAACTTATGATCCGCACAGTAACTATTATCCGCCAATTGATGCGATAGAGCTGAACCGCCAAACAACATTACAACTTGAAGGTATTGGGGTATCGATTCGCCCAGAACGTGGTAATGAAGATTACACCAAGATTGAAACCATTGTAGAAGGTGGTCCTGCAAGTAAGTCTGGTCAAGTGAAATCAGGAGACCGAATCGTTGGTGTCGCTCAAGAGGGCGGCAAAATGATCGATGTGGTCGGCTGGTCGAGTTCGGAAATTGTTGGGTTGATTCGTGGTAAGCGCGGTACAAAAGTAACGTTGAAGCTTCTTGGTGCTGGTGCATCAATGAGTCAAGCACGCAATGTGACTTTGGTACGTGATGTTATTCAAGAAGAAGATGCCGGTGTTCGTTCACGTACAGTTGAAGTGACACGTGATGGTAAAAAGCATCTATTAGGTGTGATTGAAATTCCATCGTTCTATTTTGACTATCGTTCACGTCGTGCTGGTCAGCAATATCGCTCAGTTTCTGAAGATACTGCAAATGCGTTTGAGGCATTAAAAGCCAAGAAAGTTGAAGGTATTATTATTGACTTGCGTAATGACCCAGGTGGTTCATTAGAAGAAGTTGCACGTATGCTTGGACAAGTGATTAAGTCAGGTCCAGTTGTGCAAATTCGTGATGGTAATGGCAACGTAAGTGTATTTGAAGACAACGATGGTGGTCAGCAAATCTATACAGGTCCACTCGCTGTATTGGTGAACTTAGCCTCAGCATCTGCAAGTGAAATTTACTCTGCTGCAATTCAAGATTATGAGCGTGGCATTATCATTGGTAGTACAACCACAGGTAAAGGTACAGCTCAGGTCCAACTCGATACTTTGGCATATGGTCAAGCAACCTTAACTCAGCGTAAATTCTACCGTGTAACTGGTGGTAGTACGCAAAACAAAGGTGTAGTGCCAGATATTAAGCTTGTTGATATCTATAACGAAGAGTTTGGTGAGCGTAAATCGAAAAATGCGTTGAAGTGGGATACGATTCCGACTGCACCATTTAAGCGTGAAGGTTCAGTGCAGCCATATGTAGCGAAGCTGTCTCAACTTTCGGAACAACGTGTTGCTGTTGATCCACAGTTTAAGTATTTAAATAAACGTACAGCAATTGCGAAGGTTACGAGTGACCAGAAACAAGTTGTGCTTGATATTGATAAGCGCCGTGCAGAGCTTTTGAGTTTAGAAAAGCAAACTTTAGATGCTGAAAATGAACGTCGTATAGCAACAGGTCAAAAACCTTTCCCTAACTGGGAAAGCTATCAGGCTTCTTTAGATGCTCTAGCTGAATCTCGTGCCAAAATGAAAGCTAATCAACGTCCTGCGTTGCCAGAAGAAGAAACGTTCGTAAATGAAGCTGCGAATGTATTGATGGATTATGCGAAATTGCAGAACCGTTAAGTTCTCTTGTCTGTTTTATGCAAAAGCACGCTGCTCTCAGCGTGCTTTTTTAATTTTTATGTCAGTAAACTGTCATGCATTTATCATCAAAGTGTCAAGAAAGCTGCTTAATCTTTAAGCATGAAAATAAATATACTGATGGATGGCGCTATGCAAGGCTCATACGCGACAGCACTATTAAAACAACAGCAACTTCCTGAAAGCTTCCAATTCTATTTTAAACAAAAACAGCATTTGTCTAATACTCAGGAATTGCACCAACTTCACGAGTTGGTTCGTCCTCGTTTAAAAATTGCGATTGTGACAGAAACATGGCCGCCTGAAATTAATGGTGTAGCACTCTCTTTGTTGCAGTTATGCCAAGGTTTACAGAAACAAGGGCATAAAATTCTACTTGTTCGACCTGAGCAAAAAGCCAAATGTCATGATTTTTTGCCAGAACAAGAATGTCTGGTCATGTCACAAGCGATTCCAAAATATCCAACTTTGCAATTTGGCTGGCCCCAATATTTAAAAGTTTCAAAAGCTTTTGAAAAATTTGTGCCAGATGTCGTACATATTGTGACTGAAGGGCCGTTAGGTTTAACAGCCATGCAAGCTGCAAAAGCCAAAGATATTCCGGTCTCTAGTGGTTTTCATTCGCCGTTTCAAGATTTTAGCAGGTTCTTCGATTTGGCCTTTTTGGTGAAGCCGATTCAAAAATACCTTTGCTGGTTCCATAACAATACTCAAGTGACCTGTGTTCCAAGTAAAGATACGGAAGAGGCTTTACGCGGTTTTGGCATTACATGTCCTCTAGTTGTTGTTGGGCGAGGAGTGGATACTACTCGTTTTTCACCAAAACATCGCTCAGAAAACTTACGCCAGCAATGGGGCGTTGAATCCGATACACGTGTCATGTTGTATGTAGGTCGTTTATCACCGGAAAAAGAAGTCCAACTGATCGTTGAGAGTTATGCAGCTATGCAAAACATTCAGCAACAGAAAACTAAACTGGTTGTGGTGGGAGATGGCCCGGATCTTGCTCGATTAAAAGCACTGCCTGAATCGAAAAATGTTATTTTTACGGGTAGTTTGCGCGGGCACGATTTGGCAGTCGCATATGCAAGTGCCGATGTCTTTGTATTTGCAAGCCAAGTTGAAACGTTTGGTAACGTAGTTTTGGAAGCAATGGCGAGCGGTTTGCCAGTTATCGCGTATGATTATGCATGTGCACACCAGTATTTAATACATGGCGTAAACGGTTGGTTAAGCCCACTTGGGCATAAGAACCATTTTATACAACAAATTTATCAGCTTCCTTCAATACAACAACTTAGAGAAATGGGCATACAAGCCTGTCATAAAGTACAGCAAAGCGGTTGGCAACTTCCGGTACAGCAATTAGAACAGGCATTTTATCAGGTAGTGAAGGAACCCTCGGTGGACTTCACCTAAGTATCCTAAAATAGGAGAACAACCATGAAATTTAAGAATGCAAAAATAAAAATACTCGATCTCGATTTACGAGGCTGCTTATATCTCAATAATTTCTCTCATTCACAGCGTGTGGCATTATTCTTTAAAATTATTAGCCGTGCTGGTGACGGACCTTTTTGGTACCTTATGTTGGCGATTGTATGGGGAATGCAGGGCATCACCTATAGCTTGCAAATTATCTATTTGCTACTTGGTGGTTCGGTTGGAACAGCAATTTATAAATTCTTAAAACATAAAACCACGCGTCCACGTCCTTACCAAGTACATCAGGTGATTGTTCTCGGTGAAAGACCACTCGATCACTTTAGTTTTCCATCAGGTCATACGTTACATGCTGTCATGGTGACAATTGTGTTGGGGTATATCCAACCTGTGCTGCTTGCAGCGATGTTGCCGTTCATGGTACTTGTGGCATTGTCTCGTATGGTACTTGGACTTCACTATCCGAGTGATGTGATTGTGGGCGCACTTATTGGTGCAGCAGTAGCAAGTCTGATTATTTTTGTCGCGCCATTATTGGGCATTGCTTTATAACGAACAGTAATTTTTATCAGCTTAAGCTATCGATTAGGTTTGTGGATTTGCTAAAGTACACAGTTCTTGATTTAGCAGATTAAACAGATAGGAGCCGCTATGGGCTTACGTTGGACAGATACGATTGATATTGCCATTGAATTGTCAGAAGCACATCCAGAAGTTGATCCGCAATGGATTCGTTTTACCGATTTACATGCATGGGTTTGTGCGTTACCAGACTTTAGTGATGACCCAAATAAATCAACCGAAGGATTGCTAGAAGCCATCCAGATGGCTTGGTTGGATGAAGTTCGCTAAAAACAGTAGAAAAAATCGCAACTTTTACACATTCAAAGCTGATTATTGCCTATGACATCGGTATAATGCGGCAAATTTTTTAAAGTTTAAATCTTAAAATAAAGGAGCCACTCATGGCAATTGAACGTACTTTGTCTATCGTAAAGCCAGATGCTGTGTCTAAAAACCACATCGGTGAAATTTTTGCTCGTTTCGAAAAAGCGGGTTTAAAAATTGTTGCGACTAAAATGAAACACCTTTCTCAAGCTGACGCTGAAGGTTTCTATGCAGAGCACAAAGAACGTGGTTTCTTTGGTGACTTAGTTGCATTCATGACTTCTGGTCCAGTTGTTGTATCTGTTCTTGAAGGTGAAAACGCAGTTCTTGCTCACCGTGAAATCTTAGGTGCTACAAACCCTAAAGAAGCGGCTCCTGGTACTATCCGTGCTGATTTCGCTGTAAGCATCGATGAAAATGCTGCTCACGGTTCTGACTCAGTTGCTTCTGCAGAGCGTGAAATTGCTTACTTCTTTGCTGACAACGAGATCTGCCCACGCACTCGTTAATCGAAAGCATTCAAACCAGATAAGTGGTATACTACTTATCTGGTTTTTTTATTCTCTCAAGAGCATATTGTTTGATTCTTGAACAATATATTCTTTTTTTGACATGGTTTAGGTAAATACACATGAGTTCTGCAGTGGTCGTTTCATCTGAAAATCTTGATGGACAGCAGCAATCTTCGTCCACGCCAGCATCGCCTGCTGCCGAAAAAGTGAATTTACTCGGCATGTCACGTGCTGAATTAGAAAAATTCTTTGAAGATATTGGTGAGAAAAAGTTTCGTGCCGGTCAGGTTATGAAATGGATTCATCAATACTTTGTTACTGATTTTGCTGAAATGACCAATATTTCAGGTAAGTTACGTGCAAAGCTTGAACAAATTTGTGAAATTAAAGCTCCTGAAGTGGTACACCGTCATTATTCAAAAGACGGAACACGTAAATGGGTATTTCGCGTAGGTGAAGGTTCTGGCTCTTTAGTAGAAACTGTATTAATTCCTGCCGAAGATAAAACAGGTTCACGCAAAACTTTGTGTATTTCTTCACAAGTGGGCTGCGCATTGGACTGCTCATTTTGTTCAACAGGTAAGCAAGGTTTTCAGCGCGATTTAACGCCAGATGAAATTATTGGGCAACTTTGGATGGCAAACTATTCCTATATGGAAGAAGTGCCTGTTGCTGAGCGCGAGCGTTCAGTGACCAATGTCGTGATGATGGGTATGGGTGAGCCATTGCTCAACTACGATGCCGTATTAAGCTCAATGCACATTATGCTCGATGACTTTGCTTATGGTATGTCAAAACGTCGTGTGACTTTGTCAACGTCAGGTGTTGTGCCAAAAATTGACCAACTTGCGAAAGATATTGATGTTGCTTTAGCAATTTCCCTACATGCGCCAAATGATGAATTGCGTAATGAACTTGTGCCTATTAATAAAAAATATCCATTAGCTCAGTTGATTGCGGCATGTCAGCGTTATATTGCCAAAGATGGTAATGAAAGCGCGCGTAAACATGTGACCATTGAATATGTCATGTTAGATGGTGTGAACGACCAACCTGAACATGCACAGCAGTTGCTTAAATTACTTAAAAACTTACCAAGTAAAATTAACTTGATTCCATTTAATCCGTTCCCTCATGCGCCATATGGACGCTCAAGTCGAAATCGTATCATCTCTTTCCAAAAAACTTTGTCTGATGCAGGATTTGTGTGTACGATTCGTCAAACACGTGGCGATGATATTGATGCCGCATGTGGACAATTGGTCGGCCAAGTTGCTGACCGTACGCGTCGTGCTGAGCAGTGGCAAAAGAAAGTGGCTCAACGACAAGAGATTTTACGTACACAAGGATAATATTGAGGGCAGACTTTGAGTACTCCGAAGTTGAAGATCATGTTATGTATGGGGGTTGCTGTTGCACTTTTGACAAGTGGTTGTCAGACTTCGCAAACGGTTAAAAAGGACCCGGAAAAAGCAGTAAAAGTGCGTACGCAGCTTGCTGCCGAATACATTCGTTCTGGTGACTTGGATTCTGCAAAGCGTTCTCTTGACCAAGCGTTAAGTGTCGATAGTCGTGATGCAACGGCAAATATGATGATGGGTATTTTATTGCAACAAGAAGGCAGTAAACCTAATTTAGAAAAAGCGGAACATTACTTTAAGCGTGCAATTTCGTCTGAACCAGACAATGCTCAGGCACGTAATAATTATGGTACGTATTTGTACCAAATGGAGCGTTATAATGATGCTATTGAGCAATTTCGTATTGCTGGTGCAACATTAGGCTATGATCAACGTTACCAGGCTTTAGAAAATCTGGGGCGAATTTATTTAAAACTAGGCGATATTGCGAGTGCTGAAAAAACATTCAAACAAGCACTTCTTGCTAACCGTGACTCTTACATTTCAATGTTAGAGTTAGCAGAAATTTTTTATTTGCAGCAGCAGATTCCGGCTGCTACACAAATGTATGAACAATATGTTCGTACAGTGGGGCAGAAAAATCAGGGTGCACGCGCACTTTGGATTGGTTTAAGAGTGGCTCGAGCCAATGCGGATAAAATGGGAATGCAAGTTTTAGTAAACCAGTTACGTGCTTTATTCCCGGAAAGTCCAGAATATCAACGTTATTTGCAATTACAGTATAGTACTGAGGCCGTATGGAAATAAATCCTAATTCACAGCAGCCAACTGGCTCAAGCTTACCGACTTCTGCTTTAGGAAATATTCAACGTCCTGGTGAGTATTTACGTCAAATTCGTGTTTCTCAGAAAAAAGAATTAGAGCAAGTATCTTCAGATTTAAATATGCCGCTGAAAACGCTCAATGCGTTAGAGCAAGACGACTATAAATCTTTGCCAGAAGCGACTTTTATCAAAGGCTATTATCGTTCTTATGCGAAGTATTTAAATACTGATGCAACTGCAATTATCCAGCGTTTTGATGAGATTTATGCAAACGATACTGGGCTTTTGCCAAATCATGCTTTAAACAATTCACCAATTAAAATCATGGGTAAATTACCGGGTTCTAATAGTGATCGTAACAAAAAATGGTTAAAGCGCGCACTGCTTGCAATTTTGATTATTGCTGTTGTGTCATTAATTGTGATGGGTGTCCAAAAATGGACCTCAAACAAAGAAGATGCTGAGCTGCCAAAAGCAAATCAGTCTAATGTTGAAGTTTTACCTATGAAAGGGAACACCTCTGCAACAGTGGGTGACCAATTGGTGTTAAACTTTAACCGTCCAACTTCTGTTCATATTGTAGATGCAACAGGGAAGGTTTTAGCGACGGGTCGTCAGGCATCGACTTTAACCTTAAATGGTGAGTCTCCATTCCAGATTCGTCTTGATGATGCAACGGCTGTGTCATTAAGTCTAAACCAAGAACAGATTTCATTGTCTCCATATACGGTAAACGGTAAAGCTGAATTCCGTTTATCCCGCTAATACCATGAGTTGAGCGATACAATGATAGAGAACCCAATTAAACGTCGACCAACACGTAAAATCCGTGTTGGTTCGGTCTATGTCGGTGGCGATGCACCTATTAGTGTGCAAAGTATGACAAATACCGAAACTTGCGATGTTGACGCAACTGTGGCTCAGATTGAGCGTTGTGTTGATGCAGGTGCAGATATTATGCGTGTTTCAGTACCTTCTATGGAAGCTGCTGAAGCCTTTGGCGCAATCCGTAAGCGTGTTTCAGTTCCATTAGTTGCTGATATCCATTTTGACCATAGAATTGCTTTGGCAGTTGCAGATTATGGCGCGGACTGCTTGCGTATTAACCCGGGCAATATCGGTTCAGACCAGAAAGTTCGTGAAGTTGTGGCTGCGGCACGTCATCACGGTATTTCTATGCGTATTGGCGTGAACGCGGGTTCTCTAGAAAAAGATTTACAGAAAAAATATGGCGAGCCTACAGGGCAGGCACTTCTTGAGTCAGCTTTACGTCATATTGATATTCTAGACCGTCTTGACTTCCATGAGTTTAAAGTCAGCGTAAAAGCATCGAATGTGTTTTTAACCATGGATGCTTATCGTTTACTCTCTCAACAAATTGATAATCCATTACACCTTGGAGTGACTGAAGCTGGTATTTACCGTACAGGTACTGTGAAATCAGCGATTGCTCTTGGTGGGTTATTGATGGAAGGCATTGGCGATACGATGCGTATTTCGCTTGCTGCTGAACCTGAAGATGAAATCAAGATCGGTTTTGATATCTTAAAATCGCTTGGCCTACGTTCTAACGGTATTAACTTTATTGCTTGTCCAAGTTGTTCTCGCCAAGAATTTAACGTGATTCAGGTGATGCAGGCTTTAGAAGAGCGTTTAGAAGATATCCGTACACCAATGGACGTTTCGGTTATTGGCTGTAAGGTAAATGGCCCAGGTGAAGCAAAAGAAGCAGATATCGGGGTCGTTGGGGCTGCGCCTCGTTCATTGGTTTATCGTAATGGTGAGAAAAGCCATTTAATTGATACCAATCAATTGGTTGATGAAATCGAAACTATGGTTCGTCAACGTGTCCAAGAGCTTGAAGAAGCTAAATCTAAAGAAATTATTCGTAGTTCATCATGAGTTCAATTGTCGCAATCAAAGGTTTTAACGACGTTTTACCAACGCAAACAGCAGCGTGGAGACGTCTCGAGCAGCATTTAGCATCTTTAATGGATGCTTATGGTTACCAACAAATTCGTTTGCCGATCGTTGAACAAACGGGACTGTTTAAACGTGCTATTGGTGATGCAACCGATATCGTAGAAAAAGAAATGTACACATTCTTCGATAAAGGAAACCCACCTGAGTCACTGACTTTACGTCCGGAAGGAACAGCGGGTTGTGTTCGTGCGTTAGTTGAACATAATTTGTTGCGTGGTGCTACGCCACGTGTGTGGTATATGGGACCTATGTTCCGTTATGAAAAACCACAAAAAGGCCGTTACCGCCAGTTCCACCAGTTTGGTGTGGAAACTTTTGGTGTAGCGACTCCTGATATTGAAGCTGAAGTTATCTTAATGACAGCTCGGTTATGGAAGCGTATGGGCGTTGCACATATGGTTCAACTTGAGCTGAATACTTTAGGTGAAAAAGAAGAGCGTACGGAATATCGTAATGCTTTGGTTGCGTTCTTAAATGAACATAAAGATGCTTTGGATGAAGATTCACAGCGCCGTTTAACAACAAACCCATTACGTATTTTAGATTCTAAAATTGAATCGACTCAGAAAATTCTGGAAAATGCGCCGAAGTTATATGACTTCTTAAAAGAAGACAGTTTAAGCCACTTCCAACAATTGCAAGATTATTTGACTGCTGCAGGCATTAAATTTGTAATTAACCAAAAATTGGTACGTGGTCTAGATTATTACAATAAAACTGTTTTTGAATGGACAACAACTGCACTTGGTTCGCAAGGTACAGTGTGCGGAGGTGGACGTTATGATGGTCTGGTTGGCCAGTTAAAAGGAAAAGCAGATCAGTCTGTACCTGCCGTTGGTTTTGGCATGGGAATGGAGCGTTTATTGCTTCTAATTGAGCAAGTCGAACAAGCTGAAATTGTACGTGACTGTGAAGCTTTCTTGGTTGCAGAGCCTGCTTATCAATCTAAAGCATTAGTTTTGGCAGAACAATTACGTGACCAATTAGAAGCTGCGAATAGTAACATCCGCATTAAAACGGGTTCACAAGGCAGCATGAAGAGTCAGATGAAAAAAGCTGATCAGGCTGGGGCTGTTTACGCCATAATTTTGGGTGAACGTGAGTGGGAAGCACAGCAGCTTGCTGTAAAAGAGTTGGCAACAGCTGAGCAATCACAAGTTGCGTTGGCTGAACTCGTACCATTCTTAATTGAAAAATTTACAAAATAAACTGAAACATCTGGAAAAGGACAATCACATGAGCTTAAGTGATGAAGAACAATTCGACAGCTTAAAGTCGTTCGCCAAAAAATATGGTTCTGCCATGATTAGCGGGATTCTCATTGCATTGATTGCCTTTTTCGGGTGGGAATATTGGCAAAAAAGAAACCTTGCAACGAGTCAGACAGAAACTGCAAAAGTACAGCAGTTAATGGATGAAGCAAATGCAACAGCCGATAATCCAAATGCTTTAGCTTCAATAACAGCTTCGGCAGATAAGATTGTAAAAGACGATATTGATTCAGTTCAGGCGATACAAACTCAATTTGTATTGGCAAAACTTGCATATGAAAAACAAGATTATGCTGCTGCTGAAAAAGCTTTGAAAAAAGTTGAGAATTCAAAAGTAAAAGATGAAGGACTGATTCAGGTTGTAAAATTGCGTTTAGCAGATGCACAATTGGCGCAAAACAAATATGATGAAGCTCTAAAAACCTTGTCTGGTGATGTCGATCCGGCATTTAAAGCAACAGTAGAAGAGTTACGCGGTGATATCTTTGTTGCTAAGAAAGATATTGATTCTGCTAAAAAAGCATATCAAGCTGCATGGGATTCGTTACTGGAACGTAAACAAGAGCGACAAATTTTACAAATTAAACTCGAAAGTGTTGGCGTTTTAGTTGAAGATCCACAGATTGAGCGCCCAATTTTGGAAACACAGGTGGAAGAGTCTTAATGAATCAGAAATTCAAACTGCCTTTGGCAATTGCAATCGCATCGGCTGTATTGGTCGGATGTTCTAGCAACAAAGTAAAAGAAGCAAAACCAAATCCACTACCGAAATTGACTGAGTCAAATAAGAGTTTGGTGCCCGTGTTTTCACGCAGTGTTTCTTCTACGAATAAGGCAGATCCATTACGTTTACAACTTGACGCTAGCGAAGGTGTCGTTTTTACCCTTGATCCTAAAGGTGAAGTTGCTGCATATCGTGGTAAACAACGTCTTTGGGAGAAAAAAGTTAGTAAATTGGGCTTAAGCTCTGGTGTTGAAGCAGCTGAAGGTATTGTTGTTGTTGGTAACAGTAAAGGTCAGTTATTTGCTTTAGATCAGGCAACTGGTGAACAAAAATGGACTGCTCAATTATCTGGTGCTTTATTAAGTCCTTCTTTAGTTCAGTCTGGACGCGTGATTACAATTGCAAATGACGGTACTGTATTTGCACACGATGTATCATCAGGACAACAAGTTTGGGCATACAAATTGCCAAATGTTCAGTTCAGTTTACGTGGTCAGCCATCGCCAGTGAGTCTTGACCCTCGTACTGTTTTAATTGCTTCTGCAAATGCATATGTTTATGCAATTGATACGATTAGTGGTATTCCGCGCTTCCAACGTCGTGTTGCAGTAAGTGAAGGGCGTTCTGATATTCAGCGTTTAATTGACATTGATGGTGATCCGGTTGTTGCGGGTCAACTCATGGTAACAACTAGTTTCCAAGGCCAAGTAACTGTTACTGATCTTGCTTCTCAACGTGTGGTTTGGAGTGAAGATTCAAGTAGCACCAAGCGTCCAGAAGTTTATGATAATAAAGTGTTTGTTTCGTCAACTGATGGCAAGCTTACTGCTTATGACTTAACAACAGGCGAACAGCTTTGGCAAAATGATAGTCTCTTAAACCGTCATTTAAGTAATCCTGTCGTCTTGGGATCGGACCTTATTGTTGGTGATTTGGATGGTGTTTTACACCTAATCGACCCGACAACAGGTAAGTTGATTGGTCGTTCTAAAACAAGTGGTGAGGTCAATACATTACGTGTGATTGAGAATCAGCTCTATGTTTCGACTCGAAAAGGCGATTTAAGTATTTGGCAGAATCGTTAATTTTGTTCGCTTGTGCTAAAATAGCCGCTTAACAAATTACGCTGTTAAAAATATCGGGGTGTTTGAATTAAATCAGTTCAAAGCCCCGTCTTTTATTATGGTCATATCTGACCTTAAAATATATCTCCTGTACTGTTTCTAATGCTCATGCCATGAGATATGGCTGGTCTTGAATTAAGGTTATTGTATGAAACCCGTTATTGCGCTCATTGGTCGTCCGAATGTCGGAAAATCAACGTTATTTAACCAGATTACCAAGAGTCGTGATGCACTTGTAGCCGACTTCGCGGGTTTGACTCGTGACCGTAAATATGGTGATGCGACTTATCAAAATAAGTCTTTCATTGTTGTTGATACTGGTGGTATTGGTGAAAGTGAAGGCGGTATCGATAACTACATGGCCGAGCAGTCGAAAACAGCCATCAATGAAGCAGATATTATTATTTTTGTAGTTGATGCGCGTGCTGGATTGTTAGCTTCCGATGAGCAAATTGCACGTGAATTACGTACTTTAGGCAAGAAAATTTATCTTGTTGCCAATAAGGTTGATGGTGTTCATGCTGAAGCTGCTTTGGTTGAGTTCTACAAGCTTGGTATGGGTGAACCATTACAAGTTGCAGCGAGCCATGGCCGTGGTGTACAACAAATGCTTGAGGATGTACTTCAAGATATTCCAGAAGATGAAAATCCTGAAGAGCATGACAAAGATACCGGATTGCGTCTAGCAATTATTGGTCGTCCGAACGTAGGTAAATCAACGTTAGTAAATCGCTTACTTGGTGAAGACCGTGTGGTAGCGTTTGACCAACCGGGTACAACTCGTGACTCTATTTATATTCCGTTCGAGCGTGAAGGTCGTAAGTACACTTTAATTGATACAGCAGGTGTACGCCGTAAAGGTAAAGTTGATGAAATGATTGAGAAATTCTCAATTGTGAAGACTTTACAAGCGATGAAAGACGCACATGTGGTGGTGGTTGTAGTTGACGCCCGTGAAGGTATTGTTGAGCAAGACTTACATTTAATTGGCTATGCGCTGGAAGCTGGGCGTGCCATGGTCATTGCGATCAATAAATGGGACAACATGAGTGAATACGACCGCAAGCAGTGTAAGCTTGATGTTGAGCGCCGTTTTGACTTTATTCCTTGGGCTCGAATTCACCTTATTTCTGCTCTACATGGTACTGGGGTGGGTGAGTTATACCCATCAATTCACCGTGCTTATGAGTCTGCAAACTTAAAGGTATCTCCTGCGAAATTGACGCAGATTTTGAATGATGCAACTGATCAGCATCAGCCGCCGACAGTTCAAGGTCGTCGTATTAAAATGCGTTATGCGCACATGGGTGGACAAAATCCACCGACTATTGTGATTCACGGTAACAAGGTGGATAAGACTCCTGCAGATTACCGCCGTTATTTAGAGAATGTGTTCCGTAAGGTTTATAAGCTTGAAGGTACACCAGTTAAAATTGAATTTAAGACTTCTGAAAACCCGTTTGAAGGCCGTAAGAGTCAGGTCGATGAGCGTACAGCTGCACGTCGTCGTCGTTATATTCAGAAATTCAAAAAAGCAGAAAAGAAATTTAAACGTTAATCTGTTTTTAATTGAAAAAGCCCAAAGTCTTCTTTGGGCTTTTTATTGTATTGTCTAATCAGGTATCAGTAAGGTTTTAATGCTAGCAGTGAATTATGGATGGTTCGGATTAATAAAATGAATAGTAAACATGTGGACATTTATATAGGAAAACTCAATGATTTTTTAAATCGAAAACAACACGACTTTCCCGACTTTCGTACATTTAATGAGTATAAAAAACAACAAATAAAGAGTGTCAGAAATAGATTGATTGCAGAGAAACTACGACTCACTTCAATGGAATTGGAGTTTGCCAAGCATGAACATGGCAAACCTTATTTATTGAATCACACTTTGCATTTTAATCACTCACATAGCCAACAATACTACGCTTTAGCCATGAGCGAAAATGTTAAAGATATTGGTATAGATGTTGAAGAGCTTGATCGTAAAGTACGTCTGGATAGTCTGGCACAACATGCTTTTCATCCTGATGAATATGCAACGTGGCAAAGTCTAGAACAAGATAGAGAATATTGGTTTAAAGTCTGGACGACTAAAGAAGCTGTTTTAAAAGCATCGGGTCTGGGTATACGTTTAGATTTAAATACCTTAAACACCCAAGCACATCCTACAAATCAGGGCGGATTATGTTCGCATGAGCTTATTGGGACATTTGCCTACCAAAACTTTGTGTTCGGTAATATGATCTTAACAGTCGCATGGCGTTCAGAACAATCATGCCGTGGATTCCAGTTTCCTTCTATTCAGATTCATTCACTTGACCGTTAAATCTAAATTACTCCCATAAAAAAACCGCGAATTACGCGGTTTTTTGAGTTTAGGGTAAGCTATAAAATTAAGCTTGACCTTCAACAGCAGCAGCTTGAGCACGTTGCATGTTTGCTTCGAACTCTGCATCAAAGTTGATTGGAGTAAGAAGTAACTGTGGGAAGCTACCTTTTGTTACTAAGTCGTTTACTGCTTCACGTAAGAACGGGAACAAAATGTTCGGGCAATATGCACCTAAAATGTAAGGTAAACGGTCTTCTTCGATATTATCGATTAAGAAAATACCAGATTGAGTTACATCTACGATGAACGCTGTTTCATTGTCGTTATTGGCTTGAACCACAACTTTTAAAGATACTTCAAAGTGAGTTGGGTCAATCTTTTCAGCAGCTGAAGAAAGATTGATGTTAAGTTCAGGTTGCCATTGTTTAGTGAAAACTTGTGCCCCTGGAACCTCAAAAGAAATATCTTTTGTATAAATACGCTCTAAAGCTAATTGTGGTTGAACTTGTTGTTCTTCGCTCATTGTTTTTTCCTTAATATGGATGCGATGTTAAGCCAATAATTCGTCGAGTTTACCTTCACGCTCTAAAGCATAAAGTTGGTCAAAACCACCGATAAACTGATCATTAATAAAAATTTGTGGAACAGTGCGATGATTTGTACGTTGCATTAATTCAGCACGTACTTCTGGCGCTTCAACAGAAAGATTTACTTCTTTGTAAGCAACACCTTTACGCTCAAGTAATTGTTTCGCGCGAACGCAGTACGGGCATACAGAAGTTGAGTAAACAATGACATTTGCTGCCATAACAATTCTCCTTAAGCTTTTGGTTTGCTTTTAACGAGAGGTAAGCCTTGAGCTTTCCAGTTACTGATACCACCATCAAGGCGATAGCTGTCATGGTGAGCGACTTTCTGTAAAGCGCTACCAGCAACTTGCCCTAGGTTACAGATAAATACCAATGGACGGTCACTTGCTTTTAATTCATCAGCATGACTTGCAATTTGGCTATAAGGAATATTGCGGCTACCACTAATGTGACCTTCGCGGAAGTCTTTGCTATCGCGTAAGTCAATCAAAAGAGCATTTTTCGCTTTCACTAAAATACCAAGCGACTGTGGAGAAATTTTACGACCGTTACGTTGACCTTCAAAAATGAAGAACAATACGATCAAGACTCCGAGTGTACCAAACAAAATGGGGTGATTCCCCATAAACTCTAACCAGCGTTCCACAAGTCACCTAAAAAAATTAAAAACAAAATTGACCTAGAGTATAGCGTATATAGATGGTGATCAAAATCACCACTTCAAGGGCAAATGGGGTAGAAAATTAGTTTTTTTGCTGCGCTTCTTGAATCTCATCGATTAAACGTAAAAAGCTGTCTAGGCGGCGTGGTAAAATTTCACCTGCTTCAACAGCTTGTTTTAAGCCACAGTTCTTTTCATGAGTATGAGTGCAATTACGGAACTGACACGAACCTAAATGTGCTTCGATTTCAGGGAAGCCCATACGAATTTTATCTAAATCGAGATGCCAAAGCCCAAACTCGCGAATTCCCGGTGAATCAATCAAGGCGCCATTTCTACCAAAGTTGATTAAACGAGTAGAAGTCGTGGTGTGCTGTCCAAGTGCTGAGTTTTCAGAAATGATATTGGTTTTTTGTTCAGCATCTGGAATGAGCACATTAATAAGTGAGCTTTTCCCAACCCCTGACTGACCTACAAAAGCTACTGTCTCGCCATCAAGACGCTGGGACAATGCTGAGATGTCACCTTTAGAATGACAAATCATGACTTCATAGCCTAAATTTTCATACTCTTTGAGCATGTCGAGAATCGGGTCATTTTCAGTGAGTAAATCTGATTTATTAAGCACTAAAAGAGCCGGAATATTCGCATCTGCACATGCCACTAAGTAGCGGTCAATCAAAGTAGGTGCCGGTTCTGGCAGTGGGGCAAAAACAATAACGATTAAGCTGATATTCGCAGCTACAGGTTTTACTTTGTGATAGCGATCCGGGCGTGTAAGTAAAGATGTACGTGGATGAATTGCGGTAATAATCCCTAAACCTGTATTAGGGTCAGCTTGCCACTTCACTCGGTCACCAGTGACCAGTAATTCAAGGTTTGTACGGGTGTGACAGCGCCAAACGCTATTTAATTCAATGGGTTTCCAAAACGGTTCTGGTTCGCCTTCAGCGATTTGCGGTTTTTCTGGGTGATGATCGGGTACAGAAAGTGCCTGTACTTCAAGTTGACGTCCATAGTGCTGTACAACCAGCCCATCTAGATCTTGTGAAGTATCGACTTCTTCTTGGCGAGTTTTATGCTGTTTTTCAATACGACGTTGCTGTTGCTCAGTTAAACGACGCTTACGAATTAGAGCCATTCATATCCCAAAAAAACCATTGTTTGAAGACCGCAAAAATAGCACGAAGCTGGTATGGAATTACAGCGCAGAAGCAAGAAATTTGCTACTATTGATGTTTTTACGGCACTTTAGAACGTACATTCATGAGCAGTACTTTAAATACACGATTAATTTGGATTGATCTGGAAATGACAGGTTTAGATACCGACAACGACCAGATTATTGAAATTGCAACAATTATTACAGATGATCATTTAAATGTACTTGCCGAAGGCCCGGTTTTGGCTATTCATCAACCTGATCGTATTTTAAATGCAATGGATGAGTGGAATACGCGTCAGCACGGCCAGTCAGGTTTAATTGAACGAGTTCGTCGTAGTAAATTGACCGCTCGTGATGCTGAGTTACAGACTTTAGAATTTCTAAAAAAATGGGTAAATCCAAAAGTTTCACCAATGTGTGGTAACTCGATTTGTCAGGATCGCCGTTTCTTACATCGTCTTATGCCTGAACTAGAGCAGTATTTCCACTACCGTAATCTTGACGTATCTACAGTAAAAGAACTCTCAAAACGCTGGCGTCCTGAAATTATGAGTGGTCTGAAAAAAAATGCATCACATTTGGCGATGGATGACATTCGTGATTCCATTTCTGAGCTTAAGTATTACCGTGAATACTTCTTTATTATGAATACTGACGGTAAAGATTGATTAAGTTATTCAAGTAAGACGAAAGGGAGCGAAAGCTCCCTTTTTTATTGTTTAAAGGACATTGTTACAATAATGCCAAGTGGGAATTTGGCTTTCATATTCATTTTGCTTAAAATGATGTTTTAAGTTTATTTATTATAAAAAAGAGAGCATTTATGCAAAGTAATAACCCGATACTGACACGCGTTGAAACGGTCAGTGACTATAGTCAACCGATGACCGTGCAAGGTGCGATTCAAAAATCTGTGATGTTGACCATCATTGCTGCTGCAGTGGGTGTCGCTTTATTTTTCTATGCAGCCTTTACTGCAAATGTTGGTATTGCTTATGCGGCTTCAATTGTGGGTGCAATTGGCGGCTTGGTTTTAGCTTTAATTACGACTTTTAAACCAACGACTGCACCAACTTTAGCAATTCCTTATGCTTTATTTGAAGGGGCTTTCTTAGGTGGTATTTCTTTTACTTTCCAGTTGAAATATCCGGGCGTTCCTCTTCAAGCTTTATTGGCAACTTTCGTCACGACTTTGGTGATGTTTGGTCTATATAAGTTTCAAATCATACGCGCAACTGAAAAGTTCAAATCAGTTGTAATCTCTGCATCTTTGGCGATCTTTATTGTATTTATCGTGCAGATGGTGATGCGTTTAGCGTTTGGCTCAAGCATTCCTTATATTTTTGAAAGCAACTGGTTAGGTATTGGTTTTGCTGCTTTTGTTGCAGTGATTGCTTCACTGAACCTAATTTTAGATTTTGATTTGATCGAAACCAATGCAGCATATCGTGCACCAAAATTCATGGAATGGTTGTGTGGTATTGCCTTACTTGCAACTTTAGTATGGATGTATATCTCGTTCTTACGTTTGCTTGGCTTATTGTCTGACGACTAAAAATGAGTTGGTAAAAAGTCGCTCCTAAATCGGAGCGATTTTTTTTCGTGCGATTTTTGAAAAAAGATGCATTATGCAATTTCGAAAAACGTTGAATATTGGCATTATGCTGAAAATTGTTTTGAGTGAGATCGGCATGACACAAGGACTTTTAGCAGGTAAACGCTTTTTGATTGCAGGCGTTGCTAGTAAATTATCAATTGCTTATGGTATTGCACAAGCATTACACCGTGAAGGTGCTGAGCTTGCATTTACTTATCCAAACGAAAAATTAAAAAAACGTGTAGATGAGTTTGCTGAGCAATTCGGTTCTAAGCTTGTGTTTCCATGTGATGTTGCCGTTGATGCTGAAATTGATAATGCATTTGCGGAACTTGCAAAACATTGGGACGGCGTAGACGGTGTTGTGCACTCAATCGGCTTTGCACCTGCGCACACGCTTGATGGTGACTTCACTGAAGTGACTGACCGTGACGGTTTTAAAATTGCTCATGACATTAGCGCATACAGCTTTATTGCAATGGCACGTGCTGCAAAACCTTTATTACAAGCTCGCCAAGGTTGTTTATTAACTTTGACTTACCAAGGTTCTGAGCGCGTTATGCCTAACTACAACGTAATGGGTATGGCAAAAGCATCTTTAGAAGCTGGCGTTCGTTACTTGGCATCAAGTTTGGGTGTTGACGGTATCCGTGTAAACGCGATTTCTGCGGGTCCAATCCGTACTTTGGCTGCTTCTGGTATTAAATCTTTCCGTAAAATGCTAGATGCTAACGAAAAAGTTGCGCCGTTAAAGCGTAACGTAACCATTGAAGAAGTGGGTAACGCAGCTTTATTCCTATGCTCACCTTGGGCTTCAGGTATTACTGGTGAAATTCTATATGTAGATGCTGGTTTCAATACTGTAGGTATGAGCCAATCTATGATGGATGATGAATAAGTCTTAAGATTTATTCAGACATAAAAAAAGCCGTAGTTGAAGGACTACGGCTTTTTTACTGGGCGCAAGTTATTGCGGCAGTTCTTTTACAGGCGAACCACCTAATGCCTGCATAAGGGTGACATAAGCGTTGTATTGGCTTTGTTTGGTTTCAACAAGACTCAAGCGCGCAGTACGTGTAGTTTGCTGTGCATCAAGAAGTGTTTTTAACGCAACAGCGCCATAACGGTAGCGGACTTCAGTTAAACGTTCAGTTTTTTCTGCAAGTTCGACATTACGCTCTTGTAAAGCTACTTGTTTGTCGAGTTCTGTACGACTCGACAACGCGTTTTCTACATCAGCAAAAGCCTGATAAAGCGTTTGGCGATATTGAATAATCGCTTTTTCATAATCTAGGTTGCTAATCGCGATATCTTTTTTCATATCGTTATATTGCAAAAACGGTAAGCTTAAACTCGCTCCAAGCGTAAGGGCAGGGTTACGTAATAACTCCGTTAAAGATGTACTGCTTGAACCTAAACTACTGGTTAAGCTAATTGACGGGTAGTAGCTTGCTTTAGTTGCATCTTTAGTTGCTAGTGCTTTTCTCAAGCGAAGCTCAGCTGCTTGCAAGTCTGGGCGACGTGACAAAATATCCGCTGGTAAACCCGCACCAATAGCAGGCAGCGCTGTACGTGGTAAACGCTGTGGCTCTTGAATATTGAGTTGCTGTACTGGCTCATGCAATAACACAGCAATGGCTGTACGCGTTTCAACAAGCTGTTGCTCAATCTGGCTTAAACTTGCTTTTTGGCTTTGAACAGACTGCTCGGCTTGCGTAAGGTCTAATCCTGAAACTGCACCTGCTTTATACTGAGTTTGAACTAACTGATAAAGCTTTTGTGAAGTGGCTAAGCTTTGCTGTGCAGTTGCATACCGTTCATTTAAATAACCAAGTTGCCAGTAGAGTTTCGCAGTAGTGGCAATTAGACTTTGACCAGTAGCTTGAAGATCTTGTTCGGTTGCTAACGCTTCCCATTTACTTGCTTCAGTTTGACGAGCAAGCTTGCCAAACAAATCAAGTTCATAGCTCACCCCAGCACTCATTGATAAACCTTTCGCACTGTCATCTCCCGAATTTAAGTCGAAAGAATGCCCTGTAGAAACACTAGAGCTGGTCCGTAAGCCTTGTTTATTCGCGGTTAAATCAGCTTGCAAGCGTGCTTGCTGGAGTGTGATTCCCGCAACAGCCAAATCACTATTGCGCTCTAAAACATTAGTTACGAGTTGGTTGAGCTGTGTATCTCCAAACAATGTCCACCAACGGTCAGAATATTGCTCAACCGATGCTGTTTTAGCTTTAGCCTTATCGTACTGAAAACTGCCCGGAACTTGTACAGCTGGTGCTTGGTAAGGTGTTTTTACTACAGCGGCACATCCCACAAGAGAACTAGTGAGGAGAAGTGCTGCGCTAAGTTTAGTCATAGAAAAAGACATGCAATTTTCCTTATTCTCGTGATAGTGCTGCAACAGGGTCAAGTTTTGCTGCATTCTTGGCAGGTAAGAAGCCGAATACGACACCGATCAATGTTGAACACACAAACGCAGCAACAATTGATGTGGTTGAATAGGCGACAGCAAAGTTGCCACCGGCAAACTTATTAATCAGTTGTCCTAAGCCAAGTGATAGCAGTACGCCAAGTACACCACCAATCAAACATACTAAAATTGCTTCAATCAGGAACTGCTGCAAAATATCACTTTGTCGAGCACCCACAGCCATACGCACACCAATTTCTTGCGTACGTTCAGTCACCGAAACCAGCATAATATTCATTACCCCGATACCACCAACTACCAGAGAAATTACAGCAATTGCTGATACTAAGAGAGTCATAGTACTTGTGGTTTTCTCAATGGTTTGTCGGATACTGTCACTGTTCATGGTGAAAATATCTTGGGCACCGTGGCGTTGGGTTAATAAGTTAACGATGGCGTTTTCAGCAGCACTGGTCGAGTATTTATCATTAATACGTACGACAATATTACGGACATGCGCTTGCCCTAACATACGGCTCATGACTGTGGTATAAGGCATATATACATTCAGCGTGTCATCCGAACCCATTCCGCTGGTCTGAGGTTCTACAATGCCGATAATACGAGCTGGCACGCTACCCAGTAACACGACTTGCCCGATTGGGTTAGTACCATCGCTAAAGAATTGTTTTTGCGTATTGGTATCAATGACTACATCTTGTGATCGGTCGCGGACACTTCGTTGATCAAAGGTTTGGCCGTCTTTAAAGACTAGACCTTTTACATCAAAATAATCGTTACTTACGCCATTAATAGTCGCGTTTGCTTCATTTTGTTGATAACGCATGGTCTTGGATGTACTGACCATCGGGCTGACTGCACTGACATAAGGCTGTGTCATTAATGCATCGGCATCGGCAGGAACCAGCGTTTTAAAATTGGCTGTCTTGGAGTTATCACCAAAACCACGACCTTGGAATACCGTAATTGTGTTGGTGCCTAAACTGCTAATGTTGCTCAAAATCTGTTGTTGAGAGCCATTACCTAGCGCAACTACCGTTACGACCGAAGCAATACCAATAATGATCCCCAACATGGTTAAGAAAGTACGCATGCGGTGGGCATTCATGGACAGTAAAGCCATTTGAAAGGCTTCGGATAATCGATCTAGGGTTGAACGCCAAGCCGAAATACTTTTGCCTTTTTTCTGCTTATTTTGTAAAGCAGGTGCTGCATCTGGATCAGATTTAACTTCTTCTAATGACTGGTCTGGAATATTAGGACGGTCACTAATAATTTCCCCGTCACTAATTTCGATAATGCGCGTTGCATTCTTTGCAACTTGCATATCGTGCGTTACCAAAATAATCGTATGGCCAGCCGCGTTGAGTTCACGCAAAATTCGCATCACTTCAACGCCGCTATGTGAATCGAGTGCCCCTGTTGGTTCGTCGGCCAAGATCACATCGCCGCCATTCATTAAGGCACGTGCAATCGACACACGTTGCTGTTGACCACCTGAAAGCTGGCTTGGTCGGTTTTGCGTTTTAGTACCTAAACCTAACTCCGTGAGCAGGGCAGTAGCTCGCTGTTTACGGTCTGCTGGAGTAACACCAGCATAAACAGCTGGAACCTCAACGTTACCTTCAGCTGATAAGTCACCCAGTAAATGATAGCGCTGGAAAATAAAACCAAAATATTCACGGCGTAACTGCGCTAACTGGTCTGGCTCAAGTTTACCGGTTTCTTGACCATTAACCTTATAACTACCACTAGTTGGACGGTCCAGACAGCCCAAAATATTCATGAGTGTTGATTTACCAGAGCCGGACTGGCCGACAATAGCAACCAGCTCACCCTCATAAATGGTCAGGTCAATGCCTTTTAAAATTTGAATCGTGCTTTCGCCAGCAGGGAATTCCCGGACCAGATTGCTGACTTCAAGCAAAGCTTGTTTTGTCATGCTTACATTCCCATTGGGCCACGGCGGCGGTTATTACCACTGTTTGCAGAAGCTGCAGAGTTTTCTGAACTATCGGCAATTACAACTTGGTCACCTTGTTTTAATCCGGCAAGTACTTGCGCATTTACACGGTTATTAATACCTACCAAAATTTGTGTTGGTTTAGTCGTACCATCTGCTTGTAAAACGCGAACTACACTTAGTGTTGCTTTGCCTTGTTCAATAAGTTGTTTTTGTTCAGGAGTTAAATTTAAGCGTTCTAAACGAACCCCATTACCTTGATGCTTGCGTTCTGCACTTGGAGTAGAACTCGCTTTATCTGCTGATTGACCCTGTTTTCTTTGGCCAGAAAATTGTTTGCTACTTAACGCAGAAGATGGAACCAGTAAGGCATTTTTTGCTGAATTTAATACGATATAAACTTGTGCAGTCATATCAATACGCAATTTGCCGTCCGTATTTGGAACATCAAATAAAGCGTTGTAGTAAACAGCTGAGCTGGTTGTTGAACTTGTGGTACTGTTTGATTCACTAGAGATCGAATCTGGAGCAGGTTCAATTTGACGTAAGGTTGCATAGCGCTTGGTTTCATCACCTAAGGTCGTGAAATAGACCTGCTGACCTTTTTCCACTTTCATAATATCGGCTTCACTCACCTGTGCTTTAATCGTCATATTTTGAAGTTTTGCAATTTTGACGATAGTTGGAGCACTTTGGTTTGCGTTTACCGTTTGACCTTCTTCAGTCACAATCGCAACAACCGTACCATCAGTTGGCGCAACAATACGTGTATAGCCAATATTGGTTTGTGCTGTTGAACGCGTTATTTTTGCAGACTCAATTTGTGCATCTAATGCTTTAACTTGTGCCTGAGCTGTTTTATAAGCAGCTTCAGCCGACTCTAAATCTGCACGAGGCGTTGCATCTTGAGCATACATTTGTTGTTGACGACGATATTCGAGTTGTTTCTCGTTTAAAGAAGCGATTTGCTGAAGACGCTGTGCTTCTAGATTTTTAATATTAGCATCAGATGTTTTTAAACTGTTTTCTTGGGTGGTCGAGTCAATTTGTGCAATAAGTTGACCTTGTTTTACTTGATCACCAAGCTGCACATACATCTTTTTAACCTGACCAGATACCTGAGCACCCACACTAATGAGCTTGGTTGCATCAAGCGTACCGGTTGCAAGTACATTATTCTCAATATCCCCGCGAGTTACCTCTGCTGTAATATATTGAGGCTGCTGTTGTTTAGGCTTTAAGAATTTCCAAGCTAAGACAGCAATAATGGCGATACAGACGACAATAATTACGAGTTTAATTGGCTTTATTTTTGGCATGGCGAGAGGTCGAAAAGTCTAAAATTTAACTTAGTATAAGAGTCAAATGAGGATAAAACGTGAATTTTTATGATATTTCAATAAAGCAGGCAAATGATTTGGCTGCCTTAATGTATAAATAATGTTTTTCCACACAGCTCGGCAATGGCTTGTTGCATTAAATGTTGGGCATTCTCATTTGACATGCCTTTGATTGCGGCATCAATTTGTAAAAGCAGGGCAGACCATCCCAAAAATTGCTGTGGATTGAGTCTTCTTAATGCTTGTTGATATAAGCTAACTTTTGTTTTCCATATACCTAGTTGTAATGCATTATGTGGTTGTTCAAACAACTGCATTAATAAACGCATTTCTTTACTTAATGTCCATAAGATCAAGCTTTCCGGTTCACCGGAACCGATTAAATATTGAAAGATCTTAATGGACTGAGCAAGGTTACCTTCTAATAACGCATCGCTTAAATCGTAAGTGGTGTAACGAGACTGATCTTGTAGACACGCATATAACTGTTCAATTTGAATCAGTTTCTGGTCTGGAAAAGTATCTCTTACCCGCATCAAGCTATTTTTAGCAGCGAGCAGATTATGCTCATGATGCTGCATGAGCCACTGCCAAGCATCATTGTCGAGTTGAATTTCTAACTTCACAGCCTCAGCGGCTAATATTCGTTGACGATCTTGCGGATAGTTAGCAGTAAGAGCAACCACCACACCGTTCGCTTCAACAACTTGGAAAAAAGCAGATTTTAAGCTGCTACTGTCTTGTTTGGGTAAAACAATTAACAGCAGGTTAGTTTCATTATGCTGGATATAACTTTTTAGCTGTTTTAAACCATTGGCATCGGGCTTGATATTGCCGTGAACTTCAATAGCAAGTTGCTGAGAAAATAAAGATAGGCTGTTCAGTGCATTAAAGACATTTTTCCAGTCACTTACACTACTAATATCGTAGCGCTGTCTTTCAATGTCTTGTTGCTGCCAGCTTTTGCGAAAAGTGTCGAGTAAATTTTGTTCTAATAAAGGTTCCTGTCCATGCAGGATCCACGCACCCCGAGCTTCCGGAATGCGTTTGAGGGCTTGTAAATAGTCAAGTTTCATTACTTAAGAAAAGATATGTCTATGGTTGAGCTTTTGGTAAGCGATTGGCTGAAATTTGACGAGTAATTTGCTGTGCAAGGTCATCAATTACAATACGTTGCAAGTAACTCTCTTGCTGGTTCTCAGTGTTGACCGTTGCCAAATCATATTGATAACTACGAGCTGCGGTTAAAGTACGCGGCTCTGTAATTTTATTACCTTGACGGTCTTCGATTTGGAAAGTTACAGTCAAGCGTAATAATACTTCTGTAAGTTTACCATTTAGAAGCTGACGACGAGGCGTGTATTCTAAAACACGAAGAACATAGGCGTCGTTGTCATTGCTGAGTTGAACACCATTTGCCGTTAAATACACTTTTAATTGTGTTTCAAGGTCATCGGTTTTTGCCGGTAACTCAAGGCTTAATTTTTTATAAACAAGTGGAGTCGCAGTCGGGTTGGTTCCTTTTAAATGGAAACCACACCCGACTAAGCCTGCACTAAGGCCTAAGGTTAAAACAACAGCGGCTAAACGTTGGGCTAAGTGCATGCTTGATCCTCTCATTAATACCTGTAATTAAACCACGAGGTTAACCAATTTGTTTGGAACCACAATCTCTTTTTTGGTTGGTCCTGTTAAGAACTGCTGAACTTCTGGTAATGCTTTCGCTTGAGCTAATAACTCATCTTTAGAAATATCAACAGAAACTTCAAGTTTACCGCGAAGTTTACCATTTACTTGTACAACAATCGTTTGAGTATTGCGGGTTAATGCAGAAGCATCAACTTCAGGGAAAGTTGCTTCTGTTAAGTCCGTACCAAACTGAGCCAATAAAGTCTGGCTTAAATGCGGAGCAAATGGAGCAAGTAACGTTAACAATGTGGTGATTACTTCACGTTCTACAGCAACGTCATTGTCATCTTTTGCTTCAAACTTATTGCTTGCATTTAACAATTCCATCAATGCAGCAATTGCAGTATTGAACGCATGACGACGCTCAATATCATCACTTACTTTTTGAATGGTTTCGTGTGTCTTACGACGTAAATCTTGAGCATCTTTAGACAAGTTTGCTTTATCAATTGCTGTTGCAGAGTTTCCTTTTTCAAGGAAGCTTGCTGCCAGACGCCATACACGTTTCAAGAAACGGTTTGCACCTTCAACACCTGCATCAGACCATTCTAAAGATTGATCTGGTGGTGCAGCAAACATCATAAATACACGAGCTGTATCTGCGCCGTATTGATCAATAATGGCTTGTGGGTCAATACCGTTATTTTTCGACTTAGACATTTTTTCTTGTCCGCCGATAATCACTTCTTGACCATCACCTGAATATTTTGCAGAAATGATGCGGCCTTTCTCATCACGTTCTAATTCGATGTCAGCAGGGTTAAACCAAGTTTTCTTACCATTTTCTGCTTCACGATAGAAAGTATCTGCAAGCACCATGCCTTGAGTTAACAAGTTGGTAAATGGCTCATTACCTTGTACAACACCTTCATCACGCATTAATTTGTGGAAGAAGCGTGCATAAAGTAAGTGAAGAATCGCGTGTTCAACACCACCAATATATTGGTTTACAGGAAGCCAGTTTTTAGCTGCTTCAGGTTTTACCATACCGCCAGTAAAGTCTGGAGATGCATAGCGTGCGTAGTACCAAGATGATTCTACAAATGTGTCCAATGTATCTGTTTCACGACGTGCATCGCCACCACAGCAAGGACATTTCGTTTCATAGAATTCAGGCATTTTATTTAGTGGATTACCTGAACCATCTGGAACAACGTCAGTTGGTAATACAACTGGAAGTTGATCTTCAGGAACTGTGACTTGACCACAAGTATCACAGTTAATCATTGGAATTGGGCAACCCCAGTAACGTTGACGAGAAACACCCCAGTCACGTAAACGGAATTGAACTTTAGAATTTGCTAAACCTTGTGGTTCTAATTTCGCAAGGAATGCATCAAATGCAGCTTGGAATTCTAGACCGTCAAACTCGCCAGAGTTAACAAGTTTACCTTCTTTAGAACCGTACCATTCTTGCCACTCGGTAGCAGAGTAGTCTGCATCGTCAGCACCTTTGGCATCAATGACTTGCTTAATTGGCAAGTTGAACTTGTTAGCAAATTCGAAGTCACGTTCGTCATGTGCTGGTACAGCCATCACTGCGCCAGAACCGTAAGACATTAATACGTAGTTCGCAATCCAGACAGGGAGCTCTTCGCCAGTTACAGGGTGTTTTACAAATAAACCTGTTGCCATACCTTTCTTCTCGGCTGTAGCCAAGTCAGCTTCTGCAACTGAACCCATGCGGCATTCTTCAATAAATGCAGCCAATTCAGGGTTATTTTCAGCAGCTTTAAGCGCAAGAGGGTGTTCTGCTGCAACGGCAACGTACGTCACACCCATAAGTGTGTCGGCACGTGTTGTATAAACAGTTAAGCCGTCAGCATAAATTTCAGTATTGGCAGATGGGAAGGTAATTTCCATACCTGTAGAACGACCAATCCAGTTACGCTGCATGGTCAACACTTGTTGAGGCCAGCCGTCTTGTAGAGTGTCTAGGTCGTCTAATAATTCTTGTGCATAGTCCGTAATACGGAAGTAGTACATTGGAATATCGCGTTTTTCAACCAATGCACCTGAACGCCAGCCACGACCATTTTCAACTTGTTCGTTTGCCAAAACTGTTTGGTCAACCGGGTCCCAGTTTACTGTTGAAAGTTTACGGTAGATTAAACCTTTTTTATAAAGCTGAACGAACAACCATTGTTCCCAGTGATAGTACTCTGGTGTACACGTTGCAAATTCACGGTCCCAATCTACAGATAGACCTAATTTTTTTAATTGGTCACGCATGTAAGCGATGTTTTCAAATGTCCATTTTGCCGGAGCAACTTTATGGGCAATTGCAGCGTTTTCTGCTGGTAAACCAAATGCATCCCAACCCATAGGTTGTAATACGGTTTCGCCTTTTAAACGGTAAAAACGGCTAATTACATCGCCAATGGTATAGTTACGCACATGACCCATGTGCAGTTTGCCACTTGGGTAAGGGAACATTGACAGGATGTAGCGATGTTTACCTTCGACAGTGTCGGCAACTTTAAAGACTTTACGATTTTCCCAATCTTGTTGGACTGATGGTTCAATCGTGTTTGCTTGATATTCTGGGTCAATGTGAGAAATAGTCATAGACGTAAGCTATACAACGAAAATTGAAATGAAAGATTGCTGCACAGCATAGCGCAAAATAGAGGAAAATGTCAGTTTTTAGAGCAGGATTTTATCTTTTAATCTGCGCTATAAAATTTCCCAATCTATTCTTGTTTATTTTAAATAATCGAAGAGTGGTAAAAATATTCACCACTCTCATTTTAATTATCTTGGTGCCGATACAGACGGGGCAGGTGGGGCCGGGACAGCAGGTGCACCTTTTTCCACTGCTACGTTAGTTACTTCTTGCACGACTTTATCCTGAGATGGTTGTTCTAAGTTTGATGTTGGATTTTTCAACAATGGTTGACTGCCGTAAGTCGAAACTTTGTTCAAATGTTTCGCTCCTTTAGGTGGTGGCGTCGTGGTGTAATGTGTCGAGCCACTTTGATCCATCCATTTATAATATTGCTGTGCCTGACTTTGACTTGAGCAAAGTAAAATCGCTGTTGTAGCGGCTGTATACAGGCTTGTTTTTAAATAAGATAAATTCATATCAGTTCTTCCCCAATGTAAACTGATTATATTTAAATAAACTTTATAAATAAGCAATTTAGAATGGATCGTTTTATATAAAAATAATGAATTTTTAATAAATAATGAGCTAAGAAGAGTAAATTCACGATTTAATATTAGATTAAAAAAGCAGCAGCTAAATTTTTTTATGGAAAAACCTTTTCTTTATTCTTGACTTTGTATATAGAAACAACAAAAATGCTTTCTCTAGTTTTATATGCATTTACTCGATCACCCTTCGAATAACTGTCATGTTTTGTAATAGACATTCTCTCTAGCCGAGAGATTGATTTTACTAAAGTATGTATATCCAGACATGCTTTATTAATGTTAAAACAGCTTATACGGCTGAAAAACAGAAATTTTTCTATTGCAACGAAAACTAGACAATATGTGTGCTATAACAGTGCAGACAATTCAATGAATGAAACACTATTTATGCCTTCCATAAAATAGTGATATAAGATTTTAGGGTGAATCACGTTGGAACTTTTATCTGGTGGTGAAATGCTCGTTCGCGCTCTTGCGGACGAAGGCGTTGAACATGTTTTTGGTTATCCAGGCGGCGCAGTATTACATATTTATGATGCGCTATTTCAACAAGACAAAATCAATCATTACCTCGTGCGCCATGAGCAAGCTGCTGGTCATATGGCAGATGCCTACTCGCGTGCTACAGGTAAGACAGGCGTAGTACTGGTCACTTCTGGTCCAGGCGCAACCAATACAGTAACTCCAATTGCAACAGCTTATATGGACTCAATCCCAATGGTGGTTTTGTCTGGCCAGGTTGCATCACATCTGATTGGTGAAGACGCTTTCCAGGAAACTGACATGGTTGGTATTTCACGTCCTATCGTGAAACACAGCTTTCAGGTCCGCCACGCAAGTGAAATCCCTGCAATTATTAAAAAAGCATTCTATATCGCATCAAGTGGGCGCCCTGGTCCAGTTGTAGTCGATATTCCTAAAGATGCGACTAACCCTGCAGAAAAGTTTGCATACGAATATCCTGAAAAAGTGAAGATGCGTTCATATCAACCACCTTCACGCGGCCACTCTGGTCAAATTCGTAAAGCAATTGATGAATTACTAACTGCAAAACGTCCTGTTATTTATACAGGCGGTGGTGTCGTACAAGGGAATGCTTCTGCGTTATTAACCGAACTTGCGCATTTACTTGGTTATCCGGTAACTAACACACTTATGGGGTTAGGCGGATTCCCGGGCGATGACCCACAGTTTATTGGCATGTTGGGTATGCACGGTACATATGAAGCCAATATGGCAATGCACCATGCAGACGTAATTTTGGCGATTGGTGCGCGTTTTGATGACCGCGTAACAAACAATCCAGCCAAATTCTGCCCGAACTCAAAAGTGATTCATGTCGATATCGACCCTGCAACCATTTCAAAAACGATTATGGCGCATATTCCGATCGTTGGTGCAGTAGAGCCAGTTCTTCAAGAAATGTTGGCACAGTTAAAACAATTAAATGTGTCTAAACCAAATCCTGAAGCAATTGCGGCTTGGTGGTCTCAAATCAATGAATGGCGCAAAGTTCATGGTTTGAAATATGAAAATCCATCTGATGGCACTATGAAGCCACAGCAGGTTGTTGAAACTTTATATAAAGTGACCAATGGCGATGCCATTATTACTTCTGACGTAGGTCAACATCAGATGTTTGGTGCACTTTATTATAAGTACAAACGTCCTCGCCAATGGATCAACTCAGGTGGTCTTGGCACCATGGGTGTTGGTTTACCTTATGCAATGGCTGCGAAGCTTGCTTTCCCAGACCAACAAGTTGTTTGTATTACGGGTGAAGCTTCAATTCAGATGTGTATTCAGGAACTTTCAACCTGTAAACAATATGGCTTGAATGTAAAAATCTTGTGCTTGAACAACCGTGCATTAGGTATGGTGAAACAATGGCAAGATATGAACTATGAAGGTCGTCATTCAAGTTCTTATGTTGAGTCATTACCTGACTTTGCCAAGTTAATGGAAGCTTATGGTCATGTAGGCATTCAAATTAATCATGCCGATGAACTTGAATCTAAGCTTGCAGAAGCAATGGCAATCAATGATAAATGCGTATTTATCAACGTTATGGTTGACCGTAGCGAACACGTTTATCCAATGCAGGTTGCAGGTCAATCTATGCGTGATATGTGGATTTCTAAAGGGGAGCGCATTTAATGAGACACATTATTTCTGTACTCGTTGAAAACGAAGCTGGTGCGCTTTCTCGTTTGGTGGGCTTATTCAGTCAACGTAACTACAACATTGAAACACTTAATGTTGCACCAACCGAAGATCCGACATTATCGCGTTTGACGTTAACGACTTATGGCGATGACCATAAGATCGAACAAATTACGAAACAGCTCAACAAGCTTGTTGAGGTGGTAAAAGTAGTTGATTTATCAGAAGGTTCACACATTGAGCGTGAACTCATGCTAATCAAAGTAAAAGCATTAGGTGCTTCACGTGCTGAAATTAAACGCACTGCGGATATTTTCCGTGCGCAAATTGTAGACGTGACACCAACGACCTATACCATTCAAATAGCAGGGACAACTGAAAAATTAGATGGTTTTATCGATGCGCTTGCAGAAAACACCATTCTTGAAGTCGTTCGTTCAGGTGTATCAGGTATCGCCCGTGGCGAAAAAGTTTTAGCCATTTAATTTTTTAAAAAGTATTTTAGCGGAGAACACAAATGCAAATTTTTTACGATAAAGACTGTGACTTATCAATCATCCAAAGCAAGAAAGTTGCGATTATTGGTTACGGTTCTCAAGGTCATGCTCATGCACTTAACCTTAAAGACTCAGGTGTAGACGTAACTGTAGGTTTACGTGCTGGTTCAGCTTCTTGGAAGAAAGCTGAAAACGCTGGTCTTAAAGTTGCTGAAGTCCCAGCAGCAGTTAAGCAAGCTGACCTCGTAATGATTTTGACTCCAGATGAATTCCAATCACAACTTTACCGTGACGTGATTGAGCCAAACATCAAAGAAGGCGCGACTTTAGCATTTGCTCATGGTTTCTCTGTTCTATATAACCAAGTTGTTCCACGTAAAGACTTAGACGTAATCATGGTTGCGCCTAAAGCTCCTGGTCACACTGTACGTTCAGAATTCCAACGTGGTTCAGGTGTTCCTGACCTAATCGCAATTCACCAAGACGCTTCTGGTAATGCACGTAACGTTGCGCTTTCTTACGCTTCTGGCGTAGGTGGTGGCCGTACAGGTATTATCGAAACTTCATTCCGTGAAGAAACTGAAACTGACTTATTCGGTGAGCAAGCAGTTCTTTGTGGTGGTGCAGTTGAACTAGTGAAAATGGGCTTCGAAACTTTGGTTGAAGCTGGTTATGCACCAGAAATGGCTTACTTCGAATGCTTACACGAACTTAAGTTAATCGTTGACTTGATGTTCGAAGGCGGTATCGCTGACATGAACTACTCAGTTTCTAACAATGCTGAGTACGGTGAATACGTAACTGGTCCTGAAGTAATCAATGAACAGTCTCGTGAAGCAATGCGTAATGCATTAAAACGTATTCAATCTGGTGAATACGCGAAGATGTTCATCCAAGAAGGTGCGTTGAACTACCCATCTATGACAGCTCGTCGTCGTCAAAATGCTGCACACGGTATTGAACAAACTGGTGCTAAATTACGTGCGATGATGCCTTGGATTCAAGCGAACAAGATTGTAGACAAAGAGAAAAACTAATTCTCTTTTCTATTGTTTTTAAAAGAACCCTGCTAAATGCAGGGTTTTTTATTTTATTAGCCCCTAAAACAAGTTTAAAAAAACATCATTAAGGTCAATTGACCTAGACTTAAGAAATCCTATATTTTTCATATAATTGGATGCTTAATTTTTGTTTACTTTATTGATTTCTAAAGTAAAAAATACTTGACCAAATGTTAGATAATGTTATTGTTTATAACTGACTAAAAAAGTCGAATTTACTAATTTTTCTTTAACGTGTTTAATTGTATTTTGTGCAATGAGTTGAACAAAATAAAAAAAAGTATTGAATAATCATGGAAGTCCAATATGGGTCATGTTGATTACGATAGCACATTGATCGTCGGCTCTTTTATTGCGGCTGGCGCTATTTGCTATATTGTGATTTCCATGGAGCAGTTAATATTTAAGCAAACTTATAAAAAGATTGAGCCGTTTATTCTATTACTCAATGGATTATTACTCGCAGCAGCGATTAGTATTGTCCATATTGTCGGCATGCATGCTTACCATTTATTTGAAGCAGCTTCCTCGAACGTCCCTTTAATTACACTGGCTTTTGGAATTAGTGCTGTACTTTCAAGTGTCGCAATTTGGCTGACTTCTCGTTTTACACTTCCTATATTTAGACTCATTTTAAGCTCAGTCATTATGGGAATTGGAATTTCTGCTTCTTATTATGTGAGTATGTTAGGCTGGAATATTGATATTTATAAGAAAGACTATACCTCTTTTCTTATTTTATTTTCTGTCTTAATTGCCATGAGCGGGTCGGGACTAGCTTTCTTGCTGGCCTATAAATTAAAAGAAAGTGAACGTCACCGTATAAGTTTAAAATTAGCCTTTGCAGTGATGATGACCCTAAGTATTATGGGGATGCACTATACGGCACTTATTTCGACAAATATTACCGATAAGTTTGTAAGCCAATATCAGGCTGAACATGACTTGCTGTTATTTACAATTATTTTGGTTACCTGTTTGGTGCTGGTCGCGAGTTTTATTGTTGCCGTGCTGGAACAACGACTGAACCAGCGAAATCTAGAACTGCGCAAAGCCAATAAAGAATTAGCCAACCTCTCTATTCAAGATAACTTAACTAAATTACCAAACCGACTTTATTTAGTGGATTACGCCGAAGTTCTCCTGTCAGATCACCGTTATAAAGACCAAAAAATTGCTTTTCTCTATATAGATTTAGACCGTTTTAAATCGGTAAATGATGCGTTTGGACACCACATTGGTGATCAACTGCTTATACAAATGGCCAATCGGTTACATTGGCAACTCAATGAAAAATGTAAATTGCTTAGAATTGGTGGGGATGAGTTTTTACTAATTGCTGAAAACACTGATACTGAAGAGGCAATGCAACTTGCTGAAAAAGTATTACATCTTATTCAAGACAGTTACCAAATTTCCGGTAAAGAAATTAATATTTCAGCAAGTCTAGGTATCGCACTGTTCCCTGAACATGGGCAAAATGTTCAAGACCTGCTGATGAATGCCGATGCTGCCATGCTGATGTCTAAAGAGCAGGGCCGCAATACTTATACCGTCTTTAGTTATTCTACCCATCAACAAGAAACAAGAAGTCAGTCAAAACTGATCAATGATTTATACAAAGCAGTCGAAGAAAAACAATTTGTTCTCTATTACCAGCCAAAATTTAATACCAATCTTGAGATTTGTGGAGTAGAAGCACTCATTCGCTGGAACCATCCGTCTTTAGGTATGCTGACACCGCATATGTTTATTGGTGGCGCGGAAAAAACAGGTTTAATTATTCCAATGGGATATTGGGCGCTTGAGCAAGCTTGCCAACAAATTCAGGAATGGGAACGTAGCAATACGCAGTTTTATCCTATCGCAGTCAATTTATCGGCCTTGCAGTTCGAAAATAAAAAGCTCTTTAGTACTCTCGAAGGCTTATTAAAAAAATACCAAATTCAGCCTCATCACCTCATTATTGAAATTACCGAATCAACCGCAATGCGGCATATCGACTTAAGCATCCGTGCTTGTGAGCGACTGCGCGATATGGGTATTCGGGTGGCAATTGATGACTTTGGAACAGGGCACTCAAGCTTCTTATATTTAAAAGATTTACCAGTTGATGAACTTAAAATTGACCGTGGATTTATTGTCGATTTAAAACCGGGCTCAAAAGAAGAAGTCATTTTAGAAAGTATTATTCATTTGGCGAAAAAGTTAGGTTTAACCGTAACAGCCGAAGGGGTGGAAACACAGCAACAAGTTGAGATTTTAACACGCTTGGGCTGTCAGCAGTTCCAAGGTTATTTGTTGGGTATGCCTGTAAATGTAGGGCAACTGATTCAGTCGCAAGGTGCTCATTTTGTTTAACCTAGATATTTGGTTAAATTTATAAAATACCACTTAATATAATATCTAAAATAATAATTTAGTTAATCTAATGAAAAATAATAAGAATTTTTAAAACTTGTCATAAATTCCACATTGACACTTCTAAACTCTCAGATTATCCTTTGCCTGCTGGCCTACATTGCCAGCCGGTTGTCGCAGACCGATTAGTAAAGGCATCAGATTATTCCCTCTGAGGAGTAGTCTTGTGTGTACAATCGTCCCTCGCTCGTTGCGGTAGGACGAGTGAGGGACACCTTTGGGTGTGCTGATTCTTTACTATCAGTCTGCGAACCCTTGCTCGTTCTGCCACCATAATCTTTTATTAATGCTTTGGCAGAACTCCCAAAATAAGGAGTTGGCTGTGCATACTATTTTTACACCTCCCAGTTAGTCTTTAATGCAGTTTGATCACCTTTAGGTTTTCAGGCGTCAGTTCTTCACGACTAAAAATCATATCAACAATAAAACTTGAGATGCGTTAGGGCAGTCTTTGGGGCCTTTGCATGCTTTTTTTGCTTAGAGCAAAAGTTGCAGTCGTTTTATCTCTTTTAAACACAACAAGAAATTATTTTATAACGGTAACTATATGCCATATTCAGATCTCTCATTTCGCGCGTTAAGCGTGCTCCATAAGTCTCGATATCTTTTTAATAAACATGGTTTTCATAACGTAGGAGTAGACCGCATTGTGCGAGAAGCAGAGGTGCCAAAAGCTTCGTTTTATAACTATTTCCACTCTAAAGAACGGCTTATTGAAATGTGCCTAAACTTTCAAAAAGACGTCTTAAAAGAACAAGTACGCTCAATCATTTACATACAAAAAGATTTAATCTTGCGAGAAAAACTCAAAAAGATTTTCTTTTTACATACTAATCTGGATGGTTATTACCACTTGCTATTTAGGGCTATTTTTGAAATTGAGAAACTCTATCCCGCAGCCTATCAAGTGGTTATACAGTATCGGCATTGGTTAACTACTGAAGTTTATAAACTGCTTTTAACCGTGAAGAAAGATGCCACGAAAAGCGATAGTGATATGTTTTTATTTACGTTAGATGGTGCGATTATTCAGCTGCTAGATGAAACTAGGGGTGATACGAGAGAACTGTTATTCGCTTATATTTTAAAGGGTATTTTTCTTAAAGATTAACTTATTAAAATCTATATGTTTATTAATTAATATATTAGGGATAACTAAATTTATATAAAGTTCAGGTGGTTATGCTTTTAAAACATATCAACCTGAACATTATATTGAACCAGATAAAAAAACAGATCTGATCACCTGATAGAGCATGTATTACAGATCCTCTCATCTTCAAAATAAAACTTATAATATGGTAAAGGGCCGTAATAATTAAATTTTTTTAAGCGGCTTCATATTTTTGTTTTGTTTCAAGTTCAATGAGTTTATTTATATAAGACCATGTTTCTTCAGAGTTAATTTCTGGTTTGTTAATAGTCCCGTCAATAATAAGCCCATCTATAATGTTAAGAAAAAGACTGCTTAATACTTTTGGATCTTCAATTTCTAACTCTAAAAATATAGATAAAACTAAACTGTAAATCCATTCACGGTATTTATTTACTTGTTTTTTAATAGAAGGATAGAGCTGCAGGACTTCTATCGTTGCTTTTTTAAATAAACAACCACTAAAATCTTCAGTGTTAATCCAGTCGATATACCAATTAAAAATACTTTTCAGTTTATTTAATGGGTCATCTGCACTATTAACCTTATCTAATAAAGAAGTTTGGACTTCTAAAATTCTTCGGCGAAGACACTCTTCAATTAAAACTTCTTTAGAAGAGAAGTACTTATAAAAAGTCATTTTTGCAACTTTAGATTCAGCAATAATTTTGTCTACCCCAATAGAGGTATAACTTTTCTGATTAAAAAGGGTCATTGCTGTTGTTATAATCGTTTCTCTTTTTGACATTGGTTGCCCCGTCATAGATATTTTTTGATTAACTTTGCTATTGTAAAGTATGAAAGCTTAAATAAAACTTATTTAATGATATTTAAAAAATTATATTTATTCAATAGCTTGGTTTGCCTTGATAAATAAAGAAATAAATATTTTATTGGCAATAGTTTACTTTTTTAAATAATATTAATTAATCCATTGATTTGTTGAGATAATAAACATAATATCAATTCGTTAAGTATGGGTATACGGAATTTATCCTTTTTACGTTCGAATACGTAATGGAAATAGAGGGATAGCCTTTAGCTTAACTATAAGAAAAACTTTTTATTGAGAATGATTATGTCAAAAAAATTTGAAGACTTTAATAATCCAAGAGAAAAAGCATTGCAGGGGATGAAAGATAGTATTCCCGCTTCACAATGGGAAGAAAACTTACAATTTCTCAAACAATTAAGGAATAAAATTGCGCAATTGCCAGTAAGTAAACACCCTGCAATTGAAATATTAAATAACGGTTATCTTGATAAACAAACCCTGACTCGTATTCATTTAGAATATCGTCATGCCATTGTTCAGATTTTTACCGATGCTTTATTAAAGGCGCAGTTTCTGACAAAACAATTGGAGCCAAAGCTTCACTCGGGCGCTAAAATGTTTCCACGGGTGTTGTTGAGCTTAAATATATTAGATGAATTTGGTTTTCGACCGGGTTTAGATAAAGATAATTATTATTTAGGCAACCCTGAATATGCACATTATCCATTATATGAAGATTTGCTAAATGACTATGGTTTGACTGAGGCTGACCGCCGTAATTATAAACCTTCAAAAATTGCAGATCAGGTGAGAACATTTTTAGAAGCTTCTTACGATCGTTATATTAATGTGGTGGCATTATTGGCGGTGGCAGAAGAAGAAGTTATTCTTTTTAGCCCACCATTGCGACAAGCAACCAAGTTTGTAAATATCGATGTTGAGGGTGGTGGTTATTACCATGTACATGGCGTTTCAACAGATGAAACAGCTGAAGCTGCTGATGATGACCATCAAGATGACCTTTGGTTTGCGTTGGCTCAAGCCATTACCAAAGATGATTATGAAAGCTTGACTCAACTATGTCTTGATTATTGTACACTGTGGACTGAGTTTTGGGATGCACAAATTGCCGATGTCCAATTTATTGAAGAAAAGAAATTGGCATAAGCTGTTCAGTTCATTCGTAAAAGCCTGTTTATATTGAACAGGCTTTTTTAATGGCTCAATTAAAAATATTCCAAATATGAAAACACGGATAGACAACTCAACAATCTCTAAACAGGACCTATAAATCTGCTACAATTACGCCAATTTTTATTTTGATCGACTTTAGATCTTTGGCACTGCAATCTCCGCAGTAGGTGTATTTCATGAGTTTTAAAGATGAGTTAGCGGCACAGGTCGCTCAACGACGCACATTTGCTATTATTTCCCACCCCGATGCCGGTAAAACCACCATGACAGAAAAACTGTTGTTATGGGGTAAAGCGATTCAGGTTGCAGGGATGGTAAAAAGCCGTAAATCTGATCGTGCAGCTACATCTGACTGGATGGAAATGGAAAAAGAACGTGGTATTTCAATCACCACGTCTGTTATGCAGTTCCCATATAAAGGTCACACGATTAACTTACTCGATACACCGGGGCACGAAGACTTCTCGGAAGATACTTATCGTACCCTTACTGCTGTTGACTCTGCACTGATGGTGATTGACGGTGCAAAAGGTGTCGAAGAACGTACCATCAAATTGATGGAAGTGTGTCGTATGCGTGACACACCAATTATTTCATTCGTCAACAAAATGGACCGTGAAATTCGTGAGCCACTTGAGTTGTTAGATGAAATTGAAAATGTCTTAAACATTCGCTGTGTACCAATTACATGGCCACTTGGTATGGGTCGTGACTTTGCTGGTGTATACAATATTCTTGAAGATAAATTGTATGTCTACAAAGCAGGTTTTGGTTCAACCATTACCGATATTGAAGTACGTGATGGCTATAATCACGCCGATATTCGTGAAAAAGTTGGTGAGTTAGCTTGGGCTTCTTTTGAAGAGTCACTTGAGCTTGTACAAATGGCAAATGAGCCATTAGATCGTGAACTTTTCTTACAAGGTAAACAAACTCCGGTTTTATTTGGTACAGCATTAGGTAACTTTGGTGTTGACCACGTTCTCGATGCATTTATGAACTGGGCACCTGAACCTAAAGCACATCCAACGCAAGAGCGTATGGTTGAAGCAAAAGAAGAAGGTTTCTCTGGCTTTGTATTTAAAATTCAAGCCAACATGGACCCTAAACACCGTGACCGTATTGCCTTCATGCGTATTTGTTCAGGTAAATACGAGAAAGGCCTGAAAATGAATCACGTACGTATTGGTAAAGAAGTTCGTATTAGTGATGCGTTGACTTTCCTTGCAGGCGAGCGTGAGCACTTAGAAGAAGCATGGCCGGGCGATATTATTGGTTTACACAACCACGGTACAATCCAGATTGGTGATACTTTCACTAGCGGTGAAAACTTGCACTTCACAGGTATTCCTCACTTCGCGCCGGAAATGTTCCGCCGTGTACGTTTGAAAGACCCATTAAAGTCAAAACAGTTGCAAAAAGGTTTGAAAGAGTTGTCTGAAGAAGGTGCAACTCAGGTATTTATGCCACAAATTAGCAATGATTTGATCGTGGGAGCTGTGGGTGTACTTCAGTTCGACGTTGTTGCTTACCGCTTGAAAGAAGAATATAAAGTTGACTGTGTTTATGAGCCAGTAAGTGTAAATACAGTGCGCTGGATTCATTGTGATGATGAAAAGATTCTTAATGAGTTTAAGAAAAAGGCACATGACCAACTTTCTATTGATGGTGGCGGACACTTAACGTATCTTGCGCCAAGCCGAGTGAACTTGCAGATTATGCAAGAGCGTTGGCCTGATATTGAGTTCCGTAGCACACGTGAACACTAATCATGTAAATGTGACAAACAGCTTCGAATAGAAGCTGTTTTGTTTTGAAAAATAAGAAAGGATGATGAAATGAACTTGAGTAAAAAGACAATTATTGCGCTTGTGGTTGCAGCCATAGCTCTAATTTTGGCTATTTGTGTATTTGTCTGGAAAAAGCCTCAGTCTTCATCATCTTCTCAAGAAAATTCAGCTTCTACTCAAGACCATCCGGTTGAGAAAGCAGAGGTTTTACCTTATTTAAATTTGACCGAAACCAAAGCAAATTATGCAGTGCCGTTTTGTGAAAAGAAAAATTGTATTGATGTCGATATTCAAACCATAAAAACCCAAGATGCGTGGTTAAATAGCTGGATTGAAAAAAATCAGGCGAAAGTTATTCAGGCTCAAATTAATTTGAAAAAAGATTTAAGCCTTCAACAAGCGATTAATGCTTACGTGAAAAAGTCGGATGAATGGCAAGATAAGTATTCTAAAAATCGTGCTTATGAATTACACATTCGTACACGCATTGCCTCGCAGCGTAATCAGTATGTGTTATTGCAATTGGCTTTAGACAGTAAACAAGAAGAGATCACTATAAAAGACCGTTATTATTTTTTCGTGGCGGATCGTAAACTGCATAAAAACTTAACGTTGCTTGATGTGCTTAAAAAAGACCAGCAACCGACAGTACATCAAATTGTTCAAACCGCGTATCAGGACTGGTTGAAAAAGCAAACTGCCGATGTCAAAAAACAAGCCCCAAAAACTTTATATTGGGGACAAGCTGACTGGTTCTTTGATGGTGAAGGGGTAGGTTTGCACTATCAGGCAAATCAGATTACGAAAGATGCGCCTCAACTTGATATTTATTTAACAACAGAACAAACGAAAAAAATATTGCAACCTCAGGTTTATGAACAAATGTTTTAAGTTGGTAGCAGAATTTGCAACCTACTTGTAGATGCGCTAACTTCATATGAGTTATGCATAATCTTCTCAGAATAAAGGCAAAATATGATGTTAACTTCTAAGGCTTCGCTACGTTTAACGCTACTTGCTTCTGCGATATTTTTGGTGGCATGTCAGCCTAAAAGTGATCCTAAAGAGTCGGAAGATCAGCAAAAACCGGCTGTGGTTGAACAAAAGCCTGTAGAACTGACTTTGAAAGGGGAAACAGTTCCAAGTAAAGTGACTTTACCGGATTGTGATGGTAAAACTTGTCCCGAATTTACGGTAGAACGCCTACAAAGTAATTTCCCTTTTATTGATAAGATTATTGATCAACAAGTTTTAAAAGCACTCGGACAGATTCTTGAAATTGCAGAACCAGATGCAAAAGCAGCACAAGCTGATAAGAAGACAGAAGCTTCAACAGCTGCCGCTACAGAGCAACAAGATAGTTTCGATGCTCAGGTTCAGCGCTATGCAAATTCATTTATTGATTTGGACAATGAGTTAAAGGCTCTAAGTAGTAATCACCAGATTAATCTGTTGGTGAAACCTAAAATCATACAGTCTCAAGGTAAAGTCGTAACTGTTGTTGTAAATAGTAGTAGCTATTTAGGCGGGGCACATGGCTCGGCAGCGCAGCAATATTATAATTTTGACTTAAAGAAAGAAAAGCAGGTCAAGCTTGAAGACTTATTACGTCCAGAGAAAAAAGCGGCTTTAGAAAAATTATCACATGAAGCATTTAAAGCTTGGGTGACAGACTCAAAACTTGCAAATAGTGTGAGTGAATATGAGCAAGCTTGGCCGTTTAAACTCACAGAAAATTTCCTGTTAGGTGACCAAGGTTTGATTCTTCAATATGGCGAATATGAAATTGGACCTTATGTGGTCGGACTACCTCGTTTAGTCATTCCATATGACCAATTACAAGATGTATTGAAAGAAGAATATTTGCCGCAGCCTAAAGCTAAACCAGCTTCGACACCTGCCGTAAAAAGTACCAGCTAATGCATCTGTTTGATACTCACACCCATTTTGATGTTGCCGATTTTGATGAAGATCGGCAGCAATTAGCACTTGAAGCTAAAAAAGTGGGTGTGGATGCTCTGGTGTTAATAGGCTTTTTACAGTCACGTTTTGATGAGTTGGTACAAACCCATCATCAGCTCAAGCAGTGGGAGAATGTACCTGCTTCTTATTTAGCACCGGGGTTGCATCCGTTTTATATTGAGCAGCACAAACCAGAGCATCTTTCTCATCTTGAACAGATTTTGCAGCAAGAAGACTGCGTCGCAGTAGGAGAAATCGGCTTAGATACCTTCTTAAAGGAACACAAGCAGCCCGATATATATGCCAAGCAAAAACAGTATTTTGCTGATCAGTTAGATCTGGCAACTCAATACCAAAAACCGGTGTTGCTTCATATACGAAAAGCACATGGTGATGTGCTCGCTCTATTAAAAGCGCATAAGTTTAAACTCGGTGGCATTGCTCATGCCTTTAGTGGCGGAGTAGAGGAGGCAAAAGGCCTGATTAAACTTGGTTTTAAAATTGGTGTGACGGGACAAATCACGAATCCCAATGCGAAAAAGCTTCATACGGTTGTGCAGACTATAGGTGCCGAGCATTTAGTGATTGAAACAGACTGTCCTGATATGACGCCACTTTGCTGTCAAACTTCAACTGAGCAGCGTACTCGAAATACGCCTGTGAATTTACCTTATGTACTAAAAAGTTTGGCTGAAAATTTAAATATGGCAGAGCCAGAATTAGCAGATTTGCTGTGGAAAAACTCTTTATCTGCTTTGAAATTATCGTAATAAAAATCAAAGATTAGAAATAGTAACTAAAACAAAACACAGCGATTAAAAAAGAAGCTTAAAGTAAGAAAACAACATGTAAAAACGTGAAAAATAACATTGCCAGACATGGGAGGATAACCCAATGGCTAAGTATAGCAATATCAATAGTTTTAATGCTTTACAGACGCTAACAGTAGGTTCCAGCAATTATCAGATTTTTAGCTTAACCCAAGCCGAGAAAAAGCTAGGTGACATTGCCAAACTGCCGAAATCATTAAAAGTACTGTTGGAAAACTTATTACGGTTTGAAGATCAGCACAGTGTTAAAACAGAACACATTTATGCTTTAGCTGAGTGGCTAAAAACCCGTACCTCAGATCAAGAAATTCAATATCGACCTGCACGGGTTTTAATGCAAGATTTTACTGGCGTTCCGGCAGTCGTTGACTTAGCCGCAATGCGTGCTGCAATGGCCGAAGCGGGGGGCGACCCTGAAAAAATTAATCCGTTATCACCTGTAGATCTGGTTATTGACCACTCTGTGATGGTAGACCATTTTGCCGATGATCAGGCTTTTGAAGAAAACGTTCAAATTGAAATGCAGCGAAATGGCGAGCGATATCAATTTTTGCGTTGGGGACAATCTGCATTTAATAACTTTAGTGTCGTGCCACCGGGTACTGGTATTTGCCATCAGGTCAATTTAGAGTATTTGGCTCAAGCAGTGTGGTTAGGTGAAGACAACGGACAGACCTTTGCTTTCCCTGACACCTTAGTGGGTACAGATTCACATACCACCATGATTAATGGTCTAGGGGTATTAGGTTGGGGAGTTGGGGGTATTGAAGCAGAAGCTGCCATGTTAGGCCAACCTATTTCTATGCTCATTCCTGAGGTGATCGGTTTTAAACTAACCGGCAAATTACAAGAAGGGATTACGGCAACTGACTTGGTGCTCACCATTACTCAAATGCTTCGCCAAAAAGGAGTGGTAGGTAAATTTGTCGAGTTCTATGGCGATGGTCTAGCCGATTTACCACTTGCTGACCGTGCAACCATTGCCAATATGGCGCCTGAATATGGTGCAACTTGTGGTTTCTTCCCAATTGACGAAGTGACTTTGGGTTATTTGAAATTAACAGGTCGTCAAAGTGACCGTATTGCATTGGTGGAAGCATATAGCAAGGCGCAAGGTTTATGGCGTAATGCGGGTGATGAACCTGTATTTACAGATACGTTAAGTTTAGATATGAGTACGGTTCAGGCAAGTTTGGCAGGTCCAAAACGCCCTCAAGACCGTGTGCTTTTATCGGAAGTACCTAAAACGTTTAATGCGCTCATGGAATTAACCCTTAAGCCAGCCAAAGAAGCGAAAGAACGTTTAGAAAATGAAGGCGGTGGCGGTACGGCTGTAGAAGCGACCAAAGCCAATATTCAGCATGAAAGCCCATCTTGTGTGATTGAAGGGCAAGAATATCCGTTGAATCATGGTGATGTCGTCATCTCAGCAATTACTTCATGTACCAATACTTCTAACCCAAGTGTCATGTTGGCAGCCGGTTTACTTGCTAAAAAAGCCATTGAAAAAGGCTTGCAGCGTAAACCGTGGGTAAAAAGTTCACTTGCGCCCGGTTCTAAAGTCGTGACCGACTATTTATTGGCGGCTGGGCTTACGCCGTATTTAGATGAGTTGGGCTATAACTTGGTCGGATATGGTTGTACAACGTGTATTGGTAACTCAGGTCCTTTACCTGAACCAATTGAAGATGCAATTCAGTGTCATGATTTAAACGTGGCATCTGTACTTTCGGGTAACCGTAACTTTGAAGGGCGTGTGCATCCATTAGTTAAAACCAACTGGCTTGCCTCACCACCACTTGTGGTGGCCTATGGTTTAGTTGGGAATATCCGTACAGACTTAACGACTCAACCAATCGGGCAAGGTAAAGATGGGCAACCTGTTTACTTAAAAGATATCTGGCCAAGTCAGGCAGAAATTGATGCCGTCTTACAAAAAGTAAATACCGACATGTTCCACAAAGAATATGCTGCGGTGTTTGATGGTGATGAAAGCTGGCAAGCGATTCAGATTCCAAAAAGTAAAACTTACGAATGGGCTGATGACTCGACCTATATTCGTCATCCGCCGTTCTTTGAGGGTATTGGTGAGCCACCAAAACCAATCAAGAATATTGAACAAGCACGTATTTTGGCAGTGCTTGGTGACTCGGTAACCACTGACCATATTTCACCAGCGGGTAATATTAAAAAAGACAGTCCAGCTGGCCGCTATTTACAAGAGCAAGGTGTTGAGCCAAAAGACTTCAACTCTTATGGTTCACGACGTGGTAACCATGAAGTCATGATGCGAGGCACCTTTGCTAACATTCGTATTAAGAACGAAATGCTCGGCGGCGAAGAAGGCGGTAATACCATACATGTGCCAAGTGGTGAGAAGCTTGCTATTTATGATGCGGCAATGCGTTACCAACAAGAACATACACCGCTTGTGATTATTGCTGGTAAAGAATACGGAACAGGTTCTTCACGTGACTGGGCTGCCAAAGGAACGAACTTGTTAGGTGTAAAAGCTGTCATTGCTGAAAGTTTTGAACGTATTCACCGTTCAAACTTGGTGGGTATGGGCGTGTTGCCACTCCAGTTTGTTGATGGCCAAACCAGGCAGTCCCTCAACTTAACGGGTCATGAAGTCATTTCGATTCGTGGTTTATCGGATGGTATTCAGCCTCATGAAATTCTTGAGGTTGATGTGAAAGGGCCAAATGGAGTAGCTAGTCATTTTAATGTGTTATGTCGAATTGATACGTTAAATGAGGTTGAGTACTTTAAGGCAGGTGGTATTTTGCATTATGTACTTCGGAATTTGATTGCTTCATAAATGTCTATTTTTCAAAAGCTATATAAAAAAGCCTTATATTCATGAGGCTTTTTTATTGTCTTTATTTAATGGATAAGCTAAATATAAATAAAATAATTTTTGTTATAAGAAGAAGCAATTATGGGTAGAGATACAGTATTTTTAAAAGTTGAATCTCGATTGGGATATGATTTTTCAGGGGATATAAAAATAGGAGGTAAATATACCTCATTAATTGAACACGCTGGACTTGTATTTATTAGTGGTCAAATTCCAAGAGTGGGAGATACGGTACAGATTTGTGGAAAAGTTGGATTAGATGTTGATTTATCAGATGCACAGCTTGCTGCAAGTATTAGCACCATGAGAGCTTTAGCAATTTTAAAACAGCACTATGGGACTTTAGATGTTATTGGAAAAGTTTTACAAATGAATGTATTTGTTCATTCAACGTCATCTTTTATACAGCAAAGCGAAGTTGCTGATGGAGCATCTGAAATACTTTATGAAATTTTGGGTTTAGATACGGGACGGCATACACGTACATCGGTCAGCGTGTACCAACTTCCAAAAAATGCATCTGTTGAAATCAACTTCATTTTTGCTTTGAAATAAAAGTAAGTTGGTGGAATTCAATTATTTCAATTTTACTGGGTATTTTTATTTGTAAGAGCGGCAAGACGCACTACGTAAAAAACAGTAAAATATATGGTTTGATTTTTTAGAGAAAGCCATTTCCATGTCCGATTTACCACAAAATGATGAATATGACCGCCGTTTTGCAGGTGTAGCCAAAATTTATGGTGATTCATCGTTCCAGCACTATGAAAAAAGTCATGTGATGGTGATTGGTATTGGCGGGGTCGGCAGTTGGGCAGTAGAAGCTTTAGCGCGTACAGGTATTGGTGAGATTACATTAGTCGATATGGATGTAGTTGCAGCATCAAATGTGAATCGTCAGCTACCTGCAATGACCTCAACTCTGGGCTGTGAAAAAGTTGAAATTATGGCGGAGCGTTGTCGCCAAATTAACCCACGCATTAAAGTCAATATTATTGATGACTTCTTAACACCTGAAAATGTTGCAGAGCTTTTAAACCCTGTACCGGATATTGTTTTGGACTGCATTGATGACGTTAAAGCAAAACTGGCTTTAATGCTCCATTGTCGTTTTAATAAAATTCCTTTAATTGTGTCGGGTGGAGCTGGTGGTAAGCTCGATCCACTTAAAATTCGTGTGGCCGATCTATCAAAAACAGAACAAGACCCAATGTTAGCAAAGCTACGTAGTCAGCTTCGCGCTCGCGGCATCTGTAAAAAGCCAAAAGAGAAATTTGGCATTACCTGTATTTACTCAATCGACAATCCATTTTCAAGCGCAGATGTCTGCCCATCGGCTGGGTTGCGCTGTGGGGGCTATGGTTCAGCGGTGGTGGTGACTTCAAGCTTTGCCATGATTGCTGTAGCCGAAGTTTTGAAAAAGCTCGATTTAAAGAAAGCCTAATTTAAATATGGAAAAGGCATGCGCTTAGGTGGGGGCATGCTTTTTTTTGGGAAAAACTATTTAATCATATAGCTCTATATTGTCTTGTTTGGGCTGTGTGGGTAATTGCTGATCATAAAATTTAAAACACCATAAAATTAAAATAACGATGGTGCATATTGCGAAACCTTTTAAATACTTCATGAAGAATTCAATCAAGTGAATGGTCTTGATTAAAATTCTAGCGAAGGGAATCTATCTAATCTAATATAGAAAATAGACCAAATGATCTAATTTTGAGATGATAATGCTCACATTAAAACAATTCCAATATTTCATAAAAATTGTTGAAGAAGGGAGTTTTACCGCTGCTTCCGAAAAGCTATTTATTGCCCAGTCTGCTTTAAGTCGACAAATGAAGCTATTAGAAGAAGAAATTGATTTTCAGTTGTTTGATCGTACGGACAAAAGAGCAAGACTCACGCCAGCAGGAGAGGTCTTCTATAAGAAAATAAAAGATAACCTGCTTTATTTAAATGAAATTATTGATCTGTCTAAAAGTGTTTCGGAAGGGAAAAATCGACAGGTTAAAATTGCTCATTCCAGCAGTATTGTCGTGGATAATACAAAGGTTCAGATATTAAAAGAAGTTAGCTTAACGCAGCAGTTGAGCTTTGAGATTAATACCTTATCATCCGAGCAGCAAATCTTAGCGTTATTAAATGGTGAAATTGATATCGGTTTGATCCGCCCGCCAGTTCGGCATACTTTAGATGGTATAAATACTCTTAAGTTATATGAAGAGCCTTTAATGGTGGCTGTGCATATTGATCATGCCAAGTTTGCTAAATCAGAAAAGGTTTATTTAAAAGACTTAAAAGATGAGTGTTTTGTATCAACACCTCATGCTGAAAGAGGAGGCTTAAGTTATTTGGTCGCAAATCTGTGTTTAGCCGCAGGATTTACCCCACAAAAAGCCTCCATTCAGTCGCGTAAGATTTCACAGTTACAGCTCGTGGCGGCAAATTTAGGGGTAGCTATTGTTCCTGCGGAGTTTCAACAAATCTTACCCGCCAATGTAAAACTAATACCTTTGGAAGATTCCCTATCTCTTTCGGAAGTTTTGCTGGTCTATAGAAAGGACCATGATGTAATCATTCAGCACTGCGCCGAGCAAATTCATCAAATGTTTCTATCTTAGAAGTGAATTAGCCTAATCTATAGTAAGTATAGGTGACGTTATCATCTTTATAGACGTCATAACTACTTTGTTTAAAGTCCGACACCCATTCGCTTCCTGTGTAACCAGCGATATGACCGTAAATATGGTTGCGGGTTCTGTGAATGATATAAATGTCGCCTTCTTGTGGCTCATCAAAGGCTGGATTTATTTCTTTATAGCCAATTTTCTTGAGGGTATCGCCCCAATCAGATGCTGCAATCGGATGGTTTTCAACATCGGCACCAGCAGACTCAAGCGCAATACGGATGCTACGTGCACAACGCGCTTTACTGCGTCTAGAGGTAATACTTTCTAATTTAGCTACGAATTTTTCTATATCAATGGCTGGAGGAGTGTTGGTTTCAGTGGAGTGATTATTGGGTTTCATGGTGAATGGATAAGGGAGGCTTGGTGTGCTGTGGGATACAACAATGGCTGCCTGATTTGAATCCTGATACATATAGTTATCAGCTACTTGTCCGTCATAAATAATCATCGTGAAATCTCTACCCGTACTACCTATATCCGTATTTAGAAAATCACCACCTACCTGTGGCGTTCAGAGATACTAATGGCCCAAACTTAAAAGTTTTGTTTATGTTATGTAATAATGTATCTTTTTACCAGTTTTTATTTCTGGCTATGGAAAAAAGGGCTAATTAAAAGAGCTTTTGAAATCATACAAATTAAGTTTTTGATATTATTGAATATAAATAATTAATCAGAGCTTAATTTTGAATATTTCGAGCCAACATTTGCGAATATACTCAAAATCTAAGTCTCTGATTTAAAATGCCACATTTTCTTACAATTTTAGAAACATGGGCTGGCTTAAAATTGGTGTTCCTTTAAATACTCTTCAGTACGGATAATGGCAGCTTGCATATTATGAATTGCATTCTCGACATCAGTTAAAGTTTTTGCATTTCCACCACTTAGGGCTTGTCGCCATTTGCGAGCGCCCGGTAAATTTTGGAATAAACCTAAAATATGACGCGTAATGATAGAGAGTGGTGCACCTTCAGCTAGACGTTGTTCAATATACGGTAGCATTTGTTCCATAATATCGAAACGATCCGGTGCTTCTAGGTTCCAAAGTTGGCCGAGCTCAGCAAGTAAGTAAGGGTTGTGATAGGCTTCACGGCCAATCATGACGCCGTCAACGTGCTGTAAATGAGCTTGAGTTTCGGCAAAAGTTTTAATACCACCATTAATTTCAATAGTCAGATGCGGGCGTTCTTGCTTTAAACGGTAAACATCTTCATAGCGTAGCGGTGGTACTTCTCGGTTTTCTTTCGGAGACAAACCTTTCAATATCGCAATACGGGCATGTACAACAAAGTGAGTACAACCTGTTGCTGCTACAGTATCTACAAAGTGCAGCATTTCTTCGTAAGACTGCATGTCATCAATACCGATACGGTGCTTAACCGTTACCGGAATATTCACCGCTTTTTGCATGCTGTGAATACATTCAGCGACCAAGTCTGGCTCTGCCATTAAACATGCACCGATTTTATTGTTCTGTACACGGTCACTTGGGCAGCCTACATTCAAGTTGACTTCGTCATAACCCCAGTCTTCAGCCATTTTTGTGCAAGTGGCAAGTTCTTGTGGGTTTGAGCCGCCAAGCTGCAATACGATTGGGTGTTCTTGAGCGTTATAGTCCAAATGGCGTTTCGCATCACCAAATAGAATCGCGCCCGTAGTCACCATTTCTGTATAAAGCACAACGTTTGGGTTAAACAACCGTGCAAAGAATCGGTAGTCCTTTGTAGTCCAGTCCATCATAGGGGCTACTGAAATACGAGGTTGTAACGATTGAAGTGATTGCATAACCGATAGACCCAAAAGTCGCTAAATTAATGAAAGGGCAGCATTATACGGGGTTTAGCCCTGAATCGACAGTGGCATTTAACTGCGTAATTTATAACCGCCCTTATGTTAAATATAGAAAGATGATTTTTAACAAATTACCTTATAGCTAAGCCATTTGCTTTTTTTGTAAGAAAGCATCAATCATGCTAAATAAAATACAAAATACAACGAGCCCTACACCTGCAAGGCAAGTCATGGTCCATCCACCACGATTCCATGCAAAAATCCCTAATGCCGAACCGGCCGCACCACCAATAAAATAAGTAGTCATATAAATAGCATTAATACGAGATTTAGCATCGGGACGTAAACGGAAAATAATACTTTGGTTGCTGGTGTGGACAAGGGCAAGTGCCAATTGAATTAAAGCAAAACCAATAACATAAGCTGAAAGTAGAATTTGTCCGAAATAGAAACAAATCCAGCTTACCAAAAATAGCCCGCAACCCATCCAGGTGAGTAAACGTGTGTAGCCTTGGTCGGCATATTTGCCAATATAACGTGTTGATAACGCACCAAAGATACCGACTAAAGGTACCAGTCCAATAAATAGATCGGGTAAATGATGTGCCGAGGTCAGTAGTAACGCGATTGTTGAATACAAAATACTCACTGACGCAAAAGCGAATGCACCTGTAAGCGCTCTTAATAAAAGTCGCTTTTCCTGCTTTAAAAGCTGAGCCATGGAAACAAAAATTTGTCCATAGTTCAGTTTCATACGCATGACATAAGGTAGGCGGCTTTTTAAGGTATAGGCCAACAAAAGCATTAATATACCACTTATGGCATAAACGACTTTCCAGTGGAAAAGGTTGGAAAATAAGCCAGCCAGACTGGTAGAGAGTAAAATCCCGACCAATAAGCCACTCATTAAGAAGCCAATAATCTCACCAGTTTTTTCAGGTTTAACCGTCATTGTTGCAAGAGGAATAAGCACTTGAGCTGCAACTGAAAACAAACCCGCTAAAATTGTACCGATCCAGAGCATAGGTAAGTTAACAGCAAAAGCAGAGGTAAATAGGCCAATTGCACAAAGCATCATCAAAAACGGAATAGCTTTGGCTTTATTGACAATATCACCCATCGGAACAATAAAGAGTAAACCGAGGGCATAAGACACCTGAGCAAATGTTACTGTTAAAGCAGCTTGTGCTTGTGTTACAGCAAAATCTTGCTGAATAGAGTGAATAAGGGGTTGGCAATAGTAATTCACACCTGCACATAGGCCACATGCTGCTGCCATCAACCAAAGTAAAGGTTTATTTTGACTGATATCTTCAGGGGTAGACATGATGTTCTCTCGATTTTATTAAGTGTATGCCGTTGCTTCGACTTCAATGAGCATATGTTCTAGTGCAAGACGCGGCACAGGAATGAGTGTGCAGGCTGGAAAAGGATGATTTTTCCATAAATCCTTCATAATTTTAATCAAAATCTCATGTTTTTCTACCGAATGGTCAACAACTAAAATTCTTAAAACAGCGATATCCGTAAGTTCTGCATTGGCAGCTACTAATGCATAGTTAATATTTTCAAATGCTTGTAGGACTTGTTCACTGAAATGAGAACTTAATTGACCTTGTTGGTCTTCGCCACCTTGACCTGCAATATGAATAATATTGTTAAAATTACTTACTACAGCGATATGACTGTAAGCGTTAGGTGTTGGGTCATATAAAGTAGAAGGATTTATGATTTTAAAAATTTCTTTGTTCATGGAACTCAACCGTTTAATAAAATTTAGATGAGTATCCAACCTCAACTTAAGTTGAGGTCAAGAGCATTTAGTGTTTTAGTCTTTTCTTTCTTAAAGTAATCATCATTACACCGACTATATTGAGGAAACAACCGACCCATTGCCACATATTGAGATGTTCATTTAGGAAAACAACAGCTAGCAAAATAGTTAAAACGGGTCCAATCGAAGCAATCATCGCAGATTGGGATGCTCCGAGTCGCTCAATGCTTTGCATAAGCATAACGGTAGGTAAGACAGTGACTAAAAAACCTAAGCCAATCCCGTACCAAATTACACTTGAGGGAAGTTGTAATAGGAGTTGAAACGGGTGAGGGGTACTTAAAGTGTAATGGGTTAATGTACCTATACAGGCAACTGTTAAAGCTAAGCCTGTGAAATTCCAAGAACCAAATTTTTTAATTAATGGTGGAGTCAGCAGTAAATAACCGGCAAAAGCTACAGCGCTAGCAAATACAAAACTGGTTCCGAGCCAAAAGTTGCCCTGAATTGGTGCATTGTTGTGCTCTTGCAGCATCACTAACACGGTTCCACCATAACTAAGAAAAATGGCGAATAAACTTTTTACATCTAATTTTTGTTTGTAGAGCAGACTTGAAGCGATCACGGTAAGTGTGGGATATAAAAATAGGATGATTCGCTCTAAAGAAGCGCTAATAAACATGAGGCCCATAAAATCGAGCCAGCTGGCAAAGTAGTAGCCTAATAGACCGGCAAAAATTAAAATTAGCCAATCCTTCTTTTGTATGCCCTGATTATGATGCCTATTGAACCAGCAAATTAATAGAAAAAACGGTAAAGCACTTAACATCCGTAAAGCCATCAGGACTGTACCGTCTACTAATGGAGAAAGGGCATAAGTTTGTTTAATAAAAATCGCTTTTGTGCTGAATAGAAAAGCAGAGCAAAGCGCAAAAAAAGACCCAATTTGAAACGAAGATAAAGAAATTTTCATATACAGGACTGTATAAGAGAGACTATTGTCTGCAAAAAAAAGAAAAATCCTCCTATATTACACCTCATGTTAAATATCGTGAATCATCAGTTCAAAATATAGGTATTTATTAAATAAATAGTGGGTGGTATTTTCAAAAAGTTCAATTAGAATCCAAATTCTGTACAAAGAATACACATGGGGGAAACATTGCGGGTTGCAATGTTTTTGACAATGAGAAATTAGCTTGAGGAACGCTCATGCAGATCGGAATCCCAACCGAAACTGTCGTCGGTGAAAATCGTGTAGCTGCTACGCCAGAGACAGTAAAGAAGTTGATTAGCGCTGGTCATAGCGTTGTGATTGAACGTGGTGCTGGTGTAAAGGCTGCGTACATTGACAGTGCTTATGAACAGGTCGGTGCAACCATTACGGATGATGCCTATACGGGTAGTCAAATTATTTTGAAAGTTCGTGCGCCACAAGGCGGGGAAATTCAAAAACTTGCAGCAAATACAACTGTTGTAGCAATGTTTGATCCTTATCGTAATACCGAGCTAGACCAATTTGCGAATCAGCAAGTGTCTGCTTTTGCTCTGGAATTGCTTCCTCGTACGCTTTCTCGTGCACAAAACATGGATGTGTTGTCTTCTCAAGCAAACTTAGCTGGTTATAAATCAGTTTTGCTTGCAGCTGCTGAATATCAACGCATGTTCCCAATGCTTATGACTGCTGCTGGTACTGTAAAGCCTGCACGTGTTGTGATTATGGGTGTTGGGGTGGCAGGCCTTCAAGCGATTGCTACTGCAAAACGTTTGGGTGCAATTGTTGAAGCAACTGACTTGCGTCCAACGGCAAAAGATCAGGTTGAGTCTTTAGGCGGTAAGTGGTTAGACGTACCAATGTCTGAAGAAGAACAGCAACGTGCAGCAGATGCAGCAAAAAATGGTTATGGCTGGATGCCGGGTGAGCAATACATCAAAGACCAAGCTGCGATTGTAGATAAAGCTGTATCGAATGCCGATATCGTGATTACAACAGCATTGTTGCCAGGCCGTGATGCACCGCGTCTGATCAAAGCTGAAACTGTTGCCAAAATGAAACCAGGCTCTGTCATTTTAGATATGGCAGTTGAAACAGGCGGTAACGTTGAAGGTTCTAAAGTTGGCGAAACTGTTGTCACTGAAAATGGTGTAAAAATTTTGGGTATTCCAAATATTCCAGCCACTGTTGCGACAGAAGCTTCTGCATTATATGCACGTAACGTTTTTAATTTCGTAGAGACTTTATTCGACAAAGAGAAAAACTTTGCGATTAATCAAGAAGACGAAATCCAAAAAGCCCTATTGGTCACTCATGGCGGTCAAGTGCTGCTTAAGCGTGGTTAAGGAGATTTCTCATGGTTGAAACTATTACAATTTTCGTCCTTGCCATCTTCGTAGGTTATTACGTGGTTTGGGGTGTTACACCAGCTTTGCACACGCCACTTATGGCGGTAACCAACGCATTGTCATCGATTATTGTTGTTGGTGCGATGTTACAAACAGTTGGCCTGCCTGTACTTGGTGTAGATGCAAATGTTGCATTTCAAAGTGTGAATGTTGTGAGCGTACTTGGTGCGATTGCAGTATTTTTAGCAAGCATTAATATTTTCGGCGGCTTCGCAGTAACTGCACGCATGTTGGAAATGTTCAAGCCTAAGCAAAAGAAATAAGAGGGCTTTGACATGGAATTTATTCAAGCAAATGCAAACTGGTTATACCTTGTAGGCGCAATTCTCTTTATCTTGACGCTTCGCGGCCTATCTGGTCCTAAAACAGCAATTCAAGGTAACCGTTACGGTATGATCGCAATGGCGATTGCAGTTGTAACAACTTTCTTTGTTGCCAATAACCCAGTTATTTGGATGATTGGTGGTGCAATGGTGCTTGGTGCGATTGTGGGTATTGCACGTGCACGTACTGTACCAATGACTCAAATGCCTGAAACTGTTGCACTTATGCACTCATTGGTAGGTTTGGCTGCGGTTTTGATTGCAGTTGCAGCAATTTTGCATAACAACCAGCTTACAGCATTGTTTGCTCAAAATGAGGCAGCATTAACAGCGGCTGGCGTGCAACATGCACACATGAGCAAGGTTCACCTATTTGAATTGTTTGTTGGTTGTTTCGTTGGTGCGATTACCTTTACAGCATCTGTGTTTGCTTACGGTAAATTGGCTGCGAAAAAATGGGCTAAAACAATCTCTGGTGCATGGGTTAAACCTGTTCAAGCACTTATCTTTGTTGCAATGTTGGCTTGTGGTTTCTACTTCTTCACAACTGGCAACATGACTGCTTTCTGGGCAATGACCGCACTTGCACTTGCATTTGGCTGGGTATGGATTGCACCAGTAGGTGGTGGTGACATGCCTGTAGTGGTATCGCTTCTTAACTCGTTCTCTGGTTGGGCAGCAGCAGGTATTGGTTTTACCCTTGAAAACAACATGTTGATCGTTGCGGGCTCACTTGTGGGTTCATCTGGTGCGATTCTGTCATACATCATGTGTAAAGCAATGAACCGTTCAATCATCAACGTATTGTTTGGTGGTGCAATGGGTGGTGCAGCAGTTTCTACAGCTGCTAAAGGTGAACAAGTTCAGCGTAACTACCGTTCAGGTTCTGCTGATGATGCTGGCTTCTTAATGTCAAATGCAGACAGCGTTGTGATTGTACCGGGTTATGGTATGGCGCAAGGTCGTGCACAAAATGCTGTAAAAGAGTTATGTGAAATTCTAAAAGAGCAAGGTGTTCGCGTCCGTTTCGCAATTCACCCGGTTGCAGGTCGTATGCCTGGTCACATGAACGTATTGCTTGCTGAAGCAGACGTAGCATATGAAGACATCTTGGAAATGGATGAGATTAACTCGGACTTCCCGGCAACTGACGTAGTACTTGTTATTGGTGCAAACGACGTTGTGAACCCTGCTGCAAAAGATGACCCAGGTTCACCAATTTATGGTATGCCGATTCTTGAAGCACATAAAGCACGTACAATCATGGTGATTAAGCGTTCTATGGCGACAGGTTATGCTGGTCTTGATAATGACTTGTTCTATAACGAAAAAACAATGATGATCTTTGGTGATGCTAAGAAAGTTGTTGAAGATATGACGAAAGCAATTAACGGTACAGGCCACTAAGTTGCTTTGATATAAAAAACCACCTTCGGGTGGTTTTTTATTTTTTTTAGGGTTAGAGGAACTTTTCCACTAGATCCATTGATTGTTGGTAGAGATCACGCGCTAATTGCTGGTTTTTGGCATGAGGAGATTTCCAGTCAGGCATATGCGCACTGACATATTCACCATTGCGGTTTTGCCATGTGTCGCCAGTCGCCATTTCTGTAATGAGCTTTGCAGGAACCGATGTTGGAACTAAACCTACTTTCATGGCTGCATAAACGGGTTTTGGTAAATCACGATAAATATCGGAAGCAACACCACCAGGGTGTAATGCATTATTGGTAATTGAACTGTCTGCTAGTTGTTCAGCTAATGCATTGCTGAACAATAAGTTTGCAAGCTTGGATTGTCCATAATAGAACAGGGGATTGTAAAAACCTTTCGCACGAAATTTATTAGGCTTAATTGAACCAACCCAATGAGCAATAGACGCCAGATGAATAATGCGTGCTTGAGGAGACTGCTTTAAAACGGGAAGTAGTTTTTGAGTTAATAAAAAGTGACCTAAATAGTTAACGCCAAATTGCTGTTCAAACCCATCTACGGTGAATTGCTTTGTTTTTGAAAATAGACCGGCATTATTAATAAGTACATCAAGGCTGCCATATTTATCTGCAATTTCTTCGGCAGCTTTTCGAGTTAATTCAAGGCTGTTTAAGTCGAGAGAAACGACATCGACTTGTCCTTGGTCGAGTGAGCGTAGTTTGTTTTGTGCCTGTTGTGCTTTTTGAGGATTTCGGCACGCCAAGATCACATGTTGCCCTTGTTTTGCAAGTTGTTCTGCTGTGGCAAAACCAATACCTGTATTGGCGCCAGTAATGAGTATCTTCACTTTTTAGTGCTCCAGTTATGTTATTTATTGATGAGACTATAAGAGTAGTTATAGTGCTGGAATTCTGACAATTTGTCATGTCAATTTTAAATAAGAGTGATGACTTGCTTGTTAGTGTTACTAAATTTTTGTTGAGTTAACAGCTTTTCATAGGAAGTGAGGGTAAAGGTGGCTGTTTAAATAATAAAAGTTTGACTAAGTATATAAACAAAAAGCGGCTCAAAAGAGCCGCTTTTTTAAAAGCAAAATTTTATGCGACCGACTCTGGAGCAGTACGCCATAAGCTTTCTAAATCATAGAATTTGCGGGCAGTTGGTAGCATCACATGTACTACAACAAAGCCAAGATCAATTAAGATCCATTCGGCATCTCGTTCGCCTTCAACGCCAATCGGGCGGAAACCAGCTTTTCGAGCTTCTTCTGCAACATTGTCAGCAAGTGCTTTGACGTGACGAGTAGAAGTACCACTCGCGATGACAATAGCATCAGCAACATTGCTAATAGAACTAACATCTAACTGTAGAATATCTTTTGCTTTTACATCAACTAAAGCGTCATGGACGACTTTAAGACAAGCTTGTACGTCTTTATTTGAGGTGTTCATTGCGAAATCGTGAGAATTAGACACGCTGGGCGATGGTTCTAAATTCATATAGGGTATATTTTCCTGACAATTACTCACTATCTAATATAGTGGTTTTCACTCAGAATTTCAAACAAAACTAGTAACAGTTTATATATTTACATCATCGGAAAAATATTTCTTTTTCCATGTAAATGACTGATTTGAGCCATTTTTAGGTTTATATTCTGCCGCAATATAGCCCTCATAAGCGCTTTGCTTAATCCATGAAAAAATTTGCTCATACGGTATTTGAGCCGTATCGGGTTCATGGCGTCCCGGGCAATCTGCAAACTGAATATGGCCAATCTGGTGAATATTTTCTTGTAAACCTTCAAGTACATCTTCACCCATCATTGCCATATGGTAACAGTCGTATTGCATTTTTAATGCAGGATGATTGACTGCTTCTAGCATTTCTTGGGCTTGGGCAATGTTCTGTACCAAAAAGCGTGGCATATCTGTGCCATTAATCATTTCAAATACAGGTTCAATATCGTGTTCTGTCAGTAAATCACAGGCTAATTTTAAGTTGCTTGCAAGTGTCTTAAGGCAAGGAAGTAAGTCAGAGTCTTGAGGTTGCTTGCCTGCCAAAATGTTAACACGTGGTACTTTTAATGCTGTGGCATAGCGAATCGCTAACTGTAATGCCTCACGAAATGCTGCCTCTTGACCCGGTATACCTGCTAAGCCATTTCCACCTTGCATAAGGTCACCAGCAGGAACGTTAATTAAACATAAATTTAGGTTGTAACGTTCAAGTTGGTCTTGAATATCAGAAATGGCAAGCTCGTATGGGAATTGAATTTCTACATGTTCAAAGCCCTCTGCATGGGCTAATGCAAAGCGTTCAATTAAAGGAACTTCGGTAAAAATCATGGATAAGTTAACGGCAAGACGACCCATACACAAACTCCGTTTATTATTGCTCTACTACTTGAATCATAGTAGCTAAATCTTTCTCAGCAAAGCCATTTTTTTGGTGAGTTTGTAGCTGTAATAGAGCTTTTTGTGCAACGGGGATGTCTAAATTAACATTGTTAGCCAATGTTACTGCGTTGTTAAGGTCTTTCGATAATGTTTGAACTTTCCACTGAACAGGTTCGAAAGTATGAGTCGCCATACGTGGTGCCAGTATTTGAAAAGGTTTTGAGTCGGCAAATCCGCCAGCTAGGGCAGGAGCGAGTAAAGTGGTATCTACGCCCGCCCGATCTGCCAGTGCAACTGCTTCGGCAATCAGGGCGCTGTTTGCTGCCACAATGAGTTGATTGCAAATTTTAGTTGCTTGTCCTGTGCCTGTATCTCCCATTCTTGTGACACGTTGGGAAAGAACATTATAAACAGGACTTAAAGCTTCAATAGTTTGAGCATCGCCACCTGCAAAAATGACTAGCGTGCCTTGTTCTGCCCCAGCTGTACCGCCTGAAACAGGGGAGTCAATCCATATCACATCTTGTGAAGCAGCAGCCTGAGCAAGTGCTTTTGTCGCAGCAACAGAGAGACTTGAGAAGTCGACAATGACCTGACCCGCTTTTAAGTTTGTTTGAATTTGATCAAATACTGCTTGCACAGCTTTATCGTCGGCTAGGCAAGTTAAAATGATTGGGTACTGTCCGATGTTGGAAAGATCGAGTGCATGTGCGCCAATATCAATAAGTTCTTCACAAGCAGATGCTGTTCGATTCCATACTGCGACCTGAAAGCCGGCTTGTATAAGACGGCTTGCCATACGGCTTCCCATAAGTCCTATGCCTAAAAAAGCAATAGGAGTATTACGATCAAAATTCATAATAAAGCTCTTATCTATATTGGCGTGGTAAAAATTTAACTTCCGGATGTTTGTCTTTTTTACGAGCAAGTTTGCTATTTTTACCAAGTAATAATTTAAGTTGCCAGATTTTTTCTAAGCGCAATGATTTTTCTGGTTGATGTTCCATTGCATCTAGTACACGTTTTGCAGCAGTCAATGCATCAGGTGAGCGCTGTAACATTTCCGAAGCGATCGCATTTGCTTTTTCTAATGGGTTCCCACTTAAGTGAGTCACAAGTCCAATATCTTTTGCATAATTTCCGTCAAAAACACGGGCAGTTAAAGTCAGCTCTTTTGCAAGGTCAACTCCAATCAAGCCTTTGAGCGAACGGGTAAGTCCCATATCGGGTACTAAGCCCCAGCGGCTTTCCATAATCGACATTTTAGTGTCTGGGTGGGCAATGCGGATATCGGCAGCTAGTGCAAGTTGCATACCTGCCCCAAAACAATAACCTTCAAGAGCGGCAATAACAGGGACGGGCAAATTTTGCCAAATAAGAAAGGCTTTTTGGAAAAGGCTTTGTCCTGGTTTAACAAGTTCCCAAATAGCAAATGCAGAGTTCTTAGGATTGTTTAAGTCAGATAAATCAATACCAGCACTAAACACTTGTGCTTCACCCGTCAAAATTACACAGCGGATATCTCGGTCTTTTTGTATAGCTTTAGCCGTTGTTACAAGTTCTTTGAGTAGAGCAAAACTCATAGCGTTACGTTTATCAGGACGGTTTAGATAAACTGTTGCAATGCTATTATTTTTTTCAATACGTAAAAGTGCCATGAAATTCCCGCTTATTTTTTTATCGATAAGCGGAGCATAGCATGGCTGGAAATTGGAAACATGACAGGTCAGTCATGCCTATTTAGCAACTGTTATTTAATCTGGTATGACTAAAATTTGATGAGCTGCACTCTCAACTTCTTTAATGACGAGACCTAATTCATCGAAACGTCTCATGACTTCTTCAATGAAGCCATCGTCAGCTCTACGGCGTTCTTTGCGTAGCGTAGAAATAAATTGTTCAAAGTCACCCGTCACTTGTTGAAGTTTTGGTGTGCCTACATAGCGTGTTGCGCCATAGAGACGGTGTAGTACATGCTCAAGCTGAGGAAAGTCTTCAAGCTCAATGAGTTGTTGCATTTCTTCTAGCTCGGTTGGGAAGCTATCTACCAACATTTTGAGAAGATCTTGAGCTAAATCTTCTTTGTTTGCTGCCAGTTGTAAACTTTGCTGCCAATTTAAAATTTCTGGATCTAACGCTTCTGCAACCACATGATGATCTTTAGCTAGATTTTGCGCAGTGAAGTTGTTTTTCGTCCATTGCGTTAAAATTTGAATGATCTGCTCCATTTGAATTGGTTTGGTGACATAGTCATTCATACCAACTTTAAGAAGCTTTTGCTTTTCATCTGCAAGCGCGTGGGCTGTTAGAGCGATAATTGGAAGTTGCATTTCCCCATCTAAAGTGGATTCTAAAGATCGGATCGCACGTGTGGTATCAATGCCCGACATAACCGGCATTTGAATGTCCATAAATACCAAATCAAATGGTTTAAGCTTCTGATCAATTCTTTCTTGAATAATATTCAGCGCTTCTTGTCCACTTAAAGCCTTAGTAGTTTTGACATTTAACTCACCTAATAATGCTTCTAAAACAATTAAGTTAGGTAAATGGTCATCGACCGCCAAAATATGTAAACCCTGTCCATTAAAGTCTTGTTGTTCCTCTTCAAAGATAGGTTGGTCACTTAATAATTGAATGAGGCCACTGCGGCTTAATGGTTGATAAAGTGGGCGAGCGCGATATTCGGTGAGCATGTTTGGCTCAAGCGTCATTTGATAGCCGTAAACTGCTAAGTTACCTTGATAGCGGCTACGAATTTCTTTGAGTAGAGCTTCAGTATCACCACTATGGTCAACAATGAGCCATGTATTGTCTTTCTGGTCGAGATGTTTTAAGCGGCTAAACAAGTCCAGAATCGATTGAGTTTCGATATGTGGTACTTGATAATTTTCAAGATAGTAGCGCAAAACACTGGCTGTTGCAGGGTGAGCTAAATAAGACACCACTTGTAAATGTTCGAAGTGAGGATGTTCAATCTCATGTTCTTCATCTACAGCAAACTGTGCAGTAAACCAGAATGTTGAACCTTTTTCTGTTGGAGCACGTTCTTGGTTATCTTCAAAGCCAATTTGGCCATGCATGAGATGAACCAATTGTTTAGAAATTGCCAGACCTAAGCCTGTACCACCAAATTGGCGGGTAACAGATGCATCGCCTTGCGAAAACGACTCAAATAATTTTTTACGGTCTGTACCACTTAAACCAATACCACTGTCCTGAACACTAAAATGAAGCAAGCACTGACCGATGTCATCATGTTCCATACGTACACGAACAATAATTTCACCGTCTGGCGTGAACTTGATGGCATTGGAAATCAAATTGGTCAAAATTTGCTTAAAGCGTAAAGCATCACCAATCACTTGTTGAGGAATGTTATCTGCATAATAAAAAGCCATGGCAATATGCTTTTGTGCAGCCAAAGGTGACAACATATCCATGACATCAAATACAGCTTCTTCTAAGTCAAAAGGTGCTGTTTCAAGTTCCAGTTTACCTGCATCAATTTTTGAGAAATCTAATACATCATTAATTAATGCTAATAAATGGGCGGAGGACTTGCGAATAGTTTGTAAATAAAGGTTCTGTTCGTTACTTAAATTTTGTTGGCGAAGTAATAAATGAATAAAGCCATCAATACTATTAAGCGGTGTACGAAGTTCATGACTGATATTGGCAAGGAAAACCGATTTTGCCTGATTAGATGAAATGGCTTGGTCACGTGCTTGACGGTAAGTAATGTTTTGAACTTCTAAAGTATCTAAAGTTCTGCGTAAGTCTTCTTCTGTTTGCTCGGTATGTTCTTTTAACTCTAAAAAACTAAAGTGTAAGCGTTTCACCACGTTTGCGATATCGCGCTGGAGTAATCTTAACTCACCGGAACTGTTAATCACGATGTGTTGGTCTAAAGTGTCTGCATTGAGACGCTGTAATTGCATACGTATTTCATACATGGGTGCAATCCAGCGGCGAGAATAAAAGTTAAGACAGAGCAAAAGTAATAATAAAGTCATCAGACCGGTAATGACTAAAGCAATCAAAATGCGATAACGCGCTAATTCAAGTGGTTGATTATCCATTTCAATCAAGAGCCAGACAGGGGGCTTCCCTGCGGTATCAATGATACGGACTCCATAGATATTATTATGGTTATAAGAGATCGGACCAAAAAAGTTATTGTTTTGTGTGAAGTTAGGCCAGTAACGATTATCTCGATAACCGATACTTAAATAAGTCTGGCCATTACTATCAATTAAAGCAGCACGCTTTAGATTTTTCTCGCTAAACATACTTTGCATAATATGTTGAGCATGATCATATTCGTCTGGTTGTAGTTCTACTAATGTGTATAGATCTTTAGCAATTTGATTGTAGCGTGCCAAAATCGCTGAGGCATGATGCAATTGTTGTTGCTTTGCAGAACGTGATGTTTCAGTTAAAACCAGAAAAGCCCCAACACACGTTAAAATCATAATGGGCACAAAAATAAGAGCAATTAATTGCCCATATGCATGATTCAGACGTAAGCGTTTCGATAAGGTTTTATTGAAATTAGACATAGCTACATCAGATTGATCTCTCTGTAGGGCATATTATCACGCTTTATTTTAAAACAGACGGCATTTTATAACTGACTGGGCTTTAATCACTTTCATTAAAAAGCATAGTGAAATGGATGCAGTACCGATCATTTTTTCATACAATAGTGCCACCCCGATTTAGGTGTTGATCATGAGTAATACACAACCTGATTTTTTAGCCGACGAATTTTTGTTAGATCACTATGTAGGTAAAACACCTCTGGTCCGTTTGCAGCGCTTGGCTTGTCATACGCAGGCAACGGTTTTAGCAAAATTGGAAGGTAATAATCCAGCAGGTTCTGTAAAAGATCGTCCTGCATATAACATGATTATGCAGGCTGAAAAGCGTGGTCAAATTAAACCAGGTGATACATTGGTTGAAGCTACCAGTGGTAATACCGGTATTGCTTTAGCTATGGTTGCGGCGATGCGCGGCTATAAAATGAAACTTATTATGCCAGGGAATTCAAGTCAGGAGCGTAAGGACGCCATGCGTGCTTATGGCGCAGAATTGATTGAAGCGCCGAATATGGAAGCTGCACGAGATATGGCTTTGCAAATGCAAGCTGAAGGCCTAGGTTTAGTCCTCAATCAGTTTGGTAATCCAGATAATGTGGAAGCTCATTACCTTACGACTGGCCCTGAAATTTGGAAACAAACAGGTGGAAAGATTACCCATTTTGTAAGTTCAATGGGTACAACCGGTACCATTATGGGTGTTTCTAAGTATTTAAAAGAACAAAATCCAGATATTCAAATTATTGGTTTACAACCTTCTGAAGGTTCAAATATTGCCGGTATTCGCCGTTGGCCACAAGAATATTTACCTACAATTTTCGAACCAAAGCGTGTTGATCAAATTATGGATATTCCGCAAATTGAAGCGGAAAAAACAGCTCGCCGTTTAGCACGTGAAGAAGGAATTAGTGCAGGTACATCTTCTGGGGGGGCGGTATGGGCTTCAGTAAAAATTGCAGAAGAAAATCCGGATGCTGTGATTGTTTGCATTATCTGTGACCGTGGTGATCGCTACTTGTCTACAGGCCTGTTCTCAGTACAGGACTGATGACTCATAATTGAGAGAAAAAATGCGTTTTCCTACTTTAGTTTTTGATATTGAAACTTTAACTGATTTAAAAGCGGGAGCGCATTTATATCATCTTGATTTGCCAGAGGCAGATGTTGAACAGGCACTCACAAAAATCCGCCGCCAAGAATCCGGCATGGATTTTCAGCGTTTGCCTTTACATGAAATCGTTTGTATTTCTGGTTTGTGGATTGATGAATCAGGTTTCAGATTATTTTCTTTTAGTCGGGAACACTATTCGGAAGCTGAAATTTTACAGAAATTTCTATCCATTTTTGATAAGCGCCATCCAACTTTAGTGAGCTGGAATGGCTCGCAATTTGATTTGCCCGTCATTTTGTTCCGTACCATGTATCATGGTCTTTCGGCACCCGGGTTATTTGATCAAGGCGAGCTTGATAGTCAGAAGCGTTTTAATAATTACCAAAACCGTTATCACCACCGTCATATTGATTTAATGGATGTTATGGCAATGTTTAATGGCCGTAATTTCCAGAAACTCGATGATGTAGCCTGTATTTTAGGTTTACCTGGTAAACGTGGTGAGTCGGGTTATCATGTGCCTGAATATGTACGTACAGAACAATGGTTAAAGTTAACCAGTTATTGTGAAGGTGATGTGCTCAATACATGGTTTATTTATTTGCGTTGGCTATTGCTCAAAGGCCAAATGAATGTAGATGAGCATAACCACTGGATTAGTTCGAGTATTGAGTATTTACAGACTATGCCTCAGCAAGCCGATTTTCTTGAGGTGTGGCAACGTACATCGAAACATACCGAATTTACGTCCCACTATTTTAATCCTTTAAATTTTTAGGTTCATTCTTTGAAACAGCAAGCCAAATCTCGTAAACCTCAACAACCCGAATATATTTTTCAGGTTGAAACTCTTTCTCATGAGGGGCGGGGAATTGCGCATTATGGTTCTCATCCAGACCATCCGGCAGATAAGCATGGTAAAAAAGTGTTTATTCGTTATGCGTTGCCTGGAGAAACAGTAAAAGCCCAAATTACGCATGAGGCTAAGCGGCTTGAAGAAGCTGAAATGGTAGCGCTTTTAGCGGCACCTTCAGCAAATCGTGTAGAGGCAGTTTGTCCTCATTATGGTATTTGCGGGGGGTGTAGCATGCAGCACATCCACCCTGATGAGCAGATCCGTTTAAAGCAAAATGTCCTCCAATCACACTTGCAACACTTTGCTGGTATTCAGCCTGAACAATGGTTAGAGCCAATTCGTTCTTTGCAAAGTGATTATCGCCGTCGTGCTCGAATAGGTGTGCGCTATTTGCCAAAACAGGACCGTTTGATTCTAGGTTTCCGTGAGCATCATAGTAATCGTTTAACATCTATCCATACTTGTAGCGTTTTGGATAAAAAGTTATCAGATAGTCTGCCGGAATTGCGTAATTTACTCCAAAGTCTAAAAGGCAAAGCGCATATTGGTCATGTAGAATTAGCAAAAGGTGATCATGAAACATCTTTATTAGTTCGTCATATCGAAAAACTAAACAATGCTGATGTCAACCAATTAAGACAATTTGCGTTACACAAAGGCTGGCAGTTGTATTTGCAACCTAAAGGACCCGAAAGTCTTCGTCGTATTGATGAAGAACAAGGAGCTATGCGATTACATTATGCTTTAAATGCATTTGATGTAACTTTTGCTTTTTCGCCATTGGATTTTACGCAGGTCAATGCCACAGTAAATGAACAAATGGTGCAATTGGCATGTGAATTGCTTCAATTGCAACAGGGTGAAAGAGTACTAGATCTGTTTTGTGGGTTAGGTAATTTTTCGCTTCCACTTGCACGATGTGTTGGTGCAAAGGGTCAGGTTGTAGGTGTGGAAGCAAGTGAAGAAATGGTGCAGCGGGCAACAGATAATGCAAAGCGTAATAATCTGGTGCAAGCAAGCTTCTTTTCACAAGATTTAACAAAAGATTTTTCGCATCATTCTTGGGCAAATCAAGGATTTGATGCATTATTGATTGATCCTCCTCGTGCTGGTGCATATGAAATTATGCAGTATGTACCGAACTTTGGAGCAAAAAGAATCGTTTATGTATCATGTAATCCAGCAACATTAGCAAGGGATGCGGGTGTTTTGGTTCAACATGGTTACCAGTTAAAAAAAGCAGCGGTTATGGACATGTTTACGCACACAGAACATGTTGAATCGATTGCTTTATTTGAGAAAATTCAAGAGATAAACGATTAAAAACATGAGTTACATATCCAGGAGAATGGTATGGTCACAGTACGTGAACAGTTACCTGAACAACTAACTGAGTTGTCAGAGGAAACGACTGTAGAGCATGCCGCCGAAACACAAGTCGGTTTAGCCTCATGGTTGGATCGGGTTCGTGAAATATTAGATGGGGCAGAGCTTAAACAACTCGAAGAGGTTGCGCATTTAACCCTACAAAAAGAGTTAGATTCAACGGTTAATCATCGTTCCAATACATTTGCTACTGGTGTTGGAATGGCTGATATTCTGGCGCATTTACATGTAGATGAAGATACTTTATCTGCTGCAATGCTTTATCGTAGTGTTCGTGAGGACATTACTGATATAGAAGAAGTAAAGCGAAAGTTCGGTGAGCAAGTTTATAACCTTGTCAAAGGTACTTTGGCAATGGGTAAGCTTTCAGAGCTTATTGAAAAAAATAAACGACTAGAAGACCATTTTAATAACAACCAACGGGAACATTTAAGCGGCATTTATAAAATGCTGATTTCAGTGACCGAAGATGTTCGTGTCGTTTTAATTAAGTTAGCTGAACGTACTTACTCTTTACGTGAGTTGGCAAACTCATCACGTGAACGTCAAGAGCGTGTGGCGCGTGAAATTTTAACTATTTATTCGCCATTAGCGCATCGCCTTGGTATTGCACAGCTGAAGTGGGAACTCGAAGACTTAGCGTTTCGTTATTTGGCGCCAGACCGTTATAAAGAGATTGCTTCATTACTCAATGAAAAACGTCTTGAGCGTGAACATTATATCCAGTTCGTGATAGACCGTTTAAAAAGTGAATTGGCGGCGCATGGTATTGAAGCTGAAATTACAGGTCGAGCAAAACACATTTATTCGATTTATCGAAAAATGAAAAGCAAAAACCTAAGTTTCGATCAGCTTTATGATATTCGTGCTTTACGTGTATTGGTGAATAGCGTACCTGAGTGTTATCACTCATTAGGTATTGTTCATCAGATTTGGCGTCATATCCCACATCAGTTCGATGACTATATTACTAACCCGAAAGCCAATGGTTATCGCTCATTACATACTGCTGTTATTGCTGAGAATAAATCTTTAGAGGTACAAATCCGTACTCATGAGATGCATGACGAAGCAGAGTTAGGGGTATGTTCGCACTTTAACTATAAAGAAGGTTCAAAGAATACCGACCACTCTTTTAACCACCGTTTGCATTCGCTTCGTGCTGTTTTGGAACATTACCAAGAACGTAATGAAACAACAGTACATCAAAATGAAGATGAGACGGAAGGTTTTGATCAACTTCAAGACTTTGAAGGTTTTGAAAAGATTTATGTCTTTAGTCGTGATGGTGATATTAAAGAACTACCACGTGGCTCAACAGTTTTAGACTTTGCTTACCATGTGCATACAGAGGTAGGAAACAAGTGTTATGCAGCACGTGTTAACCAGCGCTATGTACCATTAACCTATACACTAAAAACAGGTGAGCAGGTTGAGATTTTAACCAAAAAAGATCGTGAGCCTAACCGTGACTGGTTGGTGAACTCTTTAGGTTATATCAAGACAGCTCGTGCTCGTGACAAATTACGTCATTGGTTCAGACAGCAAGACCGTAGTAAGAATCTTGAAGTTGGTCGTGAGTTACTCAACAAAGAATTGTCTCGATTGGCGATTCACCCTAAGAGTATCGATCTCAACGATTACTCGTCACATTTTAATGTGAAAACAGGGGATGATATTTTGGTTAGTCTGGTCAGCGGCGATATTAGTTTGCATGCTCTGATTAATCAGATTAATCGTCAAATGCATCTGGATCAGGATGAGCCTGAACTGGTACTTAAACCAACATTAAACCCACGTGCTAGTCATACTCTGTCTGCGCATGGCATCTTAATTGATGGTTTAGACAATGTTGAGCTACATATTGCGCAGTGTTGCCAACCAGTTCATGGTGAATCAATTGCCGGTTATATCACGTTAAACCGTGGGGTAAGTATTCATAAAGTCTTGTGTTCTGATTATCAACGCATGATCAAGCAAGAGCCAGAACGTGCTGTTGAAGCCGATTGGGAAATGCAGCCAACTCGTGGTCAAAGTGTTCAAATTGTAGTTGAAGCTTATGATCGTCGTGGCTTACTCAAAGACTTAACTCAAGTGATTTTCTCTGACCAGATTAATATCCGTCAGGTGAATACAATTTCTGAGGCAGATGGTATTGCCAATATGAAGTTGCTCATTGAGGTGAAAGGCTTGGCTCAGCTTTCACGTTTGTTAGCTCGTTTAGAGCAACAACCTGGAATTATTAGCGCACGACGCATGATTCAAGGTGTTTAACTAAATTGAGAAAAAGGCCGTCAATTGACGGCCTTTTTTATAAGCTACTTTCTTGATAGATAAATATTAGTTAAACGATTTAAAAACTGGGGGCTTATTGTTGAGAGTTGATAAAGCAATTTGGTTTTTATACCAACTGGAGTGTGAGTAGGTGTCCAGAAATGAGCTTTTTTCTCTACAAGTGAAAGCACCTGTTGAGCAATATCATTAGGCGTTAAATCGACTCCCATGTTTTGAATAGAACCTGCATCCATATTGTTGACCATTGCGGTTTGTACAAATAAAGGCATCACATCTAAAACACGAATACCGTATTTTTTCCATTCCACATCTAAACCTTCGGTAATTCCTCTCACTGCAAATTTACTGGCCGAATAAGAAATGAGGTCAGCTTGCCCGTAAATTGCAGAAGCTGAAGAGAGATTAATGACTCGTGCAAAAGAAGCTTGCTTTAAATAAGGGAGTGCAGCATGGCAACCATTGATTACGCCGTTTACATTAATATTGATTGTTCTTTGGTGTGACTTGATATCGATATTTTCAAAGGCTCCGGAATATAAAATCCCTGCGTTATTCACCAAAATATTAAGCTCGCCAGCCCAGTCGGTAAATTCTTTTAATATATGTTGCCACTGACTGTAGTCACTGACCTCTAGATAGCCTGCGCATGCATTTGGTCCTAATTCCTGCGCTAAATTTTGAGCAAGCGACTCATTAATGTCATAAATGCCGACTTTATAACCCCGCTGATAAAATACCCGTGCAATTTCTGCTCCAATACCTTGAGCTGCGCCACTAATCAGAATGCTATGTTTCATCTTTTTTTCTCTTTATCGTTACAATATGACGAATGATTTGCCGCTTTAATTTTGATCATAGCAAATTAAGATTTTAAAGTTACTGACCAATTTTTTGAACTTGAGGGTTACATGGATAAATTGCTTAAAATTATGCAAGAGCTACGTGAAAAATGTCCGTGGGACCAAGAGCAAACTCCAATGTCACTGACTAAATATGCGATTGAAGAGGCATATGAAGTCGAGGCTGCCATTCGTCAAGGTGACATTAATGAAATTCGGAATGAATTGGGTGATCTGTTATTACAAGTGGTATTTCAATCGCAAATGTTTAGCGAGCAGGGGGCGTTCAATTTTCAAGATGTGGTTGAGGCAATTAGCGAAAAATTAGTACGACGCCATCCGCACGTTTTTCAAGCAGACCAATTTAACAACTTAACACCAGAACAAGTAAGTGAGTTATGGAAACAAATTAAACAACAAGAAAAGCAAGGAAAACCACAATCAAGATTAGATGAAATTAAACATGGACCAGCACTATCTCAGGCGCAGGAAATTCAAAAAAATGTTGCAAAAGTTGGGTTCGATTTTGAAACGGTAGAAGATGCTTATACAAAATTAGAAGAAGAATTAGATGAGTTTAAACAGGCACTTGAAAATCAAAATAGTGAAGAAATTCAAGATGAATTTGGAGACTGCCTGTTTTCATTAGTCAATGTAGGACGTAAACTTGGCATTTCAAGTGAAAGTTCGCTTTTATCAACCATACATAAATTTAGAAGTCGTTTTGCTTTTATTGAAGAGCAAGCCATAAAACAGCAAAGAACATTGGAAGACATGACCTTGTCCGAAATGGATGAATTGTGGAATCAGGCAAAACGACAATTAAAATCAGGGGAAAAACCACATGCAATACAGCATGAGATTTTGGAAAAATAAGTATTTTGTTTTAATAATTTTGTGCTTGGGAGTAATTTCACCTTCGGTTTACGCACAATCTTTTGATCAAAACTTTCAAGAATGGAAGGCTAAACAGCAGATGTATGACCAAAAGTTAAACATCACTAAGTCTTCTCATTCTAATGGTTCTAAAATTTCTCAAACTAAAAATTTTAATGACTCTACAGGGCAAATTCATTTGAATCAGGCGAATGTAAATGAGTTTCAGCAGTTAAAAGGTATAGGTGAGAAAAAGGCTCAAGCGATTGTAGAATACAGACAAAAGAACGGTAGCTTTAAAAATATTGACGAAATTAAAAACGTTAAAGGAATTGGACCAGCTATTTTTGAAAAAAATAAATCGCGTTTAGCCTTATAAAAGTTCTATTCGTCAATTATCATTTCCTGCGCAATCTAAGAGAATCAAATTGCCCTTTGTGTGTGTTAGAGCTATGATTAGCGACAACTTGTTATTTACGTCCTGACGTAGGAGACAGCGTCTTTTGCAAACCTTGCGAGCGTCAAAATGTGGTTTGTCCACAGCCCAACTTCCTTCTTCGATTTTAGATGTGATCGATAGTCTGACTAAAGCAGGCTATGAAGCTTATATTGTTGGGGGTGGTGTCCGTGATTTAATGCTAGGACTCAATCCTAAAGATTTCGATGCAGTCACTAATGCAACACCTTCTCAAATTAAAGAAGTTTTTGGCCGTCGATGCCGAATTATTGGCCGTCGATTTGAATTGGCACATGTCTATTCAGGACGTGAGCTAATCGAAGTTGCCACTTTCCGTGCTCCTCCTAAAAAAGCGGTGACCAGTGCTTCGGGCATGATTTTACGTGACAACAACTGGGGAACCATCGAACAGGACTTTGCTCGACGCGATTTTTCTATCAATACTCTGTACTACCAGCCGCGTAAGGGTATTGTGCTCGATTTCTGTAAAGCAATTGATGATGTCAAAAGTAAGACTTTACGTTTATTGGGCGATCCTGTGCAACGTTTTGAAGAAGATCCTGTGCGTATGCTTCGGACATTACGTTTTGCAGCTAAGCTCAACTTTAAAATTGATCCGGCAATTCTCGACATTTTTGATGTTGAGATGACGCAATTACTTCGTGATGTTTCACCACACCGTTTATACGATGAGTCTCAAAAGCTTTTCACAATGGGGCATTTGGCACGCGTATTACCAATGTTGATTGACTTTGGCGTGTGGAAACAGCTTTTTGCTGATATTCGTCCGGATCTCACTCCATTTATTCAACGTGCAGCAAAAAATACTGACCAACGTATTCAAGTGGGTAAAACGATTAATCCGGCATTTTTCTATGCGGTTTTATTGTGGCAGCCATTTTTAGAGCGTTGTGATTTTTATTTATCAAAAGGCGTTGTTCCGGCCGAAGCACGTGCTCAAGCAGGTTTGGATGTTTTAAAACGTCAAGCAACACGCACAGTTATTCCTCGTTTTGCCGAAACTTTTATTCGTGAAGTTTGGGAAATGCAAACCCGTTTGCTTAATCCAAAACCACAGCAAATTGAAGCATTGGCAAGCCATGCTCGTTTCCGCGCTGGATTTGATTTCTTATTACTTCGTGAAAAGTCAGGTGATGACACAACACAGGGAATGGGAAGCTGGTGGGAAGCTTACCAAGAAATGTCAAACGACGAAAAAGAAGCTGCGATTAGCCAATATAATCGTCAGAAGGCGAAAAGTCGTCGTAAGGTTGCTGCTGAGCCTGTTGAAAGCAATAAAGTTGATACGGAAATTGAGCCTTTGGTTGATGTTCCAGAGCCTCGAAGCCGTCGTGGTAAAAAAGAGCGTGCACGACAAGAGCAGTCTATTGACCGTTTTATTGAAAAATCTTCCGCAGCACAAACGAATGTGATGAGTGATCATCCAATTTTAAAGCGCAAGCGGGTACAACGTGATTTGAGCCAAGTTATTTTTGGGCCGACACAATGACAGTAACCACATATATTGGCTTAGGAAGTAACCTAGGTGACTCACGCCAGATTCTGTCTGAAGCGATAGCCAAACTTAAATCTCTTGGTGAAGTGAAAGTATCTAAACTTTACCAAAGTCCCCCTATGGGTCCCCAAGATCAGCCGAATTATCTAAATGCAGTCGCTCAGCTAAAAACCGAATTACTTCCGCTGGACTTACTTGACCAGTTACAGCGTTTTGAGCAGGAAGCTGGGCGGGTGAGACTCCGCCATTGGGGGGAGCGAACTTTAGATCTTGATCTACTGATTTATGGCAATGAAAAAATACAAAATGAGCGCTTAACGGTGCCGCATGTAGGAATATTACAACGAGATTTTGTTGTGATTCCTTTATTAGATTTAGATGCTGATCTACATATTAATGATCAGCCACTTAAAAATTTAGAACTCATACAGCAGCCAACGCTGACTGTACTTGCTGATGAGTCTTGGGCTTAAAGCCGGACTTATTACGTTCTGCAAACTCCTGTAGAGGATACCATCATGATTAGTCTAAGTGACTTAAGAAAATTTAAAGCCGAAGGACGTAAGTTCTCTTGCCTAACTTGTTACGATGCAAGTATGGCAAAAGCAATGGAACTTGCTGAAATTGATACGATCTTAATTGGTGATTCTCTTGGAATGGCAATTCAGGGGCGTGACTCAACTTTACCTGTAACTGTTGAAGACATGGCCTATCATACAGCGGCAGTCCGTCGCGGTAATCAGCATGCTTTAATTATGACTGACTTACCATTTATGAGTTATGCCACTTTAAACGATGCTTTGCAGAATGCGAAAACAGTTATGCAAGCTGGTGCCCAAATGATCAAAATCGAAGGTGGTGCATGGCTAAGTGAAACTGTCCAAGTGTTAACACGTAATGGTGTGCCTGTATGTGTACATTTAGGTTTAACTCCTCAGTCTGTACATGTATTTGGTGGCTACAAGTTACAAGCTAGAACGCGTGAAGCAGCCGATCAGCTTATTGCCGATTGTACGGCGGTGGTTGAAGCGGGCGCGGCAGTTTTATTACTTGAATGCGTTCCGGCACAATTAGGTCAAGAAATTGCCGAATTGTTCCCAAATACTCCTGTGATCGGTATTGGGGCAGGTAATGCGACTGATGGTCAGGTATTGGTTGTACAAGACATGTTAGGACTAACGTTTGGTCGAGTTGCGCGTTTTGTACGTAACTTTATGAAAGAGCAATCTGGTGAAACAGCGATTTTAGATGCTTTTAAAGCTTTTCATGCTGCTGTACAAGATCAGTCGTTCCCAGCTAAAGAACACACTTTCCAAGTTGAGCTGTAATTCATGAAAACAGAAACCACTATACAAGGCTTAGCTGCTTCTTTAAATCCTGCTAGAGCTGCACGTAAAATCATTGGTTTTGTCCCAACGATGGGAAATCTACATGAAGGCCACCTCACTCTTGTTCGTGAAGCGAAAAAGTTATGTGATGTTGTGGTTGTGAGTATCTTCGTGAACCCAACACAGTTTGGTCCGGGCGAAGATTTTGATAATTATCCGCGTACGTTAGAGCAGGATAGCCGTCTACTTGCAGATGTTGGCTGTGACATTATTTTTGCACCATCAGTTGAGCAAATGTACGGTACACAACCTCGCTTAACTAACATTAGCGTCAGTCAAATTACTGATGATTTATGTGGAAGCTCACGTCCGGGGCACTTTGATGGCGTAGCACTGGTTGTCACCAAACTCTTTAATATTGTGCAACCGAATTATGCTTTCTTTGGTCAAAAAGACTACCAGCAATTAGCAGTGATTCGCCAATTTGTACAGGATTTGAATATTCCATTAGAAGTTATTGGCGTACCAATTGTTCGTGCAGAAGACGGTTTGGCACTGAGTTCAAGAAATGGTTACTTGACTCCTGAACAGCGTCAGGTTGCACCAGTCATTTATCAAGGTTTAAAACAAGCCGAAGAGCAATTACACCAAGGTAAAGATTTACAACAAGTCTTGGCAGATTTGAAAACACTGTTGACAGACAATGGTTTTGTTGTGGATTATGTGGAGGCTCGTCAACCTAATTTGTTAGCTGCTTCTCAATTTGATCGTGATATTGTGTTGTTTGTCGCGGCAAAATTAGGTGGAACGCGTTTAATTGATAATCTACAAGTTGCCTTTACACCTCAATAATATATAAAAGGACAGCCATGCCATGAAGCGTATACTTATCGTGACAGGACAGTCTGGTTCAGGAAAATCTTCAGCTCTTCAAGTATTAGAAGATTTGGGCTACTACTGTATTGATAATTTACCTTTGGCATTGCTGCCTGAAATTGTGGCAAAGCTAGATCATGAAAATAATCTTGAGCAGCTTGCTTTAGGGGTGGATGTACGAAGTACTCGGGCAGATATGCAAGAGTTCGACCATGTTTTTGAGCAATTACAAAAACATGGTACGGTTGATGTGATTTATCTGACGACACAAGATCAAGATTTGATTGCACGATTTAGTGCTTCACGTCGTCCACATCCGTTAGCAAATCGTTTCAAAAGCCTTTTACAGTGTATTCATGAAGAAAAGCAGTTGCTGATTCCAATTCAGTTTCGTGCCACTGTTCACATTGATACCACAGATAAAAGTGTTCACGATTTAAAACATATCTTGCTATCAAAATTAGGACAATCAGATAATCTGATTGTTATATTGCAGTCATTTGGTTATAAACATGGCATTCCTTTAGATGCTGACTATGTTTTTGACGTACGGCATTTACCAAATCCGCATTGGGATTTAGAATTACGCCGCTTTTCTGGTTTAGACGAGCCAGTTAAACAATTTTTAGAAGCAAGTCCACAAGCAAATGAAATGTTTGAGGACATTCTCCACTTCTTAAAAAAATGGCTGCCGGCATTTGCTGAAGGGCATCGTCACTATATGACGATTTCAATAGGTTGCACAGGCGGCCAGCATCGTTCAGTTTATATGGTAGATAGACTAAAACAAGCACTTGAGGCAGAATGGTCTGTTCAGGTCTTACACAGAGAAATGAAGCACTGGTCATGATAGACACAACTGTTGATGTAATTAATAAACTCGGTTTACATGCACGTGCATCAGGAAAACTGATAGAAGTCACTACAAAGTTTCGTTCGTCAATTCAAATTGGTAAGGGCGATCATTTAGTAGATGCAAAGAATATTATGTCGTTACTGATGTTAGGTGCAGGTAAAGGGACTACTTTACGTTTAGTCATTGATGGCACTGACGAAGAACAGGCATTAAATGAAGTACAGGCGTTATTCGCCGCAAAATTTTATGAGGCAGATTAATCGTGGCACGTCGTCCCAAGCGTTATACTGAAGAAGATTTTGATTCTTTAGAAGGACGTGCAAGTAAAACCGAACAGAAAAAAGCAGTTCAACGTATGGCTGCTTTAGGTGAGCAGTTAGCACAACTTTCTATCAAACAAATTCAAAAACTTCCTGTTGATGAGCGTTTAATTGATGCTCTTTTGGAAGTTCAGAATATTAGTTCATTCGAAGCGCGCCGTCGTCAGTTTCAGCGTGTTGGTAAACTCTTGCGCAATGAAGATGAGACAGTCATTTTATCTTATTTAACTCCTCAGCAAGGCGCGAAAAAACAAGCTCAACTCATGCGTTGGGTAGATCGTATGATCGAGCAGGGCGACCCTGCAATCAATGAATTTAGCAAAATCTATAATGCATCCGAGCGACATACTTTACGTCAGCATGTGTTAAGAATTAATCGTGATAAAACCCAGCAAGTTGCAGAAGCAGATCTTGAAGCAACTAAAATGAAATTTATTAACTATGTACAACAGGTTGCTCTATTGTCAGATCAAGGTTAATACAGTTTTAAATAAAAAGTGGCGTTAGATACGCCGCTTTTTTAATTTTATAGAGTTCAGGTTAAGCACGTTCTTTTGCCCATTCGCGCAAGATGAATTTTTGCAATTTACCTGTTGAGGTTTTTGGAATTTCAGTAATCACCACATCTTTAGGAACTTTAAAGCGCGCAAGTTCTTTTTGACAATGCTCAATAATTTCTTCAGGCGTGACACTAGCCCCAGTTTTTAATTCAATAAATGCGCATGGTACTTCTTGCCAACGTTCGTCAGGTTTTGCCACAACAGCGGCTGTTAAAACTGCTGGATGTTTATATAAAACGTCTTCGACTTCTAAAGATGAAATATTTTCTCCACCTGAAATAATAATATCTTTAGAGCGGTCAGTAATTTTTGCATAACCATCTGGGTGGCAAACCGCTAAGTCTCCAGTGTGGAACCAGCCACCTGCAAAAGCTTCCTCAGTTGCCTTTGGATTTTTTAAATATCCTTTCATGACAATATTGCCACGGAACATGATTTCTCCCATGGTTTCACCGTCATTTGGAACTGGCTGCATCGTTTCAGGATCTAACACCCGCATACTATCTTGTAAAGGATAAGGTACACCCTGACGAGAGTGTAGTTGCGCTTGCTCGGTAATGGAGAGGTCGCTCCATCCCGCTTGAGAAGCACAAAGCGCAGATGGTCCATAGGTTTCGGTTAAACCATACACATGGTTGACATTAATCCCAATATTTCGCATACCTTCAATGACAGCGACAGGTGGTGCAGCACCTGCCACCATAACTTCAACATGATGTTCTATGCTTGGCTGTTTTTCTTTCGGTAGGTTAATAATCATGGATAGGACAATAGGAGCACCACAGAAGTAATCAAACTTATGTTTTGCAATAAGCTGCATCACCAGTTCTGGGTCAACTTTACGTAGACAAATATTGGTTCCGCCACTTGCTGCAATACTCCATGCAAAGCACCAACCATTACAATGAAACAGAGGAAGTGTCCATAAATAAACGGCTCGAGGTTTCATACCGCAGGCTAAAATATTGCTTGCTGCATTTAAATATGCACCTCGGTGGTGATAAACCACTCCTTTAGGATTTCCAGTGGTTCCAGAGGTGTAATTTAAACTAATTGCATCCCACTCATCTTCAGGTAATTGCCATTCAAAATTGGCATCGCCTTGAGCTAACCATTCCTCATATTCGAAAGAACCAAGGAATTGGTTTTCGCCTTCATACTCTTCATCAGCAACATCAATCACAATAATATGTTGGTTAGGAATGAGTGATAAAGCTTCTCTTGCTAAATTAACAAACTCGGGGTCAACTAAAAGCACTTTAGTTTCAGCATGCTCTAGCATAAAAGCGATGGTTTTAGCGTCTAAACGGGTATTTAGGGTATTAAGAACAGCACCCGCCATTGGTACAGCAAAATGTGCTTCAATCATTGCTGGTACATTTGGCAGTAAAACTGAAACCGTATCATTTTTAACTATGCCTAATTGTTGAAGCTGAGATGCAAATTGACGGCAGCGCTGATAAGTTTGTTTCCATGAAATCTGACGGTTGCCATGAATAATAGAAGCTTGGTCTGGGTAGATATAAGCTGCGCGCTCTAAATAGCGCAGAGGGGATAATGCAACAAAGTTTGCGGGTGTGCGTGGTAATTCGTTATAGGCACTAACCATGTGAAACAACTCCATGTTCTATTTTTTAATTCATTCTTTGAAAATATGGCTTAATAGTAATCAAAGCATTAATGCTTTAGTCTTAAAGAGAAATACCTCCCAGTCAGAAAATGAGCAGAAATGCTATTTTCAACATCTTAAATCAGTTCTGATGAATAATTATCCTATTTATGTATTTCTGAAAATTTAGCTAGGTCTTTATTAAAGTCATTTATTGCTGTTTACCGTATAAGCAAAATGTATTTATGATTTTATGAGTACAAAGGTTTTCACTTGGCTTGAACAAGTGTAAAATCTTTCAGGTTTTTTAATTTTGATTTACACCGTTTTTATATTTTGAGGCTTGCCTCGATCATAATCTCGCGGTGAAATGCTCCTTCGTATAGGGCATCACTCCTTAAGGATTTTTTTATGCCAATTATCACATTGCCAAATGGCGATCAAAAGAGTTTTGATCACCCTGTATCTGTTATGGAAGTCGCTCAAAGTATTGGGCCTGGTTTAGCAAAAAATACCGTTGCTGGACGAGTAAATGATCGCTTAGTTGATGCATGTGACTTAATTACCGAAGACTCGACCTTACAAATTATCACTCCAAAAGATGAAGAAGGTCTTGAGATCATTCGCCACTCTTGTGCACACCTTGTAGGGCACGCAGTAAAACAGCTTTTCCCTGAAGCAAAAATGGTGATTGGTCCGGTCATCGAAGAAGGTTTCTATTACGATATCTGGATGCCACGTCCTTTTACACTAGATGATATGGCTGCGATTGAAGAGCGTATGAAAAAGCTCATCGATCAAGATTATGACGTTATCAAAAAAATGACACCGCGTGATGAAGTCATTAAAGTATTCACTGACCGCGGCGAAGAATATAAATTACGTCTTGTGGAAGACATGCCTGAAGAAAAAGCAATGGGCTTGTACTACCACCAAGAATATGTAGATATGTGTCGTGGTCCGCACGTACCGAACACAAAATTCTTAAAATCATTCAAGCTTACTAAAATCTCTGGTGCTTACTGGCGCGGTGATGCGAAGAATGAACAGCTTCAACGTATCTATGGTACTGCCTGGGCTGATAAAAAACAGTTAGCAGCTTACATCAAGCGTATTGAAGAAGCTGAAAAGCGTGATCACCGTAAAATTGGTAAAGCATTAGACTTGTTCCATATGCAAGAAGAAGCACCGGGTATGGTGTTCTGGCATGCAAATGGCTGGACTATTTATCAAGTACTAGAGCAGTACATGCGTAAAGTTCAGCAAGACAATGGTTACCAAGAAATCAAAACTCCGCAAATCGTAGATTTTACGCTTTGGGAGAAATCTGGTCATGCGGCAAACTATGCAGAAAACATGTTTACGACTCATTCTGAAAGTCGTAACTATGCTGTAAAACCAATGAACTGTCCTTGTCACGTTCAAGTGTTTAACCAAGGATTAAAGTCTTACCGTGATTTACCAATTCGTTTAGCTGAGTTTGGTTCTTGTCACCGTAATGAGCCGTCTGGTTCTTTACACGGTATTATGCGTGTTCGTGGTTTTACTCAAGATGATGCGCATATCTTCTGTACTAAAGAACAGATCGGTAAAGAAGTTGCAGACTTTATTAAACTCACTTTAGATGTTTATAAAGACTTTGGCTTTGAAGAAGTTCAAATGAAATTATCTACTCGCCCAGAAAAGCGTGTAGGGGATGATGCACTTTGGGATTTAGCTGAAAAATCTTTGGCAGATGCTTTAGATGCAGCTGGTCTTGAATGGGAATTGCAGCCGGGTGAAGGCGCATTCTATGGTCCAAAGATTGAGTTCTCTTTAAAAGACTGTCTTGGTCGTGTATGGCAATGTGGTACCATTCAGTGTGACTTCAACTTGCCAGTTCGTTTAGATGCTTCTTATGTAACTGAAGAAAACGAGCGTGATCAACCTGTCATGTTGCACCGTGCAATTCTTGGTAGTTTTGAGCGTTTTATTGGTATACTAATTGAACACTACGCTGGTTTTATGCCGCCTTGGCTATCACCTGTACAAGCATGTGTCATGAATATTACTGATTCTCAAGCTGAAGCAAGTAAGCAAGTTGTGGCAAAACTCAAGGAAAATGGTCTTCGTGCTATTTCTGACTTGAGAAATGAAAAAATCGGATTTAAGATTCGTGAGCGTACTCTAGAGCGCATTCCTTACCTGTTAGTTCTTGGTGATCGAGAAGTTGAAGAAGGTACAGTGAATGTACGTACTCGCTCAGGAAAAAATTTAGGTACTATGTCAGTGGATGCTTTCATTGACTTAGTGAAATCTGCCGTCGCCGAACGTGGCCGGTATATTGTGGAGTAAGAAAGATTAAACAGCCTGACCGTAACCAACAACAAGGTGCAAAGAGTAACCGTCCAGCAATTAACGATGAGATCCGTGCAAAAGAAGTACGCCTTGTCGGTGCTGATGGTGAGCAAAAAGGAATTGTTTCATTAAATGAAGCACTGCGTGCTGCTGAGGATGCAGATCTTGACCTTGTTGAGATTGTCGCAAACGCTGAGCCGCCTGTTTGTAAAATCATGGATTACAACAAGCACTTGTTTGACCTGAAACAGAAGCAAAAAGATGCCAAGAAAAAACAGCATCAAGTGCAAGTGAAGGAAATCAAACTACGCCCAGCAACTGATGTAGGTGATTATCAAGTTAAGCTTCGTGCTATTCTGAAGTTCCTTGAAGAAGGCAACAAAGTTAAGATCACCTTACGTTTCCGTGGTCGTGAAATGGCTCACCAACAACTTGGTTTAGCTCAATTGCAAAAAATTGAAGCAGACGTAGCTGAGTTAGGGGTTGTAGAGCAAGCACCGAAAATGGAAGGTCGACAAATGGGTATGTTACTTGGACCGAAAAAGAAAAAGTAACACTCAAAAAAAAGCACTGCAAAAGCAGTGCTTTTTTATACCTCTCATCTTTTAGCCCTATTTTCTTAAACTGACGTTTAATATCGTTTTAATCCAAAGTTATTCTCAAATTTTATGTGTTTTTTGGTGTTGGAAATATCATTGTATTACCCAAAACATGATATAACGCAAGACGCAGTCATGATAACGATGAATAGGAAAATAGAATGATTGATCTATATTATTGGGGCACACCCAATGGACATAAAATCACAATTGCCTTAGAAGAAATGGGACTGGATTACACCCTTTACCCAATTAATATTTTAGAAAATGATCAATTTCAACCAGACTTTCTGAAAATTTCTCCGAATAATAAAATTCCTGCCATTGTTGACCAAGATGGTCCACGTGGTGAGCCAATTTCAGTATTTGAATCAGGCGCGATCTTACAGTATTTAGGGCGAAAAACTGGATTGTTCTACCCAACAGACGAGCAAGACCGAGTTGAAGTGGAACAATGGCTTATGTGGCAAATGGGTGGCTTAGGTCCTATGTTGGGACAAAATCATCATTTTAACCGCTTTGCGCCAGAGAAAATTCCCTATGCTATAGACCGCTATGTAAATGAGACTAAGCGTTTATATGGTGTGTTGAATAAACAGCTCATAGGTCAGAAGTTTGTTGCAGGGGAATACTCAATTGCTGATATGGCAATTTTACCTTGGATCTTGCGCTATGAATGGCAGGGGATTCAATTAGAGGATTACCCGTATGTACAAGAATACATTGTTCGCTTAACGGCACGTCCTGCAGTACAAAAAGCGTTATCTATTAAAGTCATCTAACTTTATTGGTAGGATAATGAATAAGGTGAAAGGTGATTTGGTCTAATTTAATATGCTAAGTTACTTTTTACTTTTTCTGAGTGCTTTTGGGGCGGCTACCTTATTACCGCTACAATCAGAAGCTGTACTTGCTGCTTTATTATTAAAAAATCAACATTCAGCTTTTCTTCTCATTCTGATTGCTACTTTCGGAAATGTATTGGGCTCATGTATAAACTGGTGGTTAGGTTTAAAAATAGAACAGTTTAAACATAAAAAATGGTTCCCCGTTTCTGAAAAACGTTTAGAACAAGCCCAACGCTTTTATCATAAATATGGCTTTTATTCGCTGCTTTTAAGTTGGACACCTGTGATTGGTGACCCTATTACTTTGGTTGCTGGCTTATTCAAAGAAAATTTTTGGCGCTTTTTATTTATGGTCCTTATCGCTAAGGCTGGGCGTTATATCTTCATTTATTGGGTAATTACAGGTTTTATTTAAAATAAAAGCATCCGAAGATGCTTTATTAAAATGATTTAACTAATCTTCTGAGCTTTTAGTAATATCGACTTTAAAAAGATCATTGGTTTTTAGCCAACAGAAGGTTACTACTGCAAGAGTCATACAACCACCAAAAATAGTCGCTGCAATAGTTCCCAAATATTTGGCAGCCAAGCCTGATTCAAATGCACCCAGCTCATTACTTGATGAGACAAACATTCCATTTACAGCCGCTACGCGACCACGCATATTTTCTGGTGGGAATATTTGCAAAATGGTTTGTCTAACTACCACCGAAATACTGTCGCAAGCACCCGTCATCGCCAACGCAAATAGTGATAACCACATGTTGTTCGAGAACGCGAAAAGGATTGTAAATACACCAAACCCTGCAACTGCAAGTAGCATATTACGCCATGCGTGCTGAGTTGGCGGAAAACGAGTTAAAGCAATCATAGTAATGAGCGCACCAATAGAAGGAGCCGCACGCAAGTAACCCAAGCCTTCAGGACCGACTTTTAAAATATCTTCGGCAAAAATAGGGAGTAGAGCGATTACACCACCAAATAAAACAGAGGCAAGGTCTAAAGAAATCGCCCAAAGAACTATTTTGGTTTTCCAAATAAAGCGAAAGCCATCGCCTAAGCTTTCTATAACATTGGCAGTTTCAATTTTAGGAAAGCTACGTTTATGTAATAAATTAATGAGAATAAAGCAGATACTAAGTAGACCGGCAACACTAAAAAGACTGGTTTCTCTGCCTAAATAAGCGAGCATGAACCCACCGAGCATAGGCCCAATAATTACACCACTCTGCCAACCAATAGTTGTCCATGTTGCACCATTTGCATAAAGCTCACGTGGAATTAAAAATGGTTTTAGGGACGTAGCAGAAGGGTTATAAAAACCACGTATGGTGCCCAAACCAAAAATAACCGCATAAATACCCCAAGAAAGGAAATTTACACTGATATGACCCAACCCATGCAGATGGAACAGTAACCATAAAACTAAAGGAAGAGGTACTGAGAAAAATAAACAGATTTTCATGATGACCTGTTTATTAAATTTATCAGCAAAATAACCACCCCAAAGCGATAGGGCAATAAATGGAATGGCTTCTGCTAGTCCAATTAAACCTAAAGTTAGAGGGTCTTTGGTAATTTGATAAAGTGAATAGGCAACAATAATTTCTTGAATCAAAATTGCTAATGTTAAGCAAAATTGATTAATGGTGACAATTGAGAAATCTCTATAGCGCAGGGCAGCGAATGCATCATGTTTCTGCATTTGAAATATCGTATGTTGATAATTTGCCCATATTATAGGGGTAAATAAGCAGCGATGCTGAAATTATTGCCGATTATATTCATCTAAAAAAGAGATAGGTTTCTCTCATTTCTAAAGAGGTTAATTTAAAAAAATTCTAGGAATAGTTTTAATTTTAGTCAGCATACTATAAAATACGCGCTTCCTTACCTGCAGGTCGATTTTGCAATGGTGCAATCGTGCCGAACAGGTGCCCAAAAGAGGTTACTATGGCTAAGTTAAAAACTCGCCGTGGTGCAGCTAAACGCTTCAAAGCGACTGCAAACGGTTTTAAGCGCAAACAAGCATTCAAGCGCCACATTTTGACCAAAAAATCTGCTAAGCGTATCCGTCAATTGCGCGGCTGTGTAATGGTTCACGTAAGTGACGTTGCTTCAGTTCGTCGTATGTGCCCATACATCTAAGGAGATTATAAATGGCTCGTGTAAAACGTGGTGTAGTGGCTCATCGCCGTCACAAAAAAATTCTTGCTCGCGCTAAAGGTTACTACGGTGCTCGTTCACGCGTTTACCGCGTAGCGTTCCAAGCGGTAATCAAAGCTGGTCAATACGCTTACCGTGACCGTCGTCAGAAGAAACGTCAATTCCGTGCTCTATGGATTGCGCGTATCAACGCTGGTGCTCGTCAAAACGGTTTGTCTTACAGCCGTATGATCGATGGCTTGAAAAAAGCTCAAGTGATCATCGACCGTCGCGTATTAGCTGACATCGCTATGCATGATGCAGTAGCATTTGCTGCTTTAGCTGAAAAAGCTAAAGGCGCATTAGCTGCATAAGCTTAGAGATTCAAAAAAAGACCGCTTTTTAGCGGTCTTTTTTATTATCAGGAATATTATATTTTTCAGATAGTGTTGTAGACAGCTCTTGTACTCTAGAATTAGCTTGTATGCATTGTTGTTTTAAGTCCATATTGGTGGTATTTAAAGCAGTATTTGTTAATTCGTTCTGAAAATATTGCATACATATTTGATTGCGTTCTAAATAAAGTTTCTTTAATGATAGGCCTTGTTCTGTTTTAATGTCTAACTGCGCTAGATTTATATTATCTTCTTTTAATAAACTAATTCGCATTTCATTAAGTTCTTGTTTAAGCTTTTTTGTTTTATTCAATTGCTTTTGTAATAATTCAAAATTTTCTTTTATTAATTGTGTTTTATTATTAAGCGGTGAAAATATAAAATCGTTAATCATGGAGTTAGTTTCAGACCATTGTTGAGCTAAGGCTGAATACTTGGGATGCTCTTGATTTTCAATGGACTGTAATTGTTTTAATTCTTGTTGAATCTGACTCAGGGTAAATTCTATTACAGGGAAATTAACGGAACTTTTTTCTTGGTTTGCAATATCTTGTTGTGCATATGTGGCAATGGAACATAATGCGATAAATATTAGTACTAATCTTTTATATATCATTTTTATATATTCCAATGGTTAAAGACCAAAATAATAGGCTATAGCACAAATAATTATTGTCAGAACAATAAGCTTGATTACACCTGTTCCTCCAGCCTTATGATGAGGCGCTTTTAAATGAGCTGCGGACTCATTCGTTGCATCAAAAGGAGAAGGTTTCTCAACAGGTTTTAATTGAGCTGTTTGATAGTGATTTGCTGCTTTCACAATAAGTTTTGCAAATAGGTCGTCAGTTTTGTGGGTAAAGTTTCTTAAGTTAATAATTTGTTCTTGGTCTAAGTCTTCCCCTAAAGGATCATTTGCGGTGCGTTTTTTCTGCTCTAAATAATCTGATAAGGCCTGAGTGCGGTAGAGGAGTTGATGTGCACAATCTGCTGGGTAGCTTTCAGGAATAAGAGCAAGAGTTGGTTGATGCTCTAACGAAATTTGATGTGTTGACCCATCAAAATATTTTTTCTGAAATTCTGCTTCTTCAAAACCTGCTGCATACTTACTTCGAAATAACTCAGTCTCCATAAAGTCTGCAATTTCATCCCATTGAGGTGCTTTTAAGTCAGCTTCAACTTTTTTAGATAATTTTTCATTCAATTCAAAACGCCAGAAAGTCTCTAAGCGTAAATCGCTGCGTTGAGTCAGAGGCGGCTCAAACTCGTTATCGCTGCTGTACCATTCGGCAAGCTCATGTCCAAAAATCCATGCGATTTTCTTATTGTTTTGATGACTTACAATAAAATGAGCATAAGGTAAAAGTTCGACATTACTATTCGGGTTTTGCTCTTCATTTAAAATAGTAGATAGATGAAGAGAGATTTGAGTCGTCCCTTGTTTTTTGAGTGCTTCTAACCAAACTTGGAAATGTTGAGCAAGTAAATGTTGTGAAATTAAGTCACGAAATTGAAAACTATGTTGGTCAAAAATATGATGTTGTCGCCATTGGCTAAAACTTAAATTCTGACGTAGGTATTCGTTACCATAGGTCACAAGTGTAAGTTGTTGTTTCCAAATCTGATTAAGCGCCATAATAATTGATCTCATTGACGATGCTATTATTTTATACGTTTTATCTTTTTGTTGCCTAATACATTTTTCATGATGGATAAACTTCATCAATACGGTGAAAAACTGTTAGAATGCAGTGTTTTATTATATTTTTAAATTTGTTGCTTTGAGAGTTACTATGTCACTGGAAGCCCTGACCACAGAAGCGCTTGCTGCCATTGCAGCAGCTCAAGACCTTGTTGCACTTGATCAGGTGCGTGTGCAATTTACAGGGAAAAAAAGCCAGCTTGCAGAACAATCGAAAGCATTAGGGAAAATGGACCCTGAAGAACGTAAAGTACAAGGTGCTGCGATTCATGCTGTTCGAGAAACAATTAATAACGCTTTAACTGAACGTCAAACAGCATTACAACAAGCTGCACTGGCGCAAAAATTAGCAAGTGAAACCATTGATATTACTTTGCCAGGCCGTGGACAGCGCATTGGTACAGTTCATCCTGTTACTCAAGTGCAAGAACGTATTTGCCAGTTCTTTACTAAAGCTGGCTTTACGGTTGCTACAGGACCAGAAGTTGAAGATGACTATCATAACTTCGAAGCATTAAATATTCCTGGGCACCATCCTGCACGTGCTATGCATGATACTTTCTATTTCGATGCAAACCATTTGTTGCGTACGCATACTTCTGGTGTGCAAATTCGTACCATGGAAACAAGCCAGCCGCCAATTCGTATTGTATGTCCGGGCCGTGTATACCGCTGCGACTCAGACCAAACGCATTCGCCAATGTTCCATCAAATTGAAGGTTTGTACGTTGCTGAGAACACCAGCTTTGCTGAATTAAAAGGTTTATTGATTAACCTACTGAATGAATTTTTTGAGAAAGATTTAAAAGTACGTTTCCGTCCATCATATTTCCCATTCACAGAGCCTAGTGCGGAAGTGGATATCATGGATGAGCGTGGACGTTGGTTAGAAGTATTAGGCTGTGGCATGGTACATCCAAATGTATTGCGTGCTGCGGGGATTGATCCTGATAAATACAAAGGCTTCGCTTTTGGTTTAGGGGTAGAACGTTTTGCAATGTTGCGTTATGGCATTAATGACTTGCGTATGTTCTATCAAAATGATGTGCGTTTCTTACGCCAATTTGCCTAACATTTTTCAGGATTAAATAAGGTTTTATAAAGATGAAGATTAGCGAAAATTGGTTACGCACATGGGTTAACCCAGCAATTGATAGCGATACATTATCTGATCAGTTGACTATGCTTGGTCTTGAAGTAGATGAGCTGGCACCTGTTGCTAAGCCATTTACTGGCGTTGTAGTTGGTGAAGTCCTAACAGTTGAGCAGCACCCTGATGCAGACCGTCTGCGTGTAACAACAGTGAATATTGGTTCAGGTGAGCCTTTACAAATTGTATGTGGTGCTCCTAACGTTCGTGCTGGAATGAAAGCCCCTGTGGCAACTATTGGTGCAGTATTACCGGGTGATTTTAAAATCAAAAAAGGTAAGCTTCGTGGTGTCGAGTCACAAGGCATGTTGTGCGGTGCTTCTGAAATTGATCTTGAAGATAAAATCGATGGTTTGCTTGAGTTACCTGATGATGCTCCAGTAGGGGTAAACATCCGTGAATACTTAAAACTTGATGATAATGTCATCGATATTAGTATTACACCAAACCGTGGTGACTGCTTTAGTATTCGTGGTATCGCACGTGAAGTTGCAGTGATTAACCAACTGCAAATGAATGAGCCTGAAATTAAATCGGTTGATGCTACAATCACTGATGAGAAAAAAGTAGTCATCAGCACTGATGGTGCTCCACGCTACTTAGGACGTGTCATTAAAAATGTAAATGTTAAAGCTGCGACCCCTGAATGGATGGAACAGGCTTTAGCACGTTCAGGAATTCGTACTCATAGTATTTTAGTTGATGTAACGAATTACGTCCTCATGGAATTGGGTCAGCCAATGCATGCTTTCGATTTAGCTAAAATCGAAGGGACTGTACATGTTCGCCAAGCTAAGCCGAAAGAAAAGTTACAGCTTTTGAATGATCAAGAAGTTGAGTTGCAAGAAGATGTGATGGTTATTGCTGATGACCAGAAAGCACTAGCAATCGCTGGTATCATGGGTGGTCTAGCATCAAGCGTAACTGATGATACGACTGATATCTTCTTGGAAAGTGCATTTTTTGCTCCGCTTGCGATTGCTGGACGTGCTCGCTGCTTTGGCTTACATACAGATTCTTCACAACGTTATGAACGCGGTGTAGATTTTGAATTGCCGTTAATTGCGATGAACCGTGCTTCTCAGCTTATTCAAGAGTTGGCGGGTGGTGAGTTCGGCCCAATTACTGTAGCTGAAAAATCTGATTTACTTCCGAAACGTGAAGCGATTGAACTTAAGCAAGCTCAAGTAGACCAGTTGTTGGGTTACAAAGTAGCGGCAGAGTTCATTACAGATGCATTAACTCGATTAGGTTGTGAAGTCACTGTTCAAGCGGATGGTGAATGGAGCATAGTTCCACCATCACATCGCTACGATATGGCAATTTATCAAGATTTGATTGAAGAAGTTGCACGTATTGATGGTTATGACAATATTCAGATCAGCTTACCAAGTATGGATGTTCAACTTGCTAAGTACCAAGATCGTTTTGAAATCGCGCAGTTACGTCAAACGGTAGTCACTTTAGGGTATCAAGAAGCGATTAGCTTTAGCTTTGCTGATGCAAAACTTGAAAAGCAATTGAACCCGCAAGTAAGTCCGTTAATGTTGGCAAATCCAATCTCTAGTGATTTGGCTGCAATGCGCAGCACATTGCTTTCGAGTTTAATCCCTTGTGTACAATATAATTTAAACCGTCAGCAAAGCCGTGTACGTTTCTTTGAACTAGGTTTGCGTTTTGATTATCAAAATGCTAATTCTATTCAGGATCTGAAGCAAATTCCTACATTGGCTTTAGTTGCCGTAGGTTCTCGTGAACCTGAATCATGGCATGCTAAGCCACAGCCAATGGATTTCTTCGATTTTAAAGGTGAAGTAGAAGAGATTTTAGCTGCTGGACGTGTCAAAGTTGAGTATGTACGTTCAGAGCGTCCATGGTTGCATCCAGGGCAATCTGCTGAAATCTTAGTTGATGGCCAATCAATTGGTTACCTAGGCCGCTTGCATCCATCTTTAGAAAACGAACTAGATTTGAGCACAACTTGGGTTGCCGAGCTTGATCAGGCTGCCGTTTTGCAATCTTATGTATCTAATTTTACAGAATTATCACGTTTTCCTTCGGTTAGACGTGATATTGCGCTTTTAATCTCTGATAATATAAATGTTAGAGATATTCAGCAGTTAATCGAAAAAACTGGTGGAGAGCTTTTAGACTCTACTTGGTTATTCGATGTGTATACGGGGCAGGGTGTCGAAGAAGGTAAACGCTCATTAGCGTTTGCGTTATTATGGCAACATCCTTCACGTACGCTTGAAGATGCTGAAATTAAATCTGGTATGGACAATATAATCCAAGTGTTGGAAAACACTTATCAAGCGACATTGAGGGCCTCATGACAGCATTAACTAAAGCAGACATGGCTGATCATTTAAGTGAGTTAACCAGCTTAAATCGCCGTGAAGCAAAACAAATGGTCGAGTTGTTCTTTGACGAAATTAGCCAAGCGCTTATTGCGGGCGAGCAGGTTAAGCTTTCTGGTTTCGGTAATTTCGAGCTTAGAGATAAACGCGAGCGTCCAGGACGTAATCCGAAAACTGGCGAAGAAATTCCGATTTCTGCACGCCGTGTAGTTACCTTCAGAGCGGGTCAGAAATTTAGACAACGCGTTGGAAATGAGCAGATCGATTGATCTGCTTTTTTATTTATGACTTTAAATAAATCTAGAATAAATTTTTCTTAATATTAGAAAAGTATACTTAGCCATTAATACATCAAATCTATTTTGATGCGTAAATATAAAATTTAGGCATCAAAAAAGAGGACAAAATGTCCTCTTTTTTCGCTAATCTAGAGTATAGATTAGTGTGCAGCAGAAGCAGCAACGTCAGAAGCAGCAGCAGCAACGTCAGAAGCAGCAGCAGCAGTTTCAGAAGCAGCAGCGTCAACAGCTACAGCAGCTTCAGAAGCAGCAGCAGTAGCTTCAGAAGCAGCAGTTACAGCTTCAGATGCAGCAGCAGCAGCAGGTGCTTCTTCTTTCTTAGAACAACCAACGAAAGCTAAAGTAGCAGCAACAGCAGCAGCAACAGCGAATTTTTTGAATAACATGGCATCACTCTCACAAAAAAGATTTGAGATTAAAAAAACCTAAGTTGGACTGTTTTGCTTTTATTATTCCTAAAACGTAGCTAGGTAACAACGCATGGAGCAGTCTAACTGGTCTGCCGCTATGCTATCACTGCAAATGTTGAAATACTACTGTTGGCTGTCAAAAAAGATCGGGAAAAGAGTGAAAAAAGCCTGTTTTTTAACAGAAAAAAACAATTAATCAGCTGAGATATATTGGAAAAGGTATAAGTAAGCTACTAAAAAACATGGTTTTTTTATATTAAAAATATTTGTTTTCAAAAACTTATAAATAATTTTACATAAAAATCAGCAAAATGTATTTTTGTGTAAAGCTTGTCAACCAAATAAAAAAAGGCCACTCAATAGAGCGGCCTTTCTAGAATAAATAATATGATTATGTTGAAGCTTTACGTTTCATCTGATCAAAGAAATCATCATTTGTTTTGGTTTCTTTCATACGATCAAGTAAGAACTCCATAGCTGCCAACTCATCCATAGGGTGAAGAAGTTTGCGGAGAATCCAAACTTTACGTAATTTATCTTCATCCATTAAACGTTCTTCACGACGTGTGCCAGATTTCTTAATATTCATGGCAGGGAAGACGCGTTTTTCAGCAATACGGCGATCAAGTGTAATTTCTTGGTTACCTGTACCTTTAAACTCTTCGTAAATGACATCATCCATTTTACTGCCAGTCTCAATAAGAGCAGTAGAGATGATTGTTAAAGAACCGCCTTCTTCGATATTACGAGCAGCACCGAAGAAACGTTTTGGACGTTCTAAAGCATGTGCATCCACACCACCAGTTAATACTTTACCTGATGAAGGAATTACTGTGTTGTATGCACGGGCTAAACGTGTAATAGAGTCAAGTAAAATCACGACGTCCTTTTTGTGCTCAACAAGACGTTTTGCTTTTTCAATGACCATTTCTGCAACTTGTACGTGACGTGCTGGTGCTTCATCAAATGTTGAAGCAACGACTTCACCGCGTACGGTACGCTCCATCTCAGTTACTTCTTCTGGGCGCTCATCAATTAATAAAACAATAAGGAAAACTTCCGGATTGTTTCTCACAATAGATTGAGCAATGTTTTGAAGTAACATTGTTTTACCCGCTTTTGGCGGAGCGACAATAATAGAACGTTGACCTTTACCGATTGGTGCAACTAAATCGACTACACGCGCGGTCAAGTCTTCTGTTGTACCATTACCAAGTTCCATAACCAGTTGTTCGGTCGGGAAAAGTGGAGTTAAGTTTTCAAATAAGATTTTATTACGTGAATTTTCTGGCGTGTCATAGTTAATTTGATTAACTTTGAGCAAAGCAAAATAACGCTCACCTTCTTTTGGTGGACGAATGGTACCTGTGATGGTGTCACCTGTACGCAAGTTAAAGCGTCGGATTTGTGAAGGACTCACATAAATATCATCCGGACCAGCTAAATACGAACCTGCGGCAGAGCGCAAAAAACCAAAACCATCAGAGAGAATTTCAAGAACGCCGTCACCAAAAATTTCTTCGCCATTCATCGCATGGCGTTTCAAGATGGCAAAGATAATATCTTGCTTTCGGTTACGAGCCATACCTTCAAGGCCCATAAATTCAGCAATTTTAATTAGTTCGCCGATTGGTTTTTTCTTGAGTTCAGTTAAGTTCATAAGGGTCAGAATTAGGAAAGAGTAGAGTGTGGTTTAAAAAGAAGAAAAATCGCTCGCATACAAAAAAGAGTATCGCAATTGTATTTACACAATAACAATTCAGAAGTCTGATTAACTGTTTCGAAGAGAAATGTGAAAAAACAATTTCTGTTGCCGAGTGGCGATCTTTATGTTTGTGTCTTGTAAGAAGCCGGACAGAAGACGATTCCCTTCAGTGCCTCTTGAGCATGCAATATAAGTGAGATCAGCTAATTTGTCAATTTATAGCCGAAAAAAATACGCTATAAAGGTATAGCGTATTTTCATCTGTAACGTTACGTCTTAAACGTTTTCGTCAATGAAGCTAACGAGTTTAGAACGAGGCACAGCGCCGATTTGCTGAGCTACTACTTCACCATTTTTGAAAAGTAATAGAGCAGGAATATTACGGATATTGTATTTCACTGCCGTCTCTTCACAAGAAGTCACGTCAACTTTAACGATTTTTACTTTACCCGCATATTCACTTGATAAATCTTCAAGAACAGGTGCAATTGCTTTACAAGGTGCACACCAACCTGCCCAAAAGTCAACAAGTACAGGTGTTTCAGCATCTAGAACATCTGCTTGGAAGTTATCATCAGTTGTATTTACAATAGTCGCAGACATGGTACGGCTCCAATTTTTAGAAAAAAGTGCTATCACTATAGGAGGAGATAATCTCTATCAGTATTACATAGCTACTTAGTTCAATGTAAGGGTTTGATGCTATTATTCAAGGCTTAAGTAAATTTGTCTAATGGATGCTCACGATATTCATCATCGGCTTGTACAATCGTTTAACAAATAGAAAAATATCAAAGGCTATTAATTGTTGATGAAAATGGCTTTTCAATTGCATTCTTGTGAATTACTCTAGGCGTGAATTGTTATGGGTTTAGTTCAATAATGTCTGACTTTCTGATTGATGAAGAATTACTTGCTGCCATAGATATGGGGTCGAACAGTTTTCACCTTGCCATTGCACGGGTAGATCACGGCGAAGTTAAAAAAGTGGCTTCAATGTCAGAAAAAGTACAGCTTGCAGCTGGTCTTGATGAAAATAAAAACTTAACAGAAGCAGCACAGCAACGTGGTTTAGCCTGTTTGGCTCGTTTTGTTGGGCGTTTAGGCTCAGTTCAGCCTAACCGTTTAAGAATTGTGGCGACGAACGCTTTGCGTCAGGCTAAAAATGGTCATGAGTTCATTCAAAAAGCTGCTGAAATTTTACCCAAACCTATTGAGATTATTGCAGGCCGTGAAGAAGCACGCCTGATTTATCTTGGTGTATCACATACGATGGCCAATGGTGGACGCCGCTTAGTGGTTGACATTGGTGGTGGATCTACCGAGTTTATTATTGGCGAAGAATTTGAGCCAATTTATACTGAATCATTACAAATGGGTTGTGTAGCCTATACAAAAGCCTATTTTGCCGATGGTGAAATCACACAAAAAGCATTTGATAAAGCAGTTGTTGCTGCGCGTAAAGAGCTTTCAGCAATCGCCACCACTTATAAGATGGAAGGGTGGGATACTGTTGTAGGTTCAAGTGGGACCATTAAAGCTTGCCGCCAGATTATGGTGAATATGGGGCTAAGTGACGAGCAAGAAAATGTCACACGTGAAGGTCTCCATAAACTTAAAGATAAGTTACTTAAGTTCAAAAATATTTCTGAAATTGATTTTGAAGGACTTCGAGAAGACCGACGAGCAGTTTTGCCAGCCGGATTGGCAATTTTGTACGCTGTTTTTGAAGTTTTAGAAATTGAACGTTTGGCATATTCTGATGGTGCATTACGTGAAGGAGTCATGTATGACCTGTTAGGCCGTTTTAAGCATGAGGATATCCGCGACCGTAGTGTACAAGCGTTAATGGGACGTTATAACGCCGATCCGAAACAGGCAGAACGAGTTGTAAATACGGCTCAACACTTATTTGACAGTGTCGCTAAACCGCTTAATTTAACGAGTGAAGACAGTGACTTACTGCGTCGTGCAGCATATTTGCATGAAATTGGTTTAGCGATTAGTCATGGTGGCTATCATCGTCATGGTGCTTATTTATTGCAACATTCCGATATTCCTGGTTTCTCACAAATTGACCAAAATCATCTTTCACATTTGGTTGCTCATCACCGCCGTAAATTGCGAAATGATGTAAAAAATGAAGTTTTAAAGGCTGGTGGTCATAAATTAGTTTATTTAAGTTTGTTACTTCGCCTAGCAGTTTTACTCAACCATAGCCGCAGTGATCAGATGCTTCCTGCCATTGAATTGACCATCATAAATGATCAACAATGGCAACTTAGTGTTTCTGGTGATGCCAAACAATGGCCATTGTTAGTTGCCGACTTGCATGATGAGCAAGAGCAGTTTAAGCATTGGGACATTGAATTGAATATTCAGTCGGAAAAATTTATCGATTAAAGGGATAATATTCGACCTATGAAAAAAGCTACTCAGTCCAAAGCGTGGACAACGGTTCAAATTGCACGTCATCCTGAACGTCCGCAGTTTCTAGATTATGTCGGTGAAATCTTTACAGAGTTTGATGCATTGCATGGTGATCGTTTGTTTGGTGACGATGGCGCGATGGTAGGTGGTCTTGCTCGTTTTGACGGTCAACCTGTGATGGTCATTGGACAACACCGTGGTCGTAGTACCCGTGAAAAATTAAAGCACAACTTTGGTATGTGTAACCCAGAAGGTTACCGTAAATCTCAGCGTCTTTTAGATATGGCTGAGCGTTTCAATCTACCAGTTTTTACCTTTATTGATACTATGGGTGCATATCCGGGTGTTGGTGCTGAAGAACGTGGTCAGGCAGAAGCAATTGCTACTAGCCTTGCTCAACTTTCAAGTCTAAAAGTGCCTGTAATCGCAACAGTACTTGGTGAAGGCGGTTCTGGTGGTGCTTTAGGTATTGGTGTTGCTGACAGAGTAATTATGTTGTCACATAGTATTTATTCTGTGATTTCGCCTGAAGGCTGTGCATCTATTTTGTGGAAAACTGCTGAGAAAGCAGCTCAAGCGAGTGAAGCTTTAGGTTTAACAGCAGATAAACTACAATCGCTAGGTATTGTTGAATATGTAGTAGATGAAGGTGAAGGTGCGCATTTAGATCCTGAGCGTGTGATGCAAAACTTAAAAGTAGTTTTAAAGCAGGCTTTGGATGAATTGCTACCAATGGATGCAAATGAACGATGCGAAGCACGTTATCAACGTTTAATGAAGTTTGGCAGCGAAAATTTAGGCGTGGCGTCTTAAAGCAAGCTCAAGAGTTCTCTGAAAAAAGTTCTTTTCTTATTGGATGTAGTGGTGGCATGGATTCAATGCTACTGCTACATTTAATGGCTCAAATTTTCCCTCAAAAGATCCGAGCAATTTATATTGATCATCAACTGCAAGATCAAAGTGCAGAGTGGGCGGAAGTGGTTGCCACACAGGCAACAATATTAAATATTCCTTATATTATTCAAAAAGTTCAGATCGCAAACGGCAATCTGGAAGCTCAAGCACGTCAAGCACGTTATCAAGCATATCAGCAACATTTACAAGAAAATGAAATTCTGTTGCTTGCTCATCATCAACAAGATCAGGCAGAAACAGTTATTTTGCGATTATTGTCAGGTGCGGGAGTAGATGGACTTGCTGCGATGCAGGCTATTGATTACCGTAAAGATATGACAATTTGGCGCCCCTTTTTGGATTTAACACGTGAGCAAATCGCCTTATGGACTGCTCAGCTTGAAGTTAAATATATTGACGATCCAATGAACTATGACAACCATTACGATAGGGTGTGGTGTCGTGAAGCACTGTGGCCATTTTTAACAAGCCGTTTTCCAAAAATGCAGCAAGCTTTGAGCCGAACCAGTTATCTGATGCAAGATGCTTCTGAAATTTTAGAAGAAGTTCTTAAAGATGATTGGCAATATTCTGGTTCAGCTGACTATTTAGATTTAACGAAATTATCCGAGTTATCTTTTGCGCGGCAGCGCCAGTTACTTTCTGCGTGGATGAAAGGCCAAGGGCAATATCGACCTGCATTTGAAATGGTCGAACGGCTAAGAGCAGAAGTTATTGAGTCTAAGTCAGATGCTCAAGCCGCTTTACATTGGAACCAGTTTTACTATGTCCGTTATCAAAATATACTCTATAGGTTGAGTAAACAGATTTATTTCGCTGAAACTTTAAATCCGGTTGATGCTGAACTAGAGCATTCATTTAAATTAGAAGAAAGATGGCAGGGCGCAGCTGGACTATTCCATGTTGAGTGTAAAAAAATTGGTTTAAGTCATTCTTTATTGAATAAAAAATTAAAAATCATTCGACGTCAAGGTGGGGAAAAGATTCACCTATATGGTCGTGTTGGGCAATGGCCTTTAAAAAAAGCAATTCAAGAAGCACATATTTTGCCTTGGCTTCGTCATACAATTCAAATATTAGTCTTAGATAATGTTATGCTTGGGGTTTTTACACCGAAAGGATTTTGGTTGGCTCAGTCTCCATATTGTGAGGAAGGAGGGTGGCAACCAGATTTAATTTCTCATTCTTGTAATCTGGTAAATGGCGAATATAGTTATGGCAACAGCAGTGAATTGTAATATCTGTTTTATTGGTGGTGGTAATATGGCCCAAGCATTAATTGGCGGGCTCATTTCAAGAGGATTACCACCAACACGTATTACCGTTTCAGATCCTGTCGAACAAATTCGTCAACTATTGCAAGAAAAAGAAGTTCATGTAACTCAAGATAATACGGCTGCTATCCAGAATGCCGATGTAGTTGTTCTTGCTGTAAAACCACAAGTGCTGGCAAATGTTCTACGTCCGTTAAAAGGTTTATTATCGGATAAATTGGTTATTTCGATTATTGCCGGTGCGGAAATTAAGACAATATCAAATTTGATTGATAGTGAACGTATTGTGCGAGTTATGCCAAATACACCTGCATTAGTTCAAACTGGTGCTCATGGTATTTACGCGACTGATGTGGTTGGTGCCTCGGACCGTGAATTAACGAGTCAGATTTTAGCAGCAACTGGTTTAACAATTTGGGTAAACTCCGAAGCTCAAATTGATGCGGTAACGGCAGTTTCAGGTTCAGGCCCAGCTTATTTCTTCTACCTCATGGAAAGTATGATTCGTGCAGGTAAAAATTTAGGTTTGGATGAAAAAGTTGCAACTGCTTTAACTCTTCAAACAGCATTAGGTGCAGCTCAAATGGCAATTACGAGTTCAAATACTCCGTCTGAGCTGCGTAAAAATGTGACGTCACCGAATGGTACAACCCAAGCTGCACTTGAAGTTTTTGATCGTGCACAAATCTCTCAAAATATTCAATCTGCATTAGCTGCTGCACAGAAACGTAGCCAAGAATTGGCTCAAGAACTGAGTGACAGTGCAAAATAGCTTTAATAGGATAAGACAACTATGGGTGCAAATTCTGCGCTAATTTTTGGAATTTTAATTAACGTCGCGATTTTATTGGTCTTTTTCCGTTTTTTAATGCAATTGGCGGCAGTAAGTCCTTATAATCCTGTGGTTTTATCGACAGTAAAGGCGACTAAGATTGTTGATATTTTTGGCCGAATTTTTCCAACGGTCGCAAAAGGCCGATTCAATCTGGCAGCGTTGGTTCTTTTAATTATTTTATATTTACTGAAAATTTTCGGTGTAATGTATCTTTCGGGTTCCATGCCAAATAGTCCGGTTCATTTAGTGATTCTGACTTTTGTGACCATGATTCAGGATTTGATTCGTTTCTGCCGTTACTTAATTTTTGCAACAATCATTTTGAGTTGGGTCGTTATGTTTACTCAATCTCGTTCACCTTATATTGAGGTGATTCAAGATTTAGCTGAACCGTTACTCGCCCCATTCCGTCGTTTATTACCTAATATGGGGATGATTGACTTATCTCCAATTCTAGCATTTTTGGCACTCTATATTGCCGAGATCTTAATGAATGAAGTCGCTAAAGTTTTATTAACTGGACTTTAATTTTGTAAGATTAAAAAAAGGGCTGTATTACAGCCCTTTTTTTATTGGTTTATCGATAAATTAATGGGCATCATCCCAGTTTTTACCTTGGCCTACTTCTACGACTAACGGTACAGAAATTTCCAGAACAGATTGCATGACATCCGCAATTTGTTTTGAAAGTTCATCTGCAATGTTTGAATCAACTTCAAACACCAATTCATCGTGAACTTGAAGTAATAGTTTTGCTTGATCTTTTGGCAGGATTTTATCTACTTCAATCATTGCTAACTTAATAATATCAGCAGCACTACCTTGTAAAGGTGCATTAATTGCAGCACGTTCAGCAGCTTTACGTACCATCACATTTCGAGCGTCAATATCCGGTGTATAAAGACGGCGACCTAAGATAGTTTCAACAAACCCTTGTTCCGATGCTACTTGGCGAGTACGTTGCATGTATTCGTAAATGCCAGGATAGCGCTGGAAATATTGTTTGATATAGTTTTGCGATTCTTCACGAGTAAAGCCAAGTTGACGAATTAAACCAAACTCGGACATACCGTAAAGTAGACCGAAATTCACAGCTTTAGCCTGACGGCGCTGATCATTGGTCACATCTTCAATTGCAATACCTAACACTTCTGCCGCTGTTCTACGGTGTACATCTTGACCATGTTGGAATGCATGAACTAAGGCATCATCTTGAGAAAAATGAGCCATTAAACGAAGTTCAATTTGCGAGTAATCGGCTGCTAACAAAACTCGTCCTTCCGGTGCAATAAATGCTTTACGGATTTGACGGCCAATCTGTCTACGAATTGGAATGTTTTGTAAGTTAGGGTCAGAAGAGGATAGGCGACCTGTTGCCGTTAGTGCTTGATGATAGCTGGTATGTACACGATGGGTGTCATTATGCGACTGCTCAATTAAACGGTCAGTATAGGTGCTCTTTAATTTTGCTAATCCACGGTGTTCTAAAATAATTTCCGTTAAAGGATGCTCAATTTTTTCAAGAACACTTTCACTGGTGCTGTATTGTCCAGTTGCAGTTTTTTTACCCCCTTTAATGCCTAACTTATCAAATAGAATTTCACCTACCTGTTTAGGCGAAGCAATATTAAAAGTTTCACCTGCAATTTCCATGGCCTGATTTTCAAGGTCTTCCATAGTTTTCGCAAATTCAACACTTAATTTATCTAAGAAAGCATGATCTAAACGGATTCCATCTTCTTCCATACCCGATAAAATTCGGGCAACTGGCATCTCAATGTTATATAAAATATTTTCTAATTCAGGATGTGCTTTAAGTTTATTTGAAAGTACTTCATATAAACGATAGGTCACATGTGCATCTTCTGCTGCATAATGAGCTGCAACTTCAATCTCAATTTGATTAAAAGTCTTCTGTTTTGCACCTTTGCCAGCAATTTGCTCAAAAGTAGTGGTCAAATGGCTTAGGTAAACACGAGCAACATCATCCATGCCATGACGAGTAGCTGCTGCATTCAGTACATAAGATGCCAGCATACTATCGAAATACCAACCTTTAAGTTCAATACCGTGATTAGCAAAAATGTGCGCATCATATTTAAGATGATGACCGATTTTTTTAATTGCTTCATTTTCAAGTACAGGCTTGATTTGCGCTAAAACTTGTTCACGGTCCAGTTGTTGTGGCGCATTTTCGTAATTATGTGCTAAAGGAACATAGTAGGCATCTTTCGCATCAAATGCGATTGAAAAACCAACCATCTCGGCAATACGGTAATCAAGACTTGTGGTCTCTGTATCAATAGCAAAATGATCGGCATTCTTCATGCGTTGCCAGAGCTGATCCCATGCTTCTTGTGTTAAAACAGTATGATAGTTTGCAGTTCCAAGCTGGTCATCTTGACTAGTCAAGCTTGCTTGATCTTCTGTTTCAATCGTTTGAGCAGGTTTAACTTCATTTTGGACAATAGTTTGTGAAGCTTGCTGCTTATAGCTTGAGCTATTTGGATTATTTGGATGATCGAGAGACTGTAACTGGTTTCTAAATTCAAGCTCCGTATAGAGATTGCGTAAGGCATCTACATTTGGATCAGTAAGTTTTAATTCATGCCAGTCGAGTTCTAAAGGAAGATCACAGACAATGCTTGCCAACTGGTGATCAAGCTTAATATTGTCTAAATTATCTTTAATATTTTGGCTCAGTTTGCCTTTAAGTTGGTCTACATTGGCAATGATATTATCCAATGTCCCATATTCAGTCAGTAATTTGGCAGCCGTCTTTGCGCCTACGCCAGGTACACCCATAATGCCGTCAGATGCATCACCCATAAGGGTTAAGTAATCGATAATCTGGTTTGGCCAAACACCAAATTTTTCAAATACGCCGTCGGTGTCTAGTACTCGATCTTTAAAGCTATCTTCAAGTTTTACATAGTCATTAACCAGCTGGGCCATGTCTTTATCTCCGGTTGAGATAAGCACATGATGACCTTCTTTTACGGCGCGTTTAGCGAGAGTCCCGATAATGTCATCGGCTTCTGCACCCGGAAGACTATATAAAGGAATCCCTTGAGCCTTAATCAATGCATGTAAATATGGAATCTGTTGAGACAATTCTTCCGGCATAGTCGGGCGGTCACCTTTATAAATAGGTGAAAGCTTATGACGGAACGTTGGCTCAGGCGTATCAAAAATGACAGCCATATGTGTCGGTTGCATACGACGCATCAATTTTTGAATGGCAGAAATTGCTCCACGTATTGCATTGGTATGTAACCCTGTAGAGGTCGTCAATGGTGGTAATGCATGATATGCACGAAATAAAAAATAGGACCCATCAACCAAGACAAATGGTGGCATTGAACAATTCCTTAAACTGAATTATGGGTATTTTACGTGAAAACGGCTATGAATGCAGGTTTATGATTTTTGCAGTATTTTGTATGTATAAATATACGCATGTATTGGCTTGAAGTAAGATGGCCTGTAATGAAGGTGTCATATTGCTAAGCCCATGTATAAAAAAGACAAACAGGGAATGGTCATCGTTTTGATCGCTTTGACTTTGTTTTTAGCCATTTCAATTGGTTTTAAATTTCAGAGTGCCGTTGTTGCTTTATCTATTGCACTCACTGTCATACTGGTTCAGTCATTATCAAGTCTGCATCAACGTTTAACTTATTTAGAACAACAGTTTTCTCAGCAGAAAACGCCACTTTATTCTATTCATATGCAAAGAACGGTAATTTATACCGCCGCTTTGGTTGCATTAATTGCTTATATCAATCATTGGATGTGGATTGCTGGTGGGGCATTATTGGTTTTACTGTTATGTTTGATTCAAACCATCAGTGCATTTCATACTCGTTTATTGTTCCTCGAGACAGCCAAGCAAACAGTAAATGTAAATGAATCTATACATACAGAAGTGATAACGCCTGTATTAGAGCAAGTTGATCCAAACAATATTACCGAGCCAGCTTTACCTGAAACAATAGCATTAAATCAAGAAAAACAAACAGTTCGTACACAGACTATCGCATGGTGGCAACCAGCAGTCGATTGGATGATTCATGGTAATCCAATTTTAAGGGTTGCTGTTGCTGTGCTTATGGTTGGGGTAGTGCTCTTACTGCGTTTTGCAAGTGAGCACTGGCAGTTGAGCTTAGGTGTGAAACTTGGTTTTATTGCGATTGCAGGAGGTGTATTAACAGCATTTGGATATACCTTGCAAAAGAAAAACCAGCTATTTGCTGTGGCATTGCAAGGTGTAGGGTTAGCTGTTGTCTTTCTAACGCTTGTGTTCTCACATCATTTTGGTGTAATCACCAGCCTAACTACAGCAAGTATTCTATTTACGATTTTATTAGCAATTACAGTATTCCTGAGTTTAAAACAACAAGCTATTTATTTGGCAATACTCGCACTGGGTATGGCTTATGCGGCTCCTTTAGTTATTCCGCAATATCGCCCTGATGTAACCTTCCTATTTAGCTACTACTTAGTAATTAACTTAGCAGTCGCTGCGGTTAATTTTATTCAGCCTTGGAAAATCCTAAATCAGATCGCTTTCTTTGCCACAATGTTTATTGGCGGTAGTGCAATCGCATTTTATGCAGAGCCAGCAAAATTTGACACATTAGACTGGATTTTATGGCTCCATATAGCGCTATTTATTTGGTTAAGTGTTCGTTATAGCCAAAATATCTCTCGGGTTTCAGAACATGAAAAACAAGAGGGGAGTCGTTTACCTCCGCTCTTAGATGTTGGCCTTATTTTTAGTGTGCCAGTACTGGGCTTTACCCTTCATGCTTATTTAGTTCATGAGTCGACCCAAGCTTTAACAATTGGTGCTGTTGTTTTAGCAGGCACTTATGCGGTGTTAACGTTCTGGATTAAAAAAACTCATCCCCAGCTTTCAGTCCTGGCAAAAAGTTTTTTCATTCTCGCGGTTGCTTTTTTTGCCTTAATTTTTCCACTCGCAAAAGGGGCGCACTGGACTGCTATTGGCTGGGTTGCACAAGGAACGGCTTTAATCGTTTGGGGAGTAACTGAACGCTACCGTTTAAGCCGATATATCGGTGTAATTTTAGTTTTACTCAGCTCACTTGCACTGTTTTATCAGGTTTGGGCAAATGAAGAGTTTCCAACGCTAAGCACTAGCATTTATGCAATTGCCCAATTCATTTCAGCCTTTTATTTATTGCAATACAACAGCAAAGAACAACGCTATTTTAGCGCAAGCATGTTTAGCGGTATTTTCTTATGTTTAGGCATGTATGCGGGCGCCGTAGCAGGTGTAGAAATAATGGCATGGCATCATCATGCTTTAAGTCCATATTTGATGTTTGCTATCGCTCTAATAGCAATATTTAGTGCGACTATTCACTATAAACTTCGTGTGCAATGGCAAAGTTTGCAGTTAATTTTAATTAGCCTGTTACTGTTATTAGTTTTGGGTGAGGCCTTTGCGAGTCAAGTATTTACTTTGTTTAAATGGGTAGACTCATTACAACAAACTACTTTCCTAGTCTCTACCATTATTCTTAGTGGCTTATTTATTATGGCTCAACCGCAGTCAAGTCATTTGGGCTACGTCAAGGTATGGGCGGGTTTAAGCTGGTTAGCGTTAGCGATAGTTGGCGTAGCCATTTTCCCAAAAATGCCAATAGTCGCTTTGGCTTTTGTTCCTGTGATTTATTCGCTTTGGGCTTATAAAACTCATAAAACGACACTATTGCACCAAATTCCGGTGTGGTGTTTAAGCCTCATTTGGTTGCTTGTAGTGAGTGTTGATGTTCATTCTGCTGAATATCTTTACTTTGTTCCTTTAATTAACTTAACTGACTTCTTTTCAATTTTGGTATTTGCTGGCTTACTCTTTATTATTTATCAGCATGCTTTTGATCAAGATAAATCGCTGGAATGGACTTTTAAAATTACAACAATTTTAGTGGCCTTGCTGGTATTTAGTAGTGTAGTCGTCAGAGGCTTGCACTATTACTGGGCAACACCGCTATGGAGTGCTTCAATTTGGACAAATGGTGTAGTACAGCTAAGTTTGACGTTACTTTGGGTTATATTGGCATTTATTTTGACTACATACTCTAGTCGAAAAATGATTCGTCAACTCTGGTTCGTAGGTGCTGCACTTTTAGGGATTGTTGTATTAAAACTAATTTTGCTTGATCTATCACAAAGCGCGACATTAACTCGGGTCATTTCTTTTATTGGAGCAGGTGGGGTAATGTTGATTATTGCTTATCTTGCGCCATTACCACCGTCATCTTCTGTACAGAAGAATCAAGAGCCTAAGCTTTAGGCTCTCGTTTTAACTCTTTTTGATTGCTGTATTGATCGATATCATCTTCTGCAAAAGCAGTAGTTGGTCGATCAATTAAGCCCATTTTCGGAACAGGAATCTCAATTTGGTTATCTAAAAAACCATTTCGGATACGTTCTTGCATTTCATCTCGAACTTTTAAAGAGTTTTCTTGACGACACCACATTGCAAATAAAAGCTCAATCGATGACTCCCTAAAAGCAGTAACTGTAACAGCAGGTTTTGGATCATCTAACACGAGTGGATAATTCGCTGCGACGTTAAGTAGAACCTCACGGACTTTAATAATGTCTTCATGAAAGTTAATTGCCAAAGTAATTGGAATACGCCGTATTGGATATTTTGATAAGTTGTGTACAGGAGCACGAATGAGTTGTTCGTTTGGTAAACGAATATAGACGTTGTCGAGTGTAAGTAACTTTACCGAAAGCAAATCAATTGAGATAACTTCACCTTCGATTGTATTCCCGCGAATAAGTGTAATTTGAATCGTATCACCGACCTCAAATGAACCTTCACCAATCAAAAATAAACCACTAATCAAGTTACTGGCAGATGTTTGTGATGCGAAACCGAGTGCTACTGTTAAGATCCCCGCTGCCCCCAGAAATACACTAAGTTTGAACCCGGCTTCTTTTAAACTCGTCATAATGAAGAGTAAGAAAATAAAATAGAAAATACCGCGGCGCCATACCAGACGCTGATGAGCATTAAAACGTGAGCCAACGGTTCTAATAAATGTATTTGAAATAATACGGGCAAGGACAAAACCAATAAAACAAAGCACAACACCGACTAAAATTTCACTAATTCGTTCGGTATTGATATTGGTAAATATGCTTTTGAGGCTATCAGCGATATCTTTTGGAATACTTGAATCGGCCATAAAACCCCCTTAAAAGAATGAATCAAACATATTAAATAGCGCACCACCCGGTGAACGTGGTGGGTGAACATAAGTCACTTCACCTGCCAGAGGGGGAGTACGGTTTTCAATACGAATACGGGCTGGGCGGTCAGAGCCTTCATAATAGACTTTGATTTGTGATGTCCATAAGCGTCCCGTACTTTCACTATAAAATAGCGGTAGGGCGGTAACCGGTACATTCATACGATCAAAGCGTAATTGATGATTACTGGTATTATGGAAATCAATCGGCGTAACTGCACGAAAAGCACGTGGGGTTAATAGATTTAAATCGGTACGACCATCAACAGAGGTTGCATAACAAATTTCACCTTGCTGGGCATTGGGACCAAACCATGTATCTTTGGGTTGAATTACAGGAATCTCAAATAAAGGTTCATGCTGACTTTCAACTAAACCGGCAATCCATAGGGGGGTACTAATATATAGTGTCCCACGTTGACCCGCTGGAATGTAGATTGGATCAACTGGTTTAATTACCACTGATCGGTCCGCCAAACGTGGCATGAGTAGAAACTTCGGATTAGTTTTCCGAAACATATAACGTTCGACTTGTACAGAATGTGGAAAACCAAAATTTGAATCCGTTATGATGTGCCAATCTTGCTCATTATCATCTTGGAGAGTCGGGCGATAATATTCGATACGCCATTCTTTTATGCCGCGTGTTAAACGAAAGAGCATTGAACCGAATTGCCATGCTTTGGACTGGTTAATTTCAAAGTGCTGTTCACCCCACCATTTTAAAGAATTCTGGGGGTGAGGCTGATATTCATTATTTTCAAACAAGACGTAAAATTCCTCTACCGAGTTGTTAAACAGACTTCACGCTGTAATCTGCTTAGAGTACACTCAAAATCATCTTACTCATCATTATAAATTGTGATGCAAATATTGAAACAAATACAAGTTCCATATAGTTTTGCCAAGCGTCATGGTGTTTTATTTCGTTATGACGGTGATCAAGTTTTTATTGTTAGACGTCAAAATACAGAAAAAATTGCATTGCAGGAAGCAAGACGAATTTTGGGGAAACCTGCACACTATCAATTATGCACTGAACAAGAATTCAATAGCCTATTAAGTACCAGTTATGCAGGGGATACAGGTGAGTCTCAACAAGTAGCTGCGGGCTTAGAAGACCATCCGGATTTATTAAGCCTTGCAGATCAAGTGCCTGAAACAGAAGACTTAATGGATCAAGAGGATGACGCGCCTATTGTTCGTCTAATCAATGCTCTTCTCTCTGAGGCAATTCGTGTTGGTGCTTCAGATATCCATATTGAAGCTTTTGAAAAAAAGCTATCAGTTCGTTTACGGGTAGATGGTCAATTACGTGAAATTGTACAACCGCGCCGTGAACTAGCCCCGTTACTTGTTTCGCGTATTAAAGTTATGGCGAAACTCGATATTGCCGAAAAGCGTGTACCGCAAGATGGGCGTATTTCTTTACGTCTTGCTGGTCGTGAAGTCGATGTCCGTGTTTCAACTTTGCCTTCTTCTCATGGTGAAAGGGTGGTCATGCGTTTACTCGATAAACAAGCGGGTCGCCTTAATATGACTCACCTAGGTTTAATGGCAAATGACTATGAACGTTTAACTCAGTTAGTACATCGTCCGCACGGTATTATTTTGGTCACAGGGCCTACTGGTTCGGGGAAAACGACGACTTTATATGCTGCCTTATCTGATCTAAATGACAATACTCGTAACATCTTAACTGCCGAAGATCCAATTGAGTATCAGCTTGAAGGTATTGGCCAAACTCAAGTGAATACCAAAGTGGATATGACATTTGCTCGTGCTTTAAAGGCAATGTTACGTCAAGATCCAGATGTGGTCATGGTGGGGGAGATTCGTGATCTAGAAACTGCTGAAATTGCGGTGCAGGCATCCTTAACAGGTCATTTGGTTTTATCGACGCTACATACCAATACTGCTATTGGTGCAGTGACTCGTCTTAAAGATATGGGGATTGAACCCTTCTTATTATCAAGTTCTTTAATTGGGGTGGTTGCGCAGCGTTTGGTTCGTACTTTATGTCCACATTGTATGACATGGCGTGAAGCCGATACTTTTGAGAAGCAAGTTTTTCAGCATATTTCCCATGAACCAAGTTTAAAGTTACCAGAGGCTCAAGGGTGTGATCAGTGTTCTCATTTAGGGTTTAATGGCCGTACAGCGATTTATGAAATTGTACCTATTGATGAACCTATGCGCCGTCTCATTCATGGTAATGCAGCTGAATTTGAATTAGAAAATCATGCTCGTCAGTATTCTGGTTCTATTCGCGATGATGGTTTACGTAAGGTGCTCTCAGGTAAAACTACACTTGAAGAAGTGCTTCGTGTAACCAATGAAGCAAGTGAAGCATAATTTGTAAGATATAAAAAATGCCCGATATGATTCGGGCATTTTTTATATTAAAACTTATTCAGTCACAATATTAAACGTCACATCAATATTGTTACGAGTTGCATTTGAATATGGACAAACGATATGAGCTGCTGCAACTAACTTTTCAGCTTCTTCACGGTCCATACCGATTAAATAAACATTTAAAGTAACTTCAATACTAAAACCTGTTGGAATTGGACCAATACCGACTTCACCTTCAACATACGCATCTTTGCTAATATTGAATTTATCGCGATTTGCAACAAATTTTAAAGCACCTAAAAAGCATGCTGAATAACCAGCTGCAAATAATTGTTCTGGGTTAGTTACAGCACCACCAGCGCCACCCATTTCTTTAGGTACACCAAGTTGTACGTCTAATACACCGTCTGATGAAGTTGCACGACCATCACGGCCACCTGTTGCTTTGGCTTTTGCACGATACACAACTTTTTCTAATGACATCTTTTTATTCCCAAATTAAATTGAATGCAAATATATCGTACACGACTTAATTATTTTAACAAGTCAATTTTGTAAAAAATTGGTGATTATTTAGCTATATTTGTACGGAGTTGTGTTAATTGATCTTTGAGACCGAGAAGGGTAGCCGTATCACAAGAACTGGCCTCTAAGATATGCGTTGGAATATTTACGGCCTGTTCTTTAAGTTTTTTCCCCTTTTCGCTAAGCGTGATAATGACTTGTCTTTCATCTTCTTTTGAACGAGTACGATTAAGAAGCTGCAATGCTTCTAACTTTTTTAAAATTGGAGTTAAAGTTGAAGATTCTAAAAATAACTTACTGCCAATTTCTGAAACAGTAATCTCATCTTTTTCCCACAACACTAACATCACCAAATATTGAGGATAAGTAATCCCTAATGGAGTTAAAAGTTTGCGATAAAGTTGATTAAGGGCTAAATTTGTTGAGTAAATGAGGAAACATAATTGATTCTCAAGCTTTAGATTTTGACAGTCTTGGTCCATATATTCCTCAGAAAACTAATTGGTGCTTTTCTAGTATATCGCTTTATGTTTAATTTCTTAAATGCTCATAATTTAGAGCTATTGATAAAAATAAGATAACGTAAAAAAATGGAGTAATCTAAACACTACTCCATCACTTAAAAATACTAATTTAAAATGGTTACCAAAGGTCGGCAATTTTTTTCATTAAACGAGCACGATATTTTGCAGTTGGGTTATTTTCATTACGTTGTTGCTCTTGTTCATAAAAATCTTGCCAGGCCGTGATCATTTCTAAAGTTGTTCCTTGTTTTTTAATCATAGAAACATCGGCAGGCTGAATATTCTCTAAACGCTGTCTGGCACCTTCTGCACCTGTCCCCCAACCAATAATCCGCTGGCCAAAAGCAGGCAGAGGAATATTTTTTGGAGTAGGAGGTAGTACATTTTGTTTAAGCTGCAAATTTGGAGAGACAAAATTATTCGTTGTCCCGAAATCAGTCGCATAACAGTGAATATTTGCCCCTAAGCAAAAAATGCTAAATAAGTATTTCCACATGAATAATTAAGCTTTTAATAGTGAATTAATTTACGATGCATCATTAAAGGCATTGATGTACGCACAAGTTCTTGAGCAGCTAAATCAAAAGGTACCGTAATTAAACCATTCCCTTCATAACCAATCATACTTAAAACTTGACCACGACTATCAGTTGCTCCTGCATGCCCCCAAGTTTGGCGTTTTTCCCCATGCCAACCTTGTTGCGCAGCCCCTAAAACATAGCATTGGCTATCCATTGCACGTGCTTGCAGCAAAAGCTGCCAATGCATCTGACCTGTTGTATAGGTAAATGCAGCAGGAGCAGTTAATAGATGAGCACCTTGCTGTCTAAGGGTTAAAGCTAACTCAGGAAAACGCAAGTCATAACATACCATTAGGCCAATATTGCCAAAAGGGGTAGATGTGACTACAACGTCTGTTCCTGGTTCAAAGAAACGAGATTCCTGATATCCACCCACAGCATCGCCAACTTGTACATCAAATAAATGTATTTTGTCATAACGTGCTTCGGTACGTTCAGGACTGATGCATAAACTCACTGTACGCACTCGACCATCTTGTATGATGGAACCATCCGGACGAAATGGGCACGGTAGAGTGCCTGCAACAATCCAGATTTGATACTGATGCGCAAGTTTCTCAAGTCTTTGTTGAATCGACTCAAATTGCTCTGCTGTTTCACGCTGTTTGCCAGCCGCAAAACAAACAAAGTTTTCGGGAAAAACAATTAAGCTGGCATTTTGAGCCTTGCTTTGCTGAATCAATGACTCAATCACTTGAAAGTTGCTTTCAATGTCATCTTGAGAATTCATTTGAACAACTGAAACAAGAGTCATATACACATCCAGATTAGCAATAAAGTTTAGGCATTTTGCTTATCAGATACTTGTTCAAGCGTGTCTTGTTCTTTTTGCAATTGCTTAACAAGCGGCTCAAACATGTTCTGATTATTTGCATTGAGTTTCATCAATGTCTTGTGTGCGTCCAGAACGGTTCTTAGCATCGCATTATGAGTAATGTGCTCGTCAGTTAACGTTAAAGTACAAACGTTAGGATCGCCACAATAATTCAGGATGACAAAAACCTGCCCTAGCCCCATGCTGTTGGCTAAGGTTGTGATATCTGGATTGGTAGATAGCATCACAGCTTGAATATGATGAGTCTGTTTCAGTTTTAAACCTAGCTTAGCTAGGATACCTAATACAGTACTATCAATAAATGTTGTTTGGGTTAAATCAACGATTGCACCAACAACATTTTCTTGCTGTTCAATTCTGTTTAAAAGTTTGTCTAGACTTATACAAGAATGGGCTCGCACTTCACCAATAAGCTTGAAAATATGCGTTCCATTTAAACTTGCATATTCAACATGACCTGTTGACATATAAATGCCATTTTCAGAGAAGGATAGAAAAATTATCACATAGTGCCATCTCAGACTCAAGAGTCCTTAAGTCGTATATTATGTAATTAATTGATTCTTAAATTAATTCATTCGACAAAGGCTAAAGATGGCAATGTCATCAGCAACGTGATCAGGGGCTTGGAATGATTGATTTTGCAAATGTTGGACTAATTGTTGAAACTGATCATTCAAGCCGCCATCAAATGGTTCTAGTGCTCCATCTGAGCAAATAATGAAACGTGCATGACGATTTAATGTACATACATGTTCTTCAACTTCTAACTCATCAGTTAACCCTAAGGGAAAGCTGCTGGTGGTTAAAATTTTTGGAGGTTGATTAGGTTCAAAAATAATTGGAGGAGGGTAATGACCTGCACTAGACCAGCGAAGACTATGAGTTTCAAGATTTAGAATACCGACCACAATTGTAATATGTTTTTCAATATTCTCTTGAACCAGCATCCCATTTAACTTTTTGATTAACTGTCGTGGTGTTTTGGAGCGACCATGAAAGGCTGCCATCCAAGAAGTTAATAAGCTACTTGTTACACCATGCCCCGATACATCGGCGAGATAAAATAAAACCTCTTTATCATTGAGCTTCCAGTAGTCGTACCAGTCGCCTGATAAATAGGCAGAAGGTTGGAAAAAAGTTTCAACCTCATAATTTAATAAATCAATAGGATTTGGCAATAAACGTTTTTGTAATTCTGCTGCCGAAGGTAAATCACGGCTATCCTGATTACGTTTATATTGTGCATCAATTCTTGTTAAAGCTTTATTTAGATCTTTAGGTAATTGGTTCCATACCCATCCTGCAAGAGCACCCGCTTCCCATGCTTGAGCTAAAGCACTACCTTCATGCTCAAAAGCAATCACGATTGTAGGTAAACGCCATTTATAAGTTAGGAAATCTTGTACATCAGCAATTGCGATAATTGTTGGGTCGTATAAATCGAGATCATCTATGTGAATGACTTGTAAGTCTGGTAATGCTTCCAGAGCTTGCTCTACGAAAGGGATAGAGCGTGTCGGTTTAATAAAATACATAGAAGATATGGTAGTCCTTTTTCAAGATCACTTTATCCATCATAGAGGATGTATGACCAAAATCAAGGTATTGCCTTTCTATAAGAAAAATGCAATACCTTGATTTGTCCTTTAATTATTTTTCGGTTTTATCAGTGTTATCTTCTGGTACATCTTCAGATTCGTCATCATCAATAAAAGACACATCTGCCGAATCACCTTTTTTCTCGGCAATCTGGAATGCTTTACGTTGGAGATATAAATCACGAATCATCGCATATTGATCACCTTGTATAGTTTGGTCTAAATCTAGATATTGAGCGCGTGTATCAACGGCTTGTAATAGATTAGTCGACCAATACAGGCCATCTTGATCATCCATAATGTATTTTTGTGGACGGGCCTGAGCATCTACAGCCAAGCCAACGCCATCACGTAAAGTACTTGGTCCAAAGAAAGGCAGCATAAGAAATGGTCCAGAAGGAACGCCATAGTAACCGAGAGTTACACCAAAGCTTTCTTCTTCAGGAGGTAAGCCTAAGCGGCTCGCTGGATCGGCTAAACCTAAAGTTGTTAACGTATTAATAGTAAAACGACCTAAAGTTTTTGCTGCGCGGCCAGGACGTCCTTGAATTAGCTGGTTAACAGCATTCCATGGTTCGCCAAGGTTTTTACGAAATTGTCGGTAAGAACCACGTACATCTTCTGGCGTCTTTTCTCTATATTCAACAGCAACGGGACGCAAAACATGGCGGTCTAACATATCGTTAAAAGAATAAATTGGACGGTTCAGTGACTGTAATGGATCTTTTACTGTATCCGGTTGGGCAGCATTTGCGTTGATCTTTAAATCTTTAACTTTTATGCCTTTCAAATCTTTAATAATTTGTAAGTGAGGTCGGCTATGCTGAGTCTGGGTTGAAGTAACATCTTCCGAACTAGCGGCAGATTCTTCAGTAAGATTTTCTTGAGCATGGGCTGAGGTGTAAAGACCTACAGTTAATAAGCTCGACAAAAGTAAATTAGAATAATTCATATAATTCCTTAACCGCTAGCCAGGCTATATTCAATATGCAGTTGGGTAGAGATATATTTTAATACAGAAGCGATAAGCTATTATCAATGTAAAATTGATCAAATTATATAGAAATATAGCCAAAAAGCCTAAAAAATGTACGCTTGGTATGAATTGCTAGAAAAAGGGGTTGCAAAGGGAATGAGATGGTCTATAATGCACATCCATCGGCGGTGATGCAGATAGAAACTTGTTGAAAAACAGTTACTTGTGATTAGATTGATTGCTTTAAGTGATGAATTTGATGGTAAGTTGGTTTGGAGAATAAGTTTTAAAAATATCGAAATTACCTGTTGACTTTTAAGAGATTAAGAGTAATATAGCCGACCTAGCTTGCTGGTGACGAACTAGTAAGAAGATCATTAAGAGAATTGAAGAACAACTTGTGTGGATTTTTACTGATTGATTAATCGAAATAATTTTCATTGATTGATTGGTTTAAATTACTCGAAGTTTATTTGAGCGAAATTTAAGTCAGTAATTGATGAGCCAGAATTGGCACCTTGTCTATAAATAAGGTGCAAAATGATTTTAACTGAAGAGTTTGATCATGGCTCAGATTGAACGCTGGCGGCAGGCTTAACACATGCAAGTCGAGCGGGGGAAGGTAGCTTGCTACTGGACCTAGCGGCGGACGGGTGAGTAATGCTTAGGAATCTGCCTATTAGTGGGGGACAACATCTCGAAAGGGATGCTAATACCGCATACGTCCTACGGGAGAAAGCAGGGGATCTTCGGACCTTGCGCTAATAGATGAGCCTAAGTCGGATTAGCTAGTTGGTGGGGTAAAGGCCTACCAAGGCGACGATCTGTAGCGGGTCTGAGAGGATGATCCGCCACACTGGGACTGAGACACGGCCCAGACTCCTACGGGAGGCAGCAGTGGGGAATATTGGACAATGGGGGGAACCCTGATCCAGCCATGCCGCGTGTGTGAAGAAGGCCTTATGGTTGTAAAGCACTTTAAGCGAGGAGGAGGCTACTTTAGTTAATACCTAGAGATAGTGGACGTTACTCGCAGAATAAGCACCGGCTAACTCTGTGCCAGCAGCCGCGGTAATACAGAGGGTGCGAGCGTTAATCGGATTTACTGGGCGTAAAGCGTGCGTAGGCGGCTTATTAAGTCGGATGTGAAATCCCCGAGCTTAACTTGGGAATTGCATTCGATACTGGTGAGCTAGAGTATGGGAGAGGATGGTAGAATTCCAGGTGTAGCGGTGAAATGCGTAGAGATCTGGAGGAATACCGATGGCGAAGGCAGCCATCTGGCCTAATACTGACGCTGAGGTACGAAAGCATGGGGAGCAAACAGGATTAGATACCCTGGTAGTCCATGCCGTAAACGATGTCTACTAGCCGTTGGGGCCTTTGAGGCTTTAGTGGCGCAGCTAACGCGATAAGTAGACCGCCTGGGGAGTACGGTCGCAAGACTAAAACTCAAATGAATTGACGGGGCCCGCACAAGCGGTGGAGCATGTGGTTTAATTCGATGCAACGCGAAGAACCTTACCTGGCCTTGACATACTAGAAACTTTCCAGAGATGGATTGGTGCCTTCGGGAATCTAGATACAGGTGCTGCATGGCTGTCGTCAGCTCGTGTCGTGAGATGTTGGGTTAAGTCCCGCAACGAGCGCAACCCTTTTCCTTACTTGCCAGCATTTCGGATGGGAACTTTAAGGATACTGCCAGTGACAAACTGGAGGAAGGCGGGGACGACGTCAAGTCATCATGGCCCTTACGGCCAGGGCTACACACGTGCTACAATGGTCGGTACAAAGGGTTGCTACACAGCGATGTGATGCTAATCTCAAAAAGCCGATCGTAGTCCGGATTGGAGTCTGCAACTCGACTCCATGAAGTCGGAATCGCTAGTAATCGCGGATCAGAATGCCGCGGTGAATACGTTCCCGGGCCTTGTACACACCGCCCGTCACACCATGGGAGTTTGTTGCACCAGAAGTAGCTAGCCTAACTGCAAAGAGGGCGGTTACCACGGTGTGGCCGATGACTGGGGTGAAGTCGTAACAAGGTAGCCGTAGGGGAACCTGCGGCTGGATCACCTCCTTAACGAAAGATTGACGATTGGTAAGAATCCACAACAAGTTGTTCTTCATAGATGTATCTGAGGGTCTGTAGCTCAGTTGGTTAGAGCACACGCTTGATAAGCGTGGGGTCACAAGTTCAAGTCTTGTCAGACCCACCATGACTTTGACTGGTTGAAGTTATAGATAAAAGATACATGATTGATGATGTAAGCTGGGGACTTAGCTTAGTTGGTAGAGCGCCTGCTTTGCACGCAGGAGGTCAGGAGTTCGACTCTCCTAGTCTCCACCAGAACTTAAGATAAGTTCGGATTACAGAAATTAGTAAATAAAGATTGAGATCTTGGTTTATTAACTTCTGTGATTTCATTATCACGGTAATTAGTGTGATCTGACGAAGACACATTAACTCATTAACAGATTGGCAAAATTGAGTCTGAAATAAATTGTTCACTCAAGAGTTTAGGTTAAGCAATTAATCTAGATGAATTGAGAACTAGCAAATTAACTGAATCAAGCGTTTTGGTATGTGAATTTAGATTGAAGCTGTACGGTGCTTAAGTGCACAGTGCTCTAAACTGAAATGTTGAAGTTACTAACTTGTAGGTAACATCGACTGTTTGGGGTTGTATAGTCAAGTAATTAAGTGCATGTGGTGGATGCCTTGGCAGTCAGAGGCGATGAAAGACGTGATAGCCTGCGAAAAGCTCCGGGGAGGCGGCAAATATCCTTTGATCCGGAGATGTCTGAATGGGGAACCCACCTACTTTAAGGTAGGTATTGCAACATGAATACATAGTGTTGCAAGGCGAACGAGGGGAAGTGAAACATCTCAGTACCCTTAGGAAAAGAAATCAATTGAGATTCCCTCAGTAGCGGCGAGCGAACGGGGATCAGCCCATTAAGTTATGTGTGTTTTAGTGGAACGCTCTGGGAAGTGCGAACGTAGAGGGTGATATTCCCGTACACGAAAGGGCACACATAATGATGACGAGTAGGGCGAGGCACGTGAAACCTTGTCTGAATATGGGGGACCATCCTCCAAGGCTAAATACTCCTGACTGACCGATAGTGAACCAGTACCGTGAGGGAAAGGCGAAAAGAACCCCTGTGAGGGAGTGAAATAGATCCTGAAACCGCATGCATACAAGCAGTGGGAGCACCTTCGTGGTGTGACTGCGTACCTTTTGTATAATGGGTCAGCGACTTATATTCAGTAGCGAGGTTAACCGTATAGGGGAGCCGTAGAGAAATCGAGTCTTAATAGGGCGTTTAGTTGCTGGGTATAGACCCGAAACCAGGCGATCTATCCATGAGCAGGTTGAAGGTTGGGTAACACTAACTGGAGGACCGAACCCACTGTCGTTGAAAAGCCAGGGGATGACTTGTGGATAGGGGTGAAAGGCTAATCAAGCCTGGTGATAGCTGGTTCTCCCCGAAAGCTATTTAGGTAGCGCCTCGGACGAATACCATAGGGGTAGAGCACTGTTTCGGCTAGGGGTCATCCCGACTTACCAAACCGATGCAAACTCCGAATACCTATGAGTACTATCCGGGAGACAGACTGCGGGTGCTAACGTCCGTAGTCAAGAGGAAAACAATCCAGACCGCCAGCTAAGGCCCCAAAATCATAGTTAAGTGGGAAACGATGTGGGAAGGCATAGACAGCTAGGAGGTTGGCTTAGAAGCAGCCACCCTTTAAAGAAAGCGTAATAGCTCACTAGTCGAGTCGGCCTGCGCGGAAGATGTAACGGGGCTAAAACTATGTGCCGAAGCTGCGGATGTATACTTTGTATACGTGGTAGGGGAGCGTTCTGTAAGCCGATGAAGGTGTGTTGAGAAGCATGCTGGAGGTATCAGAAGTGCGAATGCTGACGTGAGTAACGACAAAACGGGTGAAAAACCCGTTCGCCGAAAGACCAAGGGTTCCAGTCCAACGTTAATCGGGGCTGGGTGAGTCGACCCCTAAGGCGAGGCCGAAAGGCGTAGTCGATGGGAAATGGTTAATATTCCATTACTTCTGTGTAATGCGATGAGAGGACGGAGAAGGCTAAATCAGCCTGGCGTTGGTTGTCCAGGTGAAAGGATGTAGGCATGTATCTTAGGCAAATCCGGGGTACTCTATGCTGAGATCTGATAGCAAGCTGTACTTGTACAGCGAAGTGGTTGATGCCATGCTTCCAGGAAAAGTCTCTAAGCTTCAGTTACACAGGAATCGTACCCGAAACCGACACAGGTGGTCAGGTCGAGTAGACCAAGGCGCTTGAGAGAACTCTGCTGAAGGAACTAGGCAAAATGGTACCGTAACTTCGGGAGAAGGTACGCTGTTGTTGGTGATGGAACTCGCTTCCTGAGCTGACGACAGCCGCAGAAACCAGGCCGCTGCAACTGTTTATTAAAAACATAGCACTCTGCAAACACGAAAGTGGACGTATAGGGTGTGATGCCTGCCCGGTGCTGGAAGGTTAATTGATGGGGTTAGCGTAAGCGAAGCTCTTGATCGAAGCCCCAGTAAACGGCGGCCGTAACTATAACGGTCCTAAGGTAGCGAAATTCCTTGTCGGGTAAGTTCCGACCTGCACGAATGGCATAATGATGGCGGCGCTGTCTCCAGCAGAGGCTCAGTGAAATCGAAATCGCTGTGAAGATGCAGTGTACCCGCGGCTAGACGGAAAGACCCCGTGAACCTTTACTGCAGCTTGACACTGAACTTTGACCTTACTTGTGTAGGATAGGTGGGAGGCTTTGAAGCTGGAACGCTAGTTCCAGTGGAGCCGTCCTTGAAATACCACCCTGGTAATGTTGAGGTTCTAACTCTGTCCCGTGATCCGGGACGAGGACCGTGTCTGGTGGGTAGTTTGACTGGGGCGGTCTCCTCCTAAAGAGTAACGGAGGAGTACGAAGGTGCGCTCAGCGTGGTCGGAAATCACGCGTAGAGTATAAAGGCAAAAGCGCGCTTAACTGCGAGACCCACAAGTCGAGCAGGTACGAAAGTAGGTCTTAGTGATCCGGTGGTTCTGTATGGAAGGGCCATCGCTCAACGGATAAAAGGTACTCTGGGGATAACAGGCTGATACCGCCCAAGAGTTCATATCGACGGCGGTGTTTGGCACCTCGATGTCGGCTCATCTCATCCTGGGCTGAAGCAGGTCCCAAGGGTATGGCTGTTCGCCATTTAAAGAGGTACGCGAGCTGGGTTTAGAACGTCGTGAGACAGTTCGGTCCCTATCTACCGTGGGCGCTGGAAATTTGAGAGGATCTGCTCCTAGTACGAGAGGACCAGAGTGGACGAACCTCTGGTGTACCGGTTGTGACGCCAGTCGCATCGCCGGGTAGCTATGTTCGGAAGGGATAACCGCTGAAAGCATCTAAGCGGGAAGCCTACCTCAAGATAAGATTTCCCTAGGACTTTATGTCCTCTAAAGAGCCGTTCGAGACTAGGACGTTGATAGGTTGGATGTGGAAGCATAGTGATATGTGAAGCTGACCAATACTAATTGCTCGTGAGGCTTGACTATACAACACCCAAGCAGTTGTATATGAAGCATCAATCGATTCATAAACATGCAAAGCAACTTGATTTAGTTATACCTCTAGCTAAAATGAACAGATAAAGTAAGATTCAATCAGCCCAGTCTGTTACAGATTTGGAAAACGCTTCGGCATTAAATAAGACCTAAGCAAGTATCCATAAACAGTTGTGCTGGCGACCATAGCAAGAGTGAACCACCTGATCCCTTCCCGAACTCAGAAGTGAAACCTCTTAGCGCTGATGGTAGTGTGGGATTACCCATGTGAGAGTAAGTCATCGCCAGCTCATTATTCTAAACACCCCAATCTCAAAAGAGGTTGGGGTGTTTTTTTATATGGAAAATCAAAATTTCAGAGAATCATCGATACTAAAGAATAAGACAGAATAAAAATCCTATCGTTTTTAATAAATAAATTTCTATTTTTCTCATGAATTGATGAGTCAATGTATAGGATAAATCAGAACTCTATGCTATAAATAATTAATAGGCATGATTTTTGCTTGTTTTTTGGAAAGAGAAATATATGAAATTATCTGTTGGATTGAAAGTTGCGAATTCATTATCGTTAACGCCTCAATTGCAGCAGGCAATCCGTTTACTACAACTTTCTAGCCTAGAATTAGAGCAAGAAATCCAAATTCAATTAGATAGTAATCCATTACTTGAAAAAGTAGAAGATGAATCACTAGCAGAAAGTTTATCTACTTTAGAACACAAAGAAACTGATGATCTTACAACAGAGTTGAATGCTGATCACTTACCTGATGACTTGCCTGTTGATACTGAATGGGATGACATTTATACACATCAATCCACTGCTTTGAGTACTCCTGAGTTCGAAGAGCGTGAAGATAATCGCCAAGTTCACCTGACGCTTAAAGAACATATTTTGGAGCAAGTGAACTTACTGCATTTTTCAAAAATAGATCAGTTGATTGCTTATTGCATAGTTGATGCTTTAGATGATAAAGGTTTTCTGGATGCTGAATTAGAAGAGATTATTTTGGCAGTACAGCATTTATTAAGTGAGATGGATATAGATGAGGAAGTGGAAGAGGATGAAGTTTTAGTAGTCTTAAAACATATTCAACGTCTTGATCCAATTGGTATCGGAGCTCGTAATTTAGCTGAATGTTTAAAAGTTCAGTTGGAGTTCTTGCCTCGAGAAACTGAATATTTGAAAGAAGCCAGAAGTCTACTTCAATATTACGAATTACTGATTGCGAATGATCTTAATAAATTATTGAAGCAAACAGGGCTTTCCAAAGAACAGTTAAAATTTGCAGTTGATTTATTAAAAACATTAAAGCCTTATCCAGGCATGGATTTTGAAAAGCAAGAATCAGAATATCAAATTCCTGACGTAGTCGTTGCCAAGAAGGACTTGCATTGGCAAGTTCAGTTAAATCCTGATGTGATGCCAAAATTAAGAATCAATTCTTTTTATTCGAGTATGATTCGTAGGGCAGATCAAAGTGATGATAATTTATACCTACGTAATCAAATGCTTGAGGCTAAAAATTTTATAAAAAGTATTGATGAACGGCACAAAACATTATTAAAAGTTGCGACTTGTATTATTGAGCATCAAAAAGCATTTCTTGAAATAGGTCCCGAAGCAATGAAACCCTTAGTACTAAGGGATGTTGCAGAAGAAGTAGAATTACATGAGTCGACCGTTTCTCGCGTTACCACAAATAAGTATATGCTTACTCCACGTGGACTTTTTGAGTTGAAATACTTCTTTTCTAGTCATGTGGGGACAACCACAGGAGGTGAGGCTTCTTCTACCGCAATTCGGGCGATGATTAAAAAGTTAGTTTCTAATGAAAATCCGCGTAAACCTTTGTCTGATAATGCAATTGCTGCTTTATTGAAAGAAGAGGGAATAGAAGTAGCTAGAAGGACTGTAGCAAAATATAGAGAATCGTTACATATTCCATCGTCATCCGAGAGAAAAGTCTTGATCTAAATTTTGAAGTATGGCTATTCTACTCATTCATTATGACGAAATAATGAAATTTCATTTTCACCAAGAGGAGTAGCTAAAATGGTTTAATTGTCCCAAATCATCTTTTTAGATTGCATTAAATCGTTTTAGTTCTTCTTTATATAACCCAAAAAGGTGAGGGATAGAATTATGCAAATAACGATTCGTGGACATCATTTAGCAATTACACCAGCTATAGAAGAAAATATTAAAGCAAAATTTAATCAGTTAACGAAACATCTTGATCAGGTGAATAGTATGCAGATTAAATTAACGAAAGATCATCAGATTGATAAGCGCTCACATAAGGGTAGCTCTAATCATGTGGCTGAAGCGATAGTTCGATTACCTGGAATTGAGCTGTTTGCTCAAGCAACAGCGGATGATATGTATACTTCAATAAAAAAACTGACTGAAAAATTAAAAAAACAATTGTTAAAATATCGGAAAATGCAATGTACGTATTCTCAAGTTGCTGTTTCTATTTAATAAGTTTTTAATAATTGAGAGAGGCTTGAAATATAGCCTCTTTTTTATTGATAAAATATAAACACGTACTGAATTCTTTGAAAAAGTTATAGTAAAATACTTCGTTTTACACCGTAGGTTGTGTCAGAGGTCTTTGCAATGAATAGTGAACAGCTCACTCAAATTTTAAAAGAAGCTTTTCCTGAGGCGGAAGTAGTGGTGAGCGGACAGGCTGGAAAATTTGACCTCCGTATTGTGGATGATCAATTTGAAGGTAAGCGTACTGTTGCCCGCCAACAAGCAGTTTATGCACCATTAAATACTTATATTGCAAGTGGCGAAGTTCATGCCGTAACAATTCGTGCGATGACCAAAGATGAATGGCGCAAAGCAAGCCTTTTCGGAGCTTAAATATTAATGGATAAATTTTTAATCACGGGCGGTGTTAAGCTCGAAGGGGAAGTACGCATTTCTGGTGCTAAAAATGCGGCTTTACCGTTACTTGCGGCAATGATTCTTGCTGACTCTCCAATTACATTAACCAATGTTCCAAATCTTAAAGATGTAAATACTTTGGTGAAATTAATTGGTGGACTGGGTGTCACAATTAGTTATGAAAATGACACGGTTAAGGCGGATACTTCTACTTTAGATAACCAGTTTGCTCCTTATGAGCTTGTCAAAACAATGCGTGCATCTATTTTGGTATTAGGGCCATTATTAGCGCGTTACGGAAATGCCAAGGTTTCATTACCTGGCGGATGTGCTATTGGCTCTCGTCCAGTAGATCAACACTTAAAAGCCCTAGAAGCATTGGGTGCACATATCGAAGTTGAAAATGGTTATGTACATGCCACTGTTGATGGTCGTCTGAAAGGCGGCGAAGTGGTTTTTGATATGGTTACCGTGGGTGGTACCGAAAATATTTTAATGGCAGCTGCTTTGGCAGACGGTGTAACCACAATCCGTAATGCTGCACGTGAACCTGAAATTACTGATCTTGCGCAAATGCTTATTAAAATGGGCGCAAAAATTGAAGGTTTAGATACGGATACATTGGTTGTTACTGGTGTAGAAAGTCTACATGGCTGTGAATATGCAGTTGTTGCGGACCGCATCGAAACAGGTTCTTACTTAGCTGCTGCTGCGATTACTGGTGGACGTGTAAAAACCACCCATACAGATCCTTCATTGCTTGAGGCTGTTTTAGATAAGTTTGAAGAAATGGGTGCTGAAGTTACCCGTGGCGATGACTGGATTGAATTGGATATGTTGGGTAAGCGTCCTAAAGCAGTAAGTTTTAGAACACTACCTCACCCAGAATTTCCGACTGACATGCAAGCACAAATTATGGCTGTAAATGCAATTGGTCGTGGGTTTGCAACGATTTCCGAGACCATTTTTGAAAATCGTTTCATGCATGTTCCTGAATTGTCACGTATGGGTGCTAATATTCAGGTCGAAGGCCATGATGCTGTTGTGACGGGTGTTGAAAAATTACAAGCAGCACCTGTAATGGCAACAGATTTACGTGCTTCATTCTCTTTGGTTTTAGCGGCTTTGGTTGCTGAAGGTGATACATTAATTGACCGTATCTACCATATTGACCGTGGTTATGAGCATGTCGAAGAAAAACTTCAAGGTTTAGGTGCCAAAATTAAGCGAGTAAGTTAATGAATGATGTAAGAAACGATGATCCTAATTTTAACGTAATGGGTAATTTTGATCATGGTTTGACCTTGGCACTGAGTAAAGGACGTATTTTAAAAGAAACTTTACCTTTACTTGCTACAGCCGGTATTAACTTGCTTGAAGACCCGGAAAAATCGCGTAAGTTGATTTTTCCAACCACACATAAGCAGGTTCGTATTTTAATTTTACGTGCATCTGATGTGCCAACTTATGTTGAGAATGGTGCAGCTGACTTAGGTGTAGCTGGTAAAGATGTACTTATGGAACATGGCGCTCAGCATGTCTATGAGTTATTGGACCTGCAGATTGCGAAATGTAAATTAATGACTGCTGGTAAAGTAGGAATGGAACGCCCAAAAGGTCGTTTAAAAATTGCCACTAAGTATGTCAATCTTACACGTCAATATTATGCGAGCTTAGGCGAGCAGGTGGATGTTATTAAACTTTATGGTTCTATGGAGTTAGCGCCATTAGTTGGTTTGGGTGATTATATTGTTGACGTAGTGGATACTGGAAATACTTTACGAGCAAATGGTCTTGAGCCATTAGAAGAAATTTGCAAAGTATCTTCACGTCTTATTGTCAATAAAGCGAGCTTTAAGCGTAAACAGGTTTTATTGAACCCAATCATTTCCCAACTTGAACAAGCTGTTCAATCACGTTAAAAGTAATTTCCTATCATGCTTTTGCGATAGTTGTAGATATGATGCCCACAAGAGCTTAGAAAAAGAGTAAACTTGGTTTTTCTTTTTCGCCTTGTGGGTAAATTGATGCGACGTTTATCGACTCAAGATCAGAACTTCAAACAGGTTTTTGCCGAGCTTTTAGCTTTTGAAACCGTTAATGATCCTAATTTAGTTCAAACAGTAGATCAAATTATTGCTGATGTTCGTCAGCATGGTGATGATCATGTTTTAAAACTTACTCAACAGTTCGATCGACATCCAGCGCATCAATTTTCCGATCTAGAATTGTCTCAACAACAACTTAAAGCTGCTTTTGATGGTTTAAATCAAGAGATTCGTGAAGCCCTGCAACTTGCAGCTGATCGTATTCGTACTTTTCATGAAGCTCAAAAACAAGATAGCTGGACTTATGTGGATGATTTGGGTAATACCCTAGGACAAAAAGTGACTCCACTTGACCGTGTTGGTATTTATGTACCAGGCGGACTTGCATCTTATCCTTCATCTGTACTTATGAATGCGGTACCAGCACATGTGGCTGGTGTACCTGAAATTATTATGGTTGTGCCAGCCCCAAATGGTGAACTAAATCCACTCGTTTTAGCTGCCGCCTATCTAGCAGGTGTTAGCCGAGTATTTACCATTGGTGGGGCACAAGCTGTTGCTGCTTTAGCTTATGGTACTCAAACTGTTCCACGTGTTGATAAAATTACGGGTCCTGGAAACCGATTTGTGGCAGCTGCTAAACGTGCTGTATTTGGTCAGGTGGGTATTGACATGATTGCTGGACCTTCTGAAATATTAGTTTATGCAGAAGGTGTGAATAATGCTGAATGGTTAGCGATGGATGTATTATCTCAAGCTGAACATGACACAGTAGCTCAAGCTATTTTTATTACTCCAGATGAAGCATTATTAGAAGCAGTAGAGTCTGCAATTGAGAAACATTTAAATGAATTGCCTAAAGCCGAGATTGCGCGTACATCGATTAAAAATCGTGGTGCATTAGTTTTGGTAAAAGACCGTGCTGAAGCAGTTGATTTAATTAATCAGGTTGCACCAGAGCATTTGGAACTATGTCTTGATGATGCTGAAGCGATGAGCCAAGATATTCGTCATGCAGGGGCAATTTTTATGGGTCGCTATACACCTGAAGCAATTGGTGATTATTGTGCTGGCCCAAACCACGTATTACCGACATCAGGCACAGCTCGTTTCTCTTCGCCACTTGGTGTATATGATTTTCAAAAGCGCTCTAGTTTGATCATGTGTTCAAAAGATGGCGTTAAGACTTTGGCTAAAACAGCTGATGTACTTGCTGTTCAAGAAAATCTCGATGCCCATGCACGCTCGGCGCGTTATCGTTATCAATAAGTTTTAAGCCTATCAGTGTTTTTCATGATTATTCAGGGCTGACTTTCAGCCCTTTTTTGAGATAAGACTATGACTGTATCTACAGCACAAATGCGTTTTTGGAGTCCTGAGGTTCGTGAATTAGAGCCGTATGTGCCAGGTGAACAACCTAAAATCCAGAATCTATTAAAGTTAAATACCAATGAAAACCCGTATCCACCATCACCAAAAGTAGTAGAAGCAGTTCAAGCGGTGTTACATGAACAAGCCGATGTGCTGCGTCTATATCCAGATCCGGATGCGACAGTGTTAAAGCAAGCAATTGCGAAACAACAGAATATTGATGTATCTCAAGTTTTTGTAGGTAACGGTTCTGATGAGGTATTGGCTCATATCTTTAAAGCATTTTTTCTTCAAGATGAACCAATTCTGTATCCGGACATCACTTATAGTTTCTATCCAGTTTATAGCCAATTTTTTGGCACAAAAACAAAAGAAATTCCTCTCAATGAGAATTTCGAAATTGATGTGCGAGATTATACCCAGCCAAATGGTGGGGTTATTATTACCAACCCAAATGCACCAACCAGTATTGCGCTCAGCTTGGCAGAGATCGAACAAGTATTACAGGCAAATCCGGATCGTGTAGTTGTGATTGATGAAGCGTATGTTGATTTTGGTGCTGAGTCAGCTGTAAGTTTGATAAATCGCTATGAAAATCTTGTGGTATGCCAAACGACTTCAAAGTCTCGTTCTTTAGCAGGCCTACGAGTCGGATTTGCGATTGCTCAGTCACACTTGATTGCAGCACTTGAGGCTGTAAAAAATAGTTTTAATTCATATCCAATTGATCGCTTTGCTATTGCAGCAGCGGTAGCTTCTTTTGAAGACCAGGCTTATTTTGAAGAGCAGTGTCAAAAAGTTATAACAAGTCGAGAGAAACTTGTTCGTGATTTAACTGAACTTGGTTTTAACGTTTTGCCATCGAAAGCGAATTTTATTTTTGCTACGCATTCACAGCATGATGCTGGGCAACTTGCACAAAAATTACGTGAGCAGGGCATTATTGTTCGTTACTTCAATAAGCCTCGCATTAATCAGTTTTTACGTATCACGGTTGGAACTGATGAGCAAAACGCGCGTTTAGTTCAAACTTTGAAGCAAGATATTCTTTAATACTTATTCTGCTGTGCTGTTCATCAAGTTCAGCATAGCAGAGATTTTATCAAGGCTTTCCTGATATTCAGCCTCAGCCTCTGAAGCAATAGTAATACCGCCGCCTGCCCAAATAGAGAGCTGGTTTTGATATTGTTGAAAACTACGAATTAAAATATTCCAGCGTCCAGTACCATCGAAATTAAAATATCCTAAAGTGCCGCAATATGCTCCCCGAGGTGCGCCTTCTAGCTCTTCAATAATTTGCATTGCCCGAATTTTAGGAGCTCCTGTAATTGATCCTCCTGGTAAAGCAGTGAGTAACATCTGCATAGGATTAATATCATTTTTAAGTGTAGCCGTAATCTCACTCACCATATGATGAACTTGATTGAAGCTCTCAATTTCAAATAGTTTTGTTGTTTTTACCGAACCTGTATTGGCATAAATGCTCAAATCATTACGTAATAGATCAACGATCATCACATTTTCTGCTTGATCTTTTTTAGAATTTTTTAAAGTTTGTTTTGAAAGTAAATCCTGCTCTTTATTCTCATAACGAGGCATTGTACCTTTAATGGGTCTGGTTTTAATTTGCTTATCTACATTAAATTCAATAAATAATTCAGGAGAGCAACTTAATAACTCAAATTCTGTTAATTTTAAATAACCAGAATATGGTGCATTGGTTAAATTCCATAGCTCATCTGCTTTATTTAATAACAAACCAGTAAAATTCGCTTTGAATTCTTGAGTAAGGTTAATTTGATAACAATCTCCTGCCTTAATATATTCTTGTATTTTATGAAAAGCAGTTAGGTATGTATTTTTAGACCAGCGAGGATGAATATTTTGTTCTAGTTTAAAATTGTTTTTTTGTAGTTTGCTAGAAGGTTTATTGAGTAGAGCTAAAAGATAGTTAAAAATTTCAAAAGCATTATTTTCATCGCTAAAAAAATACCATTCATTATTTATTTTTTTAATAAAAGAATAATAGGAACCTATAAATAAAGACGGTTGTTTATGTGATTGATTATTTATAAATTGATGTGCAGAAAAGTCATAACTAATAAAACCAATATATCCACCCTTAAAACTTATTTTTTCTCTATTGCTATTTTTTAGTTCTTGAGATTGGAATTGTGTAAAATCTAAAAGATTTTCTATATAAGATGAAAATTTATATTTGTTTAAATCAGTTTTAGTGAATAAAAAGTTTTGGTTATTTTGAGTGATTAAATAATTTTTTGGCAAAAAACCAATAATAGGATTGTTATCATCTTGAAGATATACAAGTCCAGTTAACTCTTCTAATTTATTTAAAATATCGGCAGCAGAGTAATAGCTTTCTAAAGAGATTTTTTTCTTTAAATGAGACATTTTAAACATGTGAAAGTTTGGAAGAGGTGGCATAGTTTACTACAAGTTAGAGTTCAACAGGCAGTTGAGTGAAAAGACCCTAACATTTCGTGGAAAAAATAACCGAATTATCCTTCAGATTTCAAAATAGGAATAAATCTTTTTAGTCAGTCAGACACTGTACCGTTTGTCGGGTAATTGGCAAAAAATGCATTACACTAGTTGAACAAAAATTAACGTAGCTGTAATTTAGTAATTGCTAAGCAAAACTACTCAAGGATTGGAAGTTTCGGTTGCCATAAAAGAAAAATGCAACTTGAGACAGTAAGAGTGGTTAAAGTCAAAAAATAAATGCTCTTGGGAGAGTGCTCAATGAAAATGTTCACTAAACTTGCTTTAGTTTCTTCTTTAGCTATCAGTGCAAATGCAATGGCAATGCAATCAATGGATGATGCTGCGCTTAGTGCTGCTACAGGTCAAGATGGTATTAATATTGGTATTGCTCTAGGTTCAGGTGGTATTACTATCGATAAACTATATCTACACGATAATGATGGTTTAGCAACATCAACTGGTATTACGGGTGCTTCAGGTACTGCTGGTGCAATCGCAATTAGTGGTGTCACTGTAACTCAAAAAGGTAAAGGTAATCTTTTAGATTTAGCAATTGACACAAATGGTGCTTCTGGTTCAAATGGCGCTTTCTTAAACGTTGCTGCAACAGTAGGGGCGGTTGATGTACATGTAGGTTCAATTGGTGTAGGTACTTCTGGTACGTTAAATCAAACAACCGCTGTACGTGGTATTACTGAAACAGCTCCAACTGAAATTATTTCTGGCTTAGATTTATCTTTGGGCCAAATTTCTGCAAATGTTCAGTTAGGTTCAACTCCGCAAGGCGCGATGATTAAAGTGAACTCTAGTTTGCAAGGTGGTTTAACACTATCTAACTTCGGTATTAATGATGCTGCAGGTGGCGGTAAAATTGTCCTAGACAAAGTAATGGTTCGTGGTGCTGGTAATACAACTGGTGACTTGGATGTAAATGCAGATATTTCTGTAGTTCCTACAGGTTTACGTATCCAAAATAACAGTACGCAAGGTATGAATGTTTATGCACAAGGCGTACACCTAGGTGCAGCGGGTAATGCTTCAATTGGTGATTTGGAAATTCAAGGTTTAAATGTGGGTAAATCTACAATTACTATCTCTGGTCATTAATTTAAAGATTTGTAAAAAGCGCGTTTATACGCGCTTTTTTTATTTATTTTAATAAAACTAATATCTATGCTTTTCTGTTTAAATAATATTAGCTTATATAATAGGAAAGAATATAAAACATTTGAAAACGAGAATTAATTATCAGTTTATAAATGTAAAACTATGCATTCATCAAAAAGATTAAAAAAAAGCTGTTTTTTACAGAAAAAAAGGTATCTTCAACACACAGGGATGTAGAGCTATTGCTCTAAGAATAAAATGAATAAGGCCGGTTAGGCCACCATTTAGACCAAGTGCTTATGTTAGAGATAGTTTTAGGCTCAGCATTGATGTATTACTTTGCGACAGAAGCCTTTGAAATAGAAAAAAAGCCGCCGGGAACTGTTTATTATACAGAGACTGCCGATTCGCGTAATTTATCATTTCATCGAAATCATATTGAACCAGTTACTATAAAACCAGCTGTTGAAGACCAGTTTCGTGGTATTGTTCGGCAAGCCTACGATTATAGTTGTGGATCTGCTGCGCTTACGACTTTATTAAACGGCTATGTTGGAACAAGTTTAACTGAACAGCAAACAATGAGTGGTTTGCTGCAGTATGGCGAATATCAACGTATTATTGAGCGACGAAGTTTCTCATTACTTGATATGAAACGCTTTGTCACAGCAATTGGTTTAGAAAGCGGTGGTTATCGAGGTGAGTTTTCTGATTTAGTCAAACTGGGGCAGCCAGCAATTGTGCCTATTTCATATGCTGGTTTTAAACATTTTGTCGTATATAAAGCTTATAAAGATGGAAGAGTATACGTAGCTGACCCTGCTTTAGGGAATATCAGTTTTGATGAGGGACGTTTTAAAGAAATTTGGGATAATAATACTTTATTTGTTATTTCTGTTCCTGCATCACAGCGTAAAGATTTATTGGCGTTAAAAGATGCAGATATGCGCCATGTGGAAGATGCAACGGTCAATAGATATGCTTTTGTTGATGTGCAATATCCAGCGTTTAATTATGACCGTTTAGCAAACAAAGCATCAACTATGAGGCGTGTCTTGGATAACGATAATCATTCTGCGACTTATGGACAGCCGATAGAAACCTATATGCGGCTTTATTACAAGCGTAAATAGTCAAATTTAAAGTTAGTAAAATAAATAAATTGGGTGGGAAAAACATGAATAATCGATGGATAAAGATGAGTGTGTTGGCTTTAAGTATGAGTGCCATTACAGGGACAATTTATGCCGAAGAGCAAGTGCAATCAACGCAAGTATCCGATTCTAATCAGTCTGTAGAAGCAAATGAAAACTCTGGTGCTTCAGATACTACTAGTTCTAGTGAGGCTACAACAGATAGTACTACACAAACATCTAATGTCTCTGAAACTAATAATGTAGTTCCAGCATCTAATAGTGAGGCACATCAAGCTGCAAGTGCACTACAGAAAAAAGAAGGTGATGCTAGCCAGGAGACAAATTTACAAGAGGTATTTACTTCAAATGAGCGCCAATATTCTTTGATTAAAAAGGGTGTAATTTCTTCTTATTATGATCTTGACTACACTTATTATCGTGATACTCGTATTGATTTAGCCTTATCGGATAATTCCTCTCAGCTCAACCGTTTACGTGTTGAGGAAGATGCAAACCATACATTAACAAATAGTTTTACTTTGCAATATGGGGTATTAGATAACTTAACTTTATCCGCAACTCTTCCTTTTGTAGCAAAGTCTGAAATTATTCGTGATACAACAACTGCAGGATTGGGAGATATTTCATTTGGCGCACGTTGGGAGCCGTTTCCTTTAAAACAAGGTCGTTTACCTTTGGTTCTTTTTGGTAGCCTGTCAACGAAGACTGGCGATAGTCCTTATGAGATTGGTTTAGATGAATTGTCAACGGGTAAAGGTTATTACTCAGTTGGTGTGGGAGCAAGTACCCGTAAATATATTGATCCAGTCGTTCTCTTTGCTTCTGCTTCTGCCAATTACGGCTTTAAAGAAAGTGGCCTTAATCAAGCCCGAGGTTCGCGTACATTAACTTCATTTGATCCAGGGATTAGCGGTGGCTTTTCTTTTGGTTTCGCTTACTCATTTAACTATGACGTGTCTTTAACCATGTCATATCAGCAAAGTTTTAATATGGATGCTGAATTCCAGTTTGAAAATGGAGAAAGCTATAAATCACCTGATCAAAGTAGTGCGATGTTGTCTTTTGCTTTAGGTGTTCGGGTTTCACCTGAAACGATTGTTAACGGTACCGTTGGTATTGGTTTAACCGAAGATGCGCCAGATATTTCACTTGGTTTGTCATTCCCGTTAGATATTTTAGGTTTTAATAAAAAACAAAAATAAGGAGATATGCAGGTGAAATATCCTAAATTATGTCCTTTAACGGCGGCAATTGTTATCTCCGGTTTTTCTAGCTTTGCCAATGCTCAATTAGGACAAAACTTAGCTGTTGATATCCGCTCACTATCGATGGGGAATGCTGTAACTGCAGACCCTCCAGGTATTAGTGCAGTCCATTTTAACCCTGCAGCTTTAGCAAAAATTGATGGGCTGCAAACAGATGTGCAGGGGATTCTTGCTAACTTCGATATTCAACGTGAGTTCTCCGCTCCACCTGGTTATAACATTTTTGGTTATTCCGATGACCCACTTGTTTGTAATGATGGTCCTGAGGTTTCAGCTAATATTTGTACAGATTTTAAAGGATCAGTACATGGTGATGTTGAATATGCAAGTTTATATGTACCAATTCTTAAAAAGATGGTTGATCTTGGGGCGGGTTATCCACTAGTTGCCCCTACAGCCGGAATTGCCTATAAGCCACCAGGATCAAAAGTCACCTATGCTACAGCTATGTATGCACCATTAGTCGCAGGTTTCGGAGCTGAAAATGGTAATCCAGGCAACTACATGGGACAGCAAGTTGCAGTTGAGCGGATCACTTATTTATCGCCATCTTTTGGTTATCAGGTAAATGATCATTTATCTATTGGTGCTTCCGTAGGGATGTCCTATAACGCAATCGCACTGAAAACTGATCTACGTTTTCCTAATGAAATGATTGGTGTTTTACGTATGGTCGATGATGTGGTGTGCGCACCCTTCAAAGATAATAACGATATGATTACTGATTTGTTGTTATTAGGAATTTGTAATGCTAAAGAAGGAATGAACCCATTTAATAAAATGGGTGCCTTACAAGTTTCTTTAGAACAATCATTAAGTCCAAGCTATAACTTGGGATTGCTATGGGAACCAACAGACGATTTTGGTTTTGGTATGGTATATCAAAGTGCAGCCAAGATGCGTCTAAAAGGTAAATATATGATTGATAATGCCAAAGCACCTCAAGAGCTAGTACGTGGCCTGAATTCTTCTGCAACAGGCCAAATTTTAGCTGCTATTCTTGGCTTACCCGGTTATGTTCCTGATATTGAGTCCGGTTTGGTTGCAATGGATCTTGAATACCCAGCACATTTTCAAGCGGGTATTAAATATAAAATATTGCCAGATTTACAATTAAATTTAGATGTTGGATGGACTGATTATTCGGCATGGAATAAATTTAAATTTGAGTTTGACCGGCAAATCACCTTATTAAAAGTTGCTAAACTTTTATCTAATGACGTTACTGATAATTCTTTAGCATTACCATTAAAATTTACATCGCCGTGGAGTTGGGGGATTGGCCTTGAATATTCAGCAACTGATCGTTTGAAATTACGAGCTGGTTATGAGCCTCGTGCCAGTTCAATACCTAATGACAAACGCAATACCATGGTTCCAATTAATAACGCACAATTATTTGGTCTTGGTGTAGGTTATCGTTTTGATGCAGATACAGATCTAGATCTTTCAGTAGGGTTCCTTCGTAGTCGTGACAACATCCCAGCTTGTACGAGTACTTTATCGAATAAATGTGGTGTCGATAATATTTTATTAAACCCTTATTCTGGCTTAGATGTAAAAACGAATACAAAAGTTACAGTACTTGGTTTGAGCTATAGAACAAAATGGTAAAACAATATAAAGGGATATTTCGACCTAAAGTCGCTATCACAACTTTATGCGTTGCGATAGCAAGTATTTCTGTATCTTATGCAGACGGTTTTTATACAATTATTGGGCCAGATGGGCGGCCTATGATTGTACCGAGTAAAAGAATTGATCAGAAAAAACAACCTATCCCTAAAATAGAGGAAAGAAAATTACAAACTCAGCAGAATCAACCTATAGTAGATGCTGTACAAAAAACATCTAAAGAAAAAGAACAAACTAAAAATTTACCGAAAAAACTTGAACAACATGTCCAAGAAAAATTAAATACTGCACCGACTGCACCGACTGCACCGACTGCACCGACTGCACCGACTGCACCGACTGCACCGACTGCACCGACTGCACCGACTGCACCGACTGCACCGACTGCACCGACTGCACCGACTGCACCGACTGCACCGACTGCACCGACTGCACCGACTGCACCGACTGCACCGACTGCACCGACTGCACCGACTGCACCGACTGCACCGACTGCACCGACTGCACTGCAAAAAACTCAGAAAAATACAAAAACTGTTTCAGTAGTCAGTGATGATTTAAAAACATCCACAGAAAAAAATAAAATTATTGAGAGCGAAAATGCCCCTTCAGTATCTAATAATGAATGGCAAAAAAAGTTAGTTCTCGTTCCTCCACCAATAAAGAGTACATCTCAAGCTGCATCATCCTCCGATTCTTCACTCGATAAATCTAAATTTACAACTATTGATGGTGTAGAGTATGTAAATAATGAATATCTTGAAGATCAAGAATTTAACCTTGAAGGTAAAAAGCGGTTTTACCTTATGCCTGATGGTTTGGGGCGCACTGAATCAGTAGAGCGGAAAAAGGGTGTAAGTCGATCAACTTTAGATCAGCTTTTCAATCGACAAACTCAAGACCAAGACTCTACTGTTGTTTTAGCACCAACGTATATGCGTTTGTCTTCACAAGAGCTAGAAGCAGCTTTTGAACAAGATAAGTGCTTTATTAAAGATTATAAAAAATCAATTAAAACGCTTAGCATAAATAAGGAAGTAAACTTATGGCCACGGAAGCCATTGAAAGAAAAGTTTGAATATGAGTTGGTACAGTTAAATCCTTCTGTTCAGCATTTAAAAGTTATGTCTTTTGCTTCTAGTAATGAGAAGCCTCTATATTATTGGCCACTCGTTGTATTTTTGGATGATAAAGGCTGTATTTTGGAAGGAGTGAGCGGGTTTAAAAGCAAATCTTATCCTTCGACTATGTTACAGCATGCATCGATTCAAGGAGTTTTAAAAGTACCGCCTTCAGCACATTATATTATGATGACGCCTTTATCTTCTGCCGTGGATGTTACAGAAAAAGAGTTAACAAATCAGGGACAAATTCAAATTTCGGTATTACGTTAAAAATAAGTAGGGTAGCTAAATGAATAAAAAAATTTTATGGCCTTTTGCTCTTACCACAATTGCATTGATGTTAAATGGTTGTGGTGGAGGAAGTTCGACAATTAATGAAGATCCAAATTCTGGTACTAATAACGGAAACTTAACTTCTGGCAGTTGTACACCAACTACTAGTGATAATGGTGCAGAAGATTCAACTTGTTTGCAATTTGCTTTAGATTATCCAATAGCGGGTATCAATTTTGATTGTAGTTCTGCCACAAATTTTCATTATGCGACTAAAATTTCAGGAAATGCTGTAATAGGATCCTGTAAGGTTGGTGATACAGCACGTTTTTATATTCAAAGTAAAGATAATAAAAAGGTTTTTTTAGGAAATGTTAATCTTGATACGATTGGGAAATTTACTGCCGTTAATGGTAAGTCTAAAGAGATCAATCCGATATATTTAAGAGTGTTGGATTTGGCAAGTGGTATTACAGGTAAAGCACCAACAACATTAGATAAAAATGATGAAACAATTAAAGTGGCGATTGCTTTAATAAAAATCTTCCAAAGCATTGGTGTAGAAAATGGTGATAATCTCATCGGTGATATACAACCCACTCAACTTACAGATATAAAGAAAGATCAACTTACTAAAATTTCTCAGAGCGTAACTGCTACAGAGTTCCAAAACGGAGCTTATGCAAGCATTTTGAAACCGTGGTTAGATGTAAATCAAATTTCTGATGATGATGCATATAAACTTTTAGTACAAACGACTAATTTAAGTAATGCTGGTGTTTTCCAATCATTCAATTTATTTATTAACTCAACAATCCTTCAAAATTATCAAGTGTTTAATGGTTGCAATAGAAGTACTCAGGAAGAATGCTTGAATAATACAATTAACTTACGTCATTCAACAGATGATCTTTATTTATTATCGGACCGTCAAGGTTATACGTTGGGCTATGGTTTACAGTGGAAGGGAAGTGCCATTGTAATAGATAACAAAGTACAAAATCCGTATTTGTTAACTACAAAAGTCAAACCAGCTAAACTCAATGTAAATGCACAAAATAATTGGTTAAATCCTGTTAGTCGAGAAATTCAGTCAACTACACCACTCCGTTTGAGTTTTTCAAATAATCCAAACGAAGATCTACAGATTTATCAAGGAAAATTCTTTAATGATTATGGAGTGGCGGGTACAGAAGCATTCTATAAGTATTTGACGAAGCTGAGTACAGGTAATCCACAGCATTATGGCCTCTGGCGCCAAAATGTTGATGGTGATAACTACAATGGGGTATTGAGTATTATTAAAAGTAATCCTATTAGTTATCTAGAGAGAAATGTTTTTAAAACATCAGGGAATGTGAAGACAGGAGAAAAATATATTTTCCCTCTTTACGCTACTTTAACATTTAATTTCTCAGATACCACTATCCAACCTGTAAATTTAGGTATTGTGATTGATGAGCATGGTGATATTCGTACTGATATCAAACCTAATTCGACAACAACGGATATGTCTGGTCAATGTGCTACGGTATCAGATGCAAGTTTAATTGATAACAATGGTATGCAACAATATCGAATTGGTACCACAGCAGCGACATTTAATGATCCTTTAAATGGTGATCAATCTGTTTATGTTCGTATGATTTTATCTAATCCAAAATTTGCAAATATTGATGGTGTGATGGTCGGGGTAACTTTTGTAGGCGTTTCTCCGGGGCCTGCGAAATTGAATCTATTTAATTTATTGGCAAATAAGGTGGATAGTACAAGCATTAATTTTGATAATAATACGGCTTGGTTTAATCAACATGCAGCAGCTCAAGAAAGCTATAATATGCTTAAGGATGTGCCTGCTCCAACCGCTGCGGATAAAGCTTTGGCTCAACGTAAATTTGGTACAGTAACAATTAAACTTGCCGATCAATCTATTCCAGCTTGTAAAGCAATTAAAACTAAGTCTTAACATATTCAACAAATAAAAAAGACCGCAAAAGCGGTCTTTTTTATTATTTAATTGATTAGCCTGTATGGTCTAAACGAGTTCCTAACGTCTCTAGATGTGTTGGAAAAACTTGTTGTTTACGGTCTTCAAAATAATGTCTTAATGTGTGTTCAACACTAGGAAAGGCAAGTTCACCCCATGGGATTTCATGTTCTTCAAACAGTCGACATTCGATACTTTCTTCGCCAGCACCGAAAAGGCCATCTTTAAGCTGGGCTTTGAACAACACATAAATTTGCCCAATACGGGGAATATTATACATGCAATAAAGTTGTTCTATTTCAATCTCGGCTTCTGCCTCTTCACGAGTTTCACGCGCCGCACCTTGTTCCATAGTTTCGAACAATTCCATATAACCTGCAGGCAAAGTCCATAAGCCATAACGAGGTTCAATCGCGCGACGACAAAGTAGTACTTTATCTTCCCATAACGCTAAGGCACCGCAGATTACTTTGGGGTTTTCATAGTGAATATTTCCACAATGAGTACAAACACGGCGTACTTTATGATCACCTAAAGGAATTTTTTGTTCGGTTTTATGCCCACACGCTACACAGAAACTCATAATTATCATCGAGTATAGAGATGCCTCAGCATAACTGAATTTTTAGACTTACGCATCAACTCTATTCCCTAAGTTTGATTTTCAGATATGATGCAAAGAGAGACAGAATAATAGGTGAATGGTATGGAAGAGCACTTGCTAACACAAAAGTTACAGCAAAGATTGCGCTTTTCCACCCGCATACAAGAAGCACAAGCTGCGGTACTTATTGCGATTACGAATGAAAATAATCCTAAGGTACTGCTTACACGCCGTTCAATACATATGAACAACCATGCGGGGGAAGTTTCTTTTCCTGGTGGCAAGCGTGACCCTAGTGATACTAGTAATATTGTTGTAGCGCTAAGAGAAGCTCAAGAAGAGACGGCTTTAAATCCGTTTGATGTGCAGTTGTTAGGCGATTTGCCGATGCAACGTGCAAGAAGTGGCTTGTCTGTAAAACCGATTGTTGGGCTTATTCCTCCTGAGGTAACTTTAATTCCTCAGCCCACTGAAATTGATCGAATTTTCTTTGTGCCTTTACAGCAACTTATAGAGACGCGTCCGACACCATATGAAGTGCGATATGCTCATCAATCTTTATACTTCCCAAGCTTGCAGATTGATAATGAAATTATTTGGGGTCTCACAGCGCGAATGTTAATTGCCTTATTTAAATATGGTTTAGGCTACCAAAAAGAATGGCCATTTCTACTGAATGCACCAACGTTTGGAATGCCAAAATTTTCTCATAAAAAATAAAGATCAGGACTGATAAATTATGATGTATAGCTATCAAGGACAGCATCCAAAAGCCTTACATGAGCCATGGGATGGCTGGGTTGCTCCAACTGCAACGCTTATTGGACAAGTAGAACTAGGCCGTCAGGTCAGTATTTGGTTTGGTGCTGTAGTGCGTGCCGATAATTGTGTCGTTCGGATTGGTAATTTTTCTAATATTCAAGAAAATTCGGTATTACATACTGATGCGGGCCTTGAGCTAAATATTGGCGAATATGTCACTGTTGGGCATAAAGTCATGTTGCATGGTTGTACGATTGGTGATAACAGTTTGATTGGTATGAATGCTGTCATTTTAAATCGAGCCGTGATTGGTAAGAACTGTATTATTGGCGCGAATGCTTTAATACCGGAAGGTAAAGTGATTCCAGATAACTCAGTGGTAATGGGCTCACCTGGCAAAATTGTAAAAACTTTAGATGAAGAAGGCGCAGCAAAAATACGCTTGAGCGCACTACATTATGCTGAACACTTTAAAAGCTATGCCGATTTGAAAGAATTCTACTTTTAAAATTTTAGCGAGATATTTTCTATGCCAAGCACCAGCTTGGCATTTTTATTTAGATAGGAACAACTCGCCTATCAGAGCCGAGTGGGGTATCATAACTTCCGTTTTTAATCTGATTGAATACTAAGGTTGTGCATGAAACTGCTGGCGTTGGAAACTGCAAACGAGCAATGTTCCATTTCATTAATCGATGAAACCCAAGAACTCTTTTTCCAACTCGATACGCGAGCGAAAGCACAAACCCAGACCATTTTGCCAATGATTGAGCAAGGGTTACAACAAATCGGACTTGACGTAGCGAGTTTAGATGCAATTGCCTTTAGTCGAGGGCCCGGTTCTTTTAGTGGTGTTCGAATTAATGCAGCAGTTGCTCAGGCTTTAGCTTGGTCTCAAGATTTACCAGTAATTCCAGTTTCTACCTTACAGGCTTTAGCACAAGCGGCTTACCGACTTGAAGGTTTAGAACAGGTGACTGCGGTACTCGATGCACGTATGAATGAAGTTTACATTGCAAGTTTTGTTCTAGATGAGCAAGGCATCATGCAGTGTATAGATGAAGAAAAATTAATGAACTACGAGCAAGCGGCTGCCTATGCAAAGCATTGCTTAATCGGTTCGGGTGCTAAGCTTCTTCAAACTGATGCAGAACATCAAACAATCACTGCCACTGCACAAGACATTGCTTCGATTGCACGTGTGTATGCAGCGCAAAAGCAGTGGGTTGATGCTGAACATGCTTTACCAGTTTACTTGCGTGATGATGCATGGAAAAAAATTGCGGATCAGGGCAAAGCAAATTAAAGGCACTGCGCATGCACATATATTTTGAAGTAGATTTTCAAAAACAAGCACAGCACTACCAAGCTGTGCTTTATTCTAGAGGCGTGACTGTCGATTTACAGCCTATTGAAAAACTTAATGCCCGTTTTTTACGTTTAAATCCTGACTTGGCTCTTTGTGTAGATGAAAACGGACTTTGGTTATCTGCTAACGGCATGAAAATGCAGCCTGATTGGAAAGCTGAAATTCCTCGTTTAAAACGAGCAAGTCTTAAATCGGAAATGATTGCTCGTGCTTGTCAGTTAGGTGAAAAGCCAGTACTGGTCGATGCTACAGCGGGCTTAGGTCATGACAGCTTACTTATGGCTTATCTAGGAGCCCAAATCCAGCTTGTTGAGCGCCATCCGATTTTATTTACTTTACTTGAAGATTCAAAAGCTCAGGCACAGCATGATCCATTTTTAAGCCAATTTATGGATCGTATTCAACTGATCTTCGCTGACTCTGCAAGCTATTTACAGCAATTAGATCAAGAAGAAAAAACAGTGGATGTGGTCTACCTTGACCCGATGTTCCCACAGCGCGATCAAAATCAACAAGCAATTAAAAAACAAGCCCAAGTCAAAAAGCAGATGCAGCTTTTGCATTTACTTTTACCCGAAGATGGAGAAATGGATTTGGGTGATCATTTGCTGGAGCTAGCCAAAAAAGTTGCAAAGCGAGTGATTGTAAAACGTCCACGACATGCTATTTTTTTAGCAAATCAAGAGCCAGCCCATCAGTGGCAGGGGGATGCTTGTCGTTTTGATGCTTACTTTCAGTAAGCTTATGTAAGGTTAAGTTTTATTGCTTGAATAATGCACAAATATATGTGATATAGTTCAAAAGCATGATTGCTAAAATTCATAGCAGGCATACACTTATGGTGCCTGACAAAAAACGAAATTTTTGAAACCTTTTTATGATTGATCTCAAACCTTCCATTAACTTTTGGCATGATTTTAAAAGTAACCAGCTTGCCGGAATGTGGTTATTTTTGGGGTCAAGACGTTCCTTACAGATCGTACATCCCTCTATTCTTCAGCTTATTGTTTGGGGAATATTAGGTGGGTGTACCAACTCACTTTATAGTTGGCTTGTAGCCGGTCAAATTGGCGACTTCAACTCACAGGGTCTAATTGGATACGCACTTTGGCCTTTTATTGCGCTTATTGTTGGTATTTTCTTATCACAGCGTATTAATCAGCCGCGTTTAATGTTGGTTCCAGCCTTATTGTGGTTGGTTTTAGATACCAATATTTTATTAATACAGTGTTTAATTCAATATTTGGGATCTAATGGTTATCTAAACTTTATTCCGGATGCTATTTATAACGGTATTTTACCTGGTTTGTTTGTAGCACTTTTTGTGTGGCAAAGTTTGGCGGTTATTTGGGTTTTCTCACGTGAGCTTAAGTGGCCTTGGTGGGAGCGGGCGTTGGTTATGGTTGCGACCATTGCGACCATGGTGGTTTGGCAACTTTCAGTAAAAGATCAGCCTATTTGGAAAGTGGAAGATTCTCCACCTACTTTTGCCGAAGATGCTTTTTATGCACAAAGTAAATTACTTCATGATGCTTTAGAGCAAGTTCAATATGGTGAGTTAGCTAAAAGTCATTGGTATTTCTTGGGTGTTGCAGGCGATAGTTATCAAGACGTTTTTAAATCGGAAGTGGTTCGTATTAAAGAACAATTTGATACGCGTTTTGGTACAGTCGGGCGTTCAATGATGCTGGTCAATAATCCGGATACCCGAACCGAAATCCCGATTGCATCTAAAACCAGTATAGAGTTGGCCTTACGCCGTATGGGCCAGCAAATGAACCGTGATAGTGATGTGTTATTTTTATATATGACATCGCACGGTGAACAAAACCATTTTGAAATTGAAAATGCACCTCTAGATTTGGGGCAAGTCGATCCGAAATGGTTACGTGAAACGCTCGATAAAGCGGGGATACGTTGGCGTGTGATTGTCATTTCTGCTTGTTACTCAGGAAGTTTTATTCCGGCGTTACAGTCACCTGATACTTTAATTATTACGGCATCTGCTGCGGATAAAACTTCGTTCGGTTGTAATAACGAAGCAGACTATACTTATTTTGGACGAGCTTTCTTTGATTTGGCGATGCGAGAGCAGTCTTCTATGAAAGATTCGTTTAATGCCGCTAAGCAAACCGTAACCAAATGGGAAGTAGCTCAAGGTGTAGAACCTTCAGAGCCACAATGGATGATTGGTAAAAATATGGAACTTATGCTACCTCAGTTGGAAAAATATCTTTTTCCTCAACCAAATACAGGTAGCGTAAATATTGCTCAGACACAAACAGAGGCTAAAAACGATGCAACTCCTGCAAAAAAACCGCTGCTTTGAAGGTGAGCAGCGCATTTATCAGTTTGATTCTCAATTATTAAAAGGCTCTACTAAGTTTGGGGTGTATTTGCCACCTGCTGCTTTAGAAGGTAAACCTTGCTCAACTTTGTTTTACTTAGCGGGTTTAACATGTACTGAAGAAACTTTTGCTATTAAGGCACATGCACAGCATATGGCTGCCCAGCTTAGTCTTATACTGATTACACCTGATACTTCACCTCGTGGTGAACAAGTTGCAGTAGGTGACAATTGGGATTTAGGTCAGGGCGCAGGCTTTTATATTAATGCCACAGAAGCACCTTGGTCTGAGCATTATCAAATGGAAAGCTATTTAATCGATGAGTTATATCCACTTATTTTAAAAAGTTTTCCAGTCAATGCTCAACAGGTCGGTATCTTTGGACATTCGATGGGGGGACATGGCGCCTTAACTTTAGCTTTTAAATATCCTGAGAAGTTTAAGTCAGTGTCTGCATTTGCACCGATTTGCGCGCCAACTGAATGTGCATGGGGTGAAAAAGCATTTAGCCATTATTTAGGTACAGACCGCGATAGCTGGTTGGCTCATGATGCCACGGCTTTAGTCTCAAAAAATGGTGCGGTATTTAATGAAATTTTGGTGGATCAGGGGTTAGATGATCAATTTTATGAACAACTTCACCCTGAAAAATTTAAGCAAGCATGTTTAAAAGTAGGACAGCCTTTAACTTTAAGACAACATGCTGGCTATGATCATGGCTATTATTTTATCCAGACCTTTATGGATGAGCATTTGCAGTTCCATGCAATCCAGTTGGAAAAGGTCGCTGGCGAATAATTAGTGCTGCCATTCCACCTGAAATTCTTGTTGAGCCATACGGTTTAGATGATCAAGGACAACTTTTTCCAAGTGATCATGGTCATCTAACTGGCTATCAATGGCAACATTTAACTGCTCTGTTTCTGGTGCAAGCGTAATGGTTGCGGTAGGCATTAAGATTTTAAAATCTTGTTCAGTTTCTTGTACTTCAAATTTATGTTTCCAATGATTAACTAGACGTTTTGCAATGCGTTTTCCATCATTTGTTAATAGATGAGTTGTGCTTTTCATTATCAATCCTCACATTGGTTTAATGTACCTTAACAAATTCGTTTGGCACTTGGCATTCTATAGTAGCAACGTTACGTTGCAAGTTTGAAATGTTGTCATTTAAGCAAGGAAGAGCGGGCCAAGTAGGTTCTTTTTTGTTATAATTTTTAGCCTCTCCTTAAATTTTTAGCCAGGTCATCCACCTATGTCCAAGCCTTATTTGATTGCTCCTTCTATTTTATCTGCCGATTTTGCTCGTTTAGGCGAAGATGTAGACAAAGTGTTAGCTGCAGGTGCCGATGTAGTGCATTTTGATGTGATGGATAATCACTATGTTCCAAATTTAACTTTTGGTGCAGGTGTGTGTAAGGCTTTAAAAAATTATGGAATTACTGCTCCTGTTGATGTGCATTTAATGGTATCTCCAGTTGACCGTATTATTGGTGATTTCTTAGAAGCAGGCGCAGATATCATTACGTTTCACCCAGAAGCTTCTCATCACATTGACCGTTCATTACAGCTTATTAAGTCTGGTGGTGCTAAAGCAGGATTAGTTTTTAACCCAGCAACACCATTGCATTATCTAGACTATGTTCTTGATAAAGTTGACCAAATTTTATTAATGAGTGTAAACCCAGGTTTTGGTGGGCAAAAGTTCATTCCAATGACTTTAGAAAAATTACGTGAAGCGCGTAAAATTATTGATGCAAGTGGCCGTGATATCCGTTTAGAAGTAGACGGTGGTGTTGGTCCTGCAAATATCCGTGAAATTGCAGAAGCTGGTGCAGATATGTTCGTTGCTGGTTCGGCAATTTTTGGTCAACCAGATTATAAAGTTGTGATTGATCAAATGCGTGCAGAGCTTGCAAAAGTCGGTAGTGTAGACGCTTAAAAAAAGAATATTAAGCTGAGAGTAAACTTGTGGATAACTTTGTTTATAACTGTATGGATAACTGTGTTGATAACCATATGGATAAGATGTTGGTAAAATAAACAAAATGAGATCAACCGTTTATTCTCTAAGCAAAATGTATGAAAAAAGAACGCTTTGGCGTTCTTTTTCTATTCTATCGGGATATTTTGGGATCTGTTTTTTTATTAAGCTTTGCTAAAAAATAACCTGTGCAAAAAACGAGAGGGCTTGTGTAAAACTTTTTAAAATATATTGAATAGAAAACTGTAAAAGTGTCATGAAAAATAAAGCTAAATTTGATTTAATAAGATTTTAGTAAGAGACCTAGATCATTAATGACAGTAAAAATTTTAGCGGTAGATATGGATGGAACTTTTCTTAATTCTAAGAAGCAGTACAACAAAGCACGTTTTTTAAAACAGTATGAACAACTAAAACAAAATAATATCCGTTTTGTAGTCGCTAGTGGTAACCAGCTTGCAAAGCTTGTTACGTATTTTCCAGAAATTAATCATGAGATTGCTTTTATTGCCGAAAATGGTGCTCATGTTGTAGATGCGGGGCAAGAGTTAGCTTTTGCCCATTTAAGCAAAGAGCAATTCATTGAGATTTTAAATGCGATTGACCCAGTGTATACCTCTAAAATGGTGATCTGCGGAAAACAGAGTGCTTATGTGCATAGCAGTATGAACGCGGAAGATTATGCTAAAGTCGCTCGCTATTTTGAAAAGCTGACGGTTATAGATGACTTTTATGCACTAGATGACTTGGTGTGTAAAATTACTTTTACTGCGCAGGAAAATGAAAGTTTTACAATTTTTGAGCATTTTCAGAAGCAAAGCTTTGTAAAAGATAAGGTTCTAGTACCAGTTTCAAGTGGCTTTAATTTTATCGATTTAATCCTTCCGGACCAGCACAAAGCACATGGTTTGAAGCTATTATTGCAAAAATGGCAGGTTCAACCCGATCAAGTCGTTGCGATTGGTGATAACAATAATGATATCCAGATGATTAAAGCAGCAGGTTATGGGTTTGCAGTCGAAAATGCAGTTGAAGCCTTAAAAGCCGTTGCTCCTTACACAACTGCAAATAATGAGCAAGAAGGTGCATTACAGGTAATTGATTTGGTTCTTCAGCATCAACCTCCATTTGCTTAATGACTTCAATAACAATCATCTAAGATGGAAAATTGTATCTAATTTAAAACTTGGTTATGCTAAACAACTAAGATAAGTAGATTGCTCAAGGCAATAAATGATGACACTGCAACACTTACGCAAGTATGCTTGGTTTGTGTTCCTGATGACTTTAGTTATTGGGTGGAGTGGTGTGTCTATTGCTCAGACACCTATGCAGCATGATCTTCATACTATGCCGTGTCATAGTGAGCAAATGAAACATCACTCTATGCATATTCAAGCTGATGAGCAGGCAACGTGTCATCAATCTATGGGGCAGGTTTCTCACCAACATGGTGAACACTGCCAAGACTGTAACCCGGTCCATTGTCAGATGGTAAATCTGGCTTTACAGCAAGCTGTACCAGATATTGAATCATCATTTATTCCTATTCCATCTCAATTTAGTAGTATTTATCAGGCACAGCATTTAGCCGGATACTGGCAAGAAATCTTACGTCCACCAAAAGCTTAATCCTTTCTTACTTATTTTTTTAGTTAAAAGGATTAAAGCAATGTCTCATAAAACGATTAGCAGCCTCGTCGCTGTATTTGGTCTATTGGTTTCACCATGGACTCTCGCGGCAATTAAGGAATATCACCTTAATATTAATGAACAACAGGTCAATGTTACGGGCAAACCCCTTAAACGAATTACCGTAAATGGAAAATTTACAGCACCACTCCTTGAGTTTGAAGAGGGGGATGAGGCTGTTATTCACGTCCATAACCAATTAAAGAATCAAGATACCTCTTTACACTGGCATGGGTTGTTACTGCCAGGGTTAATGGATGGTGTGCCGGGTTTTAATAATTTTAAAGGGATTGCTCCAAATGGAGATTTTGTTTACCGCTTTAAGGTGAAACAAAATGGCACATATTGGTATCACGCCCATAGTAAAGGCCAAGAGCAAGACGGTTTATATGGGCCGCTTGTGATTTACCCAAAAGGCAAAATACCAGTTGCGGCGCATGAAAAAACTGATCGTGATTATGTAGTGATGCTTTCAGATTTCCATGATTCTTCTAGCGATAGCATTATGAAGAATTTGAAGAAATCTGCTGAGTATTATCAAAACCGCCGTGAAACCGTATCTGATGTTTTGAAGCAAGTTAAAACACAAGGCTTAAAAGCAACTTGGCAAGATCGTTCGATGTGGAATCAGATGCGGATGTTAAAAACCGATATGTCTGATGTGACGGGTTATACCTTCTTAGTTAACGGCAAGACTCCTCAGCAAAACTGGGCAGCTAATTTTAAAGCTGGCGATAAGGTTCGATTACGATTTATTAATGCATCAGCAATGTCATTTTTTGATGTCAGAATTCCAAATTTAAAAATGACTGTCGTAAGTGCAGATGGGCAGCCAGTTAAACCTGTAGCAATTGATGAGTTTCGTATTGGTACAGCTGAAACCTACGATGTCATTGTGGAACCTAAACAGCCAAATTATCAGATTGAAGCAGAGTCTATTGACCGTAGTGGTTTTGCTATCGGTACTTTGCACAATGAAAATACGCAGGCTGTGGGGCCAGTCCAAATGCCAACACCACGTCCACGTGCTTTATTGACCATGGATGATATGGGCATGAGTCATGGTGGTGGAAGTAATGAACATGCTGGCCATCAAATGAACATGCAACATGACATGTCGGCCATGCCTGAAATGAAAAAAGAGACGAGTCAGGCTAATCATGATCACACAATGATGAAAATGGATCATGACATGAAAAATATATCATCTGGCGAACATGATCATTCCATGATGCACATGAAGCATGATATGTCAGCGATGTCTGAAATGAACCATGATATGCAGGCAATGTCATCTAGCGAGCATGACCACTCTATGATGAATATGAATCATGAGATGCCTGCTCAATCTGAGAATAAGCCTAAAAAGGATGAACCAGTTTATGGCTGGGCAAATGCTTCAACGCCAGCGGGTATGAAAGCACTGCAATATAGCGATTTGCAATCTTTAACACCTCAGCCAGATACCCGTGCGCCCGAACGAGAATTAGTCATTCGTTTAGGTGGCAACATGGAGCGTTATATCTGGACCATTAATGGCAAGAAATTTAGTGACACGACACCTTTACAAGTTAAGTATGGTGAACGCATACGCTTGAAGTTTGTGAATGACAGTATGATGGCTCATCCAATGCATTTACATGGCATGTTTATGCAATTGGAAAATGGTCAACAAGCTGAAAACTTACCAAATAAACATACCATTATTGTTCCACCTGGAAAGACCGTTACTGCGTTATTGACAGCCGATGCCTTGGGAGAATGGGCGATTCATTGCCATCTGCTCTATCACATGAGTGCTGGAATGATGAATAAATTAATTGTTGCTCAAGTCAATGATGGGCAACAACCCGCTCAGTCCCAGCCAACTGTTCAATCTGAAAATGAGAAAGGAGCTAGTCATGCGCATCACTAAGTTATTTTCTCAAATGATATGTTGCGGTGCTTTCTCGGGTATATCTGTATTTGCTTTTGCTCAAGAACCTTTAACACACGATCATTTACGCGAACATGGTGGACAGGTTTATCAAGCAACAAAGATTGATACTGCCTGGACCCAAAATGAAGAGGGTGAAGGCAGTTTTTCTTCTGAATTGGAAAGCTGGGTGGGAACTGATGAAAATAAATTGTTCATTAAAGCCCATGTTGAAAATGCCGAGTCGGAAGATGCCAATTATGGCGGTTCAGTACTTTATAGTCGAAATGTAGCTGACTATTGGGATGTACAGGCCGGGGTAAACTATGAACGTTTACAACGGGAAGACGAAAAGCAAGATCGCTGGGCTGGTGTAGTGGGCTTACATGGCATGGCGCCTTACTTCTTTGAAACCGATGCTTATCTTTATGTAGGTGAAGATCAGTTATGGAAGTTAAGCTTAGAGACAGAAAAAGATTTGCTTTTTACTCAAAAGTTGATTGGTCAGCCCTATTTAAAAGCAGATGTTGTTTTACAAGATGAATCTCGCTATGCCAGTAAAACAGGCCTGTCGAGTTTACAAGCTGGCTTTCAAACCCGTTATGAAATCAATAAAAAGGTAATGCCATTTGTTGATTTCGGTTATGGTTATGAAAAAGGTTTAAAACAAACCGCTTGGCAAACTGGAACCGGCTCAGAACATGGTTGGTATTATGGAGCTGGGTTAACACTAAAATTCTAATTGCCGAACAAAAAGTAAGCTTAATGACATGCCATTGGTTTATACTGATGGCATTGTTTTTTGTGTCAGTTATGGTGCAAAGATGGCTTTAGAAAAACAAGAGAATCAAATAAATGTAAATAAAAGCTGTTCTGGCTGTGGGTGCTCAAATGTAGCAGCTCAGGACTTTTCTGTGGCAAGTGAATCTAGGGTAAATAAAACCCAATGGGTGAGTTATTATCATATTCCCCGTATGGATTGTGCAGCCGAAGAACAAATGGTACGAATGGCTTTAGCTTCTTATGCTGAGCATATTCAAGAACTTTATTTTGATTTGCCCGCCCGCCACTTAGCGGTGTATCACAGTACTCAAGATGAGAAGATTACGCAGTGCCTGCAACGTCTAGGTTTAGGAGCCGAATTACAACAAACCCAACCACATTATGAGCCTATTGAAAAACCCAAAAAGGTTCGACCAAGTTCCTCAACTAATGCAGCACAAAAACAGGTACTACAATGGCTGTTACTCATTAATGGGGTCATGTTTGTCATTGAGTTAATGGCAGGCATCATTGCCTCCTCCACAGGGTTAATTGCTGACTCGCTCGATATGTTTGCCGATGCTGCAATTTATGGTATTGCATTATTCGTGGTGGGTAAAAACCTCGACGCTCAATTAAAGGCTGCGCATCTTTCCGGATGGTTTCAATTTGGTTTAGCCATAATCGTTTTAATTGATGTGCTGCGCCGTTTTATATATGGCAGTGAACCAGTTTCAATTTTAATGATTTTAATTGGGGGATTAGCGCTTGCAGCCAACATTAGTTGTCTTTACTTAATGAGTGACCATAAAGAGAGCGGGGCACATATGAAGGCGAGTTATATATTTTCTGCAAATGATGTCATCGTAAACTTAGGTGTCATTATTGCGGGAATACTGGTTGCAATCACAGGCTCTCGTTATCCTGATTTAATTATTGGATTGATTATTGTTTTGTTCGTTTTAAATGGTGCACGAAAAATTTTACAGTTAAAAAATGAATAATATTTTCTGATAGAGGCAAGTTTGAGTTCGGGTTTGCCTTCATTTTTTATTTTAAAGTAAACTGAGTCTTCACATAAAGGAGGAACGACCTCCCCCATAATGGGTAATCATGTCGGGACGACCTGACACTATAAAAATTAGTGAATGTTATGGCTTGGGCTATTTTAATTTTAGCAGGTGTATTTGAAGTGATTTGGGCATATTCTATGAAAATGTCTGAAGGTTTTACACGCTTAACACCTAGTATTATTACCGTAGTTTTTATGATTTTGAGTGTAGTTCTACTTTCAATTTCAATGAAAACTTTACCCCTTGGTACTGCTTATACGGTTTGGACAGGCATTGGTGCAATTGGATCATTTTTAGTTGGTATTTTCTTTCTTCATGAGCCTATTGGTGCGATGAGGATGATTGCTGCTGTACTGATTGTATCAGGACTGGTTCTAATGAAAATTTCGTCTCCATCCTAAGAGGATCAAGTATGTTGCTGTCTTATAAGTATATCAATTCGCCTGTTGGGCAATTAAAACTGGTTGCGAATGAAAATGCTTTGGTGGCAGTACTTTGGGACAATGAAAATCCAAAACGTGTTCGACTGGCAGAGCTGGTCGAACAACTTGAGCATCCAGTTTTATTAAAGACCGAACAACAATTACAAGAATATTTTGAAGGCAAACGCCGTGAGTTTACATTACCACTAGATTTTGAAGGGACTGCATTTCAAAAGCAGGTCTGGGCGGCATTACTGACGATTCCGTATGGTGAAACAAGAAGTTATAAAGATATTGCCGTTCAGATCGGAAATGAAAAAGCAGTGCGAGCAGTGGGTGCTGCAAATGGCAAAAATCCGATTTCAATTATTGCACCTTGTCACCGAGTCATTGGTGTGGGTGGCGCTTTGGTGGGTTTTGCCGGTGGTCTTGATAAGAAAGATATTTTATTAAGATTAGAGCAAAAATAAGCTATTTTTAGCGCTCGATTTTTTCAGGCTTTTCTAATAAGCTGTCAATTCTGATATTTCATATAAAGCGTGTTTTATAACCTCGCTATTTTCTGAAATATTAATCTATTCATAACAAACTCTGGATGTTTTAAAAATGGCTGTCGGTGACGTAACAATGCCACAAATGCATGTGGTAAAAGGTGTAAAAATTGGCTCAACAGAAGCATATGTACGTTACCCAAACCGACGAGATCTAGTCATTTTTGAATTTGCAGAAGGTTCAAATGTTGCAGGTGTATTTACGCAAAATGCATTCTGTGCGGCACCTGTTCATGTCTCTAAAGCCCATCTTGCACAAGGCAATCCGCGCTATTTAGTGATTAATACAGGTAATGCCAATGCTGGTACTGGTCCTACAGGTTTGAAAAATGCTCAGGATACTTGTGCAAAGTTAGCGGAGCTTGCTGGCGTTAACAGTTTCGAAGTACTTCCATTTTCAACAGGCGTGATTGGTGAGCAGCTTCCGATGGAACGTTTACTCGCTGGCTTACAACCTGCATTAAATAGCGTACAAGACGCTGCATGGAGTGATGCGGCATCTGGCATTATGACAACAGACACAGTGCCTAAAGGCGCATCTGAACAATTTGAGCTTGATGGTATGACTTATACCATGACCGGTATTAGTAAAGGCGCTGGGATGATCCGTCCAAACATGGCAACTATGCTGAGCTTTGTGGCAACAGATGCGCCTATTCGCCGTGATTTAGTACAAAAGCTATTAAAGACTACAGTTGAGCATTCATTTAACCGTATTACCATTGATGGTGATACCTCAACAAATGACTCTTGTATTTTTGTAGCAACTGGTCAGGCGGGCGGCACTGAAATTACATCGGAAAGCGATGCACGCTACGCTAAAGTGTTAGAAGTACTTGCTCGTGTAATGAACCGTTTAGCACAGTTAATTGTCCGTGATGGAGAAGGTGCGACGAAGTTTATTACTGTTGCTGTTGAAGGCGGTGCAAATACTCAAGAATGTTGTGACATTGCTTATAGTATTGCGCATTCACCACTTGTTAAAACTGCACTTTTTGCATCTGATCCGAACTGGGGACGTATTTTAGCTGCAATCGGCTATGCTGGAGTGAAAGACTTAGACGTGTCTAAAATTCAGGTATGGTTAGACGACGTGCAAATCTGTAAAGATGGTGGCGCCGCCGAGGACTATACCGAAGAAGCAGGTGCTCGTGTAATGGCACAAACCGAAATTACCATTCGTGTTGACTTAGGCCGCGGACAAGCCAAAGACACGGTATATACGTGTGACTTATCTTACGACTATGTCAAGATTAATGCAGATTACCGTTCGTAAATATTCAGTTATAATCAAGCCTCGACAAAGAGGCTTTTTTATTAGCCCCATCTTTTGATATTAAATGATTGAATTTAGTAAATCGTTTAAGCAGTAACGTTATATGCGAGCAGGTATGCCAGCATGAAGGATAGAGAAGACGTTTTATGAGTGATGCGACTTTAATTGCCAACGATGCAAAAAACATTGTACAAGCGCATTTAGACCGTTTAGGTGAACCAAAAGACAACCGCCTAAGTGAAGAAGCAAAACAACAAAAGTTTGCACAGATCGAAGCAGAGCTCAAAAAACGTGATGCTGTCCTTGTTGCTCACTACTATTGCGATCCAGATGTACAAGAACTTGCCGAAAAAACAGGTGGATGCGTTTCTGACTCTTTAGAAATGGCCCGTTTTGGACGAGATCATGCAGCCTCTACACTGGTTGTGGCTGGCGTTAAGTTTATGGGTGAAACAGCAAAAATTCTGTCTCCTGAAAAAACAATTCTTATGCCGACACTTGAGGCAACCTGTTCACTTGACTTAGGTTGTCCAGTCGATGAGTTCACGGCATTTTGTGATCAGCACCCTGACCACACTGTAGTAGTTTATGCCAATACATCGGCTGCTGTTAAAGCTCGTGCGGATTGGGTGGTGACTTCAAGCTGTGCAGTTGAAATTGTTGAGCACCTAGACAGCTTGGGTGAAAAAATTATTTGGGCACCAGATCAGCACTTAGGTCGTTATATTCAAAAGAAAACTGGCGCTGATATGTTGCTTTGGGATGGCGCATGTATTGTGCATGAAGAATTCCGTGCACGTGGCATTGCTAACATGAAAGCACTGTACCCAGATGCGGCTGTATTGGTCCATCCTGAGTCACCAGAGTCGGTGGTAGAAATTGCAAATGCAGTGGGTAGTACATCTCAATTGATTAAAGCTGCACAAACTTTGCCACACCAACGTTTAATCGTGGCAACGGACCGTGGCATTTTCTACAAAATGCAGCAAGCAGTACCAGATAAGATTCTGGTTGAAGCCCCAACAGCGGGTGAGGGCGCAACTTGTCGTTCATGTGCACACTGTCCGTGGATGGCGATGAATGAACTTGATGGAATTTTAGAAGTTTTACAAAAAGGTGATCAAGAAATACACGTTGACCCAGCACTTGCTGAACGTGCCAAAATGCCTTTAGATCGAATGTTAGCCTTTAGTGCATCATTAAAACGTTAAAAAGCCTCAAAATGCTTGTTAAATATACATTTGATAAGGATTTTTAACTTTTTTTGACAATAGGTGTTGACGTCTGAGGGCGTCGCGCCTAGAATGCACACCGTACCGCACGATGTGCGATACAGCAAAAGCTGAGATAGATCGGAGCATAGCACAGCCTGGTAGTGCACCTGGTTTGGGACCAGGGGGTCGTAGGTTCGAATCCTACTGCTCCGACCACTTAAAAGAATATTTTAAGATCGGCGAAGTATCGCATGATAAGCATCATCGGTTAAGCGCCTGTAGCTCAGTTGGATAGAGCATCCGCCTTCTAAGCGGATGGTCACAGGTTCGAATCCTGTCAGGCGCGCCATTTGGTAGCTTGGTACGTAGAACTTATTTGATGGTGGATGTAGCTCAGTTGGTAGAGCCCTGGATTGTGATTCCAGTTGTCGCGGGTTCGAATCCCGTCATTCACCCCAATTTCGGAGCATAGCACAGCCTGGTAGTGCACCTGGTTTGGGACCAGGGGGTCGTAGGTTCGAATCCTACTGCTCCGACCATATTTAAAAGCGTTTAAGCTTTCTAAAATATCCCATATATTAAAATCATTTCTTCTTATCTTATAAGATAGAAGGAATTTTTTTGTTTTCTATAATAAAATTTTAATTCCAAATTGCTCCAATATCTGAACTTATTTATATAAGCTCTGTTCTCTGCTATTGATATTTCTGTCTTAACTCATCTTTTTCTTGTTCTGATAAAAATGCGATTTTAAGTCCATTTTCTTGAGCTGTATAAATTTGCTCAGGGCTTAAACCTGCTAGTGGGGCAGCAGTTAAATATTCATGCTGTATCTCAATGCCTTCTACTGCTGGGTCATCCGTATTAATGGTAGCAAGCACACCATGTTCTAAAAAAGTCTTTAATGGATGCTCTGCTAAAGAAGGCACTGTGTTGGTTTGAATATTTGAGGTGAGACAAGACTCAATACCAATCTGATGTTTAGCCAAATAATCTAAAAGTTTTAAATCTTGAACTGCTTTAACACCATGTCCAATTCGCTCAGCACCTAATTCTTCAATAGCTTGCCAAATACTTTCTGGGCCAGCAGCTTCACCTGCATGTACTGTAATGTGCCAGCCTGCATCACGCGCTTTTTTAAAATGATCAATAAATAAATTGCCCGGAAAACCAAGCTCATCTCCAGCAAGATCAAGTGCTTTAATATCGTTTTTATGGGCAAGGAGGGCATTTAATTCTTTTTCGCAGGCTTCTTGACCAAAAGTACGACTCATAATACCAATTAAATTCGCTTTTACGCCGTACGCCTGACTGCCTTCTTTTACTCCAGCAATAACTGCTTCAACAACGCCTTCAAGTGGGAGTTGATGGGTCATACCCATGTAACCTGGTGAAAAACGTAGTTCTACATAGTCTAGGCCTTGCTGTGCTGCATCCTGCATGTTTTCAAAAGCAATACGTTTGCAGGCATCTAGGCTCGCTAATACCTTTACGCCCCAATCGAGCTTCGATAAAAAACTTAATAAGTCGGGTTGGTTATCCATCACTTGTACGTGTGGTCGTAAAGATTCAATGTCATAGGCTGGTAAATCTAAATGGTATTGTTGCCCCAATTCTAAAATGGTTTGAATGCGGATGTTGCCATCAAGATGGCGGTGTATATCTGTAAGTGGAAGTGTTTTAGTAATCATAAATTTCTTCTTATCTGTTGCTATTAATTCATCATGCCTGTTTAGATGCACTGATAAAAGTTTGGATTTGCTATGTTTTTGTGAAAATGGTTGAGTTGAGTTTTTTGAACTTACTATATTTGTATAAGTTTTAATTTTGATGACATTGTTCTGGCCTAAGAAGACAACACAGTCTGTGTAAGATACAAGCACCAAGATTTTTATTGTTTTTAATTTCGCTGAGCCTGTTTTTTGTTGACTCTTCAAGAGTGGATTGGCTGAAGAATGGTCATTGGTATTTTGCCTTTTACTTGTAAAGATGAATAAAGGCTTGCTAAAGACCAAACCGATAAAGCGATTAATTTATCTGTAGAAATCTATTTCTGGCAAGTAAATGAAAAAGAAGAAATAGGAAGCACTCAAATGAAGTCGGTACTTTGTCATCAAGCAACATTGCAAGTAGTAGACCAACCGAACTTAACGCCTGCAAAAGGACAAGTTTTATTGGAAGTGGTGCGATGTGGGATCTGTGGTTCAGATTTACATATGCAGCACCACTGCGACCACATGCATGATTTGGCTGCACGTGTCGGGTTTAATGGTTTAGCCAAGTCTACAGACCCATTTGTACTAGGACATGAGTTTTGCGGCAAGGTTTTAGACTACGGTCCAAAAACACGCCATAAATTTAAAGCCGACACACTCGTTTGTGCAATGCCGCTTTTGAATGTAGATCAGCATGGTTATTTGTCTACGGGACTTTCCCCAAATGCTTCGGGTGGTTATGCCGAGCAAGTATTGGCTCAATCAAGCTTGATGTTTGAAGTCCCGAATGGTCTAGATGCGGATAGTGCTGCCATGACTGAACCTATGGCGGTTGCATTGCATGCTGTTCGCCGTAGCCGTGTAAAAACAAGTGAACCTGCGATTGTGATTGGCTGTGGTCCTGTCGGGCTAGGTGTCATATTAATGCTTAAAGCTGCTGGGGTTAAAACCGTAGTTGCAAGTGACTTTTCACCAAACCGCCGTAAGCTTGCCGAGCAATGTGGTGCGGATATTGTGGTAGACCCTAAAGAGACATCGCCATTTGCCAACTGGAAAGAGTTTGGTTTGCTTGGCAATGTTTCTGATGCAATTAACATGGGCATGGGACTATTTGATAAGTTGCAAGCGACACGCTTACCGTGGTGGCATGGATGGCGCATGATTGACAAATTAGGCGCTCTACCAAAACGTCCTGTTATTTTTGAGTGTGTAGGCGTACCGGGTGTTTTGCAGCAAATTATTGAAGGTGCACCTTTGTTTTCCCGAATTGTTGGGGTGGGCGTGTGCATGCAAAGTGACAAAATAGAACCCGCACTTGCAATTAATAAAGAGTTAGAAATTCAGTTTGTGTTGGGCTATACACCGCTTGAGTTTAGAGATGCGCTACACATGATTGCAGAAGGGAAAGTGAATTGCTCACCGCTCATTACTGGTGTTGTTGGCCTAGAAGGTGTAACTAATGCATTTGAAGCATTACGTGATCCTGAACAGCATGCCAAAATCTTGATTGACCCGAAACGTAGCGGTTCAGATATTCAATTAATGAGTCATTAATTTCAAAGTCATTTATGCTTAACTAAAAGGTTGTGATCTTATCAATCACAATCTTTTTTTATGCGTATAGATCGCACAAAGTGGCTCAGCTAATTTGAATTACTCTTTAGTAGTTCTAGTTCTTGGTAAATCCATTCAACAAATTTTTGAATGGTTGGGGTTATGTCTTGGCTTGAATGGATGAGATAGTATTTTCGGCTACCTTTTAGTTTCTTATTGGAAACAATCACCAGTTCTTTTTTTTGTAGTTCAGACTCAATCAACATTTGTGGAATTAAAGCCATTCCCATGTCATGGCTTGCAGCAACCGCAAGCATTGAAAATAACTCATGGCGTTGTCCATCAAAAGGTTTAGGGTGTTGCATCTGATGAGTTAGAAACCATTCTTGCCAAATGCTAGGCCGAGTGGTTTGTTGCAGTAGAGGAATTTTCAGCAAATCTTCCGAGCTTAAATCATAGGTATTTTCATTGATCATGACTGCATCTGGAAAATACTTTTCGATGAGCCTCGGCGAGCACACGGGTACAATTTCTTCATCCATTAAATAATGTGCTTGTATGCCGGGCCAGTGATCAATTTGCTGCTGCGTACCTGCAAAAATAGCGGCGTCAAAAATATTGTCATTAAATAAAAAGGGCTTGGTACTGGTTTCTAAGTGAACCGTAATTTCAGGGTGTTTTTGATTTAAAAGATGGAGCTTGGGTAACAACCAGCGCGTTGCAAAGGTAGGTACTACACCTAACTTTAGTGTGCCACCTAAACCCTTATGAGAAATCACATCGGCTGTACATTTCTCTAAACCTAATAAGTAGGGCTTAATACTTTTAAAATATTGTTGTCCTGCAATGGTGAGTTCAACACCATGCCGAGTACGTATAAAGAGTTCAACACCCAAGAAATCTTCTAACTGCTGAATTTGGCGAGAGACCGCGCTTTGGGTAATGCATAACTCTTGCGCAGCATAGGTATAACTTAGATGTTTTGCTGCACTTTCAAAGCAAATTAGACCCTGAATGGACGGGATACTTCTTCGCATAAACAAATCCTTTTATTTGTCATCATATTTCAAAACAGCATATGACCTAAATGCAGATATCCGAGTTTAGTATAAAAATAAGCCATTTTTAATGAAATACAACCAATTAAATATCTAAATTTAATGCGACCCATTTTAAATATGCGTAAGTCGCATATCTGCATGAACATTTATCGTTTGATTACTGAATTTTTCACGCATAACATCGAGTTAAATAAAGAAGATCAAATCAAGCAGAGGATGCGATGAATCACATGGTGACAACAAAAAAAGCAAAAGTTCAATTTAATTGGCAAGACCCATTTTTAATTGAGCAACAGCTTAGCCCAGATGAGCGCATGATTCGTGATGCGGCTCATGCCTATTGTCAAGAACGTTTACAACCACGTGTACTTGAACAATTTCGTCATGAAACAACAGAGCCATCTATTTTCCGTGAAATGGGAGAGCTTGGCTTACTTGGCCCAACCATTCCTGAGCAATATGGTGGCGCGGGTTTGAACTATGTGAGTTACGGTTTGGTTGCGCGTGAAATTGAATATGTCGACTCGGGCTACCGCTCTATGGCGAGCGTGCAAAGCTCATTGGTGATGGTTCCGATTCATGAATTTGGTACTGAAGAGCAAAAGCAGAAGTACTTACCTAAACTTGCTACTGGTGAATACATTGGTTGTTTTGGTTTGACCGAACCTGATCATGGTTCAGATCCGGGCAGTATGATTACACGTGCTAAAAAAGTTGACGGTGGTTATCGTTTAAGTGGCGCCAAAATGTGGATTACCAACAGTCCAATTGCAGATGTATTTGTGGTTTGGGCAAAAGAAGTTTCTGCTGAAGGTAATGTCGGTGATATTCGCGGCTTCATTTTAGAAAAGGGCTGGGAAGGCCTATCTGCACCAGCAATTCATGGCAAGGTCGGTTTACGTGCCTCGATTACAGGTGAAATTGTAATGGATAACGTTTTTGTACCTGAAGAGAATGCGTTCCCTGAAATTCGAGGTTTGAAAGGCCCATTTACCTGTTTGAATAGCGCTCGTTATGGCATTGCATGGGGTGCAATGGGTGCTGCCGAGTTCTGCTGGCATACCGCCCATCAGTACACCATGGACCGCAAACAATTTGGTCGTCCGTTGGCCGCAAATCAGTTGATTCAAAAGAAACTGGCAGATATGCAAACTGAAATTGCATTGGGTTTGCAAGTGGCTTTACGTTTTGGTCGTATGAAAGATGATGGCATTGCATCAGTTGAAGGCACGTCTCTCATTAAGCGCAACAACTGTGGAAAGGCGCTTGATATTGCCCGCATGGCGCGTGACATGATGGGTGGAAACGGCATTAGTGACGAGTTTGGTGTGGCACGTCATTTGGTCAATCTTGAAGTTGTAAATACCTACGAGGGTACACATGACGTTCATGCCTTGATTTTAGGTCGTGCACAAACTGGCATTGCCGCATTTAGTAACTAACACACTCATTTTTAAAAATAGAGGTGTTCTTTCGGGAGCACCTTTAGGGATTTTTACGCAAAAATTTATGGAAAATGACAAGATTCATCGTAAGGATACTCATGTGAAGATGTGTCTCTGTGTACTTAAAACCAAATGTAAGATGATGAAAATATAGAAGATTAAGTCATGCAGAAAACATAAGTAAGCTACCGATGACTCATTTGGGAAAATGAGGAACTAAATATGAACAATGACGTTCAAGTAATATCGAAAGAATTAAGAACCACATTTCCAAGTAACCTTGGAACATATGAAAAGATTGGACCAAATACATGGAAATGGGCGTTGTTATTTGCCTATTTTGCAATGGTGGTCGATGGTATTGATATTATGCTGCTATCTTATAGCTTGACCAGTTTAAAGGCAGAGTTTGGTTTAAGTACCTTTCAAGCGGGTGCATTAGGCAGTGCTTCTTTGGCGGGTATGGGTATTGGCGGTATTTTGGGTGGCTGGGCATGTGACAAGTTTGGTCGCGTACGGACCATTGCCAACTCGGTGACTTTCTTTTCTGTAGCGACTTGTTTGTTAGGCTTTACGCAAAGCTTCGAGCAATTTATGGCTCTACGTTTTATAGGTGCTTTAGGAATCGGAGCACTCTATATGGCGTGTAATACCTTAATGGCTGAATATGTGCCAACCACTTACCGTACAACGGTCTTGGGCACGTTACAGACGGGCCAGACTGTAGGTTATATTGCTGCAACGTTATTAGCTGGCGCAATTATTCCAGATTATGGCTGGCGCGTTTTATTCTTCCTGACCGTAGTACCTGCTTTCGTTAATATTTTCCTGCAACGATTTGTGCCGGAGCCAAAATCTTGGCAGCTCACCAAAATTGAAAGCTTACAAGGCAACAGACAGCCTAAAGAAAGAGTGGTGGCTGAAAAGCCAAAAAGTAGCAGTATCTACAAACAAATCTTTAATAACTTTAAGCACCGTAAAATGTTTTTGTTGTGGATGACCACAGCATTCTTCTTACAGTTTGGTTATTACGGTATTAACAACTGGATGCCAAGTTATTTAGAAACAGAAGTGCATATGAACTTTAAAAATTTAACCAGTTATATGGTGGGTTCATATACTGCAATGATTCTAGGCAAAATTTTAGCAGGGTATCTTGCTGACAAATTTAATCGCCGTGCTGTTTTTGTGTTTGGAACAATTGCCAGTGCTGTGTTTTTGCCAATCATTATTTTCTTCAATACCCCTGACAATATTCTGTATTTATTAATCACTTTTGGCTTCTTATATGGCATTCCATACGGTGTGAATGCGACTTATATGGCTGAAAGTTTTTCAACCGATGTGCGCGGAACAGCCATTGGCGGTGCTTACAACATTGGTCGTGTCGGGGCAGCGATTGCACCAGCTACCATTGGTTTCTTGGCATCGGGCGGTACGTTTACCATGGCCTTTATTGTGATGGGCGCTGCGTATTTTGTTGCGGGTGTATTGCCGGGCTTATTTATTAAAGATCGTCAGTACGATCCGCAAAAACAATCATAAACAATGACAGGGAGGTGCATTAGTACCTTCTAAAAAGATAAGGGTATCGTTATGGGTGCATTACAAGGAATTCGGGTTTTAGATTTAAGTCGTGTGCTTGCAGGGCCTTGGTGTGGGCAAATCTTGGCAGACCTTGGCGCGGAAGTGATTAAAATTGAACGTCCTCGAGTCGGTGATGACACCCGTATGTGGGGGCCACCTTGGATGCCCGATCAAGATGGAAACATGACCCGTGAATCTGGTTATTTCCAGTGTACCAACCGCAATAAATATTCGGTTGCAGTGGACATTACCACACCAGAAGGTCAGGCCTTAATTTATGAAATTGCCAAGACTGCCGATGTCGTGATTGAAAATTATAAGACAGGGTCTTTGGCTAAATATGGTTTGGACTACGCGTCATTAAGTGAGTTGAACCCGAACATTGTTTATTGCTCGATTACCGGTTTTGGGCAAGATGGCCCACGTGCAGAAGAACCCGGTTATGATTTTATTATTCAGGGTATGTCTGGCTTAATGAGCATTACTGGCGAGCCTGATGATGTGGCAGGTGGTGGTGCGCAAAAGGTTGGTGTGGCTGTGGTAGATATTCAAACTGGATTGTATTCCACCATTGCCATTCAAGCGGCACTGATTGCACGCTCACACACAGGACGCGGTCAGTATATTGATATGTCACTCCTTGACGTACAGGTCGCGGCACTGGCAAATCAGGGAATGAATTATTTAGCTTCAGGTAAAGCCCCACAACGCATGGGTAATCAACACCCAAGTATTGTGCCGTATCAAACTTTTAAGGCTAAAGATAAAGAATTTATTATTGCTTGTGGCAACGACAAACAGTTTAAAGATTTGTGTATTGCGATTGGTTATCCAGAGTTGCTCGAAAATGATAAGTTTGTGCGCAACCAAGACCGCGTAAAATATCGAAATGAACTGATTCCTTTATTGTCCGAGCACTTTTTGCAGAAAACTGCCAAAGAATGGGTCGACATGATTCATGCGTTAAAAGTACCAGTAGGTGTTATCAACTCTATTGAAGATGCTTTAGCTGAACCACAAATTGTACATCGCAACTTGGTGGTGAACATTCCTCATCGTTTAAATGAAAACTTCCAAACCATTGGCTCACCCATCAAACTGTCTGATACTCCCGTTGAATATCATCATGCACCGCCAGAGCTTGGTGAAAATACTGCTCAAATCTTATCGAGATTTAAAACGGCAGAAGAGCTAGCTGCGTTAAAAGAGAAAGGCATTATTGATGGAAAAATTGCTTAAGCTATTGCCGTTTTCAATATGTCCATTCAATTATCATTGTAGTTGAATATAAAAAACCGCTTTTATAGCGGTTTTTTATTAGGAAGTTTTTCTAATCTTAAACATTATGACTTCTTCGAAATACGCTCTTCAATGGCAAATTTAAGTAAAGAAGCACTGCGGTAAAAACCGTGTGCGAACTTTCCAAAAGGCATGGTAATAAAGAATGTCATGACCGTAGCTAAATGGAAAATCAGTAAAAGTGCCATGTAAGGGGTATTGCGAAATGCCATGAGAGCTAAGCCTGAAGTACTGACTAAAATTAAAAGGAAAATAAAGCCTCGATCTACAGGTCTTTGCTCACGGTCACCATGCAACGGATGGCGTTTAAGGTTTAAATAAAGCAAGCCAGATGGTCCAATCACTAAGCCAAACCCACCCAACGTACCCAAAATAACAGGCAAGCTAAAGATAGGGTACGGCGCATGCAGGTTAAGGAAATAGTGATATAAAGTCGCTACACCTGTGGCTGCAAAGCAGAGCATAAAGCCATAAAATGTCAGGTGATGGAACACGCGGCGGATTTGTGTGTACCGGTCATCTTGCTCATTACAGCCTTTGCCATGACCACCATCTAAATATTTAAGTGTTAATACGTTTTGGGTAGCTTGAACCAGATCGGGTTTCTCAACTTTGCCATGAATGACTTTAGACGTCTGTCGCCAGAATTTGCTAATTCCAATACCGAGCAAAACAATCGCAACTGTAAAGGTTGCTCCAAACAATAGGGCTAAAAAGTTATGCGGGAAAATTGCATAGAAATTACCTTGATAGCCTGCAAACAGGTCGGTGCCTTTGTACCACACCACAGCTAACATGCATAAGAAGAAAATAGCTGATAACGCCGAAACAAAAGGAATCCCAACAGACTTATAAAGTCGGCCTAAAGGCTGAGGTGTCGCAAACTCTTGGTAAGTTTCCAAACGTACTTGTGCCATCGCTTTTGGAATGTTTACCCCAAACTCATGCGGTGGGGCATATTGGCAAGCATGTAAACAAGCACCACAGTTATGACAGAGGTTTGCCATGTAATGAATATCGGCTTGGTTAAACTCAAGACGTTTGGTCATAGCCGCAAAAACAGCACAAAATGACTCACAGTAGCGACAAGCATTACAAATCTGTAGCGCTCTTTGAACTTCCTGCTCATGGTCAGAGAGCTGAACAACTGGAATTAGGGCTTTGGTACTAGCATTCATGTTCAACTCCTTGTGAAAGTGCATAGTGGGCTGCATTTTTTCCGGCAATGCGCCCAAAGGTCGTGCCAATCGACATACCAACGCCTGCGGTATAACCCTGTCCGAGTACGTTGCCTGCCATCATTTCACCTGCGACAAACAGGTTGCGGCTTGGCTTATTGTTAAAACGCACAGCAGCATCGTCTTCTACTTTTAAGCCTAAATAGGTAAAGGTAATGCCGGGTTTAAGGGCATAGGCATAGAAGGGTGGTTGATCGAGAGGAACGGCCCAGTGGGTTTTGTTGGGAATAATATTTTCGGTGGTGCAGTCATCTAAAACGGTATGGTTAAAGGTGCCTTGCACACAGGCTTGATTAAATTCTTCTACGGTATGGCATAAGGTTTTTGCATCCAGCCCGATTTTTTCGGCTAACTCTTGAATGCTATTTGCTTTTACACCTGCAAACACAGGGGGCATAAAGCGACCAATGGCTTTTGAGTCGATAATCGAATAGGCAATTTGCTGTGGCTGTTTGGCAACAAGACGACCCCAAATCGCATAACGTTTTGGCCAGAAGTCTTCGCCTTCATCGTAAAAACGTTCGGCTTTGTTATTGACTACAATCCCCAAAGAAACGCAGTCAATACGGGTGCAGATGCCGCCGTCATATAATGGTGCGCGTGCATCTACAGCGACGCAATGTGATTGTGATGGGTCACCAATAATATCGGCGCCTTGATCTATCATAAATTTGAGTAAGTTGCCTTGATTAAAGCGGGTTCCGCGAATAATGAAATTATCGGCAGGCCATTCGCCGTTTTCATTTTGTCCCCATGCTTCTCTTAACCATTCGAGATTTGATTCAAAACCACCTGCGGCCAATACACAGCTTTTGGCTTTAAACACACGGCCATCTTCCGCAATTGCGGCTTCAAAGTGTCCTTGGTTTAACTTTAGATCTTTAATTTTTGTGTTGTATAAAATTTCGATGCCAAGCTCTTGAGCACTTCGGTAATACGCATTAATGAGGGCTTTACCGCCACCCATAAAAAAGGCATTGGTACGTGCAACATGTAAGGCACCTGAGAGCGGCGGCTGAAAATTCACACCATGTTTACGCATCCAGTCGCGGCAAGTCGCCGTGCTACGAATAACCAGACGGGCTAAGTGTTCATTGGTTTTGCCCGCAGTGACTTTAAGTAGGTCTTGCCAATATTCTTCTTCGGGATAGGCATCGACCAATACATCTTGAGGAGCATCATGCTTGCAGCGAAGGTTACGAGTGTGTTGTGAGTTACCACCACGCCACTCTTTGGGTGCTGCTTCTATGACAAGCACAGAAGCGCCGCTTTCTTTTGCTGTGAGTGCGGCACACAGTGCGGCATTCCCACCACCAATCACAATTACATCATGCATGGATTTCTCCCTTTCTCAGCTAGGGCTAATGTAGCTTCAAAAGGGAAGATGAAGTGAGGGGCTAGGCTTGAATGGGTGTTTAGCAAAAATAAACACTAATGGCTTAAGTGTTTATGAGTTCCGCACCGGGCCAGCGCTTTTCATTAATCAAGTTTGCTACACAGGCACGAATCACCACTTTTGTGGCTAAGGTGGCAGGTGAGAGCTCTTCTTCAGAGAGACTAATTAAATAATTAATACGTTCAATGGCAGGTTCTACAACGCGTAGCAAACATAAGTCTTGCCTTGAGTTTAATGATGCACCCGCAGGTTGAATGGTTGCCATTTCGAGTTGGCTAATACTTTCCATTAACAAATGCAGCCCATCAATTTCATAGGCCACTTTAAGCTGGTGAATTTTCTGTTCGAGCAACAAACGCAGTCCATGTCGCTGGCTTGGTAAAATCAGTGGAAGTTCTTTAAGCTGTGAATGAGTAATGGTTTGAGTATCGATACAGCTTTCAAGATGGTACTGACTCAGTACTTCTTTTGGCGAGATTAAAAACATCTGTTCTTTGACTAAAGGCTGTATGGCCCATTGTGGGTCGACATCGTCACTAAAGATGATAGCCACATCGAGCTGCCTTGCATTCACCAAGGCTTTGAGGTCACCCGATAAGCCTTCAATTAAACGGACTTTAATGTCGGGATAACGGTTTCTCATGAGTTTTAAAAAGTGCGTGCCAATAACCGATGCGACACTTGGCGAAAAACCGACGGTGACATGACCACTTAAACGTGAAGAGTGTGCAGAATCTACAGCATGGTCTAAGTGCCTAAGCGCCAGTTGAACTTGTTGAAAAAAAGCTAAACCCGCAGGGGTGGGAACCGTACCCAAAGCAGTACGTTGTAAAAGGCGAATAGAAAGCTCGCTTTCTAATTTTGAGATTTGCTGACTTAATGCAGACGTTCCAATATCGAGATTTTTTGCAGCTTTACCCAAGCTTCCTGACTCGATCACTGCAATAAAATACTTTAATTGTTTAAGTTCCACGGCAAATTCTACTTTGACCTTTGTTAATTATTCTACACTGGTTTATTGCTCTACATTTTGTTCTATTACGCTGCGTAAACCGTTCAAAGAGTAAAGGCAACATCCTCTCAAAATGCTGCCTTTTAGAGCTTTTATTGTTTAACCTGCTCAAGACCCTGTTCTTCAATAATTTGTGTCGCTTGAGGCGATTTCACAAATTGAATAAGTTCTTTTGCGACTTTTGCATGTTCCGAGTTTTTACCAATACCAGCAGCAAACACGGTAACCTTTTGGTAAGGCGCAGGGATTGGACCAACTAACTCAACTTGACCATATTTGCCGGTAAAAGGTTTGATTTCACTAATTTGCTGGAAACCAATATCAAACTGGCCTTCGGCAATACGTTTTGCAACGCGGTCACCTACCACTTTTTCTGCTTTACTCGAAATTACTTTGTATTCGACAGGTGGAAAGCTTGGGAAAACATCTTTTTCAAGATGCGTACCACTCGCACTTGCTGAATAGCCTATGTGCTTGGCATTTAATAAAACTTTTTCAAATTTTGCCGCAGAGCTAATGTCTGGCTTTGGTGCACCTTTAGGCACAGCCATGCCAATGCTTGAATTCACCAAAGCGCTTTGTGAGTTTGGGTCAACATAACCCTTTTCTGCGAGTTTGCTTAGTTCAGGAGCAGCCAACACAACAATGTCAAAACGTTCACCACGATTGAGTCGATTTGGAATTGCAGTCGGTGATTCACCCATAGACGAACCAGATGAGAGGTGAACCGTGTGACCGGTTTGCTTTTCAAATATTGGAATGAGTTTTTCCATAGATGAATAGAAACCGCCTGAGCTAATTACTTCGAGCGTATCTGCATTGGCAAATGTAGATCCTAAGCCTGCACCAGCTAGGCAAATGGTTATGAAGATAGGGGACTTTTTCATGGTGCCTCACTTGAATTGCAAGAAAGCACAGTACGGAGATTTAAGGTCTGCCGTACTGTTTATTAAAATTTCAGGTTAAGGAATGAGTTGTTTTAAGCGCTAACCTTTGCAGGTTCAGCAATTGCATCAGGGTCTTTCTGTTTAGAACCACGACATAAATACAAGCTTGAGATGAGACTACATACCGCAGCGAGCATGAGCCAGAACGCTGGTGTGCTTGCATTACCTGTATTTTCGACAAGGAAGGTACATGCCATTGGAGTCATACCACCAAAAATCGCGGCTGCAAGACTAAATGCTAAAGAGAAGCCAACGGTACGTACACGTTTTGGCATCACTTCGGCAAGTGTTGCGACCATAGTGCCGTTGTACATACCAAAGAAGAACGAGAAGTAAGCAAGGGTAATAAGTAGGTTTGAGAAGCTAATGTCGCTCACCAACCAGCTTAAAACCGGATAGCTGGTAAAGATCGCAAGTGTCGTAATACCCACTAATACTGGACGACGACCAATTTTGTCGGAAAGTAATCCACCCATTGGTAACCAGAAGAAATTCGATAAACCTACAAACACGGTTGCTAAAAGGCTATCTGTTACCGACATTTCTAAAGTGCGTTTTGCATACACGGTGGTGTAAACCGTAATAAAGTAGAAAGTTGTCGTAGTCATCGCACTCATCATCATGCCGGCAAGTACAATACGCCAGTTGCTTACAAGTGTGCTGAAAATTTCTTTTGAAGATGGATGAGTTTTTTGCGCTTTAAAGTCTTCAGTTTCCTCTAAAGTACGACGGAACAAGAAGATTAAAGGAATAATTAAACAGCCAATTAAGAACGGAATACGCCAGCCCCATTCACCTACTTGAGCATGAGTTAAAATGGTGTTGAGCCAGTAACCAAGTAAGGCCGCAAATACAACCGCAATTTGTTGGCTACCAGACTGCCAGCTAGTAATAAAGCCACGGTTTTTATCGGTTGCAATTTCAGCGAGGTAAATTGAAACACCGCCAGATTCAACACCTGCCGAGAAGCCTTGTAATAGACGCCCAATTACCACCAAAATTGGCGCGATAATACCAATGGTTTCATAACCCGGCACAAAGGTAATTAAGATGGTGCCAATTGCCATAAGACTTAAAGTGACAATCAAACCTTTACGACGACCGACTTTGTCGACATAGGCACCCAAGAAAATAGCGCCGAGAGGACGCATAAGAAAACCCGCAGCAAACACGGTAAATGTCATCATTAAAGAGACATATTCATTATCAGAATGGAAAAACTTTGCTGCGATATAGGTGGCATAGAAACCAAAAAGAAAAAAATCGTACTGTTCTAAAAAGTTGCCACTCGTTACATTTAATATTTTTTTAAAAGTAGCCCTACGGTTATTAACGACATCCATTGGAGACCTCCTTGGCCTAACAAAATGGAAACATTCACGATCTTCAAGGTTTGGACGTAAACTGATTCAATCAATAAACCTAAATAGGAAATGGGTTAGAGATGAGATTTAAAGGTGTCCTTCGTAGAAAATGTGATGCCTTGTTTCCAGTTCAAACTACACATCTATGTTTCGATAAACAGAAAACCACTTATCATTCGAAGGAAAATGTAATCTTAAAAAGCAGGAGGGAGTGAGAGGAGAAAATTAATTAGGTATTTAGAAAAATTAATGACCCTTTATAAAATAATTTCAGAACATGGCCAAATCTGGTTTTGAATCAATTCTTTCACACATGCCTTAATGGCTGACTTGGCAGCAAGTGCGGCAGGTGATAATTCTTCTTCGGCAAGGCTCACCAAATAGTTAATTCGTTCAACTTCCGGGTCGACAACCTTAAGCAATTGCAGCTTGTGTTTATACTCTTGTAAGCAAGCACTACCGGGACGAACACTCGCAAGATCAAGATGAATCAGACTGTCCATAAGCAAATGCAAGCCATCAATTTCATAGACGACATTGAGCTGTCCAATCTTGTGCTCAAGCAGTTTTCGTAAGCTATGGCGTTGACGTGGCAACACTAAAGGAATATCGCCAATTTGCTGTGACTGAATAATTCCGCTTTTAATGCATTCGCTAAGTCCGTATTTTTCGAGCACTTCTTTGCGTGCCATTAAATACATTTGCTCGCGCACCAAAGGCTGTATAGACCACTGTTTATCAATTTCATTGGTAAAAATAATGGCGATATCAAGCTGACGCGAATTAATCGACTGAATCAGGTTCCCCGACAGCGTTTCTACAATCTCTAAACGAATATCTGGATAACGTTCAGACATTAGTTTCATTAAAGGGATGCCAATTAAAGCAGTAATGGTCGGTGGAAAACCAAGGCTAACATGACCTGAAAGCCGTGCTGAATGTGCAGCATCTATGGCGAAGTTCACTTGACGCAAAATAAGTTGCGAGTGCTTTAAAAAGGCAAGGCCAGCAGGAGTTGGAGTCACACCAAAAGCATTACGCTGTAATAAGCGAATGCTTAACTCTTGCTCGAGCTTACTAATTTGCTGACTAATCGCTGAAGCACCCACATCGAGTTTTTGGGCAGCTTTTCCAATACTGCCCGATTCAACGACCGTCAAAAAATATTTAATTTGCTTGATTTCCATAATAAATGTATTCGCTCATCATCCTTGATTTATAGAGATATGAAGGATTGGGAAATCTATCATGTATTTTTATATTAACAGTAATAGATTAAAAAGGTGCTGAAAAATTAAGCGGCTCTACTGAAAATTAGTAAAAAGCAGGATCACACCTAATAGACATAAAATAGAACTTATTCCAAATCTTAATTTATCTCCTGAGTTGGAGGACTCTTAATGACAAATGGAATTTTATTAATTACTTTACTTTTAGTCGGTTGTACTGCCAATACAATAAACACAAATGTCGAGGTAGGTACTTGTGTTAAAGCTTTATAAGTAAAGCCGCTTTAAGCGGCTTTTTTATTTAGGATGTTTTAACTAAATTATCAACTTCCTGAAAGATACGGTTCAAACAAGAACCTTTATGTTTAGTAACATTTTCTACAGTAGAGATAACACTATGAGCATTTTTAAAACCCGGTCGGTTGTTCATTACTCTTATATAAAATTGCAATAATGTCTTACCTCTTAATAAGTGAGGGTATTCTGACTGCAAACGAGAAAATAATGGTGTTGGGAAAATTTCCCCACTTTGTGGAACAGTATAAATAGATGCTTGATTAAATAAATTATCAATATGCATTTTTAGATTTGCAGTTGGTTTACTACTTAAAATACGGCTCATTTCAAGTGCGTACCATTGTAAAACTATTGGTAATTCATTATTAAAAACTATAGGATTTTTTGTTTGCATGTCATTTTCAAGATTTCCATCAATAAAAATATCATTCTCAAATGAATAACCATGCGTACAAATAATACGATCATGATTATAAACAGGGTCTTTACCTTTTATTATCCATTCATCCTGATCGACAATAAAAATTGTACGGTTGATATGGGAAGTGTTTTTTAATTTTTTAAAAATACCAAGTGCAGTATTTCGTCCTCCTACAGGTAGCACACTTACAAAGCAATTTAACTCATCATAAATTGCTTCAAATTCTCTATAGACAAGAAGATCATCTTTACCTTCAATCACAATAGTAAAAAGATTTGAGCGCTCGATTTGAGCTACATATGTATCAATTGCCTCTTGTTCCTTAACCGCTTCACTCATTATAAAGAACCATCCTCATTTCCACGGTCAGATTTTGGATCAATGCAAAGTTCTTTATCAGGATATTTACTATAAATAAAAGGTGAATGAGTACTAATGATAAATTGATTTGTTGGGTTCTGTTTCATCAAAATTCTAAAAAGAATACGTTGCCAATCTGCGTGTAAACTAATTTCGGGTTCATCTATAAAAAATATTGTATTGTCAAAAAAAGAATTGTAACTAATCAGTGTTAAAATTTGTTTTTCACCCGAAGATAAAACATTTAAATCTTGAAATTTTTGTCTTAAATCAATACCCAAAAATTTTTCAAAGTTGGTAGGGTCTCTTCTTTCATCATTTAATCTATCATCAGTAAATTGTACATTTTTACTGAAATGAAATTCATAATTATGCAGGAAAAATTTCATTGAATCATGGAATCGTTTTAAAGGTTTTCTAAAAAAATTAATCTGCTCTTCGATGTCACTCATTTTATTTTGAAATGAGGCAACTTTATCAATTTCCAAACCTTTTTCGATAATAACCTTTCCATCTTTTAAGGATACATTTTCTATAATTTCTTCAGTTAATTTTCGTCTCTCATTTTGGTATGGCTGAATTAAAGACATTATTTCTGCATATTTACTAATGAGTATTTCATTAATATTTGATGCTGATACAGATGTAATAAATCCATGATCATTTTGAGAAAGCTTACTTGACAATGCTTTGAAATTATTTAATAAGTCAATTGAATCTGAATCGCTATTATTTTTATTTTTTAAAAAAGACTGCAATAACTCATGCTTAATATCATATTTTTCAATAGTAAATCCACCTTCAATTATTCTAAATGTAGGGAAAAAATATGAACTACCAAGATATTTAGTAATAACATGTTTAACTCTAGGATTCATTTTCTCAAATCCTATGTCATATAATGATGATGGTTTTATAGGTAAGCTATCATTAAATTTAAAATCTACCTCATAAGGTTTATCTTGACCATCATTGACAGTAACAGAGATAGTATATAAATCTGTTTTTAAAGTTGCAGATTTAAATGGAACTTCAATTAATGCTTTTTCTAAATTCCCACTAATGAAATACCACATCATTTTAAGAATTGTTGTTTTACCAGCACCGTTTCTGCCAGACAATATATTCAAATCTTTATGAAACTCTAGATAAATTGGACCACGTGTACCATGCAACCCAGTAACTGCGAACGATTCAATTTTCATAAATTGTCTTTAAAATCCTAAAAGATAAATTGATCAATAACTTATATAAAAATTAATTTTGATAAAGCTTAATGATCATACATAGCCGAAGATCATTTGATACAAGGTGTTAGTAGATATAACACCTTGCTATCTTGACATAACACCTTACTACGAGCAATTAAATAATGTGTTGACAACACTTTGTTATCTTTATTAATTGATTTAGCACATTGTTAAATGTGTTACACCGCAAACTCGGTGGCAGATATGGAAGTCTGTTTAATTCAAAAGAGGATAGAAAACATCTGCTCTAAAGCGGCTTTTTTGCATAAAAGGTCTGATCAGCTATGCTCATTATGGTAGATCGGTCAGGCCAGCTTTGGGCAGGCTGTTATACTCTGCAGAAATGACTTTGATTGGGGAGAGCATATTTATGGCGAAAAGATTGCCGATGAATATATCGCTCTAGTTCAAGCAACTAAGCCATCGGAAACCAACGACGTACTCATTTCGACTTCTAGACCAAATTTTTTCAAAAACATGAGTCGCATTGCTGAGTTAAAGCAAAGCTTAAAAGGCTACACCAAAGTTGAACTCGAACATTTTTACCTATGTTTAGAAGGCTGTTTGGCTGGACTTGGCGCAACGGTCATCTCAATTTATATGATTGAAAAAGAGCTTGAGTGGAACTTACTGAAAAAAAATTCACCTGTTGTGCGAGATAATTCAGCCTATTTTTTACTTTCTCATAGTGCTTTTGAGGAAGATCCACGCAAAACCATATTTTTAGAATGGCTAAAAGCAGAGATGAATGAGAGTCAACATAAATTGCTCTAGGCTTATCTGTTTTATTTAAAGAAAAATGATTTAATTAACTGAAAATAATCATAAATTCTAAATTTTCAGGCACAACAAAGCGAGTGCTGTATATTGAATTTCTGCTGTCTAAAATTCCCTAAGATGAAAAATATTTAACTTCATACTTATTTATTAAACCCTAAACATGAATTTCACTCAGTTTTGAATGAGACTAAATCATTTTTATTCATGTTGTGATTGCGGTATAAATCTATCCATGCTCTGAAGCGCTCCAGTTATTCACTTTTGATAAGACCATAAGGCACAAAACTGACAAGGTTGGAAAGTTCAAAAAGAGCAAAAAGATTTTTTAGGTTTATCTCAGAAATTAGGGTACTGATCACAATGAGTAAAGAATTTACATTTACGATTAAGAGTATTTGTTTCGATGAGAACTATCGTCCAGCAGACAATACGCGTATTACAACCAACTTTGCTAACTTGGCGAGAGGGATGAGCCGCGAAGAAAATTTGCGCAACACATTACGGATGATCGACAATCGTTTCAATGCCTTAGCTCATTGGGACAACCCTAAGGGCGACCGCTATGGCGTTGAACTTGAAATCATTTCAGTTGAAATGAATATTGATGCCGAAAACCGTACTAGCGGGCTTCCTTTAATCGAAATATTGAAAACCAATATTGTTGATAAAAAGACCAATGAACGCATCGAGGGCATTGTAGGTAACAACTTCTCGTCTTATGTACGTGACTATGACTTTAGTGTGCTGTTGTTAGACCACAACAAAAACAAGTCTACGTTTAGCACGCCAGAAAAGTTTGGCGAATTACACGGTAACTTATTTAAGAGCTTTATTAACTCTGAGACTTATAAAGCCAACTTTAAAAAGGCACCAGTCATTTGCCTAAGCGTTTCAACAAGTAAGGTGTATCACCGTACTGAAAACGAACATCCTGTTTTGGGTGTTGAATACAAGCAAGAGGACTATTCATTAACTGATGAATATTTCCAAAAAATGGGCTTAAAGGTTCGCTATTTCATGCCGCCGCATAGCGTTGCGCCGTTAGCGTTCTACTTTACGGGCGATTTGTTGAGTGATTACACCAACCTTGAGTTGATTAGTACCATCAGCACGATGGAAACGTTCCAAAAGATTTACCGTCCTGAAATTTACAATGCAAATTCAGTGGCTGGAAAGTCTTATCAACCAAGCTTGAAGCACCAAGATTATTCACTTACTCGAATTGTGTATGACCGTGAAGAACGTAGCCGTTTGGCTATAGAGCAGGGGAAGTTTGTTGAAGAGCAATTTATCAAACCATACCAAGCGATTCTTGAGCAGTGGTCTGCGAATTACGCTCCTAATTAATCAACATATAGGTCATTTATTATGAAAAAGTTATTACCGACTTCAACTGCTGGCAGCTTACCTAAACCGTCTTGGCTTGCAGAACCTGAAAAGCTTTGGTCGCCGTGGAAACTCGAAAACGAAGGCTTAATTGAAGGTAAAAAAGATGCGCTACGTTTAGCACTTCACGAGCAAAAACTTGCAGGCATTGATATTGTCAGCGATGGCGAACAAACCCGCCAACACTTTGTGACGACATTTATTGAGCACTTAAATGGCGTAGATTTTGAGAAGCGCGAAACAGTTCGTATTCGTGACCGTTACGACGCAAGCGTACCGTCTGTGGTAGGTGCGGTGTCTCGTCAAAAGCCTGTATTTGTTGAAGATGCAAAGTTTTTACGTCAGCAAACTGATCAACCAATTAAATGGGCGTTACCTGGCCCAATGACCATGATTGATACGCTTTATGATGGTCACTACAAGAGCCGTGAAAAGCTTGCTTGGGAATTTGCCAAAATCTTGAACCAAGAAGCGAAAGAGTTAGAAGCTGCTGGTGTAGATATTATCCAGTTTGATGAACCTGCATTTAACGTCTTCTTTGACGAAGTAAATGACTGGGGTATTGCAACTTTAGAGCGTGCAATTGAAGGCTTAAAATGTGAAACTGCGGTGCACATTTGCTATGGTTACGGTATTAAAGCCAATACTGACTGGAAAAAGACACTCGGTTCAGAATGGCGCCAGTACGAAGAAGCTTTCCCGAAACTTCAAACTTCTAACATTGATATCATCTCGTTAGAATGTCACAACTCTCGTGTGCCAATCGACTTGCTTGAACTTATTCGTGGTAAAAAAGTCATGGTCGGCGCAATTGATGTTGCAACGAACCAGATTGAAACACCGGAAGAAGTGGCCAACACACTACGTAAAGCGCTTCAGTTTGTAGACTCTGACAAGCTTTACCCGTGCACAAACTGCGGTATGGCACCTCTTTCTCGTGAAGTGGCACGCGGCAAGCTAAATGCCTTAAGTGCAGGTGCAGAAATCGTTCGCCGAGAACTTACGGGTTATGATCTTACTGCTTAATATTTACCAATAAGTGGTATAAAGGGTTACTTTTTTGATGGTGGTTGATAATCAAACAAGTAACCCTCATTTTACTTACTACATGTCGCTCTAATCAGATCGCATGTCGATAGTACCTTCCTGATGGAGTTGGGCGGTATAGCAAACACACAGGACAAGGTACGGTTCAATTTAGGAATAATGTCATGGTTCAAGCAACAGACTTTAGAAATGCAATGTCTTTACTCACAAGTGCGGTTAGTGTTGTGACCACGGCAGGCATGTCTGGCCGTTTTGGATTTACTGCCTCTGCTGTTTGTAGTGTGACTGACACACCGCCGACATTATTGGTCTGTATGAACCAAGCTGCGAGTTCACATGCACATTTCCTAGATAACAAAATCTTAACCGTAAATGTGTTAGGCGCGCACCACGAACATATTTCAAAAGCATTTTCATCTAAGCTCACACCAGAAGAACGCTTTAAACATGGCGAATGGATTGAGTTAGAAACAGGCGCACCTGTGTTGGAAGATGCTTTGGTGAGCTTCGATTGTGAGATTGAGCAAATTCAACAAGTCGGCACACACACGATTTTTATATGTCCGATTGTGGCGATTAAACAAAGCCAACATGACCAAAGTTTGGTTTACTTTAACCGTGCTTATCACCAAGTGGGGCAGACAGAGACTGTCTAATTCCACTTTTTATAAAATTTAAAATGATAATTTAATAAATCTAAAAAATAATAATAAATTTAATAACTTACGTTATTTTTCAATATTGACACAAGCAGTCTTCCAAATTATTCTCGTCTGCTTACCACTATGGTAGGACGAGAGGGAGACGCCTTAGTGCGTACTGAATCCTTGGGGCAGTCTGTCAACTTCCTTTCGTTCTACTGCCATTATTTGAAAATGATTGGTGGAAACTTCTCTATTATGGCGAAATGAAAGAAGGACGCCTCGTGCGTGCTGGGTACTCAAAGCCAGTCTGTTAACCTTCTTTCGTTTCGCCGCCATTCTTTAAGAATAACTGGGTGGGCTTCATTACCATTATGGTAGGGTGAAAGTGGGGACGCCTCTGTGCGTACTGGTTCTTGAGTCAGTCTGCTACTCCACTTTTGTCCTGTCACCATTACTTAATTTACATCTGTTCCACATATAGTCAGTAATACACAACCATTTAAAAATATAATTAAATATAATATCTTAAATAATAATTTAGTTAATCTAATGAAAAACAATAAGAAATTTAAACACTTGTTATTAAAGCCACATTGACACATCCAAACTCTCAGATTATGCTTTGCGTGCTGGCCACATTGCCAGCCGGTTTTAGCAGACCGCATAGTAAGAGCATCAGATTATTCCTTCTGAGGAGTAGTCTTATGTGTATCAATCGTCCCTCGCTCGTTGCGGTAGGACGAGTGAGGGACACCTTCGGGTGTGCTGATTTCTTACTATCAGTCTGCTAACCCTTGCTCGTTCTGCCACCATAATTCCAAATGAATGCTTTGGCAGAACTCCCAAAATCAGGAGTTGGCTATGCACATCCATCATTTCTTGGCCTTGAGCGCCAAAAGCTATAACGACACAGCTTAAAAAATTACAGCAGCTTGAACGCCATAAGGTTTTCAGGCTTTAAGTCATTTTTACTTAAAACTTAGCAAAACAAAACTTGAGATGTGCCAAGCACCGTCTTACGGCTTTGCTGTGCCTTTTTTTCTCCCAGAAAGGGCACAGGCTTTTTATCTCATTTAGAAACAACAAGAATTTATAACGGTAAAACAATGCCAACTTTAGAAATATCTTCCAAAAAATTACAGGTGGTGCAAACTGCCATCCAACTCTTTACTACGCATGGATTTCATAATGCAGGCGTAGACCTGATTATCAAAGAAGCCAAAATACCGAAAGCCACATTTTACAACTACTTCCATTCTAAAGAACGCCTAATTGAAATGTGCATCGCCTTTCAAAAAAGCCTACTCAAAGAAGAAGTGCTCTCGATTATTTACTCAAGCCGTTACTACACCCAAAAAGATAAACTCAAAGAAATTATTGTTTTACATACCAACTTAAACAGTCTGTACCATTTGCTGCTTAAAGCAGTTTTTGAAATAAAACGGTTGTATCCGCAGGCCTACCGTATGGCAGTTGAATACCGAAAATGGCTACATCGGGAACTTTTTGACCTGATTTTTAGCTGTGAAACTCGTGCTTTCAAATTTGATGCAGACATGGTTTTAAACCTGATCGATGGTTTGCTACTACAGGTTTTAAGCTCAAATAGTGTGGATGAACGGGATGTGGTGTTGGAGAGGTTTTGGGGGAGGGCTTAGAACCGATCTATATATGACCTCGTTACCTTATGAGTAGAAGTAGGTTGAAAAGCGAATTGAGCTAAACCTAATTCTGTGAGTCTAATTTTCATTGTTTCTTGAGAAACATTAAAAATTCCAGTCATAGGTAAAATGATTCTACTATAATTTTCAAAATTGCAGGGTTGTGAATCAATATATAATGGCGAGAAACCTCTATTTCTGATTCCATAAAGGCGTAAATAATAGTTTAAAGTTGCTTTTAATCGATTTTCAGGCAGTAGTAAGCAACCCGCAAAATAATTTGCTTGAAATTCTAGTCGATCAATATTTTGGGTAATTTCTATATCTATAGAGTGAGATTCCATAGCTGGTGAAAAGTTCTCTGAAATTATATATTTGCTATGGTTAAGAAAAATATGTGCTATTTCATGTGCTTTTGCAAAATTAATTTGATGTTGAGAATAGAACCCTACTCCAAAAATGGTAATAGTTTTTAATTTAGTTTCTAGCTTACCAATAATATTTGGATGTTCGGGAGTATCAATCTCAATAAGTTTATAACCTAGAGTATTTATTATTTCATTTAAATCTATCTCATCGTTTTTATAAAATTTATCAAATAAGTTTTCTGCAAGGATACTTAACTCTTTTTTAGATTTATAAGGGATAGTTTTAGAGTATGAATTTACACGGTGTTGTGTGAAAAATTCTTTTGGAGACACATCTTTCTGCAAAGAAAGGAAATCATAAATTAAATCTTTTGGAATGCTTGTAAAGCGTAGTGGTGTCTGAATAAAGATATTCGTAGCAGAAATATCTTGTAAATTTTCTGAAGTGAGCGCATTACTTATGATTTCATCGTTATTCTTTATTCTATTAATAGTTCTATTAAATATAACTTCATGATTATCATTAGCTGTAATTCTCCACAGCCCTATCTTTCTATTTTTTGCAACATTTAATGCTCCTTTCTGAAAGCCATTTTTAGTAATGCAGATAGCCTTTGTATAATGTTTTCCGACTTGACTAACTTTGGTTGAAAACTCTTCAATATCGTCCACAGGAACGTTTTTTTCATAATTTTTACATTCAATTAGGATTACTAAATATGGTTCCTTTTGATCAAATAAGAAAACTTCAATAGCTACATCAAAGATAATGTAGTCCTCTCGATCCTTTGAATAATATTTCTTTTGCTTGTAAATTTTAGTGTGACTTGGATTAAGCCCCATATAACCTTTTTGGATTAGAGCTGAAACGTAGTTAAAAACAAAGTTTTCAAAAATATCGCCTTTCTTTTTAGTATCCATGTATAAAAAAGTATTAAGTTTTTTTAATCATATATAAAAATCAGTAATTTGGCTATGTACATATAACAACCTAAGATCTAATTAAGGGCATTCATAACTGCTATAAAGAACTTTCATACTCTACATACCCATCTTCAATTGCAGGAATAATCTCTACAAACTCAAAGTAGGGCACTGTACAAAGCTCAGAGTTTCGAATCGCATCAATCACAAAATAATAATCTTGCAGAGATGACGTCTCAAACACAGCAATATCATTGGCTTTAGTGCTAAACGCTTCAACGTCATACCACCGAACTTTTACAGCCGGGTACTTCTCAAAAATAGGTTCAAGCTTCTGTGCGCTAAACTCAGCCCGCTTTTCACGAGCTAAAGCCAACCAAGTGGGCAATGCTCTAGAACACTGAAAAAACTATGTGCAGTATAATATTTAACTTAGAGATGTCTTCTTATGAATATAAAAAATAAGTTATATACATCTTTTTTAGAATATTTGCCATATTGTGGAGCTCATTAAAAATGAAGAATTAATTTGATAATTAAATTTTTTCTTGCTAATTTTACTTTAAAATAATGCATTTGATTAAATATTTATATTTCTATTGGGGAGCTTATGAAAAAAGAAATTATGAGTAAGTCAGATGTGCGAGGATTTGTCGGACTTTTTTTAGGTTTAACTAGTTACTCTATTTTTATGTTTTATCTTCTTGCTAAAAGAAGTAAAGGAATAAATTATTTTGATGATTTATATTCAGTTAATAAACTTGTAGTTTATTTTTTAGTTTTTTTGCAATTTATTTTATTACGTCAAGCAAAAAAATATGTAAAACAAAATAAAACATCTTTTGTAAATTTTCTTTGGGGAATTGGTGCTTTTATTGGTGGGACTCTATTAGCATCTTTCTTTTTTACTATTACTTTATAATATTTTTATTTTAATTGATCAGGAGGATAGATTTAAAACGTAATTTTTTAATGACTTTATACTAAAAATATTTCAATTAGGGGTTTTAATGGGTTCTTCTTTAATTATACAGGCAAATGAACTATATAGTACTGTTAATGATTTAAATTCAGCTATTTCACAGGGAGATGGTAAAGGTATTGACCAGCAAATAGCTCAGCTTTCATTAATTTCAACAGGTTTAGGTTTTACGATCGAATTTGCAAAGATTGCAAAAAGTCCTGAAGCAGTAGCAGGTTTAACTGGTTTAAAATATCAAGTTGATGCGACCTTAACTGGTGCAGCTTTGACTCAGGCTATGATCAATATAGATCAAGGAAATTATTCTGGAGCAATTGCAAATACTCTGGCAGCAATGTCTACAGCAACTGGCCTTGTAGCTCTCGCTGTAGATAAACCTGGTTTAAGTACTGCATTGAATGGACTTTCAGGATTTCTTGGTGCAAGTTCTAATGTTGCAGAAAAAGGGCCGCAAATAGCAGATGCTTTAGCTAATGCTCTTTCAGAAATACAGAAAATGCAACACGATGGAACATTCCCCGAACTAGATCCTGGTTTAATGGCTGGATTTGCTGGCGAAGTATTAGAAGGGTGGTCAAAAGAGTTCTATAGTTGGTTCCCAGATGATTGGAATCCTTGGAAAAATATCGATCGAAACAGCGATGGTGTAAAGAAGTATCATATTTATGATCCAGTTGTCTTAGATCTAGATGGGGATGGTATTGAAACGATTGCTGCCAATAAATGGGCTGGTGTGTTATTCGATCATGATAATGATGGTATCCGTACATCAACAGGTTGGGTTGGTTCGGATGACGGTATCCTAGTATTGGATCGCAATGGTGATGGTGTCATTAATGATGGTAGTGAGTTATTTGGTGACAGTGTAACTTTGAAGGATGGTAGTCAAGCAAGTAATGGTTATGCTGCTCTAGCTGAGTTTGACAGTAATGGCGATGGTAAAGTAAATGCTGAAGATACAAACTTTGAGCAGCTTAAAGTTTGGCGTGACCTAAACCAAGATGGAGTTAGTCAGACGAATGAATTATTTGGTTTAACTGAGTTAGGCATTCAATCTTTAAATTTAAATCATACGAATACTGATACTGCGTTGGGTAATGACAACATCTTGGCTCAAACTGGAAGCTTTGAAACTCTAGATGGTCAAAGCCATATAATGGGAGACGTCAATTTTAGTTTTAATAGTATCTACAGCAGTTTTAATAACGCTATCGAACTAACAGCAGAACAACAACAAGCTGCTAATCTACAAGGTGCTGGACGTGTTCGTGATCTTAGAGAAGCTGCCGCTTTATCTCCAGAGCTAGCAGAAACATTAAAAAATTATTCAAATGCAGAAACTAAGGCTGAGCAGTACGATTTATTAGACCAATTGATTTTAAATTGGGCAAAAACTGATCCAGATTTTAAAGAAGCAAATGAAGTGCGAATGGTATCTTGGGTTAAAACTGCTAATGAAGGTATCGCATTAACACCAGGACAAGCGGCAATAGTTACTTTAGCAGCACCATTGTCAAAAGAATCACAGGCAATGTTGGATAAAATTCATCATATGCTTCCAATATTAGATGCATTTTCTGGTTCAAAACCTTCACAGATTTATTATGAAAATGAAGCAGATATTAAAAATGTTTTTAATATTATAAATAATGCATATGTGAGTTTGAAAGAAGGTATTTATACGGGCTTGCTTTATCAAACTCGCTTAGATGATTATCTGGCAGAAATTGAACTCAATTTACAAGCAACAGATCCAACTCAGTTATTTAATTATTCTGGGATTCAGGAAAAATTAGAGCAAATTTTTATAATTAACCCAGAGAAAGCATTTACTGATTTAAGTGATTTAGTAAATTATCATCCTGATATTTTAACCAATTGGTTACCAGAAGGAAAAACATTATTAATTCAATTCTTAAATGAAGTAATTGAACAAGGGTTATGGGACGATTTAGCATCTAAAGTTGATCTAAAAATATTAGAACAATCAGGTTTTATTATCGGAACAAAATTAGATGATACTTTAAATGGTACTAAAAATAATGACACATTGAATGGTGGTTGGGGCAATGACACGTTGAATGGCGGTGCTGGTCAGGATACCTTGATTGGTGGCAGTGGTAACGATGTCATGACAGGTGGTGATTACGAGAAAGATATTTATATCTTCCAGTCAGGTCATGGACAGGACATTATTAATGACAAAAGCTATGACTGGACCAATTTACAGTACTTTAATGATGTGAAATTTGAAGGTGCTAACTTTACCGATGCCCAGGTCCTGAGAGTAGGCAATGATCTGGTGATCAAGGCATTTGGTACAGATGATTCAGTAACCTTTAAAAATTACCTCGATCAGAATGACTCGTACAGTAGGGACTTCAATTTTATCTTTGCGGACAAGACGGTCTCTACTTCGGAAATCACAGGTCTTACTATGCAGCTTAACGGTACGGATGGTAACGATGTACTGAATGGCTGGAAAGGTAAGGATGTTCTGATTGGTGGCCTAGGGGATGACACACTGACAGGTTATACAGGTGATGATCTTTTAGATGGTGGTGAAGGTAAAAATGTATTAAACGGTGGTGATGGCAATGACACGTTGATTACAGGTTCAGGTAATGATGTACTGAATGGTGATAACGGCAATGACACACTGAATGGCGGTGCTGGAAATGACACGTTGAATGGCGGTGCTGGTCAGGATACCTTGATTGGTGGCAGTGGTAACGATGTCATGACAGGTGGTGATTACGAGAAAGATATTTATATCTTCCAGTCAGGTCATGGACAGGACATTATTAATGACAAAAGCTATGACTGGACCAATTTACAGTACTTTAATGATGTGAAATTTGAAGGTGCTAACTTTACCGATGCCCAGGTCCTGAGAGTAGGCAATGATCTGGTGATCAAGGCATTTGGTACAGATGATTCAGTAACCTTTAAAAATTACCTCGATCAGAATGACTCGTACAGTAGGGACTTCAATTTTATCTTTGCGGACAAGACGGTCTCTACTTCGGAAATCACAGGTCTTACTATGCAGCTTAACGGTACGGATGGTAACGATGTACTGAATGGCTGGAAAGGTAAGGATGTTCTGATTGGTGGCCTAGGGGATGACACACTGACAGGTTATACAGGTGATGATCTTTTAAATGGTGGTGAAGGTAAAAATGTATTAAACGGTGGTGATGGCAATGACACGTTGATTACAGGTTCAGGTAATGATGTACTGAATGGTGATAACGGCAATGACACACTGAATGGCGGTGCTGGAAATGACACGTTGAATGGCGGTGCTGGTCAGGATACCTTGATTGGTGGCAGTGGTAACGATGTCATGACAGGTGGTGATTACGAGAAAGATATTTATATCTTCCAGTCAGGTCATGGACAGGACATTATTAATGACAAAAGCTATGACTGGACCAATTTACAGTACTTTAATGATGTGAAATTTGAAGGTGCCAACTTTACCGATGCCCAGTTCCTGAGAGTAGGCAATGATCTTGTAATTAAGGCATTTGGTACAGATGATTCAGTAACCTTTAAAAACTACCTAAGTGACAGCGATTCCTATAGTCGAGATTTTAACTTTATCTTTGCAGACAAGACGGCCTCTACTACGGAACTTACAAGTCTTACCATACAGCTTAATGGTACGGATGGTAACGATGTACTGAATGGCTGGAAAGGTAAGGATGTTCTGATTGGTGGCCTAGGGGATGACACACTGACAGGTTATACAGGTGATGATCTTTTAGATGGTGGTGAAGGTAAAAATGTATTAAACGGTGGTGATGGCAATGACACGTTGATTACAGGTTCAGGTAATGATGTACTGAATGGTGATAACGGCAATGACACACTGAATGGCGGTGCTGGAAATGACACGTTGAATGGCGGTGCTGGTCAGGATACCTTGATTGGTGGCAGTGGTAACGATGTCATGACAGGTGGTGATTACGAGAAAGATATTTATATCTTCCAGTCAGGTCATGGACAGGACATTATTAATGACAAAAGCTATGACTGGACCAATTTACAGTACTTTAATGATGTGAAATTTGAAGGTGCCAACTTTACCTATGCCCAGTTCCTGAGAGTAGGCAATGATCTGGTGATCAAGGCATTTGGTACAGAAGATTCAGTGACCTTTAAAAACTACCTAAGTGACAGCGATTCCTATAGTCGAGATTTTAACTTTATCTTTGCAGACAAGACGGCCTCTACTACGGAACTTACAAGTCTTACCATACAGCTTAATGGTACGGATGGTAACGATGTACTGAATGGCTGGAAAGGTAAGGACAATCTGTTGGGCGGTCTTGGAGATGACACCTTAAATGGCTTAGCTGGAGACGACTGGCTGGAAGGTGGAGCTGGCAATGATATCCTGAACGGTGGTGAAGGTAACGATCTTCTTGAAGGCGGTGCTGGAAATGACACGCTAACTGGCGGTGCTGGTCAGGATACCTTGATTGGTGGTAGCGGTAACGATGTCATGACAGGTGGTGATTACGAGAAAGATATTTATATCTTCCAGTCAGGTCATGGACAGGACATTATTAATGACAAAAGCTACGACTGGACCAATTTACAGTACTTTAATGATGTGAAATTTGAAGGTGCCAACTTTACCGATGCCCAGTTCCTGAGAGTAGGCAATGATCTGGTGATCAAGGCATTTGGTACAGAAGATTCAGTGACCTTTAAAAACTACCTAAGTGACAGCGATTCCTATAGTCGGGACTTCAACTTTCTCTTTGCCGACAAGACCTTAACTACAGCAGATGTAATGAATATTGTCATACCGCTTAACGGCACGGAAGGTAACGATGTGCAGAATGGCTGGAAAGGTAAGGACAATCTGCTTGGTGGTCTTGGAGATGACACCTTAAATGGCTTAGCTGGAGACGACTGGCTGGAAGGTGGAGCTGGCAATGATATCCTGAACGGTGGTGAGGGTAACGATCTTCTTGAAGGCGGTGCTGGAAATGACACGCTAACTGGCGGTGCTGGTCAGGATACCTTGATTGGTGGTAGCGGTAACGATGTCATGACAGGTGGTGATTACGAGAAAGATATTTATATCTTCCAGTCAGGTCATGGACAGGACATTATTAATGACAAAAGCTACGACTGGACCAATTTACAGTACTTTAATGATGTGAAATTTGAAGGTGCCAACTTTACCGATGCCCAGTTCCTGAGAGTAGGCAATGATCTGGTGATCAAGGCATTTGGTACAGAAGATTCAGTGACCTTTAAAAACTACCTAAGTGACAGCGATTCCTATAGTCGGGACTTCAACTTTCTCTTTGCCGACAAGACCTTAACTACAGCAGATGTAATGAATATTGTCATACCGCTTAACGGCACGGAAGGTAACGATGTGCAGAATGGCTGGAAAGGTAAGGACAATCTGCTTGGTGGTCTTGGAGATGACACCTTAAATGGCTTAGCTGGAGACGACTGGCTGGAAGGTGGAGCTGGCAATGATATCCTGAACGGTGGTGAGGGTAACGATCTTCTTGAAGGCGGTGCTGGAAATGACACGCTAACTGGCGGTGCTGGTCAGGATACCTTGATTGGTGGCAGTGGTAATGATGTCATGACAGGTGGTGATTACGAGAAAGATATTTATATCTTCCAGTCAGGTCATGGACAGGACACAATTAATGACAAAAGCTATGACTGGACCAATTTACAGTACTTTAATGATGTGAAATTTGAAGGTGCCAACTTTACCGATGCCCAATTCTTAAGAATAGGTAATAATCTGGTGATCAAGGCATTTGGTACAGATGACTCGGTTAGCTTTAAGAACTACTTGAATGACAATGATTCGTACAGTCGGGACTTCAACTTTCTCTTTGCCGACAAGACCTTAACTACAGCAGATGTAATGAATATTGTCATACCGCTTAACGGTACGGATGGTAACGATGTACTGAATGGCTGGAAAGGTAAGGACAATCTGTTGGGCGGTCTTGGAGATGACACCTTAAATGGCTTAGCTGGAGACGACTGGCTGGAAGGTGGAGCTGGCAATGATATCCTGAACGGTGGTGAAGGTAACGATCTTCTTGAAGGCGGAGCGGGCAATGACACGCTAACTGGCGGTGCTGGTCAGGATACCTTGATTGGTGGTAGCGGTAATGATGTCATGACAGGTGGTGATTACGAGAAAGATATTTATATCTTCCAGTCAGGTCATGGACAGGACATTATTAATGACAAAAGCTATGACTGGACCAATTTACAGTACTTTAATGATGTGAAATTTGAAGGTGCCAACTTTACCGATGCCCAGTTCCTGAGAGTAGGCAATGATCTGGTGATCAAGGCATTTGGTACAGAAGATTCAGTGACCTTTAAAAACTACCTAAGTGACAGCGATTCCTATAGTCGGGACTTCAACTTTCTCTTTGCCGACAAGACCTTAACTACAGCAGATGTAATGAATATTGTCATACCGCTTAACGGCACGGAAGGTAACGATGTACTGAATGGCTGGAAAGGTAAGGACAATCTGTTGGGCGGTCTTGGAGATGACACCTTAAATGGCTTAGCTGGAGACGACTGGCTGGAAGGTGGAGCTGGCAATGATATCCTGAACGGTGGTGAAGGTAACGATCTTCTTGAAGGCGGAGCGGGCAATGACACGCTAACTGGCGGAATTGGTGCTGATACTGCAATTTTCAAAATTTTAGCAGGTTTTGGAAATGACGCTACGGGCGGTAATGGCGTTGATACATGGTCAGACTTTAATATTTCCCAAGGAGATAAAATCAATATCTCTGAGTTAATTATTGGGCCAGCTAGTAAAGAAAATCTCAATCAGTTTGTATCATTTGAAAAGAGCGGTTCAACAGTTACGCTAAGTTTAGATAGAGATGGAAATGATATAAATTATTCAGCCACTAAGCTATTAATTTTAAATAATCAAACAAATGTAAATAGTTTGAATGATTTAATTAAAGCTGATGTATTTATAGTTTAGTTTCATCAATGATACTTCAATTTAAATCTTAAAGACTCAATAAAAAACCGCTAATAGATAGCGGTTTTTTATTCACAATTTTTATAAAGAACTTTCATACTCTACATACCCATCTTCAATTGCAGGAATAATCTCTACAAACTCAAAGTAGGGCACCGTACACAACTCAGAGTCTCGGATCGCATCAATCACAAAATAATAATCTTGCAAAGATGACGTCTCAAACACAGCAATATCACTGGCTTTAGTACTAAACGCTTCAACGTCATACCACCGAACTTTTACAGTCGGGTACTTCTCAAAAATAGGTTCAAGCTTTTGTGCACTAAACTCAGCACGCTTTTGCCGAGCTAAAGCCAACCAAACAGGCAAAGCTCTTAAATGAATAAAAAAAGTATAGGTTCTAGGCATAACCACTCCATGACTGAGGCGAGTTGTAGTTCAACTGAAAAGACAGGATTTTCTTGTCATACCAACATGGCTCAGTCAGTATATGAGTAATTACTCACATTAAATACTCGCATTCCGGCCCATGTCAGAAACACTTCCAGACCCACGCAAACGCCCGCGTCAAGCACGCTCAGTGGCAACTTTTGAAGCTATTTTAGAGGCGGCTGCTCGTATTTTGGAGACGTTAGGCTTTGCTGGATTTAACACAAATGCCGTGGCTGAACTTGCTGCCGTAAGCATTGGTAGCCTATATCAATACTTTCCCTCTAAAGATACTCTAATTGTCGAGTTAATTCGACGTGAACGCGCCAAGCTTTCAAATCATATTGTTGAGGCTATACAGCAACATGAAGCCGCTGACTTAAAAGAAAAACTAAAACTCATCATTCAGGCTGCTGTGCAACATCAATTCAGCCGCCCACAGTTGGCGCGAACTCTAGAGTTTGCTTCTGAACTTATCGGAAAAGATGTTGAGGAAAGTGAACTTCAATATGAGCTTGAGACCATAATTTCTGATCTGTTTATACGTTCTGGCATTTCACATGCGCAAATAGCTGCACAAGATATAATTGCTTTAAGTAAAGGAATGATTAACGCAGCAGGTATAGTAGGGGAAAGTGATTTAAATCATTTACAGCAGCGAGTTGAAAAGGCTGTATTTGGTTATTTAGAGCTATATTAAAGATTATTAATTTTGCTATAAAATGGCATTTTTATTTTATTAAATAATTATATTTTATTGGGGGAATTATGAAAAATGAAATTATGAGTAAAGCAGAAGTAAGTGCATTTACTTCGCTTTTTTTAGGTTTAGTAGGCTACTCAGTTTTTATGTTTTATCTCCTTGCTAAAAGAAGTAAAGGAATAAACTACTTTAATGATTTATATTCGATTAATAAATTTGTAGTTTATTTTTTATTCTTTTTGTTGTTTTTATTAGGGAGACAATTTAAAAACTATATAAATCTAAAAAATATATATGTTGTCAAATTTATTAATTTCATCAGTGCTTTTAGTATTGGTGTTTTATTAGCCTCTGGCTTTTTTACTATTGTTTTATAGTGGGGATAGTTGTGATTTATAAACTTAAAATGTGGATCTCTAGGGAAGTGGTTGATCCATTTTTTTCATTATATTCGTATATTTATAAAAATTTTGTTCTTGTTCTTACCTTAAGTTTTTGTCTAATTGTAATACTTTGTGCTCTTAACCCAAGTATAGTTTTTACCCCTAAAAAAGAGGGTTTTGTTGTTTATGAACCTGAATTTCATATCAAACATGGGCGTATGACATCATTAATAATAAAAGATAATTATAAAAAAAATATTATTAATTGTGCATATTTTAGAAATGAGAGTGGTTCATTTTGTGAATTATATAAGCCTAGAAAACTACTTAAAGTTGAGGGAGGTTTTTTTCCTAATTTATCATTATTTTTTAAAAATAAATATATTGTAGTCACTAGAATTTGTTTTGAAGATGAAAAAGGGAGGGTAATTAATTTTTCAACAAGTGAAGAAAAAATTGCTTCTTGGTGGAATTGGGTTATGTTCCCCACCTTATTGATTAGATATTTAATTTTAATCTGGTTAGTGGTGGTTGTTTCAATATTACTTTTAAAAGCTTTCAAATATCAGAATAAAAGTTAATTCTTATCACAACAGATATTCTTGTAGTTCTTTTTCAATCGTCTCGCTAATCAACGTTGAATAGTCACTATCCTTAGTATCTAAATGACGCATTAACCACACATCTTGTTTTAAAGTTTGCATAGGTAGTATAGGTACTAAACCCGAAGCCTTTGCAACAAAACAAGGCAGGGCTGTAACTCCTTGTCCTTCAATGACTGCTCGTAGTTGCGAGTGCATGTTATCAAAAGACAAAGCAGGGGCCGCATCTTGAGTGAGTTCACGCATCCATTGTGCCAAAAACGTATATTGAAGGCTTCGGTCCCAACCGATTATACGATGATTCAGTAAGTCATCAGCCGTTTCAGCATGCTCTGTGAAACTGGCGAGATAATCTTTACTACCATAAAGCCCATATTCTAGTTGGCCAAGTCGCCGAATAATGTAACGGCCACTTTCTGGTCGCACAAGTCGAAGAATAATGTCAGCTTCCCGTCGGGAAAAATCAACAGGAACGACACTCGTTGAGATTTCTAATTGTAAATCTGGATGCTTCAATTGCAATGCTGTTAGCTTTGACTGAAGCAACTGTTGCCCGATTAACTCAGGTAAAGCAATGCGGAACAATGATTGTTGCCCTTGATCGTTGTAACGTTCCATCGCTATTAAATGCTCTTCTGCTTTTTCAGCCAAAGCAAAAAAATGTTTTCCAACGTGGGTGAGTGTATAGCCATCATTGTCTCGAGAAAAAAGAATCGCATTGAGACTTTTCTCGAGTTCAACGGCTCTGCGATATACGGTAGAAACACTAATACCAAGCAATTTTGCACTGCGGCTCAACCCGCCAGTTCGCCCAATAGCTAACAAAACTTTAGTATCGTCCCAGTTCATACCTTTCCATATTTAGAAAATGCGTTTGCAATAAAAACTATAGTATCCCTAGTGTTTAGATTTATACAATTCAAACAAGTACTACAAGTACTCAAAACTCATTATATGAGACGACTATAAACTTTTTAGAGTTAAGGCATGTGTCGTTGCAATTAAATAAGATTTTCTGGTTATGGCAGGAGCTATTTCTGAGATCACAATATTAACAACAGAGGAGTTCTGCCATGACGACCATTTATGTAGTTGATGCGTTTACCACCAAACCAAATACAGGAAATCGAGCAGGGGTTGTTCTAGATGCGGACCATCTTACGACTCAAGAGATGCAAAATATTGCTGCATTCGCTGGGTATTCAGAAACTGCCTTTGTTTTGTCACCTAAAGATCAAAGCCATGATATACATGTTCGATATTTTACCCCTACACATGAAGTCCCAATCTGTGGACATGCCACAATCGCCACTCACTTTTTACGTGCAACTACAGGCCACCAATCCGACTATCCATTAATTGCAAAAACAGGAGCAGGTCATTTACCCGTTTCAATATTTGGAAGTCCAGAAGCGTTATTGGTGAAAATGACTCAAGGTCGCGTAGAGTTTTTATCACCTTTTAATGCTAATCAAAGGGCTGAACTCGCAAGCGCATTGGGTGTGAGTGAAAGTGATTTTGCTGACTTACCAATACAAGTTGTCACGACAGGGCATTCCAAGGTGATGGTGCCAATGTTGAGCAGAAATAAGCTCGATGAATTAATTCCAAACAATGAAAAATTGAAAGCTATTAGTGCTGAAATAGGTTGCAATGGTTTTTTCCCCTTTGCCTTGGAAGGGAGTAGGCAAGAACCTATTACCTATGGTCGAATGTTTGCACCTGCAATCGGTATTAATGAAGATCCTGTAACTGGTAATGCAAATGGTCCAGCGGGGGCGTATCTTGTTCATCACGATTTAATCGAATGTGACCAGAAAGTAAACTATTGGGGGTATCAAGGTCTCGCAATAAAAAAACCAGGGCGAGTTTTAGTGACAGTTGAGAAAACAGATTCAATATTACAAGTTAGCATTGCAGGGCAAGCTGTTTTAGTTGGCTCAGTTTTGTACTCGGGTAAAGATTGATTATATTTAAGAAATTATGACTTCTTGCGTGTTCTAGAGAACTTCTTCTCTTTACAGCAGCGAGTTGAAAAGGCTGTATTTGGGTATTTAGATTTGGATTAATAACCTATAAGCATGAGCGTATTACTGTCAAAAGCTCTTTAATAAAAAACACCTTCCAAACTCAAGATTTGAAAGGTGCTTTTATAAGGGTTATATCTTTACGAACGAATTAGACAGTCGGTAAAGCATGTAAAAGTTGGTCAGTTAGCTGATTCACTGTGTTAAGTGAAATCGTATGAATCAAACTACCGCCCGTTGGATCAGGTTCACCAACAGCAATACCTTGATTTGAACCTACCGAGCCGAGGATATTTCCTAAAATATCTTCTACATCTACAGAATTACTATTGTCTGAGTCGCCATAGTTAATGCTAATTAAGCCATCTAGGCCACCCAGTAAACCACCGTCGCCGCTGTCAACGCCACCAATAATCGTGGTGATTGAACCCAAGAGGCCACCGTTTTCAGTGACTAGGTCATCACCTACAATATGCTGAATAATGGTAGATGCCGTTGAACCATTGGTAATAAGAGTATCAATTACACCAGTGATCGAGCCACTTGCACCCTCAAGATCAGCCCCTGCAAGGTCAGAAATAGCCTCAAGCGTACCGTTAACACTATCGCGTGAAGTCTCGAAAAGTAGTTTTCCAAGGTCTGCAAAATCACCGACAGGGTGCTCTGCATCAGGGAACACACCAATGATTGTTCCGGCAATCGTATCAATACCTGTATTAATCAAACCTGTTTTTAGGCTTTCTAAATTTTGTAGAACGTCAATACCGCTTTGAATAATACCTGTAAGTGGGTTATCGCCTAGATCACCACCGATGCCGCCTATGCCACCGATAATGCCAGTAATCGGGCTTAGGATGTCTCCATCACCACCAATGCCACCGATAATGCCAGTAATTGGACTTAGGATATCTCCATCACCGCCAATACCACCAATAACGCCAGTAATCGGACCTAAGATATCGCCTGTACCATCACCACCAATAAATGAGAAAGAGTTGCCTAATACATTAAGTGGTGTAGTGATAGGGGCAACAATGTCAACATCATCGCCATTACCGTTGCCAATGCCATAATTATGTTCACCGTTACCTGATGAAATACCATTTAATAGGCCATCACCAGAGCCGTTGCCTGAGTCGCCAGAACCAATCACACCACCTGAAGTGTTGCCGTTGTTGGTAGTGTCATTGTCATTGACTGTGTTTGAAGTAGTTGTTGGTGAAATATTAATAGAGTCGGTCGAAGAACCGCCTATACTAGATAAAGCATTGCCCAGAATATTTAAGCCGCCAGTAAATGGAAGCGTAAAGTCTGCATCGTCACCGTTTCCGTTACCAATGCCATAGTTATGCTCGCCATTACCAGACGCTGCACCATTTAAAATTCCATCGCCAGAGCCATTGCCCGAACCGTCACCAAAGCCGCCTGTATTGGCATTATCAATGGTGTCATTATCATTGACGGTATTGGTTGCTGTGGTAGGGGCAACATTTACCGAGTCACTAGATGAACTGCCAAAGCCTGAAAGCGAGTTGCCGGAAAAGTTAAGTACACCAGTAAGAGGGAAAGTGAAATCTGCATCATCACCGTTTCCGTTACCAATACCGTAGTTGTGTTCGCCATTGCCAGAAGCAGCGCCGTTTAACAGGCCATCACCAGAGCCATTTCCAGAACTTCCACCAAGAAGTCCACCTCCATCATTTCCATTATCAGTCACGTCATTGTCATTAACTGTATTGGTGGTCGTAGTTGGAGCAGTATTAATTGAACTAGAAGATGAATTGCCAATGAGTGAGAAAGAGTTACCAGAGAAATTAAAAACACCTGTAATTGGTGCGGTAATATCTACATCATCACCATTTCCGTTGCCAATGCCGTAGTTATGCTCGCCATTGCCAGAAGCAGCGCCATTAAGTAAACCATCACCAGAACCATTGCCTGAACCACTACCTGTGCCGCCGCTATTACCATTATCAATGGTGTCATTGTCGTTCACCGTATTTGATGTGGTTGTTGGTGCGGTATTAACTGAACTTGATGAAGAATTACCAATGAGAGTAAATGAGTTTCCTGAAATGTTTAGAACGCCGGTAATCGGAGCAGTAATATCAACATCGTCGCCGTTACCATTGCCAATACCATAGTTATGTTCACCATTGCCAGAAGCGATACCATTACCTGCACCGTCACCTGAACCATTGCCAGAACCGCCCAGAGCGTTCACGCCGCTATCACCAGTACCATTGCCGTTATAGGTGGTGTCGTTGTCATTCACAGTATTTGACGTTGTAGTTGGCGAGGAATTAACAGAACTTGCAGATGAATTGCCAATTAGGGTAATTGAGTTCCCAGACAAGTTAATAGGAAGCGTAATTGGGGCTGTAATACTTGCGTCATCCGCAATCCCATTTCCGATACCGTAGTTTTGCTCGCCATTGCCAGAGCCAATTCCATTTAACAAGCCATCGCCCAAACCATTACCAGCACCTGAGCCATTGCCGTTATAGGTGGTGTCGTTATCATTCACGGTATTTGATGTATTGGTTGCAGAGTTGTTGACCGAACTAGAAGATGAGTCACCAATTAGGGTAATAGAGTTACCCGCAAGGTTAATTGGAATTGAAAGTGGGGCAGTAATGCTTGCGTCATCGGCAATACCATTACCGATTCCATAGTTGTGTTCACCATTACCAGAAGCGGCGCCATTTAAAAGCCCGTCACCAGAGCCATTGCCTGTACCGCTACCAATGGTAGAGCCGTTACCATTATTTATTACATCGTTGTCATTAACGTTATTTGAAGTGGTGGTTGGAGAGCTATTCACCGAACTTGAAGATGAATTGCCTATGAGTGTAATTGAGTTACCAGAGAGGTTGAGGGGAATGGTAATTGGGGCTGTAATGCTTGCGTCATCGGCAATACCATTGCCAATACCATAGTTGTGTTCGCCATTTCCGGAAGATATTCCATTAAGTAGGCCGTCACCAGAGCCGTTACCTAAATTACTGCTTGTGTTACTATTTTCAGGAAGTGGGATAATACTAGTAATCGAAGATAAAATACTTTTAATAAACATAATCTATTTCCATGTGATTTGTTTGAGATGTTGTTATTACTATTTATTGATTATGTGTTTCAGAGCACATAATTGAGAAAGAGTATTTAATTTTTTACTATTTGGTGTCAAGTTGTGTAATTTGTCACGGCTGATACAGCGAGTTTGTAAATATATTCAAAATCAACAAAATAAAAAATACGATTATTTTTAATAACATTTTTAAACACAAAAAATGGACTGAGTTAATAAAAAATTTTTAAGATTAAAATAATATATGTATTTAAAAAATGATTTATCTTTTTGAAATAAAATGATTTTTATTTAAAATTAAAGTAGCTGTGTTTATAACCTTTTGTTTTTAAAATAAATTTAATTTATTTATAGGGCTTAAAACTATCGCTTTAAATAAAGAGAGTGACAAAAATAATATAGATAAATTTTGTGATATTTTTACTTGAGTATTTATTCGGATTTGTAAAATAATCGTAGGGATATAAGTTTTTGTAATAATAATTTGGTATATCTACGCCGTCGGCTGAGTTTTCGTTCGTTTAAAAGCCAGAGTGGGTCAGCCGACACCTTATTTTATCTATTTGCTAAAATTATTTTTAAAACAATAATTTTTATTTTAGTATTTTAAATTGTTTTTATAAATAATTTAGATTTTTATATTATTTATTTTTAAATTAAAAGAATATAGCTTATATATGATTAAGGTCAGAATAGCTTTGTATAAATTATTAAATATTTATTGAATAAAGAATAAATAAATGAGGCTTGAGCTGAGCCTAAATAATTCTGGTAATAAAAAAGCCACTCTAGATGAGCGGCTTTTTTGGGAAAGCAGTAAAACTTACCAGCTTAACGCACCACCAGTTTGGTAGTCAGTTACGCGAGTTTCAAAGAAGTTCTTCTCTTTACGTAAGTCCATCATCTCCGACATCCACGCAAATGGGTTAGTTACACCAGCAAATTGCTCTGGTAAACCTAACTGAGATAAACGACGGTTACAGATGAATTTCAAATATTCTTCCATCATGCTTGCGTTCATACCCAATACACCGCGTGGCATTGTGTCACGTGCGTATTCGATTTCAAGCATCGTACCTTCAAGAATCATTTGAATCACTTCTTGTTGGAACTCGGCAGTCCAAAGGTGAGGATTCTCAATCTTGATTTGGTTAATCATGTCGATACCAAAGTTCAAGTGCATAGACTCATCACGCAAAATGTATTGGAACTGCTCAGCAACACCATTCATCTTGTTACGGCGACCCATACTCAAAATTTGAGTAAAGCCACAGTAGAAGAAGATCCCTTCAAGAACACAGTAGAACGCGATCAAGTTACGAAGTAAACGTTGGTCGTTTTCAGGCGTACCTGTGTGGAAAGTAGGATCACTTAACGATTGAGTGTACTTCAAGCCCCAAGCTGCTTTACGCGCAACCGATGGAATCTCGCGGTACATGTTGAAGACTTCGCCTTCGTCCATACCTAAAGATTCGATACAGTATTGGTAAGCGTGAGTGTGAATTGCTTCTTCAAACGCTTGACGCAAAATGTACTGACGGCATTCAGGGTTCGTGATGTGACGGTAAATTGCCAATACGAGGTTGTTCGCAACCAAAGAGTCCGCAGTCGAGAAGAAACCTAAAGAACGCATAACGATCGTACGCTCATCTTCAGTTAAGCCATTTTCAGACTTCCAAAGTGCGATATCGTGGTTCATGTTCACTTCTTGAGGCATCCAGTGGTTTGCACAACCATCTAGATATTTTTGCCAAGCCCACTCATATTTAAATGGAACAAGCTGGTTCAAGTCGGCGCGACAGTTAATCATGGCTTTGTCGTCAACCTGAACGCGTTGCGCGCCCATTTCTAACTCTTCAAGGCCAGGAGCAACATCCAAATGTTCTAAGGCTTCAGATGCTCGAGCCATTGAATCGGTTGGATTTGTTGATCGCACGGAATGGGTTCCAGTGGATTGTGGAGCTGCCACGCTCTGCGATGATGGCTGCGCAGCAGATACATTCTGCGAATCAGGCGTTTTTTCCGGGTTGACGGGCGCAGACTTGTGTTCAGGTGCAGCCGGTTTTTGCGAATCATCTTCAAAATCGTCCCAACTAAGGATAGACATTGTTGTTCTCTCTTCGTTGTATATATCTATGTTCGACATCTCTAAACGAAGATGTCACTACTATACGCTCATAATGTGTAAACAAAATTAAGTTTTATTGATGTATGACCAAATTTTGGGCCTTTGGTCCATTATCCCTACAACTTATTTTGCTTACGCTGTTGTTTACGGATTTTAAAAAAGGCGTAAACCATAGGCGTATAAAAGAAAATAAAGGCAAAGATTAAGATTCCAACACCAAGCATATAGTTATGGCTGAGATGAAAAAACATAATCTTTACCTCGTTTAAAGTTGCTCTTTTGTGTTAAAGAGCAACTTTATTGAATGTTATTGGCAAGCTTCGCAATCTGGGTTGTCGATTGAACAAGCCATAGGAACCGGAGCTGCTTGAGTGAAGCCGTCTTCTTCAACTGCATCAGGCTTCTTCGCTTCTACGACCGGAGCTGCCGCAGGTGCTGCTGCTTCTACAGTTGCAGGTTTAACCGCGTTTAACGCACCTGTGTTAATTGTAGATTTTTCAGCAGATGTTGCGCCTAACGCACGGAGGTAATAAGTCGTCTTAAGACCACGTAACCATGCCATCTTATAAGTGATGTCAAGTTTCTTACCGTTTGCACCAGAGATGTAAAGGTTAAGAGATTGTGCTTGATCAATCCATTTTTGACGGCGTGATGCAGCATCAACAATCCAGCGTGGCTCAACTTCAAACGCAGTTGCAAAGATTGCTTTTAATTCTTCAGGAATACGAGCAATTTTTTGTACTGAACCTTCAAAGTGTTTGAGGTCATTAACCATCACTGTGTCCCAAAGACCACGTTCTTTTAATGCGCGAACAAGGTAAGGGTTAATTACAGTGAACTCACCAGACAAGTTAGATTTCACATATAAGTTTTGGAATGTTGGCTCAATAGACTGAGAAACACCGCAAATGTTCGAAATGGTTGCAGTTGGAGCAATCGCCATTACGTTTGAGTTACGCATACCGTCTTTTTGAACTTTGGCACGTAAACTGTCCCAATCTAAACGTTGAGTGCGGTCAACTTCAAACATACGTTCTGGACGAGATTTCGCAACAATTTCTAAAGAGTCGATTGGAAGGATGCCTTGATCCCACAATGAACCTTTAAATGTTGAGTAAGCACCACGTTCAACAGCCAAGTCACTTGAAGTTTGGATTGCATAGTAGCTAATCACTTCCATTGACTCGTCAGCAAAGTTCACAGCTTCATCAGAACCGTAAGCCATACCCATTTCGTAAAGTGCATCTTGGAAGCCCATGATACCCATACCAACAGGGCGGTGTTTCAAGTTAGAGTTCTTCGCTTGTGGTACAGCGTAGTAGTTAATGTCGATAACATTATCGAGCATACGAACTGCTGTTTTAACAGTACGCGCTAACTTCTCACGGTCTAATACGCCACCTTTAACGTGTTGAACAAGGTTGATCGAACCTAAGTTACATACCGCAATTTCGTCTTGGTTGGTGTTTAACGTAATTTCAGTACATAGGTTAGATGAGTGAACTACGCCAACGTGTTGTTGTGGTGAACGTAAGTTACAAACATCTTTAAACGTGATCCAAGGGTGACCAGTTTCGAACAACATAGAAAGCATTTTGCGCCATAAGTCTTTCGCACGTACTTTCTTGTGCAACATGTTCTGTTCTTTTGCAACAGACTCATAGTATGCATAGCGTTCAGCAAACTCAGCACCAGTTAAATCGTGTAGGTCTGGAGTTTCAGACGGAGTGAATAGTGTCCATTCGCCATCTTCAAACACACGTTGCATAAATAGGTCAGGAACCCAGTTTGCAGTGTTCATGTCGTGAGTACGACGACGGTCATCACCCGTGTTTTTACGAAGTTCTAAAAATTCTTCGATGTCTAAGTGCCAAGTTTCTAAGTACGCACATACCGCACCTTTACGCTTACCACCTTGGTTTACCGCAACGGCTGTATCGTTCGCAACTTTAAGGAACGGAACAACACCCTGAGATTTACCGTTTGTACCTTTAATATAAGAGTTCAAGGCACGTACAGGTGTCCAGTCGTTACCTAAACCACCTGCCCATTTAGAGAGCATCGCGTTGTCACGCATTGCACCATAAATGTCATAAAGGTCATCGCCAATCGTTGTTAAGTAACAGCTTGAAAGCTGTGGACGTAATGTACCTGAGTTAAACAGGGTAGGCGTAGATGCCATATAGTCAAAGCTAGACAACAAGTTATAGAACTCGATTGCACGCTCTTCTTTGTCTTGCTCATTAAGTGCAAGACCCATTGACACACGCATGAAGAATAATTGTGGTAATTCGAAGCGAACGCCATTTGAATGGATGAAGTAACGGTCAAATAGAGTTTGTAAACCTAAGTAGGTAAACTGGTTAGAACGTTCCGGTTGAATTGCCGCTGCTAGTTTTTCTAGATCGAACTTAAGCAAGTCCGGTGAAAGCAAATCAAGCTCTACACCTTTTTTCAAGAATGCTTCAAGTGCATTGTTTTCAGCTGTATCGGCTGGTAAACCTAAGAATGCTAAGCCAGTGCTGACCAACTCATCACGAAGCAAACGTGCAGTTACGTATGTATAGTTAGGTTCTTGTTCAATACGTGTACGTGTTGCCATCATCATGGTGGTAGCAATATCGCTTTCTTTTACGCCGTTATATAAGTTTTTAACGGTTTCATCGATAATTGCTTGAACATCAATACCTTCTAAGCCTTCAGCAGCTCGATTTACAGTTGCTTGCAGTGCACTTAAATCAAGTGGTTGAAGCTGACCGTTTGCATCGGTAACTTGCAAGGTAGGGTGATGATTAGAATTTGTGTCTTTACGGGCACTTGCGCGTTGATCGCGATAGATAACGTAAGCACGAGCGACTTTGTGCTCCCCAGTACGCATCAGTGCAAGTTCAACTTGATCTTGAATCTCTTCAATATGAATGGTACCGCCAGAAGGTAAACGGCGAGTGAAAGTGTTCAGTACCATTTCCGTCAGTTGGGTAATACGGTCGTGAATACGGCTCGAATCCGCACTTTGTTGACCTTCCACAGCAAGAAAAGCTTTACCAATCGCAACAGAAATTTTCTCTGCATCAAATGCAGCAACATCTCCGGTGCGTTTAATCACCTGAATTTGACCGGGAGTCGAAGTAATTACGCTCATGCCAGCATAGCTCCATTGTCACTTTTGTTATGTTCATAGACCGTTTGAACCGAGCAAAAAACATGCCACGATATTTGAGGGATAAACACAAGACTTAGTAGTTAAAGTTTATTTTCAACACAAGATACGGGATTTTTTACGGTAGATCAATCTTGACTTTTTAGTAATTTTTTATCTGTATGATTTGTCGGGAGATAGCATACCAAAGCTGTGAAAAAACACTTATAGATAACTTTGTGGATAACTCAAAAAACAAACACTTGAGTGAATTTAAATTTAGTGAAGAAATAATTTGTTTAATATTCATACATAGGAAATATGAATAGATTATGACATTTAAGAACAATAAACAGATAATAAAAATACCTGAAAATTCAAAGATTAATAAAATGCAACAAAACATGGTTGTCATGTATCAGTTTGGTGAACGCCTACTTGTTTACAATGTAAACGTGTGTATATTGCAAATGATAAACGAATGTATCTGCAAGATTTTTAAGATACATGTAATGAGATTTATAGGGGCAATGATATGAGCCAAGAAGAAAAGTTACCAAAGATTCTGATCGTTGAAGACGACGAGCGTTTAGCGCGATTAACTCAAGAATATTTAATCCGTAACGGTTTGGAAGTTGGTGTAGAAACCGATGGTAACCGTGCAATTCGTCGTATTATTAGTGAGCAACCGGATCTTGTGGTCTTGGATGTCATGTTGCCGGGTGCAGATGGTTTAACCGTTTGTCGTGAAGTTCGCCCACACTATCATCAACCAATCTTAATGTTGACTGCACGTACTGAAGATATGGATCAGGTACTTGGTTTGGAAATGGGTGCAGACGATTATGTCGCGAAACCAGTTCAACCACGTGTATTATTAGCGCGTATTCGTGCTTTGTTACGCCGTACGGATAAAACTGTTGAAGATGAAGTTGCTCAACGTATTGAGTTTGACGACCTCGTCATCGACAATGGTGGCCGTTCGGTAACGTTGAATGGTGAGCTTGTTGACTTTACAAGTGCTGAATATGACTTGTTATGGTTGCTTGCATCAAACGCTGGCCGTATTTTATCGCGTGAAGATATCTTCGAACGTTTACGTGGTATCGAATACGATGGTCAAGACCGTTCAATTGACGTACGTATTTCACGTATTCGTCCAAAAATTGGCGATGATCCTGAAAATCCAAAACGTATTAAAACTGTACGTAGTAAAGGTTACTTGTTTGTTAAAGAAACCAATGGATTGTAAAATCTGATTAAACTTCCTATAAGGTTGGTCGAGTGTTTAAACACAGTATATTCCTGCGAATATATGCGGGGCTGGTAATTCTTGTTGTTTTGGTAGCTGTTTTTGGGTATTTACTGGTACAAATTATCAACTACCAACGCGCACAAGAATACCGAGAATCTTTAACTGATGGTATTTCTTATGTCATTAGTGAAGGAGTCGCTCGACAACCTGGGAAGCAGCAAAAAATAGATTGGATTTCTGACGCATCTGATTTGCTCGAACTTCCAATTTATTATACCGATGCAAGTAAGGTTGAGCTGTCTCGGACCGAGAAAAAGCGGATAGAAGCACAAAAATCTGTAGTTCGTTACGATGCAAGCAATAGCATTGCATATGTCATTATTGGCTTACGTGACGACCCACAACATTACTTATCTATAAAAGTCGACAAAATCACTGAACGCCAAATGAAGGCTCTTCCTATTTTTGTGCTCGACTATTTAATGTTTTATCCGGGGCAGGAACAAGAATATCTTGCCAAGATTCAAAAGCATTTCTCATATCCGATCAATATTCAAAACATTCAAGATGTAAATCTGGATTCTGAACAGATTGGACGTTTGCGCCAAGACCAAAGTGTCATGTTGTACAAAGATAGTGCAACAGTGCGCGGTACAACCATTTCGATTGTGTCTCCAATACCGAATCATCCTGCGCAGGTGTTAGTGCTGGGTCCGGTTCCAATGTTTAACTGGATGCCTTTACAGCTTTCGGCGGGTATTACCTTATTTAGCTTATTCTTATTAAGTCTAGGTGTTTACGGTTTGATTTTGCCGTTAGAGCGCAAAATCCGTCAGGTGCGTTATGCATTAAACCGTATGAAATCGGGTGATTTGTCACTGCGTGTTCCTATTGAAGGAAGCGATGAAATGGCAAACTTGGCTTCAAGTTATAACAATATGTCTGACCATATTCAGCGTTTGATTGAGGCTCAACGTGAGTTAATGAGAGCGGTATCTCATGAGCTGAGAACGCCTGTGGCACGTATTCGCTTTGGTACAGAAATGTTAGCCGAAGAAGATGATTACAATCATCGTATGCATCAGGTCGACATGATTGATAAAGATATTGAAGCACTCAATACCTTAATTGATGAAATTATGACTTATGCAAAACTAGAGCAGGGTACACCTTCATTAGACTTTGCAGAAATTGTACTTTTTGAAGTGTTGGATCAGGTTGCAGTTGAAACTGAGGCTTTAAAAACACAGAAAGAAATTGAACTTATTCCACCGCCTTTATATGTGAAAGTAGATGCAGAGCGTCGTTACCTTCACCGTGTTGTACAAAATCTGGTAGGTAATGCAGTCCGTTATTGTGATAACAAAGTTCGGATTACGGGCGGTATTCATAGTGATGGCATGGCTTTTGTCTGTGTCGAAGACGACGGACCGGGTATTCCTGAGCAAGACCGCAAACGTGTATTTGAAGCCTTTGCACGTTTAGATGATAGCCGTACACGTGCATCTGGTGGTTATGGTTTAGGACTTTCGATTGTAAGTCGTATTGCTTACTGGTTTGGTGGTGAAATTAAAGTAGATGAAAGCCCAAGCTTGGGAGGCGCACGCTTTATTATGACTTGGCCAGCACATCGCTTTAAACAACCGCCATTAAAGACCAATAAAAAAGCACCTGCATAAGGTGCTTTTTTTATTGGTTCATTTATAACTGAGTTGCATCAGGTTCCAAAATAGGTTTGCCGCTTCTCAGGCTATTGAGTGCATCTGTATTAAAGTCAATCAAGAGCGAATTATTTTTAGCATCAATTTGATATTTTTGAATAAGAGGCTGATCCCCATTCAAAGTCTCAACTCTATATGAGTCTGCAATATGTAAAATGCCTTCTAGATTTGTTGTGGTTGATGCGAAATCTTGCCTAAAAATTTCATAGACATCTCGCAAGTCAAAAATGGCATTATCTGCATCTGGGTGTTTATGAATATAGCTTTCTATATGTCGCACCAGTAATTGTGCAAACAAGTAATAGTCTGGTTTATGCGTATATTCTAGATTCATGCATTTTTCTCCTTATTATCTGTTATTAGCATACATGGCAAAACAGAAGATATTGTATAAAATTCATTACACTAGATGATGACTTGGAAATATTACAAAGAAATAAAAACTCTATTACGCCCTTGGCGCTTTGCTTGATAGAGTGCATCGTCTGCTTCTTTAAACAAACTTTCAATAGAACGGTGATAGCTTGGAGAATATAAGCTAATACCAATACTTACCTGCACAAAGATGGGTAATTTGCCATATACATAAATCGGTTGCTGACTAATTTGAATGCGTATTCTTTCCGCGAGTTCAAAGGCAGCCTCTCTGGTGGTATCCGGAATAAAAATTGCGAATTCTTCTCCACCAAAACGTCCTAGTAAGTCATGAGGGTGTAAAATATTTTGTATGGTCGTTACACAGGTCTGTAAGGCTCTATCCCCAATTAAGTGGCCATAACTATCATTCACTTTTTTAAAATGATCGACGTCCAACATAAAAAATGCAGAGGTCTTATTTTCCTTTTGTACTTTTTCTTGGAGTAGGCGGACTGACTGTAAAAATTGGCGTCGAGTTAAACTCGAGGTGAGTTCATCATGGGCAATTGCATGTTGTAACTTCTGAATTAATTCAGAATGGAGTGCGCTAATACTGGAAACGGTAAGTGGCGCAACCGTCATCATGATTAGCCCTATACGTATAGAAATGTTATTGCTTAAATAGTCTTGCGGATACAGTAATAAATAATGCCCTGAGACATGATAAATAATATATGCACTGGTAAAGGATGTAATGAGAGCAACAATAATCGGTTTATAGCGGATAGCGCACCAGATTAATGCGGCGATGGGGTAGAGTAGGGAACCTGGACCCGAGTCGTAATAACTCACTCCTATCGAAATTAAAACAGCGAATAAAGGCAAAAAATCAATCGCTTTGATATATATACGATTACCCTTAAGGTGGTTTTTTATTTTAAGGTAAGGGGGGATGTTTAAAATAATGGGCAACAACAATAAAGCATTTTGAAGCTCTGATGTAACCCAATAACCAAATTCGGCCCAAAAACTACCAATCATAAATTTGGTGTTAAACATAGGCACAAAAGTTGCTGCAAAAAAAGCACCGGTTATGCTGCCAATCCCGCATAGTGCAAATAAGAGTAAATAAGAATAGCCTTGATAAGCTGCTTTTATATGGCGATTAAACAATATTGCGAGTGCTAAAGTCGTTACTACATACAGGTAGTTGGATATCGTTAAAATAAGGGTGAGAAAAAGAGGTGTGCCATTAACTAAATCGGCAATCATGTAACCGGTAAAAGCACCGGCAAAACTACCTATTTGGCGTGTTTGTGGAAATCGAAGCAATAGGCCTAAAAATACCGAGTTAGCAGGCCAGAAAAAAGCAAGAAAACTAAGAGGACGAGATGCAATTCCAATAAAGCAACATAGCGTAATAATGATGGTAAATAAGAGAAAAAATTTCAGGGAGGTAGAAAATGAAAATTCACGAAGTGAGTATGGCATCAGCTGCCCTTAATGATAAACACTCTTATCCAAGAGTAATAAAATATTAATGCATGATTAAACATTCATCATAATTCAGAGGGGAAGATGAATACAATAAAAAACCGATTAATATTATAAAAAAGTAAGGTGTTTAATTTGACCGATTGAGCAATTGTGCAAATAATATTAAAAATCAGAAAATGAAAAAAATCATTACAAGTGCGAAAACTATCAAATAAACCGATTATAAGCGGTGAAACCCCCTCTACAAGACATAGATGATTACTTTTGATTGGAAAATCATCCAAAAGACTAAGACGCTTCAACTAGCAAGGGAAATTAGAAATCAGGTACAATTGGCGGGATTAATTTTGTGTTTGGTGTATTTGAAGGCCAATACATACATTCTTTGTTAAATAATAGGCCTGCCAGGAGTTATCCCCGCATGAGTGCCATTACTCCATACGACTGGGCGATTATCGCCTTCGTGATCGGCGTTACATTTCTTTGCGTCTTTATGCTCACAGTTCCCTTACTCCTCGGGGGGAAATCGTGGGGACGTGCTAAGCAAGAGCAGTTTGAATCAGGTGTCGTGAGTGCTGGTGGCGCTCGCATTCGCCTGTCTGCAAAGTTCTATCTAGTTGCAATTTTCTTCGTTGTTTTCGACTTAGAGGCACTTTACCTCTATGCATGGTCTACTTCGGTGCGTGAAGTAGGATGGTTGGGTTATACCACTGTCGTAATCTTTGTCGTTGACCTATTAATTGCGCTTGTTTATGCCTTCTCTGTAGGTGCTTTAAGTTGGGCACCGGCAGATCGCCGTAAATTAGCAGGTGAGAAGATTAAAGTCGGTTCACCAACAATGAACATTGCTGAAATTACACGCTTTAACTCTATTGAAGAGCTCGTAACTGACCCTACAGGCCAGATTCCAGCCCAATCATCAGGTCGTGTTAAGTCAAAAACTACACCTGCATTGTCATCTGAAAAGGAGTAAGTCGGGATGAAATATACTCTGACCCGCGCGAATCCGGATGCTGATCAATATCCATTGCAAGATCGTCAAATTGTGACAGATCCACTTGAAGAGGAAGTGAATAAAAACGTATTCATGACTCGTTTAGAGGATGTCTTGCATACAGCAGTAAACTGGGGACGTAAAAACTCTTTGTGGCCATTTAACTTTGGTACATCATGTTGTTACGTTGAATATGCAACGACCTTAACAGGCGTGCATGACTTGTCCCGTTTCGGTGCAGAGGTTATTCGTGCTTCACCTCGTCAGGCTGACTTGATGATTGTTGCAGGTACCTGCTTTGTAAAAATGGCTCCGGTTATCCAACGTTTGTATGAACAAATGTTAGAACCTAAATGGGTTATTTCAATGGGTGCTTGTGCAAACTCTGGAGGTATGTACGACATCTATTCAGTAGTACAAGGTGTAGACAAAATTATTCCTGTTGACGTGTACGTCCCAGGTTGTCCGCCTCGTCCTGAAGCATTAATCCAAGCATTAATGCTTTTACAAGACCAGATTCAATTAGAGCGACGCCCGCTTTCTGCCGTGATTGGTGATGATCTTCAGCCAGTGTATAAGCCAAAGATGATGCCAGAACGTGATCGTAAGAATGCGCAGCGTATTGCCGTTAAAAACTTACGCTCTATGGATGAGATTAAATAATTTTTTGACGGTGTTTTGACATATCTAACCGATATGTTCATCGAGAAAATTGACAGAATTTGTATTAAATAGGAAGCCAAGCCAATGGCTGAAACTGACATTGCTATGCCAGAATCAACACCAGTTGATTCACGCCCAGCATTTGCAATCGTAGAAGAGCTCAAAACCAAATTTGGTGAGAACTTTTATGTGCAGGCGACTTTTGAAGAGTTTCCAACAGTCTGGGTTGAGCGCGCACGCGTGCAAGAAGTCCTCATGTTCCTGCGTAAAGTGGAACGTCCTTATGTAATGCTGTTTGACTTATCAGCGATGGATGAGCGTTTACGTCAACATCGTGATGGTTTGCCAGCATCTGACTTCACTGTGTTCTATCATTTATTATCGCTTGAGCGTAATAGTGACATTCGTATCAAGGTTGCCTTGAACGAAAACGATCTTAACCTCCCGACAGCGACAAATATCTGGCCAAATGCCAACTGGTATGAACGTGAAGCTTACGATATGTTCGGTATCAATTTCGAAGGGCATCCAATGCTTCGTCGTATCTTGTTACCAACTTATTGGGAAGGTCACCCGCTTCGTAAAGAATATTCAGCACGTGCGACAGAATATACGCCGTACATGCAAGACAAAGCGAAGCAAGATTTCGAACAGGAACACTTACGCTTTGTACCAGAAGACTGGGGTCTTAAGCGTGGTAACGCTGACGAAGACTTCATGTTCTTGAACTTGGGTCCTAACCATCCATCTGCGCACGGTGCATTCCGTATTGTATTGCAGTTAGACGGTGAAGAAGTGAAGGACTGTGTTCCTGATATCGGTTATCACCACCGCGGTGTGGAAAAGATGGCTGAGCGTCAAACATGGCACTCTTTCATTCCTTATACTGACCGTGTTGACTACTTAGGTGGTTGTGCGCAAAACATGCCATATGTCATGGCTGTTGAACAGCTTGCTGGAATTAAAGTTCCTGAGCGTGCACAAGTGATTCGTGTCATGTTGAACGAATTGTTCCGTATTAATAACCACTTACTTTACTGTGGTACGGCAATTCAGGATGCCGGTGGTATGACACCAGTATTCTATATGTTCGCAGACCGTCAAAAAGTATACGACATTGTTGAAGCAATTACGGGTTACCGTATGCACCCAGCATGGTTCCGTATTGGTGGTACAGCACATGACCTTCCAAACAACTGGCAAAAACTTGTTAAAGAGTTGCTAGATTGGATGCCAAAACGTTTGAACGAATACTACACAGCTGCATTTAAAAACTCTGTGTTTATTGGTCGTACACGTAATGTCGCTCAATACGATGCCAAATCTGCACTTGCATGGGGTGTAACCGGTACTGGTTTACGTGCAACAGGTATTGATTTTGACGTTCGTAAATATCGTCCATACAGTGGCTATGAAAACTTCGACTTCGAAGTTCCGGTTGAGTATGAAGGCGATGCGTACGCTCGTGTACTTGTTCACTTCCGTGAAATTGAACAGTCACTCAAAATTATCAAACAGTGTTTGGATAACATGCCTTCTGGTCCATATAAAGCGGATCACCCATTGGCTGTTCCACCACCAAAAGATAAGACGTTACAAGATATTGAAACTTTGATTACGCACTTCTTGAGCGTGTCATGGGGTCCTGTCATGCCTGCTGGTGAAGCGTCATTCATGACTGAAGTTGTGAAAGGTGCAAGTACTTATTACTTGACTTCGGATAAGGCAACGATGAGTTATCGTACTCGTATCCGTACACCGACGTTTACTCACTTACAGCAAATTCCTTCAGTGATTAACGGCAGTTTAGTATCTGACTTAATCATTTATCTGGCGACCATTGACGTGGTTATGGCTGACGTGGATCGCTAAGAGGTAACGCAAAATGATGATTCTGACTGATAAAAAACCACGTGTGAATGTTGAAGGGATTTTGACTGCTGAAGAAATCCACGAAATTGAACATCACATTGGTCACTATCCATACCCACGTGCAGCTTCTTTAGATGCATTAAAGTGCGTACAGCGCCGTAATGGCTGGGTAGATGATGCTCAAATGAACGCCATCGCACAATTATTGACGATTAGTGTTGCAGACTTGGAAGGTGTAGCAACGTTCTACAACCGTATCTATCGCCAACCTGTAGGTCGCCACGTAATTTTGCTTTGTGACTCAATTGCTTGCTTTTTGATGGGTGCTGAAACACTTGCTGAAGCATTCCAACGCGAATTAGGTATTCAGTTTGGTCAAACGACACAAGATGGTCGTTTTACGCTGCTTCCAATTTGCTGTCTAGGCAACTGTGACAAAGGCCCAACGTTAATGATTGATGAAGATACTCACGGTTTAGTAGAAGTGACATCAATCAAACAGTTATTGGAGAAGTATGTATGAATACTGAACCAAAACCAATTTATGGCGACGGTAATCCGGAAACTCATCCACTGACTTGGCGTTTAAGCAAACAAGAATCGGTACGTAGTGCTGACGATTACGAAGCACTTGAAGGTTATGCCGGCTTTAAAAAAGCATTAGGTATGAAACCTGCTGAAGTGCTTGAAGTCATTAAAGCTGCAACTGTAAAAGGTCGTGGTGGTGCAGGCTTCCCTGCAGGGATCAAATGGTCTCTTATGGCGCCAAATGATGGCGGTCCACGTTACTTGATCTGTAACGCCGATGAGATGGAACCAGGTACCTTTAAAGACCGTTTGTTGATGGAAAAACTTCCTCACCAATTGATCGAAGGTATGTTGATTGCAGGTTATACCCTAGAAGCAACTCAAGGTTATATCTTTATTCGTGGTGAATATATCGAGGCTGCACAATACCTAAATGAAGCGCTTGAGCAAATCCGCGCTAAAGGTTACTTAGGTGACAATATTTTAGGTTCTGGCTGGAACTTCGAGTTACACGTGCACACCGGTGCAGGTCGTTATATTTGTGGTGAAGAAACTGCATTGATTAACTCACTTGAAGGTCGCCGTGCTAACCCACGTACTAAACCACCATTCCCGCAAGTTGCTGGTGCATGGGGTCGTCCAACGATTGTGAACAACGTTGAGACTTATAACAACTTGCCAGCAATCATGCTTCGTGGTCCAGAATGGTATATCGGTTTATCAGCAGGTAAATCAAAAGATCCGGGCACAAAGATTTATGGTGCGTCAGGTAAAGTAAAATTCCCTGGTCTTTGGGAACTACCATTTGGTACGACTGCACGTGAAGTAATCGAAGAACATGCTGGTGGTATGCGTGATGGCTTGAAGCTTAAAGCATGGTTACCAGGCGGTGCGTCTACTGACTTTTTACCGGCAGATACCATTGATTTACCAATGGATGCTGAAACCATTATGAAAGCAGGTTCTCGTTTAGGAACATGTTTATTAATGGTGGTAGACGAGACCCAATGTATGGTGTCGTTGACCCGTAATCTGGAAGAATTCTTTGCGCGTGAATCATGTGGCTGGTGTACACCTTGCCGTGATGGTTTGCCATGGGCTGTTAAAGCGCTTAAAGCACTTGAGACAGGTGAAGGTAAGAAAGAAGATATCGACCACTTACAAGAACTTACTCGTAAATTGTGGATTGGTAAAACTTTCTGTGCCCACGCACCAGGTGCGATGGAGCCGCTTATGGGCGCACTCAAACATTTCCGTAGCGAGTTTGAAGCGAAAGTGACTGATCGTCCTGTCGTGCAAACTAGCAACGTAGAACAAGCTTAAGGGATTCGACTATGGCTACAATTCATGTCGATGGAAAATCGTACGAAGTCAATGGATCAGAAAACTTGCTACAAGCATGTTTATCCCTTGGCATTGATATTCCGTATTTTTGTTGGCACCCATCCTTAGGTTCTGTTGGTTCATGTCGTCAATGTGCCGTAACTCAGTATGCAAATCCTGAAGATACGCGCGGACGTCTTGTGATGTCATGTATGACACCAGCATCTGACAATACCTATATTTCGATTGAAGACAAAGAAGCAGTAGATTTCCGTGAATCTATTGTTGAGTTCTTAATGACCAATCACCCACACGACTGTCCTGTGTGTGAAGAGGGTGGTCACTGTCACTTACAAGATATGACTGTAATGACAGGTCACGACCGTCGTCGCTATCGTTTTACTAAGCGTACACATTACAACCAAGAACTAGGCTCATTTATTGCACATGAAATGAACCGTTGTATTGCTTGTTACCGTTGTGTTCGTTACTACAAAGATTATGCAGGCGGTACAGATTTTGGTGTATATGCCAATGCATCACGTGTTTACTTTGGTCGTCCAGAATCAGGTACTTTAGAGTCTGAATTCTCTGGTAACTTGACTGAAGTATGTCCAACTGGTGTATTTACCGATAAGACTCATTCAGAGCGCTATAACCGTAAATGGGATATGCAATATGCACCAAGCGTGTGTCATGGTTGTTCTTCAGGTTGTAACATCTCTCCGGGTGAGCGTTATGGCGAAATCCGTCGTGTAGAAAACCGTTTCAATGGTTCGGTTAACCAATACTTCCTTTGTGACAAAGGCCGTTTTGGCACAGGTTATGTAAACCGTGCAGATCGTCCACGTCAACCTCAGTTCCGTAATGGCGAAACAGTAGCAACTGTTTCTGTTGACCAAGCGTTGGACCAAACAATTGCGAAACTTGAAGGTAAAAAAGTTCTAGGTATCGGTTCGCCACGTGCAAGCTTAGAATCAAATTACGCATTGCGTGAACTAGTGGGCCAAGCAAACTACTCAACAGGTGTTGCACAAAAAGAGCAAAGCCTCGTTGAACTTGCTGCTTCAATCATGCAAACAGAGGGTATTTACAACCCGAACATGCGTGAAATTGAAAGCTACGATGCAGTATTAATTTTGGGTGAAGATTTAACTCAAACTGCTCCACGTATGGCATTGTCAGTTCGTCAAGCTGCAAAAAATAAAGCTCGCGAAATGGCTGCAAAAACACGTACACCGGACTGGTTGGCTGAACCTGTACAACGTATTGGTCAGGAAGCGAAATCTCCGATCTATATCTTGGCTGCAACTCAAACTCGCCTTGCGGATGTTGCGACTGGTGAAGTTGTTGCATCACCAAATGATATTGCGCGTTTAGGTTTTGCAGTTGCTGCGGCAGTTAAAGGCGAAACAGTTAATGGTTTAGATGATGATGCAAAAGCATTTGCTCAAACTATTGCCGACACTTTAAAAGCAGCAAACAAACCGTTAATTATTGCGGGTACGAGCTTGCAAGATGCTTCAATTATGGAAGCAGCAGCAGAGTTAACGCAAAACCTTGGCTCAAAAGCTGGTTTAAGCCTTGTTGTTCCTGAAGTGAACTCTATGGGCTTGGCATTATTTGGTGGCTTAAGCCTTGAACAAGCATTTGCTCAAGACTACGACACACTTGTTATTGTTGAAAATGACTTATTCCGTCGTTTACCGGCCGCTCAAGTTAAAGCAGCACTTGATAAAGCTGAAACAGTAATCGTGCTTGACCACAGTGAAACTGAAACTGTGAAACAGGCTGATATTGTACTTTCAGCAGCAAGCTTTGCCGAAGGTGATGGTACTGTCGTAAGCCAAGAAGGACGTGCACAACGCTTCTACCAAGTTTACGATCCAAGCTACTACAAACCTGAATACGCGATTAAAGAATCTTGGCGTTGGTTGCATGCCATTGAAACTGGCCTTAAAGGCAAGCCAATTGATTGGACAGTACTTGACGACGTAATCGAAACAATCGTGAAGAACGTTCCGGTACTTGAAGCAATTCAAGATGTTGCGCCAGACGCTGGCTACCGTGTACATGGTTTGAAAATTGCTCGTGAACCACGTCGTTATTCTGGTCGTACAGCAATGCGTGCGCCTTTATCGGTTCATGAACCTAAACAACCGACAGATCCAGACTCAGCATTAACATTCTCTATGGAAGGTTATGTAGGTCCGCAAAAAGCTTCTTCGCTTGTACCATTTGCGTGGGCACCAGGTTGGAACTCTCCACAATCTTGGAACAAATACCAAGATGAAGTGGGTGGTCACTTAAAAGGTGGTGATTCAGGCGTTCGTTTATTCGACCGTTTAGCAAAACGTCCAGCACGTAGCTATGTCGCTCCAACAGCTGTAGTTGCAAATCCTGAAAGCTTCCGTCTTGTACCAATGCACCATATCTTTGGTTCTGGTGAATTCACAATTAAAACACCTGCAATGGAAACTCGTATTCCTGAAGCTGTATTTGCTGTGGGCGAACAAGACGCAACACGTTTGAATCTACAAGAAGGCCAACGTATTACAGTAAAAGCAGGCGAAACAACTGTGAGCTTACCTGTACAAGTAATCGAATATTTACCTACAGGTTATATTGGTTACCCAGTTGGTTTAGCTCCGACAGTATCTTTAGCTGAACCTGTTTCAGTGGCATTAGGAGTGTAATTCATGAATCAAGAAATTATACGTCAAACGCCACTTTGGGCTGAGAACTGGCCAATTGCTTACGCTGTTGTTCAAGCAGTTGTGATTTTGCTTGTTGTTGTTCTTGTTGCAGCGTTGATGTCTTTCATTGAGCGTCGTTTGCTTGCTTGGTGGCAAGACCGTTATGGTCCAAACCGTGTTGGTCCTGGTGGTATGTTCCAGATCGTTGCCGACATGCTTAAGATCATGTTCAAAGAAGACTGGACACCAAAATTTGCTGATAAATTAACTTTCCGTTTAGCTCCGGCAGTTGCGATGGCAACTGCGGTGCTTTCGTTCATGGTTATTCCTGTAAGCCCTGCATTGGGTGTTGCGGACATGAGCATCGGTTTGTTGTTCTTTATGGCAATGGCTGGTATTGCGGTTTATGCAGTGTTATTCGGTGGTTGGTCATCAAATAACAAATATTCATTACTCGGTGGTTTGCGTTCAGCTGCTCAAACAATTTCTTATGAAGTGTTCTTGGGTATCTCGCTAATGGGTGTGGTTGCAATCGCTGGTTCATTTAACCTTCGTGAAATTGTTGAAGCTCAACGTGATGTTTGGTTCATCATTCCACAGTTCTTAGGTTTCTTGATTTTCGTTGTTGCAGGTGTTGCGGTAACTCACCGTCACCCATTTGACCAACCTGAAGCAGAACAAGAATTGGCCGAAGGTTACCATGTTGAATATGGCGGTATGAAATGGGGTATGTTCTTCGTTGCTGAATATGTAAACGTTGTACTTATCTCTGCATTGATCGTGACTTTATTCTTTGGTGGCTGGTTAGCTCCATTTAATTTAGAAATTCCATTTGTTCCACCAGTGTTCTGGTTTGTGATTAAAACAGCATTCTTCGTAATGATGTTTGTATTGGCACGTGGTTCTTTAATGCGTCCACGTTACGACCAAGTCATGAACTTCGGTTGGAAAATTTGTTTGCCGCTGGCGTTGGTTAACCTATTGGTAACTGGTGCTGTGATTCTGATGAATCAGGCCTAAGACAGCAGGGAGTACAAAATGTATAAAATTCTAGCTGGAGTTGGGTCAATCGTTCGGACGTTATTCATGGTATTTACCCATGGTTTCCGTAAACGTGACACAATTCTTTATCCAGAAGTACCAGCAGAGGAAATTGTACCACCTCGCTATCGTGGTCGTATTATCTTGACACGTGACCCGGATGGGGAAGAGCGTTGTGTGGCATGTAACCTTTGTGCGGTTGCATGTCCGGTTGGCTGTATTTCACTGCAAAAAGCTGAAAAAGAAGACGGACGTTGGTATCCGGAATTTTTCCGTATCAACTTCTCTCGTTGTATCTTCTGCGGTATGTGTGAAGAAGCATGTCCAACTACAGCGATTCAGCTAACTCCAGATTTCGAGTTGGGCGAATACGTACGTCAAGACCTCGTATATGAGAAAGAAAACTTGCTCATTTCAGGTCCAGGTAAATACCCAGACTACAACTTCTACCGTGTAACTGGTATGGCAATTAACGGTAAAGAGAAAGGTCAAGCACAAAAAGAAAGTGCACCAATCGATGTACGGAGTCTATTACCATGATGTGGCCGTTTTATTTGATGGCGCTCGTGGCCATCGTTTCTACGGTTCGTGTAGTGACTAACACGAACCCTGTACATGCATTGCTTAGTCTGATTGTTTCATTGCTTGCTGTTGCTGGTATTTTCATGATCGTAGGTGCGCCGTTTGCCGGCGCCCTCGAAATCATTGTTTATGCTGGTGCGATTATGGTCTTGTTCGTATTCGTTGTGATGATGCTTAACTTAGGGCAACACACAGTTGAACAAGAGCGTAAATGGCTTTCTTCAGATGCTTGGGCATATCCAGCACTCATGAGCTTTTTACTTGGCTTACTTTTAGTTTGGATGCTCGGTGGTGAATATACAACCATCTCTGCACCACTTGGAGCACAAGTAATTGGACCAAAAGTTGTTGGTCAAGCGCTCTTTACACACTATTTATTGTTGGTTGAAGTTGCCGCGATGTTATTGCTAGCAGCCCTTGTTGCAGCATACCACTTAGGTAAACGTGAACCAGGTGCAGAAGAGGAAAAAGAATAATGGGCCAGATCCCTTTAGAACATGGTTTGATTGTTGCGACCATTCTTTTTGCACTCGGTTTTTACGGTGTAATGGTGCGACGCAACCTTTTATTTATGTTAATGAGCCTTGAGATCATGATGAATGCTGCAGCGTTAGCATTCGTTCTTGCGGGTAGTGTATGGGCACAACCAGATGGACAAGTCATGTTTATTCTGATTTTAACCCTTGCTGCTGCAGAGGCGTGTATCGGTCTTGCGATTGTCCTTCAGTTCTATCATCGCTTCCATCATTTGGATGTGGATGCTGCTAGTGAGATGCGCGGATGAGTTATTTATATCTAACAGTATTATTTCCGCTAATCGGTTTTATTTTATTGGCGGCTGGGCGTGATAAGCTCTCTGAAAATGTTGCAGCAATTATTGGTGTAGGTTCTGTAGGTTTATCTGCATTATTTGCATTGATTGCTGGTATGGCATTTACCAGTAGCGGCCAGCAAGTTTTTGTTCAAAATCTTTGGACATGGTTCAATGTTGGTGGTTTCGCGCCTGGCATTAGCTTACATTTAGATGGCTTATCTTTACTCATGATGGGCATGATCACGGGTGTTGGTTTCTTAATCCACATCTTTGCATCATGGTACATGCGTGGTGAAGAAGGGTATGCGCGCTTCTTCTCTTATTTCAACCTATTCGTTGCAAGCATGCTTTTGCTTGTGTTGGGTGACAACTTAGCGTTGTTATTCTTAGGTTGGGAAGGCGTAGGTCTATGCTCTTACTTGCTGATTGGTTTCTATTATGCAAACCCTGCAAATGGTTGGGCAGCGATCAAAGCATTTACAGTTACCCGTGTAGGTGACGTATTCTTACTTATCGCTTTATTCTTGCTTTACCAACAATTTGGTACGCTTAATACTCAGTATATCGTTGAACACGCAGCAGAAGTAATGACGAAGAGTTCGTCACTTACCATCTGGACTGCATTAATGTTGTTCTTGGGTGCTGCTGGTAAATCTGCACAAATTCCATTGCAAACATGGTTAGCAGATGCGATGGCAGGTCCTACACCTGTTTCTGCATTAATCCACGCAGCAACAATGGTAACAGCTGGTGTGTACTTGTGCTGTCGTCTATTCAGTGTATTTGAACTTGCGCCTGAAGTGATGCAATTCATTTCGGTAACAGGTGCTGTAACTTTATTAGTTGCAGGCTTTGCTGCTCTCGTACAAACAGACATCAAACGTATTTTGGCTTACTCAACTATGAGTCAGCTTGGTTATATGTTTATGGCTGTCGGTGCAGAAGCGTATCAAGCTGGCTTGTTCCACATGTTGGCTCACGCATTCTTCAAAGCATTATTATTCTTGTCTTCTGGTGCAGTTATTCTTGCTTACCATCACGAACAAAATATTTTCAAAATGGGTGGTTTGTTCTACAAAAACAAATTCCTATTTGCATGTTTTGCGATTGGTGGCGGTGCATTAGCAGCTATCCCATTCTTAACAATCGGCTTCTTCTCTAAAGACGCGATTCTCGGTGAGGTTTGGGTACAAGGTCAATCGATTGCTTTATATAACAGCTTATATTGGGCTGGTGTAGCAGGTGCATTCCTGACTTCAATCTATACCTTCCGTTTAATCTGGGTTGTATTCTTCGGTAAAGAAAATACACATTACCATGAGATTAAAGGTGCTACTTACTGGGCTCCATTAGGTATCTTGGCTGTATTGTCTACTTTTGTTGGTGCTGCATTAAAAGCTCCGGTAGCAAATATTTTGAATACGGCAAAAATTCCTGAATTCCATGTTGCTGAACAATTTGTTGAAGGCATGCATGGGGCAGAGCATTTAGCAGTAGGTATCGCGCTTGTTGGTTTAGCTGTTGGTATTGGTCTATTTGCATTTGCTTACGGTGCAGTAAAATCGTTTGCAAAAACAAGTCTTGGTGCTGGCTTAGCTCATATTTGTCGTACTGCATTTGGTTTCGATGCGTTGTATGACATCGTTTTTGTTAAACCTTATTTATTCTTCGCCAAACTATTTGGTCGTGATCCGATTGACAGCTTATGGCTTGTTCTTCCTGCGCTTGTTAAAGGCGGAAACAGTTTCACAAGCTCACGTCAAACAGGTTCATTGCGTGAATACGCATCAAGCATGTCACTCGGTGTAGTGGTGTTATTGATGATCTTGATCGTTATTCAGGTAGTGGGGAAATAAAATGGAAAACAATTTAATTTTACCCGCGCTGATCCTTGTTCCGTTCATTGCAGGTTTTACTTGTTGGTTAGTCGATAAACTCGACAAAACTTTGCCACGCTGGATCGCCTTAATTGGTATGCTCATCACGTTGGGCTTAGGTCTTGCACTTTGGCAAAGTGGTACTTATAGCTACGAGTTAGGCTCAAAAGTCCCAACTTGGACAGCTGAGTTTTACTTACCGTGGATTCAATCTCTCGGTATTGGCATTCACCTAGCAGTGGATGGCTTGTCTTTACTCATGGTGTTATTAACAGCTTTACTTGGTGTACTTGCTGTTGGTTGTTCATGGGGTGAGATCCAAAAGAATGTTGGTTTCTTCCACTTAAACTTGTTATGGAGTTTAGGGGGCGTTATCGGCGTGTTCTTGGCAATTGATTTGTTCCTATTCTTCTTCTTCTGGGAGATGATGCTTGTACCAATCTACTTCTTGATTGCGTTATGGGGTCATAAGGGTTCAAACGGTCGTTCACGTGTTTACGCTGCAACCAAGTTCTTCTTATATACGCAAATCGCTGGTTTAGTAATGTTAATCGGTATCCTTGGCCTTGTGGTTTATGGTTACATGATGACTGGTATGATCGGTTTTGATTACAACTATTTATTAGCTGTAGCGAATCGTTTACCTGCTGGCTTCGCGTATGGTTTCATGATCTGCTTCTTTATTGGTTTTGCAGTGAAGTTACCAGTTTTCCCATTGCATGGCTGGTTACCGGATGCCCATGCTCAAGCACCTACAGCGGGTTCTGTAGACTTGGCTGGTATCTTGATTAAAACAGCAGCGTACGGTTTGCTTCGTTTTGTAATTCCATTCTTCCCGGCAGCTTCTGCACAGTTTGCAGATATTGCAATTATTTTCGGTTTGATTGGTATTTTCTACGGCGCGTGGTGTGCTTACCAGCAAACTGACATGAAACGTTTACTTGCGTATACGTCGATTTCACATATGGGCTTCGTTTTACTTGCTATTTATGCAGGTAATATTTTGACCTTCCAAGGTTTAATGATCATGATGTTGGCACATGGTTTGTCATCAGCTGCATTGTTCATTATGTCTGGTCAAATCTACGAGCGCTTACATACACGTGATTTACGTTTGATGGGTGGTCTTCGTGGTCAGCTCCAGTATTTACCGTTCTTCTTAATGTTCTTCGTCGCAGCTCTTGTTGGTGTGCCAGGTTTAGGTAACTTTATTGGTGAATTCCTGATTTTGATGGGTTCATTTAATAAATATCCTGTATTCACGATCATTGCTTCTATCAGCCTTGTATTTGCCGGTTTGTATGGTTTGATCTTGATTCACCGTGCTTTGTTTGGTGAACCAAACTCTGAACAAAAGCAACACTACACTAGTCCATTAAAAGACTTATCTGCTCGTGAAGTTAGTATTTTGATGATTTGTGCGATTGGTCTCGTTTGGCTTGGTATCTATCCACAAACATTCTTGGATGTATCTCATTCAAGCATGCAGTGGTTGGTCAATAGTTATGTACCAGTACAAGAAGTCGTTGAAACTGTTCAGCAAACAGCTACTCAACTTGACCATGTGGAGATCCAATAATCATGAACTTCACAGTATCATTTTCTACGCTTATGCCTTTAGCACCGGTGATGATTGTTGCTTTGACAGCAGTCGTCGTCATGCTGTTAATTTCAATTAAGCGTAACCATAATTTAATCGCAACAACCTCTGTTGTCGGTTTAAACCTTGCTGCACTTTATATCTTGTTAGAATTATTTGGCGGCAAATTTGTGCCGGCAAATGTGATGGGCATGTTTATGGTTGATCCATTTACTATGTTCTATCAATTCATGATTTTAGTTGCATCATTGGCTTGCTGTACTTTGTCTCATGCATACATTGAGACTTATAAAGACAACCGTGAAGAACTCTATCTTCTGTTACTTGCTTCTGTAGCAGGTGCAATGTTGATGGTTGCAAGTTCACACTATGCATCATTCTTCATTAGCCTTGAGTTAATGTCGATTCCTGTATACGGCTTACTTGCTTATACATATCAACGTAGTCAGTCGCTTGAAGCAGGGATTAAGTATCTTGTGCTTTCTGCAACAGCTTCTGCAATGTTGTTGATGGGTATGGCGTATATCTACGCTTACACTGGTTCACTTTCATTCTATGATTCTGTACAAGCTTTATTTGGCGCAATCAAACAGCCAATGGTGTTATTAGGTTTAGCACTCATTATTTTTGCTGTTGCATTCAAATTGTCGCTTGCACCGTTCCATAAATGGACACCAGATGTATATGCAGGTGCACCAGCTCCAATGGCAACATTCTTGGCGACTGCTGCTAAAGTTGCAACAATTGGTTTGTTCGTACGTTATTTGCTTGCTTCTGGCGCAATCATGGTGAACTCGCTAGTGACTGTTTTGACAATCATTGCGGTATTGTCAATTTTAGTCGGTAACTTGCTCGCTGTTCGTCAGGTCAACTTAAAGCGTATTTTGGGTTATTCATCTATTGCTCACTTTGGTTATTTGTTAATTGCTTTAATCAGCATGACATATGCAAGCTTGGGTAGCGTAACTGTGTATGTGGTGACTTATGTATTAACGACTATTGGTGCTTTTGGTGCAGTAGCGTTAATGTCTAGCCCATATAATAACGTAGATGAAGCGCAAAGCCTTGCAGACTACCGTGGTTTGTTCTGGCGCCGTCCAGTACTTACAGCAACATTAACAGTCATGATGTTATCTTTGGCTGGTATTCCATTAACAGCAGGCTTCATTGGTAAGTTCTTGGTTGTTATGGCTGCTGTAACAACTCAACACTGGTTCTTAGCTGCAATGATTATTGTGGGTAGTGGTATTGGTTTGTATTACTACTTACGTGTGATGGTTGTTATGTATATGACTCCACCTGAAACTCCTCGTATTGATGCTGATGCACATTGGGGACAAAAAGTGGGTGGTTTAATGGTATTGGCTGCTGCTGCATTAGTTATTATTTTGGGTGTTTATCCAGATCCAATGATTAATTTGGCATTAAAAGCAGAAATTTTATCTCCATTACATTTCATGCTTTCTCAGCAACAATAATTCTTGTGTACAAAAAAGCCTCCAAATATGGAGGCTTTTTTTTATTGATAGTTAAAAAAAGATTATAATAAATACGTTTTTATATTTTTAGGTAACATCTGTGGCCATTCAAGAAATTCGTCACCCACTTATTCGTCATAAATTAGGTTTATTACGTCGTGCTGACATCAGTACCAAGAATTTCCGTGAGCTTGCTCAGGAAGTGACTATGTTATTGACATATGAAGCGACGAAAGACTTACCAGTTGTGGATTGTGAGATTGAAGGTTGGGCTGGCAATGTTACTACTCAGCGTATCGCGGGTAAAAAAATAACGATTGTACCGATTTTGCGTGCAGGTATCGGTATGCTTGATGGTGTGCTTAACCTAATTCCAAGTGCAAAAGTAAGTGTGTTAGGGCTTGAGCGTGATGAAGCAACTCTAGAAGTACGTACTTACTATAAAAAGTTAGTTCCTGATGTCGCTAACCGTATTGCCATGATCATTGATCCAATGTTGGCAACAGGTAATTCTTTAGTTGCTGCTATTGATGTATTAAAGGCAAGTGGATGTAAAGATATCCGTGTTATGGTGTTAGTTGCAGCACCTGAAGGAATCGCGAAAGTAGAGGCAGCACATCCTGATATTCAGCTTTATACTGCATCTATTGACAATGGCTTAAATGAACATGGTTATATTGTTCCAGGCTTAGGCGATGCTGGTGACAAGATTTTTGGTAGTGTTCAAAAAGACTGATTTTTGAAATAACGATAAAAAGAGACTTCATTAAGCCGTATAACTTTTAATAGCGGAAATGAAAGTCTCTTTTTATTTACTACAGTAATTGCATTGGGAAATTAGGGTGAAAAATCATGAAGCAAGAGTTTTATACGGGAAGGATAAAACAATATAACGCCGATAAAGGATTTGGTTTTATTTCGACGACTGAAGGAGATATTTTCTTTCATATTTCTGATTTCCCTGCATCCGAAGGTGAACCGAAAAGAAATGAAAAAGTGAGATTTCTTGCTGCAGATAATCGAGGAAAATTTAAAGCAATTAAAATTGAGCGTATCGATCCTAATCCTGCGAAGACTAAGAAAACTAAAATTGCTGATCACAATAAAGCGATCACAAGTGAGCTATTGTCTAATTTCCGACGCTAATGAATGTGAAGATCAAGCTTTAAGCCTGATCTTCATCGCAAAATTTTAAAAATGCTTTAAGGCCCGGACCTTGATATTTTTGGCGGTGCACTAGCATATAAAGAGGGCGGGTAAGTTGCCAAAATGGAGTATCTAAAATAACAAGTTGACCTTTTTCACTTAAAGGTTCAATCGCTAACTTTGAAATACACGACATTCCTAAACCGCCAGCCACTATCTTTAAGATCGCTTCATTATGTCCAAGCGTCAAACGTATGTTTGCATCTGGTAAATCTTGCAAAATTGCATTATCAAAGACTTCACGAGTACCTGAACCTTCTTCACGTAAGATCCATTCTACGTCATGAAAATCTTGAGGGGTAAGTGGGCGATTTAAACGTGTTAACGGATGGTCAGGTGAGCAGCACACTGCTAGCTCATCGTCACGCCAGTGAATACATTGGAGTTGAGGTAAGTGACAAGACCCTTCAATTAAAGCTAAATCAAGCTGAAACTGATTTACAGCTTCAATCATTTGGCGTGTGTTACCAACTTGAAGTTGTAAATGCGCTTGTGGATGACGTTGTAAGAAGTTAGCCATTAAATCTGGCATTAGATAATCACTGATGGTTAAAGTAGCCCCGATACGAAGGTCAATACTCTGTAACTCACCCTTGGCTGCTTGTTCAAAGGCTTCACAGCGGCCTAAAATTTCTAATGCTTGGGGAAGCAGAAAACGTCCAAGATCATTTAGCTGCAAGCGCTTACCTAAACGATCAAATAAAGGAGCACCTAAGCCGTCTTCTAAATCGGCTAAAGCCATACTTGCTGCACTTTGCGTCAGTCTGACCGCATCACTGGCTTTAGTAACGGTTCCTTCTTGGGCGACTGCTACAAAAACAGCCAACTGGCGTAATGTCATCCGCATGTTTAAAAAGCCTTAACGTTTAAAAGTATTCATTATTTCGGCTGTCATGCTAACATGAGCGCACTATTTCATGCCACGTTGAAATCATGTCAATTGAAAAATTTAGCGTAGAAAAAGTTTTATCTGTTCATCGTTGGACCCCAACACTTTTCAGTTTTACCATGACGCGTCCTTCGCATTTTAAATTTACGGCAGGGCAATTTGCGCGTATTGGTTTAAAGGTAGGAGATGAGCTGGTTGTCCGTGCGTATTCGGTGGTGTCTTCTCCGTTTGATGAAACGCTAGAGTTTTTCTCAATTGTAGTACCAGACGGTGCCTTCACCTCGAATCTACAGCATTTGAAAGTCGGTGATGAGCTTTATTTGGAAAAAATTCCATATGGTTACCTGACGTTGGCACGCTATCAACAGCCTTTACCGCATGATCTGTGGTTACTGGCAACAGGTACAGGCTTGGCTCCATTTTTGTCGATGCTACAAGACTTTGAAACTTGGTCTAATTACCAGAAAATTAACTTGGTTTACAGTGTTCGTACTGCGGCTGAGCTGGCTTATGTTGACCGTATTCAAGAGATTGCTGAAACTTTTGGGGAAGGACATTTAGGTTTTAAATTTATTCCTATCATTACCCGAGATCCATCTGCACCGTTACATGAACGCTTACCCGTGTTAATCGAAAATGGTGAGCTAGAAAAAGTAGCAGGCTTAGAACTCAGCCCAGCATCAAGTCATGTCATGCTTTGTGGAAACCCACAAATGGTTGATGATACGAAAGAGGCTCTAAAACGCCGTGGTCTTACAATGAATCGTCGTGGTGAAGGAAATATTGCGGTAGAAAATTACTGGTAAAAACAGGAAGTAAAATATTTTAAGAAAATTTTTTATGGATATGTTTATTAATGGACAAACATATCCATAAACTCACGGATCTCTGCAATCGCACTGTCGACATCTGTTGAAAGCCATGTTGGTTCAAATAATCCCGCATAGTGTTCAAGGCGGTCTTGAGGAACAACTAGGCGAACAGGACAATCTTCTTCGAGTAAACGCCACGGTAAAATTGGAACTTCATTGTCCAGAAATACATTGATATTACGAATATCAACAATCATCGCATTAATGCATTCAGGAAATGGCATGACCGAGAACTCTTCGGTGCGGCGACGGAAATATTCAAGATCACCCCATTTGAGTTCATAACTTGGTTTATTAAATTCAATAATACCAATGAGATGGTCATCTCTTGTCTGATGCAAATAACATTGATGTGTGACGTCAGTGTCGAGATCAAGAGTTACGCTTTGCTGACGATACATCATAAAATTGAGTAGCTTTAAAACAAGGGGGCTTATTATAGCCTATTTTATAAAAAGTAAGGGCTAAAACATATTGTATTACAAATCGGACTTTAGTGAAGATTCTGAATATCGAGAAGTTAGATTCTAAAACGTTATAATTAAAGTGGCTAAATTTTATACTAAATTAATATTTTTAAAAGTAGAGTTTTGCAACCGTAGACACCTTCTCATAATGCTTTTTCACACAATGCAACAAATCAAATTGTTATGATGAATATAAAGTTAATGATAATAGAAGAGGGGAAAGAAGATGCATGATTTTTCAAAACCGCCTCATGTGACGAGTCCGGAAGAGACTGCAAAAAAAAGAAGATTGCCAGTTTATATTTTAATTATTGTTGGGCTTTTTCTTCTCGCACTTGTGGTTTATATGGTTGCTGATCACAGCAAAACGCCAAAAGAGGAAGCCGCATTTCAACATGAGACCATACCACAAGTCATCAGTGGTACTTCTGATTTGAAGACCTATGAAGGGTAATAAGCTAACCAGTATATCGTGATAAAAAGCCTTTAGGATGTGACCTGAAGGCTTTTTTTGCAATCTTTTGCATCAATTTGTTGTATTTATGCAGAAGGTTGTTGATTGAAAAATATTCAAAACATAAGGTGACATAGACCGCATTTATCGTCATTTTTTACAACGAACTGGTGTTGTTCATTTAGTGATAACACTGAAAAGAACATAACAATTGAGGACATAACAATATGAATGAATTTTTTAATGGGCCTCGCGGCGCTCAGTTTGATGCGATGTATTACTGGGATCAGTTTCATCCTATTTTAGCTGCAATTGTCATCTTACTGGTAGGCTGGATCATCGCTTTATTGGTTGCGGCAGGTGTAAAAAAACTTCTGCAAAAAATAAATACCAATGCGAAATTATCTTCAGCGACTGGACGTACACCCAATATAGAAGGTCTGATCTCCAAAGTCGTATTCTGGTTTATTCTGATTCTCGCCGTTGTTGCTGCTTTAAATGTGCTCAACATTAGTGGAGTGAGCGGTCCATTTAGCAACATGGTTAATCAGGTACTTGTCTATATACCAAATATTATTGCTGCTGTAGTGGTGGGTTTTATTGGCTGGATCGTTGCTCGACTGGTGCGGGCGGGGGTGACCAATGTTTTATCCCGAACTCAACTTGATGATAAGTTAAGCAGCGAAGTGGGTGTAGGGGGAGTTAGCCAGAATATCGGTGAAATTCTTTACTGGCTTGTATTATTACTTTTCCTTCCGATTGTTCTTTCAATCTTAGGATTAACAGGCTTACTGATTCCAGTTCAAAATATGGTAAATGATGCTGTAGCATTCTTACCAAATATCTTTATTGCTGGCGTTATCGTTTTTGTTGGTTATATCTTGGCAAAAATTGTACGCGGTATTGTTGAAGGATTAATTAATAGCTTAGGTGTGCAATCTCAAGCGGAAAAAATTGGTCTTTTCAAAAATTCAAATGTAGGCAAATTTTTAGGTTCATTTGTTTTTGCCATCATTATTATTACGACATTGATTGTAGCATTTGAAGCTTTAGGTATTGAGACTATTTCTCAGCCAGCAACAGCAATGCTCAATGAAATTTTACAAGCTATTCCAAACATTATTGCTGCTGGTTTAATTTTACTGGTTGCTTATATTGTTTCACGTTTTGTTGGTCGCTTGGTTGCTGAGTTAATTGCAGGAACTGGTGTTGATGAAATTCCTGCAAAATTAGATGTACAACGCTTTTTAGGTCAAACTAAAGTTTCTAATGCCGTTGGTTGGCTAATCGTGTTCTTTACCATGTTGTTTGCAGTTTCAGAAGCTGCTGACCGTCTTGGTTTTGAACAGATTAGTGGTCTGATTGCAATGTTTATCCATTTTGGTGCAAACATTCTATTGGGCGCTGTAATTTTGGTTATTGGTTTCTGGCTTGCCAATGTTGTGGCAAATGTGGTGCAACGCGGTGAATATAATAGTTCACGTTGGTTAGGTAGTTTGGTTCGTGTCTTAATTATTGGTTTAGTCCTTGCGCTTGGTTTAAAAGCGATGGGTATTGCTGATTCGATTGTGAACCTTGCATTTGGCTTAACTCTAGGTGCAGTTGCAGTGGCTTTCGCACTTGCATTTGGTTTAGGTGGTCGTCAACCAGCTGAAAGATTGCTGTCTGACTTGCTTGATAAAGCGAAAAAAGAAGCTAATCAACCAAATCCTTTATATCAACCACCTTCTACTACAACAGCAAGTACGTCTTCGGCTTCAACTCCGTCAACGACTACAACTGCACCATCAACAACAGTTTCATCTGATGCACAACCAGCTGATTCTGCACAAGTAAATCCATCACAACCACCAGTAAATAAACCGTTTGGTTCTACTGGCGAAAATGATGAAATTTAGTAGGTGTAACTAATTTTCAGATAAACAGTACAAAAAATCTTTGATTTTTGTGATAAGTTCGACCACTCTATATTGAGTGGTCGTTCTGTCTTTGACAGCTATAAAAACAAATAAGTGAGGAAAATACGATGAAGAAGCCTGGTCGTTTTTTAGCACCTGTTGTAATTGCTGGGATTACCGTAGGTTTTTTAGCAAGTGCTTATAAATTTGTATTTAGCAAATCTGATTCATCAAAACAGGCAACAACACATACACGTGATGCTGACAAATCATCAAGTGATGCGAAAGCAGCAAATTAGCGTATTCAACAGTTAAACATATTGTGCTGCTGCATAAGCAGAAGACCAAGCCCATTGGAAGTTATAGCCTCCTAAGTGGCCAGTCACATCAAGTACTTCTCCAATAAAGAACAGTCCTTTCTGCTTTTTGCTTTCGAGTGTTTTAGATGAAACTTCGGTTGTATCAACTCCACCTAAGGTAACTTCGGCAGTACGATATCCTTCAGTGCCTGATGGTTTAACTGAAAAACCATGTAACTGCTCGGCAATATGTTCTAGCTGTGCATCACTCATATTACCAATTGCCATTTCGCTATGCTCGGGCCATATGAGTTGTTGTAGCTCTTGTACAATACTTTTCGCAGTAAACTCATTAAGAAGGGTACGTAATAAAACTTTAGGCTGTGCTTTCTTTTTATCTTTTAAATAAGTCGTTAAATCTTGGCTTGGGAAAAAATCAATTTTAAAACTTTCACCGGTATTCCAGTAGTTAGAAAGCTGTAAAGAACTTGGCCCACTTAAGCCGCGATGGGTAAATAATAACGCTTCAGTAAAACTATTTTTTGAGTTGCTTAACGTGACATCTAAAGCATTACCACTTAAGCGCGTGGTGACTTCTTTAATATGATCTGAAAAAGTAAATGGAACTAAACCAGCGCGGGTTGGGAAAACTGTATGCCCAAATTTTTGTGCCAATTCATAGCCAAAACCAGACCCACCCAAAGTCGGAATAGATAAACCGCCTGTAGCAACGACTAATGACTCACAGCTAAATCGACCTTGGTTGGTGTGTACAGAAAAACCGCCTTGTTCTAATGGATCAATCTGCCCAACTTCACAATGGGTCTGGATTTCAACATTGTTGGTTTTATTACACTCACTCACCAACATCTCTAAAATTTCTTTAGCGCCGTTTAGGGTAAATAATTGGCCGTGTTTACGTTCTTCATAGGCAATTCCATAATCACACACCAGACCAATAAAGTCCCAGTTGCTATAGCGTGACAGGGCAGAAATGACAAAGTGTGGATTATGAGAAATATAGTTGTCAGGCTCTACATACAGGTTGGTAAAGTTACATTTACCTCCACCCGACATTAAAATCTTTTTACCAATTTTATTGGCTTTTTCTAAAATTAAAACCGAGCGTCCTCGTTTAGCAGCATGTGCAGCCAACATGAGTCCAGAAGCGCCTGCACCTAAGACAATGACATCGACATGACTGTTAGACATAAGAGATTCTCGATTAATCGTGAAAATTAAAAAGGGGCATATACTACCATGTCAGCCCTTACTCGTGCTAAAGACATTTATGATGGTAGAGAAAACGTTAACTAAAAAAGAGTGAATTATTGGTCCGTTTTATTTCTTATATCTGCCTGTAAACCACCAGAATGAATAGCGAGAATACGAGTTCCTTCGGAAAAGTAATTATTTTTTATAAGGTCGGATAAACCGAACATCATTTTTCCCGTATAGATTGGTTCAAGAGGCACAGCATATTGCGCTTCAAAACCTTTAATAAATGCAAATAGTTCAGGTGACGTTTTGGCATAACCACCGCAGCAATAAGCATCTGTTAGCGACCAATTTTGTTTTTTAGTCCACCGACGAATCTCTTGTTGTAAAAAGTCGCCTTTTAAAGCTGAAAATCCTAAGACTTTTTGATGTGTTGAACTTTTTTCAATAAGACCTGAAATTGTTCCGCCAGTTCCTACCGCACAGCAAATCACATCATATTTCTCTAAATCACTCTGACTAAGAATTTCCTGACAACCTTGAACTGCTAACTTATTGGTGCCGCCTTCAGGGATTATGTATGTTTCAGGAAACTGTTGAATTAACTGTTGAAGAAAGTTTTCATCATCTCTCAAACGATATTCATTGCGTGAGACAAAATGTAGCTGCATTCCTAAACTTTGTGCTTTTTCCAAAGTGGGGTTAAGCGGCTTATTCGCTAACTCTTCACCACGAATAATTCCAATACTGTTTAAGCCAAAAATATGAGCTGCATAAGCTGTTGCAGCAATATGATTTGAGTAAGCGCCACCAAAAGTCAAAATATTTGATAGTCCTTGTTGTTTTGCGGCAAGTAAATTGTATTTTAATTTGAAAAACTTATTGCCCGAAATTTGAGGGTGGATGAGATCTAAACGTTTAATGTCGAGATGAACAGATGATGGGAGTTCAATGTGCTGGTAAGAAATAGGTTGGGCAATGTGATCAAACATTAGAAATTGAGAAAAATAATGAATGATCACATTGTAACTTTTTAAAGAGAACTTTAAAAAGCTGATTAAGAGCTTGTGTCGACAGAAGTAATCACTGACATACCAGGACGTAAGTGTTCCATTCCTTCCTGATTTGGGTCGATGGTGATACGTACAGCTATGCGTTGCACAACTTTAGTAAAGTTACCTGTCGCATTGTCTGGCTTTAACACACTGAACTCGGAACCTGCAGCAGGCGAAATTTGCTCAACATGTCCTGTAAATTTTTTGTGGTTCATCGCATCCACTGTAAACCATGCTTTTTGTCCAATTCGCATATTGGCAATTTGGGTTTCTTTAAAGTTGGCAATCACCCAAGTTTGCTGTGGAATCAGATAGAGTAACTGTGATCCTGCGGCCACATATTGCCCAACACGAGGGTTTACTTCACCAAGTTGTCCATCCATTGGAGCAACAATAACACTATAGTCTTTGGTGGTTTGAGCTTGGTCTAACTGTGCTTTAGCACTGGAAACTTGTGCTTCTAAGCCTGCTTCTGCGACTTGAGCTGTTTTAAGTGCTTCTTTGGCAACTAGAACATTGGCCTCTGCCTGTTTAAGGGCTGCAAGATTATTTTCGGCATCAGCAGCGGCTTTATCTTGCTCAGATTTAGAAGCTGCTCCACTATTCCCTAGCTGTTGATAGCGTCTAAGCTGTGCTAAAGAAAGTTCATATTGAGCCCTGACTTGTTCTACTTTAGCCTGCGCAGCCACAATATCTGCTTGTTTTTGAGCAATTGACTGAGTTTGATTGGCTAAAGTATTTTTGGCCTGTTCTACCCCTGAAGCCGCTTGTGCTACTTTTTGGTCATAAGTGGTGGCATCAATATGCATTAATACTTGACCCTTTTTAACATGGTCAAAGTCTTTTACCAATACATCTTTAACATAGCCATTAATTTGCGAGGATAAAATGGTAGTTTTACCTTTAACATAACTATTGTCAGTTTGCTGCACACTTGTGGCAAAAGGCCCAATTCTCCATGCCCACAAAATCACTAAAATACCGATAATAAGCACACCCAACATCCATAATAGGGTTGAGCGTTTTGTCGGAATCAGTTTACTTGCAGGTGCAGGTGCAGGTGCAGGTGCAGGTGCAGGTGCAGGCGTTGGCTCATTATTAGATGTTTGAGCAGGGGTTTGTTCCGGTTTATTTTGATCATCTGACATATATCAATCTCAATTTCTATTTCATCAATAACATAAGCCGTTAAGGGCGGCTAATTCCTCTGCGTTGTAGGTATTTACTACGTGCAATATTAAATCCGCCCCATAAGAGTAAGGCGACGGCAAAAATACCGTTTAATGCAATCACATCATTGTAAGCACGGACCTGAGCTTCACGAGTAACCACTTGATTAAGTGAGCGCATAGACTGAGCTGTTTGTAATGCGGGGTCATTTGTTGTGATGGCTGCACTACGTTGATAGGTAGAAAGCCTTTGAGCAACTAGTGGGTCAGCTTGTTCCAAATCTTTAATAATCTCGACTTGATAGTTTTGTGTACGATGTTGTTGATAGGTCGAGAAAAAAGATGAGCCAACAAGGCCACCAAATGTTTGGGTTGCAGAGAATAAGACAATAAAAGTCACTACATACGAAGGACCTTTAGCCAAAGTTTGCGCAAATCCAATTAGAAGTAAAGGACCGATAAACAGGCCGCCGGCAAAGCCTACTAAAAACTGGCTTGCAAAGAAGTTTGAAGGCCGTACATCGCTCGTAAGGTGATAATCTAGTCCACAGGCAATGAGAATCAAAAACTCTGCAAAAAGTAAGTGAAAAATAATTCGTTCACGCGAGAAAGTAAGCGCACTAAATAGAGTTCCGCTTAAAATCCCCACCAATATGACCACATAGAGTGGAACAAATTGGTCTGGACCCATTCCCATAGTTTTTAGGAAATTAACGGCTGCATAACTTTGTTCTGACATTAAAAGACGAATGGCAAAAGCACCAAAGATAAAGCGTAGGGTTGAGGAGGCGCCTAACCAACGTGTCATAATTAATGGATTGGCACGATAATGTTCATAGAGCAAACCTAAAACAACTAAGCTAAAACCTGCAATTAATACATAAGCAAGCCATTCACTGTTAAACCACCACAAGATTGGGCCTTGTGTCAGCACAATACATAGACATGCAAAACCTGGCGCCAGTAAAGCAAAGGTGAAGAAATCCTGTTTTTCGAAAACATAGATTCGTAAGCTACGTGGTAATTTCAAAGAAACCACCATTGCTAAACAACAAAGTGCTAAGCCGAGTTCAAAGGTGTAAAGAACAGACCAACTGTCTGTACTCACAAGAAAAGGGGAAATAATCCAGGCGAGCGGTACACCTAACTGCTGAAAACCAAAGGCAATATATATACCTTTTGCCATGTCGGCTTTTTTAAAAGCTTGCATGGTGTAATACATACCTAAAGAGCTAAGTGGTGCGCCAGCTAAACCTGCTACAACCCGAGCGAACAAGGCCATTTCATAGGTATGCACAAAAATGTGCAAAACCAGCACGGCAATAAAAATAACAAGTCCTATTTCTGAAAAGACTCTCAGACCATATTGTTGCCTAGCTTTAAACAAAATCAGATTCGAACTGACATTGGCCATTACATAAGCAGCAGGAAGCCAAGCGGCTTCAGAAGGTGTCAGGCCATACTCACCTTGGATTAAGGGCAAATTTGCCGTAATGAAACCATTACTTAAGCTTGCTGAAATAGCGACAAACAGACCAATAAAAAAATAAAGAAATCGCTTAGGTACAGAATGCGCAATCGCTGCTGGCGAACCAGGTAAAGTCGGTTGTTCTTCTGGTGTCCAGTCAGGTGGCGTTTCTAAATAACGAGGCGTTTTACTCATTCTATCCCTCGAATTTTTTGTACTTGAATACCATGAAATAGTAATTCAATTGCTCGTTTCGCTAAGCGGGTCTGTTCTTCAGGTTCATGTCCTTGAAATGAAGAACCCAACATTGCTGTGACCATTGCATAGTCATCAGCAGTTAGATCAGCTCGGCACAGTTTTTGTTCTATTGCATTTTCAATCAGTGGCTTAAGTGCATTATTTCGCCGTTCATAAATTTTTAGCATAATTGGATCTTGTCGATCAATCACTCTCCAAAAATCTTGTAAAATTGCGAGCTTGGGAAGTTGTGCAATATGTCCTTCAATTAAACGAAATAAACCATCTTCGAATTGTTGAAAATGAGCAGCTTTTTGCTCTAGCTGTGTAATCGCACGCTCTAAAAGGGCGCTAATTAAAGCCTTTCGGTCACAAAAGTTGCGGTAGAACGTCGCTCTACCTACACCTGCATGGTCAATCACGACTTGTAGAGGGACATTAATACCATGAATACGAAAGCATTCCTCGGCTGCATTGAGTAATTCATCCCGATTATGGGCTGCAATTTTTTGACGTTTACTCATGTCACTGATTTGGAAAATTTAAAGATGATATATTTAACGGACATTTTTGTCCGTTGTGAATAGCTAAATTGTAAAAACATGAAAATTCAATTTTTATAATTTATCTCTTTTCCATTTTTATATGTGTCATAAAAAGCTGCTAGAATATCGCGCAATTGCATGATGTTAGGTCAATACAATGTTTGAGTCCCTTATTCCTCTTTTTTCAATTGCGATGGCATTGATGCTTGGAGCAATAAGTCCTGGGCCAAGCTTTATTTATGTGGCGCAAAATTCAATATCTAAATCACGTAAACATGGCTTGTTTACGGCATTAGGGACGGGCACGGGTGCAGCTCTTTTTGGCTTTTTAGCAGTTATGGGGTTACAGGCAGTTTTATTGGCAGTGCCTTCAGCTTATCTAATTTTAAAAATTGGTGGAGGGCTGTATTTGCTTTGGCTTGCTTTTAAAATTATTAAACATGCCAAAGAACCAATTGCCATGGAAAATGATGCCAAATCGAAAATGACTTATAAACAAGCCTACCGATATGGTTTGATTACTCAGTTAAGTAATCCGAAAATTGCTGTTGTACTAGCGAGTGTTTTTACTGCTTTACTGCCAAAAGAAATTCCAAATTATTACTACGTCGCATTACCGCTCATTTGTTTTATGATTGATGCAGGTTGGTACTCATGTGTAGCAATGCTTTTATCTTCAGAGAAGCCTCGAAAAATGTATTTAAAAGCAAAAACGGGTGTTGACCGAGTGGCTGGAAGCATTGTTAGCGTATTGGGCTTAAAGTTAATCTTCTTCAAATGATAAATCTTTAATTAAAATATCTAAAAAATATAAAGCCAACTCTTTGTAGTCTGGCTTTATTTTTGCGCAAAATATATACAAATTGAAATATCTTTTTTAGCACTTAAATATTTAAAAAGTGGTAACTTAATTAATAAAACAAAAAGAAATGAGGATCACGTTATGAAAAAACTAATGGTGAGCATTTCGGTTGTTTTTTTCATCTTAACTACAGGATGTGAGATGAGAACAACAAGTAAACAGCAACCTTCAAATGAACGGGCGATGAGTATTGCTGGTTCTCCGGTTTATGAAAAAGACTACAAAATTCCCGATTTACAAGCCAATAATCATGAGCAATCTAATTATTAATTGATGGATAGAATGTCTCACATATAGCACTTTAAATGTACTCAGTGTAGATAAGCCTGCTTATTTTAAAAAGTAGGTTAGAAATAAAAAAGCTCCCAATGTAGGGAGCTTTTTTTATATGTAGGCGGATTAAGAAACTTTATCGCCAGGTTTTGCACCGCTATCTGGTGAAATAATGAAAATACCTTCACCATTTCCGGCAGCAAGTACCATACCGTTTGAAATACCAAAACGCATTTTACGTGGTGCAAGGTTAGCCACCATAACGACCAATTTTCCTTTTAGGTCTTCTGGCGCATATTGACTACGAATACCACTAAATACATTACGTGGTTCAGCTTCACCTACGTCTAACGTCAATTGAAGTAATTTATCTGAACCCTCAACTGTACCTGCCTCAACGACCTGAGCAACACGTAAGTCAACTTTTAAGAAGTCTTCAATACCAATAATTTCAGCTTCACCAACTGCTGGAGTAGGGGCTGCTTTTTTCTCGGCAGATTTCTCTTTTTTCGCTGATTTAGTTGCTTGTGGAGCAGGAGCACCTAAAGACTCTTTAGAAGCATCAACCATGGCTGCAACAGCTTTTGGATCAACACGCTGCATAAGAGGTTGGAACTGTGCAATCTCATGGCTTACAAGAATTTGTTTACGTGACTCGAAATCGAAGCTTTCAAGTTTTAAGAAATCTTGAACTTGCTGAGCTAAAGTTGGCAGTACTGGAGCTAAGTACACTGCTAATTGACGGAATAAGTTGATACCGACAGAGCATACATCAAGAACTTGTTGTTCTTGACCTTCTTGTTTAGCCAGAGCCCAAGGTTTTTTCTCATCAATATATTGGTTTGCGCGGTCAGCAAGCGCCATAATTTCACGGATCGCCGTAGAGAATTCACGCGCTTCATATGCAGCAGCAATTGAATCACCAGCATCAATAAAGCTTTGTACTAAGTCAGATTCAGCACATGTACTTGATAGCGTATTGTTAAAACTGCTGTTAATAAACTTAGCACAGCGACTAGCAATATTAACCACTTTACCCACTAAATCTGAATTTACTTTCTGAACAAAGTCATCAAGGTTCAAGTCAGAGTCTTCAACTTTATCTGAAAGTTTAGAAGCAAAGTAATAGCGTAAATACTCTGGGTTTAGATGTTGTAAGTATGTCTCGGCTTTAATGAAAGTACCGCGAGACTTAGACATTTTTTGTCCATTTACAGTCAAGAAACCATTTACGAATAAGCCTGTTGGAGTGCGATAGTTCGCCCCTTCAAGCATCGCAGGCCAGAATAAAGCATGGAAGTAAACAATGTCTTTACCAATAAAGTGGTAAACCTCATTTTGACTATCTTTCTTCCAGAAATCATCAAAGTTTAAATCTGGGCGCTTAGTTTTGATATAGTTTTCAAAACTAGACATATAACCGATTGGGGCATCTACCCACACATAGAAATATTTATTCGGTGCATCCGGAATTTCAAAACCAAAATAAGGAGCATCACGAGAAATATCCCAGTCTGCTAAACCTGCTTCAAACCATTCATCCAATTTGTTAGCAATTGAAAGAGGTAAGCGACCTTCATCGCGGGTCCATTTTTGCAAATATTCAGCAAAGTTTGGGAGCTTGAAGAAATAGTGATCTGATGATTTTTCAACTGGTGTTGCACCACTTAAAGTCGAACGCGGATTGAGTAACTCAGTCGCATTATAAGTTGTACCACATACTTCACATGAGTCGCCGTATTGATCTTCTGACTTACATTTTGGGCAAGTACCCTTAATGAAACGGTCAGATAAGAACATACCTTTTTCCGGATCAAATAATTGAGTTACAGGTCGGACTGCAATATTGCCAGCTTCACGGTTTTTAATATAGATATCTGTTGAACGAGCTTTGTTCGCATCACTATGAGTTGAATCATAATGATCGAAATGTACGCCAAAACCATCAAAATCACGAATGTGTTCTTTTTGAACATTCGCGATTTGCTCTTCTGGGCTAATACCATTTGCTTCGGCACGTAGCATAATTGCTGTACCGTGAGCATCATCCGCACATACATAAGTCACGTCATGACCCATTGCCCGCATGGCACGAACCCAGATGTCTGCCTGGATATAACCGAGTAAATGACCCATATGAATTGGACCATTGGCATAAGGGAGGGCATTGGTGACTAAAATTTTACGCACGGATCTCATTCTCTCATTCGTATTTATAAGGTGGAAGATTTTAACTGATGCAGGAAGATAAGCAAAGATTAATAATCTTTGACTAAATATAAGAGGTATCTATAAAAATGGACTTAAAGCCAGAAGTTATTTCTCTTTAGAACAGATAAACAAATCAAAAAATATTTGAATCTTCCTGTATTGTCTTTGTTTCAAATTGCAGTTACGGTCAGAAAATAAGCCATAACGATGTATAACTAATAACTTATTCAGGTAATTTTTTTAATTAACGATGAGGATAACAACGATGACTACTGAAAATAAATTAGATGAATTAAAGGCAAAAGCGGCTGATGCAAAAGTACAAGGTGAAAAAGCTTTGGACGATTTAAAAGAAAATGTAAAAGAGAAACAAACTGCGGGTAAAGAAGCAGTTGCAGATAAAGTAGATGAGCTAAAGACCAAAGCGGCCGATGCAAAAGTACAAGGTGAAAAAGCCTTGGAAGATTTAAAGGAAAATGTAAAAGAAAAACAAGCTGCTGCAAAAGAGGCAGTTGAAGATAAAGCTAATGATTTGAAAGGCAAACTTGATGATGCTCAGCATAGCCTGCAAGATAAGTTTGACCATTTACGTACTGAAGCAGCGCATAAACTTGATGATGCTAAAGCCAAAGCTGCAGAATTAAAGGAAGAGGCGGCTACAAAATTTGATGAGTTAAAAACTCAAGCAACTGCAAAATTTGATGAGTTGAAGAAAACAGCTACCGAAAAACTTAATAAATTGAAAAATCATGATTCTGCTGAATAAGCTGATTTAAACTAAAATCCGTACTCCTTACCTAAAAGATGAGTTCTGAAGTTAGTAATTATTCATCCCAAGGTGAGCGAGTGCGGAGCAATACTGTTACACTATCTCCATTAAGCTGTAATGATCTGTTTTTGGAGTAAACAATATGTCTTGGCTTTCTTCATTAAAATCCGTTTTTTCACCCGCACAAGAAGTGAAAGAAGAGGAAATCCAAACCGTACTCCAAAATTATTTATTGCCAGATTCAAAAGATGCTTTAAAAGAGCGCATTAGTCAGCTTCAAGTGCAAGGTCGTGTTTTACAACTCACCATTAATACTTTCCCAGACGAAAAAGAATACTTGCAGCAAATTCATGATGATTTAGCTGGTGCTTTGCAAAAGTGCGGTATTGAAGAACTTAATTTACATGTAGTTCAACAAAAGCGCCCTACACAAGAGAGTTCGGGTCAAAGTTGTTCATCTAAAGCACCGAAAGAAAATTCAAACCTACCTCCTGTGCTTGATGCTTCACCTAAGTCTGAACCGGATCCAAATAACCCACCAATTCAGAAAGCAGCGCCGCAACAAAGAGATGTGCCACTTCATCCTCGAATCAAGAATGTTATTTTAGTTTCATCAGGTAAAGGTGGTGTTGGTAAATCGACAACAACGGTCAATTTGGCGCTTGCCTTACAAAAAATGGGACTTAAGGTTGGGGTATTAGATGCTGATATCTATGGGCCAAGTATCCCGACCATGCTAGGTAATGCTGGTAAAACTCCTCTTATTGAAAGTGAAAATTTTGTACCGTTAGATGCTTACGGTATGGCTGTACTTTCTATTGGACATCTAACTGGCGATAACAACACACCTGTTGCATGGCGTGGGCCGAAAGCTACAGGCGCTCTAATGCAATTATTTAATCAAACGCTTTGGCCAGATTTAGATGTACTCATGATTGATATGCCGCCGGGTACTGGTGATATTCAGCTGACACTTGCACAGCGTATTCCAGTGACTGGCTCAATCATTGTGACGACCCCACAAAATGTTGCTTTGCTTGATGCGACTAAAGGAATCGAGTTGTTTAATAAAGTTGGTATTCCGGTATTAGGTGTCGTTGAGAACATGTCGACCCACATTTGTTCAAATTGTGGTCATGAAGAGCAAATTTTTGGTATCGGTGGTGGTGATAAGCTTTCCGAGCAATACCATATTCCATTATTAGGACGCTTACCTCTAAATGCTCAAATACGTGAGCATGCTGATCAAGGTAAACCGAGTGTGATTGCAATGGATGATGCAGCTGATAGTTATATCGATATTGCGAAAGCAGTGTGGCAACAGATTGAAAAAATCCCTCAGCGCACACGAGATGACAAACGAATTTTTTGATTCATTTGACCCGACTTTAAGTCGGGTTTTTTATTGGCTGATTAAAAGAAAAATTTAAATTACTGAATCTAAATAACAAAGTTAAACTTGAAATTGGCATGTAGATTGCTACTTTACGCTTCTTTTTCAAAGAAACAGGTGGAAAATGCAATTTAAGTATAGTTTGGGCGTAATCAGTTTATGTAGCGCTTTATTTTTAGTTGGATGTAATGATGACAACTCATCAGTTTCACAAACACCAACAGTTCAGGAACAAAAACAGAAGTTACAGCCGATTATTATTCAGGGTGCTTTACCCGTAGAGTCGGAAAGAATGGCTTCAAAGTTAGAAAATAAAACTGTTGAAACAATAGGTGGCTGGACCTTTTGGAAAGGAACCTACAATGGCTATCCAATGATTATTTCTAAAACACGTATGGGGATGAGTAACTCTGCTGCCGCAACCGCTTTGGCAATTGAACGGTATAAACCGATTGCGATTATTAACCAAGGAACAGCAGGGGGGCACGATCCTGATCTCCATGTTTATGATATTGTTTTAGGAAAATATGCAACCAATATTGGCGCTTTTAGAACGCCTAAACAGCCATTAGGTGGCGGTTCAAACTCACTAACATGGGTTGAGGCTTTCGACGTTTTACCAACAAAAGAATCTGACCCTGAGCCTATTGCAATTCGCAAATTTGAAGGTGACCAAGAGCTATTAATGGCGGCACATAAAGTACGTTATGACAAAGGTGAAGTGGTTGAAGGGACGATTGGCTCGGCAGATGTTTGGAATAATGAACTTGACCGAATTCAATTTTTCCATGAGCGTTATGGTACCTCAGTTGAAGAAATGGAAGCGGCTTCTGTTGCACAAATCGCCAGCCAGTTTAATGTTCCGTTTTTAGGAATTCGAATTTTATCTAATAATATTACAAATAATGGTGCTTATGACCCTGGTACAGGAGAAGCTTGCCAAGACTACGTGCTTAACGTAGCTGAAGAATATATGAAATCTAAACTACCAAAATAACAATTTAATTTTAGGCAAGAAGATGAATTCTTATAGAGCGTCTTCTTGTTTTTTATGTCCTGTTCTATTTTTCCAGTTTCGAATGACCATCCAACGCCAAAAAACCTCAGTCACTATATATAGTATGGTTGCAAATACAAACGCTTCGACAATGAGACCTGATATTAAAATTTTAGCGAGGCTCAAATCGATATGACCATGACCAAAATGCGTAATCCAACGTGAAATCTGGTGAAGCACCCCTAAAAGCATTTTCTTATTTATCATATGCACATGATAAATATGTGCACCAAACCAGAAACCAATATACAAAATAGGCGCTAATGTAAGAGGGTTGCTGAGCCAAGCAAGCATTAAGCTAATAGGTAAATTAACTTCAAACAGTAAAACTGCCATAACAATAAATACACTATGAAAGGGTATAGGCAGTAAACCGAAAAAAGTCCCTACAAAAATGGCGCGAGTAATAGATTTACGGTTGACATACCAAAGCACAGGATTAAGGGTTTTTTGCCCGAAAATCCTTAAAAATTTCATATTTGAAACTTTCTCTGGAGAAGGAAGCCAAGATTGAAAAAATTGCTTTGCCATAATCATAGGATAGTAGAGCTTAGGGGCTCATATAAACACAAAGAAACAATATATTAATTGAAACTTATTAAAAGCTTAAAAATTAAACTTACTGCTGTAATAATTTATTATAGGCCTTTTTAATGTAAAAATAGATTTAAAATAAAAATACTTATATTACTTAAATACAATTTGGTACGCAAAACTCTGCAACTGACTCTATAGTTTTTTAGTTTAGAATTAATAAAATTTTAATAAGTTATTGTTTGTAAATAATTTTTAAATTTTATTTCTTAAGAGGTTAAAAAATTGTCTTACAATTAGATTTTGCCTTCTAGAATAATATCTATTAATCTGAGATGACTACATTGTGAGGTCATTCAATGATTTCATGGCTTTTTATTGGCTTGGTTGCCACTATTTTACTTACCCCTGGCCCAACAAATACTTTACTTGCATCATCAGGAGTACAAGTAGGCCTCAAAAAATCTGCTAAATTAATTCCGGCAGAAGTTCTAGGGTATGTGATTTCGATTTCAGCTTGGGGAATGTTAATCGGGAAAGTTTCTGCAACGCTTCCTTTATTACCTCCTATACTTAAATTGCTCAGTGCTTGTTATATTATTTTTTTAGCAATTAAATTATGGCACACGGCAAATCAACAGCTTGAACTAGATCAGCCAACTATTCGCCCACGTGAATTATTTTGTGCAACTTTACTAAATCCTAAGGCATTACTTTTTGCTTCAGCGATTTTCCCTGTTGCAGCGTGGACTAATTTTCATATTTATCTCATTCATATGCTGGCTTATTTAGCTTTAATTACCCCAATTGCCTTATTCTGGATTTTTTTAGGGTCAGTCTTGGCTGCAAATAAAGTACGTTGGTTAAATCAATCAAATTTACAAAGAACAGCCTCGTTGGTTTTAGTTAGTTTCTCAATTCCAATTAGCTATTCTGCTTTATTAAATCTTTAAAAATTTATTCCGGGCTATTCTTGGCGATAAGAGTAGCCGCCATTGTTTTCATAATTGCTTTTTTACGTTAAAGTACGTCGCAATCAATGAAATTACCTTTTGGATAGAAAATACATGGCTATTAAGTCTGATCGTTGGATTCGCGAGATGAGCGAAAAACACGGCATGATTGAACCTTATGCAGAGAATCAAGTCCGTTTTGATAAGAATGGCGAAAAATTGATTTCCTACGGGGTCTCTAGCTATGGTTATGACGTACGCTGTGCCCGCGAATTTAAAGTTTTCACTAACGTACATTCTGCAATTGTTGATCCAAAAAATTTCGATGAAAAAAGTTTTATCGATATTGAGTCTGACGTTTGTATTATTCCACCTAACTCATTTGCTCTAGCGCGTACAATTGAATATTTCCGTATTCCACGTAATGTTTTGACTGTGTGCCTTGGTAAATCAACTTATGCACGTTGCGGTATTATTGTAAATGTCACTCCTTTAGAGCCAGAATGGGAAGGACACGTTACTTTAGAATTTTCAAATACCACGAACTTGCCTGCGCGTATTTATGCGGGTGAAGGGGTAGCACAAATGCTATTCTTCGAAAGTGATGAAGTTTGTGAAACGTCTTATAAAGACCGTGGTGGTAAATACCAAGGACAAACTGGCGTTACGCTTCCTAAAACCTAAGTTGTTTTAAATTAGATTAAATTCTAAAAATGGGTCACTTGAGGTGGCCCATTTTTGTTGAAAAATAAACAAAGTGGCATTCATCGGAATATTTATAATTGAACGTTTTCTTTTGTAAAAAATGATATAAAATGATCAATAATTGATTTGTTTTTTTGTTCTGCATCACAGAATTTAAAAGCAAAGGTATTGGATATAGGTTGTCTTTTTAGTAGTAATTGTTTAGATATCTACTAATTTTAGATAAACCAAATAAAAAGAAATTAAATTAGATTATGCCCCCAAGGATACGGAGGTCGGTCATGCGACAGTTTACATCTCTTCATATAGCTATAGCGCTTGGAAGCTTATACTTTTCTTCAGCTTATGCTGGTTCTACTTTAGTTCCAATGTCAGATGCTGAATTGTCAGCTACTCGTGGCCAAGCCTTGATGAGTATGTCTTATATTGCGCCTACGGACTCTGCAAATTTAGAAAAATTACGCGACAACAGTAGTAATATTGGTTTCTATAAATTAGGTTTGGAAGCTGAATTAGAAATTAACACCAATATTCGTAAACTACAGTTAGGTTGTGGCGGTGTAAATGGTGCGGGTGGCTGTGATATTGATATTGATAATTTAAGTTTAAGTGGACAGAATTTTGATGCCAATGGTAATCCGCTACCTATGTCTAATGAAGATCGTGCCTCATCTTCGGCTGTTTTAACCAATCCATTCATTGAGTTTGCTGTTAAGAATCCAAACTCAGCATCAACACGTGAAGTAGTTGGTTTAAGACTAAGTGCTGAAAAATTTATTGGCTTATTAACAGCTGGTACTGAAAATACAACCACCCCGAATGGGATCAACTCTATTTCTGGTTATATGAAAGTTCAGTCCGATAGTAGCGGTTTGATTAAAGGTTATGCAACAACTTCGGCCACGCGAGATAATTTATATGGTGCAAATGCCGTAACAGGACGTTTACAAGCTTTAGGACTTGGCTCATTGGCAGAAGTAGAATTTATTACCTCAAATGGTGGCTTTAACATTCCTGGTATTCAAAATAACTATTTTGAAATTGCTCCAATTCAAGTTAATGGTAATCGTGTTACCTCAAAAGTTTTATCTGCTCCAGTGAAAGTCCCTAATATTTATGTAGGTCATAGTAGTTCTTATCCAGTAGATGGTACGGTGCAATATAATGCAGCAGGTCCACATGATCCAGCTTATCCTGAACCAACAGGTATTTATACTCAAGGTGGTAAGGTCGAGGCAACTGTTACTAGTTGCAGCAACCTTCTAGTGTGTGCAATAGCAGGGGAGGGTAAAAAGTTTTCAAGCGTATATATGAATGGTACGATTTCAAATATTACTGCAAATTTAAATTTAACCCAGTCATTGGGCCTTATTCATAATTTACCAATTAATTCACCAATGTATCTCGCACTACAAAATCAAATGCTCCAATGGCCGGGTGCGAAAGCAGATGATGTAGCTCAAAAAGGCTGGTGGATGTCTTTTGCAAATCCAGTTAACGTTGGTAACATCATTCCACAAGATGCAATTGATATTTCCCCACTATTTCCACAAATTTCAACAGCAGTTTCTGCATTTTTACAGGCTAACCCTGCCAAAACTTCTGATCTTGATGGATTATTATTAGGGGCTGACTTAGATGTAAATATTGGTACGATTGATTTAAAAAATAGTCCGCTCACATTAAATTTAAGCAACTTGCAGTTAACGAATCAAAACTTTAAGCCAAACTGCCATGGTTCAGGTTTAACTTTTTGTTAAATTCCGAGAAAGTAGATTAGGCTGCTTTACATTCATCGGAAAAGTAATTTTTTACATGCTTTTTTTTGCATTTGTGCAAATATTCCGCATAATAGAAATGTGGAAAGGTTGGCAATATCTAGCTGGATTTGTCTTCTGGTCTAAGGTGAAAAGGATGGCTTCACCTAGCATCAAGGATTGTTAAAGAAAAATAAATATGGTGCACGGCATCGTATAAAACAGGAAGGTCAAGATGACTACACTTAATTATACGGTAAGGTTTCAAAAAACCGTTTTGGCAACTTTAATTGGGCTTTGTATAAGCCAATCGAGTTTCGCTCTTGAAGAACTCTCTGATGCTGGTTTGAGTGAAACTACTGGTGAAGGTATTGCTATTTTACCTCAAAATACTTACATGGTATTGCGCGGAGCTGGAGCGAACGAAACCACCAATCAAATTTTAACGGATCGTACTAAAGATACAGGTTATATTAATTATGTGCCTGTTGGGCCTTTAAGTATGACTGCTGCAGATACGAATAAAAACGGTACGATTGACTCTGGGGACCGTGCAGTAGGTAAAGCTGATATTTTTCTTTATGGTTTAGCTCTTTCTAAATCAGATAACGATACAAATACCCGTCTTGCTTCTACCGATACAGCAGCTGCAATTTCGAGTTGGGGTACAGCTATTAATCCGTGGATTTTTAAAGTTGCGACAGAAAACTCTGTGCCTAATTTCAGTGCAACAAATTGTAGTGGAGCAGCTGATCCAACTTGCCAAGTAACCTATTTAGCTTTAGAAGCGCCTTTATATGAAGTAGGGACAAGAGATACTGCTGGACTTGATGCCTATAAACTTAAATTAGGTTTATGGTCAGATATTTTTGTTCGTAATCCAAATAAAATAAATGGTGCAACAGATCAATTTAACTATGGTGACTCTAATGGTTTGATCGGCACGAGTACTGATGCAAGCCGCGCGAATCGTTTACGTCTGCAAGGTATTTGGAATAATTTTAGTTTAAATGGTAGCCGTCTACAGCTCTTCCAAACTTTGGGTGGTGCAACATCCGCAAATGGTTTGAGTCCATTTTATAACAATACTTTAGGTTTTGCGGGTGTTGTACGTTTAAATAGTGGCGATGCAACTAATTTAAGAGCAACAATTACTGCAAATACCCCAACATCTACAGTAGGACCATGGGTAAATCGTTATAGTACTCAATATACTGGAGCGCCTAGCAATAATTCTCCTAGTTCCGATTGGTTATATCGTATTCGTAGTCAAACGACTACTATTACTTCAACAGGTTCATGGACTGCACCAACTGATAGCGCTATGAATAATGTATTGCGTTTGAGTACTCGTGAATCTGGTACTGGACAGGGGAATTTAATTACTCCCGCTATTAATGGGGGGCTTGCACCAACCTTTGATGCAAACGAAGGTTTATATCTTTATAACCCTAATATTAATCTTGTATTAGGGTCTTTATATCAACCTTTAGTTTTGAGTTCAGATGGTAAAAACTTTAGTTTGGAACTAGCGCGTATTCCGAATAAACCAGAAATCTATAAGAAAATTTATACTGACTATACTGGAACAGATAGTAGTTACCTCGGCTCCACCTGTAATGTTTACCAATGTGGTGCCAATGTAACCTTAGGTGGTAAAACCTATCAAGGTTCTAATGCAACACATAGTAGTATCTCGATTGGTTCTACTGTTTATAATGCAACGAATAATACTCTAGAGGCATTTAAAGGGAATAATGCTCAAGATGCTGTAGGTATTTCTTTTGGGAAACTACCGACAGGAACTGTTACTGCTACAACACAAACTAGAAACTTCTATCAATTACAAAATCAAGAACGTCGTGGTGGTAGCTATAGCTGTGGATTCTTAAACTTAAGCACTTGTTATGATACTTGGCAATACCGTACGGCAACAGGCTGGACAGGAAATGCTGGCTCAGGCTTAAGATTTGATTCTCAAGGAGCAAACTGGGCGAATATTGATAGTACTGCTTATTATAATCCGACAACCAACACGACAGGGTATACCACCACAGATGCAGGGAATGGGGCTCAATTTGTTGTACCAAATGGTACACCTTTACCTGATGCACTTTACAATAATGGACGTTGGTATACGACTACACCAAATGCAGATATAAACACGTATAAATTATCAGGAGCACAAATTAGCTCTTCAATTAGTAATAACATGGGGTCAGCTGTTATTGATGGTGTTTTAATTCAACATTTAAAGCTCACCACAAAAGGTTTATAAGAGGAGAGTAACGCGATGAAAAAAATAACTGCTTTGCTCTTTGCTCTTTGTGCAACTGTGACTCATGCAGAATTGCAAACCTTGGATAATGATGCATTACAGGCAATTAATGGCCAAGCTGGTGCTGATTTATCTTTGATGCTTAATTTAAACCAGACCAGTAACGGTATATTTGATAATGGCAGTGGTGGAGTTTGTGAAAACGTAGAGTTCTGTCACATTGGTTTAGCAATTAATAAACGTTTTGTGCAAGCAGACGCGACTAAGCCAAGTGGTTGGGCTGAAAATAGTGACAGCGGTAATAAACTTTGGTTAGTATTTAAAGGTGTGCAAGGCACTTTAAATATTCAAAAAATGGGTTTGGATGGTGCTGATTTAAAGTATCTTGATAAAAGTAATACTGAAATTATAAAACCGGCTATTCAACTTAGTTTTAGTGCAGCACAGCCAATTTTAATTCGTAATTTTGGTTTTAATGCTCTGTCAATTGAGCAAGATAACTTTACGAGCTCAACAACAACGCAAGGCTCGAGTGCAAATATGTATGATTATGCATATTTCAAAAAGCCAACTTATGCAGCGACTGCTAATAGTGCGAACCAGCAAGTGGCTACTGCAACCCCATCGGCGTATGACTACGGTCGTGAAACAGGATTTATGGGCTTAATGATGAATGGCAACTTAGCAATTCAAGGAAAAGTCATGGTCTTTAGCTGTGATGGAAGCCATCCACGTTGTTAAAGGTTAATGTAGATTTCAAAGGAACTGAAGTGATGAACAAAAATAAAGAAAGTCACGGCTCAAAGTTTATTTTAAATACATTAACAGCCAGTATGTTGTTAGTGAGCGGACAGGTTTTTGCTTTAGAAGCGTTAACAGATGCCGATTTGAGTGCAGTCAATGGTCAAGATGGAATCTCGATACAAACGACTTTCAACGAAATCAATATTGATAATGCTTATTGGGACGACCATGCAGGCACACCAACAAGTGCTGATCAAATTTTAAGAGCTCAAGCGAGTGGCGTAAAAATACAAAAAAGTAATGCCTCTACACAAGCTTTAGGTACAAACTACCGTTTAGACGTAGGAAGTAATGCGACTACAGGTAAAGCAGGGGTCGATTTTTCTATGCAAAGTAGTCCCTCGCTCATTACTGTAAATAGCGTCAAAGTCTGTAATAGTTCGGCTGCTTGTTCACCTACTTTAGGACAGTTGGCTATACAAACCACTTCGCCTTTAGACTTGGCTCTTACTACTCAAGATGGTTTATTTAGCCCGAATAGTCAGTCAAGCATGACGCTTGGTCTAAATAATGCAAATATTTATTTGGGGCAATTAGACGCGCGTAGTCAGCTAAATCAATTGATATTAAAGAATTTTAACTTTAATTTTGTTGGTAAAGGCGTCATGTTTATTGATCCTACCCGTGGCATAGTCTTACAAACTAATACAGGGAATAATACTGCTGCGGTTGGGCAAACTCCAAATAGTACCTATGGCTATGTCGATTTTAATCGTGTCGCCGATTCTGCTTCTGGTTTAACTGCTGGTACATATGTAGACAGTAGTGGGAAAGTAACCAATTCAGGTCTGAATATTGAGGTAATGCTTAGCTCAAATGTTGATAAGGCAAATCCTTATGCCCTAGACACGACAAATAGCCCACAGAATTCTAAAGGCTTGATTCGTTTAGGTGCTAGCGGCCGTATGGTTAACAGTTACCTACAAGTCCGTGGTATGGATGGCTCTTCAGATAAAACAACATTAGGTACTGCCAATACGGCTTCTGGAACGGGTTCAAGTAATAGTATTTTAGGTAACTCTGGAATTGCCTTTCGTATGAAAGGGGAGTTCACTAAAGATAATGATTCGATGTTAGGTTCAGATGGTAAAGCAACTACCTTGGAAATTGGTGGGGCAGGGCTGAACGCCTATGGTTTTGAATTCGGTAATTTAACGGGGCTGAACTCGGCTACACGCGGTTATTTTGACAGCGGAAATATTTATCTAAATCTTGCTGATACAAAAACCTTATTAATGCCAAATAACGCAACACTAAATGCAATTCGTTTAGGATCAGGCACTTTAACAACTGCTGCCGATTATCAACATAATATCCACCGTGATACGGTTACCAATCCATTTAGCCTAATTCTTGCCATGCGTGGAGCAGAGTTTCAGGCATTTTCAAGACGCGGTCGTTTTACCACCAGTGCAAATGTCGCTGCTGCCAATCAATTTGCAGATAATGGTTTAAATAACCAGTGGGGTTTGGCATTACCTTTTTATAATTTAAATGCGAATGCCGCTGTCTATGGTGTAGATGCGCCTGCAAATGGTGCTTATTACTATACAAAAGATGCCAACGGTAAACCGATTCAAAATTTAGTTGCAACATCTGGTACAACTTCACGTTTAGGTTTTGGTATAGCTGTCGGAACGACAGGTCGAGATGCAGGCGGTACTAAAACAACTTCAATTTTATTAATTGATGGTTCTCCAAATGCTAATAATGCGGGCAACCCTACCGATTATTATATGGGGTTACGTAATATTGATATGTTCCTCAAAGGCAATGGCACTATTGGTTTAGAAAATGGCAGTTTAAATATCGGTTTAAAAGATATGTTACTTGCTTTATCAACCGAAATTGCAGCAGGTTATTTACCAGGAGCTAAATATAAAACTTGTCCGGCAACCGGGTCTTGTACTTCCCCAATCGATAACTTTGCCAAAAATAATGATGTCTTATTTGGTTTAAAACTACGTTTAGGCGGCGATCTTAATTTATCGATAGTGCCGAATAGTTCAATTGCAGATGGTAGTGCTTTAACTGTACTAGGTGATTTTACAATGCCTGCGACAGCAACTGGAAATACTGTACAAATTAGTGATCCGATTGATGGTTCTGCAATTGGATTTGACAATATTACTGGAAAGCTAGCGTTTAATACCGCTTTAGTTGTGGGTAAAGATACTGCAAGTGGTTTAGGTAAAGTTGGTGTAAATACCGCGGTTTATTTTAATCCTGATAAGAGTATTGACGGCGCATTACGTGTAAAAGATATTAATTTCTATCCACCTTCAACGGGTGCAGGAGCACGTTTAGGTGAGCTTGCAATTACGGGGGGACGTCTAAATAGTAGCTTTAGCATTGTGCCTAGAAATGGCGCCTTTAACTAATCAATAAAAGTGACGTTTAACGTCACTTTTTTATATAAATTTTAGTTTAGTGTGATTGGATTTGCATTCGTCGGGTTATAGAGATAATTGCTTTGTACTTGAATATTATTCTGATAGTCTGAACAAATAATAAACGTTTGTCTCTTAAGGATTAGAGCGACATGAAAAATAAAAATATAGGGTGCTGGCTGTTACTTGCCGGTAGTTCAAGTGTTTGCGCGATGCAACCTTTGGATGATCAAAGTCTTGCAGCTGCGACGGGTCAAAATGGTCTAACTTTAGGTATTCAGGCCGATCAAGTTAAATTTAATCAAGTTGCCTTGATTGATACGAACGGTATTGCATCTACGTCTTACAACAGTAAAGCAGGTCTTATCATTGCAGGAAACTCTACTAATCCGGTTCCTGGCATAGAGTTTATTAAAGCTGCTGTATCTACAAATCCTTCTTTTAATATTGCAATCGATACCGATGCTGGTGGTGGAAATCCTTTTTTAAATTTAGCTGTCACGATGGGGAGTGACGTAAATGGTATTCGGCTTTTACCATTTTCAGTTTATTTAGCACCAAGTACATCTTTATCTAGCCCATCCGATTATGCATTAACAAGTTATGCACCAAAATCAATTTTTAGTTCGGGCACAACGGTGAATACCGGGGTAAAAGAGCTGATTCGTTCTACTGGTAATCTTGATATTAACTTTGTACAAACCAATAAGCCTCGTTTAAATATTCAATTGGGACATGCTGCCCAGTCGGTTATGGTTAAATTTGGAGGAGCTATTCAATCGATTTGTTCTGCTGCATCTGGCTGCCCGATTACTTTAGTTTCCGATAACACAGGTGCTACATTTGGGTTTAAATTTGCAGGTACGAATGCGTCAACGGGTTTTGTTCTTGATGGATTTTATGCTGGAGTTGACCCGACAGGACTTACCTTTGGAAATATAGGTGTATCTAGTAAATTTGATGCATCACTTAACAATGTGACTTTAGGAAATTTAGGTACACAAAGTACAACAACATTTAATAATTTACCCAATGGGTCTATGGGGAGTTTTGGAGTTACGGGTGCTTCGGTGACCGACTTTAAAATGAAAGTAAGTGGCTTTTAAAAAAATAATTAATAATTACTTAACCTGAAATACCAAAAGAGGGCGGTTGTCTAAACAATCGCTCTCTTTTGTTTGAGTGATTAAATACGAGAAGAACTGGTTTGCTCTAGCTGCTGAACAATTTCATCTAAAGCTTTAATGCGTTTCACTTGGTCCCATAATTCTTTCGCTTGAGGATAGGCTTTTGTCATCATACCTAACCACTGCTTATAACGGCCAACCATCCCAATTTCTGTTTTTGCTTGACCATTTAAAAAACGTATTTGTAAGTCAACCAGTTGTTCCCAAGTAAACAGTGCTTCATCCATATTTTGGCGAATACATTGTGTTAAATCTGGAGTAGTCACTGCACCACGGCCAATCATTAAATCTTCACAGCCAGATTGTTGCTGGCAAGCTCTAGCATCAGCATTGGTCCAGATTTCGCCGTTAGCAATCACATTAATTTTTAAAGCTTCTTTAATAGGCAGAATTTTTTCCCAATAAGCTGGTGGCGTATAACCATCTGCTTTAGTACGAGCATGTACAGTTAACCAGCTTGCACCCGCATCTTCAACAGCATGGGCGTTTTCCATGGTGTGGTTTTCATCTAGATAACCTAAACGCATTTTTGCTGAAACAGGGATGTGCGCAGGTACAGCATCTCGAACAGCTTTAATCAGCATATGTACTACGTCTGGTTCATCAAGAAGTACCGAACCACCTCGATGTCGATTGACGGTTTTTGCAGGACAACCAAAATTAAGGTCGATTGCAGGAGCACCCAGTTCAACGACTTTTGCCGCATTTGCTGCCAGCATATCTGGGTTATTGCCTAAGAACTGGACGTGTACAGGTGTTCCAGCAGCTGTTTTACCATCATTTTTAAGTTCAGGACAAAAACTATAGTAAATATGGTCTGGCAAAATACTGTCTGTAACGCGAATAAACTCGGTTACACACCAGTCGAAGTGACCAACAGATGTGAGTGTATCCCGCATGATCGGGTCAGTTAAACCTTCCATTGGAGCGAGTATGAGTTTCACAGTCTGAGTCACCTGAGCAAAACAAAAACAGCGTTATACGGGATATGTATAACGCTGTCTAGTAGTGCTGAAATTTTAATTGTTTTATCGGCCCAATATCATCTCAAGCACAAATTTACTGCCAATAAAACCGATCGCTAATAATGCAAAACCAATTAAGGTGAAACGAATCGCTTTTTGACCGCGCCAGCCAAGTTTATAGTGGCCAATCAATAAAGAGCCATAAATAAACCATGAAATAATACTAAATACGGTTTTATGAGCGAGATGCTGGGCAAAGAAGCTATCAACTGTTAAGAAACCAAACGCGAGAGCAATGGTTAATAAAATAAAACCAGTAATGATGAGGTCAAATAATAAAGACTCCATGGCCTGAATGGATGGAAGTAAATTGACCCAAATACGTTTTTTTTGTTTCTTTTTGAGTTCACGGTTTTGGAACCATATCAAGATCGCATGTATGGTTGCCATCAGTAAAACAGCATAAGCAGAAAGTGAAAGAATAATATGAGTATCTAAACCTAATGAATGCTGTTCAATAAACTGATCGGGACGGCTAAATGCAAAACCTAAAATAAGACCAATCGCCGCTACAGGAATGCCGAGCAAGTTTAACGGTACAATCGGGCGGAAAGTACTAAAAACTAAGCTTAACAACAACATAAGTCCTGATGTAAAAGACACCAGATTAAAAACATCGTAGTTAATTCCTGATGGCGTCAGCATGGCATGACATAAAACTGTGCCATGTAACAGCAGTGCTAAGGTCGTAACAAAAGCAAATAACCATGGGTTTGGTTCACGTTTTGACATTAAACGTATGAACAGATACCAGAAAGAAGTGGTATATGCGATGAGTGCCAAAATTGTGTAAACCAAGGGGAGGCTAATCATGTCAAACCTTTTTCAGGATTAATTCATCTAGATAAGATATAAATTCGCTGCGAACTAAAGTATCCTATAGCATTCTATGCATAAATTTTCTATTTCGAGAAAGATTTTTTTGCAACTAGCCATTTTAAGCGGATTTTGCAATGTTTGATACCTTAACAGAACGACTCACGCAGAGTTTAAGAAATGTTACTGGCTCAGGGCAGCTGACCGAAGACAATATTAAAGATACCTTACGTGAAGTACGTATGGCTCTTCTTGAAGCCGATGTCGCGTTACCTGTAACTCGTGAATTTATCGCGAAAGTTAAGGAAGAGGCATTGGGCCAAGAAGTGATGACTCAGTTATCTCCAGGCCAGGCATTTGTAAAAATTGTCTATGATGAACTCACCAAGATGATGGGTGAGGCCAATGAAACACTGGATTTAAGTGCTAAGCCTCCAGTTGTGGTATTACTTGCTGGTTTACAAGGTGCAGGTAAAACAACGACAGCAGCCAAGCTGGCACGTTTCTTAAAAGAACGTCAAAAGAAAAAAGTAATGACCGTTTCTGCCGACGTTTATCGTCCGGCAGCGATTAAACAGTTAGAAACTGTGTCAACAGAAGTTGGTGCAGGCTTTATTCCATCAGATCCTTCTGAAAAACCAATTGATATTGTTAACCGTGCAATTGACCAGGCAAAAATCCAGTTTGCTGATGTGTTGATTGTCGATACGGCGGGCCGTTTGCATGTCGATGAAGACATGATGGACGAAATTAAAGAATTGCATGCAGCAGTTAAGCCGACTGAGACCTTGTTTGTGGTTGATGCTATGACAGGTCAGGATGCTGCAAATACAGCAAAAGCCTTTAATGATGCTTTAGCGCTTACAGGTGTGATTCTTACTAAAACTGATGGTGATGCGCGTGGTGGTGCGGCACTTTCTGTACGTGCGATTACCGGTAAGCCAATTAAGTTCTTAGGTATGGGCGAAAAGCTTGATGCTTTAGAACCATTCCATCCGGACCGTGTTGCCCAACGTATTTTAGGTATGGGTGACGTACTTTCTTTAGTCGAAGAAGTTGAACGTAAAATCGACAAAGAAAAAGCCGAAAAAATGGCGAAAAAATTGCAAAAAGGCGGCAGCTTCAACTTTGAAGATATGCTGATGCAATTTGAGCAAATGAAGAAGATGGGCGGCATGATGGGCTTCTTAGACAAGTTGCCAGGCATGAGCAGTGCAGGGATTCAGCAAGCGATTGAGCAAGCGAACCCTGAAAAACAAGTCAAAAAGATGGAAGCTATTATCCAGTCAATGACTGTTAAGGAACGCCGTAATCCAGACCTGATGAACCCAAGCCGTAAAAAACGTATTGCAGCTGGGTGTGGTATGGATGTAGCTGAAGTGAATAAACTCATTAAGCAACAAGCACAAATGGCTAAAATGATGAAGAAGTTTGCGAATCCATCTGGTATGAGCAAAATGATGCGCTCATTAGGCAATATGCAAAAACAATTTGGCGGTGGTGGTGGTATGGGACCACTGTTTGGGAACAATGACCAAAAGAAATAAAAATATAAAATAAAAGGCGCCCAGAGCGCCTTTTATTTTGTAGAGTATTTATTAATCTTTAGGATGATATGCAATATATTGTTGCAACCCTTTAAGTAAAAGATCTGTTTCAACAGTAGGTTGGTACTTCTGTAGAAATTTTGCAAAAAGAGGAGCATCGCCACCTGTGAGGAGTAGCTTTTTAGGTGATTGTTGCATAATGCTTTCAATCGTACTAATGAGGCCCAGTAAAATACCATGATGTACTGCATCTACGGTGTTATTGCCTGGATTTAGATTATCAAAAGCCGAATCAGGAATTTTAATACCTTTGGTATTTTGAATCAGCGCATCACGCTGTAAATAAAGGTTTGGCAGAATATAACCGCCTAAATGCTGTTTGCCTTTGGTTAAATCAATAGTAAGCGCTGTTCCGCAACCAATAATGCAATAGTTTTCTTTTTCCTCAGCAACAGCAAGTACCTGTAGCCAGCGGTCAATCCCGAGCTGACTTGGAACTTCATAGCCACATTGTAAACCTGCATATTCAGCATGCACTTTGGCAAAAACAACAGGAATTTCTAGCCATTTTAAAATCTGCTGAATACGCTGATTATTTTCGGTATCGAGAACCGAAGAAATCCCAATACGATGCAAGCCTTGATGTTTAAAGTGTTGGATTAATCCCAGTAATAAATCGGCAGGGGACTGCAAATGTAACTCAGCTGCATGTTCAATAATTTGCTGATTTTCAGTAATCCAGTATTTTAAACGGGTGTTTCCGATATCAAGCCATAAACTTTTCATGGGAAAAATACCTGATTACTGAGTGGTTTGTGGTCTTAGACGACCTTGATAAAACTGCTGTGGTTCAGGAGTTTCAAGAATCACCGCACCTTCATTAGAGATTCCAACGAAACGGCCATATACCAGTCCTTGACTATGTTCGAACTGAACTAACTGATTAAGCCATGCAGCATGGTGGTTAAAACGTCCTGCAAGGTTATAACAACCATGATCAAACCAGCGGGCTGCATTTTGAATTGCAACATAAAGCTCCGAAATTAACTCAAGACGACTCATTTGCTCTAGGCCTAAATCTTCTAGAGACGTGATCGGTTGATCACTATCAGTGACTGGTGGTGTTTTTAAATTAATACCTACACCTACAATCGCCTGATGTTGGGAAAGAGGCTCAACCAAAATTCCGCCCCATTTTCCTTGTGTACTATACAAATCATTTGGCCATTTCACTTGTAGGCTCAAAGGTTGTAGCTGTGGAATTTGCAAAATATTCAACGCAACTTCAAGTGCTAAGCGACCATCTAAGGGTGTTCGAGTTTGCACCAATGTGCTTAAATAAATGTTTCCTTCAGGTGAAATCCATTGCCGTTGATGTTGACCTCGCCCTTGAGTTTGTTGAGCACTGCAAACCAAGCCTGTTGTAATGCCTTTTTGGGCAATTTCACGAATATCATCATTGGTCGAAGTTGTGGTTGCTTTTAATAAAACCACTTCTGGAAGCTGGTTTTTTGCGCTTAAAAGTTGTTGTAGTTGGCGAGTCTCTAAATCCATGTTGAATATGAGCAGAGTGGTAAAACATTTATGGAGTTAATCATATATTTACTCATTGGCGCAATTGCTGGTTTTACTGCCGGACTGTTTGGAGTTGGTGGTGGACTAATTATTGTACCAATTCTCTATGTCGTTTTTACCCAGTTGCACTATGATCCCGCGGTAATCATACATATTGCAGTCGGAACCTCCCTAGCAACCATTATTGTGACTTCCTTTAGTTCAGTTTCGGCTCATCATAAAAAAGGTGCAGTCCTCTGGCCTGTTTTTCGTAATTTAGCACCGGGACTAGTGATTGGTTCCTTTTTAGGTGCAGGTATTGCCGACCTTTTGTCTGGACAGCATTTACAGCTTCTTATTGGTGTCTTTGCTGTTGTGATGGCTTATCGGATGTTCAAAGGAGCCCATGTTGTGGTTGACCCAACACGTCAGCTTCCTTCAACCCCTATGCAATTCATGGCGGGTGGAGGCATTGGTATTGCCTCTGCAATTTTTGGAATTGGGGGAGGAAGTTTAACCGTTCCATATTTAAACCGTCATGGCGTAGTCATGCAAAAAGCAGTTGCGACCTCTGCTGCTTGTGGTTTACCTATTGCTATTGCAGGTGCAATTGGTTTTATGTGGTTTGGTGCTAAAGAGCACATTTCTGTACCTAATACGATTGGATATATCCATATCTATGCTTTTATTGGTATTAGTGTCATGAGTTTTGTCACCGCTAAACTTGGGGCCAAGGTTGCCCACGCATTGTCACCACAAATGCTAAAAAAATGCTTTGCTTGCTTGTTAGTCGTGGTCGGCAGTTATTTTATTTATAAAGGTTTTATGAATTAAAAATGTTTTATTAAAAATATATAGAAAAGAAAGCTTAGACTCTCACGGTTTAAGCTTTTTTATTTGAAGACTTGAAAAGATTAAAGGTGAGTTTTTCATCCGATTTCTGTATGGATTTTGGGTGGGTTGGCTTAAAATGCAATAAAATTGTCAGACAATGACATAGTTTTTAATGGATGGGATCAGTTAAAAACAAGGATGCGAAAGAAAAGCATGGATTAATGCATATAAAAAGTAGCGGGTGATTTATGAATCTCGAAGAGACAGAAAGTCTTTCTGAGCAAATTGTCAAATATATTAGCGAACAGATTATTAGTGGCGAATTGGTTGAGGGCGAACGTATACAAGAGCTTCGTATCGCTAAAGAACTTGACGTAAGTAGGGGATCAGTTCGTGAGGCGCTATTATTACTCGAGCGTACGCATCTCATTGAAATTTTTCCGCGTCGTGGTGCAATTGTTTCGGAAATGTCGGCACAACAGGTCAAAGCGTTATTTGATACAAATATGATGTTATTGGGGCATATTGTACAACGCATAAGCGAAACATGGCGTGCCCATGAAGCCGATCAATTACAACTCTTGTTAGAACAGCTTCTTGAGCATGTAAAAGCAGGCGATATTGAAAAATTCTACGATGCTATTTTCCAATATCTTGCTGAACAACAAGATATGGTCGGTAATCCTTATTTAATGAAATTTTATAAAGAATTATTACCATCATTACGTCGTAGTTATTTTTTGACGCTAAATACCTCTAAACGGGAACTACAAGAAGCGTTTGCATTATTTAAACTCGTGACTGATGCAATTTTGATCCGAAAATCACAACAAGCCGCTTTATTTATGGAAGATTTTTGTCGACACTTACGTAACCTTGTGTTGGAATCGCTGACACGAATGAAACAGATTGAATTGGCTTGGGCGAGACGCTCACGCCGCTAGTTAGGGCATTATGCGTTTAAGCAGTTTAAAACTTTCCGGCTTTAAATCTTTTGCAGATAGTACAACTTTAAATTTTAAGGCGAACCGCACAGCAGTGGTTGGTCCAAATGGTTGTGGCAAATCCAATGTTATTGATGCGATCCGCTGGGTGATGGGGGAGTCAAACGCTCGTCAGCTACGTGGTGGTAGCATGCAAGATGTTATTTTTACCGGAACATCCAAGCGTAAGCCTGTTGGGGTTGCTAGTGTAGAACTGCGTTTTGACAATACCTATGGCAAATTAGGTGGAGCTTATAACGCTTATAATGAGCTCGCAGTTCGTCGTCAGGTGACTCGCGAAGGTAAATCTGAGTATTTCTTAAATGGTACACGTTGCCGCCGCCGTGATATTACTGACATTTTCTTGGGAACAGGGTTAGGGCCACGCTCTTACGCAGTCATTGAACAAGGCATGATCAACCGCTTGGTTGATGCCAAGCCTGAAGAAATGCGTATTTTCATTGAAGAGGCGGCAGGTGTTTCACGCTATCAGGCGCGTCGACGCGAAACCTTGCAACATCTTGAACATACGGAGCAAAACCTTTCACGCTTGGAAGATATTGCGCTTGAGTTAAAATCGCAGCTTAAAACGCTTAAACGCCAGTCAGAAGCGGCAGTTCAATATAAAACGTTAGAAAGCCAGATTCGTACCCTAAAAATTGAAATTTTGTCTTTTCAGGCAGAGAAAAGTGTACGCCTACAAGAAGAATATACCGTTCAAATGAACGAACTGGGGGAAACATTTAAATTAGTTCGTTCAGAATTAAGTACGATTGAACATGATTTAGAATCTACCAGTGCTTTATTTCAGCGACTTATTCAGCAATCTTCACCGTTACAACAAGAATGGCAACAAGCTGAAAAGAAACTGTCTGAACTGAAAATGACTCTAGAGCAAAAACAAAGTTTATTTCAGCAAAATAGTACAACTCTCGTTCAGTTAGAACAGCAAAAAGCCCAAACGAAAGAACGTTTACAGCTTTCTGAATTGCAACTCGAAACACTGAATAGCCAGTTAGAAGAGCAAACCGAAGCTTTAACTGCAATTGAGCATACAGCAGCTGAAGCAGAGCAAAGTTTTGCCGGGTTACAATCACAGCAACGGCAAGCGCAGCAACAATTTGAGCAAGTAAAAGCTCAGGTTGAAAAACAACAGCAGCAAAAAATGCAAATGTCTGCCCAAATCGAGCAATTAGGCAAAAATGTACAGCGCATTGAACAGCAAAAAGAAACGCTGCAACATCAAGCAAACCAGATCCAATCGCAAGTACACGAAGATGAACAAGGCGAGCTTGAGCAATTACAGCAGCAGCTTTGTCGTGAAATTTCAACGTTAGAAGCGGAAATTGAGCAGTATGTGCAGCGTATTGAACAAGCTCAACAATCGTATCAGGCAAATAAAAACCAGCAGCAAACGTTAAAAACAGAAATACAGGTTTTATTATCAGAGCAGAAAAACTTAAGCCAGCTTGTTGCTAAACAAAGTCCAAAGCAAAACCAAGATACGCTACGTTTAATGCAGGCTTTAGAGTTAACAGAGCAGGGCAAACCACACGCGCAGATTATTGAAAAGTTTTTAGCAAAATGGTTGCAGGCACATATTGTTGAAACTGAACAAGCCTTTCAGGAAGGAATTGCTCGCCAGTTAAAGCCTTCAGAGCAATCAAGCAAATTTAAGGGGAACCTGACTTGCTTGAATGATTGGATTGCATCGCCACAGCTATCAATATTCTCGAATGTAGCGATTGCACAAGATTTATCTCATGCTTTAAATGAACAAAAGCAACTGCAATATGGCCAGTCTATTTTGACTTTAGATGGTTATCATGTCGGGCAAGATTGGGTAATTGCTCTTATGTATGATGACGAAAGTCAAAGTGCGCAAGGTATGCTCAGTCATCGTATTCGTCTAGACGAAATTGAACAAGTTCTTCAAAAGCAGCAACCAGAATTACAAGCATTAGATCAAATTATAGTTCAGCAAAAAGATGAGCTAGGACAGTTACAAGTTGACCTACAGCAAAAACAACAAGTCATTAAACAAAAACAAAAAGACTTGCAACAGCTTGATGTACAAATTGCCAAGCAACAAACCGCAGCACAAGCATTTTTATTGCAAAAACAGCAATTGAAAGATCAACTCGCTCAATTAGATACGCAGCTTGAAGAAGATGCGATGCAAAAAGATGATCTTGAAATTGATTTGCATGCATTGGCAATGAAGCTCGAAACTATTTTACCTGACTATAAAACTTTGCAATTTCAGGTAGAAGAATTAACAGAGCAGCTTGAGGAACAGCAACAAGTCTTACAACAGCAACAACAAGAACGTGAGATTTTACGACGTAATAGTACGCAGACAACTCAACAAATTGAGCTGCTTGAAAAAGATATTTCGTTCTTGCAGAGCCAATATCAACAAATTACAGCGCAAATGGAACAGGCGAAAAAGTTTGTTGACCCTATTCAGTTAGAGTTGCCAAACCTTGAGTCAGAGTTTCAACAACAGTTTGCTCAAACCGAAAAGCTGCAAAAGACATGGAATGAATGGCAGATTGAGCTTAATAGTGTCCAAGAGAAGCAACAAACGCTTACAGATCAACGCCATCAATACCAACAGCAAGATGAAAAGCTTAGAGAGCAGCTTGAAGCCAAACGTTTAGCATGGCAAGCCGCCAAGTCGGACCGAGAGCACTATCAAGAACAGCTCAAAGAGTTAAATGCCGAGCTTCAAACGGGCTTGAAAATAGATTTAACTGAACACCAGCAAAAACTAGAAAAAGTACAGAAACAGTTTGAAAAAATCGGTGCAGTTAACTTAGCTGCTTCACAAGAGTTTGAAGAAGTTTCTCAGCGTTTTGATGAGTTGAGCCACCAGATTCAAGACTTGGAAAATACGGTAACTCAGTTAAAAGATGCGATGAAGAGCATTGACCAAGAAACCCGTAAGTTGTTTATGTCGACTTTTGATCAGATTAATCAAGAGTTACAAAATCTATTTCCAAAAGTTTTTAATGGTGGTGAAGCCAGTTTAAGTCTTGAGGATGATTGGCAATCTGGGGTTAAGCTCATGGCGAGACCACCGGGTAAGAAAAACAGTTCTCTAGCATTACTTTCCGGTGGAGAAAAAGCGTTAACAGCGTTAGCATTAGTATTTGCTATTTTCAGGTTAAATCCGGCACCGTTTTGTGTACTTGATGAAGTGGACGCTCCACTCGACGATGCGAATGTACAGAGATATTGTAATTTGGTAAAAGAGCTTTCTGAACATGTACAATTCATTTACATTACACATAATAAGCTGGCGATGACCATGGCAACTGACTTGTTGGGTGTAACCATGCCTGAACCGGGTACATCAAAATTAGTCACTGTCAATTTAGAACAGGCAAAAGAATACGGGTTAGTTTCGGAGTCATAGAATGGAAATCAATACGATTATTGGCATCGTTGTTGCCATTATTATCATGCTAATTGGCTTAAGAATGATTTTAAAAAAGCCGAACCATGCTGAACCCTCGCTAGACAGTGATTTGCATATTAATCCTGAAAGTAATCAACCGGTTATCCCTCGTCATGTACGAGATCAACTTGAACAGCCAGAAGTTACTGTTGCGTCAGCAGCCGTTGCTGAACGAGTGGAACCAACTTTAAGCGAGCCAGCACAGTCAGAAGAAAAGGGAACAAAAGAACTAGAACAGGCTTCACAAGCTCAAACAGTCCAGACACAAGTACCCGTTGAAAATACGCCAGTAGAAGTAGAAGAAGTTAAAGCTGAAGAAAATACTGTTAGCCCAACTGTAAGTGAAAATAGTTCAGTTGAGTTAGTTGATACCGTTTCTGCTGAACCAGAAGTTGTTAGCTCATCAGAACCAAAAGTTGCAGAAGGGCAACCGAAAACTGAGCCGGAATTAAGCTTAAATCCAAATATCGAAACTGCTGAAATTGCTGAGTTTGAAGGTGAAAGCAACATTCTTGATGTACATTTACATGAGCAGCAGCGTTTTGATGACGAAAGTGCGTTAGCAATGGCTGAGCAGATTATCGCATTAAATGTATATCCAAATCCGCGCCGTGCGTTATCGGGTGATAAAGCACTGAAAGTGCTTTTAAAATATGGTCTACGTTACGGTGAAATGTCTTGTTTCCACCGCTATGAAAATACCGATGAGCCGAGTGCATTGATGTTCTCTGTATTGCGTATGACTGATAATGGTCCTGCTGGTTTCGATTTAGAAACTTTATCGACTGAACAAGTTCAAGGCTTAGCATTTTTCCTTGCACTTCCAAACAGCAAAGCTGTTACCGGTTTTGACATGATGACCAGTATTGCAGGCCTTATTGCTCGTGAAATTGATGGTAAGGTTTATGATGAAAATAACCTTGAATTTACGCCACAGTTAAAAGAACATTGGCGCCATCATGTGATTGATTATCGTCCAGCACAGGCAACAGCCTAGTTTAAATTTTTGGTATAGGTTGCGATAATTGTAATATATCTAGTCGCAGCTCAGGGTGGAGAAATTTCCACCCTTTTTTATGGTGAATAAAATAATGGCAATAACTTCCGTGATCGAACAGATGCGTCAGCTTATTCAACTGATTGCAAAGCATAACCATGCCTACTATGTCATGGATCAGCCGACAATCTCGGACAGTGAATATGATCATTTATTTCATCAGTTAAAAGCTTTAGAAGAACAATATCCGGAATTTGTACAAGCCGACTCACCAACAACGAAAGTAGGTGGTCAAGCGCTTTCAAAATTTGAGAGTGTGACACATGTGGTGCCAATGCTTTCACTTGGTAATGTATTTAACCAAGAAGACTTATTTGCATTTGCACGCCGTGTAGAAGAGCGACTTCCGAACCAGAAAGTACAATATGAAGTTGAGTTAAAACTCGATGGCCTTGCGATTTCACTATGGTATGAAAATGGCGTACTCGTTCGCGGCGTAACCCGTGGGGATGGCGAAACGGGTGAAGACATTACTCAAAATGTTAAAACCATTCGTAACTTACCTAAAGTTCTGCATTCAGAAAAATATGAAATACCTCGTCTACTTGAAGTACGTGGTGAAGTATTGATGCCAAAGTCTGGTTTTGAAAAACTCAATGCTGACCAAGAAGCAAAGGGAGAAAAAACCTTCGCTAACCCTCGAAATGCAGCCGCTGGAAGTTTAAGACAACTTGATCCAAATATTGCTGCTGCTCGACCTTTGGCATTTTATGCGTATGGGATTGCACAGTGTGAACCAAATCATGGCCTAACAACCATGCATGATAGCTTGCAATGGTTAACGGAACTTGGGTTCCAAATTGCTGAGCGTCAGTACTTGTGTAATTCAATTCAAGAAGTACAGCAGCGCTATGAGCAAATTCAGCAAGAACGTCCAAACTTGCAAGTTGAAATTGATGGCATGGTGGTGAAGGTTGATGACCTAAAACAACAACAGCAGCTTGGTTTCTTAAGTCGTGAACCACGCTGGGCAACTGCTTATAAATTCCCGGCACAAGCTGCATTAACTACAGTTGAGCAGATTGACTGGCAAGTAGGGCGTACAGGGACTTTGACCCCTGTAGCACGCTTAAACCCTGTTTTTGTGGGTGGTGTGACTGTTTCTAACGTAACGTTGCATAATATTGGGGAAATTCATCGTCTGGATGTACGCATTGGCGATACGGTAAGTGTATATCGTACGGGTGACGTGATCCCTAAAGTAGAAAAAGTTTGGCCGGAGTTCCGTCCTGCTGAAGCAGAAGTTGTTCATTTACCAGAGTCCTGCCCAGTATGTGCTTCGCCTGTAGTGATGCCTGAAGGTGAGGCTCTCGCACGTTGTTCAGGCGGTTTATATTGTGCCGCACAGCGTATTGAAGCCATTCGTCACTTTGTATCGCGTAAAGCGATGGATATCGAGGGTTTGGGAGATCGTTGGGTAGAATCTTTATTACGTCTCGATTTACTTAAAGATGTTGCTGATATTTACCATTTGCATGAGCACAGAGAAACTCTGTTGGGCATCGAAAAAATGGGAGAAAAGTCAGTACAGAACTTAATAGATGCGATTGAAGCAAGTAAGAAAACAACTCTAGCACGTTTTATTTATGCATTAGGTATTCGTGGAGTAGGTGAAACAACGGCTAGAATGTTAGCAAATACATTCCAGACGCTTGAGGCTCTTAAAGCTGCGAATGTAGAAGCTTTAAAGAAAACCCCAGACGTAGGGGATATTACAGCAGAGTGGATTGCTGACTTTTTCTTGGCACCGCATAACATTGAAGTACTCGATCGTTTAATTGCTGCAGGAATTCATTGGGATGCGCCAACAGCACCAACGCGTCAGCCTTTAAATGGTGAAAGCTGGGTACTTACAGGTACATTAGAGCAAATGACCCGTGATCAGGCCACTCAAATGCTACAAGCATTAGGTGCACGAGTAAGTGGGAGTGTTTCTAGCAAAACAAAATGTGTAGTTGCTGGTGAGAAGGCGGGTTCAAAATTAGAAAAAGCTGCAAAGTTAGGTATCCCTGTCATGAATGAAACAGATTTCTTATCACTCATGGCAGGCTATGGGCAAACTTTGAGCTAAAAGGTTAGCGAAATAAGAACCATTGATTTTAGTTACAAATTTATAAATTGATGGTTTTTGCTATATTTGAACGCTTGTCTGAGCTTATAAATCGGACAAGCGTTTCTTTTTGCAAAGGAAATTTAAATAACTTAAACTGCAAATGCGTATGTTTCTCATTTTAATTTGATAAAAATCATAAACTTAACTATTTTTTGTTTTGCAATCATTTTTAAGTTTGCCCATAATAGACTCATACGATAGGAGATTTATTATGCGTGGCAATCCAGAAGTCATAGACTATTTAAATATGCTCATTGGCGGAGAGTTGGCTGCCCGTGATCAATATTTAATCCATTCTCGTATGTATGAAGATTGGGGCTTAAACAAGATTTATGAACGTATTGACCATGAGATGCAAGAAGAAGCGTCTCACGCCGATGCGATTATTCGTCGTGTATTATTTTTAGGTGCCAAACCAAACATGCATCGTGAAGATATCAATGTTGGTACAGACGTTGTATCTTGCTTAAAAGCTGATTTAGCACTTGAATATCATGTGCGTGAAAAATTAGCGACAGGTATTAAACTTTGTGAAGAAAAAGGCGACTACATCAGTCGTGACATGTTACGTCAACAATTATCAGATACTGAAGAAGACCATACTTATTGGCTTGAAAAACAGTTGCGTTTAATTGAACTGATTGGCCTACAAAATTATATCCAGTCTCAAATTTAATGACTTGAAAAACCCAGCTTAGGCTGGGTTTTTTTATTGGCTCATTTTAATAAAATGAAGTCACCATTTAAATGTTAATTCTGCCAAATTGAATATATTCAAAGCCTTATTACATAAGGCTTTGGCAGTTACAAAAAAGTCAGAAAATTTGTATCAGACCCCATGTTTTTTCTGTGGAATTGGATATAATTTCGCCAACAAAAACCCTTGCCTAGAAATTTAATGAGGCAAGGGTTTTTCTATGGGGAATCGGTTGGTATGGATCGCCAATGGTTTTATGGTGAGCTTCGCGTATATGTTATTTTCCAAACCTGCTGTTTTAGATACAGCTACTCTCTTAAGTACACAACGATTAGCAACTCGTCTTAGCTTTTTTAGCTTGGGCTTTGCGATATCTGCATGGGCACCACTTATTCCGTATGCTCAGCAACGTTTAAACCTAAATCACGCAAATTTTGGTTTATTGCTGCTTTGTATGGGAATCGGCTCAATGATTGCTATGCCTGCGACTGGGGCTTTAGTTAAGCGTTGGGGATGTCGTCCATTAATTGCTGTGGCGACCATACTCTTGATGGTATTACTACCAAGTTTAACGATCTGGCATAGTCTTGTATCGATGGCTGTAGCGTTATTCATTTTTGGTACGGCAGCAGGTAGTCTTGGCGTTGCTATTAATTTACAAGCAGTTGTGGTGGAAAAGCACAGCTTACGTGCGCTCATGTCTAGTTTTCATGGTATGTGTAGCCTTGGCGGTTTAATCGGTGCCATGCTTGTCACTGCACTATTAGCAATTGGCCTTTCACCACTCATGAGCACATTGTCTGTAGTCATGGTTTTATTGGTGGTGAGCTTTGTTGCCATTCCATCTGCCTTAACAACATTTGAGCAAGATGAACAAGGTGCAGCGGAAATAACTGACGCGCCTAAAAAATCTTCACGTCCGAATGGTACGATCCTTTTGATTGGGATGATGTGTTTTATTGCCTTTTTGTCAGAAGGTGCGGCAATGGACTGGGGTGGTATTTATTTAACTAGTAAATACCAGCTTAATCCTGCCTTTGCTGGGCTGGCTTATACTTTCTTCGCGCTTAGTATGACAAGTGGTCGTTTTGCAGGGCATATCTTGTTAAAACAGTGGGGTGAGAAAACTATTGTGACTTATAGTGCAATTGTTGCTGCTCTTGCTATGGTCACTATTGTGATGGCACCTGTTTGGCAAGTTGTCGTATTGGGTTATGCACTTTTAGGTTTAGGCTGTTCTAATATTGTACCAGTCATGTTCTCTCGTGTTGGACGCCAAAATGATATGCCTAAAGCAGCGGCACTGTCTTTAGTGTCAACGATTGCTTATACAGGTTCATTAAGTGGCCCAGCCTTAATTGGTTTGATTGGCCAGTGGACTAGCCTAACCACCGTCTTATCAGGAGTGGCAGTTTTATTAACCATGATTGCTATACTCAATCGCTTTACTCTTGTGAAGGCAAAGTAATTTAAGCTTGCTTACCAGCCGCGGAACATCGAGAAAAACATCCTCGATGTTCCCTAAGCTTAAATTATTATAAAACATGGTAAGTGGGTTGATACTTTTCTTGTAAGGACAATTTAGACTTTGTGAATGTCGGAGAATTTTCTAAATCCTTCAAGAAATTATTTCGCCAATCGCTCAGGTCAGTAGCTGCTAAACCTTCTATTAACTGTTCATAACGATTAATACGTTCAGCTTTGGACATCTCTAGAGCGGTTTTTAAAGAATCCATCATGGCTGCTCTATCTAATGGATCAACAATCAATGCTTGAGTCATTTGTTCAGCAGCACCGGCATATTTAGATAAAATCAGCACACCTGGGTTCTCTGGATCTTGAGCCGCAATATATTCTTTTGCGACCAAATTCATACCATCACGTAATGAGCTAATCCAGCAAATGTCAGAACGACGATAAATATGCATCAAGCTGTCATGTTGAACTGTGTCGAAGCAACAATCGATAGGTCGCCAATCTTCATGAGCAAACTCTTCATTAATCAGTTCTAATTTGGCCTTAAAGCGTTGGTATAAGCGTTGATAGGCTGGAATATCTGTACGTGAAGGCGTTGCAACTTGAAGGTGACGTACCAATCCATGATATTCAGGATTAGTTTCAAGGAAAGTTGCAAATGCATTGAAACGCTCAAGTAAACCTTTTGAATAATCAATCCGGTCAACCCCAATAATTGTTTTTTGACGTGGTATATCTTCAAAGTTAAATACGTATGGTGTATGAAAGGCCTGTTGTGCTTGGCGCTGAATAAGCTCTGGCTGAACACCGATAGGATAGGACTTAATCAAGATTTGACGTTTCTTATAACTGATTCTGTCGCTTAGTATTTTTTGAGCTTCAAGTAAGCCCATACAGGTTTGCATACAGGTGTTCTGATCGGTTTGAGTTTGTAAACCAATCACATCATATTGGCAAAGATCTTGGACCAACTGTAGTGCAACTGGGATCTTGCGCCAGATATTTAAGCTTGCGAAAGGAATATGCAAAAAGAAACCGATTTTATTTTGCATACCTAATTCACGGCAATGACGAGCTACGCTGAAAAAGTGATAGTCATGCACCCAAATAAGATCATCAGGCTGAGCAATCTGTTGTAATTTTTCAGCAAATAAACGATTGACCTTTTGGTAGGTATTATATTCTTCTGCATTATATTCGATCAGGTCATCCCGATCATGCATGGCAGGCCATAATACTTTATTGGCAAAACCACAGTAGTACTGTGCATATTGCTGATGTGTAAGAGGGCAGGTAATGTAGTCGATCCCATGAGAATATGCCTGATCGAATTCAGGCGCTTCAGTATCGGTAATTTGCTGACCATTCCAGCCTAGCCAAATGCCGTTACTATCATTTAATGCATCTTGTACAGCTACTGCAAGGCCACCTGCTGAAGCCTTACCCGATGGCATACTAATTCGATTCGATAACACGATTAATTTAGACATATTTGTTCTCCATTCTGATCTTGACTATTTTTGACGTATAACTTTTTTATTTTTTCTAGGAAGAAAAAAAGAAAATTAGACACACTATTAATATCTTTTAATCTATATTGAGCTTCTGTTTCACCAGAACCTACTTTAATTGAAGTGCCAAACTGTTGATTAATAAAAATGAAACCTGATTCATCCGTTAAATCATCTCCTATAAATATAGGGTGGGTTAACGGTAAATTAATATGATTTAATACTGTTTGTATTGCTTTACCTTTATCTGCCTGTTTAGGTAATAATTCAACGACAAATTTTCCTCTATTTAATTTTAATTGAGGATAAAAATATTTAATCTGTTGCATAATATAAATTGCATTATCTTCTAATTCTGGGTTTTTTCGATAATGTAAAGCAATAGAATGTCCTTTATCCTCAATTAATAAATCGGGATATTTTTCACAAGAATTTATAATATCTTCTTTTAATTTTTGAAAATTAATATCGCTTAAATCTGGGCGAATATAAGTATCAGAATCAAAATAAATATCTAAACCATGTAAGCCCGCTATAGGTAATTCAATAGACTGAAGTAGCTTACCCGCTGTTTCAACATCACGTCCTGTTACAGCAATCACGGGTATATTTAATTCAATAATTTTTTTTATAACTTCTAAGGTAGTATTTGGAATAAAACTATGCTCAGGATGAATTTGAAATGGAGCTAATGTTCCATCAATATCCAGAAATAAACAATAATTTTTATCTGTAGGTAAGATATTTATAATATCATTGGGTGTAACAAAATATGTATCTTTTTCTCTCCCATCAGATATTATACTTTGATTGTTCATATTTGCCTGCCCATATTTTTTGATCAATATTTAATCTTCTAACATTAAAATGAATTGATGAGTCATTTTTTTTAATAAAAAAACATAAGTATTAACATTAATTACATTGCATAATGGATTTATGGGTCAAGTGTGGATTATGTTGTTTTTTGATTTGCTTCAATGTTTAGATAATTAAATTTTTGTATATTTCATATAAATATTTTAGGCCTTATTTATCAATATATTTCAGAATATTTAACAGCCATAAATAGTTGATTTTACTTTTTTGAATTCAATTTTTATATTGATTTTAAAAGATATTTTAAATTGATATTAATATATAATTTCCATAAATTTGTCTTTGAGCGTGCATATGAAGTTACAAAATAAAATTTTATTGATTACAGGTTGGGGAGTAGGAATAGAACCTTTGCAATCGTTAAAATTAGGTTTAACGAAAGCTGGGTATGACACACAACTTATTAATATTTTTAATATTTTAGATGGTGACTTTCACGAGCAGCTTGATTTTTTAACTGATATTGATGTGGTTGTAGGTTGGTCTTTAGGTGGACAGTTAGCAACATATCTGGTTGACTTTTTTTATAAACAAACGGGCCAAACTAAAACGTTAATTACGCTTGCCTCTAATCCTTGTTTTGTGGCTAATACCTCGTGGCATACTGCTATGCCTGCTGATGTATTTAGTCAATTTAAAGCATCCTTTTTACAGAATCCCCAAGCTACTTTAAAACGTTTTTATTATTTAATTACACTTGGCTCATCTCAGGCAAAACAAGATTGGCTTAGTGTACAAAACATAGCAAATCCGCCCTCAAATAAACTGTTGTTAGAAGCTTTGCAAATGCTTGAGCAGCTAAATTTGGTAGATAACTTGAAAACCTATCCAGGACGACAACTTCACCTGTTTGCTGAACAGGATAATGTCATTCCTTGCAAGATTATGGAAAATTTTAAAGATATAGCGACAGAAAACATGAGTTATAAGCTAATAAAAGATGCTACACATGCTTTTCCCTACTTACAGGTAGAAAGAACAATTGAAGAAATCTGCCAATTTTTAACAATTCATCAGCAAAGTTCATAAGCTTTGATTGATCTCGCAATTTTCTTTCATTCTTAACAGGTTTAACATGTGCTAAATGAAAGATTTGATTGCTGTAAAAGGGTATAGAGGATGACCGATAATTTTGATTTGGAACATATTTGGCATCCATATACTTCAATGACCCAACCTTTACCCACATTTAAAGTGAAGCGTGCCTATGGGGCAACGATTGAACTTGATGATGGTAGAACTTTAATTGATGGTATGTCATCTTGGTGGTGTGCAATTCATGGCTATAACCACCCTGAACTTAATCAGGCAGTGACCGACCAGCTACAAAATATGTCTCATATCATGTTTGGCGGTTTAACTCATGATCCTGCTATTGAACTTGGCAAAATTCTTTTAAAAATTACACCGCCGAGTCTCGATAAAATTTTTTATGCAGACTCAGGTTCGGTTGCCGTTGAAGTTGCTTTGAAAATGGCTGTGCAATTCTGGACAGCACAAGGCCAGCCACAAAAAACAAATTTTATTACTACACGTTCTGGTTATCACGGTGATACATGGAATGCGATGTCTGTTTGTGATCCAGTGACAGGCATGCATCAGATTTTTGGTACTAGCTTACCGAACCGTCTTTTTGTAGCAGCTCCGCAAACCAAATTTCATGAGGAGTGGAACCGAGAAGATATTGCCGAGTTAGAGCAAGCTATTCAGCAAAATCATGAAAACCTTGCTGCACTTATTATTGAGCCGATTGTCCAAGGTGCAGGGGGCATGCGCTTTTATCACCCTGAATATTTACGTCAGGCTAAAGCGCTTTGTGAACAATATCATCTGTTATTAATTTTTGATGAAATTGCCACTGGTTTTGGTCGTACAGGTAAGCTTTTCGCTTGGGAACATGCACAAGTCGAGCCGGATATTATGTGCCTAGGTAAAGGGTTAACAGGCGGTTATATGACTTTGTCTGCGACTTTAACGACAAAGCATGTAGCAGAAACCATTAGTCGCGGTGAGGCTGGGGTATTTATGCACGGCCCAACTTTTATGGCCAATCCACTCGCTTGTGCCGTTGCTTTAAAAAGTACGCAATTATTAATTGAGCAAGATTGGCAGGCCAATATTAAGCGAATTGAGCAACAGCTTAGCCAATATTTAATGCCTTTAAATCAGCTTGATTATGTTGCTGATGTACGAGTGCTCGGTGCAATTGGTGTGGTAGAACTCACCTTTAATGTCGATATGAAAACTTTACAGCAACAATTTGTAGAGCGTGGAATCTGGATTCGTCCTTTTGGAAAATTAGTTTATGTCATGCCGCCTTATGTCATCACTCAACAAGAGTTAAGTGACTTGCTCGAACAGTTGGTTGAAGTAGTTAAAACGATGCAGGGGGCACATTAAGATGTCATTGCTCGATCATTTTGCTACAGAGTTAGATGAGTTAAAACGACAAGGTAATTTCAGACAATTTACCCAAAATGTGCAGCATGGCCGTTTTATTACAATTCAAAATAAAACGATGCTCAATTTAGCTTCAAATGACTATCTTGGGTTGGCAGCTGATATTGATCTTCGCCAAGAATTTTTAGATTGCTATCCATTAGAACGTAGCTATTTTAGTTCTTCATCTTCACGTTTATTAACGGGCAATTTTGATGAATATGAACAGTTGGAAAATAGCCTAAGCCAAGCATTTGGTGGTCGGGCGGCTCTATTATTTAATAGTGGCTACCATATGAATATTGGTATTTTGCCCGCTGTTGCTGATAGTAAAACTTTAATTCTGGCAGATAAGTTAGTTCATGCCAGTATGATTGATGGGATCCGTTTGTCTGGTGCCCAGTATGTGCGGTATCGACATAATGATTTACAGCATTTAGAGCAACTTCTACAAAAGTATCATGATGATGACCAGATTGAACGAATCATTGTGGTCACAGAAAGTATTTTTAGTATGGACGGTGATGAGACGGATTTAGCCGCTTTAGTTCAGCTAAAAAAACGTTTTGCTAAAACTATGTTATATGTCGATGAAGCGCATTCAATTGGCGTACGTGGACAGCAAGGTTTAGGGTGTGCCGAACAATATAATGTAATTCAGGAAATTGATTTTCTAGTTGGTACCTTGGGTAAAGCATTAGCAGCAGTCGGTGGTTATATTATTTGCCATCCAATTATTAAAGATTATCTCATTAATAAAATGCGTCCGCTTATTTTTAGTACCGCTCAACCTCCGATTGTTATGGCATGGGCAAATTTTATTTTTCAAAAAGTATTAAACGCTCAATCTCAACGTGAACATTTAAAAAATATTAGCCAATATCTTCAACAAGCAGTGGTGCAAAAGGGGTATGTGAGTCCATCGACCAGCCATATTATTCCAGTGATTGTGGGAGAAAGTCAGGCTGCTATCGATAAGGCGAAACAGGTTCAGGAAAGCGGTTTTTATGCCATGCCTGTACGTCCACCAACAGTACCTAAAAATAGTTCGCGTTTGCGCATTTCCTTAACATCAATGGTTGAGCAACATGAACTTGAAGCCTTGGTGAGTTTCCTGTGAGTTTGAATAAAAATTTGGTTGCCCAACGTTTTGCTAAAGCAGGGCAAAGCTATTCAAAGCATGCAATTGTCCAAAAACAAATTTGCCAAAACTTAACGAACTTACTAAAGCAATTTTGTCCAAGCACGATGTCACGTGTCTTTGAAATTGGTTGTGGTTCTGGCAATTTAACTCGTCTGCTTGTTGAATCTTTTCAAATTGAAGATTTAGTTTTAAATGATTTGTATGCAGAGGTGCAACAGCACTTTAATCATGAAGAACATGTGAAATGGTTAATTGGAGACGTTGAAACCTTAGAATTCCCTCAGCAGCTTGATATGATTGTTTCCGGTTCAGCTTTGCAATGGATGCAAGATTTACCACGGCTACTTCAACATTGCTATGCTGCTTTAAATGAGCAAGGCTGGCTATGCTTTTCAACATTTGGTCCTAGAAACCTCATTGAAATTAAAGAGCTAACCGGACAAGGTTTAAATTATTGGAATCTTGAAAATTGGAACAGTGCCTTAACTCAGGCTGGTTTTGAGATTTTGCATTTGGCACAGTCAGAAACTCAGCTTTATTTCGATTCGCCTAAAGCCGTGTTGCAGCATTTAAAAGCAACAGGCGTAACGGCAACTGCTCAGCATCGTTGGACTAAGCAATCTTTACAGCAGTTTTATCAAGATTATGACCAGTTTAAGCACGCCGAGGGGTACTCCCTAACATATCACCCGATTTATTGTATTGCCCGGAGAATGAAGTAAATGAGTGGCCAGATCTATTTTGTGAGTGGGATTGATACCGAAATTGGTAAAACCTACGCGACAGGTTTCTTAGCAAAATTATGGACTGAGCAGGGTAAAAAAGTAATTACCCAAAAACTCATTCAGACAGGTAATGCTGATATCTCTGAGGATATCCAGAAGCATCGTGAAATTATGGGGCAAGGTTGGTTTCAGGAAGATCATGACAAGCTGACTATGCCGGAAATCTTTAGTTATCCTGCTTCACCTCATTTAGCAACGCGTCTTGATAACCGAGAGATCGATTTTCAAAAAATTGAGAATGCGACTCAAACATTGGCTGAGCGTTTTGAAATTGTATTGTTAGAAGGTGCAGGTGGCTTAATGGTACCCTTAACCACCAGTTTACTTACTATTGATTACGTTGCTCAGCATCAGTTTCCTGTTATTTTGGTGACGTCTGGTCGTTTGGGGAGTATTAACCATACATTGCTTAGTCTCGAGGCACTTAAGTCACGTGGTCTGAAATTAAAAGCTTTGGTTTACAATCTAAAAGATGAATCAAAAGATCCATTAATCTCTCAAGATACTTCAAATTATTTGAAGGATTATATAGCGATTCATTTCCCTGAAGCTGAATGGATTGAACTAGCAAAAATGAATTAATTAAAAAAGTAGGCCATAAAAAAACCGCTCAATTTAGAGCGGTTTTTTGATTTAAAAACTTTACTTAGAACTTTTTAAATCCACGGTTAAAACCAGTCGATTTGCGCTGATTGCCTGTGTTAGCTGGCGCTTCTTTTTCATCATCACGACGTTGCTGACGTAAGTAACCACCACGGCGTGCTGCCATTGGCTTTTCTGTCATACGTTCGGTGCGACGTTTTGCCATGCCAAATAAGCCTGTACCTTGACGTGGTTTTAACTCAACAGATTTTGCCAAGTTGTCGATGTCAGTTTTGTCGAGTTCCATCCAGCGACCAGTACGTAATTCGCGTGGTAAAATGACAGTACCGTAGCGAGTACGCAATAAGCGGCTTACTTTAAGGCCTTGTGATTCAAAAATACGGCGTACTTCACGGTTACGGCCTTCTTTCACTACAACTTGATACCAGCGGTTAATACCTTCACCACCAATTTCAGAGAAAGATTCGAATTTGGCAGGGCCATCTTCAAGCTCTACACCATTGACCATGTTTTGACGTAATTGTGGTGTTACTTCACCCATTACACGTACAGCGTATTCACGTTCAATTTCATTAGATGGATGCATTAAGCGGTTAGCAAGCTCGCCATCGTTTGTAAAAAGTAATAAACCTGTACTGTTAATATCTAGACGGCCTACCATTACCCAACGGTCATTTGCAATTTGTGGTAAATGATCAAATACGGTTGGACGCTTTTCAGGGTCATTACGTGAACAGATTTCACCTTCTGGTTTATAATAAATCAGTACACGACGACGAATTTCATCTTCGATCTGGAACTGAACTTTACGGCCATCAATGCGTAATTCATCGCCTGGTTCAATGCGCTCGCCAACTTGGGCAACGCGGCCGTTCACACTCACGCGTCCTGCGGCAATAACCTCTTCCATATATCGGCGAGAACCTAATCCGATTCGCGCTAATACTTTTTGCAATTTTTCACTCATGACAGCACAACCTTAGACATAATGATCAACAGTCCACCTCTTTATGACTTCGGTGCATTTGCATCGAGAGCCATAAATGCTTCCTTGGCGTTCTGCAGGGGAGGCAATTGGCCTAGAGAGGCTAGACCAAAAGCATTCAGAAATTGAGGCGTTGTAATTAGCAACGCAGGTCTTCCGGGTAAATCTCTAAAACCGGCTTCTTTAATCCAGTTCCAGTCAAATAGCGTTCTGAGAATCTGACTATTATTAGATACACCACGAATTTGTTCAATATCAGCACGTGTGACCGGTTGATGATACGCAATGACAGCCAACGTTTCTAGTAATGATGGCGACAGTTTTGTTGGTCGCTCTGGCCAAATCTGCGCAATGATATTGCGATATTTGGATCTTACCTGAAAACGAAAGCCCTGCGCAGTTTCAATCAACTCAATGGAACGGCCATGTTGTAAAAGGGCAAGCTGTTGTAAAAGCTGACGAAGCTGTTGTTTGTTATATTGATTATTAAATGCTTCTTTTAAACGGGCAATTGAGACAGGCGCTTCACTAGCAAAAATAATGGCTTCAAGCTGTAATAAAACTTCATGATGAATATCGGCTAATGACAAATCATTATTATTTTGTTCAAAACTGCTCATATTGAAGACCCTTGAATAGCTAGTGGAGCTTCAACTCCTGTAGCAATAATCTTAATCTTTTGTTGTCGGGTCAATTCTAAAACAGCCATAAAAGTTACAACCATTCCCATACGGCCTTGTTGGGGATTAAGTAATTCTTTAAAACTTAACACGTCGCCTGACTCTAATTTCTCTTCAATATAAGCAATACGTTCTTCTAACAGTACAGGCTCTTGCGCAATTGTGTGTGTTACAGGTTCCGGACGGTTAAATACACAGAACAAAGCATCATGTAATGCTGAAACATCATAACCTTCATAAACAGGCGCAATATGACCTAAGCTTACATTGGCACTGAATGTATCACGGTCAAGAACTGGCATTTGGCCTAAACGTTCAGCGGCTCGTTTAATGCGTAAATAAGTTTCGAGTCGATCAATAAGATCCTGTTTAGGATCTTTTTCGATGCTTACTACAGTAGGCTTAGGTAAAAGTAAGCGAGATTTCAAATCAGCCAATAAAGCAGCCATGACCATATAGTCGGCAGTCAGCTCAATGTTTAAGGATTTCATACTATCCATATAAGCCAAATATTGAGTTGCAATAGGAGCAATATCAAGCTGGATGAGATCAAAACCGTTTTTTTGAATCAGATAAATTAAAAAGTCGAGTGGTCCTTCAAACTGTTCGAGCAAAATCTCAAAGGCAGCTGGAGGAATATAAAGATCCTCAGGAATCGTATCGTGCCACTCATCTAAAACACGGATGTGTGGAACGTCTTCCATGGATTGATGAAGTGATTGGTTCATTACGATTATAAGCCACGCGAATTTTCAAAAGCATGAGACTTGTTTTTCAAGTCAATAATAGCTGTAGCAGAAGAACAGCAGATAGTGAGAAGCATTCTAAAGGAATTGTGACTTTTAATAAATTGCTTAACGACTAAAGTGTAAAAAAAATCCAAACTAAATAAAGAGTATTTTTTTTCTTGATAATGCTTTTTTTTAAACTATTGGTAAAAAATGAAAAGTAAGTGCTTATTCAAAAGCACTTACATCACCGACACCACGACGAATAATTTCAGGATGCTCACCTGATAAATCAATAATACTCGTGGTTGTTAAAGTACCAAAACCGCCATCAATAAAGACATCAATACGCTTAGCTAATTGATTTTCAATATCGTAAGGATCATCTAGTGGATCTTCTTGCCCCGGTAAAATTAATGTACTGGTGAGTAAAGGTTCACCGAGCTCTTTTAATAAAGCCTGACAAATTGGATTGCTTGGAATACGTAGACCAATCGTTTTCTTTTTAGGGTGCATTAACCTACGTGGAACTTCACTGGTTGCCGGTAAAATGAAAGTGGTGATGGCTGGTGTATTTGCCTTTAGTAAACGGTACGTCGCATTATCAACTTTGGCATAAGTCGCGATATCTGATAAATCGCAACACATAATTGCATATTGATGTTTAGGACCTAAACCACGAATCTGGGCAATCCGTTCCATCGCATTTTTATTACCAATCTGGCATCCGATTGCATAGGCAGCATCGGTAGGGTAGACCACAACGTCTCCGGCACGAATACGCTCAACCGCTTGCTCAATGAGGCGTTGCTGTGGATTTTCAGGATGTACATGTAAATGCAGCATATTTTAGAGACTCCATCACGCCATTATTAAAAATAGTATTAGACCTTTCAAACTTGTGAAGCAAGTAACTTACGTAGTTTTTTTGTCATTTAATCAAGGAGTTCACGTTTAAATTCATTTAATTGTAATGCTGCACCTGCTCGCGTACATTGGCAAATACATTCAATGAATCTTGCTGCATCGGCAGGCAGCTTTGCTTCACCAGAAAAGTAACGTTGAACTTGGGCATAAACATTATCTTTAAACTTTCTGCCATCTCCACCATCGCCCGTAAGGTTATCTAGCGAGACTCTGAATTTTCTGCCAAAAGACTGTGCAAATAACCATTCAATGGCTTGAGGTTTGATTTCTACTTGTTCAAATAAATCTTGCTGTTCTTTAGTTCTGCCATCTGGCGCATACCAATAACCTAAATCGGGTAATAGACGACGTTTTGCACCTGCAATCGTCCAATGGCTAATTTCGTGAAGAGCACTATTGAAAAAACCATGAGCAAATTGAATTTTCGCTGGCTCATGCTCATTCGCTGGGAAATATTCTGGTTCAAATTCTCCACGAACTAATGTCACATTATGGTGGGAAAACCAGTGATTAAAGTGTAAAATAAGCCAATCAACTTGCTCAGACTCTAATTTTGAGCTTGGCCATGGTGAGAGTTGCACCACGTCAGGTAAAAGAGGGTTCTGGTGGGTTGAATGGGTGCAAACGAGTAATGAAGTGTTAACTTCAGGTTGCGGCTGCAACAGGTGCATTGCTTAATTTACCCCGAGTTCTGTCTAAAGAAGTACAAAATTGTATCTTAATCTTTGACAGAGTACCGATGAATTTGTAGAATTGCCGCCTTAATTATGTCAGCAAATACCTTTCCGGCACAGATTGAGCCGTTTAAATGGGCTGAACAAGGCTTTACATGGTCAGGTCAACTGCCATTGTCTCGCTTTGCTCGTATTGCTCGTGAAGCTGTTGGGTCAATTGATAATCAATTGATCAACATAGACTGTAAGCTATCAATGGATGCCTATCATCGCATTGTGTGGTTAGATGGTCACATGGAAACAAAAGTTCCAATGGAGTGCCAACGTTGTTTGGAACCTGTTGAAATGCCAATTGTTTCTGACTTTCATATTGCACTTGTAGATGATGAGTCACTGATAGAGCGCTTGGATGAGGATGCTGATTTCATCGTTTTAGGTGAAAGTGAGTCTTCGACAAAAGGTGATTTTGATACACCTGCCTCGATCAACTTACTCGCATTACTAGAAGATGAACTGTTATTGTTGATGCCTTTATCTCCCAAGCATGATGCTTGTGAACATAAACATCAACCTACCATTCAGAACGTTGTCGAAGAGAAACGGGATAATCCGTTTGATGTTTTGGCAGGTTTGAAGGGTAAACTTAACTCATAATTTGTGTTATGATTATGGGATAAGACAACTGAATTTGTTCTGATCCATTTTTTCGATCTTTGTAAGGAGCCATCATGGCCGTTCAGCAAAACCGTAAAAGTCGCTCTCGCCGTGACATGCGCCGTTCACATGACGCTTTAACCGAGAATGCATTAACAGTAGACCAAGCAACTGGTGAAACTCATCGTCGTCACCACGTGACTAAAGACGGTTTCTACCGTGGTCGCCAATTATTCGCTAAAGCAGCTGATGCTGAATAATTGCATGATATGCATTAAGCGTGATGCTTAAGTATAGAAAAAATGGGAGCGAAAGCTCCCTTTTTTTGTTGTTTTTCGCAATTATAAATATACAAATTAAATGTTAAATTTCCGCTCCAGAGAAATGAGTGAAAACCCAAAAAGGATTTCTTATGTCTGCTAAACGTCTTGAACAAGTAGCTTTAGCCACAAAAACTGCATTTGTGTTTCCAGGTCAAGGTTCACAAAAAGTTGGTATGCTCGCTGAACTCGCAGAACAGTTTAGTGGAGTTGGGCAAACTTTTGCCGAAGCTTCAGACGCGCTAGGATTTGATCTTTGGCACATTGCACAAAGTGGTGAAGGTTTAGACCAAACAGAAAATACCCAGCCTGTATTATTAACTGCCAGTATTGCTTTATGGCGTTTATGGTTAGATTTAGGTGGTTTAGCCCCTAAATACCTTGCAGGTCACTCTTTAGGTGAATACAGCGCTTTAGTTGCAGCAGGTTCAATGAGTTTGGCGGATGCAGTTAAGTTGGTTAATTTGCGTGGAAAACTCATGCAAAATGCTGTTCCTCAAGGGGAAGGCGCTATGGCTGCTATTCTTGGTTTAGCTGATGATAAAGTAGTTGAATTGTGCCAGAGCGTATCTGCATTAGGCCAAGGTTCAGTTGAAGCAGCAAACTATAATTCACAAGGTCAAGTTGTGATTGCTGGTAGTACTGCATCTGTACAGCAAGTTATGGCATTGGCAAAAGAACAATCTGCTAAAGCAATTGCTTTACCGGTTTCTGTTCCATCACATTGTTCATTGATGAAGCCGGCAGCAGAAAAATTTGCAGAAGCTTTGGAACAAACTGCCATTGAGCTACCTACCATTCCTGTAATACAAAATGTCAACGCGGGAATTGCTACCGATGTTGCTCAATTACGTCAGGCTTTAACAGCACAATTGTACCAGTCTGTACAATGGACACGTACCATGCAGTCTCTACAAGACCAAGGTATTCAGTACATTGTTGAGTGTGGCCCAGGTACAGTATTGAGTAATCTCGCAAAGCGTTTACCAAATATTGAAAAAGCTTTTTCTATTGATAGTAAGAGCAAAATGGAAGATGCCCTAAATGCTGTTTTAGTGGCAGAAGGAAAAATTGCATGACACAAGAACGCAAAGTTGCATTAGTAACGGGCGCGAGTCGGGGCATTGGCGCTGCAATTGCCCAGCAACTTATTCAAGACGGTTATTTTGTCGTAGGTACTGCGACTTCTGAATCTGGTGCACAAAAGCTAACTGATAGCTTTGGTGAACAAGGTGCAGGTTTGGCTCTCGATGTGCGTAATCTCGATGAGATTGAAGCAGTCGTGTCTCATATTGAACAGAACTATGGTCCTGTACTTGTTCTCGTTAACAATGCAGGTATTACGAAAGACAATTTGTTGCTTCGTATGTCGGAAGATGATTGGGATGACATCCTTAATATCCACCTTAAAGCCGTTTATCGTTTATCTAAACGTGTGCTTAAGGGTATGACGAAAGCACGTTTTGGTCGCATTATTAATATCAGTTCTGTTGTAGCTCACTTTGCAAACCCAGGCCAAGCAAACTATTCTGCTGCTAAAGCAGGTATTGAAGCATTTAGCCGTAGTCTTGCAAAAGAAATGGGTAGTCGCCAAATCACTGTAAACAGTGTGGCGCCAGGTTTTATTGCGACAGAAATGACAGATGCACTTAGTGAAGACATTCGCAAAAAAATGAGTGATCAAGTGGCTTTAAATCGCTTAGGCGAGCCACAAGATATCGCAAATGCGGTGAGTTTCCTTGCAAGTGATAAAGCAGGTTACATTACCGGTACGGTATTACATGTAAATGGTGGTTTATACATGGCCTAACGCCGATGTATAAACTTTTAAAAATTTTTATATTCAATTAAACTAGTGGCAAATCAAACGCCACAAGCAATGAGGAGAATTCCTGTGAGCGATATCGAACAACGCGTTAAACAAGCGGTTGCAGAACAACTTGGTCTTAAAGCTGAAGAGATTAAAAACGAAGCATCTTTCATGGATGACTTGGGTGCTGACTCTTTAGATTTAGTTGAACTTGTTATGTCTTTCGAAAATGACTTCGACATCACTATCCCTGATGAAGATTCAAACGAAATCACTACAGTTCAATCTGCAATTGACTATGTAACTAAAAAACTTGGTTAATTCGCATATTGCTGATTAAAAAAGAAGGCCACCGTAAGGTGGCTTTTTTTATACGGTAAGATAATTGATAGAGATACATATTTTTACAAGATCAACCTCAATTGATAGCAGAGGTATCTCTTTTTTCAAGTATAACAATAAGGGTCAGTTTAATGACTTTACTATAAACAATAATATGAGGACTAAAAAATGGGTCTTTTTGATTTTGTAAAAGGTATTGGTAAGAAAAATACCGCGCCAGCAGAACCACAAGCAGCTCCAGCAACACCAGCAGAACCTTCTGCACAAGAAATTGCGAATAAATTATTGGGATTGATTAAAAGCTTAGGCCTTGGGGTGGAAGGCTTATCTGTAACATATAATGGCTCAACTGACACTGCTATTATTAAAGGGCAAGTCCAAAGCCAAGCAGATAAAGAAAAAATCATTCTTATTGTGGGTAATGTAGATCATGTGGCACAAGTAGATGACCAGATGACTGTTGCAACTCCTGAGCCAGAAAGCAAATTTTATACAGTGAAATCTGGTGATAATCTTTCAAAAATTGCAAAAGAATTTTATGGTGATGCCAATCAATATCAAAAAATCTTTGAAGCGAATAAACCAATGCTGAAAGATCCAGATGAGATTTTTCCAGGACAAGTTTTACGTATTCCTCAGTAATAGGAATATAAAAAAAGGCGCTTAAAGCGCCTTTTTTATTTATTGGTTAAAACCGTTTTGGAATCTTTTGTCCATTGGGTACAGGTGTTTCAGCATTTTTTAACACACCAAATAACCATGTTTCTGCATGTTGAACTGCAATTTTTAAAGAGTCACCTAGAGCTAAACGACCTGCAATGAAACTCGCTAATGAACAACCTGAGCCATGATACTCACCTTCAAGGCGCGGACATGTACTACTTGCTGCAAGCTCGCCATCAATATATAAACTATTTTTAATAAAGTCAGGTGTATCTTCGTGCCCACCTTTCACTAATACAGCCTTGGCACCCATTTCAAATAACTTTTGGGTTGCCTGATCTAAGTCGGTAACGCCTGTTAAAGCGCGCAATTCAACTGTATTTGGAGTAATGAGTGTCGCTAGGGGAATCAGTTCAACAAATGCTTTAACTAAAGTTGCTTGGTCTCCTAACGAACCGCCACTGTTTGCAACTAAGACAGGGTCAAGTACATATTGATAGTCAGGATGAGCACGTAAAAATTCGGCTAGAGCCGCAATATTGTCGGTAGTGCCTAGCATGCCAGACTTAACACATTTAATGGGTAAATCGCCTACAACAGCATTTGCTTGGGCTAATAATAGTTCTTTTGAGGTTGCTTCAAAGCCAAATACTTGTTGAGAATTCTGAATGGTGAGGGCTGTACATGCAATTGCTGCATGTGCACCACTTTGTCCAATCGCTTCAATATCGGCTTGTAAACCTGCACCACCTGAAGGGTCTAAACCCGAGAAACAAAGTACGGTTGGACGCACGGTTATTTCCTTTTCAATTTAAATTTACGTTAGTATAAGAGAGTTTAATTAAACTCTCGACCAATTGAATTAAATACTTTACTGGGTTAGTGATTGAATGGCTATAAAACATATTTTGATTGATTTAGATGGAACCTTAACAGACCCTAAAGTTGGTATCCATACATCAATTCGTTATGCAATGGATAAGTTAGGTTATCCATTAGCTGCCGATTTAAATATTGATTGGACGATTGGCCCACCTTTAAAAGCGTCATTAGCAAAATTATTAGCTACTCAAGATGATGTACTAGCTGAGCAAGCTTTACTTGCTTACCGTGAGCGTTTCTCGGTGATTGGTTTATTTGAAAATGAAGTATATCCATCTGTTGCGGAAACACTTAAGGCCTTAAAAGCAGAAGGGTATCGTTTGTTCGTTGCTACTGCTAAACCAACGATTTATGCAAAACGAATTTTAGATCATTTTGAATTAAGCCAATATTTTGTACAAATTTACGGTAGTGAATTAACGGGTGAGCGGACCAATAAAGCTGAGCTTATCCATTATATTCTTGAACGTGAGCAATTAAACCCAGAAGAATGCTTAATGGTAGGTGATCGTCAATATGATGTTTTAGGTGCCCGTCATAATGGTATTGAAGCGGTAGCTGTGACTTATGGTTATGGGACACCAGAAGAACTTACTCAAGCACAACCTAAAGCAAAGATTACAAAATTTTCTGAACTTTTAGATTATGTTGAAGAACAGGCCGCACAAAAGAAAGTTTCTTAAATTTCAAGAATTATAATTTAGAGGTTTGACCTGCAAGTGAACAAGTCAAACCTTTTTATTTATTTTTAAATACCGTGTTGTTGACGATATTGTACAAGCTCTTCAATTGTAATCACGGTTAAATGATGAGTTTGAGCATATGCTAAAACTTGAATTCCTGATGCCATTGTCCCATCCGGATTGGTTAATTCACATAATACTCCAGCAGGTTTTAAACCAGCTAATCTTGCTAGATCAATAGTCCCCTCCGTATGACCTCGACGGGTAAGCACGCCACCATTACGTGCGCGTAATGGGAAAACATGGCCTGGACGGTTAAGATCACTTGCAACAGCACCATCTTTAATAGCAGTTTTAATCGTTGTTACACGGTCTTTAGCAGAAACGCCAGTGGTAACGCCTTGAGCAGCTTCAATAGTCACTGTAAATGCAGTATGAAACTGACTTGAGTTTTGAGAAACCATTGGTGGAAGTTCAAGATGATCAGCTAACTCTTCAGTAAGGCATAAACATACGATACCTGAGCCATCACGAATCATACGTGCCATGGTCTCAACAGTTAGGGTTTCTGCTGCAACAATTAAATCTGCTTCATTTTCACGATCGAAGTCATCCATCACCAAGACAGGTTTGCCTTGACGGATATCTTCTAATGCTTGTTGAATGCGTTGCTCAGCAGGAGAGAGGGCTGAGAAAAAAAGTTCTGGTTGAATTAAACTAGACATAATGAAACGCTCTCGTAAGAATACGGTTGAACATTTCAGGACTGATGCAAAAACAGGCTGGTACTGAAATAAAACGGATTTATTCCAGTTCGTCGTCTTCTTTCATCCGGACTATACCGTCGGCTTTGGAGTTTCACCAAATCTGCTCAAATTACATAATTTAAGCTCGTGGGCTTGTTAATCTAACAATAAAAATTAACTTTACCACCGGTGGGGAATTACACCCCGCCCTGAAGCGATGGGTTTTATTATAGCGCGCTTGGCAAAATTGGCTAGATGCTTTTGTAGAATGCTAAGTCTCTTTATGAATAAGTATTTTCATAAATTGAAATAGGCTTTTTAACAAGAGCTTACTTGTTGAGCTTAAAAGTGAATGTTATGTTTTTTCTAGAAAATTATAAATAAAACAGGTGTTTCATGCAGATAAGAGATTATTATCCTTTTAGGAATACTTTATTTATTCAGCATCTCCATATTTTCAGTTATGTATTTATGGCGCTCAGTATTCTGTACTTAATTGCTGCTAATTGGTTGATGCTTCCAGATAGCATTCAACTCATTATTCCACCTGTTATATTACTTATGACAGCTTGGGTGAGTATCAAAAAGACTTTAAGTGAGGGAATAAGGCAAACTTTACATGGCATCTGCGGCTTAATGGTCGGTTTGAGTTTGGCTGTAATTGGGCAAGTTTATCAAACTGGTGCAGACAGTTATTTACTTTTCTTGATTTGGACTTTGCTTTTATTGCCGTGGCTATATCGACCAAATATTGGAATCTTTGCTTTAATTTGTATCACAAGCCAACTCGCCCTTTTTTTATTTTTTAAACAGACTTTCTGGGCAGAAAAATTTCCCTATCTTTATCTTTTTGCTCTAAATCTATTAAGTCTTGTGCAGTTTTGGATCTGTCAAAAGAAATATACGGCTTTACGTTTTATTTTTATTGCTTGGTTTGCTGTTATTTCAATAACAGGGATGATCCAATTCTTATCAAGTGAAAATTTACCTTATCTGATCTCGGCTTTTTTTTTAGGAATCATCGCTTTTTATTATTTTTTTAATAAAGGTGATCAGTTGTGTGCCAGTTTAATGGCTGCTGTTCTTGGTGTGACGGCTACCATATGGCTTGTGGATGGTATTAATCAACTATTTAAAGATTCTAATGAGTTCATCTTTTTACTGATCGCGGGGATTATTTTTACTTGGTTTGCACTCATTAGTTATTTCTTAATCAAGATTTTCCGTCAAAGCCGTTTTTATATCATTCCTTTGGCAATTGGTGCTTGGCTTGCTGCTCTAGCGCTTGCAGCATTTACTTTGGTGTTTTGGGATACTATTTCCTTAATTATTGGAATCATCTTTGTTGCTGTAGCTATAACTTTACTAACAAAATCGCAAAGTTATTTCATCCGGCAGTTTGCATATTGTTTATTTGTGAGTGGACAGACTGCTTTTTTATTTCATCTTGGTTCTGAAACAGATCAAATTTTATGGGTATTGATTGCCCAGATCTTTATTTTATGTATTAGTTATTTTCTTAAGCCTCACTGGTTCTTTATTTTAATTCAAATGCTTGCAACTTATGGTATAGCAGTAATCTATCTACTACAAATGGATCATTCATTATGGTCCTTAAACTCTACTCAGACTTATTTAAATTTAGTCTTACTTAACTATTTGGTTTTTAGCTCGGTACTACTGATAGGAAGTAAAGCGGTCGTATCGTATAAGCGGAGTATCTTCTTATGTACGCTCGTTGTAATTTGGGTGAGTTCATTCTTTGATACCTTTATAGGATTAGCACTTGTTGATTCGGCTGATCAGTCACTATGGTTCCTTTATGCATTGCCGTGCGTATGGTTATTATGCTTTAGTTTTTTCTTTCTCTATCGGCAACTTCACGGTATAACTTTTTTTGCCTTTTTAGTTTTTGGCATATTACTTATTGCACTCGGCTATTTTGAAGTATTCATCTTATTTGTTATTTTGACATGGGCTTTAAAAAATAAAGATCGCATTGTTTATGGTGTTACGCTCGTAGTATTTGCCTTTGTGCTTTGGCAACTTTATTACAGTTTACAATTAAGTTTTTTAGCTAAAAGTGCATCAATCTTGGTGTCGGGCATTATATTGCTGGCTCTATATGGGCTACTTATGAAAGAAGCTAAAATTAATTGTATTGAGGGAGAAAAGTAATGAAAAAGTATTTCTCTCTTATGCTTGCAATAGTCACTGTTTTATTTTTTGCAGGTTTAGTGATGAAAAATGAATGGCACCTGCATCAGAGTAAAAGTATTTTTATTAAGCTGAAACCAGTTGATCCCCGTTCTATTCTACAAGGAGACTACATGGCGTTGGCTTATGAATTAAATTTACAATCTCTCAAAGCTCTGACAGGAAGTGAAAGTGAAGCTTTAGATCAGGTGATTTTTAATCATGCTTCTGTTCCAGCAAAAGTTATTTTAGATTCACGAAATCGAGTAATCCGTACGGTTTTAGACCCTAAATCTTTATCTAATGAGCAGAATTTAATTTTAAAAAATCCGGACAATCACTATCAATCTTTGTACCCAGCTTCTCGCAGTTTCTTATTTGCCGAAGGCTTAGCTCATTGCTATGAGAAAGCGAAATATGCTGAATTTAAGGTAAATGCAAAAGGAGAGGCGATTTTATTTGATTTACGTGGAGAAGAGCTACAGCCTCTAAATTGTAAGCAGCAACAGAGCTGGTGGAAGGGAACTGCCAGAAGTTTATAAAGTCTTATAAAAAAAGCCCGTATTTACGGGCTTTTTATTATTTTTAAATCTTTAATTAGGCAACTTGCACCGGAATACAGTTCGCTGTGTGATTGACTGTATTATCTGGGTTTGCATATACCAAGCGTGGTTTATGGGCATTTGCTTCAGCTTCTGTGAAATCACCAAAAGTAGCAATAATAACTAAATCGCCTACATCTGCTTGGTGTGCAGCGCCGCCATTTACTGAAATAATGCCAGAGTTATCTTCACCACGAATTGCGTAAGTTGTGAAGCGCTTGCCATTAGTTACGTTCCAAACGTGGATTTCTTCGTATTCACGAATACCAGCTAAGTCCATCAATACGCCATCAATTGCACAAGAACCTTCATAGTGAAGTTCAGCATGGGTTACAACTGCACGGTGAATTTTGCATTTTAATAAACGAGATAGCATGGCTAGCGTCTCCTGAGTAGACCTAAGATGAAGATCTTATGGTGAAATCTTTCGCCTTTGCCGCCGGCTAGGTGGCTGATGCGCATTTTGCTCCTAAAAAAGCAAGATAGCAAGCTTGATTGTTCAACAATTTAAGCTGGTTTATACGCATTAATTTGATTCATGGCCTGTGGTACTTGCCCTTGAACAAGTAACTTTACTTTAGAGAGAGCATGATCAATTGCTCCATCCATCAGGCTTTGTTCACTACTTGGTGCTTTCCCGAGCACATGTCCAGAAACTCTTTCTTTTGAGCCAGGATGTCCAATACCAATACGTAAACGATGAAAATTTGGGCCAATATGCGGGACAATATCACGTAAACCGTTATGACCGCCGTGTCCACCGCCTGTTTTGAGGCGAATTACACCAGGGTTCATATCAAGTTCATCATGAGCAATCAGAATTGCTTCAGGAGCAATTTGATAGAACTTTGAGAAAGGAACAACACTTTGTCCGGAACGATTCATATAAGTCATAGGTAGAAGTAAGCGAACATCGTGCCCTTCTATATTACCACGACCACTGATTCCGTGAAATTTTGGATCATTTTTTAATGTAATGCCATATTTATCTGCAAGCTGTTCGACGAACCAGAAACCTGCATTATGGCGGGTTTGGGCATATTCTGAACCAGGATTGCCCAAACCAACAATTAGCGAAATATTTGACACTAATCTACGCCTTTAAACACTTATGCGCGTTTGAAGTCAGCGTGTATAGGAGTGTTTTTAGCTGGGTGACGTTGTAACGCTTGGATTTTAACGTTTTCAACTTTGTCACCTACTTTGATTTCAACAACTTCTTCAAAGAAAGCGTTGCTTTCTAAAGCTTTTACAAGCTCACGAAGTTCTAAAGTAACTGCTACAGGCTCAGCGTTACCACCGTAGATGATAGCTGGAACTAAAGATTCGCGACTAAGGCGGCGGCTCGCACCTTTCCCTTGTTTGTCTTCAGCACGCGCTTGAGCGTTTAATACGAAGTTTGCCATGAGATAAATCCTCATTAAAGATTAAATAAACTAAACTTGCGACCAGTTTAGTGATAGAAAACCCCAGCCAAAGCTAGGGTTAAGAAAAAAGCTGCAATATTATAAACTATCGAACATCGCGCTGATAGACTCTTCGTTATTAATACGACGAATCGTTTCAGCAACCATGCTAGCAACAGAAACTTGGCGAATTTTGCCTAAGTTTAATGCTTCTTCAGAAAGAGGAATTGTGTCAGTTACAACTAACTCATCAATAACAGAGTTACGTAAGTTCTCAATTGCTTTGCCTGAAAGTACAGGGTGAGTTGCGTAAGCAACAACACGACGTGCACCGAATTGTTTAAGCGCATCAGCTGCTTTACACAATGTACCAGCTGTATCAACCATGTCGTCTACGATAACGCAATCACGATCTTTTACGTCACCAATCAAGTGCATAACTTGCGACTCGTTGGCTTTTTGACGACGTTTGTCGATGATTGCTAAATCGATATCACCCATCTGTTTAGCAACGGCACGAGCACGTACAACACCGCCAACGTCAGGAGAAACCACCATAAGGTTGTCATGTTGTTGTTGACGTAAGTCAGCAAGCAAAGCAGGAGTACCGTAGATGTTGTCGACTGGAATATCGAAGAAGCCCTGGATTTGGTCAGCATGTAAGTCAATCATTACGACACGGTCAATACCAACAGTGGTAAGCATGTCTGCAACAACTTTCGCTGTGATCGGCACACGTGCAGAACGTGGGCGACGGTCTTGGCGAGCATAACCAAAATAAGGGATAACAGCAGTAATACGACCAGCACTTGCACGACGCAAAGCATCTGCCATAACCAAGATTTCCATAAGGTTGTCATTGGTTGGAGCACAAGTAGGCTGAACGATAAATACGTCTTTACCACGAACATTTTCAGTAATTTCTACTGAAATTTCACCATCAGAGAACTGACCGACTGATGCAGCACCTAGAGGGATATGTAAGTGACTTACGACTTTTTGAGCGAACTGTGGATGAGCATTTCCACTAAAAACGACAAGATTGGGCATGAAGCACCCTTGGCGGTTGGTATGTAATGAAGTAGATGGCAGGGGCGGCTGGATTCGAACCAACGGATGGCGGGATCAAAACCCGCTGCCTTACCACTTGGCGACGCCCCTAATGCGGCAGAACTTTAATATTTTTGCAATGCAATGTCAAGGTTAATCAACAAAAAGCAAGGCAATTAAGTCTGTCTTTTAAATAAGAGAATGGCAGGGGCGGCTGGATTCGAACCAACGGATGGCGGGATCAAAACCCGCTGCCTTACCACTTGGCGACGCCCCTAAATTCGATGCTGTATTAAGATGGCAGGGGCGGCTGGATTCGAACCAACGGATGGCGGGATCAAAACCCGCTGCCTTACCACTTGGCGACGCCCCTAATACAATCATCATTACAGGTGGAAAATGGCAGGGGCGGCTGGATTCGAACCAACGGATGGCGGGATCAAAACCCGCTGCCTTACCACTTGGCGACGCCCCTAACTTGCAACTTTAAAATGACGTAAAGGAGATTCTTTTAAACTATGTACCAAGTAAGCTTTACATGGTGCATGTTTAAGAATGTCATCAACATTCATTTCATCGGTTACCTCAGCAAAAACACAAGCACCTGTACCTGTAAGCTTTGCATGACCAAACTGATCGAGATATTGCATTGCTTCTTCAACCTCAGGGTATAACTCTCTAGCCAAAGGCTCAAAGTTATTTCCGAAATTAGAAGGTTCTAACTGATAGGCGCAAAATGTAGTGGGCTTAGAATCTCTTGTCAATGTTTTTTGTGAAAAAAGCAGTTGAGTGCTGATAAAACAATCAGGTTTTAAAACAATGAATTGTTTTTGATCTAAGTCTATGAATGATAAATGTTCACCAATCCCTTCAGCCCATGCATTTAACCCATAAATAAAAATTGGAACATCGGCACCAAGCTTGACACTGAACTGAGCTAATTGTTCTTCAGTTAGACCACATTGCCATAATTGATTTAAGACAATAAGCGTCGTTGCTGCATTGGAAGAACCGCCACCTAAACCAGCACCCATCGGAATATTTTTTTCAATTTTTATATGGAGTCCGCAAGGATTTTGAGTGTGAGGGCGTAATATCTGTGCCGCCCGATAAATCAGATTTTGCTCAAGTTGAACCTCACCTAAACCTTCAATCTGAATCTCATCTTCAGATATAGGCGTAAATGTCATCCAGTCATATAAATCAATAAGTTGGAAAATGGTTTGTAGTTCATGGTAACCATTTTCACGTCGTCCTGTGATATGCAAAAACAGGTTGAGCTTAGCTGGAGAAGGTACTCGAATCATAGATTTATATAATAAGGATTAGCGGTTTTGGATCACCATTGTAATACGGTTTTCTTTATCTTCAGCAAGAGCCTGCTTTAAAACCAGTTTATTTGGTAGAGTTTGTTCACCATCATAACTAAAATTAACTGTCCAGCCATCTTCGATGAGTTGGCTCACACGATTTGCATTATCTTTACTAATTTGAGCACTTAAAGTTGCAGGTTTCGCTAAAATCCAACTGGTTAAATGAGTAATTGGTGCTTGCCAGCCAGTTGCACGCTCTAAAAGTTCTTCAGGAGATGCAGCCGTAATCAGTCCAGTTTTAGCACTGTTTAGAGTAACTTCACCAGGTTTACCCTGAATTTGTGTTTTTCCAACACCTAAAATACCGCTTAATTCGATATCGAAATTGTCTTGCTGTTGAATCCATGTAAAGAATGCACTACCAGTTTGTTGGGGAGTGCGTACTCCAATTTTACCTTGTAAATTGAAGTGTTTTTCGTCTTGTACTTGGTGGGTAACTGCAGCTTTAGGTTGAGTAAAATGCTGACAACCGGTTAAAAATAAAACACTTGATCCACAGATTGCTGTGCACAGTTGGGCAAGTTTGCTCATAAATTTAACTCTTTTTTGCAGATGTAGGTAAAATTAACGCATCAAGTTGTTGTAATTGTGGATCATTTGCGTGCTTTTGTTTCAGTTGTTGTAACACGGCACTGAACTGAGTTAATGATCCTTGCATATAAAGTGCCTTAGCGTAACGAATGCCAATATTTATGTTATGACTTAGTTCATATGCTTTGCCTAAAGCTTCCGCAGCCGCTTCATAATCATTTTGTAAAAATGCGATATAGCCTAGCGTATCCAGAATAGAAGCTTGTTCTGGGGCATATTCTAAAGCCTGTTCAGCATATTGACGTGCTTCCTTAAGCCTACGATTTTGCAAAGCTAATGTATAAGCATAGGCGTTTAGATACGTTGGGCTATTGGGTTCTAACTGCAATAATTGTTTGAGTGTTTTATCGAGTTTATCGCGGTCAGTATAAGGGTCTAATAATAAAACTTCTGCATAGATGAGCTCCGGATCATCTGGTAAGTTTTTGATCGCTTCATCTAATAAATTTAATGCAGCTTTTTTATTGCCCATCTTCTTTAAAATTTCAGCTTGAGCTTGGTAAAGAAAGCTTGCATGCTGAGGATAATTGACTCGCTCTTGGGTTAAAAAGCGTAAAGCGTCGTGTAAGTTTTCTTGTTTATCATAGATCGCAATGAGATTGCGTCTTGAAACAATATACAAACTACCATCGACTAAACGGTAGTAAGCTTTAGCAGTTTCATAATGTTGTTTTCTTTCAGCATTAATCGCTAAGTAGTAATACGCCTCATTTTGATATTTTGCAGAGTTGCGTAAATCAACCAGATATTGTTCTGCTTTGTCATATTGCTTAAGGTCAATACTGGTTAAACCAGCAATAAACAAAGCCTCTTCAGCATGAGGATTGCTTTCAATAATTTTCTCTAATTTTTCAAGAGCAAGCTGGGGTTGATTAATCTGGATGAGATAACGTACTTCGGCTAGGCGAATATCTAGGTTTTTCTTATATTTACGGCTTGATTTTGCATACCATTTTAAAGCACCTTCCTGATCACTGAGTGCGATTAGTAAATTGGCTTTCATTAAGATAAAGCTGGTCACTTTAGGGCGACGGCGTAGTGCGCGATTAATGGTACTTAAGGCCGGTTCTAACTGACCATTTTGTGCTTCTAGGTTGGCAATAAGCGCTAAGATGGATGGGTTGTCTTTCTCTGCACTAGAACGTAAAGCGGTTAATAAAACTTCTCGATCCTGTGCATTTTCAGGTGCAATGCTTGCCAAAATTTGTTCAAGATCGGCAGTTGGATCTATTTTTAAAATTTTATCTAAAGTCTCGGCAGCAAGCTGATATTCGTGTGTTTTTAGTGCAATATGCGATAAATAAAATAGAGCAGGGACATCTTTAGGCTCTTGAACAACCCAATGTGTTGCAATATTTAGGGCAGCTTGTAAGTCGTTATATTCAAGTGCAACGTCTAATGCACGCTGTTTAATTGTTGTTGAGTTGCTTTTTATCGCAAGCACTGTGTAATTGTGCAGTGCTGTGGGAATATCGTCATAAGCTAAGGCAAATTCAGCAACCATACTCTGCTGTAAAGCCTGATCAAATGAATGCACGGCATAGGTCTCTTGCACTGGACGTGCATAGACATATGAGGACATGCTACCTAACAATAAGAATGTGGTAGAATACTGTCTTATCGAAGCACCGTTAAAATTAATACGGCTATTCATTTGACGCAATTTTTATTGATCCAAAGTAATGCTTTTTATGACACCGATGTTGCACAATAGCATAAATTTAGCGAAATGATGATCTGATATGTCTTTCTTTGCATTGGGTGTCAACCATCAAACAGCTTCTGTAGAACTCCGCGAGCAAATTGCTTTCAATGCAGAGCGATTAAGTAATTTGCTTGCCGAACAACGTCATCACGAGTCTTTAAAAGACTTAGTGGTTGTCTCAACGTGTAACCGTACAGAAGTCTACGCCATGGCGGAAGATGCCGAAAGCCTTCTGAAATGGTTAGCCGATGCCAATAATATTGATGTAAAGCAGTTAATTCATCATGTTTATCGTTACGAAAATGCTCAAGCCATCACACATTTAATGCGTGTAGCAAGTGGTTTGGACTCACTCATGTTGGGCGAACCGCAAATTTTAGGGCAGGTGAAAAGTGCTCTAGCATTGTCTAAAGAAGCGCAAACAGTTTCTCCAGAATTAAATAGTGTATTTGAGTACGCTTTTTACGCCGCTAAACGTGTGCGCTCTGAAACAGCTGTAGGTAGTCATGCCGTTTCAATGGGTTATGCAGTTGCGCAGCTCGCTTTACAGGTTTTTAGTAAACCTGAAAAACTAACGGTTATGGTGGTTGCTGCAGGCGAAATGAACAGCCTTGTTGCCAAGCATTTAGCCGAAATGGGCGTTGCCAAGATAATTGTTTGTAATCGTAGCCGTGAACGTGCTGATCAATTGGCCCAAGAAATTGCACATCAAGTTGAAGTTGAGATTATTGATTTTTCAGATTTGGCTGAGAATCTATATCGTGCCGATGTTGTTTCAAGTTGTACGGGTAGTTTGCATCAGGTTATTGCTTATGCAGATGTCAAAACTGCATTAAAAAAACGCCGTTATCAGCAAATGTTAATGGTCGATTTAGCTGTACCGCGTGATATTGACCCTAAAGTAGAGTCGCTTGATGGGGTGTATTTATACGGTGTAGATGATCTACAAAGTGTGATTGATGAAAACTTGGCTCAACGTCGTCAAGCGGCTGTTGAAGCTGAGGTGATGGTTAATCAGTTAGCCACCCAGCTAATTACGCATCAAAAAGTCAAAGAGGCGGGCAGTACAATTCATGCTTATCGCCAACATAGTGAAGAAATTAGCCAGCGAGAGCTTACCCATGCATTAGAGGCTCTGCATCATGGTGGAAATCCTGAGCAAGTGTTGCAGCAATTTGCCCATCGTTTGACGCAAAAACTAATACATCCGACCTCTATGTTGTTGCGTGAAGCTGCAAAAGCAGAGAGCCCAGACTATTTTGAATGGTTACAGCAGCATTTACAGGATGTATTTGATCATGAGCGAAAACCCAAACGTTAAGAAAGAAGTCTTAAGCTAATTTGTTTGGTAAGTTCATTGAGTTGTTGTCTTAAGTTTCTTGACTCAACTAATGAGATTTTAGATTTTAGTTTTTGACGTAAATATCTTTCTTGTAAGCCTAAAGCATATTCTTTTGCGAGTTTATCTGCTACTTCCGGTGCTTGAGTTAAGGCTTGAATATTGGTCCTTTGCATAATATCTGCAATTTCATGGCAATAACTGCTACAAGCACCTAAAACATAATAGGTAGCTAGTTCTTGGTCATCAGGCAATTCGTCAAATATACGGTTTAAAATTGCTAATATTTTAGCCAACAACTCATCTTGAGGAATATAAGCCCGTAATCCTTCAAAATGAATATAAAGAAACGGATGGTGCATCAAAATTGCAATTGCAAAGTCTTCATCTTTCGTTTGAATATTAAAAGATAGGGATGCATCGTGGCTAATTTGTGGAGTGAAGCGCTTACCTAAGCCTAATTTTTCACGGAAAGATTGGGTTAGTAGATAGCGAAAAGACCCTTGTTTTGGCAATAACTCGGTCAATTCTCTTAATTCGCCCATAACAAGACTCTTACCTTCGGGCGTACTAATGTCATGTTGCCCAGTAAGATGAGCAAAAACAAAGTCAGAAAGTAAAGGAGCTTGCTGTAGAAGCTTCTGGAAATTTTCCACCCCTTCACGGCGGATTAAAGAGTCAGGGTCATGGTCATTTGGCAATACAAAGAATTTGAGCTCACGACCATCATTGAGTAAGGGTAATGCAATTTCTAAAGTTCGGCGTGCGGCCTTTTGACCTGCAGCATCACCGTCAAAAGCAATCGTAATCCGGTTATTTTGTTTAAATAAGATATTAAGGTGTTCGGTATTACTTGCTGTTCCTAAAGTCGCAACTGCACCAGTAATGCCATATTGCTGTAATGCAATGACATCCATATATCCTTCGACCATTAACCAGTCATTTGCTTTTAATTTTCGACCTTCATATAGCCCATACAGTAATTGATTTTTATGGAATACTTCCGAATCGGGCGAGTTGATGTATTTAGGCTTAATTTCATCATTGAGCGCACGACCACCAAAGCCAACTACACGGCCTTTAGGGTCCCGAATTGGAAAAATAACACGATCACGTAAAAGGTCGAAGTCACGACCACTGTCACTTGAACGGATGAGGCCAAGCTGCTTTAAGCCCTCAATATCATAAGGGAAAGCTTTTTCTAGATGCTGCCAGTCTTCAGGAGCATAACCTAAACGCCAGAACTGAATAGTCTGGTCACTTAAACCACGTTGCTTAAAGTAGTTTTTAGCTTTTTGACTAGTCGGTAATTGATGTTCATAAAACTGGGCAACATTTTCTAGAAGGTCATATAAATTACCTTCTTGTACTGGCTCATCAAAGCTAAATGGCTGTTCAAACTGGGCAAAGGGATCATCAAAATATACGGGTTCAAACGTATTGTACTGATCTTCTATAGGTGCTTGAGTAGTCGGTTCAGCAACCGTTTTGGGCGGTGTTGATGGTTTTGTAACTTGGCGTGTATAAGACAGTTTTTTATTATCAGTATTATCTTTTGGTAATTCGACTCCCGTATTACTCGATAATTCCTTCATCACATCAATAAAGTTTCGGTTATCAATGTCCATTAGGAAGCGAATAGCATTTCCGTTCGCCTGACAGCCAAAGCAGTGATAATACTGTTTATCGCGGTAAACATGGAAAGAAGGCGTTTTCTCTTGATGAAAAGGGCAACAACCAGAATAAGTTCGTCCGGTTTTTTTCAGTTTCACACGTTGACCAATCAGATCGACAATATCTGTGCGATCTAAGATCTGATCAATCGTATGCTGTGGAATTGCCATAATTCAGATAACCGTGTTTAAACTAATGATGCGATAGGTCAGATTATTCTGACATGATGAATCGAGATATGCCCGATAAATATTTTACTATTTTATAAAAACAAACAGGCAAGTGATATTACTTGCCTGTTTGTTGGTTATTTTTAAGCTTTTATTGCTTATTGAGCAGCGTCATCTGCTTCGTTATCTGCTGGTGAGGCACTCGGTGCTTCACTCGAAGATGTTGCTGGTGCAATTGTTGCGCCTTCTGCTGCTTTTGGCTCAGGTTTATCTAATAAACCGAAGCTTAAGCGATTAGTCCAACTACGTTCACTTTTTGGTGCTTCAACAGGTGTGTTAGTTGTTTCTTCAGTTTCTTCTTTACCCGAGTTACCAATTAAACCAAAGCTTACGCGGTTTAGTAGACTACGTTTTGGTTCAGCTTCAGAAGAAGTAGTCGTATCTGGTGTTACAGACTTAGATTCACGACCAAGAATACCTAAGGTTGCACGGTTGATCCAGTTACCTTCTTTACGTGCAGCACGCATGTTGACAGTGCCGTTTTTATTGACAAGGCTCGGATAATTAAGTTTTAAAACTTCGATGTATTGTTGCGAAGTTGCCTTATCACCTAATTGATCATAGCTATATGCCAAAGTTGCTAAAGCTTCTGGTACTTGAGGTGTTTGTGGATAGTGTTCAATCACCCATTGTGAACGTTCAGCCGCGGCAATCCACGCTTTACGTTTAACGTTAAAACGCGCTGCATTCATTTCACTTTCAGCAAGCTCTTGTCCAATAAACTTCATACGCTGTGCTGCATCGACAGAATACTGGCTACTTGGGAAGCGACGAATAAGATCAACAAAGTTTTGATATGCAACTTTTAAATAACTCACATCACGATGAGATTGTTGCAAAGAGGTGTAACGCAACAAACTATCGTAGTTCATCTCCATATTAGATACGCCACGTACATAGTAAGCATAATCTACATTTGGATGCTGAGGATTTAAACGAATAAAACGTTCTGCGAGTGCAATCGCACCTTCATAATCTTTTTGCTTAAATTTTGAATAGAGAAGTTCAAGTTGTGCTTGTTGTGCGTATTGTCCAGTTGGATAATAAGTATCAATCGCTTCTAAAGATTTGGTAGCGTCAAGATATTGACCACGATCAAGAGCTTTTTGAGCCTTGTCAAAATATGCTTGTTCACTAGATTGAGGGCCAGTATCGACCACTTCTTTTTTACTTGGATTGCTGCTACAGCCCACAAATGCAGACGCTACACCTAAAGATAAGGCAAGCATCGTAATTTTATAACGTGGTAGCGACATAAAAACTCCTCTGTTATGTTGGGCAATGAGCTACAATTGCGCTATTAAACCACTTTTATCTAAATGATCAAATGACTTCAGCACAATCTTCAAACACAAACTTCTCTGAAACAGACTTCAATTTACTAGAAGATTCTGAGGATGCAGATAACCATACTTCTGATACAACTGCAACACGTTTATCGTTGCAAGTTCAGTTAGATGAAAGCTACTTAGGGCAACGTATCGACCAAGTGGCAGCCATGGTGTGGAGTGAGTTTTCACGCGAAAAACTTAAACAATGGATGAAAGAAGGTCATCTGTTGGTAAATGGTAACATTGTCAAACCTAAATATCGCTGCGAAGGCAATGAAACGCTAACTTTAAATGTTGAGCTTGAAGCACAGACCAACAGTCAACCAGAAAATATTCCACTCGATATTGTTTACGAAGATGAAGATATTTTAGTCATTAATAAACCAGTAGGTATGGTGGTTCATCCTGGCGCAGGTAATACCTCGGGTACTTTGGTCAATGCTTTGCTTTACCATTCACCCAAGTCAGCCGAGCTTTCACGTGCTGGTCTAGTACATCGTATTGATAAAGATACCAGTGGTTTACTAGTTGTTGCTAAAAATCTCGAAGCACAATTTTCTTTGAGTAAACAATTAGGAGATAAATCTGTTTATCGTATTTATGACTTAGTCACTTATGGCAATATTATTGCAGGTGGCACAATCGATGAGCCGATTAAAAGACATCCGGTTGACCGTGTAAAAATGGCAATTTTGCCGGGTGGGCGTGATGCTGTAACGCACTATAACGTGAAAGAGCGTTTTAGAGACTTTACCCGTGTACAAGCGCAACTTGAGACTGGCCGTACCCACCAGATTCGCGTTCACTTTAGTTATATTGGACATGGTTTGGTCGGTGACCAAGTTTATATGAACCGTGTACGTATTCCGGCAGGGGCGTCTGAGTTACTCATCGAAACTTTACGCGGTTTTAAACGCCAAGCACTTCATGCAGCTAAATTGGGCTTAAAACATCCTCGTACTGGTGAAGAAATGTTATTCGAAGCACCATGGCCTGAAGATTTTACGCAGTTGGTTAATGTTTTACGTACAGAAAACGCTGCATATTAAGGACTGGTATATGGAATTTGTTCAAGGTTTACCTCAAGGCGTATTCGTAGGGCAGACACGAGTTCAACACCCTTTGGCATTGCCAACAGAGCAAACAGAGCTAACAGGTTTTAATCTTGCTTTGCACGTTAAAGACGAAGCTCAGCGTGTCCAGCAGCATCGGATGATGCTGTTAGATGAATTTGCTCAGTTTGGGGTTAAAAAAATGACATGGATGACCCAAACACATAGCACGATTTGCCATACAGTAAATGAACAAATTCCTTTTACAGCTTTAATTGGCGACGGCTTGATTACGCAAACCAAAGGTCATGCGTTAATGATGATGACAGCCGATTGTTTACCTGTCGTGCTTGGTAATGCTGAAGGTACAGAAATTGCTAACTTACATGCAGGGTGGCGAGGTTTAGCGGGAGGTATTATTGAAAATACAGTCGCTGCAATGCAGAGCTCTCCAACATGGGCATGGTTGGGTGCAGCGATTAGTCAACCTTGCTTTGAAATTGGAGCAGAGGTAAAAACTGCTTTTTGTAGTAAATATCCTGAATTGGAAACTGCATTTATTGATGGGGCAGCTCCAAATAAATTTCATGCTGATTTGTACGCAATTGCTCGTTTTATCTTACAGAGCCTAGGAGTTGAAAAAGTTTTAGGGGGAGATCAGTGTTCATACCAACAGCAAGATGAATATTTTTCTTACCGCCGTGAGGCTAAAACTGGCCGTATGGCAACTTTTGTTTTTATGTAGTTTTGAAAAATCATATTTCTTCTTAAGGATATGATTGTTGTAATAATACTCTCTTATGTTGTTTAAATTTCAAAATAGCATAAGAGAGTTTTTTATTTTGAATTTTCCATATTTATTCAAGAAATTAAGGCAAGTACTGAGATTTCATGTTTATAGAGGAAGGTTTAGCAAGTTTTAATAAAATGATAAAATAGAAAAAATCGCTCAAAATATTAAGCTTATGTCTTTGCCTGAAAAACATCTCTCTATTGTCTATCACAGTCCCTATGGTCACACTGCAAAGGTAGCGTCTGCTATCGCAAGTGGCGCCGAAGTGATGGGCGTCAAAGTACATGTGATGAATATTGAGCATATTGATTGGGATGTTTTAGATGCCTCACAGGGCATTATTTTTGGTTCCCCAACTTATATGGGAAGTGTAACTGCCGATTTTAAAAAGTTTATGGATAGTACATCTAAACGTTGGAAAAATCGTTTATGGCAGGGTAAGTTAGCAGCGGGTTTTGCAAATTCGGGCGGTTTAAGTGGTGATAAACTGGCGGTTCTGCAACAACTTAACATTTTTGCGATGCAGCACGGCATGTTGTGGTCAGGTTTACCTTTAATGACAACAGGCCATACTGAAACCGATTTAAACCGTTTATCGAGCTGTTTAGGGTTGATGACTCAATCAGATAATGCACCTGTTGAAATTACACCCCCACAAGGTGATTTAGATACTGCTAAATGGTTTGGTGAATATATTGCTGGGCTTTTATATAGATTAAATTAGTGAAAAATAAAAAAGCCTCTATAAAGAGGCTTTTTAGTCTATTACTTATGAAATATACGTGCTTTATCACGTTGCCAGTCACGTTCTTTTTCAGTCGCTCGTTTATCGTGAAGTTGTTTACCTTTCACGAGTGCAATTTCAAGCTTAACCAGATGACCTTTCCAGTAACATGCTAATGGAACGCACGAATAACCTTTTTGGTTCACTGCACCCATAAGCTTTTCAAGTTCACGACGAGATAATAATAATTTTCGTGTACGTGTAGCTTCCGGCACAATATGTGTAGATGCAGAAAGGAGTGGTTGAATCTGAGCACCAAATAAGAATGCTTCACCATTTTTAAAAATGACATAACTTTCTGTCAAACTCATACGACCGGCACGTAAAGATTTTACTTCCCAGCCTAGTAAAGACATGCCAGCTTCAAATTTTTCTTCGATAAAATAATCATGACGGGCACGTTTGTTTTGTGCGATGGTTCCGCCATTATGTTTCTTTACAACTATCTTGTTCATCTTAACCTTTTGAAAATGATCAATTAAATTCTAAATGGCTAGAGTGTTACCCGTTTAATTACCCGTTTTTAAACACACTCGACTTAAAAGAAAGCCTGCAATTAGCAGGCTATCATATCAGAATTATCTTTGTGTTTTTCGACAACTTTCTTAACACTAGATTCGTGCCAAAATACCTCTTTGTCACTTACCTTGATAGGTTGAGGAATTTCACCATTCTTTATCATGCGATAGAATTTAGTCCGGCCAATAGACATTAGCATCATAAACTCTTTAGCACGTACTCGACGATCAATCTCCATTTACCCCTCCTTACTTTCCGCTTTTCTAAAATCAGTGCCTTCTGGATCTATCCCAAAATATTCACAAATTTCTGTAGCTTTTGTCGCACCTGGCCCATGTCTGGATACATGAACCCAATTCAAAACGTACTTTGGCTTTTTACTATTCATGAGAGCCATTAGATAAAGTTGCTCAAAGTTAAATTCACTCATCCCTCAGCTCCTGATTCGCTTTCCAACTTCATTGCACCTTCTTCTGGATACTCACTTATATAAACGTAGTAACCACTGCCGCTATGAGCTTCATCAAACCAAGCAATTGTTAATTCAGTTTCTAAAAGTTCTGGATCTTTGTTTGGTGCACCAAAGTTTGCTGCTGCATATAATTGCTCACAGGTTAAGTAAATCTTTTTCTCTGGCACCGCCTGAGCTTTGGCTTTTTCTAGCTCTGCATCACGATGCTTTGCACATCTAAGCCAAGCATCCCAACGTCTATTCATGTTGCTTATTTCTTTCTGAGCAATTTCAGAAGGATTGTTTGATCTAGTCATAAACAGTTCATGCTCATTACTAAAAATAATGTCTCTTCTTCCTTTGTAATATTGGAAGGTATTCAGAAAAGCCTCTCTTTCCTTATTCAAATCTAACATTAGCTTTCTCCTCAAACTCGCAATGGCATCAATAGGCCGTGTACGCCGTCCACAAATTCCACATAAGTTGAAGTAGTGGCACCAGATGGATAAAAGAGAGGGAATCGGCAATTAAGAATTTTGGAGCACTTCATGAATTGGCCCACATATTCTAAATTCCACTGCACAAACTCTTTAGGGGGTTCGGTCGGTTTTGGAATATCAACACGGCTTATATCTGGAAACTTGCCGTCAATTGGTCGGAAGAATTCAAACATCCCATTTTCGTAATCCAGCAACCAAAATTCATCATCAATTTGGCTTAAAGTGATAGTCTTTACTTTTGGGTTATTACCGACCTTTTTAATAAAAGATTTAACTATTTCAATTGGGATAATCACCTCTAAATCTTTTACTTCTGGAGCGTCACAGATAAGAGCACAATGTCCATTTGTTGCGGCCATCACTCCATCTTTAACCAATACACCCATTAAGTAGAACCTTACTTCACGATGTGCAGCAAAAAGACTTGTTGCTTGAAGGTGCTTATAATTAAGAGTTACTTGTTTCAAAAAGTTCATGGTTGCACCTCATTTTTATTTGCAAACACATTGGCAAACGTACTGCCCGCTAATTCTGGCAAGATGTTATTGGCTTCCTCAAAGGCGATAGCTCTTGCTGCTGCTTCTGAATCTAGTGTCATGGAGTCGTTATACTTCTTCCATTCCTCTTTAGATCGGCGATCCAAGAATCTACCTAGCAAGTGAAGAATCTGTTTAGTTGCATTATTGGTTTTCTTATAGCGAGCATCTGTTTCTATAAGGTCTATAGCTCCAGCTCTAGCCAACTTTAAAAGCTCATCATATGGCAAGCTTTCAAAATCAATTCCAAGTATTTGATCTGCTTTCTTTAGTTCAACATCCTTACTTGGATTGATTAATCTTTGTTTCACATCTTGCGGGCTGATCTTGTGTGCAAGCCCGTTTCGTCTAAAGCGAATTACATTACTCATGATCACGCCTTTAAATGATCTTCAAATTCTTTATAAAGTTGGGTAGCTGCTTTATTCATTTTCCCGTCATACATGATGTGTACGTTTCTAGGAAAAAGTTTGCTTACCGTGGCGCAATAAAACTCCATACGCCCACATGGTCTAACAATTCCGCGATACCCAATCTTTGTAAGCCACAATAAAAACGCCTTAAAAAGAACCTCCCTAGAGAGGTCGGCGTAATTAACGCCGTCCGTCATTCTTAAAACCTTCCGTAAGTGTTTTAGAGATGGCCGCATTCGCTGGAGCTAAATGATTTGTGTTGATTACTTGCGTCTCTGGGACAACCTCTAGGTGTGTAATATTATTTTTCAACTCATCAAGTTGGTATTGACCACCAGTTAATTGAGCAAGTTCGCCGTTGTGATAATCTTGAGATAAATCTGCTTGAGTTTTGGCAACATCAATCAAGCGAAAGGTTTTATCAAAGGCAAACTTACTTAAGTTATGGTCCTTAAGTTTGTCAACAAGACTTAGCTCAATTGCGGACAGTAGGGCATTGATATCACCCATATCATTCTTAGCTTCACTACGAGCTGCAATAAGGTCATCCACAGTCACGCTTTTGTTTTCTGGAAAAAGTTGTGAACTAGTACGCATGATTATTCCCCTTTATTTTTAAGTGAAGCTAAGCGCTCTTTGTGAGCATCGATTAGAGCTTGATAGCAATCACTAGTACGGCCATCTAAAGCCATTAAATCTTCAGTGGACACAACGCCTGAGCGAATCTCAACTTTGCGACCAGGATATGTTTTGGAAAAATACTGTTTTGCACTAATGGCATCTAACAAATCAATAAACCACTCTGATGACATAGAGATGCCTTGGTCAGACTCATCTAATGCTGTAGCCATGTAATAGTGACAAGCACTTTCAGTGTTTTGAGTTTCTTGCCAAAGCAATGTTTCATTATAATTTGGTACAAGTTTTACCAACTCGTCATGAGACATTTTCTGAACTTGAAGATTTATTAGTCGGTACTCATGAAAATTGAGCCAAACTCGCTCCCACATTGGCGCCTCTTCGTCTTCAAAATTTAAAGCATAGGTGGCAAAAGCGCCTGCAGTAATGTAGTAATCCACTTCTGGATTTGAGCTTTTTAAGCTTTCTAGCTTTCTTTCTGCTTGATCAAGATGAAAGAACGGACGATTTATCACGCCGAATGGATAAACCTCTTGGCCTTGTATTTGAATTGAAAAATAATGACAAAAGTCCTCATCAAGCAACCATGCATTAATTTGGGCAAGCATCTTTTCAGGAGTCTTGTTTTTGTTTGATGAGCGAAGGTATGGGCTAATGCAGCCCTGTTGACTAATATCTGTGATTTGGTTCATAATAAAGCACCAGTTATAGCGATGCTGCTCTGAAATTTTGGTAGAGGACAGAGAAAGCATCTAGTTAGTAAATCAGCTCCACAGTGTGGGGCTTTTTGTGTTTGTTGATATAAATATTAGGCTTGCCTAATTTCAATGTCAATAGGGAAGCCTAATTAAATTTGGTATTCCTAATTTTTTATTTGATAGACAAAAGAAAACCCACACGGGGTGGGTTAAGCGTTGCTAATTTTGTATTTTAAAAATCAAATTCTTCTTGTTTGGTAGTCTTATGCTCAATAACTTCCATAACCTCAAACTCTGTCTTAAGTTTTGTATGAGCTAAAAATTGGATGGTCTTTAGCTTAACCTTAAGTAAGTCGCCCTTACCAAAACGAAGCAATCCAGAATCAATCTTTTGCAGAAACACCTCATCAGTAATAGAAGCATTAATTGTTGAGCCGCCATTATTGAATCGCCACTTGTTTTTTTCCTTAAATGATATTGATTCAATTTGCAAAAAAGTTTCTGTGATGCTTTCGCTCAAATGATCATCAATGTCCTGAAATTTAAAATACTCAACTTCTTTTTTGTCAATAAATAGCTCAACATTTTCATCAAGCATTTCTTTTACAACATAAAATGAGTCAATCCCATCTTTGCTTAGTGGTTCTAGCATTTTTTCAATATCGGATGCAATCACCTTGCTTCGGTAAAGACGTAACGCTCTTTTATCAACTTCTAAATATTCAGTTTCAGTGTAAAAGACTTTTGCATGATCAACAGTTTCCTCTATCTTAACAGGAGGGTTGCCTTTCAGTTTTTTATAGATTTGAATTACACCAACAGTAGCACCCCCAAAAAAACCAACCAATCCCAAGATCCCACTTGCGTTTGCTAAGGCCGTTGCAGTAGGGCCAACTAATAGATCTTTGATTTGATTCACCCAAGATAGGTGCTCAACAAATTCTATTCCAAAACAACCTGTTTTAAAGTTTGCTTTGACATTTAATTGAATTTCAAGCTTATCCCCATTGATCTCTTTATTGGCATGAGTCAAGAGGTCACTTATAGCCATCATAGCAGGCGCAAGATCTCGAACATCCATTAGGTGTTCTTCTAATGCTTTGCCATCATAAACTACATGGAATTTCTCACTCATAGCATCATCATCAATCAGGTCTGTATTGGTTATTGTCATAGTCTAACAGTCTGTATTTTTAGTTTCATCATGAGTTTGACATTGGTTGTCGCACCACTTTGCCCGAACTGTTATAAAGTACTGTGTCGGGTTCACAGCTTATTAATCTTTGGTGTTATTAATTTTCTGCCCAAGCTTTCCTTCTTTTACCAACTGCACGACCTGCTCATTAGTAAGCACAGGAATAAAGACTTTGTCGCCAATATCTTTAGAAAGAATCTTTACTTCTTCAGCGGTTAGCACCAAAGCCTCACCATGTTTCGCAGCATCATTGATGCGAGCAATAATCTGGTTGATTGGTAGTTTAGAGTTGTCCATAAGTCTTCCTGTGATTAATGCGAATAAGGATGTTCTTGTCTGTGTTGGCTAGGCGGTACGATATCTGTAATAGCTGTAATACTTTCAACTTCATCCATGTTGAAAGTAAGGCGTTCACCGCCATTTACTGCAATAAGGCTTAGTACATTATTATGGATTCCAATAAATTCTTTAATGGTACATCTCCCATCCTTCAGGCACACCTGAACGAATTCAGTCGGCACTAGCTCAGCATCAGGGTCGCATACAACATACCAACCATTGCGAATTGCTGGAAACATTGAATCTCCAGTTCCCTTAATTCCGTAAGCTCTTTCACCACCCGTATGTGTTGGAACATAGCCATCACCAGCATTTCCATCATAACCCATATCGGTAAAATATCCATCCATGCCCATCTTAGAATAAGCTTTAACAGGCACATATCTTTTTTGAACAGGGAAAGGTTTAACTGGAGTTTGAACAAACTTAACAGCATCTTCGCTATCCGGAATATTGTACTTCTGCTTAAAGGCTTCAATATCTAAGTTTTTAAATTTTGCTTCATTAATTTCTTTGGGCTCTCCCGCACCAGTCGCCAACCAATCAGGATTAACTCCTAGAAATTTGGCTGCTTTTATTAGATTTTCTCCTTCCATTGTTTTTGATCTGCCTGATAACCAATCGCTTACAGAAGGTGGCTTAACACCAACTGCACGAGCAAGATCAATACCTTTAACTTTTTTAGGTGGCAATATTTCCATTGCGTATCTCAAACGTTCAGCAAGAGTGTTCATAAAATATCCTCATAAAGTTAGGCAATCCTAACACAAAATTTATTAGGTGTCCCTATTGATTTTATATTAGGCATACCTAATAATTGTGTGAGCAAGGAGAATTAAATGAATGATGCTCAACTTATTAAAAAATTAGGTGGAGTCAACGCTGTTGCAAGACTTCTTGGAATAACAGCTGCATCCGTATCTGGATGGAGTTCAATACCTGTCGATCGAAAAATCAGGCTTGCTGTAATAGCTGAGGATATGGGGGTATGTACACGAAAAGAGCTTTTCCCAGATACATACCAAGATATCTGGATCGAATTAAGACCCGCCAATAGTGAATTACTCAATATTGATTTATCAAAAAATTAAACCGCCATCTGCTGTAACAGATAGCGGTCTGAATATCGTATTTGGAGCGAACCAAAATGAATGAACAAATCTTAGCACAAAATTCAGACTGTGCAAGCCCATATGATGATGAGGATCAAGTCCTTACTCAATGGCAAATTGATCATGATGCTTATGTTGAAACGATTGATGCTTATAGAGAAACACACAGGGATCTTGAAAAAGCTTTAGGTATTGAAAAGGACTTTGACAAAACTTCTCATAGCGCAAAGGAAATCATTGAAGACTTGCGAAAGAACGGGCACTTGTACGCACTAATTAACCGCTTTGAAGATGCCGTAATCAACCGTCTAAGAGCAAAGGATAAGTTGTAATGCATTACTACGAGCGAAATATAGGCGACTATTACCGCAAGGCTGGAAGATTAAATATCTTGCAGCATGGGGTTTATAACTTGCTCATGGATGCCTGTTACGACCGTGAATCGTTCCCAACGCTTGAAGAGGCTATTGAATGGGTATGGGCGGAATCTGAGGAAGAAATTGACGCTGTTAAATTTGTACTTAAGAAGTTTTTCAAATTAAATGAGGACGGGGTTTATATTCAAAACCACATTAAAGAAGAGCTTGAAAAGTATAGAGCCTTCCTTGCTAAACAAGCAGAGAATGGCAAAAAAGGTGGTCGCCCAAAGAAAAACCCAAAATATGATTCTGGTAATAATGGGAATGATTTTGATAATTCTGGCTTTAAAAATGAAAGCCAAGAAAACCCAAATGAAAGTGAATTAAACCCAGAAAAACCCAAAGAAACCCAAACAAAGCCTAAACCATCTAACCATCTAACCAACGAACCATCTAACCAAGAAAATAATATATGTCCGCCTAACGGCGAACCTATGTCTGCTGAAAAGCCTAAAGAGAATTTAAAAAATGAGATTCAAGAGGTTTTCGAGTTTTGGAAAGTGACGTTTAACAAGAATAATCGAACCGTTCTTGATAACCCGCGCAAATCCAAAATTCAAGCAAGACTCAAAGAGGGTTACACGGTTGAAGATATCAAGACAGCTATTGTTGGGTGCTCTAAATCTCAATTCCATATTGAGGGCAATCATACTGATCTAACGCTAATTTGCCGCGATGCAACCAAGCTTGATCACTTTCTTGCCATGTCTAATCCAGCACAGGTTGCTATCCAACCACAAACTGAGGATGAGCAACCAGCACCCACTCAATACAAAGTAATTGAAGGGAGATGGTAATGGGGTTTAGTTCAAATATTCATGATGTGAATATGGAGCAATGTGTACTAGCTGCTCTAATGACCACAGCTTTGTCACTTGAGACAATTGGTCAAGAATTGGATGTTGAATGTTTTTATTCAGATCGTCACCAACAGATCTATAAGGCCATTGTAGAGCTATCAGAAAGCAACTGTCCGTATGACGTGGTAATGGTGAGTAACCACCTAAAAGGCAAAAACGTTTTGCATTTGATGGGTGGGGAAGAATACTTAATTCAACTTATGCAAGATGCACCGAGTAGTTTTTACAACGCTGAAAGTTATATCACTCAGTTAAATAAACTCAAAACACATCGAAGAATTGAGCAGATTGGTTTACGTATTGCTGCAATGGCGAAAGATACAACTTTGCCTGATGTATTTGTTGAGGCTGAAAATCTTCTTGGGCAAGTAGATAAGGCGGATGATGCTGATATGGGGGCAAGTTTTGGAAGTGCTCTCGATAGTGCCTTAGAGCAAATGATTGACAAGTTTGATAAGCAGAGCAGACACGAAACAACAGGTGTTAAGTTCAACCTTAAAACACTAGATGAGATGCTGGGAACCGTACAAAACGGTCATTTTTGTGTAGTTGGTGGTCGCCCCGGTTCTGGGAAGTCAACTTTAGCCCAAATGATGGCAATTGATACGGCAATGCTTAAAAAAGAGGGTGTTCTTTTCATATCAGCAGAAATGGACAAAGAAACACTTTCTAATCGTATGTTTAGCTCACTTAGCTCCATCCCATACAACAACCTACACAATGCAACACTTTACGATGGGCTGCTAAAAGAATATGCAAATTACAAACAAGTTTATAGCGATCTGCCTATCTGGATAGAGCCAAAGCAAAAACCAAGCATTAGTGAAGTAAGAGCATATGCAAGGAGAGCTAAGCGCCGTTTCTCTAAGATGGGTACAAAACTAGGATGCATTATTGTTGATTACCTGCAGCTTGTAAGAGATCCGAGCAAAAAAGACCGCTTTCAAGAAGTTGGCTCTATTAGTCGTGAACTTAAATCTATGGCTAAGGAGTTTGAATGCCCGGTAGTAGCGCTCGTTCAATTAAATCGTGAATCAGAAAAAGGTAAGAAACCGAAAGCTTCTGACATCAAGGAATCAGGGCAGATCGAACAAGATGCGGATCAAATTATTCTCGTTAATCCGCTCACTGATGACAAGACACTACAACCTCTTGGGGTCACTGAACTGATTATTGCCAAAAATCGACATGGCAAAAGAGGGAGTGTGCGCGTTCAAGAGTTTCTAGATGTTTGTAAATTTAAGGCAATTGAGGTGACTGCAGAATGAAAACGTTCCTAATCATTATGACCGTTGTTTGTATTGCAACTTTTATGGGTTTGGTTATGGCTGCATTAGCTGCAAAGCTGCACCAGTTTTCAGGAAGTCTAGCTAAATTTCGTTTTTCTTTGGCTTTCATGGATATCACTTTTTTCTTTTTATGTGTTTTGACCCTAATCGTATTGGGTGGAGGTAAATATCTGGCGTTTTCTCACGGAATTTTATTTTTGTTGGCGTTGTATCTAATTTTTTATCGGTTCGAAAAGTGGGAGCGTAAAGCGTGATAAAAGAAAATGTAAAGTTGCATATCATGCAAGGTGTAGACTGGTCTAAATATGATTTGCCTGAATGGTTGCGCCAATTTGGTTATTGGCAAGGGGCAGTGATTCGCTTTGGTGGATCTACTGAAAATCCATTAGTAGGAGCGATTAAAAAAGCAAAACTTAGACTTAAGAAAGGGGATAGGGAAAAGATCGTTGCTTATTATCTCTGTGATGAAAATTTTATCGAGAAGCCATCTAAAAAACCTAATGTCTGTCTAATTACAGACGATGAGGCTAGAGCTGTACAGCGCTTGGTTATTGATATTTTAGACGGTTGCACTTCTGAGGCTATGCTTGATTGGATGGATGCAATTATTGAGCGTTATTTCAATCAAAAATCATGGACTCAGTTAGTAACTCCAGAGCGAACAGCCATGGATGCAAAATACGATGTTCGTTGTGGCTTAGCAGCTTTGCACAATCGCTACCAGTTTATTAGATATAAAAATGGCTCAGTATGATCTAACTATTGATATTTATTGGTAATTCAGATAATTGTATGAAGATTAAACAACGGTGAGCAAGAATGATAGAAAATCCGCAACATTTTAATTTAATAACAAATTTTGAAGAAATCACATCTAGACCTAATTTTGTTGAAAAAGTGACGATTGCTAGGGGTGAGGATGTTCAAAACACTATCTCTGATTTAGTTGGTTTTTATGTGCTAAGGGATTTTGTTAGTTGTGGGATTTCTAGTTGTGGAAAGAAACATCAAAAAGGTTATATCGCAGCACTGCATGATGGAAATGAAATTATCATTGGCCATAAGTGCGGGAAAAAACACTTTGGTGTGAGTTTTGATGAAAAAGCTAAACAATTCAAGCATCTTAGAGACAATGCGAATCAATATCTGCAAATTAAGGCAATGTATGAAAAGCTGCCACAGTTAAAGGAAAGTCTAGAAAGAATTTTGAACCAGTCGGGCAAAATGACATTCTTGCAAATAAAGATGGCAGTAAAGAGCTTTAAAGAAGATGCATTTGATTACTGGATGCGAAGGAGAATTGGACAAGAGGTAACAAGCAACGGATCTATTTTTATTGATGACTTCAAAACAGAAGAAGAAATCAATGCTGAAATCCTAAGTGGTAGAAAGAACATCTCAGACATCAAGCGGGTTTTGGTCGCAAATATTGCTGAATATGATGTTATCGCCAATTGGCATAATGCTGAAAGGTTAAAGGACTACTTTGATCGTCTGTACAGGGAAATCAAGAACCCCAACCAAATGGACGGGGTGGCAATTAAGGCATTATCCAAAAAGCTTAGACAGCATGACCAAAATTTGAGGGAGTTGGAGGACTATATAAAAAGAGGTAATCGCTTATTTACCCCTGAAAACCTAGTTCAATTCTCCGTGTTATTTACAAAACCACATGATCAAAAAATTATTGAGAAATATGCAAATAATTTTGCTTGAGCACTTGACCCTGATCAGGGCTAGTGGTATTTTTATGTTAAAGTTGTGCGAAGTGTAAATAAGGTGCAACTAAATTAGTAAGTAACCCTTGCACCATACGCAAGAAGGCGAAACTAGATCAAAGCCTGTCATTAAGTTGATGGGCTTTTTGCGTTTCTGGTCCTACCTATTAGGGAACCTTAAGTTAATAGGCGCTCATCTTTTTGTGATGAGATTTGCAGTATTTGTATTGCAAACGGTGAGATGCTGAAACCTGCCGTGTAGATGGTTTGAATCCAGTATGATTTCGTCACATGCTGAGTTAGCCGTAGAGCCCTAAGTTGTGGGTGACACCCCGCCCAAAGCGAACGAAAGACACAAAAGCCGATCAATAGCTAACTTTGAGAAGCAAGTAGTGTTGAGTAGCAGTAGGCCACAGTACTGAGAAAGCTGTGGCAATTCAGGAAGATTAAACCAAGTCGGTCTATGGGTCGCTGTCTTGAAAACAGTTGGGTGTTACAGCCGTGTGAGTTCGAGTCTCACATCTTCCACCAAGAATATCTCGCGGGAGGTGCTTTGTTGGGGCACCTCTCAATTTTGCCGAACGGATTACGGCGCATGAAGCCCTGCCAAATACTAGTTATTGGCGGGGCTTTTATTTTTGGAGAATGCCAATGGATGACTATTCAAAACGAATGCAAGAAAGAATTAGAAAGGCAGACCGAGCAGATCGTATTCATAGTTACATTTGTTTGGGTTCAATCTTGGTTATCTTAGGTCTGGCTGTCTACGGGGCTTACAAGCTATTAATGGGGTGACTATGGACACAAGCGAAGCCAAGAAAAATCTAAATAAATATTCGGATGAATTAAACCGCTACCAGAACTTATCTCGCACTGGGTTAAGTCGTGAAGAAATGCTTGTTATAGATCGAATCATTATTCGACTGAGAAACAAGATTAATAATTTACGGTCTATGTTGAATGCGTGATGCCAAAAGACTAGCCGAAGTACGCAAGCTGCCATGCATGAGATGTGGTGCACCAGCACCAAGCCAAGCCGCGCACTCTAATTCAAGCAAAGACGGTAAAGGCAGATCTATTAAGGCTTGCGACTCTAAAACTGTTTCTATGTGTTTTTCCTGCCATCATTTATTTGATACCTACCAACTAGGCAACAGACAGGAAAGCGAAGACTTATTTAATAAGTGGCTTAAGCGAACCAACGCAATGCTTGAGTCTGATAAAGAATTATTTTGAATTATAAATAACCCAAACAAACCCATTAAAAGCGGTGGGTTAAGGTATAGGTGGGAATATGGAACCAGCAACATTCCCAATCAATAGTTATTCAGGAATTGTTCAGGTAATTAACTATCTGAACAATAACCACTCCAAAGCAGCCGCAGAAGGTAAACCTTTAGTCGTTAGAATCAACCAGAAGGAAGACGACAGGAGCGCCGCACAAAATCGGCTTTATTGGGCTTGGCTTGAGCAGATCAAGCAAAAGACCGGTAACTCAAAGGATGACCTTCATTTACTTTTAAGAAAAAGTTTCTTGCCCGGATCTATGTTGAAGGTCGGCAAGAGACTGCAGAAAAGTACATGGCTTTGCAGAACTTTAAAGATGTTATTCAAGCATTCGATGGACCTAAGCGCCGTCAACTTGAAAAGGATTACCAAGTTTTGGTCAATACCTTCATTAAAGACCACCTGCAAAGCAAGAAGGCCACCATTAAAGAATTCACCAAATATCTGGATAAGATCAACATCTATGCACATAGAGACTTGGGCGTGATGTTGATTATCCCGGATGACCTTAAGTGGTGTTATCAAAATGAGCAATGATTCAAATTTGCAAGACGTGGTGCTTAAGCTGATAGAGCAAAACAATAAGTTGATTGAACAAAACAGCTTGATTGTCCAAATCAATGCTGAGCAAGCCGCCCAATTAAATGAAGTTCTAATGATGTTTGAAGACGGCGAACCAACACGTAAATCTACATCATTGGATGGGTGAATATAATGAATAAAGGCCAGCAATTTTTCTTAATTGATGAAGATACTCGGAAGATGTGGGATAAAAATGCTTTAAGTATGCTGGAACAGACTAGAACTCCTGAATTGAAGCGCAAAGAACTGGAGCTTGAATTAGTTAAACTGGTTCAAAGTTATCAACGTGACGGTTTGGATATCGATTGGATATCCATTGACTTACTTAATGGTGTAGATGCGCGAGTAAACTTAAATGAAACTCCAAACATTCAAGAACAAGTTACAGACGCTACAGGCACCCGCACAAACCCAGAAGAATCCTAAACAAAACAATTGGGGTTCTGGTCGAGGTGGCCGTCCGTGGCGCCGTCTTAAAGCTAAGATCCATTTACGTGATGAGTGGACCTGTCAATGTTGTGGCATTGTCACTAAAGACTTAGAGCTTGACCATATTGTGAATGTGGCAAGAGGTGGAACGGATGATGAATCAAACCTCCAGTCTCTTTGTGTTCCATGCCATAAAAGAAAACCCAACAGGAGAGTCGGCAATGAAATGCATAACAATTGAGCGCACAGTTGATGCTTGGCATGTTGAGGCGCTTTTAATAAGAGCAAAAGAAGATTTTTCAACATTGCCTGCATGGGTAAAAAGATGCACCAAGAAAACAAGTTTCTTATTGGTGGCAGTTCCATTTGTGTTCACACTAGAGACTACATGGAAGAGCTGGATAAGCAGCATGTTTTATTTCGTCACGATAATGGTGATGTGGAAGCTCTGCTTATAGATCAATTCTATAGACTCTATAAAGATCCTATATGCGGGTAAGGATTGCTAAATGATTACTAATGATTTTGCTAAAGGTGATGTGGTTGCTTTGCAGGGTGCTTGGACTGACCTTATGACAGTTGAAAAGGTAGAGTATGGGAAGGTTTACTTTACGTCAGGCGATTATGCAGATTTAAGCAAGGTACGGCATGCAGAACCGGAAGAGATAGAAGCGGGTTGTAAGCTTTATTAAATATATTTGGGGTGCAGCAAAATGACGCACAAAAATCCAGCAGGCAGGGGGGGAGGTCAAAAGTTCCAAGCCCTTCGCCGTTGGACACCGCCCCCCATCTCATTTATAAAAAAAATTCCCTTTCAGAAAAAGTTAAAGCAAAAAGTTAAAATCAAGTTAAAGGTAGAGCAATGGCATTAACAGAGAAAATGGAAAAATTTGCTCTTGCCATTGTTGACGGCAAGACAAATAAAGAAGCAGCAATTTCAGCAGGTTATGCAGAAAAACTGCATCCGCCGCAGGTGCTAGGTTAGCAAAAGATCCTGAAATTATTGTCTATATTGAAATGTTAAAGGCTCAAAAAGAAGGGCGTTCTTTAACATCTGATTCACCAAAAGTTAAACTTAAAGATACACCCGAAAATAGTGGTGAAGATGAAGACCCTATTGAGGAATTTCAATTTGAGGGTGATGATCCCTTAGATTTTTTAATTAAGGTCATGAACTTCAATGGCAACAAGCTGCCACTAAGAATGCAAGCCGCAATTGCAGCATTGCCTTATAAACACGGGAAGGTTGCTGAAAAGGCAAGAAACAAACCAAAGCAGAAACTGCAAGAGAAGGTAGTAAATCAGGAAAGTTTGCAACTTTAGATAATCAATTGATGAGCTAAATTATGTCTTCAATGTCACCCATCTGGACTACAGCTTGCCCAGATTGGGCGACTCGTATTGTTGCTAAACAATCGTTAATGCCGTGTAAGCCATTATTTCCCAAAGTGGCTGACGTAGCGGAGCGTATCTTTAAAGAGTTAATTCTTGTTGATGTGATGGGTAGCCCTAAGATGGGTGATGTCACATTGGAATGGGTGATCGAGTTTGTTCGTGCAATCTTTGGCGCATATGATCCAAGCACAAAGCGCAGATTAATTCGTGAATTCTTTCTTTTGATTTCGAAGAAGAATACTAAATCTACGATTGCCGCCGGCATTATGCTTACTGCATTAATTCTTAATGATCGACAATCTGCCGAACTAATTATTCTTGCGCCTACTAAAGAAGTTGCTGATAACTCATTTAATCCAATCCGGGATTTCATACGCGCAGATGAAGAATTAAGTGAAAGATTTAATGTATCTGAGCACACAAAACAGTTACGCATCTAGGTACCGGAGCAACACTTAAAGTTATTGCAGCAGAATCTAACGCTGCAGCTGGTAAGAAAGCTTCAATCATTTTGATAGATGAGGTCTGGCTATTCGGGAAACGTGCCAACGCTGAATCAATGTTCCGTGAAGCAAAGGGTGGTTTAGCATCTCGTCCAGAAGGTTGTGTAATTTACCTCTCTACGATGTCAGATGAAGTGCCATGTGGTGTATTTAAGCAGCTTTTAGATTATGCCCGTGATGTGCGTGACGGCATTAAAGAGGATAAAAGCTTTCTGCCACTTATTTATGAATTCCCTAAGCATCTTGTAGAAGCTGGAGAACATTTAAAGCCAGAAAACTTCTATATAACCAATCCAAACTTAGGTGCTTCGGTTGATCATGAATATCTGATTTCGGAATTTAACAAAGTTAAAGATGCTGGTGAAGAATCTCTTAGAGACTTCTTGGCCAAACATTTAAACATCGAGATTGGCATGAATTTACGTGCAAATCGATGGGCTGGTGCAGAGTTCTGGAATCAACAAAAACATGTTTTCGGCTTAGACCAACTAATTGAACAGTCAGATGTCATTACGATTGGTATTGATGGCGGTGGGTTAGATGATTTGCTTGGATCCGCGGTTTTAGGGCGTCTTAAAAAAGATCCTCGCATTTGGTGGCTTTGGAATCATGCATGGGCAAATAAAGTTGCTTTGGAGCGCCGAAAAGAAAATATCCCAAAGTACCAAGACTTTGAAAAAGAGGGAAGTCTGACTGTAGTTGAGAAAGTTGGCGAAGATATCGACCAATTGGCAGCAATTGCTAAGAAAGTCTATGACAGCGGCAAGCTTTATAAAATTGGACTAGATCCACTTGGTTTAGGGGGCTTACTTGACGGGTTGTTAGAAGTTGGAATACCAGAAGAGTCGATGCTTGCTGTTCCACAAGGCTACAAGTTGATGGGTTATATCCTTACAACAGAAAGAAAACTTGCAGAGGGAAATTTATTTCATGCAGGTCAGCAACTCATGACTTGGGCAGCGGGAAATGCGCGTGTTGTAATGGTTGGTAATGGGATGCGAATCACTAAGCAAGAATCAGGGGTGGGGAAAATTGACCCTTTGATTGCAACATTTAATGCCGTGGCTCTAATGACCATGAACCCTGAGCCAACAAATAAAGAATACAACGTCTATTTTTTCTAAATAATTTTTAACTTAAAGCCCGCGAATAGCGGGCTTTTTCTTTTTAAAGGAGAGCTTAATGCCTGCTCTACAGAAATCATTTGGCTCTTTTGAAATTAAGAGCACGAACGAGGAAAAGCGAACTTTTAAAGGGATTGCAAGCACACCAAATGCAGACCGCGCAAAAGACATCATGGTCCCAAGCGGGGCTAAGTTCGAGCTTCCAATGCCACTTCTTTTCCATCATGAGCACAGTGCTCCGATCGGACAGGTCATTGATGCAAAGGTGACTGATAAGGGAATCGAAGTAGAGATTCATATCCCAGAAATCATAGAAGAAGGGAACTTAAAAGCCCGTGTCGATGAAGCCTATCAAAGCCTCAAGTATGGATTAGTTAAAGGGCTTTCAGTTGGGTTTTTAGCCGATTGGGAACAGGCCCAATTTATCGAAGGTGGTGGCATCCAGTTTAACGAATGGGAGTGGTACGAACTCTCACTGGTGACCATTCCATGCAATCGCGACAGTTCAACAGATTATTCAAAAGCTTTCGAGGAATACAAAGCCGCGTTGGGCAATAAACCTCAGAAACCCGCAGCAGATGGCGTTTCATCTGAGCAAAAACACGTAATCGTAAAACTTGGTAGCCCAACTAAGGGTGGAGTATCTCTATGAATAAATATTTAAAACAATTGCTTGATGCGTTGGCAAAAAAACAAGCAGAAAAGCAAGGTGTTATCACTAAAGCATTGGATGATCAGCGCACACCCAATGAAGAAGAAGAAGAGCAAATTACTGCAATTGATCAAGAAATTGCCACAATTCAAAAAAATATTGATCGTGTAAAAGACATGATCAAACAAGCCGAAGAGGCTGGGGAAAATGGAACACCTGTAGCAGGTGGCAGTCCAGAAGAGGCTGCTAATACCGCTGGTGGTGGTAATCCAGCACCACGTGTTGAGGTTGAATCCAATCTTGAAAAAGGTGTTGGTTTTGCAAAATTTGTAAAGTGTCGAATGATTGCCTCAATTGAAGCGAAGAAGGGCAATTATAAATCAGCAGTTGATGTTGCTAAAAGCTTAGGTGAGCCGCCAGAAGTAATTGCTTTAATTGAAAAAGCCACCCTAGGCACAACGACTGATGCTGGTTTTGCTTCACCATTGGTGCATACAAACCGTTTAGTAGGTGAATACATTGAATTGCTTCGCGCTAATACAGTGCTTGATAAGCTGCAATTCCGAAAAGTTCCATTTAATGTTGAAATTCCCGCGCAGGCGACAGGTTCTATGACGGCTTGGGTTGGTGAGGGCGAGGCCAAGCCTTTAACTAATCCAACTTACGCAGATGTCAAAGTCGGCAAGCATAAAGTAGCTGCAATTGTGGTTTACACCCTTGAGCTTTTAGAGGGTAGCGATCCAGCAGTTGATGTATTAATTCGTGATGACTTGGTTGCTTCATCTGCTCAATTCACTGATGCTGAATTCCTTAGCGCTAGTGCAGGAACCACCAAAAAGCCAGCAGGTCTTTTAAATGGCGTTACGCCAATTACTTCAACAGGTAATACACCTGAAGCAGTTGCTAATGACTTGCGCGCTTTACGTGCTCAGTTCCTATCTAACAACCTTTCTCTTGCTGGTGCTTACTACCTTATGAGTGAAGTTAAGGCTGCAGAGCTTGCAGATATGCGCGATGCTTTAGGCAATACCTACTTTAAAGGCATGGAAGCAGGACTTAATCAGAAGACCTTAGGCGGCATCCCAGTTATTGAATCTGAAACTGTGGGTGATGTGATTATTCTTGTTAAAACATCTGAAATTCTGATGGCAGATGGTGGTCAAGTTGAAATTGCTTACTCTGACCAAGCAACTTTAGTTGATGGAACAACTGTTCATAACTTATGGCAAGAAAACAAATTTGCTATTCGTGCTGAACGTTTTGTTTCTTGGGCTAAACGCCGTCCGATTGCTGCAAGCTTCATTCAATACACTTAATTGTTTGAATCTATTGATTAAAAAACAGCCCTTAATTGGGCTGTTTTTATATCTAAGCATCACAATTGTTTAGCTATAGGAACAGTCTCATGAAAATTGAATATTTAAAGCAGATGCATGATGCCAATGTTGGTGACATTAAGGATGTACCAGACTTGGCAGCAAATGTCCTAATTAAAATAGGTGTTGCAAAGCCTTATGAAGAGCAAAAAAAGGCATCAGTAAAACCTAAAAAAGAAGTAAAACCAATCGAATAAGGCGGTAAATATGGGCATTAGAGACTGGTTTAAAAGTAAAAAAAGCCTCCAAAGTGTCCATAATTCTGGGCAGAATGTTTGGAACAGCTTAACCGTACAGGAGCCATATTCTGGCGCATGGCAGAAAAATGACGAATTAACACGCACTGAACTAACAGCATCTCATGCAGTATTTTCTTGTGTAAGCCTTATTTCCAAAGATATCGGCAAACTTCCCATTGTACTCAAAACTAAAGTTGATGGTGTTCTGGTACATGCTGACATCCCAGAAAAGCTTCGGGTGTTAAAAAAGCCAAATAACTATCAGACATGGCAACAGTTTCAAGAACAATGGACATCAAGTCTATTATTGCGCGGCAATACCTACGTTTGGAAATTACGCGATGCCTTTGGTGAGGTTTATCGAATGGTGGTTTTAAACCCCGATTTGGTAACACCGCTAATTGATAAAAATGGGAATGTCTTTTACCAATTAAGTAAGGATTGTTTGACTCAGGCAGAATCTGAAATTCTACCAGCTTCTGAAATTATTCATGATCGAATCAATACCTTTTACCACCCTTTAGTTGGCTTATCTCCAATTATGGCGTGTGGCGTTGTTGCCAAAATGGGGGTAAAGATCATCAATAATGCTGCAAATTTCTTTGGAAACGGAAGTAGACCGGGTGGAATTTTGGTTGCACCCGGACCAATCTCAAAAGAAAAGGCTGAAGAAATTCAAGCACGATGGAATCAAAACTATTCTGGGGCAAATTACGGTAAAACGGCTGTCATTGGTGACGGAATGACTTATACCGTTTTGGGTATGAGTGCTGCTGATTCCCAAATGCTTGAGCTTCTGGAGATGTCTGGCCGTGTGGTCTGTAGTGTGTTTAATGTTCCACCTTTTAAGGTTGGCATAGGAACAGTGCCAGATGATCCAGAAAAGGCAAATGGAATCTATTATTCCGACTGCCTACAAGCATTCATTGAATCGCGTGAAAATCTGATTGATGAAGGTTTGAATCTTGAAGACTTTAAATTAGAGAGTTTTCTTGATCTTGATACTTTAATTCGCATGGATTCAGAAAGATTCCACAACATGATCCGTGAAGATGTTAAAGGCTGTATTTTGACCCCAGATGAAGGGCGGGCAAAAATTGGCATGCTTCCTGTGCCTGGTGGTAATGCTATTTATATGCAGCAGCAAAACTACTCACTAGAAGCTCTTGCTAAGCGTGATGCCAAAGACGATCCATTTGAAAAATCCGATAGTTCAAAAAAATCAGATGACCAAAAGTCGTTTGAATCTTTGTACCGTGGTGTCTTTTCTGATTCAGTGCCTTATCAAAAGGGCCAATTCGTAACGCACAAAGGAAGCCTATGGCATTGCGAAAAAGATCACACTGGGGAATTTAACCATTCAAGCTTTAAGCTTTGTGTGAAGGGGGCTAAATAATGCCTATTACTGACCTAGCAACTGTTAAAGCTCACTTGCGTTATGACACAAACGATAATGATTTGGAGCTTGATGCATATAGAGAAGCAGCAGAGCAGGCTGTTTTGGATTATGTAACCGATGAATTTGAAGATGGCAATTATCCAAATCAATTTAAAGTAGCGGTTCTTCTTCTGTGCGGTTATTACGATAGCAATCGAAATCTTGAAAATGGAATGATGGTTGATGACAATTATCTACCACCTCCAGTAAGAGCTTTGCTCTATAAATTTCGCAATCCTACTGCTATTTGAGGTATTTATGGGACAGAAAGCAAGCGACCTACGTCACCGCATCACTATTCAAAAAGCAATTCAAACCCAAGACCAAAACACAGGAAAATTAATCACCTCATGGTCTAATTTTGCAACAATTTGGGCGGAAGTTACTGACCTTTCAACAAGGGATGTTATTGCGGCTAAAGCAGCAAACAGCGCAATACAAGCCCGTGCTAAGGTGCGATATAGCAGCGCTACAAAACAAGTTGATAGCACAATGCGGGTTCTTTTTGATGGTTACTATTACAAGATTGATGGGAACCCAATGCGAGACCCAGACTCACGCCGTGAGTATTTAACTATCAACCTTGCAACAGGTGATAAAGCATGGAATGGGTGATTTATGGCTACTCAAATACATGGCTTGGAGCCTGCATTAAGACGAATGCGGGCAATTGGTAATGACAAGACTGTAAAACGTATTGCCCGTAAAGCGATGCGGCAGGCAATGAACATTGCAAGAGATGCAGCTCGTCAAAAAGTTAAACGCCTAGATGATCCTACCACTCCCGAAAAAATCTGGAAAGAAATTGTGGTTCAAAATGGCCGGAGTAGAAATAAAAACACTTTGGTTATGCGTGTGGGAGTGCGTGGTGGGGCACGTATTCCATATACAAATAATGCCCAAAATAGACGTGCTGGTCGTGTTGGTCAAACTTACCAAGCGGACGGACGAGTCTTTTACTGGCGATTCCTTGAGTTAGGCACAAGTAAACAGCCTGCTACTCCGTTTTTACGCCCTGCTTTATACGAAAACATTGAACAAGTTACCGATAAATTTGTTCAGGTGTTTAATTTTGAACTCAGCGTGGTTTTAGGTGCAGCTTAATGATTGATGTTCCAATTTTTAAATTAGCCAGAGCAGATCCAGCGGTTAAGGCTCTACTTGAAAGCGATGGAATTTTGCGAGTCTGGAAGTTTGGAAGTGCTCCAGATGAGCCACAAGCGCCATATGTGACATGGCAAACAATTTCTGGTGATTCAAATAGCAACCTTGATTCACGTCCTGTTTCAGATAATGCAATTATTCAAATTGATGTATACGCAACAGATGAAGATGTTGTGGAGCAAGTTGCAACTGCAATGAGAGATGCAATAGAGCTTGATTGTTATGTGGTTCGTTATGGCGAGGCAGATAAGGACCCCGTAACAGGCATGCCTCACTATTCTTTTGATGTTAGCTGGATCGTAAACCGCTAATAAAACTTAAACCATATTCACTTAGCACCCATTTCGGGTGCTTTTTTATGCCTAAAATTAAGGAGCGCTCTTAATGGCTAATGTTAAAACTCAAAAAACACAGTTATTTACTGTGTTAAATGGTCAAGTGGTTCGTTTTGTTTGCTCTAAACGGATTGACTTGGGGCAAGATTCATTTCAAAAAATTGATGTGACTTGTCTTGATGCAGAATCAAAACAGTATATTCGCGGTATGCGTGATCCCGGCGAAGGTGCAGTAGAAATCGATTACGATGATACGAACACCAGTCATGACAAATTAATTGAAATTGCCGAATCCGGAGAGATTTTGGAATGGCATGTTGGTTCGGGTCATGCTGCAACGCCTCCGACCTATGATCCAACCACTGGTATTGATCTTCCTGAAGATCGCATGTGGTGGTCATTCAAGGGCTATATTAACCCTACAGCACCAAATGCTTTTGAAGTCGATTCTGTAGTTGGTTATTCATTCACATTGATTCGTACTTCTGGCGTAACTGCAACTAAACGCACGGTGGCTCCATAATGGCTAAGATCAGCATTACAGACTTAAAGCAGAGTGTAACTACTCTAAACGTTCCAGTTAAAAAAGCCGTCAAGTGGAATGTTGAAGCGACTGAAAGTAATATTGAGTCACTTAAAAAATTGACGAAAAACAATTCATTAGAACTTGGTGATATTGTTGAGCTTGAAGCTGATATTTTTGTCAAAAAAATGAACTTCAAGGAAAGTCGCGAGGCATCCAAAGCAATTGAATGGGATCTTAATTATGAGAATCTTGAGGATTCAAAAGTTAAGAAAATCGATTCAACTCACATGCAAGCTGCTCAATTACTTGGTTCAATTTGCTCAGATCAAAAGGGAACACCTTTTTTCTCAAGTGTTAATGACATCTATAAAGCAGAGCCTAGTTTAATAAATGCTATGTATGCTGCTGCTGATGAAGTTAATAATTTTTTGGGAAAGTCTCGGAAGAAGAGCTTGCAGACAGAGAACTCCTCATTGAACTCGTCCTCAACGGAATCGGCGGAAACACCTTAGAAGAAGCTGAACAAAAACTTTCACATAAAGAGTTGATGGAATGGAGAGCCTACCGTCAAAAGTATGGCTCTCTTTTCTTTGGTCGCCGTTTAGAGCAAAGCTTTGGAAGCTGGATGGCACATTACACAGGCTTCAAAGTTAAAGAGGGAACAAAAGTAGACCCTTATATATTTATGCCTCATGAAACGCCACCAGACGATGACAATTCATTGTCATTAGAGGAATATCTAGAAAGGTTCCATAGTAACTAACCCTATCATAAGGTGGGGCATGTGACATTTACACACCGTTTTGTTAAATTGAAAAAAAGTGAAAAACGGTGTGTAAATGAATAAGTTTTTAATTATTGTTATTCTGGGCTGTTTGTTGCTTGGATGTGGAAAAACAGAACAAGAAAAACTCAATGACGAAAGGCAGAAACTCGACTTACAAGTGCAAAAAATTGTTAGAGATGTGTTAAAAGATGGTGATACAGCTAAGTTTCGTAATCAATGGGAGCTATGCGGTGAGGTAAATGCTAAAAATAGTTTTGGCGCCTATACTGGCTTTCAGCGCTACATAATCACAAAAGAAAAAATATACTTTGAAAATGATTATAACTCTGACCCAACATCTATAGCAGCCTTCAATCAAGTTTGGAATTCTGACTGCAAATAGCAGTAAACATTAATTTTTAAAAACCCCGCTAATTAGTGGGGTTTTTTATTGCCCGGAGAAAAGTAATGGCCACAACTTCACTTGGCAGATTAACACTGGATCTAGTGGTTCAGACGGCTAGTTTTTCAGAGCCACTAAGTAGAGCTGAACGGCAGGCGCGAACATCGAGTCAAGGGATTGCTAATTCTTTAAATATTGCTGCTATTGCTGTAAGTGCATTGAGTGGAGCAGTGGCTGGTCTTTCAGTGGCTCAGCTTGTTAATTTTAGTGATCAAGTTATTCAGACTGGAAATGATATTCAAAAGTTTTCAAAACTTGCGAATGCTTCAGTGCGTGAATTTCAGTATTACGCCAAAGGGGCAGAAACTGCCGGAATTTCATTGGAATCTTTTGCAGATAAAATGAAAGACATGCAGGATCGTATAGGCGATTTTCAGCAAACGGGTGGCGGTCCTTTAGCTGACTTTTTCACAAATATCGCCCCTAAAGTTGGTGTAACGATTCAACAGTTTCAAAAGCTGTCCGGTCCAGAAGCGCTTCAACTATTTTATAACTCATTGGAAAAAGCTGGAGCCTCTACCAATGATATGAAATTCTACATGGAAGCAATCATTTCAGATTCTTCATTGCTTATTCCATTGTTAGAAAATGGTGGAGAAGGTTTTAAAAAATGGGGTGATGCTGCTGAGCGTGCTGGCGCAATTATGTCTGACGACTTAGTTAAAAGCCTAGCTCAAGCAAGAGAAAACCTTCAATTAATGGATTTGCAATGGCAGGGCGTTGAGGCAAGACTTGTAAATAGTGTTGTTCCTGCTATCGAAACAGTGATAGAGAATTGGGGCGACATTAAGGCGGTTACGATTGCTGTTTCTGCTGGTATTGCAACAAGATTTGTACCAGCTTTGGTTGTTGCAACTTATCAACTTGGGCAAACAGCATTGTTTGCAGTGCGTGCCGGTGTGGGTTTAGCAAACTTCGCTAGAACAGCTGGCGCAACAACAAGTGTAATGGCATTATTGGGCGGTCCTGCTGGGATTGGCATGCTTCTTACGCAATTGGCTGTAGCTGGTGGCGCCTATTATTTGATGTCTAAACAGACGCAAGATGCAACTGATGCACTTGAAGATCAAGGCCTTGTTGTTGATGAGCTAAGGGAAAAATATAAAAAATTAACAGCATCGCAACTAGCTCTTAAAAGTATCGAAGCTGGAGAGGAAATTGATAAACAAACTAAACAATTAAAAAGTTTGTTTATCGCTTTGGAACAATTTGAGAACGACTTAAGAGTTCAAGGTGACACTAAACAACTAACTGGTATTCAAAACTATCTTAAGAGTTTGAAAGAAGGTGGAGATGAAGCTAAGAATGCTTTTGCTCAGCTACAAAAGCAAGGCTTGGTTAGTGAGAGTACACTTAAGTTTGTTGCTGAATTAGATACAAAAATTAATGCTGCTAATAACACTATAGATCGTCAAAAAGAGATCCAAAAATTAGTTAAAGATGCCACCAATGATGCAACAAAGGCACAGCAAGACCAAGCAAAAGCTGTCAATGAATCTGCAAGAGCTTGGATGTCTTTAACACAAAAACAGCGAGAATATATTAATCAGGCCAACAAGGATGCTTTGCGTGAGAAGTATATTCAGGAAAATATGCGTGTAGGCGGTTGGACTAGAGAGAAGGCTGAATTTTTTGCTGATGTTCAAGCTAATACCAATGAAGAAAATGCATATAAAATTAAATTGCCAAAAGCGGTTGCTGATGCAGCACTTAATAGCTTTAATCGCAAAAACTATACTTTTGGGAAAGCTGAGTTAGAGGCAATTGCTCGTGCACAAGGTATTGCTAAGGCAAATAATTTTGCTCAGATTGAAAGTTTGTATGGTTTGCCTGCTGGAACATTAGCAGCCTTGATTCTTCAAGAGTCTGGAGCTAATGCTGGAGCAAGAAGCCATACTGGGGCAATAGGTCTTTTCCAAACAACGAGTGTATTTAGAAAACAGTATGGTCTTAATTCAAAAAGTTCGATTGAAGAAGTTGCAACAGCAGCGGCTAAAGACTTGCAAAAAAACTACCAAGACTTTGGTGATCGTGCAAAAGCCTTAATGGCCTACAATGCAGGTGCAGGTGGCTTAAGAACCTATTTGAAAGGTGGTCTATCAGATAGCAAGCGCAAAGAGGTTGCTGGTTACGTACCCGGTTTCCAAAAATGGTTCGCTGGAGTATCTGGGAAATCTACTGTAGATAATTCAATTTTAATGCCTACTCAGGCAGATCAACTTGAATTAATCAACAAAGCTGCCGAGTCTCAACAGGCTATTGATGATACAAGAAAAGAAGTTAACGCGCGGTATTACACTGAAGCTCAACGCCTTGCCAAGGAGCATCAAGATAATATTGATAAGATCACACTTGCGTACGCTGGTACACCACAGTTAAAAGAAAAGCTTGCTCAAGAGAATGCATTATATGCTGCTCAAATTGCAAAACTTGAGTCTGATAAAAAGGAAGAGTACAACCAATACTTTGCTTTTGAAACTGATCGAATCAAGCAGATTGAACAAAACTTTGATCGACAAAAAGAGTTAATCGACTCTAATGCCGAGTATGAGTACGGGAAATCGAAAAAAGCTTTAGAGATTAAAGCTGCTCTTGAGCGTCAAAAACAAGTTGAAATTGCTGCCGTAAAACGCGAAGAAGATGCACAAATTCAGTCGGCGTTTGAGGGTTATCTAAACCAGATCGAAATTGTTGTGAAGCGTTACCAACGTGAACGTGAAGAAATACTTCAAACTTATAGTTTAAGTAAACGTGTTCGCGAAGAGTTGGCAAAATCTAAGGATTATGCAATTTTTGAAACTTTAAACCAAGCCTCTGACAGCGTCTTTCAAGTTGGTCAGAACTCTGCTCAATCCCTATTTAATAGACTTAATCCTGAAGAGTTTTCAAAGTTTAATTTGCAAAATCAATATTCTTCGGATTTCGGAGGACTCCAAACATCCTATAACGATGAAGTGTCTGGCATTAAATTGATTGAAAATGAGAGTGAGCGTAACGCTCAATTGTTGGCTGCTCGTGAACAGTTTTTGAAAGCAAAAGCTGCACTTGATGCAGATTACGCACAAAAAGAGCGTGATTTGGATCAACAGAATTTTGAAACCAAGATGCAAGTTTATTCGCAAATTGCTGGAATGACGGGGCAGGTTTTTTCAGACATGACCGCACTATTAGAGCAAAGTGTTGGGAAGTCAAATGCGCTTTACAAAACTATGTTCTTTGCCTCTAAGGCTGCTTCAATAGCTCAAGCAATTGTTAACACAGAAGAGGGGGCTACAAAAGCACTGGCACAAGGTGGCGCTTATGGAAGTGTTTTGGCTGGAGTTGTTAGGGCAACAGGTTACGCTTCAGTTGGTATCATGGCAGCTCAAACAATCCAAGGTATGGCTCATAACGGTATAGACAATATCCCGCGTGAAGGTACATGGCTTTTAGATGGTGGTGAACGTGTACTAAACCCTCAACAGAACAAAGATTTGACGAATTATTTAAATAATCGTCAAAACGGGTCTAGTGAGGGCAATGTGCAAATCAGCCAACAGATTACGTTTGCTGATGGATCCGCAAGCGTCAATACACAAGGTCAAAAGCAAATTGCTGAATCTCTGAATAATGCAATGGACGCATGGGCTAGACGTGAAAGTCGTCAAGGCGGTGTCTTATTTAATCTTGTAAGACGTTAATTACCCAAGTTTAACCACTTTAACCCACTCTATGAAGTGGGTTTTTTGGAGCAAAATAATTGAATGAGCAACCGTAAATTCACTTGGTGCCAAGATCTAGAAGGCAACTCAGGTTCACAGAGCTTTAATACTTTGTCATCTAAGTTTGGTGATGGATATGAGCAAAATGTCTCAATAGGAATCAATAACCGAACAGGTACTTGGCAATATTCACGGACAGCAAAAAAAGCCGAAATTATGCAAATCAAAGCATTCTTTGATGACCATAAAGGAGCTGACTCGTTTCTTTGGGATTCGCCGTTAGATGGTGAGGTTCGAGTTAAAACAGGTGAATATCAACCCCGCTGTTTGGGCGGTGATGTTTGGCAAATCTCTACGACATTCACCCAAGTCTTTTATCCTTAATTTTTAATCTCTTTGAAGCCCCTCTTTAGGGGCTTTTTTTATGCGAGCAAGAAAATGACTAAGCAAGTTATTAATGTTGGTTCAGCTGCAAATGACGGATCAGGAACACCAGCTCGAACAGCTTTCCAGTATGTGAATGCCAACTTTTCTGAGCTATATGATTTCCTAACCGGAACCACTAATGCAACCACACTCCCCACAGCTCTACCAATTGCAAAAGGGGGGACAGGCGCAACTTCGGCAGCGGCTGCACGGACTAATTTAGGATTGGGTGATGCTGCAACAATGACAAAAACTGCCAGCAATACAGATGCAACTTTAGGGCGATCTTTAGCAGTTGGAAATTTTGGTATCGGGCGTGGAATTCGAGTTACAGACATAGATGCATCTGGAGATTTAAATAAAGTCATTACTCCTGGTTTTTATGGCAATGATACTTTTGCGTCTGGAACGCTGGCTTTAAATTTCCCAGTTGCAGGTCAAGTGGGAACATTGATTGTCACTGATATCAGTGGGACAAATAACTATAGAGCACAAATTTATATTCCGTTAACTGGTGGTTCAGTAAGCGGAAACTTTTTCTTTCGATCGACTTCAGATTTAGGTGCGACTTGGAGTCCGTGGACACGTTTAATTAGTAGCAATTCATTAGACTATCAACGATTACTTAACAATGGTTTTGCTGCAAATAAAAACTTGGGGTCAACAGCATTATCCAATTTTGATGCAGGTGGTTCATTTATTGGATTACAAGGCACTAGTGTAGGCGCAACTGCTGCAGGTGATTATCCTATGGCACAGGCACAATATATTCTTGGGCTGAATGCGAGTAGTGCTATTGAACATGCTGCTAATTTAAGTATTGCAACTTCAGCAACATATATCGGCTTTAGACGTAAATCATATCAAGGCTCTTATACACCGTGGTACGCATTGCGCGGAGAGCATAACACCACAGTCGATGCAAACGGATTTATTAAATCCGCTTCACCCGTTGCCAAACTCTTTGCTGACTCAATTGAGTTAAATGATGACGCACAAAAACAGCCAATCACTTTAGAAAAATTAGGTGTTGGTGATTACTTAATTAAAGGCTCTCTTGGTTTTGCTCAAGAAGGTTGGTATATCGAAATGCCAAAGGATGCAAACGGCAATGTGTTGGTTGCTGTAGCTTATAAGCAACTTGAAAACAATGATATTTCCATCAAGACCTATAAGAAGAAGTTTGATATTGAAACTGCTTCGATTGTTCCTGATCTGGAAAATCCCGTAGATATTCCTGAGGGTCGTAATATTGACATCCGTTTCCATGAGGAAGTTGTATTAGAGGAGACACTACCAGATGACACTGAATAGTGATTTCCAGAAACTTTATGTAGATGGGTTAATCACCCTGTATGAATTAGATGCCAGCGCTCTAGGAGCTGGCATTTTGCGATTCCATGGGCATATCTCATACGAAGATTGGGAAAAGATTTATGTCTCTGCGGATTTAACGAGCTGGAAAGCAGACACAGCAACGATCAAGGCCGATAAAGTTTTTAATATTGGCGATCAGAAAGTCTGGATGCGCAACATCATCTGGCAAGGACAAGTCTTTGAGCCAATGGCACTTGAAGTTTCTGGCTTAGAGATGCGCTCGGATGGCAAGGCTTCTGCACCCACTTTAACAATGGCAAACAACATTAATGGCATTCAAAATGCTGTTTCTGCTTATTGTCTCCAGTTTAAAGACTTTGCTGGGGCGAAACTTAAAGTCATTACCACGCTGGCTAAATATCTGGATGCCGAAAACTTCACGGCAGGTAATCCTACTGCTTCAAATGAGTTCAAGGAGCAGCTTTGGTATATCGAGCAAAAAACATCCGAAAATGCCCAGCAAGTGACCTTTGAGCTTTCAAATCCAATTGATTTTGAAGGGTTGAAAATTCCTGTACGTCAAATTACTTCACTTTGTCATTGGTGCATGATGGGAAATTACCGTGGTGAGGAATGTGGATATACCGGAGCGGCAATGTTCACCGATAAAGATGAGCCTACCAATGATCCAGCTTTAGATCGATGTAGTGGGAGTTTGCGTTCATGCCGCTTACGATTTGGTGAAAACAAGCCATTACCTTTTGGCGGGTTCCCTGCATCAAGTTTATTGTGAGGTTTTATGAAACTTACAGCAAAAACCAAAAAAGCAATCATGGCCCATGCCGATGAATGCTATCCGCATGAATGCTGCGGGGTAATTGTTGGAAAAGAATATATCCGCTGCCGCAATGTTTCCGCTCAATCTGATCAGTTCGAAATCCATCCTGAAGATTTAGCTATGGCTGAAGATCAAGGCGAAATCTTAGCTTACGTGCATTCCCATCCAGATGGAACAACAAGAGCATCGGAACTCGATCTGATTCAGATTGAACTACATAAAAAGCCATGGGTAATTTGTTCATATCCGGATCTGGATTTTCAAATATATGAGCCTTGCGGTTATCGCGCCCCTTTAGTGGGGCGTAATTATTTTCATGGCTGGCAAGATTGCTATGCGCTTGTACGTGATTTTTATAGTCGTGAATTAGGTATAGAGCTTATGGATTTTAAGCGGGATGATGCATGGTGGGAAGATAAAGACCATCCATCACTTTACCTTGAAAATTACGAAAAAGCAGGTTTCTTTGAAGTAGATAAACCAAAATATGGCGATATGCTTGTTTGTCGTGTTGGACGTACTGAACATCCAAATCATGCGGTTGTCTGGCTCGGAGATAACGGAAAATTGAAATCAGAAGAAAGTGAAAACTGCATTGGTTCAGCGTTAATTCTTCATCATCCATATAACCGCAAATCTGTTCGGGAAATATATGGTCAACAATGGCTTGAACGTACTGTAAAAATCTTGAGGCATAGAGATGTTAAAAACAATTAAGTTGTACGGCATCTTGGGGCAAAAATTCGGTCGTGAATTTAAGCTCGATGTCGCAAATACACGTGAAGCCATGCGTGCATTATCTGTTCAGATCGCTGGCTTTGAACACTTTATGTTGCATGCACATGAGCAGGGCCTACGCTTTGCCGTATTTTTAAAATCAAAGAACTCAAGTAATAAGCGAGGCAAGAAACGCCCAGCAATTTACGATCATGAAACTAAGCGTCTAATCACTGGTGACAATATCGGTGAAGAACAGCTTGATATGAATACTGAAGCTGAGGTTATTCATATTGTTCCACGTGTAGTTGGTGCAGGCGGTAATGGAATATTACAGACTGTTTTAGGTGCTGTGATGGTCGTGGTGGGAGTCTTAGTAACTGTAGGCACATTAGGCGGTGGAGCACCACTCGGTGCTGCATTGATTGGTTCAGGTATTGGAATGATGCTTGGTGGTGTGGCTATGATGCTTATGCCGAAGGTTGATACTACTCAAGACCAAAACCAAGATGGAAACAGAGCGAATAAAGGCTTTGGCGGTGCAGTTACCACAGTTGCACAAGGTAATCCTGTTCCAATTCTTTATGGTCAACGGGAAATCGGCGGCTTCATTGTGAGCGCAGGTCAATATCCTGAAGATCAGATGTAATTTTTAATTATTTAACAGGCGCTTTCTAGCGCCTTTTTTATTGCGTGAGATTTCTTATGAATGCAGTAGTAGGCGCAAAAAAAGGCAGTAAAAAACAACGGCAACCTGTCATTTCACCAGATTCTGCTCAATCGAAAACCTTTATCAAGGTTCTATATGGTTTAGCTGAAGGCGAGATTGAAGGTTTAGCTAATGGGCTTCAGTCAATTTATTTAGAAGAAACTCCACTTCAGAATGCAGATGGAAGCCTTAACTTTGAAAATGTAAAAGTTGATTTTAGAAATGGTACTAATGATCAGGAATACATTGAGGGTTTTCCTGCTGTTGAAAATGAGACAGCAATAGATGTTGAGTTGAAATCAGGCACGCCTTGGGTAAAAGCATTTAATAATCTAGATCTGGATGCCGTCCGTGTACGTTTCAAATGGGGTCCTTTGCGTACTCAAGACGCAACAAATGGGGATGTGAGCGGATTAACAATTGAGTATGCGATTGATTTGCAGACTGATGGCAATAGTTGGAGTGAAGTATTAAGAGCTAAAATTTCAGATAAGACTTCGGCAAATTATGAGCGTGCTCACCGTATTGACCTGCCAAAGGCTGATAGTGGCTGGTTATTGCGAGTTCGACGTATTACCCCTAACTCATCTTCTGAATATATCAGCGACAAGATGTATGTATCTGCGGTAACAGAGGTAATTGATGCAAAATTACGTTATCCAAATACTGCTTTACTTGGTCTTCAATATGATGCCGAGACTTTTGGAAACGTAGCAAAAGTTGCTATGGATACAAAGGGTAGGCTCCTAAAAGTTCCTACTAATTACAATCCAGCAACACGGCAATATGTTGGAATGTGGGACGGCACTTTCAAAGAGGCTTATTCCAATAACCCGGCATGGATCTATTACGATATATGCACCGTAGACCGTTATGCTTTGGGTGACCGATTAACCCCGCTAATGGTTGATAAGTGGTCCTTATATCGTTTAGCACAATACTGTGACGAAATGGTACCAGACGGTCTAGGCGGCCAAGAACCACGCTTTACTTGTAATGTTTATCTTCAGAGTGCCGAAGGTGCCTTTGAAATTTTAACGAAATTAGTTGGTGTATTCCGTGCTATCACATTTTGGGATGGTAATAGCATTATTTGTGATGCGGATATTCCCCAAGATACGTATTTCACTTATACGCGTGCCAATGTCATTGATGGCAATTTTGAATACTCAGGAACCCGTGCGCGTGATCGCCATAATGTTGTAAAAATTGCGTGGGATAACCCAGCTAATCACTACAAAACCGAATATGAGTTTGTTCGTGATGAGAAAGCAATTGCTGAAGCGGGCCAAGTTCGTATTTTGGAAATTGATGCTTGGGGATGCACTTCGCGCGGACAAGCGCAGAGAGCAGGTCACTGGGCTTTAAAGTCAGAGCAACTTGAAACACGCACAGTGTCTTTCAAAGTTGGTCTAGATGGACACATTCCTTTGCCGGGGAAAGTAATTGAAGTTGCTGATCCTCTATTTGCAGGTCGTGCAAATGGTGGTCGTGTATCTGCTATTTCGGCAGATCGTAAAAGTATTACTTTGGACCGAGATAATGTGGTTGCAAAAGCTGGCGACCGACTCGTAATTAATGGTGAAAATGGCAAAGCCCAAACACGTATTGTTCAGTCAATAGCAGGTAGAGTTATTACAGTAACCACGGCTTTTGATATGAATTCGATTGCTGTGCAAAACATTTGGGTTTTAGATGCTCAAGACTTGGCAACAATGAAGTTTCGGGTCATCTCTATTACTCAAGATGATAAACATCAATTTAACATTACTGCTCTTCAATACAATCCTTCAAAGTTTGATGCAATCGACACTGGAGCACATTTTGAAGAAGCACCAATTTCAATTGTTAATCCTACTGTTCAAGATGCGGTTACAAACGTCACCATTACAAGTGAAAGCCGAGTAGATCAAGGTATTAATATTGCCACAATGATTGTGTCATGGGCACAAGCCCGTGGGGCGGTAAAGTATCTGGTTGAGTGGCGTAAAGATGACGGTAGTTGGATTAAGCTTCCAATAACCGGCAACAACTCAGTCGAAGTACCAGGTATTTATGCGGGTCAATATCAAGCACGAGTAACAGCGATTTCAGCTTTTGAGATAGCTTCTTTACCGGCATACTCAGTTTTGACTGCATTGACTGGTAAGCAAGGGTTGCCACCAAAAATAGCTTTTATCCGTGCAGTTGGCACAATGTTCGGAATGAAAGTGGAATGGGGATTCCCGGCAACTGGCGCATTAGACACTGCATATACGGAAATTGAATATTCTACGACTTCCAATGGTGCCAATATTCAGCCTCTGGGTTCTTATGCTTATCCAACGACTTCACTACAGCAGCAGGGTTTGGCTGCTAATGTGACACTCTGGTATCGGGGGCGGTTGGTTGACCGGATCGGTAATAAAGGGGATTGGTCTAGTTGGGTTAGTGGCACTTCAACTGCACAGGCGAATGATATTCTTGATGCGCTTGATGGCTTAATTTCTGCAACGCAGTTAGATCAGGACTTAAGAGATACGATCAATAAGATTGATACGATTGAAGGTCTTGATGGAGATATCGGAAATTTAATTGACAAAGTTACTGCTCTTGAGGGTGAAATTGATTCTGCGAATGCAGCAATCGATGCTGAAACCCAGCAAAGAGTAAGTGATGTTTCTGGATTAAACGATAGCCTTACACAAGAAATTAGTGATCGAATTGCAGCAGATGCAGCTGAAGCACAAGCCCGTGCAGATGCAATTGCACAAGAATCTTTGGTACGGCAGGGTGAAGTTAAGCAAGTTTCTGATGCCGTTGCGAAAGAAACCAATGACCGCATTGCTGCAGTTAAAGGTGTCAGTGATGGTTTAACTCAAGAGATTCAGGCTAGAACTGATGGTGACCAGCAGATTCTTAATGCTGTCACTACCTATAAAGAAAGCACCGACACATCAATTGCAGCTGTTCAAGAATCGGTTGATATTGTTGCAGATGACTTACATGCTACAGCAACAAAACTGGACGGTGTTTACGCACAGGTAACACCTTTAACGGCTGATCAGAACAACTGGACCGCAGATAATGGAAGTAACCAAGCTGCTGCTTGGACAATTCAGTCAGCATTTGCTGAAGGTGATTTAGCCCTAAGTAAACGTATCGATGTTGTTAATGCTCAGGTGGGAAATAACCAAGCTGCTATTCAGCAAGAAGCCTTAGCAAGAGTCAATGGTGACAGCGCACTAAGCCAAAGAATTGATACGTTGAGTTCAGATTTTGGCAATAACAATGCTTCTGTTCAGCAAAAACTTATTGCTTTGGCTGATGCCGATGGAGCACAGGTTCAGGCACTGAATAATTACATTGCTTCCAATGACTTGGCTCTGGCTTCGGTTATAGACGATGTAACAGCAGTTGTTGATGACACTAGTGCAAATACACAGGCAATTGATGGTTTAAGAGCCAGTGTAAAGGTTGCCACGGATGATGCTGGCAAAGCACTTGAAAATAGTGCTACTGCCATAAGCAAGGCTGATACAGCGGTGTCTCAAGCAGGTTCAGCTTCATCAATGGCACGGGAAGCAACAGCAACAGCACAATCGGCAAGTTCAAAAGCAGATGGTGCTATTAATACAGCCAATACCGCTAGTAGTGATGCTGCAACTGCAAAACCAATGCTGCAACTGCTATCAGTAAAGCGCAAGCTGCTGCTGATGCTTCTAGTGCTAATGCATTATCTATTAATGAAATCAATGCTGCTTTAGAGGACAAGGCTTCAACTGGTGCGCTTGAAGAAGTCAAAGCGGATGTAGAGGATATTGATGGCGTTGTTAAAGCTCAAACGCAGAAGCTTGATGGTGTTTATGCAAAAGTTACTCCATTAACTGCTGACCAAAACAACTGGACAGCTGATAGTGGTAGCAACCAAGCAGGGGCGTGGACAATTCAGTCTGCTTATGCTGATGGCGATTTAGCTTTAAGTAAGCGCATCGATACCGTTTCAGCTTCAGTTGGTGAAAACACTGCATTAATTCAACAGGAAGCTACAGCAAGAGCGAGTGGTGATGCTGCTACAGTCCAAGCTTTAAATGTTTATAAAGCGAGTAACGATGCAGCTTTAGCAGCAGTGAGTCAACGAGTTGATATTAATACTGCAGACAATGAAGCAACCGCTTTAAAAGTTGATGCAATTGATGTCAAAGTCAATACTGCAACTGATCAAGCAGGTCAGGCACTTGAAAATAGTGCTACTGCTGTAACTAAATCTGAAGCAGCAGTTTCGGAAGCTGGGTCTGCTGTTACTGTAGCGAATCAGGCGAAAGCAACAGCCGGCACTGCCAGTAGTGACGCTGCAACAGCCAAGGCAAATGCAGCTACAGCATTATCACAAGCCAATGCAGCAGCAGATGCATCTAGTGCAGCAATTGATCGTGTTGAGTCTGTAGAGGCTGAACTTGGAGACAAGGCTTCAACCGGTTATGTGGATAGCGTGAAAGCTATCGTTGATGAGCAAGGGGATTTGATCAATGCAAATACAGAGCGATTAAGTGGAGTATTTGCAAAAGTTACTCCGCTTACAGCGGATAGCACTGCTTTAACAGCAGATAGCTCATCAACAGAGGCTGGCTCATGGTCATTACAGTCAGCAGCAGCTGAAGGTGACTTGGTTTTAAGTAAGCGGATTGATATTACTCAGGCTCAGATAGATGAAAATAAGGCAACTATTGCCTCTGAATCTACTGCGCGTGTAAATGCTGATAGCGCACTTGGGCAACGAATAGATACTGTTCAAACTCAGTTTGAGAGTAACAAAGCCACAGTGCAAAGCCAGATCAAAACGCTTACAGATAATCAGTCTTCACAAGCTACTCGAATTGATACTGTTCAAGCTTCTGCTTCATCTGCGAATGTAGCGGCGGGTAATGCACAAGCTACAGCCAACAGTGCACAACAGGCTGCACAAGCAGCCGCGACGGCAGCGGGTAATAAAGGGGAGGTAATTTTTGGATCAACAGTACCCGCAGCCGATAAACGCCTTGCACAAAATCTCTGGATTGATACAACAGGTGGCGCGAATACACCTAAGCGTTGGAATGGTTCAGCGTGGGTAACAGTAACTGATAAGGCAGCAACGGATGCGGCAGCGGCAGCTAATGCAGCTCAAAAAACTGCAAACGATGCCCTAGATAAAGCAAACACAGCAAACACCAATTTGGCAACAGTTCAACAAAAAGTGAATGCTGTGGCTGATGCTCAGAATGCGACAGCAGAGAAAGTTGATACTATTCAAACAACTGTTGACGGACATACAGCATCGATTCAGGAAGTGTCAAAAAGTGTAGATGGTGTCTATGCAGAGCAATTCATGAAGTTTGATGTGAATGGCCATGTCTCAGGACATGGTTCAATGAACGATGGTACAACATCAACATTCATCTTTAACTATGATGCAATTCAGTTTGGTACGCCTGTCGGTGTTGATGGTGTAGAACCTAAACCATTAATGACACTGCAAAATACTCCAGTTACTTTGCCAAACGGTACTGTTATTCCGCGTGGATTGTATGTCGACAATGGTAGTTTTGGATATATCAATGCGAATAGGATCTGGGCAGAAAACTTAAGTGTTATTAGCGCTGATCTAGGTTCAATTAAAGTTAAAAATGCAAATATTGATGATGGTGCAATTAGCACCCTTAAAATCCAGGATGAAGCAGTAACTGTTCCAATAGGTGTAAAAGCAATTGATGTAAAGACTATCACTACTTTTGCAGGTGGAGTTACAAGTGGACAGCCTAATAATGATTTTAACAACCACCTATCAGCGTGGGAAAATCATATAGGTACACTTTTACAAGTAACGTTAAATAGAAGTGGTGGAAAAGTTAGAATTGATGCTTCAGTAAATATTTGCACACCTACTTTTGGCGCTTTTAGTGTAAGTGACGGACGAGGTAATCCAATTGCAGCAAATGACAGGGCCATGGCTTCTTTTTATATTTCTATATATCGGAATGGAAATTTAATTGGACGGGGTTCATTAGGTGCAAATCTTGAAACTGGTACTATTAATGTCAATTTCAACGGGACTGCGGTTATCGTTTCAGCTATTGATGATAACAGTACTATTGGCAATGTTACCTACACACTTAAAGCAGGATTTGCTCGACAGGAGGGCGTTAATATTCCATTAAATGTGGAATCAAGAAGCAACTTTATGATTACTTCGAGAACGTTAAGTGTTATTGAAATGAAAAAGTAACAGCACCCAACCGGGTGCTTTTTTATTGCCTAAACGAAAGGGGGAAGGCATGACTGAAAATGAATCATACGGGTTGAGATTTGAAAAGAAAATTGACTCAATTCAGAGTGATATTCGCATGTTGTCAGATCATGTTACTCGACTGACTTTTATTAATGAAGCACACAAAGAGACTAGCGAACAGAACAAAAAGGATATCGATACATTGGATATCAAAGTCGCCAATTTAGAAAACCGCACAGCAGCGCAAGATGGTGGAATTTCTGTATTGCGTGTACTGCTTGGCATCTTTGCAGGAATCGTATTTTCGCTGTGCGCTTGGGTTGGATCTTCAATTATTCAATTAAGCCAAGATCAATCTTTAATTAAAGAGAAGGTTTCACGGTTAGAGGAAGCAGGACGATGAATAGTGAAAACACAAGAGCTTATCTAGCTTTCGCATTAGTGGGACTGATGTTTGTTTTAGTGATTGCTTTATTTTTGTGGATATGCCGCGAGAAAACAGCAATCTGATTAATACGGCATTGGGTTTTATTGCTGGGGCTATGACAACTGCATGTGGCTTTTATTTTGGTAGCTCTGAGTTAGAGAAAAAGAAAGGTGAATCCAATGACAACTAAACCATTCTTTGATGCTGCTCGTGTGATTGCAGGTGGCAAGCTTACACAAGCACAAGTAGATGATCTAAATAAGGTGGTCGATAAACTTGCGCCTTCTGGCATGACTACAAGTGATGTTGGTGTAAATCTAATTTCAGGATTTGAAGACACACGATTCAAAGCTTATGACGATGGTGTAGGAGTCTGGACTATTGGCACTGGCACAACAGTTTATCCAAATGGCGTGAAGGTTAAGCAAGGTGATACTTGCACACCTGAGCAAGCTAAGACTTACTTTAAGCATGACTTAGCCAAATTTGAAAAGACTGTAAATGAATCGGTAACTGTACCTTTAACTCAAAATCAGTTTGATGCATTAGTATCGCTGACTTACAACATTGGCTCTGGTGCTTTTAATAATTCAACCTTATTAAAGAAACTCAATAAACGTGACTATCAAGGTGCTGCTGATCAATTCCTAGTTTGGAACAAAGCAGGTGGCAAGGTTATGAAGGGCCTAGTTCGTCGCCGAGAAGCAGAACGAGCACTCTTTTTAAAGAAGTAACTTATATGTGTAAACGTACCAAAGTTGCATCGATCATCACATTGCTGTGCCTCCTATTCTCAGGTTGCACAGCTCACACTATTAATAGTAATGTGAATGTCTCGATTTGTGTAAGGGCTTTGTGATGTCGCAAGTCATGATCATGGTTTCGGAAGTGGGCAGAATGGAGAATACTTGCAATCTACCCGCTGATTTAGATAAGAACGGGAATGTTCTTAAAATCTATGACTATTCATTAAAAGAGTTGCCTATTAATTTGGATGGAACTGTGTCTTACAATGGCAAAAGATGGACCTTTGATAAGAAGCAAAGTTTTTAGTCTTTCCAACTATCTACAATATCAGCCCAGTCTTGCATCATTTTCCGTCTAGCCTCTAAGTGCTGCGAATGGTCGTACGATGCTTTTGTCTTGTTAGATTCAGCATGAGCAAGCTGTTTTTCTACCCAAGCTTCCTCATAGCCCTTTTCATATAGTAGGGTAGAAGCTGTAGCTCTAAAATCATGAGTGGTAACGCCTTTTAAGCCAATATATTCAAGCATACTGTTAAGCGTTTCTTTAGCTAACATGCCATCATTTTTCTTACTGAAAATAGCAGGGAAAACTAATTCGCTATCACCAGAAATAGTATATTGGCGTTTAAGAACTTCATAAACTTGGTCAGATATAGGGAGAATATGGATTCTGGATTTTTTCATTGCCTCTTCTGGAAATCTAATAAGTCTTGTATCAAACTCGACCCATTTCCATTGCATTTTTCTAATTTCAATTGCCCGAAGCATTGTATATAAGAGAATGAAGCCAGCATTTTTGACCGTTTCTGTTCCATTGTATTTAGGCAATTGAGTTCTTGCTTTTTTTCTTTCTTCTTTGGTTAAGGCTCTTGCATGTTTTACACGAGGGCGCTTGATAACATCGCGTACAGCATAAGTCGGGTCATTCTCTAGTCGCAATGTGGCAATTGCATAACGGGTTACAGCACCAATGAATCTTCGATTTTGTAAAGCGGCAGATTCACCTGTCATTTTTCCATTGGTTTCTTTAGTAACACGATTAATCGTATTATTTAAAATCTTCAATACGTCAGCCGCAGTCACATCTTTAATATTTTTTTTGCCAATAACTGGGCATATATCTTTTTCTAAAGCAGTATCGAACTTCTCTTGATAAATTTCAGACTTCAACGTCATACGTTTTTCTTTAAATTCGGCTGCAATAGCGTTGAATGTATTTTTTCCTTCTTCTAATGCCTTGGCCTTATTATTTTGTCTATCTTCTACTGGGTGTATGCCTTTGGCTAATTTTGCTCGCATTTCATCCTTTAAGATTCTAGCGTCTGCCAAAGTAATAGCTGGGTATTCGCCAAGACTCATAGAAGATTCTTTACCATTAAAAACAAACTTAAACCGCCAAACTTTAGCACCTGAAGGTCGGACTTCTATGTAAAGTCTATCTGCATCTAATATTCTGTAGACTTTTTCTTTAGGTTTCAGTGCTTTAATTTTAAGATCAGAAAGTTTTGCAGAGGCCATGAGGTAAGGGTAAGTAGTTTGTTACCCGCATTATTACCCGTTTTTTTGGAGGATGTAAACAAACTATAAGGAACTAATAAGAACAGCAACTTTTATAATTCAATAACTTAGCTTTAAAAAAGGAACTATAGAGAATTAAAATAAACATCGACACTTATTATTCTTTACTACTGTTGCTTTCGCCATAATTCAAACTTCCACAATTGTCCCTATTGTGCCGTAAACTGATGCCAAGGTGAAGTTTTTTCCCACATATCAATATTTCGTCTCATGTATAACTTTTGCTAAAATAGGCGCACAATACAATTAGAGTACTAGCGGATGTCTAAAACGCGTGTAATTTATCCTGGAACATTTGACCCTATCACGAATGGGCACGTTGATTTAGTTACTAGAGCATCAAGAATGTTTGATGAAGTTGTAGTAGCGATTGCAATTGGACATCATAAAAACCCTTTGTTCAGCTTAGAAGAAAGAGTTGCACTGGCGCAATCATCATTAGGCCATCTATCAAATGTTGAGTTTGTAGGTTTTGATGGTTTGTTGGTTAACTTTTTTAAAGAACAAAAGGCCACAGCAGTACTTCGTGGTTTAAGAGCAGTTTCTGACTTTGAATATGAATTTCAACTGGCCAATATGAACCGTCAGCTTGATCCACATTTCGAGGCGGTGTTTTTAACACCTTCTGAACAGTATTCTTTTATTTCTTCGACATTAATTCGAGAAATTGCTCGTTTAAAAGGAGATGTAACCAAGTTTGTTCCGCAAGCTGTGGTTGAAGCTTTTGAACGTAAACATCAACAAGGTTGGTAACGTGTCGTTATATATCACTGATGAATGCATAAACTGCGATGTTTGTGAACCAGTTTGCCCTAATGAAGCGATCTTTATGGGCGAAGTGATTTATGAAATCAATCCGGATTTATGTACAGAGTGCGTTGGTCACCATGACCAGCCACAGTGCCAATTATTTTGTCCAGTAGACTGTATTCCAAAAGATCCGCAGCATGAGGAAACGGAAGAACAGTTACTCGACAAATATAAAAGATTAATTGCTCAAAAAAGCACAAGCAATTAGTCAATAAATTTGTTAATATGCGCCCTCGAAGTGAGCCGGATGGTCGCTGCTGTGGAGGTCTCCGTGACTGAAGCAGGAGAGGAAAGTCCGGGCTTCATAGGGCAGGGTGCCAGGTAACGCCTGGGCGGTGAAAGCCGACGGAAAGTGCAGCAGAGAGTAGACCGCCTCATTCGTGAGGTAAGGGTGAAAGGGTGCGGTAAGAGCGCACCGCGTGTCTGGTAACAGTTCACGGCATGGCAAACCCCACCAGAAGCAAGACCAAATAGGAATCCTAGGTGCGGCCCGTACTGGATTCGGGTAGGTCGCTTGAGCGTATGAGTGATTGTACGCCTAGAGGAATGACCATCCTCGACAGAACCCGGCTTATAGGCTCACTTCACCTCATTTTATTGAAAATTTTTCTTGACGCGCGGTTAAGAAGCTAAGATAATGCGCGCACAGTTTACGGCTATGTAGCTCAGTTGGTTAGAGCACCGCACTCATAATGCGGGGGTCACAAGTTCAAGTCTCGTCATAGCCACCATTTTACAGACCACGCTCCTGCGTGGTCTTTTTTTATGCTTGTTTTTTGATTAAACACAGTTTGTAAAGACCGACTTCATAGTTCTGGCATTGTTTGTCTAAGCCAATTTCTTCATGTTCTTATAACACTTAACAAGGATGTTGAAGACATGAAAAGGTCATTATTATTTTTAGGAATTCTAAGTTTAACTGCTGGAGCACAAGTCTCTGCAGCTGATTTGAGTTGGGGTGATCCAACTTTAGATTCGGGTCAATTTAAAGTGTCTGGCGCAGTACGTTCTCGTTATTTACATAAAGATTATGTGGTCGGGGCGAATGAAGGTTCCCAAAATGATGACTGGCGACTTACTGATATTAAATTAGTGTTAGGTTATGAAAACCCAAACTGGATTTCAGGAGCAGATGCTCGCTGTTATCAATATGATCGCTTGTGTGATGCGATTTTTCTAAAAAAAGCTTGGGTAGGGTATAAGTTATCTGACCAACAAAAAGTCACGGCAGGTTTGCAGCCTGTTGATTTTGGCTTTGGTGAATTTTGGGGAAGTAGTTATTACGAAACGCTTTTAAATACCGTTGGTTTAGAAGATATTGATAATCTGGGGATTAAATATAAATTTGCAGATGACAAATACAATTTAACCTTAGGATTCTATCCAACTGATGGAGGAAATTATAAGGGGACATCAAAAGACTCAAGCCGATATAGTGGTAATTTCGTTGAAGCTGATGATTTAACTACAGGAACCAATATTGAAGAAAAAAATATGTGGATTGCGCGGGCCTCTAGAAAATTTGGGCTTGATAAAGCTCAAAAATTTTCGACCGAGTTAGGTGGTTCAGTTTGGTATTCAGATTTAGAAAATAAAAGAACAGATGAAGATGGACACCGCAAATCATGGAATGTATTTGCTCAAACGCAATATCAAGCATGGCAATGGATGTTCTTAGCAGGTAAGCAAGATGTCACTAATGGCGATAATTTATTGCCAAATAGCTCAACCATTGGAGCATTTGATTACCCTTATCAAGTTGCTAACAAAGGAAAATATCTGGTCAATGAAATTAACTATACCTTTGCTCAGCCATTCCACAAACTTGAAAATATTAAGCCCTATATCTCTCATAGCCGCTTTTTCAAAGATGAGGATGGATATAAAGACTCTGAGCGTTTAATTGCAGGCGTTTATTTTAATTACAAAGCCATTGGTATTCAGGGTGAATATATTATGAGTAAAAACGATCCAATGGTTGGTGGTGGGGCGAATGGCCTTGCACAAGGTAGCAGTAATGATTGGGATAAACTGTTTTATCTTTCAATTGGATATTATTTCTAGAAGTTAAAAGTAAACTATTGCCCTAAGTGAACAGGCCCACTTAGGGCTTTTTTTATAGAAAGACTTTTTCAGGCGGTGGCTCTCGTTTGACGGCTGGTGAAATAAGTTGTCCACGGCTTAGGTTTTGCACATGCTGTAAACGATTGAGCAATTCGTTTTGAATAAACAAAATACAGGTTTGCAGTTTGGAGGAGCTTTTGAGTCGTGATGGATAAACTGCCCAGACATCTGCATCTTGCCAGTACTCAGGCAAAATATGCTGAAGTTGGCCGGTAATCAATTCATCTGCAACATCCCAAATCGAACGGAAAATAATACCGTGACCTTCTATGGCAAGTTGATGAATAATTTCGCCGTTATTTGAAACAAAGCGGGGTTTGATATGCACTGAGACATCTTCGGAAGCATGCCTAAATTTCCATAAAACCGAGGATTGGTCGCGTTCACTAATTGTTAAACAGTCATGTGTTTGCAAATCTTCAATACTGTCAGGTACGCCGTGTTTAAGTAAATAACTCGGTGACGCGCACAAAATACGAAAATTAGAAGCCAGCTTCTTCGCAATCATATTGGGTGCAATTTCATTACCAATTCTAATGTCTAAATCAATACTGTGTTGAATCAGGTCTTTGGTGTTGTCGATGGTATCAAAATGAATCTGTAGTTTTGGATACAGCATCATTAATTTAGACAAAATTGGTGCGACATGTTTTCTGCCAAAACCAAAGCTACTAATAATATCCATACGACCCGTAGGTGTACTGAGCGGATTATTGACCAGTTCGCAGACTTCATCAAATTCTTCAAGAATATTTGAAACTCTCTCAAGAATGAGTTTGCCATCTTCTGTCAGGCTAACGTGACGTGTACTGCGGTGAAAAAGTTTGCAGCTCAACGTGTTTTCTAAAATATTAATTCGCTTGCTAATAAAAGCTGGCGATGTCCCGAGTTCCTCAGCAGATTCGACAAAACTTTTTAGTTTGGCGACTGTGCAAAAAACCTTTAAATCCGATAGGTTAGGTAGATTATTCACGATCCGTGTCCATTGGAGTGATAGTTCTGTTGTTGATCATTTTTGCTTAAAACATCATGTTTAAGCCATACAAGGATATTAGTCGAAGGTGTGAAGGAAGCTTATGGCAAAAAGATATAAAGTTGCCACGATTGCAGGCGATGGCATTGGTTTAGAAGTTCTACCAGAAGGTATTAAGGTTGTAAAGGCAGCAGCAGAGAAGTACGGCATTGATCTTCAGTTAGATGCTTTCGATTGGGCAAGCTGCGATTACTACCTTAAGCACGGCAAAATGATGCCAGATGACTGGTTTGAAACTTTGCAGGGCTACGATGCAATTTATTTTGGCGCTGTAGGCTGGCCAGATAAAGTGCCTGACCATATTTCGCTTTGGGGTTCGCTGCTCCAGTTCCGTCGTGGTTTTGACCAATATGTGAATTTACGTCCAGTGCGCTTAATGCCGGGTGTGAAATGTCCATTGGTAGGTAAAAAACCGGGCGATATCGACTTCTACGTGGTTCGTGAAAATAGTGAAGGTGAATACTCAGCGATTGGCGGTAAAGCTTTTGAAGGGACAGACCGAGAGTTTGTTTTACAAGAAGCAGTATTTACACGTCATGGCGTAGACCGAATTTTGCGTTATGCATTTGAGTTTGCAAATCAGCGTGATGCAAAAAAAATTACCGCAGCGACCAAGTCAAATGGTATTGCAGTGAGCATGCCGTACTGGGATGAGCGCGTTGATGCGATGGCAAAACAGTATCCACAAATTCAAGCTGATAAACAGCATGTTGATATTTTAGCGGCTCGTTTTGTTTTACAACCTGAACGCTTTGATGTGGTTGTGGCATCGAATTTATTTGGCGATATTCTTTCCGATTTAGGTCCTGCATGTACGGGAACCATTGGTTTAGCCGCATCGGCAAATTTAAACCCAGAAAGAAAATTTCCATCACTGTTTGAACCTGTCCATGGTTCAGCACCAGATATTTACGGTAAACAAATTGCCAACCCAATCGCTGCGATTTGGTCGGGTGCCATGATGTTCGAATTCTTTGGTGAAGAAGACGAGCGCTGTATCCAAGCGGGTCAAGACATTATGCAGGCGATTGAGAATGTATTAATTAATGGCCCAAAAACAGCCGATATCGGCGGTCAGGCAAAGACTTATGAGGTAGGAGATGCAATTGCATCATGTGTAGCCCAAACTAAAATGGACGTATTCGCTATGGAATAACGCCATCCAAAAATGGATGTATGGATATGGATAATCAAAACACAAAAATTTATACGGATAAATTTCTTGCCGTCACCAGCTTACTGTTTGTATTTATTTCAGTTGCTGGTTTGGCGATTTATTCGCAAGAATCGATAAAGATTGCTGCAACATGGATGCAGTGGACGACATCGGTATTTACAACCCCAGTATTACTGTTTGCTTTTTTAGCCATTATTTTTACTTTTGGTCTTGCCTTTAGTAAATACGGAAAAATTAAGCTTGGAGAAGGAAAACCTCAATACAGCACAATGTCATGGATTTTTATGTTCATCTTGTCGGGTATTGGGTCTTCTACATTGTACTGGGGCTTTTTGGACTGGGCCTACTATTATCAAACTCCGGGTTTGAGCTTACCGCCTGAGTCAGCAGAAGCATTGAAATATAGCGTGGCTTACTCGTTTTTTCACTCTGGCTTAAGTGCTTGGGCAATTTATGCTTTGGCATCAATTTCTTTGTGCTACAGCTATCATGTGAGAAAAAATAAAGGCTTAAGTTTGGCTTCTGTGATTGAGGCTGTGACAGGCTTTAAATCAACCGGCGTGGTTGGTCGTTTAGTCGACTTAATGTTTTTGCTTTGCATGTTTGGTGCATTGACGATTTCATTGGTACTCACTGCCGTGACATTTACCAATATTTTGTCTCAGCTCACAGGCATTCCAAATACCTTTATGACCAAGGTCATCATTATTTTGGCAGTTTCAGTTCTGTTCGCACTCAGTTCATATGTAGGTATGGACAAGGGCATGCAGCGTTTAAGCCATATGGTGTGCTTGGGTGTAGTGCTATTTGCAATTTATGTACTTTGCTTTGGTCCGACTCAATTCATTTTGAATAATTCATTAATGAGTTTTGGGTTAATGGCAACCAACTTTGTCGATATGAGCTTGTTTACTGACCCAATGGGTGACGGCAAGTTTACTCGTGAATGGACTGTTTTCTACTGGTTATGGTGGATTTCATATGCACCGGGTGTGGCACTCTTTGTAACGCGTGTTTCTAAAGGCCGTACTATTAAAGAAGTGATCTTTGCCATGGTCATTGGTGGCAGTGTCGGTCTTTGGTTCATCTTTGGTGTGTTTGAAAACTATAGTGTTTATAGCTTTATTCATGGGGCTGTAAATGTGCCACAAATCTTGAGCCAACAAGGTGGTGAGGTTGCGATTGGTCAATTGCTTAGCCTGTTACCTGCCGGAAAACTCATGATGTGGATTTTCCTCGGCATTATGGTGGTGTTCTTGGCAGCACATATGGATGCAGTTGGGTATGCAGTTTCAGCAACATGTACACGCGGTTTAAGTGAAGGGCAAGACCCATCGCCAAATGCACGTCTGTTCTGGTGTGTCATGCTGACCTTAGTTCCAATTGCCATGATCTTTAGTAAAGCACCTTTAGACACCATGAAAACGGCAACTATTGTGACGGCTTTACCATTCATCGTGATTATTCTGATTCAGACCTATGGCTTAGTGAAATGGCTCATACAGGATTATGCCAAAGTCCCATCACATTTAATTGAGCAACAAGGTTATGATGATCAGGAAATTGGTTTAAACCAGACTCAAGATGAACATGCAAAACGGATGCAGCTTGAGCTTGCAAGCTCAATCAAACTGGATAGAAAAACCAGCTAGAGGGAACGGTAATGACGACATATGAACAGGCTACTTATGCCTTAAGTGAAGAAATGCAAAGCCTTGTGTATTGGAGCAGCATTTATTCACCAGCAGATGCAGATATTGACTCAGTCCGTGCGGCATATGATGCCATGTGCCGACACTACACTTTGCCACGTGATGACAAGTTAGATGTAGAAGATCGAGTGATTGCAAATGAAGAGCATCCTGTGCCTGTTCGTGTGTATTTACCAAAAACAAATCGACCTGAGTCTGGTTGGCCATGTGTGTTGTATCTACATGGTGGTGGTTGGATGGTGGGTGGACTCGATTCACATGAGTTTATTACCAGTTATTTGTGTAAGGACTTAAATGCGGTTGTTATTAGTGTGGATTACCGCTTGGCACCAGAGCATCGCTTTCCAGCAGCCTTTGAAGATTGTTTAGCAGTCTATCAATGGCTTAAACAACATGGTTCAGTTTGGCAAATCGATAGTGAAAATATCGTTCTAGCAGGTGATAGCGCGGGTGGTAATTTAGCAGCTGCCCTTGCAGTGGAACTACAACATAGTGGTTTGCAAGCTCAAGGGCTGGCATTGGTTTATCCATGTTTAACGACAGCATTTGATACCCCATCCGCACAAAAGCACGCCCATGCGCCGTTGTTAACGACAGAAGATATGCATTTTTATTTAAAGGAATATGCTCCGAACTCACAAGATTGGCAGGATTTACGTCTAGCCCCTTTATTGGCGACGGATTTTTCAGATATGCCTACAAGTTTTGTGGCTGTTGCAGAATATGACCCTTTAAGTGATGACGGTTATCTCTTTACCCAAAAACTGGAACAAGCAGGCATCCCTAACGAGTTTCATTTAGGTAAAGGTTTATTACATGGCAGTTTACGTCTGATGCGTGACTGTCCGGAAGTTCAACATTTATATCAAAACATGCTAAGTGCAATACACCGCATGTTGAGCAGTACTGAAAAGACATCAATTTAATATCGAGTCATTTGGACGAAAAGAATTTAATGGAGTAAAAACATGAGTGCAGTTGAAAAATTACCTGAAGATTTTTGCGCAAACCCAGATGTTGCATGGACTTTCCCTAAAGTTTTCTATACTTCATCTCAAGTTTTCGAGCACGAGAAAGAGGCAATCTTTGCTAAAAGCTGGATTTGCGTTGCACATGGTAGTGAATTGGCTCAGCCAAATGACTATATTACCCGTAAAGTAATTGGTGAAAATATTGTCATCATTCGTGGTAAAGATAGCGTTTTACGAGCTTTTTATAATGTATGTCCACACCGTGGTCATGAACTTTTAAGTGGCAGTGGTAAAGCAAAAAACGTAATTACTTGCCCATATCATGCATGGACATTTAAGTTAGATGGTAGCTTGGCATTGGCACGTAACTGTGACCACGTTGAATCTTTCGATAAAGAAAACTCAAGCATGGTGCCTTTAAAAGTCGAAGAATATGCAGGTTTCGTATTTATTAATATGGATGAAAATGCGACTTGCGTAGAAGACCAGCTCCCGGGCTTTGCTGAACGTTTAAATCAAGCATGTGGTGTGATTAAAGATTTAAAATTGGCAGCACGCTTTGTGACAGAAACACCAGCAAACTGGAAAGTGATTGTTGATAACTACATGGAATGCTACCACTGTGGACCTGCACATCCAGGCTTTGCTGACTCTGTACAAGTCGATAAATACTGGCATACAACACATCAAAACTGGACATTGCAATATGGCTTTGCACGTTCATCTGAGAAGTCATTCAAACTTGATCCATCAGTAACAGATCCTGAGTTTCATGGTTTCTGGACTTGGCCTTGCACCATGTTCAACGTACCACCAGGCAGCAACTTCATGACAGTTATTTATGAATTCCCTGTTGATGCAGAAACAACTTTGCAGCATTACGATATTTACTTCACTAACGAAGAACTGACTCAAGATCAAAAAGATTTGATTGAGTGGTATCGCAATGTATTCCGTCCGGAAGATTTGAACTTGGTAGAGAGCGTACAACGTGGTTTGAAATCACGTGGTTATCGTGGTCAAGGCCGTATCATGACTGACAAGCAACGTTCTGGTATCAGTGAGCATGGTATTGCTTACTTCCAACATCTTGTGGCGCAGTACCATCAATAAAAACAAAGGGATTTATTCAGGTGTAAAGATGACTTACACCTGATTCTTCAGTTAGGAAGACGATATGTCGAGTTTACAAAGTACTGAACTATTTCAGCAACAAGCCTATATTAATGGGCAATGGCTAGCTGCACAGTCAAATGCCACGGTTCCGGTGAGTAATCCAGCTACAGGCGAAGAAATTGGCACAATTCCTAATATGGGAGCGGCAGAGGCAACCCAAGCAGTTGAAGCTGCCTATACGGCTTTACAAAGTTGGAAAGCTTTAACGGCACAAAACCGTGCTGATATCTTATTGGCTTGGCATAAACTGGTTCTCGATCATACCGATGAACTTGCTTTAATCATGACCATAGAGCAAGGCAAGCCTTTAGCAGAAGCAAAAGGTGAGGTTCGCTATGCTGCATCATTTATTCAATGGTTTGCCGAAGAAGGCAAGCGTATTTATGGTGATGTGATTCCAACGGTAAATAACCAGCAGCGCTTTATTATCAGTAAAGAACCTGTAGGTGTGGTGGCTGCGATTACGCCGTGGAATTTCCCAATTGCCATGATTACCCGTAAAGCAGCGCCAGCTTTAGCAGCGGGTTGTACTGTCGTGATTAAGCCAGCCAATGAAACACCTTACTGTGCATTAGCGATTGCAAAGCTTGCAGAAAAGGCAGGTATACCAGCTGGTGTGATTAATATTGTTACTGGTAAATCTCAAGAAATTGGCTCGGTATTTACTTCACATGAAAAAGTGAAGAAGTTGACTTTCACTGGTTCAACACCAGTGGGCCGTTTACTGATGCAGCAGTGTTCAAGCACCATTAAAAAATTGGCGCTTGAGTTGGGCGGAAATGCTCCTCTGATTGTGTTTGATGATGCCGATTTAGATAAAGCTGTACAAGGCGCGATTTTTGCCAAGTTCCGTAATGCAGGCCAGACCTGTGTTTGTGCTAACCGCATTTATGTACATGACAATATTTATCAAGCTTTTGCCGAGAAGTTTGTACAAGAAGTACAAAAGTTTAAAGTCGGTAATGGTTTGGAAGATGGCGTACAAATTGGTCCATTAATTAATGAAAAAGCAGTTTTGAAAGCACAGCAGTTAATTGATGATGCAGTGAGCAAAGGCGCTAAGATTGCCTGTGGTGGTAAGCAGCATGCTTTAGGACAAACCTTTTATGAACCATCAGTTTTAACTAACGTTGACCGTACAATGGAAATTGTCCAAGAAGAAATTTTTGGTCCAGTTGCGCCGCTCATTCGCTTTACAGATGAAACAGATGTGGTTGCTCAAGCAAATGACACTATCTTCGGTTTGGCTGCGTATGTTTATAGCGAAAATATTTCACGTTTATGGCGAGTGTCAGAACAGCTTGAATATGGAATGGTCGGTATGAATGCCACTGCAATTTCAAATGAAGTTGTACCATTTGGCGGTGTGAAACAATCAGGTGTTGGGCGTGAAGGCTCAAAATATGGTCTTGAAGAATTCATGACCATTAAATACATGTGTTTAGGGCTTTAAGGATAAGCCCTAACAACAAAAATATGCGGTAAAAGAAGGATTCTAATATGGCGAGTCATTATGAAATGTTCCCAGCGGTTGTTACTCGTGTGGAACAGCTAACCCCTTTAATCAAACGGTTTACGTTCAAACGTCAAGATGGGCAGAACTTTCCTCGATTTAGTGGGGGAAGCCATATTATTGTCAAAATGAATGAACAACTTTCCAATGCCTACTCATTGATGAGCTGTACGCAAGATTTATCAACTTACCAAGTCTGCGTTCGTAAGGATGTGGAAGGTAAGGGCGGATCAGTTTTCATGCATGATCAGTGCAATGAAGGCTGTGAAATCCAGATTTCAGAACCAAAAAATTTATTTCCATTAGCTGAAACAGGCAATAAACATATCTTGATAGCTGGTGGTATTGGTATTACACCATTCTTACCTCAAATGGATGAGCTGGCAGCACGTGGAGCAGAGTATGAGCTGCACTATGCTTACCGTTCACCTGAACATGCAGCTTTACTTGATGAGCTAACACAGAAACATGCAGGGCATGTATTTAGTTATGTTGACTCAGAAGGCAGCATGCTTAATTTAGACGAATTAATTTCATCGCAACCAAAAGGCACACATGTATATGTATGTGGACCTAAACCTATGATTGATGCTGTGATTGATTGTTGTAACAAGCACCGTTACCGCGATGAATACATTCATTGGGAACAATTTGCCTCAACAGTTCCTGAAGATGGTGAAGCATTTACGGTGGTACTTGCCAAATCTAATCAGGAAATTGAAGTACAAAGTAACCAGACTATTTTACAAGCCATCGAGACATTAAATATTGATGTGGAATGTCTATGCCGAGAAGGGGTTTGTGGTACATGTGAAACCGCTATCTTAGAAGGTGAAGCAGAACACTTCGATCAATACTTAAGTGATGCCGAAAAAGCTTCACAAAAGAGTATGATGATTTGTGTATCAAGAGCAAAAGGTAAAAAATTGGTATTAGATCTTTAATATATTTCTGTGGCCGATCAATTGCTTAAAGTAAGAATTTGCTAAAAAATGAACAAATAATGGTGATCTGAATCATATTTGTTCATTTGGTGGGCATAAAGAGTTTTGAAGTATTGACCTGCTATACAGAACTATAGATAATGCGCACACAGTTTACGGCTATGTAGCTCAGTTGGTTAGAGCACCGCACTCATAATGCGGGGGTCACAAGTTCAAGTCTCGTCATAGCCACCATTTTAAAAACCACGCTCCTGCGTGGTTTCTTTTTATCTATTTTTTACTCACTAAAATGTTTTTCAATTATATCGAGTGTTTTTGAGCTTTGATAAAAAGGAGCTAAGAGCGCTTGAAGTAACGGTTCCAAAATACCGTGCTCATTAAAGGCATCCATAACTTTTGGATAAAAACGTAAAGCTTCAGTTTGTAAGTCAGTTTCGGATAAACCAATTGCACTTAATACTTCAAATAAACTCTGATCTTTATAAAAATCATAAAAAACTTCGACACCATACAAAATAAGACCTTGCATAAATTGTGACTGTCGTAATTCTTTCCAGTATTCATAAATTAAAACAAAGAACTCCTCAACATCGAGAGGAGTGAGCTGTTTCATAAACTCATAGATTTTTTTATGTCTAATATCTTCCCAGATATGACGTACTAAGCTTTCTAAATCTTCAGCCGATAAAAGGCTTAATTCTGTCAGTTGTTCATGAATAAAGCCGGCAATCCACGTTTCAAGCTTATGCTCAAGACGTTGTTGCTGTAAAAAAGAGAATTTTTTGAGTTTATGTTGCCATTCAAAATGGTAGTCATCCACTCTAGAGGCTGTGAGAAATTTAGGTAATTTTTGTTCTAAGGTTGAAGTGGCAATATATTGGCAAAGCTGTTGGACAGATGGGCTAGTTCTTAAAAACTGATTGAGATAATGTGGAATATGCTCCATTTCCAAAAACTTGGAAAGCCACATTTCAAACTGGTGATCGGATACCAAGTCTTGTAGCTGAACTGGAGATTTCATGGCAGATAAATAAATACGCTGTGCAATTTCCCCAATAAACTCAAGCAAGCCTGCACCAAGCTGCATTTCAAAAGCATAGCGTTTCACAACGGCTTGTAATTGTTCTAAATCCACAACTTCATAAAGTTTAATTTCATCGGCATGTTGCATAAAAAGCTGAATAAATTGCCGGAAATAAATAGGTGAGTTTTCTATAGATAATTGTTTTTTGAAAAATTCCACCTGCTCAAGCAAAAGTGCTTGAGCAAGTGCTGTAGTTTTTGATGAGTTTTTCTGCTCAGTCATTCGCTGTCCAACCGTTGACAATCGGATAACGTCGTTCGCGACTAAATGCACGAGAAGTAATTCTCGGGCCAATCGCACCTTGACGACGTTTATATTCATTACGATCAACTAAACGGATGACTTTTTCAACAACTTCTTTATCAAAACCTTTGGCAATAATGTCTGCCTGACCTAAATCTTCCTCAATGTATGCATAAAGGATAGCATCCAATACATCATACGCTGGTAAAGAGTCTTGGTCTTTTTGATCTGGACGCAGTTCTGCTGAAGGTGGGCGAGTAATTACACGCTCAGGAATAACCGGAGTTTCACTTAAGCTATTACGGTATTTTGCTAATTCAAACACGATTGTTTTATAAACATCTTTGAGAACAGCAAAGCCACCCACCATGTCACCGTAAAGTGTGCAATAGCCAACTGAAAGTTCAGATTTATTACCTGTAGAAAGGACTAAATTACCAAACTTGTTAGATAAGCCCATAAGCAATGTGCCACGAGCGCGCGCTTGTAAATTTTCTTCAGTCGCATCGGCTGGTGAATTACCAAAGAACGGATACAAAGTTTGCATGAAGCTATTTACGATTGAATGAATTTCGGCAATACCGAAAGTCACGCCCATACGGCGAGCTTGTTCCGCTGCATCTTCTACACTAATTTGAGAAGTGTAAGTATATGGCATCATCACAGCTTGAACTCTCTCTGCACCGATTGCATCAACTGCAATAGCAAGCGTAAGGGCAGAGTCAATACCACCAGAAAGACCTAAAATTACTCCAGGAAAACCTGAGCGCTCTACATAGTCACGTGTTGCCATGACTAGGCCTTGATAGATCTCTGCAAAAGTTTCTAATGCAGGAGCAGACTCGACAACTTTATATAATTTTGTATCGCGGTCAAATTCAGCAATATAGAGATCTTCTTTAAAGCTAGGCGCTTGTAAAGCAATTTCACCATTTTGATTGCTGACAAAACTTGTGCCATCAAAAATTAAATCATCTTGTCCACCAACTTGGTTAACATAAACAATATTTAAATGAAGCTGCTTTGCAAGCTCACTTAATGTCTGTTTACGATGCTGTGGTTTACCCACTTCATATGGCGATGAATTAAGCACAAGTACAGTATCAACATTTAATTGGCTTAATTGTTTTACTGTATTGATTGACCAGATATCTTCACAGATGAGTACACCAAACTTATGGCCTAAGTACTCAAATACCAAGTGCTGATGGCCTTTTTGGAAATAACGTTTTTCATCAAAAACGCCATAGTTTGGCAAGTTATGTTTATTAAAGACACCTAAAACCTGACCGTCTTTCATAACAGCAGCTGAATTATAACGTTGGCCATCTTCTGTCTGGTTTACGAAGCCGAAAACCATCACAATATCTTTAACTTCACTAAGTTGAGCAAAAGCCTTTTGCATCCGCTTATTTAAATTTGGACGTAACAATAAGTCTTCAGCTGGATAACCAATCACAGAAAGCTCAGGAAAAATAATCAGGTCAGCGTCTTGTTTTTTCGCCTGATTTGCTTGCTCAATCATCTTTTGGGTGTTTGAGTCAATATTGCCAATATGCGGAGAAAACTGAGCAAGGGCAACTTTAAAACTTTTCATTCAAACCTAATCCTAGATCATAACGAATATAAATACACATAGTGTTGATTTTTATGGATATAATTTTTCAACGATGTGTATAGCACGATAATAAACACGTAAAATAGTAAACAAAAATGTCAAGATCAATAATATATACCAATCACATATTTTCTGCGTAAAAATAACGAGATTTTCTGTATACAATAGAAACAAGCTTCATTATTTTTATTGTTTGTATACTGCCTTATCGCTCAAAAATTTGAAATAAGTTTTTATACTTATTTTCAATAATTTGACATTAATAAATTTAGATCTCAACTTTATTTTTATGTTTTTTGTTTATCAAATTTCTATTGATAAGTTAGCAAAAAAGTTACGTTGAAAACAAACTGGATTATTTGGTTACAAATCAAGTCGAGGTAAGCAAATGATATTTGGCAGTTTACCTGAACAGATATCTCTAGCAATTTCTCCTTGCTGCTCAATATTGTAAGAACTAAACGCTTTCTGAGGATGATAAGTATATTTATAAGGATTGTAATATTTAAAGCTCAGATAGTAGGCGGATTGTAGTAACGCACCTTTTAGTAATACATGAATACCTCGTTGGTATTGCATAACATGAGCTAGCTCATGAATAAAAATCCCTTGTATGAATTTAGACTCTAGCGCGTAATTACTGCTGTAGTCAGAAAGATTGACGTATATATTCCCATTTGGAGCCATCAAAATTCCATGCGCTTGCCACGGTAAGTAACGAGTAGCAATAATTTTAGGACGTTCACAATCTAGCAAACTCCCAAACACCCTTTGTGCTAAAGCTTTTTCTTCAGGTGTAAGAAATCGAATCGGATAGCTTTTTAAGTGACGAAATATAAAAAGGGTGAAAATAATAAATTGTCGATATATGACAAGTTTAAAAGCGTTGAGAGTGAACATAGTTTTGCTAGTAAATAAGTTCATCTATTGGTTTGTAGCATAACATACATCAACTATGTTGAAAGACAGACTCAAATAACTGTCATTTATTTCTCATGCGGCAGTTGGCCTGTTTTACTTGGCAAATCTTCCATTTTTAATATCATCATAGGCTTGTAAAATCTCATCATAAGTATTCATTACAAATGGACCATGACCATTAATCGGTTCTGTGATGGGTTGTCCTGTCAAAATAAGTAATTTGCAACTTTGCAGGGCAGTAATAGAGAAATGCTCTCCTTGGTTTGACATGACTGCTAGGCCTTGTTCCTCTAAAACGTCTTCATCTTTTTGAAATTGTGCCCGACCTGAACGTAAATAAACTAAAGCTGTTTCACCGGATTGAGCAGGGAAAGCGGCTTGTTGACCTGCCTGAAGCTCTACATCTAATACGGTAATAGGAGTGTGAGTAAGTGCAGGACCTATAACATGGTTAAACTGCCCTGCAATAATACGTACAAATCCAGCTTCATTTTCCAGTTTCACCATCGGTATTTCAGCTTTCTTTAAACTTTGATAGCGCGGAGAATTCATTTTATTTGCTGCTGGTAAATTGACCCAAAGTTGAATCATTTCAAAGGGACCGCCAGATTTAGAAAATTCTTCACTAAACAATTCTCGATGAATTACACCAGCGCCTGCTGTCATCCATTGCACATCACCAGTACTTATAGACCCACCTCCGCCAGATGAATCTTTGTGTTCCAATTCACCTGCATAAACAAGTGTTACCGTTTCGAACCCACGATGGGGGTGATCATTAACTCCTCTACGTTTCATAGAAGGTGCAATTTTTCCGGGACCTAAATGGTCGAGTAGTAAGAAGGGGGAGAGGGTATTGCCTAACTCATGGTAGGAAAAAACAGAAAGAACTGGATAAAAATCACCGACCGCAAAGCGAGTATCGTTACGATGAATAAAAGCCAGACTTTTCATGCTTTATCCTTTCTGTTGATTGAATTTATAAAAAAAGATCAGATGTTTTTATAAGAATGTATTAAGACTGGTATAAAAGTCTTTTGCTCTGAATAATAAATTATGAATAGGTTGAGTCAGTAAAATGTATAAGAGAATGAGATGAGAGTCCTAGATAATAAAAACCCCAGTTAAAACTGAGGTTTTACAACAACTAAAATCACAACAGCAAATAAAATTAAGGTTGGCATTTCATTGAAGAAACGCCAGAACTTATGTGATTTGTAGTGAGCATTTCCAATAAGCTTTTTGCGATAGTAACCACAAACTAAATGGTAGATCACTAATAAAGCCACTAATCCAACTTTTAGATAAAACCAAGTGGCTTCATGGTAATGTCGAGTTGCATCGCCCCACTCTACAAGAAAGTGTGCGGTAATTAATGTGGCAATCATAGACGGCCACATAATACCTCGATACAACTTACGTTCCATCACTTCAAAGCGTTGATGACTTGCCGCATCATCACTCATTGCATGGTAAACATAAAGACGTGGTAAGTAGAACAAAGCAGCGAACCAACAAACCACAGCAATAATATGTAATGCTTTTACCCACAAAAAAGCATCAGAAGGTGCATCCATCGATAATCCTACGCGGGATTATGCATCCCACTTCTTGAAAATTAGGCAAGCGTTAACACCGCCAAAGCCAAAACTGTTACTCATTACAGTATTCAATTTTGTATCACGTTTTTCAAGCACAATATCAAAGCCTTCAGTACCTTCATCAAGCTCAGTCACGTTGATGTTTGGCGCGATAAAGTCATTTTGAAGCATTAATACAGAGTAAATTGCTTCATGAACACCAGCAGCACCTAAGCTGTGACCAGTCATAGATTTAGTTGAACTAAGTGGTGGAACTTTACCTTCACCAAAAGCACGTTCCATTGCTTTAAGCTCAGTCACGTCACCTGCTGGTGTAGAAGTACCATGTGTATTTACATAGTCAATTTTATCTACGCCGTGTTGTTTCGCTTCTTCAAGAGCCATCAAGATACAGCGAGTTGCACCTTCACCACTTGGAGCGACCATGTCAGCACCGTCACTGTTTGCAGCATAAGCAACAACTTCAGCAAGAATATTTGCACCACGTGCTTGAGCATGTTCAAGAGATTCAAGAACAACGAAACCGCCACCGCCAGCAATAACGAAACCGTCACGGTCTTTAGAATATGGGCGAGACGCTGTTTCAGGTGTGTCGTTGTATTTAGAACACAAAGCACCCATTGCATCAAACAATAGGCTTTGAGACCAGTGATCTTCTTCACCACCACCAGCAAGCATAAGGTCTTGTTTGCCTAAAGCGATAAGGTTATATGCATAACCAATTGCGTCTGCAGAAGTTGCACAAGCACTTGCAATTGAGTGAGCAATACCTTGAAGTTTAAATGCTACACCCACGTTTGCAGTGATTGTATTTGTCATGTTACGTGGAACAAAGAAAGGACCAACTTTACGAGCACCTTTAGTTTCTAAAAGCTCAGTCATTTCTACAACAGAAGCAGTTGAACCACCGCCTGAACCACCGGCAATACCATAACGTGGATTATCTGCTAAATCTTCTGCTTTTAAGCCAGCATGTTCAACAGCTGCAACAGCAGAGTTATAAGCGTACATTGCACATACGCCCATGAACCGTTTTAATTTACGATCAATATTGTCAAAATCTTGTTCTGCCGCAGCGCTGACATGACTTTTAAAATTGAGTTCAGCATAAGTTGGGTTAAAACGTGTCCCGGAGATTCCATTTTTAAGTGAATGAGTAACTTCTTCTAAAGAGTTACCGATACATGAGTTAATACCCATACCAGTGATTACAACACGTTTCATCTACAGGTCCCTTTATGGTGATATTTAAAGTCTATGATCATGAGCAGCTATTAAATGATAGGAGAATATAGCTGTAAGAACAGTAGACCCATGTTTTCGTTGCTACCATGATAGCAGAAAGGTTTTTTATTTCTTATGGCAAATCTTTATGTCAATTTTGCATTTAAAAAAAATAACCAAATACACAGTATGTTGCATTTAGGGTTAACTAAAATACACACATTCAAGTTGAGATAAATCCACATTCCACCTAGTATTTATCTCTAATTAGATAAATTAAAAAATCGAGGTACTGGATGACAAAATTTAATAATAATCAATCTGACAATTTGTTTTCTCAGGTCTTCGGAGTGGCTAAAAAGCTCAGTTCTACTGGTTTAAACATCTTGCAGCAAAGTCAAATTGGTGAGGTAAGTAAATTGGTTGAGCCACTTTCAAATGGCAAAACAGTAGAAGGTAGTGCCAGAAATAAAAGTCCGTTTGAAGTGGAGCAGTATGAAAGCCCACAACAAATGTTACGTGAACATTTACCTAAAGTTACTCGTCAGGTATTTGGACGCCATTTTAGAAAGGTCAATGGTATCGCTACATTTATTTCACCTGACTGGAATGAAAAAATATCAAGCTATTTATTTGATTGGTTGAATGACTTTAGTTCGAAAAGTACGTTAACTGAAAAAATTTTAGAAGAAGCGGGGGCTAAAGACTTATTTGAGCTTACAAAAGATACCTCACGCTCCCAACGTTTAAGTCAGGCACTTATTGAACAAAATAAATTGATTGCCAGTATTCAAGGTGCAATTACGGGCGTATCTGGAATGGTTGGAGCAGCCATAGATATTCCAGTTTCATTAGTCCTTGTTTTGAGAACAATTTACCAAACAGGTAGATCACACGGCTTTGATTTAACCGAAGCAACTGACCAAGACGTTGTTGAATTTATTTTTAAAGAAGTTGATATCAGCTTAATTGCGGAAAAGCAGACTTTACTCTTGGCACTTAAAGCCTTACGAAATATGTTGGAGACTCAAGATATTCAACAGTTCCAGCAAGTACTTGGCTCTTCAAATGATATTGAAACCTTAAAAAGCTGGTTAGTTGATGAAAATGGTGAGTTTAAATGGAACTGGTTAAATAAAGTTCCGCAACTTGCTGTGGTAGGCAAGTTTACTCCAGTAGCTGGTGCAGTGCTTAGTGCTGTTTATAGTTGGAAGTTACAAGAAGATGTAGGCCATAAGGCACAAGCTATTTTCGGTGCAGCAAGACATTATTTAAATGAACATCCAAATGAGCATTTATCACCATTACAGGCGTACTATGCGGCGGTAACTCTAATTCAAAAAGCGAGTCCACGTCTTTTAAATGTGGGTGAAAATGGTAGTGTCCATGCTACGCAGCATCATAAAATTGAAAATCATGATGTAATTTCAAAAGTATCTGTTGTGGTCAAATCAAATACTTCTGAAAAAAGCGAAGAAAAAGTTCAAGAAAATGTTCACCAAGGAATTGAGCATCTTGCAGAGAAACATGTAGTTGAACATGAACATAGTGAACAAAAGCCAGCATTAGAGCCTGAAAGTGAAGAAAATGATGATGTTATAGAGGGGCAAAAGTACTCTTAACAATACAATTACAAAGGTAGGGTTTGAAAACTAAATTTCACCCCTATTTAAATTTGTAAATAATCCTGTCAATCATTGATATGGTCAACATTTGGCAACTGCTGCCATGTTGACCATTTTTGCATCTTGGCTTACAATTATGTGCCCTTAAAAAGAGGTGTTTTCTTTTTAAGGTTTTTTAATAACGGGAGAATTGCCATATGGCAACAACGAATCAGTTGATCCGTAAGGGTCGTACGACTTTGGTTGAAAAATCCAAAGTTCCTGCGTTGAAGGCTTGTCCACAACGTCGTGGTGTTTGTACACGTGTTTATACAACTACACCTAAAAAACCTAACTCAGCTATGCGTAAGGTTTGCCGTGTTCGCTTAACTTCAGGTTTTGAAGTATCTAGCTACATCGGTGGTGAAGGCCATAACTTACAAGAGCACAGTGTTGTTCTTATCCGTGGTGGTCGTGTTAAAGACTTACCGGGTGTACGTTACCATACCGTTCGTGGTTCTTTAGACTGTGCTGGTGTTAAAGATCGTAACCAATCACGTTCTAAATACGGTGCTAAACGTCCTAAGAAGTAATTCTGGGAAACTAGTCCAAAAGCCCTTTAGCGTTTCGCTTGTTTGAATTCTTCATAGATTTGTAATTCAAGCGACGTATAGTAAGGCCAGCGTCGTGTACATGACACTTGTACAAACTGCTGGATCATCCTGAAGTGTCATATTATTAGGTGTATTAAAATGCCAAGACGTCGCGTAGTCGCTGCTCGTGAGATCCTTCCAGATCCTAAATTTAGCAGCCAAACAATCGCTAAATTCATGAACCACGTAATGCAAGATGGTAAAAAATCTATTGCTGAAAGTATCGTTTACGGTGCTTTAGAACGCGTTCAAGAAAAAAACAAAGTAGACCCAGTTGAATTTTTCGAGACTACTCTTGAAAAAGTTCGTCCTATGGTCGAAGTAAAAGCACGCCGTGTTGGTGGTGCTACTTATCAAGTACCTATGGAAGTACGCCCATCCCGTCGTACTGCCTTAGCAATGCGTTGGTTAGTAGATGCTGCTGCTAAGCGTTCTGAAAAAACTATGGCTTTACGTCTTGCTGGCGAGTTGCTTGATGCAGCTGAAGGCAAAGGTGCTGCGATCAAAAAACGTGAAGACGTGCACCGTATGGCAGAAGCTAACAAAGCCTTCTCTCACTACCGTTTCTAAGCGGATAAAACAGTCCCTAATCAGGAGAATACTCATGCATACAGTAGCTAGATTCAACATTGCTCTCTACCAAAGTGGGGGCTTTGCGGGTATTTAAGTTGCCCCGCTTGAGTATTCGTGCGCATCAATTTAATTGGTGCGCCCTGTTTTAAAGATAACATTTAGGAATGTAGACATCATGGCTCGCCAAACCCCAATTACTCGTTACCGTAACATCGGTATCTCTGCGCACATCGACGCAGGTAAAACAACTACAACTGAACGTATTTTGTTCTACACAGGTGTATCTCACAAAATTGGTGAAGTACACGACGGTGCAGCAACAATGGACTGGATGGAACAAGAGCAAGAGCGTGGTATTACAATTACCTCTGCTGCAACAACTTGTTTCTGGTCTGGTATGGGTAACCAATTCCCACAACACCGTATCAACGTAATTGATACACCGGGACACGTTGACTTCACAATCGAAGTTGAGCGTTCTATGCGTGTTCTTGACGGTGCTTGCATGGTTTACTGTGCAGTTGGTGGTGTACAGCCTCAGTCTGAAACTGTATGGCGTCAGGCTAACAAATATAAAGTGCCTCGTTTAGCATTCGTGAACAAGATGGACCGTACTGGTGCAAACTTCTTCCGTGTTGTTGAACAAATGAAAACACGTCTTGGTGCGAATCCTGTGCCAATCGTTGTGCCAATCGGTGCTGAAGACACATTCACTGGTGTAGTTGACCTTATCGAAATGAAGGCAATTATCTGGGATGAAGCTTCTCAAGGTATGAAGTTTGAATACGGCGAGATTCCAGCTGACCTAGTTGATACTGCTCAAGAATGGCGTACAAACATGGTTGAAGCTGCTGCTGAAGCTTCTGAAGAGTTAATGGACAAATACCTTGAAGAGGGTGATCTTTCTAAAGAAGACATCATCGCAGGTTTACGTGCTCGTACATTAGCTTCTGAAATCCAAGTAATGCTTTGTGGTTCTGCATTCAAGAACAAAGGTGTTCAACGTATGTTGGACGCTGTAATTGAATTCTTACCATCACCTACAGAAGTTAAAGCGATCGAAGGTATCCTTGACGATAAAGACGAAACTAAAGCGTCTCGTGAAGCATCTGACGAAGCTCCGTTCTCTGCGCTTGCGTTCAAAATCATGAACGACAAATTCGTAGGTAACTTAACATTCGTACGTGTTTACTCTGGTGTTCTTAAACAAGGTGATGCTGTTTATAACCCAGTTAAATCTAAGCGTGAACGTATCGGTCGTATCGTGCAAATGCACGCAAACGAACGTCAAGATATTGATGAAATCCGTGCAGGTGATATCGCAGCGTGTGTAGGTCTTAAAGACGTTACTACTGGTGATACATTATGTGATGAGAAAAACATCATTACACTTGAACGTATGGAATTCCCAGATCCAGTAATTCAGTTAGCGGTTGAACCAAAAACTAAAGCTGACCAAGAAAAAATGTCTATCGCTTTAGGCCGTTTGGCTAAAGAAGACCCTTCATTCCGTGTTCACACTGATGAAGAATCTGGTCAGACAATTATTGCTGGTATGGGTGAGCTTCACCTTGACATCATCGTTGACCGTATGAAGCGTGAATTCGGTGTTGAAGCGAATATCGGTAAACCAATGGTTGCTTATCGTGAAACGATTAAGAAAACTGTTGAGCAAGAAGGTAAATTCGTACGTCAAACAGGTGGTAAAGGTAAATTCGGTCACGTATATGTTCGTTTAGAACCGCTTGACGTTGAAGCTGCTGGTAAAGAATACGAATTCGCTGAAGAAGTTGTTGGTGGTGTAGTACCTAAAGAATTCTTCGGTGCAGTTGACAAAGGTATTCAAGAACGTATGAAGAATGGTGTCTTGGCTGGTTACCCAGTTGTAGGCGTTAAAGCTGTTCTTTTTGACGGTTCTTACCACGATGTCGACTCTGACGAATTGTCGTTCAAAATGGCTGGTTCTTACGCATTCCGTGATGGTTTCATGAAAGCAGATCCTGTTCTTCTTGAACCTATCATGAAAGTTGAAGTTGAGACTCCAGAAGACTACATGGGCGATATCATGGGTGACTTAAACCGTCGTCGTGGTATGGTTCAAGGTATGGACGATCTTCCTGGTGGAACAAAAGCAATTAAAGCAGAAGTTCCACTTGCTGAGATGTTTGGTTACGCGACTCAAATGCGTTCTATGTCTCAAGGTCGTGCGACATACTCAATGGAATTTGCTAAATATGCTGAAACTCCACGTAACGTGGCTGAAGGCATCATCGCTAAATTCCAAGCTGGCGGTAAAAAAGGTGACGACGAGTAATCTTTCGATTACTATAAGCCCTAACTAATTCTTAGTTAAAAACCAAGTGCTCATGGAGCGACCCTCCATGAGTAGTTAATAAAGGAAGATCATCATGGCTAAAGCCAAGTTTGAACGTAATAAACCACACGTAAACGTGGGTACAATCGGTCACGTTGACCATGGTAAAACAACTTTAACTGCTGCGATTGCAACAATTTGTGCAAAAACTTACGGCGGTGAAGCGAAAGATTACTCACAAATCGACTCAGCACCTGAAGAAAAAGCACGTGGTATTACAATTAATACATCACACGTAGAATACGATTCTCCAACTCGTCACTACGCACACGTTGACTGCCCAGGCCACGCCGACTACGTTAAAAACATGATCACTGGTGCTGCTCAGATGGACGGCGCGATCCTTGTATGTGCTGCAACTGACGGTCCAATGCCACAAACTCGTGAGCACATCCTTCTTTCTCGTCAGGTAGGTGTACCTTACATCATCGTATTCTTAAACAAATGCGACCTTGTTGATGACGAAGAATTACTTGAATTAGTAGAAATGGAAGTACGTGAACTTCTTTCTACTTATGACTTCCCAGGTGATGATACTCCAGTAATCCGTGGTTCAGCTCTTGCAGCGCTTAACGGTGAAGCTGGTCCTTACGGTGAAGAATCAGTTCTTGCTCTTGTAGCAGCACTTGACTCTTACATCCCAGAGCCAGAGCGTGCAATCGACAAAGCATTCTTGATGCCAATCGAAGACGTATTCTCAATTTCTGGTCGTGGTACAGTAGTAACAGGCCGTGTTGAAGCTGGTATCATCAAAGTTGGTGAAGAAGTAGAGATCGTTGGTATTAAAGATACAGTTAAAACAACTGTAACTGGCGTAGAAATGTTCCGTAAACTTCTTGACGAAGGCCGTGCAGGTGAGAACTGTGGTATCTTACTTCGTGGTACTAAGCGTGAAGAAGTACAACGTGGTCAAGTACTTGCTAAACCAGGTACAATCAAGCCGCACACTAAATTCGACGCAGAAGTATACGTACTTTCTAAAGAAGAAGGTGGTCGTCACACTCCATTCTTAAATGGTTACCGTCCACAGTTCTACTTCCGTACAACTGACGTAACTGGTGCGATCCAGTTGAAAGAAGGCGTTGAAATGGTAATGCCAGGTGACAACGTTGAAATGTCAGTAGAATTAATCCACCCAATCGCAATGGACCCAGGTCTACGTTTTGCGATCCGTGAAGGTGGTCGTACTGTAGGTGCTGGTGTTGTTGCTAAAGTAACTGCATAATCACTTTTCAGTGAAAAAAGCGCTCCTTTTGGGGCGCTTTTTATTAAATTTAATCAAATTTCATTTGTTTAATAATTATAAAAAACAATGACTTATAAATTATATTTAATTTGCTTGCAATTCAATTTGCATAGAATTTAAAATCAAGTGCAACAAAAGTGCAGCAAGATTTTAAACAATGGCGACCTTTCAAAAACGCAATGGTAGAGTGACAGCTACCGTTAGAATTAAGCCGCATCCGGCTAAATCAAAAACATTTGATACTTTGCGCGATGCAAAGAAGTGGGCGCAAGAAACAGAAGTAAGATTAAAGAATGAAAAGTTAGAGATTTTCGACCATATTATATTTAAAGATGCCTTAATTGAGTACCGTGATACTGTCTCTATTAATAAACGTGGCTATGAAAAAGAACGAAGAAAAATAAACTTTTTATTAAAAGCCATGTATGTAGATCAGCCGCTCATTCAAGTTAATAAAGACTTCTTAACAGAATGGCGTGAGCAAAGGCTTTTAAATGTTAAAGGTGCCACGATTAGGCGTGAGTTTATTTTGCTGTCAGCTTTTTTCACTTGGTGCATTGAGGTCAAGCGATGGCTATCAGTGAACCCTCTACGTGAAATTAAGTTCCCTTCAGAATCACCGCATCGAGAACGTGTAATTAGTGATGAAGAAATAGAAATTTTATTACCTTTCTTATCTACTGAGATGCGCTATATCTTTTTAATCGCTTTACAAACTGGAATGAGACTTTCAGAAATTTGCAATCTGAAATGGGAAAAAATTAGATTGAGTAAAAACTATTTAATTTTAGACCTTACAAAAAATGGTCGTGCAAGGGAAGTGCCTTTAAGCTCCCAAGCGGTTGAGATCTTTAAATCCATCGGCCCAAAAAAGCAAGGGTATGTATTTAGCATAACTAGCGATGATGCAACCGATGAATTTCGTGATGCTAAGTTAGAAGCGGGTTTAGAAGGTTTTACTTTCCATGATAGCCGCCATACTGCAGCAACTAAAATTGCTTTAAAAATCCCGCTGCTTGATCTGTGTAAAATGTTTGGGTGGAGTAATCCGCGGCGTGCGATGATTTACTACAATCCCACATCTAGTGAGATTGCAGCGCGGCTTTCACAGCCGTAAGCGAATAACGGCCTTTTATATCTTTGAATCTATGCTCTTTGGCTAACTTCTTAAATGAATGGTAGGATAAGCCCGGTATACGTTCACATAATTGCGTAATGTTAAGCAGCTCATCGCCTTGGGCTGCTAAGACTTTGGATACCGCATTTTCACAAGCTTTCTCCATCAACTGCGCTAATTCATTCGCAGGCATAGAAACAAATTTAACTTCTGTCATTCCACACCATCCAATGCATCAAGAATAAGAATTAATTGCTTTTCAATCTCAGCGCCTTTCTTGAGGCCTAAGCCATCCATAAGATCCAAAACAATATCCCTTGCCCCATTAATACGACAGAACAAATCAAACTCCTGTGCTTCGAGTTTTTGGGCGCTATTTACAACCTTTCTCAGTTTCAAAGCGAGCTTATCGCGTGATTTTGGCTCGAACTCTGAATTTTCTTTATCCAGTCCACGAGATAATGAACCTAGTTGACACATAAGTTTAGATGGCTGTTTCATAGTTACGCTCCAAAAACTGAGGTTAAATCAATGTTAAAAATTGCAAGCCAAGCATCTCGGTGATATGAATTTACTTCGGAGAAGCGTTGACCCTGTACAGTCGCTTTTTTAATTTCTAAATGGTGCTCACGACTATATTTAGAGAGTAGGCGACCTTCTTTATTTCCAAAGTTAGTTTTGAGTTTTGTGTTGATTGAGGCCACCGCAGCGAAAGAAATGGATTCACCTAATTTCTGCTTAAGGTCTTCATTTTCACGCTTGAATTTAGATGCGGTTGCCATAGCTGTAGCCTCTCGGCGACTACCAATTTCCGCTTTGGTTGTAATAGCATGGTCACGTTCAGCCTGAGCTTGTTGTAATTCTTGAGTCTTGCGAAGAATCACATTATTAGCTACCTGTAATGCCTTAGCCATTATGATTTCGGGATCATCGTTTTCCTGACCTGAAATATAGCCACCATTTTTACGAATACTTGGTAATACATCAGAAGTAACCCATTTCTTAAATTGCTTAGCTTCAGGTTTACGACTTGTTAGAACTAAAGAATAAAGACCAGATTCATTGACTAAATTAGTAGGCCTATGGCTACCCTCAATAGTACTGAGGGTAATTTCTTCAGCATCCAATCTACTGGCAGCCATGCTAACATTACCAATCTCTAAAACATTACAAACATCAGAAAGAACAAACCAAATTTCACCATCCTTTTTTACGATGGTGCGAACTTCTTTTTGATTGAAGTTAAAAACAGATACATTGTTCATTACTTAATCTCCTCAACCTTTTCTGCAATTTCCTCCAAAATTCTCCACCCATCCAATCTGTGAAGCGGTTCCTGTACTCCACTGGCATCACATTGCTGCTGAACTATTTTTTCAATTGCCACTACAACTTTTCTAGTTCTTGGTACCAATATGCAGCCTTCAAGCTTCTTGTTTGCCCGTTCTGTAGCTGCTTGCCAAGCTATGAAACTACGTTCACGTTCTCTACTATTTGCTGGACTGCTATAGACACGGTTATATAAGTGTCTTGCTTCCACATCATCTAGCTCATTTCCGCAGTTGTCGTTCCAGTCTTTAAAGTGCCAATCGTCAAAAGCTGCACGGTCATTTACAATACTTTTATTTGACATGTCTTTAGCCCTCGTTGGTAATGCCAAGCTCTTTTTCAAGTCGCTTCTTCTCAATACCCAAGTACTCCAATGAAATAATGGCGTTATTTGTGACCATTGCCTTAGGAAAAGCTTTTTTAAATTGTCGAAACTTCTCTTGTGCTTCATCAGCATCATTTGTATGAAAACATTCACTAACCATCAGATAATCATCACCCACTATTAAATGTGGTTCATTAACCTCTAGATCTAAACCAACAACTGAGTAAACTGGATAATCCCCAATTGGTTTATTAGATTGTGCAGATTGCCAAAAATCCCAAAGTTGACGAATTTGTTCCTTAGACCAATAAACAAATCCACTATCATGAATGAAGTAATCAAATAGATCCGAATTTTGATAAGTTGCTGCCAGGTCACCTACAAACCAAAGCTTTAGACAATGCAATTTAAACTGCTCAATTTGGTGGCCAATAAGCACTTTATTCATTTTTTTCATGATCACGCCTTTAAATGATTTTCAAATTCTTTAAAAAGTTGGGTAGCTGCTTTATTCATTTTTCCGTCATACATGATGTGTACGTTTCTAGGAAAAAGTTTGCTGACCGTGGCGCAATAAAACTCCATGCGCCCACAAGGTCTAACAATTCCGCGATACCCAATCTTTATAAGCCATATTAGAAACGCCTCGAATTTCACCTCCCTAGAGAGGTCGGCGTAATTAACGCCGTCCGTCATTTTTAAAACCTTCTGCAAGTGTTTTAGAGATGGCTGCATTCGCTGGAGCTAAATGATTTGTGTTGATTTCTTGCTTCTCTGGGACAACCTCAAGGTGTGTAATATTATTTTTCAGCTCATCAAGTTGATACTGGCCACCAGTTAATTGAGCAAGTTCGCCGTTGTGATAATCTTGAGATAAATCTGCATGTGTTTTGGCAACATCAATCAAGCGAAAGGTTTTATCAAAGGCAAACTTACTTAAGTTATGGTCCTTAAGTTTGTCAACAAGACTTAGCTCAATTGCAGAGAGTAGGGCGTTTATATCGCCCATATCATTTTTCGCTTCGCTACGTGCTGTAACAAGATCATCCACAGTCACGCTTTTGTTTTCTGGAAAAAGTTGTGAACTAGTACGCATGATTATTCCCCTTTATTTTTAAGTGAAGCTAAGCGCTCTTTGTGAGCATCGATTAGAGCTTGATAGCAATCACTAGTACGGCCATCTAAAGCCATTAAATCTTCAGTGGACACAACGCCTGAGCGAATCTCAACTTTGCGACCAGGACATGTTTTGGAAAAATACTGTTTTGCACTAATGGCATCTAACAAATCAATAAACCACTCTGATGACATAGAGATGCCTTGGTCAGACTCATCTAATGCTGTAGCCATGTAATAGTGACAAGCACTTTCAGTGTTTTGAGTTTCTTGCCAAACCATCATTTCTTCATAATTTGGTACAAGTTCCACCAACTGTTTCTGAGACATTTTTTTTGATGCGTAAGTTTGTGAGGCGGAATTCATGCTGGTTAAGCCAAACTCGCTCCCACATAGGTACGTTTTCATCTTCAAAATTTAAAAAAGAGGTATCAAAGGCACCTGCGGTAATGTAGTAATCCACTTCTGGATTTTCACTTTTCAAGCTTTCTAGCTTTCTTTCTGCTTGATCAAGATGAAAGAAAGGGCGATTAATTATTCCAAATGGGTAAATTTCTTTGCCTTCTGCTTGGATTGAAAAGTGATGGCAGACTTCTTCATCAACCATCCATGCATCTATTTGAGCAAGCAATTTTTCAAGAGTTCTACTTTTGTTGGTTGAACGAAGGTGTGAATTAATACTGTTTTGTTGACTAGTATCTGTGATTTGGTTCATAATGTGACCACTCAAGAGTTGCTTGTCCCGATCCTCGACCAAAATTTTCAGGACAAAAATTTATCTTAAAATACCAGAGCATTGACTCTGGGTTTCGTGTTTATAAAATGAATCAATCATTTTGTGTAATTTAAGATAAATCATTTTGTTTAAACTAGTCAAGATAATTTTAAATCATTTTGATTAATTATTTTTAGTTAATAAAAAAGCCCGCTTTTTTGAATAGCGGGCTTTTTTATTTTATTTTTCTTAATCTAAATATATATTCTGCATGGGTTGAACTGGATACTCATGCACATGCTTACTTGGCGGGATGATATCAGATACCGCAACAATTGCAGACACATCCTCCATATCAATAGTCATCCTTGCCTCGCCATTTACAGCTAAAAGATGAAGTACATTATTAACGATTCCAATAAATTCTTTAATGGTTCGTCTACCATCTTTCAGTTGAACCTCTACAAATTCTGTAGGTGTTGGCTCTGCATCTGGATCACAAACCACATACCAACCATTACGAATAGCAGGATACATTGAATCACCTGTACCTCTTACAGCGTAAGCATTTGGCCCTGCCGTAAGAGAGGGTACATAGCCGTCTCCGCCATTACCTAAATATCCCATTTCAGTGTAATAACCATCCATTCCCATCTTCGAGTATGACTTCACAGGAACCCAACCACCTCGTTTAGTATCTGTGGTGATTTTTTTATTTCTAACACTATCAATGGATGGTGAACCCTTTCCAGTAAGAATCCAGCCGACATCAATATTAAATTTATTGGATACTTTGAAAGCACCAGTTTTTGAAATACCTCGGCGCTCCCAATTGTAAACAATTTGAGGAGTCTCATCTAAGGCGTAAGCCAAATCGGCCCCAGTGATTTTTGTGACTTGGTAGACGCGTTCCATTGTTGGGTGAATTTGCTTCTTTTCCATGACTCTCTCGGCAAGGCTTAGAATTAATTGCTGCAAATAATAACACATTTTGTGTAAATCAAAATGATTGAATGATTTTTTTGTTTGTGTATACTGAATCAATCAAAATGATTTATTTCGAGGTGCTAATGAGTAGTGTCCAAAAAGATGCTGAGCTTATCGACAAGCACGGAGGTGCTACTGCACTGGCTCAAACCTTGGGCTACAACGTTCAGCGTGTTCAAAACTGGAAAATTAGAGGCATTCCCGCTAAGGAAAGACTTAAACACCCTGAATTACTCTTAGTCGATTTTATTCCAACACCAAAGAAATAAAAACCGCCATCTGCTGTAACAGATAGCGGTTTGAATATCGTATTTGGAGCAAACCAAAATGAATGAACAAATCTTAGCACAAAATTCAGACTGTGCAAGCCCATATGATGATGAGGATCAAGTCCTTACTCAATGGCAAGTAGATCATGATGCTTATGTTGAAACGCTTGATGCTTATAGAAAAGCACATACGGATCTTGAAAAAGCTTTAGGAATTGAGAAGGACTTTGACAAAACTTCTCATAGCGCAAAGGAAATCATTGAAGACTTGCGAAAGAACTGGCACCTGTACGCACTAATCAACCGCTTTGAGAGCGCTGTAATTAACCGTCTAAGAGCAAAGGATAAGTTGTAATGCACGATAATAATTCTATTGATGGCGGGGTAATTTTGCCTGATCCATTAATTGATAGTGATGTGGATTTACGCGACTTTGCATACATGCCACTTGATGTGGTGCGTTTCAGAGACAGCGATTTCACAGCTATTACAGATGGGGAAGCATTTAAGGCAGGTGTTTTGCTTTGGTGTGCTTCATGGCATCAAGTGCCTGCTGGATCACTTCCAAATGATGATCGTATTCTTGCAAATCTTGCGGGTTTTGGTCGCTTCATTGGGGAATGGGTAAAGGTTAAAGCTGAGGCATTGCATGGCTGGAAAGAGTGCAATGATGGCCGCATCTATCACCCAACAATCTGCGAGAAAGCACAGGAAAGCTGGGCATCAAAACAGGGCCATCACTACGCAAAATTTGCGGACAGAATGCGGAAATACAACAAAAAGCTTGAGTCAGAAGGCAAGAAATCCATAGATATTCCAACAAGTGAACAATGGATAGCTGCTGGATGTCCAAAAGATTGGGTTGAGTCTTCCACAAGTGTTCCACAAGAATTCCATCGGAATTCCAACGGAACTCCAAAAGAAAGCCAAAATCAATCTAGCGGAATTCCTTCGAATTCTGCTCTTAAGGGAGAAGTAATAGAACATAAGGGAAATAATATAAATATATGTCCGCCTAACGGCGAACCTATGTCTGCTGAAAAGCCTAAAGAGAATTTCAAAAATGAGATTCAAGAGGTTTTCGAGTTTTGGAAAGTGACGTTTAACAAGAATAATCGAACCGTTCTTGATAACCCGCGCAAATCCAAAATTCAAGCAAGACTCAAAGAGGGTTACACGGTTGAAGATATCAAGACCGCTATTGTTGGGTGCTCTAAATCTCAATTCCATATTGAGGGCAATCATACTGATCTAACGCTAATTTGCCGCGATGCAACCAAGCTTGATCACTTTCTTGCCATGTCTAATCCAGCACAGGTAATAGCATGTCCTCAAATTGAGGATGTGCAGACCATTCCTGCTCAATACAAGGTAATTGAGGGGGATTGGTAATGTCATTTAATTCAAATATTCATGATGTGAACATGGAGCAATGTGTTCTTGCGGCTTTAATGGCTACATCCTTGTCACTTGAGTCTATTGGTCAGGAGTTGGATGCAGAATGTTTTTACTCAGATCGTCATCAACAAATATACAAGGCAATCGTAGAGCTTTCTGAAAGCAACCATCCTTACGATGTGGTTATGGTTAGTAACTACTTAAAGGGCAAAAATGTTTTGCATTTGATGGGTGGTGAGGATTATTTGATTCAGCTTATGCAGGATGCGCCAAGTAGTTTTTACAATGCTGAAAGTTATGTAACTCAATTAAAAAAACTCAAGACGCACCGAAAAATTGAGCAAATTGGTTTTCGCATTGCCGCAATGGCTAAAGACACTACAGTGCCAGACGCATTCATTGAAGCTGAAAATCTTTTGAGTCAAATCGATAAAACAGAAGATGGCGATATGGGCGCAAGCTTTGGTGAAGCATTGACTAGCGCATTGGCGCAAATGATAGAGAAATCAGAGAAGAAAACTAAGAATCAATTATCTGGAGTTAGATTCAATCTTGTAACGCTCGATAAGATGCTTGGCACAGTACAAAACGGTCATTTTTGTGTTGTTGGAGGTCGTCCTGGTTCTGGTAAATCAACTCTGGCACAAATGATGGCAATTGATACTGCTATGGTTAAAAAGGAGGGGGTTCTTTTTATATCAGCAGAAATGGACAAAGAGACACTCTCAAACAGAATGTTTAGTTCACTTAGTTCTATTCCATATGACAACTTGCACAATGCAACACTTTATGACGGATTACTAAAGGAATATGCAAGGTATCGAGAGGTTTACAGCGGTCTACCAATTTGGATCGAACCAAAGCAGAAACCAAGCATAAGTGAGGTTAGAGCCTACGCGAGAAGAGCAAAGCGCCGTTTTGCCAAAGCAGGTACCAAACTTGGCTGCATCATTGTTGATTATCTTCAGCTTGTAAGAGATCCAAGCAAAAAAGACCGCTTTCAAGAAGTTGGCTCTATTAGTCGTGAACTTAAATCTATGGCTAAGGAGTTTGAATGCCCGGTTGTAGCGCTCGTTCAATTAAATCGTGAATCAGAAAAAGGTAAGAAACCGAAAGCTTCTGACATTAAGGAATCAGGGCAGATCGAGCAAGATGCAGACCAGATCATCCTTGTTAATCCATTAACTGATGACAAAACACTTCAACCTCTCGGGGTTACAGAATTAATTATTGCCAAAAATCGACACGGGAAAAGGGGGGCAGTCAGAGTTCAAGAGCATTTAGACATGTGTAGATTTAAAGCCATTCAGGAGCTAGAAGAATGAAAACATTCCTAATCATTATGACTGTTATCTGTATTGCTGCTTTTATGGGACTGGTTGTAGCTGCAATAGCTGCAAAGCTGTACCAGTTTTCAGGAAGTCTAGCTAAATTTCGCTTTTCACTAGCCTTCATGGATATCACTTTTTTCTTTTTATGTGTATCGGCTCTGGCTGTATTTGATGGGGGTAAGTATCTGGCGTTCGCTCATCTAACCCAATTCTTGTTGGCTTTATACCTAATTTTTTACCGTTCTAATAAGTGGGAGCGTAAAGCATGAAAGAACAAATGACTTACAAAAAAATGATGTCCTTACGCAGCGCTTATGGACAAGGGGTAAGAGATGCGGAAACCCGTGCAGCAAATTGTTTATACGTAAAATTAAGAAGGTCAAATTTGATAGAAAAGTTTAAAAAAGAAAGCGAGTCGGGATATGACGGAGTAATCAGAATTTGCATGAACAATCAGGAGGTATTGAACGTTATTGCTGGTGGAGATGTGAATGCTAATTCGCTACTTAATTGGATTAATCCTAACTTTGAAAAGCAATTTAAAGAACTAGCCAAAGGTTTTGGAAGGTTGATGAAAGATATTCGCAAAAGCTTTCCAGATGCAAATTACCTTATTGTTGGTGATGGGATAGCTTTAATGCTTGGACATTCACATAGCGATACAGGGGAAGTTCAAAGAGAATTAGTAGCTGTCCATGGTGGTTTGGTGGATATGTCAAGTGGGGAGCGCAAAGCATGAGCCATAAAATAATTAAACCCGACCTTGATTTGGTTTTTGCGAGATTTTCTATTTTTGGCATGGTGGCAATTGTATATACAGCGCTCTCTGCAAATGGCTTCCCGTCATGGTTTTTATGGCTCGTTCTCTTATGGGGTGTGTTCTCAATATTTGAGGCAGCGATTAAAGCGGATGAGGTTGCTGTAGAGGCAGAAGCAACACAAATCAGAATAGGCAAACTCAAGTGGCTGGTAAACCATCAACACAAGATCATTACGCAGCATGACCAGTCTTTAGAGCGAATGCTTGAATTTAAAAAGCAGATTAAAGACCACGTTTTAAGCTTAAGAAGTGAATACAACCTTTGGTCCAATGAGGAGATTCCGCAGGTAGAGAAACAGCTTGATCATCTTGAAAATTTGATCGAAGCCAATAGCCAGAAATGTAAGTGTACCGACTTACCAAAAGCACAGAAATTCTTTAACAAGCTGATCATTTGCCATCAGTGCGGAAAGGAGTATTTGATTTGAAGTGGCAGACAATAATTTTAGATTTAATAAGTTTGGTTGAGGGTTGGGTTCTATGAAATTCAAAGTTGATGTGGATGCATTAAAGCTCACCATGCAATGGCAAGGATTCTTTTTGAAGGGTTGGTTTAAGGATCAATGGTATGACCTTTTGGACTATTTGGAGGTAACTTTAAAAATACTCTTAATCCTTCTACGGGTTCTGTATTCTCCAATTTTAATTATCTATGTCGTTTGGCAAACCAAAAAAATGTACAGACAAATAGCAAGTGGAGAAGTCAATAGAGAAAAAGTCAGAAGTCACATCAAGAGATACGGTAAGTAAGGGGAAAAATAATTATGAATTCAAAGTTACATATCATGCAAGGTGTAGACTGGTCTAAATATGATTTGCCGGAATGGTTGCGTCAATTTGGTTATTGGCAAGGGGCAGTGATTCGATTTGGTGGATCTACTGAAAACCCGTTAGTGGGGGCGATTAAGAAAGCAAAACTAAGACTTAAGAAGGGCGATAGAGAAAAGATCATTTCCTATTACCTATGTGACGAAAACTTTATTGATAAACACTCAAAAAAACCAAATGTCTGCCTAATTACAGATGACGAGGCTAGAGCCGTACAGCGCTTGATTATTGATATTTTAGACGGTTGCACTTCTGAGGCTATGCTTGATTGGATGGATGCAATTATTGAGCGTTATTTCAATCAAAAATCATGGACTCAGTTAGTAACTCCAGAGCGAACAGCCATGGATGCAAAATACGATGTTCGTTGTGGCTTAGCAGCTTTGCACAATCGCTACCAGTTTATTAGATATAAAAATGGCTCAGTATGATCTAACTATTGATATTTATTGGTAATTCAGATAATTGTATGAAGATTAAACAACGGTGAGCAAGAATGATAGAAAATCCGCAACATTTTAATTTAATAACAAATTTTGAAGAAATCACATCTAGACCTAATTTTGTTGAAAAAGTGACGATTGCTAGGGGTGAGGATGTTCAAAACACTATCTCTGATTTAGTTGGTTTTTATGTGCTAAGGGATTTTGTTAGTTGTGGGATTTCTAGTTGTGGAAAGAAACATCAAAAAGGTTATATCGCAGCACTGCATGATGGAAATGAAATTATCATTGGCCATAAGTGCGGGAAAAAACACTTTGGTGTGAGTTTTGATGAAAAAGCTAAACAATTCAAGCATCTTAGAGACAATGCGAATCAATATCTGCAAATTAAGGCAATGTATGAAAAGCTGCCACAGTTAAAGGAAAGTCTAGAAAGAATTTTGAACCAGTCGGGCAAAATGACATTCTTGCAAATAAAGATGGCAGTAAAGAGCTTTAAAGAAGATGCATTTGATTACTGGATGCGAAGGAGAATTGGACAAGAGGTAACAAGCAACGGATCTATTTTATTGATGACTTCAAAACAGAAGAAGAAATCAATGCTGAAATCCTAAGTGGTAGAAAGAACATCTCAGACATCAAGCGGGTTTTGGTCGCAAATATTGCTGAATATGATGTTATCGCCAATTGGCATAATGCTGAAAGGTTAAAGGACTACTTTGATCGTCTGTACAGGGAAATCAAGAACCCCAACCAAATGGACGGGGTGGCAATTAAGGCATTATCCAAAAAGCTTAGACAGCATGACCAAAATTTGAGGGAGTTGGAGGACTATATAAAAAGAGGTAATCGCTTATTTACCCCTGAAAACCTAGTTCAATTCTCCGTGTTATTTACAAAACCACATGATCAAAAAATTATTGAGAAATATGCAAATAATTTTGCTTGAGCACTTGACCCTGATCAGGGCTAGTGGTATTTTTATGTTAAAGTTGTGCGAAGTGTAAATAAGGTGCAACTAAATTAGTAAGTAACCCTTGCACCATACGCAAGAAGGCGAAACTAGATCAAAGCCTGTCATTAAGTTGATGGGCTTTTTGCGTTTCTGGTCCTACCTATTAGGGAACCTTAAGTTAATAGGCGCTCATCTTTTTGTGATGAGATTTGCAGTATTTGTATTGCAAACGGTGAGATGCTGAAACCTGCCGTGTAGATGGTTTGAATCCAGTATGATTTCGTCACATGCTGAGTTAGCCGTAGAGCCCTAAGTTGTGGGTGACACCCCGCCCAAAGCGAACGAAAGACACAAAAGCCGATCAATAGCTAACTTTGAGAAGCAAGTAGTGTTGAGTAGCAGTAGGCCACAGTACTGAGAAAGCTGTGGCAATTCAGGAAGATTAAACCAAGTCGGTCTATGGGTCGCTGTCTTGAAAACAGTTGGGTGTTACAGCCGTGTGAGTTCGAGTCTCACATCTTCCACCAAGAATATCTCGCGGGAGGTGCTTTGTTGGGGCACCTCTCAATTTTGCCGAACGGATTACGGCGCATGAAGCCCTGCCAAATACTAGTTATTGGCGGGGCTTTTATTTTTGGAGAATGCCAATGGATGACTATTCAAAACGAATGCAAGAAAGAATTAGAAAGGCAGACCGAGCAGATCGTATTCATAGTTACATTTGTTTGGGTTCAATCTTGGTTATCTTAGGTCTGGCTGTCTACGGGGCTTACAAGCTATTAATGGGGTGACTATGGACACAAGCGAAGCCAAGAAAAATCTAAATAAATATTCGGATGAATTAAACCGCTACCAGAACTTATCTCGCACTGGGTTAAGTCGTGAAGAAATGCTTGTTATAGATCGAATCATTATTCGACTGAGAAACAAGATTAATAATTTACGGTCTATGTTGAATGCGTGATGCCAAAAGACTAGCCGAAGTACGCAAGCTGCCATGCATGAGATGTGGTGCACCAGCACCAAGCCAAGCCGCGCACTCTAATTCAAGCAAAGACGGTAAAGGCAGATCTATTAAGGCTTGCGACTCTAAAACTGTTTCTATGTGTTTTTCCTGCCATCATTTATTTGATACCTACCAACTAGGCAACAGACAGGAAAGCGAAGACTTATTTAATAAGTGGCTTAAGCGAACCAACGCAATGCTTGAGTCTGATAAAGAATTATTTTGAATTATAAATAACCCAAACAAACCCATTAAAAGCGGTGGGTTAAGGTATAGGTGGGAATATGGAACCAGCAACATTCCCAATCAATAGTTATTCAGGAATTGTTCAGGTAATTAACTATCTGAACAATAACCACTCCAAAGCAGCCGCAGAAGGTAAACCTTTAGTCGTTAGAATCAACCAGAAGGAAGACGACAGGAGCGCCGCACAAAATCGGCTTTATTGGGCTTGGCTTGAGCAGATCAAGCAAAAGACCGGTAACTCAAAGGATGACCTTCATTTACTTTTTAAGAAAAAGTTTCTTGCCCGGATCTATGTTGAAGGTCGGCAAGAGACTGCAGAAAAGTACATGGCTTTGCAGAACTTTAAAGATGTTATTCAAGCATTCGATGGACCTAAGCGCCGTCAACTTGAAAAGGATTACCAAGTTTTGGTCAATACCTTCATTAAAGACCACCTGCAAAGCAAGAAGGCCACCATTAAAGAATTCACCAAATATCTGGATAAGATCAACATCTATGCACATAGAGACTTGGGCGTGATGTTGATTATCCCGGATGACCTTAAGTGGTGTTATCAAAATGAGCAATGATTCAAATTTGCAAGACGTGGTGCTTAAGCTGATAGAGCAAAACAATAAGTTGATTGAACAAAACAGCTTGATTGTCCAAATCAATGCTGAGCAAGCCGCCCAATTAAATGAAGTTCTAATGATGTTTGAAGACGGCGAACCAACACGTAAATCTACATCATTGGATGGGTGAATATAATGAATAAAGGCCAGCAATTTTTCTTAATTGATGAAGATACTCGGAAGATGTGGGATAAAAATGCTTTAAGTATGCTGGAACAGACTAGAACTCCTGAATTGAAGCGCAAAGAACTGGAGCTTGAATTAGTTAAACTGGTTCAAAGTTATCAACGTGACGGTTTGGATATCGATTGGATATCCATTGACTTACTTAATGGTGTAGATGCGCGAGTAAACTTAAATGAAACTCCAAACATTCAAGAACAAGTTACAGACGCTACAGGCACAGAGAACACCACAAAAGATTGACAGCTCATGGCGTTATGTGAAATAGGGTGAATATTGTGAAGACTCCTACATGGCGAAGTGACAAAAGAACATCGAGTGAACGTGGATACAATTCAAAGTGGCGAAAGGCTAGAGAAACATATCTACGTTCAAACCCACTTTGTGTAATGTGCAAAGAGCAGGGCAAGGTTGAAGTTGCAAATGTGGTCAATCACATTGTTCCGCACAAAGGGGATCAAGCATTATTTTGGGATAGAAGCAATTGGCAAGCAGTTTGTAAGTTCCATCATGATTCAACGATTCAAAGACAGGAAAAACTAGAAGTTGTTATAGGTTGTGATGATCGTGGCATTCCACTCGACCCAAATCACCATTGGAATAAAAAATAAAAAAATCAATGAGGTAGGGGGGAGGGTAAAATTTCAAAATTATTTTATTTAGAGACCGCCACCGAAATCACATTTTAATTCTATTGGGATTTTAAGGGTTAAAACACATGGCAGGAAGAAAACGATCTGACAGTACTCATGTCAAAACGCAACTGGTAGATGATCAAGATATTGCACCACCAGAACACGTTCAACTTCGAGATATTGATATGCCATTTTGGTATGCTCTCGTGCGCGCGCGCGTAAAGGAAAGTTGGAATACGGTAGACCTGCAACATGCAGCAAACTTAGCTCGTTGTCAGGCAGACATTGAGCGAATTCAGCAAGAGATTCTGATTGAGGGTGACACGCTGACGAATGATCGAGGAACGGTTGTCCTCAATCCTAAGCATTCACTACTGGAAACACTCAGCAGAAGATCAATTGCACTGTCAAAACATATCCAGGTGCATGCTGTGGCAACGGTTGGGGATTCAGATAAACAAAGAGGTAAAAATTCAGCCGCTGCAAAAGGAAGACAGACAGCAGAAAAGACAAAGGGATCAGATGATTTACTGGCTCGACCGAGCTGATTTTTTATTACCTATCGTCTTATAGGTGAGTTATGACACGTGGTGAGCGAGTAATCGCATTTATTGAAAGATATTGCAAGGCTCCAGAAGGAGCACATGTTGGGCAGCCGATTATTCTTGAGGACTTCCAGAAAAAGTTCATCTTAGATGTTTATGACAATCCGCATGGAACACATACAGCAATATTGAGTATTGCTAGAAAAAATGGGAAAACAGCTTTAATCGCGGGCATCCTTTTAGCTCACTTGATTGGCCCAGAAGCAAAGCAAAACAGCCAGATTGTTAGTGGTGCATTATCAAGGGATCAGGCTGCCATTGTATTTAAACTGGCTGTAAAGATGATCAACTTGAATGAGGAACTTCAAGACCTAGTTCATATCATCCCATCGACAAAAACTCTAATAGGATTAGCGAAAAACGTTGAGTTTAGAGCCTTATCTGCTGAGGGTAAAACAACACATGGTTTATCTCCTATTCTGGCGATTCTTGATGAGACAGGTCAGGTAAAAGGGCCGCAAGATGAGTTTGTGGACGCAGTGGTAACAGCACAGGGTGCACATGAAGCGCCACTCTTGATGGTGATTAGTACGCAGGCTGCTACTGATGCAGACCTATTAAGCATCTGGATTGATGACGCTTTAAAAGGCGAAGACCCAAAAACAGTGTGTCACCTATACACCACACCAATGGATAGCGATATTTTAGATAAGAACTCATGGAAGCTATCCAATCCAGCATTGGGTAAGTTTAGATCGGAGCCTGATATGCAGAAGTTAGCAGAAAAGGCTAGTCGGATGCCGAGTGCAGAAAACACTTTCAGGAACCTAAACTTGAATCAGCGTGTTTCTACTGTTTCACCGTTTATTGCAAAACAGACTTGGGATACTTGCCTTGGTGAATTGCCGCCAATTTACGAGTGTGATGAAGTATGGGCAGGACTGGATTTATCAGCTCGAACAGACTTAACAGCATGCGTATTTTTAGGAAAAAAAGACAACAAGTTTCATGTTTACCCGTATATCTGGACTCCAAGTGTCGGACTAGATGACAGGGCAAAGCGTGACCGTGTGCCGTATGACCTGTTTGTTAAACAAGGGCACATGTTCACCACACCAGGCGCAACTGTAGATTATGGTTTCGTAGCGCAAATGATTGGTGAAATTGCATCTGATTTAAAGATATTGCATGCAATTGCATTTGACAGATGGCGTATCGATGTATTCAAAAAAGAATGTGACTTGATTGGCTTGGAATTGCCATTAGTTCCATTCGGGCAAGGTTTTAAAGATATGTCCCCAGCTTTGGACACATTAGAGGCTGAGCTTCTTAATGCACGAATTATCCATAGTGATAACCCTGTTCTTGAACTTGCAGCAGCAAATGCTGTAGTGGTTAAGGATCCTGCTGGGGGTAGGAAGCTGGATAAGTCCAAAGCAACAAACCGCATTGACCCAATCGTAGCATTGGCTATGGCTTGTGGTGTGTCTAATTTCGAGGAAATTAGGCAAGCAGAATACAACGTCTTTTTCGTCTAATTAATTTCAACTAATGACCGCCTTAATTGGCGGTTTTTGCATTTTGGAGGGGCTATGACTGCTCTGCACAAATCATTCGGCTCGTTCGAAATAAAAGCCGTTGATGAAGAAAAGCGAACATTTACAGGGGTGGCTAGTACACCTAATCAGGATCGTTCAAAAGACATCATGATCCCTAAAGGCGCGAAGTTTCAACTGCCAATGCCGTTGCTATTTCACCACGACATGCGTCAGCCAATTGGACATGTAACCGAAGCAAAGGTCACAGAAAAAGGGATTGAGGTAACGCTACATATTCCTGAAATCAAAGAAGATGGGCGCTTAAAAGAGCGAGTAAATGAAGCTTATCAATCACTGAAGTATGACCTAGTAAAAGGTTTATCAGTTGGTTTTATCCCAAATTGGGATCAAGCCAAAATGATTAAAGGTGGCGGCATTCAGTTTGACGAGTGGGAATGGTACGAACTCTCCCTTGTAACAATCCCTGATAACCGTGATAGCGGAACAGATTTTAGAAAAGCATTTGAGGAACACAAAGCCGCGTTGGGCAAACAACCTCAGAAACCCGCAGCAGATGGCGATTCATCTGAGCAAAAACACGTAATTGTAAAACTTAATAGCCCAACAAAGGGTGGAGTAAAACTATGAATGAATATTTAAAAAAATTGCTAAAGGCATTAGCTGAAAAGAACCAAGCAATGCAGACGGCATTATCTAAATCGGCCGCAGCTGGTACTACACCAGATGAAGAAACCGAAAAAGAAATCCAAGCTCTCGAAAAAGAAATTGCAGCAATTGAAGTCAACATCGAGCGCACTAAAAAGCAAATCGCTGCTACTGAAGCTGCCGCTGAAAATGCGACTCCTGTTGCTGGTGATAATCCAGAAGAATCTAAAAAATCTGCGAAAGGTGATCCAGATCCAAAAGGCGACAATAAGATTATTGTTAAGTCGAACCTTCCTAAAGGTGTTGGATTTGCACAATATGCCCAAGCAAAACTGATTTCTCAGTTAAATGCTAAAGAAGGCCGATTCGAGTCGCCATTGGAAGTTGCTAAGAAAATGGGCTTTGGTGAAGAAGTTCAAGACTTAATTACTAAGGCGACTCTTGGTACTACGACTGATTCAGGTTTTGCAGCGACATTGGTACATGAGAACCATTTGGTTGGTGAGTTTGTTGAATTGCTTCGCCAAGCAACTGTCTTCGATAAGCTTCAAGGCTTCCGTGCAGTTCCTTTCCGTTCAAAAATTCCTTCTCAAGTAACAGGTGGTACGGCTTCATGGGTTGGTGAGGGTGCTGCTAAGCCACTTACAAACCCAACTTTTAGTGAAGTAGAAATCGGAGAGCACAAGCTAGCTGCTATTACGGTTTATACCCAAGAGTTGATGCGTCGCTCAGATCCTTCTGTAAGCGTGCTGGTACGTGATGACTTAATCGCTGCAAGTGCAACATTGGTCGATAACACCTTCCTTGATGCTGTAGCAGCTTCTTCAACTCGTCCGGCTGGTGTACTTAATGGTGTAACCATGACGCCAAACACTGGTGAGACGGCAGCTGCATATGAAAAAGATTTACTTGCATTGATTAACACTTTCGTTACTAACAACTTAAGTTTGGATGGTGCGTACTTCTTGATGTCAGAAACACGTGCAGCACAAATCGCTTTGTTACGTGATGCCTTGGGTAATTCTTATTTCAACGGCATGGCATTACGCGGTTCTCGTACCTTGCTTGGTATTCCTGTAATCACTTCACAAGCACTTGGCAACAAAATCATCCTTGTGAAAACAAGCGAGATCTTACTTGCACAAGATGGTGGTGTGGATGTTTCTTACAGCGACCAAGCGACATTAGTTGATGGTGGAACGACTCACCACTTATGGCAAGAAAACAAATTTGCTGTACGTGTAGAGAAGTTCATTACTTGGGCTAAGCGTCGTCCAGTGGCCGCAGCTTATCTAGACTACACAACTACTCCAACTCCATAAGTTGGCGTATTGATCTTAAAACAGCTCCTTCATTGGGGCTGTTTTCATATCTGAGCAATGAGATTTCATTGTTGAGCTATGGGAGCAGCTATGAAAATTGAATATTTACAGGTTATGCATGACGCCAATGTTGGTGATATCAAAGAAGTAACCGATTTTGAAGCAAATATCTTGATTAAAACAGGTGTTGCTAAGCCTTATGAGGAACCAAAAAAGGCAACAAGCAAACCTAAAAAAGAAGTAAAAACTAGCGAATAAAGGCGGTAAAAATGGGCATTTTTGACTGGTTAAGAGGTAAAAAGAGCTTTCAAAGTGTCCATAGTGCTGGGCAGACTTGGAATAGCCTATTTGTGCAAGAGCCATACTCAGGTGCTTGGCAGAAAAATGATGAATTAACACGTGATGACCTTGTCGCGTCTTATGCTGTTTTTGCATGTGTAAGCCTTATCTCTAAAGATATTGGAAAATTGCCAATTCTCTTGAAGCGCAAGAAAGAAGGGGTGTTGGTTAATGTTGATATCCCTGAAAAGTTGCGAGTTTTAAAGAAACCGAACAATTACCAGACTTGGCAGCAGTTTCAAGAGCAGTGGACATCTAGTTTATTGCTTCGTGGCAATACTTACGTTTGGAAATTGCGCGATGTTTTTGGTGAAGTCTACCGAATGGTGGTGCTTAACCCTGATCTTGTTTGTCCTTTAGTTGATGACTACGGCAATGTGTTTTATCAGTTCAATACAGACCGCTTAACACAAACCGAATCAGTGATTGTTCCTGCCTCTGAAATCATCCATGACCGTATTAACGCTTTCTACCATCCATTAGTTGGTTTATCACCAATTATGGCGTGTGGCGTTGCAGCAGGCATGGGAGTGAAGATAATCAAGAACGCTGCTAACTTCTTTGGAAATGGAAGCAGACCGGGTGGAATCTTGGTTGCTCCAGGATCTATCACGAAAGAAAAGGCTGAAGAAATCCAAGCTCGTTGGAACACGAATTATTCTGGTGCGAACTTTGGTAAGACGGCCGTCATTGGTGATGGCATGACTTACCAATCCTTAGGTATGAGTGCTGCTGACTCTCAAATGATTGAGTTATTAGAAATGTCTGGCCGTGTGGTTTGTAGTGTATTCAATGTTCCACCTTTCAAGATTGGCATTGGCACTGTTCCAGACGATTCAGAGAAGGCTAACGGGATTTATTATTCTGACTGCCTACAAGCCTTAATCGAAGCACGTGAAAACTTATTGGATGAAGGTTTAGACCTGCCATCTTTTAACGTTGAGTCCTTCCTTGATATCGACATGCTTATTCGCATGGATTCTGAACGATTCCATACTATGGTTCGTGATGACGTGAAAGGTTCATTGCTTACACCTAATGAGGGCCGAGCAAAAATCGGCAAATTGCCTCTAAATGGAGGCGATACAGTTTACATGCAACAGCAAAACTTCTCGCTTGAAGCACTTGCTAAGCGTGATGCCAAGGATGACCCATTTAATCCTTCATCTAGCGCTTCACAGTCTGCGGAAACACCGAAACCCGATGCAGAACAGCCAGAAGGTGAAAACGCGCTTAAATCGCTTTATACGGGCGTTTTTAAAGATGATGTGGCTTATAAAAAAGGGCAGTTCGTCACTAAAAATGGCTCGTTATGGCATGTTGAGAATGACCATTTAGGCGAATTTGATCATAAAAACTTTAAGTTGTGCGCGAAGGAGTGGACAGAATGAGCATAGTTACACTTGCAGAAGTCAAAGAACACCTTCGCTATGACGATGATTCAAATGACACGAACTTAGAAATCTATAGAAAAGCGGCTGAATCGGCCGTTTTACGCTATACGGATGTGATTCACCATGTTGAGCCATATCCAGAAGAGTTCCGTTTAGCTGTGCTCGTATTTGTTGGATATTACGACAAACACCGTAACGCCGAAGCAGATGCGCCAGTGAATGGCAATTTTATGCCACAGCCAGTGCAATCTCTTCTATTTACTTATCGAACGCCTACTGCTGTTTGAGGTATTTATGGGTATTCGGGAATATTTATTTGGATGTCAATGTTGGGCATGCAAGAACATTCGTGCAGGTGGTGGGTATCAACCATGCCACAAGGCTAAAAAATCTGGCGAGCTAAGTAAGCCACCAAAAAAACCATGAGGTATTTATGGGACAGAAAGCAAGCGACCTACGTCACCGCATCACCATTCAAAAGCCCATACAAACTCAAGACCCAAAGACAGGTAAATTGATTATCACATGGTCAAATTTCACAACAGTTTGGGCGGAAGTTACCGACTTATCAACACGTGATGTTATTGCTGCCAAAGCAGCCAATAGCTTGATACAAGCCCGTGCAAAAGTGCGATATAGCAGCACAACAAAACAAGTTGATAGCACAATGCGGGTTCTTTTTGAAGGGTACTATTACAAGATTGATGGGAACCCAATGCGAGACCCAGACTCACGCCGTGAGTATTTAACTATCAACCTTGCAACAGGTGATAAAGCATGGAATGGGTAAATTATGACAACTCAAATACATGGCTTGGAGCCTGCATTAAGACGAATGCGGGCAATTGGTAATGACAAGACTGTAAAACGTATTGCCCGTAAAGCGATGCGGCAGGCAATGAACATTGCAAGAGATGCAGCTCGTCAAAAAGTTAAACGTTTAGATGATCCCACCACTCCTGAAAAAATCTGGAAAGAAATTGTGGTTCAAAATGGCCGGAGTAGAAATAAAAACACTTTGGTTATGCGCGTGGGAGTGCGTGGTGGTGCACGTATCCCATATACAAACAATGCTCAAAATAGACGTGCTGGGCGTGTTGGTCAAACTTACCAAGCGGACGGCCGAGTCTTTTACTGGCGATTCCTTGAGTTAGGCACAAGTAAACAACCTGCTACTCCATTTTTACGCCCTGCTTTATACGAAAACATTGAACAAGTTACCGATAAATTTGTTCAGGTGTTTAATTTTGAACTCAGCGTGGTTTTAGGTGCAGCTTAATGATTGATGTTCCAATTTTTAAATTAGCCAGAGCAGATCCAGCGGTTAAGGCTCTACTTGAAAACGATAATATTTTACGTGTCTGGAAGTTTGGATTAGCTCCAGATGAGCCAGAAACACCGTATGTTACTTGGCAAACAATTTCTGGTGATTCAAATAGCAACCTTGATTCACGTCCTGTTTCAGATAATGCAATTATTCAAATTGATGTATATGCAACTGATGAGGAGGTTGTTGAGCAGGTTGCAAAAGCAATTCGCTTCGCAATTGAACTTGATTGTTATGTGGTTCGTTATGGCGAGGCAGATAAGGACCCCGTAACAGGAATGCCCCACTATTCTTTTGATGTTAGCTGGATCGTAAACCGCTAATAAAACTTAAACCATATTTTCACTTAGCACCCATTTCGGGTGCTTTTTTATGCCTAAAATTAAGGAGCGCTCTTAATGGCTAATGTTAAAACTCAAAAAACACAGTTATTTACTGTGTTAAATGGTCAAGTGGTTCGTTTTGTTTGCTCTAAACGGATTGACTTGGGGCAAGATTCATTTCAAAAAATTGATGTAACTTGTCTTGATGCAGAATCAAAACAGTATGTTCGCGGTATGCGTGATCCTGGTGAAGGTGCAGTAGAAATCGATTACGATGATACGAACACCAGTCATGACAAATTAATTGAAATTGCCGAATCCGGAGAGATTTTAGAGTGGCATGTTGGTTCGGGTCATGCTTCCACCGCTCCAACTTATGATGCTACTACCGGTATTGATTTGCCAGAGGATCGTATGTGGTGGTCATTCAAGGGTTATATTAATCCTACTGCACCTAATGCATTTGAAGTCGATTCTGTAGTTGGTTATTCATTCACATTGATTCGTACTTCTGGCGTAACTCCAACTAAACGCACGGTGGCTCCATAATGGCTAAGATCAGCATTACAGACTTAAAGCAGAGTGTAACTACTCTAAACGTTCCAGTTAAAAAAGCCGTCAAGTGGAATGTTGAAGTGACTGAAAGTAATATTGAGTCACTTAAAAAATTGACGAAAAACAATTCATTAGAGCTGGGTGATATTGTTGAGCTTGAAGCTGATATTTTTGTCAAAAAAATGAACTTCAAGGAAAGTCGCGAGGCATCCAAAGCAATTGAATGGGATCTTAATTATGAGAATCTTGAGGATTCAAAGGTTAAGAAAATCGATTCAACTCACATGCAAGCTGCTCAATTACTTGGTTCAATTTGCTCAGATCAAAAGGGAACACCTTTTTTCTCAAGTGTTAATGACATCTATAAAGCAGAGCCTAGTTTAATAAATGCTATGTATGCTGCTGCTGATGAAGTTAATAATTTTTTGGGAAAGTCTCGGAAGAAGAGCTTGCAGACAGAGAACTCCTCATTGAACTCGTCCTCAATGGAATCGGTGGAAGCACTTTAGCAGAAGCCGAATTAAACATTAGTCATAAAGAGTTGATGGAATGGAGAGCCTATCGTCAAAAATATGGCTCTCTTTTCTTTGGTCGCCGGCTAGAGCAAAGCTTTGGAAGCTGGATGGCGCATTACACAGGCTTCAAAGTTAAAGAGGGAACAAAAGTAGACCCTTATATATTTATGCCTCATGAAACGCCTCCAGACGATGACAATTCATTGTCATTAGAGGAGTATTTTGAGAAGTATCATAGTAACTAGCCCTGCCATAAGGTGGGGCATGTGACATTTACATACCGTTTTGTTAAATTGAAGAAAATTGAAAAACGGTGTGATTATGAATAGAGTCTTGATAATTTTTGCCCTATGTTTGGTGGGTGCTGGTTGCGAAAAAGACAATAAAATATCTTCTTCTTTCGCTTCAGAAAGCAGGGAAAAAGTTTCTGAATCCAATTGGAAGGTTGTAGTTAGTAAAGATGAAATGCGTAATAAGGAATTAAAATGGCTTGCTGTTAGGTCGGAGAATAATGCAGATCTAAAATTCCCATATGATGGAGAAAATAGACTTCAACTAGATATATTAGATTCTAAAACAGGCACACCAAGAGTTTTTTTAACAATAGATAAAGGCCAATATGATTGCGGGCGATATGGATGTGATGTTTTTGTGAAATTTGGCGAAAATTCAGTACAGAAAATGGATGTTTCCATTCATGATGTACAAGGTACAGATGGGACTATTCTTGCCTTCTATGGTAATTCTGCTGCTTTTTTAGAAAATATTAAAAAATTTAATTCAATTACTATTGAGGTTCCATTTTATAGAAATGGAACAAGACAATTCAAATTTAACACAACTGGTTTTAGTGAGGCTGAGAGTAAACTTTAAACCAGACCATCTCAATGAACCGCCGTAAGGCGGTTTTTTATTGCCCGGAGAAAAGAAATGGCTACAAATTCACTTGGCAGATTAACACTGGATCTAGTGGTTCAGACGGCTAGTTTTTCAGAGCCACTAAGTAGAGCTGAACGGCAGGCGCGAACATCGAGTCAAGGGATTGCCAATTCTTTAAATATTGCAGCTATTGCTGTAAGTGCATTAAGTGGTGCGGTGGCTGGTCTTTCAGTGGCTCAACTTGTTAATTTTAGTGATCAAGTTATTCAGACTGGAAATGATATTCAAAAGTTTTCAAAACTTGCGAATGCTTCAGTGCGTGAATTTCAGTATTACGCCAAAGGGGCAGAAACTGCTGGAATTTCATTGGAATCTTTTGCAGATAAAATGAAAGACATGCAAGATCGTATAGGCGATTTCCAACAAACTGGTGGTGGGCCTTTAGCTGACTTTTTCACCAATATAGCCCCTAAAGTTGGTGTAACGATTCAACAGTTTCAAAAGCTGTCCGGTCCAGAAGCACTTCAACTATTTTATAACTCATTGGAAAAAGCTGGAGCCTCTACCAATGATATGAAATTCTACATGGAAGCAATCATTTCAGATTCTTCTTTACTTATACCATTGCTAGAAAATGGTGGTGAAGGATTTAAAAAATGGGGTGACGCGGCTGAAAAAGCTGGTGCAATCATGTCTGATGATTTGGTTAAAAGCCTAGCTCAAGCAAGAGAAAACCTTCAATTAATGGATTTACAATGGCAGGGAGTCGAGGCAAGACTTGTAAATAATGTTGTTCCTGCTATCGAAACAGTTATAGAGAATTGGGATGATATTAAAGCGGTAACTATTGCCGTATCTGCTGGCATTGCAACTAGATTTGTTCCTGCTTTGGTTGTCGCTACATATCAACTTGGGCAAACTGCTATTTTTGCAGTTCGTGCGGGCGTGGGCTTAGCAAGCTTTGCAAGATCTGCTGGCGCTACAGCTGGAGTCATGGCTTTACTTGGTGGTCCTGCTGGATTGGCAATGTTAGCAACACAAATTGCTGTAGCTGGTGGTGCATATTTATTGATGACCAAACACACTCAAGATGCAACAAGTGCATTTGAAGAGCAAGGTTTAGCACTTAGTGAACTTCGACAAAAATATAAAAGCTTTACCGCAGCACAGTTAGCTATAAAAGGTATTGAGGCAAGTGAGGAGGTTGAAAAACAAACCAAAGAACTAAAAAGTCTTCTTACAGCGTTAGAACAATTTGAAAACGACTTGAAAGTTCAAGGTGATATTAAGCAATTTACAGCGGTTCAAGCGTACCTTGCTAGCTTAAAACAAGGTGGGGATGAAGCTAAGAATGCTTTTGCTCAGCTACAAAAGCAAGGCTTGGTTAGTGAGAGTACACTTAAGTTTGTTGCTGAATTAGATACAAAAATTAATGCTGCAAATAACTCTATAGATCGTCAAAAAGAGATCCAAAAATTAGTTAAAGATGTTACTGATGAGACAACTAAATCACAGCAAGCTCAAGCAAAAGCTGTCAAAGACTCTACTAAGGCATGGCAATCACTGACACAAAAACAACGTGACTACATTACCCAAGCCAAACAAGATGTGCTTAGAGAAGGATATATCAAGACACTTGTAAGAGAGGGGGTAAGTGTAGATAAAGCGAATGTTTATGCTGATGCACAGATCGCAGCAAATGGAGAAAATGCTTTTAAAGCACCATTGCCAAAGGATGTGCTACTTGCTGCCCGCGAAAACTTCAATCTAAAAAATTATACTTTTAGTAAAGACGAGTTGGCGGCAATTGCTCGTGCGCAAGGTATTGCTAAGGCAAATAATTTTGCTCAGATTGAAAGTTTGTATGGTTTGCCTGCTGGAACACTTGCTGCCTTGATTCTTCAAGAGTCTGGGGCGAATGCTGGAGCAAAAAGTCATACTGGGGCAATAGGTCTTTTCCAAACAACGAGTGTGTTTAGAAAGCAGTATGGTCTTAATGCCAAAAGTTCTACTGAAGAAATTGCAACAGCAGCAGCTAAAGACTTATCTAAACATTTGGCTGATTTTGGAGCCATGGATAAAGCACTCATGGCCTACAATGCAGGTGCAGGTGGCTTAAGAACCTATTTAAAAGGTGGTCTATCAGATAGCAAGCGTAAAGAGGTTGCTGGTTACGCACCGGGTTTCCAGAAGTGGTTCGCCGGAGTATCTGGAAAATCTACTGTAGACAATTCAATTTTAATGCCTACACAGGCAGATCAACTTGAATTAATTAATAAGGCTGCTGAATCTCAAAAAGCCATTGATGATGCTAAAAAAGATGTCGATGCTCGGTATTACACCGAAGCTCAACGACTTGCAAAAGAGCATCAAGATAATATTGAAAAGATTACCTTCGCCTATGCTGGTACACCGCAGCTTAAGGAGATGATTGATAAGGAAAATGCCCTATATGCCGCTCAAATTGCAAAACTTGAGTCTGATAAAAAGGAAGAGTACAACCAGTACTTTGCTTTTGAAACTGATCGAATCAAGCAGATTGAACAAAACTTTGATCGACAAAAAGAGTTAATCGACTCTAATGCCGAGTATGAGTACGGGAAATCGAAAAAAGCTTTAGAGATTAAAGCTGCTCTTGAGCGTCAAAAACAAGTTGAAATTGCTGCCGTAAAACGCGAAGAAGATGCACAAATTCAGTCGGCGTTTGAGGGTTATCTAAACCAGACTGAAATTGTTGTGAAGCGTTACCAACGTGAACGTGAAGAAATACTTCAAACTTATAGTTTAAGTAAACGTGTTCGCGAAGAGATGGCAAAATCTAAGGATTATGCAATTTTTGAAACTTTAAACCAAGCTTCTGACAGCGTCTTTCAAGTTGGTCAGAACTCTGCTCAATCTCTATTTAATAGACTTAATCCTGAAGAGTTTTCAAAGTTTAATTTGCAAAATCAATATTCTTCAGATTTCGGAGGACTCCAAACATCCTATAACGATGAAGTTGCTGGAATAAGTGCAATATCAGATGAGAATCTTCGCAATTCTATGCTTTTAGATGCACATGAGCAGTATTTGCAAGCGAAAGCTGCACTTGATGCAGATTACGCACAAAAAGAGCGTGATTTGGATCAACAGAATTTTGAAACCAAAATGCAAGTCTATTCGCAAATTGCTGGAATGACTGGGCAGGTCTTTTCAGACATGACCGCACTATTAGAGCAAAGTGTTGGGAAGTCAAATGCACTTTACAAAACTATGTTCTTTGCCTCTAAGGCTGCTTCAATAGCTCAAGCAATTGTTAATACGGAGGAAGGTGCTACTAAGGCACTGGCGCAAGGTGGTGCTTATGGGAGTGTTTTGGCTGGAGTTGTTAGGGCAACAGGTTACGCTTCAGTTGGCATCATGGCAGCCCAAACAATCCAAGGTATGGCCCACAACGGTATAGATAATATCCCGCGTGAAGGCACATGGCTTTTAGATGGTGGTGAACGTGTATTAAACCCTCAACAGAACAAAGATTTGACGAATTATTTAAATAATCGTCAAAACGGGGCTAGTGAGGGCAATGTACAAATTAGTCAGCAAATTACGTTTGCTGATGGATCTGCAAGCGTCAATACACAAGGTCAAAAGCAAATTGCTGAATCTCTGAATAATGCAATGGACGCATGGGCTAGACGTGAAAGTCGTCAAGGTGGTGTCTTGTTTAATCTAGTGAGACGCTAATACCTAAATTTAACCACTTAAACCCAAATAAACCCACTTTACTGAGTGGGTTTATTGCTTTTCAGGAAGTGAGAATATGAAAAGATATTTTATAGCATTCCTCTTTGCTTTTTTGATAACTGCAGTTTTTTACATAAGTTTAAGTTTGATTAAGTCTAATCATATTGCATATGCAACAGGTTTTGTATTTGGTTTGGCGCTCACACTCATTTTTCAAAAGGAATCTAAGAGTTCTAAAGCTGCAGAGCTACTAAACAAACATGTAAAAGAATGGGCAGTTCGTGAAAGTAGGTGGGCAGGTTTATTGGCTCCAGATCAAGATACGAAGGATCTAGAAAGTTGCAAAAAACGTTTTAAAGATAGTCCGGTTAGTATGAAAGTTGAGTGGTCAAAAAAAGATGAGTAATCGTAAATTCACTTGGTGCCAAGACTTAGAAGGTAATTCAGGTTCGCAGAGCTTTAATACGTTATCAAGCAAATTTGGCGATGGTTATGAACAAAACATTGCTGTAGGTATCAATAACCGAGCTGGCGAATGGACTTATCAAAGAACGGCTTATAAAGCCGAAATTATGCAAATCAAAGCATTCTTCGATCAACATAAGGGTGCTGACTCGTTCCTTTGGGATTCACCTTTAGACGGTGAGGTCCGAGTTAAAACAGGTGAATATCAACCACGCTGTTTGGGCGGTGATGTTTGGCAAATCTCTACGACATTCACCCAAGTTTTTTACCCTTAATTTAAACCCCTTTAAAGCCCCTTTTTAGGGGCTTTTTTATGCGAGTAAGAAAATGACTAAGCAAGTTATTAATGTTGGTTCAGCTGCAAATGACGGATCAGGAACACCAGCTCGAACAGCTTTCCAGTATATAAACGCAAACTTTACTGAGCTATATGATTTCCTAACTGGAAGCACTAATGGAGCTACGATTCCAACTGCTTTGCCAATTGCAAAGGGTGGTACAGGGGCAACCAGTGCAACATCTGCTCGAACTGCATTAGGTTTGGGGACTGCCGCAACAAGCACAGCCCAGACATCAAAAACTGATACTACACAAAATTCATTAATGCGTAATGGAGCTTTTGGTCTTGGTGATTCTCTTGCTACTGGGACGGGAGCTTATGCTTTAACCGAGTCAGATGCATCGGATTATCCACCTGCGAATGGTTTTGTTTGGTCTAATACCACTGCTTCCTCAACAATACCAGCATATTGTTGTGGATTGACTATGACTCGCGGTGGTGGTGTACACGCACAGATTTTAGCTGCCCCAAGTAGTCATGAAATTTATTACCGAGTAAGACATTCTAATGTGAATTCTGGTGCATATTCACTTTATAAAATGTGGACGCAGAAAAATACGACTGTCGATGGTAATGGATTTATTAAAGCAGCTTCACCAATTGTTAAGTTATTTAATGATCATATCGAATTAAATAATGATGCTGAAAAGCAGCAAATTACTTTTGACAAGCTAGGTGTTGGTGATTACTTAATTCAGGGTTCGCTCGGTTTTGCTCAGGAAGGTTGGTACATCGAAGTACCTAAAGATGCCAACGGTAATACGGTAGTTGCTGTTGAATACTCAACCCTAGAAAATGGCGACATTTCAATCAAGACATACAAGCGTAAGTTTGATATTGAGCTTGCTGCAATCGTTGGTGATCATGAAAATCCAATGGACATTCCTGATGGTCGGTGGATAGACGTTCGATTACATGAAGAGCTAGTTTTAGAGGAGACACTACCAGATGACGCTGAATAGTGATTTCCAGAAACTTTATGTAGACGGCCTTATAACATTGTATGAATTAGATGCCAGCAGCTTAGGTGCTGGCATTTTACGTTTCCATGGGCATATTTCTTATGAAGATTGGGAAAAGATTTATGTCTCAGCTGACTTAACAAGTTGGAAGGCTGACACAGCAACAATCAAGGCCGATAAAGTTTTTAATATTGGCGATCAGAAAGTATGGATGCGAAATATTATTTGGCAAGGTCAAGTTTTTGAGCCAATGGCGCTTGAGGTGTCTGGCCTTGAAATGCGTTCGGACGGTAAAGCTTCAGCACCAACTTTAAGCATGGCCAACAATATCAACGGCATTCAAAATGCTGTGTCTGCTTACTGTTTGCAGTTTAAAGACTTTGCTGGTGCAAAACTTAAAGTGATTACCACACTTGCTAAATACTTAGATGCTGAAAACTTCACAGAAGGCAATCCAATTGCATCGAATGAATCAAAAGAGCAAATCTGGTACATCGAGCAAAAGACATCTGAAAATGCACAACAAGTGACTTTCGAGCTGTCCAATCCAATCGATTTTGAGGGTTTGAAAATTCCTGTACGTCAAATTACTTCACTTTGTCATTGGTGCATGATGGGGAAGTATCGCGGCGAAGAGTGTGGTTATACGGGCGCGGCTATGTTCACAGAAAAAGGTGAGCCAACAGATGACCCGGCACAAGATAATTGTGGAGGTCATTTAAGAGACTGCCGATTGCGTCACGGAGACAATAAACCTTTGCCTTTCGGTGGGTTCCCGGCTTCAAGCTTATTGTGAGGTTTTATGAAACTTACAGCAAAAACCAAAAAAGCAATCATGACCCATGCCGATGAATGCTATCCGCATGAATGCTGTGGGGTAATTGTTGGAAAAGAATATATCCGCTGCCGCAATGTTTCAGCTCAATCTGATCAGTTTGAAATCCATCCTGAAGATTTAGCTATGGCTGAAGATCAAGGCGAAATCTTAGCTTATGTGCATTCCCATCCAGATGGAACAACAAGAGCATCGGAACTCGATCTGATTCAGATTGAACTACATAAAAAGCCGTGGGTAATTTGTTCATATCCGGATCTGGATTTTCAAATCTACGAGCCGTGTGATTATCGCGCCCCTTTAGTGGGGCGTAATTATTTTCATGGCTGGCAAGATTGTTACGCGCTGATTCGTGATTTTTATAGCCGTGAGTTAGGTGTGGAGCTGTTGGATTTTCAGCGAAAAGATGCTTGGTGGGAGGATAAATCCCATCCATCACTTTATCTTGAAAACTATGAAAAAGCAGGCTTCTATGAAGTAGATACACCACAATATGGCGATATGCTTGTTTGTCGTGTTGGGCGTACTGAACATCCCAATCATGCAGTTATATGGTTGGGTAATAATGGGCAGCTTAAATCGGAACAAACTGAGCATTGCATCGGTTCAAGTTTAATCCTTCATCATCCGTATAACCGTAAATCTGTGCGGGAAATATATGGTCAACAATGGCTTGAACGTACTGTAAAAATCTTGAGGCATAGAGATGTTAAAAACAATTAAGTTGTACGGCATCTTGGGGCAAAAATTCGGTCGTGAATTTAAGCTCGATGTCGCAAATACACGTGAAGCCATGCGTGCATTATCTGTTCAGATCGCTGGCTTTGAACACTTTATGTTGCATGCACATGAGCAAGGGCTACGCTTTGCCGTGTTTCTAAAAGGAAAGAACTCGAGTAATAAACGAGGCAAGAAACGCCCAGCAATTTACGATCATGAAACTAAGCGGCTCATTACCGGCGATAACATCGGTGAAGAGCAGCTAGACATGCATACTGAAGCAGACACTATTCATATCGTCCCGCGTGTAATGGGGGCTGGTGGCAATAATGGGATTTTGCAACTTGTACTTGGTGCGATTCTGATAGCTGCTTCATTTATACCAGGTATTGGTCAGGCTGCTCAGGTTGCATTGATAGGTGCAGGTGCTGGCATGGCTATGGGAGGGGTTGCATCAATGCTCATGCCAAAAATTGATAATACTCAAGACCAAAACCAAGATGGCAACCGTGCCAACAAAGGCTTTGGCGGTGCAGTAACTACAGTTGCACAAGGTAATCCTGTTCCAATTCTTTATGGTCAACGGGAAATCGGCGGCTTCATTATCAGTGCTGGTCAATATCCTGAAGATCAGATGTAAATTTTAATTATTTAACAGGCGCTTTCTAGCGCCTTTTTTATTGCGTGAGATTTCTTATGAATGCAGTAGTAGGCGCAAAAAAGGCAGTAAAAAACAACGGCAACCTGTCATTTCACCAGATTCTGCTCAATCGAAAACCTTTATCAAGGTTCTATATGGTTTAGCTGAAGGCGAGATTGAAGGTTTAGCTAATGGGCTTCAGTCAATTTATTTAGAAGAAACTCCACTTCAAAATGCAGATGGAAGCCTTAACTTTGAAAATGTAAAAGTTGATTTTAGAAATGGTACTAATGATCAGGAATACATTGAAGGCTTCCCGGCAGTTGAAAATGAAATCCCGATTGACGTAGAGCTTAAATCATCTACACCTTGGGTACGTTCTTTTAATAACCTTGATCTTGATGCGGTTAGATTACGATTACGTTGGGGTCCACTACGCAACCAAGACCCAACAACAGGTGATGTTACTGGCTATACCATTGAATACGCGGTGGACTTGCAAACTGATGGCGGAGCATGGTCAGAAGTATTAAGAGCAAAAATTTCAGATAAAACATCTGATAATTATGAGCGTCCACATCGTATTGACTTACCCAAAGCCGATTCAGGCTGGCTGGTTCGTGTTCGCCGAATTACTCCCAACTCAACATCCGAATATATCAGCGACAAGATGTATGTATCTGCGGTAACAGAGGTAATTGATGCAAAATTACGTTATCCAAATACAGCATTATTGGGCCTCCAGTACGATGCTGAAACCTTTGGGAATGTTGCTAAAGTTGCAATGGATACGAAAGGTAGGATTATCAAGGTTCCCACAAACTACAATCCGGTTACACGTCAATATATAGGAATTTGGGACGGTACATTTAAAGAGGCATACACAAATAACCCGGCATGGATCTATTACGATATATGTACCGTAGACCGTTATGCTTTGGGTGACCGCTTAACCCCGTTAATGATTGATAAGTGGTCTTTATATCGTTTAGCACAATACTGTGACCAAATGGTGCCGGATGGTCTAGGGGGGCAGGAACCACGCTTTACTTGTAACGTTTATCTTCAGAGCGCAGAAGGTGCATTTGAGATTTTAACTAAGTTAGCTGGTGTGTTTCGTGCGATAACGTTTTGGGATGGTAATAGCATTATTTGCGATGCGGATATTCCCCAAGATACATATTTCACTTATACACGTGCCAATGTCATTGATGGCAATTTTGAATACTCAGGAACCCGTGCGCGTGATCGCCATAATGTTGTAAAAATTGCGTGGGATAACCCAGCTAATCACTACAAAACCGAATATGAGTTTGTTCGTGATGAGAAAGCAATTGCTGAAGCGGGCCAAGTTCGTATTTTGGAAATTGATGCTTGGGGATGCACTTCGCGCGGACAAGCGCAGAGAGCAGGTCACTGGGCTTTAAAGTCAGAGCAACTTGAAACACGTACAGTGTCTTTCAAAGTTGGTCTAGATGGACACATTCCTTTGCCAGGGAAAGTAATTGAAGTTGCTGATCCTCTATTTGCAGGTCGTGCAAATGGTGGTCGTGTATCTGCTATTTCGGCAGATCGTAAAAGTATTACTTTGGACCGAGATAATGTGGTTGCAAAAGCTGGCGACCGACTCGTAATTAATGGAGAAAATGGCAAAGCCCAAACACGTATTGTTCAGTCAATAGCAGGTAGAGTTATTACAGTAACCACGGCTTTTGATGTGAATTCGATTGCTGTGCAAAACATTTGGGTTTTAGATGCTCAAGACTTGGCAACAATGAAGTTTCGGGTCATCTCTATTACTCAAGATGATAAACATCAATTTAGCATTACTGCTCTTCAATACAATCCTTCAAAGTTTGATGCAATCGACACTGGAGCACATTTTGAAGAAGCACCTATTTCAATTGTTAATCCTACTGTTCAGGATGCGGTTACAAACGTCACCATTACAAGTGAAAGCCGAGTAGATCAAGGTATTAATGTTGCCACAATGATTGTGTCATGGGCACAAGCCCGTGGAGCAGTTAAGTATCTGGTTGAGTGGCGTAAAGATGACGGGAGCTGGATTAAATTACCACTGACAGGCAATAACTCGGTAGAGGTACCAGGTATTTATGCGGGTCAATATCAGGCGCGTGTAACAGCAATTTCAGCATTTGAAATTTCTTCTTTACCGGCATACTCAGTTTTGACTGCATTGACTGGTAAGCAGGGGTTACCACCAAAATTAGCTTTTATCCGAGCGATTGGCACAATGTTCGGAATGAAAGTGGAATGGGAATTTCCTGCAACTGGCGCATTAGATACTGCATATACGGAAATTGAATATTCTACGACTTCCAATGGTGCCAATATTCAGCCTCTGGGTTCTTATGCTTATCCAACGACTTCACTACAGCAGCAGGGTTTGGCTGCTAATGTGACACTCTGGTATCGGGGGCGGTTGGTTGACCGGATCGGTAATAAAGGGGATTGGTCTAGTTGGGTTAGTGGCACTTCAACTGCACAGGCGAATGATATTCTTGATGCGCTTGATGGCTTAATTTCTGCAACGCAGTTAGATCAGGACTTAAGAGATACGATCAATAAGATTGATACGATTGAAGGTCTTGATGGAGATATCGGAAATTTAATTGACAAAGTTACTGCTCTTGAGGGTGAAATTGATTCTGCGAATGCAGCAATCGATGCTGAAACCCAGCAAAGAGTAAGTGATGTTTCTGGATTAAACGATAGCCTTACACAAGAAATTAGTGATCGAATTGCAGCAGATGCAGCTGAAGCACAAGCCCGTGCAGATGCAATTGCACAAGAATCTTTGGTACGGCAGGGTGAAGTTAAGCAAGTTTCTGATGCCGTTGCGAAAGAAACCAATGACCGCATTGCTGCAGTTAAAGGTGTCAGTGATGGTTTAACTCAAGAGATTCAGGCTAGAACTGATGGTGACCAGCAGATTCTTAATGCTGTCACTACCTATAAAGAAAGCACCGACACATCAATTGCAGCTGTTCAAGAATCGGTTGATATTGTTGCAGATGACTTACATGCTACAGCAACAAAACTGGACGGTGTTTACGCACAGGTAACACCTTTAACGGCTGATCAGAACAACTGGACCGCAGATAATGGAAGTAACCAAGCTGCTGCTTGGACAATTCAGTCAGCATTTGCTGAAGGTGATTTAGCCCTAAGTAAACGTATCGATGTTGTTAATGCTCAGGTGGGAAATAACCAAGCTGCTATTCAGCAAGAAGCCTTAGCAAGAGTCAATGGTGACAGCGCACTAAGCCAAAGAATTGATACGTTGAGTTCAGATTTTGGCAATAACAATGCTTCTGTTCAGCAAAAACTTATTGCTTTGGCTGATGCCGATGGAGCACAGGTTCAGGCACTGAATAATTACATTGCTTCCAATGACTTGGCTCTGGCTTCGGTTATAGACGATGTAACAGCAGTTGTTGATGACACTAGTGCAAATACACAGGCAATTGATGGTTTAAGAGCCAGTGTAAAGGTTGCCACGGATGATGCTGGCAAAGCACTTGAAAATAGTGCTACTGCCATAAGCAAGGCTGATACAGCGGTGTCTCAAGCAGGTTCAGCTTCATCAATGGCACGGGAAGCAACAGCAACAGCACAATCGGCAAGTTCAAAAGCAGATGGTGCTATTAATACAGCCAATACCGCTAGTAGTGATGCTGCAACTGCAAAAACCAATGCTGCAACTGCTATCAGTAAAGCGCAAGCTGCTGCTGATGCTTCTAGTGCTAATGCATTATCTATTAATGAAATCAATGCTGCTTTAGAGGACAAGGCTTCAACTGGTGCGCTTGAAGAAGTCAAAGCGGATGTAGAGGATATTGATGGCGTTGTTAAAGCTCAAACGCAGAAGCTTGATGGTGTTTATGCAAAAGTTACTCCATTAACTGCTGACCAAAACAACTGGACAGCTGATAGTGGTAGCAACCAAGCAGGGGCGTGGACAATTCAGTCTGCTTATGCTGATGGCGATTTAGCTTTAAGTAAGCGCATCGATACCGTTTCAGCTTCAGTTGGTGAAAACACTGCATTAATTCAACAGGAAGCTACAGCAAGAGCGAGTGGTGATGCTGCTACAGTCCAAGCTTTAAATGTTTATAAAGCGAGTAACGATGCAGCTTTAGCAGCAGTGAGTCAACGAGTTGATATTAATACTGCAGACAATGAAGCAACCGCTTTAAAAGTTGATGCAATTGATGTCAAAGTCAATACTGCAACTGATCAAGCAGGTCAGGCACTTGAAAATAGTGCTACTGCTGTAACTAAATCTGAAGCAGCAGTTTCGGAAGCTGGGTCTGCTGTTACTGTAGCAAATCAGGCAAAAGCAACAGCTGGCACTGCAAGTAGTGATGCTGCAACAGCTAAGGCAAATGCAGCCACAGCACTATCACAAGCCAATGCAGCAGCAGATGCATCTAGTGCTGCAATTGAGCGTGTTGAGTCTGTAGAGGCTGAGCTTAGTGACAAGGCCTCAACAGGTTATGTGGATAGTGTGAAAGCTACCGTTGATGAGCAGGGTGATTTGATCAATGCAAATACTGAGCGATTAAGCGGAGTCTATGCAAAAGTTACCCCACTAACCGCAGATAGTACTTCACTAACTGCTGACAGCTCATCAACAGAGGCTGGATCATGGTCATTACAGTCAGCAGCAGCTGAAGGTGACTTGGTTTTAAGTAAGCGGATTGATATTACTCAGGCTCAGATAGATGAAAATAAGGCAACTATTGCCTCTGAATCTACTGCGCGTGTAAATGCTGATAGCGCACTTGGGCAACGTATTGATACTGTTCAAACTCAGTTTGAAAGTAACAAAGCAACAGTTCAGAGCCAGATCAAAACGCTTACAGATAGTCAGTCTTCGCAAGCAAGTCAAATTGATATTGTTCAAGCTTCTGCTTCATCTGCAAATGCAGCAGCGGGTAATGCACAATTAACGGCTAATGATGCCTTGGATAAGGCAAATACAGCAAACACCAATTTGGCAACAGTTCAACAAAAAGTGAATGCGGTTTCGGATGCTCAGAGTGCGACAGCAGAGAAAGTTGATACTATTCAAACAACTGTTGACGGACATACAGCATCGATTCAGGAAGTGTCAAAAAGTGTAGATGGTGTCTATGCAGAGCAATTCATGAAGTTTGATGTGAATGGCCATGTCTCAGGACATGGTTCAATGAATGATGGTACGACTTCAACTTTCATATTCAATTATGATGCAATTCAGTTTGGTACGCCTGTCGGTGTTGATGGTGTAAAACCTAAACCATTAATGACACTGCAAAATACTCCAGTTACTTTGCCAAACGGTACTGTTATTCCGCGTGGTTTGTATGTCGATAATGGTAGTTTTGGATATATCAATGCCAATCGGATCTGGGCAGAAAACTTAAGTGTTATTAGTGCGGACTTGGGAACAATTAAAGTCAAAACTGCGAATATTGAAGATGGCGCAATTGATACTCTAAAGATCAAGGATGAGGCTGTAACTGTACCGATAGGAGTTAAAGCAATTGATATCAAAACTATCAATAGTTTTTCAGGAGGATCAACTGGTGGGTTGCCTAATAATGATTTTAATAACCACCTATCAGCGTGGGAAAATCATATAGGTACACTTTTACAAGTAACGTTAAATAGAAGTGGTGGAAAAGTTAGAATTGATGCTTCAGTAAATATTTGCACACCTACTTTTGGCGCTTTTAGTGTAAGTGACGGACGAGGTAATCCAATTGCAGCAAATGACAGGGCCATGGCTTCTTTTTATATTTCTATATATCGGAATGGAAATTTAATTGGACGGGGTTCATTAGGTGCAAATCTTGAAACTGGTACTATTAATGTCAATTTCAACGGGACTGCGGTTATCGTTTCAGCTATTGATGATAACAGTACTATTGGCAATGTTACCTACACACTTAAAGCAGGATTTGCTCGACAGGAGGGCGTTAATATTCCATTAAATGTGGAATCAAGAAGCAACTTTATGATTACTTCGAGAACGTTAAGTGTTATTGAAATGAAAAAGTAACAGCACCCAACCGGGTGCTTTTTTATTGCCTAAACGAAAGGGGGAAGGCATGACTGAAAATGAATCATACGGGTTGAGATTTGAAAAGAAAATTGACTCAATTCAGAGTGATATTCGCATGTTGTCAGATCATGTTACTCGACTGACTTTTATTAATGAAGCACACAAAGAGACTAGCGAACAGAACAAAAAGGATATCGATACATTGGATATCAAAGTCGCCAATTTAGAAAACCGCACAGCAGCGCAAGATGGTGGAATTTCTGTATTGCGTGTACTGCTTGGCATCTTTGCAGGAATCGTATTTTCGCTGTGCGCTTGGGTTGGATCTTCAATTATTCAATTAAGCCAAGATCAATCTTTAATTAAAGAGAAGGTTTCACGGTTAGAGGAAGCAGGACGATGAATAGTGAAAACACAAGAGCTTATCTAGCTTTCGCATTAGTGGGACTGATGTTTGTTTTAGTGATTGCTTTATTTTTTGTGGATATGCCGCGAGAAAACAGCAATCTGATTAATACGGCATTGGGTTTTATTGCTGGGGCTATGACAACTGCATGTGGCTTTTATTTTGGTAGCTCTGAGTTAGAGAAAAAGAAAGGTGAATCCAATGACAACTAAACCATTCTTTGATGCTGCTCGTGTGATTGCAGGTGGCAAGCTTACACAAGCACAAGTAGATGATCTAAATAAGGTGGTCGATAAACTTGCGCCTTCTGGCATGACTACAAGTGATGTTGGTGTAAATCTAATTTCAGGATTTGAAGACACACGATTCAAAGCTTATGACGATGGTGTAGGAGTCTGGACTATTGGCACTGGCACAACAGTTTATCCAAATGGCGTGAAGGTTAAGCAAGGTGATACTTGCACACCTGAGCAAGCTAAGACTTACTTTAAGCATGACTTAGCCAAATTTGAAAAGACTGTAAATGAATCGGTAACTGTACCTTTAACTCAAAATCAGTTTGATGCATTAGTATCGCTGACTTACAACATTGGCTCTGGTGCTTTTAATAATTCAACCTTATTAAAGAAACTCAATAAACGTGACTATCAAGGTGCTGCTGATCAATTCCTAGTTTGGAACAAAGCAGGTGGCAAGGTTATGAAGGGCCTAGTTCGTCGCCGAGAAGCAGAACGAGCACTCTTTTTAAAGAAGTAACTTATATGTGTAAACGTACCAAAGTTGCATCGATCATCACATTGCTGTGCCTCCTATTCTCAGGTTGCACAGCTCACACTATTAATAGTAATGTGAATGTCTCGATTTGTGTAAGGGCTTTGTGATGTCGCAAGTCATGATCATGGTTTCGGAAGTGGGCAGAATGGAGAATACTTGCAATCTACCCGCTGATTTAGATAAGAACGGGAATGTTCTTAAAATCTATGACTATTCATTAAAAGAGTTGCCTATTAATTTGGATGGAACCGTGACATTTAATAGACGCCGTTGGGAACTTCCCATTAAAGTAGATTTAAAATAATTTTAAATGTAGTTTAAAAATACGTAAAACAAGACAAATGCAGATTTAAAAAATAGTGCAACAAAAGTGTAGCAATATTATTTAACCTACTGATTTATATAAGTAACAACCGCTCCTTTTGGGGCGCTTTTTTTATATCGAATTGTTAGACAATTCAGTTGAAAGCTGGCCTTAACTGATACTTCAATGTCCCTATTTGCACTTAAGCCTTTTTATTAAGTTTGTATGATAAGAATCAAGAAAACGAACAATAAAGTTTAAGTAACTTAGGTTACTGGTAAGGAGCTTTCAATATGAATGCTAAAGTGAATATCACAAATCGTGTAGGGGCAAGCTTTCCTGTACGTCGTATGAACTTTGATTTTAATGATGTGCCAGAATACTGGATGAATGGTTCCGCTGGACTTACACATTTTATGACAGCGTTATCAGCGCTATTTCCAGCTGGTGAAAAGTTCTTTATTGATAGTGTACGTGCTGTACGTTATCACCCAGCAATTAAAGACAATGAAGAGCTACAAAAAGAAATTAGTGCTTTCATTGGTCAAGAGGCGATGCATACTCAAGAGCATGTAAACTTTAATGCTTCTGCCCAAAAATTTGGTCATGATGTTGAAACTTTAGAAAAGTTCACCGATACGGCTATTCAAACTGCCCGAAAAACTTTTGCAAAGCTCGTAAAACCATTTGGTATGACGCAAGAAATGGTGGACCTGACTGCTACTACAGCCCTTGAACATTTTACTGCAACCATTGCATCTCAGCTTTTAGTTAATACCCATATTCAAGAGTTGATGACAGATAAAACGATGTCAACCATGTGGTATTGGCACGCAATAGAAGAAAATGAACATAAAGCAGTCGCATTTGATGTGTATGAAGGTGTCTTTGGTAAAGGTGTAAAAGCTTATGCTTTACGCACAAGTTCACTTGTTTTTGCAATGGCTCTTATTTTCGCAATTCAATCTTCGTTTGTGGTTCGTCTTTTAAAGCAAGACCATAAATTAAACTTAGATGAGTTATTTGTGATTTATAAATATGGTTATAGCCCGTCGAAAGGCATTATTACAGGTATGGCTAAAGAGATGCTGGTTTATTTTAAGCCAGGTTTCCACCCGAATGATTTAGATACGGTTAGTTTGTTAAAAACTTGGAAATCTAAACTTGGACTTTAAGCTGAAAGTAAATGAAAAGGGCTGTTAACAGTCCTTTTTTTATTGTCTATAAATTATGACTCACTTTTAAAAGATACTTGTTAATTTTGCCCTAGTATGAGGCTATTGATGACCTCATCTGATAATTTGCTGGCCTCATCTGCACTTAAATAGCGCCTTTAAAGGCGTATTATTATAAATATTAAGAAAATAAATAAGGATATAAGTGAATTTTCGATTCGCTTAAAGGAGTCTGACATGAATGCTAAAGTAAATATTTCTAATCGTGCCGGAGCAAGTTTCCCTGTGCGTCGTATGGACTTTGAGTTTGCTCAAGTTCCACGCTATTGGGCAAATTACGATGCAGGATTAACTCATTTTATGACAGCATTATCGGCTCTTTTTCCGGAAGGAGAGCAGTTCTTTGTAAACAGTACTCGTGCTGTGCGAAACGATCCTAAACTGGCTGATCCAGCACTTCAAAAAGAAATAAGTGCTTTTATTGGCCAAGAAGCTATGCATTCTAAAGAGCATCTAGCATTTAATGCTTCTGCGCAGGCGTATGGATATGATGTTCGTAAAATGGAAAAACAGACAGGTAAAGTTATTAAAGTAGGTACTGCGGTTGTAACCAAGCTAATGAAACCTTTTGGTTATACAAAAGAAATGATTGATTTAACAGGTACCTGTGCTTTAGAACATTTTACCTCAACTATTGCGGCTGAGCTTTTACAAAACCCTGAAATTCAAGCCATGTTCCAAGATGACACTATGTATCACTTATGGATGTGGCATGCGGTAGAAGAAAATGAACACAAAGCTGTGGCGTTTGATGTTTATACCAATATGTATGGGCAGGGGCCAAAGGCTTATTTTATGCGTTCAACTGCTTTAATCATTGCAATGGCCTTAATTTTTGCTACTCAGTCTTATTTTACTGCTAAGTTACTTAAGACTGATGATAAATTAACATGGAAAGATACCAAATACATGCTTAAGTTCATGTATGGTCGTAAAGGTTTTATGACTCGTCAAATTCCAGAATTATTAGATTTCTTAAGACCAAAATTCCATCCAAATGATTCGGATACGACAGCTTTATTGGCCACTTGGCGTGAAAAATTAGGTCTTTAAAAAGCTGACTGGAAAAGAGCAATTTAATTGCTCTTTTTTTTACTCGTTTTTTCTATTTAAGTTTCTATAATACGTTTACTTTGAAATCTAAAAATGTGTTGAAACTCATGATTCGTACTATGCAAGTCTCAGATATTGATAGTGTTGCTCAAATTGAGAAGCTTGTTCAAACACACCCATGGTCTAGGCAGCAATTTGTAGAATCTTTAAATTCTTACCAATGTACGGTAATAGAATTAAATAATAAGGTGGTTGGTTTTTGTATTTTACAACCTGTATTAGATGAAGCGAATTTACTGCTCATGGCAATTGATCCTCAAATGCAAGGTAAAGGATTAGGATATCAATTGTTAGATGCGTCGATTGAGCGTTTAGAAAATCACCCCGTACAAATTTTTCTAGAGGTACGTGAAAGTAATAAAGCTGCTATTGGTTTATACGAAAAAACAGGGTTTCACCAAATTGATGTGCGTCGTAACTATTATCCAACCCAAGAGGGTGGGCGTGAAAATGCCGTTATTATGGTAAAAAGCTGTACTGATGATTTTGCTTCTTTATTCTAAGAATGCCTGTCTTGTTGCTGTTTGAACAACAAGACAGAAGCAGATTATTTAATAATTAAATTATTCCATTCAGAAGGTAATGTGGTCATGAGGGAATTGCCTAACTGATTGATCTCTTCTGGTGATAATGATCTATTTAAGCGGCGCCATTGCCCATCTAGTAAAAGTTCTAGCGGCGTATATTGAGATTTATAGTTCATTTTAGCTGAGTGGGGAACCCAATAGCCTAAGTAGACATATTCTAAACCGAGTGTTTTTACATATTCGATTTGATTCAGAATTGAATAAACGCCTAAAGATCTACGGTGTTCATCTGGGTCAAAGAACGTATAGACGGCAGATAACCCATCATCCATTAAATCACAAGTCGAAACGCTAATAAGACGATTGTCTTTCCATAGTTCTAAGAAGAAACTATCTGTACAGCTATGGACCAAGAATTTTTCAAACTGATCTAAACTTGGCGGAAACATATCACCATCGGCATGGCGCTCGTTAATGTAACGTTCATATAGATCATAATGAATTTGTGAGGCTTGCCGTGTTGGTAGAACAGTCATGGTGAGATCTTGATTTCGCTTCCATGCTTTTTTTTGCATGCTGTTCATTTGGAAATCGGCAACAGGTACACGACAAGATAAACACTGCCTGCATAAATGACATTCAGGACGGTATACAAAGTCGCCACTACGACGAAAACCTAATCGCGATAATTCAGAAAGCGTCACCACATCAATCCGATGAATCGGGTCTAAAAAGACCATGCGTGCTGATTTATTTTCTAAATAGCTGCAATCATGAGGTGGAGTAATATAATATTGCAGATCATTTAAAAGGGACTTCGGGTGATATGATTTCATGATTGGTCCCTCCTGTTATCATTCCATTAATTTTGCATTTAATGCTATTGTTTTACTTGAAAATACACGTTCTTGATACTTTTTCCAATTGATAGAGGGGTGAATAATTACATCTTGTAACGATTTAAGATATTCTTGCCGAGAAAGTGTACAAGCCCCAAGACTAATTAAGTGACTATTTACAAGTTGACAGTCAACCCAAGGAAGCTGATTTTCTTGACCAATTAACATTAACGTATAAAAAGCCATTTTAGAAACATCGGTTTGGGTACTAAACATAGACTCGCCAAAACAACCTTTACCGATCGTTACCCCATATAAACCACCTACCAGCTGCTCTTCTTGCCAGACTTCTACGCTATAGCCATAACCGGCATCAAACATTCCACAATAGCCTTCAATAATATCTTCACTAATCCATGTTTCATTAGCATAGCTTCGAGGTAGTGAACATGAGCGAATGACTTGCTCAAAAGCACGATTTACCGTAATGGTGTAATCATATTTTTTCATGTTACGAATAAGCGATTTACTCGGTTTATAGTTTTGAGGATAAATGATACAGCGTGGTTCAGGGCTCCACCAACAAATAGGTTCATCTTCATTAAACCATGGGAAAAGCCCATGTGTATACGCTTCATAGAGTGTGGAAGGGGAGAGGTCAGCGCCTATACAAATTAAACCATGACCATCTGGATCTGATTCCTCCGGATCTGGGAAAATATATTGAGATAGAGGCAGTGTTTTCATAAAACCAAAATAATATGTGCTTTAGGGCTATGCTATAAAAATTAATACAGGGCAGCCAGTAATTATTATAAATTCCAAAAAAACAGCCGTTATAAAACGGCTGTTTGAAATATCTAAACTTAAAGGTTATCTAGATATTTTTCGGCATCTAGTGCAGCCATACAGCCTGAACCCGCCGAAGTAATCGCTTGACGATAAATACTATCAGCAACATCACCAGCAGCAAAAACGCCTGCTACAGAAGTCGCTGTTGCGTTACCTGAAGTACCACTTTGTACTTGGATATAGCCATCACGTAAGTTTAGCTGACCTTCAAACATAGAGGTATTTGGTTTATGGCCAATTGCAATGAATAAGCCTTGAACTTGTACTTCTTGTTTGCTGTCATCTTTCGTAGATTTTAAGCGAACACCTGTTACGCCAGTATTGTCACCAAGAACTTCTTCAACCTCATGGTTCCAAACGATACTGATTTTGCCTTCTTTTTCTTTAGCAAATAAGTGATCTTGTAAAATCTTCTCAGAGCGTAAAGAATCACGGCGGTGTACAAGTGTCACATGTTCAGCAATATTTGATAAATAAAGTGCTTCTTCAACAGCAGTATTACCACCACCCACAACCATCACATTTTGGTTCTTGTAGAAGAAGCCATCACATGTGGCACATGCGCTCACGCCTTGACCCATAAATTTTTGTTCAGACTCTAAGCCAAGATATTGAGCTGTCGCACCAGTTGCAATAATTAAAGCATCACAAGTGTACTCATCCATATCACCTTTAAGAACAAAAGGACGTACATTTAAGTCCACTTCATTAATATGATCATAGACAAGTTCGGTACCAAAGCGTTCAGCATGTGCTTGCATACGGTCCATTAGGACAGGACCAGTCAAACCTTCAGGATCGCCCGGCCAGTTGTCAACTTCGGTTGTTGTTGTAAGTTGGCCGCCAAGTTGTAAACCTGCAATAAGTGTTGGTTTAAGATTTGCACGTGCTGCATAAACAGCTGCACTATAACCCGCAGGGCCAGAACCGAGAATAATTAACCGAGAATGACGAGCACTCATTGAGGGTATCCTTATTTATTTCGAGAATTTTGAAAATTATACGTGAAATTGCCGACCAATAGCGTTAAATCAATGTGGATAATATTGATCAGGTCAATCGAATTAAGTTATATAACAATATAGAAGAGCCTTATGTTAACAACAACTGTAAAGAATCATGCACCTTTTTTGTAAGAACAGGTGCATAATATAAAGTTCAATCGTTGAAGATCTGAAATGTAGGTCTTCACATCTCTAAACCAATAATTAAATGGGTTACAGGACAGTATATGACTGCGGTGTCAAGTGTTTATGCACAGCGCTTATTGATGACATTATTCTTGGTCTCTTTTGGGATTTATATGTTTCTGGCGACAGTAACATATACACCATTTGATCCGGGCTGGATGCATATTTCAAGTGATACTCAGCAAGTATCCAATGCAAGTGGTATTGCCGGTGCATGGATTGCAGATTTGCTGTTTGGCTTTTTAGGTTGGGCAAGTTTACTTATTCCAATCTTCTTATTTGTTGAAGCGATTCAAGTCTGGTGGCCACATAGTTTTCTAAACCGCCCATTCCGTTATGCTGCGCAGTTCTTCTTAATTCTTGTTGTGTCGAGTTTGCTTTACCTTCACTGGAATGTACCTGCAGATACTTTAGATAATGCCGCAGGTGGGATTATTGGTTATGAGTTGGGGCAAAGCTTATCTCAACTGTTAACAATTTATGGTGCGACATTATTTCTCCTTGTTTTCGGAGTGGTATTGTTCACTTTGGCATTTGGGGTGCAGTGGAGCAAAACATGGGTTACGCTTAAAGCAATGCCTGGTTATTTACAAGATTTATTCTATAAAAATGTATCTCCTAACGAATCTGCTTATGACTTAACCACACAGCCTGCGAATAAAGCAGCAACGGTAAAAGTTGCAGAGTTGCCTAAAGCAGAAGAAGTTACGGATGAAGTAGAGCTAAATGCCCAACCAGAAAAAACTCAAAGCAAAGCGAGCTCTACACGACATGATGAAATAGCAGAGCGTTTATTTGCCGACGTTTTAGCTAAAGAACAAAGTCAACCTGAAACAATTGAAGAAAAACCAACTCCTCAGCCAGAAAACTTTGAGCGTACACTTGAGCAAGCCCAACAGCTTAAAAAAGACAGTGAGCGTTTAGTGGCTACGGGAGAGGTTTGGCGTGCGTTACAGCGTGATGATGTAAGCCATAAACAAGAAATTGATGCGCTGTTACGAGCTGCTGATGATTCAAGTGAACAGCCTTCGACTCATGAGCAATTTCAGCAAACAGTTTATCAGGCTAAACAAAAACAACCATCGGATACTCATCAAGGTTTAGATTGGAATGATGATGAGATTTTTGATGAACTACTTGCTGCAGTTCCAAATAGTAAAACGGCAACTGACGTGCATACGCCATTTGTTCAAGATCATCATGTTGAACCAGAAGTTACACCGCAAGCTCCTCAAAAATTAGTTGAATCATCTGTACCTGTATCGAATTTAAATCAGTCACCTAAAAATTTATCGAATGAAGAAGTCTTTGATGATTTTGACGACTTATTGATTGATGAGGATATCCCGCCAGCAACTCAACCGATCAAGGCAAGTAGCTATGCGCAATCTTCGGCTTTTGTAAAAGCGCCTATTCAAACTACGATTGGTGCAGAGAAGCTGTCAAAAGAAGAATTTATTGAAGCTTGGCAGGAAACTGCTGGAAAACCTCAGAATGACCTTGAGGATGAGTTTGATTTTGATGCGCCTCTAACAGATGCATCAGGTCGACCCATGTCTCGTGCTATGCAAGTGGCCAAAAAGCGTTTAGATTTACCAACATTACCGGGCTTTGAATTGCTTGATAAGGTTGATCCAAATAAGAAAGTTAACTTTACCGAGGAACAGCTTTCTCGTTTGTCTGAGTTACTTGAGATCAAGTTACAAGAGTTTAATGTGAAGGCTCAGGTGGTTGAAGCTCAGCCGGGTCCAGTGGTTACACGTTTTGAATTAGATTTGGCACCGGGTGTGAAAGCATCTAAAGTGACTAATATTTCCCGTGACTTGGCACGTTCAATGTCTATGGCTTCTGTACGTGTAGTAGAGGTTATTCCGGGTAAACCATATATTGGTATTGAAGTTCCAAATAGTGCTCGTGAAATGGTACGTTTGATTGAACTATTGGAAACACCCGCATATCGTGACCCAAGTGCTCTCATTAGTATGGCAATGGGTAAAGATATTTCAGGTAATCCGGTACTAACAGACTTGGCAAAAGCACCGCATATGTTAGTTGCGGGTACTACAGGTTCGGGTAAATCTGTTGCCGTTAACTCGATGATTTTATCGATGTTACTCAAATATACGCCTGACCAATTGCGTCTGATTTTAATTGACCCAAAACAGCTTGAATTAGCCAACTACAACGATATTCCGCATTTATTAACGCCTGTAGTCACTGACATGAAAGATGCAGTGAGTGCTTTAAACTGGTGTGTAAATGAAATGGAACGCCGTTATAAGCTTATGTCGTTCTTAAAAATTCGTAAGTTAAGTGACTACAACCGAAAAGTTGAAGAAGCGCTTGCAAATGGAGAAGACTTGATTGACCCGACGTGGAAACCAAGTGACTCGGCGACACAAGAGCGCGCGCCTCGTTTAACGCCATTACCATCAATTGTGATTGTGGCGGATGAGTTCGCTGACATGATCATGCAAGTTGGTAAGAAAGCAGAAGAAATGATTACGCGTTTGGCGCAAAAATCTCGTGCTGCTGGTATTCACTTATTGCTTGCAACTCAACGTCCATCGGTAGATGTCATTACAGGCCTTATTAAAGCCAATATTCCAACGCGTGTAGCTTTACGTGTAAACAGTAAAATTGACTCACGTACTATTTTGGATGCAGGTGGTGCAGAAGACTTGTTAGGCCATGGTGATATGCTGTTCTTAGGGCCAGGTAAGATTGAGCCAGAACGTGTGCATGGTGCATTTATTAGTGATGATGAAGTTAACCGTATTTGTGATGCATGGCGTGAACGTGGCGAACCAGACTACGTAGATGAGATCTTAACTCCATTTGATGAAGAGCCTGCTTCGCGTGGCTTTGAAGAAGGTGATGGTGGTTCAGACCGTGATGCACTTTATGATCAATGTGTATCGTTTGTTTTAGAAACTCGAAAAGCTTCTACGTCTTCATTACAGCGTAAGTTTAGCCTTGGTTATAACCGTGCCGCTCGTATCATTGACCAAATGGAAGAGAATGGCATTGTGAGTGCTATGGGTGCCAACGGTAAGCGCGATATTTTAGTTTAAGATCTACAGTTAAAATTAAGCCTCTTCGGAGGCTTTTTTATGGTTAAAAATAATAATTACTACGGGTAGTTTGAGATTTTATCAAATAGTAAAAAATGCTAATGTGTGCTTCTCAATAAATAACAATGAAACAAATCAGGAGGACAACATGTTAGTCGCGTTAATTACGTTAGCTTTTATTCATTTTTGTGCGCTTATTACTCCAGGGCCTGATTTTTTTCTGGTATCACAGACCGCAGTGAGCCGATCTCGTAAAGAAGCAATGCTGGTTGTTGCAGGAATAACAGTGGGTGTTATGTTTTGGGCTTCTTTAGCACTGATGGGCTTAAATATTATTTTTGAGAAAATGGCTTGGTTAAAGCAAGGTTTACTTATTGCCGGCGGTTTATACCTATGCTGGTTAGGATACCAAATGTTGCGTTCGGCATTTTCAAAAAATCAGCAGGAAGAGGTGACAACTGTTGAATTACCAAAAGCGCCGTATCTATTTTTTATGAAGGGATTACTCACCAATTTATCGAACCCTAAAGCTGTGATCTATTTTGGTAGCGTATTCTCTTTATTTTTAGCAAACCCTCAGCTTGATCAAGTCCATTGGCTGCTTTTTATTATTGTGTCGGTTGAAACAATTTTATGGTTCTGCTTTGTGACTTTTATTTTTTCATTACCGAGCTTTAGAGCCGCTTACCGTAATTTTTCAAAATGGATTGATGGTATTTCTGGGGGAATTTTTACCATTTTCGGTATTTTCCTGATTGGAAATCGATAATTTTAAATAAGAAAAAAGCCTCTTTATGAGGCTTTTTTATTTTTAAGCAAACTTTGCTAAAACTTCTAAAAACGGCGCTGATTGACGTGGGAATTTAGCAATCACGTCATGGATGCGTTCGCCTTCCGGATTAGTCGCATTAATATCTCGTCCATCTGCAACAAATTTAGTTAAAAGACGTTCATAGTCATTTGGACGCATATGTTTGAAAGCATGGTAGAGCACATGGAAGTCTGCGTTCACACCATTTGGAGGAAGTTGGTTGAGGTAGGCAAAAACACGCTCATCGGACCATTCTTCATTGAAAGTTGCTGGCTGTGATAATGCCATGACAATCTCCTCATTTTAAAAAAGGCAAAATAACTTGCGTTATTTTGCCTTGATTCTGTTTTATTGAATAGTCAGAAATAGAATTATCGTTCTTCAGGTAAATTGATATTCATTTCTAACATTTCGATGTTTGCTTCAGAACGAACTTGCATTTGGATATGCTGTTCGCCTACACCGCTAACATAACGACTGACCACCTGCATAATTTCTTTCTTCATTTGGTCAATCTTGTCTTGGCTTAAACGACGGCCTAAACCTTGTTCTGATGCAACAATGACTTTTAAACGATCTTTGGCAGTTTGAGCACTTGATGGTTTTTCTTCACTGCTAAATAATTTACTCCAGAATCCTGCCATATCTACGCTCCAAATAGTCGTGCTAACCAGCCTTTAGGTTGAGCTGTGATGTGTCGATAAGGGCGGTCTTCGCCAAGAAAGCGAGCAACCAAGTCATCATACGCTTGTCCAGCTTTAGTTTCTGAATACAGAATAACTGGCTTACCTTCGTTTGATGCTTGTAATACACTTGGACATTCAGGAATAACACCTAATGTCGGTACGCGTAAAATATCTTTAGAAATATCATCAATCGTCAGCATTTCCTGACGGTCAGCACGTTCAGGGTTAAAACGTGTAATACATAAATGTTTACGTATACGTCCTTCGTTGTGTTCAACTTTTTTAGTTTTGCTATCTAACATTCCGATGATGCGGTCAGAGTCACGTACTGAAGAAATTTCAGGGTTTGTCACAATGATTGCTTCATCTGCATGGTACATTGCTAAAATTGCACCACGCTCGATCCCCGCAGGTGAGTCACAAATAATGTAATCAAATTCTTGAGAAAGCTCATCAATTACACGAGCAACACCTTCGTCGCTCAAAGCATCTTTATCACGGGTTTGGGAAGCCGGCAAAATGTAAAGGTTTTCGATATCTTTATCGCGAATAAGGGCTTGTTGCAGACGTGCTTCATTATTAATTACATTGACGAAATCATAAACAACACGACGCTCACAACCCATAATTAAATCAAGGTTACGTAAGCCTACATCAAAGTCAATCACAACAGTTTTATGACCACGAAGGGCTAAACCTGTTGCAAAAGATGCACTCGTTGTAGTTTTACCTACACCACCTTTGCCTGATGTTACGACAACAATTTTGGCCACCGAATCCACTCCTATTATGGTCATACATACACCCTTAAAAGGGCTGTTTTTTGGTGATTTGCTTAATAAACTAAAGTTCTAGAGCTTCAAATTCAAGCTCTTGCTTTTCATTTAAATAAATATGTACTGGCTTTTTTACCACATGTTTAGGGATATCATCTGCGACACAATATGTTCCGGCAATGGAAACGAGTTCAGCCTCTAAAGATTGGCAAAAAATGCGTGCAGCAGCGTGCCCACCCGCACCAGCAATGACTCTACCACGAACCGTGCCATAAATATGTATATTTCCTGAAGCAATCACTTCGGAACCACTATTCATGCCAGCTTTTAAAATAATATCGCCTTGGTCTTGTACAAGAGATTGGCCTGTACGCAAAATTTCATCATGATAAGAGGTAATATGGGCAACTGCATTATTATTTAGTGGTTTTTTTGTTTCTACTGAAGCTTGTGCAGAGGTAGGCTTCTCTACAATTGCAACTTGCTCTGCAGTTGGTTTAATACGTTGTAATGGCTGATCTGCCGGTAATACAGGGAACTGAATGGCGCGTGCTTCGTCGCCTAAAATACCGTCAATGACAGCCATAGGCTGTAAGCCTAAGCTGACTAATAGCTGAATTAAAGCAATAAGCTCTTGTTCAACAGTACTATCTATAATAACGACAGTTCCCTGATAGGAACCTTCATTTAATATATTTGATAATTGCTGGCGGATCACATCATGATCATTCGTATCGAAGGTTATCCTGCTAAAGTTAACCATTCTGCCGGTAATCCGGATATCAGCCATAAGTCTTCCTTCAAGGCGTTAAAACGAGCTGTAATATCGTTAAGTTTATTGTAAATAGAGCAAATGCTAGAACAAATCGTACCAATTCTCTAGCGTGATTTATAAAAAAATAAATAAATGCTTATTCTTTGATTCGATCATACTCCGCGAGTGTTTGTTGCCACTGTTTAACTTTAACTTGTTTACGGACAGCTTCTAGCGTTTCAAAAACGACAGACTCAACCAGCTGCTCAAGTTCATGGTTATCAATATTTATATGGCTAATTTTTTGAGAAATTAATTGATAAGTTGAATTAGGATGTGTGGCTGAACCTTCAATTAACGGTTCTATTAAACCAGCACTGATATTTTCACCAAGACGTTGACCAATACTTTGAATTTGTTGCTCAATACGTCCCCCTACAAGTGGAATAAGCCTTAATAATTGTGTTAATTCAGGCGTATCTTCTATTGCCTGATCTACAATTTGTCCGACAGCTCGGGTGATTGCAGGCTTTTGTTCTTTTAAAGCAGTTGCTAAAGATTCTTGTAATAGGGCAGTTAGGGTTACGGTAAATTGTTCACGATGATGATTAACCAAATCATGAATAATTTGTTTATGGCTAGAACTCGTTTCAAGCTCGTATCGAATACCGTCAATTACGGTAATCACCACGCGGTCCGACAACTCTTCCATAACCACACGGTAATAAAAGAGCCCTGTCTTTCTCCAGCTTTCAGGAATAACCGGGTAACCAAGTTCGTGTAAACGGTAAGCAATAATCCCGGCACGGAATAAACGTAGAAAACGTAGCTGAGGAATAATAGCTAAAATTTCATACCAGTGAATGAAAGGGAAGAAAAACCAACGTTTATGATGTTTATAAACGATAGCAATTCCCCAACGGACCAGTAGTTCAATAATTAGAAAACCAATAAACCAGGCTTCAGAGGTAATAACCCATGGGTGTAGATGGGTACGGTAGAAAGACAATACTTGGGGCAAATGGATATGTTCAAAGAACCATGCCCCAATACTGCTCATTAAAAAGAAATTGGCTGCAAGACAGAACAGATTGAAAATGATAATAAACACCATAAAGATGTCGTAGACCAAAAACAGCTTAAATGAAAGGCTGCTTGAATCTACACGGTGATATTTCGTTTGCTTTCCGGAACTGTTTTGCATAAAAGTGGATTCTTTTTTAAAGATTCGTAGTCGCGTATTGAGCTTTCATTTTCTCGATGAGCTGATCTTTTTCAGTCCAGAGTTCATGTACCCATTGTTGAAAACGTTCACGGTAAACTGGGTCATCTTCATAATTGCCCCCGAGAACCCAGTCTGGTATTTCAATTTTTCGAAGATTGACCGCAATTTTTGAAACGTCACCTAGCCAGAAATCGCCATAACCTGGTACGCCATCAGGGTAGACAATGGTCATATCAACTAAAGCATCAATTTTGTCGCCCAAAATATTTAATGCCAGAGCCAAACCACCTGCTTTAGGTTTTAATAAATGTTTATATGGTGATTTTTGTTGGTCGTGTTTTTCCTGAGTAAAACGAGTCCCTTCCAAATAATTTAATAATGTAAAAGGTTGACTTAAGAGCTGTTCACACGCTTTACGTGCTTCCATCATATCGCGGTCTTTGAGTTCAGGGTTTTTCGCGATTTGCTCTTTTGTATGACGCTTCATCATTGGAAAGCCTAAGATTTTAAAAGCTTGACCCACGAAAGGAATAAAGATGAGTTCCCACTTGGTAAAAAAGCGGGTAAGCGGCATACGGGTTAACCCAAAATACTGGTTTACCGTGGTATCAACCCAACTTTGATGGTTACAAGTCATTAAATAACGGCCTTGCATATTCAGATCAAGATCTTCGTCAATGCTAATGTCCCATTTTAAATTAGGTAAAACATGATCAATGAGCCAATTATTGACACCAAGCCAGCTATTAGTAATTTGAATATTGGTTTCATCAATTTTTGAAGACTTTTTAAATAGCTTTGTTAAACCTAAAGCTAAGACAGGTGGTCCATGAAAAAAAGTACTACCTGTGATGACTGTACCTACAGTGAGTCCACGTGTAATTTTTTTTAGCGCAGATTGCTTATTGGGTGCAGTTGACATATAAATGGCCCCGAATATCCAAAATCCATAGAAAGTTGTTCAACTATAACTATCGTGAAATGAAATACAACGGTATCTTAGACAACAATGAAGAAATTGTGATGAGTGCATACCTTAAAGTGCATCAAAATATTACAAAAAAATAACTAAACTGTTTATTATTAACAAAATATCAATGTTTTATACTTCCTTTTTGTTTCATTATTCATTCAACAACAAAACACTCAAAGTGAGGAGGCATGCAATGCGTGCATTAGTTATTTCAACAGTGGTAGGGGCAGCAGTAGTACTTTCTGGTTGTCAAACAACAGGTAATAACCTTGGTGGCGTTGAATACGATAAAGCCGCATTAGGTACTTTGATCGGCGCAGCAGCTGGCTACGGTATTTCTAAATCAAATGCAAACTCTAGCCGTCAAAACAACCGTGCTGCGGCAATTGGTGCAGTTCTTGGTGCAGCTGGCGGTTTATATCTTGACCAAAAAGAGAAAAAATTACGCGAACAAATGGCTGGTACTGGTGTAGAAGTAGGCCGTAACCCAGATGGTTCTGTTCAATTGATCATGCCTGGTAGCATTACTTTTGATACTAACAAATCAAACATCAAGCCAAACTTCTATGCAACTTTGGACAAAGTAGCTCAAACATTGGCTGAAGATAACAAGAGCGCGATTTTAGTTACTGGTTATACAGATAACACTGGTAATGATTCTATTAACATCCCATTATCTCAAGCGCGTGCTCAATCAGTTAAAAACTATTTAGCTGGTAAAGGTGTTCCATCTAGCCGTATCGATGCACAAGGTTATGGTTCTTCTAACCCAATCGCAGACAACTCAACTGCTTCTGGTCGTGAACAAAACCGCCGTGTAGAAATCAGCATTTATGCTAAACAATAAGATCTAGTTTATTGTTTCAAAAACCACCTTCGGGTGGTTTTTTTATGGGTGAAGTATAAAAAATAATCACGACATTCTGCGGCGCATAAATCGCATTATTAGACATCATTTATACATATCCGTAGATTTACTATTGGGATTCTAAAAAAGAGATGACTATAATCATGCTCGAAAAATTAAGAGGTAATACACGATGTCATCTGCCAGTCAACTGAACAACAAGCAAGAAGAAGCCATGAAATATACTCAGGGCCCTTTATTGGTGCTTGCTGGCGCTGGTTCAGGTAAAACATCGGTAATTACGCGTAAAATTGCCTATTTGGTGCAACATTGCCGTATTCCTGCGCATCGTATTACAGCGATGACCTTTACTAATAAAGCTGCACGTGAAATGAAAGAGCGTGTCACTAAGCTTTTATCACGTGAAGAAGCAAAAGGTTTGTCCGTTTCGACCTTCCATACTTTTGGTTTAAATCTTTTACGTTTAGAACTTAAAAATTTACCTTTAAAAGCTAATTTTTCGATTTTGGATGCAGATGACTGTAAACGTATTTTAATGGATTTGATGCATCGCGATAATTTATCGGGTGCAGAGAGTAAAGAGCTAATTGCCAAGGCAATGAAGAAAATTTCAGATTGGAAAAACGATCTGATTTTGCCTGAACAAGCACATTCGACGTGCGAAACTCCTGAAGATGTCCAGTTTGCCCATCTTTATCAACTTTATGAACGTAATTTACGTGCCTACAATGCAGTTGACTTTGATGACCTCATTGTTATGCCAACCCGCTTATTGCAAGAAAATGCAGAAGTGCGTGACAAGTGGCAAAACCGTGTTCGTTACTTGCTAGTGGATGAGTATCAAGATACCAACACCGCGCAATATATTTTGGTGAAATTACTAGTTGGCGTAATGGGGCAGTTTACTGCCGTAGGTGATGATGACCAGTCGATTTATGCATGGCGTGGGGCTAAGCCCGAAAACATGGCTTTGCTTAAACAGGATTTCCCAAATCTACATATTATTAAACTTGAGCAAAATTACCGCTCAACCAGCCGTATTTTGAAAGCTGCGAACTGTGTAATTCAAAATAACCCGCATATTTTTGATAAAAAATTGTGGAGTGATAAAGGCCATGGTGAGGTCATCAGAATTATTACCTGTCGTAATGATGATGATGAAGCAGAACGTGTAGTCAAAGACTTACTGACTCATAAACTTATGAACGGTAAGAACTGGAAAGATTACGCTGTATTGTACCGTGGTAACTTTCAGGCGCGTGTATTGGAAACACAACTTCGCCAAATGCAGATTCCGTACAAACTCTCTGGCGGTACATCGTTCTTCGCTCGTGCAGAAATTAAAGATGTAATGAGTTATTTACGTCTTATTATTAACCCAGAAGATGACAGTGCTTTCTTACGTATTATTAATACGCCTAAACGTGCGATTGGCCCAGTTACTCTTGAGAAGTTAGGCTTATTTGCACAAGAAAATAATTTGTCTTTACTTGGTGCTTCTTCTGACCAACGCTTAAGTATGGTGCTTCCTAAAAAGGCAGAAACTCAATTGCATGAGTTTGCTGATTTTATCTCGACGTTTACACGTGAGCTGCTGGAAGATGATGAACCTGTGCCTAAAGTTCGTCAAATGATGAATGAAGCGGGTTATATCGACTATATTCGTGAGCAGTCCGCAACGCCTGCGCAAGAGAAAAGTAAACTCGATAATATCGAGAACTTGTTTAGTAGTATTCAAAACTTAATTAATCGTGCTGAAGATGTTGATGAAAAGAACATTGAAAGTGTGATTCGAAAACTAGTCTTGCTTGATATGTTAGAGCAGCAGCAAGAGGAAGAGGACACTGATAAAGTGAACTTACTTACTCTACATGCCGCTAAAGGTTTGGAATTCCCATATGTCTATATTATGGGTCTTGAAGAAGAGCTGTTGCCGCATAAGAACTCGATTGCTGCTGAAACTATTGAAGAAGAACGCCGTCTTATGTACGTGGGAATTACCCGTGCACGTCAAGGCTTAACTTTGACTTTGGCAGAGCAGCGTAAAAATGGTGGTCAAATGAAACAGATGACCCCAAGCCGTTTCCTCGATGAGCTTCCGCAAGATGAGCTCGAATGGTTAGGGCGTAAAAAGAAAATTGCAGCAAATGTTGATCCTAAAGAACAGGCTCAACAATATTTGGCAAATTTAAAAGCTTTATTAAAGCGTTAATTTTTTTAATTTTTAGGAAATCCCATGAAAGTTCAAGTTAAATTGCTCGATCCGCGTTTAGGTAAAGAGTGGCCTTTACCTTCATATGCAACAGCAGGGTCAGCAGGTTTAGATTTACGTGCCTGTTTAGATGAAGCAATTGAGATTGAACCAGGCCAAACTGTTTTGGTTAAAACAGGTATGGCAATTTATATTCATGATGTGAATTTTGCTGGTTTAATTCTACCGCGTTCAGGTTTAGGCCATAAACACGGTATCGTGCTTGGCAACTTAGTTGGTTTGATCGATTCGGACTATCAAGGTGAGTTGATGGTTTCAGTGTGGAACCGTGGTCAAACCACCTTCCGTTTAGAACCGGGTGAGCGTTTAGCACAGTATGTTTTAGTTCCAGTAGTTCAGGCTGAATTTGAGCAAGTAGAGGAATTTGAAGAAACTTTACGTGGCGCAGGCGGCTTTGGTCACACTGGTAAACAATAATTAATTTATAAAAAATAATGAAAAGAAACGCTTGTTTTACAAGTGTTTCTTTTTACACCTTGAATGTTACAATGAATTATATTACAAAACGCTTTACTCATATTCTTTTAACTTTTTTTAGCAAATACCCATTTTTCAGATTTTGAATACTCTATGTTTTTGCGATAGATCAAATTGATCTTTAAATAGAAGATACGCTATGAATGTAAGACACTCATTTCCAAAAAATATTTTCCGTGCTTACGATATTAGAGGCAAACTTTCTTATTTAACTACGGACGTCGTCCGTTCAATTGCCTATGGATTGGCACAACAATATAAACAAGCAGAACAAACTCAACTGATCATTGGTTATGATGCGCGCCTGACGAGTCCGGCTTATGCGCATTTAATCGAAGAGATATTAGTAGAGCAGGGTTTAAATGTTACAAATATTGGTTGTTGCTCAACCCCGATGATGTACTACATTGCACGGGAGTTTGGTGGTAATGGCATAATGGTAACAGCTAGCCATAATCCTAAATCAGATAATGGTATTAAATGGATTTTAAGAGGGGAACCTCCATCTCCTGAAATGATCCAGCAAGTAGGTGAATTTGCGCAAACTTATGTACCTACTCATACAATTTCATTATTAGAATTATCAACTCCTCAATTTAATTCAGAATTTTGTAAAAAATACCAACAAGCAATCTTTAACGATATTCAACTCAAGCGTCCTTTAAAAGTTGTATTAGATGGCCTGCATGGATCGGCAGGGCATTGCTCAAAACTCGTACTTGAAAAAATGGGTTGTGAAGTCATTGCTTTACGTACAACTCCAAATGGTGAGTTCCCTGATCATGCACCAGACCCTTCACATGCTGCGCATTTAAAAGAACTACGTAAAACGATTATTGAACAGGGGGCAGATATTGGTATTGCCCTTGATGGTGATGGCGACCGTGTCGTATTGCTTGATGAAAAAGCCAATATACTTACTGCTGACCGTTTATTGTCACTATTTGCACAAATGTGTCTGGAGCAGCAACCAGACAAAGAAATTGTATTTGATGTGAAATGCTCGCTCATGGTTCAAAGAACCGTAGAACGACTTGGTGGTAAACCCAAAATGATTCGCACGGGAAGTAGCTTCCTCCGCGCGTATTTATCTCAATCAAATGGTAACGCTATTTTTGGGGGCGAATACGCGGGTCATTATGTATTTAATGATGGGCGTGGTTTTGGGTATGACGATGGTTTGTACGCTGCATTACGTGTAATGGAATATTTCACCGAGTCGAGTGCGACAACAGTTTCTGATTTATTTTCTAATTATCCTGAAAGATGCTGTACCGAAGATACTTATATTGGTACCCATCAGTCCGACCCTAAACATGTACTACAAGATATTGAAATTTTAAGCCATCGTTTAAGTGCTCGAATTAGTAAAATTGATGGCGTACGTCTTGATTTTGATGATGGTTTTGGCATTATTCGAGCATCAAATACAGGTGAGTATTTTACCGTAAGATTTGACGCTGATAATCCTTTACGTTTAAAGGAAATCCAGCAAAAATTTATTGATATGTTGCAAGAGCGTTATCCGCAAATTGCACAAGAACTTTCTGAGGCCTAATAAGGAGAGGCGCAATGCCACAAGATCAGCATCTCGGCGTCGACAAAGCAAAAATCTTGATTGAAGCTTTGCCATATATTCAACGTTTTTCTGGTAAGACGCTGGTGGTGAAATACGGTGGTAATGCGATGACTGATCCTGAATTGGAAAGTTCATTTGCCCGCGATATCGTTTTACTTAAAACTGTGGGTTTAAACCCGATCGTTGTGCATGGCGGTGGTCCACAAGTTGACTCTTTCTTAAAGCAATTAGGACGTGAGTCTGACCGTATTGATGGTATGCGTGTGACCGATGAAGCTACGATGGAAGTGGTTGAAATGGTCCTAGGCGGTAGCGTAAACAAATCTATTGTTAATTTGATTAATAAACACGGCGGCCGTGCAATTGGCTTGACTGGTCAAGATGGCAACCTATTACGTGCCCGTAAATTGTTAATGGAAAAACAAGAAGAGGACGGTTCTATCAAACATATCGACTTAGGTATGGTTGGTGAGGTGACCGGGGTTAAAACTGATGTATTAGAGATGTTTACTCAAAGCGACTTTATTCCTGTTATTGCTCCATTAGGTGTTGATGAAAAAGGTAATACTTACAATATTAATGCTGACTTGGTGGCTGGGAAGGTCGCAGAAGCATTAGGCGCAGAAAAATTAATTCTGCTGACTAATATTAGTGGCGTATTAGATGAAAACAAAAACCTTTTAACCGGTTTAACGACACAAGAAGTTGACCGTTTAATCGAAACAGGCGTAATTTACGGTGGAATGATTCCTAAAGTAGGCTGTGCACTTGACGCTGTAAAAGGTGGTGTTGTGAGCGCACATATTGTTGACGGTCGTGTACCGCACGCAACATTACTTGAAATCTTTACAGATCACGGGGTTGGTACGCTTATTTCTAACCGTACACAAACAACTCACTAAACCTTATTATTTTTTATTAAAAGATCACGCTAAGTGGTCTTTTTTTATGCCATTTAATTTTGGTCATTTTTTTGTCATGAGCTTTGACTAGTGTAGTGGGTGTCACTAGGAGCGTTCATTATGCTGGAAAAATTTAATCAATATCGCCAAACCTGGACTTTACCTTTAAATCGCCATAAGGCTAACAATCAAACACAATTTCGCTTTGAATGGGTTGATAATTTAAAAGAATTACAAGATGTACAACGGTTTCGTGCACAACAATTTAGTAAACAATTCGGCATTCAATTTGAAGATAATTTAGATCAAGATATTTACGATTTTGGCTGTGAGCATGCTGTATTAAGAGAAAAATGGACAGGAGAGATAGTTGCTTATACACGACTTAAGCTCTTTCAAGGCCATGAAATAGGGCAAAGTTACAGTGCTAATGAGTTTGACATTGTTCCACACTTGTCGCATTTGCCAAATGTATTAGAGATAGGGCGTACTTGTGTACATCCACGTTTTCGTAATGGTAAGGCACTTTCAACATTATGGCTGAATCTTGCACCTAAAGTATTGTGGTCAATGCGTGCTAAATATTTGATGGGATGTGTCAGTATTCATCTGCAAGATAATTTGGCTAGAGCGTACTATACGCACCGTCAAATTCAGCAATTACCGGACACTAAAACTATCGATATTCGTTCTAAGAAAATCTATGAACCTGAATATCCGGAGTTTAGTTTCCCTCAAGACGAGCGGATGCCGAAACTATTCCAAATGTATTTGAGTATGCAGTCTAAATTATCCAAAGATGCTTTCTTTGATGCTGAATTTAACTGTCTCGATTACTTTGTATTTTTAGAAGTGAATAAAATTGCCACTTCGTTTGTAATGAACAAAATGGCTCAGCGATAAAGTTATCTTATATTTTGTAATAGCGAGCGCATATTGGGATTTACAAGCCAATTTACTCTCATGCACAATAGTACGCATGGGGTAATGAAGTGAAAGTTTAAAAACAATATGTGCCAGCTATTAGGAATGAATTGTGCAACACCAACGGATATCACTTTTTCTTTCCGTGGTTTTTCACAACGCGCAGGAATTACCTCTGACCATAGTGATGGTTTTGGTATTGCCTTTTTTGAAGATAAGGCATGCCGTTTATTTGTAGATAACCAGTCTGCAGTTGAATCACCAATTGCTGATCTTATTCGTAATTATCCCATTAAATCACGTAATGTAATCGCACATATTCGTAAGGCGACTCAAGGCAAAATTACGCTTGAGAACTCACATCCTTTTATTCGGGAGTTATGGGGACGTCACTGGATTTTTGCCCATAATGGCGATTTACATGATTTTAATCCACCCTTGAGCGGACGTTTTACGCCGGTAGGGAATACCGATAGCGAAAGAGCATTTTGTTATTTATTAGATCAACTGGTCGAAGTATTTGGTTATGAAGAACCAACGCTTGAGCAGATATTTGAAGTATTAGAAAAGATTTCTCCTCAAATTGCAGAATATGGGACATTTAATTTCTGTTTATCAAATGGGCAAGCTTTATTTAGTTATGCGATTACTAAATTACATTGGTTAGTTCGAGAATATCCATTCAATAATGCACATTTAATTGATTTAGATGTTGAGGTTGATTTTAGTCAGGTGACGACTCCTGAAGATCGAGTTGCAGTAATTACCACTGAGCCTTTAACTCATAATGAAACATGGATTGCTTATCAACCTGGTGAAATGATTTTATTTCAACATGGTAAACCTATAAAGAAAGCGATTACTCAAGTTGAAAGATTAATACGTGAAGAGAAAAATCCTGAACTTAAGCGTATTACTCGTGCTGACCAATATTAATTTTTTATTGAATGTAATGTAATTTCTTAAGAAATATATATTTTTGTTTATTTAATAATAAAGTATTTTGTTTAAAAAATACTTTATCTTTTTAGTTGGTTAATATTAATTAATTTTTTAAAAATCAAAATCTTAACTATTTATTCATTTTTATTTATTTAAAGCCGACAAAATAGCTTTGTTTTTATTTATACCCTTTAAAGATAAGATGCGGTTTATGCAACAGTCATTGAACATCATTGGGGGTGATGTATGAAAATGAAATGGGCTTCAGAATATAATACTGGTATTGACGTTATTGATGAGCAACATAAACGAATACTGGATTATATTAACGAGATTGATGATGTAAAAGATGATGAGGATAGACGTCGTATTAAAGACGTTTTAGACAATATTATTGATTATACGCAATCACATTTTACCTTTGAAGAAAGTTTACAAGAGGAAGCTGATTATAAATATAGAGTGCCTCATAAACGTGTACATGACTTATTTATTAAAAAAATAGAGTTATATCGTGAACGTTTTGAAATGGGCCATACGATTGAAGCAGAATTACAAGAGATCTTGGCTAAATGGTTAATTAACCATATTCAACATGATGATGCCGATTATGTGGGGGCAGTAAAAGAAAATATGATGGGGATTATTAGAGAAAAAGAAAAGAAGAAAGGAAAGAACTGGTTCGCCCGTTTTTTCTCATAACCTTAACTAAAAAAACTCTAATATACAGTTAGCGCGGCAAACTATCGTTTCGGTGGTTTGCTTTTTTTATTGTGCAAACTTTGATTTTCATGCATGAGACGGGCAAAATATCTATAGACTTTTTCAAGGAATGCATAATGCAGGACATACCTATGTCACGATGGTTATCGCCTCTTATGGCGTTTTGCTTATCTTTTGTCATCATGGCCACTTTGGCACCAACCATGGGAATCCAGATTGATCGTCAAATCGATTTCTGGTTATTGTGGTTTGGCACTATGTTGTTATTGGCATTACCAGTTTGTTATTTGGAAATTGCTTTAGCAAAACGATCAAAAACAACCGCTTTAAATGCGTTATCGAGTTTAACTCGTGAAGCTGATAGTTCCCCTAAATGGCGTGTGGTTGGCTGGCTTGCTGTTGTTTTTATTCCTTTCTTAGCGGGTAACGTTCTAAGTACTGCGAGCAATATATTAGTTGCACAGTTTGCCCCAAGCATTTCCGGTCAAATTATTTTTGCAGGCCTTGCAGTTGCTGCCTTGGTATTATCTTTTATTCCACGCCAAATACTTATTCTATTAATGACCTTAGGAGTAATCGCTTCTATTGTGTTGGCAAATATGATGGGCTCGACTTTACAACCTTGGCATTGGACCAGTGTTGAGTTTAAGGAGTGGGGTAATGCAACTGTACTTGCACTTGTCGCGAGCGGGTTAGGTTTAGGGCTTTACTGGCAAAATAGTGTAGGTGCTGTTCAGGCGCAAGAAGGAGCAACGAAAACTGTTCTTCCAATTTGGTTAGCTCAGCTCATTGCTGTGGTTGCTTTTGGCTTTTTCTCGCTTCAGGCTCAATTACCTGTTTTAACGTGGATATTTACTGGTGTAATGACATCCGCGTTATTTGTGCAGTTGGCTAGAGAACAACTTGCTCAGCGTCAGCTTATGCCTGTTTTACAATGGGTGATTATTGTTGTAGCAATTGCAGTTTGGGCTGTGTCGGAAGTTCATAATTTATTCACGCTCATTCTTATGCTGTGGGGCTTACTTATTTGCTTAATCTATGCAATTTTTGCAGGTTGGATTATGAAAATTAGCCACTTGCGTAAATCGATGAATTTCAGCAATGAGCTTTTTTATAACCTATGGCGTATTGCTGTACGTATCGTATTGCCGCTTTCAATTATTGTGGCAATGATTGCTGTAATTGGACAAAGTATCTAATGGAACGTACACAACAAGTTTGGGTCGCTTTTGCGGTACCGGAACAACAGTTTTTAATTTCTGTTCCATTTGAAGAGGGAATGACTGCTGCACAGGCAGTTCAAGCAAGTGGTTTATCAAATCAAGTTGATTTGCCTGAACCACTTCAGCTCGGCATTTTTGGAGTAAAAGTAGAAACTGATGCGGTATTACATGCAGGCGATCGAGTTGAGGTTTATCGACCATTAACGATTAATCCAAAAGATATTCGCCGGAAACGTGCTGCGAAAAACCCTGTAGGCAGATACATTAAAGGCAATCGCTTTAAGCAATCAGCTCAATAAGCAAAACCCCTCAAGTATTTCACTAGAGGGGTTTCTTTTTATTAGAAAAAACGATTATAGTGGTGGGGCAGTTAAAATTGCTTCTTTGGAAGCAGGTAAACCTGGTTGCGATTCTGGAATAGTCTCTAAACCTTCAATTTTAGTTACGGTTCCAGTTCCATCAAAGTAAATTTTTAAATGCTGACCATGTGCTGCGGGGATTTTCGCTTTTTTAGCATATGTTCCCGGGATATAGTTGTAGATATAGTCCCAACGTTGTGGATTGAGGGGATCAGTCACTGTTGGGCTACCAAGCAAAAAGCGCACTTGCTGGAAATTCATGCCGACCTGTACTTGAGAGGCTTGAGCTTTAGTCAATGGAGTCCCTTGAGGAATATCAACCTTATATACACCAAAGATTGAACAACCAGCTAGGAGTGAAGTGACGAATAACGTCAGCACGAGTTTTTGCATTTTGCTACACTATCCCAATAAATTATGATGCATTTGATCAAAGGATAGATCATACTTCATCTGAATTCTATTGCCTATTCCAACTTGAGATTTGTTGAGAGACCTTTTTTCATGCCTATTTCCAATCAAGATTTGCGCAAAGCTGGACTTAAAGTTACCCTTCCACGAATTAAGATTTTGGAATTATTAGAAAATTCAAAACAACATCATCTTAGCGCCGAAGATATTTACAAGACTTTGTTAGAGCAAGGGGAAGATGTCGGACTTGCGACAGTTTACCGTGTGTTAACACAATTTGAAGCTGCGGGTATTATTCAACGTCATCATTTTGAAAATAACCATTCTGTTTTCGAAATCATGCAAGAAGATCATCACGATCACTTAGTATGCCAAAACTGTAACAAAGTCATTGAATTTACTAATGATGTTATCGAGAAAGAACAGCATTCTGTAGCAGAACAACATGGGTTTACCTTAACGGGTCACTCATTAAATCTCTATGGTTACTGTAATGAACCTGAATGTCAGGAAGCATTGCGCAAGAAATAATCGTTTTCACATAAAGAAAACAAATAAAAAAGGAAGGTTACGTTTAACCTTCCTTTTTTTATGAAGAAATTACTGGCGGTCAAAAGTTAAATACTGTTTCCCGTCTGATAATTGATCGGGACCTTCATCAGCAAGTTTAATGGTTAAACGTAAATCGTTCGGTGAGTCAGCATGTTTAAGTGCATCTTTGTAGGTAATTTGACCAGCTTTATATAAATCAAATAAAGCTTGGTCAAAGGTCTGCATACCAAGTTCACGTGAGCGTTTCATCAAATCTTTAATTTCATGAATTTCACCTTTACGGATGTAGTCTGAAATTAATGGTGAGTTAATTAAAATCTCAATTGCTGCACGGCGTGAATTACCATCTGGTGTTGGAATGAGCTGCTGCGCAATCATAGCCTTTAAGTTAAGTGACAAGTCCATGTAAAGCTGACTATGACGATCACTTTCAAAAAAGTGAATAATACGGTCGAGCGCTTGGTTGGCGTTGTTAGCGTGCATGGTAGCTAATACAAGGTGACCTGTTTCAGCAAAGCCAATCGCATAGTCCATGACTTCACGAGAACGGATCTCACCAATTAAGATCACATCCGGCGCTTGTCGTAGTGTATTTTTCAAGGCAATTTCAAATGAGTCGGTATCGATCCCGACTTCACGCTGAGTAATGATGCAACCTGCATGTTCGTGAATAAACTCAATCGGGTCTTCAATGGTAATGATATGGCCCTTAGAGTTATGGTTACGATGGCTGATCATTGAAGCCAATGAAGTGGATTTACCTGTACCTGTCGCGCCTACGAAAATAATAATGCCGCGTTTGGTCATCGATAAATCTTTAAGTACAGGCGGTAACTGCAAGTCATCAATTGAAGGAATCTTGGTTTCAATACGACGTAGTACCATGCCCGGCATGTCGCGCTGCTGAAAAGCACTGACACGAAAACGCGCCGTTTTTTCACGGTTCATAATGGCAAAGTTACATTCACGAGTTTCTGCAAATTCTTTGCGTTGTTTTTCACTCATGATGGACTGTAACAGTTGACCAATCACTTCCCCAGAAAGACTATTTTTTGAAATTGGAACAATTTGCCCGTTAATCTTCATAGAGGGCGCAACGCCATCTGTAATAAAGAGGTCGGATGATTTTTTTTCAACCATCAGATTGAGCAAGTCATTAAAATCCATAATTGTATTCTCGCTATTTTGTTATTTTTATAGGAATGATTCAGGCTGTTTTGCCGCAGTACGTGCGGTTTGTGGACTAATCACACCGCGAGCGACTAAGCCTTTTAAGCTTTGGTCGAGTGTGGTCATGCCATGATTGGCACCAGTTTGAATGGCTGAGTACATTTGCGCGACTTTGTTTTCACGAATTAAGTTACGAATAGCCGGAATACCAATCATGATCTCATGCGCTGCGACACGGCCACCACCATTCTTTTTAAGCAGGGTTTGTGAAATAACCGCTTGTAAAGATTCAGACAGCATGGCACGAACCATGTCTTTTTCTTCGGCAGGGAATACGTCAATCACACGGTCAATAGTTTTTGCAGCTGACGTGGTGTGGAGTGTACCAAACACCAAGTGACCTGTTTCGGCAGCGGTTAATGCCAAGCGAATGGTTTCAAGGTCACGCATCTCACCGACCAAAATAATATCAGGGTCTTCACGCAGTGCTGAGCGAAGTGCTTCATTAAAGCCGTGTGTGTCACGATGCACTTCACGCTGGTTAATGAGACATTTCTTAGACTGGTGTACAAATTCGATTGGATCTTCCACCGTTAAAATATGGTCATAGCGGTTTTCGTTAATATAATCGAGCATCGCTGCAAGCGTAGTTGATTTACCTGAACCTGTTGGTCCTGTCACCAGTACAATGCCACGAGGATAGTCGCAAATATCTTTAAAGATTTGTCCTAGACCTAGATCTTCCATGGTGAGGACTTTAGATGGAATGGTACGAAATACTGCACCAGCACCACGGTTTTGGTTAAATGCGTTAACACGAAAACGAGCAACATTAGGTACTTCAAAAGAAAAGTCAGTTTCGAGTTTTTCTTCATAGTCACGGCGCTGTTTATCATTCATGATGTCGTAGACTAAACGGTGGACATCTTTATGTTCTAGAGCTGGTAAGTTAATACGACGAACTTCACCGTCAACACGAATCATTGGTGGCATGCCAGCAGAAAGATGTAAATCGGACGCGCCATTTTTCACAGAGAAGGCGAGTAGCTCTGTAATATCCATAATTTCCCCAAGTAAATCAAAATATGTCATTATTTTGTAGAATAATATACGGCTTTCACCGAGGCTTACCAACACCTCGCTTTAGGTGAAAAGCAAAAAAGTTTTTTGAAAATGAGAACCTTGTCAATGAATTACCTGCAAGATGCGCGACAGCACGTATTACAGCAAATCAGAACAGCTTGTGAACTTGCTCAGCGTGCGCCTGAAACTGTGCAACTTTTAGCCGTATCGAAAACTCATCCGAGTGAAAGATTGCGTGAAATGTATGCAGCAGGACAAAGAGCATTCGGCGAAAATTATTTGCAAGAAGCTTTAGATAAAATTGATGCTTTACAGGATTTGGATATTGAATGGCATTTCATTGGTCATGTTCAGCGGAATAAAACTAAGCATTTGGCCGAGCAGTTTGATTGGGTTCATGGGGTAGATCGTTTAATTATTGCAGAACGCCTGTCTAACCAACGTGGTGATGACCAAGCTGCGCTTAATATTTGTTTGCAAGTGAATATTGATGGGCAAGACAGTAAGGATGGTTGTGCACCGGAAGACGTTGCCGAGCTGGTTGCTCAAATGAGTCAACTACCGAAAATCAGGTTACGTGGTTTAATGGTGATTCCGGCACCTGACAATACAGCTGCTTTTGTAGATGCCAAAAAATTATTTGATGCGGTAAAAGACCAACATGCTCACCCAGAAGAATGGGATACATTGAGTATGGGAATGTCGAGTGATTTAGAAGCCGCAATTGCCGCTGGTTCAACCATGGTACGTGTAGGCACAGCTTTATTTGGGGCTAGAGACTATTCACAAAAAGGCTGATGTAAGCGATTTCTTACAGAAATTGCGGCCTTTTGCGGCTATGGTAGACCATGCTTTTTTTGTACTATGAACTCATCAGGAAACAGGATGTTTCTAAGAATAACAATAAAAAGTCATGAATGGATGCAGACAGGTACGACAGGAGTCATACCAACGCAGAATCTAAAAAAGCCCCGACAGGATGTCGGGGCTTTTTAGTTTTTAACCCACTATTTCAATGGTACTTGCACCAGCGCCAAGTGGTTTCACTTGAATTTGTACAGGAATGCGTTCATGCATTTCTTGAATGTGTGAGATGAGAATGACCTGACGTCCCTGATTTTGCAGTTGGTCTAAAGCATTCATGACCATGTGCAAAGATGAGGCATCTAAAGTACCAAAACCTTCATCAATAAACAGTGATTCAATTTTCATTGAACCCGATGCCATATTGGCAATCGCTAAAGACAAGGCAAGGGCAGTTAAGAACGACTCACCGCCAGATAAAGAGGCAACTGAGCGGGTTTCTCCATCCATGTCGTGGTCAATAATGGCAAGACTTAAGGACTGATCAAGACGTTTTAGCGTATAACGCTGAGAAAGCATCGCCAGTTGTTGGTTGGCATGTTCAACTAAAATATCTAGGTGATATTGCTGAGCGTAGTCACGGAACTCTTTACCTTTGGCATCACCAATCAAGCCTGAAATTTTGCTCCAGCGATGTTCTTCTTGTTGAATGTTTTGAATTTGCTCAGCATATTTTTGCTGTTTGGCAAGGTTTTGCTGATGTAATTCAAGCTTCAGCTTTAGCCCGTCACGCACTTCAAGCTGTGCTTTGAGCTTTGCAATATTGTCTTGAATGAGGGTAACGAGCTTTTCGTATTCAATATCTGGCTGAGTTTGTAAGTGCTCGCTTAATTGCTCTTGCATCGTTTTAAGGGCAGAAGAGGCTTCACTTAATAAACGCTCGGCATGATTAAGACGGTTACGAATATCTTGCTCTTGAGCTGAATTAATCTGTATGAGTGCTGTAAGATCAGATGCCTGAAAATCAGTATGGGCTTTTAACCAATTTTGAATTTGCCCATCAATCTGCTGTTGATGTTGTTCTGTGTGTTGATGCTGATGTTTAAGTTGATCGAGCGCCTGTTTTTGTTGTTCAAAGTGTTGTCTGGTTTGTTCGAAACGCTGTTTAGCCTCATGATACGCCGTTTGTTGGTGCTGACGTTTAGCGTCATGCTCAATTAACCATTCATGCGGCTTAATATCCGAACGGCCTGTCATTTGCTGAATGAGCGATACCGCTTTTTCATTATTTTGTTGGCCTTTAAGCGTAATCTCTTGGAGATTTTGATCGATCTCATCAATTTGCTTGGTCATTTGCTCAAGGCTAGCAGACAGCATTTTAAGTTCTTGCTGCTGTTGTTCAAAACGCTGTGAAAGCTGTTCTTGTTGTTCAAGTTGCTTAGCACGTGCATCAAGAATAGCCCAAGTCTGCTTAGCTGTTTGGCTACTTGCTTGCTGCCATGCGTGCTGTTCGGTTTCTGATAAACACTCGACAATATGTTGAACTTGTTGTTGCCATTGCTGTGCGGTATTAAGCAAACTTTCATTACGCTGAATAGTTTGAATAAGCTGATTGTGTTGTTTAATCGCTTGGGTTAAACGCGCATTTTCTGAATCAAATAAACTTATGGCAGTTTGTGTCGTTTGTCTCAGCTCATTAAGTGTTTGTAAGATTTGTTCAGGAGCTTGATTAAGCTCAATCTGTAATTGATTGAGGTTAAACGCTTGCTCAAGTTCTTGCTGTAAGTGCGTCTGTTTTACTTGCAGTTGAGCTAGATATTTCTGAACTTGTTCAAGCTCGGCCCGGCACTGAGTAAGTGCATGTTGCTGGGTTTGCCATGCATTAAACTTAGTTTGTTCGAGTGCAATAGCTTGTTGCTCTTGCTGTTGCTGTAAATCGAACAAGGCCTTGGAGACTGCACTATTGTCAACACGGTAGGGGTGATGGATGCTTCCACAGACCAAACATGCTTCACCTTCTTTAAGATTGGCACGTAACTGTTCAATATTTTCGGTGTGTAGTAAACGTTGCTGTTGCAGGATGTGCTGTAACTTTTCACGTTCATTTTTTGCTGTTTGGTAGTCTTGTTCAGCTAACTGGCAAACGGTTTTAAGTTGCTCTTCTTGCGTGGAGGCTTGAGTATGTTTTTCGGTGAATTGCTGAAGCTCAGCATATAGCTCATGATAAATTTTTATTTTCTGTTGAATCAGATCTAACTGCGTGACTTGAGCAAGTTTCTGATCTTTATCTTTACGCTGTTGTTCAAGCTTTAACTCAACTTGTTCAACTGTGCCTAGTGAGACTGTGAGTTGTTCTAGTTCACTTTTAGCTTCCGATAGCTTTTGGCGAGCAAGGGTAGGGTTTCCAATCTGTTGTTCAATCGCTTCATAGTTTTGAATAAATTGCCCAAGCTGATGTAGATGTGCTGAAAGGCCCTTATCTAATGCAGCATATTGCTGAGTCTGGATCAGCTGCTGTTGTAGATGAATTTTGTTCTGCTCAAGCTGTGCAATATGCTGTTGTACAGCGTTTCGCTGCTGTTGTAGTGGGCTTAGGTTTTGCTCAAGTACCTGTCTTTTTTCTTTGCACTTTTTATATTCATCGGCAATAAAAGCGCGTTCTTGAATGGACTGTCGAACTTGATTTAAAGCATGTTGATGCTGTTGCTCAAAATCGAGTGTTTGTTTGAGCTGTTGTTCTGCAAGTTGATATTGTTTTTGTCCCGTTTCAAAAATTTGCACCAACTCATTAAACTTGGTTTGAGCTTGCTGAATTTGCGGCTCAAGTTGTTGTAGGGTCTGTAAATTTTGAGCTTGCTGAAAAACTTGTGGGCGTATTTCAGAGAAAATTTCGAGTCGTTTTAATTGCTCACGTTCACTAACCAGTTGTTGATGGTGATTTTGCTGGGTTTGAAACTGTTGCTGTTTCGCTTGAACTTCTTGCTCAAGTTTTGCTTTACGCTCAAACCATTGTTGCTGTTTGTCTAAGACATGTTTTTGTTGTTCTAATTGTTGATAGTTTTGTTCGGCTTGCTGGTATTGCTTGGTAAATGCAGCAATCTCTTCATCAGACAAAATTTCAATGTGACCTAAAAACTCTTCCAGTTGTTTACGCTGCTTTGCAATATCGGCTGTTTTACGAAAAGCCAGTTCGCCGATTTTGGCGAAAATACTGGAGTTGGTCAGGTACTCAAGTAATTCACCACGTTCGCTGTCTCGAGCTTTTAAAAATGCGGTCACTTCGGACTGGGCAAGTAGCACCGCACGAGTAAACTGTTCAAAAGAAAGCTGGGTAATTTGCTTAACTTTTTCATCAACCGCTTTGGCTTTGTCGGCAAGTACTACACCATCGGTTAAACATTTTAAGTGGCGCTGCACACTTTGTAATTTACCATTTGGGTTTTCACGTGCACGTTTAATTTCCCAACGAGCCAAATAGCGCTTTTGATCTTGCGCAATAAAGCAAAGTTCAGCAAAACCATGGCCTGTACCACGGCGTAAAACAGTTAAAGGAGAGTTGGTCAGCAACTCAGAGCCATCAACATCTTTTAACTTACCGTCGCTGTCTTTAAGGCGAGGAACCCGATTAAATAAGGCCAGACACATCGCATCTAAAATGGTCGACTTACCTGCGCCAGTTTTCCCCACAATTGCAATGAGACCTGCATGGGCCAGAGGTGCGCTTTCAAAGTCAATAAAATGTTCATCAGCAAGCGATGCCAGATTTTTTATTCGAATGGATAAAATTTTCATGGCATATCCCTAATGGCTTGCATCATTTTCAAGATGTTTTTGTGCTTCTTGTACCAGACTCAGAAAATCTTTTAAGACCGCATCATCGGCGCTGTAACCTTGTTTTTCCCAGATATTTTGAAAGAGCTTTTCTGGTGTTGGCGGTTCAAGTGCAATGTGTTGGGTAGTATTTGAATTAGTCGTGTCTTTATTTACATATTGACGTGAAATACGCACTAAACGATAGCGGTCAGGTGGTAGAGCTGCTTCAAACTGCTGACGTAAATTAGGCTGTGGCGGCGTTAAACTATAATATTCAATATCGACATATTCACGGTGGTCAATATTTTCAATCACACCGTGTGGCAAGGCTTTGAGTTGTTGCAGCACCTCGTTTAGCTCACCACGAATGCGGTGCAATTGTATGCAGCGCGGAATTTCCACAGCTTCAAATTGCAAACGGCTGTCTGTGTCTTGAGCTGGGTCAATTTTGACTTCAACCACTTGGTGCTTATAGTTAATTTCGCTAAAAGAAAGCGGAATGGGTGAACCGCTATAACGAATGTGTGGCTGACCTACTTTTTGTGGTTTATGTAAGTGCCCTAAAGCGACATAGTCGACAGCATCTTCAAACAATGTCGTTGAAAGCGCCTCTTCATTACCAATAATAATAGGGCGTTCAGAGTCGGATGTTTCCCCACCTTGCATATGGGCATGCGACATTAAGATAAGCGCTTGGTCTGGTGTCTTACGACGTTTGGCTTCGGCAATAAGCTGCTGGTGCAAATAGGCAATCGCATTTTTGCTATTGGTGGTATGTTCGTTAAAGCCCGTAATTTCGGCTGAGCGTAAAAAAGGCAGGGCAAGGCACCACGCCACAATATCTTGATTTTGATTATAAATAGGTAAAAGTAGTCGATCGAGATCTAGAGTTTTATCTTCATTCCAGCGAACCACACCTACGGTTTTTGCATTGTATTTTTCTAAAAGCGGTTCGACCTGTTCAATACGATAGCCTGAGTCATGGTTACCCGCAATCATGAGTGTTTGCATGTGCGGTGCAATACGATGGGCATCTGCTAAAAATTGGTAGAGTTGTTTTTGTGCTTGTGAACCCGGGTTAATGACATCAAAAATATCGCCAGCAATAAGCAGGGCATGAGGTTGTTTTTCTTGAATTTGAGTGAGCAACCAACTTAAAAATTGTTGGTGTTCGTAGTGTCGTGAGTGATTATAAAAAAACTGCCCCAAATGCCAGTCAGAAGTATGTAGAAAATGTACGGACATAGAAACAGACATCAAGCCAAGATAAACACAGATACGTTAGCATAAATTGGCAGGAGATTTTATCAAGACATTTTAAAGTGCTCGTTATTTAAGCCAGCAATGAAATCTGAATTATTTTGTCTCCTTAAGCTCTGCTTTGTTACTATCAGGTCAAACCATGAACTTTGAGAACAAAATGGCTATTCATAAATACGAAGTAAAAATACAGTGGGAAGGCAATACGGGTACAGGCACTTCATCTTATCGTTCATATAAACGCGACTTTAGTATTCAGCATCCTCAAAAGACGACTATTCAAGGTTCATCAGACCCTGCCTATTTGGGCGATGTGACCAGATGGAACCCCGAAGATTTATTGGTTGCATCAGCTTCAGCTTGTCATAAGCTTTGGTATTTACACCTATGTGCAGTCAATCATATTCACGTTGTGAGTTATGTCGATCATGCACTGGGATTTATGGAAGATACAGACCCGGTCAAACGTGGCCACTTTACCCAAATTATTTTAAGGCCTGAGGTTGTTTTAGAAAAAGGTGCTGACCAAGAGCTTGCAGCAAAACTACATGAAGAAGCACATCACGAATGTATGATTGCCAATTCGGTAAATTTTCCAATTACATGTGAAGCCAGCTTTAGCTTTGCTGAATAATTCATATGAAATAGCCACCGATAAGAGGCGGTGGCTATAAATTAAAAATAATTAAAGTCGTTAAATAAAATCTTTAAGCTGCATTTTCATCGACTTGAAAAATACCAAAAACGTTGTGGTCTAAATCGACAAAGTAACCATGCCAAGCGCGGCCCGGAATAGCGAATTTATCCATTGCCACAATGCCACCTTGCGCTAAAATTTTTGCAGCCACTTCATCGAAGTTTTCCACCTGAACCGAACAGGTAAATGCATTGGTGCCATATTCCATTGGCGGTGTTTGAGCAGGGCGTTTTAAGAGTCCTCCCATAATTGAAGGTGTCTCTATGCGGTAATATTCAATCGGTAAGCTTTCATCGAGTTTAAATTGCCAACCAAACACAGCTTGATAAAACTGGGCATCGCGGGCAGGGTTTGAAGACTGGATTTCAAAATAGGCAATATTGTTCATATTATTTAAATCATATTTTTATGGTGTAAAAAGTATACGCATAGCCTTTATAGCCACGAAAGCACTATTGTGTATGGTGAGCGTAAAATAAATGAAAGTGCTAGAAAATAAAAACCGACGATTCGAGTGATGAGAGAATCGTCGGTCAAAAACTTCATCAAGGGTTTCGGCTGCTAACAAAACCTAATCCGAAGGAAGAAAGAGTCGTAATGAAAGGTCACCGAAACAATTTTGCGGATGCCGTGCAAAGGAAGTATTCGGTTGCTGCGACCTTGTTACCCTATATAACGTCAAGAGATCAGGATTGGTTGACAGAAAAATGAAAAAAAATCGAAAAAAATTTATAATTATTTTTTGAACCCATAAATTAGGCAAAAATATGACCAAATTACGTTCTTACTTTCTCTGGTTTTTTGCTTTATGCATCGTGCTCACTTTAATTGTCGGTGTAATTGCAGCACTATTACCAGCGAGTGTAGGCGGTATTTTAACAGCCGTTCCATATTTAGGCGCAATGATTTTTGTCTTATTTAGATTTTTAAAGAAAGAACGCCGTGCACCGACTGTACCAGAAAAAAAGAAATTTACTTTAGGTTTTACGCTCATATTTTGGGGCTATAACTTGTGTGGTGTTTTATTTGGTCTGTTTTTATTTTCAAGAAAAGACCCTGAGATTTTGCAAAACTTTATGCTTTACCTCAAACAGCCTCAGTTCTTAAGCATTATGGTCATTATGCTTTTAATGTTAGCTATTCCGCTTTATTTAATTACTTATTGGTTTTATGGCAAACAAGCCCAGCGCATGGCAAATAAAATGTTTAATGTGTCATAACTCACCACAAAACTGATACGATTAGTTCGATATTAAATTTTATAACTATATCAATTAAAAACTGCTGTCCTCGGTTTTGGAGGAAATATGAATAAGAATGTATTAATTACAGGTGCCAGTGGCTTTATTGGAACGCATTTAATTAGGTTCCTATTACAAAAAAATTATAACGTGATTGCGGTGACACGGCAGGCTGGAAGGGAATCTGACCATCCTGCCTTACAGTGGGTACAAAAGTTCGAAGATATCTCGACCCGTCAAATTGATTATGTGGTGAATTTGGCGGGTGCAAATATTGGTGAGAAATGCTGGACCGAGTCACGTAAAAAACAACTCATTGAAAGCCGTGTAAATACGACCCAAAAACTGTATGTATGGCTCAAGCAATCTCAAATTTTTCCTGAAGTGATTGTCTCTGGTTCTGCAATTGGTTATTACGGTATAGATAATCAAGAAAAGTGGACAGAGGTGTGCACTGAAGAAAGCTCGCCACAGCCCATTTTCATGTCTCAGCTTTGCCAAGAGTGGGAACGCGCGGCGTTAGCGGATCCTCAGCAAAATACTAAAATTATTCGTTTAGGCGTTGTGTTTGGGCAGGGCGGTGGCATTTTGCCTAAAATGTTGCTTCCTATTCGACTCAATTTAGTCGGTCAAATTGGTCACGGACGTCAGCCTGTAGTATGGGTACATATTGAAGACGTATTAAACGCAATTGAGTTTATATTTCAACATCCTCAATCAGCTCAAATTCACAATGTCGTGGCACCAGAAAATGTGACCCAAAAGGTATTTGTTGAACAAGCTGCCAAAGTTTTGAATAAGAAACCACTATTGTCGGCGCCTAGTACAGTTTTTCGCTATTTGTTAGGAGAGCAGTCGCAATTGATTTTGAATGGGCAATACGTCAAACCCGCAGCCTTACAAGCAGAAGGATTTGAGTTTGCTTATCCTCAATTAAAAATGGCTTTAGAGAATATACTCGCCTCAGGCTAAGATTTTATTTTGCAAACGCTCTGGTGAATATGCTTTGGCATCAACTAAGGTCGGTTGACCGAGCATAAGCTGACGGAGCAATTGCGCAGAACCTGCGCCCATACACAAACCATTTCTAAAGTGACCAAAGTTTGCCCATAGGTTATCCATTTCAGGCATTTTGCCAATGTACGGAACGCCATTTGGTGAACTTGGTCTGAGTCCTGCCCAACGATGTACAATCGGGAAATCGGCCAGTTCAGGCACCATTTCTAAACACGCTTCTAAAATATTGTGCTGCGTAGTTTCATCGGTAGAGGTGTCAAAACCACGATGTGCCATGCTAGAACCACACACAATATGACCGTCCATACGTGGAATCAGGTACATGACTCGATTCATACACATGGTCGGTAGCCAGTGAGCAGGGGTTTTAAATAACAGCATTTGACCTTGAACAGGTTCGACTGGAATTTCGAGTTGTAATTGTGAGTTCCAGTAATGGCTCCAAGCGCCCGAAGTTATTACAAAATGGTCTGCTGTATGTTTGCGACCATCTTCGGTTTGGAGCGCTTGTATCACATCGCCTTGTTGAATCAGTTTTTTAACAGGAGTGTGTTCGAAAAACTCAACATTTGGATGTTGCTTTAAATAGCTAATTAGGGACTGTAATACGCGTGGATTACGAATATTAGACAGTTCAGGGAAATAAATCGCTTCTTGAAACTGATCGGAGATATGAGGATTAACTTGTTCTAGCGCATCTCTTTGTAAATATTCACAGCGCTGCATCGGTTCTTGATGCTGCTCGGCGTAGGAAAGCCCCACGTCAAAATCTTCTTCATCAAAAATCAGCATGCCTGTGTCATGAATTTCAAAATCAATCCCTGTAACAGGGTAGAGCTTTTGGTTCCATGCTTGATAAGAGGCTTTGCCAAATTGGGCAAGTTGGTTCACTGCATGCACATAGCGCCACGGGTACATCGGAGAGAGAATACCTCCGCCAGCCCAAGAGGCTGCTTGTCCCGCTTGTTGTTGATCAAAAATGCTGATCGTACAGCCTTGTTCAACCAACTCCAGCGCAGACATTAATCCACTTATGCCCGCGCCAATGATTGCAATATGCATGCAGTGTTATCCTTTCTCTGCGAACTTAGTTCATTTCCTTGAGTTTTTCAGCAGCGGTTTCTGCAAAGTAAGTCCAGATTCCGTCTGCACCAGCGCGGCGGCAGCACATGAGCGATTCTAAAATCACTGAGTCTGATAACCAGCCATTTTGAATTGCGCCGGCTAACATTGCGTATTCGCCACTCACTTGGTAAATGAATGTCGGAATACCAAAGGTATCTTTCACTTCACGTACCACATCCAGATAAGGCATGCCCGGTTTTACAATCACCATGTCGGCGCCTTCTTGAATATCAAGCGCGATTTCATGTAATGCTTCGGCACGGTTGGCAAAGTCCATCTGGTAGTTATATTTATTACCACCTTTTAGGTTGGATGCAGAGCCAACAGCATCACGGAACGGACCATAGAAGCTAGATGCATATTTCGCAGAGTAGGCCATGATGTTGGTATAGATGTGACCATTGGCTTCTAAAGCTTGACGAATTGCGCCAATACGGCCATCCATCATGTCACTTGGTGCAATCACTTCGGCACCTGCTTCAGCGTGACTTAAAGCTTGTTTAATCAAGCATTCTACAGTCTCGTCATTGAGCACATAGCCAGTTTCATCAATAATGCCGTCTTGACCATGAGTCGTGTATGGGTCGAGTGCACCATCGGTGATTAGCACCATTTCTGGTAATTCTTTTTTAAGCAAACGACAAGTGGTTTGAACTAAACCATCTTCACGCCATGCAGCTTCTGCGGTAAGGCTTTTATCTTCTTGAGGTGTTACAGGGAAAAGAGCCAGTTTGGATACACCTAATTCCAGAAGTCTTTCAGCTTTTTTCAGTAATAAATCTGCCGACAAACGCTGAATGTTTGGCATACTTGGAATATCTTGGGTTTGATTTTGTCCCGGTAATACAAATACTGGATAAATCAAGTGATTGGTAGTGAGCTGTGTTTCGCTGACCATCGCACGCAACTGGTCATTTTTACGGATACGGCGCATGCGAGTAGCTGGAAATGCAGGACGATTGAACGTATAAGTCATAACAATCTCGATGTTCGGTATTACACTAGGATAGGTTGGCGGATATTCCATTACTGTCAACCGACTGCTGTATTGTAGCCCCATAATGCTGGATTTGTACAAAATTATGGGTGTTTATCATGCTTTTAAATTTAGGCAACGTATGAGTGATGAAAAGAAAAATTGGACGGGGAACATACAATTAGGCGCCAAAACCGACCTAAATGTGGTTCTCAACCAATTGTGTAAGGCGTTTAATAGCTGTCCATTTTTTAAGCATAGTGGAATGATTATGCGTGTGGTAGATGGGCACATTGAAGGCTATGTTGAAATGCAACCTGACCTCATTGGCAATTTGGCTTTTCAGGTTTTGCATGGTGGTGTGGCTGCAACTTTGCTCGATAGCATTGGTGGAATTGTGGCAATGGAACATCTCTATCGCCGTTCAACCCCCGAAACCCTACCGGAAACCATTAAACAGGTTACACGGTTGGCAACTGTCGATATGCGTGTAGATTATTTGGCACCGGGGCGTGGTAAATATTTTATTGCACGTGCCGAAGTCCTACGTTTAGGCCGCAAGGGCTGTACCATGCGCATGACCATGGTCAATGATCAAGATAAACAGATTGCTGCCGGCATTGCCTCATATGCCTATTAATCTAGGCATTTTAAGCATTTAAAAAGCGCTCAGGGCGCTTTTTTTCATATTAAAAAAGATAAAAATTTCACAAAAACTTTGAGATAAACATTAATTTAATTAGAACGAACGCATTAGTTATATTTTTTTATTCTCATATCATGAGGTTTTAGCGTTAAAATTGTCTCCTTTGACAATGCGGTATGTCTTGTTTATAGAAAAATAAAAACTCTATAACAAGGTGTAGTGCGAGATTGATGGCAAAGCCAACTCATCTTTAGGAACATACCATGACTGATGCACAAAGCAATGTACAAGAAACAGTGCCAACAACATCTGCCTCGGATGACAACATGCAAAACAAGCGCAAAAAATTTCTTGGTTTCTTTGCGCTGATTTTATTGATCGCCGCTATTTTATATGCAATCTGGGCATTATTTTTAAATCACTCGGTGAGTACGGATAATGCTTATGTCGGTGCAGAAACCGCGCAAATTACCTCAATGGTTAGCGGACAGGTCGCTCAGGTTTTGGTAAAAGATACTCAAACAGTACACCGCGGTGATGTGCTGGTTCGTATTGATGACCGTGATGCCAAAATCGCGTTGGCACAAGCCGAGGCAGAGCTTGCCAAAGCAAAACGCCAATATAAACAAACTGCGGCAAACAGTAGTTCTTTAAACTCTCAAGTGGTGGTTCGTGCTGACGAAATTAACAGTGCTAAAGCACAGGTTGCTCAAGCACAAGCCGACTATGACAAAGCTGCTTTAGAACTGAACCGCCGTGCACAGCTTGCGGCATCTGGCGCTGTGTCTAAAGAAGAACTCACCAAAGCACAAAGTGCAGTTGAAACTGCTAAAGCAGGGCTAGAGCTTGCTAAAGCCGGCCTTGCACAAGCGACTTCTAGTCGTAAGGCAGCCGAAAGCACCTTAGCTGCAAACGAAGCGTTAATTCAGGGTGTAAGCGAAACCTCGACTCCGGATGTACAAGTTGCACAAGCGCATGTAGAACAAGCTCAGCTTGACTTGGAGCGTACCGTGATTCGTGCACCAGTTGATGGTGTGATTACACGCCGTAATATTCAAGTGGGTCAACGCGTTGCACCGGGTACAAGCATGATGATGATTGTGCCGCTTAACGATTTATATGTAGATGCTAACTTCAAAGAAAGTCAGTTGAAAAAAGTCCGCCCAGGTCAGCCAGTCACATTAACCTCAGATTTATATGGTGATGATGTTGAATACCACGGCAAAGTGGTGGGCTTCTCTGGTGGTACAGGCTCTGCCTTTGCCTTAATTCCGGCTCAAAACGCAACAGGTAACTGGATTAAAGTGGTTCAACGCTTACCGGTTCGTATTGCACTTGACCCGAAAGAACTTGCTGAACACCCATTACGTGTTGGCTTGTCGATGGAAGCAAAAGTCGACTTATCTGCGAAGTAAACGCTTATGAAAACGCAAACACCTTTTGCCGAGTTAAGCGGTGGCCGTTTACTACTGGCAGCGTTTGTTATTGCCTTGTCGAACTTTATGGTCGTACTTGATACGACCATTGCCAACGTCTCTGTACCGCATATTACCGGTAACCTTGCTGTTTCAAGCACACAAGGCACATGGGTCGTTACTTCATATGCAGTTGCAGAAGCGATTTGTGTACCTTTAACGGGCTGGCTGGCAGGCCGCTTTGGAACGGTGCGGGTCTTTATCTTTGGTTTAATTGGCTTTACGGTCTTTTCTTTCCTATGCGGTTTGGCAACATCGTTAGAAATGTTGGTGTTTTTCCGTATTGGGCAGGGCCTTTGTGGTGGTCCACTTATGCCACTCAGCCAAACTTTGCTTATGCGTATTTTCCCTCAAGAAAAGCATGCGCAGGCAATGGGCCTATGGGCAATGACCACAGTCGTCGGGCCAATTTTAGGACCAATTTTGGGTGGTCTGATTAGTGATAACCTGTCTTGGCACTGGATCTTCTTTATTAACTTACCGGTTGGTATTGTCTGTGTATTAGCAGCAATGCGCTTGTTAAGAGTGGCCGAAACAGAAACCATTTCTTTAAGAATCGACACTGTTGGTTTAGGGCTGTTAATTCTGTGGATTGGTGCGTTACAGCTTATGCTCGACTTGGGGCATGAACGCGACTGGTTTAACAGCACCAGCATTGTGGTTTTAGCTTTAACTGCTGCGATTGGTTTTGTGGTGTTCCTGATATGGGAGCTGACCGACAAACACCCTGTGGTAGATGTCAAAGTCTTTAGGCATAGGGGCTTTGCCATTTCGGTACTGGCCTTGTCGCTTGGCTTTGGCGCATTCTTTGGCAGTATTGTACTGATTCCGCAGTGGCTGCAAATGAACCTTTCCTATACCGCGACGTGGGCCGGGTATTTAACTGCAACCATGGGCTTTGGTAGTTTGACCATGTCACCGATTGTGGCAAAACTTTCGACCAAACATGACCCGCGTGCACTGGCGAGCTTTGGTTTAATTTTGCTGGGTATTGTGACCTTAATGCGGGCATTCTGGACCACAGATGCCGACTTTATGGCACTGGCTTGGCCACAAATCCTGCAAGGTTTTGCAGTACCGTTCTTCTTTATTCCACTGTCTAACATTGCACTGGGTTCGGTACTCCAGCAAGAAATTGCATCTGCTGCGGGCCTCATGAACTTCTTAAGAACCATGGCAGGGGCGATTGGTGCTTCAATTGCAGTGACCGTGTGGGACGACCATGCCAAAGTTGCCCGTAGTGAAATGGTGTCAAACCTACATACGACTGAAGTACAAAACACACTTTTGCAAAATGGTTTTACGGCTGACTCGACGCTTGGAATTATTTCAAATCTAGTCGATAAAGAAGCCATTACCATGTCGGCAAACCATGTGTTTTTGCTATTTGCGATTGTGTTTGTCTTTGCAGGGCTGGTCATTTGGCTGTGTCCAAAACCCAAACAGGTTAGCGGTATGCCTTCTCACTAAACATCAAAAAGCATCTCTTCGGAGGTGCTTTTTTTAGACCTACTACAAAATGAGCGAGTTTATAAATAGCAGATTTTGCCTGTATTTAAAGAAATAAAGCATGCCAGAATTGGGCAAATCAGTTATAAAAGAGTGTGATAACAAACAAGGAGACATCACACAGAGCACAAAATAAACACCCTTAATCATTTAATATTATTAAAACTTTATTTTTATCAAAGATTAAAAAACTGAAGACCTGAAAACAAAGAAGCTTGCATGGCAATTGCATGGATAGGCAGGCGTATATATTGGAGTTATCACGTGAATAAAAGATATTCATTTTTGTTCAGTAGTTTATTAGCAGTCGGTTTATTACAAGGATGTGGAGATGACTCCTCGTCAGATCAGCCCAAGGATGATTCAAATACAACTCCGCCCAATTTAATTGTAGATAATGACCCGACCAGTTGTAGCAAACTGGCACAAGACGGTTCAAGTGTGGTGGTTGGTTCAAACCAAAATGGTGACCCCGCCGCGCCAGAGGGTGCTTCGGGTTATAGACTCGGTAACACGGTTAAATACGCAGATAAATATATGGTGGTGGCAAACACGCCACTTGCGGTAAAAGCAGGTTGTGATGTGTTAAAAGCAGGCGGAAGCGCAGACGATGCAGCCGTTGCGGTACAAGCCGTACTTGGTTTGGTCGAGCCACAGTCGAGTACCATTGCCGGTAGTGGTTTTATGATCTATTACGATGCTAAAACCAAACAAGTCACTGCTTATGATGGCCGTGAAACCGCTCCAGCGGCAGCCAACGAATATTATTTAATTCGCCAAAATATATATGACCCAAATTCACCTGCACCTGTACCAAGTGCCCGCCGTAGCGGTCGCTCGATTGGTGTGCCGGGTGTGATGCGTTTGCTTGAACAAGCCCAAAAAGAACATGGCAAGCTTGAATGGAAACAGCTTTTTGGTGAAGCTATCGATTTGGCTGATAACGGTTTCCGTATACCGGGACGTTTGGCAGATGCTATTGCAAGCAATGCGAGCAATTTAGCGCTCGATGCAGATGCAATGAGAATCTATTTTCATTCAGATGGTTCACCACGCAAAGTCGGCGAGACCATAACCAATAAAGAATATGCAAATACTCTCAAAGCAATAGTCTCCGAGGGTGCGAATGCATTGCATACTGGTCGGATTGCTCAAGCGATTGTTAGTGAAGCTGGCCGAACTGAAGGAGACGACCCAGCAAAAACTCCAATTACCCCAAGTTTGATGACCTTGCAGGATTTATCGAACTATCAGGTGAAAAAACGCGACCCGATTTGTACAACGTACCGTGACCGTTACTATGTATGTACCATGCCACCTCCATCTTCGGGAGGGATTGCAGTTGCGCAAACGCTGGGCATTTTAGAAAACTTTGATATGTCGCTTTATCCACCTAAAAACCCTGAAAATGAAGGTGGTGTGCCCGATGTGATGGGAGTGCATTTAGTGTCTGAAGCAGAGCGTTTGGCCTATGCTGACCGTGACAAATATGTTGCAGATACCGACTTTGTTCGTTTGCCGGCACAGGGTATTCCAAGTTTTATTGATAAAAATTACTTGAAGCAGCGTGCAGCACTGATTAACCCGAACCAAAGTATGGGAGTAGCACCAGCAGGTAATTTCAATACAGCGGCAGGAGTGGATACCACTGTTGAACATGGCACGACTCAGTTCACGATTGTAGATGCCTATGGCAATGTGGTTTCAATGACATCGACTGTTGAATCGAGCATGGGTTCATTCCACATGGTGGATGGTTTCTTGCTGTCAAACCAGTTAACTGACTTTAGCGCAAACCCTTATGACAGCACTGGGGCACCAGTTGCCAACCGTGTAGAAGGCGGCAAACGCCCACGTAGTACTATGGCGCCAACCTTAGTGTTTAAAGGCACCACGCCAGATGAGTTTTATATGGCAACAGGTTCACCAGGTGGCGGTACGATCATTCAATATGTGGTTAAAACCTTGGTGGGTGCATTGGACTGGAACTTAAATGCACAGCAGGCCACTTCGCTTGTAAACTTTGGCGCAACCAATAGCAAAAACACCAATATTGATAGCTCGAATGTACAGCTTTCCTTAGTTGACCTGATTGAAGGCTTAAAAGCAAAAGGGCATGGCATATCGAACACTGCGCAAACCAGTGGTATTTCTACGATTATGAAAGTAAATATAAATAATCAAAGTAAATACGCAGGTGGGGTAGACCCACGCCGTGAAGGGATTGTGTTAGGCAATGGTGCTTTATAGAGCAAACTTTAAAAAAGCTGTCATTTTTGGCAGCTTTTTTTATAAGGGGCCTTGAAAAAAACAAAAGGCACTCAATTATGTAAGTATGTTCATCAGTGGCAGACTGTTGATAAAATGCACAGCATTTTATTTTAGTTATGCTATGATGTGCAGACATTCATGGGGATGTTATTGGCTTCGACGCCGGTGATGAAACTCATAGATGCATGCCGAGAGCGCATTTTCTCTCGTAAATAAAATTTGCATTTAAATAGTCGCAAACGACGAAACTTACGCTCTAGCTGCCTAAGGGCCGCTTGTCCGCTTCCTAGAATACTTGTGGTCTGGGAACCCGACTGAAGCGCACGCACACAAGTCCGTATAGAGTCAAGCCTCGGGGCTTTATACCAAACTTAGAGGATCGCACCTTGTACCCTGTTCGTCGGGTCACTTGGTGTTAAAACAATAGACGATATCTAAGCATGTAGTATTCTCGAGCGTAGTGCTGGCGGACGCGGGTTCAACTCCCGCCATCTCCACCAAGATTCGTGAAAAGCCCTGAAACGAAAGTTTCGGGGTTTTCTCTTTTTAAGATTCAAATTATTAAATCATCTATGCGATGAGCAACCAATAGAACATGTATGTCTGTGTTCAGGTTGATTTCTAAATCATCTATGCGATGAAGAACCCACTTTGTAGATATGGTTTTATCTGGATAATTTTCTAAATCATCTATGCGATGAAGAACCTTCTGGTCGAGATGCGAACTCGTTTGTATCTTTTCTAAATCATCTATGCGATGAAGAACACTATTTAAATCAAGGCCAACTTATTGATGATTTTCTAAATCATCTATGCGATGAAGAACGTTGTAATGGGTTTAGATCATTATAATAGTATTTTCTAAATCATCTATGCGATGAAGAACAGCAAGAATATACTTTTCCCGTTTAATAATAATTTCTAAATCATCTATGCGATGAAGAATTCTACGCGACGGCAGCCAGACGATAGCTGTGATTTCTAAATCATCTATGCGATGAAGAACGTACTGATGGGAATGCTTCAAAGCGGGGACTGTTTCTAAATCATCTATGCGATGAAGAACGGCAATGTCCGCGATAAAAATCGCCTCAATCTTTTCTAAATCATCTATGCGATGAAGAACAACGATTTTATTCAATTAGCACCAGCCGACTGTTTCTAAATCATCTATGCGATGAAGAACCATCTGCCCTACCAACATGTCGAGTAGCTGCATTTCTAAATCATCTATGCGATGAAGAACGTTGTAATGGGTTTAGATCATTATAATAGTATTTTCTAAATCATCTATGCGATGAAGAACATCGGGATATCGTATTGATGTGCATGTATACGTTTCTAAATCATCTATGCGATGAAGAACTTTCATCATAAATAATTAACACACTATTTTTATTTCTAAATCATCTATGCGATGAAGAACATAAGCATCAAAATCTTCAAGTTCTTGGTTTATTTCTAAATCATCTATGCGATGAAGAACTGAGCCGTGGTAACTCAGCACCTAATTTTAAATTTCTAAATCATCTATGCGATGAAGAACGAATAACTTGCATTAGGCCACGTGCATCTTTATTTCTAAATCATCTATGCGATGAAGAACTGGAAAGCCCTGATTGCCGTGGAAAGTTGTCATTTCTAAATCATCTATGCGATGAAGAACTTTTATAATCAATGGCTATTTTTGAAGCTTAATTTCTAAATCATCTATGCGATGAAGAACGCGGGATCTGGAGTGGAGGCCGTCACACAAGATTTCTAAATCATCTATGCGATGAAGAACTTGCGTGGATCCGTTTCATCAAAGGTGGATGATTTCTAAATCATCTATGCGATGAAGAACTCTCAAGAAGCTAAAGACCTCGGCATCAAGATTTTCTAAATCATCTATGCGATGAAGAACGGGTTGCTCAAGGTAATCAAATCACTGTGTTATTTCTAAATCATCTATGCGATGAAGAACAACTTGGCGAGTGTAATTCAACTTCGGAAACTTTTCTAAATCATCTATGCGATGAAGAACAGTTAAGAAAAAACCACAGGCATTTATTTTAATTTCTAAATCATCTATGCGATGAAGAACTGAAATCTCCGATCGATGACATAGTTTGGTTATTGCTAAATCATCTATGCGATGAAGAACTCGATCAGCTGCGTAAATCCGTGTCTGCAGGCTTTCTAAATCATCTATGCGATGAAGAACGTTTCTTGGTATCAAAGGCATATCCAACTGAATTTCTAAATCATCTATGCGATGAAGAACATGACCGCAAACAGCGATATAGAGAACGTGTTTTTCTAAATCATCTATGCGATGAAGAACACTAGGTCGTTATTAAACTTATTACTTAAATATTTCTAAATCATCTATGCGATGAAGAACGCAATGGTTTTGATGGTGTAGCTTTTGAAACATTTCTAAATCATCTATGCGATGAAGAACACCACCCAAAGTCCCAAAACTCTGCACCTTCTTTTCTAAATCATCTATGCGATGAAGAACTTGCAGATTTCAACCAGCCAGCAGCTGGTGCATTTCTAAATCATCTATGCGATGAAGAACAGTCAATGAAAGTTTCACGATAATTCCCTGAATTTCTAAATCATCTATGCGATGAAGAACTAGCAACTCTCCAAAAGCAATTGGCGAAGATGTTTCTAAATCATCTATGCGATAAAGAACTGTAAGGCAAATGGGATTAAAACTCAGGAAGATTTCTAAATCATCTATGCGATGAAGAACACCACGGCTTACAGTTAAATTACGGGCCTTCTTTTCTAAATCATCTATGCGATGAAGAACTGCAGGCTCAACGACAAAGTGAGCTCTATGATTTTCTAAATCATCTATGCGATGAAGAACTCTCGATGGCCGTTGATGCTCAACCTGTGGGCTTTCTAAATCATCTATGCGATGAAGAACATGACCGCGTCGCACTAAGCGGTGCTGTATATTTTCTAAATCATCTATGCGATGAAGAACGCACCCGCAGCAAGTACAAATGGACGCAGATCTTTCTAAATCATCTGGGCGATGATGAACCTTATGGCAATTAGGCAGCATATTGGTTTTCATTTCTAAATCATCTGGGCGATGACGAACGGTCATTTGCATTAGGAGCCGATTCACTTGGATTTCTAAATCATCTGGGCGATGACGAACTTCGGAAGTGACAACATAGAGCAGGGCGCTATTTTCTAAATCATCTGGGCGATGACGAACTGGAAGTCATAGACCGTATGGTTGCGGCTCATTTTCTAAATCATCTGGGCGATGACGAACTTCGAAGCTGCGGTAATCAACGCGATTGCATGTTTCTAAATCATCTGGGCGATGACGAACAAATCCTCGTCGCCATATAGCGCATTAAACTCTTTCTAAATCATCTGGGCGATGACGAACATGATCTGCCTAAAAATCCGTCTAGCAATCAATTTCTAAATCATCTGGGCGATGACGAACAATTCACCGCGGGGAGCATCCATTTAAGTTGATTTCTAAATCATCTGGGCGATGACGAACACTTTGCTCAGCTTTTCGTAGTTGTCGTACCATTTCTAAATCATCTGGGCGATGACGAACTTAGGGTCTACTTTAGCTAGACGAGCTTGCAATTTCTAAATCATCTGGGCGATGACGAACGTAAATTCACACACAGCTTCACTACCTTCGGATTTCTAAATCATCTGGGCGATGACGAACGTGCTTTCTTTTTAAAGCTGTTTTCATGAACTTTTCTAAATCATCTGGGCGATGACGAACCTGTTGTTGTTGCCAAAAAGCTAATAGCTAATTTTCTAAATCATCTGGGCGATGACGAACAACGATCATTCATAAAAGGCTTATCTGATAATTTTCTAAATCATCTGGGCGATGACGAACCGAGCGCACTTGCGTTTTTAGGCATGTGTGGCTTTCTAAATCATCTGGGCGATGACGAACTCATTTACTTCTAAAAAGTTTTCAATTTTTTCTTTCTAAATCATCTGGGCGATGACGAACGAACAAGTGTTTTTTCAGAATTTAAAGACATATTTCTAAATCATCTGGGCGATGACGAACTAATAACGAAATGGACACAGTGAAATTTTTCAGGTTTCTAAATCATCTGGGCGATGACGAACTTTCAAGTAATATTTGGGAAATCAAAGACTCATTTCTAAATCATCTGGGCGATGACGAACACCTGGCTGATCCAGTGATTTGTATTGCAGAATTTCTAAATCATCTGGGCGATGACGAACTTATTTATCAATACGGTCAATCCGCTTGGTCTTTTCTAAATCATCTGGGCGATGACGAACATAATCCTGCTATCTTTTGTTTCATCTAAAATTTTCTAAATCATCTGGGCGATGACGAACAATACCTAATGGCACATATTGCAGAAAAGAACTTTCTAAATCATCTGGGCGATGACGAACTGAGATGAATTTAATTGTTGAACCATGTCATTTTTCTAAATCATCTGGGCGATGACGAACGTCTAATCAAGATCTGATCAACTGGACTGTCGTTTCTAAATCATCTGGGCGATGACGAACTGTCTCCAGACTCAATAATTTTCTTACCATCTTTTCTAAATCATCTGGGCGATGACGAACTTGAAACAGCAGAGTGGATATCAAAACTTTCATTTCTAAATCATCTGGGCGATGACGAACGGTTTTGAGCTTTTGAACGATCTTTCTCCTGATTTCTAAATCATCTGGGCGATGACGAACATGAGCGTGTATTCCAAATTATCGTTGTTCGTTTTCTAAATCATCTGGGCGATGACGAACGTGGGCGGCGCATGCATCCATTAAAAGTTCATTTTCTAAATCATCTGGGCGATGACGAACTTTTTGAATAGGGAATGGCTTAGTTGGTGTTTTTTCTAAATCATCTGGGCGATGACGAACGGACTTTATACAGTTTCCTCAGGGGGCAATCATTTCTAAATCATCTGGGCGATGACGAACATTTCGCAATGACTTTCAAGTTTCCCGCTGTATTTCTAAATCATCTGGGCGATGACGAACGCAGCGCACAGCAATCAAGGTGCTCACAATAATTTCTAAATCATCTGGGCGATGACGAACAAAACAATCATTGAGAATGCACAAGTTCAAAATTTCTAAATCATCTGGGCGATGACGAACTACCATCTCTTAAATCTAAACCATGCTCGTTATTTCTAAATCATCTGGGCGATGACGAACTAGAGTTAAGTTAAAACAAAACTCTTAAAATCAATTATATAAGTTTTTAATGAGTGAAAATACTTCGTTATGAGGTACTTGGGTTAAAAGTATGATTTTATTTGATTTTACTACATATGTCAGTAATGAAGCTAAACATGTAATCTAAAATATCTTGGTCTTGGCATGTTTCAATAAGCTGCATTCGGAATTCTTTTTGATTTAATCCTCTTGCTGCACATGTAAAAGCGAGTGGCATTACAAAAGCATCTTTAACTAGATCAGCTAGGTCAAAGACTAGACCTCCACGACGTGTTTTACCGTGCAAAATAGGGAGGGCAAAGCTAATTCCCATCCCATTTAAAGCAACTGCTGCATAGCCATAGGCAATATAGTTTCCATGATCAAGGTAGCTGTTGGCTATATCCGCAATAGAGTCATGAGAGTTTTTGCCTTCATCACGAATAAACTCAACTCCAAAGCCTTTAGCAAGTTGTTTGTATAGCGTTTTGGCCCAACGTCCTTCGGCTGCAAGTAATTCCTGTTGATTTTCGGAGCGATCAATATCTTGTTTGAACGTGTTTAAAGCATTTTCATCAATATAAATACCAGATTGAATCAAATCAAAATTCTTTTTCCATGATTGTGATACGAGGGCAATACGTTCAAGTAATAATATTTTTGCCATGAGTAAACGTGCGTCATCGTCTAACCACGCTCTCATCCAAATTTGCATATATTCAGTGGGGCGGTATTCACTTTGGGGTGCTAAAAATGTTAAGTCTAATGATGAAAATAAAGGGGAACCGCCGGAACCGCAAAACCCAACCATGACATTAGATTCCGCTAAACGTCTGGCAGCCGCATCTGTTAATGAGCTGCCTTTGCCAAGTAGTAAAAAGGCGGTGTTTTTCTCTGGAATATTATAAAAATATTCCACAGGTTGTGAGTTCTCCGTCAAGTAAACAATTCGATCATCTTTTAAAACGACACGAACTTTTTCTAGGTAAAATACGCAGGCACGCTTTGAAAGCATAAGTGGGCGGCTGCGTTCTTGACGGAGTTGACTCATATTATATTTCCTTAAAAGACGGGTAGGGCAAAAGGACTTTCCTTACGGGCAAGCCCATAGCTATCTGGCAGCCCGTATCCCGCGTTTTCACTCTCCTGAACATCAATAATGACTGTAAAACCATGACCTGTACTACTGACCACCTGAAAGAAGGGCATTCCTTTGGCCGTTTTTAAGCGTCTATCTCTTAAAGGTTCATTTTGGTGGGAAAGCTTAGTACGTTCAGATTTCAGAGTTGGAATACGAAACTTTCGATAACTTTTCCAACCAGAAATTTTGGCAGTAGGAACAGGAATTGCGGCACCTAAAACGGTATAGTCGCGAATTTTCCAGTGTCCTTTAATTGCCTCGATTAACTCATCTAACTCATCCTGTTTTTCTGCAAAAATTCGCAAAATATCAAAGTTAGGTTTAGCCGAACGACCATGTTTTTTTTCAAATTGTTCCTGCTTCGCTTTCAATTTATCAGATATCTCTAGTGCAAGGGCGTAATGCGCAGGCAGTTTCCGAAAAGCACCATGAATGACGGTGTAAATTTGATTACGAATATGACCAAGTTTTAAATCCGTATCGTCTGATGACTCAAGAACACGGATATCCAGATAGTAATTGGCATCCATGATTATTCACCCTCAGAGTACACGCCACCACGAATTAAACAAGCAATTAGGAACATACCTTTTTCGCTGTTTGGATCAAGCTCATCAATTTCTTTTAAAATATCGAATGCAGAAACTTTGTCTTTACCTACGCGATAGAAAATCTGACCTTCTAGGTTTGCACCGTTAGGCTCTACCGCAATTGGTTTCTCATCGTTTTCTTTAAACAATGGATACCAAGTATCAATTGTTCTTAGAGCATTTCCAATTTTTTGGTCACGTAAAGCAGCTTGCCCCAGATATTGGTTGTCGTTTGCTTGGTGGTCTGGTTTTTTCGGTGTTAATTGATACAGAGATCGAGAGAAACCTTTTGGTTTATCTTCTAAGTAATTTTGAGAAGGGAAAACTTCTACACCACCCATTCCGAAGTCAACAATCGCTTCAATATGTAGTGCTGCACTTGTGGATTCACCTGTAATTCCTTTTAACAAAATGTCTGCTAGTTTTTGTTCTTGTTCAGACGTTTGATCAAAACTTTTAAGGTTATAAGAAAGAGCATCAAAGCTAAATATTTCAGGGTAGTCTTGAGCAGTCACTTGAATGGTAATAGTTTCAGCGACAATGCGGTTGCGCCATAACCAACGGCCATTAACAATATTACGTACATAACGACGCACAACTTCTTTAAGTCCATCGCTTTCTTTGGCGCGATTTACAAAATTTAAGAAAGCTTGGCGGAAATTATATTCTTCAGTTTTATCAGCACCAGCTTTAGAAGCACTTGCAAACAGTACATAGCTTAAATCAATAAAACGAAAGTCCCATTTCACCAAAAGTTTCGCTTTAGGTTGTAATTTTGCAGATTCGGTAAGCTGAATATTGGTGACTTCGCGAGCAAGTGAATTACCTGTTGCAGCCCCTTTTTCTTTGTTACCTGCTACGTTTTGAGTACCTCGAATACCGTGATACATCACGTGTAACGGCTCTTGTTTGCCATCTTCAAATAAATTAAAAAAAGCCCCATCACTTACCACTGTACCGCGTTGTAAAGAAAGGCTACCCGGTAATTTCTTAAAAATTGTCATGTGAAAAAATCCTTATGTTTAAAAGTGAGTTATGCATTGATGCAATTTTGTTTTAAAAGAAAAATGTCGTCTTGTGGCCAGTGGTAGGTCCACAATAATTTTTGCAAGTTATGCCAAGTGTCATCCTCAGTCTCGGTATTTTTCCTTAGAATCTCGCCTAAAGAAAAATACTGAACAATGCCTGTAAGTGGTTCTGCATAGGCATGGGCTGTCGTTTCCTGATCTTGTGCTTGGCGAATACCAGCTCGTTGGTCTGTGAGTGGCTCAAGTAGGGCGTAACCCAAATTAGTTGCCGATATCCAACTTAAATTTTGGTCATTAAAGAAAGTTCTAAGCGCATCTGCTTTTAATGCCAACAGTTGGGTAAATGCCTGAACTCGATTAATTTGTTTACGTTGCTGATATTCAATAAGCAAATCTTGTCGATCTAAAATGGCAAACCCAGTTTTGATTTTCTTTAAAGCTGTTTCTAATTCATTTTCAGCATGTGTCGTAATTTCTAAAAACTCGATAATTTGTCCACCAGCAAAACGGCTACGTTTAAGTATGTTTGTTAGTTTTTCTGGACTAATACGAGAGCTAGAAAATTTGATAACAAGGCTAAACTCTAAATGACAAGATGCAGTTGGTTGTAAAGACAACGCATATTTATTTTTAGAAGAATAGTCCTTTTTACCAATAAACACGGCACCACGACGTTGAGCAGGCGTAAAGCGGCCATAGGCTTGCCCACCTAAACGCTGTTGGTCATGATGAATATAAATAATGCCTTCTTCTTGAGTGCCTAATTGTCTTGCCAAATGATGTGCAAACATATTGGCTGCAAACAAAGGCACACCACCTAATAAGAAGCCATTAGTTTGCATATTTGCATTTTGTACTCGCATACGAGGAATAACGACATAACGACTCATCGAATAATCTCCCGTAAGCGGCGGGCGATATAACCTTCTGAATTGCTATCTAGGCTAATCGTTACAGTTTCATTATTTATTTCTATATCAAAGGTTTCATTGGTGATTTTTCTAGCAAGATAATCTGAGAACTTTATTCTCCAGTGATCATCTCGTAGTTCTGGGTCAATCAAACCTTGTAAAACAAACGAAAGGCTCGGATGAACCCAGAATGAAGGACGCTCAATTTCTTCCATACTTGGTAAAATTGATTCAGCCTCTTCTAAAATATTTTTTTGAAAAGTCGCCTGTCTTAATACATCTTTAGCAAGGATATTCAGGAAAATAACTTCCTGATCTCGAACATCCCGATTGGTAGAGGGAGCGAAAATCTCGAGGTCATGCCAATTTTGAATGGTATTCGTCGCGGTGATAATAAGTTGGCGATTTAAAATTTCTGACCACTCTTTAATTGCTTCTTTTGCCCGTTTAGTTCCATTAAGCAGTTTTATTTTGCGGGATAGACGTATCGTAATTCCGTTATAGAAAATCGCTAATGCTTGGCGTACTTTTTCACTTGCTTGAGGAGCATCCACTGTAATAGGGCGTTGCATTGAACGAACGAGGCTTCCCACATTTTGTGGATTGGCTCCGCCTATGCCAAAAACAGCAGTTTGAATGCGATTAAATTCACTGTCTTTTTCTTTGCGTAATTCATTTACAGCATCAACTTCTTGGTTCACCAGATAATTTACGCCAGCAGCAGTAAGTGGGCTAACTGAAACGTATTCACCATTTTTTGGAATTAAAAGCTGGCGCATACGTATATCAATATTTTCTGTACCTGCTTGATACGGCTCATTAAAAATAGATGAAATGGATGGCTTGAGCTGTTCCACTTGTTGTTGAAACTCAGCTTCTTCTGAACTGATATCATCATTAATCATGGCCGCTTTTACGACTTTAAAAATAGAAGCCGTTTTACCTGCATTTGCCTGATAATCGGTTGGAATAAGGAAGTCTTCATTTAATAAAGTTCGAGCACTGAGATAGGGTAAATCAAGTGCTTGTTGTTTACTTAAACGAATTCCACCTTTTTCAATATTGGAATTAATCGTCTTTAAACTAAAGTGTACCGATTCTTCTAAAGCGTTTATAAAAATATCAGTTTGTGGTTCAGGCATTATCTTCCCCGTTTTTGTTATCTAGCCAATTTTTAACACATTATTTGAAAAATGAAAGTATTGAAGGTGAGAGCTGCGACAAATTAAGTCGTAAAGACAATTGGATGAAAATATTATATGCTTCATAAATTTAGCCTAAGACGATTAGGTTATATTTTTATAAAATTAGAAAAATTAATATAATTCAATAGATTATATTGTTCTTCTATTTTGAAGGTTTTTAATTCATTAAAACTTTATATTATTGTTTTTAAGAGTTTTGTTTTTACTTAGCTCTAGTTGTTCATCGCATAGATGATTTAGAAAAATCCTATAAAATTTAAAAGTGTTGATTTTATGTTGTTCATCGCATAGATGATTTAGAAAAACTCATACAGCGGGTCCAAGAGCCTATGGTAGTTGTTCATCGCATAGATGATTTAGAAAAAGACCAGTTTTGAAGGATATTAACTTTTTATGTTGTTCATCGCATAGATGATTTAGAAATCGTGCTTGGGTATCACATATTGATGTGACTTGTTGTTCATCGCATAGATGATTTAGAAACACTAATCTCTTTGATTTAATTAAGTTTCAACGTTGTTCATCGCATAGATGATTTAGAAAATCCGCATCATCAAAAATCGCAAGTGGGTTTGGTTGTTCATCGCATAGATGATTTAGAAAAATAACGACGGTTGCGCTGTTGCACGTTCAGCGTTGTTCATCGCATAGATGATTTAGAAATTGATGAGAAACTGTTATTGTGTATGTCTCACGTTGTTCATCGCATAGATGATTTAGAAAACGACAGGTAAATTGGTTGCCATGTGTATTGAGTTGTTCATCGCATAGATGATTTAGAAAAATTGTAGAAAGCGTATCACTTATTTGCTTATGTTGTTCATCGCATAGATGATTTAGAAAACGGATTACCTACAGGTTTACCAGTTGCATAAGTTGTTCATCGCATAGATGATTTAGAAATCTTGAAGGTGAGCCAACAAAAATCCATTTTTGTTGTTCATCGCATAGATGATTTAGAAAGTTTAAATCCATAAATGAATTTTGCGGTTTTTGTTGTTCATCGCATAGATGATTTAGAAAAACAATTGCCTGACTGGTATGAAGAACCAGTAGTTGTTCATCGCATAGATGATTTAGAAAAATGTACTTTAATTTCCACTCGACACCAGTTCGTTGTTCATCGCATAGATGATTTAGAAACATGACCGAAACAGCCAAAAAGGTTTTATGTAGTTGTTCATCGCATAGATGATTTAGAAATAAAGGATAGTTAGCTGTAGGCCCTGCGGTTTGTTGTTCATCGCATAGATGATTTAGAAATTATAGTTATGTGTGTGATATCGTTAAGCTGCGTTGTTCATCGCATAGATGATTTAGAAATAGCACAATCCAAACCTCAATAAAAAGTAAGAGTTGTTCATCGCATAGATGATTTAGAAAGAGCCAATAAGATCGCGAAGTATGCGGAAATCGTTGTTCATCGCATAGATGATTTAGAAAACAGAGAAAACCCCACATGTTCGAGGGACTGCGTTGTTCATCGCATAGATGATTTAGAAATGCCGGAGCGGTCTTGTCATTGGCGAACCCGCGTTGTTCATCGCATAGATGATTTAGAAATATGCGATTTGATAATTAAATTGCGATACTGGGTTGTTCATCGCATAGATGATTTAGAAAGAAATAAAAAACACCTGATGAAAACAGTTCACGTTGTTCATCGCATAGATGATTTAGAAAATAATCACGAATATCACCAGTAAACCAGTGATGTTGTTCATCGCATAGATGATTTAGAAATTATTGGTCCTGGTCAGTGGAATGGTGATTCTGTTGTTCATCGCATAGATGATTTAGAAATGGGTAAAAGCCGATGGATTAATCATCTTTTGGTTGTTCATCGCATAGATGATTTAGAAAATTAACAAGAGTGGAATTTATTGAACTATTAAGTTGTTCATCGCATAGATGATTTAGAAATCTGGGTTCTTTTCGCGTGTATGGGATACTTGGTTGTTCATCGCATAGATGATTTAGAAATGTAAAGTCATTCGTAATAACCGTTATACGGCGTTGTTCATCGCATAGATGATTTAGAAAAAAACCAATCAAATAACGGTTATGTGGCCACAGTTGTTCATCGCATAGATGATTTAGAAACATAGCGACATATAGTTTTGCCCGGATCTGATGTTGTTCATCGCATAGATAATTTAGAAATGTTTCGCGTTGAGGTCCGGGTAATCGCCTATGTTGCTCATCCTCCAGATGATTTATAAAGTCTTGTATCCTGATTTCAAAGATTCAGTTGCTCATTGCATAGATGATTTAGAAAATATCACGCGCCATTGCAAGTTTTCTACCGATGTTATTCATCGCCCAGATGATTTAGAAATGATCTTTAAGATTAAGCATCCGTTCTGTTTTTGTTTGTCATCGCCTAGATGATTTAAAAGAGTTTCTTTCAAAATTTAAGACGACGTATTTTGTCGTTAAAAGGTTGTATTAAGCTGATAAAAACTTTCTCTTTTTAAAACAAAAGATTATATTTTTATGATATTTAAACTTTAACAATAAACTATGCATGTCATTTTCATCTCGGCTTGTGAAAAAAGAGCTTTAAAGAAAACTCGAGCAATTTTGGATAGCTATGCTATTCGTACAGGACATTCGTCTTGGCAAGCACCAATGACAATGGACGGCTTAAAAGAAATTCGTAGTGCATTAAAAAAAGTAGCTACCCGACAAACTGCGGTGGCCGCTTACATTAATTTTGGTGTACGCAGAATGAAGCTTGCATGGGTTGTGGGAGCAAAACATAAATTTGCACACGATGGTGCATACCCAGTTGCATCGACTAAGAAACAGCAAAAGTTACTCATGCTTGATGAGTGGGTCAAAGTAAGTAGCTTGTTGGCAGGTGCAGCAGGAGACATGCATGATATTGGTAAGGCATCCCAGCATTTTCAGAAAAAATTAAGTCCAGAAATGGCAGGGCAAAAAATTAGAGATGACATTCGACATGAATGGTTGTCTTTAAAACTATTACAACAACTCAGAAAAAATGGATGGGACTGGCAGCTTGCTTGGAAAAATTTAGATAAAGGTTTAGATAAATTTACTTTAGGTGATCGACAAGAAATTGAACAGGGAATCCAAAACGAATTAGAAGCAGTCGATTATTTGGTTGTTACGCATCATGGGTTATTAGGGGTGGAAGAAGCTTTAAAAAATGATCCATTAGCCTTACCTCACTATGGAAATCATGTCCGGACATTGGTTCCAAGCCTTGAACAAATGAGCTGTGCAGGTGAATTGCCAGACTCTATTTTTAAAAGTCATCAAAAACGTATGCAGCGTTTAACTGCATTAATACCAAAACAAAAAATAAACCAGCTTTTGTACTGGAAAGCCTTAGCACTACATTCACGAGCAGCACTCATTCATGCCGATCATATTGTCTCGGCACAACAATATTCTTTGCAAAAACCTGAAAATGTATCGTTATTTGCAAATACAAAGCTTAAAACTATAGACCAAGACAAAAAAGCCAAATTACAAGATCAACCACTAGAATGGCATTTACACCAAGTCGGAGATCGGGCTTCACGCATTGCAGTTCAAATGATGACTGATTTGAGTTTACCTGGTCTATCTGAGCAAACCGTTGAATATATTTGCCAGCCCACAACTCACCCGCGTTTCCAATGGCAAAATATTGCAGCAAGTGTATTGCAAAAAAATATACAGAAGCATCCTGAAACACCAGCGTTGGTATTCAATATTGCAGGGACTGGAAGTGGTAAAACCCGCATGAATTTGCGCGCCGCTTGTACTTTACGACCAGATGACCCAAGAATAGCGATTGCGCTTAATTTGCGTTCTCTAACTTTGCAGACTGGGCATGCACTGAAAACCTCGATGAATCTATCGGAAGATGAAATCGCCGTAATTATTGGAGATACCGTTACTCAGACTTTATTCGATCAAAGTAAAGAGAAAATTGAGTTTGTTGATGAAGATGAAAATCATCCAGAACCTATTTTTGATGCTTGGGGTGAGGACTGTGATTTATCTGAGTGGTTACATCCATTATTTACGGTTGAAAAAAATGGACATAAAGTTTTAGATCAAAAGGAAACTACAATCCTTGCTTCGCCATTATTAGTTTCAACCATTGATTATCTGATTGCAGCAGGTGAGCCACATAGACAAGGACATCACGTTAAAGCATTACTTAGAGTGGTGAGTAGCGACTTGATTTTAGATGAAGTTGATGGCTATGAACCTAAAGCATTGATCGCTGTTTTACGTTTAGTTCAGTTAGCTGCAATGTATGGTCGAAACGTTATTTGTTCGTCGGCAACCTTATCACTTACAGTTGCCAAAACAATTCATCGGGCTTTTGAGTCGGGTATGCAAATGCGGGCAGCCCTTTATGGTACCGAGAAAAAATCAATCATTGCGATTATTGATAATGAGCTTAAACCACAGGTCTGGTTAGAAAGATCAAATCAAAAATCAGAATTTAATACAAACTACCAAAAGCATTTAGATAATTTACAAGTTCACTTGCTCTCTAAGCCTACCCATCGACTGGCTCAGTTGCTTTCGTTACCTGAAACTACAGTTTTATCGTGGAAACAGTCGGTATTGGAAGGAGTAAAGCAACTTCATCAAGAGCATGCATGGAATTTTAAAAAGACCGAAAAGAAAATTTCTTTGGGGCTTATACGGGTTGCCAATATTAAACATGCAATTCGACTTGCCCAATTTTTATCAGATCATTTACCTGAGGCAAAAATAGCTTGTTATCATGCGAATGACTGGCTTATTTCAAGATTTTATAAAGAGCAACGTTTAGATCAGCTTTTAACACGTCATAAAGACGGTAAAAAAAGAAAAACTGGTAATGAGCAGATCGAGCAAGATGATGAAATCATTGACCTCATTCAAAAATCTAATTCTCTAAATATTCCATTTATTGTGATTGCAACACCAGTGGAAGAAGTTGGGCGAGATCATGATTTTGATTGGGCTATTATTGATGCATCAAGTGTACAATCAATTGTACAAACAGCAGGCCGAGTTAATCGTCACCGGTTAGAAAAAGTACAACAACCCAATATTATGATTCCCCAGTGGAATTATCGTTATTGTGAACAACGTGATATTGAAAAACTTAAGCAGCAAAGTAAGCAGCGTCGACCTGTATTTGTATATCCTGGCTATGAAGGGTATGGTTCATCTGTAACATCAACTTATTCATCTCAAGATTTAAAAGAGCTTTTACCATGGGATCATCAATCTCAATTAGTCATTAATGCCCGTTTGCGTTTTGATCAAGTAAATTGTTTATTTGCAAAACATGATGATCAACAAATAGGAAATTTTTGCCAAAATTATTTTAATGATCAAGGGGAGCAGTTATTTTCTCGGTCGGATGTAGATGCAAGTATCATGACAGAGAATATTTATAATTTAACGCCTTTACGAGAACGTAACTATCAAGAAACCTATATGTTTGAGTGGACTAATAGCTTGATTGTTAAAAAACAAGTTTATGGTTTTGATGAAAAAGCGACTAAAACTTTAAAATATCCAAAATATGGTTTGGTATGGGATCTAGTGAAGTTCGAAGAAATTCCTGCTAAGCCACAAGCATGGTTAGCTCTCGATCCACAACAAATGAAAGATTACTGTTATGAGTACCAAATTGCCAATGAGCAAGGCTGCCGTATATCTTTAACACCTTACAATAGAGATGAAATACCTACTTGGTCTTATGATTATGGCTTCGGTGTTATGCAAAAATAGATAATTTTTAAGTTAAAAATAAAGCTCATTTCTTAACAGCCGTTTATTTCTCTAATAAATTTTCTGAAAGTACCAGACTTTCAAAATTTGAACTAGTATATTTATCGAGTGTTCTTACAATATGAATGGCTTAATTTTTTACTTTGTAAATTAAGTGGTTATTGAATTTTATAAAAAACTTTTAACGTTAATTGTGGCTGAAATCATTTATAATTTAAGCACTTTAAAATTTATATTAAAGGGCAGGAGCGAAAAATTACGATTTATTCAGAGGCAGATAATAATGGAAATATAACTTTAGCAAAGATTAAGAATAGTAGTGGCGTGCCTGAACTAGATTTATGTATTGGAAGAGTTTAGAAAGAAAGAGATATTCTACTTTTTAATTGTTAATGGTTATCCATATCCTATACGAGAGACTTCTCAATTTATTTTCTCAGATAAATTAAATACTTTTGATTAAAAAAGAATATTAAACAGCTTTTAAAAATCACCTTCGGGTAGTTTTTCTTTATGTGACATTTAGTAATCAGTTTGTTAAAGTTGGTACACTTTATAACAAATGGTGAAAATTAGTGAAGAAAATCATAGCAGCTACTGTAATTAGTTTAGGGTTAGTTGGATGTATGACACCAATGACATCTACACAACAAGCAATGCCAGAGATATCTCAAGTAATAGAAGTCCCTAATAAAACAAAAGATCAAATTTTTGAAGATTCAAAGATTTGGATAGCCCAGTCTTTTAAGTCTGCAAATAATGTTATCCAGTATTCTGATAAAAGTACTGGTTCAATAATTGGGAAGGGTAATATTCCGTATCCTTGTGATGGTTTTATTGATTGTGGGGCGTTTGGCAACGATAAAGTTAATTTTACGATTAAGATTGATACCAAGGAAAATAAAGCAAGAGTAACAATTAATGATGTTACTAGAACAAATCTAACTTATGTACAAGGCGCTATTAATAACATTGGTAAAGATGTTCCTATCACAATTGTTCAGCATCAACAAAAAATTGCTGTAAAACTTAATAATGTGATTGAACAATACAAGACAGCAATTACTTCGAAGCAGACCAATGAAAATTGGTAATTGAATCTAATTAATTAAAAAAGCACCCAGGGTGCTTTTTCGTGAAGTGTATTCATTTTGAGTATTACTTAATAATAATTGTTAGATTGGATGTTGATAATTTTTCTAGCCACTTCGAGTAACACAGAACCGCTAGAATTAGCGGTTTTTTATTGCACCATAATTAATCACTTATTAAATTATCTTTAAATAAGAGGATTTCAAGTGCCGAAATTTTTAATTGTTTTCCTATTTTTAGCTATAAGTCAAAGTACGGTAGCGAATTATAATTTTAATGCAGATGATGAGCTTATTAAATTAGGGATTATTGGGCAAAATTTTAAGTATAAAGATCTTAATCTTGCAACTGAATTTTTTAAAAATGAATCTGAAGCAGCAAAAGCTTCATTTCCTTATAAATCCAATGATTACGTTGAAATAATAGAAGGAATAACAAGTCCATTTTATTCATCAATTACGCTAAAGTTATTTATAAAACCACCAATTGAAGATGAAAAAGAGGTTACAGATTTTATGGAATCTGATGAGGGGATGCAAATTTGGTGTAATGAATTGTTCAAATTTAACTATATGAGAGAAAATAACCATCAAATTGATATATTTTATTTAACTAAACTTGGGGAAAAACTTAAACTAATTACCCTCAATAAAGAAAATTGTAAATAGTACATTTCATGTTTGCGAACGAGTTAACTACTAACTCTTTATTAAGAAAGAAGAAATACTTCAAAGCTGGTTTTTAACCTTCTGAACTGGTAAATTTTACCCATTAATATTGATGAGTAATTTAATGAAAAAAATTATTTTGCTGGGTCTTATTTTCCTTCCAGCTTTGACATTTGCAAAACCTGTACAACAAGATAGCTATAGTGTGCATGAGCAAAATTGTAGAACGATAATGGAAATTGCTCAGGTTATTATGGAAAAAAAACAAAATGGGTTACCACTTTCTAAAGCGTTAGAAGAAAATGACGATATTTTTAAAAAAATTCATAATAAAAATGTGGAAAGGTTATATAACTCAATTACTCGTGATGCTTATGAGCAACCAAATTATTCCACACCTTCAATGAAGCAGGAACAGTTAAATGATTTCACTGCGACAACCTATTTGGGTTGTATGGCAACGCATGATTAAAAGAGATATTCATATAAGCGTCGTCAGAAACAATCGTTGCAACAACTTTATGAGTGGGGCAGCCTATTGTTATATATGGTGTTGCCAAACTTATTCCTTCTTATCTTTATGAAGTGCCAAAAGCATACCAAATAGAGGGTAGACAATACTGTATAGTTTTATTGTTCAGTAGAGTTAACTTATTTCCCAAGGCCCCCATGCCACAACAGAACTTTAATTTTTTGCGCTGATTTAAAGTCATCCACCATTGCGACACAGAGATAAGGGAGCTAAGCCAAACGCTTAGCCCATGTCATTTTTATCGCACCGCCGCATCACACTAAAAAAAGTAGGGGCAAAGTCCTGTGGGAGAGCAGGACTTTGCAAACTGACATGTTCTAGGCGTTGCATGAGCTGAGGCGAATAAACTTGTTCAAGCCGTTGGTATATACAGTCGCAACTGGCTTGGGTATGCCCACCCGACAGGCAAATTTTTTCAAATTCCTGCTGCGTGCGGAGGTCGCAACCAGAAACGCTGTAATCGACTACAACGAGGCCTAAAACCAAAATAGTTTTATAAAATTTCATATTATTCTCGTGATGATTTGGGGATATCTCAATGAGAAAAAATAAACCGCTATATTTTAAGTTTTAAAATCATTTTTAAAGGCAATAGTTAACCCGCCTGTAAAAGCAATAAAATAAAATGACTTAAATTTTAAAATAAAAATAATTTATAAATTTGAAAATTTAGATAATAGAAAACCTAAATTTTAAATAAATAAAAAGTTTATAAGGGAGAGGGGATAAGTTTATATCGTGGCATGGTCAACTCCTTAAAATGTATGGAGCTCTACCACCAAAGATCACCGTCAATTGATTATGGTGGTAGAACGAAAGGGGGTTAGCAGACTGGGATCCAAGGAACCAGCACGCGCAAGCGCGTCCCCCTCCCGTCCTACCGCAAAGAAAAGGGACGCAAGGGTCTAACGACTTATAGTGGAACTATAACCCGCCATGGATCTACGGTCTGCTAAAACCGACTGGCAATGTAGGCCAGCGGGACCATAATAATCATAAGTTTTTAACAGGTCAATTCAATTTAAATAAAATATTATAAAAATTTTAAATATAAATTTATATTTTAATTAAACTCAAAAGTTAATATCTCTAAAGCTATATATTAATAAAAATAATAAAGCTAAACTAAACGTTTAGCCTGTGCTTAAAATGTATAATGGTAATTAATAAATACACGGTGCTGGTCCCAATCTTTCCGAGACATGCCATTTATTTTTTCACCTAGGTTTGCATTTTCAAACTTTGATTCATAATGCAAAAATGAATAACGCACATCTAAGTTTTTCACCCACGGCAAGGCATAACTCACCGTAAAGTCAAAGTAACGCTCTTTACCTTCAATATCACTGCTGATGTTACTTTGGTGAGCGCCAAAACCATAAATATACTTCGCTTCGGTTTTTAAGCCTTTCACGTAGTCTTTCCAGTTATATTTCAAGCGAAGGGCAATAGCGGTTTCATCGTTATTGGTAAAGTCTGGGCCAATGGTCGCAGAGGTCGGAAACGGGTTGGTGCCGTGATCTTGCGTTAAAACCGAGTTGCGGGCAGAGTGCACAGCAAAGTTATCTTCAATCCAAAAACCATCAAACTTTGAAACGGCAATGCCGCCCTCAATATTATTCTTGGCTACATTTACATCTATAAAATAGCCATTGCCACGGTTGTTAATGTCTTGGCCTTTGACACAGTCCAGCTCGGTTTCGGCACCGCATTTAAACAGCTTGCCATCATCACGCGAGAAAAAAGCACCTGTGTTGAATGTCCAGACCAAGCCATGCAGGGGAAATTTATATTGAGCAATTGCCCCGTACTTTTTTAAATAATCTTTGCTATTTAAATATTCGGCATTCACGCTCCAGTTTTTGTACTGATACTTGGCACCAAGCAAACCGACATAATCGATTCGCTCGTCATTTTCAGTCACCAGTTTTTCAAAAGAGTCCATGCTGCGCGGTTTCCAGCGGTCATAGTAGGCGATGTAAGTCTGTAGCTGATCATTCAATTGAAACTGGCCACTCGCACCCGAAAAAGTATCGGGCACTGCACGGTTATTGGTGCTTTTAAGCAACAGTGAATCGTGCAACTGACGGCCTAATTTAATTTCGCCTTTGTCGCCGAGTTTTGCCTTGAGGTAGAGCTGCCCTAAAGTCGCAAAGTTTTGGTCAAGCTTGCCGTTATTTTCGACTTCTAAAAGCTGAGCGCTAGGCTTGCCAGAGTCAAATAACTTGGTGACTGCATAGAGTGAACCATCCACCCCAAGCCAGTCCCACAAGTAAGGTGACTGATAATTTAACTCAAGCCCTAACGCGCTTTGTTCATATTCACTCGACGAAGGCGAAGGGTTAGCGAGCGTGGGGTGGGCGGTGCCTTCATCGTTCCAGTAACGGGTGTTGAGTTTTAATTCTAACTTGCCAAATTCTTGAGGAAGCTCTGCATAAGCGTTGCTCACGCTGCCTAAACCAATACAGCCCCATAGCAAATATTTATTCATTTTAAATTCCTTTTTTAAGCATGAATAAGCCCTTTGCCTAACGCTTAGGTTAGGCAAGCTTTTTATGAAATGGATGAATTAAGGAGAGAGTTTTTCGAGCACTTGGCCTTTGGTTTCAATGGCAAACAAGAAGGTCACTAGGCCACCAATGAGTGCCACAACGGCCAGCACACTAAACACATATTGAATGCCGTAACCACCAACCACGAGGCCGACCATAACAGGTCCAATCGCAGAGCCAGCACGTAACCAAGCGGTACTAAAACCAATGCCCATCGCACGTAGGCGAGTTGGGTAAAGTTCTGCAGCGTAAAGGTATAAAGAGAATGAAATGGTCTGCAAAATGGCATAGCTCAGCGTTGCTAAAATCACAACTTGCATGGCCGATTTTGCACCTAAAACCGAGAGACTCATGAGTGGAATGATCGCCAAGAAAAACGCTGCACTGTACCAAGGACGACGACCGACTTTATCAATCATTAATGCACAGATAATAGAGGCAATCACACCCACGCCCGAGGTAATCCAGCCATAACCTAAACTGGTTTGCAGCGACAAGCCAAAGTGTTGTTTGTAGAGCGATGGCAGCCAAGTCACCATGGCATTGTTCACCATATACACGCAAAACCACATGCCCCACAGGGTAAAGGTACGTTTGCGGTAAATGCCACGGAACAGTTCGCGCCAGTCGGTTTTTGCCAAGCCTTGCGGGTTAATTTCTTTAACCACAGGTTCAGCCAAAGTTTTACCGCTTTTAATGGCACCGTCTTCAAAGCTTGTAACCACTTGATCGGCTTCTTTAAAGCGGCCTTTTGAAGCAAGCCAGCGTGGTGACTCAGGTAAGAAAAACCGTAAAGGAATCACCAGTAAAGATGGAACTAAGCCTACAATAAACATGACTTTCCAGCCGTAAATAGGCATCAGGAAAAAGGCTGCCATGCCTGCAAACATAAGACCGAGCGGGAACAAAACTTCATAGAGCAAGAAAAACTTACCACGCTTTTCTGCACCAATAAACTCGTTAATATAGGCACTCGCAACAGGCACTTCGCCACCTGTCCCAACGCCTTGCAAGAAACGGAAAATTAACAGTGACATTCCGCTCCACGCAAACAAACAAGAAATGTCCATTGCCACAAACAGTAAAATAGTAAAAGACAGTACTTTTAAACGACCGACTTTTTCGGCAAGAGAACCAAAAAAGATCGCACCGACCAGTTGCCCGACATAGCCCGCAGCAATGATCGCGCCGACATAGGCAGGCGTCAGGTGCCATTCGGTAATCAGTTGGGGTAAAGCAAAGGCAATCGCAAGAACAGTATAAGCGTCAAAAAAAGTCGCGATACCGATGGTAATTCGCATAAATTGCAACCGACCAGTGACGGGTAGCCGTTCGAGTCTTGCAATAATTTCCGCATTTTTTTGATGATGACTAATTTGTTCTACATCCGCTAGATTTGTCATCTTCTATCTCCTTATTACTACATTCCTCGTAGTTTTGTTGTTCTATTTCGCACTACCTGTTCACCACAGTTTGCATGCTTTTTATTATTGTTTTTAAGAGACATGCCCGATGTTTGGCCTCAGGCAGCGTACAGGAAAAAAAGGCTAGCGTATATGCTAGCCCGAATGGAATTTAAGCAACGGCTTGGGTTAAATCGACCTTGCCAATTCCGGCTTGACGCATTGCATCATGTATTTCTTGCTCAGCACCATCTGACAGTGGAAGCAGTGGCGAACGCACAGTGGCATGGTCCAAAATTCCGCGAGCAACCAGTGCATGTTTCAGCGCGACCGTACCTTCCATGTGTGAACCGCGGTGATAAACATTGCGAGTTACTGGTAATAATTGGTCGTGAATTGCACGAGCTTTAGCATAATCTTTGGCTTTGCCTGCTTTAATCATTTCAATTAAAAGTTCAGGGGCAATGTTGCCGTAGCCAACCAAAGCGCCGTCTACATCAAACATGGTGTGAAGCAAATATTCATCGTGGCAAGTCAACACCTGTAAGTCTGGGCGTTCACGGCGAATAATCGGAATTTCGACATCCCAGCGGCGCATGTTACGCACACCATTTTTCATGGCAAATACACCTGGCTGTGCAGAAATATCGAGTAGAGTCTCTAGGTCGTAAGTGGCCTTCGTTGCATCTGGATATTGGAATAAAATAGATGGCAAACCACTTTCTTCATAAATCGCTTTATAGCGGTCTTGTGGTGCGCCTTTTTGATAGCCAAAACGCAACCAGCCATGTGAAGGGTAAATCAAACCTGCCGAAGCACCTGCACTGACTGCACGTTTTGCTTCTTCTGCTGCAACCGAAGTACCTTCGAGTGTAATCCCTGCGATTACCGGAATTTTGTCATCTACCGATTTAACAAAGCTTTCGATGACCTGCATTTGTTCTTTTTGCGACAAGAATGTTCCTTCACCTGCATGCCCAAGAACAACCAAGCCTTTCACACCATCAATACTGCCTAACCATGAACCTAAACGTTGAATTGCATTATGGTCTACTTGTCCGTCACGGGTAAAAGGAGTCACAGGTGCTGGGGTTAATCCACGTAAATCTAAACTCATAATCGTACTTCCTATACAGTGTAATTAAATATTCTCTGGTTCTTAATCTGACTTAAATCGTGTTGTAGAGAACATGATTGGAGTATAGAAATAGGTGAGCTATGTAGGAATTACCAATTCTTGAATTTCAGTTATACTGAAAATGTATGGCTCAAAAAGCTGCCTATTTACGATTTAGGAAGAATCGATGAATTATGAATTATGGAAAATATTTTTAGACGCGGTGGAACTCGGTAGCTTAAGCAAAGTCGCAATGCTGCATAACACCAACCAACCGCAAATCAGTCGGCAAATGAACGAGCTTGAAGCACAGTGTGGCGGACGTTTATTTAACCGAACTGGACGTGGCGTAGAACTCACCGATTTAGGCCAGCATTTACTTCCTAAAATTCGTTCATGGCTGAACGTAACCGACCAACTTAATAATGAAATTTTGCACTCGACCGATACCCCGATTGGTACGGTTCGTATTGCCAGTTTGCCGTCTACTGCACATCCATTGTTATCGACCCTCTATAAAGTGCTTCAAGAGAAATATCCCCTAATTAAACTGTCGGTGCGTGAAGGGCAAGGGGTGCATTTAGAAAAATGGCTGGAAGATGGCAGTGTCGATTTAGCCATTCTCTATCGCTTTAACCCGACACCTAAACAGGGCGATGTTTACCTTACCCAAGCCGATACCTATTTGGTCGGCTGCGAAGGAGACGCGCTCACTCAGGCCAATGAAGTCGACTTTAAAGAGATAAGTCAGTTACCGCTGGTCACGTTTTGCAGGCCAAGTAACTGGCGCAATTTTTTAGACCACATGGCTTATGAAAATGGGGTAGAGCTAAATATTGTGTTTGAAGCCGACTCGATTAGTTTACAAACCCATTTGGTTTCCGAGTCTCGCATGTATACCATGCTGGGGCCGCAAGCGTTAAAAAAGGCCAGTCAATACACCTCAATTCAAGCCGCAAAAATTATTAACCCAGCACTCAAGCGCTATATTTCTTTGTCTATTTCTAAGCACGGCTATTTAACGCCTGCGTGTAAGGCGGTGATGGAAGAAATTAGAAATTTGGCTGATTTGCTTTAAGAGAAGTGCCTCAAAGCGAGCGGATAATTAATTCAATTTATTAAACAGTGATTTAAGTTTTACTTGAATTATTGCTTGACTTGTTTAAATGATAATTATTATCATTTGTAGGTTCCTTGTTTTGAGTCCAATTGCTGTGAACAAAACTTCTTTGCTTGTAGATCAGTTATATAGAAGTCACCAAAGCTGGCTTCACCAATGGTTGAGACAAAAATTAGGTAATACTGATCAGGCTGCAGATCTGGTTCAGGACACATTTATTAAACTGCTACAAACGCGTGACGAGCTATTCGGCATTAAGGAACCGCGTGCCTATTTAACCTCGATTGCTAAAAATCTGCTCATTGACCAAGTGCGCCGTAAACGCATTGAACAAGCTTATTTAGATGGCTTGAGTCAAATGGAATATATGCTTGATGCAGTGGCGTCACCCGAAGACCAGATGCAAATTATTCAAGCAATTAACCAGCTTTGCAAAGCACTCGAAGGGGTTTGTGAAAAAGCACAGCAAGCTTTTATTTTGCATTACCTTGAAGGCTATACCCATAAAGAAATTGCCGAGCGTTTAAATGTGTCGACCAAAATGATTCAAAAATATTTGGCGAGCTGTTTAATTCAGTGCTACCAAAACCGACAAGACATGGACGCTTGCATTTAAATGGCCATGGATAAAAGCAAACATCACCAGTTGGTTGAAGAAGCTGCACATTGGATTGTTCAACTGAGTTCGGATGATGAGAACTCACGGAAAACCGCCAAACAAAAATTTGAAGAGTGGAAAAAAACCAGTGAGCAACACCGCCAAGTGGCTGCCGATATTGAACAGTGTATTGGGTCAATTCAAAAACTTTCTCAAACCATTGGACATAAAAAAGTTACTAAAGTTGCCCTTAAAGCTGGCCTAAACTCAGGCAAAGCCTATAAACATTTACGTGCAGGAACAGCGTTTGCTGTCGTGTTTGTTGCCATGAGTGGGGCGTTATTTTATTTAACTGACACCACCGTGGCCTATGTGACTGCTGACATTCAAGGGCACTCGGGGCAGTGGACCACGCAAACCTTACCAGACGGTTCACGTTTAATTTTACGTGGTAAAAGTGCAGTTAATCTTGATTTTAAAACCAACCAGCGAGTGGTTGAGTTGGTGCAAGGTCAAATTTATGTTGATGTTGCCAAAGATAAGACTAGACCGTTTTTGGTTAAAACCAGTCATGGGAAAATTCAGGCACTCGGCACAGCTTTTAGCGTAACCTATGACCCTTCGGCAACCGAACTCAACATGTTGCACTCAAAGGTAAAAGTAGAAGCCACACAGGTTAAAACCACCCAATTGCACACCACTCGTCAGGCCATTGTTGAAGCAGGGCAAGCCATCAAAATGGACCAAAATGGCGTACAAAAACTGCCTGCATTGAATGTTTATAACGAACAACAAAAATGGCAAAAGCATCAGCTTATGGTGGAAAACCTGCCGCTGAATCAAGTGCTACAAGAGCTAGACCGCAACTACAAAGGCAAAATTATTTTTAATGATGCGGCGTTGCAACATGTGCGGGTCAATGCGGTGTTGCCTTTAGACCAAACCACAGAGTCGCTTAAGCTTTTGGCTACGGTTTTTCCTGACCTGAAAATTAAGCAAATCACGCCGTTTGTGGTTATGGTTTCTTTAAAATAATAAAAAATTAAATTTATTTTCGATTTTAGGTTCCACTTTTTTGAAAGTCGTTCGTCATAGTAAGTAGAAGCAATAAATATGGATCATTTTAATTTGTTGTATTGAATGATTCTTATTACGATTTACTGGGGCGGGCAAATGAAAAAAGCGGGAATGGGGCAAAAGCGGAATCGATCGATTTTTCGATTCTCGACACTGGCGTTTGCCATACATGCTGTGTCGATGGGTGGGCTTGTTGCGCTGCCTATGCAACAGGCTTATGCAGAAACAGCCGGAGTTAAAAGCTATAATATTCCTGCTGGTCGCCTTGCTAACGTACTCAACCAGTTTGCCGAACAATCGGGTACTTCAATTGCAATGGATGCTCAGCAACTTCAAGGGTTACACAGCCTAGGTTTAAAAGGTAACTTTGCAGTCGAACAAGGTTTTGAGCAGCTTTTAAAAGCAACCGAATTTAATGCTGTAAAAGTTGGGCAGGGTTACACACTCAGCAAAAAACCTACGCCGCGAGTAACTACATCTAATGTTCAGGCTGTTAGCCTGCCGCCAAGTAGCACCATAATTGAAGAAGATGCATCGGTACGACTCACGCCAATTGTGGTATACGGCAAAGAAGACCGTGACACAGAAGGCTATAACAAAGTTTATGACGCAAACCGCTCTTCGGTCTATGCGGGCAAAGACTATGTTGAGCGATTTAAAGGAACCAACCCAGCCGATGTTTTACAAGGCATGGTAGGAGTCTATAGCGGCGATGCCCGTAACAGTGGCGCGCTCGACCCAAGTGTACGTGGTGTGCAGGGCGTTGGCCGTGTGCCTTTAACCATTGATGGCACTGAACAGTCGATCGCGGTGTGGCGTGGCTACAACGGGGTAAATAACAGAAACTATATCGACCCCAATCTCATTGCGGGCATTGAAGTCATTAAAGGCCCGTCTTTAGAGCGCAATACCACAACTTCTGTTGGCGGCGGTGTGGTAGTTAAAACGCTAGAGGCCGATGACATTGTTCGTCCCGGTAAGTCTTTTGGTGCCGAGTTAAAAGTAGAAGGCTCAACCAACTCAATTGATCCGTCTTTGCCAGATATGGGCAAAGTGGGCCAAAACTACGATAACACAAAGCCTTGGATCGACATGAACGGGTCAAAGTATGACCCCGATATTTATAAAAAGAATCGGACCAGAAGTGATAACTCTCATTTTTCGGGCGATGACTTGGCGGGCCGACTGGCAATTGCCACCAAGCAAGATAAATTTGATTTATTGGCTGTTTATGCAGTACGTGAGCGCGGCAACTATTTTTCTGGCACACATGGCGCGGGCTACTATAAACGAGCGACGCCAGACAGCAGCCTCGATTTTATTCCTTACTTTGCCTATGCCTATCAACCAGGAGATGAAGTTCCCAACACTTCAAGTCATATGGAGTCGTGGTTGTTAAAAGGGACCTATCGGCCAACTGATCATCAGACCCTTAAACTGACTTACCGAGATACCAAAAATATTTTTGGTGAAATTATGCCGTCTCGTATTGTTTGGGGCATTACGCCTGACTTGGGTGTTCCGCAGTGGCCTTTAAGCAATATTCACTCTAAAGCCTATAGCCTCGAATATAAGTTTAAGCCTGAGAATAATCGCTGGATTGATTTCTATGCCAACATTTGGCAAACCAACACTGAAAGCCAGACCTATACACGTGGTGGGTGGCCAACTACAATCGATTTTCGAGATAATACCATTATTAACACGGCAATAAGCCATTCTGACAATACGCGTAAAGGTATTACAGTCAGTAATAAAACCCGTTTGTTAGACCAGCTTGATTTGACGCTCGGTGGAAGTTTCTTAAAAGAAAAATTAACGTCTGACGATATATATGGCGAATTTGGCCCAAGTTATTCGCTCTATCAAGCATTGCCACGGGCAGGGCGCCGTGAGGAAAAAACGTTCGACTTTAATTTTAATTATCGACCCCTGTCTTGGTTAAGTTTTGATGCGGGCATGCGTTATCGCTCGTATTGGGCTGTTGATGACTTTTTAAATAAGTCTTTGCAGAGCGAGATTGACCCGAGTTTAAATCCGCTTTTTACCAAAAAAAGTAGGCTTAAAGAATATACCTTTGAATATCAGACCATGCCTGAGAGTTATACCTCGACTCAGCAGCGTTTAATCAATGTTTTAAAACAGCGCTATGCCACAAAAAATCCTGAGTGGGATGGGCAGCTCGAAACTGTACCTGCCTCAGAGAGCACGTTGTATAACATGATCTGGTCACAGAAAAATACGCTGAGCTGGAAAGCCGATGCGAATGGGCAATTGTCGCTTGCAGATAATCCTTTAAACCAGCTCAATGCCTCTGGACAAAAGTACGTCGTAACTGGCGGGAACTTTATGTCGGTGGTTGACCAAGTTCCGGTTGAGTCTGCCGACAAAGTTAAAGATAGCGGCTGGGCACCGCAGTTAGGCGCCTCAATTCACCTCACGCCAAACAGCAGAATTTATGCACGCTATGCAGAGGAATATCGCTTACCAAGTTTGTTTGAAAGCACTGTCGGTTTTTCTGCCATGTTGCCATATCAAGCAATCAAACCTGAACACGCTTTTAACTACGAAGTGGGCTATATCTATGACATGCGTGACTGGTTTAGCACAGCACGCAATGCCGACATTAAGCTCGCCTATTACTACAACAAAACCAAAAATGTGATTGAGCGTGACCAGAACCTTATTTTTACCAATATGGATGAGCAAAAGCTGTCAGGTCTAGAGTTACAAAGCCGTTTTGATAATGGCGGTTTTTTCACAGACTTGAGCGTGGCCTATAACTTAAAAAATGAAGTATGTGACACCAATAGTGCCATTAACAAAATGATTTTAGGCGGCACGGTTCAAACCGACCAGGGCCTTGAGTTCCGCGAACCGTATCAGCGTTGTGTTGATGATGGTTTTCCAAATGGCTACTTAGTAACAATGGCTACTCCTGAACTGAGTTTCCACGGTTTACTTGGCGCACGCTTTTTTGATGAAAAGTTAGAACTCGGTGCACGTGCAACATTTTATAAAGCTTATGAAAGCCCGCTACGCAAAAACAATGATGCTAGCGTCAATAAAGGCTATTACCTCAATGTGCCTTTGGCTTGGGATGACACGTGGATTTTTGATGCTTATGCGCGTTATCAGGTCGATGACTACAACACGGTTGAGTTTGTCGGCAGTAATCTTTCTAACCAGTTTTATATCGATCCTTTAACTCGTAGTGCCATGGCCGCACCCGGCCGAACGATGAAAATTAGTTGGACCACTAAATTTTAAACAGAATTTGATTCCCTCTACACATACATAAAAGGGGAGTCAGGTAACGGTAAATAATAAGGTTGAATGATTATTATTTACAAAAAACCGAGTAGGTTTGCAGCTGGGCCTACTCAATAAACTAAAAATAGCGAAATCGTTATTTTAAATTAAACAATAACTTAGTTTTAAAAAAGATGGAGTAACAACAAATGAAAATCTCTCAATTGTTCTTGGGCCTCGTTGCTTGTTCAACTGCATTTGCTTATGCAGGTTTTGATGGTATTTCGAGTAATGAAAGTAACATCAAAATCGGTGCTGCTGCCAATGCAAGCCATCCGGGTGGTGTAGCAGCGGTGTCGGTTCAAGCTGCGGGTGCACCATATAACGCTTTTACAGGTTTTAGTTCGTTAAAAGGTTTGGCTCAGGCTTTTGCTGCTCAGGGAACGAGTAATACCAATGTAACGGTTGGCAGCAAAACCTTTAATATTTCGCATATTCCAGTGTCTGCAATGCCACCTTCACACAGTGCATTAGGTAATTTTAACTTTGGTCAGGTGGGCACACAGGAAGTCTATTTTGGTGAATGGTGGAAAGCGGGCGACACGCCGGCAAGTGCGAGCCATACCGTTTACTACGCGGGTGATAACACCAATACCACTGTTCCAACCGCGGGTACTGCAACCTATACCGTTGCAGGGATTAACGGCTCTGGAAGCAATCTGTTAAGCGGTACGTTCACCGCAAATTATGGCGCGGGTACACTTGAAGGAACACTTACCGGAACAGGTACGGCTGTTTCATCATTAAGCCTAGATGGTGTGGCATTTAACCCGGGTACTGCTGCATTTGCAGGTTTGGCAACGGCTAACGGTACGGCTGGTGTCGACAACTCTGGTGTGGTTCAAGGTCAATTCTTTGGTGCAAATGCTTCGGCTTTAGCGGGTATTGCCCAGTTTGATAACGTGTCTTACAACACTGCTTTTGGTGGTGCTAAAAATTAATCAATGCAAAAGGAATCTACACATGTAGGTTCCTTTTGTTTTTTTGGCTTTTGCTTGGTTGCTTCAGGTTTATTGTTTTATGAAACGAACGCTTTTGTGCTGTTTGACATTGTTGAGTTGTCCATTTTTATATGCCGACGAAGACACACAGCTTCGTCTCAATCAAAGCTTGGACCAAACGCTTTTACAAGAACAGCGCCAGTTTCACGAGCTGGGAACCATTCGTAGTACCGAGCAATTACCAAAACTTCAAATTAATGGACAAGAATACAGTGTTGAGCAAAACCCGAATGATCTTGCCAAGGCGTTATATTTGGCAGTCATGCAAAAACAGTGGCTCAAAGCCACGGTTTATTTAGAACATTATAAAAAATATGTTGGCTACGATCGGGCTTTAACCGACTTTGCCGAAGGGGCAGTTGCACGTTCTCAGGGTCAACTGAAATTGGCTGAACAAAAATTTCAAAGCAGCCTAAAACAACAACCTCATAATTTAATTTGTGAACTTGAGTTAGCGCGCGTGCTGTTTGAACAACAGAAGAATAAGGAAGCAGCACGCCTTTTTATTTCCATTCAAGACCAACTGAAACAAAGTGACCCTGCGGTAATTCCGTCTGGAGTTTTAACAACAGTAAATACTTTTGTTCAGGCACTAAAAAAGCGAGACTCTTGGCAAGGCTCGGTTTCAGCGGGTTACACCTATGTCAGTAATTTAAATAGTTCGTCTGAACAAAGCAAAACATGGACGCTTTATGGCAAAGATAGTGACGGTAATATTATCCCAATTGAGCAAGTTACCCGTGGGACCCCTAAAGCTGAGTCGGCAACAGGTTTAGATTACGAAGCCAGTCTGATTAAACGCTATGTGATTAAGGGGCATCATGGCGTGGCTTTACGTGCGCTGGCGTTTGGACAGTCCTATAACGACCACGCGGCATTTAATGAATCTACCATTAACATTAATGCAGGCTACAGTTACTTTGACTTAAAAAATCAAATTGGGGTGAGTCCGCTATTTGAACATAAACGTTATGGCAATGATGGTCTTTACAATGCCTGGGGTGCGCGTGCCGAGTGGATGCATTTTATCTCTGCAGATAAAGCTTTCAAGCTTGAGGCTGAGAGTAAAGATTTAAATTATCAGAAATATAAAACCCTAGATGGGGTAGAAAGCTCAGCTTTTGCTACTTTCTGGAAAATTTTTCCAGACCAGTGGACCATTTTTAGTGGTTTAGATGTAGTCGAGCATTCGACCCAAGAAAAATACATGGCTGCCTACCAACAGCAAGGTGTGCGATTGGGCTTAAGCAAATCTTGGAGTACAGGATTTAATACCACTTTGCTGAGTTCTTATCGTTGGCGCCTGTTTGATAAATACGCAGAAACTTTCTTAGCTCGTCGTCATGATTTTGAACAAAACTATACCTTTGTTGTGCAAATGCCGCGCTTTGAGTTTTATGGCATGACGCCTAATTTAACCTATCGCTATAACCATAATAAAAGCAATGTCGATTGGCTGTATTCCTACGATAAACACAACATTAGTCTCAAGCTTGAGCATCGTTTTTAGGGAATAAGTCATGAAATCAAAATCTTTATTCCCTACACATAAGCCGATGGTTATGTTGCCTTTACCACAAGGGCCAAAGCATTTTTATAAGTGCTTAACCGTAGTCGTGGTGATTGGTCTGCATGTGTTTGTTGTCTGGATGCTGAGTCATTTAATTGAACCTTATACTTTTAAAGCAACACCCAAAGTAGATGCCTTAAAAGTAAGTTTTGTGTCATTGGCGCCCGCTAAAAAGCCATCGGCTGAAAAGACTGAAAGCCAACCTAAAAACAGTGTAACGCCTCAATCTACTTTAAACAGTTCGGTATCTCATGCGCCCGATCAGCCAAAAAACTCGCCTACAAATGTTCAAACATTAGCGTCAAAAACTGCTTCTAAAGAGGCCGTGCAAAATAATTTAAATGACAAACAGCAAGTACAATCAAAAACGACTTTAAATAATTCAACTTCACTCCAACCAGCGCAGCGTACAGAAAGGCTGGTGACTCATACCGATAAAAAACTGAGTTCGACAGACTTTGAACAAACGCAAACTGAGCAGTTGCCACAAAACACCAATAGTGAAACTAAAAGTGGTGGGGTCAAAACACCCGCAATGCAGCAAGAATATTCCAAAGCCCCTAGCACTCAAGTTGAACACGATGACGTTGTTCAGGTGAGTAGCGTGGATGTGCTGAGTTTTGGCGGGCTTGACTACGATGACCGCGAGTTAAAACAACAAAATCGTTTGGTTGAGCTTCGTATTCGCATTAATGAAAAAGGGCAGCCCATCAACATTCAATTACGTCAAAGTTCGGGCATTCAAAGCCTTGATGAACGGGTCATACAAGCTGTACGTAAATCTAGATTTAAACCCCACAAAATTAACGGTCGAGCCGTGACCATTGTTGTGGATTTTCCAGTCCAACTCAAACTCAATCGGGGCCGCTAACCGATGAGTAATATCCATTTTGTAGGAGAAAGATGATGAATTCATCTACAGAACAAATCATTAGCAACAGTTTGTCTTTACGTTTGAAACAAGAAACTGCTGCTGAACACGAACGTATGCATCAATTAATGTCAGAGGCAAAGGTGTTTTCAAGTAAAGAAAAATACGCGCAATTTACTTTGTCTCAATATTACTTTCAGCGTGAAATTGAACATCTTTTTGAGAAAGAGGGTGTAGCTGGACTGATTCCGGACTTAGACATTCGTGGCCGCTCAAAACAAGCACTTGCTGATTTAAATGATTTAGGGATTCAACCCAACGGGCAGCAATTACAAAGTGAAAACGTACAATTACCCGAGGCTTTAGGCTGGATTTATGTGTCCGAAGGTTCAACCTTAGGAGCTGCATTTTTATTTAAAGAAGCTCAAAAGCATTTGGGTTTTTCTGAAACGTTTGCTGCACGTAATTTAGCGGCCTATCCCGAAGGGCGCGCGAAAGTCTGGAAACGTTTTGTACAAGCACTGGATGAAGCAGGCTTTGACCAAACCCAGCAAGACCGAGTCGTTCAAGGGGCGTTAGATGCCTTTGGATATTTTGGTCAGGCGCTTGATCAGCTTGATGAATTGAAATAATAAAAAGTGGATAAAGGGAATACCCGATATGGATAAACTTAATCAAGTCAATGTCATGGTAAAACATGAGCAGTCGCTAGCACCCGCTCAACCAGTCAGCAAACTTGCGCGTTCTATGTGGGCACGCTGGGTGTTTATTAGCTTGGCTTGGTTGTGTATTGCGCTTGGCATATTGGGTATTTTTATTCCGGGTTTACCTACCGTCGACTTTATGATTTTGGCGGTTTTCTTTGCGGCTCGAGGCTCTGAAAAACTTCATCAATGGTTTCGAAATCATCGCTATATCGGTCCACTCATTCGTGAGTGGCAAGAACATCGGCGTATTCCCAAAAAGGCGAAATACATCTCGACCTTAAGTATGAGTCTGGCTGCGGGACTGATGATTTGGACCATTCCGCATCCGTGGTTTGTCTATCCGGCAATTTTATGTATGGCTGGGGTATTGGCGTGGATGTGGCTTAAAAAATAAAATTATGACTGGCATTTTTGCATGGTACGCATCATGGATTTTACAAAATCACGCGGTATTTCAGGACTTTGCAAACTTAAACTTCCAAGTTTATGCATGAGTTTTGGGGAATATTGGCGCTCTAAACGGTGATAAATACACAGACAGGTCGCGCGACTATGTCCAGCAGCTACGCATTTTAAATAAAAGTCTCGGTGTGCATTACTTTTATAGCCAGCAGAGGCAATTGATACAAATAATAATCCACCCAAAAAAACTGAAAAATTATAAAGAGACATATTCCTTCTCGTCGTTGTTGTTTTCTTTATCAATCACTCAGCACAATAGCCGTTTATGCAAAATATTGGCGAAACTTGCGGCTTCATCATAGTTAGAACGGTTTTAGAGGTCAAATTGATTTGCGGATGAGAAGCGTTTAATGTTTTAAAAATAAACAAATTTTATTGTTGCTGTTTTGAAGACAGTGTTGCGACATTAAACACTCTATGTTTTTACATACTTTTTTGTTTTGATAAATGCTTTAGCTTTGATTTGTTTTTAAATACTTAAAACATCTTCGTACTGAATTTAATGACTTTAAAAGAACAGGATGCTGCTTATGCCAGAGACTTCAATTCAACAAGAAACACAAAGTACATGGGCAATATGTCGAGATCCTGTTTTATTGACTATGGTGGGCGGGGCAATTGATACCATTGGCTTTATCGCGTTATTTGGTTTTTTTACTGCTCATGTGACGGGCAACTTGGTATTGGCCGGGGCTGCGTTGGTGAAGGGTGGTGCAGGTTTATGGATTAAACTTGCGGCTATTCCATTGTTTATTGTGACGGTGGTTATTACCAAACTTTTAATTGATCGTAGTCAGACCAAACACAAAACGCTGTCTTATTTATTTTTATTTGAAGCTATTTTTCTCTTTGCTTTTATGGCTGCTGGGCTTTACTTTGAGCCATTTAAAAATGCCGATTCGATTACGGTTGCAATCACTGGTGGCCTCGGTTTAATTGCTTTAGCGATTCGTAATACATCAAGCAAAACCCTCATTAAAAATATTAGCCCAAGTACTATGATGACAGGCAACACTACCCAGCTTGGGATTGATATTGCTAACTTGCTTAAAAACAATAATGCCGCCAATCGGGCAAGTTTGCTTAAAAGTGCCAGTATTGTCATTGGCTTTGTGATTGGTGCTTTCTTAGGAGCGGTACTTTATGTCTATTTTGACTTTTGGAGCGTAGCGCCATTTATTTTACCCATACTCTATTTTTCTTATTTGGCTTCCCAGCAGAAGTTTAAACAAGCTTAATAAAATAGACGTTCAAATTTTATTTTCTAAATAAAGTCCAATCCAAGCTGAGCCGAAATTGTTCAGGCACAGCTTTACAGGCATAATGATGGGTGGGGAAATACATTCGATAAAGGAATGCACAATGACAAAATCCGGCCATTATTTAGTGCTTACAATAATGGGACTGCTGAGCGGTTGTCAGGTCATTCATTTAAAAGAAAGTAACTTAAGCAGCGCTTTAAAAAGTAAAAATGAAAGCATTTTGACTGACAATACTCTAAGTCATCAAACCCAAAACTTGCTGTATTTGGTCAAAGAAAGTGAAACGTCTTGTCTGCAAAACTTCAATGTTTGTTTAAATAAAATTCAGGGGTTGTCTGAAAATAGCAGTCGAGAAGAACGCTATGCTGCGCTAAGTGAAATTTATTTGGCAAAAGCTTTAGATGTTGGGCGTAGTAGCCAGTGTAATGTCACTCTTAAAAGTAACAGTTGTGTTGAGCAAGAGCTTGCGTTGTTTGATAAAAGCTTGCGCTATAGCTATGTCTATTTGTTTGATTCTGAAGAGTCACCTTTTGATCGGGTATTTGACCATCGCCAAAATCAGGTACGTATTTTTTATAACGTCGCCTTGTCGAAGCTCATGACCACGTATTTTAATCATTTAAATACGCTTCATTTCCCACCTTTACTAAAAGCAGATGGGCATGAGTATCACGTCAATTTTGATCAGGCTGTAGATGTACAGCATATTGAAGTCGATACCTTTCGCTCTAGCTATAACATGAACTTTTCAGGGTTTAATACTGTCAACCGTAAGGATGGCTTAGGCGCGGAGTTTATTGTGGGGCGTAAGGAGCATGATGTAAATCATGGTTTTATTTTAGATCCCGACGCTTTTTATGCTCACCAGAGTAATCCCAATATTCATTTACCACGCTTCTTTCCAGTCACGGCTATTGCCTACCCAAAACAAAAGGCCACAGCCGATCAGGTCATTGATGGGGCAGAGTTAGAAATTGCCATGTTTGACCCATACCGACAGGACCGCGTAAAAGTTGAAGGCGTGGACTATCCACTTACTGCCAACTATTCGGCACCTTATGGACTATGGTTATCGAAATATAATTTAGGTGCAGCAGGCTATTGGTCTTTAATTAATAAAGAAGCCAATTTGATTATGCCGCATTTATATATGTTGGAACCCTTTAACCCCAATAAGAAAATTATTGTGTTTATTCATGGCCTGGCAAGCAGCCCAGAGGCATGGGTGAGCCTAACCAATGACATTATGGGTGATGCCGAATTAAGACAAAACTACCAAGTTTGGCAGGTGTTTTATTCAACCAATATGCCGATTTTTGAAAGTCGTTTTCAGATTTATTCTTTGCTGAATCAGGCTTTTCAAAACGTTGCTAAAGACAGTTATGCCGCACACGATGCCGTATTGGTTGGACATAGTATGGGCGGAGTGATTAGCCGCTTGCTAGTAAGCGATGCAGATGTTTCTGATTTAGCCATGCAAAAAATGAATGAAGCACAGTTAAAGCGTTTAAAAGAAAATCCGGTTATTCGAGAGCGTTTTCAGTTCAAAGATTTGCCCTATTTTAAGCGGGTTGTTTTTGTTTCGGCGTCGCATCATGGTACTGACTATGCTGACCGATGGTTTACCCAAATTGCTCGCCGTATTATTCGCTTACCTGCCGACTTTTTTATTGCCGTTGAAATGAGAGATGAGAAAAATACCAAACTCAGAAAAGGCTTAATTGAAAATGGAGCGAGTAATTTAAGTCGTTCTTCTAACTTTATGCAGTTGACCCAAGCCATTCAACCCTCGTCCAACGTGGTCTATCACTCAATTATGGGCAACATAAATGGTACGATAGATAAGTCAAAAATGAGCGATGGGATTGTGCCGTATCAAAGTTCACATTTGGGTGGGGAGCAGTCGGAGCTGATTATTAAAGGTGGGCATTCGATTCAAACTAGCCCTGAGGCAATTTTAGAATTACGCCGTATTTTACGATTGCATTTAAAGCAGTCGCCGCCTTCAAAATAGAATTTTTGTTTTTAGAAAACCACTGCTGAAATAGCTCAACAGTGGTTGAAGTGATTAATTAAGCTGGTTTTGTTTGAGCGATTTTTTATGCTCAAAGTAGCTGATTGAAAAAATAACCAAGCCAACCAAATACAACACACCAGACAACAACAGTAAGTCTAAGCCTGCTGCATAGAGCAACCAAAGTGCATAGATTGAAGCGACACTTGCAATGGCAATATGCGGCGTGCGTTTGTGGCGAATAGATTCTTTAAGATAAAACGCCGATACCAGAAAATAAGGCAGCAAAATCATCACCGATGAAATCAGTAAAAGCTGAGTGTAATTTTTATTGAAAAAATACACGGCAATCAGAGAACCTTGCACCACAATAGTAGTTAGCCATAGTGATGAAATCGGCACATTATTTTGGTTATTCTTTAAAAATAATTTAGGGAATGCGCCATTTTTTGCAGCTAGATATGGAATTTCAGTCGCAAATAACGTCCAACTTAAATAAGACGATGAAACTGAAATAATAAGCCCAATGGTAATAATGATGGTACCGGGTAGACCGATGAGTTGCTGCAAAATGGTCGCCATGGATGGGTTATGCATGCCTGCAAGCGCTTCACGGCTCACTACACCATAAGCCAATACTGTCACCATCACGTAAAAACTTAATGCCAGCAACACACCTAAAATGGTCGCTTTGCCAATGTCATGACGGTTTTTTGCACGTGATGATAAAACCACCGCACCTTCAATCCCGGTAAATACCCAAAGGGTAATGAGCATTAGGTCTTTTACTTGCTGCCAAAGTGGAACTTTTAAAGAGAAGTCATTTAAGTTGAGTTTGAACAAATCAAACTTAAAGGCAATGAAGGTAAAGAAGATGAAAACCACCATTGGAATAATTTTGGCAATGGTTGCCAGTAAATTTACAATCGCAGCTTCTTTAATACCTCGGCTTACTAACCAGTGCACCAGCCATACAAAAATGCTTGAACCAATCAGTGAGTAAAGTGTATTACCTTCACCAAAAATAATATGGTCTTTGCTATCGGTAAACATGCCGACGCCTGAAAAGGCAATCACCACATAGCCGACAATACCAATGGTGGTACACAACCAATAACCCCACGCCGAGCAAAAACCGATGAGGTCTCCAAAACCTTCCCGCGCATAGTTATAAATACCGCCATCTAGATCTGGTCGTTGACGAGTTAAATGCAACAATGACAGGGCCAAGAAAATAATGCCGACTCCGGTAATGAGCCATGCAACAAGAAGGGCAGAGCCGTTGGCAACTTGAGCCATATTTTGGGGGAGGCTAAATACGCCTGACCCCACCATAGAACTAAATACCAGCGCTGTAAGAGACAATAATCCGATTTTGGCAGCAGACATGGTATTTATTCTTTAAAAAATTGAGAAAGTTCAGCAATGTGTTCTGGTCCAATACCACAGCAACCTCCCACTAAACTTGCACCTGCTTGCTGCCATTGCTTAGCAAAAGCAAGATAAGCTGGAGCATCTAAGTCTTTACGAATTTCATCAAGGCCATCGTTAGCAGTAGCGCTTTCATCTTGCGGTGGGAACGCGTTGGCATAAGCACCAATTTGTACAGACTCTGGAATGAGTCCTTTAATTTCATTAATTGCTTGCAAGATCACTTCAGGTTGGCAGCAGTTAAACAATACTGCTTTGGCATTGGATTGTTTGATGAAATCAGCCACTTGTTGCATATTTTCGCCAGAACGAAGTAAAGCTTGTTCTTGTTTAATCTCATCTTGTAGCGTAAATGACACCCAATAGTCCTTACCATCTTGTGGCAATAATGCATGGACTGTTTCAACTTCTTTTAAGCATGATTGAGTTTCAGCGAGCCAGAAATCTACCTCTGGTGCCAATGTGTTAATAATTGGCTCAGCAAGGTTTTTAGCCTGTTCCGGTTGGAACAAGTCGGCGCGGTAAGAACCAAATAACGGTGGTAAACAGCCTGCGATTTTGACATTTTTGCCGCTTTCTTTAACTGCATTTTTTGCTTGTTCAATCGCAACTTTAATTAAACGCACGCCGTCAGTTTCAAAACGTTCTTGACCAATATGAAATGGCACAACCGCATAGTTATTGGTTGTAATGACTTCTGCACCAGCGTTGATAAAGTCGAGGTGGACTTCTTTTACTGTTTCAGGTGCTTCAATGAGTGCAAGAGCAGACCACTCTGGTTGACGAAACGGAGCGCCACGGCGAGCCAATTCACGGCCTAAACCGCCATCTAAAATTTTCATAAATTACAACGTAAAGGGAGAAAAATAATTCAGCTAATCTAGCGTGTAGATGAATGCTATTCAATCGCTAATATGCTCGATATATTTCTAAATAAATTAGATTGTTATGAATAATTTTTCTTAGGAGGAATTCTGTAAACGATGTTCAGTTTTACTGATGAACTTCATATGAAAATGAAAATACATTTTCATGAAGTATACAGACTAAAAATAGTCTTATAGCGCGCCGTATTGCTGCCAGCTTTCACCAGTATGCTGTGTTTGATAATACGCTTTGAGTTGTTCAAGCTGCGTAAAATGTACGCCTGACCAAATCAATAAACTAATTAATATGAATACTTTAGATAAGCGACGAATTTTACTCAAGCGTGTAAAAGCCAACACAACAAAAAATAAGGCAGGTAAAAATATAAAGAACTGGATAGGGGAGAAAAATAGATGAGCCGTGCTGAAATATAACGCGACTGCGCTCATGAGCACATTTAAAACAGAACACAGTTTTTGATATTTACCGAGCTTAAATGCATAAGCAGTCAGAGCAAGTAACAAAGCTGAGCTGACATAAATAGCTGTACCGCCAATCATCCACATATAAAACCCGCTTAACAAAAGATAAGCCAGTAGCAAAACAAGCACGAACTTAAAACAAAACGGTAAGAGGCGAGGTGATGATTTTAAAGGCGTCATGGCAAGTCTAAATATCTCAACAGAAGTCTTAAAAAAACAAAAGGACGAATCGAAATTCATCCTTTTGATATTTTACTTATACATCGTCAAACTTAGTTTGCTTTTGCAACAGGGGCAGCAGCAGTTTCATCGTTTGCAGCTTTGAACGGAGATGTATAGTTCAAGCCAAGTGTAGAGCTTGTGTACTGACGAACTTTGTCGAGTAACACAGGGTCTTTGCTTAAGTCTTGTTTATAAGAAACCACAATTTCATGAAGCTTCTGGTTCCACTTACCTTCAGTTTGCTGAGGGAAAGCTTTTTCAAGCAAGTTAAGCATGATGTATGGAGAAGTCGAAGCACCCGGAGACGCACCTAACAATGCAGTTACAGCACCGTCTTTAGACGCAAAGATTTCTGTACCGAATTGAAGTGTTGCAGGTTTACCCGGTTCTTTTTTGATGATCTGAACACGTTGACCACCTTGGCTTAAACGCCAGTCTTCAGCTTTCGCATCTGGGTAGTATTTACGAAGTTCATTGAGGCGGTCTTCATCTGACATCATCACTTGGCTCACCAAGTATTTAACAAGATCAAGGTTTTCCAAGCCAACAGTGGTCATTGGTAAAACATTGCTTTTGTTGGTTGAAGCAAGTAAGTCAAGTTGAGAACCGTTTTTCAGGAACTTGTTTGAATACGTTGCAAATGGTCCAAACAATACATATTTTTTACCGTCGATATAACGTGTATCAATATGTGGTACAGACATTGGAGGTGCACCAAGTTCCGCACGACCATATACTTTCGCTGTGTGCTGAGCAGTAATTGCTGGGTTGTCAGTAATTAAGAACTCACCACCTACAGGGAAGCCAGCATATTGTTTCGCTTCTGGTAAACCAGTAAGTTGCAATAATTTAACCGCGGCACCACCTGCACCGATAAATACAAAACGCGTTTTAACGTGGTCTGTTTTACCAGTTTTCAAATTTTTGAAAGACACCGTCCAAGTTTTGTCATCATTTTGGCTGATGCCTGTCACTTCAGTTGAAGTCTGTAATTTGAAGTTAGGGTTTTGGTTTAAGTGATTCACTAATTGTTTAGTGATTGAACCATAGTTCACGTCAGAACCAACTTCCATACGAGTCGCTGCAACTTTTTGAGTTGGATCACGATCGGTCATGACTAAAGGCGCCCATTGTTTAATCACAGCTGGGTCTTCAGTAAATTTCATGCCTTTGAAAAGCGGGCTTTGAATCATGGCAGCATAACGTTTTTCTAAGAATTTAACGTTATCGCCCCAAACGAAAGCAATGTGTGGAACTGGGTTAATGAATGTTTTTGGTTCAGCTAAAACGCCTTGTTTTACCTGATATGACCAGAACTGTTTAGCAACTTCAAACTGAGAAGCAACTTTTTCAGCTTTGGCAATTTCCATCTTACCGTTTTTCTCTTCGGTATAGTTCATTTCCATAAAGCCAGAGTGGCCTGTTCCGGCATTGTTAAAGCCGTTTGAACTTTCTTGAGCAACTTGGTCAAGACGCTCAAACATACGAATTTGCCAATTCGGTTCAAGCTCAGTGAAATAAGTACCGAGAGTGGCACTCATGATACCGCCGCCAACAAGAACAGCATCAACAACTGGCTCATCTTTTGCAGTTTGTACTTGTTTTGACGCAATCGGTCTAAACAAGAAAACAATACCCGCAATTAAAATAAGAATGATTAATACCAGAAGGTATTTCAAAAACTTTTTCATGTAAGGGGGACCTTAAAATAAGTTATTTGAGTCACTTAAGGTGTGAGGAAACCTAGACAGCGTATCCAGACAAAACGGATATAAATGCGAAAGTAAAATTCTCCAAAACAGAGAACTTTGAAAAAAGAAAAATTACTTGGGATTATCGCAAACACTCTATATTTTAGACTAATTTTGCATTGACAATACAATTTTTATAATAAATGGGTTCTATTAAAATCATAAATATGATTTATATTTGATCAAATTAAACTTTTATAAGATTATTTTTAGTTTTAATCTTATTGTAAGTTATTGAAAATAAATTAATAAAATAAATTTGGTTAAACTTAAGCCATTTGAAGGATATGCATCGATAAAAATAGATGAATTTTTAATTTATGACCTATTGATGTAATTAATAACCTTGCATGACCTTATTTTCTGTCATACATACTTCTTATTAATATGAGTGCTATAAATAATAAATTAAGGGCATATTCCTGCATAAGAAATATGCCCTTTAAGATTTTATGATGCTACATAGAATGGTGCAGTCGAACGTGGTAACGCTTCGCGTCCACGAATTTGGTCTGCAATTTTCTCGGCAATCATAATGGTGGTTGCATTTAAGTTGCCGGTAATAATCAGCGGCATAATTGAGGCATCAACTACACGCAAACCATTCATACCGTGTACACGGCCTTGACCATCTACAACAGCCATTTCGTCTTCGCCCATCTTACAGCTACAAGACGGGTGGTAAGCTGTTTCTGCATGGTTACGAACAAAGTCATCAAGCTCTGCATCTGTCTGCAAATGTTTGCCCGGGCTAATTTCATCACCACGATATGGGTCAAGCGCAGGTTGATGCATGATTTCACGCGTGATACGGATTGCATCACGGAACTCACGCCAGTCTTGTTCAGTCGACATGTAGTTAAACAAGATACTTGGATGCGCAAACGGGTCTTTCGATTTAAGTTTGATACGACCGCGTGAAGGCGAACGCATTGAACCCACGTGTGCTTGGAAGCCATGTTCTTTTACTGCATTACTACCATTGTAGTTAATAGCTACTGGCAAGAAATGGTATTGAATGTTTGGCCACTTAAACTCATCCGAACTACGGATAAATCCACCCGCTTCAAACTGGTTACTTGCGCCAATACCTGTACCATTGAATAACCACTCGGCACCAATGGCAGGTTGGTTATACCATTTTAAAGCAGGGTATAAAGAAACGGGTTGCTTACATTTATACTGTAAGTACATTTCCAAGTGATCTTGCAAGTTTTCACCCACGCCCGGCAAATCATGAACCACATCAATGTCCATTGATTTTAAGAAGGTACTTTGACCTACACCTGAACGCTGTAAAATTTGCGGTGACGCAATTGCGCCTGCACAAAGTAATACTTCACGTTTAACCAAGGCACGTTGCAAGTTGTTTTGATCAGCACCAATAATATATTCAACACCAATTGCTTGCTTTTGATTAAACAAGATTTTGTTGGTCGTCGCATGAGTTAAAATAGTGAGGTTTGGACGACCTTTTGCCATATCCAAATAACCACGTGCGGTACTTGAACGACGGCCTTTAGGCGTAACGGTACGGTCCATTGGACCAAAACCTTCTTGTTGGTATCCATTTAAGTCGTCAGTACGTGGGTAACCTGCCTGTACACCTGCTTCAACCATGGCATGGAATAGCACATTGTTGCCATTTTTTGGTGTAGCCACTGATACAGGGCCGCTATCACCATGATAGTCGTTGCCACCAATGTCACGAGTCTCGGCTTTTTTGTAGTAAGGCAAACAATCGGCATAAGTCCAGTTTTCAAGGCCTTTATGGGTTGCCCATTGTTCTAAATCCATTGCGTTACCGCGGATATAGCACATACCATTAATTAAAGATGAGCCACCTAAGCCTTTACCACGACCACACTCCATACGACGGTTGTTCATGTGTGGCTCTGGGTCAGTTAAATAAGCCCAGTTATAGCGACGACCTTGAAGAGGGTAGGCTAAAGCTGCCGGCATTTGTGTACGGAAATCCAAGCGATAATCTGGTCCACCTGCTTCTAGCAGTAAAACGGTGGTATCTTTGTCTTCAGTAAGACGCGCAGCGAGTACATTTCCGGCAGATCCTGCGCCAATAATAATGTAATCATATTCTTTAATATTCATAACTATCCTTTTTTTACTAACAGTTTGCCTGAGCAATCTATAAAGACTGCTCGGCATATGTGATTTAGGTTGAAGTGTTTAAAGCGATTGAGGTATTAAAAAATACTTTGATAATCGCCAAGTTCAACTTGAATAGATTTGATACGGGTATAGTGCCCAAGCGTAGTTAAGCCATTTTCGCGGCCCACACCAGATTGTTTGTAGCCACCGACTGGCATCTCGGCAGGTGACTCGCCCCAAGTGTTAATCCAGCAAATACCAGCTTCAATTTGGTGAATAATACGATGAGCACGGCTTATGTCTTGAGTAACTACGCCGGCAGCTAAACCAAAGGTCGTGTCGTTAGCACGTTGAATCACTTCTTCTTCAGTTTCATAGCTTAAGATGCTCATGACAGGTCCAAAAATTTCTTCTTGAACAATCGCCATTTGGTCAGTGCAGTCGCTAAATACAGTCGGTAGTACATAAGCGCCTTTGGCAAGTTCGCCTTCTGTCGCACGACCACCACCAATTAACACTTTAGCGCCTTGTTGTTTGCCTGACTCAATGAAAGACAACACTTTTTCCATATGCGGGAAGCTAGTGAGCGGGCCGAAGTTTGTGTCTTCAGCCATTGGATCACCAATGCGAATACGTTTTACACGCTCTACAACCGCTTTTTCAAAGTCGGCTAAACGTGATTTTGGAACAAATACGCGCGTACCGTTGGTACATACTTGACCTGAGCTAAAGAAGTTCGCCATAACCGCAATGTCTGCGGCACGGTTAAGGTCAGCATCTTCACAAATAATGAGTGGTGACTTCCCACCAAGCTCCATAGTCACTTCTTTTAGTGTAGAGCCAGCAGCGCTTGCCATCACTTTTTTGCCTGTCTCTACGCCACCCGTGAATGAGATTTTTTCAATCACAGGATGTTCTGTGAGCCATTGACCGATTTCACGACCAGCACCTTGTACCACGTTAAATACGCCGTCTGGTAAGCCAGCTTCTGTATAGATTTCTGCAAGTTTTAATGCAGTAAGTGGCGTTGTTTCGCTTGGCTTGAAAATCATGGCATTGCCGGCAGCAAGGGCAGGGGCAGATTTCCATAAAGCGATTTGGATTGGATAGTTCCAGGCACCAATACCTGCAACTACGCCTAAAGGTTCACGGCGTGTATAAAAGAAACTTGATTCGCGAAGTGGAACTTGTTCGCCCTGAATAGCTGTTGCAAGTCCTGCGTAGTATTCGAGTACATCTGCACCAGTCACAATATCGACGGTAGATGTTTCGCTGTAGGCTTTACCGGTGTCGAGTGTTTCAAGACGGGCAAGCTCATCATTACGTTCACGGAGAATATCGACAGCACGGCGTAAAATGCGTGAACGCTCCATAGCGGTCATGGCTGCCCAGATTTTTTGTCCTTGTTGGGCACTTTTTACAGCAGCTTCAATATCTTGTTCAGATGCCTGTTGAAGAGTCGCGATAATTTCGCCGTTGGCAGGGTTAATACTATTAAATGTTTTACCACTGGTTGCTTCAACGTAGCGTCCATGGATATACAATTGATGAACTTGTACATCACTCATTTTGTCTCTCCTGCAAAGGCTTGTTCGCAAATTGCAATTGCGTTTTTACATAATCGTAAGCAATGGAACGGGCCAGTTCGCTGTCAAATTCATTGTGACGGCTTAAACTGCCACGTAGCCATAATCCATCAATCAATGCTGCCAGACCTCTTGCGGCAACACTGGCCTGTTGTTCATCCATTAACTTGAGAAAATAAAACTTCAAGTTGGAGTACAGGCGTTGATCATTAATCTTTTGCAAACGGCTCAGGTCCGGTACATGCATGCTTGCAGACCAAAAGTCTAACCAGACCCGCATTGCTTTTTCATTTACCTGACTAATGTCAAAGTTAGAGTCAATAATTGCCTTAATCTGGCTTTCCGGATGCGAATCTGCTTCTGCTCTGTACTGTTCGGTTTTCCGACGCAAAACATTGAGCATTTCTTGCATACAGGTATTTATTAACCCTTGTTTGTCGCCAAAATAATGGCTGACAATACCGGTCGACAACTCGGCTTTTTTTGCAATTTGTGCAATGGTGGTATTGGATAACCCCACTTCATAAATTACGTCGAGTGCAGCGTTCATAATTTCTTCACGGCGCACATGCTCTGGTTTTACTCTGCGTTTTGTCATGATTGTCCACATCAGCACTTTTACGGGTGCTTTAAATTCAGCATGTTAACTTGCAGAGCATCATAGCACTTTTTTTATCATACTTGTTATTGATTGAACGTTCAATCAATAACAAGTATGATGTGTAAAAATCAATGAATTTTTGAATCTTACTTCGGGGTAGAAGAGATAGAATCAGAAGTTCTTACGGATAGGATGATGCGCATAAGTCCGGTACTTATCACGTTATTTTGGAAAAAATACACCGATTGCAAGGAGCAATAAGATGGTGTTGAAAAGTGATGGATATTCTTCAGACCATATTCGGTTAAATCGTTTTGTATTTTGGAGTTCGGCAGTCAGTATCGGCATTTTTGGCCTATTATTTGTGCTGTTTCCAGAAAAAAGTCAGTTTTGGCTGACCTATGTGCAAGAGCAGGTAAACCACTTTTTCGGGTGGTATTACATGTTGGTGATTGTGCTGTGTTTAGGCTTTGTGGCTTGGCTTGCCTTCTCAAAAGTGGGGCAGATTCCTTTAGGAAAAGACCACGACAAACCTGAGTTTGGCTATTTGGCTTGGACCTCAATGCTGTTTTCGGCAGGTATTGGTATCGCGCTACTTTATTATGGTGTTGCTGAACCTGTTGACCATTTTCTAAGACCGCCAGAAGGTGAGGCAGGCACTATTCAGGCTGCCCGCAATGCCATGACCTATAGCTTTTTGCACTGGGGTATTCATGGCTGGGTGCTTTATGCCTTGCTGGGTGTGACATTAGGTTATTTTGCCTTTAGACAAGATTTACCACTCGCACTACGCTCGGCACTCTATCCAATTTTTGGAGAGCGAGTTCATGGTCTGGTAGGCGATTTTGTCGATGGCTTTGGTATTTTAGCAACCGTAATTTCTTTGGTGACCAACTTAGGTATTGGTGCTTTGGTATTGGTTTCAGGCATTTGTTATTTAATTCCTGAAATTCCCGATAACTCTGCAACTTTAATTACTGCAGTTTTAATCATGATGTTTGTGGCGACAGTCACTACAGTGGTCGGGATTGAAAAAGGCTTGGCATGGTTATCACGGATTAATTTACGTTTGCTCTATGCCTTACTTTTATTTGTATTTCTAACAGGACCGACGAACCATTTGTTAAATGGTCTTGTGCAAAATACGGGCGATTACCTTAATAATTTTATGGGTAAAAGTTTTGATATGTATTTATACAATCAAAAAGCCAGTGGCTGGTTGGGTTCATGGACTGTGTTTTATTGGGCATGGTGGATTGCTTGGGCACCTTTTGTAGGAATGTTTATTGCCCGCATTTCCAAAGGCCGAACTATTCGAGAAGTGGTTTTGGGTGTATGCCTCATTCCATTAGGTTTTACCTTGGCTTGGATTTCGATTTTTGGAAATACTGCAATTCATTTAATTCTCAATCAAAAACAGAAAGTTTTAGGTGATATGGTTTTAAGTGACCCTGCGTTGTCATTATTCAAATTACTCGAATATCTCCCGTTTAATCCGTATATTGCCGGGATTGTTGTTGTAATTTGTTTCGTTTTATTTTTGACACCGGTTGGGTCTGGTACACTAATGATCGCCAATTTGTCCTCGAAAGGGGGCACCAGTGATAGTGATTCACCGATCTGGTTACGCATCTTTTGGTCTGTGGTCATTACCATTGTAAGTATCGGCTTATTATTAGCAGGTAGTTTTAACTCCATGCAAAGTGCAGTGGTGTTATGTGGTTTACCATTTTCTGTGATTATTTTGCTTTATATGTTTGGTTTAGCCAAAGCCCTAAAGCAAGATGATTTTGACCCGAATGTTGCGAAAAAGCAGTTAGCTATTTCAAAAGACATTCCTATTCCATCGAATTGTGACCAGAACAAAGTGACCGAGGTTTTATAACCTTGGTTCATCACATTTATTTATATTTTTTGCGTTCAAAGCAGTCTTTTCATTATTGTTAAATAGTGAAAAGACTAAATTGAATATTTTATTTTTCTTCTATTCCTTGAGGATTGTATGGCAACAGATAATCCAAGAGCAGTTGATGATTTAACATTATCTAAATCTAAAAAAGACCCGCTTAACCGTGTGGTTTTTTATATTTCAGCTCTAATCATTTTAATCTTTTCTCTCGTTACTTTTTTATTTAACGATTTCGCAAATCGAACCATTAACACCGTCCTTGCGTGGGTAACGTCAACCTTTGGCTGGTACTATTTACTGGCTGCAACGCTGTATATGGTGTTTGTAATTTTCATTGCCTGCTCACGGTATGGTGAGATTAAACTTGGCCCTAAACACTCAAAGCCTGAGTTTAGTTTACTGAGTTGGTCTGCCATGCTGTTTTCGGCAGGTATTGGTATCGATTTAATGTTCTTCTCGGTGGCTGAGCCATTATCTCATTATATGCAGCCGCCTGTTGGCGTAGGTCAGACCTATGAAGCGGCACGCCAAAGTATGGTGTGGACGCTGTTTCACTATGGTTTGACCGGTTGGTGTATGTATGCCTTGATTGGTATGGCACTTGGTTATTTCAGTTATCGCTATAACTTGCCGCTTACCATTCGTTCTGCACTTTACCCAATTTTTGGAAACAGAATTAATGGGGCCATCGGCCATAGTGTAGATACTGCTGCCGTCATCGGGACAATTTTTGGTATTGCGACCACCTGCGGGATTGGCGTGGTACAGCTGAACTATGGTTTACATGTTTTATTAGGACTGCCAGAGAATATCTGGATGCAGTTTGCACTCATTGCCATTGCAGTTGGTATTAGTATTATTTCTGTGACATCTGGGGTGAATAAAGGCCTTCGGATTTTGTCTGAAATCAATATTTATGTATCAATTGGTCTTTTACTGTTTATTTTGTTCTTGGGCAATACCGAGTTTTTACTCAATGCGCTGGTACAAAATATTGGTGATTATTTAACTCGCTTCCCAACCTTAGCCTTACAAAGTTTTGCTTTTGAGCAACCTAAAGATTGGATGAGCAGTTGGACCTTGTTCTTCTGGGCATGGTGGATTGCTTGGTCGCCATTTGTAGGGTTATTTTTGGCCCGTATTTCTAGAGGCCGTACTATTCGTGAGTTTGTGTGCGGGACTTTAATTATTCCTCTGTTATTTACCTTAACGTGGTTATCCATTTTTGGTAATAGCGCATTGCACAGTGTTATTTTTGAAGGCAACCAGACTTTAGCTGCAACGGTATTATCTAATCCGGCACATGGTTTTTATGACCTGTTAGCGCAGTACCCGGGTTTTACCTTTATTGCTTCAGTCGCAACAGTAACGGGTCTTTTATTCTATGTGACTTCTGCCGATTCGGGGGCATTGGTTTTAGGTAACTTCACGACCAAGCTTACCCATATTGATAATGATGCGCCGCGTTGGTTAAGCGTGTTTTGGGCAATTGCCATTGGGTTATTAACGCTCGCTATGCTGATGACCAATGGGATTACTGCTTTGCAGAATGCAACCATTATTATGGGACTGCCGTTTAGTTTCGTGATGTTCCTTGTGATGGCGGGGCTTTATAAATCGCTCAGACTTGAAGACTACAGGCATGCCAGTCGAAGTATGAACGCGGCACCTGTGGTGGGTAACGTCGATATTCTCAATTGGAAACAGCGTTTGACTCGGGTTATGCATCATCCGGGAACGACTGAAACCAGACGAATGCTCGATACCGTTTGCAAACCTGCTGTTCAAGCTGTTGCCGATGAACTCATTAAGCAAGGCATGAACGTAGATGTGCAACAAACACCACTTGAAGATGAAGAGGCGCTATATCACCTCGATATCACTATTCATTTGGAAGAAGAGCAAAACTTCGTTTATCAGATTTGGCCTGTCCGTTATAGCGCGCCTAACTTTAGTCAGCGTGTAAAACGAGGGAAACAGTTCTATTACCGTCTCGAAACCTATCTTTATGAAGGTTCTCAAGACAACGACCTTGTTGGTTACAGTAAAGAACAGGTTATTAATGACATTTTAGATAAATATGAAAGACATATGACGTTCTTGCATATTAATCGTATTAGCCCTGGGAACCGTCCATTATTCCCAGATCCACAAGCTTAAGGGGAATATGCATGGTTTCACCATATCTGCATTCTTTTGCTTTATTTTTCTCTTTGCTCAATCCTTTTTTAATGAGCATTTATATGATTGGCCTCATCCGCCATTCAGAAACCAAGGTATTTAACAAAGCCTTAATTCAGGGGAGCTTGATTGCTTATATCGTCTTTATGCTGTTTGCATGGGGCGGTGAAGCAATCTTTAGTAAATACCTGAATGTACGCTTTGAGGCTTTCCAGATTTTTGGTGGTCTTATCTTTTTGGTGATTGGTTACCGCTATGTGTTTCAGGGTGCAGATACCATTGGTGAAATGCGCGGTGCACCAGAACATTTGGCCGGCACCATCGCTATGCCTTTTATGATTGGGCCGGGTACCATTAGTGCAGCTGTGGTGACAGGTATTGAAATGTCGATTGGTGCTGCGGCACTTGTGATCGGATTTACCATGTTTTTAACATGCAGTATTTTGATCTTGATGAAATTTTCACATGATCATTTGCGGTACAAACATGCAAAATATATCGATCGTTATTTCGATATTGTCGGGCGTTTATCTGCTTTATTAATCGGTACGATTGCTGTTGATATGATTATTAATGGCGTTACCGGACTGATCCATAAAGTATAACGAACCTCATATAAAACGATGCTGTGTCATTTAAAATGGAACAAAATGGCATAGCATCTTTTGATTATTTTTGACCGCTCAATAACTGTTTATTTAAGAAAAACTAAAAAATTATTAAAAATAATAGCTTAAAAAATATTCGTTCAAAAAAAGAATTAACAATATTAAAAAATACGATGCTATGTTGTGGATTTAAGCATGTTTTTTTTGTGAATTATCAACCATAATGTTTTCTGAGCTTGTTTGAGACAGAGTTGAGTCATGCCTACATTAGATGAAATGACAACCGTAACTGATGATCAGTCAGAATTAACCATGTCAGTTTTAATGACACCGGACATGGCAAATTTTTCAGGTAATGTTCATGGTGGAACAATTCTAAAGTTACTAGACCAAGTGGCCTATGCTTGTGCAAGTCGTTATTCAGGCAGCTATGTCGTAACGTTGTCTGTAGACAAAGTAAATTTTAAAGAACCTATTTATGTAGGTGAACTCGTTACATTTTTAGCGAGTGTGAACCATGTGGGACGTACTTCAATGGAAGTGGGTATCCGTGTGGAGGCTCAAAATATTCAAAAGCGTACCGTTCGTCATACCAATAGCTGTTATTTCACGATGGTTGCGGTTGATGAGCATGGTAAACCACGCGAAGTGCCTAAATTAAATTTAGATACCGAGTGGAAACGTTGCCGATTTGAAGCGGCTGAACATCGTAAGGTGTTGCGCCTACAAGAGAATCATAACCCTTCTTGCAGCATGTATAAGAAAACTTCTTAAAAAAAAGATCGAACCGCAGCATGGTTCGATCTTTTTTCTTCACCGAAATTTAACGTCCTGTTTCGTTTCAGTAAAATTATCTCTGAGCTTGGAGGAGAGTGCAGAGATAATTAACGAGTTGCAGGAGCAGCTTCAGAAGCAGAACCTACAGCGTCAGAAGCAGCATTTGCAGTGTTTGCTTGTTCTTGAGTTGAAACAACAACTTTTTCTTCACCAGCAGTGTTATGTGCTTGGTCGTGCTTAGAAGCAGCGAAAGTTGAAGCAGCAGTTAAAGCTAGGGTAGTAGCGAGTAAAGTTTTAGCTAATTTCATTTTATGGCATCCTTAAATTCATTAAAAAATAAATCAAACCTAATCGTTCTGACCTACATAGAACATATAGGGCTGAATGATTAAGCTAGGACACATGCTAAGCCGAGCTTGGGATTACATCAATTAACTTAACAATCTATTACGCCTATCTTAACAATATGAAATATAACGTCCGTTTATGTGCGTCTACTGTAAAATTAAAGCGCTACTTGAGCGCTAAAAATGTGAAAGAATATTTCGTATTGAGTAAAAAAAAGCAAGTTGGTTACGTAAACAAAACACTCTGGCATGAATTGTGAATGTCTATAAATAGGATATTTCGTTTAATTATTATTTTTCTAAAGTTAATTTAGATAATTGATGAGATGCACGTCACATATTTGGTGGTTTAGCCTGATAATTGAAAAGTATATCTTCAAAGTGAAAAATTATTTTCATGCTACTTAAACAGTGATATACCTTTCTTAGTTTTTAAACCTTGTTGATTTGAGCCGCTTGTGAAACTGATTGCCCAAAAAACTGTTCCTACCCATATTATTTCAGGGTTTTTAGGGGCAGGGAAAACGACATTATTGCAACATTTATTAAGTCAGAAACCGAAAGATGAAGTGTGGGCTGTCTTAATGAATGAATTTGGGCAAATCGGGGTCGATCAACAACTCCTACCTCAAGATCAAGGTTATGCAGTCAAAGAACTATTGGGCGGCTGTTTATGTTGTAGTAGCCAACTTCCTATGCATATTGCTTTGGCTCGCTTGTTAAGTGAACAAAAGCCAGACCGACTCTTTATTGAACCTACAGGGCTTGGACACCCTTCGCAATTATTTGATCAGTTAACGGAACCACATTGGCAAAACAGCTTAGCTATGCGTGCACTAGTGACTGTGGTTGATGGTAGTCGTTTGCATGACACCAATTGGGTCAAGCAAAACCTATATGAAGACCAATTAAAAGCTGCACAGATTGTGGTGGTTTCTCATGCCGATACCATGACTTTTGAAGATGAACAGGCACTTGTTGAGCTTAAAGAAGAATACCAACCTTATCAGCAACAATGGCTAAAGACTGAACATGGTCAACTTGAACTGGCGCAAATTGATGTGCCTGCGCGTTTAACTGCACGCTCTATACAGCCTTTACTCAAGCTGCAAAAGCAAATGACTGAAGCCGAAGTTGCAAAAGAAATTCACCAACTGCCTTATCATTATGTCGAGTCGGCGCAGGGTTATATGGTCGCGGGTTGGAAATTTCCTAAGCGTTGGAAATTTGAGTTTTATGCTTTGCTCGATGTGTTGTGTGCTCAACAAGACTGGCTACGTATTAAGGGAATTTTTAATACAGATCAGGGATGGAAGACCTTTAACTTTAATCCTGAGCAGTTTAACTATAAGTCTGGTGAAGAGGGCATTGATAACCGCATTGAAATGATTAGCCAACATGAACATGACTGGCTGGCATTTGAAACTGAACTATTAGCTTGCAGAATTGAACAATAGAGAACATTGAAGTACTTCAATATTCTCTATGAGAGATTTAATTTTTTATATTAAGTACTTGTTTCGCTTGTGCATGATCGATGTCTTTTTCCCAATGGGCAATGACTACGGTCGCTACACAGTTACCAATTAAGTTGGTGCAGGCACGGATAATTCCGATAAACCAGTCTACAGACAGTAAAAGTACCAAACCAATTGCAGGTAAACTTGGAATTACGGAAAGCGTTGCAGCAAGAATCACTAAGGCTGACCCTGGTATGCCGTGTGCGCCTTTCGATGTAATAAGCGAAACTAATAAAATAGCCAGTAAGTCGTGCATGGAGAGATTGATATTGCAGGCCTGTGCAATAAAGATCACCCCTAATGTTAAATAAATTGAAAAGCCGTCTAAATTAAAAGAATAACCGGTAGGAATAACCAGACCGACTGTTGAATCTTTAATTCCTAAGTTTTTAAGCTTTTTCATGATTTGGGGTAAAACGGAATCAGAAGAGGCTGTCCCTAAAACAATAGCGAGTTCATCTTTAAAATAGCCGACAAATTTAAAGATATTCAGTCCGGTGAGTTTTAAAATTGAACCCAAAATAATGACAACAAATAAAATGCAAGTCGCATAAAAGAGTAAAACTAAATAACCGAGTTGCAGGAGTGAATCTAATCCAAATTTTGCAGTGGTATAAGCAACTGAACCAAATACACCAATTGGTGCCAAGCGAATAATGAGTCCCATAATTTTAAAGAAGACTTCCGAAAAAGCTTCAAGCGCTTGACGGACCAACTCTGCTAAATGTTTAGGAATTAACAGTAGGGAAACGCCAAATAAAATAGCGATGAGTAAAACTTGTAAAATATCGCCGTTAGCAAAAGCGGCAGTAAATGTTTTCGGAATAATATTGAGTAAAAACTCCGAACCTGTATGCATGTCATGAGCACGTTCGGTATAGGTACTTAAATCTTTAGCATCTAAATGAGTAATATCGATATTCATACCGACGCCCGGTTTAAAGACATAAGCAACAATAATTCCCAAAATTAAAGCAATACTCGTGACCACTTCAAAATAAAGAATCGTTTTTGCACCGACTTTGCCCATTTTTTTAATGTCGTTTGCACCATAGATTCCCAGTACCACTACACAGAATACAATTGGAGCAATCAACATTTTAATGAGAGAAATAAAACCATCACCAAGAGGTTTTAAAGCTAGGGAGAAATCATGAAAAGCAAGACCTACTGCAATACCGAGGAAGAGAGCGCAGAGGACTTGTAGAAATAAACTACGTTTAAGTTTTTGCCACATAAGTCATCAAATCAAGAGAGGAATACAACCCCTTTCAAGCAAAAAGCCCGCCAACTTTGAAAGTGGTCAGATGTTTTGAAATAAGATGCAAATGGAGAGGATAAGAAGTTTTACATTACTGAGTTTTTTCTATAATTTTTTAATTAAAATCGAGTATTCTTAGCGCCAAATTTTTGGACATATTAACTATGGCGCTTAAAGCAACAATTTATAAAGCAGATCTGAATATTGCCAATATGGATGACCATATTTATGGCGATTATCAACTGACGCTTGCCTTACATCCTTCTGAAACTTTAGAACGATTAATGGTTCGTGTCATGGCTTTTGCACGTTTCGCAAGTGATAGCCTTGAGTTTACCAAAGACCTTTTTGAAACCGATGAGCCTGCACTTTGGCAAAAAGACTTAACAGGACAGTTAGAAACCTGGATTGAAGTTGGTTTACCGTCTGAAGATAAAGTGAAAAAAGCCAGTGCCCGTTGTAAAACTGTGGCAATTGTCGCTTATGGTTCACAAGTTGAAGATTGGTGGAAGAGAAACAGTAAAATTAAAACATTGAGTAATGTTCAAGTTTGGCAGCTAGCACCTGAAAGTACAGCAGAGTTAGAGCAGCTTTGTGAACGTACCATGCAGCTTCAGTTAAATGTTATGGACAATGAATGGACTTTGTTAAGTGACAAGGGCCAAGCGAATGTTGTGTGGACCCAATTACAGTAAAACTGAAAAGCGCAACAAATTTTACAAATTCACTTGCTAGACTAAAGATCAAGTCTGAGCTGTGAAATTAAACGAACGGGAATATTATGATCACTGAATTAGAAATTATCGATTTAAAAGTAGGCGAAGGTAAAGAAGCGGTTAAAGGTGCCTTAATTACGACTCACTATACAGGTTGGTTAGAAGACGGCACTAAATTCGACTCTTCCCTTGACCGCGGAAATTATTTCGAGTGTGTTATTGGTACAGGCCGTGTGATTAAAGGTTGGGACCAAGGCATTATGGGAATGAAAGTTGGCGGAAAACGTAAACTTATGGTTCCTGCTCATTTGGCTTATGGCGAACGCAAAATGGGTAAAATTATTCCGGCAAACTCAAATTTGATTTTTGAAATTGAATTATTTGATGTAAAAACTCGCGATGATTGAAATCAAACCGTTTAGAGCTCGACTTTATCTATAAGCTTTAAATATAAATATATTCGATATTTATATTTTAGCTTTTTAAATATTTAAGATTATTTTCAGTTTATTTAATTATAAAGGTGAACTGAAAAACTGTTCTGTTAGGACAGTTTGAACTTAAGGACTAAATAAATGTGAATTTTAGTTCTTAAGTTTAAATTTCACATAAATAATCTATATTGCTATTGAGACGCTATTTCATGATTACCCGCTTTGCATCTCCTTTGTTGAACCTCACGCTTGGCTTGGCTCTAGCAGGCTTGTCAGGTATGGCATTAGCTAACCCTCCTAAAATAGATGCTTCAACACTTACGGTCATTGGGTATCATGAAATTACCGATACTAAAAATGCCTTAATTCCTCAGTATGCGGTCACCACTCAACAATTTACTGAGCATGTCGATTGGCTGCAAAAAAATGGCTTCCATTTTATTACCGTAGACCAGTTAATCCGTGCTCATCAGGGCAAGGCAGCACTTCCAACCAAGCCAGTTTTATTAACTGTAGATGATGGTTATCAGTCTTTTTACCAAAATGCGTATCCTGTTATTAAGGCTAAAAAAATCCCAGTAGTACTTGCGGTAGTGGGTTCATGGTTAGAGCCAAAAGCAGGGCAGAAAGTCGATTTTTCGGGTGAAGAAATTCCACGTGATAAAATCTTAAGCTGGGGTGAGCTCAAAGAAATGCAAGATAGCGGGTTTGTTGAAATCGCAAGCCATAGCTATCATTTACACCGCGGTATTACAGGCAACCCGCAAGGGAACTCTGAACCAGCGGCAACGACACGTTTTTATGATGTAAAAACTAAAACTTATGAAAATGACAGCCAATATCAGGCTCGTATTTATAATGATTTAAAAAAGAATAATCAGCTACTTAAAGAGCATGGTATACGTTCACCACGTATTATGGTGTGGCCATATGGTCGCTATAATATGCAAACGGTCCAAATTGCTAAAAAGCTTGGTATGCCAATTACCATCACGCTTGATGATGGCGCAGACCATGCGAAACAATCTCTACAAAATATGAGCCGTATTTTGGTAGAGGGCGGAATGAGTACTAATGATTTGGCTCAAGAGATTAAGAACCGTGAATTAAACTTAACGGATAACAACCGTCCGCAAAAAATCATGCATATTGATCTCGACTATATTTATGATCCGGATCCGCAACAACAAGAACGAAATTTAGGTCACTTGTTAGATCGAATTAATGCGATGGGTGTAAATACAGTCTATTTGCAGGCATTTTCAGATCCGGATGCGAATGGTTCTGCCGATATGGTATATTTCCCGAACCGTCATATCCCAATGCGTGCGGACTTGTTTAACCGTGTAGCATGGCAAATTCAAACCCGTACGCCTGTAAGCCGTATTTATGCTTGGATGCCTTTATTGGCCTGGGAATTACCAAAAACTGATCCGGTATCAAAAGATTTAGTCGTGACAGAGCAGGCAAAAGCTGGTGAACACCTGAATATGGGGTATATCCGTTTAAGTCCGTTCTCACCTCAGGCTCGCCAAACTATTCGTGAGATTTATCAAGATTTGGCCAAGTCAGCATCTTTCAATGGAATTTTATTCCATGACGATGTCACATTATCTGATTATGAAGATGCAAGCCCAGATGCATTAAAAGCTTATGCGAAACAAGGCTTACCAACAGATTTGGCAAAAATCCGTGAAAACGATCAAGATTTGCAAAAATGGACTGCATATAAGACAAAATATCTAGATGATTTTGCAATGCAACTTGTTGAAGACGTGCGACAATATGAGCCGTTCTTGCTTACAGCTCGTAACTTATACGCGCAAGTTGCCTTAAAACCATATGCGGAAAACTGGTATTCACAATCGCTTGAAGAGTCATTAAGACGTTATGATTTTACGGCTATTATGGCAATGCCTTATATGGAGCAGGTCGATAACGCCGATCAATTTTATAAAGACATGATTGATCGCGTGAAAAAATATCCAAATGGCATTAAGAAAACAGTTTTTGAGCTACAAGCAACAAACTGGCGCAACAATGAAAAGGTACCGTCAACAGAAATGGCAGCAACAATTCACTCACTTTATCAGCAAGGTGCAATGCACGTTGCATACTATCCAGATGACCCAATCAAAGATCATCCGGACGTGAACGTGATGCATAAAGCATTTGCTGAAAAATCATCTCGTCTTGTGCCATAGGCGAGGCTGAAACATGACAATCTTTGCTGCTATATGGTCGCATGCCTTAAAATTCGTTTTCTATTATCCATTATTTATGTCGTATTTATGGATGATTGGCGCGATCATTTTCTATTGGAAGGAACGTAAAGCTCCGCCTTATGATCAGCCAGCTCCATTAGAAAGCTATCCAAAAGTCGCTGTGTTAATTCCTTGTTTTAATGAAGGGGATAATGCAGAGGAAACGATTACTCATGCTTTAAAATTGGATTATCCTCATTTTGAAGTGATTGCGATTAATGATGGCAGTTCGGATAATACAGGTGAAGTGCTGGATCGGTTAGCTGAACAACATGAAAAACTCCGTGTTGTTCATCTTGCACAAAACCAAGGTAAAGCCATGGGGTTGCAAGCTGGAAGCTTAATGACCGATGCCGAGTTTTTAATTGGTATTGATGGTGATGCTTTACTTGACCCGCATGCAGCAAAGTGGATGGTTCGTCATTTTCTTCAAAATCCGACTGTTGCAGCCGTGACGGGTAACCCGCGTATCCGTACCCGTTCAACTTTATTAGGTCGTATTCAGGTTGGTGAGTTTTCTTCGATTGTCGGCATGATTAAACGTGCTCAGCGTACCTTTGGCCGTTTATTTACCGTATCTGGTGTTATTACCGCTTTTCGTAAGAGCGCTGTTCACCAAGTGGACTATTGGTCACCTAATATGTTGACTGAAGACATCGATATTACTTGGAAATTGCAACGTGCTGGCTGGGACATTCGTTTTGAACCGAATGCCTTGGTTTGGATTTTAATGCCTGAAACTTTAAACGGATTGTGGAAACAACGTTTACGCTGGGCAATGGGTGGAGCACAGGTATTAATTAAAAATATTGATGTGTTCACCAAACCAAAATTGAATTTTTTATGGCCTTTAATGTTTGAGCTTTGCTTAACTTTAGTCTGGTCATATTTAATGCTGGCGATGGCTTTGTTGTGGTTGGTACATTTTATTTTACCGGTCCCTGCATTAGCCGTTGTGAGCTCTCCATTTTTACCGTATGGTAGCGGTATTTTATTGGGGGCAACCTGTCTCATTCAGTTTGCTTTAAGCAAATGGATGGATAGTCGTTATGAACCGCATCTAGGAAAAAACTATTTCTGGATGATCTGGTATCCATTGGTCTTTTGGCTAATCACCATCTCGGCAACTATTGTGGCATTTCCAAAAGTCTTACGACGTGGAGATGAGAAACGTGCGCGTTGGGTGAGCCCGGATCGGGGCATTCGTGGATGAAATGCAAGAGTCATGAGATTTTAAAGATCGTGCTGTATTGATGTCTGGGGAAAAACCACAGCACTTCGTTAGGTAAAGAGAAATGAAGACAAATTCGTTGATTATTGATTTACGCCGTCAATTGCCATGGCATAAACGCTATGCTTCTACAACAAGCACAGCCATGATGTGGGCGGCTTGGTTGTTGTTGTGGCGTCCATTCGTGTTTATCTGGGTATTGGCTGAGCTGCAAAAAACTCATTTAGTACATCGTCTGTTCAGTGCATTCGGTGTAGGTATTGAACATGGTATTACAGCGCTGATTGCTTGTGCAGTCGGGTTGCTACTCTGGAGTCATGTATTGCCTGAACGCCGTGTAGAAGGTAGTGAACTTAACATGAAACAGACAGATGACTATGCGCGCTATTTTGATTTGCCTGTGCAAGAAATTGAGCAGGGCCGTAGCCAAAAAATTACGGTCGTTCACCATAATGAATTTGGTAAAATCATTAGAGTTGAATAAAGTACATTTATAGAAAGAAAGCCCACATCATGTGGGTTTTTTTTCGCTAATTTCGGTATATCCATAAGTTTTAAACTGTAGAGCGCGGTGCTTGAGTAGGACTTATTTACCTTTAAAAACAGGAGGTCTTTTTTGCAACATGGCAAAAACACCTTCTTGAACATCTTCTGTTGTGAGTAAAGGTTGAAGATGGTTTTGCAGTTGGTTAAAAGCCACTTCGTAACCTTCATTGACTGCCTCACGAGCAGAGGCAAGGGTCGCTTTTACAGCAAGTGGTGCAGCTTGCACGATATGTTCAGCAACTTCTATGGCACGTTTAAGCTCTGTACCTTCTGGGGATATTTCTGTAATGAGGTTCATATCAAAAGCTGCTTTGGCATCAAAAGAGTCACCAGTGAGCAAATAGCGCATGGCTTTGGCCCAACCTGCGGCTTGAGTAAAACGTGCAGTTGCTCCGCCAAAAGGTAAGATGCCACGTTGAACTTCCATTTGAGCAAATTGGGTATTTTCACTCGCAATCACAATATCTGCGTTGAGAAATAATTCTATACCAGCGGTATAACAATAACCTTGTACTGCTACTATCAACGGTTTACTAAGCTTTCGGCCTACAGTGCCCCAAGGGTTAATTTCGTTTTCACTAAAGTCAAAAACACCTGTAGCGAGCTTGGGTTGTAACTCAACTAGGTCTAAACCAGCTGTAAAATGGTCACCGTGAGCAAAAACAATCGCACAGCGCAGGGCGTCATTATTTTCATATTCGGTGAGCGCTAGTGATAAGTCTTTAATCATGTGGCTATCAAAGGCATTACGTTTTGCTGCCCGATCTAAGCCAATTAAAAAAATATGCCCGCGAGTTTCACGGCTGACTTTTCCTTCTTGATTTGACATATTTTCACGCTCTTTTATTTGTCTTTCATTATCTTTTAAACAATCATTTAAAAACTAGCAAATAGAAATTGTTAGCGACTCGATCAGTATTTCTTTTGTCTGTACATTGAAATAAATCAATTTCATGCGAACAGGATAAATCCTTAGACAGAGTCATTTTCCATGATTTATTTAAATTAGCAGTTTGCTTCACTTTATATTTTTCTCATAATACGCTGTCAAATTGATCTCAATAAGCAGCTTCTCTTATGTCACCTCTAGAAATTTTCGCGGTCTTAATTAGCCTCATTGGAGTTGGATTAACGGTAATCCGTAATATGTGGTGCTGGCTGTTTAATTTCTTTGCTTTTGTCCTATATGCCTATTTGTTTTACGAATTTAAGCTTTATGGCGAAACGATTTTGCAATTCTTTTTTATGGTCGTAAATTTTTATGGCTTTTACTATTGGCTCAAAGGAAAGCAGCAAGATCATGACATTCGAATCGAGCCTATTGCAGTTCAAACAGCTATCATTCAAATGATTATTGCCGCGGTAGGTGGCTTAGTCTTTGGTTTTGTTCTTAAAAACTTTACCGATGCGGCGGTGCCGATGCTTGACTCACAGCTTGCAGCATTTAGCTTGCTTGCAACTTATTGGACCAGCCGAAAGCATATTGCGACATGGATCCTTTGGGTATTTGTCGATATTGTTTATGTCGGCATGTTTATCTATAAAGATCTGTTTTTAACTTCAGCCTTATATGCAGCCTTTGTATTAATGGCAGCTTATGGTTGGTATCAATGGGAAAAGGTTAAAAGAAAGCAGAACTTAGATGCTGGGCAGCTTTAATTGGGAGAATAAGCATGTTGTTGAGTTTAGATACTTATAAACAACAACAGTTTGATCAAATTGCTGCAAAAATTATGGTTGAGCCTGAAAAATATATAGATTTTAATTCAGTATCGGATTTTTATAACGCTGCTTGGCTCAAGGACTTTCCACAAGGCACTCAGGCCTCTGCGACAGGTTTAGATGATGGGGCAGAAGAGTTTTATGCAGTAGTACAGTTTAAACAGCAGTACTTAAAGTTTGATATTAAAGAAAATCATTCAACACTGAGTTTTCAGGATATGAATGGTGAAATTTTTAAGCGTAATTTTTAATTGAAGAAATAAGAGTACAAAAAAAGCGACTTAACGTCGCTTTTTTTAATAGATAAATTTTGAAATTTTATCTGCCGTTGCGATGACCAGAGCTGCGATATCTTCTTTAAAGGTCTTCTCATCATAAGTGGTAATTGGGCAACTCACTGAAAGGACAGCCACCATTTTTCCATTTGATTGTTTGAAAATAGGAGCAGCACAAGCAGCCATGTCATGGTTGTAATGTCCCCAGCTCACCATCGACTTTTGAGTTTTTACATAATTCAATTTTTGCAATAATGCTTTTAAACTGGTTGGGGTAAGTTCTGAGTAACTATCCCAGTCATTAAAATTGCGATAGCGTTGTCGTACTTCTGCCTCTGGTAAATCTGATAATAACATTTGACCAATAACTGTAGCATGGGCAGGCCAGCGAGTACCTAAACTAATATTGCTGGTAAACGTACCCATAGATTGAACGTTATTTACAAAAACAATGTGTGTACCTTCTAAAACGGTCAGGTGTACTGCAAGTTTGGTCTGGTCACGTAGTTCTTTCATTAAAGGCGTAGATAAATCAAGTAATGAAAGCTTTGATAAACTGTTAAAACCAAGCTCCATAACTTTTGAATCAAGCGCATATGTTTTTTGTGAAGCCTTTCTTAAGTAACCGCAAGCTTCAAGTGTATAGATAAGCCGAAATGCACTAGAACGGTTCACTTCCAAAATTTCGGCAATTTCTGTAATGGTCATTTCTTGTGCTTGTTGATTAAATGCTTGCAAGATGGCTAAACCACGCACAAGCCCTGGTACTAAATACCGATCATCATTTTTTGTTGTTTCTGATTCTTGCGAATCTTCTTCAATCTCTAGGCTCATTCGTGTCGTTTTCCTATAAATAAAACAGGGTTCGAATTGGGGCATTATGCTTTATTTTAGAACTATTGTAATTATAAAGATTACATAAAACAATTTTTATATTTAAAACATTGTTTCCGACTTGAAACGTAACAAATTATTTAAAATTTATTAATCAATTGATTTTAATGTTTATTTTTACTTTGACAAAAATTAATCAAGAGGATTATGCTTAGCTTGTGTTTTGAAAATCAAATTATGTTTTGTATATAAAACAAAATGAGGACGCAAGGTATGAGTTGGATCTCAGTTTGTCAGCAGGGTGACGTTAGCGAAGATGAGCCGAAAGCCGTCGAAGTTGAAGGGAAAAAAATTGGTGTTTTTTTTGTCGATGAAAATTACTTCGCTATCGAAAATGTTTGCCCTCATGCGTATGCCTTATTAACGGAAGGATTTATCGAAGATCAAACTGTGGAATGTCCATTGCACGAAGCAATTTTTGACATTCAGACAGGTGAGCTAAAAAGTGGACCCGGGTGTAGAAACCTATGTACGTACCCAGTTCGTGTTGAAGGACAGGATATTCAAATTCAACTCTAGTCCTCACATGTACAAGGAAGCAGAACAATGAAGACATTTAATGAAAAGTTGGCAAGCTGGATTCATGCAACGCCAGCAACCGAAGCAGGTATCAACAATATTCAAGTTCCAGGTCAATCTGAATTGTTGGTTTGGCAAACACGTTATAAAGAACCGACTCTCTACGAACAAGACTTTGTAAAGAACTTGATTCAGGCATTTTCTGCGGGCGCAACAGAATTAGATGAGGTTGTTTCTGCACTTAATCAACAGGGTTTCCGTTGTGAATCTGGTGATGAATGGACTTCTGAGAGCTTTACAGAAGAAATGCAACGTTTAGGTTATTGATTCAGGGAAGAATAAAATGAACGCAATCGTATCAACTTCACAAAGCGCTGAAGAATATTTAGAACTTGGTTTACGTGACCAATGGCATCCGGTTTTAGCAAGTTGGGAAGTCGCTGCTAATCCGGTTGGGATTACCCGTTTAGGTGAAAACATTGTGGTTTGGCGTGATGCCGAAGGTCAGGTACATGCGCTTGAAGATCGCTGTCCACACCGCGGTGCTCGTCTTTCACTCGGCTGGAACTTGGGTGATCGAGTTGCTTGCTGGTATCACGGTGTTGAAGTTCGTGCTGATGGTGTGGTTGCTGATGTGCCAGCCGTTCATGAATGCCCAATGACTGGAACCAAGTGTTTAAAGAGCTATCCGGTCATTGAACAGCATGGTGCAATCTTCATCTGGTTTGGTATCGATGCAAATGAACAACCTGCACCGCTTGAGTTCCCAGAACAACTGGCAAGCGAAGAGTGGAGTTCATTCCTTTGCCAAGCAGACTGGAAAGTAAACCATCAATATGCCATTGATAACGTCATGGACCCAATGCACGGTACATATTTGCACTGTACTTCACATTCAATGGCAGAAGGTGAACGTACCGCAGAGATGAAACACCGCACAACTGAAAATGGTTTTGTTTTTGAAAAAGAAGGCCAAACAGGTGTGAACTTTGACTGGGTTGAATATGGTTCGACCGGTGCAAGTTGGTTACGTCTTTCAATTCCTTACCGTAAACAGTTTGGTCCGGGTGGTGAATTCTGGATTGTGGGTTACGCAACGCCAATTGATGCTAACAATACCCGTGTATTTTTCTGGCGCTGCCGTAAGGTGAGTGGTTGGCAACGTAATGTATGGCGCTTCTTATATCGCAATCATTTAGAACAGTTGCATTGGGATGTATTGGAACAAGACCGAATTATTTTAGAAAACCTTGCGCCAAATGCGCGTGCACGAGAATTCTTATATCAACACGATGTAGGGCTTGCACGTTTACGCCGTTTAATGAAAAAAGAAGCTGAAAAGCAATTAAAGAAAATTGCTGCGCTAAATGCATTAAACCGTATCGAGATGCAGGAAGAAGCTCATGGCTAATGTAGCGTTGTTGCAAGGCAAAAAAGTTTTAGTGACTGGTGCTGCACGTGGTTTAGGGCGGGATTTCGCTCAAGCTATTGCCGAGGCTGGTGCTGAAGTTGTGATGGCAGATATTTTGTCTGACTTGGTGCAACAAGAAGCGCAAGCGTTACAGCAACAAGGGCTAAACGTTCATGCAGTAACAGTTGACCTTGCCAATGCAGACTCTATTGAAAATGCGGTTGAAAAAAGCGTGGAAGTATTACAAGGACTAGATGGCCTTGTGAACTGTGCAGCGCTTGCAACCAATGTCGGTGGAAAAAATATGATTGATTACGATCCTGAACTTTGGGATCGGGTCATGAATATTAATGTGAAAGGTACATGGTTAATTACAAAAGCTTGTATTCCACATTTAAAACAATCGACTGCTGGCAAGATTATTAATGTTGCGTCAGATACAGCACTTTGGGGTGCACCGAACTTGATGGCTTATGTGGCAAGTAAAGGTGCAATTCTTGCTATGACACGTTCAATGGCAAGAGAGTTGGGACAGTTCAATATCTGTGTCAATACCTTGTCTCCGGGGCTGACTCTGGTTGAAGCAACCGAGTATGTGCCACAGGAACGTCATGATTTATATGTCAACGGAAGAGCGATTCAACGTCAGCAACTTCCACAAGATTTAAATGGAACAGCATTGTATCTACTGTCGGATTTGTCCTCTTTTGTGACAGGTCAAAATATTCCGGTCAATGGCGGTTTTGTCTTTAACTAAGGAGTAGTCAAATGATTACAGGGATCGAGATTTTAAAGTTTGGAGTTGAAGATAGAGCCGCTTCAAACAAGTTTTTGGCAGATTTTGGTTTAAGCCAAAGTACTTCGGATATTGAAGGCGCAGATTTATACCAGACTCAAAACGGCAGCAAGATTTATCTATTTAATTGTGATGATGACCGTTTGCCTGCTGCCATTGAACAAGGTTCAACTTTACGTGAAGTGACTTGGGGTGTTGAAAGCACACAAGACCTTGATGACTTGGCAGCTCGTTTGGCTGATGTAGAGGGTTTTAAACGTTCTGAAAATACAGTTCAGTGTCTTGACCCAAATGGCATGACCATTCGTTTTGAACAAAGTTTTGTAAAAGAAGTACCAGAACTTAAAACGGAAGGTATTAACCAATACGGCAATATTCAGCGTGTTAATGCAGCAAGTCCTGTTTATGAAAAAGGTCAACCTGTTGCGATTGGACATGTGGTGTTTTTCACACCGGATTTGGCAACTACTGAAAACTTCTATATTGAAAAAGTAGGCTTTCATTTATCGGATGCCTATAAAAATCGTGGTGCATTCTTACGTTGCCGCGGTGAAGGTTATCACCACGATTTATTCTTACTTAGCGTTCCAAATAAACCTGCGGGTCTAAATCACGTTGCATTTGTTGTCCGTGATATTCATGAGGTGATTGGAGGCGGTTTACATATGAACCGTTCAGAGTGGTCAACCTTTATTGGACCGGGACGTCATCCAATTTCTTCTGCTTATTTCTGGTACGTCAACTCACCATTGGGTGGTGCATTTGAATATTACACCAACGATGATTATTTGACCGAAGAATGGCAGCCACGTGTAGAAGAACATCGTCTAGAGCTTTTCACTGAGTGGGCGATTGAAGGTGGTCTTGATGACAAAACCCGCCGTCAGGTAAAGCCTGTGTAACAGGCATTGCTTTACAAGGAAGAAAGGCTATGGAAAAGATTGTAATTGTAGGGGCGGGGCAGGCTGCAGGTTGGGCAGTTAGTACCTTACGTCAAAATGGATATGTGGGTGAAATTCATGTGGTCTCAAATGAAGATCAGGTGTTTTATGAGCGTCCGCCTCTGTCTAAGCAAGTACTTTCAAAAGAAGCAACTTATGAAAGTTTGAATTTGTTCTCTCCAGAACAGGTTCAAGAGTTCAATATTCAATGGCACAAACCGGAAATTGCAACAAAAGTCGATCGCGAGCAAAAGCAGGTTCATTTAGAAAGTGGACAGGTTTTACCCTATGACAAATTGCTGATTGCAACAGGAAGCCGTGCCCGTGTACCCGTCAATACATGGCAGTTCATTCCTAATGTTGTGACTTTACGAAATGTGCGTGACTGTGAACGTCTGGCTGAAATTTTAAAGAATGCAAAAAATGTGGCTGTGATTGGCGGTGGCTGGATTGGTTTGGAAATCGCTGCAACTGCGCGTAAGCAAGGGAAAGATGTTCATATTTTTGAATATGGCGACCGCTTATGTGCAAGAAGTGTGAGTCCGGAAGTTTCTGCATTTTTAAAAAATATGCATGAGGCTCAAGGCACAAAAATTCATTTAGACAGCAAGAGCCTTCACTTAGTGGAAGCACCAGATCAAAAAGTTGAAGTGGTGAACCATCCTCAACATAGTCAGTTATTTGATTGTGTTGTAGTGGGTGCAGGTGCCGAAATTGCGAAAGAGTTAGGCGTGCACGCTGGGCTCGATGTGAAAGATGGCATTGTAGTGAATTGTTTTGGGCAAACCTCAGATCAAGACATTTATGCCGCAGGTGATGTCGCGATTCATCCGGGTTTGGGCTATTGCATTCAGTCTTGGGCAAATGCACAAAATCAGGCGATTGCAGCTGCGAAATCAATGCTCGGAATTGAAACTGAATATACCGATATTCCTTGGCTTTGGTCTGATCAATATCACTTTAATATCCAGATTTTAGGAACATATCAACCTGAAAAAACCAAAGAAGTGGTGATTCGCCAAGGTGGTGAAGATCAGGTGAGCTATCTATATCTGGACCATGAAAATCGCTTGCTGAATATGATTGCCATTAATGACTCGAAGTTAATCAAGCTGGCAAAGCGTTGGATGCAAGCCAACACCGTTTTAGATCCAAAATTATTAGCAGATGCTGAATTTAATGTCATGAAGTTAAAACCGTAAACATTAAATCTGGTTCTCATTACCAAATCGAAGGAATGACACATGAGTAATGAAGAAAAAAGTGGATTAAAGCATTGGGTACCTGCTTTTGTCCTTATGGTGTGTGTAGTACTGGCATTTTTCGACAAGATCAGTATTGCGGTTTTATTTTCAGACCCACATTTTCAAAGCTCGATGGGAATTGCTGAAGATAAAGCCAAGCTCGGATGGCTCATGACAAGTTTTTTACTTGCTTATGGTTTTTCATCAGTCTTTCTAAGCTTTTTAGGCGACATTTTTAACCCAAAGAAAATGTTGTTCTGGAGTGTGACTTCTTGGGGGTTACTCATGCTTTGCATGGGCTTTACCACCAGCTACTCAGGCATGTTGATTTTACGGGTTCTACTCGGTTTGGCAGAAGGTCCGCTATTTGCTTTGGCATACACCATTGTTAAGCAGACTTATACAGACCGTCAGCAGGCACGTGCCTCAACCATGTTCTTACTAGGTACACCGATTGGTGCATTCCTTGGGTTCCCAATTACGGCAGCCGTTCTGGCACACCACGACTGGCACACCACTTTTTTTGTGATGGCTGCACTAACACTCATTGCAATTTTAAGCATTGTTTTTGGTCTGCGTAACTTGCAACTCAAGAAAACTGTTGAGCTTGAAGGTGAAAGTAAACGTACTAACTTCAAAGGCCATATCGCCAATACCAAAGTACTTGTGAGCAATAGCGCGTTCTGGTTGGTGTGCTTATTCAATATTGCCTTAATGACTTATTTGTGGGGCCTAAACAGTTGGGTTCCTTCTTATCTCATGCAAGACAAAGGATTCAACCTCAAGGAGTTTGGGGTGTATTCAAGCTTTCCATTCATTGCCATGTTAATTGGCGAAGTGGTTGGTGCGTTTTTATCTGACAAATTAGGCCGCCGCGCAATTCAAGTATTCAGCGGTTTATTACTCGCGGGCATCTTCATGTATGTGATGGTCATTATGACTGAGCCATTATTGATTATTGCTGCCATGTCTTTAAGTGCTATGGCGTGGGGCTTTGGAGTAGCTGCGGTATTTGCTTTGCTTGCCCGAGTAACCACCTCAAATGTAGGTGCAACAGCGGGTGGAATATTTAACGGTTTAGGCAATTTTGCAAGTGCAATTGCACCTGTACTGATCGGTTACATCGTGATGCAAACACATAGTTTTAATTTGGGAATTACCTTCTTGGCTGCAGTCGCTGTCATTGGGTCGTTGTTCTTGGTTCCTCTTTTAAAACGTTATTAATTCACTGTATAGGAGTTTAAAAAATGACTACACAACAATTCGAATCGTGGAAACAGCCGGAAGGCGCTTCTTTAGAAGATTGGTTAAACACACGTATTGCTCGCTTTGAGACTCGTAAATATGACTTTGAGGCTTTGAAGTTCCAGGCCGATTACGATCCGAAATATCGCCGTGCTCAAATGCGCTATATGGGTACGGGTGCAACTGGTGTTGCAAATGACAGCAACACTGTACCTGCAGAGAACTTTACGTTTTCGACTATGGTGCTACCACCACAGTGTGAAGGTCCTTTGCACATTCACCACGACGTTGAAGAAGTTTTCTTTATGCTCCGCGGCGAAATTGATTTGTTTATTGAGCACAACGGCGAGAAATTCCAGACCCGCTTAAAAGAGCGTGACCTGATTTCAATTCCACCGGGGATCTACCGTGGTTTATTTAACCCAGGTCAAGAAGATGCCTTGATGTGCGTGATGTTGGGAACAGGTAAACCAACAATTCCTAACTATCCACCAGAGCATCCATTGTCTCAAATCAAACGTTAATTGTTTGATGAAGTGAATGAAAGGAAAGAATTAAAAATGATGACACTCATTGAAAAGTTAGCAGAATTTCCGGTGAAAACCGTTACTGTTCAAGGCCAGCAGCAAGCCTATCGGGAAGCCGGTCAGGGCGAGTACCTTGTGCTGTTGCATGGCATTAGTTCAGGTTCTGCTTCATGGGTAAACCAACTTGAAGTGCTGTCTCATCATTTTCATGTCATTGCCTGGGACGCACCGGGCTATGGCAAATCAGATGAACTTTTAACTGATCAGCCCAATGCTACCGACTACGCAAAGCGTTTGGCAGCGTTATTCGATGTTTTAAAAATTGAAAAAGCAATTGTAGTGGGACACTCATTAGGTGCCTTACAGGCCAGTGCATTTGCTGCACTGTACCCAGAGCGAGTGGAACACTTAGTTGTTGCTAACTTAGCTCAAGGCTACCAGTGCCACGATAAACAAACACAAATTCAGGTTTTTGAAAAAAGACCAAAAATGTTGAAAGAGTTAGGTGCTAAAGGAATGGCCGAAAGCCGTGGACCTCATTTGATTTATAAACAAGAGCCACAAGCCTTAGCTTTAGTTTCAGAAGTGATGCAGCAGTTGACCTTACAAGGTTTCACACATGCATCGTACTTACTGGCATATGACGAAATACGTAATTATTTAACCGATTTAAAAGTCCCATGCACAGTGATTGCAGGGCAGCAAGATCAAATCACTCCTGCGTTAGGTATACAAGAGCTTGCTCAGGAATTGCAGTTGGAACAGCGCTTCGTCATAGAAGATGCAGGACATTTAAGTTATGTCGACCAACCGCAAGCATTTAACCAAATTATGTTGACGATTCAGGAACAATCGTAAGAGAGATTAAGGATTATGAGCTTCCAAGTTGAAGGAAAAGTTGCAGTTGTTACCGGTGGCTCATCTGGGATTGGGCTGGCTGCTGTTGAAATACTGGTTGCAGAGGGTGCAAAAGTTGCTTGGTGTGGTCGCGATGAAGAACGTTTAAATACTTCTAAGCACTATATTTTAGAAAAATTTCCACATGCCAATATTTTTACCAAAGCATGTAATGTTTTGAAAAAAGAAGAAGTTCAGCAATTTGCCAAAGAGGTCAAACTCAATTTGGGCAATGTGGACATGCTTATTAACAATGCTGGACAAGGCCGTGTTTCAAATTTTGAAAATACGCAAGATGAAGACTGGATGAAAGAGATTGAGCTGAAATATTTCAGTGTTTTACATCCGGTACGGGCTTTTCTTGACGACTTAAAACAGTCGGCAAATGCCTCAATTACCAATGTGAATTCGTTACTGGCATTGCAACCGGAACCACACATGATTGCGACTTCATCTGCACGCGCTGCACTGTTGAATTTAACCCACTCGTTGGCACATGAATTTACTCAATATGGGGTCCGCGTTAACTCGATTTTACTCGGAATGGTGGAATCTGCGCAGTGGAAACGCCGTTATGAAACCCGTTCAGATTTAAATCTGTCATGGGAAGAGTGGACAGGCAATATTGCAAAAAATCGTGGCATTCCTATGCAGCGTTTAGGCCGTCCAGAAGAGCCTGCACGTGCTTTAGTTTTCTTGGCATCACCATTGGCATCTTACACCACAGGTTCGGCAATAGATGTCTCGGGTGGTTTTAACAAACATTTATAAATATCAGGTGCTGTCATGAAAAAGTTGATGATGATTGGTTTTGGTGCAATGGCAGCAGAAGTGTATGCCCACTTGCCTCAAGATCTGCAACTGAAATGGATTGTCGTGCCATCTCGCAGCATTGAAAAAGTGCAATCACAAGTCTCTTCTGACATTCAAGTGATTTCAGATATTGAGCAATGTGATGGTACACCAGACTATGTCATTGAGGTGGCAGGTCAAGCAGCAGTAAAAGAGCATGCTCAAAAAGTTTTAGCGAAAGGCTGGACCATTGGTCTGATTTCGGTGGGTACTTTGGCTGATAGTGAATTTTTGGTTCAGCTTAAGCAAACTGCCGAAAAAAATGATGCCCATCTGCATTTACTGGCAGGGGCTATCGCAGGTATTGACGGTATTTCTGCTGCTAAAGAAGGTGGCTTGCAAAAGGTCACTTATAAAGGCTGTAAAAGTCCAAAAAGCTGGAAGGGCAGTTATGCAGAGCAATTGGTCGATTTAGACCATGTTTCAGAACCTACGGTCTTTTTTACTGGAACTGCTCGTGAAGCTGCTATGAAATTTCCGGCCAATGCCAACGTTGCAGCAACGATTGCACTTGCAGGGCTTGGAATGGATGAAACCATGGTTGAGTTAACTGTTGATCCAACTATCAACAAGAACAAACACACCATTGTGGCGGAAGGTGGCTTTGGACAAATGACCATTGAACTGGTGGGTGTGCCGCTGCCAAGTAACCCGAAAACATCAACTTTGGCTGCGCTTAGCGTGATTCGTGCTTGTCGCAACAGTGTAGAAGCAATACAGATTTAAGAAGGATTTGATCATGGCAAAGGAAATTTATATTGCGGGTGAATGGCGATTAGGCCGTGGTGCAGTCATTCAAAGCCTGTTTCCGGCAGATCAGTCGGTAAACGCTGAGCTTTCAACAGCAACGCTTGAAGATGTAAATGAGGCAATTGAAAAAGCAGATCAGGCTTGGCGTCAACCGAGCTGGAGAAACAGCTTGCCGCATGAGCGCGCACGTATTCTCTACAAAGTTGCAGACATTATTGAAGCGCGTGTAGATGAATTAGCGAAACTACAAACCCGCGATAATGGTAAGCCTTTAACCGAAACTCGTGGTTTAGTGATGAGCGCGGCGGCAACTGCGCGTTATGTTGCGGCGGCTTGTGAAACGCTAAACGATGAGCTCACCACTCAGCGTGCTCCAGACTTTATGACCATGAGTGTGCATGAACCTGTAGGTGTTGTAGCAGCTATTACCCCTTGGAACTCTCCAATTGCGAGTGAAGTTCAAAAGCTTGCTCCAGCTTTGGCAGCAGGAAATGCCGTAGTGTTAAAACCAGCAGAAGCAACTTCACTGATTGCTTTAGAGCTTGCCAAAATTTTTGAAGAGGCTGGTTTACCAAAAGGCTTACTTAGTGTGTTAGTGGGGCGTGGTTCTATCATTGGTGACGCAATTGCTCAGCACCCATTGGTTCGTAATATTTCTTTTACAGGTGGAACAACCACGGGTCGTCATTTGGCACACATTGCCGCTGACAAACTCATTACCACTTCACTTGAGTTGGGTGGTAAGTCACCCACCATCGTTTTACCGGATGCAGATGTCGAACTGGCTGCTAAAGGTGTGGCTTACGGTATTTTTAGCTCGGCAGGCCAAGCGTGTATCGCAGGTTCTCGTTTGTTTATTCATAGCAGTCTTTACGATCAGTTTTTAACGCGTTTGGTTGAAATTACCAAAGGCTTACGTGTGGGCCATCCGGAACAGGCAGGCGTGCATTTAGGACCACTGGTCAATGACAAACATTTGCAGTCAGTTGATCGCTATGTGCAACTTGCTAAAAGCGAAGGTGGTCAGGTTCTGATTGGTGGTGAGGCACTTACGACTGGTGATTATGCCAAAGGAAGTTATTACTTACCGACCATTATCACGGGCTTAAATAACAGTGCTCAAACCTGTCAGGAAGAAATTTTTGGTCCTGTTTTAGTCGTTATGAAATACGACAACGAGCAAGATTTAATTGCCCAAGCCAATGACAGTTGTTTTGGTCTTGCCGCAGGTATTTGGACTGAAAGTTATCGTAAAGCTTGGCGTATTGCACGTGCATTAGAAGTGGGAACGGTATGGATTAATACCTACAAAAAATTCTCGATTAGTGCACCGTTTGGTGGCTTTAAAGACAGTGGGATCGGGCGCGAAAAAGGCCGTTTGGGCATTTTATCGTACATGCAACAAAAGAGTATTTATATGGGGCTGAATGAACAGCCTAACCCTTGGTGCGATTAATAAATTCAAGGACTGAAAACAAATTTTGAGGAACAGACATGACTGAACGTGTAAATGTAGGCGAAGCAATCGCAAGAGTTTTAGAAGCGCACCAAGTTGATAGTATTTATGGTGTTATTTCCATCCACAATTTACCTATTGCCGATGCAGTAGGGCGCCGTGAAAAAATGCGCTTTGTTGCAGCACGTGGTGAGGCAGGTGCAGTCACCATGGCAGATGCACACTCACGCTTTAAAGGCCTAGGTGTAGCGTTGACCAGTACAGGTGCTGGCGCTGGTAATGCAGTGGGTTCACTGATTGAAGCAATGAATGCGGGTAGCCCTGTATTGCATTTAACGGGGCAAGTTGAGCGTGAGTACCTTGACCGTGATGCAAGTTTCATTCATGAAACCAAAGACCAACTTACATTCTTACGTGCATCAAGCAAAGCGGCGTTCCGAATTACCAGTCCAGACAATGCCGTTGGTGTGATTCGTGAGGCTATTCGTGTCGCAACTACAGTTCCAATGGGACCGGTAAGTGTTGAGCTACCCATTGATGTACAAGCAGCAGAGATTGATTTGCCACTTAATCTTGGGCCAGTGAAAGCACTTGAGTTGCCACAGGCAGAGCAAGCTGAAATTGATCTTCTTGTAAGCGAGATCAAAAAAGCAAAACGCCCGATTTTCTGGATTGGTGGTGGAACTTTAAATAGCATTGCCGAAGTTAAAGCAATTGCAGATTTAGGTATTCCAGTTGTTTCATCGACTCATGCTCGTGGGGTGTTGCCAGATGATCATCCACGTAGTTTAGGTGCGTTCCATAACTCGGCAGGCGTTGAGCAGTTATTAAAAGATGCCGACCTGATGGTGGTAGTGGGTTCTCGTTTACGTAGTAATGAAACAAAAACTTATTCGGTTGAATTCCCTGAAAATATTATTCAGATAGATGCAAACCCGGTGGCTCAGCAACGTAATTACAAAATTCGCAACTTCATTTGTGGCGATGCCAAAGATGTCTTAACACGTGTGTTAGAACAACTTCAAGGCACTTCAAAAGTTGACGCCGATTACGATGCTGCTGTAGTGGCTGCTAAACAGGCTGCAATTGATGCACTGCGTAAACAAATCGATCAGTACGCTTTAATTTGTGACCACTTACGTGCAGCTTTACCTCAAGACGGTATTTTTGTACGTGACATCACCATGTCGGGTAGTACATGGGGCAGTCGTTTATTCCCGGTACAAGCGCCAAACCAAAACATCCACTCACTTGCGGGTGCAATTGGTTTAGGCCTTGCAACAGCAATCGGTGCTTCGATTGCTAACCCTGACAAAAAAGTAATTGGTTTAGTCGGCGATGGCGGCTTAATGCTTGGCATTGGTGAGATTGCAACCATGGTGCAAGAAAACACCAATATGGTCTTAATGATTATGAATGACGGTGGTTATGGCGTAATGCGTGGCATTCAAAATAACTACTTCGGTGGTCGTCAGTATTTCAATGAATTGCATACGCCTGACTATAAACTTCTTGGCGAATCAATGGGTGTGAAAAGCTGGAAAGTCGGTAGTGCAGATGAGTTTAAAACGGTTATTCAAGAGGCTGTTTCTTTTGAAGGGCCAACCGTGATTGAGCTCGATATGAACTCGATTGGACCATTAAACTTCGCGGGTCCACCGCAAAAGAAACTGTATTAACCAGTTTGGATGGTTTAGTACATATGCGATGGGAGCTGCTAAGCCATCCTTTTTTTAGATAAATTTTTTTGTCTAAAAAACAATAAAAACGAAGTTTTACAGGTAAAACAAATAAAGTTCCAGCAGGACGCTGGAACTCAATCAAGGATGTAGAGATGAAAAAGACTTCATTGATCATGGCATTCATTGCACCGCTTACGCTGGGGGTAAGCGTCAATGCATTTGCAAAAGATTCATTGCTTGAATGGAAAAGTGATGATGGTACTGACTCATTAAAGTTAGGTGGGGTGGTTCGGTTAAATCAACGTTATGAAGATTGGGAAGGGCCAAACCGTGGTTTTGGAAAACTTCATTTTGATATTTTCAGGGTAGATCTCAAAGGTAAATTTGATGATGCCTATATCAATGCCAGTTATATGGTTCAAGACCAACAGAAAACGTCCATTGAAAAAGCATATGTCGGCTATAACTTAGATGCCAATAACAGCATTGAAGCAGGTTTAGTTTATAAGCCTTTTACGATTTATCCTTATCCGCAAAATGGCTGGACCTATCACATCCCATTCTTTTTAGGTTATGGCAATAACATTGCGCCGGGGATTAACTGGAATTATCACGACAAAGATTGGGATGTAAAACTCGGTTACTACCCGCAAATGTTAGAGACTAACTTGCGTTATTCCCCTGAGAGTGCAACTTATGATGACTTAGCAGGAAATGCATTTCCATCTCAAAAAGCCTATCAAAATGAAAAGCGCAATCAGGTGAATACCCGTATTGTTCGCAAGTTAGAAACTGATTTCGGTAAGCAAGAGTTCGGTGTATCGGGTGCAATTGCCCAGCTGCATAATGATATTACCGATAAAGACGGTAAATATTATGCAGTTGGTTTGCATACCGAAAACAACTATAAGCGCTTTAACTTACAAAGTTCGGTTATTCACTATCAGTACGATGCTAAAAATCCCGATGGTGTAAATAGTGATATGACTTTGATGGGAGCAAATGGTCTTACACCTGCCTATTTCATTGCTTCGGAAGGTACGATTGCCAGTTTAAACCTTGCCTATACGTTACCTGTGACCAATATGGGTAAGCTAAAAGCCATTAAGTTTTATAATGACTATAGTTATCTCGATAAAAAACGTGATGATTGGTCAGACTCGCAAATGAATACTACAGGAATGATGTTTATTGCTTCACCATTTATGGTTTGGGCAGATTATACCTGGGGTAAAAACTCTAACATTATTGGTGGGGCAACCAACTCAACAGGGTATACCTCTGCAACTTCACCAAATAGTGATAAATGGCTATACCGTATTAACTTTAATATCGGGTTTACTTTCTAAAATAAGCAGCATTAAAAAACCACACAATCGGCGTGGTTTTTTATTTAATAAGTGAAAATTTTTAATACCTGTTTTTTTCAAACTTATTCCAAAACACAAAGGCAGTTACAAAGGCCAAAATGGTTAGCATGAAAATATAATACATCGCACCAATATCACTATATTGACTGAGCCAATGCACTAAAGGCAGCGTCATACCGCCAACAATTGCATACGATAAATTATAAGAAAATGAAATGCCTGAGAAGCGAACAGGCGCGGGGAACATTTTAACCATACTGCTCGACACCATGCCGACAGTACCAGAGCATAGACCCAACAACATATATAAACCAAAAATGGTTGAATGTGCCGCGTGCCCCAAACTGTTATAAAAAACTGCCGCTGTAAGTGCCACGGCAAGCGCACCGATCATCATGACTTTGCCACAGCCAAAACGGTCAGCAAAATAGCCTGCTAAAATACAGCCCACCATTTGCATGACAATGGCTGCACTTTGCATTTCAAAAGTCTGTGCGCGCTCAAAGCCAAATGAACCAATCAACAAATTTGGCATGGCTAAAATCACCACCACCACACATCCCGTTAAAAACCATGTAAATAACATGCCAATTGCAACGGCTGTTTTATGCGTTTTTAAGACTTGCTTCACTGGCATTTCTTTAGAAATTTCTTTACGGGCCTGCATGGCTTTAAACACAGGGGTTTCTTTCAAATACGTTCTTAAATAAAGTGCAACGAGTCCAAAAATACCACCCACAATGAAAGGAATACGCCATGCCCAGTCATGGATTTGTCCTTCACTAAAATTAAGTGAAATCCATAGAGACATCAGTGCACCTAGTAAAATCCCTAAAGACAGCCCAGCGGTGAGTAAACCATTGGCCAGTCCGATTTTTCTTTCAGGCACGTGTTCAGATACAAAGGTCCATGCAGCTGGAATTTCACCCCCAATCGCAATCCCTTGTACCACACGCATAAGTAACAAAAGTAGCGGTGCCAAATATCCGATATTTTCAAAAGTTGGCAAAATCCCGATAAATAGGGTAGGCAGCGCCATCAGTAAAATAGAAAGCGAAAATAGTTTTTTACGCCCCACCAAATCACCAAAATGGGCCATAACAACCCCGCCTAAGGGCCTAAAAAAATAACCTGCTGCAAAAATGCCGTAAGTATTGAGCATGGCCCAAAACGGACTAAGCGTGCTTGGGAAAAAGAGGTCGGAAATGATTTTGGCGTAAAACACATAAATCACAAAATCGTAAAACTCTAAAGCTCCACCCAATGAAGAAAGGGCAAGAGTTTGTTTATCTTCTTTATTAAGATAGTTCGCGTCCTGCAAAGTTAATTCCTGATCCATTTTTTACTTAATTGTTGTAATTGAAGTTTGGATATTAATGGAAAAGTGAAATAAAAGTAAATGGAGGAAATTTGTTCTATAGGGCAACGCTGATTGGACTTACACAGATCAAAAAGCTTTAAAACAAAAAACGCTTTAGATAAAACAAAAACAGATGTAGGAATGACTTTTCTTTTGGGGCGTTCAGCGACACAATAAAACTTGTCATAGCCAGTTTAATAAGAGATTCAAAGGATGAGTGTGGTTTTATCTGTCGCGAAGCGTGGTGAAGATATTTTAAAACTAATTGCGGCTCCTGTTTCGGCAAATGAGTTAAACAGTAATTGGCTTTATCAGCTTGCTGATGCTATGCATGCGACAATGCTTGAGCGTAATGGAGTGGGGATTGCTGCACCGCAAGTTTATATCTCTAAACGCGTTATTATTGTGGCTTCTCGACCAAATCCACGCTATCCGGATGCGCCTGAAATGAATGCTGTGGTCATGGTAAATCCAGAAATTTTAGAATTTTCGAGTGAAACGTGTTTGGGCGAAGAAGGCTGCTTAAGTGTACCGGATGAGCGTGGACAAGTTGAACGTGCAGAAATGGTTAAGGTGAAATACTTAACACTTCAGGGTGAAGCAGTTGAAACAATTTTTCACGGTTTTCCTGCTCGTATTGTTCAACACGAGGTCGATCATTTAAATGGAATCTTGTTTGTAGAAAGAATAAGCTAATCTTCAGTTTAAAGTTTTGAAAAACCTATAATGAGCTTGAAATAAATAAGAGAACAGAATTAAAATATTTATATCGTGATTTTTAACTCATTACAAAAGATATAATTTTAATATTATCAGCAGGTTGTGCTGAAATTTTGCGCGATGTTGTAAATCTCCTCATTTAAGGTTACTGACCATGAAAACCCCTCTCCCAGATTATTTGGCAAATGTTATAGAAGCCTGTGACATCGATAACAGCGGTCATCTCGCCGATTATATTCCTGAGTTGGCCAATGCAAACCCAAATCGATTAGCTCTAGCAATGTCTACGGTAGATGGTGAAATTTATTCGGTCGGCGATGATGATGTTGAATTCACCATACAATCGATTTCTAAACCTTTTGTGTATGCTTACGTTTTACAACAACTTGGCATTGATGCAGTTCTTGCGAAAGTAGGGGTAGAGCCTTCGGGGGAAGCCTTCAATGAAATCTCCTTGGGTAAAGATGGTCGTCCAAAAAACCCGATGATTAACTCTGGCGCAATTACTGTACATTCCTTGATTCAGGTCAAACATGGTTTGCATAGTGCAGAAATTCTACGCCGTTTTATGAGCGAGCTTGCTGGTCGCGAATTAAGTTTTGATGAGTCTGTTTATGATTCGGAAGTCAAAACCGCCTACCGTAATCTTTCGATCGGTTATATGTTGCGAACGGTGGGAATTTTAGAAACTGACCCAGTCGATATTGTGAATGGTTACATTCGTCAATGTGCGATCATGGTTACAGTTAAAGATTTGGTACGTATGGGCAGTGTACTTGCCAACGGCGGGGTCGACCCTAAAACTGGAAAACGATTACTGAACCGATCTGTAGTTAGGCAAGTACTCAGTGTCATGATGAGCTGTGGTATGTATGATGCCGCGGGTGACTGGCTTTCAACTGTCGGTATTCCTGCTAAAAGTGGTGTAGCAGGCGGTATTTTGGGTGTGCTGCCGGGACAAGTTAGTATTGCTGCTTTTTCACCTCGACTAGATGAGCACGGTCATAGCGTTCGAGGAATCGATATTTTAGAGCGATTATCTCGTGACATGGGATTACATCTCATGGAAGGTACGCCTTCTGCACAAACGATTGTACAAAGTCATTACCGTACAGGAAAAGATGCATCGTTAAGTGTGTATGTGCTTCGAGGGGTATTGAAATTTACCGAAGCTGAAATGTTGTTGCGTATTTTACAAGACGAGACCACTGACCAAAGCACAATCGTGATTGATTTAACCCAGATTTCACTTATCCACGATGTGGGTAAACGTATGTTCTTAGAAGGTGTAGATCGTCTGATTGATGATGGCCATACTCTTGTTTTAGTCGATCCTGAGCAACGATTAGATCATGCAAGAACAGCTAAAGATCGAGAACTTCATGTTTATCATGATTTCGATGATTTGCTTGAAAAGCATGAGATCCCTGCAAAAAAAAAGACTTATAGCGACATCGCAGCACTTCTAAACTGCTGAGGTGTTTTACCTAGATGTCGCTTAAACATCGCACTGAACGCGCTGGGGTTGGTATACCCCAGTGACTCTGAAATTTGAGCAATAGATTCACCATTCGCAATTTTACTCAAGGCAAGTGCAATATGCATTTGCTGTACCCATGCCCGATAAGATAGCCCCGTTTCTTTCTGGAACATACGCATTAAAGTTCTAGAACTCGTGCCAATATCATCAGCCCAATCTGTTAAATCTCTTGAATGGTTAGGAGTATGTAATAACTCTTGGCAAATTTTTAAGAGTCTTTTGTCTTTTGGCCAAGGTATCTGGATGGGTAATAAATTGGCCCGATGTATTTCTTCAAAGATCAAAATTTGTAAAGAACGGGAAAGCTCTTGAGAGGTTGCTGTATTTGGCGTTTCCTCTCGTTCAATTTCATTTAAACGTATTAAAAGTTCATGCAACAGATTGCTTACCCGAATAATAAAACAATGTTGTCCCATTAGTGCGGCTGCATTTACTTCAACCAATGCCGTATTTAACTTCACGTGACTCAGTGAAATCACACTGTGCTCTACATTTGCCGGAATCCATAACGCACACATGGGCGGCACAATCCACACATGATTAGGTGTAAACACCTGAATGTTGCCAGTGGACGCATATAAAAACTGAGCACGCGTATGTGTATGAGTAGGCGTGATTTCTCGGTAAGAATGTTCGGAAGAGAGTCCAATTACCAGTTCAGACAAATCGGACTGAATAAGAGAATCGGACATAAACTATCCTAAAAATTGTCACTTATACGATGATTATTGGAAGATAACTTTATAAGCGACAATTTACAATAAACATCTCATTTAAAAATATTGGAGTTTTTCAGGTATGACGTCTTCAATACAATTGAAAGATGGTATTGCCAATACCGTTGCAAATGATCAGCCTCAAGGAATGATTATTAAAATTGTAGGCGCCGTGGCGGTTGCACATTTACTGAATGATTTAATTCAGGCAGTGCTACCAGCTATCTATCCAATGCTAAAAGCAAACTTTTCGCTGAGTTTTGCGGAGGTTGGCCTGATTTCGTTTGTATATCAAATTACAGGTTCGCTGCTACAGCCTTGGATTGGACTTTATACCGATAAACATCCAAAACCGTATCTTCTCCCACTTGGAATGGTCGTCACATTCTGCGGCATTATCTTGTTAGCCTTTTCGCCAAGTTTTGCCGTGTTGTTATGTGCATCTGCACTGATTGGGGTAGGGTCTGCCACCTTTCATCCAGAAGCTTCGCGTGTGGCGCGTATGGCATCGGGTGGGCGCTTCGGTACAGCTCAGTCGACTTTCCAAGTGGGCGGAAATACAGGTACTGCCATTGGTCCATTATTAGCAGCATTATTAATTGTTCCATTTGGGCAGCATGCAGTTGCGGGCTTGGTGATATTTGCACTTTTAGCGATTTGGGTTTTATTCGGTGTAAGCCGCTGGACAGTAAACCATGCTAAAAGTCAGGTGGTTACACGTGCTACGCAAGCACATACCAAATTGCATGGCCGTAAGCTCATTATCGCCTTGGGCACAATTAGTGTGTTGATGTTTGCTAAATTTACTTACATTGCCAGCATTAGTAACTATTTTACTTTTTATTTAATTCAAAAGTTCCATATTAGTATTCAAACAGCTCAATTACACTTATTTGCTTTTTTGGCAGCTGTGGCTGTAGGTACATTTGCGGGTGGCCCAATTGGCGATAAGATCGGCCGTAAAGCTGTGATCTGGGTTTCATTTGTTGGCATGGCGCCGTTTGCATTAATGATGCCGTATGCAAACTTATTTTGGACAACGGTTTTCTCAATTATTGCAGGTTTGGTGTTGTCATCTGCTTTTGCAGCGATGGTGGTTTATGCACAAGAAGCTGTTCCGGGCCGTGTAGGCATGATTGCAGGTTTAATGTTTGGCCTTATGTTTGGGGTAAGTGGTATTGCCGCAGCGGGGCTAGGGCATTTAGCGGATATTAACGGGATTGAATGGGTATTTGGTTTATGTTCATTGTTGCCATTACTTGGTTTTGCAACAGCACTTTTACCAAACACAAAAGTTAAATAAATGAAAAGACTCTCAGCCATATTCAGCTGAGAGTCTTTTTAATATGAACATAGCCTCATTAGAAAGACTATTTTTGAACACCAAACTTAAATACGGTAACACTGTTATAAGTTTGATTTGGGTTTAAACGTGTAGACGGGAAAGCCGGTTGATTCGGGCTGTCTGGAAAATGCTGTGTTTCTAATGCTAGCGCGTCTGCTTGTCGATAGAGCACACCATTTGCGCCAACAATATTTCCTAATAAATGATTGGCTGTATACATTTGGACACTTGGTTCAGTGGTTAAAACCTGCATTGTTCGTTTAGATTTTGGATCAACTACAACAGCCGCAAGATTGAGTTTCCCTTGAGACTTTTGATTAATTACCCAAGTTTGGTCATAGCCATATCCATAGGCCAATTGCTGATTATTCGCTCGAATATCTTTCACAATCGCCTTAGGCATCCGAAAATCAAAAGGTGTTCCTGCAACTGAAGCAATTTCACCTGTTGGTAAAGAGTTTTGATCGGTTACCAATATACGGTCTGCATTGAGTTGTACCACATGATCTAGCACGCCATAAGGATTGTTCCCAGCGCCTGATAAGTTGAAATAGCTGTGGTTGGTGAGGTTGACGACTGTAGGCTGATCAGTTTTGGCTTTATATTCAATCTTGAATTCATTTTGATCTGAAAGACTGTAGATCACTTCCACATCTAATTTTCCGGGAAAACCTTGATCACCATTTGAACTGGTTAACTTCAGAGACGCTTTAACGGTTTCACCTTTAGAAATGAGGGGTTTAACTTGCCAAACACGTTTATCAAAACCAGGATTGCCGCTATGTAATGAGTTCGGGCCATTATTTTTTTCAAGATTATACGTTTTCCCATCTAAGCTAAATTTAGCATTACCAATCCGGTTCGCATAACGACCAATTAATCCGCCAAAATGAATACCTTCCTTGGTATCAGTGACTTCATAGCCTTTTAGGTCATCAAAGCCCAAAACAATATTATTTTGTTTGCCTTGGGCATCGGGAGTCAAGATTTGTGTAATTACACCACCAAAACTAATAAAAGATACCGAGACTCCATTGTTATTACTCATGGTGTATAGATCAACTTTTTGGCCATTTTGAGTCGTACCATATGGTTTTACATTTAACGTTGCTGCATTTGCCAGTTGTGCAAAGCTATAAACCGTAACACCTAAAATTGCTAATTTTTTCATGCTTATACTCTATTTTGTAATAGTAAGACTGGATGAATATAAGATTGATTTTTCATCTTTTTAAAGAGGTTTTTATTATATATAGTGTTAATAATAATCGATCAGTTAATGCTGAGTAGTGAACAGTCGATACCATTTAGGGTTATAAACAAATTAATTTTATTAGCAAACTTCAGCAGTAAGCTATTTTTATGAATCATCCTAATTCAATTTTAAAATTTTCACTTGGTCTAAGTAGTCTCTCGTTTGATGTAGACAGCCAGCACATTCACCTTGAGCAGGGCTTAGGTTTTATTAATTCAAAAAGTATTAGCAATAGTGTTATTGATGAGCTTGCGATTGAAAAGATGATTTATTTTATTGAAGAAATCATAGAGTCGCAGCCACTCAGAAATCTCAATATAAATGGTATAGCCGTTACGGCTGATACCACCATGGCACAACTGAGTGAGTTATTTTTTAGTGCTAAAAAGCAAATCAGCCGTACTGAGCTTGAGCATGGATTTAATGATTTTATTGAACGTTTGAGTTACTACACAAACCAAGTGGATCCAAATCAGCTTTATATTTTTACCTACTTTGTATTTATTCGAGAGATGATGCATCACTTACGAGTTGAGGAAATTCAGATCCTTTAAGAAATGATTTCTCAGCCTGCCAATTCATCATGAATCCAGTTTAAAAACAGCTCAATTTTAGGAATAAATTGGTGGGTTCGTGGATATACCAAATGATGAGCCGAGATAGGAATCGATAGTTCATCTGCAAAAACTCTAACTAATTTTCCAGATTCTAAATAATTTTGGGTAAGCAAATTACTTTCTAAAACAAAACCTAGCCCGTGTGTGGCCGCCTCAAGTGACATATAAGAGCGGTCAAAACTCAAAGTGTAGGGAAACTCAGGAATGCTTAAACCCTGATGGGCAAACCATTGGGGCCAAGTAACTAAAGTTGAACGCGATAAAATTAGTTCTTTCTTTAATAAATCTTGAGGTTTATGAACCGGACTACGTTCCAGTAGCTTAGGAGATGCAAGCACTTCTAGTTTTTCATTCCGAATCGTTCTGATTTCTACCCCTGTCCAGTTGGGTAAACCATGACGAATATCAATGTCGATCTTATCGCGGGTAAAGTGCAAATTTTCATAAGAACATGACAAGTTGACTTGAATCATGGGGAACTTTTCTTTAAATGACTCGAGGCGAGGGAGCAACCAAAGCAAACCAAAACTTGGGGATGAATGAATATATAAACTGTCTTTAGGGCTTTTATCGGCAGCTTTTTCAGTGGCTAACATCAGGTTATGCAAAATGGTGGTGACATCTTGAAAATAGCGTTCGCCAGAAGGAGTAAGCGTCACACCACGTGCACCACGAATAAATAAACTCTGCCCAATCATTTCTTCAAGCTTAGCAATTTGGTGACTCACTGCTGAAGGCGTGAGATTCAAATGCTCGGCTGCCTTGGCAACATTGCCGAAACGAGCGGTTTGTTCAAAAGCCTGTAATGTTTTAATTGAGGGCATTTGGTTGAAATTGTTTTCACTACTATCCATGAAATGATCCGTTTTTATCCCTAAAAATTATTTAAAAATAGCATAGGCATGAATTTTTTTCATGTCTTGTTGAATTCGACATGATTGCTGGGCTTTGTGAAAAAAGGGATTCTAAGTCAGAACTCAGGAAATAAAGCGTAAAAGAGGATTCAACATGTTACTACAAGGAAAAGTGGCATTAATTACGGGTGCAGCATCAGAACGTGGAATTGGGCGAGCAACCGCAGAAATCTTTGCACAACAAGGTGCCAAAGTCATTATTGTTGATTTAGATCTTGCTCAAAGCCAAAACGCTGCAAAGGCGCTTGGCGAAGGACATATGGGTCTTGCTGCCAATGTTGCAAATGAAGAGCAGGTCAAAGCTGCTGTTGAACAAGCACTACAGCACTATGGAAAGATTGATATTTTAATTAACAATGCGGGCATTACTCAGCCTATCAAAACACTTGATATTCAACGCAATGACTATGACCGTGTTTTAGATGTCAGCCTGCGCGGAACACTGATTATGTCGCAAGCGGTTATTCCATCTATGAAAGCAAACGGTGGTGGAAGCATTGTGTGCCTATCTTCAGTTTCAGCACAACGCGGCGGTGGTATTTTTGGCGGGCCACACTATAGCGCTGCTAAAGCAGGCGTGTTAGGTCTGGCAAAAGCGATGGCTCGTGAGTTTGGTGGTGACCAGATTCGTGTAAATTCTCTTACTCCAGGTCTAATCCAGACTGATATTACTGGCGGTTTAATGAATGATGACCGTCGTCACGACATTCTGGCTGGTATTCCGCTTGGCCGTTTAGGTAAAGCACAAGACGTTGCAAATGTAGCACTATTTTTGGCAAGTGACCTGTCAGCTTATTTGACTGGTGTAACACTCGATGTAAATGGTGGCATGCTGATTCATTAAACGCTCACCATTTAAATAAAAATAGAATGATGGTCACAAGAGGATACTGTGGCCAAATGTAAAGGGATTCGCATGATGGATACAGTATTTTCATCTGAAGTAGATACAACGGTTCGTAAATCGGCGTATCGAAAAATTGCATTTCGGCTCATGCCATTTTTAATGCTTTGTTATTTTTGTGCCTATTTAGATCGGGTAAATGTGGGTTTTGCCAAGCTCCAAATGATGAGCGATTTACAGTTTAGTGAAGCTGTATATGGGTTAGGCGCAGGGATTTTCTTTATTGGTTACTTTCTCTGTGAAGTACCAAGTAATATTGTGCTTCATAAAGTAGGTGCACGGCGTTGGATTGCCCGAATCATGATCACATGGGGCATTTTGTCAGGCTGTTTTGCTTTTGTTCAAACTGAATGGCAATTTTACACCTTACGTTTTTTATTGGGTGTCGCCGAAGCTGGACTAGCTCCGGGTTTGTTGCTCTACCTCACTTACTGGTTCCCATCTTACCGCCGCGCACGCATGACCGTACTTTGGTTTATCGCGATTCCAATTTCAGGAATGATTGGTGGCCCACTTTCAGGCTTAATCATGGACCGAATGAGCGGCGTACATGGCTGGTTTGGCTGGCAGTGGATGTTTGTAATTGAGGCCATTCCTACCGTACTTGTTGGCCTATTGGTACTCGCTGTTTTAAAAGATTCAGTTCAAGACGCTAACTGGTTAACCCAAGACGAAAAAAATTTGGTGAAGCAAGAGCTTGCTCAAGATAACCAGCACAAAGAAGGCCATGCAAGCGTCAAAGAGTTCATCGCGGATAAACGCTTATGGCTACTGGCAGGTATTTACTTTTGTGTCGTGATGGGCCAATACGCCATTACATTTTGGCTACCAACTCTTATTCGTAACTCTGGCATTAGTGATAACTGGCATATCGGTTTGCTCACAAGCTTGCCTTATATGTGTGCCATTGTAGTCATGATTTTGGCAGGACGTAGTGGTGACCATTTTCAAGAACGCCGCTGGCACTTAATTATCCCCATGTGTGCAGGCGCTATAGCACTCACATTTGCGACCTTATTCGCTTCAAATCTAACGCTCTCTTTAATTTGCCTTTGCATTGCAGCCTCAGGTGTGCTGACGGCATCCTCTTTATTCTGGATGTTACCGACCAACTTTTTGGGTGGTGTTTCCGCAGCGGCAGGTATTGCAGCAGTGAATAGCTTTGCCAACCTTGCCGGATTTTGCTCGCCGTATTTAATTGGTTGGATTACTACTAACACTGGTTCAAATGCAATCGGCATGTTCTTAATCACAGCAGTATTAATTTTCGGTGCCAGTCTGGTTCTGCGTGTTCCGGCAAAACTGGTCAATCGTTAATAAGGAATAGTAAATGACAATGTTAAATGTTGATAAAGCAGGCCAAATTGCCGAGTTGCAACAACGTGCCTACCACATTCGCCAGCATGCTTTACGTATGGGGCAAGTACAAGGCCAAGGCTATGTTGGGCAAGCTTTGGGTGCAGCAGATCTACTGGCAGTATCTTATTTCCATGCCATGAAATATCAGCCAGAAAACCCCGAATGGGAAGGGCGTGACCGTTTTTATCTTTCTATTGGGCACTATGCAATTGCACTCTATGCAGCCTTAATTGAAGCAAAAATTATCCCGCTTGAAGAGCTTGAAACCTACGGTGCAGATGACAGTCGTCTACCGATGTCGGGTATGGCTTCTTACACACCGGGTATGGAAATTACAGGTGGCTCATTGGGTCATGGTCTTGGAATTGCAGTCGGTGCATGTCTAGGGCTAAAACAGAAAAAGTCGGATGCTTTTGTCTATAACTTACTGTCCGATGGAGAGCTAAATGAAGGCTCAACATGGGAAGCCGTGATGTCTGCTTCGCATTGGAAACTAGATAACCTGATTGCCATTATTGATGTGAATAATCAGCAGGCGGATGGGCACTCAAGCGAAATTTTAGCGTTTGAGCCAATTGTTGATCGTTGGCAGTCATTTGGTTGGTATACCCAACGTGTAGATGGCAACAACATGGAAGCTCTGCTTGAGGCATTCGATCAGGCACGAAACCATCAGGGAGCATGCCCAAGAGTCATTATTTGTGACACCAAAATGGGTAAAGGCGTGTCGTTCTTGGAAAGCCGCGAAAAAACACACTTCATTCGTGTTGATGAACATGAATGGGACGACGCTTTAAATATTTTGACCCACTACGGACAGTAAGGAATACGCCATGAGCCAGTTAGCCAATCCCCCTAAGAAAAAACTAACCACTTCGGCAATGATTGCTTCTATTGCTGCCGAGGGCCAACCGACCAAACCAGCTCCATTTGGACATGCACTCAATGCCTTAGCAAAAGAGCGTGACAATATCGTAGGTTTATCAGCAGATTTATCAAAATATACTGATCTACATATTTTTGCCAAAGAAAACCCAGACAAGTTTTTCCAAATGGGCATGGCAGAACAACTTTTGATGAGTGCAGCAGCAGGACTTGCTCGTGAAGGATTTGTTCCTTTTGCGACCACCTATGCCGTATTTGCATCACGTCGTGCCTATGACTTTATTTGTATGGCAATTGCGGAAGATAATCTGAATGTCAAAATTGTGGCGGCACTTCCAGGGTTAACCACGGGCTACGGCCCAAGTCATCAAGCGACAGATGATATTGCAATTTTCCGTGCTATGCCGAACTTGATGGTTATCGATCCATGTGATGCCTTGGAAATCGAACAGGCGATTCCTCAGATTGCTGCGCATAATGGCCCTGTATACATGCGTTTATTGCGTGGACAAGTTCCGTTAGTGCTCGATAAATACAATTACCAGTTTAAATTGGGTAAGGCACAGGTGATTAAACCCGGTAAAGACTTACTCATTATTTCGACTGGTTTATTGACCATGCGTGCGCTTGAGGCAGCTGAAGAACTTGAAAAAGAGGGCATTGAGGTTTCAGTGCTACATGTACCGACTATTAAGCCTCTAGATGAACAAACTATTTTGGATGAAGTCGCAAAAGGTGGCCGGCCTGTTTTAACTGCCGAAAATCATTCAGTGATTGGTGGTTTAGGTGAAGCTGTCGGCTCACTACTTCTAAGAAATGGTCAACATCCTCGTTTTGACATGATTGGTTTGCCAGATGCATTTTTAGATGCAGGGGCATTACCCACTTTGCATGATCGATATGGTATTTCAACTGAAGCAGTTAAAGAGAAGATTAAGTCACATTTGAAGTAGAAAGATTAAACTTTCAAATTGAAAAGGGCGTAATGGAAATTCCTTCACGCCCTATTTTTAAACAGGGTTATTTAAAAACCTAAACAATCGAGTCATCTAAATTCGGAGCTAACCAACGCTTCGCTTCATCCAGTGTCCAACCTTTACGTTTTGCATAATCTTCAAGTTGGTCTTGAGAGATTTTACCCACGTTAAAATATTCACTTTGTGGATGAGAATAATAGAAACCGCTTACCGAAGATGGCGGCATCATTGCAAAGTGCTCAGTCAGTTTAGTACCAATTTTGTCGGTAGAGCCTAACCAGTCGAACAACACTGCTTTTTCAGAGTGCTCAGGGCAAGCAGGATAACCTGGTGCAGGGCGAATACCGACATATTTCTCTTTAATCAGCTCTTCATTGCTGAGCTGTTCATCAGCTTTATAACCCCAGAACTCTTTACGAATACGTTCATGTAAGTGTTCGGCAAAAGCTTCGGCAAAACGGTCAGCTAATGACTGCACTAAAATTGCAGAGTAGTCATCACCTTTGGCTTTGTATTCATTTGCCAATTCTTCTGCACCAAAAATCGATACAGTGAATCCGCCTAAGTAGTCTTGCTGCTCACGGTCATTACGAATGTAATCTGCCAAAGACAAGTTCGGTTTACCTGTCACTTTGTCAGATTGCTGACGTAAGTGCTCAAAAGTATGCGTAACATTTTGACCAGCTTCATCAAATACGCTGACGGTATCTGCATCTGTACGCTGAGCAGGGAACATACCAAATACAGCACGAGCATCAAAACGATTGTTGTCGATAATATCTTTCAACATCGCTTGTGCTTGGTTGTACAAGTCAGTTGCTGCTTCGCCGACCACTTCATCTTCTAAAATTTTCGGGAATTTGCCAGTTAAACTCCAAGAAATAAAGAATGGCGTCCAGTCAAAATAATCCACGAGTGTTGCAAGCGGATAATTCTTTAAAACTTGTGTTCCTAAAAGATTTGGTTTTGGTGGCACATAGCTTTCATCAATTTTAAAACCATTTTCAACCGACTCTTTATAAGTCAGTTTGGCCGCTTTTGGTTGTTTGTTGGCTAAACGCTCACGAATTTTGGCATATTCAGCACGATGCTCTTCAATAAATGCACCACGCATTTCTTTCGAAAGCAAGGTTGTCGCTACACCAACAGCACGTGAAGCATCGGCAACATAAATTACCGCATCGTTTTGATACTGAGGGTCAATTTTTACTGCTGTGTGTGCTTTAGAAGTGGTTGCACCACCAATCAATAAAGGAATATTAAAACCTTTACGCTGCATTTCTTTAGCAACAAATACCATTTCATCTAAAGATGGGGTGATCAGACCAGACAATCCGATGATGTCACATTTTTCATCAATCGCAGTTTGCAAGATTTTCTCGCAAGGGACCATTACGCCAAGGTCAACAATGTCATAGCCATTACAGCCAAGTACTACGCCTACAATATTTTTACCAATATCGTGTACGTCACCTTTAACCGTTGCCATTAGGACTTTACCTTTAGACTGTCCTTCGGTCTTTTCAGCTTCGATGTACGGGTTGAGCCATGCCACTGCTTGTTTCATGACTCGGGCAGATTTTACAACTTGTGGCAAGAACATTTTGCCTGAACCGAACAAGTCACCGACCACATTCATGCCGTCCATCAGTGGCCCTTCAATTACATCTAAAGGACGTTTTGATTTTAAGCGGGCTTCTTCGGTGTCTTGGTCAATATAAGTCGTAATACCTTTAACCAAGGCATATTCAAGACGTTTTTCAACTGACTCATTACGCCATTCAAGGTTCTCGGCTTCTTTTGTTGCACCACCTTGTCCACGGTATTTTTCTGCAACTTCAAGTAATTTTTCAGTCGCAGCCTGACCAGACTCACCTTGATTCTGGTTTAAAATGACATCTTCAACCGCTTCTTTTAGCTCGGTAGGAATATCATCATAAATAGCCATTTGACCTGCGTTCACAATACCCATGGTCATGCCTTGTTTGATGGCATGGTACAAGAATACAGAGTGAATGGCTTCACGAACTGGCTCATTACCACGGAATGAGAACGAAACGTTAGATACACCACCAGAAATCATGGCATGCGGTAAGTTCTGTTTAATCCAGCCCGTTGCTTCAATAAAATCGACTGCGTAGTTGTTGTGTTCTTCAATACCAGTTGCAACCGCAAATACGTTCGGGTCAAAAATAATATCTTCAGCAGGGAAGCCTACTTCGTTTACTAAAATGTCGTAAGAGCGCTTACAGATTTCACGTTTACGTTCAGCAGTGTCGGCCTGACCTACTTCGTCAAAGGCCATCACAATAATTGCAGCACCATATTGACGGCAGAGGCGGGCTTTTTCGACGAACTCGTCATAACCTTCTTTTAAGGAAATTGAGTTAACAACCGGTTTACCTTGTACGCATTTTAAGCCGGCTTCAATGATTTCCCATTTCGATGAGTCAATCATGATCGGTACACGTGAAATGTCAGGTTCGGATGCTACAAGGTTTAAGAAATGCACCATCGCATTTTGCGAATCGAGCATCCCTTCATCCATGTTAATGTCAATAATCTGTGCGCCAGCTTCAACCTGTTGCTGTGCAACTTCTAAAGCTTCGGCAAAGTTCTCTTCACGAATGAGACGTAAGAATTTTTTAGAACCGGTAACGTTAGTACGTTCACCAACATTTACAAACAATGAATCATCATAAATATTAAATGGTTCTAAACCACTTAAGCGACAAACAGGTACGGTTTCAGGCACTTGGCGAGGCGCAATGTCTTTTACCGCATTGGCAATAGCTCGAATATGGTCTGGTGTCGTACCACAGCAACCACCAGTAATGTTAATCAAACCGCTTTCAGCAAACTCTTTTAAGAAAGCTGCAGTTTGCTCTGGAGTTTCGTCATATTCACCAAATGCGTTTGGTAAGCCTGCATTTGGGTGCGCTGAAACAAAGGTATCTGCGACATCGGAAATAGTTTTTACGTGAGGGCGCATGGCATCTGCACCAAGGGCACAGTTAAAACCGATTGAAAGCAAATCGCCATGACGAACCGAATTCCAGAAAGCTTCCGCTGTCTGACCTGTTAAAGTACGGCCTGATGCATCGGTAATGGTCCCTGAAATCATAATTGGTAATTCGCGACCAATTTGTTTGAATACTTCTTTGACTGCAAAAATCGCTGCTTTACAGTTTAAAGTATCAAATACGGTTTCAATCAGGATAATGTCTGCACCACCTTCAATTAGTGCATGAGTCGCTTCAATATAATTTTCTTTTAGTTCATCAAAGCTAATGTTACGAAAAGCAGGGTTGTTCACATCTGGAGAGATTGAACATGTACGAGATGTTGGCCCTAGTACACCTGCCACAAAACGTGGCTTGTCTGGCGTTGAATACTTTTCGCAAGCTGCTTTGGCTAAACGTGCTGCTTCACGGTTAATCTCTGGAACAAGATCTTCCATGTGGTAGTCAGACATTGAAACACGTGTGCCATTAAAGCTGTTGGTTTCAATAATATCTGCACCAGCATCGAGGTAGGCTTCATGAATACCTTGAATGATTTGAGGCTGTGTTAAAACCAAAAGGTCATTGTTACCTTTTAAGTCATGTGCCCAATCAGCAAAACGCTCACCACGATAGTCAGCTTCTTCCAATTTATGGCGCTGGATCATGGTTCCCATTGCACCATCAATAATCAGAATGCGTTTAGCAAGAAGCGCTTTTAGGGTGGCAAGCGTAGACATAGAAAACCCCGATCTTTATATGAATTTAAAAATGCGGCGCTATTGTAACAGAATAGCAGCACAAATGATGATCTACGAAGGTCAGGTGTAGCTGACTAAAAAGTTAAAAAAAGAGATCGCTTTATGTCAAAAACAAAAGAATTTTCATGAAATATTCATCAAATGATCATGATATTGAAATATTTCATGCTCAATATGCCGAAATGTTACAGTTACTTTGTATGAAAAATAGACATATGGGTCATTTTATTTATTTTTTTGCTGTAAAAATAAGCACAAAAGGAGTTCATAATTAATGGTTTAAATTATTGTATTTTAATAAAAAAATAAAAATAGTCGGGGAAAGGTGCATCAAATGAGGTCAAAATATAAAAAATTGACTTCATCAGGCGCCTCTTTGTCATATAATTGTCATAATTTAATTTAAGAATACAGAGGATTTTATTATCCTCTTACCGTCTGCATGAATTCTAATCTACCCCCTGTTTCGGATTCAAAACTTGCGGCAAACCTGCAAGCAAAATCGACGAATGTACATGTCCCGACACCTAAGTTTTTTATGCCGGTGTTTCTGACGATTATTATTGCAACACTTATTTATATTGGGTTTCAGGTCAGTGCTGATTTAGCGCATGTTCCACCTTTAAGCCTTTATTCAGTTATTCTTTTATCTACTGCACTCTTGATTGCACTAGGCTTTGAATTTGTAAACGGTTTCCATGACACTGCTAATGCAGTTGCAACGGTTATTTATACAAATGCTTTGCCTGCACCGGTTGCAGTCATGTGGGCAGGTTTTTGTAATTTCCTTGGGGTAATGGTCGCAAGTGGTGCTGTTGCGTATGGCATTATTGCATTGCTTCCAGTTGAACTTATTATGAACATGGGCAGTGGTGCTGGCTTTGCAATGGTTTTTGCATTGTTGATCGCTGCAATTCTTTGGAATCTTGGTACTTGGTTCTTGGGAATTCCTGCTTCTAGCTCTCATACCTTGATTGGTTCAATCTTAGGTGTGGGTATTATGAATCATCTGTTGAGTGCATCGACTGGCGTAACAACCAGTGGTGTTGATATGGATCAGGTGATTAAAGTAGGTAAGGCATTATTATTTTCTCCTTTAATTGGTTTTGCTTTTGCGGCAATTGTATTCTTGTTGGTTAAAACTATTTTCAAACGCCAATTAGAATTATTCCAGCCACCTGAAGGGAATAAGCCACCACCAGCAATCATTCGTGCAATTCTTATCTTTACCTGTACAGGTGTGAGTTTTGCACATGGTTCTAATGATGGACAAAAAGGTATGGGTCTTATCATGCTGATTTTGGTTGGTTTAGTGCCATTAGCTTATTCATTAAATAAAAACCTCGATACACAGCAGGTTCAATCATTCCATCAGCTTTCTTCTCAAACTGCGGTTTTGTTAAACCAAAATCAACCAGAATTGACTGACGAAAAAGCGCGTGCGGTTTTAACTAAATACATTCAAACCAAGCAACAAACGCCTGAAGTTGTGCCTGCATTGGCAAGCATGACTGACCATTTAGGTGAGCGTGTTTCTAGCTATAGCAACTTAAAAGATATTCCAGAAGCTGCAATTAGCGAAATCCGTAATGACATGTATTTGAGCACAACGACGTTTAAGCGTTTGGATAAGGCAGATGCTTTACCAAAAATGGATGACTCACAGAAAAAGCTTGTGAAAGATTATCGTAGTAGCTTGGATTCATTCTTACAATACATTCCAAACTGGGTGAAAGTGGCAGTCGCATTAGCGCTTGGACTTGGTACTATGGTTGGCTGGAAACGTATTGTGGTAACTGTCGGTGAGCGTATTGGTAAGCATCACATGACTTATGGTCAAGGGATGTCTGCTGAACTTGTTGCAATGAGTACAATTGCTGCAGCAGATGGTTTAGGTATGCCGGTTTCAACAACACACGTTTTAAATAGTGCTGTTGCAGGTACTATGGTTGCCAATAAATCAGGCCTGAATTTCAATACTGTAAAAACAATTCTCTCTGCATGGGTATTTACACTTCCTGCAACCATCTGTTTGTCTGGTGGTCTATACTGGTTGTTCTTACAGTTTGTATAAGCTGTCTGTTTGAATAAAAAAAAGCCACTAGTATCAGTGGCTTTTTTTATTTCTATATTTCAAAAAAAATCTTTTTTTAAGGTAAATTCACTAATAAGTTAATGGCTATCTAGAACACCTGTAGTAAACGGTTTAGCTTAAAATTTTTATGAAAGGATATAAGATGAAAACGGTTCAACTCGACCAATTAAAACAACAATTTCCACTCATTCAAACATTACAAGACTATCAAGAAACATTTTGGTTTAATCCTCACCGTTATCCTTTAAATGAAGCATTAGCGAAAGTGGGTCTTACAGAACAGGATGTAAAAGAAGCAGAAGCAAGGCTAGCGCGTTTCGCACCTTATTTGGCAAAAGTCTTCCCTGAAACTCAAGCCCAGCATGGAAAAATTGAATCAGCGCTAGTAGAAATTACGGAGATGCAACAAGGTCTATCGCTACAAAAGCATAAGACACTTACAGGGAAACTTTGGCTGAAAAAAGATAGCCATTTACCTATTTCGGGTTCAATCAAGGCACGTGGTGGTATTTATGAAGTATTGGCCCATGCTGAAAAATTAGCCATTGAGGTAGGGCTTCTCAAGCTAGAAGATGATTACAGTAAATTAGACCAAGACTCATTCCGAACATTTTTTTCCAAATATCAAATTGCAGTAGGTTCTACCGGTAACCTTGGTTTATCAATCGGTATTATGAGCGCGAAGCTTGGGTTTAGAGTGTCCGTACATATGTCTGCCGATGCAAGACAATGGAAGAAAGATAAGCTACGTTCACTTGGTGTAAATGTGGTGGAATATGCCAGTGATTACGGAGTTGCTGTAGAAGAAGGACGTAAGGCAGCCGAACAGGACCCATTTTGTTTTTTTATTGATGATGAGAATTCGACTACTTTATTTTTAGGTTATGCAGTTGCAGGTTTGCGTTTAAAACAACAGTTTGAACAAAAGCAAATTAAAGTCGATGCAGATCACCCCTTATTTGTATATTTGCCATGCGGAGTAGGGGGCGGTCCTGGTGGGGTGAGCTTTGGGTTAAAACTTGCTTTTGGTGAGCATGTACATTGTATATTTGCAGAGCCTACCCATTCTCCGTGTATGTTACTTGGTGTTTATACAGGCCTACATGATCAGATTTCAGTAAATGACATTGGTTTAGATAACTTCACTGCGGCAGATGGGTTAGCTGTTGGCCGTGCTTCTGGTTTTGTCGGACGTGCTATGCAGCAGTTAATTGACGGTTACTACACCATTCATGATGAATGTTTATATGAACTCATTGCGCTTTTAAATCAAACTGAAAATATTCAAGTTGAGCCCTCGGCAGCGGCAGGCATGATGGGGCCATATTATGTGCAAACTACTCCTGATTATTTGGCTTTGCATCAATTGTCAGCTGAAAAGTTACAACATGCGACACATGTGGTATGGGCGACAGGAGGAGGAATGGTTCCACCTGATGAAATGCAGAAGTATTTAACGCATAGCCAAAGCAATTAATTGCACAAAAAAGCCCAATTCTAAAATTGGGCTTTCAACTTCATTATTTTTTAGAAAATTTCCTAAATGGAAGTTTCTCGGCTGCAAAGCCATAGATGGCTGCAAAAGGAAGAGCTGTACGTGCCAAATAAGCCACACGCCATAAACCGCCATGGTTAGCCCCCTCCATCATCAACTCTAGAGGATGGTCGAGTACGGTTTCAGGGTTTGCGACAGAAGAATCATTTCTTAAGTCATGAATCCATAACGCCGCCATAATCGCATTCGTGGTTTCTGGACTAAATGCTTCTACATCAAAAAGTTCTGCGCCATTAAAAGCAGCTTTAAGGAGCGGATTCTTTGTGACCGAATGAGTTGTGGTAGATGGTGCAATATTAATACTTACACGTTGACCTTGATGACGGGCAAGTGTCGCACGCCATTGTTGAATACGTTTTGCCAAAGCGTAGTTTGGCCCTTGTTCAACTACCAAACAGTCTGCAATACCATAAGTTTTGCCATTTTCGCTAGTAATCAAATCTTGATAAGGTGCTTGGAAAAAACGTTTGAGTGAGAGTGTAGAAACACCTTTCACAGCCATTTTTTGTAGTTGTGAACGAGATTTAAATTTCTCTTGAGCAGCTTCTGCAACTTCTTTTGGTACTGCATAAACATCGGTTGGTGTGCACATAAACATTAAGCTGGTATCAGGTTTATGTTCACTCACATATTGCATAATACTGTCCATTGCCATAGAAACACGGACATGTTTTTCTCCGTCTAAATAAGCAATAGCAGCCAAGTCTAATTTTTGAGGAAATTGAACTAACCACTGGGCAATTTCTGGTATTTGCGTTAATAAATTGGCACCCAATTTATCTCTCAATGCTGAAGCTTTTGCCGACGAGTCAATTTTTTCAATACTTGGTGCAATAAGCGTTGCGTTTCCTTGCTGGATTGTATTTAGAATTTTCCCCCAAACTCGTGGGTTTGGTAAATCTATTGCAACAATATTCGCTTTCCATTTTGCTAGCCAAGGTAATGGTCCTGCTTCTGAGGCTGCACCAAATAACACCATCGTACGGTCAGATAAATCAAACCATTCAGGATGAGCAGCAGCTTCACGTAAAGCCGTAGCATGGCTTGGTTCAATAATACCTGCATTTTCCCATTTTTGAATTTGGTCAAGTAAGCTTTGCCCGCTCAGTTTTTGGCCTTTATATGGAACATACCATTCTGGTGCAGCTTCACTTTCGCCTTTAAATCTTACTGTATTTAAAGGAGTAGAAGTGGGGATGTGTAGAGCATCTTTTAAAAGATAGTGTTTACCATCGCGGTAATAATCAAAAAGATGATGAGCCTTATGCAATCCCTGTTTTGCAATGGTAATTGGATTATTGCTGTTAGTAATTCCGTGCTTAACAAGTGCCTTAAAGTAAATAGGATAATTTTTTCGCCAATTTTTTTCAGCCAAAATCTGTTGAGCAGTTTTATTATCTACAATAGATAAAGCTTCTGACAAAATCTCTTGGCCTGTAAGAGACGTGCTTTGCTTTTTTATCGAGGCGTGAATCGGAAATTGTAGACCTTCGGCTGAACTCTGGCTGGACATAAAATATCTCGCTTGTACGATAAGGTTAATATACAGGTGTATACATTATCTATGCCAACGAAAAGAAACGTGTGGCAATAACTGCCAAAATAAAATTCAATATTTTTGTGATGAATATAAGATGAGTCATTTTTTATGATAATTACATCGCATTTTACCTTCATTTTTTTTCACATTTTTAGAACATTTTTATAGACTTACGTTACATAAATAGTTATTTTGTATAGAGCGAATTCATCAGGTTTGACCTGAAGGTAAAATGATCAAAATGTATCAATAAAAAGATACAACGATGAGTAAAAACTAGACTTTTTTATTAAATGATCAGAAAAGTCAAACGAAATAAGAAAGAATTGGGGTGAAACTAGATAGAAGACAACGTAAGATTGTCTTTTAAAAATCTTGGGGATATGGTGATTTTTTACACCATAATTTTCTAGTTTCATCCCATCTAATTTTGGGCTGGAACCCTCCATTTCGGTATTCAGTTCATCATTTAATAGAAGTCTCTATCTAATGACTTTAAAAGAGTACTTCTAACAACGTCCTTTTTTCGCCTGTCCAGGTGGGCAAAAACCTCCTGGGTGTCCGTAATACGGAGAGTCAGGATCAATCACAATACTACCCTCAGGTGTATGTACTGCACAGGCTGATAATGACATTGTGAAAATTGCTGCGGCACAAAGAAGTAAAGTTTTCATGTTGTTCTCGCTTTTTTATCATTCTCCCTTTTACTATAGAAATGTTTTGATTATATTTCGATCAGTTTTTGGTTAAAAAATATCTTTTAGCAGCTAAATTAAGAAGAAATTAAGGAGAGCGTAAAATCGTTCTAAAACCCACATGGGTAGCGGCTAAATCAAAATCTTGGGGATAGCGGCTACTATTACGATAACGTGAGCAGTAATTTTCAGCACATAAAAACGATCCACCTTTAATCACATATTGAGTACTGCTCATTTCTTGTTGTCTTAAAGCAGAATAATTACCCATGTGCTGGTCATGCGCACCTTGATAAGGAGATGATGTCCACTCCCAAACATTTCCAATCATATCGAATAGTTTAAAACCGTTAGGTTTAAAACATCCGACAGGAGCAATACCAGTAAAATGATCTTGGTTCAGATTTTCAAAAGGAAATGCACCTTGCCAGTAATTCGCTTGTGGGTGCTGGTGCTCATCGGTAGGTGCTTGATGTAAAGGAGTATCAGTTGGTGAGTTTGCTTTAGCGGCATATTCCCATTCAAGTTCTGTGGGTAAATCACGTCCTAGCCAAACTGCATAATGTTCAGCATCATTCTTAGTCACGTAGCGTACAGGTTCATGAGGATTAGGAAGAGCACCATTTTTGCCGTTTGGTGTTTTCCATGTATATCCTGTCTTAAGTTGCCACCATTGCTGAGGATGATGTGGGTCTGGAGAAAAAACAGCAGCTTGTTTTTGTTTTTCAGCATCGGTGATATAACCAGTTGCCTTCACAAAACTCGCGAACTGAGCAACAGTGACTTCAGTTTGATCAATCCAGAAACCTTTAACTTCCCGTTGTTTTTTTCCAAAGTTAAGTTCATCTGGATAAGCTTTTTCAGAACCAAAATTAAAATGCCCATCTGGAATGAATACCATGCCTGCGGTTGTATTTTTAAGCCAGCCTGTAGGAAGTCCGGTATAGCTCTTACACTGTTCAATGGAACCCAAAGCAGCCGATTGAATGGCATGCTTTGGTAAAACCGTTTTAGTGTCAGCGTTATGTTCAGACTTGCTACAGCCTGTGATGAACAACAGGCTGATTGTAGTACTTAAAACCAGTTTCAATTTCATTTGGCGTTATATTCCTGTACGCCATTTTGTTCAGTGTATTTTTGATAAACCGCTAATAGCTCTTGAACTTTTGCAGGGTAAAGCTGCGCGACATTGTGATTTTCTCCACGATCAGTGGCAATGTTATAGAGCTCCCAAGAACCTGTTTCTAATTCAGGGCGACCTTGAAGTGCGATTTTCCATTCACCCTGTTTTGCATATTTACTACCATGCAATTCATCGGCAAAACTGAAATTGGCAGGGTGTATCGTTTGTGATTTATTTTCAAGTACAGACTTCCAAGAATAACCGCTTGGCGTATTAATGGTTCGGCCTTTATATTGCCCTTGAGGTACTGGAATATGAGCATAATCTAATAATGTTGGAAAAACGTCGAGTACCGATGCAAAGCTATGATTGGTTTCTTCAGCTTTCTTTTGGTTTGGTAATTTCACAATAGCAGGAGCGGTAGTTGCACCTTCACCAGCTGTATCTTTCCATAAATGGAAAGGTGCTGCACTGACCTCGGCCCAACGTGGACCAATGTAATGATAAGAAGTAGGGGTACCTACATTTGCTACAGAATTATCAAAGCCTGATTCACTACCATAGCTTCCGCGAACAAAACCTTCTGCGCCATTATCAGAAACAAAGAAAATTAAAGTGTTGTCGTAAAGATTATTTTGTTTGAGATATTGAATAATTCTGCCTACATTGGCATCAAGATTTTCTACCATGCCTGCGTAGATTTCCATTTTGCGAGCTTCAAGCGCTTTTTGTTCAGCTGTTAACTCATTCCACTTGCCATATTTTTGTGGTGCGTTTTGAGTTGCAATTGGTTCTGCAGCCTCAAAGTTTACTGGAATAATTCCAAGCTGTTTTTGGCGTGCAATACGAGCGTTACGGATAGCATCGTAACCAACGTCATAAACGCCACGATATTTTTCACGGTATTCTGCTGGCGCTTGTATAGGCCAGTGGGGTGCTGTGTAGGCTGCATAGGCAAAAAATGGTTTACCACTATTTTTGCCTGACTCTAAATAGCTCAGCAATTTGTCGGTAAAATAATTGGTCGAGAAAAAGTCATCAGGCAATGCTGAAACAGGAATAATTTTCCCATCTTCGGTATAGGTTGAATTTCGCTTAAACGCACTTGGAGCTTGTTTAAAGTGGTGGTCTAAACCTTGTAATAAGGTAAATGAATGATCAAAACCTTTAGCATGTGCATTGGTTTCAGGTGTTAATCCCAAATGCCATTTACCGCTAATATAAGTTCGATAACCATTATCTTTGAGCACCTGAGCAATCGATAGTGAGCGTTCATTTAAATAGCCTTCGTAGCCAGGCTGTCCTTTTAAATGGTCCGGGGTAAGTTCTGCCATAGCACCTATACCAGCCAAGTGGTGATCAGTACCAGAAATGAGTTGTGAACGAGTAGGCGAGCATGTAGGTGCAGTGTGATAGTCAGTTAAAATTCGGCCTTCTTGCGCTAAACTATCAATGTTTGGGGTATGAATTTCGCCACCAAAAGCTCCTAAATCTGAATAGCCTAAGTCATCGGCCATAATGAATAAAATATTCGGCTGCTTTGGTGTACTTACTGCAGTTTCTTGTGAATCATTATCGTTACATCCAGCTAAAGATAAGCTAAATAAAGCAATGGAAAGACTAGATAGAAGAGCTTTGTACTTCATTGTATCATCTGAATTATTAAAAGAATTGTGCTTGAGTTTAATCAGATGGTTTTTGCAATCAAAACAAGGAATTGATCAAAGAAAATCAGAAAAATATCTGAGAATTTATCTTGATAAATAAATGAGAAAAAAAGAAAAGCCCATATTGGGCTTTTCTCAAAAATATGGATTTAAAAAGGTAGGCGAGTAAGTTGATCTAAGAAATGAGGAATCACTCTTGGCTCAATCAAAATCGTTACAATTACGCCGTAAGCTGCCCCCCATAAATGTGCACTATGGTTAATATGACTATTACCACGTTTACCTGCCCAAATACTATAAGCAACATAGAGAACTGCAAAAATAATAGCTGGCACAGGGATGAAAAATACAAAAATCAGCTTCCACGGCTGAAATAAAATATAGGCAAACAGAACAGCAGATACGGCTCCTGAAGCACCTAGACTTGCCCAGTTTGCATCATTTTTATGTTGTAGGTAGCTTGGCAAGATCGCAAAAATTAATCCGCCTAAATAGAACAGCACAAAACCCATGTCATAAAAATATTGGCGATAAAAACTTTCGATGATGCTGCCAAAGAAAAATAGGGTAATCATATTAAAGAGCAAATGAGTACCATCTGCATGGATAAAACCATGAGTAATGAATCGATCAAATTGTCCACGTTGCATTGCAGGCGGCCAGAAGATCAGACGGTTCATGACATTTTGATTGCTAAAAGCAAGTAAAGACACAATGACCGTAATAATAATAAGAGTAATGGTGTGATTAAACGGCAAATGCAACATAAGAAATATTTAAAAATGATCAATACTGATGGCAATAATGCCATTAAAAATACAACTTGAAACCCTGTTGTGTATAAATCCGACAAATTTAGTTGATTTTTTTTAAATCTACCTCATCTTCGGTTAATATAAAGGCATCAGCTTGAGGAATATTGTTATGTCGACTGAGAACACCAACACTGCTGTTGCAGAAGAAATTCCGAACCTTTTGATTACACCATCTGCACAAGAGTATTTGCACGAATTATTGGCGAAGCAAAATACTCCGGGAATTGGCGTTCGAATTTTTGTTGAACATCCGGGTACACCACGTGCAGAGTGCTGTATGGCATATAGTGCACCAGAAGAAGTGGTGCCGACGGATTATAAACAGGACTATCCTGATTTCCCTGCATATATTGATGCGCCGTCTATCCCTTATCTTTTAGACGCGGTTATTGACTACAACAAAGATCGTTTTGGTGGTCAGTTAACTTTCCGTGCTCCAAACTCTAAAGTGCCGCGCGTAGGGCCTGATGCATCAATTGAAGAGCGTATTACCTATGTACTTCAAGCAGAAATTAACCCGGGTCTTGCAGGACACGGCGGTAACTGTAGCTTAGTTGAAGTGCAAGATGACCCTGAACACGGGCTTACTGCTGTATTGAAATTTGGTGGCGGTTGCCAAGGTTGTTCAGCAATTGATGTGACTTTAAAACAAGGTGTTGAAACAACCTTGAAAGAACACATTCCTGAACTACAACGTGTGGTTGACCAAACAGACCATACACAAGCAGAAGGTGCTTATTTCAAATAATTAAATTATTTGAAAAGTAAAATAAAAAAGCCTCGCAATGAGGTTTTTTTATTATTCAATATAAATAATGATAATTATTATCAATATCATTTGTAATTTTATTTATCTTTGTTACAATGCGAAACTGAAAATGAGAGATGTTTAATAAATCAATATATTGGGAATACTTATGTCGAAGCGTATTATCCAGTCAGTGCTTTCTGTTTCAGTACTGGCAAGTATGATGTCTATGGCTTTTGCTGCACAAAATGAGCAAGAACAAGCTGAACAAACATTAGAAAAGCCTGCTGAACCTGTGAAATTGGAAACAATTTTTGTAACAGCAGAAGAGCAAGTGAAGCAATCGCTCGGTGTATCGGTTATTACCAAAGAAGATTTAGAAAAACTACCAGTTCGTAATGATATTTCTGACTATGTACGTCGTATGCCAGGTGTCAACCTGACAGGCAATAGTGCTACAGGGCAGCGTGGTAATAATAGACAAATTGATATTCGCGGAATGGGCCCTGAAAACACGCTTATTTTAGTGGACGGTAAACCAATTAACTCTCGTAATTCAGTCCGTTATGGCTGGAAAGGAGAGCGTGATACACGAGGCGACTCAAACTGGGTACCAGCAGAAGCCATCGAGTCGATTGAAGTTTTACGCGGACCAGCAGCTGCTCGATATGGTTCTGGTGCGGCAGGTGGGGTGGTTAACATCATTACTAAAAAAGTAACGAATGAAACTCATGGTTCAGTAGAGTTCTATACTTCACAGCCTGAAGACTCCAAAGAAGGTTCATCAAATCGTGTTGGTTTTAACGTAAGTGGGCCACTAATTAAGGACGTTTTATCTTATCGTTTATATGGTAATTATAATAAAACAGAAGCTGACGATGTTGATATTAATAAATCAATTGGTAGTACCGCAGCTGGCCGTGAAGGTGTTAAAAATAAAGATATTTCAGGCCGTTTAGCTTGGCAGGCAACAGACCAGCAAACTGTCTTGCTCGATATTTCTTCTAGCAAACAAGGTAATATTTATTCTGGTGACTCTCAGTTAAATGCAAATGCTGAAGCGGATGCGATTCTTTCACAGCTGATTGGTAAAGAAACCAATACCATGTATCGTGATAGCTATGCATTAACGCACGAAGGTGATTGGTCTTGGGGTAAGAGTAAGTTAGTTGCTCAATATGATAAGACCCATAACAAACGTCTACCTGAAGGCTTGGCGGGAAGTGTAGAAGGAAAAATTAATAATCTTGATGATAAAGCCACTTCGCGTTTAGAAACTCTTCGCTTTAACGGCGAGGCTAATATTCCTTTTGAATACTATTTACCCCAAGTATTAACTGTAGGTACCGAATGGGTTGAAGACAGATTTAAAGATAATGTCTCGACAACTCAAGGTAAAGACAGCAGTGGTTCAGGTTATGGCGATCAATTAGCGAAAGGTGATCGTAGTAAAATGGAGTCACGTATTGCTTCTGCATATATTGAAGATAACCTGAAAGTTACAGACAGCACAGATGTTGTATTAGGTTTACGTTTTGATGACCATAGTAAATCTGGTTCTAATTGGAGCCCAAGCTTAAATATTACTCCTCTGTACACGACAAAAATAGATAGCTCATTGAAATAATGTCACAATAATTGTTTTCTAACGACGAATACTATGACACATCTCAATGAGTTATATCTTATCTTAAACAAATCTCTAAAATGGAACAAGTCACATTTAAAGTGCTTTGCGCTCATCATGCTTGTGATTATTTTAAAGCAAACATGTAATCTTTCTTCTGCATCTAAAGCCTTGCCCATCAAGTGTTTACCACAATCATTTTATCGACGTATGCAGCGCTTCTTTGCAGGTCAGTATTTTGATTATCGTCAAATTTCTCAGTTGATTTTCAATATGTTTTCATTCGACCAAGTGCAACTGACTTTAGATAGAACCAATTGGAAATGGGGAAAACGAAATATTAATATCCTGATGCTCGCAATCGTTTATCGTGGAATAGCGATACCTATCCTTTGGACATTGCTTAATAAACGTGGAAATTCAGATACGAAAGAGCGTATTGCTTTGATTCAACGCTTTATAGCCATTTTTGGTAAAGACCGTATTGTGAATGTGTTCGCAGACAGAGAGTTTATCGGTGAGCAGTGGTTTACATGGTTAATTGAACAAGACATCAACTTCTGCATTCGTGTTAAAAAAACTTCATTGTCACCAATCATTTAGGAAAGAATCATAAAATTAGTGATTTATTTCGCCATCTTAAAGTTGGTCAAATTGAATGTCGTAAACGACGGATTTTGGTTGGTCGGGTGAAACTATATATAAGTGCACTACAGTTAGAAAATGGAGAGCTTTTACTCGTCGTTTCTCCTCAGTTTAATGCCAATGCTATTCAGGATTATGCATTACGCTGGGAAATTGAAACCTTATTCAGTTGTCTCAAAGGACGCGGGTTTAATCTTGAAAATACGCGCTTGACAGACCCTAGACGAGTGAAAAAATTGATTGCGGTGTTAGCTATAAGCTTCTGTTGGTGTTACTTAACGGGTGAATGGCAACATAATCAAAAAAAAGCGATAAAAATAAAGAAGCATGGACGACTCTCAATGAGTTTATTTCGCTATGGTTTAGACTATGTTCAAATGGCGATTCAGCGTTTAATTGGTTTTGGGAAAAAAGAAGAGTTTAAGGAAATTTTGGCAATTTTAAGAAAGCAGAATCCTGATAGGATAAGGGTTCTGTGAAATTTGTCGTGTACAGAGATATTACTCAAAAACTCAATGATTATTTCACTTTAAAAGGTGGGGTAGCAAAAGCTTATAAAGCACCAAATATGTATCAAAATGCCGAAGGGTATTTATTAAGTACAAATGGCAATGGCTGCCCTGCTAATATTGAGTCGCGTTGTTTATTACAAGGTAATGGTGATTTAAAACCTGAAACATCGGTAAACAAAGAGCTCGGTATTCAGTTCCAAAAAGATATCGTGAATGCGAGCTTAACTTGGTTCCGTAATGATTATAAAGATAAGATTGTTGCGGGTACTCATGTTGTTGGAACAGTTGATGGCTCAAGTACAAATGCAAATACAGGAGCTGTGACCAATACGAAGTGGAATATTTTGCGTTGGGAAAATACGCCTAAAGCCTTAATTCAAGGTTTTGAAGGAAGTTTGGGATTAGATTTCGGTGATATTCGCTGGACTAATAACTTTACCTACATGATGGACTCGAAAGACAAGCAAACTGGGAATCCATTATCTTTAGTTCCAATCTATACAATTAACTCAATTTTTGATTATGACATTACTGATCAATTGGATGTAAATTTTGTATTTACTCAATATGGTCGTCAAAAATCACGTCAATTTGCAGAGAATAGACTTGAATCCGGTATAGGTTCAGGAGGTGCGAATTCTGCGCTTAAGCCAAGTACGGTAAAAAGTTATAGTACCGCTGGTATTAATGTTGGTTATAAGTTTTCAGACCAAATTAGTACGCGTGTTGGTGTGAGTAATCTGTTTGATAAACAAATTTTAAGAGACAGTAATTCTATTAGCCAAACTTATAATGAGCCAGGTCGGGCTTATTACGCATCTTTAAAATATTCTTTTTAATCAATAAAATAATAAAGGCGCTTTAAGCGCCTTTATTATTTAAAATCTCTAATGCTTTTTCAGAATAATAAAACTTCTCTAAGTACACACGGGCACGACGTCTTAAATGTCCTGTTGTGACTAATTGTTGTAGTACGGGTACAAGCAATTCGGTGAGTTCATGCTTCACTAAATTTTCGTCAATATTAAGATCACGGAGCAACAAATCAAAATTACGTTCCTGATTACGTACATACCAAGTATAGATACCATCATGTACTTGCTGTTTTAGATAATCAGTTTGACGAATGTGGTCCCAGATTTCATGTCCTAGGCCAACAGTTTTTGTTAAATCTTGAACTTCTATATAGTTTTTTAAAACAGAAAGTGGCGAGGTTTTAACTTTATGCCAAACATTTGCCTGAAAATGGTAGAGCTTATCATTGTCAAAATGTTGGTTTAAAACACGCTCACTCATCTGGCTGAGTTTTAAAATATTCTTTTGCAAGTAATGGTTAATGGTATCGTCAAGATTAGAGTCGGTTACTGTTTCTAATACAGATTTGCCCATCTTCATAAAACGACCTACACCAGGCACGCGTTTTGACATAGATTCATCTAAATAATCATGCATTGTTTGCTGAATCAATTGAGTCAACAGTGCTGAAAAGGCAGGGTTATTCACAATTGTTTTAATGAGTTTTTTACGGTGCTCTTCTTTACTAGCAACGTATTGTGCAATTCGATCAATGGTTAAAACAGGAATAACGTCTTCAACAGTTGCGGTGTCATTTGCAGGATGGATCAGTGCAAAGCGGATATGCTCCGCAATCTGTTCAATAAGAAAATCCGAAGCGGGTGTGTCTAAAATCTGCTTTTGAATGAGCCGTTGAACCTGTTCAAACGTCCAAAGGTGTTGTAATTGTCGACTCCCCAACCAATGATAAAACTGCTCAAACTCTTGTTGGATCACCTGAGCCTGAGCAAACTGCTCATCTAAAAAATCTAGATGAGCTTCAATAAGTTTTTCAATCATGGGTTGGGTAGACATAAGGTCTCACAAGTCGGAAGTTTTATTTAAGGTGTTGTCGTTTTTGACGACTGGTTTGTTTCTACTTTCAGTAAAAATGGTACGTATTGTTGGATAACCAACTGTTCAGCTTCCAAAATTGGCATATGGCCTACGTTTTCTAAGATAACTGGAGGCTGGGCATTTTTTAAAAGCCGTTTTAGCTCGTTTGCTACTTCTACATTAATAATTTTATCCTGTTTACCCCATAAAATGAGTGTAGGGGCGTCAATCGTTTTAGTAAGTACGGCAAAAGAATCTGGGGTATAGACTTTATTGAGTGCGATCAATTGATCAACCAGTTTCTGGGTTTGAGGTGCTTGATTAATCATCAGTTTTTCTTGAGCTTGCAGGAACTCTTTCGGAATAAACGGAGGATTAAACATGGTTTGTTTTAATAAATAATTAAAATCACCTTTTTTAGAGACTAAAAGTTGTTTTAGATAGGTTGGATCTTTTAGATAAATTGTGTTGGCAGAACGGAAAATACCACCGCTATCGACTAAAAATAGACTTTTGGTTTCAAATGGATATTGTCCAGCATAGAGTAGGGCAATTGATCCGCCGAGTGAGTGCCCAGCAATATGAATTGGGCCTTTTAAATTGGCGGCTTCAACAAAGCGACGTAATTTTTCAGCTAAGTTTGGAACTGAATAATCAAAGTCTTGTGAAACGATAGTTTCGCCACTGCCCGGTAAGTCAGGAATAATAACGTGATAATTTGTCGTGAGATAATGGGCAACTCGGTTCCAGTTATCTCGACTGCCCGCTAGGCCATGAATGAGTAGTAAAGTTGGCTTTGTGCTAGAGCCACCTTCACTATATGACCAAGTGATATCGCCCACCTTTAGGCTTTTGCTTTGCAGTCCTGCCCAGTTACGTTCCTGCTGTAATATTGTTTGAAAGCTGACATCAATATTATCGGCTGCCTGCGCTTGAGAAATGCTCATGACTGACAATAAGCTACAAGCCAAAGTCAGTGCAGTAGCAGTTTTTTTCATAGAGGCTTTAATTGATGCGGACAGCCTTGTCATAGATTTCATCCTTGATGCTTAAGCGAGTTTGAAAAATTATTGAAAAACTTTGCCAATGAGTCATTTGCCAAACGTTTGGAATCAAGAAAATTATAGTCAATCTATAAACTAAAGTATGTCTATTTTTTCACTAAACAGTAGGTAATTGTGCGGTGATCTTCCTTATAAAACTAATTAAAGTTTTAAAAAATTTTCCTGAAAAAGGATTTATTTTTTGTCAGTGACATTCAAATTTTGACACATTAAAATGATTTCTAACCTTGAAAAAACAATGGAAATATAAAATGCCTACTGCGCAAGAAGTTTTAGATCGTTTGAAAGCAGGTAATCAACGATTTGTAAATGGAAATACTTCCCTTGCAAAAACCTTATCACATCATGAACGCGCTGAAATGGCAAAGGATCAAAATCCATTTGCAATTGTATTAGGCTGTTCAGATTCTCGTGTACCAGCAGAAATGGTATTCGATCAAGGTCTTGGTGACTTATTCGTAATCCGTGTTGCTGGTAATGTTGTTGCACCTTCACAAGTTGGTAGTGTTGAGTTCGCGGCAGAACGTTATGACTGTCCGGTTGTAGTTGTATTAGGACACAGCCATTGCGGCGCGATTCAAGCGACAATTGATACGTTGATGAACCCTGAGCACCCGCCATCTTCTAACTTAATGTCGATTGTGAACCGTGTTCGTCCATCAGTTGAGATTTTAATGCAGACTGATTTAAAAAATGACTTGAAAAAACTCTCATGTCATGCGGTGCGTTCAAACGTATTTGCTTCGGTAAACCAATTACGTCATGGTTCGGCTGTATTAGAAAATCTAATTGCAAAAGGTGAACTGATTGTCGTTGGTGCTGAATATTCGCTAGAAACTGGTGAAGTTACTTTCTTTGACTTCTGATCATAATAAAAATATTTAAAACTAAAAGGTGCCTATAGGGCACCTTTTATGTATGGGTAAGCTAAATTCAGTAATTTTGATTGTGCTTGGGCATTTGGATGAATCAAGTCATTTTGCATTAGTTGCTTTTGCCCAGCGACGCCATCAAGAAAAAAGGGTAGCAATTTCACCTGATATTTTTGACTTACAGTTTTGTAGTTATTTTCGAATGCTTTGCTATAAGCCGTGCCATAATTGGGCGGAATCTTCATACCAAAAAGAATAACCTTGGCTTTTTGCTTCTGGCTTAATTGAATGAGCTGAGACAGATTTTTTTGAATCATTTGTGGTGGTTGACCACGTAAGCCATCATTCCCGCCTAATTCAATAACAACTACCTCGGGTTTATAAGTTTGTAAAAGTTTTGGTAATCGTGCCAAAGCACCGCTAGTGGTTTCCCCACTCACACTTGCATTGACCACTTTATGTTGTTTGGGATACTGTTGATCTAAACGTTTTTGTAGTAATTGTACCCAACCTTGTTTAGGGTCTATTCCATAACCGGCACTGATACTATCTCCTAAAATTAAAATAGTTTTTGCCGAGACGAACATGGGCAACATGCTCAATGAGATGAGCAAGAGACTTTTAGAACCAAACAAATAAGATTTATACATTTGTGTTTCGACCCGAATACTCAATATATAGGACTGTTCACATCATGCCACAACCTATCATTGCTGCCCATCAAGTTACACAAACTATTCAGATTAACCAAAATCAATTTACGATTTTAAAAAATATTGATTTAGAGATTTATGAAGGGGAGCAGGTAGCAATTACAGGACGTTCTGGTTCAGGAAAATCAACTTTACTGGGTATTTTAGCGACTTTAGACCAACCCTCTGAAGGTGAGGTGTGGTTATGTGGTCAGGCGGTTCATGAGTTAACAGAAGAGCAACGTGCCCAAATCAGAATGCACCATATTGGTTTTGTATTTCAGTCTTTCCAGCTTTTGCCACAGTTAAGTGCCCTTGAAAATGTGATGTTACCGCTTCGGTTACGTAAAGACTTTGATTATAAAACAGCTGAACAAAAAGCCTTAGATTGGCTGCATCGGGTAGGATTAAGCCGTCAAGCTGAACAAACGCCTAAGGTCTTATCTGGCGGCGAGCAACAACGTGTGGCAATTGCTCGGGCTCTCATTGCCGAGCCACAAATTATTTTTGCCGATGAACCCACCGGAAACCTTGATGGCCAAACCGCACAAGAAATTGAAACCCTTCTTTTTGATTTAAATCGAGAGCTTGGTACCACCCTTATTTTGGTCACACATGATCGTAATTTGGCAGCACTTTGCCAACGACATGTCGAGTTAGATGATGGCCGACTAAAGACGGTACAGGGTGGTTAAACTATGCGTAATCTTCTCAAACCACTTTTGTTACAAAGCTTTCGTACCGGAGGCTTATATTTACTTATTATTGCGCTTTCACTTGCGATCAGTGCAACCACTGCTCTTAAGTTTAGTAATGACCAAGTTAAAAATGCGGTAAGTCTACAAGCAGCGCAAATGTTAGCAGCAGATTTGGTTCTGTCGAATAATGAACCTATAGACGCAAAATGGCAAAAAAGGGCAGATCAGCTTGGCTTAAAGCAGACTAATGTGACCATGTTTAGTTCAATGGCACATACTCAAGATCAGTTTGTCATGGTCAATGTAAAAGCAATAGAACCTGCATTCCCATTAAGAGGAAAGCTTGAGATTGAGCCTAGGGCGCGTGGTATCCAACCAGGTGAAGTATGGCTAAGTCAAAGGGCAGCCGATTTACTTAAAGTTAAACTAGGCGATATGGTATCTATTGCAGATGCGGCATTTCGCTTTAGTGGCGTGATTGTGCGAGATTCAAATCAAGAACTTGGTTTTTCTGGTTTTTCGCCTACTGTCATTATTCATCAAGCAGATATTGCTAAAACTCATGCAATTCAAACTGGTAGTAGAATCGATTATCGACAGTTAATGTCTGGTCAGCCTGAACAGGTTCAGTCATTTTCAAGGCAATTTAAGCAACAGCATCAACCTGCAAATGAACAGGAAGAAACCATAGGGTTACGTTTACGCGATGCCAGTGAATCAAATAGCAGATTATTACGTCCGTTAGAAAACCTAGATACCTTTTTGCAATTGGCCAATATTTTAACGATTTTATTGTGTGGTATCGCCATTGCTTTAACAAGTCAAAGATATGTTCAGCAAAACCAAGATCACATTGCTTTAATACGTTGTTTAGGTGCGAGTAAGTTTCAAATTTTATGGGCCTATATCGGGTTACTTTGTGTAGTCAGTGCAATTTCGATTGTGATCGGTAGTCTCTTAGGAATAATGATGGGCTATGGCTTGCTTGAGCTCATGCTACAACTGATTCCACAACTAGAGTTAAGTTTCTCTGTGGTTGGTTTTTTACTTGGTCCCTTACCAATTGCCATTTTTACCAGTGTAATTGTGCTACTTGGATTCATTTTGCCAAGCATTTGGGAGTTGTTAAATACTCCTCCCATCCGTGTTATTCGGGAACAGGCAAAATCCCGAAAATCATTATTCTTTATGTTTTTTGCAGGCATCACTAGCCTTGTTATTTTTAGCTTAGTTTTAAGTGAAAATTTAATGCTCAGTATTTGGGTATTAATAGCGATTATTCTGCTTTGCATTTTACTTTATACCGTCGTCTGGCTATTGCTTCGTACTTTAAAAAAGATGAAAACTCGTTTGTCTTTTTATATTCGTTCACCATCGCAAAGTGCCTTACAAATTACGGCATTGGCTTTAGGGTTAAGTCTTATTACAGTGTTAAGCGTGTTAAGAACAGATTTATTAGAACGCTGGCATCAGCAGTTACCGGAGGGTACACCTAATCAGTTTGTTTATGGCCTACCACCATTTGATTTAAAAGCTTTTGAGCAACAGTTGAAGCAAAATGGTTGGCAAAGCACACCGTTATATCCAAACATTCGTGGGCGATTAGTTGCCAAGAATGATGTTCCTTTTTCAGAAGAAGCCATAAAGCAAAATAATGCTTTACGCCGCGAATTAAATTTAACGCAGTCGAGTGCTTTACCAGATGACAATGTCATTACAAAAGGTCAAGCGGAATTTAATGCAGTAGGCCAAGTTTCAGTTGAGAGTAAAACAGCAGAAAGTTTAGGAATCCAGATTGGTGACAGGCTTACTTTTAGTCTGCCAGAAGGTACCTTGCAAGCTAAAGTTATAAATTTTCGGAGCGTTGAGTGGGAAAGCTTTAGTCCTAATTTTTTCTTTATTTTTTCGCCTAAAACTTTAGATGAAAATGCTGGTAGTTACTTGGGTAGTTTTTATGTGCCTAAGCAAGATCAACCTAAAATGATCCATATGATTCAGCAATTCTCAAATACGGTTTTTATTGATGTTGACCGTATTTTGGATGAAGTAAAGCGCTTAATGAATGTCTTGGTTAAAATTGTGACTGTGCTTGCAGCGTTAGTTGGCTTTTCTGGAATACTTGTTTTAATTGCTTGTTTAAATCTATTAATGGATGAACGCCGTCGGGAAGTGGCTTTGTTGCGTTCATTTGGTCTCTCTAAAAATAAAATGAAGCAGATGCACAGTCTGGAAATTGGTTTTTTAGGTTTGTTAGCAGGCATTGTTGCCTGCTGTTTTGCCGAGGTAATTAGCGCTATTGCAAGTTATAAAATGAATATGGCTTTACAGTGGCATATTGAAATATGGTTGATTTTACCATTTGCCATGATGTTGCTTTGCGCTCTGATTGGCCGATATCGACTCGGTTATCTGTGTAATTTACCGCCACTACAAAGTTTACGTGAGCTGAACCAGATTTAAGTTAGGGGAGTATTTCTGGGTTCTGAATTAAAACCTCATGCCAAAGTGGAAGTAATGGTGAGTTAAGCTGATTACAGTAAACATAGAAGCCGACAGTCATTAAAAGTCCTCCCAATAGACCTAAAAATTTTAGGAGGGTTTTAAATGGAGTGCGGTAGCTTAAATACCAAATCAGTGCGAGTAATGCACCTATAATCATACCGCCGACATGTGCAGCATTATTAATACCTGTGGCAACCAGACCGAATATAAGGTTAATCGCCATAATCATTAATAATGATTTCTTATCAAGTATATAAGCTTGATGAGGCAGCGGCGGAAATAAAGAAAGAACAGTTAATGCTGCACCTAATCCCATCACAGCGCCCGAAGCACCAGCACTGACATGGGGAAGTAAGCTCTGATCAAAATGTTGTAATAATTCATGCCCATTTTGAATATTAATATAACTACTCAAAAGGCTACCAAACAAGCCTGCAAGTAAATACAGACCAATAAAGTATAAACGTCCAAATAAAGCTTCAGCGACATTACCAAAAATATATAAAGCCCACATGTTGAGCATAAGGTGAATAATGCCAAAGTGAAAAAACATGCTGGTAAATAGACGTTCTGGCTGCCCGGAAAAAGTAAGTGGTGTAAAATCTGCACCCCAGTGAAGTGCATCTTTTATAGCTGGGTCACTAATGTCCACTCCAGATATAATTTGCCAGATGAACAAACCTACATTAATCGAGATCAGTAGGGCGGTCAGCCACCAAGCTTGTACATTGAGTTTACGATTAATGTGCGGAGGCTGATATTGAGTCATGCTATGCTTTTGTTATATATGAACATGCTTTACAGCTTAACATGAAAAAAGTTGAATACAGGAGATCAGGACGAACATGAAAGCCTTTATTGTTCGCGTGTTGTTAATTTTTATTGGGGCAATTCTCCTTATTCAGCTTTGGATCTTCTCAAGTTTGGTTTGGTGGCGTACACATGAAGTTGATACCACCATGTTTATGCGAATTGATTATTGGTCAGATCCATCTGAGCCGATCATTCATGAATGGCTTGACTATGATGACATTAGTGACAATTTCAAACATGCAATTTTAGCAGGAGAGGACGCAAAATTTATTCATCATCATGGTTTTGACTGGGATGGTATTCGTTTTGCGCTAGAGCGTAACAATGAGCAAGGAGAGGTTGTTGCTGGTGGTTCTACCGTATCTCAACAACTTGCAAAAAACTTGTTCTTATATAAGAAACGTTCATTTATTCGTAAAGGCCAAGAAACTGTAGCGACATGGATGATGGAGCGCATGTGGTCGAAACGTCGAATTCTTGAGGTGTATATGAACTCTGTTGAATTTGGCAAAAATTTGTATGGCGTTGAAGCAGCAGCCCAATATTATTACGGCAAAAGTGCCAAAAGCTTAACGCGCGAACAAGCTGCTTTTTTAGCCGCGTTATTGCCTGATCCGAAATATTATCAAGATCATCGCAATGATCGTAAACTACAATATAGAAAACGCGTTATTTTACGTTATATGAATAGCACCCAGATTCCTGAATAACACTGTCTTAAAGATGTGTTATTTTTTTAGTTTTTATCAAATTGACATAATTTTGCAGCATACTATTTTGCAGAGATTTTGGTTGGAAAGAGATTAGGTTAGACATGAATACAGCGATTACAGCAACGACCCCAACAGAATATAGTTATAATGACCGTTATATTAATCGTGAATTGTCTATTCTTGACTTTCATTTGCGCGTATTGGAACAGGCCGTCGACCCTTTACATCCATTACTGGAACGAATGAATTTCTTACTCATTTTTTCGCGTAATTTAGATGAGTTTTTTGAAATTCGTGTAGCAGGTGTTATGGAGCAATTCGCTCTAGGCAATGAAAGTCGAAGCCCGGACGGTTTAACGCCAAGACAAGTCTTACAAAAAATCTCTGAAACTGCTCATGCTGCAATTGAGCGCCAATATCGTATTTTAAACGAAGAAATATTACCTAAGTTACGTGAAGAAGATATCTGCTTTTTACGTCGTGGTGAATTAACACCAGCTCAATCAGCTTGGGTAAAAAAATATTTTCAGGAACAGGTTGCGCCTGTTTTAACTCCAATCAGTTTAGATCCAGCCCATCCATTCCCGCGTTTAGTCAATAAAAGCCTGAACTTTATTGTGACTTTAGAAGGTAAAGATGCGTTCGGGCGACAAATTGATTTGGCTGTTGTACCAGCCCCACGTTCATTGCCACGTGTTGTACGATTACCAGATGAGTTAACGGGTGGTAAAGAACATCACGTCATGTTGTCTGCAATTATTCATGAACATGTTTCAGACTTGTTCCCGGGCATGACTGCAACTGGTTGCTATCAATTCCGTGTAACTCGTAATGCCGATTTGGCACTTAATGAAGACGTTGAAGATTTGGCAAAAGCGTTAAAAGGTGAGTTAAGTTCACGCCGATTTGGTCGTGCAGTACGCTTAGAAGTAACCCAAAATTGTCCACAGCATATTTATGAATATCTACTTGAAGAGTTCGACTTAAACGAAGAACAATTATATAAAGTTGATGGCCCTGTAAACTTGGCTCGTCTGGTTTCGAACTTTAAACGTCCTCATTTGCGTTACGACTCACACACGCCAGTCGTACCAAAAGTGTTTAAAAAGACCGAGAGTATTTTCTCGGCTATGCAAAAGCAGGATATTTTACTTCATCACCCATTTGAGTCTTTTGCACCTGTTATTCAGTTACTCCGTGAAGCAGCACGTGACCCGCAAGTACTCGCAATTAAACAGACACTTTATCGTAGTGGTGCAGACTCGGAAATTGTTCAAGTTTTAGCAGAAGCTGCGCGTAATGGTAAAGAAGTGACGGCGGTAATTGAATTACGTGCCCGTTTCGATGAAGAGTCGAATATCGAAGTGGCTAATGTTTTACAAGAAGCAGGAGCAGTCGTTGTTTACGGTATTGTAGGTTATAAAACCCATGCCAAAATGATTATGGTGGTACGCCGTGAAAACAACAAACTGGTGCGTTATGTTCATTTAGGAACGGGTAACTACCATGCTATGAATGCTCGCATTTATACCGATTACGGCCTAATGACCACCGATAAAGACTTGTGTGAAGACGTACACCGTATTTTCCAAGAGCTCACGGGTATGGGTAAAATGGCAAAACTGAAAAAGTTACTCCATGCACCTTTTACTCTGCATGCTCAGCTCATTAACTTTATTGATGAAGAAATTGCCAATGCAAAGGCTGGTCGTAAAGCCCAAATTATTGTCAAAGTGAATGCTTTAACTGAAGTTCAGCTTATTAATAAATTGTATGAAGCTTCTCAAGCAGGGGTGCAAGTAGATCTCATTATTCGTTCGATTTGCTGTTTACGTCCGGGATTACCAAATTTATCGGAAAACATTCGGGTACGTTCAATTGTAGGCCGTTTCCTTGAACATACACGAGTTTATTACTTTAGTAATAATGGCGATGCTCGTATTTACTGTTCAAGTGCGGACTGGATGGATCGTAACTTATTTAATCGTGTTGAAGCATGCTTCCCAATTGAAGATCCTGCTTTGAAAAAACGTATTTATCAGCAAGGACTCCTTAATTATTTACAAGATAATCAGCAAGCTTGGTTGTTACAGGGCGATGGTACATGGGTACGTGCCCAGCCAGCCGAAGGCGAAAAATTGCATAATGCTCAAAGAGAATTATTAGAAACTTTTAAATAAAAAATTATTTTTAAAAAGCCGACATCATGTCGGCTTTTTAATTTACTGAATTTCATAATAATTTAATTAATTTTTCTAAATGGTTGTAGGATAAACGGCAATAATTTGAATTAATGCAATATGTTTGAAAAATATGTGATTCTTTACATAAAACATTGAATTTTAAAAATATACAAATCACAAGAAATCTACTTTAATACGCCGCATTAAATATACTTAACTTTGGTAAGTGAATAATATGCAAGGCTTTATTAAAAGTTTATTTATTAGAATATTTTTGGGGTTAATGCCAGTGACTGCTTATGCGGATCAGAAGTGCTATGGAGATATTATTGTATTTCAGAAATTTGATGATCAAATGATATATCCTTATTTTATACATCCTTCTAGAGAGAAAAATAAGAAGAATGAAACACAAAATAAGACAATCGTAATTCAGAAAAGAAAACTTACCCAAGAGGAGTTGTTAGCACAAAAGAAGATTGACGATAATCAGTTAAAAAAAATTGAAGAAAAGAAAAATATTGAGAAGAAAAAGCAACTTGATGCAGCGGTCGCGAAAGAAATTTTAGAAAACGGTGAAAAAAAATGGATGGTACAAGTTGCTTTGGCACCTAATCAAAATAAAGCGAATATGATTCAGTCCCAATTACAGGCTAAAGGGTATAAAGTTGTTACCAGCCCAACCACAAAAGGAATACGAGTCATGGTCGATCCTGCCAATGACTACGCAATTGCACAAATTATTCGAGAAAAAATAATTGCAGATGATAGCTTGGACTTGAGATCGGCTTGGGTATTTAAATGGGCTTCTCTAACAGCACAGTAAAATAAAAAGGAGTCCGAAGACTCCTTTTTTTATTCATGTAAGTTTGTGGTAATTTTCTGCATGATTTGCAGAAGAACATCAAACTCACTTTGCAACGGCGTACTTTTACGAGTAACAAGTGCTAAAGTACGGCTAGGTGCGTCTTCAATTGGTTTTGCAGTAATCTGATCATTAAATTTGATCATACTATTTTCAATTGCGATTTCTGGTAAAAGAGTAAAGCCTAAATCGGAAGAAACCATCTCAACCAATGTTGGTAGAGAACTTGCTTTTAAGCGGTTATCGTTTTTACGTTCACCAATTGGACAGGCACTTAATACGTGATCACGTAAACAGTGGCCTTCTTCAAGCAAAATAAGACGTGATAAATCGAGATTATCAAGAGAATTTGCTTGAAGTGCATTTGTATCTTGCTTACTACAAACAAGATATAAATTTTCTTTTGAAATTTCAGCTACTTTTAAACTTCTTGTGTCAAAAGGTAGAGCAAGGACAATCATGTCCAAATTACCATGTTCTAGGCGCTCTACAATCTTCTCACTTTGAGCTTCATGTAAATGCAACTGAATCTTCGGTAATTGTTGATGCACTTCATCAAGTAACCGTGTCAGGATAAAAGGTGCAATTGTTGGAATAACACCCAAATGAAGATCACCTGTTAATGGTTCACTCATTTCACGGCTTAAACGCATTAAATCCTGAGCATCTGCTAGCAATACACGGGCTCGAGCAACAACTTGCTCACCTAATGGCGTTAAACGCACATTCTGACGGTCACGCTCAACCAGAACGCCACCTAGTAGCCTTTCCAGCTCCATAATGCCGCCCGATAAAGTCGATTGGGTAACAAAAGAGCGACGTGCTGCTTCAGTAAAATGCAAAGTTTCCGACAACGTAACTAAATATGATAGCTGTCTTAGTGAGGGTAATGCAGCCATAGTGTCCTAGTATGATGATTTAAAATGATGCGCAAATAAACCGCTAAGCTGTGGAATAAAATGGGCAGGGATATCATGCCCCATTCCATCAATTAATTCAAACTTAGCACCGGAAATTGCTTTTGCTACGGCCTTACCGTGACTCGGTGGAAGTAAGCGGTCACGAGAGCCATGCAAGACTAAAGTGGGTTGCTTAATTTCACGGTCCAGTTGCAGTAAGGAACCTGTACATAATATTGCTAAAAACTGTTGAAGTACACCAGCAGGATAGTAGCTACGTTGATAAAGTTTTCTTGCAGTTTGAACGGCTTCAATATGGTTAATATAACCAGGAGAACCAATCAATTGGAATAATTTTAAACTGTGATTCACAATTCCTTCTTCATCACGTGATTCTGGCTTGCCAATCAAGCTTAAAAGTTGCTTAGGGAATGGTGGTGGTAGAAACGGTTGATTATTACTGGTAAACATCAAACCTAATTTTTCTACTTTTTCCGGATATTTTGCAGCGAGAATCTGGGCAATCATGCCACCCATTGAGGCACCAATCACATGTGCTTTGCTTACTCCTAAACGGTCGAGAAGCATAGAAACGTCATCTGCCATATCATAGAGCGTATAAGGTGCACCCTGATTTCTTAGCCCTAAAGCAAAACGTCCCATCAATTTCATGGTATTTAAACGTTTACCTTGATGGCGGACTTTTGAAGAAAGGCCAATATCACGGTTATCAAAACGAATAACACGAAAACCTTGATCAATGAGTGATTTGCAGAAAAAGTCCGGCCAAAATAGCATTTGGGCACCTAAACCCATAATCAGCAAAATAGTCGGATGTTCTGGTTTTCCACCTACTTCTACATGTAGCTCGATACCATTGCCTAAATTGACTTTGGTTTCCTGCATAAATGGAGTGTACGGTGAAATACTAAATTGTAAGGCGCTATTCATGTTATTCATTCCTTGAGGGAATACTCAAGATCATGAGCATTCCCAATTTAAACCTTATGCTTGGGCAGGAATAAGATCTGGAACAAGCTTAGTTAAAGTTAAACGTTGCTTGCCTGCTGTTGCACCTAACAATACGAAGCCACGCAATGTTCCTTCATTGTCAATTGCTTTGGCAAGCATACCATCGTCGAATTCTTCAGTTTCCCAATTTACATCTACATCAACGGGTGCCGGTAAAACTGTAAGCGGTGCAGCCGGAGTTTTTACCGCAACAGGCATAGCAGGGTAATGTACATTTGTTTGTTGACCGCTTAATGTTTTTGCTAGAGCACGGGCTTGTTGCATAATTGGCATTACATATGGAAGCAGGGTACCGTTAACTTCCGCACAGTCACCAATCGCATAAATATCTGCTTGATTGGTTTCAAGCAAACTATTGGTAATCACACCACGGCTGGTTTGAATATTTGCGCTTTGAGCCAAAGAAATATTCGGTTGTAAGCCAATCGCTGAAAGTACAATATCAGCGACCAAAGTCTGGCCATTTGCCAATGTAACCGCGTAATCTTCACCATTATTGATTTTACTTACTTTTTCAACGGTTGTGCCTAAGGCAAATTTAACACCCGCTTCTTCAAGGTTTTGCTGGAATGCTGAAGCAATATGTGAAGGTAATAAACGGCCTAATGGTTGAGGCGCTAAATCAATTACTGTTACATCATATTCGCTATGAAGTAAGTCATTGGCAAATTCACAACCAATTAAACCTGCACCCAAAATCACAACACGTTTATCTTTGCGCTGAGCTAGATTTTCTCGGAAAGAACGATAGTCAATGAGTGAGTTAACCACATGGATGTCATCACTACCATCACCAGCAATAGCAAGGCGAATCGGGTTAGCACCGACAGCTAAAATTAATTTTGAATAGGGTTGCTGAGAAATAACGCCGTCTTTTTCTAGAACAAGTTCATGACGCTCAGCTAAAATTTCTTTCACCCAAGTAAAAGGTTCAATACGCATATTGAGTTGGGCACTCATTTTTGCAGCATCACCTAATGGAATCTGTTCTGGGGCTTTTTTTCCTGCAAAAGCGTTGGATAAGGTTGGTTTTGCATAGTTCACCGCATCATCCGCACAAATCATCACAAGTTCTTGCTCTGGGTTAAGCTTACGGAATTCACGTGCTAAGGTATAACCCGCCATGCCTGATCCGATAATGACGATTGGATGCATTTTTTTCTCCAGAATTAGAATTTTTAATTTAAAACGGTGATTGGTGATATATAAAAAAGACCATGTAAATCATGGCCTTTTAATTTAAGACATTAGATTTCGATCATTTCGAAGTCAGCTTTTGAAACGCCGCAATCAGGGCAAGTCCAGTCATCAGGAATATCTTCCCATTTTGTTCCAGCTGCAATGCCGTCTTGTGGCCAACCTTCTGCTTCATCGTAAATCCATCCACAAACGATACATTGATATTTTTTCATGAGACTCTCCGCACTGATAAGTTTGCTCAAAGCTGCCTTTCAGTAAAACTATTCCATCTATTAATAATGTAACTACGATCCGCTCAATAATAACTAATGTCGCTTTGATCGGATATCAAATTTTTACGCAGTTCTACATTTAAAGTAAAGCATATAAGGGAGTTTAATCATTCATAAGCAAAGATGAATGGCATATCGAGACAAATAAATGGTTATTTAGGCAAAACTTCAACATAAACACATAATAAATCATATGTTTTTATAAGTTTATTCATGCAAGGAGACGGTGAGTGATATGAAGGGTTACAAAAAGAGCAAAGCATTTATATAAATAAAGTTCTTAAAAAAGTAATCTGGTTAATAAATGGACAAATAAATTAATGTTTATATAAAACAGAAAAGTTTATGGAACACTTAATTAACGGAGAATAAGGAAGTCGAATATGGAAACTCTAATATATGAAGTAGAAATTAATGCCCCTATAGAAAAAGTATGGGACGTACTCTGGAATAGTGAGACCTATAATGCATGGACGAAATTCTTTGCTCCAGATTCTTCAATGCGCACAGATTGGAAAGTGGGCGGTAAAACATATTTTCTAGATGGAGAAGGAAATGGAATGGTTTCGACCATTGAAGAAATGAAAAAGCCTGAAGTACTAATTTTTAAACATTTAGGAATGATTAAAGACGGGAAAGAAGACTTGGAAAGTGAAGAGGTGAAAGGCTGGAGTGGTTCGCTAGAAAAATATTTTTTAAGTCAAAATGGGGATACTACAACGGTAAAAGTAGAATTAGCCACCTTACCTGAGTACATCGGTATGTTAAAAAGTGGCTTCGTTCAAGGCTTTGAAGCTGTAAAACAAATGGCTGAAAAATAAGTTTCTGTAATTTAACTTGTTATCTTTTTACATAATAAGTTTTTTGAAAATTATGTGTCATACGTCAATTCAAGCAAAATATTTTTTATGAATTTTAGTAATGAGATCATTAAGACGAGAAGGATAAGCAAGACGATGATGGCCTCCGTCATAAGTTTCTATTGTCATATATGGTGACAGCTTTTCCTGTACTTGATACATATCAAGTTGCTCGTCTCCTAACTCTAAATAGGCCATTTTAGGGTTAGAGTGGTCAAGATCTTCGTCACAAAGGTGAGGGTAATCATTACGAAAATTAGGTGTAAGGCTTGGGTTGGCAACAATAACAGCTAATTTATGTTGAGCAGCAGTTTTCAAAGCCCAATAACCGCCGAGGCTATGACCGACTAACAAATCAGGTTTAATTGTTTCAATCGCTTGATGATAAAAGTCTTTAACTGAAGCATAACTTAGGTTGCGATAATCAACATCAATACAAAATTTTTCAGGATGTAAAATGGCATGAAATTTTGTTGATTCACGAGAAGAATCCAAGCCATGTAAAAATAGAATTTTCATTATTTACTACACAATCTCATAGATAAAATAAAAGGCAAATAGGGCCTTTTCAAATCGAGGTTATTTGGATTTTTTTATATTTTACTCAAACCTAAAAAAAATGAACTTAGCGATTGGTCTAAGTAATTTTTATCATTCAATGTCCACTCAGATTGACGGCTTGGACTTTTTTCATTTTTGTTTGATTGAAATCATTCGAAAAACCTCAGCAATCTGTTAAGCTATGCCACTTCATTTTTACTTAATCGAGGCAGAGATGACGCAACAAAACGCTCAATCGACTTCTGAACCAACTATTTCCGAAAACGATTTAATTGCACAGCGTCATGCCAAATTAAAGCAAATCCAAGATGTTGCAAAGGAAACTGGAAAGAGTCCTTGGCCAAATACATTCAAACGTGAACATTACGCTGCTGATTTACAAGAACAATTTAAAGATCAGTCTAAAGAACAAATCGAAAGCGCTGAACATGTTTATGTAAAAGTTGCTGGCCGTGTCATGTTAAACCGTGGTTCTTTCATGGTGATTCAAGACATGACTGGTCGTATCCAATTATATGTTGACCGTAAAGGTTTACCAAAAGATACGCTTGAAACTATTAAAGGTTTAGACCTTGGCGATATTATTGCTGCTGAAGGTTATATCGGCCGTTCGGGCAAAGGTGACTTATATGTACACCTTGAAGGTTTTGAACTTCTTACAAAATCGCTTCGTCCATTGCCGGATAAATTTCATGGTTTGAACGACACAGAAGTTAAATATCGTAAGCGTTATCTTGATTTAATTGTTAATGAAGAAACGCGTAAGACTTTTGAAATTCGTGCCAAAGTCGTTGCAGGTATTCGCGCATTTTTAACCAATGAACGTTTCATGGAAGTTGAAACGCCAATGATGCATGTGATTCCGGGTGGCGCGTCTGCACGTCCGTTTGAAACGCATCATAATGCTTTAGATATGCCATTATTCTTGCGTATCGCACCGGAGCTTTATTTAAAGCGTTTAGTTGTTGGTGGTTTTGAGCGTGTGTTCGAAATTAACCGTAACTTCCGTAATGAAGGGGTGTCAACACGTCATAACCCTGAATTTACCATGATCGAGTTTTATCAGGCATATGCTGATTATAAAGACTTGATGGCTTTGACTGAAAACATGCTTGAAAAGCTAGCCCTTGATATTTTAGGTACGACTGATGTGCCTTACCAAGGTGAAGTATTTAGCTTTAAAGGACCATTCAAGAAAATCTCTATGTTTGATGCGATCTTGGAGAATAATCCGCAGTTCACACCTGAAAATGTAGGTGATCGTGAATTCCTTGCAAAATTTGTCCGTGAGGAATTAAAAGAAGAAGTTAAACCTGGTTTTGGTTTAGGTAAGCTTCAAACGATTGTTTTTGAAGAAACAGTTGAGACTAAACTTCGTCAACCTACCTTTATTACTGAGTACCCAGCAGAGACTTCTCCACTTGCTCGCCGTAATGATGATAATCCGCACATTACTGATCGTTTTGAGTTCTTTATTGGTGGCCGTGAATTGGCAAACGGCTTTAGCGAGTTAAATGATCCGATTGATCAGGCTGAACGTTTCCAAGCGCAAGTTGCTGAAAAAGATGCTGGTGATGATGAAGCAATGCATTACGATGCAGAGTTTGTTGAAGCACTTGAATATGGTTTACCTCCAACAGCGGGTGAAGGTATTGGTATTGACCGTTTGGTTATGCTTTTTGCAGATGCACCAAGTATTCGTGATGTGATTTTATTCCCGCATATGCGTCGTAAAGAAGGTTAATTTAATCTTCAATGCAGAAAAAGGCAGTTTATACTGCCTTTTTTATTAACTATTTATATATAAAAAATACTTAAGTTATAGAAAACTTAAAGCACCGTTAAAAAATGTAATTGCACAGTTTAACAATTGCAAATTTGCGATAAAAAAATTAATGTGTTGCTCATAAATAACTTTGAGAATTGTGCTGACATGTTTTTAAGAAAAACACTTTCGATTGCATTATTAGCAACGGCTTCATCGGCTGTTTTTGCACAAGGTTTAGTGCTTAATAATGATGATTTACGTACCGACTTAAACTGGTTGAATCAACAAGGTGTTATTAACATCAGCACTTCTACTTGGCCATTAAGTGGTGATGAAATTCAAAGAGCTCTCTCTCAAGCTAAAGTGACTCATCCAGCACAGCAAAAAGTTATTAATTCAGTTCTCAATGCATTAAAGGCAGATAACGATACAGTTAAAGTGGGTGCTTTTGCTGAAACTGATATCAAAAATATTCCTCAAGCATTTGGTGATAACCAAAAATCGCAGTATCAAGGTTCATTAGAGTTTAATGCTGGTGGTGAAAATTGGGATGCAAAAATCCGTGTAAACGCAGAAAAAGACCCTCAAATTGATAGTGGGCATGACGTTAACGTTGAGGGTTCATATGTCGCTGGTAAACTCTGGAACCAGTGGCTTGTTGCAGGTCAAATTCCAACATGGTGGGGACCTGGACATGATGGTAGCTTAATCCGTGGCGATGCAAGTCGTCCTGTGTATGGCGTGACGGCACAAAGAGCTGTACAAAATGCTTTTGAGACAAAATGGTTATCTTGGATTGGACCTTGGCAATATCAAGCTTTTGCAGGCCAATTAGATGATTATAAAGCGGTTCCTCATGCGAAATTATTAGGCTTACGTTTAACTGCAAGACCTTTACCCTATTTAGAACTAGGTGCTTCTCGTACTTTACAATGGGGTGGTGAAGGACGTTCTGAAAGTTGGGATTCTTTGTGGAATGCAATTAAAGGGAATGACAATGTGTATGATTCTGATGAAGATCGTTCTAACCAAATTGCAGGTTTTGATGCTCGTTTAAATCTACAATCTCTTATAAATGCTCCTGTTGGTATTTATGGTCAATATGTTGGTGAAGATGAAGCTGGACTACTTCCTTCTAAAAAAATGTATTTAGCAGGAGTCGACTATTCTTCTAGCTATAATAATATGCCATATCAACTTTATGCAGAATGGGCTGATACCCGCACTAATAATGATGTGAAGGGTATTTCCTATAATCATTATGTTTATAAAGATGGTTATTACCAACATGGCTTCCCATTAGGACATGCGATGGGTGGCGATGGACAAATGTATTCTGTGGGTGGTGATATCCGCTTTGACGTGATGAACCGTTTAAGCGGTCGTGCTATGGTGGTTAAAGTTAACCAATCTAACTTGGCAATTAATAAAGCATTCCCTAAAGATGATGAAATTAAAGCGCTTGATCTAACTTGGACACATTACATCAAACCTGATCTTCCATTAAAAATTAATGGTTGGGTAAGTGATTCTGACTTAGAAGGTAATGATGCTGGTGCATCAATTGGAGTAGAAATTCCTCTAGAGCGTAAAATGTTTGGTTTCTAATTTTTAGTTAACCTTATAATAAGAAAGAGAGGCTACAGAGGCTTCTCTTTTTTATTGTTTTTAGAGAAATCCAAAGCACAGATGGTGATTTGCTTAAGTTGACTACACCAGTTACGATTTTAAAGTTATAAGTGAATCAGCATATTACATGTATATGATGAATTTGAATATCAATATGAAAAAACAAGCAAAAGAAAACAGTTTTAAATCACTATAATGCATAACTAATGCTATAAGCCTCATAAAGGGCTTGTGGTTGGACTATTTATCACGAAAAATTGGAGTTGTTATGGCACTCGTTCCTCCACATGGTCTTCTAAGTGGTGGTGTAATACCGCTTCTAGATTTTATGGGCAAAATGGATAGAGAAGGGCGTGTTCATGACTGAATCAAGACTTACACATCTCAAGCAACTTGAAGCTGAGAGTATTCATATTATCCGTGAAGTAGCCGCAGAATTTGAAAATCCAGTCATGCTTTACTCAATTGGTAAAGACTCGGCTGTGATGCTTCATCTTGCATTGAAGGCATTTTATCCTGCAAAACTTCCTTTCCCTTTATTACATGTAGATACGGGTTGGAAGTTTAAAGACATGATCGCGTTTCGCGATAACATGGCAAAAACACATGGTTTTGATTTAATTGTTCATCAGAATAAAGAAGGCCGTGAAGCAGGAATCAACCCATTTGATCATGGCAGTTCGAAATATACGGATATTATGAAAACCCAAGCTTTAAAACAGGCTTTGGATAAATATCAGTTCGATGCTGCTTTTGGTGGGGCGCGCCGTGACGAAGAAAAATCACGTGCGAAAGAGCGTGTGTATTCATTCCGTGATAGTAAACATCGTTGGGATCCTAAAAACCAACGTCCTGAACTTTGGAATCTTTACAACGGTAAAGTGAACAAAGGCGAAAGTATTCGTGTATTCCCGTTATCAAACTGGACAGAGTTGGATATCTGGCAATATATCTATTTAGAAAATATTCAAATTGTTCCTCTTTATTTCTCTGCTGTTCGTCCTGTGGTTGAGCGTAGTGGTACGCTAATCATGGTTGATGATGAACGTATGCGCTTAAAAGAGGGTGAAGTTCCACAAATGAAGTCTGTACGTTTCCGTACGCTTGGTTGTTATCCATTAACAGGTGCAGTTGAGTCTGAGGCTGATACATTGCCAGAAATTATTCAGGAAATGCTATTGGCAACAAGTTCTGAGCGTCAAGGTCGTATGATTGACCATGATGAAGCAGGCTCAATGGAAAAGAAAAAGCAAGAAGGCTATTTCTAAGACAGTTTCTAAATTTGTGGAGTTTGAGCAATGTCTCATCAATCAGACTTAATCAGCCAAGACATTCTGGCGTATTTAAAACAACATGAACAAAAAGACCTTTTGCGCTTTTTGACTTGCGGTAACGTAGATGATGGTAAAAGTACCTTAATTGGTCGTTTACTTTACGATTCAAAATTGATTTATGAAGATCAATTGCAAGCTGTAACACGTGACAGTAAGAAAGTGGGCACAACAGGTGATGCACCGGACTTGGCATTACTTGTAGATGGTTTGCAGGCTGAGCGTGAGCAGGGTATTACCATTGATGTTGCTTATCGCTATTTTTCGACTGAAAAACGTAAGTTTATTATTGCTGATACACCGGGCCATGAACAATACACTCGTAACATGGCAACAGGTGCATCGACTGCTGATCTTGCAATCATCCTAATCGATGCGCGCTATGGTGTACAAACTCAAACTCGTCGTCATACGTTTATTGCGAGTTTGCTTGGAATTAAAAATATTGTTGTTGCCATTAATAAAATGGACTTGGTTGAATATTCATCTGAACGTTTTAATGAAATTCAGGTTGAATATGATGCGTTCGTGAGCCAATTGGGTGATCGCCGTCCAGCCAATATTTTATTTGTTCCAATTTCTGCTTTAAATGGCGATAACGTTGTAAATCCATCAGCTCATACTCCTTGGTACAAGGGGCAAACCTTAATGAGTATTCTTGAGTCTGTGGAAATCAACCGCGAGTCAAGTAAACATGAATTCCGTTTCCCTGTTCAATATGTAAACCGTCCAAATCTCGACTTCCGTGGCTTTGCGGGTACAGTTGCATTAGGTGAAATTAAAGTTGGTGACGAGATTGTGGCGTTGCCTTCTGGTAAGCGTTCTACAGTTAAGGAAATTGTTACTTTTGACGGTAACCTTGAGCAGGCAGTTGCGGGTCAAGCAGTCACCTTAACGTTAAATGATGAAATTGATATTAGTCGCGGTAATGTCTTAGTACGTGCAGGCGAGCAACCATTAATTTCAAGAAGTGTTCGTGCTTCAGTGGTATGGATGAATGAACACCCACTTGTAAAAGGTAAGTTGTACAATATTAAGATTGGTACACAAACTGTTCCAGCAAAAGTAACTAATATTAACTACCGTGTAAATGTGAATACGCTCGAACACACTCAAGTTGAAGAGCTTGAGTTAAATGCGATTGCAGATGTTGTGGTTGAGTTTGATGCTCCAGTCGTGTTTGACCGTTATCAAGATTCACGTTACACAGGTTCATTTATTTTTATTGACCGTTTAAGTAACGTAACTGTTGGCGCGGGCATGGTAGAAGCCGCGGTAGAGTGGACGGCTCATAGTAATCCTGTTACTGCTGAAGATCGTGCTGCTCGTTTAGGTCAAAAACCTGCTGTTATTGGTGTTTCTGCACAGTTAATTGAAAAAGCTCAAGCTTTAGAAAGTTTACTGATTCAGCAAGGTGTAGTTGCGATCGCGAAAACAAACTTAACAGCTGAGCAATTGGTTCTATTACGTGAGACGGGTGTTATTATTATCACAACCGCTGTGGATGGTACAGATACCGAGATAACTGCTGAAACGGTAGAAGAAGCAGTAGAGAAAATTGTGGAATTAGTTCGTCTTTAATAGATTGAAAATAAGTTCTAAAAACCCGCGTAAGCGGGTTTTTTATTAAGTTTAGAAAACATTTTGAGCTTTTAAAGTTAAATATTCTCTTAAATCTTTAGGGTAGCTCTGAATCATTTTTAAAAATATATCTCGATCACCTTGATATAAGGCGCGTGTTGCTTCCTCGTAATTTGGCATATTGCCTAACATAGCAGACATAAAGCGGTCGATGGCTTGTTTGGCTAGCATAATATTGCCTTCAGAATTTGGGTTATTTAACTCTTTATCAATTAACTTGCGAATCACTGCTGATGCACTCGCACTTTGTTGATCTAACCAATCCCAATGTTTTTTCTGTAAAGTGATTTCACGCGAAATTACTCCAAGTTTAGGTCGTCCAACTTTTTTAATTTCTTCCGGTTCAGCATAACGTTGTTGAAGCTCTTGCTCCGAACCAGAAAGATCAAGATCAATTTGTTGACCTGTTTGATCATTAAAAATCAGAATATTTTCTGTTGTTTTAGGAAGAGCTTTTAGTTTCTTTGCAAGTTCAACAAGGGAGTCACTCGCAATAAGCGTGCTTCCAGTGAAAGCAGTATAGGTGATTTTAGTATTCATTTTAGCTACATATTTTTATCGGGGTAAAATAATATTATCAGGGTAAAATTAATTTGGCAAATGGTAAAATCATAACCAAAGAATTAACTGATTTTATGAGTGCAGTCTCTGAGATTAGGACTATAAAAATAGTCAAGATAATATGCTATTTAAAATTTTACTCTGCTTTAGTATCGCTTTTATGAGAGAATACGCCTTTAGTTGTATGTATAGAGACTCCTATGTTTGAGCAATCTCCTGAATCTTTAAGCGATATCGAAATTTTAGACATTTTACAGTCGATGAAAAAAGATAAGCTAGATACGGAAGCCAATGAGATCATCCGTAACGGGGGGAAAGCAGGACGTCAGGAAGCACATAAGCAGGCTTTGGTGGCACTAAATACAAATTTTGAAGAGAAGTTTGTAGAGGCAGTTACTCTTGCACTAGGTTTAAATGCAGGTCAAGCTAAAAAAATCCGCTATAAAAAAGATCGAATTCGTATTTTAAAAGTGCGTGGTATTGATTATCTTGCTATTGATGGTGCAGAGACAGCGCAAGTTTTGGCACAAATTTCACAAGCAATTGTCCGAGAAGATGCAATAGTTACTCATGACTTGCATAATATTTTCCCATTTTGGAAAGAAGGCTTTCCAATGGTGCAATTTGATAATGCCTATAAAATTTTACAAGAAGATATTAGCTTGCACTTTCATGCGTTCTTAGATGCCATGATTGAGTATGTAAATAAATAAAAAATAAAAGCCCCGATAGGGGCTTTTATTTTTATAGTAGAGCAGAATTACATCGTACTAAAAAGTGGAAAAACACCAATCACTAAAGCTGTACCCATCAATACCATACAAGTGATAAATGCCCACTTAAAAGTGAACTTTTGATGGTCTGCAAAGTCGACTTTAGCAAGACCACATAACAAGTAGGTTGATGGAACGAGAGGTGATAACAAATGCACTGGCTGACCTACAATTGATGCACGAGCAATCGCTTCTGGGCTAATACCATAATGTGAAGCTGCTTCAGCAAGAATTGGCAATACACCATAGAAGAATGCATCATTTGACATAAAGAACGTCAATGGCATACTCACCAGAGCAGTAATTGGCGCTAGATATGGCCCCATACTTGTAGGGATCATTGCAACAAATTCTTTAGACATGGCTTCAACCATGCCTGTACCAGATAAAATACCTGTAAAAATACCTGCAGCAAAAATTAAACCTACAACAGCCAAGATACTGTCTGCGTGCATAGCGATACGCTTTTTCTGCATATCAACATCAGGGTAGTTGATGAGCATTGCAATACAGAATGCCAGCATGAATAACACTGACATCGGTAAAATACCTTTGATCAATGCAATCATAAGAAGAATGGTAAGTACCATATTTACTTTACGTAAATGTGGACGAGTTGCTTCTGGGTCTTTTGAAACTGTAATGTTATCACCATGGTGACTTTCAAGCTCAATCACGCCTAAACGTTTTTGCTCATAGCGACCATATAAATATGCCAAGAAGAATAACCAGCCAATACTAATCACCATTGGAAGAATCATTGGTACAAAGATATGGCTTGGGTCAACTTGGAGTGCACTTGCTGCACGTGCAGTAGGGCCACCCCATGGGGTCAGGTTCATTACACCACTACATAACAACATAAGTGCTGTCATGATCAGTGTATTCATACCGAGGCGTTGATAAAGAGGGAGCATGGCTGCCACGCAAATCATGTAAGTGGTTGAGCCATCGCCATCAAGAGAGACTAATGTAGTTAAAAAAACTGTCCCTAATGTAATTTTTAGGGGATCACCTTTAACTTTTTTCAAAATCCATTTAACCGGAGGATCGAAAAGACCTGCATCGATCATTAAGGCAAAATATAAAATTGCGAATAATAGCATTACGCCAGTAGGCGCAAGTTTTTTGATGCCATCTAGCATCATTTCACTGAGACCTTTAAGCTCAATATGGCTCAAGCTTTCAAAGTAGTGACCAAGGCCCCAGGCAATAAGAGAAAAAATAAATGGGATGAGAATTAAAGCAATAATAGGGCTTAAACGTTTGGACATGATTAAATACATGAAGCATAAAATCATACCAACACCAAGTAATGTCAGCATACAATCAATCCTTTGCCTTTAGTTTTACTGAACAAGTTTATTCAAAAACTCTGACCTCGATTATTCTTATGAATTTTTATTAAAAAGACAAATAATATATTTAGTTTATTTGGTTAATATATATTCACTTGGAAAGGTATATTTTGAAGAAATACTGAACATATATAATAATGGTATAGTCTATTTATAATGTATAGTGCTTATTATATATACTTATAAAACCTTTATCATGTTTGAAATTATCATGTATTTTTAAAAATTATATTCTGTTTGAATACTGAAATGAGAAGTATACCCATTTACAAAGCTTCTACTCCCTACGTTACATAACGAAAGTAAATCTGTAAATCTTTTATGTGCAAAATTTTATTTTAATTCATTTTAATTTTTTTATTTTAATGAATGAGTTAATTTATATATTTGAAATTGTGATTAGGATAATTAATTTAACTTTTAATATAAAATTATTTAAAAACAATAATTATCTTAAAAGGAATAAATTATTTATCGAAAAAATATCCTGCATTTGCAGGATATTTTGCACCAAAATAAATCAATTTTCATCAGGTGGAGATGGTAAATCATTTTTTTCTAATACACGTGTTACTAATAGCTGATCAATTTTAAAATGGTCTACGTCAACAACTTCAAATTTATAACCACCAAATTCAACAAAGTCGGCTGGACGAGGAATTTTGCGTAAACGGTACATCATGAAACCAGCTAATGTTTCATAATTCTCTTCATCAGGTAGTTCATCCATTTCAAGCGCATGCTTAAGATCTTCAATAGGTGTACTACCATCAATTAGCCAAGAATTATTATCACGTTTAATAATTTGCTGTTCTTCTTCCATAGGGGTAACCCAATCCCCCATAACAGTAATCATGATATCGCTTAGCGTAATTACCCCAACGACAAGCGCATACTCATTAATTACAACAGCAAACTTTTCTTTTGTTGAGCGGAAGCGATCGAGTAATTCTGATAGTGTTAAAGTATCAGGTATCATTAGAACCGTACGAATAGTCGATTCATTGAGCTGGGTTAAAGATTGGTTGTTTAAAATACGTACAAGAATATCCTTAGCATCTACATAGCCAATCACTTGATCAATATTTTCGTTACAAACCAGAAATTTGGAATAAGGATATTCTGCCAGTTTTTGGCGAATGCTATCTTCATGTTCGTTAAGCGTAAAATAAACAACATTTTCACGCGTTGTCATACTTGATGGAACGGTACGCTCTTCAAGCTCAAATACGTTTTCAATAAAATGATGTTCTTGTTTTTGTAGTACACCTGCTTGAGCACCTGCATCCATCACTGCTGAAATATCATCAAAAGTAATATTGTCTTCGCGTGTGGTATTTACTTTAAACAAGCGGAATAGCAAATTGGCAATTGCATTAATTCCCCATGCTAGAGGCTTACAGATTTTGATAAAAATCTGAATAGGATTAATTACACTAATTGCAATTTTTTCAGGTGCGATCATTGCCAAGCGTTTTGGCATTAAATCGGCAAATAAAATAAACAAAGAAGTTACCAATGTGAAAGATAGGGCAAATCCGATGGTTTGCGTCCAAGGTCCTTCATAGAAACGGTCAACTAAGTTCACAAAAAAAGGACGAAACGCAGCTTCACCCAGTATACCGCCTAAGATTGCAACAGCATTTAAGCCAATTTGGGACGCTGCAAAAAAGTCTGCAGATTGTTCTTGTAAATCAAGTACTTTTTGAGCACGTTCTTCGCCAGCTTCGGCTAAAATCTTTAACTTTACTTTTCTGGCACCAGCTAGAGCAATTTCAGTTAAAGATAAAAAGCCTGCTGCGATGATGAGCAGTACGATGATAATGATATTTTGAAAGAGACTCACAAATCACCCGAGGATCATCATTATTATGACTATGTTTTAACACAAAAAAGCGCTGAGGTAATCAGATTGATTGCTCAGCGCTTAAAGATAATGTTTGAAAGAGACAATTAAATTAAAACTTATTTAATAGTGGGAAAATTGTGAATTATTGGTTAGGAATTCACGATTTTCCTCTTCGATCATTTGGCGAGCAACAAATAGAATGAGTTGGCGTAACCAGCGATGAGCTGGGTGATGGTGCAATAATGGACACCAAGCCATTTTAAGTTCAAACTCAGGAATGTAAAACGGTGGATCTTTAATAACTAATTTTGGATTTTGTGCTTGTAAACGTGCCATTCGAGTTGGAAGAGTAGCGATCAAGTCAACATTTTGAGCAAGTAATGCCGGCATCTGATAGTGACGCGTAAATACAGAAATTTTGCGGCGTTGACCAATACGTTCTAATGCTTGATCAATCCAGCCCAAGCCACCTTGTTTATCTGGGTTTACCCCAAAGCCAACACCCATACCCGTTTTAGATACCCAAATATGTTGAGCATCTAAATAGCTTTTTAGATTTAAATGAGTCACAGCAGGGTGTTTGTCATTTAAAATACAGCTAAAGCTATCACGCCAAACCAAAACTTGGTGGAAGCTTTGCGGGATTTCATTGAAGCGGTTAATGGCTAGATCAACTTTACCTTGTTCCATGTCTCTATATGACACATCACTTGGAGTAAGAAAATCGAGTACAACGTTTGGTGCTTCTGAGCGGAGGGCTTTAACAAGACGAGGGACTAGGGTGGCTTCTGCATAGTCAGAAGTCATAATACGGAAAACGCGATTACTGGTATAAGGGCGGAATTCGGTACGCGGTTCCAAAATCATTGAAAGGTCAGAAAGAGCATCACGAATACGCGGTTGTAATTCAAGTGCACGTTCTGTCGGTGTCATCCCTTCAGATGAGCGGATCAGGAGAGGGTCATTAAATAAATTACGCAAGCGGCGTAAAATATTACTCATGGCAGGCTGAGTAACACCAAGCTGTTCGGCTGCGCGAGTAACGTTTTTTTCACGAAGAAGAACATCAAGATATATTAATAGATTAAGATCTACCCGCTCCAGATTCATAAAAAAAATACCGAAAATAAAACCCTAAAATTGTTTCAAATTATGCCATATTTAAAGAACATTGTGTGAAAAAATGATGAGAAAAACGACATTTTTTGTTGAAATTAAGTATGGGCAAAAAGTATCTCAAATGCTGGATTCTATTATCGTTGATCTATTTTTATTTTTATAATTATTGAACAAAAATATTTTCTTAATATTTAGTACTGTTCTAGCATATTGATTGACATTTTGCATTGGCAAAATTCGCCTAATTTACAATTGACTTTTTATATTAAAAATGAATGGAAAATTTTCAAAAACTGTATAAAAATAAAGCTTGGAGTGTTTTTTAATCAAAATTCTATACTCCTTTAGGATTATTTTGTTTTTATAAACAAAGTGTTATGTTTTTTAGTTTTACTTATAATATCGATTTATTGGTATATTTTTTAAATAAATACTGAAGATTAACGAAGGATATTGGATTAATTGATTGGCTAAGTCTAAGCTGTGTACATGAAGAAGCAGCTGGTGTCATAGGGAATTTTCATAACATGACTCTAGGCTTCGATCGATGAAATCCTAAAATGAATACAGGACAATATCATGACTACATATCAAACAGCGATTGATGCAGTACGTGAATTAAAAGCAAAATTCGGCAACACTTGGGCAGACATTAGCCCAGAAGATGCTGCTCGTATGCAACTTCAAAACCGTTTCAAAACAGGTTTAGATATTGCTAAGTATACAGCTGCGATTATGCGTCGTGATATGGCGGAATACGATGCTGATTCAAGCAAATATACTCAATCATTAGGTTGCTGGCATGGTTTCATCGCTCAACAAAAAATGATTGCTAACAAAAAGTATTTCGGTACGACAAGCAAACGTTATATCTACCTTTCTGGTTGGATGGTTGCTGCTCTTCGTTCAGAATTTGGTCCGCTTCCTGACCAATCTATGCACGAGAAAACTTCAGTGCCTGCTTTGATCGAAGAAATCTACACTTTCTTACGTCAAGCTGATGCAAAAGAATTAAATGACTTGTTCCGTGCTTTAAATAAAGCAAAAGAAGCTGGTGACTCTGCGAAAGTAGCTGAAATCACAGCTCAAATCGACAACTTCGAAACTCATGTTGTGCCAATTATTGCAGACATCGATGCTGGTTTCGGTAACGAAGAAGCAACTTACTTACTTGCTAAGAAAATGATTGAAGCTGGTGCTTGTGCACTTCAAATCGAAAACCAAGTATCTGATGCAAAACAATGTGGTCACCAAGCTGGTAAAGTAACTGTTCCACATGAAGACTTCATCGCTAAGATCCATGCACTTCGTTATGCATTCTTAGAAATGGGTGTTGAAGACGGCGTTATCGTTGCTCGTACTGACTCTGAAGGCGCTGACTTAACTCAGAAGATCCCTGTAGTTAAAGAGCCAGGTGATATCGCATCTAAATATATTAGTTACTTAGATACTCAAGAAATTGATATCTCAGAAGCTCAAGAAGATGAGATCTTAATTAAACGTGATGGTAAATTACATCGTCCAACTCGTTTAGCTTCTGGTTTATACCAATTCCGTGAAGGCACTCAGATTGACCGTGTTGTACTTGACTGTATCACTAGCCTTCAAAACGGTGCTGACTTACTTTGGATCGAAACTCCGACTCCAAACGTACAAGAAATTGCGCACATGGTTAACCGTGTAAAAGAAGTGGTTCCGAATGCGAAGCTTGTTTATAACAACAGCCCATCATTCAACTGGACTTTAAACTTCCGTCAACAAGCGTACGATCGTTGGGTTGCAGAAGGTAAAGATGTATCTGCTTACGACCGTGCTAAATTAATGAGCGCTGAGTACGACAATACTGAATTAGCTGCTGAAGCTGATGAAAAAATCCGTACTTTCCAAGCAGATGCTGCGCGTGAAGCTGGTGTGTTCCATCACTTGATCACACTTCCTACATACCACACTGCTGCTCTTTCTACTCATGAATTAGCACAAGGTTACTTCGGTGACCAAGGTATGTTAGCTTATGTTGCTGGCGTACAACGTAAAGAAATCCGTGGCGGTATCGCATGTGTGAAACACCAAGCAATGGCTGGTTCTGACATCGGTGATGACCACAAAGAAATCTTCGCTGGTGAAAATGCACTTAAAGCTGGTGACGATGCTAAAAACACAATGAACCAATTCTCAGCTCACTAAGAATTGACTTCATAAAAAACCCGCTCATTTGAGCGGGTTTTTTATTTATATTAAAAAATAGATTAATCTTCTTTTTTCAAAACATAATGTTCAGCTAAAGAACCTTCAACTTTTTTACCTTCCATATCTAAAGCGGCCGCGGTATTTTCACCAATAAAGAATTTACGGCTTTGAGCTTTATCATCTAAGGTAATAACAGAAGTATTGTCTTTATCGAAAGTAAACTTACCATGGGTTTCAAATGGGTTTGCATCACCTTTACCAAGATAGGTTTCTGTTAGCTCATAAGTTTTATCATCTTTTAATTCTAATTCAGTTTTGATGCCTTCACAGTCTGCACAAGGAAGCGTACCTTTATATTTACCATCCCAGTCTAAAGAATTCTCGGCTGTATGTGCTGTATCTACCGCTTCATTATTATTTGTTTGAGCAGATTGTACAGGAGTAGATGCATCAGAGGTTGTTTCTGTTTTATTTTCATGTTTATTACATGCGACAAGAAGAGTACTCATAAGTGCAATTGCTAATAATGATTTTTTCATAATGAATAAAACCTCAAAAAAATAAATATAAAGTACTGACAGGCTAGGAAAAAAGAATCGAAAATAAAAGCTCTAGTATGTAGCTTAATTTTAACAAAAGGTAAAGTGAGTAAAAATTGCACAGATTGGGGCTATGTTTTTTTATATTTTAGTTGAGAATTAAAAGTATCCACTAAAGTGATTTAATGGATACTTTTAAGAATTTATGGTTGGGCAGAAACCCCACCTAAAGAATCGCACGCTGCTTTATAAAGTTGGTATTGCTGTTCTACGACTTCATCTAAGGGCATCGCGAATAATTCTTCACCATTTTTATAGCTTTCTACATAAGAGGTCGCTTTTTCCTTACTCACCGCTAAAGATTGCTGGTAATAAGAGTTGATTGAACTTGTAGAAATTTCATTTGTTTCAATATTTTTACATTGAAAGTTATTTAAAAGTTTTTCTGCACGTTTGACCTCACTTGATTGGCCAAAAATACACCCAGTTAAAAATACAAACGGTACTAACACGAAAAAGATTTTCATGGGAAAAATTTATAAGAGCGAGGATGGGCGCTATTGTATAAATAATTCCATGCTTTACTGTGGTTTTATGTTAGACATTGATGATTTTTTGACTCATTAAAATAAAAAAATTGTTTCTAAGTTTGTAATAGCCACTTTTTGCTTTTGGTGCATATTTTGCTTATCAAAAAAGCCATTATCAAAAATGAGCCAAAATGAATCGAATTCAACAAAATTTTCAGACTTCTTCAGCACCATTTTGGTATGCCCAGTTAGAACTGGGGTTTTGTTATGAAAACTCTCGCACCATAATGAGTCACAGAAAGCATTATGGCCCCGTTCGGGTGCAAAAAATGCTCTGGCCCGAAAAAACTGGGGTTTGTCATGCCATTATTGTTCATCCACCGGCTGGAATTGCAGGCGGTGATCATCTTACTTTTCAAATTGAAACAGAAGGGCAGGCGCATGCTGTAATTACCACACCGGGAGCGGGTAAGTGGTATAGAACAAATGGAAAACAGGCTTTCCAGCATATTTATTTGAATGTAAAAGATGATTCTATTTTAGAGTGGATGCCGCAAGAAACAATGCTTTTTGACGGTGCTTTAGCCCACTCTGAAACAGATATCCATCTTGAACAAACAGCAAGTTTTATTGGATGGGATATGTTGGTCTTGGGGCGGCAGGCTCGGGCTGAGAATTTTGTTCAGGGAAGCTATCACAACCAGTTTAAATTATGGCGCAAAAACAAGTTATTAGTTGCCGATACTTTATATTTTGAGGGAGGCGACCGCTGGTTAAGCTCGTGTTTAGGAATGAATAATCAAGCGGTAATGGCCAGCTTTTGGGCCGTGCCCCCTGAAAAATTCCGTTCTTCATTTTATTTAGAGCAACATATTGAACTCATCCGTGAACTTATTATGCGTATGGATGTTCCCGTGACGTTGACCTTATTAGAAGATGTACTGTGTGCGCGTTTTTTAGGAAATGATGTACGACGATGTCATGATGCTTTCGCAGCTATACGGGCTAAATTAAGACGTTATTGGTTTGATTTAGATGAAGAATTTCCAAGAATTTGGAAAACTTAAGTTACGTTAAATTGCGTATTTTAAAAACGATTAAAACCGGTATGCTGCTTTTGAGCACGCATTTTGCTTAAAGAAAATTAGATGCTATTTAGGAAAGAGATATGGAACTCAATCCAACAGAAAAAGATAAATTACTCATTTTTACTGCAGGCTTAGTGGCTGAGCGTCGTAAAGCACGAGGCTTAAAGTTGAACTATCCGGAAGCTGTTGCATTTATTTCTGCAGCCTTACTTGAAGGTGCACGGGATGGTATGACGGTGAGTGAACTTATGCACTTTGGAACGACTTTATTAAAGCGTGAAGATGTCATGGATGGCGTACCGGAAATGATTGCTGAGGTACAGGTTGAAGCAACTTTTCCTGATGGTTCGAAATTAGTCACTGTTCATCAGCCCATTGTATAAAAAGGAATACTTATGATTCCCGGTGAAGTTATTACTCCAGAAACTGACATTGAATTAAATATTGGACGAGAAACTTTGAAAGTTGTGGTGGCTAATCTTGGCGACAGGCCTATTCAGGTCGGTTCGCATTTTCATTTTTATGAAGCAAACGATGCCTTACAGTTTGATCGTGAGGTAGCAAAAGGCTTTCGGTTAAATATTGCAGCAGGCACAGCAATACGTTTTGAACCAGGACAAAGTCGAGAAGTAGAGCTTGTTGCTTTAGCTGGTAAGCGAGAAGTATATGGTTTTGCTGGTCGGGTAATGGGACGTTTGGATGAAAATGTTGATTAGAAAAGCAACGAAAGATGACACAGATACTATCGTTGCCATAATTGCTCCATATGTAGATCAAGTGATTGCAAATGACGAAGGGCACTCACGCTTTAAACCAGAAGTCATACAAACAATTTTTGATCGAGAAGATATTCATTATTTTGTTGGAGAGATTGATCAACAAATCGTGGGTATAGTTGCTTATATGGAACCCTCACATTTAATGCATTTTTTTATTAAAAAAACACATTTGAAATTAGGTCTAGGGCGACAGCTTTGGGATTTCATAGAAGAAAAAATTAAAAATGAAAATATAGACATTGAAAAAATTACGGTGAATTCAAGTTTTTATGCTCAAGATATCTATGAAAAATTTGGTTTTATTGTAAGTGGTGATGCTGCTGAAAAATGGGGAATCCAGTTTATCCCGATGACAAAATATTATGCTTTGCCATCAGAAAAATAAGGAACTAATCGTATGAAAATGTCACGTCGTGCATACGCAGAAATGTTTGGTCCAACGGTTGGTGATCGTATTCGTTTGGCTGACACAGTGCTTTTTATCGAAGTTGAGCAAGACTTAACGACATATGGTGAAGAAGTTAAATTTGGTGGCGGAAAAGTTATTCGTGACGGGATGGGACAATCTCAGCTTCTAGCTGATGAAGTTGCCGATACAGTCATAACCAATGCTTTAATTGTGGATTGGTGGGGAATTGTTAAAGCCGATGTGGGCTTAAAGAATGGACGAATCTGGAAAATTGGGAAAGCTGGAAACCCTGATATTCAACCCGACATTACCATTCCTTTAGGTGCTGCGACAGAAGTAATTGCGGGTGAAGGGCAAATTTTAACGGCAGGTGGTATTGATACTCACATTCACTGGATTTGCCCACAGCAAGTTGAAACTGCACTTATGTCGGGTACAACAACAATGGTGGGTGGCGGAACAGGACCTGCAGCAGGTACTTCGGCAACGACAGTGACTCCAGGGCCTTGGCATATTGCGACCATGTTGCAGGCGATTGATGATTTGCCTATGAATATTGGTCTATTGGGTAAAGGGAATTTAAGTTTACCTGACCCCATTCGCGAGCAAATTAAAGCAGGAGTAATTGGATTAAAACTACATGAAGATTGGGGATCAACTCCTGCGGCTATTGATAACTGTTTGAGCGTTGCAGATGAGTATGATGTACAGGTCGCAATTCATACGGATACTTTAAATGAAGGTGGTTTTTTAGAAGAAACGCTAGCGGCATTTAAAGACCGTACGATTCATACTTACCATACCGAAGGTGCGGGCGGCGGGCATGCTCCCGACATTTTAAAAGCAATTGGGCAAAGTAATGTCTTGCCATCTTCGACCAACCCAACACGACCTTACACGATCAATACCATTGATGAGCATTTAGATATGCTCATGGTATGCCACCATTTAGACCCAGCAATTGCTGAAGATATTGCTTTTGCAGAAAGTCGTATTCGTCGTGAAACCATTGCTGCTGAAGATATTTTACAAGACTTAGGCGCAATTGCCATGATGTCATCTGACTCTCAGGCAATGGGACGTGTGGGTGAAGTGATTTTACGAACTTGGCAAACTGCCCACAAAATGAAAGTACAACGTGGCCCATTAGAGGGTGATAATGAGTTTCATGATAACAATCGCGTTAAACGCTACATTGCCAAATATACAATTAACCCGGCAATTACCCATGGTTTAAGCCATGAAATTGGTTCGGTTGAAGTCGGAAAACTTGCTGATTTAGTGTTATGGAAGCCTGCGTTTTTTGGCGTGAAACCTTCCATGATCATTAAAGGTGGCATGATTGCAGCAGCGCCAATGGGTGACATTAATGCTTCAATTCCTACACCTCAACCAGTGCATTATCGCCCAATGTTTGGTGCTTATCCACGTGGTGTACATAACACCTGTATTACCTTTTTATCTCAAGTCGCAATTGATGAAAAAGTTGCTGAGAAGCTAAACCTTAAAAAGTTAATCAGTCCCTGTAAAAACACGCGTTCAATTACCAAAGCCGATATGAAACACAATACATATTGTCCTGTTATGCAGGTTCATCCTGAGACTTACGAGGTGCGGGCCGATGGTGAATTACTAACGTGTGAACCTGCTGACGTATTACCGATGGCACAACGTTATTTCTTGTTTTAATGAATTTATAGAGGTGATTTGCCTCATTACCTTATATATGAAAGAAATAAGTAAGGAGAGAAAAGCTAAATGAAAATTTACACCCAACGTCTTGAAGATATTTCTCCTGATCAAGCATTTGAAACGGTTGAGCTAACGTTTGATACCCGCCAAAAATCACGTTTTCGAGCGGCTTTAGCGAGTGGCGTAGATATTGGTGCGGATTTGCCACGTACCGGCATTTTGCGTAGTGGTTCATATATTGCAACGCAAGAGGGCGATGTATTACGTGTCGATGCCAAACCTGAACGGCTAATGCAAGTCACTGCTCAGACTGAATTTGATTTGCTTAAAGCGGCTTATCATTTAGGTAACCGACATGTGCCATTAATGCTGACACCAACAGCTTTATATTTTGAGCCTGATCATGTGCTTGCAGAAATGGTAGAAGGTTTGGGACTTACTGTGACAGAAACCGATCATCCATTTGAACCTGAAAGCGGTGCCTATGCACAGCATAGCCATGACCATCGTTTAAGTCCAATCAAAGCTTTACACCATGTCCACTCATAATGCTGCGCAATTACTGCAACTGCTGACATTGTCTTCTGCGGCATTACCAGTTGGAGCATATTGCTATTCGCAAGGTGTGGAAACCGCCATTGATATTGGCTTAATACACGATGAATCCTCGGCAATTGCTTACTTTGAAGAAGTGCTTGAAATGCTGCTAGTACGCTTTGAGTTACCTGTACTTAAACGTCTTATGCAATATTATGATGACCCAGATCAGTTTCTAATTTGGGCACATTTGTATAAGGCAAGCCGAGAAAGTAAAGAGCTTTTGGCCGAATCTCAGCAACTCGCATTTTCTTTAAATGCATGGATTAAAGATGTTTTAAAGAAAACAGTTGAGGTTAAAAAGCAGTTTGGTTTTGTGCCTGTCTATGCGCAGCTTTGCGGTCGTTTAGAACTTAAAGATGTGGATGTACTTACGGCGTATACCTTTACCGTTTTAGAAAATCAGGTTTTAGCCGCGGTAAAAACTGTCCCATTGGGCCAAATGGCAGGACAAAGAATTTTATGGCATTTGCATGGGCGAGTACCACAAGCTGTAGAGAAGGCTTTAAAACTTAAAGATGAGCAATTGAGTAGTGCTTTGCCGCGCTATGCCATGCTGAGCATGAAACACGAAACTCAATATTCACGGTTATTCAGATCTTAAGTTTAGGAAAAAGGATAAAAAATCATGACAGAACGTAGTCCATTACGAGTCGGAATTGGCGGACCAGTCGGTTCAGGTAAAACAGCACTTACACTTAACTTATGCCGTGCCTTGCGTGATAAATATAATATGGCAGTAGTGACAAATGATATTTATACCAAAGAAGACTCAAACTTTTTAACCCGTAATGAAGCGATGTCACCAGATCGTATTGTAGGTGTCGAGACAGGTGGTTGCCCGCATACAGCAATTCGTGAAGATGCCTCAATTAATTTAGCTGCGATTGATGATCTGTGCGAAAAATTTGATGGCTTAGAACTCATTATTATTGAAAGCGGTGGTGATAATTTAGCAGCAACATTTAGCCCAGAGCTTTCTGATTTAACTTTATATGTCATTGATGTAGCAGGTGGCGAAAAGATCCCTCGTAAAGGAGGACCGGGTATTACCAAGTCAGATTTACTGATTATTAATAAAACTGACCTCGCACCAATGGTGGGAGCAAACCTTGATGTCATGGACCAAGATGCAAAACGCATGCGTGGTGAAAAGCCATTTTTATTTTCAAACATGAAAACACAAGATGGGCTTGAAGAAATTATTCAATTTATTGAGAAGCAAGGGCTGTTTAAGGCTTAAGGAGTAACTATGAACTTCATTAAAAAATGGAGCGTTGGGCTCCTTAGCATGTTACCTGCGTTAGCTATGGCTCATCCGGGGCATGATCATGTACATTCAGGTTTTATGGCAGGCTTTATTCATCCGTTTACAGGGCTGGATCATTTAGTAATGGCTTTAGGCTTTGGTGTCTTGCTATGGTCGGCAGCCAAACAGTGGAAAATCGCTGGCGTCATCACTTTAAGTATCACCTTAGTGATCGGCTTTTTGGTAGGTGCTCACGGTTTGGTGCCCGCCAATGTTGCTGAATACGGTATTGTTGCTTCTTTAATTATTACAGCGATTGCGCTATGGACAAAATCAAATCGGATTTTACCTATCGCTGCCGCTTTACTCGCAAGCTTTCATGGTATGGCTCATGGTGTTGAGTTAGCACATGCAGGGCATATCGTGGCGTTAGTAACTGGTATGGTTGCTGGTATGGCACTTATCTATTGTAGTGGGCTTGCACTCGGTGCAGTATTTACACGTTATGTGCCATATGGCAAAAAAATTGTAGGTGCCTGTGCAGCACTTGTTGCAGTGATTGGTTTGAGTTAATTAAAACTTTGTAGCGAAAAAGGTAGCTTAAGGCTACCTTTTTATTCGTTTACTTTTTGGTAAAGCCCTGCATGGACTGTACCAGCTTTGGTTGTTTTAACTTGCTGCCATGTTGCAGGAAGGTGAAGCTGAGATAAATCTCGGTCAGCTTCAACATAAATGTACCCATTATTTTTAATATGGATGTCTGCTAAGTGGGCAAGTTCTTGCCATAAATTAAGACTATAAGGAGGGTCTAAAAAAACGACATCAAACTGTTCTTTTAAGCGTGGTAAGGCTTGTTGAGCAGTTGCATTAATTAAATGGCAATTCTGCGCTTTGAGCATTTGAATATTATCTTTTAAAAATCGTGCCTGAGTCTTATCTGGCTCAATCATATAAACAGATGCAGCACCGCGCGATAATGCTTCAAAGCCTAATGCCCCAGAACCTGTACAGATATCTAGAACATGAGCGTTTTGAATGTCCCACATAAGCCAGTTAAATAAAGTTTCGCGGACACGATCGGGAGTTGGTCTTAATCCTTCAATACTGGCGAATGGTAAAACTCGTCTTTTCCATTCGCCCCCAATAATGCGTAATTGATTTTTCATTATTCATCGACCTCGTTTGTAGCAGGACGAGTTGGTGTTGCCTGTGGAGTAGAGGCTGCTGCGGAAGTCGGAGCAGAGGTCGCAGGAGTAGAGCTGGCACTTTCATTACCACTTGGGAGTTCACCCGGTTTAATCCCAGCAGTCATCAAGCCACCATTAACCTGATGGTTGGCTGGTCGAATCGGATTTTTCTTACGGGTTAATAACCAGTAATCAAACACGGGTTTAGCAAGTTGGGCTGCTGAACCACCATGACGGCCATTTTCCCAAATAACTGCAATAGCGATTTCTGGTTTATCAGCCGGAGCAAAGCCAACAAAAAGACCATGGTCAAGTTGGCGTTCACTAAGCGCAGCTTCGTTATAACGTTTGCCTTGAGCAATACTTTTAACCTGTGCTGTACCTGTTTTTCCGGCAATTTGATATAGGGGTGTACGGATACCACGACCAGTACCTGATTGAATTACATCAATCATGGCTTCTCGCATTTTTACCCAATCTTCATCTGTACCATTGAAATTAATTTTTCCATCAGGTGCATTACGTACGGTAAAAGGTTTTGCACCATGGGTTGCACGTAAAACATGTGGAACTACATGCGAGCCGTGGTTCGCCGTAATGGCAGTTGCCATGGCGAGTTGTAAAGGAGTTGCGGTAAATGCACCTTGACCAATACTGACTGAAATCGTTTCACCTTTCATCCATTTGGATTTACGTGTACGCATTTTCCATTCAGGATTTGGATATAAGCCTTCACTTTCACTTGGTAAATCGACACCTGTTTTTTGGCCAAAGCCAAATTGGCGCATCCATTGGTTCATCTGATCGATGCCCATTTGATTAGCCAAAATATAAAAATAGGTATCACAAGACATGATAATGGCTTTGTGCATGTTCACGATGCCATGACCGGTTTTTTTCCAGTCACGGAATTTGTGCGAGTCACCCGGTAAATGGAAATAACCAGGGTCGGAAATAGCAGTAGCCCAATCAACAATTCCATAATGTAAACCGCCCATCGCTTCCATTGGCTTAATGGTTGAACCGGGAGGGTATACACCTTGTACTGCACGGTTATAAAGAGGCTGATCTATATTGTCACGTAGAGAACTATAATCTTTATGATTAATACCCGTCACAAATAAGTTAGGGTTAAAGCTTGGACTTGAAACCAACGCAAGAATTTCACCGGTACGCGGGTCTATCGCAACAATTGCACCACGTCGACCAGCGAGTTGTTGCGACGCGACAACTTGCAAACCATAATCTAATGATAAGTAGAGATCGTTACCACGGGTTGGGTCTTTACGACCTAAGTGACGCAAAATATTACTATGAGCATCTGCTTCTACAGACTCATACCCAGGTGTTCCATGAAGTAAATCTTCATAGCTTTTTTCTACACCAATTTTACCAATTAGGTTTGTTCCAGCATATAAATCTTTATCAATACTTTTTAATTCTTTATCGTTAATACGGCCAACATATCCAATCACGTGAGCAAATAAATCACCATGTGGATAATAGCGCGTCATTTGGGTTTCAATTCTAACCCCGGGGAACTTGTATTTAACTTCACTAAATTTGGCAATATTTGTCTCGGTCAAATTCAGTTTAATGGCCACACGTTCAGTTTTACGTGCTGTTTTAATGCGGCTTTTAAAACGATCTACATCTTCTTGAGTGAGTTCTAAAATAGGCTGTAATTGTTCAATAACGGTATCAACGTTCTCAACATCTGCTTTACTTAATGTTGCGGTAAAAACAGGGTAATTATCTGCCAGTAAAACCCCATTGCGGTCATAAATATAACCACGAGCAGGTGGAAGGGGTTGTAGGCGAATACGGTTTTTATCCGATGCCGTCGAGAACTCATCATAATGAAAAATTTGTAGATAAGCGTATCGGCTGGCTAGTACCAATAAACAGATAATCACAAGCCCTACGGCAAAAAATATACGACCTCGATAAATGCGCTTTTCTTGCTGGATATCTTTTAAAGGAAAGTGCTGTTTCATACGGATCGACTTAATGACATAGGGTGAGAAAAATAGCTGCTTATTCTAACGCAAGCGCACTTAAAATATCGCATATTTTTCAAAGTTTCAGTGAAGAGGCAAATTGGCTTTTTTGACTTTGTAGACAACAAAATTGTAGAGTCTTGTATATAAGAAGCAAAATAATTCTGTTAAAGTCTCTCATTCAATAGAATAGGGTTGTTCTCACCATACGATTAGGGAAAATGGAGAAAATAATGAGAAAAATTTATCCCTTACTTGCAGTTTTGACAGTAAGCAGTTGGGCACATGCGCAAGAATACTCATTTCTTCCAGAAGCAAAATTAGCAGATCATAAAGCATCTACCTGGAATGTAGGCGCCGGTTTTACACAAAAATTGTTACATCTCAATGGTGAGTGGGTAAATCCTTATGGAATTGCTTACGCAAAAGTTGGTGCATTTTTAAATGGCGATAAAACTGCTGGAGGGCAAGTCGGATTCCGCTATCCGTACTACCTTACTGGAACAGATAAAAATGGTTACTATATTGGCTTTTACGCTGGACATCTTGATAGCAAATCGGTAGACGGAGATTATAAATCTCGTTTAGGGGCTGGTGTCGATTTGGCATATGTATTGTTGAATTCAGAAAGAATTAGTACGTTTAGTGTGGGTATCGGCGCAGCGGAAAAATTAACGGACCAGAATGGTGATGTTGCTGCAGATACTAAACCACAAATTCAATTTTCTTATTCTCTAAGTTTTGGTTTATAAAACAAAGCAGTTTATCGTTAACTCGCCATAAGCAGAGCACAAATAAATACGAGAGTCTTACATGTTAGAGTACGTCAGCGGATTGTGGCAGACCTTTTTACACAGACCTGATTTTTGGGCCGTTTTGAGTATCATTCCGGTCACTGCCTTTGTCACATGGGCACATGTGTGGATGGCTTTAAAAATGGTGTTTTACCCAATCAAGTTTTGGGGATTTCATTTAGGTCCTTTACCAGTCGGCTGGCAAGGTATTGTGCCACGTAAAGCTGGACGTATCTCTGGAATTATTACCGATAATACTTTATCCAAGTTAGGTTCTTTGCGTGAGTTTTTAGAGGCAATGGACCCTGAAGACATGGCGCGTATTATTGGTGAGCAAGTCGGATTTGAACTTGAGCATTTGATTGATGAAGTCATGATCGATCGTAATGCAGTGCTTTGGGAAAATTTACCTTATTCGATTAAACGCCGTATTTATGCTCAAGCGCATAAGCAATTACCAGGTGTACTCAGAGAATTAGTGACTGAGCTGACTATGAACGTTGAGTCACTGGTTGATATGCGTGAAATGGTGGTGAGCCAAATGGAAGGTGATCGCCGTTTAATGGTACGTATGTTTTTAAAAGTTGGACAAAAAGAAATCAACTTTATTTGGCATATTAGTGCACTAATCGGGATGTTCTTTGGTGTTTTCCAAATGGTGGTCTGGTTTGTGGTGCCTTGGCATTGGACAGTACCGTTTTGGGCGTCTATTTGGGGCTTTTTAACTAACTGGATTGCAATCTGGATGGTATTTAACCCGATTGAACCGCATTACATTCGTTATCCGCAAATATTTAGATTAACAAAAGATCGTAAGTTCCCTTGGATTGTACCTGTTTTACGAATTGGTACTTATAATGTTCAAGGGGCTTTCATGAAGCGTCAAGAAGAAGTTTCAGAAGTCTTCTCAAGCGTAGTGACAGAAGATCTGATTACGTTAAAATCAATTATGACAGAAATGATGTATGGTTCACGCAAGGACAAAACGCGTCGTATTGTTAAACGTCATATTAACGAAATCATGGAAACTCCACTTGTTCGAACATCTTTACAGCTTTCTTTAGGCCCAAGAGAGTATGCAAGGTTAAAGACGGACTTGATTGATCGTTCAATTGAAATTACGATGGGACCGGTATGTGACCCTGCACTAAATGCAAGCCGGGCACAGAAGATTTTTCAAATGTTTAAAGAGCGTATTCGTGAACTAACACCAAAAGAGTTTCAGAATTTGTTACGTCCAGCATTTCAAGAGGACGAGTGGATTCTTATTGTACTAGGTGGGGTAACCGGATTTATTGCTGGTACAATACATTTGTTTGTGGCTTTCTTATAATTCGAAGTCGGGCAGGATCTATTGAAGATCAATGAAACTAAATCTGCCGGACCTCACATTCATTGTTTTAAATGAGGATGTTTTTTATGCGCATTATCTTACTCGGACCACCTGGGGCAGGCAAAGGTACTCAGGCTCAGTTGATCTGTAAGCGCTACAATATCCCACAAATTTCAACCGGTGATATGCTCCGTGCTGCAATTCGTGAAGGTACTGAATTAGGTTTAAAAGCTAAAAGTGTGATGGAATCTGGCGGTTTAGTTTCAGATGAACTCATTATCGGTTTAGTAAAAGAACGTATTGCTCAACCTGACTGCGTGAATGGTTGTATTTTCGACGGTTTCCCACGCACTATTCCTCAAGCAGAAGCTTTGGAAAAAGAAGGGATCAGCATTGATCATGTAATCGAAATTGATGTACCTGATGAAGAAATCGTAAAACGTCTTTCTGGTCGTCGTCAGCATCCAGCTTCTGGTCGTGTTTATCACGTTGTATACAATCCACCTAAAGTGGAAGGTAAAGATGATGAAACTGGTGAAGATCTTGTTCAACGTCCAGATGACCAAGAAGAAACAATCCGTAAGCGTTTAGCGTCTTATCACACGGAAACAGAACAATTGGTTGGTTTCTACCAAGGTCGTGCTGCTTCTGGTGAAAACGCGCCAACTTATGACAAGCTTGATGGCTTGCGTACAATTGAAGATGTACAAAAAGATTTGTTCAACATCTTAGACAAATAATTTAATATTATTTGTAATACCGAGCCCTCTTTGTGAGGGCTCTTTTCTTTCATTAAGTGCAGGAGAATGATTTGAAAATCATTTTGATTTTGGTGGTATTGCTGAGTCTGGCACTATTGTTATTTTTACTGTATCAAAGCTACAAAATGCTGAGAAAAGTACAAAAACAAGCGAAAGAAGAAAGAAAACAGCAAAAGCGTTTAAAGTAACCAAATTGGGTATAAGCTATACCCAACTTTTATTCTGCCTCAATATTTTTAACCGCAATTTGTTTTTGTGCACCAAACTCAAAGCGGTCCGGCCAATTACATACATCAGCAACCACGCACTCTGAACATTTTGGTTTACGGGCAATACAGCAGTAACGACCATGTAATATCAGCCAGTGATGTGCATCTAAAATAAATTCTTTAGGAATGACTTTTACTAGGCGATGTTCAACTTCCAGAACATTTTTACCTATTGCTAAGCCCGTCCGATTTCCAACACGGAAAATATGTGTATCGACAGCCATAGTCGGCTGACCGAATGCGGTATTTAAAACTACATTGGCTGTTTTACGGCCTACGCCTGGCAAAGCTTCCAAATCTTTTCGGTTACTTGGAACTTCACCGTTAAACTGCTCCATTAAAATCTTACAGGTCTTGATAACATTTTCGGCTTTTGCGTTATAAAGACCAATTGTTTTAATGTACTCTTTTAACCCGTCTACGCCTAAGTTATAGATTTTTTCAGCGGTGTTCGCAACAGGATAGAGCTTATCAGTTGCTTTGTTCACGCTAACGTCGGTTGCTTGCGCCGATAACATAACGGCAATGAGCAATTCAAATGGTGATGAATACTTTAATTCGGTCTGTGGAGAAGGTCTTTGTTCACGAAGGCGTTCAAAGAAAATTTGAATCTGCTTTTTCGTCATATTTTTGACGGCCATTCAGACCTCCTGTAATTGAATGAGTTGCTGTTGTAGTTCATCAAGTTGAAGACGCTTTTTAGCATCTTCTCGAACACTGAGCTGCTTTTCCAACTTTTTAATTTGTGTGCGAATTTTCGCTAATTCAATTGTGGTTTTTGCATCGTTTACAATCGCTTCTTTTGGCTTCTCGATGAGCTGAATTGAAGGTAAATCATCAAGTGCTTGAGAGAACTGTGCAAACAGCTGGGTATCGATTTCAGCACGTACAACAGGGCCTTTGCGGTGAATACGGCGTTTTTCTTCACGTTGAATATGCGCGTAATAACGTTGTCGTAAATCATTTTGCTCCGCAATGCGTTGCTGTTCGCTTGGCAATGCTTGAGTGTCTTCGACTAGATCAATACAGTCAACTGGGCAGGGTGGAATACATAACTCACAACCTGTGCATAGATCAGTCAAAATTGTATGCATGAGCTTACCACTACCAATAATGGCATCTACTGGGCAGGCATTAATACATTTTGTACATCCGATGCATTCATCTTCGCGAATAATTGCCTTCATGCGTTGTGGGCGTCCATCCGCCTGTACAGGCCAGACACTCGTTTCAGCAGGTAATAATGGGCGATTTAATAATTGTGCTAGTGCATCGGCCACTGGCTGTCCACCAGGAACACATTTATTTGCTTCTTCACCTTCAGCAATGGACTTTGCGTAAGGTAGACAGCCGTCACGGTGCCCACACAGACCACATTGTGTTTGTGGTAATAACGCATCAATCTCGCGTATGAGAGAAATAGATGGATTCATAGAGGAAAATAGCTTGCTTAAAACGATGCGATAATGAAGAAAAACCTAAGTAAGGTCAATGGATTTTAACGAATTTATTGGCTTTTTGATTGACCTAAAATGTCGCCAATATTGCACAATAATAGATCAATAAAAGTGAAAAGATAAATGACTATTATTGATTGTTAGATAGTTTTTCTAAAAATAAGTTTATGATAATTAAGAAAAATAAAATAATTTAAAATAACTATTGTTAAAATTGATGGAAAGGGATTTAATATTTTGCTGCTAAATGATGCATTTTAAAATGTATTGCACCAATTTAATTCATTACTATGCTGAGGACCGTGCATTGAAATATAACAACCTGAATGAATTCCTGAATTACGTGCAAGCGCGTGATCCGCATCAACCTGAGTTTTTACAAGCTGTCGAAGAGGTCATGACAAGCTTGTGGCCATTTATTGAAAAAAATCCAGAATATGCCGAGCAGGGATTGCTAGAACGTTTAGTGGAACCAGAACGTGTGATCCAATTTCGCGTTTCATGGATGGATGATCAAGGGCAGACTCAAGTTAACCGTGCTTTCCGTGTTCAATACAATTCAGCAATTGGTCCATTCAAGGGGGGTATGCGTTTCCATCCGTCGGTCAACCTATCTATTTTAAAATTTTTAGGGTTTGAGCAAACTTTTAAAAACTCACTTACAACTTTGCCAATGGGTGGAGGAAAAGGTGGTTCAGATTTTAACCCTAAGGGTAAATCTGATGCTGAAATTATGCGATTCTGTCAGGCACTTATGATTGAGCTTTATCGCCATTTAGGTCCAAATACTGATATCCCTGCTGGAGATATTGGTGTGGGTGCACGTGAAGTAGGTTATATGGCTGGCATGATGAAAAAGCTCAGTAATGACACGGCATGTGTGTTTACAGGTAAAGGAATTTCATTTGGCGGTAGCTTAATGCGCCCTGAAGCAACAGGCTACGGTACGGTTTATTTTGCAGAAGAAATGCTGAAAACACGTGGGCAGTCTTTTGCTGGTAAAACTGTTTCGATATCTGGTTCTGGTAACGTTGCGCAGTATGCTGCTGAAAAAGCAATGTTCTTAGGTGCAAAAGTGGTTACGCTATCGGACTCAAATGGTACCGTTTATTTAAAAAATGGTTTTACAGATGAGTTGCTTGCTGAAGTTATGGAACTCAAAAATATCAAGCGTGGTCGTATTTCAGAATTTGCTTCTAAGCATGGCTTTGAATATTTTGAAGGAAAGACACCTTGGCATATTCCTGTAGATATTGCCTTACCATGTGCAACACAAAATGAATTAACTGGCGAAGATGCTAAAATGCTCATCGCTAATGGGGTAATTTGTGTGGCTGAAGGCGCTAATATGCCATCTACACTTGAAGCTGTTGAGCATTTTATTGAAGCTAAGATTTTGTATGCGCCTGGTAAAGCTTCTAATGCGGGTGGGGTGGCAACGTCTGGTTTAGAAATGTCTCAAAATGCGATTCGTTTAGGCTGGACACATGCTGAAGTCGATGAACGCTTACATGCAATTATGAAAGATATTCATGCCAACTGTGTTAGATACGGTACTAAAGAAGATGGTACTGTGAATTATGTAGATGGTGCCAATATTGCTGGTTTTGTAAAAGTTGCTGATGCGATGCTTGCACAAGGTATCTATTAAAATATAGAAATAAAAAAATCCGATGCCAAAGCATCGGATTTTTTTAGTCTAAAACTTATTTTTTAGGCTTTTTAACGAGTTCTTGTTCTACAACCATATCTAACACATCTGCTTGGCTAGATTGATCTGCTGCTGGATTTTTCACTTCAAAACGTTTTACACGTAAGATTACGCGTTGGTTTGGATTGTGTTCAAAACCTTCGATTTGACCGTAATATAATGACCAATTTTTGTCAGCATAAGTTTTTACGCCTTTGTCATCATATTTAACTTCACGAACTTGCAAGCAAGTTTGTGGTGCAACACCTGTGCAAGATTTAGTTTCTGGCGCTACTTCAAGGAAAACAGTTTTACCTTCAGATTGATATTTTGCTTCAGGTGTCATTTTACCTGTGAACGTATATTTCTGGCCTTGAGCGTCAGCTACTGTCAATGTTGGTTGATCAACATTTGTTGTATTAAGTTCAAATGGAATCGCACGTTTTTGGAAGAGGCTGCTAGAGAATTGTTCCTGTTTCATTAAAGCAGGTTCACAAGCCATCATAGTTGACATGACATCAGTCGTTACAATCGTATTGTTTTCAACTTTCCAAGTGGTACCTTGGCGGTTACAACCCGTATCAATTGATAAACGGTCATTTGTAAAGTTAAGAACGATCGGCTTTTTAGTATTTTCAGGTTGGTATGACCATGAATAATCAGTTAAAGCTTGAGTATTGGTTGCTTTTTCGCCTTGGAAAATATGCTTTTGACCTGCTTTATCTGTCACGCTTAAGATTACCTGACCATTGTTATTACTAATTTCGATTGGCAATTTCGCTTCACTAAAGATGCTATTAGACAATTGTTCTTGTTTCATTAAATCGTCTTGGCAAGCCATCATTGTTGATGCAAGTGGAGAAGTTACAAGTTGGTTGCCTTCAACTTTCCAAGTACCGCCTTGGCCATTACAGCCAGTGTTAATTGCTAATTTACCGTCTGCATTAAAGTTAAGAACAAGTGGCTTAGATGCTTTTACATTTTGATAAGTCCAAGCATATTCACTTAAAGTAGTAGCAAGATTTTGTTGTTGCTCAGATACAATTGGAGCTTGAGTGTTTGAAACTGTTTGACACGCCATCAAAGAAAAAGGTAATAACGCAAGAATTAAATATTTAATTTTCATTTAAAAAAACTTCAAGTAAAAAAACAACAGCACTAAGCTTAAAACATTCTTAAAAAAAGAAAATGTAAACATTTGATTGTTTCGGTTTTTAAAATGTATAAGTTTGTAAATTATTCTATTTTTCAACAAAAATAATGGTATACCCCGCAAAACGGGGTATTTTCCAAAAATTAATCAAAGCGGTATATATCCATACCTAGTGAGCCCATTGTGAAGCTACTATGAACAATCGTAAAACGATGTCCCGTACCCATAGCAAAAAACAAAGGTGCAAAATGCTCAAGTGAAGGATGATTACGTTTCACAAACGGCAGGGTTTGCCACTCCAGTACACCATCATAGTCTTGATGACTCAACTTACTGACCACTGTATTTCTAAAAGTTGAAGCCCATTCAGGTACTTTTGAATTGTCACCTTGCCAAGACAGTTCAGCAAGATTATGGGTAATACTTCCAGAACCGATCAGTAAAATTTGTTTTTCACGTAAAGGTGCCAGCGTTTGGCCAATCCGATAAATTTCCTGTGCAGTTAAGCCCATAGGTAAAGAAATTTCAACGACAGGAATGTCTGCATCTGGATACATATGTAAAAGAGGCATCCATACGCCGTGGTCACGAGGGCGAGTGCTATTGGCATGTGCGACAAAATGAGCATCTGCTAACAACTTCAAAATTTCTTCTGCAAGCTCGGGTTGACCGGGGGCACTATAGCGAATTTCATACAACTCTGGCGGGAAACCACGGAAGTCATGCCAAGTTTCCGGACGAGTCGAACTACTTACTTCGAGTGCTTTACTTTCCCAGTGAGCAGACATCACTATGATTGCCTTTGGAGTAGGCAGATTTACACTAAGACGATGTAAGGCAGGACCCACTTGTTCTGGATCAAGTGCAAGCATGGGCGAACCATGTGAAATAAACAGTCCGGGAAGGGTTTGTAGTTCCATTTCATTACACCTGAGTTGAAAAGCAGAATAATAGTCATTATGCCAAAATCAGGACATGTTAAAAGTATCCTGATTTCAACGGATTGTTCTTAAAATGAAACGTTTGTTCTTTTTATGCACGGTGGTAAGGATGATTATGATTAATACTCATTGCTCGGTAAAGTTGCTCGATTAATAAAATACGTACTAAAGGGTGCGGCATGGTAAGTTTTGAAAGTGACCAGTGCCAAGCAGCGGCTTTGCGTACTTGATCTGACAAGCCATCTGGGCCACCAATAGCGAGTGCCACATCATTACCTTCAAGCATCCATTGTTTCATGGTGTCTGCTAGTTTTTCTGTGCTGAGCTCGCGACCGCCAACTTCTAAAGCAATGAGGGTCTCATTAGGTTTTAAAGCATTTAAAATACTTTCACCCTCGATTTGGCAGTATTTTAAAATATCTGCTTCTGAATCATTTTTACCGCGTTTTGCCATTGGGAGTTCAATAACCTGAGTTTGAACAAAAGGCTGGATGCGTTTGAAATAATCTTCAAAACCAGTAAGTACCCAAGCAGGCATTTTTTGACCAATGGTCAGAATACGAATTTTCATGTTGTCTATTCAGTCAAAACAGCTGGCACATTATACCTGAGGAGAGGTTAACTGCGGGGGAGTAAGTGGGCATAAAAAACGCAGTCCAAAAAACGGTGTTGGACTGCGATCAAATGATCATCTGTCTGGAGTTCAGATGATCATAGAGAATAAAAACAAGGCTATCTGTGACATAAGATAGACAAGAGCAAATAATAGAATTAATTACTCTTACTTCTTATTATGAGGATGGTTGGATATTTTTCAATCAAATTGTGTAACAAAAAAAAGAGAGCCGAAGCCCTCTTTTTTTATATGTGAATTAGTGACGCGCTGCTTTTGAGCCTTCCACCGGTTTTACAATCGGTGTTTTAGGTAAAGGTTTTGGCATCGAAGTTAATGCTAAAGGTAAGATTTCATCAATGCTTTTCACAGCTTTGATTTCTAATCCTTCTTTCACATTGTCTGGAATTTCTGCCAAATCACGAACGTTATCTTGAGGAATAAAGACGAGCTTGATTCCACCACGATGTGCAGCAAGAAGTTTCTCTTTCAAGCCACCGATACGCATCGCACGACCACCTAGACTTGTTTCACCTGTCATTGCAATATCTGGTCGAATCGCAATTCCAGTAAATGCTGATACAAGTGCAGTTGTTAACGCTAAACCAGCAGATGGGCCATCTTTTGGAGTTGCACCTTCAGGTAAGTGAACGTGTACATCAGTTTCTTCAAAGCGAGATGCTTCAATGCCAAGTTCATCGGCACGTGTGCGTACTACTGTCATTGCTGTGGTAATTGATTCTTTCATTACATCACCGAGTGAACCGGTTGTAATGAATTTACCTTTACCTTTAACCGCGGCAACTTCAATAGTAAGCAATTCACCACCTACAGAAGTCCATGCCAAGCCATTTACACGGCCTACTTGTGCTTCATCTTCGGCCATACCAAAGTCAAATTTATGTGGACCTAGATATTCAGGAAGATTGGCAGAGGTAACGTCAAGCTGTAAGTTTTTAGATTTTTTACTTACTGCTTCTTTTACGACTTTACGTGCAATTTTAGAAACTTCACGTTCTAAATTACGTACGCCAGCTTCACGTGTATAGCGTTGAACAATGTCACGAATCGCTTCTTCATGAATAGTTAACTCTTTTGGACGTAGTCCATTGTTCTTAATTGCTTTTGGAACAAGGTAACGCTCAGCAATGTTAACTTTTTCATCTTCGGTATAACCCGGTAGACGAATAACTTCCATACGGTCCAATAAGGCTTCTGGAATATTCATGCTGTTTGCAGTACAGATGAACATCACTTCAGAAAGATCAAGATCAAGATCTAAATAGTGATCGTTGAACTTACTGTTTTGTGATGGATCAAGCACTTCAAGCAAAGCTGAAGCAGGATCACCACGGTAGTCTTGTGCCATCTTGTCAATTTCGTCGAGTAAGAACAATGGGTTCTTCACACCAACTTTTGTTAAAGACTGCACGATTTTACCTGGCATCGCACCAATATAAGTACGACGGTGTCCACGAATTTCTGCTTCATCACGTACGCCACCAAGCGCCATGCGAACAAATTCACGACCTGTTGCTTTCGCTACTGATTCACCAAGTGAAGTTTTACCAACCCCTGGAGGTCCAACCAAGCAAAGGATAGGGCCTTTGAGTTTTTTCACACGTGATTGAACAGCTAGGTATTCAACAATACGATCTTTAACGTCATCAAGACCATAATGATCGGCATCAAGAATCTCTTGCGCTTTGTTCAGGTTAATACTGACTTTGCTCGCTTTGTTCCATGGCGTATCTAGAATCACTTCTAGATAGTTACGTACCACAGCAGCTTCACTAGATGCAGGCTGCATTGCTTTAAGTTTACGGAACTCAGCTTCGGCTTTTTTACGTACGTGTTCAGGTAAATCAGCTTCAGCAAGACGTTTCTCTATTTCAGCAACGTCATCTTCAGCACCGCCATTCATATCGGAAAGTTCACGTTGAATGACTTTCATTTTTTCATTTAGAAAGTATTCACGTTGGTTCTTTTCCATTTGGCGTTTTACGCTGTCATGTAAAGTTTGCTCAATTTGCTGTTCAGCAGATTGATTCATCAAGTAGTTCATCAACTCTTGCAAATGAGCTTCAAACTCATCGTACTCTAAAAATTTCTGCTTAATTTCAATATTTAGAGGCACACGAGTTGCTACGAAGAACATCAATTGCAATAAGTCTTCGATTTTGTTGGCAGCAGCAACCAGTTCACGTGCATTACGTAATTTTGCTTCTGCATATTGAGCAAATAAGTTACGTAACTCTTGTAAACGAGTTTCTTGCGTTGCCTTATCTACATTAATCGTCATTGGACTTAATTCATGTTCGGCAGTCAAATAACTATCTTCATCGATAATTTTTTTCAACTTAGAACGATGTAAGCCTTCAATAAGTACTTTAATGCAGTTTTCATCATTTTCATGATTAACTACTTGTACAATCTTAGCGACTGTACCGTACTGGTATAAATTGTCGTGATCAATTTCTTCTGTAAGCGAATCTTTTTGCGCAACTACAAATACTAAATTGTCACTGTTACGAGCCACATCAACTGCATTGATCGATTTTTCACGACCCACAAATAGCGCAATCTGCATGTGTGGATAAACCACCACATCACGTAAGGCTAATAGTGGTAATACACTTGGAACCTGAGGCTCTAAGTCAGTTTTTTCATTCATAATAAGTTCAGACATGGGCACTCCTAATGAGTGACAACGAGGTTGCCATGTTTTTTATAGTGATGTGTATTTTAAAAATTACAAGGGCATGACAATAGAAAATGTTGAAAAAAGGACTAATTTAGTCAACTTTTTTTTAAAAATGTTATGAATCAATAGATTAATTCTTAAGAAGAATAAAATTTTGTAGAGCGGCTACTCATTTTTACTTAATAATTCTTCTTCTCTTACTGGAGCAAGACTTGTTTGTAAGTAAAATTATTTGTTTAGTTTTAATTTTAAAATACATATTTTTATTAAGTATATTTAAATATTAATTATTTATATCATTTGTCTGATATTAGAATAATCACACTATAATTTATAATATACACCTGTATTTTTATAATATATTTTAAATAAAATTAGATATTATTTTTTAGAGCTAATATTCTATTTTTTTTTGAAGTAAAATTGATTTTTTAAAATATTTATATTTAATTAATTTGATAAAAAATAAACATTTATTTAGAGTTATTATTAGACCTCTTGCGAAAGTCGTTATTGCAAGTTCATCCGATTTACCAGTGCAGCGATTAAGTTAATGCGTAAACCGAATCTTTTCCGTCTATTTCGATAGCGTTCACTTAATATTCTAAATGTTTTCAATTGACTATTAATATGTTCGATCACAACTCGTATTTTTCCAATCATTTTATTGTACTTTTTCTCAACATCAAATAAGGGTAAATTCTTCTTTTTCTTTATTGGCATCAATAATTTAAAGCCATCTTGCTCTAATCCGTAGTACCCTAAATCGGTCATAACATATTTACAATGTTTGAATTTTTTAACCGTTCTTCTTGCCAATTTAATGTCATGCTGACTGCCATTCGATATATCTAGCCCTATGATTTGTTTGCTGTTCGGATGATAGATCACTTGTGCTTTTAGCGTATGTTTCTTCTTTTTACCACTGTAGAACTTACTCTGATTTTTTTTTCGGACGTTCTATTGAACATTCTGTCGCATCAATAATGACCCAGTTAAACTGTTCGTCTGCTGTGGTAATGCTTCGTTTTGGCAGAGTAAACCGTCTTGATTTCATCAATGCATCTTCAACCTTTTTAATGGTTCGATTCACATTACTTTCAGCGATATGGTAATTTGCAGCCAACTCCAATTGAGTGCTGTAATTCCGTAAGTAATTGAGTGTTAATAATAATTGATCCTCTATAGCTAAAGTATGAGGACGCCCAGATTTCTTTTTAAGTGATTCTACTTCTTTTAAAACTTCGATCATTTCACTAAAAACTGGTCGAGGTACACCAACCAAGCGCTGGAATTCAGAATCTGAAAAACGATTTAATTTCTGATATCTCATGAAATTTAGATTGAGGTGGTTTTTACTTTCGCAAGAGGTCTATTCTATTTTAAAATAAAGTTACTTATTATTAACAAAAACAACACACAATATTTATAATTTAAATTTTATTAAATTAATTCAAAAACTTAAAATTAATTATAAAAATATATTTTGTGATTAAAATCACAAATTTTCTTATCATTGTTTCGGTTTTATATTTACCCTTTAAATTTATTCAATTAGGATGCCGCCTCTTTTTTTGGGGCCAAAAATTTTAAAAATGTATTTGTACATTTTTATTGGTCGTTGAGTTCGGTATTTGTCTGAGAAGTTTTATGAATAAAGTTTACAAGGTCATTTGGAATGCTTCGATTGGAGCATGGGTTGCAACCTCTGAAATTGCAAAAAGTAAAACAAAGACTAAATCAAAAACTTTAAATGTATCAGCGGCAGTTTTATCGGGTGTAATTTGTTTTGCTCCAAATGCTTTTGCTGGGACAAATACCGAAGGGGGAATAGGCCAAGGAACATCCATTTCTGGTACAACTTCATGTCGTGAAGGAAACGCTAATACGGCTAATCAAAAAGATATTGCTATTGGCTGCGGGGCACAAACTCAAGACCGAACTGGCTCTAACATCGCAAATCGTAATAATCCATATAATAATTCTACCGGTGCTTATGCTGGCGCAATGAAACAAGGCGGAGCAATCAGTGTTGGTACGGGGGCTGTAGTTGAGAAAGGCCTAGGAACAGCAATAGGTTCTTATGCGACGACTCAAGGTATTTCAGGTGTGGCAATTGGTACGGGTGCTTTATCTTCTGGAAATACTGCTCTTGCAGTTGGTCGTCAATCTGCAGCGACAGCCGACTTCTCACAAGCTATTGGTAATGTTGCTGCTGCGACGGGTAAAGGTTCTTTAGCCATAGGGCATTCAGCCACTGCAGAAGGTTACCGTTCAATTGCGATTGGCTCACCAGATATTGAAAATGCTGACCCTGTTGCTGGGCAGGCAGGCGCTGCTTATCAACCAAAAATGGCTACTAAAGCAACGGGTAAAGACTCGATTGCATTTGGTGGAGGTGCGGTTGCTACTGAAGAAAATGCTTTAGCAATTGGTGCATTTTCAGAGTCTAAAGGTAAAAAGTCTGTCGCAATTGGTACCGGTGCAAAGGCACAAAAAGATAATGCAGTTGTTATTGGGGACCAAGCAGAAGCTAGCTTTGAAGGCGGCGTAGCAATTGGTAAAGGTGCCCGTTCTGAAGCGGAAAACAGTATTGCTTTAGGTAAAGATTCAAAAGCCAGTCAAGCAACCGGTGAAAGTTTCTTGACTAAACAATCAGCACCAACAGGTGTTTTATCAATTGGTGATGTAGGAAGTGAACGCCGTATTCAAAATGTGGCAGATGGTGCAGCAGATTCTGATGCTGCAACTGTGCGTCAGTTAAAAGCTGCTCGTACCCATTATGTCAGTATTAATGACAATGGCCAGCCAGGTGGTAACTTTGAAAATGATGGTGCGACTGGTCGTAATGCCATTGCTGTAGGGGTAAATGCTTCTGCTGCTGGTCGTGAGGCAATGGCGATTGGGGGCAATGCACAGGCAATAGGTTCTGGTGCTATTGCAATGGGAAGTAGTAGCCAAACTGTAGGACGTGGGGATGTCGCTATAGGTCGTAATGCATCGACCCAAGGTGCCGAAGGAGTCAATAGTAATCAATCTGTTGCGATTGGTGATCAGACGAAAGCAATTGGGGATCAGTCAGTAGCAATTGGTGCCGACGTGATTGCAAAAGGAAATTCATCAGTTGCGATTGGTGGCGATGACGTTGATAAAATTGCACGTGATACGGAATTAAGTAATACCTATACGGAAATTACTGGTGGTACTTTACAGGCAGGTAAATATCCAACAACCGAAGCGAATCATGGTTCAACTGCTGTTGGGGTTCAAGCTGTAGGTACAGGAGCGTTTTCTTCTGCTTTTGGTATGACCTCTAAAGCAACTGGTGATGCTTCTTCTGCTTTTGGCGTCATGTCAAATGCTTCGGGTAAAGGCGCCGCTGCATTCGGTGCTGTTGCACAAGCAACAGGTGATGGCGCATCGGCAATGGGTATTAACTCATTGGCATCGGGTACAAATTCAACAGCAATTGGCTCTGGTAATAGACAAGGAGAAGGAGCAAAAGCGACTGGGAACAGTTCTGCAGCAATTGGTAGTGGTGCGCAAGCGACAGGTGATAACTCAGCGGCAATTGGTAAAGGAGCTGAGGCTACAAATGAAAATGCTGCTGCTGTAGGCGGTGGTGCTAAAGCCACGGGTAAAAATGCTGCAGCGATTGGTGGCGGTGCAATTGCCGATCAAGAAAATGCAGTTGCAGTTGGCCAAGGTGCTCAGTCATTAGTAGAAGGTGGTGTAGCTTTAGGCGCACGCAGCAAAGTAGAAGCTAAAAATAGTGTTGCTCTAGGCCAAGATGCAGTAGCAACCGAAGCGACAGGAAGCTCTTTCCTAACCAATCGTGATGCTACTCAATCTAATGGTGTGATTTCTGTTGGGTCGGCTGGAAAAGAACGCCGTATTACCAATGTAGAAGATGGCTCAGCTGACTCAGATGCGGTAACAGTACGCCAGCTTAAAAATGTTGATGGACGTGTAAACCAAAACACGAGCAATATTAGTAAAAATGCTCAGAATATTACCAATCTAAATCAAAAGTTAGATGATACAAAAACTGACTTGGGTAACCAGATTACGGATACAAACACCAAGTTAAATAATACCAAAGATCAGTTAACTACTCAGATTAACGACACTAAAACTGAGTTAAACAACACGATTGGTAACACCAAGACTGAGCTGAATAGCAAAATCGACAATACCAAGACCGAGCTTGAAAATAAAGGTCTAAACTTTGCTGGCAATAGCGGTGCAGATGTACATCGTAAACTTGGTGAGAAGCTCAACATTGTAGGTGGTGCAGTTGCTTCAACACCAGCTTCAAAAACAAGTGGTGAAAATATTATTACTCGCACAACTCAAGATGGTATTCAGATTGAACTGTTAAAAGACTCGAAGTTTGACAGTGTGACTACTGGCAACACCACATTAAATACGAATGGTTTGACTATTAAAGAAGGTCCAAGCATTACCAAAGAAGGCATCAATGCTGGCGGCAAACACATTACCAATGTAGCCGATGGTGTAAATGCCAAAGATGCTGTAAATGTTGATCAGCTCACTAAAGTCAAAGAGAACTTAAATGGCAGAATCACTGACACGAATAATCAGTTAAATGATGCGAAAAAAGATTTAGGTAATCAGATCGCGGATACCAACAAGAATCTGAATGATGCCAAGAAAGACCTTGGTAACCAGATTAATGATACCAACACCAAGTTAAATACCACTAAAGATCAGTTAACAATTCAGATTAACGATACTAAAACTGAGTTAAACAACACGATTGGTAACACCAAGACTGAGCTTGAAAACAAAGGCTTGAACTTTGCTGGCAATAGCGGGACTGATGTACATCGTAAACTTGGTGAGAAGCTTAACATAATCGGTGGTGCAGCTGCGTCAACTCCGACGGCTAAGACCAGCGGTGAAAATGTTATTACCCGTACTACCAAAGATGGCATTCAGATTGAACTATTAAAAGACTCGAAGTTTGACAGTGTGACTACTGGCAACACCACCTTAAATACGAATGGTTTGACGATTAAAGAAGGCCCAAGCATTACCAAACAGGGCATTAATGCTGGTGGCAAACAGATTACCAATGTGGCTGATGGTATCAATGCAAAAGATGCAGTGAATAAGAGTCAGTTGGACAATCTTGCTGCCAAGCAGAATGCAACCGATGATGCTGCGGTAAAATACGATGATGCCAAGACCAAAGATAAAGTTACCTTAAAAGGTAAAGACGGTACGGTTTTAGATAATGTGAAAGCAGGCCACATTTCATCGACTTCAAAAGAAGCAGTAAATGGTAGCCAAATTCACAATATTTCAAACAGTATTAAAAACAGTATTGGTGGAAATACCGTTGTAAACCCGGATGGTAGTCTGACTACTAGCAATATTGGTGGTACTGGCAAAAACAACATCAATGATGCGATTAGCGAAGTAAAAAATACAGCTACGAAAGCAAAGACTACTGTAACTGAAGGCGACAACATTGTTGTAAAAGAAACTGTTAATAAAGATGGTAGTACAAACTATGAAGTGTCGACTAAAAAAGATCTGACATTAAATAGTGTAACCACAGGTGACAGCGTACTTAATAATAATGGTTTAACCATTAAAGAAGGTGCAAGCATTACCAAAGAAGGCATTAATGCTGGTGGCAAACAGATTACCAATGTAGCTGATGGTATCAATGCCAAAGATGCAGTGAATAAGAGTCAGTTGGACAATCTTGCTGCCAAGCAAAATGCAACCGATGATGCCGCGGTGAAATACGATGATGCCAAGACCAAAGATAAAGTTACCTTAAAAGGTAAAGATGGGACGGTTTTAGATAATGTGAAAGCAGGCCACATTTCATCGACTTCAAAAGAAGCAGTAAATGGTAGCCAAATTCACAATATTTCAAACAGTATTAAAAACAGTATTGGTGGAAATACCGTTGTAAACCCGGATGGTAGTCTGACGACCAATAACATTGGTGGAACGGGTAAAAACAACATCAATGATGCGATTAGCGAAGTAAAAAATACAGCTAAGAAAGCAAAGACTACTGTAACTGAAGGCGACAACATTGTTGTAAAAGAAACTGTTAATAAAGATGGCAGTACTAACTATGAAGTATCGACCAAAAAAGATCTGACATTAAATAGTGTAACCACGGGTGATAGCGTACTTAATAATAATGGCTTAACCATTAAAGATGGTCCAAGCATTACTAAAGATGGCATTAATGCTGGCGGTAAGAAAATTACTGATGTGGCTAATGGCGTTATTGCACAAAATTCTAAAGATGCTGTAAATGGCGGTCAGGTTCACCATATCTCTAATAGCATCAAAAACAGTATTGGTGGAAATACCGTTGTTAATCCGGATGGTAGTCTGACGACCAATAACATTGGTGGAACAGGTAAAAATAACATCAATGACGCAATTAAGTCTGTAGATGAAAAAGTCACCAATGGTGTAAATGACTTGACTCAAAAAGGGCTAAATTTTGGTGCGAATGATCAGAAAGCAACCCAAGGCAAAGCAGTTCACCGTAAGCTTGGTGACACTATCAATATTGTAGGTGGTGCGGACGCAAAAACTGCTGAAGATAAAACTAGTGGCGAGAACATCATTACCCGTACCACAGAAGATGGTGTCAAAATTGAGATGTTAAAAGATGTGAAGTTCGATAGCGTGAATGTCGGGGGCCATGTCTTAAATCAACAAGGTCTAACCATTAAGGGTGGGCCAAGCATCACAGTGAATGGTATTAATGCAGGTGGTAAACAAATTACCAATGTTGCAGACGGTATTAATGCAAAAGATGCGGTGAACAAAGGCCAATTAGACAAGCAAATTAACGAAGTTAAAGATCAAATTGGTAAAGATATTGGCAAGCTTTCTGATCATGCTGTGCAGTATGACAAAGATAAAAATGGCAATGTCGACAAGAACTCAGTCACTTTAGGTGGTGGAGAAAAAGGTACCAATCTGAAAAATGTAGCTGACGGTAAAGTTGCTGAAGGCTCTAAAGATGCCGTGAATGGTGGTCAATTATGGAATGTTCAAAATCAAGTCGATAAGAACTCGAATGATATTAAAAACATTCAAAACAACATTGACAATATTTCTAATGGTAAAGCCGGTTTAGTTCAACAGCAAAAACCAAATGGTGAAATCACGGTCGGTAAAGATACTGGTGGCACTAGCGTAAATATGGCTGGTAAAGACGGTGATCGAGTTGTCCAAGGTGTTAAAGATGGTGAGATTAAAGCTGGTTCGAACCAAGCTGTAAATGGTGGTCAAATCCATAAAATTTCAGAAAGCATCAAAAACAGTATTGGTGGAAATACTACGATTGATCCTAAAGATGGCTCAATTACAACCAACAATATTGGTGGTACAGGTAAGAACAATATTAATGATGCGATTGGGACCTTAAACCAGTCGAACCAAGAATTGGGTAACAAAATTACCAATCTGGGTGATCAGTTACAACAAGTGTTCTATGACACCAATAAACGTATTGATGACGTTGAGAAAAAAGCTAATGCAGGTATTGCCGCTGCCATGGCCTTAGAAAATGCGCCGTTTGTAGCAGGTAAATATACCTATGCTGTTGGTGCTGCATATCATGGTGGTGAGAACGCAGTCGGTGTGACCTTACGCAAAACTTCTGACAATGGCCGTTGGTCAATTACAGGTGGTGTGGCAGCTGCTTCTCAAGGTGAGCCAAGCGTCCGCGTTGGTATTAGTGGTGTGATTAATTAAGAAACTGGTTGGGAGGGCAATGCTCTCCTTGCTCGACAGATTAAAGAGATTATAGAGATGAACAAAACAATCCAAAGCTTAGTCGTAGCAGCTTTTGCTGGTTTCGCAGTCACAACTTATGCAAATGAACAGGCTCAGCAACAGGAAATTCATTTTCCAGCGATTGAAAAGAGTTATTTGAAACAAGTAAAACGTTATGAATACCAAGATATTGCTCGTTTAGATACAGGACTAAATAAAGATCAAATTCGAGCTTTACTAGGCAATCCACAATTTAGTGAAGGGCTTTTTGCAGTAAAAGTTTGGAACTATGTGCTAGATATCCGTGTTCCCAACACACACCAGTACCAGCGTTGCCAGTTGCGTATTGATTTTGATAAGCACTATTTAGCAGAACGTTTATCTTGGAAGGGTGAAGCGTGTGAAGGTTTAGTTGTTTTGGGAGAAAATAATCAGGCACCAGCATATAGCACTGTAATTGCAGATCGTACAGCGAGTGTCCTATTTGCTTTTGATCGATTTGATGCGAGTGCGATTGAAGAAGGTACTAATAGCGTTGTGAAAATTGCTGAGGAAATTAAGAAAAGTCCAACAACAACCCCAATTATTGTTTCTGGATTTACAGACCCATTGGGTAAGTTTAGTTATAACCAAGAGTTATCATCTAAACGAGCGAATACGGTTGCCAAGTTACTGGTACGACAAGGTGTTGAACCAAGCCGTATACAAATACAGGCGAATAGCCAGACCGACTTATACAAGCAGTGTAGTGATAACAATAGTTCACAACTTATTCAATGTTTAGCGCCAAATAGACGTGTTAATATAAGTTGGTAAAACGGTCTGTCACGGCAAAGTAACCATCCTTAGGGTGGTTACTTTTTCGTTTTTAAGGAGCTAAAAAAGTAAAAGGATATATTGGAGATTTTATAAATTTTATATAAAAATCATCTTTTAAAATAATAAAAGTGCTGTGGAGTCAATAAACCATCTAACGGTTGATCCCAACTTTGACGTTCTAAAGTGTGTTCAATAAATTGAAATTGATGTGCCAATCCTAAACGGTAGGGCTTATGTTTAGCACTAGCTAATGTACGATCATAATAACCACCACCCATACCAATACGTGTCCCATAGTGATCGCAAGCTAAAAGTGGCATAAGTAGCAAATCAAGCTGTGATACATGTTTTCCGCGAGTCGCCATAGGTTCTTTCATTCCCAATGGGTGATGAGAAAAACGACGACTTAAATATTGGTTTTTATTTATTTTTACCCATACTAAACGTTGGTTCATCGAACAAATCATGGGTAAATAAACTTGTTTGTTCTTTTTAAAACATAATTTGATAAGAAGATCGGTATGGATTTCACCAAAAGCATGCAGATATAAACCGATTTTTTTTGATGAATGAAAAATAGGAAGGTGATTTAGGTAATGTAAAACATTAAGCTGAGCCTGTTTTTGCTCAAATTGGGTTAAAGCTCGTCTTCTAGATCTTAAATTTTTTCTAATAAAACTTAATTCATTCATGGAGAAATCTAACAAAGATTTGAGGTCAGTCGAGTAAAATTATACCTGTTTTTCTATGGCTTCACCGAAATTTAAAAATTATTAAAAAGTAGTCTTCTAATGTATTAGACCAAGTAAAAATAGTTTTGTTGTTAGGAGAAACTATCTACATATAATTTTTTCTTTTTTACGTATTTACAGTATTTATTTACATTTAATCAGGATAAGTATATTTAAGGATGAATATGAAAATGTGAAATCTATGAAGTTAAAATGTTTAACAATGATGTTATGGGTGGCATTGCTCAGCGCATGTACGAAACAGGCAGAATCTGAGGCACCTCAAATTGATTATAAAGCTCAATTTGAAGAGTCGGACCGAAAAATTGGTGAATTTTTAGATCAGTTAGATAATCCAAATACCCCTCAAGAAGTTAAAGTTAAAATTTTATGTCATGACTATCCTGATGTGTATAAAAAACAATACATGCCTGCACTGATAGAAGTTTCACCAAAACCGTACACTGAAGAAAAATTATTGTCAGATTTGAAAAGTGCAACTGACTACTATAAAGGGACTTTGGGGATAAAATGTAATGAATAATATTTGAATTAAATCACGATAAAAATTTAAAAGTGTGAATTGATTGGCATTATTTAGTTGTGCTAAATTTCTTCTGTTAATTACTTAAACTTTTCTCTGGATTTGAAATGCAGATCTTAAAATTTTTACAGAGTTTTAATACAGTCGGCACCTATTTAACACTTGCTTCCATCTTGCTTGTGGTCATGATCATTTATTTTTATGTAATTAATCCTGCATGAACATTTTGAAAGGAATAGGTCTTCTCATCTATTACTTTTTTAAGAACGGAAGATGAATAATAGGATAGGGATATGAAATTTAAAATATTATTATTAAGTTTTATTGCCACCAGTTGCTATGCTAATGAAAGTACAGCTGACCCGGATATTTGTAATATCGTAAAAAAGGTCGCTTATAACGTGATGGAAGCACGACAGCAAAAAGTACCAGCACAAGATTTACAACAAATTGCCGATGGGTTAGCAGATGAAAAAGCCAAGCAGCTTTATCAAGACTTAATTAGCTCAGCTTATGCTGCCAAAGTATTTAAGACAAGTTTCTTTAAACGCCAAGCAATTGAAGATTTCCAAGCGGGATGGTATGAGGAATGTTTACGTAGAAATGAATAATAATTAAAAAAAATAATGAGTATTTAATTTTAAGAACAACTAATTAGTTAAGAGAATAAAAAAATAGACTGACAGGTCTGTCTAGGTATTTTAATTTGAAAATAAAATTCGAATTTATAGGGATTTATTTAAAAATAAATGCTCCGAAGATGCCGCTGCATGTCGTTACCCTTGAACCCTAAAGTTCAGCGGGTCTTTCTCAATTCTAGCAATACATTGCAATATTAAGCAATACCTAGCGATATTAAAAAATCAATATTTTTAATAATTTATATTAAAGCAATACAATGCAATATTACACAATCTTTAGCAATACAAAAATAGTCTATTAATGGTCTATTTTGATAAATACGGTCTATTTTTCAAGTTTAAGTCTATTAAAGGTCTATTTTTGGTGATTAAAAAAGCGGCACTTAGCCGCTTATGCTGTATGTGCCATTTTGTTTTGTTCAATATAAGCCAAAACATCAGACTTCATATAATTTACTTGTCGTTTATGAGGTTTAGAGAATGGAATGCCGCCACCTTCACATCTTTTCTTCTGCAACCACGGTAAGGATACGTGCATAACAATAGCTACTGTTTCAGGTGGAAAAGTTTGATTATCAGCAGCTTCCCAAAATTCCTTCTTAGCAGCCTCTTTTTCTGCATGAGTCATACGATCTAATTTAGTTAAACGTGACATTTATTTCTCCTTACTTTCCGCTTTAGGATTTGCCCACCAAAGTACAGGGCCATCTTCTGAATCAAATGCTGCAATTAAAAAGAGTCCTTGTTCAGGCGGTTCTGGCTTCCAGTTGGGCCAAACTACTGCATCTTCTGGAACATTCGGAATTTCGTCGTAATCTAATAACTGAGTTTCAATTTCAACCCTGAGATTTAACTTAAGTTGTTCCCACTGTTCTTGTGTATACGCTTCAACACCTTCCTCAATGGTGTTAAACAATTCAATATCTGGATGAAACCAATTGAAAAGGTTTTCAGGTAGATCTATTGGCTGGATTTGATATTTAAAACCACTGGTGACTTTTACGCTTGGTACTTTATTAAAATGCATCCAATGTGAAGGTGGATCATTTTGATAGTTTGCCCATACGCTATTTAAATCCTCATCAATAGTCATATAGTCTTGTTCTGGGGTGACATCAGGAGCATCTGCCCAACAAATAAGTACCATTATGTCAGTAGGAGGCAATTCATCAGTCACGCTAATCCAAGTTGGAACTTTGGATTTCATGAAATCTACGGCTTTCTTCCACATTGCCCAACCACTATTTACACGATGGTAAACATCAAAAAGGTCTTCTTCACTTAGATCAGTTTTGACACCTTCAGCAATATCAAAACAGCCGCCATTCATATCGAATTCGAGGACATCTAAATGTTCGGGAATCCAATATTTTTCTTTAAAAATAGGCAATTGCTCAGCCCAAAATGCTTGTTTAGTTTTTAAATCAATCATTACCTAAGCCCTCAAATATTCTTCTTTAGTCCATTCAACAAACTCTTTATAAAGTTGTTGTGCTGGTTTATTTAATCGGTTGTGATAGTCGATCGTTATGCGGCGCCAAGCGACTGGTACCGCATAATGCTTGGTTAGAAACATTGCTTGATCCATGCCTTGCCGGACTATTACGTAGCCCAGCAATTGCAAGTAGTACATAAAACCAAGCATGTGTTTTTGGCTCACTTTCTTGTACTGATCTTTCATGTTAGAAACCGTCCACTAATAAATAATCAGGGGTAGATTCTTGTTGAGTAGGTGTAGGATTCTCTAATTCATAGCGGCGTTTTCTCACATACCCCATTAGCTTCGGTTGAATCTGCGGATCTCGTGCAGCCACGTCTATTTCCAAAGCATCTAGCGTTGTAAGGTCTGGTGCAGTTTGGATTTGAACCATTAAAGAGGGTGGCTCATTAGCAGATGCCTTTTCTTTTTCTAGCTCTTCAAGACGTTTGTGAGTGGCGAGAAGGATAGGCTTCATTTGTTCGTCATCCCATGTGCGGGTATAACGATAAACCGCATTTACTTCTGCAGGTGTTTTTGACTCTTTTACACGCTGTAGAAGAGTATCTAGGGTTTGCTGATACTCATTGTTTTTTTCTTGCTCAGGTGTAGGCTGAGTTAAAAAATCTTCAGGTGAAGACACATAAGGTTGTTCTGTAATAACAATCGCACTATCTAAAGCTGATCCTATATTTTCTGAAATATCTTCGGATTGCACCAATGAGTCTTCAGAAGTAGTTACATTTGTTTGCTCAGTAATAACAATTGTAGGTTGTTTAACTTCATCAACAATTTCAGAAGTCTTTTCTACAACTACTGTCTGTGCACCTTTTGATTTCTTAGCACGCTGTTTCTTTGGTTCGTCACCTAGGCGAATAACACTAAAATCGTCACTAACTTCAAAACCTAACGCTTTAGATAGTGCTTTTAATTGAAGCTTGGCGTTTTCTGCATCACGTTGAACAAAGCCGCTATTAATAGATTCAATTAATGCGGTGGTTCTAAAATTCACGACGTAAATAGAAGGCGAATATGTAGTAATTACAAAAACATCCTGTCCTTCCTCATATTCATCAATAGTTAATGGCTTTGTGAATGTAATGCCAGCCAGCTCAATAGTTTCGATTTTGATGCAGAATTCAAAACCCGGTTTACCAAAAACAGAAGCGGGGAATTGATCTAAGTCAGAAAAGTCCAACATGTCTCCAATAGGACGACATAGAACAGTTTTACCTTTTTGAAGTGCTGCAAATGCTTCTTGAGCAGTTAAAATATTTTTCATGCTGTCATCCCCGTTTTCGCTAAGGTTTCAATTTCTTGTTTAACTGCCTTAAGTTTTGCCGCTTCAATTTGGATAAGGGCATCGATACCTAAGTGCTCACAAACTGTTTTTACATCGAGGCCACGTTCAGCAATAAAGTTTTGAAGTTCATCTCTTTGTTGATCTGAGATACCGTCAAATTCTGGTGGACTAATCCAAGTGCCACGTTGCTTATCAAACGTGCAATTCAATGCTTTAGCTCTCATTAACATTGCTTGGCGCATGTTCTGGTAATACATGTGTTCTTTATCAAGGGACTCTGTTAATTGATTAAGGTCACCTGCATGCTCAGCTTCCTCACAGCTTTGTTTCCAGTTTTCTAGCTCTTCTTGGGCTTTAGCTGCTGCAAGTTGTGCAGGCGTTAAGGTGTTAATGTGATCTTTAGCTTGAGTAATCAGGTCAGCCAAGAAAGTAGGGTGTGCTTTAAGATCAGGTACCCATACTTCACCGGTTTCACCGCCTAAAGCACCTGAGTTTTTCGCATGATGTGTAGGCGAAGGTTTGAAATTAATAACGCGGGCATTTTTACCTTCACCAGTAGTAACAGTTGTTAGATAACCCATGACATCTGCGATACGGTAAAGCTCGTTACGGTTTTTACCACCTAGATCTGGTCGGTAAATAATTTGATCACCGTTTTGATCTTCTGATGCGTGTGCAATGAAAACAACATCTTTACCTAAACTGATCAAAGTATTGATGTATTGCTTGAACGTTTGGTTCGCTAAACCTTGAGCCTTTAACTTTAAAGAACCATCTTTTTGACGGTTATTTGCCGTAAGTAACAGGTGGGTTTTAATGCATTCAAGCATTGCACCCACGGTATCAATGACTACGGTTTTATATGGTGCTAAGTCCTGCGGAGTAAGGTTTGCAACATCACTCCATTGTTGAACCTGTACAACCGCACCTCGACGTAATTCACCAGTACGGTGAGCACCACGGTCAAAGTCAAAAGAAATTGTTTTTTCTGCAGTAAAACCCATCGATGATTTACCTAAACCCGGATCAGCGTATAGGTACACAATAATTGCTTGAACCAATAAAGTTTGGTCAGCAGTAATAATCGGTAGAGCCATTTTTCTTATCCTTATCTTGAGCCAGTGAAGCCGCGCTTAGTTTTATAAGCTTTGCGGTCATAGGTAGGGATGTTTGTTTCACGCAGTTTTATAGCGAGCTGCTTTCTGCGCTGAAAATCGATTTCTTGGGTGAGTTCATTCCAAACTTTTGGATAAGAAGTTTGGAACCTGAACACATTTAAAGGCGTCTTAACTCCGTCTTTAACTTTGTAAAGAACTGAGCCATTAGCATTAGATGCGTACACTTGCCAGCCAATGCGAACAGAGTAGAGGCCCTTATCATCACGGCCTAAAAATGACATGTAGCCATCAGGGTGCTTTTTGAAATTAGTCATCTTTAAGCCTCCACCAACTTGTTACGTTCGATGAAGCCTTTTAGAAGGTCATTGATGTTGCGGATGTCTTCAAATTCGGTGAAATCGTTATATGACTTACCGTTAATGTCAGTAATTTCATTTACCGTGAGTTGAGTAATATCAACAGCGGTAAATTCAGAACCCGGAACGCCGTAACTGTCTGGATGAGCTTCAAAATCAAAGCTAACGTTTAAACGGAAGCTATCTAATTTGATTACGGCAACGCCAGAATGTTTACCTGTGATTTTTGCGGTTAAAACACCGTAAGTACTTGGTTGAGTCTTAGGGGTAAATAGAGAAGGGGCTTCTTTTGTTTGGAAAGCTGGTTGCAATTGGCAAGCAACTAAAGAACCACCAGAGATTGCAAGAGCAGCCATGCTGACAAATGCAAATGAGTTGAAAGGAGGAGCTTTTACGTTCATAATTGATCTCGCATATAGCAAAGCACATCGGACCTGGGGAGGGGCGGTGTGCTTTTTTGTTATCTGGTGAAAATTATTAAACCTTAGATTTAATTTTGATGCAATAGATATTTAAACCTAAGATTGAATTTATTTTAAATTTTAGATTTAATAGACAAAAGAAAACCCACCGTGGTGGTGGGTTGGTCGCTGATTTAACCTGACAAAGGTATTTTTATGAAATTAGATCAGATACTAAATATGCAAATGTTTATTAGCATGGTAACAATACTTGTGAATATTGCCATTTGGTTCACATTTTAAAGAGAGTTCTTATGTGTGAAATAAAGTTGACGAGAGCTGGTCTGTTAATTAGCTTAATACCTCTAATCACCTCAATTGCTTTACTTGTTAAGAGGGTGCTACTGGTGGATATGTCATGAAAATCAAAAACAAACGTATAGTAAATTTTGTGCTTAGTTTTATCTCAATGTGCTCTGTTATCGTTACTCTCATTTTAGTATTGCAACAACACCAGTGACTGCAGCAATTAAGGCCAGCAGCACCCCAACATAAGCAGTCCAATGCGGTTTGCTGGATTTTTTAATCTGTCTTGATGTCAATTCATAGCTTATAGCTTGTAGAAGTGGTGCTGGGATAATTCCGCTTCGGCCTTCACCGCTTAAAAGCATCATTAACTCGTCATCTGAAAGTTGCTTGATTTCTTCTAGCGTTAATTTAACTTTGGGAGGCCTATATTTTTTAGCGGAATCAGGAATAACTACTTTAGGTATCTTATACATATATTCTCTACCGATATGGTTTAAAGCACTGTGTCGGGTCACGGTTTCAATTAAACAAAAAGCTGAATCCGCTTAAATTCTTTATTAGCCTCAATATGACTTCTATAAAATTTATCTTTATCTTCTGAATCAACAAACTCTTTGAATGTGGTTGCTTCAAGAAGTCTGTAAATAAACCTTTCACCTGTTCTAAGCACTACCGTCAACAAGAAGTGTTGATAAAGAACATGGCTGATATTACGGGAGTTAACTTCAATTTTTTGCATATTGTGGATTCCACTTCATTTCCTAATATTCCTCCAACCCTAAACTAATCTTTTTTATTAAATTTCCTGCTGCCCTGAAAACTCAATTCTTGAAATGAAATCAATAGGCAAGGCCAGCTTTTCACCAACAATAGTTTCGAAGTGAATCCATATACCTGCAGCTTCATTTTCAAAATTCACACTGATTATCTTTACTAAGTTGTAAGGCTCCGCAGCCCCCATCATGATGATATTGAAGCGGTGATCTTCACGAACATAAGAAATAAGCATCTGATGAATTGCCATTTGTTCAGTGCTTGTTAGATGCCTGTATTCGTAAAGTTCTGGTGGCATATATTTTTTATTCATTACGAATCTTACCTCATCAACTTCTTCTTATTTACCTTTTCAAGTGCTGTACTTTTCTAGAAAATCATCAACCCAGCCTTGCGCTTGCTCCAAATTACTTATATCTGATAGTTTTAAATTAGTACCTTCAGCTTCATTAAATCCTTCGATTATAGCCTCAAAGATATTTGCTTCATTAATGACCTCACATGCCATTTCAGTAGCGTCATAACTTTGCTTGGCTTTTTTAAGTGAGGCTATTTGTTTTTCAATACCTTCGCCAATTTTACCTAATGCTAATTTGAACTCTTGGCGATTAATCGTTAGCGCAGTTTTGGATTTATTAAGTGTTGCGATCATAATACCCTCTTTTCTTTAAAAATTAATTACTTAGCTCGCCTAAATTTCACCATCATAAGAATGAGAAACATATTTACCAATGATGCCAATATGCTCCAAGTCTTGCGGCTCAACGATCTCTCTTTCATAGCTAGGATTATCACTATCAATAATCAAGGCTCCGTCATATCTACGAGATAATCTTTTGATTTTTAGTTCATCACCATACCTGATTGCATACACCTTTCTGTTCTGAACTTGCTCTAGTCTATTAACAGACTTGTCGATAATTACAACGCTGCCGCTTGGTATCCTTGGTTCCATACTGTCACCATCAACATCCACTTCTACAAGATTTTTAGGTGAAACTTTTTTCTTATGAAACCACTCCATGCGTTGTGCGCATCCCGTCATCCTGGTTGTTGGCTCAAATTCAACCAGTCGGCCATTACCTGCGGAAAACTTGACGTCTACATGCGGAATAATCATAAAAGAATTAGGATCGAGGTCATCCGGTGCTTCCCATGCCATAACTGGCCTATATGCATCAGCATTCTCAGGATTGTCAGCCAACTCGATCATTGATCCAGAACCATCTAGCAACCATCCGGCACTTACTCCAGTTAAAGCCGCTAGCTCTTTCAGGGTTTCCTTACCAATTTTCCCCTTTTTCCAGTTAGATGCAGCTTGAGCTGATAGTCCCAATTTGAGAGATGCTGCTGACCATTTTAGATTTGCATAATCAAGTGCTGCTTGGATGCGTTCAGCTATAGATTCCATAATCATTAATAAAATAAACCTTTGGTTTAAAATTCTATTGGAAATTTAAAAAAATAGAAGCAATCATGGATTGTATTAAAATTAAACCTATGATTTAATTTTGGTGAAATCAATTAAAAGGGAGATTTAACTTTGAATCCCATTAAATATGCTTTTGATGCTGTTGGTGGTCGATCTAAAGCAGCAGCGTTACTAAACCGTACATACATGGCCATGAGCAAGATGGAAAAACGAGGGGTATTACCAAGAACTGAATATACGGGCGAAACCAAATATGCCCAGATACTTGCAATTAATAGCGGTGGAAAGTTTACGGCTGAATGGCTACTTGAGAATGCTAAGCCAGAGTCGTCTATAGCATAACTGACCTCATGAACAAATATCAGTTTAGGAACAACCATGACCAAACAAAAGCCAAGTGCAAAAAAGACGGTGTGCATGCCGACACATTTATCTGAGCCTGTAGCTGAGCATGTGGCAAGGGAAGCATATGAACGAGGCTGGTCTAACAGCCAGTATTTAAGATGGTTAGCCATTCTGGATATGAAGCGTTGTGAAGATGACAAGAATCTTATGTCACAGGTATCTGGAATACCCAGAGAACGTTTTGATTTATATGAACAAAGAAAACAATCCGTTCGGAGAGAACGCAATAAAAAAGCCTGATGGTCAAGATCAGGCTTCTTAATTCACAAATTTAGGAACCCATGAATATGCAAACTAATTTATCAAATCAAACGTCCAAACACAACTTACAAGAGTTTTTAGTGGGTGATGTAGTGGTACTTACTGAAGAGTGCCGTAGTTTTAAATCAAATGATTTGTTTGAAGTTAAAAACAAAACTTTGACCAGGTTGTGGACTATCAAATCAGAGAATCATTTGATTCTGGTTTCTTCAAAAGAAATCCGCACAGCAACAGTAGCAGAGCTCAACGCTAAACGCCGGCTAACAAGCGCTGAGCAAGCATTAGCGGAGGTGTCATGAACAGCTTTACACACCAAATCAAAGATTCTCGCCAGCAAAGTGAAATCCAATCTTTCTATGAGCCTGCATTGCGAGTACTTGGACACCTATTTGAGGTGAAAAAGCAAAATTTACGTAACAAAGGTTATGACGAAAATAATGCAGCGGTAACAAAGATTGAATTTTCAGAGGCTATGGCTCGTCAATTTCGCATAACGCAGTGGTTAGCACAGCAGATTGTAACCAGCTTAACCAAGGCATGTTTGGTTGATTCTTTTGGAGGCTATGTTAAGCCAAAGGGTGGTGAAAAGTGAGATATGCAGCAAGAAGAAAACAGGATATTTCCGTTTCCACCACACCGCTAGAGGTGGTAATTCCACTGGAACAACCAGTAAAGATCTATTCGGCTAAAGAATTAGCAGCTATGCCACTTTCAGTTATGAATGCCGCAATTGAGGCTCAGGAAAGATTTTATCAACTTGAAGAATTAACCCATATGGGGGGGCAGGCTATAGCAGTTCGCCGTCTCATGGAGGATGGGCACAAACTAATTCAGGTGAAAGAAAAGTCTCGTATTCGCTACAAAATCAACAACGAATTTATTCCTCCAAGAATTATTCGTCAGTTGGAAGTGCGCGGTCTTGTAAAATTAGGAGCAGTCACTGATGTATAAATATCTCCACCATATCAGCGACTTTATGGTTGCTACAGCGCACCTTAGCCCAGTTGAAGAGTGCTTTTATCGCCGTGCTCTCGATTTTTATTATTTGAATGAAAAACCATTACCCAAAGAAACCCAGTCGGTTTTTCGTCGGTTACGTGCAAATACCCAAGAAGAAAGGGATGCAGTATTAATTGTGCTGCAAGAGTTTTTTGTGGAAGAGGAAGACGGGTTTCACAACAAACGTTGTGATTCAGAAATCGCCGCTTATCAAAAAGTAGGGGATAAAAATCGTGAAAATGGTAAGAAAGGTGGGCGTCCACGTAAGGAAAAACCAAAAGAAAACCAAAGTGAAGGCGACTCGGTTAATTCTGAAAACCCACAAAAACCCAGTGGGTTAATTTTGGGTTCTGAAAGTGAAAGCCAAAAAAACCTTAACCATAAACCGTTAACCGATAACCAATATATAGATAGTAGTAGTAATACGCGTGGAGAAAATTCGCAATTAACTCCAATTCAATTTGCTCAGTATCAGATCGATGATCACAAACGCTATTCAATGCGTGAATTCATTTCTGAATACAGCGAGTTTCAATACGATTTCATTTCACTTGCTCAACAAAGATTTGTTTCGGTACCTGAAATCGACTTGAGAACCATGATTCAAAACTTCGGTGACTGGTACTTTGCAAACGAATCAAGCTCGTTGAATACACCAAGCATCTGGTTGGTTAAGTGGTTCTCTTGGGTTCAAAACAACGAGAAACAAGTTGCTGCAAACCGCAAGAAACAAGAGCAAATCACTTCAACCGGTCAAAAACCACAAGAGTCGGGTTACTTCGCTAATCTTTTTGAAGAACAGAGCGAATCTCAAATCGTGGATGTAACCCCAGCAAAAAAGTTTCCAATGATTGAGGAGGTAGGTCATGCATGAGATTACCTTGAGCGAAGTGCGTCAATTAATCGCTTCTCTTCGCACTGTTTACGCTGCTCAGTTCAATAAGCAATTTCCAGCAACAGGCGAAAGTGCAATTCCTCTGTCAGTGGTTGAGCAAATCGCACTTAAAACACTGGTTGGCGTTCAACAAAACCAATTTAACAACGCACTTGGTCGTTTACTTACAGCAGGTGGACGCTTTATGCCGTCATTTGCCGAGTTTCGCACCTGGTGTATCGGTGAAAGTTGGATGTCTCCAGAAGAAGCTTGGTCTCGCGCATGTAAGTTTACAACTGACCGTTCCGTGGTTATTACCCAAATCACTAAGTACGCCTTAGACGAGGTTATGTATTTGATCGAAGCTGGCCAAATGCGAGCAGCTCAAGATAATTTCTTCGGGACATACAACGTGATGGTGGCTAAAGCTCAGTTAAAAGGCCGTCAGCAAGAGTTTTACACTCCACCGCTACAACTAGAGCATAAAGAACCTGAACACACCCCAGTAAGCAATGACGAAGCGCAAAAGCATCTCCAATCATTGATGGAACGTTTAAAAATCAATGGTCGTAAACCTGCACCAGTACAAAAGCTTAAGGCTAAGGAAAAAGAGCCAGAACTCAAACAAGAGCTAGGTCCAGATCCTTTTGACAATCCGCACGAATACGCTGAGATGTGCCGCCGTGAAGGTATGCCTATTCCAAGAAATATTCTTCAGCTAATTGATGGGGCGAATATATGAACAAATTCGAGATTTTGGCGTGGGGTTTACTCATTTCATTATTCACAGCCGCTATTTGCGGTGCGGTGGTTTTGTGGTGGTTGGCGCGTAAAGAACATGATGAGGTGAAATGATGATTAAGGCTGAAGTTGTTGTTGATGGCGACTGGTTGAAAATTGGTAATCGCAGTATCCGTATGAACCAATATCTTGATTGGGTTGTTCTATTAGACGGGGTAGCAGAAAAACAATTTCGCTTACTTGAAGACGCTATCAAACATTGTTTGGAACAAAAATATGATTGGTCTGTAATTCCTGCACATGTCAACTTTATGGCAACAGATGAGGATAGGATGGCATGTGGTTGGTTGGTTGAGCCTCATATTGTTGGTAATGCATGGCGAAACCAATCTCATCTTTCAGCGTTTTTTAACTTAACGAAACGCCAAAACCCCTTCAGAGGTGATTGGAAAGACTCACTTGAGAAACGTCCTGAATATGTAGAGCCAGTGCTTAAGGATGGTGAAAAATGAGTCATTTTCATGATGTGCAAACTATTCAGGTTGATAAAGACAAGCAGGTTATTCAATTCACACGCAAGCGTGAAATTAGTGAATGTGATCATGGCCATATCCAAATTTCTGAAGAAGACAGTGAAGTTTTATGCACTGACTGCAACACGAAATTAAACCCTGTTTTATGGATAGCAAAATATTTAAAAGATCTTAATCAAGTTACTCAGCGCAATAACAGAATGCTGGCAGAGGTCCGTGAAATACAGGCAAAGCTTGAAAAGAAAAATAAGTTTATGTGCAAACACTGCCATGAAGTAAACACTATTGATTTTAAGAAGCTTCCTTCACAAGCAGCTGTAGTGCGCGGTATGGCCGTAATTGATCAAGAGTTTGACGGTATGAAAGTGGAGCATAGCCGATGAAGTTAACTAAACAGCAACGTGCTGAGCTAAAACAAAAGTTTGGTGGACATTGCGCTTACTGTGGTGAGTTGCTTGGTGAAAAGTGGCATGCAGATCATATCGAAGCTGTTAAACGAGATTTAATTCATGTTGGCGGTGGAAAGTTAATTACGGGTGAAATGACTAGACCGCAAAACGACACTTTAGAAAACATGAACCCTGCATGTGTTCCTTGCAATACAAACAAATTGTCTATGCCGCTGGAAGGGTGGCGAAAAATGCTTACACATTACCGTGATGTGCAGTTACTACGCGATAGCACACATGCTCGTCATTTACTACGTTTTGGGCTGATTGAAATCAAATCTGAGCCTGTGAAGTTTTTCTTTGAGAGTTATAAAGAGGACCAGTCATGAATAAACCATTAGAAACTTTTGATATAGACGCAGCAAAGGCTCGCTACGAAAAATTACGAGGCCGATATAACCGGAGTGGGCTATCTAATACTGATTACAACGAGCTACTTCAATTAGAAAAGGCACTTGACCAAGCGAAGAAGTTTAATGCGGAGGGCGCAAAAAATGGACAGTAGATGGATTGAAGCGCAACGCCGTGAAATGGAAAAGCTTATTTCACCAGAGCCAATCAAGTCGAGGAATTTAGCACGTCAAAGTTACTTCGATCATATGGAAAAAGAAATGGCTGACCACGTATCACGCTCAATTGAACCACTCAGCGGTAAAAAGCAAAGCACTCTGGTTGAACTAAGGGAGTCAATTGAAAAACTGGCTCAGAAGTATAAACAAGATGCTCATTCTTCCAGCCTTTTTGGTGATCAGGATAAAGCGCGAGTTTATAACTGCTTTGCTAATCAATTGGACCATTTGCTGAAAGGTAGTGCTTGATGTCATCAGTCAGCATTGCTGAATACCGTAAGTTATTTCCTATTAAGAAAAATAAAAAGCGGCGTTCAGCAAAGCAAGTTGCCAGACAACCAAGTGTGGGTGAAATGGTTCTGGCAACGCATTTAAGAGCATGCAAGATAGGTTTTGAACAGGAATATAAGTTCCATCCAAAACGCAAATGGAGAGCTGATTTTCTGATTACTGGTACAAAAATTTTGATTGAGGTTGAAGGCGGGATCTGGAGTGGAGGCCGCCATACAAGGGGCAAAGGCTATATAGGGGATATGGAGAAATACAACTCCGCAGCAATGATGGGTTTTACAGTTTTACGGTTCAGCACAGAGCAAGTTAAGTCCGGTATGGCATTAAAGCAAATTGAATTATTAATTAAGGGTAAATAGGAAGGCGATTATGTTGGTTGAAAAGTTTGATTTTATTGAGTTACTTCGCCTTGCTATTGCTCAAGGCAAAGCTGAAGGAAAGAAAATTTCGAAAGATGTAGTTTTAGGTGAATTAGCGCTGTTATCGCCAGCTGCAAAGCTTTGGGCCACTGTCTTGATTGAAAAGGTTGATTTTGAGCGAATCGCAATAATTACCCCAGCACAAAAACAGACTGAAACTTTTTACAGTAAGTATGACTTTAATTTTCAAACCGAACGCCGTATTGAAGATATTCCGGGTAAGGTTGAGTTTGTTCGTGGTGAGATTAAATCAGGTAATTTTTTCCGAGCGCGAAATAAATTAGCGGTAGAGATTCATAAAGAAATGGTAAAGAAAAAATTTACCCCTACTAATGCCCAAGGTGATCTTACTAATCTGGCAAAAGGAATTGCTGAGATTATTTTGCGTGGCCATGTTTTTGTTAAAGCTATGTGTGGAGCATGCCAAGGAATAGGAAAACTTGAAACTTTTAATTCAAAGGGTTTTCCTGATGGGGCAAGGTTTTGTGAAAAATGTAATGGTACTGGTAAGCGACCATATACGTTGAAAGAGAAAATGAATATTGCTGGCATTGATGCAACCAAAACAGCTTATATAAAGAGTTATCAGAAATTTGAGCTGTTTGGAGAATCAATCGTTGCTGAATGGGAAAATGAAATTAGAACGCGTATTTCTCGATCATTCCGTTTTGAACTTCCTGATAGTCAAGAAACTTACGCTTGACAGTTGGGTATACACTTGAGTATAAAGATTTCTAAAATGGGCGAAATGTAAAGTAATCGCCAGAATGAATTTAAGAGCTCGCCAATCGGTGGGCTTTTTTATTTTGTGCTATAGTCCAGTCTAATTAAAATCTGGTACTTAAAATGAATATCTGTGTTGGTGGTGAACTTGACGGGCAAAAGATTGAAAAAGAAGGGCGATTGTTAAAAGCTTCAGATATCGACCCATCTTTTAAAACTGAGTACTACAAGCAAGTTTTTAACCGCGACAATACGGTGTTCCATTTCTGGTTGCCAATTGGATCTGACTTACATGATATGTCTGAGAAAGTTCTAAATATCCTTAGAGCACCTAAAAACTAGTTTTATCGTTTGCCGGACGTATTACGGCACAAACGGCCCCGCTAAATATCGATTATTGGCGGGGCTTTTAATTAAATTTTAATTGAATTTGCTAAGGATAAAGATGTATAAAAATATTATAAAATCCAATAATTATATTATTAATTCAATAATTTATTTAAAATTAAATTAATCGAATTTAAACAATATTTACTTAGATGATGCATTAGGTAACTCAAATAAACATGATTTTAGGAGAATAATTAAAAAAACGGAGTACAAATGCTATGAATGAGAATGTAGAGCTAATAAATTACATTGATGTAGCTGAGACAGTTTACGAACGGGTATATGAAAATAATAAAATTTCAAATAATTTGATTGTTAATCTAAATCGCATTATGGCTGAGATAAAGAATCAAGCTGCAGAAAAAAGACTCAAATTGAAGTACAGCTCAATAGACTTTGAACATTGTTTAAGTTTGCCTTTAGCTGATCGCAAAATAAAAGTAGATTTAAGCCTTATACCTCATTTTGAAGATCGTGAAGAAAGTATTTTGTGGTTAACTAACTTTATTGGAAAAATTTGTGAGCCCAGAAAGATGCAAAGACAGAAAAAATCTTCATTAAGTACCTGTGAATTTTAGATGAACCGCCCTTAAAGCGGTTTTTTATTGCTAGTAGAATATTTAAGGTATCTTTTCTAATAGGCACATACTATTGAAGTGTTTTTAATTTATTTTTTAGATTGAAAAGATTGCTATTTAAGTAATTTAAATATAAAAATCTTTATTGATTGAGAGTAGTTGTTATACAGGATATTTATAAGGATTTTAAAATGACAATTATCACATTGCTCGATGTTAAGACGAAGAAGAAGGTGATAGTTCGGTCCGTAATAGACCCAATAGCAAGAATAGACAAAAAAGGGAATATACAAATTATTCAAATTCATAAATGGCTATATGATGAATCTGGAGATTTCGTTGATGAAGACTTATATGAGGCACTCAACAATGGAGAAGTTGGAATATACATAACTTTGCAGTATATGATCATTAATATTGAAAATTAATTATTTTTTATTTTTAGTCAGTTTGAGTTCTTAGTCTCTAGAGCCTAATGGTTACTACACATAAGACCTTATTAAGTATTACCTATTGATGGGCACATATTCTTTATAACTCTTGATAAGTAAAAAAATTATGTAGGCTAAAAATAAAACTATTTAAAAAGAAATCTTTATCTATTTAAATATGAATATTTAATATTTTTAATTCAATCCCTATTGCTAGTGCTTAAATATTATGCCAATATGAAGTTGGAGATATTTCCGAATAGATATTTCCTATTTCAGGTCTAAGCGTTTTTTTCGCTAAGCCCATTTCTGAATAAAAATAGGAAGTGGGCTTTTTTATTTTTAAATATTTCAGTATTATCAGTGTGTTGCTTTAAGTAACACTAAACCTTATTGATCAGCGCAAATATCAAAAAAAGGGGGAGCTTGCCTACTAGGCAAGCTTTTTAAATTGATGATTTAAACACAATAATCCATTTTAAAGCTCAACAGAAAGATCAAATTTCCATAGCTTTTATTTGTACTAATTTATTGAATATAATCGTTTTTATAATTTTTAAAATTTTCTTAAACTAAAAATGGAAAATTTCTTGTTGCAACATTGTTATAATAGGGCTACCTTAAGAAAAATACTTTATAAAAATGAGGAGCTGCTGAAATGACACAGTATCTCATGTTTGCGGAAAATATTTATAACAAAATTAAAGATGAGGAATTGTTTTCACATGACTGTATTGAAAATATGAACTTACTTATGACATGTATACGCAGAGAAATTAAGGGAACAAAATTTAAATTAAAATATAATTTTATTGATTTTGTTGAATTGTTTAGTAAACAATTAGATGAATGTAAAGTAAAAATAGATGTGAGTTTGATTCCTCCTCATAATTCAGAAGGTGAGTATATTTTATGGTTAGCTGGATTTATCGAAAAAATTACAGAAGGTGGACCTAAACCACCTCCGCCTATAAAGAAATTTATTCCAGAGTATATGAGCTTCAAATCTGAATTAGATTTTTTACCCTTAAATGAGGAAAAAATTCAAAACGAAGGTAAAGAAATTACGGATTACTTTAATTCAAAGCTTTATAAGGCAACTTTTAAGAAGTAATACTATATTGCCTGTGAGTTTAGAGCCACCGCCTTAGGGCGGTTTTTTTATGGGTGAGAATAATGGATTCTACAGAATACTTTTGGCTTACTCGGAAAAAAGAACCTAAAACCAAGCCTAAATCCAGACCGCTACCTAAAGCGAAGCAAAAATATCTCGAGGCTGAGGCAACACTTAAGGAAGAGCTTGAGGATTTGGCGATTGGATTTGAAAGTAAGTTTCAGCCGATCCATACCAAACACTGGCGCTTTGATTTTCATATAGTGAAATTGCGTTTGCTCATTGAAATTGAGGGTGGGCCCTGGTCTGGTGGGCGTGGTGGAAAGCTGTCAAATAAAGCATGGAATCTTGATCGATATGATCTTGCTGAAGAGATGGGATACAAAATAGAGCGCTTTCATCCAGATTCTATTTTGTCGGGATATGTCATCAACTGGATAAAAAGTGAATTAGCGAGAATTGAAGATGGAGCAAATAAGACCATTTCCACCGACTGATTTTATTGATCAATCTGAAGAAGAGGAAGCAATTAGACTAACACCAGCACCAGATCTAAAAAAATGGGTTGTTGCTAATTACTTAACTATTGGTGGACCTCTTTATAACCCCGATCATGATCACATAGCTGAGCTGCTTCACGATAATGAAGAATTTTTAGCATTTGCTTGGGCCTCTTCTGCATATAAAAGCAAGCAAGCTATGGTGTTAGGCCAGTGCGAAAAAGTCATGTTCAATGTTGGTGGATGGCGTAAGGCCAGACAAGAGCAACAGATGCGAGACTGGTTCGGCTTTGTGCCAACATACTTAATAACTGTCGACGCTTCTTTCTGTGAGCGTGCAAACGATACAGAGTTCTGTTACTTACTTGAACATGAGCTTTACCACATTGGAGTGATGAGAGACGAGGACGGAGAAATTGTTTATAGCGATAGTTCTGGTCTTCCTAAGCACTATCTTGCAGGTCATGACGTTGAAGAGTTTATTGGCGTAGTTAAACGTTATGGACCAAGCAAAAATGTTAAGCGACTTATTGAAGTCGCAAAAAATCCGCCGTTTGTTTCGAATCTTGATATTTCAAAATGCTGCGGAAACTGTGTAATCAATTGAGCCAAATGGCTCTTTTTTTTGCCCATTTTGTTATACGTAGTTATACGATGAGGAAGTTATGGCGACACTAAAAGAGCCTGTGAAAATCTTTATAGTTCAGTCTCTTGCTTGTCGTGATACACCTCAAGAAGTGGCTGAACTCGTAAAACAAGAGTTTGGCGTTGATATAGATCGTGTTCAAGTTGCAACTTATGACCCTACAAAGGTTGCTGGTAAGAACTTAAGCAAAAAGTATGTCGAACTATTTGAAAAAACCAGAGATGAGTTTGATAAAGGCTTAATTGATATTCCAATTGCTAATAAGTACTACCGATTGAAGCAATACCAAAGACAACTTGAGAAGACTAGAAACGTCAAAACAGCCTTAAAAATTCTTGAGCAAGCCGCTAAAGACATTGGTGGTCAATTTACTAATCGCCAAGAAATTACAGGCAAAGACGGCGGACCAGTCCAAACAGTTAATTCAGAAATTCCAGTTCCAATGGAAGATTACTTAAAAGCGCGGAGGGAAGTCTTAGATGAGTACTGATGCGGCTCGGGATAAAGCCATCCGGATCGAGGCGCAAGAAGATTTATATTTCTTCACAAGGTACATGTTTAAGGAGCGCCGTGGTTATAAATGGATGCAAAATTGGCACCACTTAGAAATCTGCGAAGCTTTAATGAAAGTTTATCGCGGAGAGATAAAGCGGTTAATTATTAACGTTCCACCACGATATTCTAAAACTGAAATTGCTGTAATTAATTTCATGGCTTGGTGTTTTGGTAAGAATCCAGACTGTGAGTTTATTCATATCAGTTACTCGGCAATGCTTGCCGCAAATAATGCCTTCCAAATACGAACTCTTGTACAAGAAGAGGCGTATAGAAAAGTCTTTCCTGAGCTTACATTGCGTGATGATAGTAAGGCTAAAGACTTCTGGAGAACTTCTCAAGGCGGTGTCTGCTATGCGACAGGTACAGGCGGTACGATTACTGGTTTTGGTGCAGGAAAACTTCGTAAAGGCTTTGGTGGCTGCATTATTATTGATGACCCACATAAAGCACATGAAGCTTCATCAAAAACTATTCGAGAAGGGGTAATTGATTGGTTTCAGAACACACTCGAATCGCGTACTAACTCGCCAGATACGCCGATCATTGTGATTATGCAGCGACTTCATGAAGATGATTTAGCTGGATGGTTGCTAGGTGATAGAAAAGACGGCGTTCCTGTAGCTGGTGGTAACGGTGAAGTGTGGGAGCATCTATGTCTTTCAGCTATTCAGGAAGACGGATCCGCACTGTGGCCAGCAAAACACAATATCCAAAAATTGAGGCTAATGGAGCAAGCAGCACCATATGTATTTGCCGGGCAGTACCGACAAATGCCATCACCGCCAGCAGGCGGTTTTTTTAAGCCCGACAATATTCAAATTGTTGATGCTTTGCCTGCGGATGTAGTGAAACAAGTTAGGGCTTGGGATTTTGGGGCTACCGAAAATGAGGGCGACTTTACAGTAGGTGTGCGAGAAGCTCTAGGCGCAGATGGTTTTACTTACATTGTCGATGTAACTAGAGGACAGCTTGGACCTGACAATGTGAATAAGCGCTTAGAACAAACAGCAAAAATAGATGGGAAAAAAGTTTCTGTGCGTCTACCACAAGATCCCGGTCAAGCTGGTAAATCACAAGCTAGTTCATTTGTGAAGCTTCTTGCGGGTTATAGCGTGATAGCTAAGCCAATTTCAGGTGACAAGCTTACACGTGCACAACCATTTGCGGCCCAAGTTAACGTAGGAAATGTACGAATGCTCAAAGGTGAATGGAATAAGGATTTTATTGATGAGCTTCGTCATTTTCCTAATGGCACACATGACGACCAAGTGGATGCAGCTTCAGATGCGTTTAATGAATTACATGAAGGTTTTGAAGCCTTCTTTGCTGATATGGGATTTGCTCGATGAGTGATGTAACTTTTCAACATGCTGAATATGTTAAGAACTTGCCATACTGGCAAAAACTTGATGATGTTTGTGAAGGTGAAGATGCAGTTAAGGCTAAAGGTGAAAAATATTTGCCGATGCCAAATGCACATGATAAATCACCTGCAAATAAAAGCGCTTATGAGGCTTATCTTACCCGTGCAGTCTTTTATGAAGTAACAGGGACTACATTAAATAGTTTAGTTGGTGCAGCTTTTGCAACCGATCCAAGTTTTAAATTTCCTCCGGAACTTGCTCATTTAGAACGTAATGCAAATGGTGCTGGTTTAAGTACTTATCAATTGGCTCAAAATGGAATTCGCCATTTATTGAAGCATTATCGTTGTGCTTTATATGTAGATTATCCTGATGTGCCGCCAGCTCGTAATCTAGCGGAATTTAAAGCACAAAAAGCCTATCCGATGATTCATTTACTAAATGCCCTTGATGTAGTGAATTGGGATTCAGTAATGATCGATAACCAGAAAAAACTTTGTCTCGTAGTTATCCGTGAATTTAGGTCTGAGCGCGGTGCTGATGGATTTAGTAAAACCGAACAAGAGCAATATCGTGTACTTCGTTTAGAGCAAGAGGGTAATGGGGAATATATTTATTCCGTTCAGGTGTATACAAAGGGTGAAAAGGGTAACTGGGTTGGCGGAGATAAGAAGTTTCCAACAGATTACAACGGGAATTTCTGGACCTATATACCTTTTACATTTGTAGGTGCAATTGATAATTCAGAAGAGATTAAAAAGCCTCCATTACTTCCTTTGGCTAATCTCAATTTAGCCCATTACAGAGACAGTGCGGACTTTCAAGAGTCCGTTTTTTATATGGGGCAACCTCAATATTATGCGAAGGGTGTTAATTGGGAGTGGTATGACCAAGCCAAGAAACGTGGCATCTACATTGGAGCGAAAGTACTTTTGCCTTTACCTGAAAATGGTGGTCTAGGTATTGTTCAAGCTGATCCTAATACGCTTGCCCGGGAAGCCATGAAAGACAAGTGGGAAAAAATGAAGGAGATGGGGGCACGTTTAATCGAGAAGGGTTCTGGAAGCAAAAAGACTGCTACAGAGGCAAATAGTGATGACGCCGTTCAGCATTCAGTTCTTTCGCTCTGTGTCGTTAATATGAATGAAGCCTTGTCAGCAGCATTACGATGGGCTGCTAAGTTTGTAACGCCTAATGTGGATGTTCTAACTAAAGATGATTTGATGTTCGAAATCAGTCAAGAATTTAACAAACAGGGTTATTTAGCTGAGTTAGCTCGACAGTTATTTGAAGCAGCTCTACAAGGCCGATCTTCATTTAAATCATGGTGGGAATACAACCAAACAGGTATGTTCCCTAAACAAAAATATGAAGAAGAGCTTCAGAATGTTGAAGCAGAGCAAGATGGGACTTTAAATCAAAAGGTAGAGTGAGATGGCAACAGATATCAAAAAACTATTTGAAGCACTCACTCAGCACCAGGCCTATCTTTATCGTGCTTCATCAAAAACGGTAAATGAGTTATTGGCTTTATTCAATGATGATACGAGCAAGATGCTATCTAAGCTTCGGGATTTATTGGATGAGCTTAATGAGTCGGAGAAAGTTGCTTTAGCTGGTGGTAAATATACAACTTCAAATTTAAGGGAAATTAGGGATTTGATTGCCCAATGGTTTGCCAGTGTTAATTTAGCATTACCTGAAGCTTTTGCCGTTTCTGCTACGGCGCTGGCTGTTTATGAGGCCAATTACGTAGCTAAGCTCTATGGAGCAAAAATTAATAAGCCTGATGGGGAAAAACTATTCTTATCCGCTAAAAAAGTTCCGTTGGCAGGCGGAGCTCTTGTTGATGAACTTTTATCAAGAATTGCAGAAAGTGCTCGCCAAAAAGTTGAATATGCAATTCGAGATGGTATTAATTCAGGCAAAACTAACCAAGAAATTGTTCAGCGTATTCGTGGTACCAAACGGCTTAACTATGAAGATGGGATCTTAAATGGTACCAAAACTGATATTGAGCGAACGGTAAGAACTGTGCGAAGTCATGTAGCTAATCAAGCCTATCTAAATAGCTTCAACCAAATTGGCTTTGAATATGTCCGATTTGTTAGCGTTTTAGATGGACGAACTTCTAAGCTTTGCGCTTCATTAGATGGTTCAGTGTGGGAAATAAATGATCCGGCAAAGCGAGTGCCGCCGTTACATCCTAACTGTCGCAGTATCTTGGTTCCGGTCGAGAAGGACGGTCAACTTGTTGGCGAACGGCCATTTGTAATGGACGAACGTAGAGTTAAAGACATCCCCAAAGAAGAGCGAAGCCAGTTAATAGGACAGTTAGATGCAAACACCACATTCAAAGAGTTCTTTAAGAAAACAGATGATTTCTTTCAAAGGGAGTGGCTAGGGCCAAAGCGCTTTAAGCTCTATAAAGATGGGAAATTTGATTTTGATAAGTTCTTTGATCCTGAAGGCCGTTTCTATAGCTTAGATGATTTGAGAAAGTTGGATGAAAAAGCTTTTAAAAAGTTGGGTCTGTAATTTTTCTTATGTTATATTTTTTAAAACATCAGAATTTATACAATATGAAAACAATAGCTTTTGTATGTCTAACCCTAATTTCCATCACTTGTTTAGCTGAACCAAGTCAAAAATATCTTAAAGAATATGATCGATTGTCTGAAGCTTTGGAGTCAGCAATGGCAAATGCATATTCTTTTGATCCTGCAACTGGTCAAGTAAAACAGGCTACTCAAGGTTTAGAAGCTAAAAATAATTTATGTAGAGCTGCCCAGGCGAAACTAAACCTCACCACGTTTTTAAAAGACAATTTAGAGGAATCTAAAGAGCTTTATAAATCTATTGATGGTGCAGAGACTCTAGATAAAAATTATCTTAGTGGACAACAGCAGGAACAACAAAATCTCGTTTCAAATTTGAAAAAAGACCTTGTTGGAACTGGATTTAACTGTGAGTAATTATTGCCGATTACAGGTAATTCTAAACTCACTTAAGACACAATTTTCACCTATATAAGCGCCCAAATGGCGCTTTTGTCATTTATGGAGTTTGGCTTATGAGTGAATCAAAAGTTAGACATTTGGTACTTAAAAGAGTTTCAGATAAATCTTCTCATCTTGCTCTTTGTGACGAGGAAACAGGTATTCCATTAGCTGGATTAACCGCTGTAAAAATGAATTGTAGTGTTTTTGAGGGTCCAGCGACTATCACGGCAACATTTGATGTAGGTGGTCCTCAAGGCATCCGCTTAGTTGGTGATGAACCTAGACAAAAGGTTTGGAGTGCAAAGGAAACGTAGCGAAAGGCACTACAAATGCCTGAAAAGCAAATCAATATGTCAGATGCTCAATATATTCTGAGCACAAAATGAATTCTGGTGCCATTTCTTCAAATTAAGGTTTCAAGCCATGGCAATTTATGGTTTTACTTTTGAAAGATTAAAAGCAATTGCACTCATCAAATAGAACTTAATTTTTAACCATAGCACCTTCGGGTGCTTTTTTTGCGAGAAGAAAATGCCAAGCCCTATTATCCAATATTTCCAATATGAACATTTACCTGAACATTTGCAGCAAGTTAGTAAGCCAATTGGTGATTTAGCTCGGCAAATGGATGAGCAACTTCCTGACGGGCCTGAAAAATCCACAGGATTAAGAAAGCTACTTGAAGCAAAAGATGCATTTGTACGCCAAGCTTTAAGTAAATAATCATTTATAGAAATGAAGCGTCCTAAAGGGCGCTTTTTTATTGCCTGCCGAAAGCGGATGCTAACGGCGAATCCGGGCGGATGCCCATTTTGTATATATAGGTTGGATGACCAATGAAACTTAAAACAGTAACAATCGACGGTAAAGTTTATGCGGAAGTAGACGGTGATAAGCCGATCTATATTCATGATGACGGCAAAGAAATGCCACATGATGCACCACACTCGGTAGCAACAATTGCACGCTTAAACAATGAAGCTAAAACACATCGTGAAGCCAAAGAAGCAGCCGAAAAAGCATTAAAAGCTTTTGAAGGAATTGAAGACCCAGCGGCAGCTAAAAAGGCATTACAAACAATCCAAAATCTCGATGATAAAAAGCTGGTGGATGCCGGTGAAGTTGAGAAAGTTAAAGCTGAAGCTATCAAAGCAGTTGAGGAAAAATATGCCCCGATTGTTGCGCAACGTGATGCTCTAGAAGCCTCTTTACATAAAGAACTTATCGGCGGTGGTTTTGCTCGTTCTAAGTACATTCAAGACAACATTGCAGTACCTGTGGACATGGTTCAGGCAACCTTTGGTCATCACTTCAAAATCGAAGAAGGCAAGGTGGTTGCATATGATCCGAACGGCGAAAAGATTTATTCACGTGTCCGCCCGGGTGAACTTGCAAATGTTGATGAAGCTTTAGAGTCATTGGTTGGTGGATACCAGCATAAAGACTTAATTCTTAAAGGTGGTAAAGGAACTGGTGGCGGTTTTCAAGGTGGGGGCAAAGGTGGAGCACCTACTGGAATGAAACGCAGTGAAATGTCTGTTTCTCAGAAAGCAGATTACATCAAAGAACATGGCAATGATGCCTTCCTAAAACTACCGAACTAATCATTAAATATTTGGAGATAAGTAGTTATGACTACGACAGTTAATTCAGACATGATCATCTATAATCAATTGGCTCAAACTGCTTATTTAGAGCGTTTGCAAGATAATTTGAATGTATTTAACCAAGCCTCTAATGGTGCAATTGTTTATCGCAATGAGATCATTGAAGGTGATTTCAATAAAGAAGCATTCTACAAAGTGGGCGGTAGCATCAAACATCGTGATGTGAATTCAACCGCCAAAGTAGTTCCAGAGAAAATTGGTTCTGGTGAGTCTGTAGGCGTAAAAGTCCCATATAAATATGGTCCTTATGCATCAACTGAAGAGGCATTTAAGCGCCGTGCTCGTACACCAGAAGAATTTGCTATGGTTGTTGGTTACGATCTTGCAGATGCATTGGTTGCAGGCCGATTAGAGTACAGTTTAGCTTCTTTAAAAGCTGCTATTTCTAGCAATCCAGACATGGTTGCAAAAGGTAGTATCGTTGTTGATGGCCGCAAAGCATTGACTCGTGGTATGCGAAAGTTTGGTGATAAGTTTGGCCGCATTGGCTTATGGGTGATGAACTCAGATACATATTTCGATATTGTCGATGATGCAATCACTAAGCAAATTTATGGTGAATCTGAAATCGTTATCTACGGTGGTTTACCGGGAACCTTAGGAAAGCCGGTCTTGGTGACGGACGCTGTAGGTGATAACGATGCTTTTGGTTTGCAGTATGGCGCTGTCACTGTAACTGAATCACAAGTACCGGGCTTCCGAGCTTATGACATCAATGATGAAGAAAACTTAGCAATCGGTATGCGTGCTGAAGGTGCATTTAACTTAGATATTCTTGGTTATAGTTGGGATACATCGAAAGGTGAAAATCCTGACCTTACATTACTTGGTTCAAGCGCTAACTGGATCAAATATGCAACCAGCAACAAAATGACAGCAGGTACCTTACTTGATTTATCGGGTACAGCGACAACTGGTTAAAACCTAAAAATTAAAACCTAAGGGGGCTAATAAGCCCTCTTTTTTATTATTAAGAGAAAAGCGCCATGAAGATTATCTATACACGCATTGCAGCAGCGGCTGCATTAGAGACAGGCATTATTGCTAACCCTGACTATTATGAAAACCCAAATTTGAAAGCAAAAGAGGTAATTATTTACGGTAATTATCCAAAGATTCAAAAGGATTATGAATCTTTGGAAGTTCCAGTTGAAGTTCGTAAGTTGGAAGTGCCACAAAAAACGACTTTGGCCACAGTAAATGTCGCAGTGGGAATTACCCCTGAACTTCAAGCTGTGATGGATGATGCAAAAGCTGAATGTGAAAAGGTAGTTGAAGAAAACACTCAGCTTAAGCAGAAAATTGCCATCTTAGAGCAGGCCGGTGGTAACCAGTCAGAGTTGTTATCTGAAAATTCACGATTAAAAGATGCAGCAGTCTTAGCAGATAAAGCTCTCAAAGATGCTGAAGCTCAAGTGGTCGGTATAAAAACTGAATTTGAAGCTTTTAAAAATGATATTCCTGCAATGCAGGCACGTATTGCTGAATTGGAAGCTGGAAAAGCGGCAGAAAACCCAGCTACAGAAACGGCAGCTAATGATTTTGAAAACTGGTCAAATGATCAATTAAAAGAGTATTTGGCTAGTAAAAACATTGGTTACAAGCCGTCTGCAACAAAAGCAGAACTTCTTAAATTAATCCCGAAGGAATAATGCAATGAGCTTTATTACTGTAGATGACGCAAATTCAATTTTGGGCAGCGATTTTGCACCAGACAGTGATAAGGCTCGTCTGGTGAAGCTGGCAAATGTGTGGATGAAAAACAGAATTGGTTTTGTACCAGATCCAATTGATCCACTTCTTAAGGACGCGGCTTGTGAAATTATCAAAGGAATTCTGGCCAAAGTAATTTATAACGGCAAAGAGCAGCAGTTGAAGCGTAAGAAAGTTAAGGCTGATTCTGTTGAGTCAGAAAAAGAATTTCAAGACGGATCTGAAGCAATCTCTAGCTTTGAACAGATAGCAATTGATTTTATTGATTCACTTGATTTGAAAGATCCAAATGCAAGTTTTAATGGCTTTGGCATACCACTTTACAGGGCATGATATGGGCTTACGTGACGAAATTCAGGCAGACATTGCTGAAGCATTTAATGATGATTTAGCAGATGCCATTCATACCTTTACATGTGAGCGGATCTCTAAAACGAATTGGGATCCTAAAACTGAAACTTATGTTGAAGTTAAAGAAAACTATTCTGGCCGTGGCGTTCTGTTTGGCTCATACAGTCAATATGAGATCCAAACACTTGGAGTACTGGCCACGGATAAAAAGGCAACCGTGCTTCAAAATGAAGTAACTATGACTCCAAAAATTGAAGATGAATGGTTAACTGCCTTAGGCTCATTCCGGGTAATTAATATTCAACAGGATCCAGCTAATACTATTTGGAAATGTCAGCTTCGAAAAGTGTAGGGGCTAAAATGGTTAATCCTGATTATGTTCCTGAATGGTATATCTCGCCTTTTCAACATGTGCAGTACACGCTTGCTCGAAATCAACTACACATGGATTTGTTATTTGAAGATATGGATAAGGCCGATCAATTTTTGGATATGGGAGCGGATGCGCAAGTTAGTACTTTTTCTGATGGTGCATATGCAATCGTCCAAATTGGTGATACGGCGGATAAAGACCGAATTCAAGTTTATGGATTGCTTTTACATGAAGCTGTTCATGTCTGGCAAAAGATTAAAAAGCTCATGGGTGAACGAGAACCGAGCTCTGAGTTTGAAGCTTATTCAATTCAGGCGATCGCTCAAGACCTTTTTAAAATGTATGAAGAAAGCGAGGTGAATGATGGGATGGAAGGGGAAAAAGCCAACTGAATTTAGTTTTGATGTGTCTAAAGCAGCAGAAGACCAGGTGAAGCATATTGTTATGGATACTGTGCAATCCTTAGTTAATTTAAGTCCTGTTGATACTGGAGCATACCGTGCTTCACATATTGTTTCGGTTGGATCTGCTGATTTCGGCGTGCGTGAACCTGAAACAAACCCTATTAACGACGCAGCGATTCAGGCAATGAAGATTAAGTTAGGTAATTTGGTTTATATCCAGAACAATAAAGCTTATGGACCGCGCTTAGAAAACGGCTGGTCTGATCAAGCACCACAAGGTATTTATGGCCTCACGTTTAACTTTATTTCTCAAAAGTACGGTGGCTAAAATGGCAATGACTTTAGAGCAGACAAGGCAAGCTATTATTGATCGCATGCAAAGCTTTACGGGTATTGCTCAAGAACGGATTCAGTATCCAAATGCACCTGACTTTACTGTTCCAACAAAAGGTGTATGGTGCCGTTTAACGATTGCAGGTGGCCCGAGTTTTACCTCAGGCATTGCAGATAAGCCATGTACACGCCGTACCGGTAATATCATGATCCAATGCTTTGACCGATTACATACTGGAGAGAAGGCCGTAACGGTTCTAAGCGATGCATTGCTGGCTCATTTTGAATATTTCACAATCGAACACTTAGAATGTTTGAATGGCCAATCTATTTATGCGGGTAAAGATGCTGATTTCATTCAGTATAATGTGAGCATTGGGTACAAGGTGAATTGATATGTCATGTATGCTGACTTTAGAAGAAATCGAAATTAAACGGCAAGAACTGGAACGGCATCTTGAAGATGTTATGTCTGTTGAGTTGAGCAAATGGCAATCTGAAAACAAGCTATGTGTTTCTGATGTGAATATACGCTTGGCTAATGTTGTTAGTCTCGGAGGGCCTAAACATAACGTTGTTACTGGAGTAAGTGTCGATTTAGATAATGAGCTTTGAGTTCAAGAAAAAGCTACTGCAAGGCGATTATTTTTAATGACCTCAGCATATTATCATTTGTGATTACATTCTGTTACAGTAATGGAAATTTATAACAAATGGTAAAACATGAAAAAATCAACTTTAGGCTGGGGTGCCGCAGGATTAGTAGCTTTAGGGATTTTTGGTTCAGGCAATGATAACTCTCCAAAACAAACTTCAGACTCAGAAAATGCGCAGAGTGCAGTAGAGGAAGTTATCGAATCAAAATATATCAACACTAATTCTTTAAATATTAGAGATAAACCAAACGGTCAAGTAGTAGGAAAGTTAGGACGTGGGGAAAAAGTTGATATTTATGAGATGAAAGGAAACTGGGCACGTATTTCCTTAAATTCCTCATCACCTCAGTGGTTATCAACAAAGCTATTATGTGAAACGGATGGCTGTTTTAAACAAAAGTCTCGATCAACCACGTCAAATAATTATCAGGCCTTAAAATCTCATCCTCATCATTCTGAAAGAAAACAGAAAAAAACCTACTACGATAGTGATTGTTCATGTGCTGTGGTGGATTATTGCGTGGGTCCTAGAGGTGGGCACTACTGTATTACGAGTGGAGGAAACAAGAGATATAAACCTAGATATTAATTAATTTGAATTATGAGACCTCCATTTTGAGAGGTACTTTATGTCTTAATCACTACCACCTCATCGGTGGTTTTTTTATGTCTATAGGAATCACTTATGAGCAATTTTGTATTTAAGCGTGGTGACACTTTCAACTTAAATCTTCAGCTAGTTGATATGGATGAAGCCCTGCAATATCCACCAGATGATGTGCGCCGTGCAATTGATCTTACAGGTTATACCTTCACTTCACAGGTTAAAGCTCTGGCTGATGGTGCTACTGTGGCCACATTAACTTGTACTGCATTAAGCCAAAGCACACAGAAAGGGTGGCTGAACATTAAATCTAGTGCAAGCACTGCAACTTGGCCTTTAGGGCTGTGTCAGATGGATATTAAAGCTGTAGTTAGTGGCACTACACAGCACACTGAAACTTTGACTTTCCAAGTGATTGACGGAGTAACAGCATAATGGCAAATCTTGTTTTTAAATTTAGTTGGGATCATCGGCCATTCCCATATAACGCCTCACAGGGCAAGCGGCAGTTTATGTTGCCATTTGCGTCAGGTATTCCCAATCTGGCACCCAACTTTTCTCAAGTAGTTGGTACTGCAGCTATCTCTCAAGGTGGAACGGGGGCAACTACGGCAGCGGGTGCACGAGCTAACCTAGGTGCAGCGGCAAGTGGTGTAAATAGTGATATTAGTGAGCTTAAGGGACTCACAACCCCTTTATCAATTTCTCAGGGAGGATTAGGAGCTAATAATGCACAGACAGCTAGAATGAATTTGGGATTAGGAACTGCTGCCATACTCACATCAACAACAAGTCAATATGATCCTACGCCGGGACGAGCACTAAGAGTCGGTGATTGGGGGATGGGGGCTGAAGGTTCTCGTGTATCTGATATGGTTGCTCCTCTTAATAATGGTTTTTTTCGAACAGATGACACTTTAACAAATGATACTGGTAATAGTATTGGTCCTTATGGTTTCTTTTTACACTGTACCCGACGCTCAATGGGTGTATATACAGATGGAAGCCATTCATTTCAGCTTGGGAAAGCAGCGTCATATTCTGTACTGAAATATCGATTTAATAATAGTGGTACTTGGTCTAATTGGTTTAATTTATTAACTGCACAAAATACTACAACTGATGGAAATGGTTTTATTAAAGCAGCATCACCTATTGTCAAGTTGTTTAATGATCATATTGAACTCAATGACGAAGCTGAAAGGCAACCAATCACTTTCGATAAGTTGGGTACTGGTGATTACTTAGTGAAAGGCTCATTAGGTTTTGCACAGGAAGGTTGGTATATCGAAGTACCTAAGGATGCCAACGGTAATACGGTAGTAGCAGTTGAATATTCAACCTTAGAAAATGGTGATCTTTCTATTAAAACTTATAAACGTAAGTTTGATGTGGAAAAGGCAGCCATTGTAGCTGATCTCGAAAATCCACTTGATATTCCAGAAGGCCGCTGGATTGATATCCGTCTGCATGAAGAACCTGAACCAGAGCCTGAAGAGCCGTTGAGTGAAACACCAGTGGATTTCCAGCCGACTAACTTATCTCAGGCAGTTGCTGCAGCCATGAATGGCGTGGAACCGCCAGAAATCTCAGAAACAGACGAAACACTTTAATAACCCGCTTAAACAGCGGGTTTTTTATTGCCTAAATTTTGGAGAACCATAAATGAGTTCAGGCGCAAAAATTCGATTATATGCTTGTGAGGAAGCAGTTTTAGGAACAACTCCTGCAAATCCAGTCTGGTACACCGTTCGCCGTGTTACTGATAGTTTGACTGAAAATGTTACTACTGAAGATAGCAGTGAAGTAGTTGATTCACGTTTTCGCCAAGGCGCTGTTGTAACGGAAGCCGAAGTAACTGGTCAACTAGAGTTTGAATTATCACTAGGTACCTTTGACTTATTCTTAAATGTTCTCGCTTTCAATAACTGGGCTGCAAATGCTTTAAGTTTTGGTGGTGGAGTACGTAAGTCTCTTACCTTGGTAAAAGTCTTTGAAGATATTGGTCAAGTCTTTATTTATCGTGGTATTCAAGTGAATACAGGTGAAATGACGATCCAGACCACAGGCAAAATCACTGGTAACTTTGGTTTAGTAGGTAGCTCATTTACGCGACAGCAGGTTAATCCTGTTACAAATCCTATTCCAGCATCGACTCGCCCTCTGGTGAGTATGCCAAATGTTGAAAAGCTACTTATTAATGGTCAATCAATTCAGGGTAAAGCTTGTCTGCAGACACTTACCATCAACTTTAGTAATAATCTGGAAGCGATCCGTTGTATCGGTTCTGGTAAGTACACGCCTGAGTTTTACTTAGAGAAAATGATGGATATTGGCGTAAATGCTAATTTCATGTTTTCAGCAACATCTGCTTCTTGGATTGATGCTATTAAAACCCGTGATGTATTTACATTGACCTTCGATATTACAGATACCAAAGGCAGTAAGTACTCGTTTAACTTCCCGCAACTTGAAGTTAAGGAAGCAAATCACCCTGATGGTGGTGGCGATGACATTATTACAATAGATATCAATTTTGCCCAAGTGCGTACCAGTCCAACGATTGTACGTGCTCTTGTGTAATCAACTTATTCAGTAACAAAGCCTATGGAAACCCATGGGCTTTTTTATTTCTAAAAATTAGAGGTTGTTATGGCTTTAAAAGTCGGAATTATTAAAAGCTCAGACGTATCAAAATGGTGTGAATACAAGGGTGCTGATGGCGATGTACAGGCTGAGTTCAAAGTCCGTGGTATCGCTTATAAGCCTTTTCAGGTAGCTATTGAACGGGCAGGAAACCAGATCTCGTCTAAAGGCTATGATGTGATGGTCAAAGATGAAGATGCCAAGCTTTACCACGAGCTTTTAATGGATGCATGCGCGGCCCACTTAATCGAAGACTGGAAAGGTGTGGTATTTGCCGAAATCGTAGACGGTAAAACTGTTGAGTCCGAAAAGCCATATACACCTGAGAATGCCTCAAAGCTTCTTAATCTTGGTGATATTGGTATTTCAATCTGGCTATTCATTAAAGAACAGGCCCAGAAGATTCAGGAAGACGCAGACAAGGACAAGGCTTTAATTCTGGGAAAGTCATGGAGCTCTACAAATACCAAAAAACGTATGCGTCGAAAACGCCGCACGAAATCGAGCAAATCAAGTTCTTAGGCGGCCGTATTCCGGATCCGCCAGAATATTCGTATGCGGCTGATTCAATTCTTTCGGCATTTAGCACTATATGTCGATCCAGACGTTATGAGCAAAGCATACCGTTATCTTTAGATCAGCAGGCTATCAATGTCTATGCTGAGCATAATGATTTGCCAGTGGCTGCTCATATTTTTAATGACTGTATTTTTGCGTTGGATAATTTGTTTTTGGAGGAGTGCCATAAGAAGATATCAACCAAAAGCAAAGGTAAGTGACCAAATTAGGTATTGCCAGGGACTGAAAAGCCTAATTTGGTCAAAACGTCAAACAATTAAGCAGTTGCTCTTAAACGCGACTCAAAATAACGCAGTCGATGTTACAAAATACTTGATCTGGATTGACAGAAAATTACCTTTAAGGTGTTGCGCGTGATTATCAAATGATGAATAATCACCTTACCGTCAATATTTGACGGTTCAGCATTCTTTTACTCTTTCCAAGAACCTTGGTGTTTGCTTGTATGTGTTTAACATTAACTGAAGCTAAACAAAAACTTAGAGCATTTGCTAGAGATACTAGCAAAATCAAGTTAACTGCACATGCAAAAGAAAGAATGAAAGAACGCTGTATCTCTATGAAGCAAATTATTTGCTGTTTTGAGCATGGAGATATTACTGAGGGGCCGTACCCAAATACTCGTGGTGATTGCCAGTTAAATGTTTCTGTTCGCACTGCAGGCGAATACATAACAACAGCTGTTGCAATCAAGCAGAGCGAGAACGGTGAATTCTCAGTAGTAGTCACTACATTTAGAGAGTAGGCTAAATTATGTATCACTATGAAGAATGCGGTCTGAGCAATATTTGGCTGCGCAATGGATTTACAATTGAAAATGATGAAGACTATGGTGAACTCGTATCTATTGAATCTGTTCATGAGCTTCATAATGCCATTGGGTTGTTCTTAATTACGCAAAAGCCTGACTTGAATGGTGAGGAAATTCGTTTTTTACGTAAAGAACTAAACTTGTCACAGAAGAATCTTGCTGGGCTTTTAGGAGTCAGTGAGACTAGTATTAGACATTGGGAAGCTGATCGCGGTTTAATTGGTAAACCTACTGAGCTATTACTTCGTGCATTATATAAAGAGCATGTTCAAGGTGATGGCAAACTAAGAAGTATGATTGAGTCATTAAATCATCAGGAACGAACTTTAGTACCAAGTGAAATTAGTTTTTCATATGGAAATAACCATTCATGGCATCAAACCAATTGTGAAATAGCTTAGTTAGTTTTATTTGATAGAAACCACCTTCGGGTGGTTTTCCTTTATGTGACATTTAGTAACCAGTTTGTTAAAGTTAGTACACTTTATAACAAACGGTGAAATTCATGAAAAAAATATTGGCTGCGGGTTTAATTGGTCTTGGGTTGGTGGGGTGCGCTACTCCAGCCTATAATTATCAAGCTATACCTAAAAATATAAGCAAACCGCCAATTGGATCAGTTAATAAAGCATTTGTAGGGGATCAAATGCTTGAACAGGGAATGGTGGTTGATCGTGAAGTTCTAAACGTCCCTGAAAATATTAAAATTAGTTTTGCTTATTCACTTACTTCAGGCATTTACTTAAAAACAGGCAAAAATGAAAAAGGGCAATATTTTCAGCCATTCAACACTGTCAGTGGTGGGGGGATGGTTCAGAAAAACCCTTTAGCTGACCCATTTAAAGTAGTTATGTTAGATACTGAAGGTAAGCTCTGTGTAGTAACAGTATTTAATGCAAAAAACTGTACTGATAAACATCAAGCTACTATGAAGACAGTAGCAATTGCATCAGATAATTCCTTCCAACAAACATTAATTTATAGTGGAAAATTTGGAAATAAAATTAATGTCGGGTACCGTGAATTCTCAAGTAATCAAGCACGTCCTGCATTCAATAATGATGTTGAATATGATTTAAGCCAATCTAAGCAAATAGGTTATAAAGGTGCTTTATTGGAAGTAATTGATGCCACTAATCAAGATATTACTTACAAAGTTTTGAAGAACTTTAACAAGGTAGATTAAGATGAGTGCACCACAATATAAACCAATGAGAGAAAGTGAAGTTTGTAATGCTATCGGGTGGGTGTTAATAGCTCTTGGCTTTATCGCAGGTTTTTTATTTATTCTTGCATTTGGTCGAATTGAAGTAGCTTCTTACTATGGTAAAGAAACGGTTTGGTCTGGAGTTATGATAGCAACAGGAATCGGAATTATATTTAATGGATTCCTTGCAGGCTACTTATTTCAAAAAGTAGCTAGTATTCTTCGTTACCATGAGAATAAATAATATCTTGCATAAGCACCCTAGGATGCTTTTTAAAATTGGTTTAACTACCCTGCTTGGTAATTATATTTAACTTAAAAAGAACTACCCACTCATTGAGTGGGTTTTTTATTGCCTAGAGGAAAGTAAAATGGCACAAGAATCCCGTTTGGTCATTGTTATTGATTCGCAAAATGCTGAACGTAATGCGCGTAATCTAGGCAATGAACTTGTTAGCATTGAACGTAAAGGTGAATTTGCATCTAAGTCTATGGACAGCTTGTCTGTAGCCACCAGAGCTTTAGCTGGACACATGGCTGGTTTATTAACAGTAGGTTCAGCCATTTCAAAGATGGATACATATACTGGATTACAAAATCGCCTTAAGTTAGTCACTAACAATCAAGTTGAACTAAATAAAGCAACGGAAGACACTTTCCGAATTGCTCAAAAAACCTATTCAGCTTGGGATTCTGTGTTACAGGTTTACCAGCGTTTTAGTGATAATGCCAAAACTTTAAACCTCACAATGGATGACACAGCACGTTTAACTGAAACAGTTTCTAAAGCTGTAGCAATTAGTGGTGCAAGCGCAGAAGCTGCTGATGCAGCTTTAGTTCAGTTCGGGCAGGCCTTGGCTAGTGGAACGTTGCGTGGAGAAGAACTTAATTCTGTAATGGAGCAAACCCCAGCACTAGCAAAGGCTATTGCTAAAGGTATGGGTATTACTGTAGGTGAATTACGTTCAGTAGCAGCTGAAGGAAAAATTACTTCACAAGAAATTGTAAAAGCGCTTAGAAATGTAGAATCTGATGTTGATGCTCTTTTTGCTAAAACAGATATCACAATCGGGCAGTCTCTCACACTCCTAAACAACGAGATCACAAAATTTGTTGGCGAAGCAGGTAAGGGAAGTGGTGCGGCACAGGTATTAGCTGGATCAGTTCAAACTCTTGCAAGTAATTTAGATTTAATTGCTGATGGGGCTTTAGTAGTTGGTATTGGATATATCACTCGTGCAATTTTGATGAAGAGCGCTGCTATTAAAGAGGGAATGGCTTCAACTTTAGCGAGCCGCCAAGCATCTGTATTAAATGCTCAAGCAGAATATGCAGAAGCTACCGCTGCTTTGAATGCAGCAAAAGCTCATCTCGCGAATGTGCGAGCAACAAATGCAGAAACCCAAGCTAAATTTGGCGCAACAGCGGCAGCAACTCGATACGCACAAGCACAGGCAGCAGTAACTGCTGCTACAAATGCACAAACAGCAGCTCAAATTAAGCTAAATACTGCAACTTCAATTGCAGGGAGACTAGCTAAAGGGGCGTTTGGATTAATTGGTGGGTGGGCTGGAGTTGCAACATTAGGAGTAATGGGATTAGCGGCAGCCTATTCTTATTTTAATAATAAGGCAGAGGAGGCAAAGCAAAAGCTTGCTGAACAAGCTAAAGTTGCTGAGAAAGCTGATGAGGAGTTAAAAAAATTAACTGGCAATGATAAGGCTAAAGCAGTTAATGATTTAACTACTGCTTTTAATGCACAAAATAAAGCATTAGAGAAATCATCGCGTGCTGTAGGGTCTGCATTAATTGATATCGAGAACTATGCACGAGGAAATAGGGAGGTTGAAAAAATTTCCCAAGAAGCGAGAACTGGAACTATCAGCTATACAGAAGCCATTGAACGTCTAAATAAAATTAAGTTGCCTACAGATCTATATGAAAATCTGAAAAAACAGGCTGCGCAGTATGATGACAATGCATCTAAAGCAAGTTTATCAGCTGAGAAACTTAAATTATTAAGAGTTGAAGTGAAACTTGGAGGTAATGAAGCACAAAATGCGGCAATTCAGCATCAAAAACAAGCGGATGCTTTAGGAAATACTGCTACTGAAGCAGAAAAGGCAACTAAGGCTTTGCAAGATTATCAAGCCAAGCAAAAAGATAGCGTTATTGATTCAATCTATAAATCAGGTTGGCTTGATAAAGGTTACACTGTTGCTCAAGCTAATGCCATTTTAGAACTGCAAAAAGCTAAAGGAATGAGTGCAATTTTGTCTAAAGATGAAATTGATAGCGCACTTAGAAATCTCAAGATCATCGAAGAACAACAGGAGCGAGAAGATAAATTAACTGAAGCTAAAAGAAAGCAGACGCAGGAAATTGAAAAACAAGCAAAACTTACTAAACGCTTGGTCGGTATTTCCGGTCAATCCGGTATTGGTACTGGTCCACATCTTGACGTCCGATATGGTGGCTCATTGTCAGGTCAGAAAGTTTCTAATGAACATCTGGCTCGATTACAGGCGGGAGGAAAACCTTTAACTTCCTACAAGATCAGTTCTAATTATGGTCCACGAAAAGCCCCAACTAAAGGGGCTTCTTCATTTCATAAAGGTATTGATTTTTCAATGCCTGAAGGAACACCAATCACGACCAATGTTGCTGTGAAAGATATCAAGACATGGTATGACAGCAAGGGAGGTGGTTATGTCAGTGAAGTGATCTTTGAGGATGGAGTGTCTCTTAAGCTTCTACATCAATCTCCCAAGATGCAGAGCAAGGTGAAAGGTGGTGCAAGTAAAGGAAGTGATAAAGCAGCTGGTGATATTCAATCTCAACTTGAACGTCAACAGGATTTGCAACGGTCACTTGAAAATGAGGTGGCTAGTGAAGTCGGACGGATTAACAATAATAGAAAGGCAAGACTGGAGGATGTTGATAAAGCAAACTTTAGCCCGGAACGTACTGCAGAAATAAAGGCGGAAATAAATCGTCGTGCAGATAATGATATTGCTATAGCCAAACAAGCCCTTAGAACGAAATTGGAAGACTATAAGGAGTTCCAGAAAACCGAGGAACAGTTACTAGAAGAGTCCTTTAACCGTAAAAAGTTCAATGCAGCTCATGACCTTGAATTAAGTAAGTTTGAGCAGAAGCAAGCTGTTGAATTGCTGGAACAGCAAAAACAGCAAGAGTTAGGGTTATTAAAACTAGCTCAGGAACAGCGGTTGTTTCAAGCCCGTTTATCTCTGCTTTCTGAAACGCAAGCCATGCAGGAACGTTACAGACTCGAACGGGAGGAAATTCTTAAGAATACCAAGCTTTCTATAGAAGAGCGGCAAAAGCTAATCGCATTATCTAAAGCCAATCAGGATAAAGAGACACGCGATAAAGTGAATAATGCTGTTCAAAACTGGGGTGGTATCCAAGCGGATATGAATGGTACCGGAGAATTTTTCAGACAGGATCAGGAACGATTTAGCCGTTTAAATGCTGCAAATGATTTAGCAGATAGTCAATTTGCTGCTACTGATCTTGATGAAAAAAATGGTTTAGATGTTCTAAATGCACACATGGAAGCAGGACTCATCAAGCAACAGGACTTCGAAAACCGGAAAACAGCTATCATTCAAGCTGCTCAGGACCAACGCAATCAGATCGCTGCCGAATATGCTCAGAATGCTCAGGATATTGAAGATAAGTATCACCAAGATCGATTGAATGCTCAAATTGCTCTTGGTGGCCAAATGATGGGTTCACTCACATCGATGTTTGGTTCAATGTTTGGCGAGCAATCAAAAGCATACAAGATCATGTTTGCTGCTGATAAAGCTTATGCCATTGCAGCTGCAGGTATTTCTATTCAGCAAAGTATTGCAAAGGCGGCTAGTGTTGGTTTTCCAGCAAATATCCCATTAATTGCAAGTGCTATTGCACAAGGTGCAAGCATCATTGCAAACATCCGGGCAATTAAAGATCAAGGCTTTGCTGACGGTGGTTACACTGGATCAGGTGGGAAATATCAGCCTGCTGGTATTGTCCATAAAGGAGAGGTGGTCTGGTCCCAAGAAGATATTAAACGCTGGGGCGGTGTTGGCTTAGTCGAGAAAATGCGTAAGAGTGCAAACCCTGAAGCTTTTCTCAATAACAATGCCTTGGCAGATAGTGTCATGCGCCGTGCAATGATGAGCTCTAGTGCCTTTATAGAAAGCCAAAAGCAGGCTGACATCTTTAATCAACCGGTTCAAGATACTCAGATTATCTATAAGGGTAATAGAGACACACCTAAATTAGCTTCTTCTGGAAATTTAGACTTATTCCATGATGGCAAGGTCTACTTCTCATCCAATGGTTTAGTTCAGGATCGTTCAAATCTGGATGATGTTCAGGACTTTACTTTAGGAAGTACTTCACGCCCTCAAGCTGAGATGATGCCTTCAATTGAGCCAGCTTCACCGACAATCAATTTCAAAATTGAAGTGATTAATCAGGTGAGTGGGGCGACAGTTGAAGCCGAACAACTGGACGAGCAAACAGTCCGGATCATTGTTAAAGATGAACTGGATAAGCAGCTTCCAAGAACGGTACCTAAGCTTGTAAGTGATCAAATCGCAAATCCAAACTCAACCATTAGTCGGTCTTTGACTGAGAATACGACAGCGAGAAGAAATCGTACTTAATAATTTGAACCCTTTTCGGAGGGTTCATTTTCATAATATTTAAATTTCAAGGTGATAGAGTCTGTTGGCATTAAAATTGATGGTTAAGACATGAAAAAAATAATTGTAATTTCTACAACACTTTTAGGCCTTACGGGATGTGCCATTCCTGCGGTAAATAATCTCGTAAGATCCACAAATATGTATCAGGATGATGTTTCGGGAAATACTGCAAATTTAAGGGTTTATAGAAGTAATATTCCCATGGTGCAGTTCTATATTACTTATCAAAATAATGAGGGTGAAAAAATTTCAAAAAACCTAATAACTAAGCAGATTTCAAATAATTTAACAAAGTATGGCTCTATGCATGAGCCCAAAAAATTAAATATGCCTAAACCCACAATCAGTTTAAATAATGGTGAAGAGTTTTTTGAGTTTAAAGTACCCGCAAATAAGAAGTTAACTTTCAGGCTTACTTCTGTTATTGGGTCAACTACTATGTATAGTTGTGATGTAAAAATGGACTATCAGTTGGAAAGAAATGGAAATTATGAATTGATCCGTTTAAAACAGATCAAAGATTTTGTGAATCCAGCTTTACTGACTGAACCATCTCAAGATGAAGCCTACTGCAAGTTTGTAGTAAAAGAGATTTTTGAAGATGGTAAAGAAACTATTATTAAATCGATTTCTTAATGTTAAATCGTTTTTGTAATTAATTTAAATATCTAAACCTTATTTCATCAAACCACCTTTCGGGGTGGTTTTTTATTACCTGAAGGAAAGTTATGTACAAGTTAAAGCTAAATCCTCAGACCAGCGGCTATGGCGTAACACCGGGTGATGATGTGAAACGTCAGCAGATGGATGGCGGTCGTGGTCGCTATTACATCGATGTGAAACGTAACAGCCACATTGTTGATGTGAACTGGAACTTAAGTAAAACCGATTTCAATAAAATGATGGCTTTCTGGCGGGTCTACCAGAACAAACCAGCCTCATTTTATGCGGATTTGGTGATTGATCAGGGAACACGTCAGCAATATCTATGCAATTTCATTCCAAACTCGTTCAAGACCAATGAAGTCAACGGCAACTTATATCGTGTGAACGCGCAGCTCGAAGTTGTTCAAAACCAGCCTAACCTGAATGCCGATATAGCATTAATTAAAGATTGGGAGGTCTAATGGATAACGAATATGCCAAGTTCTTTTTCAATCGGAAAGTTGATGTCTATCAACTGGAGTGTATTGAGCTATCACATCCTTCTTTTATGAATACTTATCGGGTAGTCCGTAATGATGACCGAGGTGTCTATGTACAACATAAGGAAGGATCCGGTCAGGTCTATTATGAGTTCTTGCCAGTCTCTATACAAAGATCCGGAATGCTTGGTGATCTGGACCAGACATTAACCGTTTCTATCTCTGGTCTAGGTGATGTGATGCCTGATGAGTTTGAACGGGTAATCGAAGGGCAATATCCAGATGTAAAGCCAACCGTAAATTACCGGATTTACAGTTCAGACAATCTGAACTCTCCAATGTTTTATTTACTTGGACTGCAACTCTCAAGTGTCGCCATGAACCATAAAGCTGTGACATTCAAGGCTGAATCACCACGATTAAATACCACTAAAACTGGGGACATTTTTGCACTGGATCGCTTTAGTGGTTTGAAGGGGGCTATATGAAAAGTCATGATCATTTGCTCGATAGGCAATATGACGAGGATCACTACAACTGTGTTCACTTTGTTCATGAAGCTGCAATGGACCTATATGGCATAGATCGGGCTGAAGCGCTTGAACTCTTTATGCAGCCTAAGGGCAAAATTACTTTTTTATCTTCACGGTTAAAACTTTTAAATCCGCTACCCATGCCCAAGGAAGGCTGCATAGTCGCCTTCCATCCGAGACAAAGAAATAAGCCCCCGCATGTGGGGCTTTTTCGTGGGCAAAAGATTCTTCACCTCATGGAAAGCGGAGTCACTTATTTGCCTGAAGAGGTTGTGATGGAAATGGGGTTTAATCGGGTCAGTTATTATGATTAAAGTTATTTATAAAAAAGACGCTTTGTCTGAAGAAAAGACAATTGAGCAGGCTCAAACCATTGGGCAATGGCTCACTTCAAAATATGAACATATGCCTGAGCATGTCCGTATCTTTCATACTACAAGCAATATGGATCATGCCGAAATTTCATTTGCGAATGAAGTCACACCAAAGAATGCATATGACTTAAAGCAGCTTGATTTCTTACCGGGCACTTTTATCGTAGTTGAGAACCCTAAATGGGTCGCGGCTATTGTTTCGATTGTGATTAGTATTGCGATCGCATTTTTAATGCCAACGCCATCAATAGCACAAACGACTCAAAATACTAACCAGTCTTCTTCAGCAAACAATGAACTTTCTAACCGGGAAAACAAGATCCGGGTGAATGGTCGTATTGCTGATAACTATGGAGCTGGGTGGAATACTCCCGACCTAATCGCAGTACCTTACAAGGTATATGAAAACAACGTTGAAGTTGAGCATGTAGTGGGCTGTATTGGGCGTGGACACTATAAAATCAATGGAGCTTATGACGGTGAAACCAATATTGTCGATATTGCTGGCGCATCGGTAGAAGTCTTTCGACCAGGTGTAGATATTGTTTCAGGTGAGCCATATTTCTCGCTTGGTACCGAAATTACCACGCCGCCACTAACGGTTCAGCATCAAACTTCTGTTAATGGCCAAGTTTTACGTCCTGCTGATACACAATCTTTAGAAGGTACGAACTACCTTCATTTTGCATATCCAAACGAGATTCTTCGGGCAACGGCAAACAACACAGATTTAACCACTAAGTTTGTAAGTAATGACCGCGTAGAAATCACCAATGCCTCATTCACGTTTAATGGCCAGACTTTTGATTTAAATGGTACTTATAGCGTTCTATCGGTAGCTGATGACCGTATGACGTTATCAAATCCGGCGGCCGTTAATGCTAACTGGTTAAAGCTTAAAGAGTTAAATAACCAACAAACTGCAGCTTTGTCACCAAAGATCAGTTCAATAGGTGAAAAATGGATTGGTCCATTCATTCTGGACAATGTTGAACGTAGCCGGGTGCTGTGTAATTTTGTGGCCACCAATGGACTTTATACCGTTTCTCCAGGTGGGTATCGGGCCGCTGTTAATGTCACGATTGAAGTTGAAGTAACACCGGTAAATGAATCTGGTGCAGCGATTGGTAATCCGATGCTGAAGCAGATCATTTTGAAAGGTTCGGCAAAGTCACGTCAGACCGTTGGTGCAACACTTGATATGGTCACGTTTCAGGGGCGTTGTAGTGTCCGTGCACGCCGTTTAACTCCGACTCCGACAGTCACAACAGTTGTTGATGAAGTAAAGTGGCAGGCGCTTTACGGTGCTTATCCTTTACAAAGCACAGTGTATGAACATGAAACGGTTTTTCGTGCGCGTACTTATGCAACCACTGGAGCTTTATCTGTTAAGTCCCGCAAGATCAATTTTGATCTTCAGCGAATGTTGCCGACTTATAAAAACGGGGCAATGACAACAGAGCTATATCCAACGTCTAGCTTTGCTGATGCTTTGGTATCTATGGCACTCGATGACAAGATTGGCCGCCGTTCGATCGATGAGATTGATCTTGAAAACATCTATCGGACCTATAATGATGTAGTTGATTATTTTGGTACGCCGCTAGCGGCTGAGTTCTGTACTACCATTGATGATACGAATCTATCTTTTGAAGAGCTGGTTACCAATCTTTGTGATGCGGTGTTTTGTACTGCATATCGGCAAAACAATAAGCTCAAGCTTTATTTTGAACGGCCAACTGATAACTCGGTAATGCTGTTTAACTTCAGGAATATCATTCCGGATAGTTACAAGCATGACCTGACCTTTGGCGTGATGGATGACTACGACGGACTGATCTATGAATACACGGATCCGACCGACGATAGCCGTATCAATATCTATTTACCGGATAAAGGAGCCAAAAACCCAAAAGAGGTGAAATCTGTTGGTGTACGAAACAAGTGGCAAGCGCATTTCAATGCATACCGGATTTGGAACAAGATGCGCTTCCAGCGCAAATCCATTACCTTTGATGCGGCACCAGAATCAGAATTACTGGTTTTACGTGACCGGATTGCTGTAGCGGATTATCGCAATGGTATTCATCAAAGCGGTGAGGTGGTACAGCAAGAAGGTTTAGTCCTCACCTTAAGCCATGATGTAGATTTCATTGCAGGCAAGAGCTATGTGATTTATCTGCAAATGGCGGATGGCACAGTGGACCTGATTCCTGTTACACCGGGTTCAGCCAAAAATAAGGTGGTTTTAGGGCGGTTGCCGAACGGGGCCTTAAAGCTAAGTCCTGATGATTTTGTAAATACCATCTATACAGTAGTTAATGATGATACTAAAGGTTCATTGCCTTATCTGGTTGCAAAAAGAGAACCGGTTGACCAGTTCTCTAATACTATTACAGCAATTAATTACGATGAGCGCTATTACCTCAACGATAAAGACTTTATTGACGTGCCGGTTGATGATTCTCCAATTTACATTCGATATGACCAGCTGGATATTAATCTGGCGCGTTTATATCAGATGCAAAGAGGGGATTTGCCAACGACTGGCGAAATCAGTTTTGTAGTTGAATCTGGTGCACTAGTTTCTAGTTCGAGTTCTTATCGACCGGAAACCAGATTTGTCTATAAATTCGACTACAACTCCAGTCCGCCGAAACAGGAATTTATTGCCCCTGCAGCGACTGAACTACCCGCCATTGATACTGGTGAGTTCCCACCTGATCTGGTGGTAAATCTGACTATTAAAGGTGCTGTTGTTGGGCGTGGTGGTGATGGCGGTTTACCTCATTTGGCATTTGGCGCATGGGAGTCCGATCCGGATTACAACTTTACTAAAACCCGACGTGATGGGTTTCAGGGAGCACCCGGTTTATTGAACCGGCACAGCAAACTAAACCTGATTATTGATGGCGGCACTCTAGCTCGAGGTGGATCTGGTGGTGGAGCAACACCAAGCGGTATTTACACTGGGTTGTCTTATGGTGTTCAAGGTATTCCGGGTGGAGCTGGTGCACCATTTGGACGGGTCATGACAGGCCAGCCAATTTCAAGCGACTCACAAGATTGGCGCTGGTATTTTGGAAGTTACTTCAATGTCTTAAAAATTACTGATGCCGAAGCTTCGGTACCCGGAAAAGGCTACCGAACCCAAAATGACCGTTATGGATCCCCATTATCAGGTGATGGCGGAAACTGGGGCGAACGTGGTACCAAGTCTACTAATGATGGAACATGGAACTGGAAATACCATGGCACAACTGAAGGTCAGCCGGGGCCAGGTGGACCTGCAATTGTGGGAGTTGCACCACTGACAACTCAATTGATTAATGGAGGGAAAATCTTACAAACCCTTTAAACCTTATAAGAACTTTGAGCACCCAATTCGGGTGCTTTTTTATTACCTAAATTTTCTGGAGAAATTAATGGAACCAGTTTCCACTAGCGGTTTTACAGCACTTTTAAAATTATATGGGATTGCAATCATGGTGACTTTAGCAGTCGGTTTGGTTGCAGCAGTTGTATTAATGACTCGTATGCCACGCTCACCACAAGAGTGGGCAGTTGGTTTGATCTGTACGGTTGTATCAAGTTTGGCTGGCGGCTCATTCATTATTGTGAAGTGGGGACTTCATGAATGGGTTACTGATGTATGGGGGATGATTGCTCTAGGTGGGTTCTTCTTTGTTTGTGGTTTACCCGGTTGGGCTTTAGTCCGTTGGATTTTTAATTTTATAGATAAACAGGAAGGTAAAACGATCGTTGAAGTGATCAAAGAGTTTAAGAAAGCCAGAAAAGACATTGAAAACAGCTAATGCCGCCTTCGGGCGGTTTTTTACATCTGAAGGAAACCGAAATGAACATTGAACAATATCTGGACGAGTTAATTAAGCGTGAGGGCGGGTACGTAAACAACCCAGCAGATCGAGGCGGTGAAACAAAGTACGGTATTACTGAAGCAGTAGCACGTACTAACGGCTTTAAGGGCAACATGAAAGATTTACCGCTTGATGTGGCCAAAGCCATTTATAAAAAGCAGTATTGGACAGATCCGCGATTTGATCAAGTGAATGTAATTAGCTCGTTAGTTGCTGAAGAGCTTTTAGATACTGGGGTAAATTGCGGTACCGGATTTGCAAAACCACTCTTACAGCGTGCTTTAAATTTGCTGAATAACCAAGGTAAAGCAGGTTGGCCAGATTTAACAGTTGACGGAATTTATGGTCCAGCAACTCTTAATGCACTCAAAACTTATCTGGCCAAGCGTGGAAAAGACGGCGAAAAAGTCCTGGTGCGTGTTCTTAATATCATGCAAGGGCAACGTTACATTGAAATCTGTGAACGCAATCCTAGCCAGGAACAGTTTTTCTATGGTTGGATCGCCAATCGAGTTGTTATATGAAAGTCTTTCATTGCAGACGATCAAAGATAGCTTTAACAATTACATTGCTGTGCATTCTATTTTCAGGATGCACAGCTCATACGATCAATAGCAATGTCAATGTCTCAATTTGCGCTAGAGCATTATAAAAAAAAGCCCTGAATGATCAGGGCTATTTAATAAACTTCAATTCACATACTTCTACAAAGCTCGAGTAGTCTTATGTTTGTTATTGTATAGCTTGATAATCCTCTATCTTTCATCCTAGGGTTGTGCACATACTTCTATCCTTAAATTGTGTAATGAAATTTCTTCTGTTGTAGTTGAGAAGCTTTTCAATCTGTTAAAAGAATCCAAAAAGCATCAAATGAATAAAGAAACTACTTATTTAACTTGAATCATCATTTTCTGTTTACTAATAAATGAAAGTGCTTGGATGTATAGGGATTGTTTTTTTAATGTTATGTTATAATATAACCTTTTCTTAAAAAAGGGGGGGATTATGAAACCTTTGGCAGCTTTACCGTTAATTTTTATAGCAATTCAGCAAGTGCAAGCTGAGGAGAGAATTGCAATTTTAAAGCCTCTTGTTTTTAAGGCAAATGCATTAAAGGAAAAAAATTATGTGGTGGACAAAGAAAAAGTAGAAAGTTCCAATACAATAGGTGATGCTCTTAAAAATATAACAGGTATACAAAGTACTTCATTTGGACCCAATGCAGGTGCACCAGTTATACGTAGTTTGAGTGGAAATCGGGTTGGAGTAATTGAAAATGGAGAATTTATTAATGGAATGAATGCATTTAGTGGAAATATTAATATACCATTCGATCCAATTTTTATAGAAAAAGTGATAGTGAACAAAAATACAGATAATATTCGTTATGGCGGAAATGCAATAGGCGGGAGTGTTCAAATAGAATCGGGTTTAATTCCTGAAAAAATTGAAGAAAAGCCAAACAAATTAGATATTGTCTTTCGGAAAGGATTTAATGATTTTGATGTAAAGGGGTTCAATTTTAACATCAATGATCAAAAAAACTGGTCTACAAATATAAGATATTCAGAATATGAAATTTCTTCTTATAAAATTCCAGGAAATAGTAAAGCCAAATTATGTGAAGACCAGATTTTTTCAAATTCAGGTGGGATCAATAGTGCATTAGCAGCTTCCTGTCAAAAAGATAGTAGAGTCCAACATATTTATAACAAGTCGTCACAACCATACATAGATAAATTTATGACTGAGAATCCTGATTGGGCAGATGGCGATTTTTCTTTTTATACAGATAAGCCCACATCTATATGGGGAGGAAAAACATATATAAATCCAAAAAATCCAGAGTACATACCTAATACTCCGCAAAATACAATAAAAAAGATCAATACGGATGTTACACCAAATTATTTTAAAAAATTAGGTAACAGTTATGCTCAGAATGAGAATATTGGGTTTGGAACAACATACTTTTTTGATAAAGGTTTCATTGGATTGAGTGCAGATAAGAAAAAAAGTGAATATGGTGTACCAGGATTTTCATTACAAAATCAATCTTTTGCTGATTCTTATGAAACATTACCGGTTGGTGTGAAAATAGATCAAAATCGTTTTGTATTAAATTCCAATTTTATCCAACCAATTTCCTCTGCAGAAGAGATAAGTTTGAATTTTCAACAGCTTTCTAATAAATCTGGAGAATATGTTGGTACTGCAAAAGCTAATGAGTATAAAATTGATAATCAATTAATTGAATTAATAATGAAACAGTCATCCTTTAAGGGATTAGATGGGATACTTGGTTTTAGCCTTAAAAATAGGAATATCGAAGGAAGTGGTACTCAGCGCTATTTACCTAATGTAAGTACTATTAGTAAAGCTATATTCTTACAAGAAGAATTAAATATCAAACAATTTACTTTAAATACGGGCTATCGTTTTGAAAGAATTGAACATGAGCTTCAAGATAATGATTTTAAACTAGCAAGAAATGCTAGTAATTCAAGAATAGAAAATAGAAAATATAATTTAAACCAATATTTTATCGGAGGAGAATATAAGGTTAATAATTTTATAAATTTAAAAGTTGATTATGGTATTTCAGAAAGAGCACCTGAAGTGAATGAGCTCTATTCAAGTAATGTTCACTATTCTGTTATGGCACAAGAAGAAGGCGACCAGAATCTCAAACCAGAAAAATCTAAAAGTTTAGAGTTAGGTATGTTTTTGAATTGGAATAATTGGGTCATGCAACTTGTTGGGTATCAAATGGATTTTGAAAATTATATGTATTTATCTCATTCAGGTGTTGCTGTGCAAAATCGATTACCTTTAAAATACTGGAAACAGACAGACACTGACGTCAAAGGGTTTGAAATTGATTTAATTTATGATTTTAATCTAGCTCATATTGGGAATATTAAACTAGGTGGTTTAGCTGATTTTGTTAAAAATAAGGCTGTTAATCCTACAGATATAAGGTTAGCTAATGATGGAGTTTACCTACCAAATATGCCTACTAATCGTTATGGCATGTTTCTTGAGTGGAGAAATGATTCTTGGAAAGGTAAAATTTCAAGTATTTACTACGATGAGCCAAGATATCTAGGTAAGAATGTAATACAGGAAGTTCCTTTATCTGGTTACAACTTACTTGAATTTAAGATAGATAAAAAATTAAAGATTAAAAATGCTTCATTTGATATATTTTTAAATGGTACAAATCTGCTGAACGAAGAGGCTAGACCACAAAACTCTCCTCTAAAATATATTGCCCCTCTACCAGGGCGAGCATTTCAACTGGGGATAACTATGCATATTTAGGTTGCTAAAGATATAAAGTTAGTTCTTATCTCCTGTCTTCAAATTTAGTAATAAAAATATAGTCTTAAAGCCGAATAATTAATCGGTTTTAAGATTTTAAAATAATCAATTATAAAGTTTAAAATTTTTTATTTATAAAATGTGTTCAAATAATGAACTGATTTTTTAGCTCAAGGAGCCATCGTCATATAAATAAAGAATATTACAAAGGTTCTTTTTTAATTTTTCTTTAAGGTATGGTATCTAATCTTAGCATTTTTTATATTTAATGGTTTTTAAAAATGGCACTTAATGTTTTTAAATTCAAAAAAATATGCAAGGATGTTACACTATTAAATTTTAATTTGCTTTTATCTATCTGGCTAGGTTTATTTCTGAATATAGGTTTTTTTAAAAAAATCCATCAACTTACACCTTATAATGGTATTAAGTCAGTTCTTTTCTTAGGGGCGACATTAGTTATTTTAATAGCGGCATATAATTTAATTTTTCAATTAATAAATTGGAAATGGACTGCCAAAATCTTTGCAATTTTATTGATATTTATTGGTGGCTTTAGCTCTTATTTTGTAAACACATTGGGTGTCATTATTTCACCCGACCAAATTCAAAATATGGTGCAGACCGATGTTTCGGAATTTACCGATCTAATCTCTTTACGCTTTGTTTTATGGACAGTTTTTTTTGTTATTTTGCCCATTTTTTTAATTACTCAAGTTAAATTTAAACAAGAAAAAGCATCACGGTTGTTATTGAAGAAAGTATTCTCACTGGTAGCTTCATTTGCAGTGGTCGGTGTTTTACTTTTTACTTACTATGTCGATTTCGCTGCAATATTTCGTGAGCATCGTGATTTAAAAGGGATGATTTCACCGCAAAATAGTATTTCATCGCTTATGTCTTACTATCATAAGAAGGCTCCGAAGAAAAATCTGCCTCTTGTGATATATGGACAAGATGCTCATCAAGTTCAGCAAGTACAAAAGAACCTCCCTAAGTTAATGATACTTGTTGTAGGTGAAACGGCACGTGCCGAAAGTTTCTCTCTAAATGGGTATGCAAAAAATACGAATCCGGAGCTTTCTAAACAAGATATTTTCAACTTTTCGCAAGTGAGCTCATGCGGTACGGCGACAGCTGTTTCTGTGCCATGTATGTTCTCGGGTATGCCACGTGTAGATTATGATGAGCAATTAGCTAGTCACCGCGAAGGTTTATTAGATATTGCAAAACGTGCGGGTTACCAAGTGACTTGGATTGATAATAACTCGGGTTGTAAAGGTGCATGTGATCGCGTTGAACAATACCAGATTCCAGAAAACTTAAAGAAAAAATGGTGTAAAGATGGCGAATGTTATGATGACATTCTCATTGACAGCTTAAAGCAGTATTTGGCTACTATTGCCAAAGATGATGATCGTCCGCGTTTGATTGTTCTGCATCAAGTGGGTAGTCATGGACCTGCATATTACAAGCGTGCACCTGAGGCATATCAACCTTTTAAACCGACTTGTGATACTAATGCGATACAGGGCTGTTCGCAAACTGAATTGCTAAATAGTTATGATAATACAATTGTATATACAGACCATGTATTAAGCCAAATGATTAATACTCTAAAAGAAATATCAAAGTATCAGACAGGTTTATGGTATTTATCTGATCATGGCGAATCAACCGGAGAACATGGTTTATATTTACATGGTTCACCTTATGCAATCGCACCGAGCCAACAAACACATGTACCAATGATTATGTGGTTCTCTGAAAGTTGGAAACAACATAATCTTGCTCAAGTGAATTGTTTAAGCCAACAAACTAAACAAAAGTTAAGTCAGGATAATTTATTCCCAAGTTTGTTAAGTTTGCTGGATGTAAAAACTCAGGTAGTAAATAACAAACTTGATATGTTGAGCCAATGTAAATAAATATATTTTTAATTTATATAAAACGAAGCAAAATAGACTTGCTTCGTTTTATAAAATGTATTGGTTCTTTTATATTTAAAAAATAAGAGGGCAGTCGTAACCCGGATAAACACCATTCTTATAGTCGAATGTCGGTTCGAATAGATCTAGTAGGTGAACTCGATCTTTATTTATAGGTTCATAGTTCGCGCACATACAAAGTAACCTCTTTATGATTTTCGAAATTACTTTTCCATCATAACTAATATAAATAAAAAGAGGGTAAATAATAGACTGTAGACGCTATTATTCACCCTCATGGTATATATCTTTAACGCCAGCTATTCGGAACTTTGAATTTACCTGTAGGCATTGGAGAACCCAGAACATACTTAACGTTGTAAATTAAACCAGGCAAAACAGTGTTTGGCTTTTCATTAAAGCAAACATAGGTATTGTTTCTGGATGGTTTAATTAACTTATATTGTGTACCAGCACTTGAGACATAATAGACACCATTTGGGGTAGTCTTAAGGCCAGCATCAACTTTAGAAATATTTTGATTGTAACTCTGGCTTGTATTGTTAATAGCTGAGAAATAACTACACCCTAGCGATTTAGATACTTCAGCAGCTTTACGTAATGCGTACTGGTTTGCTATCGATTTATGGGTATATCCGTTTACAGATGCGCGTACTTGAAAGACATTATCATCAATAATAGTGGCTTCAACGCCACCAGAAGCCCCCATTTCTTGATAAGGTGTAGTACAGGCTTGTAAACCAATTGTTGCTAAAGCAGCTAAAAATATCTTTTTCATAATTTATATAAAGTGATAAATGCGTCACATTAATTTTAACTATTTAGAAGAATTTTTCAATTACTTAAGGATTTCTTAAAACTTGAGTTCTAAAAATCTAGAATTTGGCCTGCCATTTTAAAGTTATCTAACACTTGAATGTGGTGGTTAATTAATTCTTGAGCCTGATTTCTCGATTCATTTTTCTCGAAATATAAGCGACTTTTGATTAATGCTTTTACTGGTTCAGAAATAATCACGTCTTCAATCATATTCATAGCTTTCTTTAAATCATCGAAAGAAACTTGAATATATCCATCAGTCACATCGTTATCATCATCGTCAGTGGTATGGTTAATTAGCCTTTTAATCGTATAGCTTCCTATGGCCAAGCTGTTCGCGATAGTGCCAAAGGTGCGGCGTAAATCATGGAACGTAAATTCGATACCAGAATTCTCAGTTACTTTGTCACGTGCTGCTCGGCGGTCTGAAATATGGGAAACACCATTTCTATCGGTAAAGACATATTTGTTATCACCGGCACGTTTTTTTCGTTCACGCATAATGTGCCAAAGGGTATCACCCATAGGTAGCAAAAGATCCTCATGGTTTTTCGTATTAATAATTTTGATGGTACCAAATTGAAGATCTACATTTTTCCATTCAACAGATTCTGCTTCACTACGTCTAAAACCAGTTAGAGCAAGTAAGAATAAAAAGTCTTGGTTTGTGTACGCTCTAAAATCGTTATTTTGTTCACCCATCCAATAAGTAGTGGCCACAGCCAATGCCCATGCTTCGCGCTGATCTGCACGAACATGGCCTTTTCTACGTTTAATTTTATTGAAAGCTTTTTCTTCTTTAACGATAACAACCGGGTTTTTTATATTTAGAATTTTATTCCCGGACTCATCCTTATACCTGCTAATCGTATGGTTAAAGAGAGCATGTAAAAATTTTGATGCAAGATTAGCTCGGGAAGGGCTTGCTTTCGAAAGCTTCAGATGACGATCAATAATCATTGCACTGGTGATTTGGTCAAGTTTTAAATCTTTCCAATCACTAAAGTAGTTTTCTATGCATCCGTCATAGGCAATTAAAGATGTTTCCGCCAGCTTTTTACGCAATTTATAGTATTGGTAAGCTTCACTAAGGGTAGGGACTAGCTTTTGTAAGGCATCATTTTGAATTGCTGAAGCTCGTAAATCACGCTTTTGCTTAACTGGATCTACACCTTCATCCATCAAGATAAGAAGCCGTTTAGCTTCAGTTCTGGCTTGTTCTAATGTATAGACGCCATGTTTTCCAATAACTTTACGTTTAGACTTGCCATTAGGCATTTTCTTTTCAGCAAAATAGCTTTTAGTTTTGCCCACACATAAGCCAAATCCTATAGTTACTGTATCTCTGTAAAAGATTTGTTTCTCTTCAGACAAAGGAATAGAGTCTATTACCGATTTAGTAAATTTAATGTGTTGAGCCATCTTTAAATTAAGCAATACAAAGCAATACCTAACGATACAATACAATAATTGTGAAGTCTATTAAGAGTCTATTTTGAAGGTTTGGTCTATTAAAAAAGAGAGTTTTAAGTAGGGGATTTTGTTTTAAGTTATTGTTATCTATTAAAAATAAATGCTCCGAAGATGCCGCTGCATGTCGTTACCCTTGAACCCTAAAGTTCAAGGTGGAGGTGACGCATACTTGCTGGGTTTCCTACTCGGGGTAGGCATACGCTCTAAATATGCAGAACACCATCCTAAAGAGATGATATCGGCTCAGGGGAATCAGACCGGCTGGCGAACATCCCAGAGACAGCTTTAGTATAACTGATCTGACTTCGTTGGCAATCATCTGAGCCTATCGAACTGTAAACTTACTTTGCGTTTGATGAAGCTTTATGCGAATTGTTTACACTATTTGTTCAACATCTTCCAAAATAGTCTGGAGTAAACGTTCACAATGCGCATATTCTTGCAAAGATTTATTTAAACTTAACACTTCTTGGGTGAGCTGTAGAGCTACCATGATGACAAGTTTATTATGCTCAACACGAGGTGCACTACGGCGCATATCGTTGAATTTTTCATTGAGAAGCTCAGCTGCACGTTCAAGCTCTTCTCTTTTATCAGAAGTCGTTGCAAGCCTAAAAGTTTGTTCAATCAGCCGAAGCTCTACCATGACTTGTTCACTCATGATTGTGTCTCCTCACCAGCTTCAGCATTTGGATGAGCAAGTTGCTGAATTTCTTGCGCATGTTGATCTTGAGCTGTACCTAAAATTGCTAAACGTTGAATGATGGCTTCAACTTTTGCTTTGGCAAGTTCATTTTTTTGTAACAAACGGTCACGATCTTGCTGCAAGTCGTGTAACTCTTGTTGAGTTTGACGTTGCTGTGACTGAAGTTTTTCTTTGGTAACGCGTAATTCATTACGCTCTGCCAAAATTTCCTGAAAACGATTTTTTAAATCGGTTGTACTTTTTTCTAGGCGGCTGTAACGCTCTGCAAGTGTGTTAGCATCTTGATTCAATTGTTGAAATTGGCCTTGTAACTGAGTGAGTTGCTCAGTTAATGTCTCAATTTCCTCTTGTTTTTTAGTGATGATGCTATTTTTTTGCACAACTTGTGCGTGATGCTCTGTTTCAGCCAGTTCTTTAGCTTCCGAGAGAGCAGAATTTTCACTCTCTAGATGATGTAAGCGTGTTTTTAAAACGCCAATATGCGCTTGTAGACGCTGTAATTGTTCTAACATAACGAGGTCGCACAGAATTGCAATCAAAGGTAATATATACGAAGTATAGAGATTGGATAAACGAATGCAAGACGATATTTCAGGCTGGACAGAATGGAACGCTCATTTTGAAGGAATTGAAGAAATTTCAAGCCCTAGTGAGTTACATGGTTTATTAACAGGTATTGTTTGTGTGACAGAAGCGCCTACGCGTGAAGAATGGACACAAATTTTAACAACTCTTAATGTGCCTGAGTTAAATGAAGAAGCTTTAGCGCTTTTAACAGATGAAGCAGAAGATGTAGCACATGCATTATCGGAAGATGAATTGGACTATTTACCAATGCTTCCAGATGATGAACATCTTCTTCAAGACCGTGTACAAGCGTTGTCAGATTGGTGTGCTGGCGTTGTGCTCGGTTTTGGTTTGGCATCGGGACATGTTCGTACAGATGAGCGTGAATTGATCGAACATTTACAAGATGTTGCAGCAGTAGAATTTGAAGACTCTGATAACGACGAAGAAGGCGAAAGCAGTTACGAAGAATTGTATGAATTTGTACGCCTTATTCCAGTGAGCTTATCTATTGGTAGAAAGAAAGTAACAGTGGCTGAAAGTTCATTGTTGAAAAACTTTTATGCAAAAAGTAAAACTTCTACTGTAGGCACCGCTGATCAAAATATTGTAGAAATGTTTACACCACATCGCCCAAGTTAATTGAGGCGATGTGTTATTGGCTGTGTTTAATTTTTTGACTTTAAAATTCTAAATTAAGTAGATCATTATGAAATTGCCTCAAGCTGATTTTCAACATCGCAGAAACCGTCTAGCAGAAAAAATGGGTCCAAACAGCATTGCAATTATTGCGACGCGTGAGGAAATGTACCGTAATCGTGATGCGGATTATAAATTCCGTGCCGATAGTAGTTTTTTCTATTTGACGGGTTTTGCAGAGCCTGAGGCAGTTGCTGTCATTGAAACCTTTGATGACGTTACTGACTATAGCTATAGTCTTTTTTGCCGTGAACGTAATCGCGAGATGGAAATCTGGAATGGTTATCGTGCGGGAATTGACGGCGCAATTGAAGAGTACGAAGCAGATGAAGCTTATGCAATTGATCTGCTTGATGAAGAAATTATTGAAAAATTATTAAATAAAGAGCGTCTTTATTATCGAATCGGACACAATGCTGCATTTGATGCCAGAGTAAGCCAATGGATCAAAAAAGCGAATGCCGAGCATCGTCATGAAGCCGCTCCAGCCCAGTTAGTTCAACTTGATCGCATTGTTGATGAAATGCGGTTAATTAAATCACCGCAAGAAATTGAGCTGATGCAAATTGCTTCAACAATTAGTGCTAAGGCACATACTCGTGCAATGCAAACTGTTCGCCCCGGCATGATGGAATATGCATTAGAAGCCGAGCTCAATTATATATTTGGGCAAAACGGCTGTGTGCCTTCTTACAACAGTATTGTTGGTGGCGGTGCCAATGCTTGTATTTTGCACTATGTTGAAAATAACCAAGCTCTTAAAGACGGTGATTTGGTTTTAATTGATGCTGCATGTGAATATGAGTTCTATGCATCGGATATTACCCGTACTTTTCCCGTAAACGGGAAATTTAGCCCCGAACAAAAAGCATTGTATGAAGTGGTATTGGCCTCTCAATATGCGGCGATTGATGCAGTACGTATAGGTAATTCGTACCGTGAGCCTCATGAGGTTGCAGTCAAAATTTTAACGGAAGGCTTAGTTGATTTAGGTTTACTCAAAGGTGATGTGAGTGAGCTGATTGAAACAGAAGCTTATCGTCAATTTTATATGCATGGTACAGGCCACTGGTTAGGTATGGATGTACATGATGTCGGTTCTTATAAAAAAGATGACGACTGGCGCCAATATGAAGAGGGCATGGTTGTTACTGTTGAACCCGGTTTATACATTGCACTAGATGACGAAACTGTAGATAAAAAATGGCGTGGTATTGGCATTCGTATTGAAGATGATGTAGTCGCAACCTCAAAAGGCCCACGAGTTTTAACGGCTGACGTGGTTAAAGATATTGCAGATATTGAACATTTAATGGCGCAAGCTAAAGCATAATTAAACGTATTCGCCAAAGGAGCAAAACTCGATGCAACAACAAGTGATTATTGTAGGTGGGGGGATGGTGGGTTTAAGCCTTTCCCTCATGCTGGCGAAGGCTAATATCGCGGTAAAGCTATTAGAAGCTGTGAAATACCCAAACTATGATGATCAAAATGTTGCCCCTTATCATTCCAGTTTTGATGCGCGAAATACGGCTTTATCACGTCGTAGCGTACAGATTTATCAGAAGTTAGGGTTATGGGATGCCTTACAACAGCATGCCACTCCAATTTTGCAAGTTCACATTACTGAGCAAGGCAGTTTTGGGAAAGCACGTTTAATTGCAGAACAAGAGAAAGTTGAAAGCTTTGGGCAAGTCATTGAAAATGCATGGCTCGGTCGTGTTTTATTAACTCAAGTACGTCAACAACCTTTGATTGAACTGATTGATGGCGTACAAGTAACTGCTTTAACTCAAGACGCTGAACAGGTACATATTGAAGCTCAGCGTGGTGATGAAGTCTTAAAGCTTGAGTCAAAATTATTAATTGCAGCAGATGGGCGCGATTCTTTCTGTCGTCAAGCAATTGGTGTGGGTGTTGATGTCCACGACTATGATCAGGTTGCGATCGTTACGACTGTTCAGACTTCAAAACCGCATGAGCATGTAGGGTTTGAACGTTTTAGTGCATTAGGGCCTTTAGCTTTGTTGCCATTACCGGGTGAATACCGTCGCTCAGTGGTATGGCCTGTTAAAAAAGGCACTGAAGGTGAGTGGTTAGGTGAAGAAAACGACCAACACTTTTTAGATGCTTTGCAAAAAACTTATGGTGACAGAGCGGGTAAATTTGAAAAAACGGGTAAACGCTTTAGTTACCCGCTTTCACAAGTGCTTGCGCATAAACAAGCTGTCGGACGCGTTATTTTAATGGGGAATGCAGCGCATACAATCCATCCGGTTGCAGGGCAAGGTTTTAATTTGTGTCTGCGTGATGCAGATGTATTGCTGCGTTATTTAGTGAACCAGTTAAGCGCATCTGATGATATTGGTAACCCAGATAATTTACTTGCCTATGAACAAGCCCGTTTATCTGACCAGCAGCGAGTAATTAAGTTCTGCGATACCGTAGTCCGGGGCTTTAGTAACCAAAACCCATTATTAAAATTAATCCGTAATACAGGATTAATTGCATTTGATGTCATTCCGGGTGTTAAGCCACTGGTAGCAAACTATGCAATGGGGTTAAAAGCATGAGTGAAGTGTTAGATGTCGTCATTGTTGGTGGTGGACTAGTTGGTGGCTTAACTGCTTTATTACTTGCACAAGGTGGTGTACAGCCTACCGTGCTTGATGCTGCCCCTGTACTTGATGTTGAAAAAACATTAAGCGTGATGAACCCGCGTGTTTTAGCACTTAGCCAAGCGACGATTCATTTACTTAAAACAGTCAATGTTTGGGATGATCTGGCACGTCAAATGCCTTATACCGGCATGCAAGTGTGGAACTTAAATGGCTATGGTGAAATTAATTTTGGCCATGAGTCTGTGCAAAGACCAATGCCAGAACAAGCCTTGGGTTCTATGGTTGAGCCAAGTGTATTGAATGTTGCTATACAACAAAAAATGCTTGAGCAGTTAACAGATTATCGTACTCAAGTCCGCGTGACACGTATTGAGCAAGGTGTTGGGTGTTGGCATATTCAATTGGCAGATGGCACGACACTTAAAACAAAACTGCTTATTGGCGCTGATGGCGCCAATTCATTTGTACGTGAGCAAGCCTTTATTGATCTAGATGTACTAGATTACAAACAAGCAGCGATTAGCTGTGCGATTAAAACGTCTAAGCCTCATCATTATGTTGCTCGGCAAATCTTTTTACCTACTGGACCTTTGGCATATTTGCCGATGGCTAGTCTTGAAGAAAGTGAAAATGGCTACTGGCAGTCCATTGTCTGGACACTGCCAGATGATTATGCCGATGAATATTCGGCTTTAAGTGATCGCGAGTTTATGCAGCTTTTAACTCGAGAAAGCCAACATATGTTGGGCGAAGTATTAGATGTTCGTTCAAGAGCACAATTTCCATTGAAAGCGCGCGCTGCAAAACAATACGTTAAAGCTGGCCTAGCCCTAATCGGTGATGCAGCTCATGTGATTCATCCACTTGCTGGACAAGGGGTGAATATTGGTTGTTTAGATGCAGCGGTACTCTGTGATGCACTATTGCATGATTTAGGTCGTGGTGTATGGGCGCATGAACAAACCTTAATGCGTTATGAACACCGCCGTAAAGGACAGAATGATGCGATGATGCATAGTATGTCGGCAATTGGTTGGCTAGAAAGCAGTGAGCTATTTCCATTGATTTGGGCCCGGAATGTGGGACTCAAGCAAGTTGAACAAATTTCGTTCTTAAAAGAGCGTTTTATGCAACAAGCAAATGGTTTAGGGGCTTTACAAAACACCCAGTATAGTCGTTAAAATAATTACGAAGTTTATGCTCTACTGATCTAAATAAATATCAGTAGATATTTTTTAAACAATCATTTATATATCATTACCAATTCGGTCAGAAAAGATACGGATTTGACCAATTTGGCTCTTTGCTAAATGCAAAGAGATTGCTAAATTTCTGAGGTCTTGAAGACCATAGCGATGATGCAATACAAATCATTGTGGGGAGTGTAAAAATGACAGATATCAATGATTATGAAGATGCAGAAGATTCTGCTGTAGATGAAGATGAAGCCAAAGCGGCTGAAAGTGGCGCAGCTGATGAAGAAGCAGGCAACTTAACTGATGCTGATCTTGCAGAAGCAGAAACGCTTACCGTAACTGCGAAACAAAAACAACGCCAAGCGTTGGAAGATGAAGTCGCTGCGTTTTTAGCTCGTGGCGGAAGAATCACAGAAGTTCCACCAGATGAACATAGCGATCGTTAATATTAAAAAAGCATCACTTGAGTGATGCTTTTTTATTGCCCGTTTTATGATGATTTAAGGATGGTTTTGTAGTTCTTTTAAAATGCCGCATTCATCTACTGTACGGTCGGTAGAGCAGTGTTGTTTTAAATCGATTAGGGTTTCTTTTAAAAGCAACAGTCGCTCAATCTTTTCCGATACTTCTATCAAGTATTTATTCACCAAGTTATCGACTTCCGTACAAGCCCGTTTCGGCTGAGCTTTCATTTCTTTTAGCGTTTTAATATCACTGAGAGAAATATCTAATTCACGGCAATGTTTAATAAATAATAGGTCTGCAAGTGTTTGATCTGTGTAAACACGATAATTATTTTCTGAGCGCTGAATTCGGTCCAACACACCTACTTTTTCGTAATAACGAATAGTATCGATCGGGACATCCGCTTTTTTTGATAATTGACCAATAGAAAGACTCATAAGACTTGACTCTGGAGCTACTCAAGGGTTTTTAATCACTATAAAAGAGTTTTTGAGGAAATAAAATGGCTGGATGTGGATGTGCTTCAACCTGCTCTCCTACAAAGAAAGTAAGCCCACGCTTTAGAAAAGCGTTATGGATTGCACTTGTAATTAATGCACTCATGTTTGTCGTTGAAATAGTCGGTGGTTATAAAGCCCAATCTGTTTCATTATGGGCAGATGCATTAGATTTTGCCGGAGATGCTGCAAATTATGCTCTGTCTTTAGTCGTGCTTTCGATGAGCCTTTACTGGCGTGCAACCGCAGCACTTGTTAAGGGTATAACGATGGCCGCTTTTGGGTTCTTCGTTATTGCAAAAGTCGTTTGGTCATTTTTTCATGGCGTTTCACCTGAACCGATGGTCATGGGGGCAATTGGGGTAATCGCTTTAATTGCTAACGTTTCTGTTGCTTTAATGCTTTATGCATTCCGCGATGGCGATGCCAATATGCGCTCTGTCTGGTTGTGTAGTCGAAATGATTCTATCGCCAACATTGCTGTTGTTTTGGCTGCTGTAGGCGTGTTTGGAACAGGCACTATATTTCCTGATTTGTTCGTAGCCTTTGTTATTGCATATTTAGGTGTATCTTCGGGTTATGCTGTGATTAAGCAATCATTACAAGAAAGAAAACAATCAAAGTTAATGTTGGGTTCAGAAGCTTAATTTTGATTGCATAAAAAAGTACCATGCTTACATGGTACTTTTTTGTTTTTGAATGCATTAGATGAGAAGTGATATTGCGATACTCCACATAACGCAACCAATCATGAAATCTAAAATTTTCCAAGCTTTTGGATTGATAAATAATGGTTTTAGAAATCTTGCACCATAGCCTAGACTGAAAAAGAAAATCCAAGAGGCAAGAATGCTACCTAAGGCAAAACTGATTTTATCTTCTAGCTGTGTCGCAACCGAACCAATCAGTACAATGGTATCTAAATAAACATGTGGATTCAGCCAAGTAAAGGCAAGACAGGTTATAAGTGCTTGGGTTAAAGTCTGCTTTTGGCTGCTATCAAGTTCCATGCCTTGGTTAGTTTTAAACGCGGCATAGAAGGCTTTTGCACCGTAGACGAATAAGAATGTTGCCCCTAAATATTTAGCGACTGTGATTAAGATGGGTGATGCTGTCATAATTTCGGCAAAACCTAATACCCCACAGGCGATTAAAATTGAATCGGATAGGGCACAAATTAAACATAGCCAAAATACATATTGCTGTTTAAGCCCTTGTTTTAGAACAAAAGCGTTTTGGGCGCCAATCGCTACAATTAGGCCGCTACCAATACCTAAACCTTTAAAAAACACACTCAGAGAAAGCATAACCATTAAGCAGAAAAAAATCAGATGGGAGAATTATCTGACTTTTTATTAAGAAATAAGTAAAATTAAGAATATTTAGGTTTGGCTAAAAATAATTTAGGTCTTGTATGTTGGATAGTAAGCAGTGTGAAGCTTTTCTGGCGGTTGCAGAAGTCGGAAGTTTTGATGCAGCAGGAGAGCATTTATGTATAACTCCCTCTGCTGTATCACTACGTGTACAAGCCCTAGAAAAATATTTAGGGCAGATTTTAATAATACGTGGCCGTCCATGTGTGCTTACACAAGCAGGGCAAACTTTACTCCAGCATTTACGTCATACAAGGTTAATGGAGCAAAATCTTTTACAAGGTTTAATGGGCAAATCTTCTGAATCAGAATTTTATAAAATTGCGTTGGCTTCAAATGCAGACTCATTGGCAACTTGGCTTTTACCCAGTATTCAGCAAACACTTTTTAAAGAAAAAATAGTATTAGAGCTAAAAATTGATGATCAATCACATACGCATACTTTGCTAGAAACGGGTCAGGTCAATGCATGTATTACAGCAGAAGAGCAGGTGATGGCGGGTTGCTTAGCTCAGCCTCTTGGTAAAATGCGCTATAAAATGCTGGCATCGGCCGAGTTTGTAAATCGGTGGTTTAGTGGTGGAGTTAACCGAGAAGTTTTAAGAAAAACACCGGCGGTTATTTTTAACCATAAAGATTTAATGCATTCAGAGGTTTTATTAAAAGGATACGGTTTACCAATGCAGAGTTATCCTTATAGTTTTATTCCGGCGACAGATGCTTTTGTTAAAGCAATTCAACTAGGTTTGGGCTATGGCATGGTGCCCGAGCTTCAGGTTCAACCATTACTCGAAAATGGAACACTTATTGATATTATGCCTGAGGCTCAACTTGATGTTCCTTTATATTGGCATCACTGGAAAAGACAGTCGAAACAACTTGATGTACTGACTGAGACCATTGTTGAATCAGCAAAGCAGATATTGAGATAATTTTAGATCTTAGTTTTTAAATGTCGATTTGAAATGTGTTGAATATAAAACTCTATATCTTGTGTTGAGTAACCTAAAAGTTGTCCGATTCTACGGTCAAGCTCTAAGCGATCTTCGAGCTGAGTCTCCTTTAGTGATTTTTCAATACATAACATGAGTTCATTCAAATCTGCTAAAGACGCATCTTTATAGATCAACATAATTGAAAAGGGGAGAGACAGAGAAGTTTCAATGTCTTTACTGAGCATAGATAAAGATCCTTGCTCAAGATGTTTTATAAATTCAATGGGTAATAACTCATAAAATAAAGCAATCGATTTATGACCAGACAATAATAATTCTAGTTCTTGTCCTTCATGCGGGCCAAGTTTTCCAAGTGATTCAGTCATATCAATACTCTTATTTTTTTATCTTTAATATTGTTGTGCAAAATTTATGCGCGGTGATGACATAGGCTTTGGTCATCACCGTTTAGTTAATAAATTAAGATTGTGTTAACTCAAGCGCACGTTGATAAGCGACTTTTTTCTTAATACCCGTTAAATCAGCAGCCAGTTGAGATGCTGCTTTAACTGATAAATCTTGAAGTAAGCGCTTTAAAAGCTCATCTAGTTTTTCTTGTTCCAGATCGGTTTTTTCTGGTGCACCGCCAACTACAAGAACAATTTCACCTTTTTCTTGGTTATGGTCATTTTCAATAAAACTAACCAAATCTTTTAAAGTCATTTTTTTGATGGTTTCAAAAGTTTTGGTAATTTCACGTGCGAAACCCACAGGGCGGTTTTCACCAAATACTTCAGCCATATTTTTTACGCATTCTAAAATACGGTGTGGTGCTTCATAGAAAATTAAGGTTTGAGTTTCATTTTTAAGCTTTTCAAGTTGCGTAATACGTTGAGAAGCTTTTGATGGTAAAAAACCTTCAAAACTAAAGCGGTCACTTGGTAAGCCCACAGCACTTAACGCCGCAATTGCAGCACATGCACCCGGTACAGGTACAACCCTAATACCATGTTCTTGAGCAGCACGGACCAGTTTAAACCCAGGGTCACTAATAAGTGGTGTGCCTGCATCACTAATCAAAGCAATATTTTCACCAGCAAGTAGCTTTTGAACTAACTGCTCAATTTTGTTGCTTTCATTATGGTCGTGGCATGCGGTAAGTGGAGTAGATATATTATAGTGTTTGAATAATTGAGCTGATTGGCGTGTATCTTCGGCAGCAACAACAGAAACTGATTTTAAGATATCAATTGCACGGAAAGTCATATCATCTAAGTGCCCGATTGGGGTGGCTACAACAAATAACTGAGCACTCATTTGGTTTTTACTCCGTACAGATAAACAATTTTAATGGGTTAGTGTACCCGAAATTATGTTTTTGGCGTGAACAATGTCAGTAGGCTTTTTATTTTTCGAAACATCTGCTTTTGATTTGTTCAATTCAAAAATAAAAAGGTATAGAACCGGCATTAACAGTATTTACATTTTTAATTGGGGAAACAAAAAAATTATGTTAGTTGCACAGCAGTTGGGCCAATGGGCGGAACAAACAGCACTAAAACTTTTAAAAGAACAAAATTATGAATGGGTCGCCAGTAATTATCATTCACGCCGTGGAGAGGTCGATCTGATTGTAAAACGCGGTAACGAATTGATTTTTGTTGAGGTAAAAGCGCGAGGGCAGGGAAATTATGGTCAAGCTTGTGAAATGGTGACCTTGAGCAAACAGAAAAAAATAATTAAGACGGCGATGAGGTTTTTACAGCGCTACCCATCTTATCAGGATTTTTATTGTCGTTTTGATGTGATTTGTTTTGATTTTCCACAGAAAATTGCAAAAACAGTACAGCAAGACTTTTCAAAATTCCATTATGATCTGCAATGGATCGAAAATGCATTTACTTTGGATTAAGAGTTCATTACTCTTTTGAGCAAATTAAAGACTGATGTTTTATGATCAAGCCAAGAAGAGATTGATAGGAGTCTGGTGGAGTGTTGAAACGTATTGCTGTAACAGCGCTTTGTGTCGCAAGTTTGTCAGGTTGCGCAAGTTTTATTTCTGGTGGAACAGGTACAGCTCCAGTTGGAACAGATAGTGGTGTACGTAGCTTAGGCCAAGTATTTATTGATTCTTCAATTAAGCGTACAGCGAATATTAACCTCTATAAGCTTGATCAGCGTTTTAAACAATCTCGTATTAACATCGAAAGCTTCCATAGCACAGTATTGTTAACTGGACAGGTGCCAGACCCATACTTAAAACAGTTGGCAGAAGACAACGTTAAGGCCATGAGTGATGTGAAAGCTGTACATAACTACATTACTGTGGGTAACAAAGTAAGCTATAACACGATCATGCAAGATGCTGGGGTAACTGCAAATACACGTGCTTTATTAATGAAAGCTCCAGTAGTATCGGACAGTAAAGTACTGGTTCATACCGAAGATGGTGTTTTATATGTGATGGGTCGTTTAAACACAGCTGAAATTAATGACTTAAACAATGTGCTTCAAAATGTCGGTAACGTGACTAAGATTGTAACGCTCATTGATAATATTGATTTAGCGCCTGCTCCGGCAGCGAGTACTGCCAGTGCAACAACTACACCAGTAATTAATAACGTTCTTGCTCAACCAACAGTTCAAACTCCTGTTGCAATTGATCCGGACCAAACAGATCCAGCATCTTCTGCACAATAAAATATGAACCTGATTGAACAATTACAAAGCAAAATTGAGCAGGCGAGAACTCTTTATAAAGAGTTCCGTCTGTATGATTTGGGGAGCTTTGCTTTAAACCGTTTTACACCAAAAGATGGTTTTGAGCAGGTTTTAAATGTGCGTTATGGCTTAAAGCCTCGCCATCGTCTAGATATTTATCGTTCTACTAAGCGTTTAGCTCATCGACCACTCATTGTTTTTGTACATGGTGGTGCTTGGCAACATGGTAATAAACGAGACTATTTATTTATAGGTGAAGCGTTTACGAAAGAAGGTTATGACGTTGCTGTCATTAACTATCAGCTCGCACCAAAGAATATTTTTCCAAGTTATGTAGATGACTTAACACAAGCGTTAAACTATTTACACCAGAACCAAGAAAAATTGGAAATCTCGACAGAGAATATTGTGCTTATGGGACATTCGGCAGGTGCATTTAATGTGATGTCTGCTGTTTATCATCCAAAGCCAAATACAATTCAATGTTTAGGTAATATTAAAGCAATTTTTGGTTTGGCAGGTCCTTATCATTTTGATTATAAAGGTGATCCGCTTGCCGAAGATGCTTTTGATCAAAGCATTTCTTATAAAGAAGTGATGCCATATTATTTTGTAAATCAAAATCATATTAAGCATTATCTGCTCATGGCTGAAAATGATCAGCTTGTAAAAAAAGAAAATACCTTTGATCTTGATCAGGCACTTAGACAAAGCGGAAATCACAGTCATATCGCTGTGATTCCTAAAACAGGTCATATTACAATTTTGGCGAGTTTATCGAGTTTTGTAAGTCATTACTTCCGAACTAAACGGACCATTTTGCACTTTCTGGATGAAGTATTCTAAAACATCTGTTTGAGAGCGCAGATTACTTCGCTTGAGTAATCTGCGTAATCATTGCGTGTGCAATACTGCCTTTAAATGGAATTTCAGGTAGCTGATCAAATTTAAAGAACTGCGCATCGGCAATTTCATCTTCTTGCAAAGAAATTTCACCTGACTCATATTCAGCTCTAAATGCAATCATGAGATTGCTTGGAAAAGGCCAAGGTTGGCTTGACATATATTGGATATTTTTGAGTTTAAGTCCCACTTCTTCTAAAGCTTCGCGCTGAACAGCTTCTTCAAGCGTTTCCCCAACTTCTACAAATCCTGCGATCAAGCCATACATATTGGTTTTATTGTGAATAGATTTCGCCAATAAAATTTCATCATCGCCTTTAGTAATGATGGTGATAATACATGGGTTTACACGCGGATATTGGTGGTAGCGACAAGAAGGGCACACCATAGCATATTCTGTAGGGTGTACTTCGGTAGCATGCCCGCAGTGGCTACAAAACTTGTGATTACGTCGCCATTCGAGCAACTGTACAGCACGACTTGCCTGTAAAAATTGTTCTTTTGACCAGTTGGAAATAAGTTGACGAATTGGAACGAGTTGCAGTCCTTCCGGAATGGCTTCTTCACTCAACAGGTCACGTGCAATGACCTGTTCATCATGAGTGAAAAGCAGATCACTTGCTAACTTTTCGACTTTAGGTAATTGAAGGTTTTGGTCAACCAATAATTGTTGATGATGAAAAATATAAGCAAGTGATAACTCAGACATTAAGCTGCCTTTTTTTGAAGTTGTTGACTACTTAGCAATGCTACATCAAACATGGATTGTAGAACAGGCTGTTTATTTTTTAAATTGTCAACTAACATATCTAGCCCAGCTAAAACGTTAAAAATACAGTGAATCTGATCATGATTGAAAGGCTGATTTTGATCGATTTGCTTTTGGACAAACTTGGCAGTTTCAAGCAAAGCATTTTGTTGAACTGTGCTTCCTAAAAATTCAGCCGCGCCAGCCAACTCTTTTAAAGAGCCTGCAATTGCTTCAATATTTTGAGTTTGATCGTTGGCATAGAGAGTCAAACTTTGGCATACAAAATCGGTTAAATTTTTGGTCTCATTCAATAATGTCTGATGTGCTTCATCTAAACGATCTAGAGAGATATTGGTATTGTTCACACGAATTTGTAGACGGTTAGATGAATAATGGCACACCAAAATACCAATGGCATTCATGGCAGATAAAATGCTTTTCATCAACTGCTGAGCATAGTTTTCATTACTCAAGATATTGATTTGGCTTAAACTGCTGGCTTGTTGAGAAAGCTCTGAAGCAGCTTCATTTAAGTTGAGTAATTTAAAAGTATGAGCAAGCTGCATAAGATTGCTTTGTAGTTGCTGAGCTTTTTCTGGTGACATGTTTTGGTAGTTATATTCAATATCATTACGAACTTTATTCATTTCGCTTAAGATTAATTGACTTACCGTTTGCATGGTATCAAAGTCTGGACCATACAAGTGTTGGCTCAGTGCTTTAAGTTGAGTGTCGGTGAGAAACTCATGGCCAATGTTTAACTGACTACGGATATGCTGCGCAAGTTGGTCTTCTTGTCCAATCACGATACTCATGATATCTGCTAGAGCAGTTAAGTTTGCTTCAAAGCCTTCAGGTGAAGCTAAAAATAAACTTATGGCATTTTCAAGGTTAATGAACACACGTAGGCGAGCATCATTTAAAACAAGTTCATCAATATGGCTAAAGGCAGAGTTCACCAATTGCCAGTATTGCTGGCTTGGTTGGCCTTGAGCCATGCTCACTAAATAACTGCCAATCAGTTTAAATGCTTGAAAGTCTCGAGCACTTTCAGTTTTATTTAAAAATTGATGTAGTGATAATTTATAAAGTTGATGGATAAACTGAGTTCTTTCATTAATAAGCACTTCGGGTAACGGTAACTCAAGTGAAACTGTTGAAAGCTTTGACGCAATCTGTTGTCCAGAAGAGGTTAGTGGCTTATTTAAGGCTTTTTCTAAATTATTTAAGGTGTCTAAAAGAAACTGAGGTACTTCGACTTCACGTAAACAGATGAACTCAATATAACGTTTAACCATGGTTGTGCCTTCACTTAAAGCAACAACGTCATCTGTATTGATGCGCTCTGGATTCGCCATAATCTTTTGCATCAACTCGGTTGAATATTGAGTGATTTTTGCCAAATACGGAATATCAATGAGACGTAAGACTTGAGTACATTGTTTAAATTGTTCTAATGCATCATCAATACCAAAAGGGAGAGCCTGTTCTTCAATTAAGGTACTTACAGCGCCTTCCACCAGTTTTATTGAATTATCAATTTCATTTTTAATGATGAGCAACGCTGTTGGATCAAATTGAATCGAATTATGCTCAGACATAAAAATTCCCCTTTGCAAAAAAATCAATTGTTATATTCGTCATGGCTCAATAGTTTGAGCTAAAAATCTATACGACTAATATAACTTAACTTGCAAAAGGGGAAACTAAAAAAACATTAGAGAATCAAAAATTTATTTTGCAAAAAGGCAAGGTTCTCCATGTTTTTTCTCAAATTCTTTGACCCAAGTCTCATGTATGTTTAGCTCTTCATCTGAAGGGTAAATAACAGGTAATTCAATTTGAACTCTAGCTTTGGTCGTTTTTTGCTGGTCACTTTCACTTTGCGATAGGGCATCCATATCAAAGGAAACTTGACCACCTGTCATTGCCAAGTAAACATCAGAAAGAATTTCAGCATCGAGTAATGCGCCGTGGAAAGTACGGTCACGCGCTGGAATTTCATAACGTCTAACTAAGGCATCAAGTGAGTTTTTCTGCCCAGGATGCTTATTTTTCGCTAAAGCTAAAGTATCGGTAACTTCACAAACTTCTGAAAGAGCAGGTAACCCAACACGTTTAAACTCCATATCTAAGAAGTTCATATCGAAGGTTGCGTTATGGGCAATAATTTCTGCGCCTTTTAGGTATTCAAATAAGGTATCTGCAATTTCTGCATATTTTGGTTTGTCGACCAAAAACTCATCTGTAATACCGTGGACTTGAACAGAGTCACCCACTGGTTTTTCAGGATTAATATAAATGTGAATCGAACTACCCGTAAGCTTACGGTTAATCATTTCGATCGCACCGACTTCAATAATGCGGTCACCATCTTGGAAATAGAAACCAGTTGTTTCCGTATCGAGTATGAGTTGTCTTGGGCCTTGTAATTTAAGCTTGGCTTCAGTCATCACAATTTGTGGATGAATATTGGTATTTTGCTGTTGTTCTTCTTGTTCTACAGCCTCAACTACATTCATTTCTTCATCCACAACAATCATCTCAACTTCTTGTGTCTGCTCTAAAGTAACCGTTTCATCTTCGGTTGTTTCAACCAGATCGAATCCGAAAGGATCGTCTAGTAACCAGTCTTGTTCAGGCTTTTTTATATCTTGCGATACAGTGGCTGACTGTGGTTGTTTAAGTTCTTGAGCAGTTTTGTCTGCACCTAAATTCGCAAGTTGGTCAGCCATTTCATTACCTGCATGTCCTGCATGGCCTTTAATCCAGTTCCATTCAATATTTCTACCCGCACAAACGGCATCGAGTTTTTGCCATAGGTCAGGATTTTTAACATCTTTCCAGTTTTTCTTTTTCCAACCATGAATCCATTCTGTAATACCTTGCTTCACATAATTTGAGTCTGTCCAGACAATTAATTGAGCATCAGGAGGGCAAAAAGAAATTCCTTCAATAGCCGCAGTAAGTTCCATACGGTTATTTGTTGTGTCGGGTTCACCGCCAAATAATTTATGTTCACCCTGTTCGGTAATGACATATGCACCCCAACCGCCTAAACCCGGATTGCCACGACATGCACCATCAACATACAGTGTGATTGTTTGAGACATAAATCGAAACCTAAACTGAAAGAAAAAGAGCTGAATTTGGTGTATTGTATACGCAAAAAGTTCGGTTCCATCGTTACAAAGCAAGCTTTTTTTAATTTCTTGTAACATTTCCATGCAAATGACATTAAATTATTGCCTTGTCTATCTTGCATGCTTTACTACAATGGCATCGAAGACCTAGGGTTTGTGGGCAGACCCCAAGAAATATTACGCGAGTTGTTTGGAAGTTTTTATGTATAAACCAACCACATTTGTGTGGCAGCCATCTGCAGCATCATTATTCAAAATTACAGTCCTTAGCTCTGCTTTAGCTGCGTTGGGTATTACAACAGGCTGTTCTTCGACTCCGCAATCTGCAAAAACCTCGAAAACAAAACAGGTGAGTGGAGCAGGCTATCTTGATGCAAGCAGTCTGGACTCTTTAGAAGACTTACTTTCAGCAACAGATATGCGTGCTGTAGAGGGCGACCGTTTACTTATTTTAAAACACGGTGATGTCTGGAAGCGTATGGCTGTAGGCTTCAAAATGGACCTCAATCATTGGGATCCACGTATTGAAGCGCAGCGTAGTTGGTTTATCTCACGTCAGCCCTACCTTGACCGCTTAAGTGCTCGCGCAAGTCGTTATTTATATCATACTGTTAAAGAAGCAGAACGCCGTGGTCTTCCAACCGAACTTGCGTTATTACCAGTGATTGAAAGTTCATATGACCCTGCTGCAACAAGTAGTGCGGCGGCGGCGGGTTTATGGCAATTTATTCCAAGTACTGGTCGTATTTATGGTTTACAACAAACGGGTATGTACGACGGACGCCGTGATGTTGTGGAATCTACTCGTGCTGCCTATGAGTTTTTAGGAAGCTTATATAACCAGTTCGGTTCATGGGAATTAGCTTTGGCTGCTTATAATGCTGGTCCGGGTCGTATTCAACAGGCGATTAACCGAAATCAGGCTGCTGGTTTGCCAACAGACTATTGGTCACTAAAATTACCGCAAGAAACCATGAACTATGTTCCGCGTTTCTTGGCTGTCGCTCAAATTATTAAAAACCCACGCGCTTATGGGGTTTCGTTACCTCCGATTGCAAACAGACCCCATTTCCGTGAAGTTACCTTATCTGCACCATTATCTTTAAATGAAATCGCATCGGTAACGGGCCTTAGCCGTGCTGAGTTATATGCATTAAACCCAGCCTATCGTGGTGAAACAGTAGATCCTGCAAGTCCAATGCGTATTTTGATTCCAGCTGATATAAGTCCTTCAGTGGATAACAAGCTAAAAGGAATGAAAGCAGGTGGAAGTTCAGGCTGGTGGGCAAGTGTTACTTCGCCGTCTAAGCCGACCACAACGACTTCAACTTCAGTCACAGTTAGAACTACTCCATCAACTCCAGCTCAGCCAGTAAGACCATCGACACCTGCTAAAACAAGTAGCAGCTCGGTAACGGTAAAAACTGCAACACCTCGTGGTTCTGATGCACTAGCTGCTTTTGCAGCGTCAGCTGATGTACCAAGTGCACCACGTATTCCTGTTGCGGTCACTCCGGCTGCAAATATCAAACCTGTGAGAACGGAACCGCCAATTTCAGCAACTGAACGCGAGAAAATTTTAGCGGCAGTGCGTGCTGAAGGGGAAAAGGAAACAGTTGATCAGGCTTTGGAACCACAAGCTACTCAAGCTGAAAAAGACCAAGTTGTTGCCGAGTTAAAAGCACTTGCACCTCAGGGTACAGAAATTGTCGATCCGTATGATGGCAAAATTAAGTTAACCGCAATTCAGACCAGTCAATCTGTTGCTGAGCAGCAAGGTAAAGAAGTAAGTAAAGGTTTTGCTTATCCAAAAACTTTAGCTGAAGATGCAACTCTTGCAAACTCTGAAGATGCTCAGCGCAATAAAGATAAGCCTTATATTAAGACTGATACAGATGTTGTGGTTGTACAACCTAAAGGTAAGCGTAGTACTTATACAGTACAACCTGGCGATACTTTAGCAGTTATTGCCATGAAGAATGGTGTGAACTGGCGTGATGTAGCTAAATGGAACCAGATTGACCCTGAAAAGACTTTATTTGTAGGAACCAGTCTATATCTCTATGATGCTAAGCCTCAAGAGGCGGAAACTACGGCAAAATCGGCAGCTAAACCTGATGTCTATGTTGTTCAAGCAAATGACAGTTTAACAGGAGTGGCAAATCAATTTAATTTGTCAGTGAAACAGCTAGCTGAATATAACGATTTGTCTGTAACAGATGGCTTGTTTGTAGGGCAAAAATTACAGTTAAAAGAACCTAAAGGTAATCGTGCTGCTAAAGTAGAGCCAAAGGCAATTCAAGCAAGTACACGTCGTATTGCAACAAAGAGTTATACGGTTAAACGTGGCGAATATTTGAAATTAATTGCAGACCGTTATGCATTATCTAATCAAGAGTTGGCAGACCTAACACCAGGGTTATCAGCTGGTAGTAGTTTAATTGTAGGCCAAAAAATTAATGTACCTGCAAAAGAAATCACTGTTGATGAAGTTGATGACAGCAAGGCTTCTGGTAAATATGAAAAGCTTGCAGCAGGTCCATCATATAAAACTGAAAGTTATAAAGTGCAGCGTGGTGATACATTATCAAGCATTGCGACCAAGTCTAAAATTAGCCTAGCTGAGCTTGCTGAACTGAACAACTTAAAAGCGAACAGTCATGTCCAACTGGGACAAACTCTAAAAGTTCCGGCTGGTGCATCAGTTCCTGATCAATATGTTGTGCAGTCAGGCGATAGCTTAAATGCAATTGCAGCTAAATATAACTTACAAACCAGTTATTTGGCGGATTTGAATGGCTTGTCACGTACTGCAGGCCTTCGTGCTGGTCAGCGTTTAAAATTAACTGGTGAAGTTGAAACAACTAGCAAAGTTTCGGCTAAAAATACCAAAGAAGAAACACCAGAGACCTACACAGTTAAATCTGGTGATAGCCTAGGAAATATCGCTAACCGCTATCATTTACAGTTAGATTACCTCGCTGCATTGAACGGTTTGTCTCGCAACAGTAATGTTCGTGTTGGTCAACGCTTAAAATTAACAGGTGATTTACCAACAGTAGAAACAGCTAAAACGGATACGGCGAAATCGTCCCCAAAAGCTGTAGTTGCAGGAAAAAATACTGAAAAGTACACGGTTAAAGCTGGTGAGTCGTTAAATGCTATTGCGAGTCGTGCGGGTATTTCAGTTCGTGAACTTGCTGAAATGAATGCATTAAAAGCAAATGCCAATTTACAGCGTGGACAAAATATTGTGATTCCAAAAACTGTAGTGGAATACAAAGTCAAACGTGGTGATACCTTAATTGGTCTTGCGAGCAAATATGGTTTAGAAACCACTTTACTGGCGGAACTCAACAACCTAACACCGTCGACTCAATTGCGTATTGGCGATATCATTAAAGTGCCTAATTTATAGAATAATTAGTACTTTATGCAAAAGTTATATTCTCAACTGAGCCTGCTAGTCGGGCTCAGTGTTTTTTCGCAAGTTATATTCTCTGCTCAGCAGACCACGCCTTATATCGCAATTCATTCTAAGCCTAAATATCTGGCAATGGCTGCTATGCCTTATGCCAACCCGAATGCACCTAAAGGCGGAGTATTGAGTCAGGCTGCGCAAGGGACATTTGATAACTTAAACAGTATGAACGGTAAGGGAAATGCGACAGAAGGGGTAAATTATCTTTTTGATACTTTAATGACCCAGTCACTTGATGAAGTGGGGGTGTTATATCCACTTCTGGCAGAAAAAGTTTCGTATGATCCTATAAAAACTCAGTCAGTTACTTTTTATTTAAACCCAAAAGCTCGATTTAGTAATGGGCTGCCCGTAACAGCTGAAGATGTGAAATTTAGCTTTGATACCTATCAAACCAAATCTAATTTTGGTCTACAAATGTATCTTGCAGACTTAGTGAAAACAGAAGTGATAAACCCACATCAAGTTAAATTCACTTTTAAGTCCAGCCATAATCCTAAAATGCCATTTGTTGTGGCGAGTTTACCGATTTACTCAAAAGCAGATTGGCAGAAACGTGATTTTACCCGTATTAGCTTGCAACCGATTATAGGTTCAGGGCCTTACGTTGTTGAGAAAATTGATGCAGGTCGAAGTATTAGTTATAAACGTAATCCGAATTATTGGGCAAAAGACTTACCTATTAATAAAGGGCGCTATAACTTCGATCATTTAAAGTATGTTTATTACCGAAATTGGGATATTGCATTCGAAGGTTTTAAATCTGGGCAATATACCTTGCATGAAGAAACTAATCCTAAAAAATGGGTCACTGACTATCATTTTCCGGCTGTAAAAGCAGGTTTGGTAACGCAATATAAATTTAGACATCATAACCCCATTGCAACCGAGAGTTATGTTTTTAACACACGGCGCAAACCTTTCAATGACATCCGCTTTAGACAAGCTTTAACTTATGCCTATGATTTTGAATGGCAAAATAAAGCTTTGTTTTACGGACAATATCAAAGACTACAAAGTTATTTTGAAAATAGTGATTTGGCAGCGACAGGTCGACCTTCAAACAATGAACTGGCCATACTAAAGCCTCTTTTGCCAAAGCTCTCTCCAGTCATGCAAAAAGCTGTTTTAGCTGATTGGAAATATCCAGCTTCAGATGCCAGTGGTTTTAACCGGCAAAACCTATTACTTGCTAGACAGTTGCTGATTGAGGCGGGTTATAAAATTAAAGAAGGGCAGTTATATACGCCCGAAGGCAAACCTGTACAAATTGAGTTTCTCATTCAGCAAGATGGCAAACAAAGAACACTGATGCCATTTGTAAGAAATTTAAAAAAATTAGGAATTAATATTAATTTACGGCAGGTTGATGCGCCGCAATATTTAGAACGTACACGCCGTTATGACTTTGACATGACTACGATGAATTTGCCGCAATCTTTAAACCCGGGCAATGAACAGGCTCAGTTCTGGGGAAGTGCAGCAGCAGTTCAAAATGGCAACTATAACTACGCTGGTATTCGTAATCCGGTAATTGATGAGGTGATTTCAAAACTGGTCACTGCCAAAGACCGTGAACAGCAAATCACTTATACTCATGTTCTTGACCGATTACTTCGTGCAGGATATTACCAGATCCCGACTTATGGAAAAGGGGATTATTGGTATGCGTACTGGAATATGTATCAGCAGCCTAAAGTGAAACCTGTGCTCTCTGCCGGTATAGAGTATTGGTGGAGTAATGCAAACCAAGCTAAGAAAGTTGCTCAATATTTACATCAACAATAAAAGCACGTACCTAAAGGAAATCCTGTTATATGGGTTCATATATTCTAAAGCGACTTCTTTTAATGATTCCAACGTTGTTCATTATTTTATTGATCAACTTTGTGGTCGTGCAAATTGCACCGGGTGGACCAGTTGAACAGGCAATTCATGAAGTAGAAAGTGGTTTAGGAGCAGGGCGTATATTAGGCACTGAAATGTATTATCAAGGTGCTAAAGGATTAAGTCCTGAAATGGTCGAGCAAATTAAAGCCCAATACGGGTTTGATCATTCTCCAGTAGAACGTTTTTTACTGATGTTAAAAGGCTATTTGACTTTAGACTTTGGACAAAGCTTTTTTAAAGATAAATCAGTGGTTGAGCTGCTCTGGGAAAAAATGCCTGTGTCAATTTCACTTGGGCTATGGAGCACTTTGCTGATTTATCTTATTTCAATTCCACTTGGAATTAAAAAAGCGAAGCAACAAGGGACATGGTTTGATCGTTCCACTTCTTTATTGCTAGTGGTGGGTTATGCAGTACCCAGCTTTGTCTTTGGCATACTGCTTATTGTCTTTTTTGCTGGTGGTTCATATTTTCAGTGGTTTCCATTACAAAACCTAGTGTCAGATAATTTTTATCAATTGAGTTGGTTCGGAAAAATTACGGACTATTTATGGCACATGACGTTGCCGCTTATTACCATGGTGTTGGGTGGTTTTGCCAGCCTAACTTATCTAACCAAATATTCATTTTTAGAAGAGCTTAATAAACCTTATGTCTTGGCAGCTTATGCAAAAGGTTTAAATAGCCAACAAGTCTTATATAAACATGTATTCCGTAATGCCATTTTAGTGGTTCTTGCTGGATTGCCGGAAGCTTTAGCAGGCATTTTCTTTGTGGGAAATCTTTTTATTGAAATTATTTTTCACCTAGACGGTGTAGGATTGTTGGGCTTTGAAGCAGTTGTTCAGAGAGACTATCCGGTTATTTTTGGCGTATTGTTTTTCTTCACGCTGTTTAGTCTGCTTTTACGACTTATTTGCGATGTACTGTATCAATGGATTGATCCGCGTATTCACTTTGACGTACAAGGAGGCAAATAATGTCTTTTATTGTGCGGTCACGACTACAAAAGTTTAGGCAACATAAATTAGGATGGGCAAGCTTTATCTTGTTTAGCCTCATTTTAGTGATGTCCTTGGCTGCTGAGCTCATTGCTAACGACAAACCATTGTTGGTGAAATATGAGGACGCTTATTATTTGCCTATCTTTAAAACATATTCCGAAACCACTTTTGGTGGCGTGTTTGAAACAGAAGCAGATTATAAAGATCCCGCTGTACAAAAGCTTATCAATCATAAAGGATGGGCTATTTGGCCCCTTATAAGATTTTCTTACCAGACTCCTAATTTAGATTTAGCTGTACCTGTGCCATCACCACCTTCTAAGCAGAACTGGTTAGGGACAGATGACCAAGGGCGAGACGTGCTTGCACGTATTCTCTATGGGCTTAGAGTCTCATTACTTTTCGGCTTGGCTTTAACAGGTTGTGCAGCACTACTTGGTATTTTTGTGGGTGCTATACAAAGCTACTATGGTGGCTGGGTCGATTTGTTAGGGCAACGGTTGGTAGAAGTTTGGAATGGTTTACCCATGCTCTTTATGGTCATGATTTTCGTCAGCATGTTTACCCCAAATGTATATTGGCTATTTTTTATTATGCTGTTCTTTAGCTGGACTGTACTTGTGGGAATTGTCCGTGCCGAATTTTTAAAAGCGCGTCAACTTGACTATGTGCGTGCGGCTCAGGCTTTAGGTGTAACTGATAGAGCAATTATCTTTAAGCACATTTTGCCAAATGCCATAAGTTCTAGTCTATCGCAGTTACCTTTTATTTTGACGACTAATATTATTGCTTTAACCGCACTCGATTTCTTGGGCTATGGTTTGCCGCCAGATGCAGCCTCTTTAGGTGAGTTGTTGTTGCAAGGTAAAAATAACTTAGACGCACCGTGGTTGGCTTTATCTGGGTTTTTTAGCTTAGCTTTTGTATTGTCATTATTAATTTATATTGGGGAGGCGGCACGTGATGCATTTGACCCAAGAAAATAACTTAAATGTAGATGCTAGATTGCTAAATATAGAAAACCTTTCAATCTCTACGCAAGATCAGCCTTTATTAGAAGGTCTCAATTTACACTTACAAGCTGGTGATACGCTTGCAATTGTAGGTGAGAGCGGTTCAGGTAAAACAATAAGCTGTTTGGCAATGATGGGATTATTACCAGAAAAATTAAAAACATCTGGTCGTATTATTATTGATTCAAAGAATATTTTAGAAATAGACGAAAAGACGCAAACACATATACGCGGCCGCCAAATTGCCATGATTTTTCAGGAGCCTTCTACGGCTTTAAATCCATTGCATCGTGTTGAAAAAATTGTCGGTGAAAATTTTATTTTACAAGGTGGGTCAAAAGCGAAAGCTCAACAGCAGGTAATTCAATTATTAAAAGATGTAGGAATTGCTAATCCAGAGTACATTTTAAAGCGTTATCCGCATGAACTTTCAGGTGGTCAAAAACAGCGGGTGATGATTGCGGCTGCGCTAGCTCTTCAACCTAAAATTTTAATTGCAGATGAACCAACTACCGCGCTTGATGTGATTTTACAGACGCAAATTTTAGAATTATTAAAATCTTTGCAAAGCAAATATGGTATGGCGCTGATTTTAATTAGCCATGATTTAAATTTGGTACGCCGTTATGCTGATGAACTGATTGTATTACATAAAGGACAAGTTGTAGAGCAAGGTAAGCTTCAACAGATTTTTGAACACCCAACTTCAGTTTATACCCAGCAATTGTTAGATCATGATCTTGGTTTCGCTGAGCAACATTCAACTAGTCATAAAATTTTATCTGTTCAACAACTCAATGTTAAATATCCAATACGACGTGGTTTCTTTAACCGAATTCAGGGTTATACCAATGCGGTTGAAAATGTAAATTTTGAGCTTGCTCAAGGCGAAGCATTAGGCATTATGGGTGAAAGTGGATCCGGAAAATCTTCATTGGCTTTGGCTCTGGTTCGATTAATTAAAAGTGAGGGACAGATTAACTTTCTAGGGCAAGATATCAACCACTTAGAACAAAAAGCTTTACGCAAGATCAGGTCAGACTTACAGATTGTTTTCCAAGATCCATTTGGTAGTCTAAACCCACGTATGACGGTAGGGCAGATTATTGCTGAAGGGTTAAAAGTCAAAGCGATAACTGATAAAGAAATTAAACAGCAAGTTGAATCAGCTTTGATAAAAGTTGAGTTGGCAGAGGGCTTTCAACATCGCTATCCACATGAACTTTCTGGTGGGCAACGACAACGTGTTGCTTTAGCGCGAGCTTTAGTAGTTCGACCTAAACTTTTAATTTTAGATGAACCAACGTCTGCCTTAGACCGAACCACGCAAAAAGCGATGATTCAATTATTACGACGTTTACAGCAAACAGAGCACTTGAGCTATATTTTTATTAGTCATGATTTAAATGTGGTCAAAGCACTGTGTCATAAAGTGATGGTATTACGACATGCAAAAGTTATGGAATATCAGCCGACTGAGCTGTTGTTTAATGCCCCAAAAACTGAATATACCAAGCAATTAATTGCGGCAAGTTGTTAAATTTATTTAATAAGGTTGTGTTTTATAAAAATAAATTTTATTTAAATTTTTAATGCAAAAAGTTGCATTTTTTTATATTTTTTAAATTTGACATGTGCTATTGTCAGTTATCGATTTCCCCTTGACATGACCTATAACTCATCTAAATTAGAGTAATTGCTCTAAAATATTAAAAGAGGTTAACCATGAGCCAGATTGCACAACCAATCACAATTCGAAATACCACATTTAAAAACCGGATTATTAAAGGTGCAATGAGTGAGGCACTTGCAAACTATGAAGCCCAGCCGAATGACTTACATTTAGGTTTGTATGGTGCATGGGCCAAAGGTGGTTTGGGCTGTGCGATTACTGGAAATGTTATGGTCAATGTAGAGGCCAAAAACGAACCTGGGGTAGTGGTGATTGAAACCGAGCGTGACCTAGAGCGTTTAAAAGAATGGGCAGCAGTCGGTAAACAATATGGGATGGTACAACTTATTCAATTGTCTCACCCTGGGCGTCAGTGTCCAAAGGGCCTAAATAAAGAAACAGTTGCACCTTCGGCAGTTCCTTTTAGCCCAGCTTTAGCGACTATGTTTGGTACTCCACGTGCTCTTACGCATGAAGAAATTTTGGATATTATTAAACGTTTTGCGACTGCTGCTCGTATTTGTGAAAAGGCGGGTTTTGAAGGGGTACAGTTACATGGTGCACATGGCTATTTAATTAGCCAGTTTTTATCACCATTAACCAATAAACGTACAGACCAGTGGGGTGGTTCAATCGAAAACCGTACTCGCTTTTTACTAGAAGTTTATAAAGCAGTACGTGAAGCAACTTCTGATAATTTTATTATTTCAGTTAAGCTCAACTCTGCTGACTTCCAACGCGGCGGTATTAGCGAAGAAGATGTGATTTCGGTATTTAAAGCAGTTGATGAAGCAGGGATCGACTTAATTGAAATCTCAGGTGGAACTTACGAAGCACCTGCAATGGCTGGTGCCAAAGCTGATAAACGTAAGGCAAGTACTATTGCACGTGAAGCGTATTTCTTAGACTTCGCTGAAAAAATCCGTCAGCATGTAAAATGTAAACTTATGGTGACAGGTGGCTTCCGTACAGTAGAAGGCATGAATGCTGCTCTAGCAAGTGGGGCATGCGACTTTATTGGTATTGCTCGTCCACTTGCTGTTGAAACAGATTTAACTGACCGTTTAATCGCAGGCCAAGACGTTCGCTACGCCGTAAAACCAATTAAAACAGGGTTACCTTTTGTCGATAAAATGGCAATTATGGAAATTATTTGGTACGCGGCACAATTTAAAGCCATTGGGCAGGGTAAAAAGCCAAATCCTAAACTGTCACCTTTAATCGTGTTTTTAAATTATGCCAAGGGTAATATTAAGGCTGTTGTTCAAGGACGCGTGAATTCACGTAAGTCAGCGTAAAAATTTCTTAAAGTAAAGGTACTATTTCTAAGGATGAAATAGTACCTTTATGCTCAATTTAGAACGTATAGCTCATACCTAATTGAACGGTACGTGATTCACCCGGATAAGCATATAAATTGAAAGCACTTTCATCATAAACTTTATCAAAAATGTTCTTCACATCTAAGTTAAGACGAAGTTTTGGTGTCGCCTGATAATAAGAAACCAAATCTGTAACTGCATAACCTTTCATGGTATAGGTACTATTAGCTGTCTGACCTGCACGTTTATCAATATATTTTTGATTGATGCCTAGACCTAAGCCTTGTAAAGGGCCATCTTGAAATTCATAGATATTTAAAAGATTAAAACTATTTTTTGGAATATTGGCTAGAGCTGTTCCTTTTTGCAAAGTATTGTCTTTAGTTACTTCCGCATCTGTATAAGCATATCCACCAATAATTTTCCAAGCTGGTGTAATTTGACCAGCAATATTTAACTCAATGCCACGGCTACGAACTTCGCCAGCAGCGACTTTATAAGCTGAATCAACAGGGTCTAATGTTAATACATTTTCTTTATTAGCATAAAAAATAGCGGAATCAATCGATAACATATTATCAAGTGCTTGCCATTTAAAACCTAACTCGTAAGCCGTACCTTCTTCAGGATCAAAACCTTCTCCGTTACGGCTGGCGCCAGTATTTGGTTTAAAAGATTTTGCAGCATTGCCATAGAGTGAAAGGTCATCACTTGCTTTATAAACTAAGCCTAAACGTGGAATAAATGCATCATGACTGGTATTCCAGTTGGTAGTATTTGGTAATAGGTTTTTGTAATCGTGCTCGTAATGTTCAAATCGTAAGCCTAAGAGTGCGCTTAAACGCTCATTTAAGCCGATTTGGTCTTGTACAAAAAGGGCCGTTGTTTTTAAGTTTTCACGGTCATGTGTGGTTACACGATTGAGCTCAGGTAAAGGTTGCCCTAAAACTGGATTATAAATATTAATAGGGTAGCTACCGATATCTCCGCTTGAGCGAATAATGTATGACTTATAATCATAATTTTCATATTCAAGCCCAGTCACTAAAGTATGGGCTAAACCTAAAAGCTGAAAATTACCTGTGAGATTAATTTGGGCATCGGTATCTTGCCATTTTAATTCGCGATAATTGTAATTTCGCCCTAATGTTTCTCCGTCATTTTGAATGCCATTTGCTTCTACTGCATAGCCATGCAATTTGCCATTTAAATATTGCACGCCAGCATTTAGCTTCCAGTCATTCCCAAGGTCATGTTCAACTCGTAATTGAGTCATATTGTTATCATTGTAGAGTCGATTGTAGTATTTACCCGTTTCCCATAAATAGGTTTCTGGTGAGCTATTAAAAGATTTCTGTGTTGGATAACGTGTATGACCACGGTCGAGTGGATGTTGGTTTCTTAAAATATCGGCTTCAAAAGTAACCTTGGTGGCATCAGTAGCTTGCCATTGAATGACTGGTGCAATTCCATAACGTTTAGATTCGACATGGTCACGGTAACTATCCCCACCTTCTGCAATTACATTTAGGCGATAACCGATATTTTCTGCATCGGGTACAGTACCTGTCGTGTCTACGGTAGTGCGATATAAACCTTCACTACTGAGCTGTGCCCCTAAAGTGGTTTGTTGCTCAGACTTTGGTGTTTTAGAAATTAAGTTAAACGTACCGCCTGGGTCACCACGGCCATATAAGCTAGAAGAGGGGCCACGTAAAACGTCTACACGTTCAATTGTGTTGCTATCCGGCGCATTTGGATAGCCACGGTTAATTGGAAACCCGTTTCGATAAAACTCACCACTGGTAAACCCGCGCATGTTAAAACCAGTTAAACCTTGACCACCAAAGTTATTAGCACGAGTCACGCCACCAGCTAAATCAAGTGCTTCAACTAAGCGAGTTGCACCAATATCTTCAATTACTTTTTGGGTTACCATGCTCACAGATTGCGGGGTATCTTGTAATGCAATTTCACTACGCGTAGCACTACTGGAACTATCCACTTTATAAGTCTGGTCAGATGCCTGTTGGGCTTTAATTTTGATAGTTGCAAGAGTAGTTGAAGAGTTGTTCGTGTCTGCAAAAGCAGCTGGAATACAGCATAGTTGTGCAATACTCAGGGAGAGAAGGCGAAGCTTAAGATCCATTTAAAACCTTTTTGATAATAAATATCAGTATAAAAATAAGAATTATTATATTGTAAAACGATGTAAAGGAAATACTGGATCAGTGATATATTTGCACAAGTGTATTTTATTTAGAAATAAAGAAAAATATAAAAAGAATAAGAAGACAGAACTTAGAGAGAAAAATTTTATATGAAGAGAATATGGCGTCCCTACGGGGATTCGAACCCCGGTTACCGCCGTGAAAGGGCGATGTCCTAGGCCTCTAGACGATAGGGACGTTGAGGATGGCGGTATCTTAAGAAGCCGCCACCAAACTGTCAAGGAGGTAAGGAGACAGTTTGTTCAAAATATAGCAAAACAGTTCAGCAGTCTTTTGAGTATCGTATAAAGCAGAGTGTGCTTCTTTACCATCAAACTCAATTCCAGCTTGAATGCATGCTTTTGCAAGTACAGTTTGTCCAAACATTACTGCACTTAAAGTGACCGTATCCATCACTGAAAAACTATGGAACGGGTTTTGGTTTTTTGTGCCTGAGCGAGCAATGGCCGCTTGTAAAAACCCAAGGTCAAAATGCGCGTTGTGGCCTACGAGTACTGCATGAGTACAATGTTGCTGTTTACGAACTTCATTGACCGATTTAAAAATGCGACGTAAAGCAGTTCTTTCATCTTCAGCCATTGCAATACGCATTGGGTTGAATGGGTCAATACCAATGAAGTCTAGCGAACGGCGGTCGAGGTTAGCCCCTTCAAAAGGGTTAATATGTGCATGAAATGCAGGACCAGGGACAAATTGTCCCTGAGCATCATACACAATCGGAATGCATGCGATTTCTAGCAATGCATCTGTCTGGGCATTAAAACCTGCCGTTTCAACATCGACAACAACAGGTAAGAAGCCACGAAAACGTTGGCCAATGACCGGGACAGAGTTTTCTTGTGTCACACTTTTCTCCATTGCAGCGTTTTCCCGGCATGCAGCGGGATGATTTTTTGATTATCTAAATAATCAAAAGATTCTGGAACGAGGTTATCTTCTTTAACCAAAGTAATGGTAGAAGTATTACGTGGTAGACCGTAGAAGTCCGCACCAAAATGGCTAGCAAAACCTTCTAGACGCTCTAATTTACCGACTTGGTCAAATGCTTGTGCATAAAGCTCAATTGCATTTGGTGCACTATAGCAGCCTGCACATCCACAAGCATTCTCTTTTGCATTTTGTGCATGAGGAGCGCTATCTGTACCTAAGAAAAACTTAGGATTACCGCTTGTCGCCACTTCAAGCAAAGTCGTTTGATGCGTTTGACGTTTTAAAATTGGTAAACAGTAGAAGTGCGGTTTAATACCACCAACCAACATATCATTACGGTTAAATAATAAATGTTGTGGAGTGATTGTTGCCGCTACATTACGGTCTTGTTCTAAAACAAAGTGTGCTGCATCACTGGTAGTGATGTGCTCAAGCACAACTTTAAGCTTCGGGAACTGTTTCAATAGAGGTGATAATACCTCATCTAGGAAGCGTTTTTCACGATCAAAAATATCTACATGATTATGAGTTACTTCACCATGAAGCAATAACGGAACTTGATGCTCTTCTAATTGCTCAATGACTGCATAAACTTTACGAATATCACTCACACCATTATCGGAGTTTGTGGTCGCACCAGCAGGATAAAGCTTAATCGCATTTACATGTTCTGATTCTTTAATTTTACGAACTTCATCTGGTGAAGTGTGGTCAGTAAAATAAAGCACCATACGAGGGTCAAAATTATTGCCTTCTGGAACATGAGCAAGAATGCGTTCGCGATAAGCTAAAGCTTCTTCTACTGTTTTTACAGGCGGTACAAGGTTAGGCATACAAATCGCGCGGGCGAATTGTTTAGCCAAATCTGGAACAGTACGTTTTAATGCTAAACCATCACGTAAATGTGCATGCCAATCATCTGGCTGGAGCAGGGTAATAGAGTTCAAGGCAGTTCAAACTTCGAAATAAAACAAATGATAATCGATAAAGTGTGAAAATGGTAACGAGAATTACGGACAAATGGCAAAATAAAGCGCAGGGAGCTTTAAAAAATAATGTTATATTTTGTTAATGCAGAATATGTAGGAATCGACTAGTGGCGAATAGGGGAAATGTACATCAATTACTCAAATCTAAAGAAGAAATCGAGTATTTGGTCACTCTACATACCCATCGTTATGCCAATATGCCTTTGCCCAAACAACTGGAAAAAAAATTCTGGTGTTTAAATCTTGATCGAACTAGACAGAACATCTCAAAGTTTCTAGCAAGTGGTGTACTCACTTATTTAATTTTTATTTTATTGGCCCTGCCGACCGACTATTTAGTGATTGGGGTACCTTATATTACTTTGGACTTTATTCATTGCTTACTTAGCGCAATGAATATTGCACTTGCCCTGTTATTGTTCTGGGTTTTTGCCAAATTTACAAAACTCTCCGAGCACTTTTATTTAGCTGCATGTGGTATTGTATTTTTAACCATTATTATTAATGCGATGTTATTGCTTAGTGTCGGAAATATGGCGCTTAAGAACCAGTCTATGTTGCTTCTTTCATTTTTATATATGCTCGGGTTCATATTAAGCGGTATTAAACCTTTGCATATGCTTTGTGTTGGTTTATTGGCAGCATTTTTAGTTTTTGCTTTTCTTATTTTGTTAGATGTAAATTGTGATTATATTGCGCTGGGCCGTGCTTTGTTCGGTAGTTGTATTTTAGGTTTCTCGATTAGCAGTATGCTCATCTCAAGAGAAAGGAGCCTTTTTTTAAATAACCAGCTTGCTGAAATTAATGAACAGATCTTACGGATTGAAGCGTCGGAGTTATTGCATTTAAGCCAGCAGGATGCCCTGACTCAAATTTCGAATCGACGTACATTTGATGAGATGTTTGATTTTTTCTACTACCGAGCAAATCAAGAGAAGCGTCCTTTAGCTGTTTTATTTATTGATATTGATTTTTTTAAAAACTATAACGATTTTTACGGGCACCAGATGGGAGATAAAGTCATCTCTAGCATTGCCGCAGCAATTAAAAACTCAATTCGTCATGTCGATTTTGTTGCGCGTTATGGGGGCGAGGAGTTCGTTGTACTTTTACCTGAAACACCTGCACAGGGTGCTTATTCAGTGGCTGCAAATATCTATAAAGCCATTGAGCGGCAAGCGATTCCTCATGCAGCTTCTTTAGTGTCGAAGTATGTCACTATCAGTTTAGGGTTTACCGTATATACGGGTGGGCTAAAGATGGGACAAGATAGGCTTATTCATGCGGCAGATCAGGCTTTATATCGGGCAAAACAGCTTGGTCGTAATCAAATTTATTATCAGCCATTACAGGTCGCCGAAATTGCCTAACTTAACTTTAAGTATAAAAAAGCCACCTATTGAGGTGGCTTTTTTGACCTTATAAGAAATTATTTTTTCTTATTGTCTAATTGAGGTACAGCAGAACCTTGACCGATTGAAAGCAAGCCAGCATCTGTATAGATACCTAGTTTTGCACGTGTATCGGTAATGTCGAGGTTACGCATAGTCAACTGACCAATACGGTCCATTGGCGTAAACATTGAATCACCTTTTTCCATTGTTAAACGTTCAGCTTCGTACGTTAAGTTTGGAGATTCAGTGTTCATAATGGTGTAGTCATTACCACGACGAAGTTCAAGTGTTACTTCACCAGTAATCGCTTTAGCTACCCAACGCTGTGCAGTTTCACGCAACATAAGCGCTTGTGAGTCGAACCAACGGCCTTGGTAAAGTAAACGGCCTAAACGTAAACCGTTAATGCGGTATTGTTCGATCGTATCTTCGTTGTGAATACCAGTAACCAAACGCTCGTAAGCAATATGAAGAAGGGCCATACCTGGTGCTTCATAGATACCACGAGATTTCGCTTCGATAATACGGTTTTCGATTTGGTCAGACATACCTAAACCATGGCGACCACCAATACGGTTTGCTTCAAGAATAAGCTCAACCGGATTGTCAAAACGCTGACCATTTAATGCAACAGGTACACCTTCTTCAAAACGTACAGTCACTTCTTCTGGTTTGATTTCAACTTCTTCTTTCCAGAAAGCAACGCCCATGATTGGGTCAACGATTTTGATACCTGCATTTAGGTATTCAAGATCTTTTGCTTCGTGAGTTGCGCCCAACATGTTTGAGTCAGTTGAGTACGCTTTTTCTTTTGACATTTTGTAGTCAAAACCGTTGTCGATGAGGAACTGTGACATTTCTGCACGGCCACCAAGCTCATCAATAAAGTTTTGATCTAACCACGGCTTATAAATTTTAAGATTTGGGTTAGTCAACAAACCATAACGATAGAAACGTTCAATATCGTTACCTTTATAAGTTGAACCGTCACCCCAGATGTTTACGTCGTCTTCTTTCATGGCAGTAACGAGCATAGTACCTGTTACTGCACGACCGAGTGGAGTTGTATTGAAATAAGGAACACCACCTGTACTGATATGGAATGCACCACACTGAATTGCAGCAATACCTTCAAGCGCCAATTGTAAGCGGCAGTCAATCAAGCGAGCTTTTACAGCGCCATATTGTTCTGCTTTCTTTGGAATTGCATCGTAGTCATCTTCATCTGGCTGGCCTAAGTTTGCAGTATATGCATAAGGCTCAGCGCCTTTTTGTTTCATCCACAATAAAGCAGCTGAAGTGTCTAGACCACCGGAGAAGGCAATCCCAACTTTTTTGCCTACTGGTACATGCTGCAAGATAGTTGCATTATCAGTCATTGCTAATCCTAACATTTATGAAAAAGACCCCGTTGAGGCGGTCTCGAGAATTCTGAATGGCGGCTATTGTAGCACTATTCATGGTGCTTTTTTTGGCAAAAAAAGCATTAATTCACTTGTTCTGATGGCTATTTATTATTTAAAGAAAAATATGGGATTACCTGCTTCATTTATAGATTGACCATAATCTCAAATAAAAAATAATTCTTGGTCATCCAAAATTATCAAAAAAGTATTAAAGTACTATGCAACAAGTTGCAAAAAAATATTGGGACGCAGCATGACAAGTTACGCCAATTTATTAAAACCATTACATTTGGGCTTCACTACCATTAAAAACCGTGTGGTTATGGGATCTATGCATACGGGGCTTGAAGACCGCTTTTTTAACTACCCAAAACTGGCAGCTTATTTTGAAGAGCGTGCCAAAGGTGGAGTTGGTTTGATTGTGACTGGCGGTATTTCTCCGAACCGTCAAGGTTGGTTGGCTCCGGCTGGCGGAACCATGAATAGCTTATTTGATATTCCGCAGCACCGTTTGGTGACTCACGCCGTCCATAAACATGGTTCAAAAATTTTGATGCAAATTTTGCATGCAGGACGCTATGGTTACCAGCCATTTGTAGTGTCTTCGAGTGGAATAAAATCACCAATTTCACCATTTAAACCACGTCAACTTTCTGAAAAAAATATTCTCAGTACCATTGAAGACTATGCACAATGTGCCGACATTGCCAAAAAGGCAGGCTACGACGGCGTTGAAATTATGGGGTCGGAAGGATATCTGATTAACCAGTTTTTAAGTCGCCATGTAAACCAGCGTACAGACCGTTGGGGTGGTGAAATTGAAAACCGTATGCGTTTTCCTGTTGAAATTGTCAAAGCGATCCGCGCAAAAGTTGGCGAAAAATTTATTATCTGTTTCCGTTTATCGCTGCTTGACCTTGTGCATGACGGTAATACCATGCAAGAAGTGGTTACGGTTGCGAAAGCTTTAGAAAAAGCGGGTGTCACTTTATTAAATACGGGTATTGGCTGGCATGAAGCACGTGTGCCGACTATTGTCACTTCTGTGCCTCGTGCCGCGTTTGTCGATTATACGGCTCATGTAAAACAACATATTTCAATTCCAGTCATTGCGTCTAACCGTATTAATATGCCTGAAACTGCTGAAGAGATTTTGGCAGCCGGCAAAGCAGATATGATTCAAATGGCACGCCCTTTATTGGCCGATGCTTTTTGGGTAAATAAAACTGCGACCAATCGTGTAGATGAAATCAATACGTGTATTGCCTGTAACCAAGCATGTTTAGATCATGCATTTAAAAATAAGCGTGTGTCTTGTTTAGTAAACCCACGTGCAGGTCATGAAACTGAATTGGTTTATTTAAAAACCAAACAACCAAAGCGTATCGCCGTTGTAGGTGGTGGTGTAGCCGGTATGTCTGCTGCAACTGTTGCTGCAAGTCGCGGTCATGCAGTTACCCTGTTTGAAGCCAATGCAGATGTAGGTGGTCAGTTTAACTTTGCAAAGGTTGTGCCGGGTAAAGAGGAATTCCACGAAACGATTCGCTACTTTAAAGTAAAACTTCAAAAAACTGGCGTAGATGTTCGTTTAAATACTCGTGTTAATCGTGAACAACTTGAACGCGAAGGTTTTGATGAGGTGATTGTGGCAACTGGAGTCGTGCCGCGTGCATTAAAGATTGAAGGAAGTAATTCACCTCAAGTTCTTTCTTATGCTCAAGTTTTACAGGGCGCTGAAGTTGGACGAAAAGTTGCAGTGATTGGGGCAGGTGGTATTGGTTTCGATGTCTCAGAATTTTTACTTAAACCTCCACATCAACCACAGCCTCAACCTTTAGCCGAGTGGCAACGTGAGTGGGGGGTAGACCCAGATCCAAATTATGTTTCTGAAGGTGGTATGCAACCACCAGTAGTTGAGCCAGCGATACGAGAAATTTATTTATTGCAACGTAAAACAACCCCACTCGGTATTGGTCTTGGCAAGACTTCGGGGTGGGTACATCGTGCCCAGCTTAAAAAGCATGGTGTACGCATGCTTCGTGGCGTGCAATATAAAGCAGTTACCGATGAAGGGCTTTGGATTGAGCATAATGGTCAGGACCAGCTTTTACGTGTAGATACCGTTGTGGTGTGTGCGGGGCAAGAGTCGGTAAAAGACTTGATGCCAAAAGAAGGGGAGTCGACTATAGCGAACTACCATATTATTGGTGGTGCAAAGCTCGCAGCAGAGCTAGATGCGAAGCGTGCGATTAAAGAAGGAGCAGAATTGGCTGCCCAACTGTAAAATTGATGAAACAATATGCACTTGAACACAAAGCGATGATTTTTTTCTTGAATAAAATGAATAAGCTTTGTATTCTTACGCACATGGAAGCGTGGCAGAGCGGTTTAATGCACCGGTCTTGAAAACCGACGAGGGTGTGAGTCCTCCGTGAGTTCGAATCTCACCGCTTCCGCCAAATTCTAAAAGCCCCTGTTAAAAGCAGGGGCTTTTTTTATGCTTAAAATAAAAATTACAACTTCATTTAGCTTAAATCTTGCTAATAAATGCCGAAAATTTCATATAAATCAAGCGAGTATATATTTTAATCAAAATTACTATCTTTATATAATATGTTTTTTGTTTTCAATATCTTAGCAATAAGAGGCCTATATATCAGAATCGAACAAGTTATTTGTAGAATATTCATTTATTGATATATGATGAGGCCATATTTAGAAACTGATTCAAAACATAATTCTATTGTTCAGCGTGCAAATTCACGGAAGGAATGATGCTGAAATCAGGCTTCTAAACCCTATATCTGGAAATTATATCCAGCCAAATATTGCATTTCGACCCAATGGTTGGAAATGTCTCGCTCTGATTTAGAGTAGGCATTTCCTATTTTAGGATATATTTATGAAAAAATTATTTAGCGTACTGTTCAGTGCCTCTGTACTGACACTGACTGCATGTAATAAGCAACCTGCACAAACTGAAAATACAGCAGCAGCCAAAGATAAAACTGAGTCAGTTCGTACAATTAAATTGGTTTCAACAGGTTCTGATACGGACGTATGGAAATACGTAGCAACACTTCCTGAAACTGCTCAAGCGGGCATTAAACTCGAAGTGACCAATTTGACTGACTATGTTGTGCTCAATACGTCTGTAGCAAGTGGCGAACAAGATGTAAATGCGTTCCAGTCATTCAACTATTTGGCAGCTTATAATGCTTCAAATAAAGCTAAAGTTGCTGCTGTTGCGACAACTTACCTAGAGCCAATGGGTATTTATGCAAATAAAGTTAAAACCGTTGATGAGTTCCCGCAAGGCGCTACCATTGCAATTCCAAACGATACTGCTAACGAAGCTCGTGCATTAACATTATTGCAGTCTGCTAAATTAATTAAACTTAAACCAGGTTTTGACCCTGTAAAAGGGACAGTGAATGATATTGCTGAAAACCCTAAAAACTTACAATTAAAACCAATTCAAATGACTACAGCGGTTCGTGTTAAAAACGATGTAGATGCAATTGTGTTGGGTAATACATTGGCACTTGAGGGTGGCCTCAATGTAATGAAAGACGCAATCTTCCGTGAGCCAATTGATCAGTCTACTAAGCTTTATGTCAATTTATTGGGTGTAGCTGAAGCAAACAAAAATGACCCGATCTATACGAAACTTGGTGAACTTTACCACTTACCTAAAGTACAAAAATTTGTGAGTGAAAAATTTGGTGGCACAAAAGTTGAAGTGAACAAACCTGTTTCTGAATTTGCAGACATTAAATAAATAATTTTTTAATTAGAATTATTTTTCAAAGCTAAGCTTCGGTAATCGGAGCTTAGCTTTTTATTTATAATGTTGTTCTTAAGCTCTCTTATAATAAAATATTTATTAATTCCATTAGAAAATTAAGTGGGGAAGATATTTAAAGTTAGTTGTTGCGTTAGTATTCATAGTCTGAGAAATTAAATTACTCATAGAGTGGTTTTTTTAAAATATATAACTTTTGGAATTGGAAATTGATAATAAGGTAAAAATATGGTGCAAAGCGATATTTTTGATGCAATTAAAAATATTGATGAAGTTCGAAAAATAGATGATCTTTATTTAGTTGTAGATGGAGAGTCCATTTCTGAAGACCCAGTCGAAAGTTTAATATTTGAAATTAATAAAAAGTTTTGGGTTATTACAGTTAATCATAATTTTGATGAAATTGAATTAAAGGTCTTCTCTTCCTTACCAAATAAGGCAATACAACAACGATATTCAGATAATTTATCAAGTCTAAAAGGATTAGAAATTGGAACAATGTTCGCTATCGTCAATGAAAGAGGATATACAGATGGGATTAAGCTCATGCTTTACGACCATTCATTGAAAGAATCTAAGAGGAATCCATTTTTTGCTGTATTAACGATTGTTGCTTTGGCTTCTGGGTTGCAATATGAATTAAGAAAAACAGGAGTTGATACATATCTGATTTAGTTCATACATGTATCTATAAAAATTATTCAATATTAGATATATATGATAAGATATTTAATAAATATATCTGAGAATTAGGACAATCGAAAATTGTTTGAACTAAACTTATGTAAGTACATTTATGAAGAAGAAAAAAAAGAAATTATTGATGAAATTTATTTTGAAAAAATATGCGTTGATAATAATAAAGTTGTAGTAAGTAATTTTAATAATTTGCAACAGGTTGAAAAGTCTTTGGAGATTTTTAATAGTTATCTCGGAAAAAATAATTATTGCTATTGTTATATAATGATTGAATCTCGGCATAAGCTCACTACAGAATTAAAAGAAAATAATATAGCAAATCGTTTAATTCTTTCTGAAAACTTTACTTTTAATGGTGAAGAACTCTCTATTGAATTTGATCCAGATTTTGATCTTATAACAAAAAACAACTTAGAAGATTTTGAAAAATTTAAAAAGAAAGAAGAGCTATTGATTCGTCTTTCAAATGAAACTATAGGTAAAAAGAGATGGCTAAATTTTACAAAGCTAGAAAAAAATTGCTGGTTAGATTTTGCTTATTTTAGAATGAACGAAAGAGGGGAACCTTTATCATTAAATATAACAGTTGATGGTAAATACCTACTGTGTGAAGAAGATGTGTATTGTTATTTTGGAGAGGAGGTTTATGGGGTATTAGGATACTTAGGTTATAACTTTAATGCATTTGCTGATGTACTGCGGGATTTGCCTTTAAAAGTTAAATGGATAAATTTTCAGTACTCTAAAGATAATTTTGAGTCGAAAGAAGATTTTTATCATTTAGATGATTTTATTGAAGTGTTAAAAAAATACTCGTCATTAGAAATTTCATATTAGTAACCCGTCAAAATTTAAAAATAAAGCAGAGATAGAGGAAAATATTATATGAGTTCTGAACTTACAGAAGAGTATATTTTTTATATTGAAATAAGTGAATTTAGTGAGTTTGATGATGATGTAACTATTTGGAGCGGATATCTTTCAGAAAATTGTGTAATCACTGATACTCAAGTTGTTTTTCATGGTTTTTTTGGTGAGGGTGAAATAAATAAAGATAAAAAAAGTAAAAAGTATAAGTATGATATCTATGGCATTAATTTATTCTTCTTAAAAGAAAATAACGAATATTTCGGGGTTTTAGGTTCTAGTATTGAATCTTTTGAAGTGAAAGATAATAAATTGATATTAAATTTATGCGAAGAGGAGACTTATTTTGATGAGTTTAAATTTGATTTAATTAAGAAATATCGAAAAAATCAGCTTAGATTACAAGATTGGTGTAATTTAAACGAAGAAGAGAAAAAGAAGTGGATAGAAGTTTCGCATTGGGTTCAACAGTACAAGCCTCTAGACCTAGTAAGTTCAATAGTTATAGATGGTAGAAATATTAAGTCATTTAATGATTTCTTATGCTGTATAGGTGAGGAAGTGAATGGATTGATGGGCTACTTTGGTTCTAGTTTTGGTGGTTTGTCGGATAGTCTCACTGGTGGGATTGGTTGTATAACTGTACCTTTAAACATTACTTGGAAGTACTTTGAAGAAACAAAGTATTCTTTTAATAACTATGATAACCCTGATGATTTTGAATACTTAATTGAACTTTTAAACGAAAAATCTACTTTAAATATTACGTAATGTTAAATAGAGGGTATTGTATATAATATGCATGCTAAAACATTAGTTAATAGACCTCTTGCGAAAGTCGTTATTGCAAGTTCATCCGATTTACCAGTGCAGCGATTAAGTTAATGCGTAAACCGAATCTTTTCCGTCTATTTCGATAGCGTTCACTTAATATTCTAAATGTTTTCAATTGACTATTAATATGTTCGATCACAACTCGTATTTTTCCAATCATTTTATTGTACTTTTTCTCAACATCAAATAAGGGTAAATTCTTCTTTTTCTTTATTGGCATCAATAATTTAAAGCCATCTTGCTCTAATCCGTAGTACCCTAAATCGGTCATAACATATTTACAATGTTTGAATTTTTTAACCGTTCTTCTTGCCAATTTAATGTCATGCTGACTGCCATTCGATATATCTAGCCCTATGATTTGTTTGCTGTTCGGATGATAGATCACTTGTGCTTTTAGCGTATGTTTCTTCTTTTTACCACTGTAGAACTTACTCTGATTTTTTTTTCGGACGTTCTATTGAACATTCTGTCGCATCAATAATGACCCAGTTAAACTGTTCGTCTGCTGTGGTAATGCTTCGTTTTGGCAGAGTAAACCGTCTTGATTTCATCAATGCATCTTCAACCTTTTTAATGGTTCGATTCACATTACTTTCAGCGATATGGTAATTTGCAGCCAACTCCAATTGAGTGCTGTAATTCCGTAAGTAATTGAGTGTTAATAATAATTGATCCTCTATAGCTAAAGTATGAGGACGCCCAGATTTCTTTTTAAGTGATTCTACTTCTTTTAAAACTTCGATCATTTCACTAAAAACTGGTCGAGGTACACCAACCAAGCGCTGGAATTCAGAATCTGAAAAACGATTTAATTTCTGATATCTCATGAAATTTAGATTGAGGTGGTTTTTACTTTCGCAAGAGGTCTAATAGTTATTTGAATATTGAAAATATTTCAATAGAAAAGTTAAGAAAGCTTTTTAATGAAAATAACGCTCATGATTTAGATATATTTGAAGATGTTAATTCTCTAGTTTTTAAATTAGATAGTATCAGTCTAGCAACTGATCTATATGAAGTATTGGTCTATGTTTGTAAGATAGATATTTTATCAGTGCATAATTTAAAAATAGCATATTACAAGACCATTTTTGATATGGACTACAATATTATTGACGATTTTTTCGTTACTCTAATCGATTGATCTATAACTATATTCATCAAAATGACATCGATTAGTCATCTAAATGAAACTCTGTTGATTAAAAATAATCCAATTTATTGGGGTAGTTTCCAGACATGCAGAAAAAATCTTATAAAGTTCTAAGTTTAGTATTTCTTGTTGCGAGCATGATGGCTATTACTGCCTGCAATGATAGCCAAAATCAGCAATCTACAGTAGTTTCCCCAACACCTACAGATACCCGTGACCAGCGTTTTCTAACAGCAAAAACAAATGACGTAATTCAAGTTACGATTGCTGATTTGATCCCAACGCAGGGTGCAATTGGTTATGATCAAATTTATTATAAATTAGGGCGTTGGCAAGGTGATTTACAGCGCCCAACTTGGCAAGCAGATCCAGTCAATCAATTAATTTATTTAAATAAAACCATTGGTAAGAAGTTTAGCGATTATTGTGAAGCGATTGGTGCAAAAGGTCGTGATGATTTTACAAGTCTGCAAGACCTACAAAAGGCCAATTTAAAACAATTGGAGACATTTAACTGTCAAGAACAACCGGGCACTGAAACGGCTGATTTGAAAACAGTTGTTGTTGGTTATGATGGGCGCCTTTATTTGACCGATGGTCATCATACAATGACCGAATTCCGTGAGCTGCCTGATGGCGGTGGTCAACTTAAAGTATGGGTGAAAGTTGTTGGGAATTATAGCGATAGTAAAACTGCGGATGAGTTTTGGGCGAAAATGCTTGCCAATGGCCAAGCATGGTTAAGAGATGGAAAAAACCAACCGATTTCATATCAACAATTACCTAAAAACTTAGGCCTGAAATCTGCAACTAACCCTGACGGTATGCAAAATAATCCATATCGTTCACTGGTCTATTTCACACGTGATATTGGTTATAGCAAAGTTGCTAATGCAACGGACTATACTGAGTTTTTATGGGAAGATTGGTTTAACAAGCAAATCGCTAATAATCTGGTTCATCCTTTAAGTTTTTATCATACCGATGCGAGTGTGTATGGTGCTGTAGATGTATTGGCAACTACTGAAATAAAAAGTGACTTAACTGTATCGGGCAGTGCAACAGGCTATCAGGCAGCGGTTGCTGATTATTCCTTACTGATGGGAAGTACCAAACCGACTGATATTATTTATGGTACTTCAACTGCCGCAGATTTGGGCGCATTACAGCTTATGAAAAATGCCGCTAAAGGTTCTGTTACGGCGACTTCAATTTCTAATCTTGCAGATTTGACCCGTGACGAAATTAAGAAAGATAAAACGCCTCGTACAGGTGGAAGTATTTGGTATGCGGTAAATTACAAGTTATGTGGAAAACCGGCTACAGGAACGTGCTGGGGTTGGTAATTCACGAATATTTAATAAGAAAGGGGTGAGTAAATTCACTCCTTTTTTGTATGGATAAATCATTAGCGTTTGATCAGAATAGAATTAATTATTTAAAAATAAAAAAACATAACTTGCTCTCACTTAAATCCTAAACACCTCACCTTACACATGCTATTAAGATTTTCACTATTTTTATAAACCTCAAATTAACAATAACTCATTCATTATTTATCCTTACTTTTTAATGATCTAATTTAAATCAAATGTCATTTTGTGTGCTTGACTACAAGAGGGTGGAATACTATTCTTCGCATGCTGGCCACATTGCCAGCCGGTTGTCGCAGACCGGGAAAACAAAGTCGATATGCAAAATTCTTGTTTTGTGTGTCGGGAACTCGTTCGCCCCCTTTTTCTCTACGGTAGGGCGGAAGGGGGACACCTCTGGTGTGCTGGTTCCTTTGTTTCCAGTCTGCGAACCCCCTTTCGTTCTGCCACCATAATTTAAATGTTTTGGCAGAACTCCCAATAAAAAGGAGTTGGCTTTGCACATCCACTATTTCTTGGCAGCCTTTGCCAAAAGCTATAACGACACAACTTAACAATTTAAAGCAGCTTGATAGCCTGTAGGGTTTTCATGCTTTAAGTCATTACGGCTCAAAAAACTTGCATTAACAATAAAACTTGAGATGTGCCAAGCACAGTCTTTATGGCTTTGCTGTGCCTTTTTTTTTCTCCCAAAAAAGTATCTCATTTAGAAACAACAAGAATTTATAACGGTAAAACTATGCCAAATTTAGAAACCTCTTCCAAAAAATTACATGTTATTCGTACGGCTATAAACTTATTTACTACCTATGGATTTCACACCACGGGTGTAGATCTGATTGTTAAAAAATCCGAAATTCCGAAAGCTACGCTCTATAACTACTTTCACTCAAAAGAAGGTCTAATTGAAATGTGTATCGCCTTTCAAAAGAGCCTGCTGAAAGAAGAAGTACTCGCGATTATTTACTCAAACCGTTACTGCACGCCAACTGATAAGCTCAAAGAAATTGTGGTTTTACATGTCAACTTGAATAGTCTGTACCACTTATTACTTAAAGCCTTTTTTGAAATTAAAGGGACATATCCTCAGGCTTACCGTATGGCAATCGAGTATAGAAAATGGCTAATTCGAGAACTTTTTGACCTAATTTTTAGTTTGGAAACTCGTGCTTTAAAACCTGATGCCGATATGGTTTTAAACCTAATAGATGGTTTGATGTTTGGGTTTTTAAGTACCAATAGTTTGAGTGAGAGGGATGAGGTGTTGGAGCGGTTTTTTTATGCCAGTACGCTAGAGAGGAAAACTAATTAATTGCACAGCATATGATTTTAGGTTTTTATTCTTACTTGTTTCAGTTGGCGATAATTTTTAATTTTAACTCTGATTTATAGCAAATTAGCATAATTTACTCAGGTTTTAGTATTATATTTTTTTCCTATAAAATAGTTGTAAGACTAAGGTTAAAACTGAAGTTAATATAAACAAGATAGACAAATCTGTCTATTTTTTATAAAATATAGTCGATTGCAACTCAAATTTATAAAATAAGTGATGTTTAATAATATTTTTCAGATCTTAGAGAGTTTTGGTTTTCTCTCACAGCATCGTTCGGTGTATCTCCAGTTTTCAGATGCATCCCTGAATAGTCAGGTTTTTTTACAACGTATAGATGGGCAACATTATCTTAATCAGGGCATGACAGCCGAGCTGATTTGTTTATCAACCAATGCTCATATTCCACTCAAAACATTTATTGGGGTGCAGGTTGCTGTTGATCAAGTAACAGATCGAGGAAGTTTTTTCCGTACTACAGGTATTATTACTGGAGCATCACAAGGGCAAAGTGATGGTGCTTTAACTTTATATAAACTTGCTATAAGTGATCCAACTTATCTCTGGCATAAACGCAGAAATAGCCGTGTGTTTATGAACAAGAGTGTGAAAGAAATTAGTGAAATTCTGTTTCAAGAGTGGCAAGGAAAAAGCCCATTATTTGCTTCTAGTCTGACTCTAGATTTGAGCGGCTTGAAACAGACCTACGATGTCCGTCCTTTTGTTATGCAGCTCAATGAAAGCGACTATGACTTTTTAACTCGCTTATGGCGTAGTGAAGGTATTAGCTGGCTCATTGATGAAGCAGAGCTTACCGTGGCGAGCAATATGGACAATATTCAGCCACAAAAATTACGTCTTATTGATGATAATAACCAATATCAAGCTCTGACAAGAAGAGCGATTCGTTACCACCGCAGTAGTGCAACTGAACAATTTGATAGCATGACCAGCCTAATGGCTGATCGCAGTTTACAGCCGACTTCTATATTTGTGCAGCGTTGGCAGCCAGACGTATTACAACAAACAGATGGGGCAGGTAGTGTCCAAAGTAAACATCAGCATAGTACTAACTACGACAATCAAAGCTTAAGTCTTGAAGAAGCATGGCACTTTAGTCCGGCATGGATGCAGGATTTAAATGGCGAAGATGGGGCAACCTCAGCAAGTAATCAACAACTAGAAAAGTTTAACCAGAACCTAAGTGCTTATTATGATGCTCAGTCTAAGCAGTTTATTGCAAAAACCACAGTACGAGATACACAAGTTGGCTATTGGTTTGAACTCAATGAACACCCTGAAATTGATCAGCATGAAAGCACAGATAAAGAGTTTTTAATCATAGGTAAGAATTATTATAACCAAAATAATTTACCCAAAGATTTAAACCAGCAAATCCAAACTTTAGTTCAACAAAGCGATTGGCAAGCGAGTAATACCGACGAGCGTCAAGCGAATCAGTTAATTTTACAACGTCGTTATATTCCAACAACACCAGCTTATAACCCACAGACTCATAGCCCCGTTGCTCATCCACAACGCGCAAAAGTGGTGGGGCCTGAAGGTGAAGAAATCTATGTAGATGAATGGGGTCGTATTAAAGTCCGCTTCCTGTTTACGCGTAGTGATGACCATAGTCATGATGGGGGCGCAGGGACCAATAATAATGACACCGATTCAGCTTGGATTGACGTTCTAACGCCGTGGGCTGGAGAAGGTTACGGTGCGCGTTTTTTACCGCGTATTGGTGAAATTGTCGTTATTGACTTCTTTAATGGCGATATCGACCGACCGTTTGTGATGGGTCGAATTCATGAGGCACAGCGCCAACCAACCAAATTTGATAACAAAGGAAAGCTTCCTGATACTAAAAAGCTCAGTGGTATCCGTTCTAAAGAAGTGTCAGGTGGTGGTTTTGGACAACTCAGGTTTGATGATACATCGGGACAAATTAGTACCCAACTCCAAAGCAGTCATGGTGCAAGCCAGTTAAATCTGGGGAAACTCAGTCACCCTAAAGATAAAGCAGAAAGTGAAGACCGCGGAGAAGGTTTTGAACTACGTACGGATCAATGGGGAGCTTTACGCGCGGGGCAAGGTCTATTGGTGTCCACCCATAAACAGGATAATGCCAAAGGAGACCACCTAGATGCCGAAGTTGCGAAAAAGCAACTTGAAGGTAGTCAAACTAACAGTAAAGCGCTAAGTGACATTGCTAAAAACCAGAAAACCGATGAAATAGAATCGATTGAACAGTTAAAAGATTTTGCCTCACAAATTCAGCAGCAAATCGCTAAATTTGAAAAAGCTTTACTTCTTTTGAGTTCACCGGATGGTATAGCTCTAAGTAGTTCAGAAGATATTCACATCTCGGCTGATGCACAAATTAATCAGATTGCTGGAGACAGCATTAATATAAGTACTCAAAAGAATGTGATTGCCCATGCCCAAAATAGGCTCAGCCTTTTTGCTGCTCAGAGTGGACTAAAAGCTGTTGCTGCACAAGGTAAGGTAGAAATACAAGCTCAGGCAGATGCACTGGATGTACTGAGTAAACTTGGGATTACTATTTCATCAACTGATGATAAGGTCATCATTAGTAGCCCAAAAGAAGTCAAAATCACGGGCGGCTCATCGCAAATTACTCTAAATGGTTCAGGAATCTTTCCGAAAACTGGTGGGAAATTCCAGGTCAATGCAGGTCAGCATTTGTTTATGGCAGGAGCAAGTGCAAACGCCAGTGCTCCTGAGTTGCCTAAAGCTAAACCTATGCAGGGAGCATTGGAGCTACTTCGGAGTTATGGTGGAGATAACTTCTTCAAGCAAAATAGCTATAAAGTCATTGATTCATTAGGTAAGCAAATTACGGGCAAACTCGATGGAAATGGTTTTGCACAAGTAACAGGTATTGCACCCGGACCAGCTAAAGTAGTTTTTGAGAAGGATAATACAAGTGCATGGCTACAAAGCAGTGATTTTAAACGTAATTATACGTGGGCTGAACCAGTCAAAAGTGTTCAAGGATTAATGAAAAATGCTCTAGAAGCAGTGGGGCAAAATACGATGTCTCAGTTGCAAAATAATCTTCTTTCAACGGATAAAAATAGTTTCAAAAACTTAGGTAAGAATACTTTAGCTAATTTAGCTGGCCAAACAGTAGGCCAGATTAAAAATCAGGTAACTAATACTGCCCTTAATACTGTTTCAAAACAACTTAATCTCAATTTATCGGCCGATCAAATGAAAAGTCTTGGCCAAATGGCGACAAATCCAAGTCAATCTCTTGAAATGCTTAAAGAGCAGGGCGATTTAGATACTTTTGTACGGTCAAAACAGTAGTTTGGTGAATAGGGCGATTCAACTTAGAAAAATATTGCTGCAATTGAATGAATTAAAGGTTTTATATTGATGGCTAAAGAGAATACACAACAGAAAGAAATTAAAAAACAACCTACTGTTGAACTTGCTGTTTTTAACTTAAATAGCGTGACGGATGTAGCGGACTTGCAAATGATCGCAAGTCAGGTTCAGCTGTATTTACAAGTGTGTGGAAACACGACATTAGAACAAATAAAAAGTAAGGCCAATATAACCACGGTTGCTAATATTTTTGCATTGACGGGTAGTGTACTAGATCTAATGCTCTATGCTACAGATAAAAAAACTGGTGATGCTGCTGTACAACGTGGGGCATTACTTGCGGCAAATTTAATTGGTTTATTTTCAGAACCGAATAATGAAGCACATGCGCGAATGGCTTTACGTCCGATGTTTGGCTTAATGGCAGAGTGCTTATATCGAGAAAATGGAAAAATTAAAGAAACGGATATTAAGCGTTTAGGTTTACATCTCAATGCGATGATCGCTGGAGATCTAGAGAACTTCTTAAAAGAGACTCAAGCGAAGTTAAGCAGTTTACTTACTAGCGCTACAACATTGGGTGTAACCATTCTACAAAGCATGGCGACCCCAGCAACAGGTATAAATGCAGGAATAACCACTGCGGCAGGTGCAAGTGCAGAAAAACGAGATCCGAAACTCAAATTTACCAACTGGGCTGTTCCACTCATTGATTTATTAGGGAAGCCGAGCCAAGCAAATTTAACCCCTAAAATACAACCAAATATAACAAGTCGTTTGCAACAAGAAGCAACTCAAGCTATTGCGGCTTTAAGTCAAACTTTACAGCAACAAGCAAATGCTGGCCAAAAATATACTTTGGCATGGCTATTACAAGAAACACTGAAAGCTATACAAGCATTAGAAAATAAAGGTAATGCAAGTGTGCCAGTCAACCAGACGGGTGAATATGAACGGCATACGAAAGGAGACACTTTAGAATTTGTAAGTTTGCAGGCAGATGCTTTAAATGCTCCTCCATGTGAAGGTGCTGATTCACAATCTGGAAAAAGTATTAGCTATTCAATTGGTGCTGAACGGGTTCAACATGCAGACTTCTATTTACCAAAAATAGGTTTTTCTTTTACACGGCAATATAACTCACAAATGGATGAGTTTGATCAAAGTATGGTCGGTGCACGTTGGATGATGCCATTTTCCAATATGATTCAACAAAATGCCCAAGGCTATCTATTTATTGATAGTAAAGGGCGAAAGCATCAACTGCCAGCTTCCATTACATTTGAAACATATGAAGTGCCTTATGAGGGAATAACAATACAACCTCTTAAAAATGGAGATCTGGTTCTAAACTTTGGGGGAGACTGGACTTTTCAATTTCATCAGTTTTCAGTCGGACAGCCTTATCAATTGATTCAACAATTCAATGAAAAAACACAAGAAAAAATTGATTTAAGTTATCTTATTTTTGAAAAGGTTGCTTATCTTCAATATGTTGTTTTTCAATTAGAGCATGCCAAACACCAATTAAAATTTGCTTTTAATGAGCAAGTTAAAATTATGGCGGTGTTTTTAGATGATAAAGCCGAACCATTAGCACGTTATGAATACGATATCCAAGGGAACTTAATTAAAGCTATTGATCAGAATGGCTATACAAGAACTTATGAATATAACAACTTTCATCAACTAACACGCTATACAGACCGTACAGGGCGTGGACAGAATATTCGTTATGAATCAACAGACGCCAAAGCTAAAGCAGTAGAAGAATGGGCGGATGATGGTAGTTTCCATACCAAACTAAAATGGCACCCGCGCTTACGTCAAGTGGCGGTTTATGACGCCTATGATGTACCAACCCACTATTACTTTGACCTCAATGGGTTTACTTACCGCACACGTTTAGCGGATGGGCGTGAGTCATGGTATAGCCGTGATGGGCAAAAGCGGATTACTCGTCAAATTGATTTTGAAGGGCGAGAGACTCAACAGGAATATAATGATCAAGATCAACTTGTTAAAATTGTGCAGCCAAACGGTGGGATAATTCATTTTGCATATAATGAACAGGGTAATTTAGTTGAAATTAAAGACCCAGAAGGCAGTATTTGGAAACGGGAATATGATGAAAATGGTAATCTTAGTAAGGAAATCAATCCATTAGGGCATATCACACAGTACAAATATAACAATGATAATCAACTGGTTGAAGTCATTGATGCAAAAGGTGGGGTTAAGAAAATTCAATATAATGAATTGGGGCAGATGATTTCATATACCGATTGCTCAGGTAAGAGTAGTACATGGGAATATGATGAAGATGGTGCACTGACAGCTCAACAAACTGCAAATAATAAAGTTGTACAGTATTTTTACAGTACCAAAGGCCGAGATAAAGGACAGTTGCAAAGTATTATTTATCCTGATGGGTTAAAAGAATACTTTGAGCATGATGAAGAAGGACGCTTACTTAAGCATATAGACACTAAAGGTTTAGTAACGGAATATAAGTACAATCAAGTTGGCTTATTAGAGCAGCGTATTGATGCCAATCGACATAGCGTAACTTATCAATGGGACAAACAAGGCCGCATTCAAAAGCTGATTAACCAGAATCAAGCCGAATATTTGTTTGGATACAATCCGTATGGATATTTGATACTTGAACAGGCCTTTGATGGAGAGGAAAAGCACTATAGTTACAATGAAAATGGTCGATTATTTCAAATCCGTCAACCAAATATACTGACCGAATTTGACTATTATGCAGATGGGCAAATTGCTTCGAAAAGCTTTACCCATTTACATACAGGGCAGAAACAAACGGAACAATTTGACTATAACCTCAATAGCCAACTGAGCCGAGCCAGTAATGAGGTTAGCCAAATTGATTTCTATCGCAATGCACTTGGGCAGTTGGTTAGAGAGCACCAGCATTATAAAATTCCAGAACTGAAATCGCTCACAGCAGTATTACATTATGAATATGATGAGCTTGGAAATTTAATTAAAACAATTCGACCTGATGGACATACACTGAATCATCTTGTTTATGGTTCAGGGCATATTTATGCAATTGGTTTAAATAACCAAGAAGTTGCTTCATTTCAGCGTGATGATTTGCATAGAGAAACAACAAGGTTACTAGCAAATGGGCTTATTCAAACTAAACAATATAATGATGTAGGGTTACTGAGTTCACAGCTAATTCAACCTGAGCAAGAAACCCAAGACTATTTACAATATCAAGCACATAGACACTATCAATACGATCAAAACTATTTGCTTAGTCAAGTCGAAGATAGTCGTTTGGGTAGGCTCAATTATCAATATGACCCAATTGGGCGTTTAATCGCAGCTCAAAGTTTACATAAAACAGAAAGTTTTAATTTTGACCCAGCAGGTAACTTAATTGATTCTGACTCGGTATTAAGTCCGGCGCAAATTAAAAATAACCTTATTAAAAGTTATAAAGGTAAACACTATCAATATGACGCTCAAGGTAATGTGACAGAGATTATTCAAGCGGGCAAAAACCTTAAACTGACTTGGGATAATCAAAACAGACTTATTCGAAGTGATAATAATGGTCTAGTTACAGAATATGGCTATGATGTCTTTGGTCGTCGACTCTACAAAAAAACAACCAATGAATTAACCTTATTTGGTTGGGATGGAGATTTAATGATATGGGAGTCTGTCAAATCTGCACAGATGAGTTATACAAAGCACTATATTTATGAACCTAATAGCTTTGTTCCACTATTACAAGCAGGTTATAAGGATTTCATTCAACTGATAGAAACTCCTGATTATCAGGAATATCAAACAAAACCTTATTCTATTTATAAAGACCCAGTATGGAATAGTACTACTCGGAAAAAGCGTGCTGATTTAGAGCAAATCACATTTTACCATTGTGATCAGGTCGGAACACCACAAACCATGACCGATATCCGAGGAGAGTGTGTATGGGAAATTCTCCAAGATACATGGGGCGCGGTGTCGCAAATTAAAGCACTAAATCAAGATAATCCATTTGAACAAAATAATTTACGCTTTCAAGGCCAGTATTACGACCAAGAAACAGAATTGCACTATAACCGTTATCGTTATTATGAACCTCATAGCGCAAGATATGTAAGTAAAGACCCGATTGGGTTAGAGGGTGGTATGAATACCTCTAGTTATGTAAGTGATCCAAATCAATGGATTGATCCAAAAGGATTAAATAGTTTTAATTATGGTGAAATGTTTGGTATTCCAGCTAGTGCCCAGTCAGGTCTAGCATATCAAGGTCAACGAAATTATGAGTGTTATGCTGAAACAGGAGAATTATGTAAAATAAAAGTGCCACCATTATTTGATTATGTTGCATGTAGCGGCGGAGGTTTAGGAATAGGAGTGGGCTTTGTTAAAAATCAATGGACTGGCGAATATTATATTAGTGGTTCGAAGGATTCGCTATTAATTCCTGTAGCAAAATCAGTTGCTCAAAATAAACAATTTAGCGCTAAAGATCTGGCAGGGGCTAGTTGTGTAGGTGGTAATATTCACAACATACCAAGTTATACCAAAACAACAATGACTATGGGCGAGATTACAAATGAATTTGTAAGTGGAGCTTCAGTTACTGTTGGTGGTGGAGCTTATGGAGCAGTAGCAAACGTAGTGGTTCCATTAGTAAGTAAAAGCAGTCCTGTAAAAGGTACGTGGGCCTCTGAGTTAGGAGTAGGAACACCAGGTTTCAATGTAGGTGTGAGCGGTACTGTTAGTGTTGATACAATTTTAGATGCTGTGAAACCTAGTAAGAAATAATAGATTAGAGAGATTAAGTAATGCAAACATGGAATAAAGCCTTTTTTAAATTTATGACTATTATTTTAATGGGTACTTGCTGTATTGCATGCGATCTTAGAAAAAAAAATGAAGTAACAGTTGTTGAAAATAAGAATATAATAATTAAAAAATTTGAAAGTGATGCTGAATATATTTTTGGTAATCAAATTTTAGGTAAAAAAATATTTTCTTCCTATAATGCAGAACGATTAATATTTCAAGTGAAAGATCTAGAGCAAAATAGTGATAATTTTATAAATAAAATAGATGGTAGGCTGAATAAGAGGGGTTGGAACTATAAAGAAAAATACAAAGAAGCTTACATTTATTGTGATAGAGATATGAATCAACTTGAGTTAGTTCCTCCTATAAAGATAGGTACAGTTATGCAATCAGGAGAAGGACAGTCATTGAATCAGTTAGTAGATTATTGGAATATAGGTTTTATCCATTCTAGACATAAACGTTATGTATGTAATATGAATAGTTGATTGGGATAAATTATTATGATTGTGAGAAAATTCATATTTTCTTTATTCATTTTTAGTCTCTATTGCTCCCTAATAGCATGTAGTACTAACGCAACTAGCTTACAAGAGCTTTCTAATGAATTATTTAGTACATATAAATACGAAGTTGATACTGATAGAAATAAAAGCTCTACTCAATTAATTGTGATAAAAATAAATAAAGAAAATTTTTCGATTAATGATTATAATGATGTTAAAAACAAACTATTAAGTAGAAAATGGGATTTTGTTGATTCATACGATAATTATTATAATTTTTGTAAAACTAATAATTATTCTATAGATATATTAAATCCTATTCATGATAGACATTATACAAGAGATGGTGATGAAGTTAATTTTAAAAGCAAAGATTATTGGTATTTTGCATTATACTTTAATAAATTAGGAGTTAATAATTGTATGGAATATTATGGTAAGTAAATTTGATTATTTAAATAAGATTTCTTGAATTTATAGTATTTATTTTAATTTGATAATCTGGTTTTAAGTTTTAATTAGATTTGTTGAAATTATTGTTGAATCTAAATTTAATAGTTGGTACGCAAAATATAAGAAAGAGTTATGATTAAAATTAATTGTTTAATATTGATTACAGGTCTTAGTCTTTTATTATCAGGATGCAAAAAAGATGTTGAAATAAAACCTCAATTTAAAAGTTCGAATGAAGCTACTCCACATGATTATAGCAGTGTCCCTGCAGAACAATTTAAAGGGAAATTAAGTTTTTTAAAGAACAATTGGATAAAATCTTTACTAATCAAAAGTTTATTTTGAGGGATGAGGGTATTGCTTTTGCTCCTACTCAAAGCTTTCTTGTTGTTCAAATTCCTGTAGAGAGATTAAATGAGGAAACCTATCAAAGAAATATTGTTCCTAGAATTAGAGAGAATGGTTGGATTCTTGAGAAGCGTATAAAAATTCAGATGTTTTTTGTAATGGTAAGAAATATCAGTTAGAGGTTATTCGGCCTAAAGATTACTCTAAAGAAACTATTAATGAAGAAAATAGGTTAACTTTTACTTCAATTGAAAAAGAATAGAATATCGGTATGTATTATCAAGAACAAGGGACATTGTACTGTGGAAATGAATTACCGATAATAAATATTTAGTAGAAAAAATATTTAAGTGTAAAGATAAAGTTAAGAGATTAGTGAGGGGCAAATAAGTATGAAGTTAAATAAGTTGAGTTTGGTTGTTTTTATACTTTTTATATTTACTGGGTGTGGTGAAATTTATTCTCAACCTTCTGATAAATATCCATTTGAAGTGAAAATGAAAGCTTTATTAGGGGATAACCTTGAAATTGTGAACTCAATACGTAAAGCAGAAGTTCAAATTTCTTCTTTTAGATTTGAAAAAGATCCTAATAAATTGAAAAAAGTAATCAACCAATTAGAAGAAGATGGGTGGGTGTTAAAAGGCAAAGGACAAGGAGTTGATACTTATTGTTTAGGGAGAAATAATAGAATTAATGTTGTGAGCCCTACTATGATAGGTGTTTTTGATTACCAAGGTGGGAAACTCAATATAACAGATTATAATTCTGATGCTATATCTTATAGCTATAACAAATGGGGAGATGATATGTGTGAGCAATCTGAGGAGTAAATTTTTGAAATTTATAGTCTTATTTAATTCGGTTTGAGGAGTTTAAATTTAAGATAAATATCTATTTATAAATGGTATAGGAAGATTTTTGATGATATTGGAATGATGGTGCTAATGGATTAATATTCTAGGCATGATATATTTATTTTAAACAGGATTTTAACACTATATAGCTTCGAGATTCTTTATGGATAATAAGAAAAGTAACTTTATTGAGGATAGTCATATTCTTGCATTTTGGCGTGATTTAGAAATATTTACTATACCTTCTGCTCCAACTTCAAAAGATAATAATAAATTCACAAAAATAATAACTTTAAGATTTGGTGAGAAACTACCTTGGGAAATGGTGGAATATCAGCCAACATTAAAGGATATGTATATCCATACAGTTTATATTGGTGTAGCAGATCAAGAAGAATTGACTAGACTTGTTTTGCGTAAGATTGTAAGCAAAGAGTTGAGTGATAAAGAACGTGAACGTATTTCGGGTACTGGGTGGTTAGCGTCTTTTACTGTAAACGAAAATGGATGTTTAAGTGCAGATAGCTATGCACCAGCCAGTTATGTATATGGTACCCAGGCTTTAAGTCAAGGAGAGCCCCTTATTGACTTAAATGCAAGACTTACTAGAGCTAAGGAGGAGTTTGCTCAGCGTTGTCATCGCTTAGTTCAATTGAAAGAGGATTATCGATGTTCATGGAAGGATTTGCAAAGTGAAACGGATTTAATTAGATCTATTTTTGCTCATGATGAGCAGATTGGATTAGATTGGCGAGTCGTAGTTGCTACAAAGCGATTACCTAGAAAAAAAGCGTTAGAGGATATTGAACAAGAGGTTAATTATCTGAACTCATTTTATTTAGATGATCTAGATAAAATGCTGAAACAAAGTTCATTAAGTCAACCATTTGGCCAAGCGTTATCTACATATCTCGGGGCTTCAATTATTCATGATAAGCGAATAGATATTTTAAAAAATCATGAAATTATGGGAAAACTTGTCTGTGCAGCCAATTTACCTATTGCGCGTTGGCCTAACGCACCAGATAGACCTTTAGTGTTGGCACAGCAGGCGGTAGTTGCTCATATAGAAAACTCATTGAAAAATCAAGATGGTATTCTCGGTGTAAATGGACCGCCAGGTACTGGGAAGACAACTTTACTGTGCGATGTTATTGCGACGGTTATTACTGACAGGGCTAAGCGAATTTCTGCACTTTCTACACCTGAAGCTATATTTAAACAGCCTATTCAGCTTATGGGACGAAGATTTTCACCCATTGTTGAGGAGTTGGTGCGAGATAGCTCAATAGTTGTCAGTAGCAACAATAACAATGCTGTAAAAAATATTTCACAGGAGTTGCCTGCTACTAGTAAATTAGACAAGCGGTATGAAACAGATTCTTTATATTTCTCTGAAGTCATAAGTGGAGTTTTTGATAGTCAACGAGTTCAGGATGAAAATCAAAAAACAATTCCTGCATGGGGTTTAATTGCTGCGGCTTTAGGTAACAGTACGAATCGGAGATCTTTTGCTCGTGCTTTTTTTAAAGAGGATCATATTGCTGAGAATGATGAGGAGGAGAGCAAAAATTCATTTATATCGATGAAACAAATACTTGAGGATGCAATTCCTCATATTAGTGCTTATTGTCAGAAATGGCACACAGTCAAAAGTGAATTAATTGAAGAATTAGAGAAAAAGCGTTCAGTTTTAATAAAAGCAGAGCAGGCTTCACTTGTTATTTCAGAATGTATGGAGAAGAAGGAAGAATTATCGGAAACGATTACGCTCAAAAATGAAGAATTAAATAAGCATCAAGATTTATATCGTCAAATACAGGGAGAGTTACAAGACCAGGCTATTTTAATACAATCTAAACAGCAAATATTAGGGCAAATTCAGATATCACATGGACCTCGGTTATGGGATCGTCTATGTGCATTATTTGGTTACCGGACTCACCGTACAGAAGTCTATGATAAGCGAATTAGTGAAGCAACTTTATCATTACAAGAAACTACCGCTCGCTATGAAAAGCTCATCAATGATAAGACATCAAGCCATAAAATTATAAAAATTTGCGAGCAGGAGTTATTGAAATTAAATGATGAGCTTCTTGTAATAAGGCAAAAATGCGACAAGTTGATTTCCGATTTACAGGCGGTACACGCTTTAGGGGTAAGACATGTCATTGGGCCTGATTTTTGGAAATTATCGTTTGAAGAATTGCATAGGACTTCAGTAAATACTTCAGAAATTATCGATGATATTCGTGCCCGTATTTTTATTAAATCGATACAGCTACACAGACTAACGATTTTATCTAATGCCAAAAGATTTTTAAGTAATTTGAGAATGGTCGGGCAAATGCTTTCAGGAAATACCAAAGGTCTTTTCCTTCATGATCGTCCTGTAATTTGGGACAGCCTGTTTTTTGTGGTTCCTGTGGTTTCCACAACTTTAGCTTCATTTAGTCGGCTTTTTGCAGGCATGGGACAAGATAGTTTAGGGTGGTTATTAATTGATGAGGCAGGCCAGGCTACACCTCAATCTGCAGCAGGTGCAATCTGGCGAAGTAAAAGGGCTATTTTAATTGGTGACCCTTTGCAGGTTGAACCGGTATTTACACTACCAGATAGTGTAGTTGAGATTCTACGCAAACAAAATGATGTGGATTTATCTTGGTCTCCTGTCTTCGAATCTGTACAAACAATTGCTGACAGAATAACGCCATTTGGTTCATGGATTGATGATGGTAGTGGAGATAATCAATCAAGAATCTGGACTGGTATGCCCTTAAGAACACATCGTCGTTGTGATGACCCTATGTTTTCTATTGCAAACAGTATTGCTTATGCGGGTCAAATGGTTCAGGGGCGTGTTGATCGCGAAGGAAAGCCTACACCAGCAAATATAGCTTATGATATTGGTGTGAGTACATGGATGCATGTAGATTCAATAGATTTTGCTCATCCTATTAATTCTGAAGAACTTGATGTATTGATTGATTCTTTAAGAAAGCTTGAAGAAAAGCGAAAAACTACAATTAATAGTTCAAAAATTAAAATATATGTCATTTCACCTTTTAGAAAAGTTATTCAAGCATGTAAAAGCAGTATTGAAGAGGCAGGAATAAAAGGCATTGAATGTGGCACTGTACATACTTTTCAGGGTAAAGAGGCGGATATCGTATTTTTAGTATTAGGTACAGCGAAGGATCGTACTGGGGAAGGAGCTAGAGCTTGGGCTTCCTCAAGTCCAAATTTATTAAATGTTGCTGTGACACGAGCCAAGAGTCGTTTGTATGTGATCGGTAATGTGGATACTTGGTCTAAAATGGACTATTTTTCAACACTCGTTAATATACTTCCAGTGAAAACGGTAAATATATCTAACACTTATACTTAAGATTTTTTAAATTATAAATTGTCTTAAGTTTATCTAAGAGGAAAGCAACTTAAATAGAGGCTTTCCTATATTTTAAAGTCACAACAGTGCTTTAAAACTAAGCTTAATGAAATAGGGTTATTTCTTCTGTTTAAAACGGTATTTACATTTCAAGCAGCGATAGTCCTGAAATATATTTTTATCAATCATTACACCTGCTTTTTTACCAAAAATATTACCTACCACACCGCCAGTAATGCCTGCACTGATTGCACCGACAAATGTTCCTACAGTTCCACCAACAATTACACCTAATGGTCCGGCTACAGTACCAATCGCTGCCCCTACAGTAGCACCAGTTGCGGCACCGCCTACAGTACCTGCCGTAGTGCCTGCAGCTGTTAATAAAACACCGCCAGTGGTTTTAAGTAATTTGTCATGATCACGTGTTTCAATTTCTGTAGAACCACATTTCGGACATTGCAGTGTTTTTTCCATAAAATTTTCCTGTCTTTCATCATTGAGCGACGCAGTAAATAGCGCGAAATCTATATGTGGGTAAAGCACTGGGTTAGATGAAGTGTCTTTTTCCTAGAAGGGCATCGCAACAATATACTTTGTCAGCCTCGATTTTAGCTGAACATAAGCACAAATAATTATAGATCATGTAAACACTTGTATTTTAATCATGATCTGTTGAGTATAGGCTAATTGCTTGTTTTAGAATGAATAAAGAATACATAAAATATCTCAGAATTAATTATTGTGAATTAAATTAGAAATAGGCATATGACATGATTGGTTTGTTCTGAAGGAAAATCATTTGTAAAGGCTAAAATAGCAAAGGCTTATTCTGTTTAAATAAGCCTTGTTTGAAGATTAGAGTGATTTTTTCCAACTCAAAATTGTATATAACCCAAACATAAAAGCAATCCAGATTGGAATAATAATCACCGACTTTTCAAAGCCTTGAGTCCACATTATATATAAAATCATGCCAATAAAAGTCAAAACGATATAGTTACTCAAAGGTGAAAATAGTGCAGGAAATTTGGCAACTTTATTTTCAAGCTTCATCGAACGTTTAAATTTTAAATGGGTAAAACTAATAATTGCCCAGTTTAAAACCAAAGCTGCTACAGCCATGTACATAAGATAGCTTAAAGCTTCTTCTGGTATGAAATAGTTAAGTAATACACACCCAAAAATCAAAATAGAAGAGAAGATAACAGCGGCTGTTGGTACACCTTGTTTGCTTACTTTTGCAAAAACTTTAGGTGCGTTGCCTTGAACTGCTAGCCCGTACAACATACGGCTATTGGCATACATACCACTGTTATAAACAGAAAGTGCAGCAGTCAAAATAATAAAGTTAAGTAAATGTGCTGCCCAACCAATGCCAAGCTGACTAAAAATCATGACAAATGGACTCTTATCTAAACCGCCAAGGTCCAGTTGATTCCATGGAATAAGCGACATAATAATTGCCAGCGAAGCTACATAAAATACCAAAATTCGAAAAATGACTTGGTTAATGGCTTGTGGAATACTTTTTTCAGGATTTTCAGCTTCAGCTGCCGTCATTCCAATGAGTTCAATACCGCCAAAGGCAAACATTAAAAAGGCGAGCATATAAAACAGGCCCGAGAATCCATGAGGGAAAAATCCGCCATGCTGCCATAGGTTTGAAAAGCTAGCGATAGAGTCATTACCTGCGGTAAGCAGTAAATATAAGCCAAATACAATCATTGAAATGACCGCAGCAACCTTAATAATAGCTAACCAAAATTCAGATTCGCCATAAAATTTAACATTGCCTGAGTTCAAGCAAGTGACCAGTACAAAGAAAAATAAAACTGAAACCCAAGCAGGTATATGAGGCCACCAATAATGTACATATTTAGCCACGGCGGTAAGCTCGGTCATGGCAACCAAAATGTACACTACCCAATAATTCCAGCCCGATAAAAAACCGGGAAATCTTCCCCAGTATTTTTGTGCAAAGTAGCTAAAAGAACCGACTACAGGTTCTTCGACAATCATTTCACCCATTTGGCGCATGATTAAAAATGCAACCAAACCGACAATGGCATAACCCAAAATGATTGAAGGACCAGCAGACTGAATGACTTGTGCCGAGCCTAAAAATAGTCCTGTGCCCACAGCACCACCCATAGCGATTAACTGGATGTGACGATTTTTAAGTCCACGTTTTAATTGGGAAGATGAGTTACTCAAAATACTATGCGCTGAATAAAGAAGCCGGCGTTATTGTAATAGATTGAAAAGGGATAACCTAGTTTGAAAATGAATATTGCTTTGATATAAAAAGATTCGCACAAAACTGTACGAATCTTTTTTTAGAAAATGACGTTCTTATAAATTAGAAAGAAACCATTTTGCCCGGATTAATCATTGCACCGAGGCCATACATGCTTTTAGCGAGTGGAATAACAACTGGGGCAAGGGTACGACCAAAAATAATATTTTGGTGGTCAATTTTAGATAACATTTCAAAGTCATTAGATTGCCCAACAAAGTCATTGGCAATGGCTTTACCAATACGTACTGTCTGTGCCACGCCGTGACCGCTCCATCCGTGAACTGCATAAATCGGGAACTTGTTGCCAAATTTACGGCTATCGACTGCACCATTTACCGTTAAATCAGTAGTTCCACTCCAGACGAAATCCATCTCTAGATTTTTAATTTGCGGGAATACGGTATGAATTCGATGCTCTAGATAATTTAGAGTTTTCTCTGGTCCCCAACATGTTCCAGTACCTTGTCCACCAAACAGTAAACGGTTATTAAAGACAGGGCGGTAGTAATCAATCTGGAACTGAGTGTCATAAACCGGATGTCCAAATGGCAGAAGCTCTTTGGTATCAAGCTCTAAAGGAGCGGTGGTCGCGACATAAGTGTAAAACGGAATAGTGGTATTGTTCTGTTCAGATAAAAGTTTAAATGAAGCATGGTGTACCGCTAAAACCACAGACTTTTTAGCTTTTACGACTGCATTTGCAGTTTGAACATAAATACCATCTGCTTTTTCTTCTATTGAAATAACTTCTGTTTGCTCATACACAGAGCCGCCGTTTTGGCAAAAGCCATAAATTAAGCCACGGTTTAGAGCCAGCGGATGGATTTGTCCACCTAACTCATCAATTAAACCACCTGTATAGTAGTCAGACTTAATATAGTCCATGAGTTCATGTTTACCTACAATACGGGTATGGTCTTCACCTAAGTATTTTCGGGCATCGGCACCTTGTGTTAAGCCAACCAAATGTCCTTCATGAACGGCGGCAGTAATATGGCCGTATTTACGGTCAAAGTTGAGTTGGTATTTTTCCGAGATATCATCAATCAGTTGCATCGCTTCAGTAGAAGTAAAATGCCATAGCTTTTTGGCATCTTCGTAGCTGAGTCGATCGGCCATTTCTTGAGCTTCCCAACGTGCTAAACCCGGGGTGAGTTGTCCACCATTTCGACCTGAAGCTGCACTACCAATACGATTTTTTTCTAATAAAACCGTATCTACACCTTGTTCAGCTAAATGTAAGGCAGTTGATGAACCTAATAAGCCACCACCAATAACAACCACATCACACTCGATGTCAGCATTTAAACTGTCAAATGTATGCCAATTCGAGAGGGAACTTTCATAGTAGTTTGCTGGGTTATCTACCGAAGTGCCGTTAACCGTGGATGTATCAAATTGTGCATGTTTTGGATTTAACCAGCTCCATTCTTTACCCACTTGTAAAGACTGACTTGGTTTGTATTCCACATCTTTTAAAAGTTGAGGTTTAGAAATAATTTTCATGACGAAGTTCCTTAAAAAATTAATAAGCATTACTAATTGCAATACTTTGTTTTTTAATCGTTTTATAAATGAATAGGAGAATGCCTAAAGCCAACCAGAAACATCCAAAAGTCAGTGAAGACGAGTCGAGATTGAGCCATAAACAAATAATGCTGACGACCGATAACAGCGGTAAAAATAGGTTTAGAAATTTATTTTTAAAACCTGAGCGTTGCTTATCTTTAATATAAAATTTCATAAAAACTGAGAAGTTTACGGCTGTAAATGCAACGAGCGCACCAAAACTGATCAGACTGACAACTTGAGCTAAATCTAAGAAAATAGCCGACATTGAAATAAGCCCGACAAATAAAACCGAGAAAAAGGGTGTCCCTAAAGAGCTATGGATGGTTCCAAAATACTTTTTAGGGAAAATATTGTCGGTACCCATTATATACAGTAAACGCGAAGCACTGGCATGTGAGGCAAGGCCAGAGGCGACAGTGTTCATAATTTGTCCGCATAAGAAGATGGACTGAAACAAAGCACCACCGACATAAAGCACAATTTCTGGTAACGCTTCTGAAGGATGGTGAAAACGGACATTGTTTGGAAAATAAAGCTGAATAAACCAAGCGGCTGTGAAAAAAATAGCTCCGCCAGCAAGTGTAGTTAACATGACTGCACGGGGGATATTTTTGGTGGGTTGTTTGGTTTCATTTGAAAGGGTGGTGACCGCATCAAAACCCAAGAATGAAAAGCATAGAACGGAGGCCCCAGCAACAAGTGGTAACAGTGATTGCTGACCATGCCATAGGGGAGCCAAGGTAAGTACATGTTCGTAACCTTGAGTAGAGCCAATACCCTGGACCACTAAATATACAAAAATAACCATGAGGATAATCGGTGCGAACACAAACACGAGGCTTAAGTTGGCAAGTAACCGAATACGGAAACAGTTGACTAAAGTCACAAGGCCCGCCGATACCAGCACCCAAACCCAATAAGGCAAACTTGGAATCAGTGCGGTGAGATAAATTGCAGCCAGTAACACATTGATGAGTGGTAATAACAGATAGTCGAGTAGAGAGCACCAGCCGACAAAAAAACCACTTTTGGGTCCTAAGCTTTCGGCAGTATAACTATAGGCTGAGCCTGATTTTTCCGAATTTTGACTAAACCTTGCGTAGCTCCAAGCGGTAAGCAACATAGCACCTAAAGCAAGTAAATATGCGAGAGGGACATGCCCGTTGGTAATTCCGGAAACAATACCGAAAGTATCAAAAACCGTCATGGGGGTCATATAGGCAATACCAATAATTGTCACTTGCCATAGCGATAATTTTTTTAAGGAAGACGCTTTATTTTCCATGTCTTTTCAACCTCAAATTTCGTTGTTTTTGCTTTTCATCCAGAAAGGCGATGCTATTTTTAGGCCAAAACTTCTCCTAGACCTGAATAAACAAGTCTGTTTGAAGAAAGTTTGAACAATAGCTAGGGACTTAAAGTGCTATATCACCTTGGTGGTACACTAAAGCGGGAATAAAAGGCCAATATTCTTTGCTTTTTAGATGACAACCAACTGGAAAGACTGACAGGGTTGCGAGAAAAATTGTTGATCAGTCTTATCTTTAAATAATGTCCCGGTTCTGATGCTAATGTCATTTGAAGTAATGACTCGAGATGAATCATTCATAATGACCGCCTTTTGCTTAATGTTTTTGAGTTTTGGCATAAGTAGTTTTTCAAGGGCCGAAACTAAAATATCGGTCGCAATGACACCGATAAAATGGTCATGAATCATGACAGGGTGAGCAATGGTAATGGTATAGGCTCCATTGCAAATATAATCCACATAAGGACCATGTATGCATGGACTTTTATTTTGTGCAGGTTTATGGAACCACTCAAATGAGCGGAAATCTAAAAAGCGCTGCGCATTTTGGTAGTTTTCAAGTTTCGCTTGTTGTAATTGATCTTCTTTTTTATACCACCATTCTAGCGTCCAATAGTCTTGCTCATCTTGAGTTGCCGGACTATAACTTGCAAAACCCGTACCTTGACTATAATGGCTCTGAGAGAGTGCTTTTTTAATTTCTTTCTGCAAAGCAGCGCGTTCTGAAGTTGAAAGCTTAATATCTGCATTTTTTTCAGAAGCGTGTTTTGACAGAATTTTACTTGCTTTACTTGCGAGTGTTTCCGTGATAGAGGTTGTTTCGTCAACCACCGTCTTTAACAAATTTTGAAGCTCTTCTACATCTAAATGTTGGGTCATTCCTATAACTCCTAAAATTCCATATTCCTAACTTGTGTATTGATAAGCCATCTTATTTCTTATTTTTATTCACTCGATAACTTATATCGAAGCATTTGGTCAGTGAGCATTGAAACTATTTTTCTGGCTTGAATAACAGCTTCATTTTCATTGTTGTCAATAAAAGACGACAAAAGATGGTGATATTGCTTTACAACTTCACGGTGAAAATCATCATCTTGATAAAGCACGGCAATGAGCGGAGCCCATTCAGCCTGAATCGTGAGTTCCTGATTTGCCAGTCTTGAAGATTGGGCAAATGAGGTGAGTGTGAGTAAACAACGTAAATCAAGCTGTGCACGTGTATCTGCTTCAACAGCTTGTTCAAATTGATCAATCAACTCTTTGATTTTGTTAAGTTCGTATTCAGTTGTTCTTTGAGCGGCCAGATAGGCACTATGACTTAAAATTGCACTATGAAACTCACCTAAATCGGCAAGATACTCATTTGAAGCTTGGCGCAAAGGATGTTGATTTAAAAGTAAATCCGAAGGTAGCTCACAAACAAAACTTCCACCATTTCTTCCGCGACGTGTATCAATTAAACCCTTTACGCGTAAAGTATTTAATGCTTCGCGAACGGTAATGGGTGAAACTCCCATTAAGCGTGCTAAGTCTGCTTCATTAGGAAGTTGTTCATTGCTTTTGAGCAAACCAGAGATAATTGCATTTTCCAAGCGTTCTACAACTTGTTCCGAACGAGTTGCTTGAGCAATAGGTGCAAAAATTATCGTATATGCTGACATGGCGAATTCTCTAAAAGCTAAGTCAAAAGACTTAGCTTAATGAAGCGGATAAATAGTTATTAAAACACGCCATAACCATGGACAGCCTGTTCATCTTCAGGCACAGCAGGTATTGCATCCCAAAGTTCAACAATTTTGCCATTATCTACACGCCATAGTTCAAAATAGGCATGTCGATTTCCGGCAATACTGCCTTCGGAATGTGTCAATACAAATTGACCATCAGCAATGGAGCGATGCGTTTTTGAGTATACCAAACCTTGTCCTTCATTACGGATATTGTTCAAAAAATCAATCACGGCTTTAACGCCATCACCAATATCTGGACTATGTTGAATGAACTGATCACCGTCGGTATATTCTTTAAAGGCTTCATAATTTCCATCAATTAATGACTTCTTGAAGAAAGACGTCACAATCTCGCGGTTTTTCTCTGGGTCATGGTGAGTTACGATTTCAGTCGGACCATCTAGTTGAGTTCTACCGCTTACATTCGGTGCAGCTTCTGCCACAAGACCATCCCAATGCTCGACAATTTTGCCGTCTTTTACTCGGTAAATATCAAATCCAACCAATGGATTTTCATCTAAGCCTTGAAAGCGGCCATGAATTGCAACCAAGTCACCATCTGCTAGTACACGTACAGCTTCGTGTTGCATATCCGGACAATCTTCTACTAATTGACGAAGACCTGAAATACCATTTGCAACGAGTGGTGAGTGTTCTATAAAGTCTTCAGAAAAATAACGGTCTAGAGCAGTGGTGTCATGCAAATTAAAGAGCTCATGATGGGCTTTAGTCACCAAGTCTTTCATTTCTTGCTTATTCATTTTGATCTCCTTTCAAAACGCATTGTTATTATTCGTTTGAACTCATCACATGTTTAACACGGGTATATTCTTCAAAACCGTAACCAGATAAATCTTTACCATATCCTGACTTTTTGAAGCCGCCATGTGGCATTTCCGCGGTTAAAGGAATATGGGTATTAATCCAAACTGTACCGAAATCAAGTTCACGTGATAGGCGTGTTGCACGAGCATGATCTTTGGTCCAAACACTTGAAGCTAGGCCATATTCAACATCGTTGGCTTTTTCAATGGCATCATTTTCATCGGTAAATTTCTGAACGGTAATCACTGGTCCAAAAATTTCATTTTGAATAGCTTCATCATGTTGTTTTAGGCCACTAATAACAGTCGGTTCAAAATAGAAGCCTGGGCGGTCTGCCTGTTTTCCGCCTGTTTCAACTTTGGCGTGAGCAGGTAAGTTGTCGATAAACGCTTTAACATTCTTTAATTGATTGGCATTGTTAAGTGGACCATAAAGCGCGTCTTGATCATCTGGATCGCCAAAACGGGTATTTTTTGCAGCTTCAACGAGTTTAGTTAAAAACTCGTCATGAACAGATTCAGCCACAATCACACGTGTTGCAGCAGTACAGTCTTGGCCTGCGTTGAAATAGCCGGTTAAAGCGATCATTTCAACGGCTTTATCAAGGTCTGCATCTTCAAAAACCAGTACAGGTGCTTTACCACCAAGTTCAAGATGAGCTTTTGCTAAATTTGCAGCAGCAGAAGCAGCAACTTGTAATCCGGCACGAACTGAACCAGTAATCGAAACAAGAGCAGGGGTTTTGTGTGATACAACTTTTGAACCGACTTGCGCTTGGCCTAACACCACGTTAAATGCACCTTTCGGAAAAAATGGTGCAGCAATTTCTGCAAGTAAAAGGGTACTTTCAGGAGTTGTGTCACTTGGTTTTAATACGACAGTATTACCTGCGGCTAAAGCTGGAGCAATTTTCCAAACCGCCATCATGAGTGGATAGTTCCAAGGCGTAACCTGACCAACCACACCGACTGGTTCACGACGAATAGAAGAAGTTAAACCTTCTAAATATTCTCCAGTTGCTGTGCCATCGAGTAAGCGGGCAGCGCCTGCAAAGAAACGAACTTGATCTGCCGATGCACCTACTTCTTCAGATGCAATTAAATGTTTTAACTGACCTGTATTGCGGCTTTGCGCTTCAATTAAACGGTCAGCATTTGCTTCAATGGCATCTGCCAAGTTAAGTAATGCTTTTTGACGAGTCGAAGGTGTACTACGTCCCCAAATTTTAAATGCTTCTTTTGCAGCAGCATAAGCTGCATCAACTTCTGCCTCGGTCGCATTCGGCGATTGTGCATAGACTTCACCAGTGACTGGGCTTACCAAATCGAAGAAATCATTTCCTTTGCTAGCAACATATTCGCCATTAATGAAGTGTTGTAGTTGAGTTTTAGCCATTTTTATACCTTGTCCTTAGGTTTTAACATATAACATATAATACTATATGTATTATGTTTTAAATTTTCTGTCAAATGCTTTGATGAGGGGAGTGAGTGAAAAAGTGGGAATTTAAATCAAATTAGATTTTAAGTTTTTGATTTTGATTATTTAAAAAAATTAAAAATTTATTGAGGATTGTTAGAATAGGTTCATCATGAGGATGGCGCTTTTAGATTTAACGAGCAGCGATAGAGAAATTTTTGAATGAAAGGGAATGGATGAGCTCAGCCGTATAGTTGGCTCACCCCATGTTTAATTTAAGTTTGAACGCAGTGATTAGGTCTTATGGCTAGCAAGTAAAATACTAGTTTCACTATTATAAATACCTGAAATATTTCTAATTCTTTCTAATACTTTATCGAAGTTTTCTAAAGTGTCTGAACGTAGCTCAACCAGAATATCCCATTTACCGTTAGTTTTATGCAGACATTCAACCGCACTTTCTAGGCGTAGTTCTTTAATCACAGACTGTGCTTTGGTGCCTTCGACCATAATGCTCATCCATGCACGGATGACATTCCGTTCCGCATTTGGTTTAAAACGAACCGTATATCCGGTAATAATGCCCGAAGATTCAAGATACTCCATTCTCTTTTTAATCGTTGCTCTTGAGACGTGAACTTTTTCGGCTAACTCGGTTACAGACATCCGTGCGTTATCTTTAAGTAAACCTAAAATAATTTGATCAATATTGTCCATAATATAATTGTCAATTATCAGATTGGTAAAAAATAATTCATTTTTTACTGAATTACAAATTTTGTGAATCAATTTGATTTTGAATAATAAGGTCATCAGTTAACCCGAATAATTCAATTTAATGGACTAGATAAGATGAATAATTTTGCAGTTTCTCGTGGTGACTTTAACGAGTGGATGGTTCCAGTATTTGCACCGGCAAATTTCATTCCGGTACGTGGTGAAGGTTCACGTATCTGGGATCAAGAAAATAAAGAATATATCGATTTTGCAGGCGGGATTGCAGTAAATGCATTAGGTCATGCGCATCCAGTGGCAGTCAATGCGTTAACAGAACAAGCAAAAAAACTTTGGCATGTCGGTAACGGTTATACAAATGAACCCGTTCTACGCCTTGCAAAACAACTCACCGAAAATACATTTGCCGATAAAGTATTCTTCTGTAACTCAGGTGCAGAAGCGAATGAAGCAGCTTTAAAACTTGCGCGTAAAGTTGGACTCGACAGCGGTGTTGCAGGTAAAAGTGGCATTGTGGCATTTAACAATGCTTTCCACGGCCGTACTTTATTTACCGTTTCGGCAGGTGGCCAACCAAAATATTCACAAGACTTTGCACCACTTCCAAACGGTATTAGCCATGTTGCTTATAATGATTTAGAAGCGGCTAAAGCAGTCATAAATGAACAAACTTGTGCAGTAATTGTAGAGCCTGTGCAAGGTGAGGGTGGGGTTATTCCCGCTGATATCGAATTTTTAAAAGGTTTACGTGAACTGTGTGATCAGTTTGGTGCCTTACTTATTTTTGATGAAGTACAAACGGGTGTTGGCCGTACCGGTGCACTTTATGCCTACATGAACTACGGTGTGATTCCAGATGTACTTACGACTGCAAAAGCATTGGGCGGTGGTTTCCCGGTCGGTGCAATGTTAACAACAGATAAGTTTGCTCCGCATTTTTCTGTAGGCACACATGGTACGACTTACGGCGGTAACCCGTTAGCAAGTGCAGTTGCAGGTGCAGTTTTTGAGTTTATTAATACACTAGAAGTACTTGAAGGTGTGAAAGAGCGTCACGACTACTATAAAAACGCTTTAAATCAATTAAATGAAAAATATGAAGTCTTTAAAGCAATTCGTGGCAGTGGTTTATTGCTCGGATGTGTTTTAAAAGACGAGTTTGCTGGTAAAGCAAAAGATATTAATAACCTTGCGGGTGAAGAAGGTTTACTGAGTCTTATTGCTGGTCCAAATGTTGTACGTTTTACACCTTCTTTAATCGTTCCATTTGCTGATATTGATGAAGGTTTAAAACGCTTTGAACGTGCGCTTGCTCGCTTTGTGGAAATTCAAAAGGATGAACAAGCAGCATGATGATTATTCGCTACATTGAACCTAAAGATATTAATGACCTTTACCTGTTGGCGCAAAAAGCGGGTTTTGGTTTGACATCTTTGCAGCCAAATATGGAAAAGTTGGCTGCACGTATTGAACGGGCCTGTAAAACCGTAGCAGGTGAACTTCCAAAAGCAGATCAGGTTTACTTATTTGTTTTAGAAGATACTGAACTCAACAAAGTTGTCGGGGTTTGCGGAATTGAAGTCGCACTTGGTTTAAAAGAGCCTTGGTACAATTTCCATGTAGGAACCCAAGTTCATGCTTCAGAACCGTTAAGTGTTTATAATGCTTTACCTACTTTGTATTTGAGTAATGACCATACTAACTGTAGTGAGCTTTGTACTTTATTTTTAGATCCTGACTATCGCTTAAATAAAAATGGCAAATTTTTATCTAAAGTCCGTTTTTTGTTTCTCTCTGCCTTTCGCCAATATTTTGAAGAAACGATTGTTGCCGAAATGCGTGGATACTCTGATGCAAATGGGCAGTCACCATTTTGGAATGCGGTAGGCCATAAGTTTTTTAATATTGAATTTACCAAAGCCGATTATTTGAGTGGGGTGGGACAAAAGGCTTTTATTGCTGAGTTGATGCCAAGACATCCACTCTATGTTGATATGCTGCCTGACGATGCTAAAGCCGCGATTGGAATTGTTCACCCCAATACTCGACCAGCCTACAACCTCTTGCTTGAAGAGGGACTACGCTACAAAGGCTATGTCGATATTTTTGATGGTGGTGCGACGCTGCAAGCAGATATCGAAAATTTACGGGCGATTAAAGAAAGTCAGTCTGTAGCGGTACAAATTGAACAACCTGAAAATATCGCTGTAGGTGATGAAGCTTACATTGTAGCCAATGATGATTATGAAAATTATCGCGCCATTCTTGTGTATAGCCAGCCTCATCAGAACATATTGCAATTAACAAAAGAACAGGCAAAACAATTGAATGTTGAAAATGGCTCTTTAGTTCGGGTGCTCAGTGTTCAAGTTAAACATGTTTCGAATCCAGAAGTGGTCAATAAACTCAAAGAGACTGAACATTTTCGAATGGCTGTTAATTAAGCGGAAATTACTATACATTTCACCAAATTTAAGAAGGAATAATATATTATCGCTAGCGCAAGATAAGTATATGGATAAATACAATCTTGCTTGCTGAGCTGGAATTAATTAGCCTGTTTTTCTATATAAAGGGTAAATCAATAAAATATTTAATTAATCTATATATTTTAATTATTTATCGAAATTATATTTTGGAGAGCAGGTTAATATAATAATGAAGGAAAGGAATGATGAATAATTTTTATTGTTATAGGTGATAGCTTTTAAAAAGGAATTTATAAGGTCTTAAGTGATTTAATAATATCTTTAGAATGGTTTAATGGACTAAATTAATAATCATATAACTTATTTATTATTAAAGCATTTACGACGGTTGCTATAAATTGGAGTAAATATTACATGAGTAAGAATAAAGGAAAGCAGTTCCTGGAAGGAGATCTTCTTGGTAGTCAACATATGACTGAGCAAGAAGAAGAGAAATTGCAGCGCTCATTAACCAATCGTCATATTCAGATGATCGCAATTTGTGGTGCAATTGGTACTGGATTATTTATGGGTTCCGGGAAAACATTAAGTGTTTCGGGTACTTCAATTGTTTTAACCTATTTAATTATTGGTTTCTTCTTTTTCTTCGTGATGCGGGCAATGGGTGAATTGTTGCTTGCGAATACCAATTTTAAAACCTTCGCCGATTTTGCAACGGCTTATCTCGGTCCATGGGCGGGGTTTTTCCTTGGTTGGTCGTATTGGTGTAACTGGATTATTACAGCCATTGCCGATGTAATCGTGATCGGGGGGTATATGCAGTTTTGGTATCCTGATTTACCTGTTTGGATTCCGGCATTTACTTCATTAGCGATCTTAACCATACTCAACTTTGTGGCCGTTCGATTGTTCGGTGAACTTGAGTTTTGGTTCTCACTCATCAAAATTACTGCAATTATTCTATTTATTCTGGCTGGTATTTATTTAATTGGGACAGGGTTTACTTCTCCAAATGGGGTTAAGGCCTCAATGAGCCATTTGTTTGAAACAGAGTCGATGTTTCCTTATGGTGTAACCGGTTTCTTGGCAGGCTTTCAAATTGCCATCTTTGCGTTTGTGGGTATTGAACTTGTTGGTACAACTGCTGCTGAAACCAAAGATCCGCATAAATCACTTCCGAAAGCAATTAACTCTATACCTTTACGCATTTTATTGTTCTATGTGGGTGCATTGGTTTGTATTATTGCAGTCACATCTTGGGCAAAAGTTTCACCAGAAAAGAGCCCATTTGTAGAAATGTTTACCTTGGTTGGATTACCAATTGCGGCAGGTTTAATCAACTTTGTTGTTGCGACTTCGGCTTTATCTTCTGCAAATAGTGGAATCTTTGCAACCAGTCGTATGCTATATGGTTTGGCTTTAGACAACGATGCACCTAAAAGCTTTAGTAAGCTGTCAAAAAGAAAAGTTCCAATTCGCGGACTCGTATTTTCAATGGCATGCGTAACGGTTGGTACTTCTATTTTATTTATTGTGCCTAATGTCATGACCGCCTTTACGATTATTTCAGCGCTCACTTCAATTTTATGCATTTTTACATTTATGCTGATTGTGCTTTCATATATTTATTATCGTAAGAAAAGCCCTGAACTACACATCCAGTCAAAATATAAAATGCCGGGTGGATTATTTATGGCTTGGATGACCATGTTGTTTTTAGTGTTTACTATCGTAATTTTAGCTTTAGACCATGACACTTTAATTGCATTGGAGTGCTCACCAATCTGGTTTATTGGTTTATTTATTGCTTATAAATATAAAAAGAAAAAGATGTTGCAGCTTGATATCTTAAAAGCTCAAAAGGTTGATTATATTTAAATAAATTTTAGTGATTTTATTAGAAATCTTATTATTTAAAACCCAATAAAAAAGCCTCATTACGAGGCTTTCTTTTATATTCTTTATTTAATACTTGGATCGCCTTTTTTCAAGAAAAAGCGAATCGCTAATTTTTGTAGGAATGTTCCATAAGGAGGGTGGAAAAGCTGAGTCGGAAAAAACCGATGACGAATAAATACAGTTTTTGCATGTGAAAGTTCACGGAAGCCTTCTTCACCATGATATGACCCCATGCCCGAGTTGCCGATACCACCAAAAGGAGCATCATGGTTAACTACATGCCAACCCCAGTCATTGATGGTCACACCACCCGAATGAGTTTCACGTAAAATACGATCACGTTCTATCGAGCTATGTGTAAAGCAATAAAGCGCTAAAGGTCGTTCGTCCGATTTCACATAGGTAATCGCATCATCTAAAGAATCATAAGCCACCACAGGTAAAATAGGGCCAAAGAGTTCTTCTTTCATAATGCGCATATCTGGCGTGCAATTCAGCACAATGTGCACAGGCATCCTGCAGCCTTGTTGATCGAAGCTGTAAGTGTCGCAAGGAATAATACGAGCACCTTTTTCTTGCGCATCGGTCAAGATATCTTGAATACGTTTTAAATGGCGGTCGTTCACAATGGATGTGTAATTCTCATTATTTTCAATGTCGTGACCAAACATTTTTATAAAGCTTGATTTCGCAGCTTCAACAAATTCATCAATACTTTCTTTGGGAACCAACGCGTAGTCAGGCGCTACACAGATTTGACCACTATTAGTTGCTTTGCCATGGGTAATACGTTTTGCCGCATCGGCAAGTGGGTAATTACGGCTCACAATGGCTGGTGATTTACCACCTAACTCAAGTGTAACAGGTGTTAAGTTTTCAGCTGCTGCTCGCATGACGACTTTGCCAATCGCTGGCGAGCCAGTAAAGACAATATGGTTAAATGGTAAAGAGGTAAATCTTGCTGGGTCTGTAATTTCTTCACCAAAAACCGCCACTTCATCTTCATTAAAGACTTCAGCAAGCATGCGTCTTAGCATTGCATTGGTATTCGGTGTAATTTCAGGGAGTTTAATCATGACTCGATTGCCCGCAGCCAAAGCTGCAATGAGCGGGCCAAGTGCTAAATAAACGGGGAAATTCCAAGGAACAATCACACCAACCACGCCTTTAGGTTGGTATTGCACACTTAAACGGTTCGATAAAAATAAAAGCTCGGTACGGCGTTTACTTGGACGCATCCAGCGGCGTAAATGATGAATCGCATGATCAGCTTCCAACACAGAACCAAGCAAATCTAGTAGTTTAGATTCATCGAGTGATCTTGAACTAAAGTCAGCATTAATCGCGGCAGCCAAAGCATCTTGATAACGGATAATTTGTTTTTTAAGTTTATGCAGTTTTGTGCGGCGTGCTTCAAGACTTGGGTAAGGATCTGCCTCAAAATTAGCACGTTGTTTGGAAAAAATAAGTTCCATATGTTCAGTGGCAGAGCCGCTATATTCTTTTAAGGTGGACTGTTCCATTATTATTCCTTCCATACTTTTGCTTATCATACTTTATGCTTGAAGCGTCATATGGTCGATGTTAAATTGAGACAACAAGAGGTAGTTTAGTGCCATTATGCACGTCACTCTAGGGATGGTGTGAATTAAATGCCTAAAAATATTTTTAAAAATGCAAATAGTGTTATCGAAGGAAATTATGATAATACACTCTTAGGTGCCAATACATATTTGCTAGGTTTAACCAGTTTATTTGATGAAATGGGTTTGCAAGGCCATTCAATATCCGATGTTTTATCTGGCACGAATATTTCAACAGATGAGATAAATCAATCCTCTTTATATATTTCCCAAGTCCAAAAAATTCAGCTATTTCAAAATATTCAAAAGCTATCACATGATCCACTCATTGGTCTGCGCGCAGGGCAAAAGCAGCGGTTGTCTGATTTTGCGGTATATGGCTATGCGTTATATTCCTCACGTAATTTTAGACAAGCGGTAGAGCTTGGTATCCGACACATTAAGCTTGCAGGACCTATTTTAAAGAAGTCATTTTATATTCGAGATGATGTTGCAGTTTTTGAAGGGCAGGACATTATTGCACTTGGTAAGCTTCTGCCCTTGGTATGCGAGTTTTGGTTTAGCTCCATGCAAACCTTAATTGAACGGGTGCTTGAAGGACCATTTCAAGCGAAGAAGCTTTTATTGCCCTATCCAGCGCCTGACTATGCAGAAGAATATGAAAAAGTTTTTCATTGTCCTGTTCAGTTTAATGCTGGGGTAATGCAATGGCACTTTGATTTAAAATGGCTCGATGTACCTTGTCCAAATGCCAACCCGATTACTGCGGACATGTGTAAGTCGTTTTGTGAGCGGATGCTAGGTGCTGCTGAACTTGAGGAGCCTGAGTTGGTGAAAACGATTCGTTTAATACTATTGGATGGAACAGGGCTTTTTCCATCAGCTCAAGAAATGGCTGAACGTTTACATATCTCAAAGCGGACCTTACACCGGCGTTTGGCAGGTTTTGATTTAACCTATCAGGAACTGTTAGATGAAACTCGTCGCCGGCTTGCGGATGAGTATTTGCGAGAGACAACTTTAACCGTAGACGAAATTGCCGAGAGAATTGGCTTTTCAGATACCTCTAATTTTAGAAAAGCCTATCGTCACTGGACAGGCATTTCACCAAATGAGTATCGTGAGAAATTAGTTTTATAAATAGTGATGAGTTGAATTATATGGATAAAAAGGATTGCGATTTAAGTTTTGAAAGTTTTAAAAATACAAATAAACCAAATTTCTTTGGTGATATTGAGTATATTTACTCAATTTTTAAAATTAAAGAACTCCCCGTAGATTTGCTTTTTAAGATTCTAAATTTAGTTTTTCCTGATTTCCTTATAATTGAAAATCATATTTTTTTAGCGAGTGAGTTTGATCAAGACAAATTTAATAATTTGCGAAAGATGGAAGAGATAAATAGAACACAGTTTTGGATGAATCTCATAGAATTTACAAGCCTACATGATGAGATGACAGTAGAGCAGGCTTTATTAATCGCGCAAAAAATCGTTGATTCTTGGAATGCAAAAATTAAATATGAAGGATTAAATGCGCATGGTAGAGCTAGAGTTTTTGAAGAGGTTGAATATGGGGAGATATTTATAACAATTGATTAGTTTTCAATTGTTATAAAAACTAATATTAGAATGGGTTATATCTAGACCTTAAATAGAGAAAGTAGCTTTTTCTGCAAAAATGGATTACAGAGCAAAATCGCAAATAAAATAATAAATATGCCGATAATACTGAATAGATCCGGTAATTCATGCCAAAAAACAAATCCCCAAATTCCTGCAAAAATAATAGCAATGTAATTCATTGGGCCAATTTGTCCTGCTGGCGCTAAGCTGTAGGCATAAGACATAAACAGTTGACTAATATTAGCTAAAAGTCCTGCGGCAATGAGTAGTGCTAGTTCATGCCAAGTGAAAATACGCCAATGCCAGAACATTGGAATAGAGGAAATTAAACTACCAAAAACACAGAAGTAAAAAACGATACGTTCAGGTGGCTCTGTACTGGTTAAAGCTCTTACGGTGACAAAGGCCATTGCTGATAAAAAGCATGCACCCAAGCCAATAAAAGATAATGCGTTAAATAGACCTTGATCGGGTTTAGCGACAAATAAAACTCCAATGAGCCCAATCACAGCGGCAAAAATCATAGACTTGGTAATTTTTTCTTTTAAGAAAAGCCATGCAATCAGTGGAATAAAGATAGGAGATGAATAACTAAAAACCATGGCGTTCGATAGTTTTAAGTTCGCAATGGCATAGAAAAAACCATACATAGCGGCTAGCCCGACAATGCTTCGCCAAGTATGCATCCAGAGTTTATCGGTTTTAATAAAGTCTAAACCTTGTTTAAAGAGCATCGGAATAAAAATAAATAAACCTACAGCATTTCTAAAAAATACGACGGTCGCGTTATCTACCGTTTGTGAAGCAAAACGAATGCACACTCCCATAATGGAAAATAATAATGCCGACGTCATAAGACAAAGCAGCGCTTTTCCAAGTTGTGTAGAGGGGAGGTTTGAAGCAGTCTGATTTTGCATAGAGAAATAGAGTTCTTAATTTTCGATGTTATTTTAGCAGCGCTGTTAAGTTTTAGTGAAATGTGTCGTAATTAATAGGGGAAATAAGAAAGATGAGGTGATATAACCTCATCTTCTAAACCCTATTAGGTCACTGGTGCAGGGTTAAATACAGCGAGTGAGTTATGGATACCCCAACGGTCCGACCACGTTTGTTTTTCACCGCTAGCTACTTGTAAAATCAGCTCAAAAAGTTCCCAGCCCACTTCTTCAATAGTTTTCTTCCCAATCGCAATATCGCCGGCACTGATATCAATGAGGTCATACCAACGGTTTGCAATATTGTTTCGGCTTGCCATTTTAATGACAGGTACGGCTGCCAGCCCGTAGGGTGTACCGCGGCCTGTAGTAAAGACTTGGACCGTAATTCCAGATGCCATTTGCTGCGTACCACAGATAAAGTCACTCGAAGGAGTGGCCGCAAAAATTAAACCCTTTTTAGTCGGTCTTTGGCCCGGTGTGAGAACTTCTACAATCGGTGAGCGGCCCGATTTGGCGATCGATCCCATCGCTTTTTCTACAATGTTATTCAGTCCGCCTTTTTTATTGCCGGGTGTGGTATTGGCACTTCGGTCCACTTGGCCTGCTGCTAAGTAATCGTCATACCATTTCATTTCCCGAATTAGATCTTTGGCAACTTGTTCATTTGCTGCACGTGGAGTAAGTAGGTGAATACCATCTCGGACTTCCGTAACCTCAGAGAACATGACTGTACCACCACATTGCACAATCAAGTCAGCTGCGAAACCAACGGCAGGGTTAGAGGTGACTCCAGAAAATGCATCACTCCCCCCACATTGCATGCCTACAACTAAATTAGAAGCTGGAACTTCTTCTCGAGTACGTTGATTAAGCTTTTCAAGATGTTGTTCTGCCACAGTTAAAATATGGTTCACCATACTTTCAAAACCGTTGTGGCGCTCATCTTGCAATTGAATAATATCTTCGTTTGCTAGAGGAATATATTTGTTTTCTTTAGGAATATTTAAAAGTCGTTCGGGTTGCATTTTTTCGCAGCCCAGACTCACCACCATAATTTCTCCACCAAAATTAGGGTTGAGTGCAAGGTTATGTATGGTACGAATAGGAACAATTGCAGCGGGTGCATCGATTGCCACACCACAACCATATAAATGGTTTAATCCAACTACACCATCTACATTTGGATATTTTGGAAGTAAATCACGTTCAATAATTTTAACGACATAATCGACAATACCCTCTACACAGTTAACACTGGTCGTAATACCTAAAATATTTTTTGTGCCGACGCTGCCATCCTTATTTTTATAACCTTTAAATGTATATCCGGTCAGTGGAGGAAGCTTAGGATCGGGGCGAGTTGCTAATTCAAGATCATCTAGCTCAGGTGCCTCTGGCATTTGGGTAACGGCTTCATTTACCCAAGAACCTGCGGGTAAATCTTTATTGGCATAGCCAATGATTTCGCCATAACGAACAATTGCTTCACCTTGCTTTAACGGCTCCAATAAAACCTTATGTCCTTGTGGTACTTCATCAACCAAGGTGAGTTGGTATTCTTCAATATATGTAGAGGATGGTAAGCCACCGTCATTGACCACAATGGCTACATTATCGAGAGGACTGATTCTTATTAGGAGAGGCTTCAGCATGATCGTTCCTTGTATACATTTGAAGAGAGGTCATAACGCTTAATGTGTTTAAGCGTTATGGTGTAAAGGTTTAAGAAGTAGGTTTTAATTCGAAACGCTGAATTTTGCCGACAATAACGGTATAGCAAATGACAGCTGCGATGGCATGTATGCCGACATAAGTTAATGCAAGGTTGAAAGAGCCTGTACTTGCCAAGATATAGCCGATCACAATTGGGGTCACGATTCCTGCTGTATTACCAAATGCATTCATCATTCCACCTGATAAACCAACCATTTCTTTGGGTGCAACGTCAGACATCACTGCCCAACCTAAAGAGCCGATTCCTTTACCGAAGAATGATAAGGACATAAAGAATACAATTGCTGCTTGAGAATCTACGTAATTACATAAGATAATTGAGGTTGAAACCAAGAAGCCGACTACGATAGGGAGCTTTCTCGAAAAGCTTAAGCTGTAATTCATTCGAATTAACTTATCTGAAATTAAGCCACCTAAAATTCCGCCTACAAAGCCACAGAGTGCTGGTGCAACCGCCGCAAAACCCGCTTCTAAAATGCTGAGATGTCTTTCTTTGACAAGGTAAACAGGGAACCAAGTCAAGAAAAAATAGGTCAGTGTATTTACACAATATTGGCCAATAAAAATACCGAGCATCATACGTGAAGCAAGAAGTTGTTTAACTTTACTCCAAGTAATTTTCTCTTTTTTAGCGTTTTGGCTGTTTTCGCCCATATCGAGTAAAGCACCTTCTGAAGCAATGTATTTTACTTCTTCAGGATTGACTGTTGGATGATTGGTCGGGCTATAAATGACCTTGAGCCAGATAAAGGAAAGAATGATTCCAAGACCACCCATGACCCAGAAAATAGACTGCCAGTGGACGGTTGCAACAAGCCAACCCATGAGGGGAGCGAAAAGTACGGTTGAGAAATAAGAGGATGAGTTAAAAATGGCAGCGGCAGTTCCACGTTCTTTGGTTGGAAACCATGCAGCAGCAATTTTACTGTTACCCGGAAAAGCAGGCGACTCAGACAAACCGACTAAAAATCTGAGTACAAAGAGTGAAGTAATGATGGTCGCAGTATCACCTAAAATGTCGGTAAAACCGATTAAAACAGTGAACAAAGACCATAAAAACAGGCTCCAGAAATATACACGGCGAGCACCAAACTTATCGAGTAGCCAGCCACCTGGAATTTGACCAATCACATAGGCCCATGCAAAGGCCGAGAAAATATATCCCATAGTGACTGAGTCAATTCCCAGTTCATGAGACATTGGCGTTGCTGCCATTGAGAGAGTTGCACGATCACCGTAATTAAAAGCCGTGACCAAAAAAATCATCGCAAGAATGTAATAGCGAGTTTTTGTATGCTTGGCTCTTTGCTGAGTCACTACAGCAATATTTGTTTGCAGATTATCCATATACAAACTCTTTTTAATAATCGACCTATTTGCATATCCGTGAAATAGGTGACGTCATGTCAAATTCATCGATAGAATAGATGAGAAAACGGAATGTTGTATCTACTCTATAGTCCTAATTCTAAAACCGCGCCTTTAGATGTATGACATCATATGATTAAAAATATTATTTTGGCAAGTAGGCTCGAAAAATAATTTTTGTGCGAGTTTATATTGACATGTTGTCTGATGTCTTATAAGTTTTGGTAATGAAAAAATAGTATCAGTATGCCAAGGAGTATTTTAATGGCGACCTCTACACCTCTTGTTAAATCCATTCGAGCAATCCCTGTTGCTGGGCATGACAGTATGCTGCTCAATTTGAGTGGTGCCCATGGACCTTATTTCACTCGTAATATACTCATCATTGAAGATAACTCTGGCAATATTGGTGTAGGTGAAATTCCAGGCGGAGAGAAAATTTTAGCGACATTAAATGATGCTAAAGCCTTGGTAGAAGGGCAGCCGATTGGTGAATATAAAAACTTGCTCAAAAAAATTCAGCAAACTTTTGCCGATCGTGACAGTGGTGGTCGAGGCAATCAAACCTTTGATTTACGTACCACAATTCATGTTGTAACGGCTTATGAGTCAGCATTACTTGATTTGCTTGGTAAGCATTTAAATGTAAATGTTGCAAGTTTACTTGGTGAAGGGCAACAACGTAGTGAAGTTGAAGTATTAGGGTATTTATTCTTTATTGGTGACCGCAAACAGACTTCATTAGACTATGCGACTACACCTCAACATAACCATGATTGGTATAAAGTCCGTCATGAAAAAGCGTTAACACCTGAGGCTGTGCAGCGTTTAGCAGAAGCATCTTATGACCGTTATGGTTTTAAAGACTTTAAATTAAAAGGTGGTGTATTACAGGGCGAACAAGAAGCCGAAGCTGTTACAGCTATCGCGCGCCGTTTCCCGGATGCACGTGTGACGCTTGATCCAAATGGTGCGTGGTTTTTAGATGAAGCAATTGCTTTAGGTAAACATTTAAAAGGTGTGCTGGCCTATGCAGAAGACCCGTGTGGTGCAGAGCAAGGTTATTCAAGCCGTGAAATTATGGCTGAGTTTAAGCGAGCAACGGGGTTACCGACCGCCACGAATATGGTTGCGACCGACTGGCGGGAAATGTCGCATAGTATTCAATTGCAAGCTGTTGATATTCCATTAGCTGACCCGCATTTCTGGACATTGGAAGGTTCGGTGCGTGTTTCTCAGTTATGTAAAATGTATAACTTAACGTGGGGATCGCATTCAAATAATCACTTTGATATTTCCCTTGCCATGTTTACCCATGTTGCGGCGGCTGCCGTGGGTAATGTGACTGCAATTGATACGCACTGGATTTGGCAAGAAGGTACAGATCAACTGACTAAAGCACCGCTTGAAATTAAAGACGGTAAAATTCAGGTACCAACAGCACCGGGACTTGGTGTCGAACTTGATTGGGACCAAATTAATCAAGCCCATGAACTTTATAAATTAAAAGGTTTAGGAGCTCGTAATGATGCGGATGCGATGCAATTTCTAATTCCTAATTGGACTTTTAATAATAAAAAGCCATGTTTGGTTCGTTAATCTGACTCGATTTGTATTTAAATATTGAATTGATAGCTGTCCTTTGGGGCAGCTTTTTTATTGCTATAAAAAAATTAATTTTAAAAAGAAAAAAGATATTGAAAGAAATTAGATTGATGATGTAAGATGTCTGACAACATGAACACGTATGGAAACTTGCAAATGGATGCTCTTGAGTTAAAAAACATTATTTCTGATGGTTTACTGTCTTTCCCGGTAACAGATTTCGATCAAAACGGAGATTTTAATAAGTCTTCTTATGCAAAACGTCTTGAGTGGTTAGCTCCATACGGCGCCAGTGCTTTATTTGCTGCAGGTGGTACAGGTGAGTTTTTCTCATTAACTGGCAATGAATATTCTGAAGTAATTAAAACTGCGGTAGATACATGCAAAGGCAGTGTACCGATTATTGCTGGGGCAGGTGGTCCGACACGTCAGGCGATTGAACAGGCAAAAGAAGCGGAACGTTTAGGGGCACACGGTATTTTGTTAATGCCACATTACTTAACTGAAGCAAGCCAAGAAGGTTTAATTGAACACGTTAAGCAAGTATGTAACTCAGTAGACTTTGGCGTAATTTTTTATAACCGTAGCGTATCAAGATTAAATCTCGATTCGATCCAAAAGTTAACTGAGATGTGCCCGAACTTAATCGGTTTTAAAGACAGCTCTGGTCAAATCGATATGATGACGGCAGTGACTCAAACTATTGGAGACCGTTTGTCGTATTTAGGTGGCCTGCCAACAGCAGAAGTTTTTGCAGCGCCATATAAAGCCTTAGGTTGCCCAGTTTATTCGTCAGCTGTATTTAACTTTATTCCAAAGACTGCAATGGAGTTTTATAACGCGCTTCGCAGTGATGACTTTGAAACAACCAATCGTTTGATTAAAGATTTCTTCTTGCCTCTTATTAAAATTCGCGACCGTAAATCAGGTTATGCGGTAAGCATGATTAAAGCAGGTGCCAAAATTGTTGGGCATGATGCAGGCCCTGTGCGTCCACCATTAAGTGATTTAACTCAAGCAGACTATGAAGATTTGGCTGCTCTCATTGCGACACTTGGTCCGCAATAATTCTAACTGTTTAGGTATTGGAGCTTTAAAATGAGTAAAAATAACGGTCGGCAGTTTATTAATGGTCAACGCGTTGCTGTAAATGCGCCAGCTCTAGAAAGTATAGCTGCAAAAGACTATCAACCAACAGGTTATGTATTTAGTCAGGCAACACTTGAAGAAGTAGATCAGACTGCTCAAGCTGCACATAACGCTTTTTTAGTTTATAGCCAAACGACTCAAGAACAACGTGCCTCTTTTCTTGAAGAAATTGCTCGCCAAATTGAAGCATTAGGTGCCAACCTGCAAGAGGTCGCTTCACTTGAAACAGGTTTGCCACTTGCTCGTCTTCAAGGGGAGACAGGCCGTGTTACTGGACAGCTAAGACTATTTGCTGAACTTTTACGCCGCGGCGATTTTTATGGTGCCCGTATTGATGTGGCATTGCCAGAACGTAAGCCTTTGCCGCGTGTTGATTTGCGTCAATATAAAGTTGGGGTAGGACCAGTTGCCGTGTTTGGTGCGAGTAATTTCCCACTCGCATTTTCAACTGCAGGCGGTGATACCGTAGCTGCTTTAGCAGCAGGATGTCCGGTTGTCTTTAAAGCACACTCTGGCCATATGGCGACTGCTGAGCTTGTTGCAGAAGCCATTGAAAAAGCAATTGAAGTTTGCGGTATGCCTAAAGGCACATTCAATATGATTTTTGGTGGCCGTATTGGTGCAAACTTGGTAGAACATCCACTGATTCAGGCAGCCGGTTTTACAGGTTCACTTGAAGGAGGAATGGCGCTTTATAACCTTGCGCAGAGCCGTCCTCAGCCGATTCCATTTTTTGCTGAAATGTCGAGTGTGAACCCTGTGGTGGTTTTACCTGAAGCACTTTATTCACGTGGTGAACAAATCGCACAAGATACAGTTGCTTCTTTTAATATGGGATGTGGCCAGTTCTGTACAAAACCGGGTCTAATTTTAGGTATAAAAGGCCCCGAGTTTGACCGCTTTATTACGGCTTTAGCTGAAAACACGCAGAAAGCTGTGCCTCAGGTTATGTTGAATGAAGGTACTTTAAAAAGCTATCGAACTGGTATTGATGCATTAATAAATGAAGCTGGTTTTGAGATCATTGCATCGGGTCAGGAACCTGAGCTAGTTTCTCAAGCAAAAGCACATCTGTTTAAAGCGGACCAATCTGTTTTATTGTCAGGCAACCCAAAACTACAACATGAAGTTTTCGGACCGATGTCGATTGTGATTGGCGTAGAGGATGAAGCCACTCTGTTGAAGGGTATTGAAGCTTTAGGTGGACAGCTTACAGCAACCATTATTGGTGATGAAAACGAATTGTCTAAGGCAGGTGAGCTTCTTGATTTGTTAACCCGTAAAGCTGGCCGTGTATTGTTTAATGGTTTCCCGACAGGGGTAGAGGTATCGGATGCTATGGTACATGGTGGTCCTTTCCCTGCAACCAGTGATGCCCGTGGCACTTCGGTAGGTACGGGAGCGATTGAGCGTTTCTTGCGTCCGGTATGTTTCCAAAATACACCACAAGTTTTATTACCCGATGCATTAAAAGATAGTAATCCACTACAGATTACTCGTCTGGTTAATGGGCAATTAACTCAGGCCAAAATTTAAAAGTTATGCAGCTCAATCAATGCTATTGAGCTGCATATTTTTTAACTTATTCAATGAATTGTTAAATATTTAAATAAGCACAAATTGCTTACTTTTTAAATATGAGTAGTGGTTTAATAGGTGAGAGAAAATATTTTATTTTTAATAACTTAGGGGTCTAAAAACCGAATATGACTATCGGCTAAGTTTATAGTAAAATGAATTTTATAATTTTTTTCAACATTTCATGAGTTCTTCAGATTATGTCTAGCGCAATTAAACCTAGATCAACAAAAAAACTAAGCCAGATTATTGTAGAACAACTGATCGAAAAAATTCAGTCTGGAGAATTTAAAGTTGGAGAAAAAATCCCGACCGAACTTGAATTAATTGAAACTTTTGAAGTAAGCCGTTCTGTTATTCGTGAAGCAATTACTGAGTTGCGTTCATTAGGATTTGTCGAGACTCGTCACGGAATTGGTACTTTTGTCAAAGAGCAGACAGTTGAGCAAAATTTTCTGTTGTCTAATGCCAGTTTAGAAACCATTAATGACATTATTTCCTTGCTTGAGCTTAGGATTAGTCTTGAATCTGAAGCTGTCTTTTTAGCATCTGAGCGCCGTAAGCAAATCCACATCGATAAAATGAAAGCTGCGCTTGAAGACTTTGAACGACATATTTCTTCAGATGCAAATGATGGTACGGTAAAAGCTGACTATGATTTCCATATTGCCATTGCTGAAGCTTCTGAAAACCAATATTTCGTTGATTTTTTAAAGTATCTTGGCGAAAAAATTATTCCACGTGCACGTGTTAAATCTATTGAGCAAAGTCCTGAAAATCGCGAAGAATATTTAAAAGCGGTTCACCATGATCATGTCAATATTTATAACGCAATTGTGGATCAGGACGGATTATTGGCCCGACAAATGATGCGAGCTCATTTGTCTAAAAGTATTAAAAAGTTTAAGCAGTAAAGCTTGAGCTAAGATTAAGATAAAAAAGAGAGCCTGTTTAGCTCTCTTTTAATTTTATAAGGCGCTATTTACAGCTAAAGTTTTCAGCTTTTTCGCTATCACCTTGACCATTGTAACGGGCAATCAGCGGGTAAGGGCAAAGTGGACGGGTGCGGTCTGGTGCCCAGTCTTGTGGAAGTTCAGTATTCACTTGACCACTCGGATTACCTGCGCCGCGTGCAGTCGCAATGATTTTGTCAGGTGCTTGCCCATATTCCACCCAATTAACTAAAGCAGTCAATGCATCAAATTGGTCGGTCGCAATGCCATCACGGGTATGGTTCATGCCTGGAACTCTAAAGAAACGTGCAAATTCAGGTGCTGTGCCTTTTGCATCATTTTTATAGTGTTGTAGCAGTTGATCGTACCAATTTTGGGTGTCATCTACAGAGAAAACGCCATCTGCTGTGCCTTGTACTACAATCATTTTTCCACCGTGATTACGGAGTTTATCTAGATTGAGTTCATCGGGTGGCATCATGAATGACATGGAACTTTCGGTATAGACATCATTGGTTGCCGAGAGTTTTGGATAGTCGGTATCGAAGTTAAAATTAAAGGCAAATTGTCTAGAGTTTTGAGTCACAGTTGGGTCTGGTGGAACCTGAAAAAGAATGCCGACTGCAACGGGGTCACGCGCTGTTCCCACCGAAGATTCAAATTTCCAGCTTGCCCAGTTACTACCGACTAAACCCGGGTCGAAAGGTTGGGTTGCATAGAGTGCTTGTCCAGCCGAATTTACAGGACCACGGTAAATGTTGGCTAATACATCAATTTGTTGGCACTGTTGCAAATAGTCGGTGGTGATAAACTTATCATCCCCTTTTGCTGATGGAGCTGCACATGAACCCATTCAAAGGCCGGCATTTTCAGCGTGACATCATTCTGTGGGCCGTACGCTGGTACTGCAAATACGGCATCAGTTACCGTGAGCTGCAGGAGATGCTGGCTGAACGCGGAGTGAATGTCGATCACTCCACGATTTACCGCTGGGTTCAGCGTTATGCGCCTGAAATGGAAAAACGGCTGCGCTGGTACTGGCGTAACCCTTCCGATCTTTGCCCGTGGCACATGGATGAAACCTACGTGAAGGTCAATGGCCGCTGGGCGTATCTGTACCGGGCCGTCGACAGCCGGGGCCGCACTGTCGATTTTTATCTCTCCTCCCGTCGTAACAGCAAAGCTGCATACCGGTTTCTGGGTAAAATCCTCAACAACGTGAAGAAGTGGCAGATCCCGCGATTCATCAACACGGATAAAGCGCCCGCCTATGGTCGCGCGCTTGCTCTGCTCAAACGCGAAGGCCGGTGCCCGTCTGACGTTGAACACCGACAGATTAAGTACCGGAACAACGTGATTGAATGCGATCATGGCAAACTGAAACGGATAATCGGCGCCACGCTGGGATTTAAATCCATGAAGACGGCTTACGCCACCATCAAAGGTATTGAGGTGATGCGTGCACTACGCAAAGGCCAGGCCTCAGCATTTTATTATGGTGATCCCCTGGGCGAAATGCGCCTGGTAAGCAGAGTTTTTGAAATGTAAGGCCTTTGAATAAGACAAAAGGCTGCCTCATCGCTAACTTTGCAACAGTGCCAATTTGTTCGGTACTTAAACAAGTACCATCTCTTGTGCTTGAGCAAACGGGTACATGCTTATGAATATCAAAAGCTGTACGACAAGATTCGACATCTTGAACCAGTCCATCTGCAACACCGTCTAAAGCATCGCATCGATCTAAAATCGCTTTTGCTAATACTTTACGCTCTGAAAGAGTAAGTGCGGTACTTAGGTCATTTTCATCTGTTGCGACACGACGGAGCTGCTGTGCTGTATAGAGTTGAGCCGCAGCTGCACGAGGTAAGTGAAAACCTGGTGTACTTGCTAAAATTCCATCATATTGGTCGCCCAAACGAGTTGCAGCAATCATGGCATGACGCCCACCGTTAGATGTACCGCCTGCATAGGAGCGGTCTGGCAATTTACCATATGCGGCTTTAATTAGGTTTTTTGCCATAGGCGTGAGTTTGGTAATTGCACCATAACCGTAGTCAATTCTGGCTTGAGGGTCTAAACCAAACATTGGATTTTGTGAAGCATTATGTCCTGCGTCGGAAGAAATGACCGCAAAACCATCATGTAGGGCATTGGTGAGTGGACCGCCGCTGCCGACCTGACCCGTTGCAGGCACTATGTTGCCATCGGTTCCGCCATTACCTTGATAGAGGAAACGGCCGTTCCAATCAACAGGTAAACGCATTTCAAAACCAATTTGATAAGTTTGTCCATCGACAGGGCTTACCCGTTGATCCATATAACCCTTGACCAAACAATGTGCACCAATCGGTTTATTGGCGACCGTCAATGTGCCTGCTTCTTGAAGGGTAGCTGAGCTAATAACGGTATTGTTGTACTGAAATCCGAGTAAGTCTGAACAGCTTCCTGTCATTTTTACGCCAACAGCAGGAGACAACTGCGGTGGTTTGGTTGTTGAGGGAACCGTTGTGTCATCATTATCACTTCCACAGCCTGCCAAAGAACCAAGCATGGCAAGCACTAAAGCGGAGTGCATCAAAATTCGTTTATTGTTGGTGTAATTCATTTATTCATATCCTTATTGAATGAATGTTTGTAATTAATCTAAAACCAGAAAATTAGCTGTGCTTCGTGCAATCATTTTGTTGTTTTGCCAAGCTTCACTTTCGAGATTCAGTACGGTTTTGCCTTGTTTAATGAATCGGCATTTTGTAATGACTTCGCCCACAGCACAGGGCTTTAAAAAATCCATCGTTAAGTTAATGGTAGTAGCGGGTTTATGGTCATTGGCGAGATATGCAAAAAGTCCCATCACATCGTCAAGCATGGCGCAGATCATGCCGCCTTCAACGGTGCCGCGTGGATTGGTAAAGCTTTCTAGCGCCGTGTAGTGGATGGTGAGTTCAGTGTTTTGGTCATTCCAATGGATATTATGTCCACCCAAATGGTGATGGATGGGCGGTAAGTGTTCTAAAGTTTTTTGATCCATAATGAAGGCTCCATCCTTTTTGTAGGTGTTATAAAAATTATTATTTCAGGGTATAGGCATCATAAATAACTGCTTTACCCAAACGCATTGCACTGCCTACCGCAACGGTCTGATTGAGCCATGAATATTTTGGTGAGCTGGTTTCAAACTGCATGGTAATTTTGAAATAGTAGTTTTTCGGGTCCACATCTTTGCCTTGGGCAAGCTGTTTTAGCGTCTCTGCCGAGCCATGGCGGTAACCTTTGGTTTGAAGGTAAATAAGCGCACCGTCATCGGTTTCTAACAAATATCGCGTATCAATAATGGCCAGTCCTTTACTGTCAACGATTTGCCAATCTGCACCATTATTTAAAATGCGGCCCTTAAGGGATTTGCCTTCAAATGTCCCACCTGTAATGGGAATAATTCGGCGTTTACCTGCATCACTGGTGGTACCTAACTCCCAAACAGGAGCATTTAAATCAACACTAAATTTTGCTAAAGGCTCAAGCTGAATAGGTGGTGGGTTATATTGCGTTTCGGCATGAGTTAGGCCAATGAGACAAATTCCGCAGAGTAGTGTTACAACTTTCTTCATGATGAATTTCCCGAAATAAAAAGAGGTTCTATGTGTGACAGAACCTCTGGTTTTAATTATTTAAATTTCCATGTGTAGTCGATGTTGATACGGGTTTCGTTTACAGGTTTGATATTGGCTGTAGAGAGCATGTTGTTGTCATAAATGGCGTAGCGCGCGCGTAGCCCTAGATTTTTTAACCAGCCACTTTGAACGGTGTAGCCTAAATCAAAGTCTGTTTCGCGTTCTTTTAAATTGGTCCCACCTAAGTTAGGTGCATAAATATTGTGACCTGTGGTGTAACGAGTCATAAAACGTAAACCCGGTACATAATCTTTAAAGTCATATTCATAACGGAAGCTATAGGCTTTTTCTTTTGGGTTTAAAAACTCGCCCGGCCATGTATCAATGAGTAGACCCGTTTCACCTCCCGTTAAATACGGAAACGCGGTGTCGCCATGATGTTGGAAAGTCCCAAAAATAAATTTATGGTTTTGATGTTTGAGTTCGAAATGCGCATGATAGAGGTCATTATCGACTAAGCCTGCTTTTGCTTGTCCATCATCTCGGCTGCGGTAGTAACGTAATTGCGAGCTAAAGTTAGTGGTGTCATTAATTTTGTGTTGGTGTAAAGCACCAACCATGGTTTGGTTATAAAGATCGTCAACGTCCATGTAAAAAGCGGTGAGCTTGAGTGCAGGATTAAACTGATAGTTTCCACCTAAATAATAAAGTCCATCAGTTTCGGCACTTTTAAATCGTCCATTTACGCCTGAAATTTTAATTTTTTCATAGTTGGTCGAATCCCGATGATTCACTTTATCGAGGTAGGCTGCCTGTAAATCAAAATCTTTAATATCTTTACTGGTCAGTGAAATTCCTCGATAGGTTTGAGGAAGCAAACGGGCAGGTGAAGCCACTAAAACAGGGTTCATTGGCATTAATGTACCGATGCGTAGTTCGGTCTGGCTCATTTTCGCTTTTGCTGTGACCCCAATTTCGCCATAAGAGTCGGCAGGTTCATTGGTACGCGTGTCTCTAGGTAAGTTTCCTGTACCGCCATGCTCGGCATCAGCATCGAGTTTAAAGCCTGCCGTTGCAAGCACATCTAGCCCAAAACCGACAGTCCCTTCGGTATAACCTGAATTGGCTTTAAGAATAAAACCTTGTGTCCAGTCCTTGGCAGCAGGGTAAGCAGATTGCTCTTGGTAGTCGCGGTCAAAATAGAAATTTCGCGTGGTGAGTTCTACTGAACTGTTATCAATAAAACTGCCAGCCCACACTGAACCTGAGAGCATAAGGGTAGAGTACATCCATAATTTCGACATAGCATTTCTTCCTGAAATAACATTTTTTGTTTTCAACAAGGCATAGTTGTTGTGTCTGCCTTATTTGGTTTTTAAATCGAATTATTTTCCGAGCAGTTCTCGGGCGACGATTTCTTTCATAATTTCATTGGTTCCCCCATAAATTTTTTGTACCCGTGCATCCACAAAAAAGCGTGAAATCGGATATTCCTGCATGTAACCGTAGCCACCAAAAAGCTGAAGTAATTGATCAATCACTTCACATTGGACATCGGTAATAAAGCATTTCAGTGCGGCAACTTGAGTGACGCTTAACTGGTGTTGTTGATACAGCGCTGCACATTGGTCTACAAAAGCTTGAGCGGCTTTGGCTTTGATTTGCGCATTTGCGAGTACAAATCGTGTGTTTTGCATTTGGCTTAAAGGTTGCCCGAAAGCTTTACGTTCCAGCACATAGTCTTTGGTCAGTTCGATGGCGCCTAAAATTGCCCCCAAAGCCATCATTGAAATGCTTAAACGTTCGCGAGGTAACTCTTGCATTAAATAGGCAAAGCCTTGTCCTTCTTCACCCAAACGCTGAGTTGCAGGTACACAGACATCATCAAAAAATAGTTCGGCTGTATCTTGGGCATGGAGTCCGATTTTTTGTAAAGAGCGACCTTTTTTAACGCCGTCTAAAGCAGCATCCACTAAAAAAATAGAAATACCTTTTGCTTTGGCTTGCGGATCGGTTTTTGCTACCAGAACGATCAGGTCGGCATGCAAGCCATTTGATATAAACGTTTTTGAACCATTCACACGGTAGTGGTCATTTTCTAAAACCGCTTGAGTGCGTATGGCTTGTAAGTCTGAGCCAGCATTGGCCTCTGTCATGGCAATTGCAGTCACGACTTCACCTGTGACCATTTTGGGTAACCAATAACGTTTTTGCTCTTCGGTTCCAATATTTTGCAGATAAGGGGAAACCAGCTCATTTTGCCCACCAATGGCAACAGCTAAAGATGCAAAGCCAGCTTGAGCAGTTTCTTGAACCAGCATGAGTGAGTAGTGCACAGGAGCGCCATAGCCGCCATATTCCTCAGGCACATCAACACACAAAAAACCATTTTCCCCAAGACGAAGCCATAGATCACGTGGGATAAGGCCATCGTGTTCCCATTGTTCGTAGTATGGAGCAACCTGTTCTTTTAAGAACCTGCGATAGCTGTCCCGAAATAGTTCAAATTCTGTATCGTGTGGCATGTTGAACCTTTTTTAGGCAAAAGTGAGGCTAAGGCCCAAACCGAAATTTGAGCTTCCTTTTCTATTTCAATTGCTTATTGCTTTAAGGTGGGCACCCGAATAATCAGCGGGTTATCAGTCTGCTTTTGATAAAGTTCATCAATTAAAGCGGCTCGACGTTTCGTAATACTGCTTTGATTGAGGTTGCCTTTATCGGTCACTTCGCCTGCATCGAGTTGAGGGGGCTCGGTCATTAAATAAAGCATTGAGACTGTATTTGAACTGCCAGTCGCATCTTTATTAAAGGTCGTTAAAAATTGGCGGAACCATTGCTGGACTTTAGGATGCTGTAATATCTCTGTTGCAGAATGTTCACCAAGCTTAAGACCTGCATATTGAGCACAAGCATCTAGTTTTGGAAAAATCAAAAAGCCAACCGCATTTAGGTTTGAACCTGTAATGCAGACATCTTGGATGAGTAAATTACCTTGAATGAGCACTTTGTTGCGTAATGTGCCCACATTCACAAAAGTACCCGTATTGAGTTTAAAGTCTTCGGCAATTCGTCCGTCATACATTAGGCCTTTGGTTGGATCATTGACATCGACTAAACGAACGGCATCGCCTGTATGGAAAAAGCCTTCATCATCAAAAATAGTACTTTGTTGGTCCGCCTTTAAGCGCCAATAGCCTTTCATGACGTGTTTGCCACGAACGCAAAACTCAAGTTTGTCACCACATGGAACTAGCTTAATTTCGCATCCCGGAGCAGGGTAACCAATAAAGCCAGCCATTACGCGTGGGCCAGTTGTAAAAGCACAAGAGGGAGCAGTTTCGGTCATGCCCAATCCGCTCATAATGCGGATTTTTTCTCCGCAATGTTGCTGAGCAATTTTATCGAGTCTGTTCCAGCCCGCTTCTGAAAGTGCAGCACCGGCAAAGAATAAAATTTTAACTTTGGCAAAAAAGCGCTCTCTTAATTCTTCATCTTTTTCTAATGCTTCGGTGAGTTCTTCCCAACCTTTTGGCACATTTAAATAAACAGTTGGAGAAATTTCTTTGAGATTACGAATAGTTTCGTCAAATTTTCCTGCAACGGGTTTGCCATCATCAATGTAAATCGTACCGCCGTTATAGAGTGCGATGCCGACATTATGACTGCCGCCAAATGTGTGGTGCCAAGACAGCCAGTCGAGTAGGACAGGCGGTGTTTCTTCAAACTCAGGGAAAGTCTGCAATAACATTTGCTGATTAACACACAACATTAAATGTGTGGTCGGTACAGCCTTAGGTAATTTAGTTGAACCTGATGTAAACAGAAATTTGGCAATCTGGTTTTCATCAAGGGTTTGATAAAACTCTTGAACATTTGAAACTGGTGTATCTAACAGCGATTGAAAAGACGTGCAGATCTGATCGCCCACAATTCCTTTGTTGGTCACCACTTCAATGTCGGATGTAATGCATGCTTGAATGGCTTTGGCAAAAGCTTGTCCATCGCTGGCATAAACCATACCAGGTGTGAGCACTTCAAACACATGTTTGAGTTTGCCGAAGTCTTGAGAAATAAGAGAGTAGGCAGGGGAAATAGCCGAGAAAGGCACACCCGCCAGCATGGCACCCATAGAGAGTGTTAAATGTTCGAGATCATTACCACTTAAAATAACGAGTGGTCGTTCTTGGCTTAAATTACGGTCATGCAAAGCCTGAGCAATGTGCCATGCGCGTTGTAGAACTTCTGCATAACTCAGTTTGACCCATTCGCCTTGAGCATTACGTTTTGCTGCAAAAATATGGTCGGGCTTGGTTTGTGCAAAATGAATTAACCGATCTGTCAGTTTTTGTGGATACGGTTTTAATTGCTCTTTTGGGCTGATATAGAGCGTTTGATCTTTATAGTGATAATGAATATCGTGTTGCCCTAATTTTACGAACCGTTCGCGGTCTTGTGATTGAGTGGCATTCATTTGCATTTCTTTCACTCCATGGAAAGCGCATCACTGCGCTTTATTTTTTGCATCATGCAATTTTTATTTAATATGTTGTTGTCCGTATTACCCTGACTAAATCGGGTAATGACGTGATTGGGTTTGAATGGTAATCCAGCGTAGTTCGGTAAATTCGGCAACAGAGACTTTACTACCAAAACGTCCGTAACCACTCGATTTTGTTCCGCCAAATGGCATTTGAGCTTCGTCATGTACGGTTGCGCCGTTAATATGACAAATACCCGAATCAATCTGTTTAGCGACTTCTAATGCCTGTGAAATATTCTGGCTAAATACTGCCGAAGACAGACCAAACTCGCTGTCATTTGCCAGTGCTATGCCTTCTTCAATACTTGAAAAACGTTGAACTGTGCATACAGGTCCAAATGATTCTTCGCGGTAAAGCAGCATGTCTGGTTTAATATTGAGTACCAGCGTCGGTTGCATGGTGGTGTCTTCAATATGAATGCCTAAAGGTAAGTCAGCACCTTTGTTTTGGGCATCTTCTAGCAAATGTTGAATACGGTTTGCAGCGCGGCGACTTTCTAAAACACCCAATACATTGTCTTTTGAGGTTGGATTACCTGCCCGAATAGAGCGGGTTTTCTCAATCAACTTTTCAATAAACTGGTCGGCAATTTTATCTTGAACCAAAACACGTTCGGTCGACATACAAATTTGACCCTGATTAAAGAATGCTCCAAAAGCGACTGCATTTACGGCTTCATTAATGTCAGCTTCATTTAAAACCACAACAGGGGCTTTACCACCCAATTCAAGTAAAACAGGTTTTAAATATTTAGCAGCAGTCTCGGCAATAATTTTGCCGACTTTGGTTGAACCGGTAAAATTAATGCGCTTTACGGCTGGATGAGAGACTAAACGCTCTACGATTTGTGGTGCATCTTCGGCGGCATGCGTAATCACATTCACGACACCTTCACCTAGACCTGCTTCATGTAACACTTCACCAATGAGACGATGTGTTGCTGGGCAGGCTTCCGATGCTTTTAATACAACCGTGTTTCCACAAGCCAAAGGCATGGCAAGCGCACGTGTTGCCAAAATGACAGGGGCGTTCCAAGGTGCAATGCCAACAATGACACCGCAAGGAACCCGTACACCCATTGCAAGATTGCCCGGCACATCTGACGGAATCAGGCTTCCGTCAATTTGTGTGGTCATTGCTGCTGCTTCACGTAACATGTTGGCAGCAAGGTGAACGTTAAACCCATACCATGTCGCAGTTGAACCTGTTTCTTGCATTCCAGTTTCAATGAATTGCTCGGTCTTTTGGTCCATTAAATCGGCTGCTTTTAATAAACGTAAACGGCGTTCGGTAGGCGAGAGTTTCGACCAAACTTTAAAAGCTTGCTGTGCCGAATCGATGGCACGATCAACATCTTCCAATGTTGCAGCAGCAGCTTTAGTTGCTACCGTTCCATCAATTGGACTAATACGCTCAAAAGTTGCCTGATTTGATGCATCAACAGATTGACCGTGAATAAGTAACTGTACATTTTGCATGGGTTGCGTCCTTACATTGCCATTAAAGAATCAAAAGTTAACCAGTACGTTTATAACTCTGTAAACCCGGTTTAATTGATTTTTCATCTAAGAATTGTTTCAAACCTTCTTGGCGACCATTTTCAGTATCGCGGTGGATACATTGATCGAGTTTGGCATATAAGTAATCTTCGTTTTGGTCCCATGTCAGTTCACGACAACGTTTAAAGCCATTTTTAGCGGTACGAAGAACCACAGGGTTTTTCTCGAGTAAGCAATTTGCAAGTTCAGTCACTTCTGCTTTTAATTGGGCAAGCGGTACGCTTTTGTTCACAAGTCCCATGGTTTCAGCTTCTTTACCACTAAAGGTTTTACCCGTCATGATGTAATACAAAGATGCACGATGACCTACGGTATCTGCCATTGCTTTGCTTACAAGGTTGCCCGGTGGGATACCCCAGTTAATTTCAGATAAACCGAAAGTTGCTTCATCTGCTGCAATTGCTAGGTCACATGCCACTAAAGGTGAGAAACCGCCTCCGAAACACCAGCCGTTGACCATGGCAATGGTTGGCTTTGAATACATCCGAAGAAGTTGCCACTGCCAGCGACATGAGTCACGACGAATACGCTCTTGGAAAATCTCTGGTTGAGTATCGACTTCACGGAAATATTCCTTCAAATCCATACCCGCTGTCCAAGAGTCGCCTGCACCAGTCAGAACCAAAACTTTAGCATTTTGATCAAGCTCAAGGGTTTCAAGCACATCAATCATTTCACGATTGAGGGTTGGGCTCATGGCATTTTTCTTTTCAGGGCGGTTTAAAGTGACCCATGCAATTCCATCTTCAACTTTAACATCTACTGTTTCCCAGCGGTTTTCATAACTCATCTTCATACTCCTTGAATGATTTCTTGCTGTTCTGGGATTTAATCTAATATCAGTTAAACTTACATTCAAGTCTTTTTTGGAAAATTTCATAAATATTTTATAATTTATTGTATTTTAAATATTAATTATTTTAAAAATTAATTTTAAATAAAAATATGTTGATTTTTTAATAAGTTTAACTGATATTTTTGGTGTGTTTAAAAATAATACACAAAGGGCTAAATGGAACGACTAGTCAATAAAGGACAACACAATGGAAAAAATATCAGGACAGCCTTCAAGGGCAAAAATCACGTTGCTACTGTGCTTTGCCATAGCGATTTTTGAAGGATTTGATCTTCAATCAATGGGGGTAGCCGCTCCACGAATGCGGGCTGAGTTTATGTTAGATAATGCCCAGATGGCGTGGGCATTTAGTGCTGCAATTTTGGGAACACTCCCAGGCGCAATATTAGGTGGTCGGTTTGCCGATATTGTCGGGCGTAAGAAAATTCTGATTTTTAGTATCTTACTTTTTGGAATTATGTCTTTGCTAACCGCCTATGCGGCCAATTTTAGTCTGTTGCTACTCATTCGTTTTTGTACTGGTTTGGGAATGGGTGGGGCATTACCCATGATGATTACACTTGCTTCTGAAGCTGTACCTGACCAGCACAAAGGTACTGCAGTTAGTGTGATGTATAGCGGCATTCCTTTTGGTGGCTTACTGACATCGGTGGTCGCCATGGCATTGGCAGGCGATGCAGAGTGGCGTCATATTTTCTATATCGGGGGGATTGCGCCTATTTTACTAATCCCACTGATTATGCGCTTTTTACCTGAGTCAAATGACTACCTGCAACGCAAAGTTCAAGCACAGCAAACCACGCCATTCTTTGAGGTTTTATTTGCTAAAGAACGACGTATGTCGACCATTCAACTTTGGATAAGTTTTTTCTGCACATTGGTGGTGCTCTACTTCTTGTTGAACTGGTTGCCGTTACTGATGGGTGCCCAAGGCTTATCAAAACTACAGGCGAACTATGTACAGATGGGCTATAACGTTGGCGGAATTTTAGGTTCGGTTCTGATGGGCGTATTGCTTGATAAATTACGCATGAGCTTTGTGATTAAGCTAATTTATCTCGGCATTTTATTCTCACTATGCTGTTTAGCAATTTCTCCAACCGTTGCTTTACTTGCACTTTCGGCAGTGGGTTGTGGCTTATTCATTGTGGGTGGGCAATCGGCGTTGTATGGTTTGGCTGCCATGTATTATCCAACCGAAATGCGTGGAACCGGAGTTGGCGCTGCGGTTGCAATCGGGCGTATTGGTTCGTTTGCTGGACCTTTAATGGCTGGTTTTTTACTCTCGCTTGGGCAAAGCTCGACCATCGTAATTGGTTCAAGTATTCCAGTGATCTTAATTGCAGCGATCTCTGCATTACTTCTTGTCAAAAAACCTAAACAGCCTGTACATTTAGTACAAAGCTCAGGTGCTCGCTAAGTTTTAACGAAAGTATGGGGTTAGAACCTCATACTTTCACTACAGATTTTCTTATGATGATTGAAAGGTTATGGTACGTTCGAATTTAGTTCCAAAAAAAGTAGAAGATGAGCCTAAGTTAAGTTACATGATTGCTCGTGTTGACCGAATTATTAGTAAACATTTAACAGAACATTTAAAAGAGCTTGAAATTACCTTACCGCAATTTACTGCACTTTCTGTTTTAGCTTCAAAAAGTAATTTATCCAATGCCAAGCTTGCTGAGCGCTCTTTCATAAAGCCGCAATCAGCCAACAAAATTTTGCAAGATTTACTGGTGAATGGCTGGATTGAGAAAAAACCTGATCCAACACATGGCCGCCGTATTTTAATTACACTGACAGACAGCGGTATTGATAAGCTAAATAAATGTAATGAAGTGGTTTTGAAAGTTGAAGAAAAAATGCTTGAAGGCATTGATATTAACTTGGCTTATTTAATCCGTAATAATCTCGATATTATGGTCAATAATCTTAAAAATTTTAAATAAGTGTGTTTGTTTAGGTAGAGTTAAATTGCTAAATACTGATTCACACAGAAAATTGATTTCATTTTGCAAATGAACTTGCTAGCATCGAAGTGACGTTTTTGATGATGTGTGGCAACGAATGTCTTCAGGACAACAAGTTTTACTAAAACTAAGAAAAATGATTATTTCAGGGGAACTTGAAGGCGGTGCCAGAATTGCCGAGATTCCTACTGCCGAGTTACTTGGCGTTTCACGCCAGCCTGTTCGTATAGCCTTTCGGTTGCTCGAACAAGAAGGTCTCCTCATTAAAAACCCAACTCGTGGTTATACGGTTCGTGAAATTTCCGGAAAACTGGTGCATGACGCACTTGAAGTACGCGGTGTGCTTGAAGGGTTGGCTGCGAAAACTTTGGCAGAGCAAGGCTTAAGCGAAGATCAGAAAAAGACGTTGCAACATTGCATTCAGGAAACTGAAAAACTCTTTAATGAAAAAGACGAGTTTGGCGATGCTGAGCTAGAACGTTATCACCATTTTAATGTCATCTTTCATGACACCATTATTGAGGGAGCGCAAAACGTTGCGCTCATCCAAGCGTTGGCTAAAAACAACCAATTGCCAATGGCTTCTGCCCAAGCCATTACCTATGACCAGAACCAAGCTTTATCGGAATATCGCCGTTTGCACTATGCGCATTTACAGCATTGTTCGATTTTCGATGCATTGGTAAATCGTCAGGCAGGGCGTGCTGAAACGTTAATGCGCGAACACAGTAGTGTGGTGATTTTAGGTGAAACGCTAAGAAATGTTCTCAGCGCTTAAAGTGAAAAGTTACTTTATTTTTGAATAAAGGAACTCCAGAATTAAAGCTCAATCACAAGATGTTTAGTTTTTGCACGAGAACAACAAGGCGTAAATTGGTCATTTAGTGCATGCTCCTCATCAGTCATAAATAGATCACGATGATCAGGTATACCTTCTACCACGCGGGTAATACAGGTACCGCAAATGCCTTGTTCACATGAAACAGGAATATCAAAACCATTTGCAATTAATGCTTCTGTTGCAGTCTGCTCTGGCAATACTTCAATTCGGCGGCCCGTACCTTTCACTTCAATTGTAAAAGCTTCATTATTAGACGTATCTACTTTTTGCGCGACAAAATGCTCTTGATGTAACTGTTCGCTATGCCAACCTGCTTGTTCGGCCGCGTTCATGACAAACTGCATAAACCCTGTAGGCCCACACACATATAAGTGTTTATCAGGTGAAGCTTGGCCCAAAACCTCTGTCATATTACATTCGGTGTCCGGTTGATCTTGAATATGAAAATGGACTTGGTCACCAAAGTGCTCGGTTAAGTTGCCATAAAAGGCAATCATTTCATGACTGCGAACAAAGTAGTGTAATTCAAAAGGAATATTGGCCGACTTAAGCCGATATGCCATCGACAAAATAGGGGTAATACCAATACCACCAGCAAATAAAACTGCCTGTTTTGTTTGAGGGTGAATTTCAAATAAATTACGCGGCTCACCAATTTTCAAATGATCGCCTTCACGATATTCAGTATGGATACAACGTGAACCACCGCGTGAATTGGCATCATGTAAAACACCAATCACGTAACGATGTTTTTCAGTGCAGCAATTTGAAAGTGAATACTGACGGGTGAGACCATTTTTCAGATGCACATCAATGTGTGCACCTGCTTCAAAACTCGGCAGCTCCGTACCATTTGCTGCAACCAACTCAAATGCACGAATGGTCGGGGTGAGCTGGTGAATTTTTTGAATGATAACGTCCATGTTCATGCTCCTTTAAATAATCCGAATGTTTGGAAACTTCTGTGTGGATGTTTCAGGAGGTGTTTTATTTTCTTCGGCAAGTAGTCGGTCAATGACCTTACGAGACTGGACACCGCCTGCGTCGATGTTGAGCATCAGTAACTTGCGATGTGGATTGTTTAAAATATTTTGCTGCTGTTGCTCCAGCATTTCTAAATCTTCAGTAAAGATTTTGCCTTGGCCTTCACGAATTTGATCGGTGAGTTCAGCATTATCTGGCTGGAAGTTACGCGCCATTCCCCAGAAATACCAATGTGATGTTTCAGTTTCTGGAGTAATAAAATCGACCACGATTGAGGACACTTTTTTGTCTTTCGGTGCGTGATAACCGCCATGTCCAGCATGCGCCACACCTACTTCAATGTGAACATTACTTGGCGCAAAGAAGTGGCAACGTTGCCAACGGTCGACAGGTACATCATCTGCTAAATGATTGCCGCGAAGGGCCATTTGCCAAAATGGAGGTGCGATCACATTTTCCATATAGCGTTCGGTAATGACATGGTCACCGTCAACTTTAGTCACTGGCAGGGCTTCATCAATTTCTTTTTGCCCAATACTGCTTGAGTGAACATAGGTCTCATGGGTTAAATCCATGAGGTTGTCGACCATCAGGCGATAATCACACTGAATGTGAAATAGGCCTCCGCCATAGCTCCATTCCGGATGATCTGCCCACTCTAAAGTTGGCAGTTTTGCTTCATCTGCTAAAGCTTTTTCACCTGGCCATACCCAAATAAAGCCGAATTTTTCAACAACTGCATATGCTTTGTTACAAGGGAAACCGTTTACACGCTGAGCTGGCATTGAAACGGTCTTTCCGTCACAACCCATGACTAAGCCATGGTAGCCACACACGAGGTTGCCATCTTCGACATAGCCAAGTGAAAGAGGGGCGCCGCGATGGGGACAAAAATCTTCAACGGCTGCAACTTGGTTTTCTTTACCGCGATAAAAAACGATTTTTTCACCACAGATGGTGCGACCTAATGGTTTATCTTGGATTTCTTCTGGACGGCAGGCAACATACCAAGCATTTTTAATAAACATTGTGACGACTCCTTATCACTTATTGGATCCAATTTATAATAAATAAAAATATTGGTCAATTGATAAGCAGTATATTTTTTAAAAATGTTGTTCTTTAGGTTTGGTTGTTTTGTAGATTTTTAATTGCTATTAAAGACTTTTGTATTTACTTTGAATTTTAGAGGCTAAATTTTTACTCATCTTAATTTGGATCCATAATGGCTATAGTTAAGCCATTATGGGAGTGTAGAGATTTAGAAATTAACCGTGTAGTGAAGCATCATGCGCTGTTCATCCAGACTTTTGCCATGTTTGGTGTCGTAGTTAATATTTAAGAAAAGAAACTTAAGATTTTTAACCCAAGCATTTAGGTCGTACTGAATCAACACATCACTTTCTTGCTCAAAATCATTTTGATTCATGGTCTGAAATGAATCGCCATAAATATATTTATAGGTCACTTTTAGGCCCTTGATGTAGTCTTTAAAGTCATACGAGGCAACGAAATGATAAGACTTTTCATCTGCTTTGGTAAACGCACCTAAGGTCCAGTTCACCATATGAGGGATGGGTATATTGTCGAGTTTTGGAATACCATCTTTGCCAAAGTTTTCTTGATAGCCAATTCCGGTTGTAAAGTTGCCATGTTTGATGAAATGCATAGCGCCTATGGATGTATTGTCATATTCACCAAGCTTTGATTTACCGACATCGTCGTGGCGAAACACACGTAATTTTGTAGTGTGCTGCTTTGTCCATTGATAATCAAAAGCAAGGTAACTTTGATTGATGAGATCTGTTAAGTAACCATTATAAAATTTCCAGTGGTACCGTGGTGTTTTGCCATCCCATTGAAAGAAATAGAGTCCGTCAGATTCATGTTTTGATATGGCGAGTTTGTGGTAGTCCTCCTCATTTTTGGGTGAATAACGGTTAATCAAACCCAGCTCGAAATTTTGTTGCGGTGTCTTATATTTTAATTCCAAGCCTTTGTAGTTCACGCGTAATTGATGTGTGTCGACTTGTGGGGTAAGTGGTGAGTCGGGAATAATTTCACCTATATTCATGTGAAAGTTTTGATATTCAACTCCAGCTCCTAAGCCATATTTAACGTAGTCTTGTGCTTGTTTTTTGGTATTAGGGTCAAAGGGTATGACCATATCATTGGTGTGTTGGTCACTACTTAGGCGATAAGCATATTGAATGCTTGGATTGAGGTGTAGCTGAACCTCATTAAGTTTGGTTGACCAGTCGCCACGATAGATCAGACCTTGGCTCAAGCTATGAGTATCGGGGCTGGTCCCATTTTCATATTGTCTGTCGAAGTTGAATGTTTTTAGCGTGAGTGTATTTTGAAAATTAACATCGACTGCACTATGAGCTAAACAGCAGGCAAGGGTCGTCCCTGAGAAGAAAATCCCATAAATAAAAATATGCTTCATTTTTAAATCCGTTTAAAAGCGTTTTACTGTTCTAAAACCGACATGGCTGGTGGCAAGGTCGAGTTCTTGTGGATGCCTCGCGGCAGCACGATAACGCGCGCAATAGTTGGTTGCGCATAAATAAGACCCACCTTTAATCGTGTATTGCAAAATCTGTTCGTGACTTTGCCGATATTTCGATGGATCTCCCATATGATGATCTCTTGGACCTGTATAGGGTGTTTGCGTCCATTCCCATACATTGCCAATCAAGTCGTATAAACCAAATGGGTTTTTGCTAAAACAACCCACAGGGGCCACATCCTTAAAACCATCTTCCTGAACATTTTTGTATGGAAATTCACCTTGCCAGAAGTTGGCTACAATATGGCCTTCATGGGTGGGGCCAATGTCGGAGTTTTGCTGAAAACCTTTGGCTGCATACTCCCACTCAAGCTCAGACGGTAAGTCATGACCGAGCCAGTTTGCATAAGCATAAGCATCATTCCATGTCACCATACGTACAGGTTCATGAGGTGCAGGTTGTTTAGGGTTGTTTAATCCCCAAGGATGTTTCCAGTTGGCACCTTTTTCAAATTTCCACCACTGTAATTCTTCAACTGGATGATCTGGCTGTACAAACATAGCTGCGCCGCCTTGCTTCTCTGCATCGGTGACATAACCCGTTTGTTTAACAAACTCTTGAAATTGGGCATTGGTGACTTCAGTTGCATCAATTAAAAAAGCGGGAACGGAAGTTGTCTGTAAGTTTAATGGGCGTTCATCTTCATAACCTTGTGTGGTGCCTAAAACAATTTTTCCTTGCGGAAGCTTGACCATGCCGGCTTCTTTGTTTTTAGGCCAACCCGAAGGAAGGCCCGAATAAGAATTACATTTAGCTTTGCTGCCTAAGTCGGGCAAGGTGGTCTGTTCTAGTTGAGGCGTGGTTTTTTGGCATGCACCAAGTAAGAGGAACGATGAAAGCATCATGATCTGTTTCATCTGGTTTTCTCTACTTTTTATTGTATTGCTCAAAATCCACAACACCATTTTCATCGGCATATCTTAAATATTTATCATTTAAGACTTTGACGATCTCAGGATGTTCTGCATAAACATTATGTTGCTCATTAAAATCTGTTTTTAAATTGTAGAGTTCCCAACCGTGGCTTTTAAATTTAGAAGGCGAGTTTTCAACAAGTTTCCATTCGTCAGTTTTGGCGTAGCGGCTGCCATGCAATTCTTTAAAGTCATAATAATTAACAGGGCGAATACGGGCAGTATTATCCTTAAAAGCAGGAATTAGGCTAAAACCAGACGGTTTAATTTTAGTGCTTGAAGTTGGATAGATTTGATTATTTTGAATACCCGCGAGTTCCATAACAGTCGGGAATATATCTCTGGCTGTCGCAAAGTTATTGTTGATTCCACGTTGTTTAGAAATTTGCACAGGTGATTTAACAATAAATGGAACACGTACTCCACCTTCCGAAGCAGCTGATTTCCAATAGGTGAATGGTGTACTGCTGACTTCGGCCCATCGTGGTCCCATATAAACATATGAGCTGGCATTGCCTATATTTTCATAGCGATTATCGGCATCACCCATTGGGAAATTATGATCACCACCTTCAGCGCCGTTATCTGACATAAACACAATCAAAGTGTTGTCATATAAATGATGCTTTTTAAGATATTGAATGACATCACCCACGCGGTCGTCTAACTGGGTAATCATGCCCGCATAAACTTCCATTTTACGCGCTTCATATTTGCGCTCTTGTGGGGTGAGTTCATTCCAGCTTTTGGTGCCTAAAGCTTGGTTACCACGTTCGACTGGGTATTCTGCATTTGTAGGAATTAATCCTAATTGCTTTTGTTTCTCAAAGCGTTGTTTGCGAATCGCATCGTAGCCTTGATCGTATTTACCTTTATATAAGTCTCTATAATGAGCTGGTGCCTGTATTGGCCAGTGGGGAGCAGTATAGGCGAGGTAGGCAAAAAATGGTTTTTGCGCTTTATTTTTGTCTAAGTACTCAAACGCTTTTTGTGTAAAAAAGTCGGTTGAGTAGTAGTGGTCAGGCAGTGTGACCTTTTGACCATTTTCCGTGTATTGGGTGTTGCGCGGATAGTTTTTAGGTTGGTCTTTAAAATGTAAATCGAAGCCATCGAGCAGGGCAAAAGATTGATCAAAACCACGGGCTTTAGGGTTTTGTTCGGGAGCATAGCCTAAGTGCCATTTACCGACCATGAAGGTGTAATAATCTTTAGTCTTTAAAATTTCTGCGAGTGTATAAGCATTTTGCGTTAAGTGACCTGAATATCCATCAATTTTGAGCAGTGCACGCGGACTATCGGTGCCAACCAATTTTTCTTGTCGTTTTGAAGTTTCATACATGGCACCTAAACCGACCAAGTGATTATCTGCACCTGTCATAAGCTGTGCACGAGTAGGTGAACACATTGATGAAGCATGAAAATTGAAAAGCATTTTTCCTTGCTTTAACAGGCTGTCAATATGAGGTGTTTTAATCTCACTGCCATAGGCACTAATGTCTGAAAATCCAAGATCATCGGCCAAAATAATCATGATATTCGGTGGTTGTTGATTTTTTGGAGATGCTGCTTGCGCTGTGTAAAACAATTGGCTGGCAAAAAAAAGTCCCAATGTAAGCTGGCTTACTCTTTTGAGTTTCATAACACAATCCTTTGAAGTTTTATAAATGCATCTTGCATTCCATGGAAATGAACAGAGCTTTTTTGGCTAAAAAATGCTCTGGAATCGATCATAATAGATTTTTTATTGTGGATCCATAAAAATATTCAAACAATCTAATTTTATGTTTTTAATAATTTTATACTTATATAATTTATATGTTTATAGATGTTTTAATAATCAATTTATAATTTTAGTTGATTTTTTGGATCCAAATATTCAGTATAGAAAAAGAGCAGGATGCTCAAAAAAACAAATATTCCTCTAGGTCATGATGGATACGGATATGCATAACCACCCAATCGCTCATATTAGCAATGTCGTGTGTATCTCTTATCCACATTGGGAGATGCACAAATGGAAAGAGATGTTCTAAGTGAGATCAATCACAATAATATGAGCCGTTATCAATGGTTCATCATTTTGATCTGTATTTGTCTCAATATTATTGATGGCTTTGACGTGATGGTAATGGCTTTTACCGCTCCATCCGTGTCAGCAGAATGGTCACTTTCAGGCGCACAAATTGGCTTATTGCTGAGTTCAGGTCTTTTTGGGATGGCTGCCGGTTCAATTTTTCTCGCACCTTTAGCCGATAAAATCGGTCGCCGTTTACTCATCTTGGTTTGTCTTGTAATTGCAGGTCTTAGCATGTTGGGCTGTGCTTTAGTGCAAAGCCACGGCATGTTGGCCGCACTTCGGTTTATTACCGGTATTGGGGTAGGTGGGATTCTTGCGAGTAGTAATGTCTTGGCAAGTGAATATGCCAATGCACGCTGGCGCAGTCTCGCAGTGAGTTTAATGTCTACAGGTTATGGCATTGGTGCGACACTAGGCGGAGTACTCTCACTGGCCTTGATTGAGCATTTAGGTTGGCGTTCAATCTTTTTGGCAGGGGGCATCACAACCATAATGATGTTACTAATTAGCGCATGGTTATTACCTGAATCTTTAGATTATTTGTTGGCGAAAAGACCAAAACAGGCATTAGAACGCATTAATGTAACAGTGAACCGTATGGGTTTAACTGCTTTAAAAGCTTTACCTTATTACGGCCAGAATAATCAAAAAAATACAGGTGATATTGGTAAATTATTTTCAGGGCAGCAGGGGTTCCAAACACTTTGTTTATGGTTTGCATTCTTTTTAGTGATGTTTGGCTTTTACTTTGTCATGAGCTGGACACCAAAAATTCTGATTTCAATGGGAATGTCGCCTGAACAAGGCGTAAGTACCGGTATTTTAATTAGTATTGGTGGGATTTTCGGAGCAGCCATTATTGGTTTATTGGCATCGCGTATGAAAATATTCTATGCCCTAAGCTTATTTCTGGGATTAACCGCTGTCTGTGTTTTCCTATTTGTCGCCGTTTCATCTCAAGTGAGCATTGCTCTCACAGTCGGTTTATTACTTGGCACGCTCATTAATGGCTGTGTGGCAGGTTTATATTCGATTTCTCCAACAATTTATGATGCTGAAATTCGTAGTCGGGGCGTGGGCTATGCAATTGGTTTTGGACGAATTGGGGCAATTTTATCGCCAACAGTCGCAGGCATTTTCTTAGATAAAGGCATAGCACCTGCAACGCTATATGCCTATTACGGTGTGGTCTTTATTTTAGCTATTTTCCTGATTTTAAGTTTAGGCAACGCTTTTTACCGAAGTAAGAAAGAGCAAAACTTCTCACTTAAAACAGCACCTTAATCCATTAAAAATTAAATAGTTGAGTTAAAAAATGAAAAAGACACCATGGTGGGTGGGGATATGCTTGTGCCCATTATTTAGTCAAGTTGTGCATGCCGAGTTTATAGCAGACAGTAAAGCTGAGCTGACACTGCGTAATTTTTACTTCGACCGAGACTATAAAAAAGACCCATATCCCTATACGGCGGCCAGAGATTGGGCACAGGGTTTAATTTTTAAAGGACAGTCGGGTTATACCGAAGGGGCAGTGGGGTTTGGTGTTGATGTGCTCGCAATGGCAGGTTTTAACCTGATGGGAAGTCGTGCTGACGACTATGCACGTAGTGGCTTACTCCCAGTTAATCCTGATAACTCGCGTGATGATTATTATGGAAAAATAGGCATTACTGGGAAGGCTAAATTTAGAAAAAATGAGCTTTTTGTGGGGGACTTGGTTCCACAGTTGCCAACCATATTTTCATCGCCAGCGCGTTTGTTCCCTCAGACTTATCGCGGTATCCGCTTTGTTTCAAATGAAGTTCCAAATCTTCAACTCGAAGGATTTTATGTCGACGAAGTACGGCAGCGTGACTCTATTCGTTATACCGATGTTGGAACAGACAATATCAATCATCGATTTAACAAAGCAGCAACCACTGACTCGTTTTATACTTTAGGTGGAAGTTACCAGTTAAAAGACTACCGTTTACGTGCTTATCATGCTGAACTCAAAGACATTTACCAGCAACAATTTTTAGGCTTTAACGGCAAACAACCTTTAAACGATCAGCTTAATTTTTTAAGTGACGTGCGTTTTTTTAATAGTGCGGAAACCGGAAGTAAGAAAATAGGTGAAGTCGATAACCGCCATATTAGTGGCTTATTTGGTTTGAACTATCAAAATCATACGGTTTCTTTGGGCTACATGCAGTCGTTTGGCTCGACTGGTCTGCCATTTTTGTCGGGAACCGAAAGTCCGGTTGTGCTTGATTTTATGAGTTCGGACTATTCGAACAAAAATGAAAAAGTCTATTCAGTTCGTTATGAGTATGACTTTAAAGATGCGCGATTAGGTGATGTGTCATTAAACGGACTACGTTTTATGACCCGTTATGCTAAAGGTGAAAATATTGATTTACTGCAATATGGCGATCAGCGATTTAAAGAAGATTCGCTGGCGTTTGATTTGGGTTATAAAATTCCAGAAGGCAAGTTAAAAGGCTTAGGAATGCGGGCCCGCTTTTCTCACTACCGTAATGACATGCCAACGAATATGACCTTCCACTCGGCAAATGAAACACGTTTGAATGTCGATTACACCTTTAAATTTTAAATATTAAAAAAGCAGGTTAAAACCTTTTATTTGAGGTTTTAACCTGCTTTTGGATGTGGTTAAGCAGATACTTTTGCTGCTTCTAAAACTTCACCCTGAGTTTGAGTATAAGCTTGTTCTTCTAAAGTATGTTTAGCCGGAATATAAGACATTGCACGTTCTGCCAGAGCTGTAATGGTGAGACTTGGGTTAACGCCCAAATTTGCACCTAACATTGAACCATCTACAACGTATAAGTTTTTATAGTTAAACACCCGATTTTGTCCATCTACCACCCCACGCTCTGGACTTGAAGCAATTGCACAACCACCCATACAGTGAGCTGTAAAAGGTACATTAAACAAAATTTCGGTAATGGTCGTCATGGGGTGGCCATTAAACATTTTGGCAACTTTTTCGGTAAATGCATTGGCCTGCGGAATATAAACAGGTAGCTTTTTACCCTCGCTCGATAACACCTTACCAAAAGGCCAGAACCAGTTACGTTTCAAGCGCATGTTAATGGACGCATCTGCAGTTTGCATGACAAGGAAAATTAAGGTTTGACGTGCAAAACTGACAGGATTACTCATGCGAAGGAAAATAAATGGATGGCAAATGAGTGCCCATAACCAAAAGAAAATACGCGTCCAACCCGGTTTTCCTTTAGCCATGTAAGTACACATAAGGCCCATAGCATCTGAACCACTTTGGTAGCGAGTCGCTTCAATATGAGTGTCATGGTCAATGTAAATACTTGAACCAATAGCAACACCTTTACTCATGTCGACATCTTTACCAAAAAAGCGAACACCTAAAATTGACTCGGCATTGGTACGAACCCGATTACCCAAATCATCAGAAATATTTGGCAGAGAACCGGACTGTTTTAAACGGAACAACATCTCTTGTGTCCCTAAAGAAGATGCCGAGAAAATCACATTACGAACTCGCCAAGTACGACGTTGTTTGTTAAACCATGAGCTTGAACATTCAGTCGTGACTTCATAACCATCGCTGCCATCGGCTTTACCATTGAGTGGTTTAACATCAACTACTTTGGTTTCTTCATAAACCTTGGCGCCATTTTTTTCGGCAAAGTACAAATAGTTTTTATCTAATGTATTTTTTGCGTTGTGTTTACAACCCGTCATACAACCGCCACATGCGGTACAAGTGCCACGGTCTGGACCTTCGCCGTTAAAATAAGGGTCAGGGTAGGTCTTCCCACCTTCTTCACCTTCCGGTGGAAAGAAAGTGGCAACACGAGTAGGTTTAAATGTATGGCCAACACCGACTGCTTCGCCCATTTTCTTTAGCATGTGGTCGGCAGGGCCGAAAATTTTATTATCAGTCACGCCAAGCATACGTTCTGCTTCAGCATAGTGCTGAGGCATTTCATTTTTCCAGTCCGCGGCATCTGCCCACGTGCCTTCATCCCAAATATGTTCAGGTGGAACCAGTAGGGTATTGGCATAGGTAATTGAACCGCCACCTACGGCGTTACCACAAATAATGGTGACATGGCGAAAAAAACGCATGTTGAAATAACCGAAAAGTTTCATGCCCGGACGCCAAATCCAGCGGCGGGTATTCCAGTTGTTTTTAGCAAAATCTTCAGCTTTCCAGCGTCGCCCCATTTCCATTACGGCAACCGAGTAGCCTTTTTCGGTTAAACGGCAAGCAGAAACACTACCACCAAAGCCTGAACCAATAATCAGGTAATCATAGTCATAATTGTTTATTGTCATGATGAAGGCTCCTGTCTAATGATATTTTTTATATTGACTCTGTATGTTTATCAATGAATTGCCTAATGCGCTCAATGGAGTCATTAGATTCCTTTAGTATACCTGCATGAAATTGAAAAACATGTCCGACTTGATCATAAACCCTTAAGTTCGTCGGAATGCCGTATTTTTCAGTCTGTTCAGCAAGTCGTTTTGCATCGTCTAATAAGACTTCTTCGGTACCGACATGGATCAGAACCGGCGGTAATCCGGTTAAGTCAGCATAGAGTGGAGAACAGGTTGGATCGGTTGCTGATTTTTGGCCGCAATAGTTTTTTGCACACCAAGCTAACCAGCCTTCGGAGAGCATTGCATCTTGAGCAGCATGAGTTTTTATTGTGTTTCCTGAAAGACTTAAGTCAACCCAAGGCGAAAGTAAAACTAAAGCCGCTGGTAAAGGTAAACCCGCATCTCGTAAAGCAATTACGGTGCTTAAGCTCAGCCCGCCGCCTGCGGAGTCACCCGCAATTACAAGTTTTTTAGGGTCTTGTCCGTAAGCAAGTAAAGCTTTATAGACAGCAACGATATCTTCAATAGCAGCAGGGCTTGGGTGTTCTGGGGCCAGACGATATTCAGGTAACCAGACTTGTGCTTGAGCTACATGTCCGATCTGAGCGGCAAGTTTAGCGTGGCTTTTGCTACTGCCCACGACATAGCCACCACCATGTAAATACAAAATACCGAGACCTGACTTAATGGTCTTAGGCAGAATATGAAGTGTAGGAACTTGAGCAATTATTTGCTTTTTTGTTTGATAACCACGAGGCCCAAGCACAATAGCGCTGGCTGCATCACTACAAAAACGTTGTAGCCTTAGTGGTGTTTTAGGGGATAAAGCTGGACGTAGTGTGGTACGGATGGTCCATGCAAGAAGCTGCTTCATAATAAGGACTCATACTAAGCATGTGAGATTAGTCAGCATCTCTTAAGATTAAGAGCATGCTGACCACTATTTTTATTTTGCTGATTTGTTGAGTAGGCGAGTTTGCCAAGCGGTCGCGGCTGCAAAGATCTTTTGGTAACCTTGCGGCAGAATACGCTGAATTACATCAACGGCTTTTGCATCGGCTCCAATAAGTAAACGGCGACGGTCCTTACGAACAGCTTCCAAAATTTGTTGAGCTGCATCATCAGCAGGGGTGCGAAGTAATTTATCGAAAGCATCTTGGCTTTTTAGCGGGTCCATTCCTAAAGACTGGACACTATTATTCATACGTGCAGCTTTGGCAATATTGGTGCGAATACCACCCGGATGCACACAAGTCGCGCTCACACCAGCATTTTGCATATCAAGTTCTTGGCGCAAGGATTCAGTAAAACCACGAACGGCAAATTTACTTGCGTTATAAGCACTTTGGGTCGGTTGAGCTGTTAAGCCAAACATACTGGAAATATTAATAATATGCCCATCACCACTTTGCTTTAAGTAAGGCAAAAACTCTTTGGTACCATAAACCACGCCCCAAAAATTAATACCAATGAGCCATTCAAGATCTTCGTAGCTCACACCTTCAGCCGTACTCCCTATTGCGACACCAGCATTATTAAAAATCAGGTTAACTTGGCCATGCTCATCTACCACTGCCTTTGCCCAAGTGGCAACTTCATCACGCTTAGCTACATCAACTTTTTGAGTGGTGACTTTGACAGAATAAGGTGCCAAAAGCTCGACTGTTTTGGCTAACCCGGCTTCACTAATATCAGAAAGTGCCAGATGGCAACCTTGTTTGGCGAGGGCGATTGCAATTGCTTGTCCAATACCTGAACCCGCACCTGTCACAGCTGCGACTTTATTTTTAAAAGACTTCATAAAATTCTCCGTTTATTTTTCTCATTTCCTATGGCGAAGCGTATTTAAGAAATAGCCGACACCTGAGTGTAGTTTTCAATGTCAAAGCGACGAGTGCGTTGGCGATATTCAAGGGTAAAACCTGGCCAGTTATTGGTATTTTTGCCATCAGCAGTTTGATACCAACTGGTACAGCCTTGTGCCCACACCGTTTTTTTCATTTTTTCCTGAATATTTTGATTAAACTCGTGTTGAATTTCGGCACGAATGTTGGTGAACAGCAGATTATTTTTCAAAGTAGTGCGCAGTGCATCTAAAATATAATTCACCTGACTTTCAATCATATAGACGATTGAGTTGTGACCAAGGTTGGTATTTGGTCCATACAACATAAAGAAGTTAGGGAATCCGTTTACTGTTAGGCCTAAATAAGCCTCAGCACCATCTTTCCATGTGTCTTTTAATGTACGCCCATCAAGTCCAGTAATTTGCATTGGCGCCATAAATTCAGTCGCCGTAAAACCTGTACCGTAAATAATGGCATCAACTTCACGCAGCTTTCCTTCCGTGTCTAAAATGCCATGTTCGGTAATTTCTTGAATGCCGGTATTAATCACATCAACATGAGGTTGGGTCAGCGTTTCATACCAGTGGTTAGAGATTAAAATACGTTTACAACCAATTGGATAGTCCGGCATTAAACGATGGCGTAACTTCCCATCTTTAACAACTTTTCGAATGTGGCGCTGGAATATGTATTCCACCAAAGGCATTTCATTGAGTGAAGTTGTAAAGGCAAGTAGGCGAATTTCATGATGACCATATTGCAAGGCACGGTCTAGACTTTGTAAGATCGGCAGTTTACGGAAAGCTTTTTTCTCTAAAGGTTGGTAAACCCGATCCAGTTTTGGAATAACATAGGGCGCTGAGCGTTGATAAACGTCTAGGTGAGCCACTTGTTTTGCAATTTCAGGTACAAACTGAATCGCGCTTGCGCCTGTGCCAATGACTGCAACACGTTTACCAGTTAAGTCATAGTCATGGTCCCAACGCGCTGAGTGAAATGCCTTACCTTTGAAGTTTTCAATGCCTTTAAGTTTTGGATAGGCTGGGCGGTTGAGTTGGCCTACCGCACCCACTAAAAATTCAGCTTCAAACTGTTCACCAGTTGTACTTTGAATGTGCCATACACCTTGCAGTGCATCAAATTCGGCGCTGGCTATTTCAGTGTTAAATTTGATGTGCGGGCGAAGGTCATATTTATCGGCACAGTGACGTAAATATTGATAAATCTCTTGAGATGTCCCGTAGCGATTTTTCCAACCAAGTTCCTGTTCAAAAGAAAAAGAATAAAGATGTGACGGCACATCACATGCAGCGCCCGGGTAAGTGTTGTCACGCCAGACACCACCTACATCGGCAGCTTTTTCAAATAGAGTAAATTGTTCAAAACCTGCTTGTTTGAGACGAATGGCAAGTCCTAGACCACCAAAGCCAGTGCCAATAATGGCGATGCGTACATTTTTATTTGAATTAGACGACGAATTAAACATAGGCTGCTCTAAAATCCTTAAAAACAGTGAGCGAAAAAATCGCAATTTCCTGTATGCAGAATAGACGTTTATTAACTTGATTTAGAGGATGGATGAGGACAAAATATTGTGATTCGAGGACATTCTGAGCGATACAGTGAAGTATGCATGGGCATTTGAACGCAGTGTACATAGTGTTCGGTTAATGGCTGATTTCGCGATGGAATCAGGCATCTCTTATCAGACAATTTTGCAAGGGACTGGGCTTAGCCAACAACAATTACTTGACCCTAATATGGTGGTGACAGGCCATCAGGAATTACAGTTGATTCATAACTTGGTTGAGCAACTAGGAGACAGACCGACATTAGGCTTAGAGGTGGGGACACGCTATCATTTCACCACATTTGGGCCATTAGGCATGGCTCTGATGAGTAGTGCGAGCATTCGTGAAGCACTGGATTTGGCTTTAACCTATTTTACTTTGACCTTTGCTTTTACCCGCTTTGATGTGTCGGATACACCGCAAGGAATCCGTATCGAAATTGATGAGCAAGATATCCCATCTTCAGTGCGTCAATTCATTATTGAACGCGATGCCGCTGCACTCATTACGGTACAGCGAGATTTGGTGCAGGACAATTTTTGCCAATATTTGGCTTTTTCTTTCCAACCCAAAGGTGATGCCGAGCCTTATCGGAATTTATTTGGGGTCATGCCAGAATTTGGCGCAGCTAAAAGTTTTGTAATTCTTGATCCGCAAAAAGTGGATCAAAAATTACTCATGGCGAATGAGTTGGTTCTGCACACTGCAGAAGAACAATGTCGTCAAATATTAGAAAAGCGCCAATCACAAAATAAATTTACAACCTTAGTGCAACAGCAACTGATGAGTATGCGTGGGGAAATGCCATCTATGGATATAGTGGCTGATCGACTACATTTAAATACAAGAACCCTGCGCCGTCACTTGGCATCGGAAGGAATGACTTTTATCCAGATTCGTGAAGAGGTTAGACAGGTTTTGGCAGAGCAATATTTGGCATTACCAAAAGCTTCTGTTGAGCAAATTGCCGAGTGGTTAGGTTATGCCGAACCTGCCAGTTTTATTCATGCTTATAAAAGATGGCATGGGAAAACACCTCATGCCATGCGGTTAAATAGCCAATAGTCAAAGTATCTTTATTTCTTTAAACGCAAATGTAGCAAACGTGTTGCCGATGTATGGCGTATATTGTCGGCACGGTTATAAAAATAACGTTCAGTAATAGCTTCACCAGACAAGTCTTCGACTACTTCAAAACCCATTTTTTCAACTGCCTGATGTAAATCTGAAGGTTTAAATTGACCTAATAAAGGTTCTTTCAGTAAATGGGTAAACTGTGCAACCCCCATACTTCCAAGTCGCTCAATACCGTTTAGCTCCTGAAAGTCGGTTGAATAGTCGAGTACCACTTCGCTACCGTTTGCAGCAAACTCAGCAATACTTTTTAAAGTTTGTAGCGTAGTGTCTGGTTTTAAATAATGAGTGGTGCCCAGCCAAGAAAAGAAAGCCGGAGCTTTTCGTATATAGCGACTTCGGGCAAGCGCCTCAGAGATAGATTCTTTCTCAAAGTTAATAGAAACAAATTCAACAGTAGAGGGGAGTTCGCCTAATTTTTTGAGTTTAGATTGTTTGGCAGCCTGAGTATCAGGATGGTCGACCTCAAAAATTTTTAAAGTTGGATAATGCTGTGATTTTCGGAGTACAAAAGAGTCTAAACCCGCTCCAACCAAAACATATTGCTCAATATTGTGTTGAACAGCTTGGTTAAGTAAGTCCTCGGCATAACGTGATCGGCCGACAACCTGTCCACTCAATAAACCTAAGGTACGGTTTAAAATGGGTGAATTCATTAATTTAACAATGAGTGGTGTAGATAAAAGCTTTTTCCAACCTTTACTGGTCATTTCAAAAGCATAGGGGTCTGAAAATACAGGATTTGTCGTATTTTTAAAGTGATTCGCACGTAAAGCAGCAGCGGCTTCGGCAGTACGGCTTGATTGACCTTCTTTCATCTTTAACCTGTTCTTTTATTTCTTGAAGATTGAATGAAGAAGGCAGTGTATTTCATGAAAATCTAAAATACACTGCCCATTCCTTACAACTGATTTGGTCAAATTTACAAATTAATGTGTCTTTGACATTTGATATGTAACTTCATAATCCTTCAAATCTAGTTTTTTCAAACGTTGTTTAAGCTTTTTCAATGACCACGGCCATGCTGCAAAGTTGCGACCGTTAGCATCAAGGTAATAACTCTTACAGCCACCACTATTGAATACAGTGGTTTGAAGATGCTTTTGCACCAAGTCGTTGTGCTTTTTAATTACATCAGCCTTAACATTTAACTTGCTAATTCCTTTGTTTTTAATTTTTAACAAGCCATCTACAATATAGTCGAGCTGTGCTTCTGCCAAACCAATAAATGAGTCATAAACCAGTACGTTTGGTCCCAACACTAAGAATGCATTTGGTACATTTTCAATGTTGGTTCCTAAGTAAGCTTCCGGTGAACTATTTTTCCACAAATCATTTAAACGTTGGCCTTTTTCATTAAACACACGTTTGCCGATTGGTGGGTGAGATACTTCAAAACCTGTACCCCAAATAATCACGTCAACTTCATGGCGTTCGCCATTAGCTGCAATCACCGTATTGCCTTCGACTTTAACCAGGCCATGTGGAATAAGCGTGGTATTTGGTGCTTGTAGTGCAGGGTAGTAATTGTTAGCAAACAAAATACGTTTACAGCCAATATCAAAATTAGGCGTTACGTTTTTACGTAACTCAGGGTCTGCAATTTGAAGTTTAAGTAATTGCTTGCCGAGTACATTTACTGGTTTTAGCGCAAGTGGGTTACGTAAACCAAAATTAATCGCATTGAGGGTTAGCGCTACACTTTTACGCCAACTTGCCTGAATCGCTGGATATTTGGCAATAATTGATTTACTAAACTCACCCAAATCCGTATCCGGTTTTGGCAGTACCCAAGGGGCTGTACGTTGGAACACAAATAGCTCTTTGGCTTTAGGTTGAATTTGGGGCACAAACTGGATGGCAGATGCACCAGTACCAATCACGGCAATGCGTTTTCCAGTAAGGTCGTAGTCATGATTCCATTTCGCTGAATGGAACATTTCACCAGTAAAGGTATCTAGACCTTCAAGACGTGGAATCTGGGCTTCGGTAATTGGGCCTGTTGCAAAAATAACAGTTCGAGATAGATATTGACCAGTAGTTGTATCAAGTACCCACAAATGGCGTGATTCATCCCAAGCAGCATTGAGTAGTTCGTTGTTAAACTCAATTTTAGACGTGATATTAAACTCATTACTTACATCTTCTAAATAACTTAAGATTTCCGGCTGACGCGCAAATAAGTGACTCCATTTTGCACTAGGCGCAAACGAATAAGAATACAAAGCCGACGGTACATCGCAGCCACAGCCCGGATAGGTGTTTTCACGCCAAGTGCCACCTACACGTCCTGCTTTTTCAATAATTTTATAGTTGGTATAGCCAACTTGGTCGAGACGAATCGCTGCGGCGATACCGGAAATTCCAGCACCGACAATAAAGGTATCGTAAATATGGTTAGGTGAATTGACAGCTTTTTTTGCTGATGCATTTGTTTTCATTTGAGCAGTCATATGGGTACTACCTATAAAATTTCTTATTTAAATAATTTGTAAGAGGTACCAAGAAACTTGGTATACAAACTTGGTGATGCACGTTTCATCAGCCAGAACAACTTCGCATCGATTTGAGGAATGGTATAAAGCTCATCCTGATCAAGACGGTTAAGTGTGAGTTTGGCTACATCATCACTTGTGGTGAGTGCGTAGTTCATGAGCGCATGGTCTGCAAGTTTTGAATAACGGCCCGGAATACGACCATTTTTAATGATATTGGTAGGCACCAAGGTCGGGCAGAGCACATTCACTTTAATGTTGAATTTGCGAAGCTCAGCCGAAAGTGTTTCAGACAACGCACGAACACCCGCTTTCGTTACGTTATAAGCCGTCATTTCTGGTGCTGCGGTATAAGATGCCGCAGAAGCTACATTAATAATTGCGCCGTAACCTAGTTTTTTGAACTTTGGCACAAATGCATGACAACCATGAATAACACCCCACAGGTTAATATTCATGACCCAGTTCCAGTCTTCTAGGCTGAGTTCGTCAAACTTACCGCCTAAACCTACACCCGCATTATTAATGACAAGGGTGACAGGATGACTAAGTAAAATTTCAGCAGTTTCAGCCAAATTTGTGACATGTTCAGGATTACCTACGTCACAATGCATTGCAAATGCTTTTGCACCCTGTTGTTCAAGCAGCGTTACAGTTTCTTCAGCAGCTTCTAAATTAATATCTGCGCAGACTACGCTGCCGCCACGTTTTGCCAGTTCAACTGCAAAACTTCGTCCAATTCCACTGCCTGCACCCGTCACGACGGCATAAGCTTTTTGGCTTGGTTTAACTTTCTTTTTGCCAAATAAAATCATGATTCATCCCGAAATAGATTTAAGGAAAACCAGCCATTAAGTAATGGCTGGTTGCAAGCCAGTTATGACAAGCGTACAGGTGGGGTAAATTCCTTCACAAAGTAAGGTGCAATCGCGCCACCTTCTTTGAGTAATTTGTCTTTGTAGTACTCTAAATATTCGGTCGTGTCATGATCATTTGGGTGGAAGTCAGGACGTAAGTAATCAAAAATCTGGCCAATGGTGCTACCGAATACACCATCTTTTGGACCAAAAATAAGCCCTACACCACGGCGCGCGTCTTTCCAGAATTTTCTAGTCAACATTTCCTGTGGTTTTCTTAAAACCGGAATAAACAAGGTAGTTGCTGGGATTAAACCTAAAATAGTAAAGAAAGCTAAGAAGAAGCCAGAAGCTCGTAGTGGGTAGCTACCATTGAGTAATTGATATACATCATAGGCAATATCTTTATGCTCAGATTCTTCAAGCATATGCCACATCCATAAAGCACGGCTTTTTGCATCATCTGAATAGTAGAAATTCTTTTCGTGCTTCATCATGTATTCGGCAAGTACCGCAGTAAAATGCTCAATACCAGCCATCATCGATAATTTAAGCGGTTGCGGGAATTTCAAAAACACATATTTAAAGAAGTTTTCGCCCAAGAAACGGTATAAATCGACAGGGTATTCAACATCTTTAAGTGCATCGTTATATTCATTGTGCAGTTTAGAGTGAATCGCCTCTTGTCCAATCAATGAAGTAACACGCTGTTTTAAAACTGGGTCTTGAATAAATTCACGGTGATGACGAGCTGTTTCAATCACCAGATCTTCACCATAAGTCAGAAATACTGAAAGCGTAGCAAAAAACATCGTGGCAAATTGATTGTTCATATAGAATTCAACATCAATCTCTTTACCTTCAAATCCGATATTTAAATGACGGATTGGGATGGATTTTTTACTGGCAAAATCCGGTAACTCGATTTCACGGTAAAATTTAATTTTGTTTAGTGATTTTTTAACTGTGGTCGAGATCATGGTGACACCTTCAGATCAATCAGTGATAGTGCGGCTACGTCGAAAACCAAAAGCTTTGATTTGCAACAGGGCACTGTAAATTCCATTTTCAAAAAGCAGTTTTCTCTGCTTACTGACTACGGTGATGTTGCTCCGTTATTTGTGTGATTATTTGACTGAATAACGGGAAAAAGAGGGAAGTTCAGTAAAACGGCTCAACCTCTTTTTAGATTTTTTCATGTTAATCTGAGTTTATGTTCGGATTCAATTCGGGTAACTTTTCAAGTTTCTAAATCCAAAGTTTCATGTTTTTATAAAATAAAAAATTAGTTTAAAATTTATTAATATATTGATTTTTATTTAAATATTTTAATGTAATTAAAAAGAAATACTCAAACATAAAAGAACTTATAACTGTGTTTCATTGTAGTTTTAAAAGAAATATTTCATGAAAGTTGACAACTATTCGGATTTTGTTTTTTTAGTAGGGTAGGGCTAAATTACATGCTAATCTGAGCTTATGTTCGGATTATTTATAAGAAAATATGTCTACGCGAAAGCCCCGTCAGGCACGAGCCAAAGTCACTGTCGATACCATTATTGAAGCAGGTTTTATTGCTGTAGCATTGCATGGACCAAGTGGTACCACTACACGTCATATTGCAGAAATTGCAGGGGTGAGTGTGGGGTCACTCTATGAGTATTTTAAAAACAAAGAAGAAATCTATGATGCGATGAATCACTACTTTGTGAGTGAAATTTTAGACATGATTAAAGAGCTAACTCCTACAATTTTAGAGTTGGAGTTAGAACCTGTTATTGAAATGATTTTTTATACGTTCAGTGATTTATTAAAGAAAAATAATGACCGTTATTTAACCGTTTTACGTTATGCAGGTGAGTTGCAATATGATAAATATATTCCAAAAATTGAACAGGCTTTAATGGAAGTCATCATGAAGTATATGATGCATAATCCTAAATATTTAAAAATTAATAACTTACCTGTAATTACCTATATTTGTATTAATAGCGGTATTTTTAACGTTGCAAGGCATCTTATTTTACCCAACCCATTTATTAGTTTTGATGAAATGGTGCAGGGGCTAACCACTATGATTATGAGTTATATCAATACCGAAATGGCACGCTCAGAAGATCAATCATAATTTTTAGATTTTCAAATGTGATAAAAAACACCTGCGTATATTTCTACGCAGGTGTTTTTATTGTTTATGGCATGGTTGGAATTTCTTCCGGACGCATATCAAAAATTAGAATTTCAGCATTGTCACCATTGGTAAATGATAACTTGCCTCCATCGCGAATACGCGCAGCATCACCGGTATTAAAGGTTTTACCGTTTACCTCAATACGGCCTTTTGCCACATGTAGGTAAACATAACGACCTTCAGGAATTGCAAACTCTGCTGTTTCCTCACCATCAAAAAGACCTGAATAAATATTAATATCTTGTTTGATGGATAAAGTTTTTTCGCCACCTTTTGGTGAAATCATCAAGTGCAATTTGCCGCGTTTGTCTTCCTCGGAAATATGCAATTGTTGATAGCCCGGTGTTGTGTTCACTTCATTTGGAACTACCCAAATTTGCAAGAAGTGCACGTTTTCTTGAGCAGAGTGATTAAATTCACTATGTGCAACCCCACGGCCTGCGCTCATTAACTGAATATCACCAGGCACAATAACCGAACCTGTACCCATTGAATCTTTATGTTCTAACGCACCTTCAAGCACATAAGAAATAATTTCCATGTTACGGTGAGGGTGGGTACCAAAGCCTTTTGATGGAGCAACTGTATCGTCATTAATTACAAGTAAATCTGAAAAACCAACTTGTTTCGGATCCCAATAATTTGCAAATGAAAACGTGTGTTTCGACTGTAACCAGCCATGATGTGCTGCACCACGCTCATGAGATAAACGCATATCAAACATGATTTATTCTCCTCATCCAATTTTTTTCTCTGAATGCAGTTTATCGTTTTCATTTGTGCAATAAAGCTCTAAAAACAGAAAGCTTGGTGTGATTTTTGGAACGCTCAAATATAGAACTAAGGCATGTATAGAAATAGGCAGAATATTTCGTGTGTTATCTTTTTAAGCCATGTTTTTATCATTTTAGGACAAATGTATTTTATTTAAATCATAATGAATAATAGTAGTTTATATAAATAATTTAAAATAATCGAAAAATATTTGAGTTGGCAAAAAGTTTCAAAATGGATTGGCTTTTTTTGTCCTTGTTCGAGTGTTATAGCAAGCGCACTATTTAACCTGATTTGGTGAACTTAACAACGCTTAAGTTCATAAAACATGACAAGGCAGAGGTATTCGAGCAAATTTTTGTTCGAGAGCAGTTAAAGATTGCAAGAAATAATCTAAAGACAACTTTAGCTGTTTGATTTGACGCTGCCTTGTATTTAACAAATTTTATAGGGTGTCGAAAATGGTCGCTCAAGCTATCCGAAATATTATTTCTCCTAAATCAGTTATAGCTCAGTATCAAAAGATAGATTTCTCAAATAAAGGAACTATCCCAATTCGCCATTTAAATATCGGATTTGATGGTAAAGAAATTGATATCGAGTTTTACGTCAACAACCAGTTTGCAACTTTGTTCTTTGCAACGCTTTCGGTTTTTTTGACCTATGGTGAAGATCTGGTGATTGAAACAGCTCGTCACCACCGTGAATTTATTCAAGATCCGATTTTAAAACAGCGTGTTACATCGCTGATTGGTCAAGAAGCTATCCATTCAAAATTGCATAATGAGTTCAATGATGCAATTAAAGAGCTGGAATATCCGGTCGATTTTTATCGTTTCTTGGGTGAGAACTTCTTTAAATATGTGTTCTTAAAATTCCCGCAGCCATTAAAGCTTTCACTCATGGCAGGTATTGAACATTTTACGGCGGTACTTGCCGAATACATGATGAAGCATGAAAAGAATTTCTATTATACCGACGATGCCAAAAGTCGTGCCTTATGGATGTGGCATATGCTTGAAGAATCTGAGCATAAAGATATTGCTTATGACGTCTATCAGGTTTTAAACGGTAATTATCCGTTACGGGCAACGGGCTTTTTAATGGCTTTCATTACTATTTTAGGGCTTATTCCAACAGCAACTTTATTTGTACCTCTACTGCGTAAGCCAAAAGAACTGTTGACCAGAAAATTCTGGAAAGATGCACGTCGTGGCGTCAACTTAATTTTTAGTCCAAAAGATGGCGTATTTGGTAGCACCATTGGTCAGATTTTTGATTACTTACGTCCAGACTTCCATCCAAATGATCATGACACGACCGAATATCTGGAGTACTACAAAAAGAAATTACTTAACGAGGGCGGTGCAATTGCGCCTTACTTTGTGAAGGAATTCACACCACCAGTTCGTGCAGTTTCATAAGCCTATTGGTCATGGCAGTAATATGACAATTACTGCCGTCTCCCTAAAATTTTTTAGGATTTACTATGATTTTATTTGGTAAGAAAGACCAGCCGAGCCGAAACGCATATGCGGTCGTAACTGGGGCAGGCAGTGGGATTGGACGAAGCTTTGCAGTTGAACTGGCAAAACGTGGTGGCAGCGTAGTCTGCGCAGATATTAATTTAGAAGCTGCTGAAGAAACCGTAAAGTTAATTGAACAGTTGGGACAAAAAGCATTTGCTGTACAGTGCGATGTTGGGCAAGCAGAACAAGTACAGACTTTGGCTGATCAAGCAGAGCAGTTACTTGATCATCCGGTAACTCTCATTATTAATAATGCTGGCGTAGGGCTAGGTGGCAAATTTGATGAAATGAGCTTAGAAGACTGGAAATGGTGTATGCATGTAAACCTGTGGGGTGTTATTCATGGTTGTCATGCATTTGTGCCAAAGTTCAAAAAACTAGATTACGGTGCAATCATTAATGTGGCTTCTGCCGCATCTTATACCGCAGCACCAGAAATGAGTGTCTACAATGTAACGAAAGCGGGTGTTTTGGCATTATCAGAAACCCTTTCAGCCGAGCTTCGCAAATTCAATATTAAAGTCAATGTACTTTGCCCGACTTTGGTGCCAACCAATATCATTAAAAATGGTCGTATTCCGGGGCGTTATTCCAAGCTTGCAGACCATGCACTCATGAACTATGCCATGACAACCAGTGATGCAGTTGCGGCTTTAACATTGAATCGATTAGATCGTGGGCAGCTCTACACCACGCCACAGATCGACGCCAAATTATTCTGGCTTATGAAAAGGACATCTCCAACGCTATATGCAAAGTTCCTTGGGCTTTCGTATCAGTTATTTAAATAAAATTTTGTATAGGCAGAAAAATTATGGTCACTAAACCTAGAACAAATACACGCACCCGTAAAACCCAAGAAGTTGCACATATTTATGACACTTTTATTGTCGGTGCGGGTATTTCTGGTCTTGCTGCTGCAATTAAGCTAAATGAAGCAGGCTTAACTAATTTTAAAATTATTGAAAAAGCAAGCCGCGTTGGTGGTACTTGGCGTGAAAATACCTATCCGGGCTGTGGTTGTGATGTACCTTCGGCTCTGTACTCTTACTCGTTTGCCCCAAGTGCAAAATGGAGCCATTTATTTGCACGCCAGCCGGAAATTTTAAGTTATTTAGAAAATGTAAGCCGTGAGTTCGATATTGAGTCCTTAATTGAATTCAATACCGAACTATTAAAAGCGGAATGGGACAATGTAAAAAATGTCTGGAAACTAGAGACAAGCTCTGGTTTATATATTGCTAAAACAGTTCTATTTGCTACAGGTCCAATTACTGAAGCCCAGATTCCACGTCTTGAAGGTCTAGATACCTTTACAGGTGAAATGTTCCATTCAGCGAAATGGAACCATGACTATGACCTTACTGGAAAACGTATTGCGGTGATTGGTACTGGTGCATCTGCCATCCAGTTTGTGCCCCAAATTCAACCTAAAGCCAAAGAACTGTTTGTATTCCAACGTACAGCCCCTTGGGTGCTGCCAAAACCAGATACGGATTTGGGTGAGTTAAGTAAATCAATTATTGCCAAATACCCAAAAATACAGGCCTCTTGGCGCCAGACTGTAGCAGGTGCCTTAAATGTCATCAATTTTGGTTTACGCAACCCAAAAGCTTTAAAGCCTGTCAATTTTGCTGCGAAACAATTGTTAAAGTTACAAATTAAAGATCCGGTTTTACGTAAAAACGTCACACCTAACTTTGATATTGGTTGTAAACGTATTTTATTTGCCAATAACTATTATCCAGCATTACAAGCACCGAATACCACACTTATTCCACATGGCTTAGTTAAAGTGGAAGGCAACACCGTGGTTGCAGCTAACGGTGAACGTCACGAAGTAGATGTGATTATTTGGGGTACAGGTTTTGAAGTGTCTCATCCACCCATTGGTAAACGGGTACATAACGAAAAAGGGGAATGTCTGGCAGAACTCTGGAAAGACTCCTCACCGGAAGCTTACCTAGGAACCAACATTGAAAATGTGCCGAACGCATTTCTTATGCTAGGGCCAAATGTCTTGGTTTACGACTCATTCATTGGTCTTGCTGAAGCCCAACTGCAATATATTGTAGATGGTTTATTGCAAATGAAAGCGAAAGGTATTGCTAAACTTTCTGTAAAATCAGAAATAATTAAAAAGCATAATGAGCTTGTACAAAAGCATTTACAAACCACAGTATTCAATAGTGGTGGTTGTAAGAGTTATTACCTTGATGCAAATGGTCGCAACTTTGCAGCATGGCCATGGTCATTGAAAAAGCTTAGACAGCGTTTACATCATTTAAATTTAGAAGAATACGATGTCATCTATGAAGCTGATCTTGTAAAAGTAAAACCTAAAGTTGAAGAAGTCGCAGGTTAATTAATTTATAAAAGCCCACTTTATTGAGGAAGGTGGGCTTTTTACTATTAAATAATGAAAGAAATATATGAAAATTCAATAAATAATATAATGAAGTTAAAGTAAACGATAAATTTAAATATACTTCAAAATAAAAATGGGCCAAGCAGTCTATATAATTTTCATTTAAAATAATATAGCTATTTTTAAAAATGAATTTTTAAGTGAAAAGTTTTCTTTTTAATCAATTTTTTAAATTGTATAGTGGAAAACATTTTTATATCAATAACTTGTGTAGTTGATAATTATTGTAAATAAATGTGAAAGTATTCACAACCTTATTTTTTTTTGTTAAGATCATTAACATTAAAAACATAGAGATAATAATAATGATCAATAAAGTATTAATAGTGTTATGCGTGAGTATTGTATTTGTATTAGGGTATTGGGCATATTTAGATACCCAAAATAAAAGACATCAAGAGCTCATGAGGATCATTCAAGAAGCTGAAAAAAATTTACAGACCATCGAACGTAATCCTAACCGTGTTAGTCATAGCAATTTAGCTTCATATAATTTGCAAAAATATATCAGTGATAAAAAAGTTTTTTTCTAAGCACAGTGGCGATTGTGATTTGCTTTAAAAAGTGTGCCATTGATCATATCTTTTCATAAATTTTGATCATGTTGCTGTTGAATCTGTTAAACTTATTGAACGTATAGTAAAAAAGCTGCATAGGGGTTATGCAGCTTTTTTGTGTTTCAAGAGGGGCTGTGGCTATTTTCTGTGTATAACAGCAGAAATCAAATGAGTGGCATATTTGTTGCTTCGTCTATTTAAGATTTTTGTCTAGAGATCTGAACAGAAAAACAAGATTGCTCAGATACCTACATAGAAGTACATATTCCACAGCTCAGATTTTGCATAGAGGCTACTTATGGCGGCGCCCAATTCTTCGGCAGGGTGGTTAGAGCGTTTATTTAAGTTAAGCGACAATAAAACCACGTTTCGAACAGAAGTTCTTGCTGGTGTAACTACATTTTTAACAATGTGCTACATCATCATTGTCAATCCACTCATTTTATCTGAAACCGGCATGGATCATGGCGCCGTATTCGTTGCGACCTGTTTGGCAGCAGCAATCGGTTGCTTAGTGATGGGTATTATTGCTAATTATCCAATCGCCTTGGCACCCGGTATGGGGCTTAATGCTTATTTTACCTATTCGGTTTGTATGGGCATGGGAGTGCCATGGCAGACAGCTTTAGCAGCTGTTTTTGTTTCAGGTGTGGTATTCCTTGCAATTAGTTTCTTTAAAATTCGTGAGGCGATTGTCAATGCAATCCCGATGTCGCTTAAATTTGCGATAGGTGGTGGTATTGGTTTATTCCTTGCGCTTATTGCGTTAAAAAATGCCGGAATTATTGTCGCAAACCAAGCAACGTTGGTCGGTTTGGGCGATATTAAACAACCTACTGTATTATTAGCTTTATTTGGCTTTTTACTTATCGTAATTTTGCATCAGCTTAAAGTCCGTGGTGCAATCATTATTAGTATTTTAGTTGTTACAGCAATTGCCACAGCTTTAGGTCTAAATGAATTTAAGGGTGTGGTTGGTGAAATTCCTTCAATTGTGCCAACATTCATGCAAATGGACTTTGAAGGGTTGTTTACCGCAAGTATGGTTGGTGTCATCTTCGTATTCTTTATTGTTGACTTGTTTGACAGTACAGGTACTTTGGTTGGCGTTTCACACCGTGCCGGCCTTTTACAAGATGGTAAATTGCCACGTTTGAAAAAAGCGCTATTTGCTGACTCTACTGCAATCGTTGCTGGTGCTGCATTAGGTACCTCATCAACTACGCCATATATTGAATCGGCTTCAGGTGTAGCAGCAGGTGGACGTACAGGTTTAACCGCGGTAGTTGTCGCTTTCTTATTTATTTGCTGTTTATTCTTGGCACCTCTTGCTCAATCTGTGCCAGGTTTTGCAACAGCACCCGCTTTATTGTTCATTGGTGTATTGATGATCCAAGGGATCACTCACATCGATTGGGATGATATTACAGAAGCTGTACCAGCCTTTTTAACGATTGTATTTATGCCATTTGCATACTCAATTGCAGATGGTATTGCAATGGGCTTTATCAGCTATGCATTAGTTAAATTATTTACGGGTAAGGCAAAAACTGTTCCATACATGGTGTGGATTATTGCTGCCCTTTGGGTATTTAAATTTATCGCCTTTGGCGGTTAATACGATTGTTTATAATTTCCTTCTAGAACTATTTTAGTGATAGGGATATAAGAAGGAAATTATAGAAGGGTGTGCTTACCACACCCTTTTTTCTTTAGATGTGGAGTTAATATGAATCAAGTCGAGCTGATTCAGGCCTTACCAAAAGCCGAGTTGCATGTGCATATTGAAGGGACCTTTGAACCTGAATTAATGTTTGCCATTGCACAGCGTAATCAGATTCAGATTCCTTACAAATCTGTTGAAGAAGTAAAGCAAGCTTATAACTTTCATAATCTTCAATCATTTTTAGATATTTACTATGCTGGTGCAAATGTTCTTGTTCATGAGCAAGATTTTTACGATTTAGCATGGGCATATTTTGAAAAGTGTGCAGAAGATCGTGTCGTTCATACAGAAATGTTCTTCGATCCGCAAACTCATACTGACCGTGGTATTGCTTTTGCAACGGTGATCAATGGGCTTAAACGTGCATGTGCTGACGCAAAAGCCAAATTTGGTATCAGTTCTCAGCTGATCATGTGTTTCTTACGTCATTTAAGCGAAGAAGCTGCATTTGAAACGCTCGAGCAAGCTTTACCGTTTAAACAAGATATTATCGCTGTAGGACTTGATTCAAGTGAAGTAGGCCATCCACCAGCTAAATTTGAACGTGTTTTTGCTAAAGCACGTGAAGAAGGCTTCTTAATCGTGGCTCACGCAGGTGAGGAAGGTCCACCTGAATATGTGTGGGAGGCTTTAGAGTTGCTCAAAGTAAACCGTATTGACCACGGCGTGCGTTCTGAAGAAGACGAACAACTAATGGCTCGTTTAATTAATGAAAAAATGCCATTAACGGTTTGTCCTTTAAGTAACTTAAAGCTATGTGTTGTTAAGGATATGAAAGATCACAATATCCGCCGTCTTTTACAAAAAGGCGTACACGTGACTGTTAACTCAGATGATCCTTCATATTTCGGTGGTTATATGAATGATAATTTCTTTGCCATTCAACAGGCATTAGATTTAACCAATGATGAGTTGAAGCAACTCGCAATTAACTCTTTTGAAGCCTCTTTCATTTCAGATGAAGAGAAACAAAAGTGGATTTCAGAAATCCAGAAAATCTAAATAAAAAAACCGCCTGTGATAGGCGGTTTTTTTAACATTGAATTTATTTAGGTTGTTTGGTCATACTGTTTAAAACATTGTCTTTATCTACAAAGTGATGTTTTAAAGCTGCAAGTACATGTCCAGCAATAAGTAAACCTGCAAACCATGAAATATAAATATGTAATGGCTTAACAATGGCTAATAACTCAGGGTTATCTTGCACCAGGCGTGGAATTTCAAATAAATATAAAACCGGAGCAGGGTGACCAGCACTCCAGCTAAATAAACAGCCAGTGACTGGTAAAGCGACTAAAATCACATACAGTAATAAATGTCCGATGTGAGCTAAAGTTTTCATTGTTGGTGACATCGTGTCAGGCAATTGTGGGGCAGGATGGGTGTAACGCCAAAGCAGACGAATGACCACGAGGAAGATAATGGTGGTGGCGATATTCTTATGTAGCGTAATGACATCGCCTTTAAAGCTGCCATCAACGTCATAACTTAGAAAATTTCCACTATAGAAACCAATCACCCAAGCAGTGATAAAAATGATGGCCATGACCCAATGCAGAATCTGTGCAGTACGGGTGTAGTATTGAGAGGTTGAGGCAGGCATAAAAGACCCTTTTTTTTGTCATTCTAGCGCTAGATTTTATGGGAAACTGTTAAATTTGAGAAATGTTGTTCCCGTAACAGAGCGTGCTATAAACAGAACGCTTCAATTTAAAAAACACGGTTAAGTTGAGCTAGAGATTAAGGGACTTAATTTGCATAAATGCATCAATTTATTTGTTTCTTCTAAGCACAAGTTTAGGCAAAATACGCGCTGCTTACGTTCGATCAAAGGAAAAAATGATGAAAAAATTGATGCTCGCTGTAGCACCAGTTGTTTTAGCTTTAACTGCATGTGCAACCACTACAGGTACCGGTACTGGCGGTGCTTCTGCACAAACAACAACTCAACAGTTAGGCGTAGCTGCATTAAAAGTTGCTGTTAATGCGAAATGTATTACAGAAATTAATAATGTTGCTGCATGGAAGACAGCAACAAAATATATGACTGCTGAACAGCGTGATAGCATCCAAACGAATGTTTGCGGCTGTGTAAGTGAAAAAGCACCAAATAGTGTGACTGCAGTAGAATTAGCTGCTGCTGCGCTTGACGTGAATGCACGTGCTACAATCGTAAACCAAGTGGTTTCTAAAACTGTAAATGCTTGTGTGGCAGAAGCTTTACAAAAATAATTGATGTTTTAAGCATTAAAGAAGGCCGATTCTTATAAATCGGCCTCTTTTTCATTGGAGTATACATGTTTGTTGCAGGCGTAGATGAGGCAGGACGAGGCCCATTAGTGGGTTCTGTTGTTGCTGCAGCTGTTATTTTAGATCCGAATAATCCAATTTTAGGATTAAACGACTCTAAAAAATTAACTGAAAAGAAACGTGAAAAGTTGTTTATTGAAATTCAAGAAAAAGCTTTAGCATGGTCAATAGCAGAAGCTACACATGCAGAAATTGATGAGCTGAATATCTTGCAGGCAACTTTTTTGGCTATGCAACGTGCAGTGGAAGGTCTGAAAACACAACCTCAAAAGGTAATTGTAGACGGCAATCAAATCCCCAAAGGAATTATTATTCCTTGTGAGGCGATTGTAGGGGGAGATGCAAGCCATGCCGAAATTAGTGCGGCGAGTATCTTGGCTAAAGTTACGCGTGATCGTCAAATGGCAGAATTAGATCAACAATATCCATTATTTGGTTTTGCCAAGCATAAGGGGTATCCAACCAAAGCACACTTTGAAGCCATTGCTGCTCATGGCGTGATTGATCAACACCGTCGTAGTTATGCACCTGTAAAACGGGCATTAGGTCTATAAATTTATATATTCCCAAAAAATTTAAAGCGACTATAAAGTCGCTTTAATTAGGGAGAGAACAACTTCATACTAACGATTGAAGTTTTTCTGTGCATAATTATCATCTTCATATGAAACTTGATAATCTTGATCAAGATGTTGAAGGTGTTCATGCATTGCACGTTCATGTTGAATACGTTGATAAATTTCTTCGCGATGAACAGAAACCTCTTTTGGTGCATTTACACCAATTCGAACTTGGTTTCCTTTGACGCCAAGCACAGTAACACTGACTTGATCCCCAATCATTAATGTTTCCCCGACACGGCGGGTCAGAATCAGCATGTTTATCTCCTTGCTAAACGCTTAAAACTGCAATATTGGTACCCAAATAAAAAGCTCAACCTCAGTTTTCAGTCAGATTCTAACAGAAATATGAGAACAAAGTCATATTTTGATAATCACTGCCAAAAAACTTTCCGTTTAATATAACAGAGCCGCTATAAAAAAAACTATAGCGGCTCTGTGTTTTCTTTGATTATTGTCGGACAAGTAAACATTTTTTAATGAATTCTTGACCGTTCGGTAAAATTAAGCGCGTGCGCTGCTTTCACCATGTTCACGATCTAAACCAAAAGCGGTATGTAAGCAACGAACTGCAAGCTCAAGGTATTTTTCATCAATAATGACAGAAACCTTAATTTCAGATGTTGAAATCATAAGGATGTTAATACCTTCGTCAGCAAGGGCAGTAAACATTTTGCTTGCTACACCCGCATGCGAGCGCATACCTACACCCACGATAGATACTTTAACGATGTCATCGCGTGTTGAAACTTCACGTGCACCAATATTTTTGGCAGTTTCATTTAAGATTTTTTCAGCTTTTGCTAAATCAACACGGTTTACAGTAAACGTGAAATCTGTTGTGCCATCTTCTTCAACATTTTGGACTATCATATCCACTTCAATGTTGGCATCACTTACTGGTGATAAAATTTTAGAAGCAATACCCGGTTCATCAGGTACACCTAAAATTGTTAATTTTGCTTCGTCACGGTTAAAAGCGATACCTGCAATGATTGGCTGTTCCATAGTGTCTTCTGCCTCAGTAGTAATGAGTGTACCTACATTTTCTTTAAATTCGTCGTCAAATGCGCCGTCGTCATCATTATCAAAACTTGATAATACGCGTAAAGGAACTTGATATTTTCCGGCAAATTCTACTGAGCGAATCTGTAAAACTTTAGAACCTAATGATGCCATTTCTAGCATTTCTTCAAAAGAAATACGATCGATTTTCTTCGCTTTAGGGGCAACACGAGGGTCTGTAGTATAAACCCCATCAACGTCAGTATAAATTTGGCATTCATCTGCTTTTAGGGCAGCTGCAATGGCAACACCAGAAGTATCTGAACCACCACGTCCTAGAGTTGTAGTATTTCCGTTGGCATCGAAGCCTTGGAAGCCTGCAACTACAATAACACGGCCTGCATCTAGGTCATTGGTCATGACATCTGTGTCAATCGACTCAATACGCGCCTTAGTAAATGCACTGTCAGTTTTAATACCGACTTGACGTCCGGTATAGGATTTAGCTTCCACACCAATCGAATTAAGTGCCATAGCTAACATGGAAATCGTCACCTGTTCACCGGTTGAAACCATTTGGTCTAACTCGCGTGGGTCAGGTGTTTCGGTAATGGCTTTAGCGAGGGCAAGTAAGCGGTTTGTTTCACCACTCATTGCAGATACGACCACAACAACCTTGTGACCGTGATCATGCCAACGCTTCACACGACGAGCAACATTTAAAATGCGCTCGGGGGTACCCATAGAAGTACCGCCATATTTTTGAACGATTAATGCCATAGTTGTTCCATATAAGCCATGACCCTGAGAGGCTTGTCAGGGTCAGTTACACAAAAAGTGAAGTCTTATTTTTGTTCAAGCCAAGCAGGTAATGCTGCCATAACTTGTCCAAACTTCTCGTTAAGTGGCGCGCCACCTTGTGCTAAGTCAGGTTTACCACCACCTTTACCACCTAACTCGGTCGCTAAATGTTTGATGATGTCACCTGCTTTTAGATTTGCAGTGTATTGCGACGCGACTGATGCAAGCAGGCTGACTTTGTCACCCTCTACACCTGCTAACACAATCACTGCGTTCTCTAATTTTGATTTTACACTGTCATGTAAGTTGCGAAGCGCTTTGGCATCAACACCCTGAACAGTAGTAATAAGCGTTTGACGACCAGCAATAGTTTGAACTTGGTCAATCAAATCAGCCGCTTGGAAGTTTGCCAATTTTTGGTTGAGTTGTTCAATCTGCTTTTGTAATGCAGAAACCAATTCTACATTGGCTTGTACACGCTCAACCATTTGGTCTTTCTGTGCTTTTAATAAGCTATTAATGTGCTGAATATCATGATCAGCTTTTTGTACTACTTCTAATGCTTTAGTACCGGTCACTGCTTCAATACGACGTACGCCGGCAGCTACACCACCTTCAGAAGTGATTTTGAATAAACCAATATCACCTGTACGTTTTACGTGAATACCGCCACAAAGTTCGATTGAGAAGTTTTTCTCGTCAATGACTGAACCCATAGAGAGCACACGAACTTCATCACCGTATTTTTCACCGAACAACATCATTGCGCCTTTTGCTTTCGCAGTTTCAATGTCGAGTAGTTCAGTTGTTACAGCAGTATTTGCAATGATTTCAGCATTTACGAGACGTTCAACTTGTTGTAGTTGTTCAAATGACACAGGTTGGTCATTTGCAAAGTCAAAACGTAAGATATCACTTGCAACCAAAGAGCCTTTTTGTTGTACATGTGAACCTAAAATTTGACGAAGGGCAGCATGCAACAAGTGAGTTGCTGAGTGGTTACGCGCAGTAGCTTCACGAATGTCTGCTTTAACAATCGCTTCTACATTTTGACTGGTTTTAAGGTTACCAACAGTCACAATACCTTGATGAACAAAGGCACCACCAGACTTTTTCGTATCCTGAACTTCAAAAATACCTGTTTCGTTTTTGAAGATACCAGTATCACCAATCTGACCACCGCTTTCAGCATAGAATGGAGTTTGGTTTAGAACGATAAGTGCTTCGTCGCCTTCAGAAACTTCATCAACTTGTACGCCATCTTTATAGATCGCTACAATCTGGCCTTGACCGGTTGTGTTGGTATAACCATCGAACTGAGTTTCGCCTTCAACTTTTACAATGTTGTTATAGTCAACAGCAAATTTACCAGCATCACGCGCACGTTGACGCTGTGCAGCCATTTCAACTTCAAAACCTGCTTCATCAATAATAAAGCCACGTTCACGTGCAATATCAGCAGTTAAATCTGTTGGGAAACCATAAGTATCGTAAAGTTTAAATACAGTCGCACCCGGAATAGTTTTATCTTTTAACTGAGCAAGTTCACCTTCAAGAAGTTTTAAACCTTGCTCTAAGGTTTTAGCAAACTGTTCTTCTTCACGAATTAATGTTGCTTCAATGACTTCACGGCGAGCTTCTAACTCAGGATAAGCCTGTCCCATTACTTCAATTAATGGTTGCAACATTTTGTAGAAGAACGTACCTGTTGCGCCAAGCTTGTTACCGTGACGGACAGCACGGCGGATAATACGACGTAATACATAACCACGTCCTTCATTACTTGGGTTTACACCATCAGCAATTAAGAAGCAGCAAGAGCGGGCATGGTCTGCAACTACACGTAAAGAAGGCTGACCTTCATCTTCAATACCAATGATGTTTGCAGCAGCTTTTAATAAGTGTTGGAACAGGTCAATGTCATAGTTTGAATTAACATGTTGCAATACGGCAGAAATACGCTCTAAGCCCATACCTGTATCTACAGATGGAGCAGGGAGTGGGTGAAGTACGCCATCAGCAGTACGGTTAAACTGCATGAAAACGTTGTTCCAGATTTCAATGAAACGGTCACCGTCTTCTTCAGGTGAACCAGGTAAACCACCCCAAATGTGTTCACCGTGGTCGAAGAAAATTTCTGAACATGGACCGCAAGGACCTGTATCACCCATTGCCCAGAAGTTATCTGATGCGTATTTTTCGCCTTTGTTATCACCAATACGGATAATACGTTCTGGTGCTAGGCCGATTTCTTTATTCCAGATGTCATAAGCTTCGTCATCAGTATGGTAAACCGTGACATAAAGTTTATCTTTTGGTAAAGCAAGCCATTGTTCGCTAGTTAAAAATTCCCATGCGAACTTGAGAGCATCACGTTTGAAATAGTCACCAAATGAGAAGTTACCCAACATTTCAAAGAATGTATGGTGACGAGCTGTATAACCAACATTATCTAAATCGTTATGTTTACCACCTGCACGTACACATTTTTGTGATGTTGTTGCACGTACATAATCACGTTTTTCAAGACCTAAAAAACAGTCTTTAAACTGGTTCATCCCAGCATTTGTAAATAATAAAGTTGGGTCGTTGGCAGGAACAAGAGAACTCGATGCAACACGTGTATGCCCTTGCGTTTCAAAGTAGCGCAAAAATGCTTCACGAATTTCAGCAGATGTCATTAAACGAGTACTCACAACCAAGTCACTCCATATTTTCGAATTTGGCTAAAAGCATCACCACAAGTTTATTTGTTCACAAAACTCGCATGTGATACGGGGCTTATTTTTAAAAAACGCTAAATTGTAACGGAAAAACCCCACCGAACCAACGATTTTAGAGGGAATATCTTACAAAACTGTGATTTGGCTAAAAATCTATATTCAATTAGCCATGACGTGTTTTACTATATGCCTTCTTTCGCTTCTCGTTTTGTAGATAAGGATAGGTCATGCAACGTATCGCCATTAATGGGTTTGGCCGGATTGGACGTAATGTTTTACGTGCCTGGTTTGAGAGCCCGAAACAATTTCATTTTGAAATCGTGGCGATTAACGATATAGCAGATGTACATACACTGGTACATTTATTCAAATATGACTCAACCCATGGTCGTTTTAATGGCAAGGTTGATATCACCATTGAAAATGAAAAGATTTATTTAAATATTCAATCTAACCAGAGACTCTTAAAGGTTGAAGTTTTGCAGCAAAAACAGCCGGAACTTTTACCGTGGGCAAGTTTAAAAATTGATGTTGTACTTGAGTGTACAGGTTTATTCCGCTCCCATGCTGATGCTACCCGCCATTTAGAAGCAGGGGCTAAAAGGGTCATTATTGGCGCTGCGCCTTTTGATCATGTTGATGCTGCAATTGTTTATGGTGTTAACCATGCTGATGTGAAAGCGACTGATCAGATTATATCGAGTGTGTCATGTACGACACAGGCTTTAGTTCCACTGGTTAAAATCATTGATGATGCATTTGGCATAGAAACAGCGCTTATGACCGAAATTCATGCGGTAACGGCAGATCAGTCGGTGCTTGATCATGCGCATCGTGATTTGCGTCGTGCTCGAGCTTCTGGGCAAAACATTATCCCGACTACCTCTAGTGCGCTCGGTGCTTTAAAGCGTGTAATGCCAAAAATGGAAGATCGTATTGATGGTTACTCAATTCGGGTACCTACCATTAATGTAGCGGCAATTGATTTAACGTTTATCGCGCAATCTCCAATTACGGTCCATCATATTAATGAATTGCTAATTAAAGCATCTCAAACAGATTATGCAGAAATTATGGCTGTAACAGATGAACCATTAGTTTCAAGTGATTTTAATCATTCCCCTTATTCACTTATTGTTGATTTAACTCAGACCATGGTTGTTGGACATCAAGCTAAAGTATTTGCTTGGTATGATAATGAATGGGGCTATGCAAATCGTTTATTGGATTTGTGCGATTCTTTCAAAAGTTAAATTTGGTTAATTGGAAACCGGGTGATAGTTCAGTTATTGCCCCATTCTTTGGTCTAAGAACTTTTATTGATAATAGAAGTCAAAAACAATAAGTCTTTGAATATTATTTTTAATTCATAGAGTCTACTTTTTGACTTTAGAGTTTATTAAGAAAGATTTATGCAAATTGTCAGGTGCATGGCACAAAGTATCATGCTACACTAAGAGAAATCGGGTGTGTTCCCGATTTTTTTATGTGGGGTCGTTCCACGTTGATCAGATTTTAGGCTTGAAATATGACCATTTCAGAGACATGGTTGCTGCCTGACGGGGTAGCAGATGTATTGCCGGAACAGGCGCAAGTCATTGAAAAACTTCGCCGTGAAGCTATAGATTTCCTCGCAGTACGAGGTTATCAACTGGTATATACACCATTTATCGAATACATCGAATCGTTGTCTTCATTATCAGAATCAAATCAAGACCTGGATTTAGTAACTTTTAAGGTGATTGACCAGCTTTCAGGCCGTTTACTCGGTATCCGTGCTGATATGACACCGCAAGTTGCACGTATTGATGCACATGTAAGACCTGTTGAAGGTGTTGCACGTTACTGTTACGCAGGGACTGTATTACATACAAAACCACAAAATTTCAATGCGACTCGCGCACCTTTACAATTAGGCGCAGAGTTATATGGGCACGATAGTATTGAAGCTGATGTCGAAATGGTCGACGTAATGCTTGGTCTAATTGAAAATGCCTATACTTTGCAAGGCGCACATTTAGACTTAGGGCATGTAGGTCTATTTCGTAGCTTAGTAAAATATGCTGGTCTTTCTAAAAATGAAGAGCATGAGTTATCTGATCTTTATCAAAGAAAAGCATTACCTGAGTTAGCTGAATTTACCCAAAATTTAAATATGGGTTCAGATTTCTATGCACTTGGCCGTTATGCAAGTGATTTAGATGCCTTACAAGCGCATTTAAGTGCAGATATTTTAAAAGATACTGAATTTGATGCTGCATTAAATGCACTTAAAACCACTCTCGAACAGATTAAAAACCGTTGGCCAGCACTTAATGTTGGAATTGACGTGGTTGAACTTCGCAGTTACCACTACCACACTGGTTTGATGTATGCAGTTTATGCACCAAATCGTGCCGCACCTTTAGCGCAAGGCGGCCGTTATGATGGTATTGGGGAACACTTCGGTCGTGCACGTCCGGCTACCGGTTTTAGTTGTGATTTATATGCTTTAGGTGCGAACCAGTTTGCCGAAATCGAAACTGTAGTGGCACCTAAAGGTACAGAAGCTGATTTACTTAAAGCAATTGCGAATGCGCGTTCAGAGGGTTTACGTGTAGTTCAATTGTTAGGTAATGATGATTTAAGTTCTATTCCTTATGCAACACATCAATTGGTATTGCAAAACGGACAATGGAATATTGAAAAGATTTAAACGCCAGCAGTAAGTTTTTTACTGATGGTTTCCAATTTTAACAGCATGATGTAATGAGGCTATTATGGGCAAAAATGTTGTGGTACTTGGTACCCAATGGGGCGACGAAGGTAAAGGTAAAATCGTCGACCTGCTCACAGATCAGGCGGCTGCGGTAGTACGTTATCAAGGCGGACATAACGCAGGTCATACTCTTGTCGTAGGTGGTAAAAAGACTGTATTACACCTCATTCCATCAGGCATTTTACGTGAAAACGTATTGTGCTTAATTGGCAATGGCGTGGTGCTTTCACCAGCAGCATTAATTGAAGAAATGGGAATTTTGGAAGCTGAGGGTGTTCCGGTTAAGGAGCGTCTACGCATTTCTCCAAACTGTCCACTTATTTTGCCTAACCACATTGCTCTTGATCAGGCACGTGAGAAGAAACGTGGTAACGCTAAAATCGGTACTACAGGTCGTGGTATCGGTCCTGCGTACGAAGATAAAGTTGCGCGCCGTGCAGTGCGTGTTGCTGACCTTGTTCGTGGTGGTGCAGCGTTAGAAGAAAAACTAGCCGAAATGCTAGAGTTACATAACTTCCAATTGACTCAGTTCTACGGTGTAGAAGCGGTTAAATTTGAAGACGTATTGGCTCTTTGCAACCAATGGCGTGAAGTTCTTGCTCCATTAGTGATTGACGTAACTAAAGTATTACATGACTACCGCAAAGAAGGTAAGGCTGTAATGTTTGAAGGCGCTCAAGGTTCACTTCTAGACATCGACCACGGTACTTATCCGTATGTTACCAGCTCAAATACAACTGCTGGTGGTGTAAGTTCTGGTTCAGGTATGGGGCCTTTACATCTTGATTATGTATTAGGTATTACGAAAGCTTATACAACACGTGTAGGTGCTGGTCCGTTCCCAACTGAATTAGTTTACGATGCTGCGAGTGATTCTGGTGACCCAATTGGTAAACATTTGGGTACTGTGGGTCATGAATTTGGTGCTTCTACTGGTCGTCAACGTCGTTGTGGTTGGTTTGATGCTGAAATCTTACGCCGTTCTGTAGATGTAAACTCACTTTCAGGTATTTGCTTAACTAAACTTGACGTTTTAGATGGTTTAGAAGAAGTGAAAATCTGTGTGGGTTATGAAAATACAGATTCAGGTTGTGTAGGTTCTTCTGATGCGGTTTCTTTCGAATGCTTGAAACCAATTTATGAAACTATGCCAGGTTGGAGCGAGTCAACTGTTGGTTTAACGAGCATTGACCAATTACCTGCAAATGCTTTGGCTTATGTAAAACGTATTGAACAATTAATCGAATGTCCGATTGATATCGTTTCAACTGGTCCAGACCGTGCAGAAACAATCATTTTACGTCATCCATTCTCTGCGTAATTCGCAAAGATAAAAATAGCCTCCTAAAAGGGGGCTTTTTTTATACCCTACTAAAGTGCAGTTTTGGTTTGGTTCGATTCAGATTAAAACATGATATATAGTTCAGGAATCATAGGCTCAGGATGAAGCTGCAACCCACTATTTCAAAAACCATTTTTTATTCTTTTTTATTTGCTATAGGTGGTTCACCCACATTAGCAATGCTGATTATTTATGGTCAAAATTATAATCCGGACTTCTTCATGACGGCATTTATGAGTCTTTCTGTCCTGATTGCTTGTGTCCTCATTCCGGTTGTTCTCATACAAAACAGTTATTTACTCTGGAAGAGGAAAAGTCCTAATCTTGAAGAGAAAGTTAAGACTTTAAGTCACGTTTATCTTGGTTTAAACATAATATGTTTAATATTCTGGATTTATTTGATGACTTTATCTAATTGACCGTTACATAAATACTATGATCGTGAAGAAATGAGAGATTTAAAGCGTGAGTGGTATTTCTTATAATAAGTGCAAAAGAATAAACAGTTTTTTAACGATTTAGGTGACCCATGTTAATGAATAAAAAGTTCGTTCTAAGCTTGTGCGCAGCAGGTGCAGTAACAATTTCTGGTTGTGCCACAATGGCTGATATGGCAGGTGCAGATACCGCAACCTTAAATGCTCAATCTGCACAAAGTTTCAATAAAATGGTGCAGGAAGCGCGTGGTAAAGGTGCTTTAGATACAAGTTCAAGTACCTATAACCGTATTAATGCGGTTTTTAACCGTTTAAAACCTTATGCGAATCAAATGAATCAGACAGGCCAGCCATTTAGTTGGCAATTGGCTGTATTGAAGTCAGATACGATTAACGCTTACGTTGCACCTGGTGGCAAGGTCGTGTTCTACACAGGTATTGTAAATAAACTGAACTTGACTGATGCTGAAATTGCAGCAGTTATGGGCCATGAAATGACTCACGCCTTGGAAGAGCATGCAAAAAGTAAAATTGGCGCACAAGCTTTAACTGATTTAGCGTTAAATATTGGCTTAAGTCAGATTAATGGTGGTAATGTGAGTCAACTAGGCGCGGCTGCGGCTCAGTTAGGCACGCAAGTAGGTGTGGGTCTGCCATATTCTCGTAGTTTGGAAAGCCGTGCTGACCAAGGTGGTTTAATGCTAATGGCGCGTGCAGGTTATAACCCGAATGCAGCGATTACGCTTTGGGAAAAAATGAACAAGCTTGAAGGCAGTGGATCATCTTTCTTGTCTACTCACCCATCAAACGCTCAACGTATTAATGACATGCGTAAGAATTTACCTGCGGCATTAGCTATTTATAATGGTCGTAAGTAAGTTTTAACACTTATAGAACTGAAGTTAAAAACGGATGCTTGAGCATCCGTTTTTGTTTTTAAGGAGCAGGATTAGGCTGTTGTATATGAATAGCCTCAATGCCTTGTAAAATCTCTGGTGAAAGCTCGATTTCAAAAGCTTGGATATTTTCTTTGAGCTGATCTAAATTGGTTGCACCAATAATTGTACTCGTCACAAAAAATTGCTGCTTAATAAAAGCCAGAGCCAATTGAGTCAGGCTTAAACCATGCTTTTCAGCAAGCTGTGCATATTGTTCAGTTGCCCATTCACTTTGCGGATTGCTGTATCTGCTAAAGCGAGGGAAGAGTGTAACGCGGGCATTGGCTGGTCGAGCCCCATTTCTAAATTTGCCAGTTAAATAACCAAAAGCAAGAGGAGAGTATGCAAGTAAACCTACACCTTCATATTTGGCAATTTCTGACATACCGATTTCATAGGTGCGATTAAGCAGACTATACGGATTTTGCACACTCACAAATTTACTCACACCTAAATTTTCAGCAAGCTGAAGAAACTTCATGGTGCCCCACGGTGTTTCATTAGATAAGCCGATGTAACGAATGCGGCCTCGATTAATCTCTTTTTGGAGAGCGAGTAATGTTTCTTCTAAGGGAGTAGTGTCATAATCATTTTGGGCTTGCTGATTACCATAAGCGAGCGTTCCAAAGAAGTTGGTATGGCGTTCAGGCCAATGTAATTGATAAAGATCAATATAATCAGTTTTTAAGCGCTTGAGAGAGCCATCAATCGCTTGTGAAATATGTTCACTATTAAACTTGGTATGGCCGTCTCGAATATGTGTTCCACCAAAGCCGGGACCTGCAATTTTTGAAGCAAGGAATACTTTATCGCGCTGACCATGCTGTGCAAACCAATTGCCTAAGATGGTTTCGGTTGCTCCATATGTTTCTGGCTTAGGAGGGACGGAATACATCTCTGCCGTATCCCAAAAATATAAACCGTGTTCTAAAGCGTAATTGAGTTGTTCGAAAGCTTCTTGTTGAGTATTTTGCTCACCAAATGTCATGGTACCTAAGCAAATTTCAGGAAGGTTAATGCCAGTGTGACCAAGTGGTTTAAATTGCATACTGCGAAATCCTTAAGAAATTTTAAGTTAGCCTAACGGAGAATATGTATTCAACTTAAATCATAAAAACAGAATAGTTTGTAAGCTTTGTGTATTAACTCATTGTTGCATATAAAAAAAGCAAACCGAAGTTTGCTCTTTATTCAATAATTACGAGTAATTATTCTTCGTCATCATAGTCTTCGTCAGTGACTGGGGTTTCTTCTAATGAAGTATCAAAAATCAAAATAGCTTTACCGTCAGTTTGAATCATACCTTGATCTTCTAAGGTCTTTAATACACGGCCAACCATTTCTCGTGAACACCCGACAATGCGTCCAATCTCTTGTCGAGTAATACGAATTTGGCGGCCATTCGGCAAGATCATTGCTTCTGGTTGTGAAGATAGGTCGATTAAGCAACGCGCAATACGACCTGACACATCAATAAATGCAAGATCGGTCATTTTACGAGTTGTATTTTTTAAACGACGAACGAGTTGCGCGAAAACGGCATAGCTGAGATCTGGATACTGTTTGCTCAGTTCGTGGAAGTTGTCATATGAAATTTCTGCAATTTCACAGACATCACGGGTACGAACTTCAGCTGTACGTTGAGGGTTCGGTTCGAAAAGCCCCATTTCCCCAAAGAAGTCACCAGGATTCAAATATGCCACAACAATTTCACGTTCATCGTCTTCACGTAAAATAATTGAAACTGAGCCTTTTAAAATTAAATATAAAGATTTTGACTCTGTTCCGGCATCAACAATTGTGGTTCGTTTTGGATATCTGTTGATGTGAGCACGTTTTAACAATGCTTTAACGGATTCAGGTAGTTGCCCCGGAGATAAAGCATCTGTGCTGAGTTGTGAAAAATTTGAAGTCATGCTTGATATGTTCCGAATAGGGTAAACAATTCACACAAGCTCGAGATGAGCTATTACACAGAAGAGATGAAATTCCTTATCAACTCATTTTATGTTAGTGTACAAAACAAGGGTCTGTTGACATTTCACAGATGGTTGCGACATAAGACAATTTTTCTGGACGTTACGAAGCAAGAACTATGGAATTTAGTCATTCTAAATCAATAGAGCTTAACAACGAAACGAACAAAAAAATCTGGCCTTGCGCTGCATCAAAGATGCTTTAATTGCACCTCAGATTCCGGCTGAAATTTAACAAACTTTATTACAAAACTGGACAAAGGATTGCCCTTGTCTGTGTTTTGCGTTTTATTTGGATTAATTTTTAGCTATTACGCAATCCATAGATGAAATGTCAACAGACCCTGCTTAAATTTATAATTTTTTTTGGGTAGTTGCAATGCAAACAAGTGTACATTGGCTAGAGAATGTTGCTTTTGAAGCGAAATCAGAGAGCGGTCATAGTGTAGTGATGGATGGCTCACCTGAGTACGGTGGTGAAAACCGTGGACCACGTCCTATGGAGTTGATATTAATGGGACTTGGTGGGTGTGCTTCGTTTGATATTGTGACTATTTTAAAGAAATCCCGTCAAGATGTGACGAATGTCGTATGTCAGCTTAAAGCTGAGAGAGCAGATGCAATTCCGGCAGTTTTCACCAAGATCCATTTACACTTTGTAGTGACAGGTAAAGCTGTAAAAGAAAAACAGGTCGCAAAAGCAGTAGAGCTATCAGCTGAGAAATATTGTTCAGCAAGTAAAATGCTTTCAGATGGTGGCGTAGAAATTACTCACGATTTTGAAATTATTGAAGCAGCGTAATTTTATTTGTGAATGCCTAAAAAATAAAAAGCTAACAGTCATGTTGGCTTTTTTTATGATAAGAATAATTAAAAAATAAAAGGAGAGTTAAGTGAATATCCGTTTAGCACAATGGGAAGATACCGAGACCATATGTTATTTACTTAAACAAATGGGATATTCACAGCCTTTAAAAGTAGTTCAAGAACAATTTCAAATACTAAGTAAAGATCCTAATGCGATTACGTTGGTCGCAGCTGACGATTTAAAAGTGTATGGAGTTTTATCGCTTTATTTTATTCCACAAATTGCCTTACAAGGTGACTTTGCCAAAATATGCTATCTGTGTGTTGACGAGAAAATGCGTAGTAAAGGAGTGGGGCATTTGCTTGTACAAGAAGCAGAACGGATAGCAAAGCAACGTGGTTGTGACCGAATGGAACTTCATTCGGGGATACAAAGACCTTTGGCACATCAATTTTACCTAAGAGAAGGCTATGTCGAAGCGCCAAAGTACTTTCGTAAAGCTTTAAATTAATGAGTCGTAGTTAGAAAAAGTTGAGGGTCTACCCGTGCATTGTTAAGGCTCATTCCCCAATGTAAATGGGGGCCTGTGACACGTCCTGTTTTACCGACTAGACCTAAAGTTTCCCCTTGACGAATATGCTGGCCTTTTTCTACTTTTATCTCGCTTAAATGGCAAAACATACTAATTAAGCCTTGGCCGTGATCGATTAATACAGTTTGTCCATTAAAAAAATAATGACCTGTTTGAACGACTACACCGTCTGCTGGAGCAACTACTTTTTGGCCTATTGGTGCTGGAATGTCTAGACCTGAGTGTGGAGCACGTTCTTCACCATTAAAAAAGCGTTTTCTTCCAAAAGAATTGGTAAATTTACCAGAAGTTGGGCGTATAAATTTTGGTAAGGCTTGCCACGGACTTTGCGTAAATGAACTATAAACATCATTTTGTTCTTTAGCTTCTTGAGCGTAACGATCTAATTGACTTTGATTGGGATTTACATAGTCTTGATTGGTAACTTTAAGGCGTTGCTCAGCATATGGATAGGATTTAACTTCTATTTGAATAGGGGTTTTATTGGTTTCGAGTTGAACACTACCAAGTGGAGTAGATAACGGAATACCGAAAACAGCATAACGCTGCTGTCGTTCTTGGCTAATTAAAACCGGTTTGTGTTGAAAAGTGACCTGAGTAATATCCGAAGTTAAAGGAATAACTGCAATACCACCGGGTCTTCTTGAATCTTGGGGTAACTCCGCCATTGCTAGAGTCGAGCTAAAAAGACAAGTTGTTAATATAATATGTTTTAAGCGCATTTTTAATTTCAAAAACAGGATGGAATTGGAAAGATAAATTAATTCTTAATTCGGGAATTCTCAATGAAGTCTTTGTGAAGACCATAAAATAGATAAGAGTAAATATAAATATCCAAGCTATTTAATAAAATATAGCCGAAGTGTACTTGAAATATATACAAAACAAACCCATATTATAATCGAGTTTTACTCGCAGTGTTTTTTGTAACTTAATGAAAAATATATAAAAATTTATTTGAAATCCGAAAAAGTGTTCCCATCTATTACACAAGTACGAATTTGTTGTGAGGAATAACAAGAATGCGATTTGAAAAATTTACGAACCGCTTGCAGCAAGCCCTCTCAGATGCTCAATCCTTAGCGATGGGTAAAGACCATACAGCTATAGCAGGTATTCATATTTTGAGTACTTTATTGGAAGAGCCGTCCAATATTAGTTTGTTGCAACAAGCAGGTGCACGGTTACCTGAACTTAAACAAAAGCTAGAGCAGGCTTTAAAAGATGCTCCGACTATTGCTAACCCGACGGGCGATGTCAATTTAAACCCAGAAGCAGTTAAAGCACTCAACTTGGCAGATCGATACGCGCAAAAAGCTGGCGATGAGTTTTTGTCAACTGACTGGGTTTTATTGGGCTTGGCAGAAACTGGTGAAACAAAAAATATTTTAAGTGCCGTAGGTGTAACTCCCGACAGCTTACGCAAAGTAATTGAAAATATTCGAGGTAGTGACAAAGTCATGAGTAATAATCACGAAGACCAACGTGACTCACTTAATAAATATACGATTGATTTAACCGAGCGGGCTTTATCGGGGAAACTTGATCCGGTGATTGGACGTGATGATGAGATCCGCCGTACCATTCAGGTCTTGTCACGCCGTACTAAAAATAACCCAGTACTCATTGGTGAACCTGGGGTAGGTAAAACCGCTATTGTTGAAGGTTTGGCACAACGTATTGTCAATGGTGAAGTACCAGAAGGCTTAAAGAATAAACGTGTTTTATCGTTAGATTTAGGTTCATTGCTTGCAGGTGCTAAGTATCGTGGTGAGTTTGAAGAACGTTTAAAAGCTGTTTTAAAAGATTTGGCGAAACACGAAGGCGAAATCATCTTATTCATTGACGAGTTACATACACTCGTTGGTGCTGGTAAAGGTGACGGCGCGATGGATGCAGGTAATATGTTAAAACCTGCGTTGGCTCGTGGTGAGTTGCGCTGTGTGGGGGCAACAACCTTAGATGAATATCGCCAATACATTGAAAAAGATGCAGCCTTGGAGCGTCGTTTCCAAAAAGTGCTGGTCGATGAACCAAGTGTAGAAGATACCATTGCGATTTTACGTGGCTTGAAAGAAAAGTATGCGACTCACCATGGCGTACAGATTTTAGACTCAGCGATTATTGCTGCGGCGAAAATGTCTCATCGTTATATTACAGACCGTCAATTACCCGACAAGGCGATTGACCTGATTGATGAGGCCGCTTCTCGTATTAAGATGGAAATCGATTCTAAGCCAGAAGCACTTGATAAACTTGATCGCCGTTTAATCCAGTTGAAAATGCAATTGGAAGCGGTGAAAAAAGATGAAGACGCAGGCAGTAAGGCCGAAGTTACTCATCTTGAAAAACAGATCGCTGAAGTCGAGAAAGAATACAACGATCTGGAAGAAGTGTGGAAAGCTGAGAAAACACTGGTAGAAGGCACTAAACAAGCTCAGGTTGAACTTGATAAAGCACGTATTGCTTTTGAAAAAGCTCAGCGCGAAGGCGATTTGGCAGAAGCAGCACGTTTGCAATATGGCGTAATTCCAGAGCTTCAAAAACAATTGGAGCAAGACGAAGTTGCTGAAGAAAACGAAGAGCCAAAACTCATTCGTACAAAAGTAACTGAAAATGAAATTGCCGAAGTCGTTAGTGCTGCAACAGGTATTCCGGTTGCTAAAATGATGCAAGGCGAGCGTGAAAAACTCCTTCATATGGAAGAGTTCTTGCATGACCGTGTTGTAGGGCAAGATGAAGCAGTCGTTGCGGTATCGAATGCTGTTCGCCGTTCACGTGCCGGTTTGTCTGACCCGAATCGTCCTAGCGGATCATTCTTATTCTTAGGTCCAACAGGTGTAGGTAAAACTGAGTTAACTAAAGCTTTAGCTAACTTCTTGTTTGACAGTGATGATGCCATGATTCGTATCGATATGAGTGAATTCATGGAGAAACATTCTGTCAGCCGTTTAGTTGGTGCGCCTCCGGGTTACGTAGGTTACGAAGAGGGCGGTGTTTTAACCGAAGCTGTTCGCCGTAAACCATATAGCGTAGTGTTGTTTGATGAGGTTGAAAAAGCGCATCCAGATGTCTTCAATATCTTGCTACAAGTGTTAGACGATGGACGCTTAACCGACTCACAAGGTCGTGTAGTGGACTTTAAAAACACGGTTATTGTGATGACATCGAACTTGGGTTCACAAGATGTACGTGAACTTGGTGAAGGTGCAACTGATGATGAAGTGCGTACTATTGTAATGAATGCGGTAAGTCAGCATTTCCGTCCAGAATTTATTAACCGGATTGATGAGTTGGTGATTTTCCATTCACTCAAAAAAGCACAGATTCGTGGCATTGCCGATATTCAGTTAGACCGTTTACGCTCACGACTTGTTGATCGTGATATGAGTTTAACTGTAGATGACAGTGCATTTGACTTATTGATTGACGCTGGTTTTGACCCTGTATACGGAGCGCGTCCATTGAAACGTGCAATTCAACAACAGGTTGAAAATACACTAGCTCAAAAAATCTTGTCAGGTGACTTTGTTGCGGGTGATACCATTTTAGTTAAAGGCGAAAATGGTCACTTAGTGTTTGATAAGCTGAAACTCAGCTAAGTTTTTTCTGCTAAAACCGAAAAGAGAATATGGAAACATATTCTCTTTTTTTTATATTTAACTTTTATGCTGATTTGAAGATATAAGCGCAATAATTGAGTCTGCTACTTTCTGTGTGAGAGTTTTAAGTTTTTGTTCGGCATGACCTGATAAAAAATAATGGTAATGATAAATACGTCCTAGATAAGAAATACAGATAAAGAAAGTACCTACAGGTTTTTCCGTGGTTTCACTTCCGCCAGGTTTTAATAAACCTGTGCAGCTCACAACAATGTCAGCTTGTTGAAATAGGGTTTGGCCAAGCCTGCACATTTCTTCAGTTACTTGTGGTGATTCTGCTGTGTAGGTTTCAATTAACTTTGGATCAACTTTTAAAACACTGATTTTAATACTGGGGTCATAACTGACTAACCCACCCAGTAAAATATCAGCACCACTATTTTTATGAATCGAAAACTGACTGGTTAAGTAACCTGAACTGGCACTTTCAATAAACGCGACTTTAAGTAAACGGTCTTCTAATAACTGACAGCATTGCTGAAGCATTATTCCACCTCGTATGGTGTTTATTTATGAATAAATCTAACTACAAATAAATTATAAAATCACGTTAAGTGATCTAAGGGTATGGTTCAAGTCTAAGATAAAAATCTATAAAACTATTTGAATATTCACAAAAAGCCTGTGAAGAATTTCAGGTTTTAAAATGATCAATGCTAATTATCGGGAAGTTTCTTTATAACATTGCGACAAGGTTAAAAACTTGTTAGTTTGATTCGATATAACAAACAATAACAATTTTAGGATGAACATGATGAACAATAAGCAAGGGTGTGTGCTGGGAATTTTAAGTTGTATAGTGGTATTACCGACGAATCTATGGGCTGCACAGCCTATGAATGAAAGTGCGCTTGCAACTCAAACAGGAGCAGTAACGGCAGCTCTACCCGTAATTATTGCGAAAGCTCAAGATGATGCGAAGAAGCCAGAAATAGAGCAACGTCAAGTTCGGCAAACACTAGGGGATAACTATTTACAACAGGTTCGATGGAATTCACTGCGCACAAGTGTGTTATCGCCTTATCAAGAACAAAAGCAAAATCAGGTCATTGATGGAAAAGAGAAGAAAAAGTTAGAAATGGTTGCTCTGCCAGAAAGAGCTGATCGATTTACACGTTATGATTTTGAGTCAAAGAATGTACATGGTGAAGTTATCATTACCGTGAAGTAATGATAACTTCCTTTTTCAAATTCAGATTAATTTAATCCAGGATGCTGAATTTTCCATGCACGGTGGATTTTTTGATTACGTTTAAAATCGGGTCCAATCGTTTCAGAAGTAATTTCTTCAACGTCATATAAAGCCTCGATCTCTTCATCCATCTCAAAACCACGATAGTTATTTGAGAAGTAAAGTGTACCTTCACTTGTTAAGCGGTTCATTGCACGTTTAATCAAAGAGACGTGATCGCGTTGCACATCAAAAGTACCGTGGAACTTTTTAGAATTAGAGAATGTTGGCGGGTCAATAAAAATAAGATCATATTGTTCATGACCTTCTTTTAACCATTCAAAACAGTCACTTGCAAAGAACATATGCTGTTCGTCTGCATGATCTACCGTTAAACCGTTTAAAACGAAGTTTTCTTTTGACCAGCTCAAGTAAGTATTAGATAAATCTACACTGGTTGTACTTGCAGCGCCGCCTAAGGCCGCGTGTAAGCTGGCTGTCGAGGTATAACTATAAAGATTTAAGAAGTGCTTACCACGTGCTTCTTGAGCAATACGTAAACGCATTTGACGGTGGTCAAGGAACAAACCAGTATCAAGGTAGTCAGTCAGGTTCACTAAAATTTTAGCTTTACCTTCTTGAACGATGAAACGTTTATTGGCTGTACTTTGTTTGGTGTACTGATTGGTACCAGTTTGACGCGCACGTGTTTTAATAAAGATTGCATCGCGATTTAATCCTGTTACCGCACGAATAGCAGCAAGCGCTAAGTTGAAACGTTTTTTTGCTTTTTCAGGATCAATCTTTTTAGGTGGTGCATATTCCTGAACATGTAAACGGTCGCCGTATAAGTCTACAGCAAGGTTAAAGTCAGGGAGGTCTGCATCGTATAAACGTAAGCAATAGATATTTTCTTTGGTTGCCCACTTTTTCAAGGCAGCCATGTTCTTTTGCAAACGGTTAGCAAAGTCTTGAGCTTCTTCCATTTCAACAGGTTGAGCTTGCCAGTTTGCCAAGAATGGTTGAGTGACTTTTTCAGGTTTAACTGTACCGAAACGAACATAAATCGGTAATTTACCATTCATTAAGCGTAATGTTTCTGGTGCTTCAAATGCTAAAACATCGGCTTGTTCAATTTGTGCGGCAATAATTGCTGCATATTGATTTGGGAAGTTCTTTTGTAAGAGGGCAGATAAGCCTAAGTAAAGAGAACGGTTAGAAGCTTTGTCACCTAAGCGCTCACCATATGGAGGGTTGGTAACGATAAAAGCAGTTTTATTTTCAGCACCGAAATCTGGCCAGTCTGCTAAAGTACGCTCTTCAATTTGAATATCGCCTAGTAGCTTTTCAAAACCTGCTGCAATAATGTTTTCGCGTGTTGCTTTTACAGCTTCCCAGTCAGCATCGTATGCATAAAACTTAGGTAACGGTTGTTCAAGTGCTTTTTCATGACGCTCTGCTGCTTCGGCTTTGAGTGAAAGCCAAAGTTCACGGTCATGACCATGCCAGCCATTAAATCCAAAACGACGTACAAGACCCGGCGCACGATCAGTTAAAATCATTAATGCTTCAATAATAAATGTGCCTGAACCACACATTGGGTCAAGTACAATTTCCGGGTTACGTTCCTTAAGCTTGGCTTTTTGTAAAATTGCTGCTGCGAGGTTTTCTTTAATTGGCGCATCTGTCATGAAACGACGGTAGCCGCGTTTATGTAATGAATCACCAGATAAATCTAGGCAATATGTATGCTCGGTTTTGCCCGCAAGCACATATAATGTAATTTCCGGTTGTTTGGTATCAATACTTGGGCGGCGACCTACAGCTTCCATAAAGGAATCAACAACACCGTCTTTTACACGAAGGGTTGCAAACTGCGTATTTACCTTAATTTCACGCTCTGCATGTAAGCGAATTGCAAAGGTACTTTGTGGTGCAAAAATAAGTGACCAATCAAAACTAATTGCACCTTCATAAAGCTCTTCTGCTACATCACGCGCATCGTGGGTACGTTCAAGTTCATAAGTATGAATTGGAAGTAAAACACGTGAAGCAAGACGTGACCACATGCAAATACGGTAAGCATGTTCAAGCGTTCCTTCAATGATTAAACGTCCTGCTTTACGTTCTGTCACTTTGGTGCCAAGCTGTTCTATTTCTTCTTGTAAGAGGGTTTCTAAACCATCAGCACAAGTAATCCAATAGTGGTTTAAACGTAAAGAGGTATTCATAAACTCGATTGACCAAAACATATAAATATTAACGATGCAAAGTTTAACGTATTTTGGTGTCTAAAAGTTTTTAAATTATTGCAACCTATCACTTGGCAACCAATAAATTGATTTTTAAAGCTTAAAATATAAAAACTGGTATGTATTTTGCTAAATCTTTCGAAATAAAACTTATTTAATTAATCATTATTGATGGTTTTTAACCAATTTCATGATTTGAATACATAGGGGAATATAAATGAAAGATATGATGGGGAATGGTTTTATAGCGAATGCAGAAGCTTTCACACTAGCTACTCAAATTTATGTGCGTATGCGCAGAGTAACGGGACGGGTGATAGATGCAATGTACTTTGTTCAAAATAAAGACTATGCGAAATATGTAATTGCACTGGCACTAGAAGCAGAAGATGACGAATTAAAACGCTGTGTTGAACGATTAATGGTATTGACTGATTCAATACCAGAGCAGTCTCAAAAAGAAATGACAGTAAGTATTCAAACTAGTGAAGAATCAGAAATCACAGCCGAAGACATTTATCGGGCACAAGTTCCACATCATTATATTGGTGCTTTAAGGTAATCTGAGCACGGCTCTAAATTTTCTGGTCAATTTAGGGCCTTATTCTGTAAAGTTCTTCTGCGAAAAGAACGGAATTCAGCTACACTATGCACGTTTTCGCGATTCGACCCATAGGAATCCATTATGCATATTGCAGCGTTGCATCAACCGAGCCAGGTTCAGCTCAATCAAGACGGAAATTTAAAACATTTTTTAACGATTGAGGGCCTTTCAAAAGAAAACCTCACTAAGATTTTAGATACCGCGCAAAGCTTTTTAGATGATAATAATAATTTAATTAACCGCCCGCTTTTAGAAGGTCGGACGGTTATGAATCTCTTCTTTGAAAACTCCACCCGTACTCGTACTACTTTTGAAGCAGCAGCAAAACGTTTGTCTGCCAATGTATTGAACATTGATATTGCACGTTCAAGCACGTCAAAAGGTGAGACTTTACGAGATACGCTTTGGAACCTCGAAGCAATGGCTGCCGATATTTTCGTTGTACGTCATTCATCTTCAGGTGCTGCACATTTCATTGCTAAAGATGTATGTCCGAAAGTCGCAATTATTAATGCCGGAGATGGACGTCATGCCCATCCAACGCAAGCGATGCTCGATATGCTCACTATTCGCCGTGAGACGAAAAAACCATTTGAAGACTTGAGTGTTGCCATTATTGGTGACATTAAACACTCTCGCGTTGCGCGTTCAGATGTAGCTGCACTTCAAACACTCGGATGTAAAGATATCCGTGTGATTGCGCCGAACACCTTATTACCGGTTGGTTTTTCAGAATATGGCGACCATGTTCGTTTGTTCAATAACATGGATGAAGGCATTACCGGTTGTGATGTGATTATTGCTTTACGTATTCAAAATGAACGTATCGATTCACCAGCATTATCTTCGCAATCTGAATTTTACAGAATGTACGGTTTGAACAAAGAGCGCCTTAGCTTGGCTAAACCGGACTGTATTGTTATGCATCCGGGACCAATGAACCGTGGTGTAGAAATTGATTCGAGTATTGCTGATGGCGAACAGTCAGTGATTTTAAAACAGGTCACTAACGGTATTGCAGTTCGTATGGCTGTGCTAGCGTTGTCTATGCAAGGGCAACTCCAAGAACAAGGTTTAATTGAAGCGATTACGTTGTAAGGAATGGATCACATGAGTATTGTAAAAATTGAAAATGTACGTGTGTTAGACCCAATCCAAAAAACAGACAGCGTACAAACTGTATATCTTCAAGACGGTAAGCTCATTGCCCCAGTCGATCAGGTTGAACAAACTATTGATGGTCAGGGTAAATGGTTAATGCCAACTATGGTTGATTTGTGTGCACGTTTGCGTGAACCAGGTCAGCAGCAGCATGGAACGTTGAAATCAGAAGGTAAAGCTGCACGTGCTAACGGTATTTTGCACGTCATTACGCCGCCAGACTCAAAGCCGATTGTACAAGACAACGGTGCGCTCATTCACGGCTTAATTGAAAAAGCTTGGCATGATGGTGGTATTCACATGCATATCATCGGTGCCCAGACTCAAGGCCTAAATGGTAAGCAACCAGCAAATATGGCCGGCCTTAAAAAGGGTGGTTGTACTGCTGTTTCAAATGCGAATGCTGCTTTTGAAAATGACGATGTCGTTGTTCGTACATTAGAGTACGCTGCGGGTCTTGGTTTAACCGTCGTTTTCTATGCTGAAGAGCCACAACTTGCTAAAGATGGCTGTGCTCATGAAGGTTTTATTGCATCACGTCAAGGTTTACCAATGATTCCTGCAATTGCAGAAACCGTAGCGATTGCAAAATATCTACTTATGATTGAAGCGACAGGTGTTAAAGCTCACTTTGGTTTATTGTCTTGTGGCGCTTCGGTCGAATTAATTCGTGCTGCAAAGGCAAAAGGTTTACCGGTTACTGCCGATGTAGCGATGCATCAGTTACATTTAACTGAGCAACTAATTGATGGCTTCAATTCACTTGCACATGTTCGTCCACCATTACGTTCTGAGCAAGATAAAGAGCTTTTACGCCAAGGTTTAAAACAGGGTGTAATTGATGCAATCTGTACCCACCATGAGCCTTTAAGCAGTTCAGCCAAAATGGCTCCATTTGCAGAGACCCAACCGGGTATTACTGCATTTGATACCTATGTGGCTTTAGGTATTCAGCTCATTAATGAAGGTCTATTTGAACCTTTAGAATGGGTAACTAAAGTGACAAGTGCTCCTGCACAGGTAGCAAATATGACAGCACGTTGGCAAGCCGAAGCAGGGTGGGTGTTAGTAGATCCTGAGTTAAGCTGGACTGTAAGTAAAGACACTATTTTATCTCAAGGAAAAAATACCCCTTTACTGGGTCAAAAGCTTACAGGTAAAGTCTTACAGACTTTTGCTGTTTAATTTTAAGCCGCAAAATGCCAATATAAAATATAAACAGGTAGATCATAAAGATCTGCCTGTTTTGTAAATACTAGATGGAAAATTGTATATAAATTATTTAAAAAACAACAAAAGATTTCGAGCGCATTAGAATAAAAAACTATCAGCAAAGAGAAGTATTTGAATAATCAAAAAGTTGCTGGTTACGACGTATAAGATTCGGGAGAATAACCAATGTCGATAAACCCTATAGAACTGCTTAAAGGAAAAGTATCTTCAACAATATTAAATAATCAGGATGGATACCTCGGCGAAAAAACAAACGCTTTATCTAAGTTTTATCCAATTCTACTTTCACTATTAGCTGCTAAACCTGATCTTATAGGACAATTGAAAAACAGTTTGGCTCCGTCATTATCCGATCTTTTTTCTCATAATGAGCAAATTAAGAATACTGTGCTTACCCATTTAAGCGGTACAGCACCAAATAATGAAATCGAAAATACCCTCAATAGCGCATTAAAACCGAGCCTTAATGCAATTTCTGACGTTGCCGGAAATGATCAACAAAGTATTGTGAACTATTTACGTCAGCATGCTGAAACGATCCGTTCATATTTACCAGGATGGGCCGTGGGCTTATTAGCTCCATTAGGTATTGGAGCTGGTTTATCTTCTGTAACTTCATCGACAGCACCGCCACTTGCAGCAGCAACAGAGACTACGGGTAAATCTCGTGGTTTTTTACCCATTATTGCGCTCATTATTCTCGGGTTATTAATTGCTTGGTTGTGGCGCTCTTGCCAGCATAAAGAAGCTACACCTGCACCTGAAACTAAAGCTGCAAGCGGTGTAGAGGCTGCGGCTGCTCCAGCTACTTTAACTTTAAGTACCGATGATAAAGGTGCCGTGAGCCAGTGTCAGGCTGGAATTGGCGATCAAGGTTTCTTGGCGACTTTACAAACTCAAGTTAAACAAGTCTTTTCAGCTACTAAAGATTGTGATGTTGATACAAGTCAAACTTATGCGGCTGCTTTTACCGATAAGGATGCTTTGGCAGGTGTGTTGGGTGCATTAAAAGGTATTCCAAACGCTTCTTTAGAATGGGTGGGTGACAAGATTACATTGAAAGCAGGTGATGCTGCAGCGTTAGAAGCGTTAACTGCTAAAGTAAAAGCACTTGTTCCACATACTGAAGTTGTTGCCTCAGCACCAGAAACAGCTGAACAGTCTGTAAGCAACAGTTTAAGTGCTTCGCAAACAGCCTTAACTGCAATTGACCCGAACAATGTAGATGTAAACGCACTAGTTAAAGCACTTAATTTACAAATTATTAACTTTGCGAGTGGCTCAAGTGACATTCCAGCAGATAACAAAGCTATTCTTGATCAAGCAGCAACCCTTTTAAATAAAGTGTCTGGTGTTAAGTTAGATGTAGGTGGTCACACCGACTCAACAGGGAATGCCGCTGCTAATAAAGCGCTTTCTCAACGACGTGCTCAAGCAGTAGTAGATTATTTAGTTTCTAAAGGAGTGGATGCTTCTAAACTGGTTGCTAAAGGCCATGGTTCAGAACAGCCAGTTGCAGACAATACGACCGAAGAAGGACGCTTTAAAAACCGTCGTATTGAGTTTTCAGTAGCTCAATAAAAAACAGATTTTATTGAATTCTAATTTGAAAAAAGCTTCTCATTTTGAGAAGCTTTTTTTTATAGAAATAAATATTGTTAGGTTGGCATGAAAATTAGTTTGTTAGGGAGTGGGCGTGTTGCCTTCCATTTGGCAAAGGCACTTTTGGCTAAGGGACATAACATCGTACAAGTCTATGCACGTGATTTTGAGAAAACCAAGAAGTTTGCAGAGCAAATTCAAGCGAAAGCATGTCAGTCTCTTCAAGAGTTTCAACCCACTGATTTAATTATTCTAGCTGTTTCAGACAGTGCTATTACTGAACTTGCAACGCAGGTACACGAGTTATTTCCCGAAATGCTTATGGTTCATACTTCGGGGAGTACAGACATTCAAGTCATCAGTCAGGTACATGAAAAAGCAGGGGTGTTTTATCCATTACAAACATTTAGCTTAGAAAGAGATGTTGATTGGAAAGCCACACCATTATTTGTAGAGGCGACCAGTAAAGACGATTTAGTCATACTTTCTGATTTAGCAAATAGCCTAAGTAAGCGAGTGTATCAATACACCTCCAAGCAACGTTTAACTTTGCATTTGGCAGCCGTGTTTGCCTGTAATTTTAGTAATTATTGTTTTGATATGGCAAAGCAAGTTGTAGATGCGGAGCAGGTCGACTTTGGCTTGCTTTATCCATTAATTCTGGAAACAGCAAAAAAAGCTACTGAAAATGATCCAAAGCAAATGCAAACAGGACCTGCAATGCGAGGAGATCAGAATATCTTGGCAATGCATCAAAGCTTATTAGCCCAAGCAAATCGAGATGATTTAAAACAGGTTTATCAACTTTTAAGTGATGGCATCGTAAAGCGCCATCACTCATCTTAATTTTAAGAGGTTAAGGTTGACCGTTATTGCCCCATTTTAAAAAGCCTTTACGCTGATTTAAACGTTCAAAATATTGGTCAACATGTTTAAGCGCTGGATGGTCAAAAGGAGTTGCTTTCCAGCGTTGCACAGACAGCCCAATTGGTATATCGGCTAGGGTAAACTCAGTACCTGCAACATAGGCTTGAGTTTTTGCAAGTTGTTGATCGAGAATCTGCATTTGTTTATTCCACTGATCAATACCTTGTTGTAACAAATTCGGGTCTTGATGAAGGGCTGAATGTCGAATGAGCGACATAAATGCATAAGTCCAGCTGTTATTCAGTTCTATAGCTTGCCAATCAATCCACTGGTCAATAATAGCTCTTTGCTTAGCTTGAGTTGGGTAGAGTATATGGTCTTTATCATAAGCATTTGCTAGATAACGTATAATGCTATTCGACTGCCAAAGGACTAAGTCGCCATCTAAAATCACTGGAATTTGACCATTAGGATTTAATTGCAAAAATTCAGGAGATTGAGCGGAGCGAAAACCTATGCCCCAATCTTCTCTCTCATATGTAAGATTTAATTCGTCACATAGCCATAAGACTTTGCGAACATTAATAGAATTATCACGCCCTAAGATTTTTAACATGTGTTGTCCTTAGTATTTTTAGTATGGCAAGTACCTTTTCTATAAATAACGAGATTGAGTTCAATTAGCAATCTTTAATTAGCCAGAAAAATGGACAAGATAAGTTATAGGTTTATTTAATTTTTAATATTGAAATGAAAAGGGCCTAGTTTGTTACTAAGCCCTGTTTCTTACTTAATCTTCTTAAAGATGAAGTCATTAATCTTATGACCTGACTCAATACCACGACGTTCAAACTTAGTTACTGGGCGCCAGTCTGGTCGAGGATAGCTGTTGCCTTTACCAGCCAAGTTTTCAAGGTTTGGACGGTTGTCTAAAACATCTAACATCCACTCAGCATACGGTTCCCAGTCTGTTGCAGCGTGGAATGTACCACCAAGTTCAAGTTTTTGTTCAACCAATTGCATACGTTCATGAATAACGAAGCGGCGTTTGAAATGACGTTTCTTTTGCCAAGGGTCCGGGAAGTAAAGTTGTACGCAGTTGATACTGTTGTCAGGCATTTCACGTAGTACTTGAATTGCGTCAGCATCGAGTACACGTAAATTTTTAAGCTCTGCCATACCTGCTTCATAGACACATTGAGCAATGCCTGGTACATGGACTTCAATACCCACATAGTTGCGTTCAGGGTTCGCTTTAGCCATAAGCACTAAAGAACGGCCCATACCGAAACCGATTTCAACTGTTAAAGGGCGCTCCGGATGCTCAAAGTGCTGACGTAAGTCACCCACGGGATATTCCAAAATTAAATCGCGATGTTGTTCTAAAGCCGTGCGTTGAGACGTATTGAGTGGGGCTGAACGACGCATAAACGTCACAATTTCACGGTGTTCAGGCAAATTGTCCAATTCTGCAATTTGCGTTTCTAACTGATCGATCGACATAACCTTGGCAATATTGAAATTCAAATGCGGTATTTTAAGTCTTCAGGTGGTCAAGTCAAATGTTTCGGTGTTTTTCTTCATGTAGATGTCATGATCAATATTTAAGCTAAGAGGCTAATTAAAACTCACATGAACATTTTTACTCATGAAAACTTTTCAATTAAAAACACTTTCGGTTTTTTTAAGTGCATTAGGTGCATTTTCATATAGTTCTGTTGCTCAGGCACAGCTCATGTTTAGCCAGTATGTTGATGGTAGCAGTAATAAAAAAGGGTTAGAAATTTATAACCCGGATGGTACTACCGTTAACTTGGCTGATTATGAAATTCAACAATTTAATAATGGTGGAACTGCGAAAACAGCTACCTTCCGTTTACAAGGTACGCTTGCAAGTAAACAAAAATTTTTGGTGGGGCGTTCAGAATTACAGACAGAACTTGGCAATAAAGTAAATCAAGTGGCTGCATTATCTTTTAATGGGGATGATGCAGTTGTGCTTGTTTATAAAGGCACACCTGTAGATCGTTTTGGCCGTATTGGGGAGCGACCTGAGGCAGGATGGGGAACTGCTGTTTCAAGCTTGGGAAATAGCTTTAAACGTATTGAAACTGAAAATCCAGCTTTGAGTATTGATCCGACAGCGGCATTTGATTTGGACCATTCATGGACAGCATGGGCAAACCGAAATGATTTTACAAATCTATCAGGTACTACTACTCAGCCTCCTATTGAAACGGTCAGCTGTTCAAGCTCAGATACACCAATTGCCGATTTAGCAACATCAGCACAAAACCAGACTTATACCGTGCGTGGGGTAATTACTGCCGACTATCGTTACGCAAATGGTTTCTCAGGTTTTTATGTTCAAACACCTGATACGAAAGCACGTGCAAATGTGAGCAATGCTATTTTTGTTTATATTCCGAATAGTAGTGCGGTGAAAGGTGGACAAATTGGTGATGAGGTTATTTTACGTGGTCGTTTAACCAGCTATCAAAATCAGCTACAGATTGACCAATTACAACAAGATATTCAAACCTGTAATAGCAATATGGCAAATCAGGTTCAACCCATTAGCCTTGAACTACCATTTTCGAGTTTAACAGGCGGTTCAACTCATTCTCCGCAGCGTTATCAAGGCATGTTGGTGAAATTGCCTCAGACTTTAACGGTGAGTGAGAATTATAATTATGGTCGTTATGGTGAGTTATCGTTAAGTTTAGGTCGCTTATATATTCCAACCAATTTATATCCAGCGCTATCTCCTGAAGCTAAAGCTCTAGCTCAGAAAAATTTATTATCTAAAATTATTTTTGATGATGGTTATAACAATCAAAACCGTACACCATGGTTACCTACAAATTTTAGTGCTGCCAATACATTGCGTTCAGGCTACCAGCTTAAAAATGTCGAAGGGATTTTAGAATATCGTTTTAACGGTTGGCGCGTACAACCAGTGCTTGGACGTACGCAACCAGAAGTTATTGCTCAAACCAACTCTCGTCAAAATGTTATTGCGAAAAATGCCAATCATATTCGTGTAGCTTCATTTAATGTCTTGAACTATGACAATGGTGCAACAGGTTTCCCAACAGAGCGTGGTGCAAACACACAAGCAGAGTTTGATAAACAGCACCGTAAAATTGTGAGTGCACTCAAATCGATTGATGCTGACGTTTACGGTTTAATGGAAATTGCCAACAATGGCTATGGCCCAAACAGCGCGATTGCTCATTTAACGAGTGCACTAGGTCCAGACTGGAAATATGTTATTCCTGAAAATCTGGATCGTTTAGGTACCGATGTTATTGCTGTAGCGATTATTTATAACAGCAAGCGTGTGAAGCCTTTAAATAAAGCTGTTGTGCTTGATTTAGGTGAGAAAAACAGAACGACCTTAGCTCAAACGTTCCAAGCTATCCGTGGTAATAAAACATTTACCGTTATTCCAAACCATTTGAAATCAAAAGGATGTAGTGGAGTAGATGCCAACTCTTCTGATGCAGATCAAAATGATGGTCAGGGATGCTGGAATCCAACCCGTGTAAAAGCAGTTGATCAAATTGTGCAGTGGCTCGCAAAAAATCCGACGCAAGTGCCTAAGCAAAATGCTTTACTCGTTGGAGACATGAATAGTTATGCAAAAGAGGCACCGATTTTGGCATTTGAAAAAGCCAATTATAAAGTCTTACTCAATGACGCTAAAGTTGGGCAAGGCGCTCAGGCGTACAGTTATGTTTTTGGTGGGGCAAGTGATGCAAATGGTAATGGTGGAGCGGGTAATTTGGATCATGCTATTGCTGATGCAGATTTATATCCAAAAGTAGTTCGTACTTTTGCTTGGCATATTAATGCTGACGAGCCGACGGTTCTAGATTACAACGAAGAATATAAAACTGATGAGCAAAAAGCTTTGTTCTATGGTGAAGATGCCTATCGTTCTTCGGACCATGACCCGGTGATTGTCGATCTAGATTTAAATGGCAAAGACTCGAATCAGCCAAATGATAACCAGAAAAGTCCAATTTTCGATTTCTTATCTCAATTAATGGAATGGATTAGCCAGCTTTTTAAACGTAGTTAACGATAAAAATGCGTGATGTGAATGTGTTTTATCATATTTTAAACAATCGTCACGCAAGACAACTTGCAAGGGAAAACTTTTTCAAGAATATTAGGTAGTGTAAGTAATTTATAAATTTACGCTTTTTTACAATTAAGGAATTGTACAAACCTTGCAGGTTTTTTAGAACCAATTTAAAACGTTAATGTGAGATAACAAGGATCAGATATGAAATTATATTATTCGCCAGGCGCATGTTCTTTAGCTGCACATATTATTTTAAATGAAATTAATGTTGATTTTGATTTAGAACGAGTAAATTTAAAAACACATAAAACAGAAAAAGGTGCAGATTATTATGAAATTAACCCAAAGGGATATGTACCAGCTTTAGAAATTAATCCGGGTTTAATTTTAACTGAAAACGTAGCGATTTTACCTTTCCTTGCTCAGCACGACCCTAAACAAGATTTGATTCCTCCTTCGGGCTTAGGCCGTGCGAAAGTATTGGAATGGTTGGGCTATTTAAATTCTGAATTGCATGATGCATACGCGGTATTTTTTGGGGCGCCGTTAACAACCGATGAAAAGACCAAAGCTTATGCTGAAATCGACCGTCTTTTAAAATATATCGATAATTATTTGGCTGAGTCGGATTATGACTATTTGGTAAATGATAATTTTGGTCCAGCAGATGCGTATTTATTTGTTTTAACAAATTGGTCAAACTCAATTGAGCATGATTTAACGCCGTATAAACATATTATTGCGCTACGTAATAAAGTTGCAGAACGTCAATCTGTACAAATTGCAATGCGTGATGAAGGTTTAATTTCATAAGCAATTTTCAAAAAGCATTAAAAAAGCCCCTAAGTGATAGGGGCTTTTTTAATGCTATAGCTAATTAGTGTTGAGCATCTTTTTTCACATCAGCAGCTGCATTTTCAACAGCTTGAGCTGTATCAGCAGTCGCTTTACGTGCAGTAGCTTCTGTTTCAGCTGCAGCTTTAGCAGTCGCATCAGCAGCGTGGTCAGCAGCAGCATCAATTTTAGCTGAAGCGTTGTCTGTTGCAGTTGCAATATCGCTCGCAGCTTGATCACCAGCAGATTTGATATCTGCTGTTGCTTGTTGAGCAGCATTTTCTAAGTGTTCACCTGTAGTAGCACCAGTTTCTGGAGCTTTATCTTTATTACAACCAACAAGGGCAACAGTCGCAGCAAGACCTAAAGCAACAAGTAATTTATTCATTGTGTTTTTCCTTCTAATTCATGGCATCCAAAATTATGGATGTCTAAAATATAAACATAAAGTAACTGATTAATAAAGATCAAAAATTGTTAAAAAGTTGTAACTCTCGTATTAAAAAAGCCTAGCATTTTGTAATGCTAGGCTTGAACCAAATGATAGTGATTTGACCAGTTTTATTGCCCAGAACGAATAATGTAATCAAACGCAGAGAGTGATGCTTTAGCGCCTTCACCTGTAGCAATAATGATCTGCTTGTAAGGTACAGTGGTACAGTCACCTGCAGCAAATACACCTTTTACATTGGTTTCGTTGCGGTCATTAACAATGATCTCGCCACGGTTGGTTAGCTCAACTTCACTGTCTTTTAAGAAGTCAGTGTTTGGAAGTAAACCAATCTGTACAAAGATCCCTGCAAGCTCTACCACATGCTCTTCATCAGTCGCACGGTCTTTATATTTAAGACCGGTTACTTGTGAACCGTCACCCAATACTTCCGTACTTAATGCATTCATAATCACAGTGGTGTTTGGCAAGCTGTTTAACTTGTTTTGCAAGACTTGGTCAGCACGAAGTTTAGTGTCAAACTCAACTAAAGTTACATGCTCAACAATACCTGCAAGGTCAATCGCCGCTTCAACACCTGAGTTACCGCCCCCAATCACGGCAACACGTTTGCCTTTGAACAATGGACCATCACAGTGTGGACAGTACGCTACACCACGGGTACGGTATTCAGCTTCACCCGGTACATTCATTTCTCTCCAACGTGCACCTGTTGAAAGGATCACAGTTTTCGATTCAAGTTTTGCACCGTTTTCAAGTTCAACTTCAACCAAGCCATTTGCTGTTTGGTCTGCACCAGTGATTTTGCTGACACGTTGCAGGTTCATGATATCCACATCGTATTCACGAACATGTGCTTCCATCTCGGCAGCAAACTTAGGACCTTGGGTCTTTTGCACAGAAGTGAAGTTTTCAATGTCCATGGTGTCCATGACCTGACCACCAAAGCGTTCAGCCACGATACCTGTGTTAATGCCTTTACGTGCCGCATAGATTGCAGCTGTTGCACCCGCAGGTCCACCACCAATCACCAATACATCAAACGCATCTTTGGCATTGAGTGCTGCTGCGTCTTTTTCAGCTGAATTGGTATCAAGTTTTGCCACAATCTCTTCAAGCGTCATACGACCTTGACCAATGTGTTCATTGTCCTGGAAGACCATCGGTACAGCCATGATTTTGCGTTGTTCCACTTCGTCTTGGAAGAATGCACCATCAATCATGGTTGCCGTGGTGTTCGGGTTATAAATGGCAATCAGGTTAAGTGCCTGTACCACGTCCGGACAGTTATGACAGCTAAGCGATACAAACACATCAAAGTTAGCTTTGAGGTTTAAGCCTTTAATCTGGTTAAGCACTTCATCCGACACTTTAGGTGCATAGCCAGACACTTGTAACAGAGCCAAGATCAAAGAGGTAAACTCATGGCCCATTGGTAAGCCTGCAAAGAACACACGAGGCTGTTCACCTGCTTTAGCCACACCAAAGCTTGGACGACGTGTATTGTTACCGTCAAAACGGGCTGTTACCTTGTCAGAAAGCTCAGCAATTTCAGTTACTAATTCTTTAATTTGAGCAGCTTTATCTGATTCATCTAAAGCAGCAACTAATTCGATTGGACTTTCTAAACGTTCTAGGTAAGCTTTTAATTGAGTTTTAATGTTTTGATCTAACATCTGTTTTTTACTCCAATGCATCCAAATTCTTTCAATAGATGCATAGTACGTTAAAACAATGAATGGGTAAAACAGTATGTTTTTATGAATTTAATCGTTTTTTTGAATGTTGGTTTGCAACAACGCGTAAGTTAAGAAAGTACAGAAAGAGCATCTTAATTTCATTTTTAGTTTTGCAGTATTTTAAAGTGAAAGTGTTTGAAACTTTATATATGTTATATGGCTGTAAAGATTTTATGTCATAACATTAAAAGGTACTTTCATGTCATTGCAACGCGGCATTTATCAGCATTATAAAGGTAATCTCTATCAAGTTTTTTCTGTAGCAAAACACAGTGAAACTGAAGAGGAATTGGTTGTTTATCAATGTTTATATGGTGATTATTCAACTTGGGTTCGACCACTTGATATGTTTACTGAAACCGTGCAAATGAGTGATGGTAGCGTCGTACCGCGTTTTAAATTAATACAAAGTACTTAAATAAAATGGCTGTCATATAAAGAAGGAGTAAAATAGATGCCAAATACTATTTTCTTACAAAGAGTTGCTGATTTATATGACACCTTTAAACAGCATGACTCACAGCAATCCGATCGTTTACAACGATATCGTAATATAGAAGTAGAATCTGCTCAGCTAATTTCCCAGCTTATTCGTATGCAGCAAGCCAAGTCTATTTTGGAAATTGGCACTTCAACAGGCTATTCAACTTTGTGGCTTGCCGAAGCTGCCCAAGCGACTGGTGGGCAAGTCATTACAGTTGAAATTGATGCAAAGCGAAGTGCAGAGGCAAAACGTCATGTAGCTGAGTTAGAGCTCAGTGAAATTGTTCAATTTTGGGTAGGAGATGCAGCCGATTACTTAAAAGCAGCTCAGGAAAAATTTGATTTTATTTTGTTAGATGCTGAACGCGATGCATATGAAAATTATTGGCCAGATTTAAAACGCCTAATGAAGCCTAAAGGTGGGGTTTTAGTTGTCGATAATGTGATATCCCATGCGGCAGAAGTAAATCGATTTATAGCCTTAATTAAAAAAGATCCGGATTACATGAGTAGCATTTTGCCTGTCGGCGCAGGTTTGTGTTTAGTGGTCACAAAATAGTTATGCTGAAATAATTTTTCATATTCCAGTTGGGGCCTGTTTTGAACAGGCCTTTTTTATAATTTTATGAGGCAATCACCAAAGAGAGTCGGGTAAAGTGCAAATTAAATTCTAAGTATTTGTGTACAAAAGCGGCTTTATCGGTTGAGCGTAATAAGTTGTCATAAACAAACTCAGGAACAGGATGATAAAGATCTCCTGAGCCATCGCTATAAAAGATTTTTAAATGACGCGATGTCGCATTGTATTTCCATGAAGTGACGACCGCTGTATTCGCCATAAATGCACCCCTTTATTTCATATCAAACGTACTCAAAAATTAACCAGTTGTTTATTTGACATTACTCAATGTTTAGGTAACGGGGAAGGGCAGAATTGTAAAAGTATCAGTAGAAAATGTGATGTGCTTATTCAAAACAAAAGAACCATCCGATAAAGGATGGTTCTTTAGGTTTTTAAAATCTAAGAGAGATTAGATTTTACCAACTAGGTCGATAGATGGAGCAAGAGTTGCTTCGCCTTCTTTCCATTTAGCTGGGCAAACTTCACCTGGGTGAGAGTGTACGTATTGAGCAGCTTTTACTTTACGAAGAAGTTCAGATGCGTCACGACCGATACCGCCAGCGTTGATTTCAACGATTTGGATTTTACCTTCTGGATCGATAACGAAAGTACCACGGTCAGCTAAACCTTCAGACTCGATTAAAACGTCAAAGTTTTTAGAAAGAGTCCAAGTTGGATCGCCGATTAATGGGTATTGGATTTTCTTGATCGCGTCTGAAGTGTCGTGCCAAGCTTTGTGAGTGAAGTGAGTGTCAGTAGAAACACCGTAGATTTCCACGCCTAATTTTTGGAATTCAGCGTAGTTATCAGCTAAGTCTTCAAGCTCAGTAGGACATACGAAAGTGAAGTCAGCAGGATAGAAGAATACAACAGACCACTTACCTTTAAGGTTAGTTTCGTTCACTTCGATGAATTGGCCGTTGTGGTAAGCAGTTGCTTGGAAAGGTTTAACTTCAGTATTAATCAAGCTCATCATTGTCTCCATGATTGAGGTTTATATTTAAACTTGTTTACGAGATGTAGAATAAATAAAAATTCTTTATTGGGGAAATAGTATTTTTACATGACTAAAATCGGAAAATTGAATAAGTATGAAATTTTCGATTTTAAAGTCCCCAAATACTGTATTCGATTTGACTGCAAAAACATGTAAATCAAATGACAGTTATAGTAAAAGAAACTTGCCTAACAACATGAAGCTTACATACTAAAAATTCAAGGGTGAAATGTAAAAAAATTAAAAATATATAAAAAACCAATTGTTTTACCTTATGGTCATTAAGGCGTAAAATAGAGGATTGTTGAATTTTCAGGAAAATTTATCTGTGCTGAATGGTTTAAATATAGATCAATGGGTGATGGCAAGAGATCGTTACCGTTTAAATCGTTTACGTAAAGATAAAAAAGCTAATACTGCAGAGATTGAAAAATTATTTGAACAGTCTAATGCAAAAGTTAGACAGCGTTTTGAGCGCTTACCAAAAATCAAATTAAATCAGGATCTTCCTGTAACCCAATATGCTGACCGTTTAATTGAAGCGATTCAAAAGCATCAGGTCATTATTGTGGCTGGTGAAACAGGTTCAGGGAAAACTACTCAGCTCCCTCAAATTGCAATGTTAGCAGGGCGTGGCTTGACTGGTATGATTGGTCATACCCAGCCACGTCGTTTAGCTGCACGTAGTGTGTCGCAGCGTATTGCAGAAGAAGTCGGCGAAAAGCTCGGCGAATCGATTGGTTTTAAAATCCGTTTTAATGAACAAGGTTCGCAAGATTCGATTGTCCGGTTAATGACCGACGGTATTTTGCTTGCCGAGTTAGGCAATGACCGCTTCTTGTCTAAATATGACACCATCATTATTGATGAGGCGCACGAGCGCTCACTCAATATCGATTTTATTATGGGCTATTTAAAGCAGTTACTGCCAAAACGCCCAGATTTAAAAGTCATCGTGACTTCGGCAACTTTAGATGTAAATCGTTTTAGTAACTACTTTAATAATGCACCAATTTTTGAAGTAGAAGGGCGTAGTTATCCGGTTGAAGTGCGTTATCGCCCAATTTCAGAAATGAATATTGGTGGTAGTGATGACGATGAATTCGACGACTTTGAAGAAAACCTGCCGCGTGCAGTCGTACAAGCTGTAGAAGAATGCTTTGCTGATGCCGAGGAAAAAGGCCATCCAGAACATGCAGATATTCTGATTTTCTCAAGTACAGAGCAAGAAATTCGAGAATTGCAGGAAACCTTACAAAAGTACGGGCCGAGACATACCGAAATTTTACCTTTGTATGCGCGTTTAGCCGTTTCTGAGCAACAAAAGATTTTTAGCCCAAGTGGAAAGGGCCGCCGTATTATTATTGCGACGAACGTTGCAGAAACTGCACTGACTGTTCCTAATATTCGCTACGTGATTGATAGCGGCTTTGCACGTATATCTCGTTATAACTACCGTTCACGCGTGCAACGCTTACCGATTGAGGCAATTTCACAAGCTGCAGCAAATCAACGTAAAGGGCGCTGTGGTCGTGTTGCTCCAGGTGTATGTATTCGTTTATATAGCGAAGAAGACTTTTTAAGTCGTCCTGAGTTTACCGAACCTGAAATTAAGCGAACTAACTTGGCATCGGTTATTCTGCAAATGCAGAGCTTAGGTTTAGGTGAGCTGGAAAACTTTGATTTCATTGAGCCGCCAGATTTCCGTCTAGTCAATGATGGTCGTAAGTTGCTCATTGAGTTAGGGGCGCTGAACGAGAAGAAAAACGAACTGACTAAAGTCGGCCAAATGATGGCACGTATGCCGATTGATCCAAGACTTGCACGTATGATTGTGGGTGGGGCTCATTTTGGTGTACTCAAAGAAATTTTGGTGGTGGTCAGTGCACTTGCTGTTCAAGACCCGCGTGAACGTCCAGCAGATAAACAGATGCAAGCTGATCAAAAGCATGCATTGTTTCGCGAAGCAGATTCAGATTTTCTGTTTTATTTAAAACTTTGGGATACTTTAAATCCTAAAGGCGAAGCAGGAATGTCGGAAAACAAGCGTCGTCAATTTGCTAAGCAGCATTTCTTAAGCTGGTTACGGTTACGTGAATGGAAACAGACACACCAGCAGCTGGTTGAGCTGGCCGAAGGTTTAAAACTTAGTTTTAATGAAAAGCCTGCAAATTATGAAAACTTGCACCGTGCGTTGCTGACCGGTTTATTATCGTTCATTGCCAATAAAACTGATGAACGTAATACCTTTATGGCAGTGCGTCAGCAAAAGGCTAAAGTTTTTCCGGCCAGTACTTTGCATAAAACCAATACTGCGTGGGTGATGGCTTTTGAGATGGTGGAAACCTCTCAGGTCTATTTACGTACATTAGCAAAAATTGATCCTGAATGGATTTTGCTTGCTGCACGCGACTTATTGAAATATCACTATTTCGAGCCGCATTGGTCTAAAAAAGCCGGTATTGTAAATGCTTATGCACAAATTTCATTGTTTGGTTTAATTATTGAACCGAAGCGTTTGGTTAATTTTGAGAAAGTTGACCAACCTGCTGCACATGAGATTTTCTTACGTGATGCATTAACCACAGGAAATCTGGGTACAGTTCCACCATTTTTAAAACATAACTTGCTTAAACTTGAAGAAGTAGAGCGAGTTGAAGATAAATTACGTCGCCGCGATTTGGTGGTTGATGAAGAAACGATTTATCAGTTCTATGCGTCGAAAATTCCTGAAGAAATTGCGAGTCGTCGTAGTTTTGAAGACTGGCGTGCAACCGTAGAAGCAAAAAATCCGCGTTATTTATACGTGGAAGATGATGCGCTTTGGCTCAATGACCGTCCGACCACGCAGCAATTCCCTGATCATTTACATAATGGTCAGTTACGCTTGGCAACTACTTATCGCTTTGACCCAAGTCATGATGAAGATGGCGCAACGGTCCAAATTCCGGTACAGGCATTGCCACAGGTAGATGAAAATATTTGGTCGTGGGGGATTCCAGGCTGGCGTTTAGATCTCATTGAAGCCTTATTGAAAGCCTTACCAAAAGATAAACGTCGTAACCTCGTACCAATTCCAGATACGGCGCGTAAGCTAATGCAAGGTATTGATGCTGTACATTTGCGACAACATATCTTTAGCTATCTGGCGTTTGCTTTACGTGGTGAGCAGATTACGGAAAAAGATTTTTCATTTGAACGCATAGATCCGTATTTGGTGCCTTTTATTAAGGTGATTGATGAAAAAGGTAAATTGATCGCCAAAGGCCGTGACTTGGCTGAGTTGAAGGCTCGTTGTCGCGTAGAAACGCATCGTCCGGTGAAACAGCAAAAAGGTGAATTTAAAACCTTCCCTGAAAACTTTACCTTTGAAGCTTCACAGAAGGTGACAGGTGTTGTTGTTAAACAATATCAAGCTTTAGTGCCAACTAAAACTTTTGCCGAACTTGAGGCGAAAGATGAGTCTGGCGTGGTTATACAAACATTTAACGATCAGGCAGAGGCGATTAAACAGCATCGAGAAGGTATTATTCGTCTGGTCCATATGCAACTTGGCGATTTGGTTCGCCAGTTGAAAAAGCAGATTTCGAAACCTCTTGCGTTGGCTTATTCACCTTTAGGCGATAAAGCTAAACTTGAGCAAATGCTGGTATACGCGACTTTACAAATGGCAATTACGACTTTGCCAATCAATGCTGATGAATTTAATAAGCTGCTAGAACAGGTCAAAAAACAATTTTTGAGCTATGGGCAGCAAGCACTTGAGCAATTAAGTGATATTTATATTCAGTGGCAACAAATCCGTCGTCAACTTTTAGTACTTGATCCGGACGTATTTGGACGCAGTATCGATGATATTGAAGATCAGCTAGATTTAATGTCACTTGGCAATTTTGTCTATTGTCAGCCAGTTGATCTTTGGCAGGAATATCCACGTTATTTAAAAGCGCTGCTATTGCGTTTAGATCGATTGCCAAATAATCTACAGCGAGATCATGCTGCTATTGACGATGTCGATCCATGGATGGACAAGGTATTTAAGTTCAAAAATGATCCAAGAATCAAAGAATTGTACTTGATGCTGGAAGAATTACGTATTTCTTTATTTTCTCAGCCGATGAAAACCAAGATGCCTATTTCGCCAACTCGACTACAAAAGTTATGGGATCGTTTGGGAATCAGTTAAAATAGATCGGGGTCTGTTTATGTTGTTTTTAGCTGGCAACGCAATTTATAAATGAAAGATTAACAGACCCTATTCATTTTTTTAGGAGTTTTACATGGGCATTCGTATCACAGGTACTGGGCTATTTCACCCAACAGAAATCATTTCTAATGAAGAACTGGCCGACAGTTTAAATGCTTATGTGGAACAATATAACCAAGAGAATGCAGAGAAAATTGCAGCAGGCGAACTAGAAGAATTACGTGGTTCAAGTGCTGAATTTATTGAAAAAGCTTCTGGTATTAAGCGCCGTTACGTGATTGAAAAATCGGGTATTCTTGATCCAACACGTTTACGTCCGCGTTTGTCTGAACGTTCAAATGATGAACTTTCAATTCAAGCAGAGTGGGGCGTTATTGCTGCAAAACAGGCAATGGAAAATGCAGGTGTAACTGCTGAAGATATCGATGTTGTGATTTTGGCTTGTTCAAACATGCAGCGTGCTTATCCGGCTGTGGCAATTGAAATCCAGTCGGCACTTGGTATTCAAGGTTATGCATATGACATGAACGTTGCGTGTTCAGCTGCTACTTTTGGTTTGAAACAAGCGGCAGATGCAATTCATTCAGGCGCTCGCCGTGTTTTATTAGTGAATGTTGAGATTACATCTGGTCACTTAGACTACCGTAACCGTGATTGCCACTTCATTTTTGGTGATGTGGCGACCGCTTCTATTATTGAAGAAACCACTACTAAAACTGGTTTTGAAATTTTAGATATTCATTTATTTACCCAATTTTCAAACAACATTCGCAATAACTTCGGTTTCTTAAATCGTAGCGAAGATGCAGTGGTTGATGACAAGTTATTCCGTCAAGATGGCCGCAAAGTATTTAAAGATGTTTGTCCGTTGGTGGCAAAAATCATTAATGCGCAGTTGGAAAAAATGCAGTTAACTGCAAACGATATTAAGCGTTTCTGGTTACACCAAGCCAATGCCAACATGAATGAATTAATCTTGAAATATGTGGCAGGTAAAGATGCAGATCTAAGCCGTGCACCAATTATTCTAGATGAGTTTGCCAATACCTCTTCAGCAGGTGTAATTATTGCTTTACACCGTACAGGCCACGAAGTGGATGATGGCGAATATGGCGTGATTTCATCTTTTGGCGCTGGCTATTCAGTAGGTTCGATTGTTGTACAAAAGCATGTTGCTTAAGTTACTAGATTAATTAAAAACGCTCGTAAGAGCGTTTTTTTATGGCACAAAAATAATAAAGCGAGCCAAAATTAGCCCGCTTCATTTGAATCAAAAATGATTAAAACTTTTTAGTGTAGTTTACAAACAAGCGATCTTCACCAAAGTCATTGCCATGTTTTACGTTGTAATCAATTCGAATATATTGCAGGGCAAAGCCTTTTAAGAAAGGCTGTTGAAACGCGTAGTTTAAAATCACATTTGACTCGGTTTCGTGGTTTTTCTCGCCATTGGCTGCTTTAAAGTCATGACCGTAAACATATTTCACCATTGCATTTAGGCCAGGCACATAGTCTTTAAAGTCGTAGCCGTACATCACATGATAAGACTTCTCATCTTCTTTAAAGAAGCCAGTGGCATTCCAGTTAATGAAATAGGTTTCTGGTAAAAAACCATCCGGTAATGGATAAGCCGACTCACCAATAATCTGCTGGTACCCCAAACCGAAGGTATGATTTTTTATTTTAAGTGTTTCTAGCACCCCGATGTTTTGCGCATCAATATCAAAAGTATTGCCATCATCTTTTGCATTGAAGTATTTAAACTTAGAGGTGAGGGCAAAATTAGGTTGTTTCCAATTATGCTCAAGCCCTACATAGTGTTTATTGTAGAGGTCTTCTAAATTACCAAAGTAATATTCACCCTTGAGTGACGGCGTAAATTGATAACGTAGGTCAATATAATTTAAGCCATCGGATTCTTTGGTCATTCCATTTGCCGTAAAGGAAAACTTTTTAAAGTCCTCTTCATTGCGTGGCGACACTTTTTCAACTCGTCCAATTTCAGCATAAAGCTGATCTGAAAGTTGTGACTTAAGATTGGTTCCCCAATAAGAGGCAAGCAATTGTCGGCTGGCATCCACAGCTGTTACAGGTAAATCCAACCAGAGTTCACCCACACTTAAAAGGGTTTTGTCGTAGCCTAGTTTTAAAGTTGCGCCGTATTTTAAAAAGTCAGATACTTGAGATTGGGTTTCCTTATTAAAAGGTAAGACCGTGTCCGCAACATGTTTGTCTGAACTCAAACGTACGGCGTATTGAACGGAAGCATCAGCTCCAATGGTAATAGGCTTGTCTGCTATGATTAACGGAGTGTCATGCATTTTCGACTTATAAAATAATGAGGCTGCCTGAGACCAACTGCCTGTGTCTTTGAGTGCATCATTGTCAAAATCGCGGTTGATATAGGCATTTTTTAAAGTGAACTTCCATTCATCTTCGCTTTGTTGAGTGGTGTCTGCTGCCCATAAACTTGAGCTAGTTAATAAACCGAATAATGTGGTTATTGCTAAATTACATGGTTTAAAACGGTGTACGAATTCCATAATCCATTTCCAAAAAGATGCGCCAGTCCTCGGCGCATGTATTTTTACTGCTGGGTAAGCGTGTTTTGAGGGTTAAACGTTGATGGCGTTTGTGCGGCAACAGAGGCTTTGAGATTGACCATAAATATTGCAAGTGCAGCAATCACACCTGGAATTGCAATAGCTAAGAAATTCATTTGGTGAGGAAGCTCAAGTGTGAGTAGGGCTCCTGTTAAAACTGGTCCAATAATCGCGCCAATACGGCCAATGCCGGATGCCCAGCCCATGCCGGTTGAACGAAGTGCTGTCGGATAGAACTGTGCAACAAACGTGTAGAGTAAGATTTGCGAACCAATGGTGGCTGCACCAGCAATCGCAATTAGGCTATATAAAATAAATTGTGGACTATTAATACCAAGCAGAATTAAAGCTGCTGATCCCACAATAAACATGATTGTAATAACAGGTTTTAAATGAAATCTGTCTGCTAAAGCACCGCCACCAATTGCACCGACCATGCCGCCAATATTAAGTGCAAAGAGGAACAACATGCTCGCACCTAACGAATAGCCCGCTTGCAGCATGAGTTTAGGTAACCAGCTTCCTAAGGCATACACCATAAGTAAGCACATAAAGAAAGCAATCCAGAACATAAATGTGCTGAAAGTACGGCCTTGTTGGAAAAGTGCACGGACAGGTGCATCTGTTGTGGTGCTTTCATTTAACACTAGTTGAGTATTGGCATTGACTTGAGTTTGAGGTGCAATTTTACTCACAATACTTTTTGCCTGTTCGCTATGGTTAGATTTCACTAAAAAGGCGAGAGACTCTGGTAAAAACTTCCAAATGAGCGGGAGCAGCAACAGGGGAATACCCGCAATTAAAAACATGATTTGCCAGCCCATATCTTTTACGAGCCATGCACCGAGTAGAGCAGATGTCATGCCACCAATTGCATAGCCACTAAACATAATTGCAACTAATGTACTGCGGTTTTTTTTTGGTGCGTATTCGGTCATAAGTGCCACAACGTTTGGCATGACACCGCCAATCCCAAGCCCTGCAATAAAGCGCAAAATAGCAAACTCTGTTGGTCCTTTGGCAAAGGCACCTATAAAGGTAAATCCGCTAAATAAGGTGACACAAATCAGGATGGTTTTTTTGCGTCCCAGTTTGTCTGAAAGTGTGCCGAAAATCATGGCACCAAACATCATGCCGAATAGAGCGGCACTGGCGAGTAAACCAGCTTCAACAGCAGTTAACGACCATTGCTGCATTAACAGAGGAAGAGCAACCCCATAAATAACTAAATCATATCCATCAAAAATAATAATAAGTAAGCACCAGATTAAAACTTTCCAATGAAAAGATGTAAAACGGGCTTTATCAATTAACTCATTAATATTAACCTTGCTTGTGTCCATTTTCTTCACCTCCAATTTGTGAAGCATCGCGTTATTTTTTAATAAACTATTTTGTTATTGGAATAGAGTCAAAAACCTAATTGATATATCTTTATGTCTTTAAGGTATTGTCTTTTTATTGGGTTAAGATGTTGAAAATTATAATTTATTTTAATAATTTTGGTTGTTGATTTTGTTATGTTTAAAATAGGGTTGAATATTGTATTGTGAGAATTTTAAGGATTTTATAGATATCTTTTTATAGATTTTATTGCTGAGAATCACAGCTAGAAATATAGCTAAATTTATATTAGGAATTAAAGTGGAAATAAATAAAAAATATTAAAGTCAATTATTTTAGAAACTCATCTTAAAATGAAATTTAATTTATATTAAATAAAAAATTGCCAAATCACGGATAGCGAATTATTTGTATCCTGATTTGGCGTTTGAAGCTTTATTTTAGTGGTGGGCACTTAGATAAAAATTTAATTTGTGGCTGGAGTCGAGCGTGGGGTAAGAATGAAATGGGCGATTACGCCAATACAAATACCCCAGAAAACTGAGCTTAATCCAAGAAAATGCATACCTGATGCGCTAGCTAAAAAGGTAATAAGTGCAGCATCACGTTGACCATCATTTTTCATGGCAACAGAAATATTGGTAGCAATTGCACCAAGCAAGGCTAAACCTGCCAGTGCTGCCACCAACTCTTTAGGAAGTAAGCTAAATAGCATGACAATACTGCCAGCAAATAAGCCTCCTAAAATATAAAAAATTCCGTTGGCGATTCCTGCAATATATCGTTTTTCTTTAAGTTCATGTGCATCTTTACCCATACATAAAGCCGCGGTAATCGAGGCAAGTACAATGGTAATACCACCGATACAGGCAACGGCTAACGAGGCAATACTGGTAGCCGTAATAATGGGTTTGGCTGGCGTGTCATAACCGCTAAGTTTCATAATCGCCATACCCGGTAAAAATTGGCCAGTTAGACTGACTAAAATAAGAGGAACGGCGAGGTTGAGTGTTGAGTTCCAAGTCCATTCCGGGCTAATCCACTGGGGGATTGCTAAATTAAAACTCACATCAACCGGATTCATTTTGCCTAAAATGAGGCTTAATAAAACTCCAGCAGCTAACACCCAAATCATGGTGTAGCGAGGCATTAAACGTTTGGCAATTAAAAAGACAATGAGCATACTAAAGACAATCAAAGGCATGCTATCAGATGCGGTAAATAGGCTAATACCAAACTGAAAAAGAATACCTGCCATCATGCCCGCAGCAACATCTTGTGGAATCCACTTCAGTAATTTGTCGAAATAACCTGTAATGCCAATTAAGAAAATAACGATGGCAGAAGTAATATAGGCGGCTACTGCTTCATTCAATGAGATGTTTGGAAATAGGGTAACTAACAGGGCAGTACCCGGTGCAGACCACGCGGTAATCACAGGAGTCTTATATTTAATCGAAAGATAAATACCTGAAACGGCAGCGCCAATTGAAATTCCCCAAATCCATGACACCATCATATCTGTGGATACATGGGCACGCTGAGCAGCTTGGAAAAAAATAATCAGTGGGCCTGAGTAAGAAATTAAAACTGCAAGAAAGCCCGCAACTGTTGCTGATATGGACCAGTCATTTTTTAATGTCTTGAACAGGGTTGCCATGTCTGATTGCCTCCATGCAAATCATGTTATTTATCCAAATATATAAAAAGATCAGGGTTAACCCTGATCTCCACCTCCGACCGGAATGACCGACCCCGTTATATACGATGCTTCGTCTGATGCAAGAAATAAAATTGCATTGACTTGTTCTAGAATTGTGCCATAACGGCCCATAAATGTTCGATCTTTTGTTTGATCAACTACTTGTTGCATCCAGTCTTTTTCATTTTGACTTAACGAGTTGGCATTGCGTGGTACTTTGCGAGGTGGCGCTTCGGTTCCACCAGTCGCAACAGCATTAACTCGAATCCCGTCTTTAGCATGTTCAAAAGCAAGAGACGCTGTTAGGGCATTTACCCCACCTTTAGATGCGGAGTAGGGAATACGGTTAATGCCACGGGTTGCAATGGAAGATACATTTACAATAACGCCCGCTTGTTGCTTAATCATGGCGGGTAGCACAGCGCGGCAACACCATAAAGTTGGAAACAATGAGCGATTGACTTCCTTAATGATCTCTTCTTCGGAAAACTCTTCAAAAGGTTTCATCCAGATCGCGCCGCCTACGTTATTAATCAGGATATCTACCCGACCATAATGTTCGATGGCTTTTGCAACAACCGCTTGTGCACCTGCATAGGTTTCTAGGTCAGCATTAACCGTGACAGCATCACCACCTGTACGCTGAATTTCTGTGAGAACCTCTTGAACATATTCAGAGCGGTCAGCCATGATGACTTGTCCGCCCTCAGCCGCGACTTGTAATGCCACGCCGCGACCAATACCTTGGGCACTACCCGTAACAATTACGACTTTATCCGTAAATCTTTGACGGTTTGACATAGATAATTTCTCCACCTTAAGTTAGTTTGCAGAGAATTTTTCAAACAAGAAGTTTGCTGGTTTGATATTTTCAGTTTCTAACCAACCACGTACAGCCTCTACCATCGGTACTGGGCCACATAGATAAACATCGACGTCGCCACCGTTTAACCATTCACTTTCAATATGACCCGTTACATAGCCTTTGCGTTCATGGTTACTCTCAGGGCTTGCAACTACAGTGCAGTATTCAAACCATGGGAATTTCGCCTGCAACTCATTGAGTTTTTCTAGAGCAACCAAATCAAAGTCATTGGTTACACCAAAGACTAAACGAACAGGCTGTTCTGAACCTTTTTCTTCAAGCACTTGTAACATCGACATAAATGGGGCAATGCCAGTACCGCCTGCCAGCATAAGCACTGGACGTACTACATTACGTAAATAGAAGCTACCGAATGGACCAGTAAAAGTCATTTTGTCACCAGCTTTGGCATTCTTGCTTAAGAATTCACTCATTTTGCCATTCGGTACGTTACGTACCACAAAGCCCGTTAAGCGGTTGCCCGGTTTTGAGCTAAATGAATATGAACGTGTTTCGCCAGTTTCTGGAATTGCAACATTCACATACTGACCTGCAAGGAAATAAATATCCGGTTGGCCATCATCAAGTTGAATATCAAATGTGATGGTTGAGTCTGATAAGTTTTCAACGCGGGCTAATGTACCTTGAAAGCTATGAATTTCTGTTTTGCAAACATCTGACGACGCTTGAATCTGGAATACGGCGTCTGAAGTTGGTCGACATTGGCAAGCAAGAATATAGCCTTGCTCAGCTTCTTCTGGTGTTAATGCATCTTCAATATAGCTTTCTTCTGGCATGTCATAATGACCTGACTCGCAAAATGCGCGGCAGGTTCCACATGCACCGTCACGGCAATCCAAAGGAATATTAATTTTTTGGCGATAGGCTGCGTCAGATAGGGTTTCGCCTTGAGCTACACTAATGAAACGTGTAACACCATCTTCAAATTGAAGTGCAACATTGTGGTTTGACATGGCATGTATCCTACAAAATATTTGAAACTTTTACCCTCAGCCAACAGTCCGTTTAGCTGAGTGGGTATGTCTTAAAGGTGGTAGATATCAATGACTTGATTGATATAGTCATTTTTCAAAACGACATACTTGCTCAAGATTTTTGGTTGATCACCTGAAAAATCGATCACATAACGTGACATACCGAAATAGCTGTAATTTGTCTTGTAACGGAAACTCAAGGTATTCCAGTTAAAGCGAACAGTAACTTTGTCTCCGTCGCGATCGAGAACTTCAACGTTGGCAATATTGTGGCTTGTGCGTGTGTCCGGCATGGTTGCAGATGAGCGTTCGGTTTTGATACGGAACACTCGATCTTCTAAACCTTGACGGTCTGGATAATAAATAAGTGAAATTTCAGATTGAGGATCTTCAGTTAATTTGTCGTCGTCATCCCAAGCTGGCATCCAGAAAGACGCTTCTGGCGCATAGCATTCAAGCCAGTCATCCCATTGTTCATCATCTAAAAAGCGAGCTTCACGATAAAGAAACTGAGCAATATTTTCTAAAGTTGCTTTGTCTTGAGTACTCATGCTGTTTCTCCCTGATCAGCAATTTCTTTCTCTGATGCAATCGCGTGTTTCATGGTCTTTAACCAATATTGATGCTGGGCCAGATACAGGCCTTCATCTTCAGTTTTAATCCCACTTAACATGGGTTTTAAACCAATCTCGTTTGCTGCATCGTCCGGTCCATAAATCCAGTGTTTTGAACCACGGCACATGTCATTCCATTCAAGGGCAATACCTGCGTAGCCTGCCTGACAAGCGCGGAACTCTTCTAAATCGTCTGGTGTTGCCATGCCTGAAGCATTAAAGAAATCCTCATATTGACGGATACGACGTGCACGAGCTTCAGGTGTTTCACCTTTAGGCGCGATACAGTAAATAGTGACTTCAGTTCGATTGACCGAAAGTGGACGAAGTACACGAATTTGTGAACCGAATTGATCCATCAAATAAACGTTTGGATACAGACAAAGATTACGTGAACGCTCAATCATCCATTTCGACATCGCTTCACCGTATTTTTCGGTGTATTCGTCTGCTTTTGGGAAGTTAGGACGGTCTTCTGGGTTTGCCCATTGTGTCCACAGCAACATGTGACCATTTTCAAAGCCATACGAGCCACCGCCTTGTTTACCCCAAGAACCTGCACTCATGGCACGAATGTTATCGGCAGCTTGAGTTTCTTTACGGTGTTGAGTTGTTGCTGCGTAATTCCAGTGAACAGCAGAAACGTGATAACCATCGGCGCCATTTTCAGCAGTTAGTTTCCAGTTGCCTTCGTAGGTATAGGTAGATGAACCACGTAAAACTTCCAAACCATGTTCAGACTGGTCAACAATCATGTCGATGATTTTGGTGGTTTCACCCAAAAATTCTTCAAGCGAAGGAACATCGGGATTTAAGCTACCAAATAAGAAGCCTTTGTAGCTCTCAAAACGAGCTACCTTTTTAAGGTCGTGTGAGCCGTCTTGGTTAAAGCAGTCAGAGTAACCTGCGTCAGTTGGGTCTTTTACTTTGAGCAATTTACCTGAGTTATTAAAAGTCCAGCCGTGGAAAGGGCAAGTATACGTTGCTTTGTTACCACGCTTGTAACGGCAAAGTTGTGCTCCGCGGTGTGAACACGCATTGATCATGGCATTAAGTTCACCGTTACGGTTACGGGCAATGATAATCGGCTGACGACCAATATAAGTCGTGTAGTAGTCATTATTATTTGGAATTTGGCTTTCGTGTGCCAAGTAAACCCAGTTACCTTCGAAGATGTATTTCATTTCGAGGTCAAATAAGGCTTCATCAGTAAAAACTGAGCGGTGAAGTTTAAATTCACCTGTATCGATATTGTCTACAAGTAATTCATCAATACGGTCAAGATGGCTGGTATTGATTACAGGAATACGTGGCATGTCCGTTCTCCGACTTTCCAAAGGGTGGAAGTCATCAAGACCTTCGCTACGATTTAAAAGGTCTTGATATCCTAATATGTCAATGAAGCGTATAAACGCGTCGGGTGTTTAACCGCGAATGGATAAAGATAGATCGAATGTTGGCCAGTATGATTTCAATCGGTGCTATACAAGTGATCTATAACTTCATCGGGTTATTGCTTGTATATACCTTAAAAGAATGGTTAAACTGTGTCTAAGACTGAATTTGCATTTTAATATATCTTAAAGGTATGGAAACCTGATGGAACTAAGACATTTACGGTATTTTGTGGCTGTTGTAGAAGAACAGAGCTTCACCAAGGCAGCCGAAAAACTATTTATTGCTCAACCGCCTTTGAGTCGGCAAATCCAAAATTTGGAAAGTGAGCTTGGAATTCAACTCTTTGAACGAGGAAGCCGTCCTTTACAGACCACACCAGCAGGGCATTTCTTTTATCAGCACGCTGTTAAACTTTTGTCGAATGCTGAAGAAATAAAAAGTATGACCAAGCGTATTGGTCTCATCGAAAGAAGCATGACCATTGGTTTTGTCGGGTCTTTACTTTATGGGTTGCTGCCTCGAATCATTTATTTATTTCGTCAGCAGCAGCCTCATCTGAATATTCAGCTCATGGAATTAAGTACAACCGAACAGTTGCAGGCATTAAAAGAAGGCCGTATTGATGTCGGGTTTGGACGTTTAAGAATTAGTGATCCTGCCGTGAGACGAATTCTTTTACGTAAAGAGCGTTTGGTCGTTGCCGCGCATACCAGTCATCCAATTGCACAGCGCACAGAAGGGGTATATCTGGCCGATTTGATTGATGAAAAGATGTTTATGTATCCCACTTCACCGAAACCCAATTTTTCGACCCAGCTTTTAAATATTTTTGCCGAACATAGTTTGGTTCCCAAAAATATGCATGAGATACGGGAAATTCAATTGGCTTTGGGCTTAGTCGCAGCGGGGGAAGGGATCTGCATTATTCCAGCAAGTGCTGATACCATTCGATTTCCACACTTAAACTATATTCCGATTTTAGATAACGGCGCGGTCAGCCCAATTTTTATTACTGCACGGGCAATGGACCGAAGTGAAGACTTACAATCATTGTTCGATTGTATTTATCAGGTTTATGACTTGGAAGGGATACCTTATCAGCGAACTGTTTTTACACTTGACCAGAACCCGATAGATGATTCAAATGGTATCGACTCTTAAATAAGGGAGGTGCATAGCCTCAAAGGTTGAAGCTATGCATTGATGTGTTTTAGAAAGCCCAAATTAATTTTAGCCAGCTGGTATGGCCTTCGGGGCGATATTCGACTTCGGTTTCTTTTAGAAATTTGGCTTCAATAGACCAATTCTTATCGGCATATTGAATGCCTGGCCCAATTGCAAAAGCCTGTCCTTTAAACCCAATGTCACTTCCGTTTACTTTGTCATCTGTGGTTTGTTTAAAGGCATAGCCTTCAACTGCAACTTTGAGTTTTGGGTTAATGCGATAACCCAAGCTATAGTCACCCGCAATGTATTGTCCAGACTGGTAGTCGGTCGCGTCATTACGCGTATTCCAGCTATAAGACAATTTAGTAGATAGATCTAAACCTGCCGCGTTGGCATAACTATAGGCAATAATTGGTCGAATGGTGTGATAGTTTTTCCCGAGATTGGCTTCAACTGGATGTGTCGCACTTGGAGTGTCATATTCACCTGTCCCGAGCACAGTTTCTAGGGCTGCAATCCAGTGATGATTTCCTTGATGCCAGCCGAGCATGCCACCCAAAATCAAGTCTCCGAGACCTTGGTTTGAGTCAGCCATTCCATTTATTTTAAGCCTTTGATAAACCAATGGTTGGGCTGCATAAAAACCGAGTTGTCCATCCATAATTTTTTGATCGGTCATCCAAACCAACCGCGGAACCACAGCGTTGACATCAACATGGAACTGATTGGGACCATTTTGAAACTCTGATGCGTGGTAATTTTGATAATAACTGAGTAAGTAGACGCCAGCAGGTGGTAGAGCACCTGCTATCATACCTTCGGCACCTAAAGCAAAAGAGTCTGAGCCATTTTCTGTCGCAAATGCAGACGGAAGGTAAAGGGAGCTGATTACACCACATATGATTGCAGAGATTTTGTTATTCATAGAATGTCCTATTCTGTGTTGTTTGGCTTGTCACTAAAAAAACGTTATTCCTTAACGGTCTTTAAAAATTTGAGTCTGTTTAACCTGTAAATTTGGAATGCAGAACTCTTGTGAGCCTTGTATTTGCTTTCTAAATTACAAATACAAAGCTCATTTGAAAAAGCCGAGTGCTTAAAGGTTTATCTTTAAATATGTTTGAATAAAGCTGAACGCGATTGTCCGGCAGCACCATCGGCTGCACTTAAGAAGCGTTCAGTGTGAATGTCCCGTTCGAATAAGCGACTTTGCATGAGTGTTGAAATTGCCGAGTCGATCATGATGGGTGGGCCACACAAATACGCTTTGTGTCCACCACATCGATTTTCAAAGTAATCGGCAACAGCCTCATGCACAAATCCGGTAAATCCAGTCCATTGGTCTTCTGGTTTTGGTGCATTGAGAGCAGGGATATAGCGGAAGTTCGGATAGTCTTTTACGAGCTGTTCAAACAATTCTCGGTTGTATAGCTCTGCCAAGTCTCGTGCTCCTTGGAAGAGGTAAATCGTGCGACTATCTCCAGACTCAAGCAAATCTAAAATCATCGATTGTGGGCTTGAAAGACCTGAACCACCCGCAATGAAAATGGCATTTTGATCATCTGACTTGCGTACAAAAAATTGACCATAAGGGCCTGAAATATCGAGCTGATCACCTGTGGTAAGTTGTTCATGCACATAAGTCGTTGCTGCACCGCCTTCAACTTTACGAATATGCAGCTCAACGATGCCGACTTCACTTGGTGAGTTGGCAATTGAAAATGCACGAGTTCCTTCAATGTTTGGAAATTGGACATTGATATATTGGCCAGCTTGGAATTCGATTGAACGATCTAGTTGTAGACGAATACCCTTAATGGTCGGGGACAAGTCTTTTATTTCAATGACGGTCGCTTGATAGTCTTGAACCAAATGACCTAAGAAATCTGGGTCTTCATCGACATCGGCTTCAATGACCATGTCGGACTGTGGTTTGCAGCAGCAGGCAAGCACCTTATTTTCATCACGTTCAATATCCATGAGCGCAAAGGGAGAAGCTTCACCGACATCATAAAAACCATCGGTGACTTGAACCTTGCATGTCCCGCAAGTGCCATGACCACAGGCAAAGGGTAACCAAACACCTTGGCGTAAAGCTGCATCTAAAATGGTCTGGTCTTCTTCTACTTCAATCGTTGTTCCGATCGGTTCAATGGTGACTTGATAACTCATGACACACCTCCGAATTAAACGTAACTGTCGTTATAGCCATTTAATTCTGGCGTAACGAAACGAAGTAATGACTTATGACCAAAACCAAGCTCTGCCAAGCTTTGTGTACTCTCTGGGCTAATTATTTGACCATCTAAGGTGTATTGCACTTTTGACCAATCAATTTTGGCAAAATCTGGATGCTGGGCAAAACCACCAGTAATTTGTTGCTCAATCAATTGTCCAAGAGTTTGTTGAGGCGAGGCAAGCATGGCATGTGCCGAGCAAAAAAGGGTGTGATGATCCCAACCCACGTAAAGTAAGAATTGATCGCCATAATTTTTTTGTAGATCAAGTGGCTCAAATTGATAATTGTTGTGTATCGCGCGAACAGTCATGTTCAATCTCCTTATTTCCTATCAGGCAGCTTGATGACTGCCTGAACAATTCCTTGTGCTTAAGCTGCGTTGCCTTTCCATTTTTTCCATCGCTGTTGGTCTGGTGAACCTTCAATATCTAGATTGTCAGCACCAACATTCATACGGTAATAATCGCTGAGCATGGTTTCGAGGTCACCGCTACCACAGTTACCTTGCAAAATTTGATTTACAGGTAGCCATGCTTGTATATATTTCTCAGGCTCGCGCTCGAAAATGTCATGACAGCCATCTGAGCAGGTGTGGTAGCGTTCGCCTTGGTAGATGCTATGGCGATAACTAAACTGAGTCGGGTCATCGCCCATTTCAGTAAAGGTCATTGGAATCTGACAAACCTGACAAAGCTGTGGTAAACCTGCGCTATAGAAGCGTTTACCTTCAGCTTCCATTTTGCGAGCCAATTCCCATTTTGGACGGTAGTATTTATCGAAAGTGTCTGGATATTTAGCAGATAGCCAATCCATTTCTTCGTCGGTTGGAATCCATGTATGGAAACCAGCAGCATGACCAAAGTTATAGAAAATCCACCATGCCTGATGTGAGACATGCTCTTTTTCTTTCACAATGACATCGCTATATTTCGGCATGCGAATGCCATAACGGCTTAAATCTTTAAATAGCGCACCGCCTGCCTGTTCAAAATAAACTTCCCATGCTTCTTTCCAAGACATTACTTTATTTGGCAGCATGTAATCCATCATCATGCCTACAATTGAAAGCAAACGCGTCCCACGCCAGAACCATTTATCAATCCATTCCTGCACAATCGGTACGTTGTCTTCATGCTGTTCGAGTAAGAATTTTACGATTTCCAGACCAAGTGTCATGTGGCGCGCTTCATCTGACTGCGCACTAAAACCAAAGGTCACGGTTGCCATATCGCCGTTATAAGCTGCTCCAGACATAAACGGAACAAATAGCAAATTGGTAAGTACATATTCAAAAGCAAAGCTAATGGCTAATAAAAACTCGAAAGGACCAGCAGAACGGGCATCTTCAAAAAATGATTTAGGCACAGACAAATACCAAACGCGGTCATGCATATGCGCCCAGTCCTGAAAACCATCAAAGAACTTGTTGTAATGACTCATGGCATGAATTTGAGTCTGTACATGACGCAGCTCATCAATCGACTGCATCTGAGAAGCAATACGTGCTCCAATTCCACTAAACTGGCGGCCTACATGGGCATAGCCTTGATAAGCCTGATATTCAAGTGGGGTCACCGCTGTTAAAAAGAGTTTGATTGCATTTAAGTAGCGTTCATTGCTGACATTCATCTGACCGTTGTTTTGAGCAAAGGCATCAAAAATGGCATATAGTTTTTTCTCTTTTTCTGCCTGATATTTCCAGTAAGCATCCATGGTTAAACGGAATGGATCTTCCCATTTAGACCAGTCAGTAATTTTGATGCCTTCAAACTCTTCATAAGGGAAGGCGTCTTTACGATCAGCATAGGAAAAGTCCCAGTCCAGATCACGGGTTAATGCACGATAACGATCTTTAGCATTTAACTTTTTGCTGGTTTCTTTCGTTTGAGTTGTCATGATTGATCATCCTTAAATCTTTGTTAAACAACATCTATGTTGTGATTAATTCCAGTGAAGGCGGAAAGTATCGTCATCTTCTTCGACGTTGCCGCCCAGCGTAATCATGTTGAGTTGTAACGATTGGATGTCCCAATCTTGGCCTAGTTTTTCAGATACGGTTTCGGCTTTAATCACCAAATCAGTTTCACTTTCAATTCGGATCATGGCGGGTAAATACTGAATTGAAGCTTCAGGGTTATCTTCTTCAATCGCTTCGAGGATATAGCGTGAAGTATCGTTGTCTTGTAATGCGAGATAGACTTTAGACATGTTGCTTCTCCTTAAGCATTTGTAAGTGGCTGTAGGCCGAGTTTTTTTGCACGTTCAATAACGGCTTGTTCTGCTTGATCAACTGCCTCTACTGTTAAGGCTGCTGTTGCCCAAGGTGTAAAGGCTGCTTTCACTTGAGCTAGAGACTCAGTGAACCATTCATTTAATAGCTGTTTGTTATGATCGGATTCTGCTGCGGCAGTTTTAATGACGGTGTCTGACCACTTACGTAAATCACCTAAAGTGTCTTTCATAAACTCAGTCAGCATGGCTAAGTCGCGCGCATTTTGAGTGACTAACCACTGATCAAACTGTTGATAAACAAGCTCTGTCACAAAGCCGTCAATCACAAGGTTTTGTAATAAGAAAAGTTTGAAGTAGTCTTGCTCAGTGAGGCTTTCTTCACACAGACGGCGTAAGCCTTGCCATGCTGGATGTTGCATCCAAGCCTGTTTTGCCTGCTGTAGTGAGTCGCCGCTATTACCATCTAAAGCTAAGCCAATCCTTGAGATGTACTGCGCAATTCCTAAATGATCCATCGCGGCATAAATACAAGCTTGGGTAAGCACGGTGCCATATCCATAGGCACTACCAGACATCATGTGTAAGTTTGCAGTTTGTTCAACGTGGCGAAATGGCAATAGGTACTCAATGATCTTAGCTTTGACTTCATCAGACAAATGTTCTGCAAGCTGACGTTTTTCAAAAAAAGCAAAATTACTTTCGGCGGTGTCTTGTAACCGCGCACGGTGCTGAACATAAGTTCCATAATAGAATTGACGTGGATCTTTAAATGCATACCAATCTTGCATTTGCAGGGCAGTATGGGTTTTGTCATTTAAAGTCTTTTCAGGTTTCCACAAAGGACGATAGTGAAAGTTAGTTTCTGCCTGTACATCAAAACTTACTTCTTGATATCGAGTTGCTGGCTTACTACCAAATCGTCTTTCGATATAGGCATAGTTCTGGCGGATAGGTTCGACATTTGACGTTTTGATTTCTAAAGTCATGGCTTTATCTCCTTATATTTTTACATCTGATCATCGTGATCGTTGCTATTACGTTGCGTGCCGACTAAGGTGGCTTCAGTGCCATAGCGCCATTTTTCTTCCTGAGCATCATTAAAAGCTTGCTGCTCTTGGGTCATTTCAACCACTTGATTGGTCTTACAAAAATCATTAAATGCATGTTTAGGCAAAACCAGTTCCACAAATAGACTTGGGTCGTGAATGGCAAAATCGAATTCGATAAACTCTGCGTTTAAGTCGCCAGTGACCCGAATATATTTGGTTAATGCTTCGACTTGAGGTTGCGTCATGCTGTACTCCATCAAGACATAGTCTTGAAATTGATGAATGCTCCTTGCTCGCGCTATTAGCTTTACAAAAGCTATGCCAACTTTATTTTTATTATTAAAAACAATTAATTAAGATTTATATGAAAAGTGCGGCGTTTTTTAAATTCACTATTTCATGAAATTTTTTGAATGGTGAAATAGAGATATTCATGATTTGATGAATAGGGTTGTAAAATTTTTTTTTAGCTTGTTTGAGGCTTTAAATGGGAGAGATTTAGAAATACTTTTTTAGTATGAAGTTATGTCTTTAAGGCACTAGGACATGTATCGTGTTCTTCGATAAGATGAGATAACACCCAAATGTGTTTAATGGATTAAAACAGATCATTCATGGCTCGAGTAAAATACGATACAACGGGACGATACGCAGATCATCCGCAAGAAATTCACGATTTGCTGTCTAAATTGCACTTTGATACTGCCCACGGCCAAATCTGGTTTGATGAATATCGGATGCTACTTTTACACACCAGCATTATGGGATATTTGCGTAAAGATTTAGCGCACATGATTGGACTTGAGCGAACCAAGCGTTTCTTTATTCGATTAGGGTATCAAGCTGGATTAAAGGATGCAGAAGTTACAACAAAAATGCGTCCCGATTTAAATGAACACGATGCTTTTATGGCGGGCCCACAAATGCATGCGATTCGTGGAATGGTGCAAGTACAGGCCAACCAGCTCAATTTAAGCCACGACAAAAAACAGTTTTATGCTGATTTAAATTGGCTCAATTCCTTTGAAGCTGATGTGCATTTAGAGCACTTTGGCCCAAGTGATGAACCTGCGTGCTGGATGCTTCTGGGTTATGCATGCGGCTACAGTAGTTTTGCGACGGGCATGACCATTATTTATCAAGAAATAGAATGTAAAGCTTGCGGCGATGAGCATTGCCGTATTATTGGTAAGCCTTTAGAAGAGTGGGAAAATGCTGATGAGCTGATTCAGTTCATGTCACCCGAACCTATGGAAAAAGAACTGATTGCGTTGCAGGCTGAACTGTTTGAATTAAAGAAATCAATTTATAGCGACAGCGAAGCCGATTACCAATTATTTAGTTCTGTGGGTAAATCAGCCTCTTATAAACAGGTCTGTGCATTATTAACCAAAGCAGCAGGTTCGAAAGTTTCTATTTTGCTACAAGGCGAAACCGGCGTTGGTAAAGAAGCTTTTGCACGAGGAGTTCATGAAAATAGCCAAAGAAAAGACCAACCTTTTATTGCGGTAAACTGTGCAGCGATTCCACCAGAGTTAATTGAGTCTGAGTTATTCGGAGTAGAAAAGGGTGCCTATACGGGGGCACATCAGTCTCGCTTGGGTAAGTTTGAACGAGCCAATGGCGGTACGATTTTTTTAGATGAAGTGATTGAGCTTTCGCCTCGTGCACAAGCAGCACTATTACGCATTTTGCAAGAAGGTGAATTTGAGCGAGTAGGAGACTCACAAACTCGTATTTTAGATGTTCGTGTAATTACAGCAACCAATGAAGATCTTGAGCAAGCGGTGAAAACAGGACGATTTCGGGCAGATTTGTATTATCGCTTAAATATTTTTCCAGTTCAGATTCCGCCTTTGCGGGAGCGCCGTGAAGACATCCCTTTACTAGTTGAACACTTTCTTCATCGCTTTGAAAAAATGTACGGTAAAACCATTCAGGGTGTAAGTGAAAAGACCAAAGTTTTTATGCAGCAATATGAATGGCCGGGCAATATTCGTGAGTTGGAAAACTTATTAGAAAGGGCGGTTTTACTAACGGATGATCAGCAGCTGATTAAGTTAAATGCCATTTTTCCACAGATCAAGCACGACCCAGAGCAGGCTATAGCTAGTGAAACTGACTTTGAGCAATTGTTGCAGGCAGAGTTTAATTTAGAAGAACATGAGAGGCAGTTGATTTTAACAGCCTTAAAAAAAGCCAATCATAATGTGTCTGAAGCGGCACGTTTATTGGGAATATCTCGGGCAGCATTAGATTATCGAATTAAAAAATTTCAGCTTTGAGTCAATATCAACACGCTCAAAAATAAAGGCCTAACTTTAAATGTTAGGCCTTATTCATTATTGCACTTTCGCTGGGAAACCATCTTCTTCAAGTGCTTCAGTAATTTTATCGACGCTTTCACTGCTTTCAACAGTCACGATTTTGGTTGCTAAGTCTACATCTACTTTTGCATTTGGGTCTACATCTTGAATCGTTGCTGTTACACCACGTGCACAGCCGCCACAAGTCATATTTTCAATAAGTAGTTTCATGTTCATACTCCATCAAGAATGAGATGTTTGTTTGGATAACACTGAGTCTAAACCTTGTCATGATTGTAAGGTCAAGACCAATTTTTTAAAAAAATATGCTTGACCTTCCCATGATGGGAATCTGTATGCTCAATACAGAATATTAAATTTTGCAGATTTGCAGAGGTGTTTGATGGACTCAAAAAACACAAAATTGCCAGCATATAGTGAAACACTTCCAATCGAAGGCATGACCTGTGCCTCGTGTGTAGGTCGTGTCGAAAAAGCACTTAAGAAAGTTGAAAATGTAGAGATTGCCAACGTTAATTTGGCAACAGAAAAAGCCGTTGTTTATTCAAATCAACCGATTCAGCGTGAAGCACTGGTTAAAGCAGTTGAACGAGCAGGTTATGATGTTCCAAAAGCTGCACCAGTGGAGTTATCTATTGAGGGCATGACCTGTGCATCTTGTGTTGCACGTGTTGAAAAAGCCCTCAAAAAAGTAGACGGTGTTCAAGAGGCAACTGTCAACTTAGCAACAGAGCAGGCTTGGGTACAAGCAGATGCATCAGTCAATGTTGAAGACTTAATTCGTGCTGTTAAAAAAGCAGGTTATGACGCGAAAGCAGCTGAAAAAAAACAAGATGAGCAACTCGATAAAAAAGCTTCAGAGTTAGATCAGCTTAAAAAAGATTTGATCATTTCGATTGTGTTGGCCTTACCTGTGTTTATTTTGGAAATGGGTTCACATCTCGTTCCAGCTTTTCACATGTGGGTCATGCACACAATTGGTCAATACAATAGCTGGCTTTTACAGTTTGTTTTGACCACCTTAGTACTCGTTTTTCCTGGTCGCCGTTTTTACCAAAAAGGAATTCCAGCCTTATGGCGTTTGGCACCCGATATGAACTCGTTGGTCGCTGTTGGAACTTTAGCTGCCTACAGTTTCTCAGTCGTGGCAACCTTTATGCCGCAGGTTTTACCACAAGGCACGGTCAATGTTTACTTTGAAGCGGCTGCTGTAATTGTCAGTTTAATTTTACTCGGACGTTATTTTGAAGCAAAAGCTAAAGGACGTACTTCGCAAGCGATTCAACATTTGGTAGGAATGCAGCCAAAAACTGCTCGCATTCAGCGCGATGGACAAATAGTGGAAGTTGCAGTTGCCGAAGTGGTCAGTGGAACTATTGTAGAAATCCGTCCGGGTGAGCGTGTGCCAGTCGATGGTGAGGTGGTTGAAGGGCACAGCTATATTGATGAATCTATGATTACGGGTGAGCCTGTTCCTGTTGAAAAAGTAGTGGGACAGCAGGTGGTTGGAGGCACGGTCAATCAAAACGGTACTCTAAACATTCGGGCAACCGCCGTTGGTTCTTCGTCTGTACTTTCACAAATTATTCGCATGGTTGAACAAGCCCAAGGTTCTAAACTTCCGATTCAGGGGTTGGTCGATAAAGTCACTATGGGGTTTGTGCCTGTAGTGATGCTAATTGCTGCAATTACTTTCTTGGTTTGGTTTATTTGGGGACCAGAGCCTGCGCTAACTTTTGGCTTGGTGAATGCTGTTGCGGTACTGATTATTGCTTGTCCTTGTGCGATGGGGCTTGCAACACCAACTTCTATCATGGTCGGTACTGGACGTGGTGCTGAGCTAGGTGTCTTGTTCCGTAAAGGTGAAGCTTTGCAGCTTTTACAAGAAGCACAAGTGGTTGCAGTTGATAAAACGGGTACGCTCACCGAAGGCAAACCGACACTGACAGACTTTAATGTGCAATCAGGTTTTGAACGTAAGCAAGTGCTGACTTTAGTTGCCTCTGTCGAAGCCAAGTCTGAACATCCAATCGCTTTAGCTATTGTTCAAGCAGCAGAAAGTGAAGGCATAAACTTATTACCAGTAACAGCATTTAACTCGATTACAGGTTCAGGTATTGAAGCGGAAGTTTCAGGCCAAAAAGTACAAATTGGCACAGATCGTTATATGCACCAACTTGGTTTAGATACCAACTCATTCCCAGCGATTGCAGCTCAATTAGGTGAAGAAGGCAAAACACCACTCTATGTTGCCATTGACCAGCAACTTGCAGCAATTATTGCCGTGGCAGACCCAATTAAAGAAACAACCTATGCTGCGATTGAAGCCTTGCATCAATTAGGTCTCAAAGTTGCCATGATTACAGGAGACAACCGTCATACGGCGCAAGCAATTGCCAAAAAGCTGAACATTGATGAAGTTGTGGCAGAGGTTTTACCCGAGGGCAAAGTGGATACAGTCCGCCAACTGCAAAAACAATATGGTCGCTTAGCTTTTGTTGGTGATGGCATTAACGACGCACCAGCCTTGGCGCAAGCGGACGTGGGCTTAGCCATTGGTACAGGAACAGATGTGGCCATCGAAGCTGCCGATGTGGTGCTGATGTCAGGTAGTTTAAAAGGCGTACCGAACGCAATTGCGCTAAGTAAAGCAACTATGCGAAACATACGCCAAAATCTGTTCTGGGCATTTGTATATAACGTTGCACTTATTCCAATTGCAGCAGGTGCCCTATATCCAGCATTTGGTGTGTTACTTTCACCTATGTTTGCAGCAGGTGCAATGGCACTTTCTTCGGTTTTTGTTTTAGGCAATGCGTTACGCTTAAAACGCTTTCATGCGCCAGTAAAGTAAGCGTGCTGAAAATCAACTTTTGGTTTAAGATCATGACAGCAGGTCTTAAACCAAATTTAGTATTTGAGGTGTGAGATGAATATCGGTCAGGCATCCAAACATTCGGGTATTTCAGCGAAAATGATTCGCTACTATGAAGAAATCGGTTTACTTGAAGCAGCTCAACGTTCTGCTTCTGGCTATCGTATTTATTCAGAAACAGACCTTAAAACTTTAAACTTTTTAAAACATGCTCGAGAGTTAGGTTTTTCATCTGAACAGATGAAAGAGCTTATTTCACTTTGGAAAAATACCGATCGGCATAGTGCAGAGGTGAAAGCCTTAACCGTCAAACACATTGCCGAATTAAAGCAAAAAATTGCCCACCTACAAGAAATGGTTAATATTTTGCAGGCTTCAGCTGATGATTGCTGTGGTGACCAACAGGCTTCGTGTGCGATTTTAGACCACATTGAAAAAGGTGTAGGCGTAAGTTAAATCTTATAAAAATAAAAAAGGAAAATCATGGCTTATACAGCTTCTTGTCTTTGTAATGGGATTCAACTCCGTATTAATGCCGAATTAGAACCCATCATGGTTTGTCATTGTACACAATGTCAAAAAGCACAAGGGGCTGCTTTTGCGGCTATCACTCAAGTACAAAAAAGCGATTTAGAGATTGTACAGGGTGAAAATCTTTTGCAAGCGTATTTTGCATCGCCTAATAAAAAGAGAGTGTTCTGTAAAACCTGCGGTTCACCTGTCTGGAGTGAACGTTTAGATAAACCTGATGTGGTGCGTTTAAGGATAGGGCTCATTAATGAAGAAATATCGACGCCAGTCATCTCTCATGCATTTGTCAATTCACAAGTGAAGTGGTATCCAATTTGTGATACGGCTCGCCAGTACCCAAATGGCGTCGAAAACCCTTGAAATATGAAGGTTTGAAGTATTTTATTCATTTGTAAAAAAACGTGAACAGCACTAGCCATGAATAAATAATGTGCTATAAATGTACTTAAGGTAATCGTAATATCTCCTCGATCCACAGGGAAACTTGGGACAGGGTAAAAGATACGATAAGACCTTATAAACAGCTAGCAAAGAGCAAATAAAAATGGATAGACACATTTTTTGAGTGCTCAACGTTGCAGAAAAGCCCGTGAAACGGGCTTTTTTAATGCCTATGAAAAGTTATTTCTAAGTGTGGGATAGCTTATGTTTCTCAACTATTTAAGAAAAAGTAATGTAAAAATAATAAAATATTTCAAATATACAGACTATTCTGTATTGCAATTTATTTTTATTAAGGGTACATTTAGTTAACGGTTTAAAGTTCAAGCTTAATAATGAACTCATGGTCGTTGTGGGAGATCTAAGAGCCTGCATTTTCCCCAAGATGCGGGTTTTTTTTATGCCTAAAAAAAGTAATGACTCAGCTGATCTAAAAATTTAATTCTTTGTTCTATAAAGTTTAAAAACCTACGAACGTAATAGGCCGTAGGTTTCTAAACACGTCTAAAAATTAAGCACGATATGCCTGACAAGCTTGAGCACACGCTAAACATGCTTTTGCACAAACCTGACAATGCTCATGTTCGTGTTTACTACACTCAGCTGCACATAGTTGACATGCATTAGCACATAGCTGCATGGCTTGTTCAGCAAGCTCGGAATGTCTTAGTTCTAAAGATGTGCATAACTGACAGGTTTCTACACAGGTTAAGCAGTGTTTGATACACTCACGCATCATATGCACATGCTCTTCTTGTAGGCATGCAGAGGCACAATGCTTACAAGCAAACATACATTCAATGCAGGCTTGAATAGAAGTAGATGCTTGATTAAACAGAGATTGATTTGGTTCTTGTGAGCTATTCATTTTAATATTCTCCTTTTGAAAGGCTATTATTAAAAAACCGAATATTGTTATCTTTTTTCATTTTATAAAAACATTTTTCCTATCGGGCACTTTGAAATGAAAGATCTACAAATGCTCAATACGAGATTAACCTCGTATAAGAATGTTACAGGTACTTTGTTAGCTAAATTCTAAAAAGACAGTAAAACCTTAAGAAGAGATACCTAAAAACAAAAAATAAAATTTGTTTGGATATAATACTTTTGGCTAATTTTTTAATGTATGAAAATTAGGCAAATTATTAGTGTGAACTTTAAGGGCACACGTAATGGAAAACATAGAACAGTACGCTCACGGAGCTGAGCATGAAGTCCACGTACACTGCAAACGATCATTAAGCACTTTAATACTGAGCTTGTTTGTATTAATTGCAACTGGTCGATAAAGAAAAAGCACCCACGGGTGCTTTTTCTGTATGACTTGACTATGGGTGGATTAAATTAAGAACCTGTAAAGCCGCGGCGCTTTTTGTAGGCTTTACGATCATAAGAGGGAATATTGGACTTTTGAAGATCAATAGCCAATTGTTTTCTGCGTTGAAATTGCACTTCATTTAAAAGTGCATCATAGATTTTAGGTCGGTCAGTTTTAAACTTTTCTACATCCAGTGGAATCTTACTTTCCTCTTTAACAATATACAAAACAGAACCATTGGCATTGGTTTCATATACTGTCCAACCAACCCGTACTGTATAGAGGCCGGTTTTCTGATCCTTTCCTAAATAAGATTTAAAACCATCGGGATGAGGGCGTACATAAGCATTCATCATGCATCCTCCATCAACTATTTAATTCGATGAAAGCGGCGATCAATGAATTGATGGGAACGATACATCTATTCAGTAAAATCACGATTTTCATGTGTATATATATTGATCAATTTGGTAATTTCAAGCTCTGTAATTTTTCTTTTTTGTGGGATGAAAAACGTGAGAATTCGTCTAAAAAAGATACAAAAATAACCACTTCATTTTTATAGATAAATTAAGTCTATTTTTAACTTAAATTTGGTTTTTTTAAATTTATGTGACGTATTTTGCAAATTTAAAATTAAACAATTTATTGTGAAGCTTGAGTTCATTTTCTATTAATGATTTGATTTTAAAAAATTAAAAATATTTGTAATATTTCTTGTTACAACGATTTTGTCGACAATACAGGAGTGTTTTTGACATATTTCGCCTAGCGTAATCAATAGAGTTTTTTGCCTATGGTGTCATTTTTATTTATTGGACTTGTAGTCACTATTTTGTTGACTCCAGGACCAACAAATACATTATTAGCCTCGGCTGGCATACAAGCAGGGGTAAAGCATTCTCTTAAGTTGATTCCGGCAGAGGTAATAGGTTACCTGATCGCAATTACCTCATGGGGTGTTTTACTTGAATCGGTGTCTCATTTCATTCCATGGCTTCCAGCCATATTAAAGCTGATAAGTGCGGGCTTTATACTCTATCTTGCTTTTAAACTCTGGATGACATCGTCTGAAGATATTAAGTTAGACCGACCGCTTATTACGCCAAAAGCTTTGTTTCTTGCGACACTTTTAAATCCGAAAGCTTTACTTTTTGCTTCAGCAATTTTTCCACATGCAGCGTGGGAAATTCCTCATTTATATTTTATTCACATTGTTGTCTTTTTATCTTTAATTACCCCAATTGCTTTTTTATGGATTATGTTTGGAACAGTATTAATCTCAAATAAAGTCACTTGGTTAAATCAACGTAATTTACAACGTATTGCTGCATTTATTTTAACTTTTTTCGCCATGCCAATCGGCTATTCAGCGATTAGCTCATTTTAGACCTAACAAATTAATTTATATTAAAAAATTTAATATACAGGAGTTTTTTCATGAAGAGATTAAAAGTCGTTATTAAAGATCAGTTTGACCAAGAAAGTATTGCTTTAGCAAAGGTTAGGCCTGCGAACGATCAGAAATTAGAGCTGTATAAAAGTGTAGAGCATATCGAAATTGATGACGATATTATTCTACCGAATATGGATTTACTCTATGAAAACCCAAAAGATGGAAAAATTTATAAATTAGTTGGCCCGTTTAATGAAGATGAATTATAGAGGGGCGAAGAAAAGTTGATTTTTTCATCTGTTTTAGTGTTGCTTAAAATAAAAGCAAACTAACGTATAGACACAATTAAAATCTTGAACACCAAGGGGTCCTTATGGGACTATGTTTTTGCAAAAATGTGACCTAATCCACATTTTTGTATTTCAGGACTAAGTGGTGTTCACTAAGCCCATTTCTTCAATGAGAAGTAGAAATGGGCTTTTTTTATGGAAATTTATTCTTTAAAAGTTTCATCTAAAGCTTGCTGGACTGCTTCAATGCGAGATTTGCAAGCTTTATAAGCACCAATAGATTCTTCAACAATCTTCATCAAATTATCAATATCCGGGCTTTCCTGAGATTCAAGTAATTCGGCATTTCGCTTTAAAATGTCATGACCTTCTTTAAAAGTCAGTTCTTTATCATTCATTTGGAATTACCTCGGTAATATTAGCGTTAATTGCTCCATCTTGCATATCAACAGTAATGGTAGAGCTAGTGATTTGGTGAATAGAACGAATTGCTTTGCCTTCTGATCTTACAATTGCATAACCTTTTGCTTGAATTTGCTTGGGGTTTTGCAAAAGAATTTCTCGCATAAGGGATTCAGTTTGCGACAAAGAAAATTTAACTTGTTGCTGTGAAACAAATTGAATGCGTTCCTTCATCTGCTCAAGGAACTGGTGAGCTGAATTAAGCTGAGCTTGGGCAGAGGATTTAATATGTTGTAGATATTGATCACTCTTACTTTGATAGGTCGTAATTTGATGTTGAGACAAGAGTTTGATTGTTTGCAGGCTGTCCACAGCTTCTTGTACACGTTCAACAATATGGTTGCGAATACCCGCAATCACTTTACTTGGAGTGTCAAACGAACGATGTGCAATCTCGTCAAGGATAGTACGATCTTTTTCATGTCCAATACCGACCCAAATCGGCACGCTGCGTTTACAGAGGAGAGCGGCAAGCTCATAATCATTTAAATAAGCTAAATCATTTACAGCGCCACCCCCGCGAATAATTACAATCAGGTCGGGTGGAAAGTTAAAATTATTTGCCCATTGTTTTAAACCTGTTGCCAACGACTCCATAAGACTGACGGCAGCCGTATTTCCCTGAAAGGTCGCACTTTGATAAACAAAATGACAAACCCTATTTCGCTCAAGAGCATCCGCATCCTTTTTAAAGTCACCTAAACCCGCAGCATTTTGAGGAGCAATAACTAATACATTTTGTATATCAAAAGGAGTAGGGAGAAGTTTGTTCTTATGTATTAACCCTTCTTGAGTTAAACGTTCTACAATTTGTTGATAACGTTTTGCAATTTCTCCAAGTGTAAAACTTGAGTCTATTTCTTCAATATTGACTGAAAATCCATATTGCGGATCGAAACGCGCTCTAATTTTGATTAAAACGTTTAAATCACTAGCTAACTCAATACCTGTTTCACGTTCAAACTTGAGAACAATTTTACTTGCTGAAAACTTCCAGATAGTCGCTTTACAGCTTGCAATGACCTTGTCGGTGTCAGCATCTTTTTCTGCAAGCTCTAAATAATAATGTCCACCTTTAACATTTAAATTCCGAATTTCCGCTCTCACCCATACAGGCTCGTCAAAAGTCAGGCGTATGACTTCCTGCACTGTACCGAGATATTCACTAAGAGAGAGCTGAGGATCAGACATATAAACTATAAATGATGGGTTGAAACTAGATAGTATAAAAGCTACCCAAGCATGGCAATTGTTGTCTATGAATAACGGGTTCTGTTTAAAATAAATACAACAATTTAGAGCATTAAAATTGAAATTGAGGGGGCTTATTTAATTTGAGCGGATAAAAAGAAAAATTAATAAAAAGATAATTCTTAATAATTACAACCGATTAAAAAATAAAGTTTGCTTTATAAAATATATAAGCGTATAAAGCTTACTTCCAATTGCGGGGTGGAGCAGTCTGGTAGCTCGTCGGGCTCATAACCCGAAGGTCGTTGGTTCAAATCCGACCCCCGCATCCAAAATATTATGCTCTGTGATGTACTACTTTTCATGATACGAAATCATGGAAAGCAATTAGCTTATAAATAACCCTATATAAAGCTAAATATTAAATTCTAGACGAATTGTCCATACCTTAAATCTAGCGTTCTAATTAAATACCGTTAAATCACATGAGCTCAGTGATGAGTGAATGATTGTGAATATAGTAAATGAGTGGCAAATCGCCACAGCCGTAAATGGCAATGAAATTAATGTGAGGATTGTTCCTCACGTCCGTAAGCAAAACTCGCTTGATGGTTATCGTTGGGTTGAGGTTGGAAAGAAAATTCAGCTTCAAACTGGTGAAGAAATTGAGTTAAACCAAGACGGAAAAAGCTTTTATGCTGGGTTTAATCAACTTTATCGTTTAAATACATATTGTTGATAAAATCATGGTAATAAAGCAAAAAAACCTATCTCTTTTAAAGGAGATAGGTTTTTTTATATCGAGAAGAAAGCTAAATAATTAAAGTTATAAAAAGACGAAAGTGATTAAAAAGCTCTTATTATTATTTTAGTTATATTTAATAACTAAATTAGCCTGCTCTCCAGAACTGACGCCCCATGACCTTAAAGTTTTTACCGTTCTCTTCGGTGACACGTCGGTCCCTAAATTTTTCATTTAAACTATGCAAAATTAAAGAACCATCTGCCTCTTTAAAAATTTGTTTAATCATGCCTTCACCAGCAAAATAAACGGCATAGATTTCACCATCAATTACTTCTGTTTGAGAAATATCAATACCGACCAGATCACCATCTTTGATGTAATCGGTCATACTATCGCCCTTAGCTTTGATAATACGCATGCATTCCTGAGCAACACGTTTTTCTTTAAAGAATGAAGCGGGGAAAGGAATTTTTCCGTTAATTGCATCAAAATGAAATTCAATTGATTCGCCTGTACCGCAAGAAAAACTCGCTTCCACTACTTCGATCCAGACATATTGGTCTGCTGCATCGTTACTCACAACAGTAGGACTAAATACATCACTTTCTCTAAAAGAGTCTTCTGAGTTTCCTGTAGTAAGCCAATAAGCATCTACACCTAAAAACTGTGCAATGAGTGGAAGAAAAGCAGATTTTAAATTCTTCCCCGATTCTAAAGCTTGATAAGCAGGCTGAGACATCTTTACTGCTTCAGCAACCTCTGCCTGTGTTTTTTTAGCTTTAATCCTTGAATCTTTTAAACGGTCTTTAAGAGCCATAATGATCGCACCAGCTAACTTATAACAAATATATAACTTAAGTTATATTTAGTAAAACAACTATAGTTATTGACTAATAATAACTATAGTTATAATATCAGTTATGAGGACATATTGATAGAACGAAAATAATATTTTATTTGAAATTGATTTCTTAATTTTATCAATACCTTATTAAGAAAGTAACGATTATTCTGCCTCACTGGACGACAGAATATAAAAATGGCGATAGTCGATGAGTGGTTTGTACCGACTATTAAAAACAAGAAATGGAATAAAAAAAGCCCGATTCCGTGGATCAGGCTTAATGTTCGTCGATAAAGGGTATCAAGAACATGAAGAATCTAACAAAGAATTTAATGCGTCACAAAAGTTTCCGATATACGGCAACCTGTTATCTCAACTTTTTGGTCAAAAAAGAGAGGTTATCTAGCGGTGTAGTTTTACTGAGGCTTATGTCATTCATAGCGGTTTAAAAAGAACAAGATCGACTAGATTAAATCTGTGTACATAGCAGAGTTAGATATAAAAATATGAAAAATAACAAAGCAGTAGCCATGATTATTTTTCAAAAAATTACGCTTTAGGCAGGATTAAATTATGGAAAATTTTTTAACTTCAAATGGGCTAGCTGCCGCTTTTAATCTCTATGGCACTGTCATGATGGTGGTTTTAGCAGTGAGCTTAGTTGTTGCAGTAGTTTTAATTATGCGCTTTCCACGTTCACCTCAAGAATGGATCGTTGGTTTGATTTGTACGGTTGTTTCAAGCTTGACTGGTGGCTCATTCATTATCATGAAATGGAATTTACATGAGTGGGTGACAGATATATGGGGAATGATCACTTTAGGTGGATTCTTCTTTATTTGTGGCTTACCTGGTTGGGCAATTGTGAGGTGGATATTTAATTTCATTAATAAACAAGAAGGAAAAACCATTGTTGAAGTCATGAAAGATCTAAAAAAAGCGAAAGATGATATCCAAAGCTAATAGCTGTTTGGCCCTAATAAAGATGAGGACAACTCTTATGAATATTGAGCAATATTTAGATGCACTAATAAAACGCGAAGGTGGCTATGTAAATGATCCACTTGATCATGGGCATGCGACTAAATTTGGAATTACACAAGCCGTTGCTCGTAGTTATGGTTATCAAGGTACAATGGAGAATTTAACCTTAGAGACAGCCAGAGAAATTTATAGGAATCAATATTGGCTTGAGCCGCGATTTGATCAAGTTAATTTGATCAGCGTACTTGTTGCTGAAGAGTTATTCGACACGGGTGTGAATTGTGGTATTAGTTTCACAAAACCACTTTTACAACGTGCATTAAATTTATTGAATAGGCAGGGCAAAGAAGGCTGGGTAGACCTTAAGGTAGATGGTGAATATGGGCCAGCCACTTTGCAGGCTTTAATAAAATATATTAAAAACCGTGGTAAGGAAGGTGAAAAAGTGCTGGTACGGCTTCTTAATATTATGCAAGGCCAGCGCTATATTGAAATTACGGAAACAAATCCGAAGCATGAGCAATTCTTTTATGGATGGCTTGCTAATCGTATCAGCTTATAAAAAAGCCAACTTGCTAAAGCTATTGAGTTATAGCCTTACAAGTTGGCTCACTTTCATAAAATAGTTTTATTGAGTAATAAGTAAAATTGCTAAAAGAAAAAATATACAACCACTGACTTTATTGAGCTTAGAAAAATTATTTCCGGCAAGCATCTTCTCTTTGAATATTGAGGAAAAGTTGGCATAAACTAAATGAATTAAAAATCCGATCAAGCAGAATGTTAAAGATAAAACCAAAAACTGATTTAATATTTCTTTTTTAATATCAATAAACTGTGGGAAAAGGGCAATAAAAAAGACAATTGTTTTGGGATTAAGTAGTGAGGCAAACAACCCTTGATAGAAAAGCTTTGATTTTTTTATCCCTTTTTCATTATGTTCAGTTTCTAATAAGTCTTGAGTTGGGGATTTTTTAATAAAATTTTTATAACCTAAGTACATTAAGTAAAAGGCCCCAATAAATTTTAAAGCAGTGAAGATAGTAGGGTTGCTAGTAATAATAAGTCCGACACCGCTTGCAGAAATCACGGCGATAATAAACATACCAATAATTAAACCACTAATACCAAATAAAGCTGTCCTCACACCATAATTTATTGAATTTGTTACTGTAAATAAAACGCCTGGGCCTGGGCTTGATAAAGTAAGAAAAGCAATGGTTATAAAAACTAAAAGACCGCTCACGTTGATACTTCCTGTTTATCATCAATATGTTAATTGCATGTCTACTTTAAAGCAGAATAGGAATTATGTATACAGACAAGTATGTATAATTTATAAAAAAGTAAATTAATAGGATAATATTTGAAAGTTCCTACACAATCTTATTTTTAAATTATTTGAAAATTAAAAATCCAATGCTTTAAAAAGCATTAAATATGTTTAATTAATATATAGATACAGTGTTAGAAAACTATATTTAAATATCATTGAAAATCAGTTAGAAAGTTAAAATTTGATACCTTCGTATTCAATAAGAAATGAATTAATCAAGATATCGATTGCAATTCGTTAAGAAGCGTGTATAGTCGACACTAACTACAAAAATATTCATGTTACCCAAAGTCTCTCTTTTCGCAGTTTTATTTATAATCCTCCGTATATTTTTAGATATTTAAGTAGAATGTGTATTTTTTAGTTCTATTGGTTTGCCCAATAATAAATGATAATGTTTTTAAAAGTTAGGATTAATTTATGTCTAATACTACTGGTACAGTAAAATGGTTTAATGAAACTAAAGGTTTCGGTTTTATTCAAACTGATGAAGGTAAAGATGTTTTTGCACATTTTTCTGAGATTCAAACACAAGGCTTTAAAGTTCTTTTAGAAGGTCAGCGTGTTCAGTTTACTGTAACACAGGGTAAAAAAGGCCCACAAGCTTCGAATATCACAATTGTGACGAATGCTTAAACTAAAGTAATTTGATGATTTTAGACGATTTGATCTGTAGTGATTTGCTCAATTAAACGGCTCTAATCATCAATATAGTTAAAAAACCCACTTCTTCCTTTGTGGGTTTTTTATATGGATAATTAAATAAGTTGATTATTTGTTTTATATAATATAGAAATTAGAATTGTGTTGTATAAGTTGACTTTATAACTGGTATAAAAATGGATATTTGTATTGGCGGTATTTTAAACGGTAAAGTAAGAAAGAATAATGAAAATTATTTCTCTATAGGAAATCCTCATTCAGATGATGTAACGGAGTATCACAAGCAATATTTCCATTTGGATGGAAAGCTTTTATCATTTTGGGTGTGTAATGAAATCAATTTTCAAGAAGCCTCCAGAATAGCTGAAAGTTTCTTTAAAAAAGAGCAAAGTTGTTATTAAGTAAATTTTAATTAAATACTTTAAGTCTGGTAAGTCTATTTCTTTAATGAGATAAGCTAAAAATTATTTTTAATTACATATTTTTAACAATTTAGATTAATTTGTTATTCATAAAGTCATAAGTAAAGAGTAATCTTAGCTCAGAATTTAAAATCGTTGTAAAATTAAACTTAACATTCATGAAAATTTATTAAATTTTTCTTGTCTTAACGGTGCATGACTTACGTCATAAATAATATTTCTTTTTGTAGTATATCTAAAGGAAGGAAATAATTCTAAATGTTGAATATAGTACAGCCTAATATTTGCTTCATTGGTAGCAGTAATTTGTCTTTAGCTTTAATTGGAGGTTTAGTTTTAAAAGGCTTTCAAAGAGAAAAAATTAATCTAATAGAGGAAGTCAAATTTGAGAATCAAATCATTCTAAAGCAAAAGCAACATGAGGTGAAAAAGGCAGATATAGTTGTTCTATTACTAGACCCAAAAGACTTAAAGGCTATACTGGCGCCCTTAAAAAAATGGTTAGCTGATAAAACCATTGTGTCGATGATGGCCGGAGTTAATATTCAACAATTAATGAGTATTACGGGTTCAAAAAAAATTATCAGAGTCATTTCTAATCCCCCTGTATTAACCTATACAGGTACTCATGTGTTAATTGGTTCAGACTATTTAGAGCCTTTAGATAAAGAAGTGATAGAAACAATTTACTCAGCAACAGGGCGAACCTATTGGGCAAATTCAGAATCCCAAAGTGATGCGATTATTGCTTTATCGGGTTCAGGACCAGCTTACTTCTTCTATATTCTCGACAGTATGGTGAAAACAGGGGTGTCTATGGGGCTAGATAAGCAATTTGCTTTAGATCTAATACTTCAAGCTGCATCAGGCGCTGTAGAAATGGTTCGTAAAAGTAATGTTCAGCCTAGTGAGTTATGTGGCAAGGTCACATTAGCGAATGGTATTACAGAGTCTGCATTACGAATGTTTGAATTAGGCAACCTCTCTGATGATATTCGGCTGGCTTTAAAAGCAGCTTACCATCGTAGTAAAGAAATAAGCTTAGAAATTAATGCAGAAATTACGAGACACTAGCTTTAGCTGATTACAAAGTGCCTTCCAAATATTAACACCTTATATTTGGAAGGTATTTTTTTAACCACCATGGTTTAGCCGTATAAAGGTAAAGCAAACATTATCTTTCAAAGAACCATCAAAACGGCTACTTTAAAAATCAATTATTAGCTCAAGTTATGGAATTTGTAGGAGATACTCCCAAATAATAAAACCTAAGCCGAACCCTAGCATTGAATAGAGGGTAATAATAAATAGTACAAAACTAGCTTTATTTTTCTTTCTTAAAAAACTCATGTTAGCTACCTCGTGTCTAGATAGTTACTATCATGAAGAAAGGCAAGGTGTAATCATAGATACAGAATTTTTTCAAAAAAATATAACAGATGGGTAGGTGTTATAACCTCATCTTTAATTAAGTTTTTCTTCAAATTTATGACTGAAAAAAGACTAAAGTATGGTGAATCTAGAAGCATGAAAGGTACTTATAAAAATTATTTCTACATTGTTTTTTAATGATAATTTATTACTCATGTTGTGTGAAAAATAATCATTTACAATTGAAAGAAAACATTTCTAATTAGTTAAAATTATTAAATAAAAATGCGGATCAGTTAACACAATCTTAATTTTTTTGGGGTCCGTTATGGTGCGATTTTACATAATATCGGTAATCTTTACATTGAAATCTAATTTGTTTTCACTCAATTACAATTAATTCATCATAATCAGAAGATGAATTTTTTTTATTTTCAATTGTTTATAAGAATATTGAGGAGGAAGAAATGCCAAAGTATTTAGCTATAGCAGATAAAGTATATAAGGAAATTAAAAAAGATAATTTATTTACTGAAGATACGATTCAAAATTTAAACTGTTTAATTAGCTTGATTCGCAAAGCAATTAAAGGTACTGAGTTCAAACTTAAGTACAATTTTATAAATTTTGAAGAATGCTTAAATCAATTTAATAAAGAAAAATCAGTACATATTGATTTAAGTCTTATGCCCAAGTTTAAAAATGAAGATGAATTCATTTTGTGGCTTGCAGGCTTTATTGAGCGAATGACAATTGGAGGGAAAGAGAAGCTTCCTCCAATTTCAAACTATATTCCAAAAGGCTTTAAAATTGATCAAGCCGAAATTCCTGTGGCTGCTGAACCAAGCAAAGAAGAAAATGCCGAGATGATTATTAACTACTTTAAATCTGAGGATTTCATTAAAAATAATAAAATATCCTCTTAAATATAGAAGTATTTGTCCACCTTACTTCTATATCTGGCTGATAATATTCAGCTACCGCCTTCTGGGGCGGTTTTTTATTTAACCAGTTTAAATGATCAGCATATAAAACTTATCAAAAATGTCAGTAAATATGGAAATGTTTTATAAAGAATTAATAATGATATAAAAAATAATAAGTTGGAGATTATATTGTTATTTTTATTAAAATATTTTTCACATAAAAATAATCTTAAATTACGTATAGAAACATTTACTGGTACATAATTTCCAAAAAAATAGGATGATGAAGAGATGAATGAGAATGCTGAACTCATTAAATATTTAGATATTGCCGAAAATGTATACGAAAATATGTATGAAAAGTACCAGATTACGGATAATCCTGTAACCAATCTCAATAGAGTGATGGCAGAAATTAGAAAAGAAGCCGAACAAAATGATTTACAGTTAAAATATACCAAAATTGATTTTGAAGAATGTTTAACTAAGCCTCTTTCTGAAAGAGAGATAAAAGTTGACTTAAGTCTACTTCCTCGTTTTGAGTATAGAGATGAGTTTATTTTGTGGCTCACTAATTTTATTAGAAATATTAGTGTGCAAAAAAAGTTCGTAAAACAAAAGTACTATTTTAATTAGCTTTATAAACTTTTTAACTACTCAAAACTATTAATAAATTTTATAGAACAGCGATATAAAAAGGAAAATAAAGTGCACCTTTGTAGAGGTAACTTACATGAAGAATATTACTGAAAAATCACTTTTTGATGTTTTTACCCAGCATCAAGCTTATCTCTACCGAGCATCATCGCGATCGGTAAATGAACTTTATAAGTTTTTTAATAGTGAAACGATGGATATGCTTGATCGGTTAGGCGATTTAATGAAAGAGCTGAATGAAACTGAGAGGTTTGCTCTTGCTGGTGGTGAGTATACAACTCAGCATCTAAAAAACATTCAACTTGTTATTTCGAACTGGTTTAATTCAATTAGCACAGTTTTACCGGAAATGTTTACTCATTCGGCAACTGCTTTGGCTATATATGAGTCAAACTATATGGCCAAAATATTTGGTAAGGTTATTAAAAATTTAGAGGGAGAGCAGCTTTATCAGTCAATAAAACGAGTGCCTTTGGCTGGCGGTGCCTTGGTTGATGAATCCTTAGCTCAAATTGGTGAAAATGCCCTTCAACGCATTGAATATGCTATTCGGGATGGTATGAATACCGGGATGACGCCTCAGCAAATCATCAAACGTATTACGGGTACAAAACGCCTTAAGTACGAAGATGGATTGCTCAACAGTACCAAAATCGATATTGAAAGAATTATTAGAACGCTACGTAGCCATATATCAAATCAGATCTATTTATATAACTTCAAAAATTTTAATTTTGAATATGTAAGGTTCGTGAGTGTTTTAGATGGCAGGACTTCTAAAATCTGTGCAGCCGTTGATGGTTCTATTTGGAAACTGAATGACCCGGCGAAAAGAGTGCCACCTTTGCATCCGAATTGCCGAAGTATTCTGGTCCCCGTAAGTAAGGATGGAAGGCTTATTGGAAACCGATCTTTCGTTATGGATGAGAGGAAAGTACGAGATATTCCTAAAGATGAGCGGACTCAGTTAATGGGTCAAATAGATGCAAATATTTCCTTCAAAGAATTTTTTAACCTGACCGATAATTTTTTCCAAAAAGAATGGTTAGGCCCTAAACGTTATAAGTTATATAAAGAAGGGCAATTTGATTTTGATAAATTTTTTGATCCAAAGGGGCGGCTCTATACTTTGGATGAATTGAGAGAATTAGATGAGCGAACTTTTAAAATACTTGGGTTATAGCTTCATCGTTCTCCACCAAAATAATAATGCCAATAAACTCACACATGCGCCTAGACTACATACACCGAGCCATCCTGCATAAGCATAAGTCGCTGTTGTGCTGATTGCACCCAGTCCACTACCTATTGCATAAAAGAGCATGTATAGACCCACAAGCCGACTATGCGCTTCTGGGCGAGTACGAAAAATCATACTCTGGTTGGTCACATGCAGGGCTTGTCCACCTAAGTCGAGCAATACTATGCCAATCACCAGCGCCCAAAGTGAGTAGGCCATGAGTGAAAGCGGCCACCATGCGAGCAGCAATATTAACAGTGCTGCCAAGCTTGTGCGCTGAGCATATCCGCGGTCGGCCCATTGGCCAGCACGAGTGGCGGCTAGAGCACCGATTACACCGAACAGTCCAAAAGACCCAATTACAGTATGTGAAAAGTTATAGGGTGGTGCACTTAACGGTAGTACCAATGCGCTCCAGAAAATATTAAATGCCGCGAACATGAGTAAAGCTAATACGCCGCGTACCTGTAGGACTTTTTCTTGGCGCAGTAGCTTTAACATAGAAGCTAGAAGTTGCGGGTAGCGCATGGTAACAGGCTGAACATTTAAATGAGGGAGTCGCCTCCAAAGCGTCAATGCAATCATGAGCATGATGATGGCTGCGCAAAAGTACACGCCGCGCCAACCCGCTATATCACTTATTCCTCCTGAAAATACACGGGCAAGCAGTAACCCAATGAATACACCACTCTGTGCAGTACCAACCACATGCCCTTGCTCATATGGGGCCGCAGCACTTGCAGCATAGGCAATAAGTCCTTGTGTCATGGCTGTGCCGAGTAGACCTACCGCAAGCATTCCTGTCAAAAGAACAATTGTAGAGTGGGCAAAGGCAACCATTAGCAATGCAGATATTAAAGCCAGTAGTTGCAGTGTCATTAACCGACGCCGATTTATAAGATCACCTAACGGCACTAAAAACACGAGGGCAAGTGCACAACCTATTTGAGTGGCTGTAACCACACCACCAATGGCGGCATGGCTAACATTAAAGTCACTCGCCAAGATGTCGAGCAAAGGCTGTGCATAATAGACATTTGCTACGCTTGCACCACTTGCTATAGCAAATAGTAAAACTATGCTACGAGGTAGGTTCGAATGCGTTTTATTGTTATCTACTGGAGACGTTGAAGATACAAGAGAAGCTTTCATTATCCTAAATCCATTCAATCTAGTTTTAAAATGCAACTGGTTGAATATTAGATTGACTGGTTTTAAAATGCAACTAGATATCTTGTTACTGATTATTGGTAAGGAAACTCAATGGCTAACTCTACATTATTAAAAGATGAGCCTTGTCCTGTTGCACGCTGTGTCAATCTCATAGGAGATCGCTGGTCACTGCTTATTGTGCGTGATGCTTTTGATGGAATGCGCCGTTTTGGAGATTTCCAGCGGAGCTTAGGCGTTGCACGAAATATTCTTTCTGACCGGCTGAAAAAGTTGGTGGATGTTGGTGTTTTTGAAATGCAAGATGCCTCAGATGGTACGGCTTATCAGGAATATGTGCTAACCCCTAAAGGGGAGAGTTTATTTCCTGTGATTGTTGCTCTACGTCAATGGGGAGAACACAACTTATTCGAAAGTGGTGAGCGCCATTCTCTGTTAATTGATAAAAATACAGGTCAGCAAATTCCATTTATGGCACCAGTCACAGCAGATGGAAAAGTGCTAAAAGCCTCTGATACTCAAGTGCAAAAGGTGAAATAAAATAAGAGAATAGAAAAATTAACCTTTTTTAACTTAAATTTTGGGAGATTAATTGCTAACCTTGCGCGTCAAATTAAGGTGAGATTATGAGATTTATATTCCTCTTTATAAGCGCAATTTCAATTCAATGTTATGCAGCATCTGAAGCGATGGAGCTTCATTACTGTGAAACTGTGAAAAAAGCAGCGAGTGGCGTGATGGATGCTAGACAACATGAAGTGCCAGCTAAAGAGTTACATGACATCGCCAATCATCTTGAAGAGCAACAAGCTAAACAACTTTATCAAGAACTTATCAAATCTGCATATTCTTCAAAGCTATTTGAAGACCCTCTTATCAAATCAAAAGCTGTTGAAAATTTTCAAACCACTTGGCATGAACAATGTTTGGCAAAAGAATTAGCTAAAAATATGTGAGTGTTAGGGGGAAATGGCTAGCTTAGGTTGGAAGATAGAACTTTATTTCTTACTTACCTCTTCACTAACACTGGCTAAGTGCGGTAAAGAAGGAGGGAAGGTATTAGTTCGAGTTCTTAATATCATGCAAGGCCAACGTTACATTGAAATCTGTGAACGAAATCCTACCCAAGAGCAATTCTTTTATGGTTGGATCGCTAACCGCGTTTCACTATGAAGGTTCTGATTTCGCTGTGTATTCTACTTTCAGGTTGCACAGCTCATACGATATCTACAAAAGTGCATGTCACTGTTTGTGTGCAGTGTGTGAATTAAAGTCTTCAGGAGAACGCTTTTTTATAGATGGGTGAATAAGTTAAATTGGTTTAAATTTTCTTTAAATATATTTAATTTTAGCTTTAGTATCTATAAGTTAATATAACGAGCTTTATTGTTATTTTCGTAAAAATAAAAAATAAAAATTTTTTTAAGTTAATGTTTTTTAAAATTATATATATTTTATATTTACATTAATAAGATTGGATACAGAGGCATGATTCATTATTAAATTTATATCATCTACTTTAAATAAGCTATTTACCCTTTGCGAAGAATATTCAACGAGCGGTATAAATATGGTTGATTGAAATAATGAATAAATAATCCCAACCTTGAATTTACAAGTAGGGATATAGGTTGGAAATGTGAAAAAGCTACCCATAGGTAGAAATACTCATGAATTAAGTTAAAGGATATTGGTATGAAAGCTATTTTAACGAAGAAAATTATTAGCTGTATCGCAATTAGTGGTGTTTTAAGCTTCAGTGCATTTGAGATTATGGCAGCAAATCAACAAACTATAAATGATGGGAAGAATCACTCTAAAATATTAAATGAAAACCATGAAAATTTGACTGATAGTCAAATTTTCAAGATATTAAGTACAGCTAATAATGGTGAAATTAAGCAGGCAAAAACTGCATTACCAAAATTAAAAATGGATGAAGCTAAGAAATATGCTGAAATGATGATTAAAGAACATTCAGCCAATGAAAAAAATGCACAAGCATTGGCAAGTCGGTTACAGTTGATTTCACAAACCAGTAATCTTAGTAAATCATTGCAAAATGATAGTGATAAAATTGTTAGTAAGCTTAATCAAATAACATCAGATACTGATAAAAATTATATGATGAGTCAAGTTAAAGTTCACCGTAAAGTTTTAACGATAATTGATAAGCAGTTAATACCAAACACGAAAAGTTCTGAATTAAAAAATATGCTCGTACAAACACGTGATGCTGTTGCGAAACACCTAAAAGCAGCTGAAGATATATTTAAAAATATGAAATAATATATAATTATTATCTTTTAAAAAATACATTTAAAAAGCCTAGCATTAATTAACTAGGCTTTTTAAATTGCATATACATAAAATCATAATTTCCTGCAGGGTAGTGTAAAACTAGAATGTTGTAGGTAATGTTTAATCTAGCGAAATATAATGATTATTGGATAAAGGATGATATAATTGTGAAGATTATTTGAATAAGAATTTTTATTGATGAGAAATAATTTCTTTAATGAATAACATCTCCTTACTTAATAGGGGTATTTATGAAACATAACTAACCTAAAGGTGAATTATAATAATAATTGTCAAGCATACTTCAAAAGTTCTTTTAATATTCTAGCTCTTTTGAAAGACACTAGATTTTAAAATATAGGGAGTAAGAAAATGGTAAATACAAAACAATCAAATTCAGTTGGTAATCATACGACTCAAAAAGAGCCACCTTCTAATGGTAATGTATCAAATAGCAAGCCATTACAAGACATTTCATCCCCAATTGATAATGCTCGTCCAGATTTAAACTCTCCACCGACTAATAACAATCATGTACCCAATATGAATGAAGGGGGAGAGAATTTGGTTGCTACAGGTGCAGGAACCTTGGGAGGAGCGGCGGTAGGTGCTGCATTTGGTGTTGTTGGTGGCCCTCCAGGTGCTGTTGTTGGGGGGATTATTGGTGGTGTGGTAGGGGCAATAGCAGGTAATGATATAGCTCAAACAAATAATCAAAAAGATGATAGTAATGACTGGCAAGAAGAAGATAATTATTGGCGAGAAAACTATAAAAAAATGCCATATTATACTGAAAACAAGAATCTAGAATATGATCGTGATTATCGGGCGGCTTATCGTTTAGGTTATGAAAATCGTGTAGATAATAATGCAGAAATTAATTTTTCCGAGGTTGAATCTAAATTGAAAACTAAATGGGAACAAGTTAAAGGCAGTTCACGCTTACAGTGGGAGGACGCTAAATTTGCTGTAGAAGATGGATTGAAAAAAATTCATCCTTAAGTCATTTAATACTTAGAAAGTCTCCTCAATGGGGGAGACTTTGCGATAATATACTTTTAACCTAATTTTTAATTTTAAGCCATTTTTAATTTCAATATCAATAAAAACTTAATGATGGGTTTAATCATAAAATATTAATTATATTTTCATTATTCTTTTTTCTTTAGGCATTTAAGTATTTGAACAATTAAGCGGGCACTATTCATTTTTCTGCCTTCTTCTTGATAGTACTGTTCAAAAGGGGCACGGAAATATAAAGCATTTTTTAATGCGAATTTTGACTATTTTGAGTAGTCAAAGCTAATCAACAGCCAATAAAAAAACCACCTAATTCTTTCGAATTAAGTGGTTTTTGAATTTTGGAGCGGGAAACGAGACTCGAACTCGCGACCCCAACCTTGGCAAGGTTATGCTCTACCAACTGAGCTATTCCCGCAATGTGAGCACATTATAGAGTGTTTCATTAAAGTGTCAACACTCTTGTGATCTAATTGAACGTTTAATCAGCACGACGCCAAACTGTACCTTGACGTGTATCTTCAAGAACTACGCCTTGTTCAAGTAAAGACTGACGAATACTATCTGCTTTAGCAAAGTCTTTTGCTTTTTTCGCATCAACACGTTGTTGAATGAAATCTTCAATTTCAGCATCAGACAAAGCAAGTGCATCTTGTCCAATATCTGATTTTAAGAAATCGTCTACATTGTGTTGTACCAAACCTAAAATGTTGGTGAGGTGACGTAATGTCGAATAAAGCACAGTCGCTTGGTCAGCTTGCTCTTCTTTTACAGCACGGTTTAACTCTTTGTTCAGTTCAAACAATACAGCCATTGCTTCGGCAGTATTGAAATCGTCACACATTGCATTGTTAAAGCGTTCAATAAAGCTTTGATCAAGCGTTTCAGTTGTCGTTTGACCGTACACTTGTTGATAAGCTTTAAATGAATGATAGAAACGAGTTAAAGAAGTTTTTGCCTCTTTAAGTGCTACATCAGAGAAGTTCACAGGGCTACGATAGTGTGAAGACACAATAAAGTAGCGGATCACTTCAGGGTGGAATTTCTCCATTACGTCACGAATCGTAAAGAAGTTGCCTAAAGACTTAGACATTTTTTCACCATCAACGTTAATAAAACCAACATGCATCCAGTAGTTTACATATTTCTCACCAGTCGAAGCTTCACTTTGCGCAATTTCATTTTCATGGTGCGGGAACATTAAATCTGAACCGCCACCATGAATGTCAAAGTGATTGCCTAGGCAGCAAGTCGACATTGCAGAACATTCAATGTGCCAACCCGGACGGCCATTACCCCAAGGGGACGCCCAAGATGGTTCATTTTCTTTTGCATGTTTCCAAAGCACAAAGTCAAAAGGATGTTTCTTTTCAACTTCTACATCAACACGCTCACTTGCACCAGCTTGCATGTCATCAAGCTTACGGCCAGAGAGACGACCATATTTTTCAAATTTGGTGACTTCAAAATAAACATCACCGTTTGAAGCAGGGTAAGCAGCGCCTTTATTCACCAGATTGCCAATCATATTTTGCATCTGGTCGATATATTCAGTCGCTTTAGGTGCTTCATCTGGTGCTAAACAGCCTAAGTTCGCTGCATCTTCATTCATGGCATCGATGAAACGCGTGGTGAGCTGTTGGATTGTTTCACCATTCTCATTCGCACGTTTGATGATTTTGTCATCAATATCGGTAATGTTGCGAATGTAGCGGACTTTCCAGCCTTGACTACGCAAAAAACGGATAATGTAGTCAAATGCAACCATAACTCGAGCATGCCCGATATGACAGTAGTCGTAAACGGTCATACCGCAGACGTACATATCGATGTGACCTTCTTTGCGAGGTACAAATTCAACTTTTTTTCGTTGCTCAGAGTTATATAAAACAAACGGTTGCATAAGGGTTTTCAAACACTCAACAAAAATAGTGTTACATCATAACTGATGCATCATTTTTAACAAAGTTTTATGCATGAATTTTATAAGCTTGTGAAATCTTATACATTTAAAAACGTGTAACTGATTGAGTTATGCTAGAATGCCCCCAAATCTTTTGATTAAAATCACCGATCTCAACCAGAGATCAGATCAATTATTTTGAGTCAAACTCGTATGCCTAATCCTACAGATTTCCAAAGCAGTGCATTAGCGACATTGCGCATTGAGCAACAAGCCATAGATGTATTAGCAACACAAATTGATGACCGTTTTAATCGTGCTTGTGAAATATTATTACAATGCAAAGGTCGTGTTGTGATCACGGGTATGGGTAAATCTGGACATATTGGCCGAAAAATGGCAGCGACATTTGCTTCGACAGGCACGCCGTCTTTCTTTATGCATCCTGGCGAAGCAGGGCATGGCGATTTAGGAATGCTGGTTCGTGGCGATGTACTTATTGCAATTTCCAACTCGGGAAAAAGCGATGAAATCATGATGTTGATGCCACTCATTAAGCATCTTGGTGTACCTCTTATTACGATTAGTCGTGATGATAAAGGCCCAATGCCGCAAAATGCAGATATTGCTTTAACTCTGGGTGAGTCTGACGAAGCATGCCCTTTAGGTTTAGCGCCTACTTCAAGTACGACAGCGACTTTGGTTTTAGGCGATGCTTTAGCAGTTGCTTTACTTGAAGCTCGTGGTTTTACTGCTGATGACTTTGCTCGTTCGCATCCGGCAGGTGCGTTGGGTAAGCGTTTACTGTTACATGTAAAACATTTAATGCATACAGGCGAAGAGTTACCAAAAGTTTCACCTGATACACCAATGAATCAAGTACTTTACGAGATCTCAAATAAGCGTTTAGGCTTGACAACAATTGTTGATGAACAAGACCATCTACTTGGTATTTTTACAGATGGGGATTTACGTCGTCTCATCGATAAACAGCAAGGGTTTGATGTAAATTTACCTGTGTCTGAAGTGATGACAAAGAAACCGTCAACGATCTCTCAAGAAGCACGAGCTGTAGAAGCTTTACAACAACTTAACCAGAAAAAAATCAGTCAGTTTGTAGTAGTCGATGACCAGAACAAAGTGATTGGTGTAATTAGTATGCATGACCTTATTCAGGCAGGGGTGAATTAATCAATGGCATCGTATGCATTGTTAGAACAAGCACGTCATTTGCAGGCATTGGTTCTGGATGTTGATGGTATTTTAAGTGATGGTTTTGTGACATTAACCAACACGGGCGATGAAATTAAATCATTCGACATTCGTGATGGTTTGGGTATGAAACTTGCGCAACAAGCGGGTATGAAAGTCATCATTATTACTGGACGAAAAAGTAATATCGTTGAAAAACGCATGTCCGATTTAGGCGTCGATCTGGTTTTCCAAGGCCGTGAAGATAAAGGCTCGGCACTACGTGAAGCGTGTGCACAGTTTAATATTCTGCCTTCAGACTGCTTATATATGGGTGATGATTGGCCGGATCTTTCAGCATTTGCCATTGCCGGAATGAGTGTTACTGTTCCAAACGGACATGAAGAAGTGCGCCGTCGTGCGGATTTGGTAACACAGGCGATGGGTGGCCGTGGAGCTGTGCGTGAAGTTTGTGATATGTTGCTGATCGCAAAAGGCATTTACCAAGAACTTCTTGAAAAATATCTTGCAGTACCGCATTAATAACAAGATTACTTAAAAAGGTAGGCTATTCCTGCTCATGGATACCAGAGTTTTATATATTGTTGCTGTAGTGGTTGCTGCTGTGAGTGGTGGTTACTACTACTATAGTGGCAAGGCAAAAAAACTGGACATTGGTTCGGCGAAGAATATGACTTATTCGGCGCAGGGCGTCCATTTGACTCAAACTGATGACAAAGGCAATTTGTATATTCGTGCTGAAGTTCGTCAGCTTGAACAGGATATGCAACAAAAAACGTCAAAGTTGGATCAACTCAATGCCACTATGTATAAATTAGGTAAAGTTGATGCAACATTCTTTGCTAAACAAGCTTATGGATATGATGATAATCAAAAGGTTGTGTTATCGGGTGACGTGGTAGCCACTAAGTTGGCACCGCAAGGAACCATTGAGTTTCAAACCGATGAATTAACTGGTTATCCAAAAACTAGAGACATTGAAACTAATCATCAAGTGACAGTTCAGTCTCCACAAGGCGAGTTTGTGAGCAAAGGACTAAAAGCCAATTTGAATAATGGTCAGTACGAATTTTTTAATATTCGAGGAAAGTATGCACCAAAGTCTTAATTTAAAACGTTCTTCAGCTTTCCTAAAACAAGCTGCGGTAATTACATTCGTTGCTTTATCATCTGCTTCGACTTTTGCTTTGCCGTCTGACCGTAATCAACAAATTTCGTTAGTGGCAGACCGTGCAACTTATAATGAGAAAACCGGTTTGACGACTTATACGGGTAATGTCGTGATTGAGCAGGGCACCATGAAGCTTCAGGCTGACTCAATTGTTGCTACGCTAAACTCTAAACGTGAAATTCAAACGATCACTGCTAAAGGTAGACCGTCTAAGTTTCAGCAACAAATAAGTGCTGATAAAGGTATCGCACGCGGTGAAGGACAAACGATTGTTTATAATGCAGATACAGGCATTATTACCTTGTCTGGCGGTGCATATTTATACCAAGATGGTTCAAGTATTCGCGGTAACACCCTGAAATATAGTATGAATAAGGGTGATGTTGAAGCTCAAGGTTCTTCTTCAAACCGTGTACAAATCATTATTCCACCTTCAAGTTCAAAAAGTTTCCCAGGAGCGCGTGACTAATGCAGCAAGCTCTTCAACAACCGCAAACTTTGTGTATTAAACACTTAGCAAAAAACTATAGTAAGCGTTGGGTTGTCAAAGACGTCTCTTTTAGTATGCAAAGTGGACAGATTGTTGGTTTGCTTGGTCCTAACGGTGCTGGAAAAACCACCAGTTTCTATATGGTAGTTGGACTAGTGCGCATGGATAAAGGTGAGATTCATCTTGATGACTTGGATATGTCAGACCTAGCGATGCATGAACGTGCGCGTAAGGGTATTGGTTATTTACCTCAAGAAGCTTCTATCTTTAGAAAATTGACGATTGCTGAAAATATTATGTCGATCTTAGAGACGCGTAAAGATTTGAATAAACAGCAACGTCAGCAGCGCCTTACTGAGTTATTAAATGACTTTAAAATTAGTCATATTAAAGATTCATTGGGAATGAGTGTATCTGGTGGTGAACGTCGTCGTGCAGAAATTGCACGTGCTTTGGCCGCAGATCCGAAATTTATGCTTTTGGATGAGCCGTTCGCTGGTGTTGACCCAATTTCAGTGGGCGATATTAAAGATATTATCCAGACCTTAAAGGATCGAGGTATTGGTGTCCTCATTACCGATCACAATGTTCGTGAAACTTTAGCAATTTGTGAACGTGCTTATATTGTAAGTGAAGGCTCGGTAATTGCCGAAGGCACACCACAAGAAATTTTAGACAATGAACAGGTACGTAAAGTCTATTTAGGTGATGATTTCACAGTTTAATTAAAGACATTAATCTGTTTGGTTAAAAAGAGGTCAAGGCCTCTTTTTTTAATTTTTAGTATTTTATAAATAAAAACAAATACATATATCAATCATTTAATGAAAAAATAATGTGTGATTTATTCCATCAATTATGCTGCTTTAGGTGAAAAACTATGTAGAATGTAGAAGCTTTTAAACGATAACAAACAAGATCAACAAGATAAGCATGATTGGATATAACCAAAGAAGAGTAAGAGGGATATGTAGAAAGTAGGCTTTCCTGAAAGGGCTTATGCTTTTAAGTACACTACATGTACCTGTCGTGATATACGCTGCTAAGCCAAGTGAGCAATACCACACCCTGAAAGAGAACTTGTCACAACTTTTTGTCCCTAAAAGTAGTGATGACTTTAAAGTTGCCAAAATGCACAAGCTTAGTAATTTTAAGCTAGACCGTTCTATTGTGCAGGAATTTCCTACTGTTCAACTTAATGATAATCGAGCTTCATCTTTTTCTAACTTGCCATCTAGAACGATGACATTGCAAGATGCGGTAAAAATTGCCATTCAGCGTAGCCCCGATATTTCACAATCTATTGCAACTTTAGCAGGTCAAAATTCAGGAGTTGACGTTGCTAAAGCCGGTTACTATCCCCAGCTTTCAGGAGGGATTACGACTGGTGATTTAAGCAGTGGAGAACGAGGTCGGCAGTTATTAACCTTAAGTGCTACTCAAATGCTTTATGACTTCGGTAAAGTCAAATCAGGTGTTGATGTTGAAGAAGCGAAAGTTCAGGTCGAACAAGCCAATGTTTTGGTTAGTGTTGATACTCTAGCTTTGGACGTTGCACAGACCATTGTGAATATTCAGCGTTATCTACAGCTTAATAAAATTGCTGAGCAGCAAATCGCCGGTATTCGACGTATTCAGGAAATTGCTAACCTGCGTGCAAACGCTGGTGTCGCGAGTCAAGCCGACCCAATTCAGGCGCAGTCATACTTACAGGCAGCGCAGTCTGCTTTGATTGCTCAGCAATCATTATTACGTCAATACCAACAGCATTTAAGAACCTTATTAGGTGCAGATGTTAGTCATACCGGATGGATTATTTCCGATGATCTCGTGAAGCAATCTGATCTTTATGGTGAACCTGAGTTTAATACTATTCCAAAAATGATTGCCGCGCAGGCAGGTGTTGAGGTTGCAAAAGCTCAAAAACAACAAACCCGTTTAACCCGATATCCGACCTTGGCTGTGAAAGGTTCGGTAAGTCAGGCGATTAATGGTAAAAACCCGAATAACGACAAAGATGACGGTTTATATAGTTCAGTCATGCTTGAAGCAACCAGTCAGTTTTACCAAGGTGGTGCTACCGCTTCACAAGTAAAAATGGCAAGTTATGCCGAAGAAGCTGCAAAAGCCAAAGTGAATTCGGTGTATATGGATGTTCTGGACCAAATTAGAACAAGTCGCGAACAGATTGAAAATAAACAGCGTCAAATGCAGGTTTTGGCAAGTCGCCAAGCAACAACGGTTCGTACACGTGAGCTCTATCAAGAGCAATACAAGCTCGGTACGCGTTCATTGGTCGATTTATTAAATGCTGAACAAGCTATTCATAGTGCCAACTCAGAACTCGAATCAGCACGTTATGACATTTATAGCAGCATTGTTCAGTACATTGAAGCAACAGGACGTTCCCGCCAAGCCTATGGCTTAAATAATATTTCAATTCAGGGGTTCGAAGTACAACCATGATGACAAAAATAAATTACCAGCCTTGGCTACAGGCGGTCTTAACTATTGCTAAACATTATCGAATAGAGCCTTCAGAAGAAAGAATTCGTTTACAACTTGATTGGAACCAAAATCAGAATTTAGATAACGTCTTGCAGTTAATGACACGTCAAGTCGGTCTGAATCTTCGTAAGGCACCATTTTCCTTAGACTTACTCAACCCATGGCGTTTACCTGTCATGGTGGAGTTTAATGATGGCCAAGTCGGTGTAATCGATAAGGCCGATACACAAGGAAATGTGAGTATCCAGTTCAGTGGAGATCAGGGCCTTTCGCAAAGTTTATCTTTAGACGCCTTAAAAACTACACTTAAAAATGTCTATATTTTGCGTCCTGAAACGTCTATTCCGGATGCACGTATTGACGAATATATCAAACCTTATGAAGCCAACTGGTTTTGGTCAATCGTTTTAAGAGACTGGAAACGCTACGTTGATATTATGTTTGCCTCGCTGATTGCCAATGTGCTGGCACTAGCAACCATTATTTTCTCGATGCAAGTGTATGATCGCGTGGTTCCTTCCCAGTCAATTCCCACTTTATGGGTTTTGGCGGGTGGTGTACTGATTGCCGCTCTTTTTGAGTTTACCTTACGTGTTTCACGAGTATATTTATCCGATATTATTGGTAAACGTGCTGACTTACGTGTGTCGGATCGTGTATTTGGCCATGCCTTAAGAATTAAAAATAAAGATCGCTCGAAATCTACAGGTAGTTTTATTTCCCAGATTCGTGAACTCGAAGGCGTTCGTGAACTGGTCACCTCAACTACAATTAGTGCGATTGCCGATTTTCCGTTCTTTTTCCTATTCTTAGTAATTTTTGCCATTATTGGTGGAAAACTGTTCTGGGTAATGCTACTTGTTGTGCCGCTTATGATCTTGCCAGGTATTTTGGTACAGAAGAAGCTGGCTCAACTGGCACAAGAAGGCATGAGAGAATCTTCAATTCGTAACGCAATTTTGGTAGAAGCGGTACAAGGTATTGAAGACATTAAGCTCTTACGTGCTGAATCACGTTTCCAAAACCAATGGAACCATATGAATGAAGTCTCAGCCGACATTGGTATGAGACAGCGTAAAATTGTGGGTACCTTAATGGCGTGGACCCAAATGGTTCAGGGTTTAACTTATGCCATTGTGGTGTTAGTGGGCTGTTTTGCGGTAATGGACGGTGAAATGACCACAGGTGCGTTAGTTGCATGTTCAATTCTATCTTCGCGTATGTTAGGGCCAATTGCCCAGATTACGGGCGTATTAGGTCGTCTACAACAGGCAAAAGTTGCTAAGCAAAGTTTAGATGAGCTCATGCAACGTCCGATTGATCAGGCCGACCGTTCACATCTGGTACACAAAGCTGTTTTAAATGGCGACTATGAATTAAAAAATATCTTGTTCCAATATGGAGAAGAAGATCCGAGACCAAGTCTTGCGATCCGCCATTTAAAAATTCGTGCCGGAGAAAAAATTGCGATTTTGGGTCGTAATGGTGCTGGTAAGTCGACATTGCTTCAGCTTTTATCCGGTATGCAGGTTCCAACTCAGGGAGCTGTGCATTTAGATGGACTCGATCTTTCTTTAATCGACCCATCAGATGTGCGCCGAGATATGGGGCTACTCAACCAGAATGCACATTTATTCTACGGAACAATCCGTGAAAACCTGACTTTAGGTGCACCGCTTGCAACAGATGAAGACATTCTTCGTGCATTGGTGGTAACAGGTGCTTTATCTTTTGTTCAAGAGAAAAAAGAAGGCTTGGATTACTTGGTTTTAGAAGGAGGCGTTGGTTTCTCTGGTGGTCAGAAACAAGCGTTATTATTGGCTCGTTTATTGATTCGTCAACCGAATATTTTATTGCTTGATGAGCCGACAGCAGCCATTGATGATGTTGCAGAGAAACAATTAATTGATCATCTCAAAGGATGGTTAGCACACCGAACGTTGGTTGTGGCGACCCACCGCCGAGCTGTTCTTGAACTGGTGGACCGTATTATTGTTGTCAATGAAGGCAAAATCGTGATGGATGGACCACGAGATCAGGTACTTAATCAATCTACAGCCCAACAAAAACAAGTGAGCCAAGGGGGCAATTCATGAGCGAACAACAACAAGAACTTACCCGTTCAATGAATGTATCTTATAGTGAACCACCATTACCACGTGCCAGTTTAGTCATCTGGATTGTGGGCATTGGTTTAGTGATTTTCTTTATCTGGGCATGGTTTTTTAAGCTTGAAGAAGTTTCGACCGGTACAGGTAAGGTTATCCCATCATCTAAAGAACAGGTCATCCAGTCTTTAGAGGGCGGTATTTTAACTAAGCTAAATGTACAAGAAGGCGATATTGTCCAAAAAGGGCAAATTCTTGCTCAGCTCGACCCAACCCGTTTTGCTTCAAATGTGGGCGAGTCGAGATCTTTATTAATTGCAGCTCAGGCCACAGCAGCACGTTTACGTGCGGAAGTGAACGGTACACCACTGGTTTTCCCTGAAATAGTTGCACAAGATCCGAAGCTTGTTCATGAAGAGACTGCTTTGTATGAATCACGCAGAGCCGATCTTGAACAAACGCTTTCAGGATTAAGACAGGCTTTACAACTGGTTCAGCAAGAATTGGCCATGACAGAGCCTTTGGTTGCTAAAGGTGCTGCTAGTGAGGTTGAGGTTTTACGCTTACGCCGTGAAGCAAATGATTTGCAAAACAAGATGAACGATGCACGTAACCAATACTACGTTAAAGCACGTGAAGAGTTATCTAAAGCAAATACTGACACGCAAACTCAACAACAAGTGGTCATGGGCCGTAATGACAGTTTACAGCGTGCCGTATTTAAAGCCCCTGTGCGCGGTGTGGTAAAAGAAATCACAGTGACAACGCATGGCGGTGTGATTCCACAAAACGGTAAGTTAATGACCATCGTTCCAATTGATGAACAGTTATTAATTGAAGCCCGTATTTTGCCTCGTGACATTGCGTTCATTCGTCCTGGTCAAGAAGCTTTGGTTAAGATCACGGCCTATGACTACTCAATTTATGGTGGTTTAAAAGGTAAGGTTACGGTTATTTCTCCAGATACCATTCGCGATGAAGTGAAACAGGATCAATTCTATTATCGTGTTTATATCCGAACTGACTCCGATAAGCTTTACAATAAAGAAGGTAAAGCATTCGGTATTACACCGGGTATGGTGGCAACTGTAGATATTCGTACGGGTGAGAAGACTGTACTGGATTACTTACTGAAACCATTTAATAAAGCCAAAGAAGCATTAAGAGAAAGATAAGAAAAAAAGCCCCGAAATTCGGGGCTTTTTTATAGGTTTGCTTCTATTAAATTCACGTTATAATTTGATTTTTATTATGCTTTATTTTATTTATGCCTTTTACGATTGCATCACCCGTTACTTTTGAAGAAGAAATTAAAAAAAGTAGATTTCAGGCGATTGCTGCGCCAGTAGAAAATGAACAACAAGTGAAAGAGTTTTTAGAATTAAATAAAGATATCTCGACCACACATCAATGTTGGGCATGGAAAATTGGACATAACGTTCGCTTTAATGATGATGGCGAACCATCTGGTACAGCGGGACGTCCAATTCTGGCAACTATTGAAGGAAATGACCTGACTAATATTATTGTCATGGTGAACCGCTGGTATGGCGGTATAAAACTGGGAACTGGGGGGCTTGTTCGGGCATATGGTGGTTGTGCCGGACAATCGTTATTGTTAGCTGAACGTATTGAACTGATTGCCAAGAAAACGATTCATTTTTCTTGTCATTTTAATGAATGGGCTATCTTTCAGTATGAGCTGACACAGCAGCAAATTGAATATCAGGAAAGTTATACTGCAACAGGTGTCGATATTGAAGCGAGGCTACAGGTTCACCAAATTGAACCACTCGCTCTAAAAATACGAGATGTGACTCGTGGTCGCGAAGAATTAAAAGTTGAGGAGGAATTGACTGATGACTGATTCTTTACTCAAGTACCGCGAGCAACATAAACACCGTTTAAATTATATGCCATGGCTATATTGGACATTGAAACCCAAACACCGTGTTTGGGCGGAAGAATGGCAAAAAGAATATCAGGCTTATTTAATGGATATGGAAACGGTCGAGATCGGGGAGAACTGTTTTATTTCACCGTTAGCTCATATTTTTGCCGAGCCGGGTCGGAAAATTAAGATTGGTGATAATTGTTTTATTGCGGCAGATTGTAGTTTGCATGGACCGCTTGAGATTGGTAATGAGGTTGCAATTAACCACCACTGTATCTTAGATGGCGGTCGAGCAGGCATAAAACTGCATGATCAAGTTCGTATTGCTGCTTATTGTCATCTCTATGCATTTGATCATGGCATGCAACTCGACCGTCCACTTTACCAACAGCCAGTTCGCTCACAGGGTATCGAAATTGAAAAAGATGTTTGGTTAGGTGCACATGTGGGGGTTAAAGACGGGATTAAAATTGGAAAACATGCTGTAGTTGGCATGAATAGTATGGTGACAAAAGATGTGGAGCCATACCATGTTGTGGGAGGAAACCCAGCAAAATTTATCCGTTTAAGAGAATAATGCAGTCTCAAGAATGTAATAAAATGTTTGATCTTTAAACAAAAAAGTGGATTTTAATACATAAACCTTAACATACGGATTTTTATCTATGTTAAGTTAAAGCTAAGTTATAGAAAAATCTCCAAGGCAAATAGACCTGAAGAAGAGAGGCAAAAATGAACCGTGTTATTGCGTGTATTGACTCATCACCTTGTATTAATGCTATTGCAGATGCAGCGGCTTGGGTTGCGAAAGCAACTGGACGAGAGCTTGTATTATTACAAATTCTAGATTACTACCCGGCAAGTTATCACCTTGGTGAAATTAGTGGCGTAATCGGCTTTGAAAGCAATGCAATGTTGCTTAAAGAGTTAGCTGAATTAGAGCAAAAACAAAGTGAACTCGCTTTAGATTACAGCAATAATTTACTCAGACATATCTCTGACTTAATTAAAGAAAAACACGGAATTACTTGCTCAAAAATTCAGGAAAAAGGGGATTTTCTAGAGCAAAGTTTTAATCTCTTACACGAAAATGATATCGTGATTTTAGGTCGCGTAGGTGAAAGAGCCGCCGAAAAACATAAACCGATTGGTAGCAATGTTGAAAACTTTATCCGTGGTGCAAATTGTACGGTTTTGACCATTGGTGAAAACTTCAAAGTACCGACACGTTTTATTTTTGCTTATGAATACTCTCCGACATGTCAAAAGATGATGCGCCGTATTGCGCAAAGCGACTTATTACGGACTTTACAGTGCCATTTAGTTTATGTCGGTGACCATCCTGAAATATTGAATGAACCAGAGCATTACTTGAAACAAGCGGGGCTAGATGTAGTGACCGTTTATAGATACGGCGATGTGGCGCAAAATATTCTAGAGTACCAACAAGAACATGGTATTCAAATTATTGTGCTCGGCGCATTTAGCCATAGCAAAATACATCAGTTTTTCTTGGGAAGTATTGCAACCACGATTTTCCGTAACGCGACTGTACCATTACTTGTGGCTAAATGATGAGATTTGCATATAGTTATCCGCAAATCTTGTGGATAACTATATGGAAAAGCAGGGGTAATAAAAGTAATTTATTGATTATAAATAATAAAATGAAAAAGATGATTTTTTAACCATTATTTCACAATTGCAATTGCAAAACCATCATGACCTTTTGAGCCAACCGTTTGTAAAGCTGTGCAAGACAAAATTTGCGGATGATTTTCTAGGGCTTTAAAGGTTTCACGAATGCCTTCAATACTTGGTTTTTTGTTTTCAGGATTCAAAATATCACCGGCACGAATGACATTATCTAGCACAATAATAGTGCCAGATTTTGAAAATTTGAGACTGAGTTCTAAATATTCCGGATAGCCCTGTTTATCGGCATCGATAAAGATAAAATCAAAAGGCTCAATCGATTGAGGGTCAATTGCGGAAAGTACATCGGCAGCACGGCCTAATTTAAGCTCAACTTTTACAGGCAGGTTGGCATGATCGATATTCTTTTGAGCCATTTCTGCATGAGTATCACGACCTTCAATGGTAAGCAAATAGCCATCTTCAGGCAGTGCACGTCCTAACCAGATTGTACTGTAGGCAGCAAAGGTCCCAATTTCTAAAACACGCTTGCACTTATTCATCTGAATGAGCATTTGCAAGAACATTCCTTGATTTGGAGCAACTGCAAGATGATTTGAAAAGCCGTGTTCGTCGGTATTTTTTAATGCAAAGTCGAGTCGAGGATCTTCGGGAATTAAATGTGAATCGATATATTCGTCAATGTCTGTCCACATCTGCTGCATAGTCAAATTTACCTGTATATTGATAGGCGTATTTTAAACGTTTATGACTAGAGTGCAAAAATCTTCGATTCAAGAAATTTTGGTTGATTATAGAATGAGCAAATCCCCTTAAACTGAAGCGCATAAGGGGATATATATTTTAGAAATTACACATTGATGTATTGCGGGTTAAGTCAGGTCCCCAAGTACGATAGCCTTGAGTATCAATATGGATTTGTCCTGAACTATATAAACCAATACCTAAATTTAAACTTTGGCCGTGCTGAGCCCAGAACTGACACAATTTAAACTTCGTATTTTCAATAAACGCATAGTCTTGTGGCTGTGGAACTTCTGGCCCAATACGGAAATCGATGGCAGAGTTAAATAAATGCTTAGAAGAACTTGCGCCGCCTGCACATTCATTTAAAGGTAAGTCTCGGTAAACTGAAGTTACCTCAAAGTCGGTTAAAACTTTTGCGGCAATAAGATATTTAAAGACACGTAAGGTCGATAAAGAATTATTCCAAAGTTCACGGTTAGGTACCGCATATTCTGAACGGCCACACTTCTGCCAATCACGAGCGGATCTTAATAATTCAAAACTTGGTACGATACCTGCCACATCATGACGCGCCAGAAATTTTTCATATTCGCGTACACGTTCATAATGATCGCCTGTATTTAACCAAGCGCGATAGGAAGCAGGTTCAACTTTAGGTGGAATTGGACGTTCGATAATAACGCGCTCTTGAGGAATAAAGATGCGCTTACCGCTTGGAGAGGTTTTGCCTGTTGTTGTGTGTTGAGGAGAGCTGGCGCAACCCACCATAATCGCAGGGATTATGCATAGGGGCAGCATGCTCTGCAAAAACTTCCGCATAAGAAAAATCAAAAGCTTATAAATATTGCGCCTATTTTAATGCAAAACAGTGCACAAATTACGAGGAATTTGCAATGAAATGTTTGAATAGGGTATAAAAAAGATCAGCGGTTGCTGATCTTTTTGAAATTATTTTTCTAGATACTGTAACTTATCTGGTTTGCCGTTCCATTCTTCGCGGTCAGCAGGTTGTTCACCAATTTGAGTAATGTTAGGCCACTTTTGAGAAAGTTCAGCATTTAATTCAATAAATACTTCTTGACCTTCTGGTAGCTCATCTTCAGAGAAAATTGCATTTGCAGGGCATTCTGGTTCACACAATGCACAGTCAATACATTCATCCGGATTAATCACTAGGAAATTCGGACCTTCGTAAAAACAGTCTACAGGACAAACTTCTACGCAATCTTGGTATTTACATTTAATACAATTTTCAGTGACAACAAAGGTCATGGCGACAGCTACCTAAAAAATATGGTTTCATTTCGAATAGCTTATTTTAGGCAAAAAAGGGGTAAACAAACAATTGCTTTTATTGATATTGTTTATTTATACATATGAAGATAAGTTAATACATTGATATTCAAAAGAATGTTTCAGCTTAAATAAGAGCTAAATTATAAAATCAGGATAATAATAAGTTTTATAAAACAATAGTTTAAATAATTTTTTTGTCATGAGTTTTAATGTCATTTGGGTCAAGGTATCTGTTTAGGCAGACACCTCAACTACAACATTTACTTTTAAATTTTGCCTCTATGCTGAATTGATATACAAAAAAATCGTCAAGTAATGAGCTTAAAGTGTACAAAGTAAATGGATGTCTTCTGGTTCAAGTTCCCATAATTGACGATCTGGGTGCTTTAATACGTCCGCGCCATGCTTTATATAGAAATCTACTGTACGCTTACTTGGCGTAGCTGAAATATAAAGTTGATTGGCTTCCAATTGCTTGGCCGATTCTTTTGCCGCTTGCATCAGCTTTGCACCAATACCTTTGCCTTGTTGATCGGCATCGACGTAAAAATATTGCAGTAATTTTGCATTGGGATAATCAGTAATAGTCTGATTCGAGACTACACTAATGCCAGCCAACTGTTCAGACGCATCAAAAGCACCGATAAATAAAGCCCCTTGTTCATAGAGTTCTTTTAATTTGGGCGGATCATTTTCTAAATGATAAGCATCCCAATGTTTAACATCATAAAAACAATCTGTTAATTCTAAGTGTTCTTGCTTTTGTAAGTAGAGTTGGGTAATCAGTTCACGACGATTAATCTGTTGCCAAATTAAATCGATCTCTGTGTATTGTAGTGGCCTTAAGAAAATAGAAATTTTATTCTCCTTAAAGTAAGAGCAAACATGCCTATACACATGTTTGCTCAATGAGTGATTATGAATTAAGCGCTGCTTTTAGCTCATAAAGCTGTTCAAGTGCCTGACGAGGAGTCAGGTTGTCTACTTCGATTTGCTTAAGTAAATCAAGGGCAGGTGAAGAGACTTCAACTTCTATCACTTTCTCTATGACTTGAGTGCTTGGGGTAACTTCTGAATCTAAAGTTGCAAACAAATCACTTTGAACACTAGTTTGTAAATGCTGCTGTTGTTGCTTCTCTAAAATACGTAAACGCTTCTGAGCTTCTTTAATCACATTAGCTGGAATACCGGCTAATTTTGCAACTTGTAAACCATGACTTTGGCTCGCTGGTCCTTGTTGGACTTTATGCAATAAAATGAGATTACCATTTAACTCTTGAGCAGTGACATGGTAGTTATCAATACCAGGTTCGCTACCCAACTCTGTTAATTCGAAATAGTGGGTCGCGAACAAGCAAAGACATTTAACGCGTTTGGTTAAATCAACCACACAAGCCCACGCTAAAGAAAGACCATCATAGGTACTGGTTCCGCGACCAACTTCATCCATTAACACGAGCGATTGATTCGTTGCATGGTGCAAGATTTGTGAAGTTTCAGTCATCTCAACCATAAAGGTCGATTTGCCTGTCGATAAGTCGTCGGCTGAACCAATACGGGTAAAAATACGGTCGATTGGGCCAAGTTTGGCAGCTCGTGCCGGGACATAACTACCGCAGTAAGCAAGCAAACTAATTAATGCTGTTTGGCGCATAAAGGTAGACTTACCGCCCATGTTTGGACCGGTAATAATTGCCATACGGTGCTGCACATCAAGGAAAGTATCATTTGGTGTAAATGGCGCTTTACTTAACGCTTCAACTACAGGATGACGGCCACCTTGAATCTTAATACCTGTTTCTGGTGTAAATTCAGGGCGTGCCCAGTTGTTTAAACGCGCTTGATGAGCAAAGTTTGCAATTACATCAATTTGCGCGATTGCTGAGCTCATCATTTGTAGATGAGCAATATTTTCACGAAGGTTTTCAAGTAAAGCTTCAAATAATGCTTTTTCACGAGCTAATGCACGCGACTCACTTGATAAAACTTTATCTTCAAAACTTTTTAGTTCAGGCGTAATGTAGCGCTCGGCATTCTTTAAGGTTTGACGGCGAATATAATCGGCCGGGGCTTGCTCGGCTTGAGCACGAGTCAGCTCAATGTAGTAACCACTCACACGGTTATAACCGATTTTTAAAGTGCTAATACCAGTACGTTCACGCTCTTTTATTTCTAAATCAATGAGGAATTGACCTGCATGATCACGAATTTGGCGTAATTCATCAAGTTCAGCATCATAACCTTCTGCAATTACATTGCCATCACGAAGTAATACAGGCGGATTTTCAACAATTGCAGCCATTAAATGTTGATGAAGCGATTTAAAGTCACCCAATTCCTGATCGAGCTGTCCTAATAACTTAGATTTCTTTGCTTGTACAACAGGTGCTAAAGCATTTCGTAAAAATGGAATTTGCGCGCAAGCATGACGAAGTTGAACTAAATCACGTGGTCGCGCACTACCCAGCGCCACACGACTAAGCACACGTTCAATATCCCCAATTTCTTTAAGTACCAGACGAACAGGGCTTTCATGGTAGCCTTGAATCAATTGCTCAATCGCATCTAAACGTGCGTCAAGTAATGCTGTATCACGAACAGGCTGCATGAGTGTGCGGCTAAGTAAACGTCCACCCATTGCGGTTTGGCAATCGTTCACAAGTTGAAATAAAGAAGTTCCGTGCTCAAACAAAGGTTCAATAATTTCCAAGTTACGGCGCGTGATTGGGTCGAGCGCAATAAAGTCAGTACTTTGTTCTAAAAGAATTGAACGGATATGAGGTAACGCCGTTTTTTGAGTTTCTTTGGCATAGTGAATAAGTGCTGCCGCGGCGGCTTTAGCCAAAGGTAACGGGTCTAGTCCGAAACCAGAGAGTGTTGATACAGAGAACTGGTCACATAAGGTTTTTTGCGCATTGTTTAAATTAAAATCGACATTTGGGCGCTTGGTTACAGGGCAATCTAAATGCTTTTTAATTTGTTCGATAATATTTGGGTCAACCAGATCTTCATCAATCAAAATTTCACTTGGCATGAGGCGAGCCAGTTCGATTGGAAGTTGTTCCGGTTTGTAGTCTTGTTGTTGAACTTTAAAAATACCCGCACTTAAGTCGAGTAAAGCAAAACCGATCTGGTTTTGATGGATACATAGCGCAACAAGGTTAGACGATTGATAACTTGTAAGTAGTGCGTCGTCGGTTAAAGTACCCGGTGTAAGAATACGAACAACTTTGCGTTCAACCGGGCCTTTGCCAGTAACTTCACCGACTTGCTCACAAATAGCTACAGTTCGGCCGGCTTTTACTAAACGCGCCAAATAACCTTCGGCTGAATGGTAGGGAACACCTGCCATTGGAATCGGGTTGCCATTTGCTTTACCCCGATGGGTTAAGGTAATACCTAAAAGTTTGGCTGCTAAATGCGCGTCTTCAAAGAACAATTCATAAAAGTCGCCCATACGATAAAACAGCAACGCATGTTGATAGTCTTTTTTGACTTTGAGATATTGCTGCATCATTGGAGTGTGGTTGGAGAGATCAGCCATGATTTCAGCGCTATTCATGCGTAATAAACCCTTAAAAAACGAAAAATCTACTTTTGGTTTATTAACCAATTTCAAGTCTTTAAAAAATGAATGTAATTCAAGAAAAGTACAACAACTGGATGAACTTTAGAATCAGCATCCCTAGTATAAAGTGACTTCAGACCATTCCAGTGGTGCAATGGTAACAAATTTGAGTTAACGAAAAAAAGTGATCAAGCATTGAAATAGAGGTTGAATGTAGCAAGACATAAAAATAGAGCAATTGGGTCTTTTAAGCCAAGGATTGAAAAATTTAAATATTCAACTCAAAGTTTACTTTTACGCGATCTAAAACAATGAGTGTTCTATAAGTTTTCACGTCTTCATTATCAGCGAAATGTTTTCTAACTAAACTTTCAAAATGAGATAAGTTATTGCTCAGCATGATAATTATAAATGAGACTCCTCCATTCACGAAGTAGCACTGTTGAATTTCTTCAACAGAAGCAAAGTATAGCTTCGCTCTGTCCATAACTATTGAACGATCTTCGCTAAGGCGGACCTCAATAATAGAAGTAATTTTTTCACCAAATTTGAGAGGATTTAAGATAGCGCAATTTTTTAAAATAATTTCCTTTTCTTCCATCCGAGTTATACGCCTTTGTACAGATGCAGCGGATAGACCGATTTTTTCAGAAATTTCTCGATGGGAAGTTTTATTGTCTTTTTGCAGTATTCTTAAGATCGCATAATCAAAATTATCTAAAGAAATCTCTGACATGAGTAAATCTCTCATTAAAGGTTAAATATAGAGTTATTTAATCGTTTTACCGTGAAAAATAGAAGAAATATATTGATTATAGAGAATTAAAATTTCAATCATTCCCCCCAATAGTAAAGATGATGATTGAGACAAACTCCAAACAAGGTATGGCATTTGCAGCCGCATTTTTATCTTTAGTTTCTGTACAGATCGGCGCAGCAATAGCAAAAGTCCTTTTTCCGATTCTTACTGCTGAAGGAGTCACCTTAACTCGACTTGCCTTATCGGCCTGTTTCTTATGGGTAGTCTTTAAACCATGGCGGCAGTGGAATAAACAGACCAATTGGAAAAATCTAATTATTTATGGATCAATCCTCACTTTAATGAATACTTTGGTTTATAAAGCTTTTTCTTACATGTCTGTTGGGATTGCGATTTCTATCGAAGTGTTAGGACCACTTACAGTTGCTATTTTAATGTCTAAAAATAAATTAGATTATTTTTGGGGAGGATTATCTATTATTGGTTTGCTTCTTTTACCTTTGGGCAATACCAATAATAACTTTAGTTTTATTGGCATGACGTATGCTTTATTAGCCGCAGTGGGTTGGGGGCTGTATGTAATTTATGGCTCAAAAGTTGCACAAGGTGGTGGCAGCTCTGTTGCGACTGGAATGTTTATAGCGGCTTTATTTGCAACACCTTTAGGTGCATCTCACATTATCCATATTTTTGATAGTTATAAGATTCTTTTTACATGTTTACTTATGGCGATGCTAGCGAGTGCTATTCCATTTATATTAGATATGATTGCCATGAAAAAACTGCATCCTCGAGTTTTTGGGATTTTACTAAGTGCATCACCCGCAGTGAGCGCTTTGGCTGGATGGCTGATTTTAGATGAACGATTAAATAGTTTTCAGGTTCTAGGCATAACAATTATTATGGCATCGTGTGCAGGTTGCTCTTATTTTTCTTATAAACGTAATAAGGTATAAGCTGAGACTTCTATATTATTAAAAATAAATATTTCTGGTAAACATGAGATAGACCGATCAAAAATATGAGATGGATATCTCATGGCTTCTTTAGTTTTTAGCTCCAATCTCAGAACAACAAAGCTCACAACTTGGTCATTAGCAGCCTAATTAAGCACACATGTGCATTATTTTAAATGGTCCTATTGATGAATCTAAATAATAAAAATATTTAACGCAAAAATTGTAATTCACTAATTTTTCTGCACTTAAAGGCTGTACCTGAGAGTCATAGGCATGTATCGTTAAGACATGATACTTTAAAATTATAGAGTGTTTAAAAAGCAGTATCGTTCAAGTGACCTAATCGGGCTATACCATTAAGGTGGTTAAAACTTGATCTCAAAATAATAAGTACAAATCACAATGGGAGAAATGATTACGTTTTATTGGTAAATATTGAAATGGAGTATCAATGACCAAGCTGGCTGGGGTCCTTTAAAGAAATATTTACGGTTGGTTTATTTATGATAACTTCGTCTTACTTTAAAAAACACAAGAAACATTATCGCTCCCTAAAGGACCAACAGCTTACAATCGCAGCCAAAGCAAATATCTTTATTTGTATTATGTTTTGCTTATTTTGGACTATATATTTTGCATTTGCCCAAATGTGGGTGATTGTTTATATGGATATCTGTTTCACACTAATTTCCATATTTAGCTTTTTTCTTATTTATATAAACCGTATTTCGGCAGGGATACTTTTATCACAAGCGGTTTTGCTGGTGTTTCCAGTCGTTTTTTGCTTATTTTTCGATGTTGCTACGCCTGATCGCCCTCGAGTGGCCCATTTGTTTTTACCTGCCGGAGCGATATTGGGATATTTGAATTACCGTAGAGAGCCAAGCTTCTTACAAATTGTTTTAATTTTACTGTCGATTGGCTGCTTTATATTTTTTAGTGGTAGCTCTTTTACTCTCGATAGTGCCATACCTTTATCAGAAGATATTCGTGATCATGGTGGGTGGATAGCCACTTGTGTCGCTACTCTTATGATTTGTATTTCAATTTATACCATGCAATTAGAAATACAAATAGAAAGCAGTATGGAGCACAATCTACGTTTGGCACTCACTAAGCAACAATTTGAGCTTTTTTATCAGCCCCAAGTTAATTCGTCAGAAAAGCTGATTGGTGCGGAAGCCTTGTTAAGATGGCATCATCCTGTTTTAGGGTATATTCCAACAAAAGAGTTTATTCCGGCAGCAGCAACTTTTGGGTTAATGCCAGAGATCGGAGAGTGGGTACTGGCCCAAGCCTGCAAAGTTTTACAAGAATGGAGTAAAAAAGAAGAGACCAAAGATCTTACGCTTTCAATCAATATTAGTGCTGATCATTTTATGCAATCTAACTTTGAGCACACTGTGATTGGTCTGGTTCAGCGGTATGATATTAATCCATCTCGGCTCATATTAGAAATTACTGAAAATATTGCTTTAAATAATTGTGCGAGCATGATTGAAAAAATGCACTTCTTGTCTAAGCATGGTATTCAGCTTTCACTTGATGACTTTGGTACAGGGTATTCATCGTTAAGCTATTTACAAAAAATGCCCATTAAACAAATTAAAATTGATCGCAGCTTTGTACAGGCAGCTTTAGATGATAAACGCAGCAATAAATTAGTGACGGGTATTATTAAAATTGGCCTAGATTTAAACCTTCGCGTGTTGGTAGAAGGAATAGAAACGGCTGAACAGTTTAGTGCTTTTAAAAGTAATGGTTGTACCGAGTTTCAGGGCTATTTATGGGGCTGTCCAATGTCTTTAAATGAGTTTATCAAGCAATTGCCCATCAAGACCGATAAAGAATAAATTGGAGCACCCACCAGTACTGTTTAGCAGTAGTTTGCTAGATTGAGCCTAATATTAAGACACACTTTACAAACGTATGTAGAGTGCGAGTGTGTTAGGATGAATTTCTATACCTCTAGATATTTACAATATGACGAAACCTGAAGCGCAGTATCAATCAGGGCAATTTCAATTTTCCTTTCTATCATTAAAATATTGGGGTATCTGGTTCACAGCTTTTATTCTAATGTTTCTTGCGTATTTGCCTTGGGCAATCCAGTGGCGCTTAGCAAAACTATTTTCAAAAATTGCTTGGACACTATTGGCTTCTAGAAGAAAAACGACTTTAAGAAATTTAGGTGCGTGTTTTCCGGAAAAAACACCTGAGCAAATTGAGGCCAAGGCTAAGTCGGTTTTTACCGATACGATGATTGGTATATTTGAAGCCTTAAATGCTTGGTATTGTCCTGCATGGTTTAAAAAAAGAGTTCATATAGAAGGCTTGGAACATCTAAATGACAATCGGGATCGGGGCATTCTGCTGTTAGGTACGCATAGCACATTACTCGATGCCGGAGGTGCTGCATGTACGTTATTTTTTGATATGGATGTGGTGTATAGACCTCAAAATAATCCTTTTATGGATTTCCTCATTCATCGTAGTCGCGCTAGGGTTTATAAAAATCAGATTGCAAAAGACAACATGCGTAGCTTAATTGAAAAACTCAAAAATGGTCATGCAATCTGGTATAGCCCTGATCAGGACTTTGGTTTAAAGCAAGGTGTCATGGCTTCATTCTTTGGAATACAAGCAGCAACAGTCACGGCACACCGAAGACTCATGGATATTTCAAACGCTGTTGCAATACCTTTATATTTTTACAGAAGTGGGGATATTCGAGATCCTCAATACAATGTACTGGTAGAACCTAAACTTGAAAATTTTCCTAGCGAATGCGAAGTGAATGATGCCGAACGCGTCAATAAAATTATTGAAAACCAGATTCGGATCGCCCCAACACAATACATGTGGTTTCATAGAAGGTTTAAAACTCGTCCTGCTGGTGAAGCGAAGTTTTACTGATTTTGTTATGCCTTTTTATACAGTCAACTGAGAGATTTAAAGGCCTTTAAACCGAGACTTTATAAATCCCAAATGAACAATAAATTTTAATTATTTATCTTTACTTTTTAATGATCTATTTTAAAACAAATGTCATTTTGTGTGCTTGACTGTAATAGGGCAGAGCACTATCCTTTGCCTGCTGGCCACATTGCCAGTCGGTTTTAGCAGGCCGTATTTACCCAAAGCACACGAAAAAGTCTCTCTTTTTTGTGGGCATCCCTACGTGCCCCCTCTGCGGCGGAACGGGAGGGGGACATCTTCGGATGTGCTGATTTTTGGGTAAATCAGTCTGCTAACCCCTTTTCGTTTCGCCACCATAATCATTTAGCAGTGATGTGGCGAAACTTCTTTCTTACCCAAAGGAGTTCGCACATGCGTACTATTTCTTATTTATTGGCTTTTGCCAAATTCTCTTTATTTATACCGCCGGAACAGTCTTTAAAACGGCTCTAGGTTTTCTACACCTTAAGAATCGTCACGACTAAAAAATCATATCAACAACAAAACTCGAGATAGGCGAGCACACCACTTGTGCGGCTTTTGCATGCCTGTATTTAGCACTCATTTTAAGAGTGACGGCATTTCTATCTCTTTACATACAACAAGAATTTATAACGGTAAAACTATGCCAAATTTAGAAACCTCTTCTAAAAAATTACACATTATTCGTACCGCTATTCGTTTGTTTACCACACATGGATTTCATACAACAGGCGTAGACCTGATCGTCAAAGAATCAGAAATACCGAAAGCCACCTTGTATAACTACTTTCACTCAAAAGAACGACTTATTGAAATGTGTATAGCTTTCCAAAAAAGCCTACTTAAAGAAGAAGTGCTTGCGATTATCTATTCAAGCCGTTATTGCACGCCAACCGATAAGCTCAAGGAAATAGTAGTTTTACATGTTAACTCTAACAGTCTGTATCACTTGCTACTTAAAGCTTTTTTTGAAATTAAGGTGGCTTACCAGCAGGCTTACCGTATGGCAATTGAGTATAGAAAATGGCTGACTCGTGAAATTTTTGAACTGATTTTTAGCTTAGAAATACGTGCGTTAAAACCCGATGCCAACATGGTTTTAAACTTAATAGATGGCTTGATGTTTGAGTTTTTAAGTACAAAGAGTTTGGATGAAAGGGATGTGATGGTGGAGTATTTTTTTAAGCCAACTTGTTTGAGGTAAATGAGTTATTTAAATAAAAGGATGTATGGTTTGCTTGATTTTTATTAGATGAGCAGACCATATACACCATGCGATGAGGTGAGCTCATTACTTGGGTTAGATTAAATAATTCTATCTAATATACTGTTTATATTATAAAAATTAATATTTTTGACTTTGTAGCGATAATATTGCTATTTTATTTTTACGCTAATCGTAAATAGATTACGTATATCATAATTAAAATGGAATTAATTTAAAGCGAGTCATGGAGAAAGGAATACCATGAAAGAAATTGTATTAAGTGATTTGATCAATCAGCAGAAAGTTGGACCTTATCAAAAGTTTATTTTGGTTACCTGCTTATTACTAATGATTATGGATGGGTATGACATTCAGTCCATGGCTTACGCAGCCCCACTGATTATAGAAGAATGGGGTGTTCAAAAATCGATGTTGGGAGTTGTGTTTAGTGCAAGTTTGTTTGGTTTGTTTGTTGGATCATTTTTATTAAGTTCACTTTCTGATCGTTTTGGTCGCCGTCCGGTACTACTGATCTCGACCTTTATATTTTCCATATTGATGCTGTTAACACCACATGTAGGTAATATTGAGCAATTAACCGTAATCCGCTTTGTTACAGGAATTTTTTTAGGCGGTATCATGCCAAATGTGATGGCTTATAGCTCCGAAATTGTTCCATATAAATCTCGTATTTTTACCATGATGGTCATTTCTTGTGGCTATACGGTAGGGGCAATGTTGGGGGGCGGAATATCAGCCTTACTAGTTCCTTGGGGAGGATGGCAGGCGATTTTTTATTTTGGCGGTATTATCCCTTTAATTATTTTCTTTATCACATTCTTTAAGTTGCCAGAATCTTTATATTTTTTAAGTGAAAATAGCAAAAATAGCTCCAAAATTTTGTTTTGGTTAAAGAAGTTTTATCCAGCATTAACATTCAATGCAGAGATAAAAATCATCAATAATACTGAGGTTCAGGTTAAAAAGTCACCGCTTGAGTTATTTAAAAATCAGCGTGCGTTTTTTACCTATTCCATCTGGATCATCAGTATTTTAAATATGATCAGTTTATATTTTCTGGCAAATTGGCTACCGACTTTGGCCAAAGAGTTCGGGCTTTCATTAAATCAGGCATTGTTGATCGGCTCCACTCTACAATTAGGCGGTACGATTGGTAGTGTGGTGATGGGTCTTAAAATTGATAAGACAGGATTTTATAAAGTATTAATTCCTGTTTTTTTGGTTGCAGTAATTAGTGTTGCTTTAATTGGCTATTCTGTTAGTCATATCGTTTTATTGTTTATTATCATTTTTATTGCCGGCTTTGCCATTGTTGGTGGGCAACCTGCCATTAATGCTTTGTCGGCCAGTTATTACCCAGTTTCACTTCGTACTACAGGGGTGGGCTGGAGTATTGGAATTGCTCGTTTGGGTTCTGTCATTGGGCCGTTATTTGGCGGTTATCTCTCTCAATTTTTGGTCATTACCCATTTATTTGTGATTGCTGCCATACCTTCGCTATTCGTCATTATCATGCTGATGATTCAGGCCAAGTATCGGTCATAATACGGTCTAAATATAGAATTTACATAGTGCACATATAGACCGTAATTATGATCGGTGAGTAGCTAAAGAGAGTTGGTCCCAAGCTATTCATGGATTATTTAACTCGATACCATGTTTGGTTTCGGCCAATTGCAGAAATACCAATGTAGCCGCGAGCGGTAAGTTTTTCCCCATCTGGTGATACGGTTACGCTAAAGCGATAAGTCTTGTCTGACTGAGGATCGAGAATAGATCCTTTGTCATATTTATTTTGACCTACGTTTTTTAAATTTTTGACAATGGTTAAACCAATTAAAGATTTATTTTTATAAGTCCCTTCACACATCGTACATTTATTGGCTTCACTTGGAACAAGGATTTTTTCAATATTTGCGGATAGAACTCCATTTTTGTCTTGGCTAAATCTTACCAGCGCTCTCGGTTGATTGGTGGCATCATCAATAGTTTTCCAAACACTGCCATGTAGTTTGTCCGAAGCAAATGAATGAATTGAGTAAAAACTCAGTAAAAGTAAGAATAAATATTTTTTCATATCAAATGTTTCTCTAATTAAATATGGATGGCTTTAACTGCCAAAATGATTCATTTTAAATTTAACTTCACAGTCTTCTTAGTATTGCTCTATAAGCTAAACAATATGTAAAGTTATAATCTATTTGTTTGGATATTATTTTGAATACATTACTTATGCAATTGCGAGAATGGACAGAATTCTTCGGTTTTTAGAGATTTTTATTTCTCCATGCTTTTTACACACTTCTTCAATGCTCTATACACAAAGAAGTGAATAATGAGATTTATAAATTTTTAAGTTTAAAAGCTGTTTATGACACGTCCTCAATTGAACCTCAAAAAGAAAATAGGCTTAGTTTTATTAAGATTTGTAGCCTTGCATTGGATTTCGTTTCCTATTCTTCCTTTTCTAGATATTCCTTATAAAGCAGCCGTGATCACAGGACTGATGGTACTAGGAGATTTTCTATTTTTAATTGCAATTGCTCTATTAAGTAAGGAATATTGGGCTAAGATCAAACAATGGTTTTCTAAAGTATTTAGAAAAGTAAAACCCGAAGAAAATTAATTTATAGTGAAGGGAAATAAAAAAATATTAACTACTTTTTAAACTAAATAAATTACGTTTAATTCATCTTAGAATGATATTCCTTTCAGTTATTCAATTCTTTTAAACTCTATTTTTAATATATTTTCTATATTCTAATGGGTTCATATTTAAGATCTTTGTAAAAGCTTTCCTAAAGGCAGTGTCTTCACTGTAGCCACAATTTTGTGCGATTATCTTAATAGATAAATTATTGTTTTCTAATAAGTAACATGCTTTTTCAATTTTAAATCTAGTAATTAAATCTTTAGGACTTTCATTCGTCAATTTCTTAACTTTTCTGTAAAGCGTTCTTTCGCTTATATTTAATTTTTCTGCTAGTTCTTCAAGTGAAATATTCGGATTAGTATATTTAACAAACTCTTCAATTTTCATGAGCAAAGGATCAACTGAACTCGTAAAACCTTCAGGCACGTATATTTGCTGAGATACGGGCTGTGCTCCTGCAACTGCTAAATCTGAGGTTGCTTTAGCGACTTCCGGTCCTGCAAATTGATTAATAATATAAAGTACGAGTTCAATCCAAGATAGCGGACCACCAGTTGTAATAATATTTTTATCTTTTTCAAAGGTTTTGCCCCAACTTAATTTCCCATGGGGAAATCTTTTTTGAAAGGTATGATACAACCACCATGTAGTGGCATAGTTCTTCCTATTTAATAAGCCTGCATCTCCAAGTACGAAGGTTCCAGCACAAACACCACATATAATTGTTTTTTTGATATTTTCGTTTTGAAGCCACTTTAATACTGCTTTATATTCTGAAGGCATAATAGGAGTTTGCTCATCGCTCAGCATCATTCCTGGCACGATAATTAAATCACTACTTATTGCTTCTTCTATCGAAAGATCTACATCTATCATTTTGTTTTGTGCATTTACGACAGGCTTACCATCAATACTTACGAGGTCAACTTTAAACTCATTAATCTCACTTAAGTTTTTAAAATTCAATAAGTTTTTGCTTTTTATAATATTGTTAGCAATCCAGAAAATATCATTAATTCCAGCTATGACTGAATAAATACAAAACTGAGGCACATAGATTAAGATTTTCATAAGATGAACTTACATAATTTGGCTGATTTTACATGAATGTTGTCTTATAAGACATCTATCCCATAAATTCAAACCTACTATACTTTTTAAAAGTTGAATAGTTATAGGAATGAATGATGATGAAAAATAATAAAGTTAAAAATTTAACTTACCGTTTAATTCTATCTGCGTTAACTCTATCTCCATTTGTAATTCAAAATGCTCATGCAGCAGTTAAAAATATTGTTTTAGTACATGGTGCTTTTGCTGATGGGTCGAGTTGGAATGCAGTTTCAAGTCGATTGCAATCACTTGGATACCATGTTACTTCCGTTCAAAATCCATTAACTTCTTTAGATGCAGATGTTGATGCGACAAGACGAGTTCTAGAAAGACAAAAAGGTGATGTACTTCTTGTTGGTCATTCTTGGGGTGGTGTGGTTGTAACAGAAGCAGGTAATGCACCAAATGTGAAAGGTATTGTTTATTTATCTGCGCTCGTACCAGATAGTAATGAATCGGCATCTGATTTACTCACGCGCTTAAAGTCTCCAATGGAAGGGCTTGAGCCTGATAAAAACGGTTTGATTTGGTTAGATGACTTTAAAAAGTTTCAAAACGTAATGGCCAATGATATGTCGGAAAAGCAAGCTAAATTACTTGCATCTGTTCAACAGCCTATCTCTGCTAAAGCATTCACGCAAAAAATTTCTGAAGCTGCGTGGCGTGTAAAACCTACGTGGTATCTCATGACAACTCACGATAATGCATTGAGTCCGCGAACACAGGAATTGATTTCTAAACAGACTCACTCAAGTGTAATCCGAGTTAACTCTAGTCATTTATCTCTGATTTCTCATCCAGATCAAGTTTCCAAACTTATTGATAAAGCAGCTAAAAGCTTTAAATAATAATTCCTTATTAGGCGATATTTATGAAAATTTTACATATTGATTCGAGTATTCTGGGCGAACAATCTATATCTCGAAAACTGGCAGCTACATTTATAGAACGCTTGAATGAAGCAGATCATCAAAATGAAATTACTTATAGAGATATTGTTAAAGACCCTATAAATCATTTAACAGGAGAAATCGCAGCAGGTTTTAGAAACTTAAATATAAATATTTCTGATGAAAATGTAATTAAGGAACATCAGCTTTCCGATGAGTTGGTTGCTGAGTTCTTAAATAGTGAACTCATTATAATCTCAGCCCCTATGTATAACTTTTCTATTCCCACTCAGTTAAAAGCGTGGTTTGACCGAATTGCACAGGTTGGGAAAACATTTAAATATACGGAAAATGGCCCTGTAGGCTTATCAGAGGGGCGTAAAGTAGTAATTTTATCTGCAAGAGGAGGATTCTATTCAAAAGAGCCTCTCTCTCATATGGACTTTCAAGAAAAATACATCACAGCTTTTTTTAAATTTTTAGGCATTAAAGATATTTACTTTGTTAGAGCAGAGGGAACATCAAAAGCCCCAGCCATTAAAGATATTGAAATTCAAAAAGCTTTGTCGAGTATTGATGAAGTAATTAGTAACTTAAGTAAAAGAGAAGAGTGATTATGCTTTCATGTATTACGTTAACTTATAAAGTTTCTGGTGAGATCATTCGTAATCATCTTGAAAGCCACAAAGCATGGTTGAAGGAAAATATTGATTTGGGTCATTTCATCTTGGCTGGACCCATCGAGAATGAAAACGCTGGTTTTATTTTAAGTACAATCGTTAATGAAGACCATCTTCAAGATGTTCTTAAGCGTGATCCATTTGTTGAATTTGATTTGGTCGGAATTGAAGTAAAGAAATTACCTTCCATCATTAAAAATAAGAATTTTCTATTCTGATTGGCGATAAGAAGTTAATAATTTATTTATCTATTTGATAAATAAATTATTAACTTAAGACAACTTTTACAAATACAGCTTAATAAGACGCGATAAATTAAACTTTGTTAGGCTGCACCAAAGAATAATTTTAATTTTTTAGTATCTATTGAATTAATGCATCTAAAAGTTTCAATTCATCATTAGATAGATTGGTGTAGACAATTAATATAAATAAAAAATATTAACTACTTTCTAAACTAAGTAAATTACGTTTAATTCATCACAAATTATAAGAATAATATGAAAATCATGTGGTTATTATCGATTGACAGTAGATGATATTAAGTTTTATAACTTAATGACCCTCAAACTGTTTCTTTAGTAAAACAGAAAAATGACAATATAAAGATGAGTAGAAATTAGAGCAAAAAAAGATAAGGAGAAGAAATGAAAGTCATTAAATACGCCTTATTTTCCCTTAGGGGAGTGTTGATAATAAATAGCGCAGAGGCTGGAAATGCATCTACTTCATTAAAGGTGAGCTTAACCATTGTAGACACTTGTGAAGTTTCCACACAAGGAAACTTAGATTTTGGTTCGGTTGAACGTGCTCAGCCAGTCCCTACTGCAAGAACGGATGTAACTGTGCAATGCAGCAAAAATACACCGTATCAATTGGCAGTAACCTCTGACAATAACTTTGAACTTAAATCTACTGCCAGCCCAGCATCTGTTGCATATGTACTGTATCAAGATGCGGGCCACACTCAAATTTGGGGAGGGGCGGCGGATAAATTACGTTCACGAATTGCGACAGGGATGAAAGAAAATATTCCTATCCACGGGGCAATCACATCAAGCACCAATGTTCAGGCGACTAAGTATGAAGATTGGGTTCGTGTGAATGTTATATATTAATTGTGAAAACCAAAATAATTATAAATATCAAAAAATAATTTTTAAAAAACCTGTTTTTAGGGGGGAGTAGAGTATTTTAAAAAGCTACACCAAATTATGGTGTAGCCAGCTGCTTTGATAGAACTAAGCACCACGCATTAGTGCTGCTACTGCTTTTTCTAGAAAGTGTAGGGTAACTGGTTTGAGCCAAGTACCGTCAGCAAGGCTTGGTTCATTTTGCATTGCTGTACGGATCTTTTCTTGAGTACTTGGATTTTGGCCAGTATAACCTTGTAGCATAGAGAGCCATTGCTGTGCCAAACGCTTTGCTCCTTCACTATTCGGTTTAACCTCAGCGTCAATCAATTTCTCAATATCGACTAATAGTTGAGGCCATTTTTTCATTTCGCGAACATAATTTTCCTTTAAAAAAGCAAACTCATTATCAGATAAATAACGAGCAAAAATACTCAGCTTACTCTCTGAAAAGGCCTTAAGTAAAAACTCAACAACTTCTGGCATTACTCCTAATTTTTCCTGAAATTCAGGTTCTGCTGAATTGATGTTATTTAATTTAACAAGCCATTCTGGATTGGTGCGCGTATTCTGCTCAAGTGTTTTCATCCACTTATGGGCGAGCTTTTGAGCGGTTTCACTGCTAGATGATTCTCCAGCATTAAATAGTGCATTTGCTGCTTGAGTTAACTCTTGCCATTCTTGGTGGCTTTTAGTACCTGATTGTAAAAATGTAAGCTTTTCAAGTTCTTCTTGCGTAAAGTATTTCTCGTACATTGCTATAAGCTCCAGCATATTTAGCCAATCCTCCAAATCAAGTTCTTCACCATTGATGAGCTGAGATTTCAATTGTCCAAGCTGATTTCGCAATTTCTTCTGCTCTGCCAGTCTTTGATCAATTGCTTGAATCTGCCGATCAATAATTGGTAAAAGTGCTAGATTGGGATCTTCAAGAACCGTATAGATTTCGGCTAGCGACATACCCAGCCCTCGTAATGCTTGAATTTGATGCAAACGAGTAATGTCTTTAGGGGTATATAGTCGATAACCAGCATCGGAACGGGCCGAAGGCTGAAGTAAACCGATATCGTCATAGTGATGAAGAGCACGGACAGTAAGTCCTGTTTGCTTAGCCAATTCACCAACTTTTAACAGCATCTTTTTAGCTCCTTCTTCCTTAGGCGTGTTTTATGCTAGGGGCTTACGTTACGTGAGGGTCAACTACTTTAAATCATAATTTTTTATTATTTTATTTTTGGTAAATGTTCAGATTTATCTTTTTACTGTGGTTTAACGACCAGAAATTCTTCACGATTCTAAAAGTAATTTTTGGTTTTTGTCTGGTTTTATATAAGATATTTGAAATACCTAACAAATCAATAGCAACCGATATTCACCGTCATTTTCAACTGGTGCCCGATGCACACACGGTAAAACCTTTTGAGTTGGATGATCTACTGCTAAGCGCCAAATATGTCCAATACCTAAATTTATAGGTTGTGCATCGGGTTTAGGCTGATAATGTAAATCAAAAAAATACTCTGCTAAAAAGCTTTCAAATTCGGCTTCTGGGCCGTCATGTAAAGCTTTGAGCTTTTCTCTAATTTCAGGAATTAAAACTTTTTGTTCAACCTGATCATTCGGCACAATGTCGCTAGCCGCACCGTGATAAGTACATAAGAATGTGTCGGTTTCAATAGGGGAACGATCAACATGAAATGAATAGACATCTGTTGAAATAAAATCGAGCTCTTCATCACGTTCATAATGCTTAAGTAAATTAAGTACAGGTGATGCACCCATATCAGTTAAGAGCTGCATGTCTTTTAAAATAATATCTCGAGCCAAATCACCTTGTTCTGAAAGCTCAAGTGCTAACAGGTCTTCTGTAGAAATTTCGGTAATATTTTCTTTTAACTCAAGTTTAGCCACAATTTCTTTAAAGTCGCCCACCAAATTTCTGTGCCAACAAATAGCATTCTTATTTCCCTGAAAATGTGTATTCACAAGTTCAGCAAAAGTAGATACCACTTCAACTTGCTTGTGGTCAGAAAATGTATTTGTCATATTAAAGTTAAATGGCTCAAAATCTTGCCAATCATACACCCTTAGTGCTTATAGGGCTGCAAGCGGTAGCCAAAATTTGCTTAAAAAATGAAGGTAATGCAAGAAAAGTACAATAATGGTATGAAGTTCTGGTTAGGCGTGCTTATTATAAATTGACTTTGAATAACTGAGAAAAGGTAAGAAGTCGACTATTTTAATAGTCATGCAGGGAATAAGAAAAGTTTTGAAATAATAAGGTCACGAGGAAGATATGGAACGAATTAAAACAATCGGTGTGGTTGGTGTCGGTGTCATTGGTGCAAGCTGGACAGCATTATTTTTATATAAAGGCTTTAAGGTAAAGGTGTATGACCCTTATCCAATAGACGAAGAATTATTTAAAAAGAGAATACAGGCAAATCTTAGTGATTTACTCGCTTTAGATCAGCAAACAGATTCAAGTCATCATTTACAAGATATTTTCCTAAATTTAGAGCTTTACAACAACTTAAAAGATGCTGTGATTGATACTGATTTTATTCAAGAAAATGCACCGGAACGGTTAGATTTAAAGCAAAATTTATATCAAGAAATCACTTCATATTGCCCTGAAAAAACACTAATTGCTTCAAGCTCTTCAGGTCTAAAAGTTTCTGACTTTCAAAAAAATGCAACTCATCCCGAGCGTATTTTTTTAGGTCATCCATTTAACCCACCTCATCTATTACCTTTGGTTGAAATTGTGGGTGGAAAATTAACAGATCCGCAAATTTTAAAGAAAGCTTCCGAGTTTTATCAAAGTTTGGGTAAGCATCCGATTGTTTTAAAAAAAGAAGTTAAAGGACATGTAGCAAATCGTTTACAAGCTGCTTTGTGGCGAGAGGCATTTTCACTGGTTAAAGAAGGGGTGTGTTCAGCAGAAGATGTTGATATCGCAATCACTAGTGGGCCTGGGCTGAGATGGGCTTTATTTGGCCCCTACATAAATATGGAACTTGCCAATCAGAAGGGATTTAAAGAGGCAATTCACCATTTAGGACCGCCTATGACCGAATGGTGGAATGATATGCAAAATTTTCAGCACTCTGAAGAAACTACTGAGTTGCTAGAAGAACAAACTAAAGAACTTTTAACACATTATAAAGATGTCAATTTATCTCAGAAAAGGGATAAAGGATTGGTCGATATTTTAAAATTGAGACAAAAATTAGAGTTGGATTAAGCCAGTTTTTATGAAAGGCCAAACAGCGTTTTATTGAGGTGTTTGGCTTTTTTATTTTTGAGTATTTCGGTACTATTCCTATTCTTCTTTCCGCACAAAACCTATAAAAAGCTTGCACTCATCGTAAGCTTTTAGACTGATTAATTTATTAGGACATATGAAACGTTACTGGAAACAAACCGAATCAATAGCTTCACGTTGGACGACCGAACAAGACTGTTTTTTAATAGAAAATAATTCACTTTCTATAGATGAGCTAAAAGAGCATTTACCGTTTTCTGAAGATGAAATAAGAGTTCGTAGATCCGTTCTAGGACTTGTAAGACGAGATCAGCAAATGAGACCGTATTAATTTTACCAAATGGTAAATTTTAATTGAAAATAAATATTTCAAAAGATAATAATATTTTAAAAAAATTGCGGATGAGTTATCAAAACCATAATTTTTTTAGGTGATTGTTCAATAGTCTTTACATAAAGCTTTAACTACTTACGTTTGAGTATAATATTGTTTCACTCCTTTACATTTGTTTAATCATAATCAGAACCATAAAACATTTTAAGATCAAAACTTTATAACAATTGAGATTGAGGAGGGTAAAAATGCCAAAGTATTTAGCCGTGGCTGAAAAGGTTTATAAGAATATTAAAAAAGACGACTTATTCACCAATGACCTTACACAAAATCTGAATTGTTTAATCAGTCAGATACGTAAGGCCATTAAAGGGACTGAGTTTAAACTTAAGTTCAATTATATTGATTTTGACGAGCAGCTCACGAAGCCTCTTAGTGAATGTAAAGTCAAAGTTGATCTAAGTGTAATGCCGAAGTTTGAGAACGAAGGAGAGTATTTGCTCTGGTTAGCAAGTTTTATCGAGCGAATTACCGATGGCGGAAAACCTAAATTTCCACCAATTTCACAATTAATTCCGCACGGATTTAAAATTTCGAAAGAATCATTTCCTGTGACCGTTGCTCCTCCTAAAGAAGAGCATGCAGATATGATTATTAAATATTTTAAATCGGAAGATTTTATGAAAACCAATAAAACTCCTTCATAAAAGAATATAGAAGTATTCGTCCACCATACTTCTATATATTGCTGGTTTAAATTCAGCCACCGCCTTCTGGGGCGGTTTTTTTATAGATATTCTTTTATTTATTTCTTTCTAAAAGTAAAACGGGTTTGTCGTAATTACTGTTACACCACTCATGTTTTTTTAGCACAGCTTCTGGAACCTGAGCCATGTCTTTCACAGCAGCAAAACCCATAGAGCCGTAAAAGTCTTCTAACTCGGCAAAGGGTAAACAGTAAAGCATAGAAAAATCTGAATTTTTAATTAAGAAATCAACTACCTTACGGGCGATTCCTAACCCTTCATTACCCGGAAAAACATAAATTCCACCGAGTTCGCCGCTGTTAGCATCAATACCCACAACTCTACCTTGACCAACAGTTTTCTCACTAATAGAAGCTAGTACAATAAGTTCATCATCATGTGATGGTACAAAATCAATCTCGGCATAGCGTTCGTTTATAACTTTGAGATCGGCAGTGTTCGCGAATCTTAATGAAACTTCCATTATTCTTCCTTTAAATATGATCTTCAATTTTTTAATCTTTTATGTCTAATGATTCATAGAATCAACAGCTTGAAGTATGCCTGTAAATAATATTGCTAGTTTTGATTCGGGTTGTGGCTCATTTCCATTTGCGGTAAATACTGCACACACTTTATGGCCTTTTTGAGTTTTTCCAATCACAGAAAAGTTGATGACGCCGTATTCGGAACCACCTTTGAAACCAATCTTTTGCCAATTTAAATTTTTAAAAAGTGGATTTAAAGAACTGTTCAGAGCCGGAGCATCTTGAACACTTTCAAGAAGAGGACAAATCTCATGGGCTGATATATACCATTCAGCATCTTGCCAAGTAGTCGATTTTCCAATGCTACTCACACTTGGTAGCGGCAGTTTGTCTAGCTCAGAGAGTGCTTCCAGACGAGCCGACTTTGTTCCTGTTTTAAACTTATTTCTGAGCTTTTCATTACTTGAATCAATCAGTTGAAATAGCTCTCGTGTCGTCAGCAGAGGAGAATTTCTAGGTGATAACGCTTCTATACGAGGTTTCTTTAATACATCTATCAAGCTATCTGTTGCTGTATTATCGCTAATTTGTATCATTAACTGCGCAAGAAGTTCAAGATTTACAGGCGTACCAGCAGGCAAGTTTTGTAAAACTCCTGTTGGCAACGAGCGATTCATTTCTTTTAAAGAAACAATAGTTTCTCTTTTTAATTCGCCTTTTTTTATCGCATCTTCATAAGCTTTTAAAACTAGTAACTTAAAAGTCGAACCGACAGCCATAGGGGTTTTATCATTTTCTACAACCACAGGCTTGTTATCTACACTAACTAAAAGAGAAGTTTTACCGATCGCATTTTCATGTAGACCTTTAACCATTTCGTCTAGGCTTATTGTCTTAAAATGAGGCGCACTAAACCAAAGAGTACTAATTTGTTCTTGCTCATTTAAGCTAATTGAAACCGGTAATTCTCCCTTTTCGAAATCAATAGTCCCAGAGCCATTTGAAACATTAATATTTTTAAGAGCACCTAAAGAGACTTTTAAATCATCAACGATTTTTTGAATTTGTGTGATGGGAACTTGTCCTAAAAATTGAGGGCTAAATAAAGAAGCTTCTATGGGTTTATCTGCAAAAATTAATGAAAGTGTAGTCGATAAATTATCCATTTTTTGTTCTGTCGCTGCATGAGTAGTAGAAATAACAATAGGGGAAACATCCAAAACCATAACACTTACAGCAAAAAATAAAGCTCTAGTTACGTACATTTTCCTGGTGAGAAAGTTCTTCATTAAATGTCCTCTTATATTTAGACTCATTTACAGTTTTTATGAAATAGTTTTAAAGCACTTATTATTTACATACTAATTTAACAGGACTCAACTATCTATTATCTAAAGCTATTTACGAGACTAAAAATACCTATTCACACGCCTATCAAACCCTAATTAACTATAAAAACATGGCTGTCAATAAAGTTTACAGACAACTTAGAACACTCAACATTGATGACTCTTTTCTCTAAGATTAAATTAATTAGTCTTTTGAAATATATAAATATTTTAAACTAAAAATTCAATAAAAGAATTTTTCTACCTAGATTTATAGATATAAGAAATTTTTTAATTAATTTTGAAAAAAGAATATAAAAAACAAAAGATTGATAAGTATTGTTTTTTGTTACCTCTATCTTGTTAAGTAATAGATTCTTTATCTTATTTTAAAAAAAATATAAGCTAAAAATTAAGCTTAATATATAAAATTAAACATTATTTTCATTATATTTAAGTTTCGAAAATATTGTTTATGCACTGATAAGAAGTGTCTCTTACACTTAAAATTCACTGCTAATGAAATAGACAGATTTGTATGTATTTTATAAAATACTGCAAAATATAATTTAGTCCTATAAAGATGTTGAACAGTATTCATCAAGTTTTAGATAGTTTGGGTATTAGCCCGCAGAAACGTGCTATTCATGTTCAATTTACGTCTCCGATATTGAATGACCAAGTATTTCTGCAAAGAATTGATGGTGTACATGCACTCAATGATGGTTTAAAAGCAGAACTTTTATGCCTATCGACAAATGCAACGATTCAACTTAAATCTTTTATTGGTGTTCAGGCTGCTGTAGATATTGTGACGGAGCGAGGTGAATTAACTCGCGTTACAGGCATTATTACTCATGCTCAACAGGGCCAATCAGATGGAAGTCTAACTTTATATAAGCTGACCTTAGAAGATCCAACCGCATTATGGAAATATCGCCGTAATTCACGTGTATTTATGAATAAAAGCGTGGTTGAGATATGGGAAATATTATTTAAAGAATGGCAAACTAAAAATCCGCTATTTGCTGCAAGTTTAAGTTTAGATTTAAGCGGTCTAACACAAACTTATGAAGTGCGTCCTTTTGTGATGCAACATAACGAAAGTGACTGGAATTTCCTTACACGCTTACTTCGTAGTGAAAATATCAGTTGGCTCATTGATGAAGCTCAGCATATTGTTCCAAGTACCGATACACCTATTCAAGCTCAGAAACTCAGGTTAATTGATGCCAATAGTCAATATCAGCCTTTAGACCGTAAAACGATTCGTTACCACCGTAGTAGTGCGGTCGAACAATATGACAGTATGACTCGCTTAACTGCTGAGCGTTCCCTTCAACCCAATGTTATGCATATACAACGTTGGCAAGCAGAAATATTAGATCAAGAAGAAGGGATTGGAAGTGTTCAAAGTAAGCATCAGCATAGTGAACATTATGACAATGCTACACTTGGCTTGGAGCAAGCTTGGAACTATGCGCCTGCATGGATTGGTGACTTAAAGGGTGAGGATGGGGTTACTAAATCTGGAAATCAACAAGTTGAACGATTAAACCAGAACCTCCACAATTACTACGAGGCACAGGCGAAACGCTTTATTGCACAAACAACAGTCCGCGATGCCTATGTGGGTTACTATTTCGAATTAAATGAACACCCAGAAATAGACCAGCATGAAAGCTCAGATAAAAGCTTTTTGATTGTTTCTAAAAACTTCTTTAATCAGAATAATTTACCTAAAGATTTAAATGATCAAATCAATGGTTTATTGGCGCAAAGTAACTGGGCAATTCAAAACCCCGAGAACAGTGATGAACGCCAAGCGAATCAACTGATTTTACAACGTCGTCATATTCCAACAACACCAGCTTATAACCCGCAAATTCATAGTCCAGTCACTCATCCACAACGCGCAAAAGTGGTGGGTCCTGAAGGTGAAGAAATCTATGTAGATGAGTGGGGGCGTATTAAAGTCCGCTTCCTATTTACGCGTAGTGATGACCATAGCCATGATGGTGGAGCAGGAACCAACAACAATGACACCGATTCAGCTTGGATTGACGTTCTAACGCCGTGGGCTGGAGAAGGTTATGGTGCGCGGTTTTTACCGCGTATCGGTGAGATCGTCGTTATTGACTTCTTTAATGGCGATATCGACCGACCATTTGTAATGGGCCGAATTCATGAGGCCCAGCGCCATCCAACCAAATTTGATAACAAAGGTAAGCTTCCTGATACTAAAAAGCTCAGTGGTATCCGTTCTAAAGAAGTGTCAGGTGGTGGGTTTGGGCAACTCAGATTTGATGATACACCGGGACAAATTAGTACCCAGCTACAAAGCAGCCATGGTGCAAGCCAGTTAAATCTCGGGAAACTGAGTCATCCTAAAGATAAAGCGGAAAGTGAAGACCGTGGAGAAGGCTTTGAACTGCGTACGGACCAATGGGGAGCTTTGCGCGCGGGGCAAGGTTTATTGGTATCCACCCATAAACAGGATAATGCCAAAGGAGACCACCTTGACGCCGAAGTTGCGAAAAAGCAACTTGAAGGTAGTCAAACTAACAGTAAAGCGCTAAGTGACATTGCTAAAAACCAGAAAACCGATGAAATCGAATCGATTGAACAGTTAAAAGATTTTGCCTCACAAATTCAGCAGCAAATCGCTAAATTTGAAAAAGCTTTACTTCTTTTGAGTTCACCGGATGGTATAGCTCTAAGTAGTTCAGAAGATATTCACATCTCGGCTGATGCACAAATTAATCAGATTGCTGGAGACAGCATTAATATAAGTACTCAAAAGAATGTGATTGCCCATGCCCAAAATAGGCTCAGCCTTTTTGCTGCTCAGAGTGGACTAAAAGCTGTTGCTGCACAAGGCAAGGTAGAAATACAAGCCCAGTCAGATGCTTTAGATGTGCTTGCTAATAAAGGTATTACGATTTCTTCGACAGAAGACTGCATTGAAATTAGTAGTCCTAAAGAAATTGTAATTACTGGTGCAAGTTCACAAATTACCTTAAATGGTTCAGGAATCTTTCCGAAAACTGGCGGGAAATTCCAAGTCAATGCCGGACAGCATGTGTTCCAAGGCGGCGCATCGGCAAGTGTTCAATCTAGTTTGCCACCACCACCAAAACGTGGGCAGGGTGTACTTGAGTTGTTCCATGAATATGCACATGGTGAGTTTGTTAAACAAGGCGGTTATACAGTGACTGATTCGTTAGGGAAACAGTTCAAAGGACAACTGGATGATAAAGGTTTTGTTCGTGTTTCGGGTTTAGCTACAGGTTCAGCCAAAATTGTATTTGAAGAGGATAAGCGTAATCCTTGGGATGAAGCGAGTGATTTTAAACGTCCTCCTATGTGGCCAAGTGATAATGATACGAGTGCTCAAACTTTAATGGGTAAAGCAGATAGTGTTTTGAAAGGTGCAGTGACAGAAGCTAAAAAAGCTTTAGGTCAAACTTTCACAAATCCAAGTTCGATTATGAGAACAATCGATACTGCAAAGCAATTAAAAGAAAATGGTGCAAGTGCATTGTTGCCGATGGTGCAACAAGGTGTTGAATCACATTTAACGAGTCAATTGACTAATTTTACCTCTAAGGTTTTAAGCCAAAGTTCGACAGGGCAAGGATGGATGCATGGGAAAACTAACCCCGTTGCTCCAGTTACCAGCGGATTAAATGTAAATCCATTAAGGGCTCAAGACTCGAAAAATACAGAGACTGCTCTTAATCCTATGAGTTTTAAGTTTAAATAAGAATTGAGAATTTATAAAAATGCCAACAGCACCAAAAACTATTTCTCAAGCGAAAGCAAAGCCAAGTGTGAGAACAAATACCGGACAGGTCGCGGTAGTACCTTTAAATAAATTGTATGCCGCCGATGTTAAAGCAGGTATGAATAAAATTGATTCATGGCTAAAAACGAATACTAAAGGTTATGTCGATTTAAATACGATTAAAAGTACTCTTGGCACACTGCCAGTCATTGGAAATGCAATTGCTTTAGTCGATGCAATTTATGATGTTATAGACATTAGTAAAAAACCTAGCCCAGCTTTTACAGATTGGTTGAATTTGGGACTGGATGTTATTGGTATTATTCCAGCACCGCCAACCATGGCAACAATGCGAATGAGCCTAAGACCTACGTTGAATTTGGTTAGACAAAAGGCAAAAGGCACAATTTCTGATACGATTCTGGTCATTCTTAGCGATCATTTAAATGAAAGAATTGCTGGGGAATTAGACCAATTTGCGAAAAATGCCCAACCCCTTGTCAACCAGATGTTGCAAAATTGTGGAACAAAAATTACAGCTATCAGTAATGATTTTGCTAACGGAATTCAAAAAGTACTTAATGGAAAAGTATATAGCTCTGCTGGTAATTTAAAAAACGCGCAGAAACAATTAAATAAAGTTAACTTAAATAATTTACAACGCAATCCTAAAGCAACGATATCAAATGCTGTTGATGGGCTCGTAAATATTTGGAAAGCAGGTGTAAAAGAGCAAATAAATACCGTTGCCAAAGGTGTATCTGCTGTTGTGCCTGCTAGTGCAACACAACCGATCCAGAATGCAATCACTTCTATTCGTGTTTTTGGTAGAAAAGCACCTTCATATTTAATGGCTTTGGCAGATCCAGCGAAAGCAATGAGTATCGCTTGGCTACTCAATGTTTTGCTTAAAGCTGTACAGAAGTTCAAACTAAAGGGTACAAAGACTGCAAATATTAAACCTACACAAGTCACTGAAAAAAGAAGACAAAAACCAAACGGAGAGCTTGAGAAAGCTAATGTTCAAGCAAAGTCAAAGGGTAATCCGAGTGAAACTGTATGTGCATTAAATTTAAGGGGTGGTAAAAGCAAGCCCAAATCTACCTCTGGTACAAAAAGAAATATTACCTTTGCTTTAGGTACAGAGTGTTTAACTCATCAAGATGCTTATGTGTCATCAATTTTAAGCTTTGTATTAATTCGGAAATATGCATCTAATCTTTATCAACTAGATCATGGTGAGTTTGGTGCAAGATGGATAACACCGTTTACAACCCGTATTGTTCCACAGAGTGAATATATTGAAGAGACAGAGGAACGCGCTGGATATTTAAAACACTTAAGTGGTTTTGAGTTTATTGGAGCAGATGCTCGTCCAGTTAAGTTACCAAACCTGAAAGTAGGTGAGAGTTTCCATAATAAGACTGAAGATTTTTACTATAGTGTAATTTCTGAAAAAGTTCAGATGATCTCTTATCAAAAAGAAGAGAAACACTTATTTGAAAAATATCAGGATGGTTATCGACTTTCAGCCATAGAATACAAGAATGGACTTACTTTAGCAGTACGTTATGACCATCACTTCGAAGGTCTAAGTTTTATTTCAGATATTGTTATTAAAGAAAAACAAAAACAGTTAATTCATGTGGCATTTCAGGTAAATGCTTCTGGAAGAATTGAAGATGTGTGGCTGGTTGAAAATGGTCAACTTGCTCGACCACTTGCGAGTTATAACTACAATGAAAAAGGCGATTTGGTTGAAGCGATTACCGAAAATGGAGCGAGCTATCATTACCAATATGACCATCATCTTTTAACTCGTTATACCGATCTTACAGGTCGGGGTATGAACCTTGAATATGATGGTGTCGAACCAACGTCTAAGGCTTATCATGAATGGGCGGATGATGGCAGTTCAGATACAATTTTACAGTGGGACGAAAATATTCGTCTAACGTATGTGACAGATGCTTATGGAGCCGAGACTTGGTATTACTACGATATTGAAGGCTATACCTACCGTATTATTTATCCTGATGGGCTGGAAGAGTGGTTCTTCCGTGATGACTTTGGCCGTGTAACTAAGCATGTAGACACTGATGCAGCGGTGACTATTTATGATTATGATGAGCACGGCAATATTGTGTCTATGACACAACCAGACGGTTCCCTTCTATATTATGCTTATGATGAAAACCGTCAGCTTATAGGTATGGTGGATGCTGAAGGCGGACGTTGGTTTAAAGAATATGATGCGGCTGGAAACATTACCAAAGAAACCGACCCACTGAAGCGTGAAACACAATATAGCTATAACGGTTTAGGTTTACTTACTTCAATTAAAGATCCTAAAGGTGGCACTAAAACCTTAAGTTATGACGACCAAGGCAATTTAATTAGTTATATCGATTGTTCTGGTAAAGAAACCAAATGGACTTACGACAAAAAAGGTCGGGTTGTTGCAATAGAAAATGCTTTAAAGCAAAAAGTTGAATACTTTTATAGTGATCTAACAATTGAGCAACGTGAACCAATTATTAAAGGTTTACCTCTAAATGCTTTTGGTCAACTTGAAAAGATTAAACATGCTGATGGCACAGAAGAACACTTCATTCATGATGCTGAAGGGCGTTTACTGGCACATATAGATCAGAAACAGAATATCACCAGATATGAATATGATGCGGCAGGTTTAATTGCATCACGAACAGATGCGCTCAATCATAAACTTAAATATGAGTGGGATAAGCTTAATCGTCTCAAGCGCCTAATTAATGAAAATGGTGCCAGTTACCAATTCTTCTATGATGTCGCAAGCCGACTCGTTAAAGAAATTGATTTTGATGGTAAAGAAACCATTTATAACTATGACGAAACAGACGGAAACCTTGTTAGTAGTGTTGAAGTCGCTTCTATGCATGGTCAAGATTTACGAGATCGAATTGCACCGAAAGATCGTATTCAAAAGTTTCTTTTCGATAGCATGGGGCGCTTAGAACAGCGTACAGCAGGCTATGGATATGTTGAGCATGATTTAGAGCAACAATTAGTTGAAGAATTTGCTTACGATAGTAATGGCAATCTTATTCAAGCCAAAAATGCTGAAAGTAACCTACAGTGGTATTACGATGCTGTAGGCAATGTAATTCGTGAACATCATCAAGACTATAAAACCAAGAAAACTGGAGTCTGGAAACACAGTTATGATGAAATTAATGATCGAATAAAGACTGTGCGTCCAGATGGACAAAAGATTGACTGGTTAACTTATGGTTCAGGTCATGTTCATAGTCTGATCGTGAATGGCCAAGATGTTGTAAGTTTCGAGCGTGATGATTTACACCGAGAAATCGCCCGTCACTATGCCAACGGAATTAGTCAAGAACAACATTACGATACGATGGGACGTTTAACCCAGCAAAATATTGTTAATGGTCATGAGTTCGGTTATCCGTCAAATGAACAAGTTAGCCAGACCCAGAACAATGCAATTCAAGAAACTCAGCAGTTGATTCAACGTTTATATCAATACGATAAAACTGGTCAATTAACAGGAATTAATGATACGCGTAGGGGTAATATCAATTATAAATATGACCCAGTTGGGCGTTTGCTTGAGGCTAGCAGTAAGTTAGGTAAAGAAACATTTAGTTTTGACCCTGCGAGTAACATTCTAGATTCATATCATAGTCAGAAAGTTCAAAGCCATTCACAAAAGCTAGATGAAACAGTCTATGGTTATAATCGTTTGGTTAATAACGTAGTTAAAGAATATCTAGATCAACAATACCAATATGATGTTTATGGACAACTGGTTTGCCAGAAATCAACCAAGGGTAATTTATATCTTGAGTGGGATGCGTGTGGACGACTAATTAAAAGTCGTAATGCTGAATATACGGCAGAGTACCGCTATGATGCATTAGGACGCCGGATTCAAAAGCGAAGTAAACATCATCATACCAGTGGTGAACATAACATCATTTATGGATGGGATGGCAATACACTTGCTTATGAGTCGAATGAGCAAATTACCAAGCATTATATATATGAGAAAGATTCATTTGTACCACTGGCACAAGCGGTTTATGCAGAAGAAATAGAGCTTCATCAAACACCTGACTGGGCAGATAAGCCTTATAGTTTACAACGTGACCCATTATGGAAAGTAACCAAAACTGCAAAAGACTTTAAAGATTTTTGGTTCTATCATTGTGATCATTTGGGTACACCACAAGAAATGACGGATCATACAGGTGCGGTCATTTGGAAAGCTGAATATAAGGCTTGGGGTGAGTGTAAAGCTGAAAAAGCTAAATCTAACTTCTTTGAAGACTCTGAGATCATCAGTAATAATATCCGTTTCCAAGGGCAATATTTCGACCAAGAAACAGGGCTTCATTACAACCGGTATCGTTATTATTCACCGTATGTAGGGCGTTTTATTTCCAAAGATCCTATTGGATTATTGGGTGGAGATAATGTATATGCTTATGCGCCGAATCCAGTGGAATGGGTTGATCCTTTGGGGCTTAACTCTAAAAAAACTCCTGCTCAATTAACAGCAGATAGAGCTAGATTTGAACTAGGCAAGACTTCTGGTGCTGCAGCTGATCTACAAGTTGGAAATGTTAATATTACAGGTATAAGTGGACGAGTAGGAAAAAATGTTCATCCACAATTAAAAAAAGCACTTAGAGATGTTCCTAAAGAAGAACAAGCGCCATGGCATGGAGCATGTGCAGAAGTTGATGCGATTAATAAAGCACTAAAGAAAGGTATGAATATTGAGGGTGCTACAATTGACGTTGTAAATATTAATTCTAATGATAAACGTCATGGAACTCATAAACCTGCTTGTAGCAGTTGCAGTAATGTTTTAAAGCAATTTGGAGTAAAGAGTAATGAGAAATAATCAAGAGTTAGATGACTTGATAGACCAACTATATGATTTGGAACTAGAGCAAGCATATTTTGTATACATAAAATTTTGCTATAAAATAATACCTTTATTAAGTAATATTAATTCAGAATATATTATAGAGTCTATTCAAAAAGCTAAGTCATTCTGGTTTGATAGCAAAAGTAATATTGATGAAAAAGAGATAATTAATAGAAGAGTAAAAATAATTAAATATATGGAGGAGAAAGATATTGACTTTAATATTAATAGTGAGCCTGAATTAAAGTTTTCTATTATACCTTTATGGACCAAACCACCTTCTGAGGATATAGGTGATAGTTTAGATTGGGCTTTTACATTACTTAAAGTAATTAATATACCAGATGATATTGTTAAAACTAAACTATATGAAGCTTTAAATGATATACCTTAGTAAATAATGAAATTATTATATAGGACGTTTTATTTCCAGAGACTCAATTGGCTTAATTGGGTGGAGATAAAGTATATGCTTATACGCCGAGTCCAGTAGGGTGGATTAATCCACTTGGGTTAAGCTCTAAAGTAAGACCTAATGCGTATGATGAGACAGTTAAGAAGGTAAAACAATAAGAGAAGCCAGGGGCTGATTACCAACTGCAACTTGTGCCGTAGTAAATAAGCGTACATACAATATATATTATGGCACAAGTGGTACCCAACCTAAAAACATCCATGCTGATTTAAGTGTCTCTTTACCTTCTTCATCTATTGAGCCATGGGCAGCTAATAATGGTGGGTATGATGACTATTTTTGCTATATCTGAGATTCAGTTAATAGTTTTTTTAATAATCTTTTTTATGAAAAAAACTTTATCACTTTGTATTTAAATAAAAAAACAGCCAAATACTATAGTGTTATTGGCTGTTAATTAGTATCTGGTCGAATATTATTTAATATTAAAGTTTACATTATTAATTAATAAAAAAATAATTATTTATCATGTAACAACGATCGATGTAAGATCTATATGTAAATATGGGGTTGTGATTATAAATGCTAAATAGTTAATAAATGGTGATGTTGTTGGTATTATAAATTCTCTACAAAAATAGATGCAGAGCAAGATAAAATTAATACGAAATAGATAACTATAAAAAAGGATATACTTTATAATGTTACGTAATATTGATAAAATAGTATTAGATAAACTTCATTTAATTTTAAAAAATGAAATATTTGATTATCGGATAGTTGCTAAAGAAGCATATTTAATTCGTCTTGATATGGATTATTTAGAACTCAGTGAGGAGTTACAAAATTTGCTTGATGAATTGATTGGAATGGATGCAGGCGAAGAGGGAGAATTTTCACTTACTAAAGATGAGATTGTAGAGAAAATAAATTCTATTGAAAATGTGAGGTAATGATTAGAACTCTTGTGAAGGTTATCTTTAATCATCCAATAAAATTCTCGAAAAGTTAGAAATCAACTTTAATTATCAATTAAATATCCATCCTCCTAAGATATGGGTATTACAATACTTTAAACCTAAAGACGATAGTTAATTTATGGTTATTGATGAAATGACTAATAATATTTTTTAAAGAAATTGTATTCTGGTGATAAAAAGGTAATAGGAAATGGAATAGATGTGATTGGTGAGGGGCTTGGTAGAAGGTAAACAACTATAAGTGATAGATATGATGCCTAAGTTGTGCTGATAACTATAGGTAATGGTAAATATACAATTTTGACTTCACATCCACCATAGGAGTTTATTAATGATAGATAATTTTGAAAGTAATTTTCCTCTAATGTATCAATTGCTTGGTGCATGGTTTAGTGATTTAGATTATGAAGATATCACATATCAGGAGGTAGTAAAAAATTATAAAAAGGTAGCAAAGAGTGAAAAAATAGACTCGTTAAAATTAGAGTTTAAAGAAATTTTGATAAAAAAAATGATTGATTATAAATATATATCTCAACTATCAAATATTTATTTTGAAAATAATGAAGATACTTTGAAATGGCTCAGTGAAATATATAATTATTTAATTGAAGATTAAATAATTATAGAACATGTGTAGAGCAAAAACAGAGCCTATGCTCAAGAAGCATGTAGTTTGTGGTTATCAATTTTTAACAGCTAAACATGGGAAGTTATATAATATATTAAGTTGTGCTGTTGATAATTTTTCATTAAAAAATTCTTTTGATAAAGATAAAATTTTAGTTTTTGTTTATTAAATAGTTTTACCCTATATTGTATAGTCTTTAAAATTCTGCAAATGGGGTGTTTATATGAAAATATTGATAAATAATTCAGGTGTAATTTGGAATTTATATTCATATTGCTATATTTTTTCTAAGTTAAGTAGGAAAGCCTCTGATTTTCTAAGGCAATAAATAAAAAATTAGGGTTTTAGATATAAATATGTGCGTAATTGAAATGCAAAAACATATATGTAAAAAATTTAATTCTAAGTTCGTGAAACCTTCGGAAAATGAAACGGTTGCTATAGCTTTAGATTCATTGGGAAAAATACCAATTACAGGAATACGTAATATACTTGAAGAAGGAGAAAATGTCTCATGGTTTTTCTATTGTGGAGAATTTTCTGAAGATGATGATTTCTTTAAACCAATGCATATATCTCATTTAGAAAACTATCTTCCCGAAGTTATTCCTTATTTGGCGTTAGAAGAGAGATTTAGATTTGTAATAGATAAACAGGGTTACGAAGATGTATGGAAGGAAGAGTAGAAACTCAATTTATATTTTTTAACTTATAAAGATATTTATAAATATTTAAGTAATTTAAAGAAATGAGTTGAAGTGTACAATTAAAAGTTTAGATATAGTTTGAGAGAAAGTAATTTTAAAAGGTTTTTTAAAGTTATAGGAAGCTTTAAAGTAGTCATTCCTGTTGAAAATTTTGAAAAAATCAAAATTGAATTTTTAAATAATTAATAGATAAAGTTTTAAAAGTATTAGCCTGGCTAAAGCTTTTAAGACTTAAATAATTCTTAGATTTTTTTAATATATAGTTGAAATATTCATAAATTTTTTAAATAACTTTGACGTTAGCTCAAAGCAATCATAACGGGTTATTTAGAACTTAACAGATACCTCAACTATCAATAAAACTGAAAGATTCTAACTTTTATGATCAAGAAAAAGTAGTTATCTTAATCAGGCTTGAGCACAAACTCTTAAAGTGCTCCTTTTTAGTTTGATTTTTTAGGTATTTAAAATGAATAAAATGCATGTAACTTTGGCTGTAGTGGTTGGTTTAATTATTGGTGGTGTAGTCGGTGCGATAGGTTACTCTAAAACGGCCGCACGTTATGATGCGATGACCACCGCATGTGTAATGGTGAATCAGGCAGTTGAACATGAAATCTTGAAGCCTGAACAAGTGAAAGAGTTAGGTGAGCTCACAGGTCAAACCCTTAAAAAAGATTATGCTTCTGTTGCATCAAAATTTAAGTTTTCTGAAAAGCAATTAGGTAATGCTTCTGAAGGTTCAAATTGTAGTCAGTTTATTGTTGGTGTGAATGCAGCACAGTAACCACGTGTGATGTTATAAAAATTACCTTTAATTACTTTTAATTTATAACGATCAACCGTCCTTAAGGGCGGTTGATGCAATTTACAGTATTTTATATTTGTAGATTTTAGAAGAATGAAAACATTGAATACATTTCGCTTTAAGTAAGTTTCTATCAAAAACTCAACGTTATTTTTTAAGTGAAATAAATCAAATTTAACTAAAAACGAATAAATGGGTAGCCTAACTCAGCTAAAAGCTTACATACTATAAAAGTAAAGGAATTTTTAAGACAGGACGAAACGTGAATTTAAAGAATCTTGAAGCATTTTACTGGGTGGTGACTTTAAATAGCTTCAATAAGGCAGCAACTAAATTACAAACCACGCAGCCTGCGGTATCTCAAAAAATCACATCTCTTGAAAATGAATTAGGTTTTAAAGTTTTAGACCGAAGCTTGCGGCAGTTTAAACTGACCCATAAAGGCATGACCTTATTTAAGTATGCTGAAAAGTTTATGCGTTTAGAAACTGATTTGGTTGCAGAGCTTACCGAAAATCAGCACCTGACCGGAACCATACGTTTAGGCGTTTCTGAGACTATCGTGTATACGTGGTTGGTTGAATATATCGAAAAAGTTCAACAGGAATTCCCAAAAGTTTCGGTTGAAATTGTGGTAGATCTGACCCCTAACTTGCAAGAAGGGGTGCGTACAGGCGACTTGGACATGGCCTTTTTGCTTGGGCCAACTTTGGCTTTTGAATGTATTGAGCAGTCGCTTTGTAACTTTGAACTGAGTTTCTTGGCGGCACCATCTTTTAAAGGTGGAATTGGGCAAATGTCTTTTAAATCCTTAATGTCGCATACCATTTTAACCTATCCCAAAATTACCTATCCCTATAAAGAATTAAAGGCAAAAATGAAAGAAAAGGGGATTGATGAACCACTTTCTATTACCAGTTATTCTTTAGCGACGTTATTGCGTCTAGCAGAGCAAGGTTTGGGTATTGCGGTCGTGCCAACCTTAACGGCATTAAAGGAAATTACCGACGGACGATTGGAAATATTAAATACGCCCATTCGTTTAAAAACTTTTCATTTCACGTCAATTTATATTCATGGTAATGACGTTGCTTTGAAAGAAAAATTAACTGAAGTAGCGGTTCATGTTTCAGAAAGTGCCATGAAAAGACTCAATGAACAAATTAAAAAATAAGATGTTTCTTGAATGCTTTTTATCCCTATTTTTTCTTATTAAAAAAAGCTGTTTTGTAGGTAAAACGATAAAAGCAGCTTATGTACTTCAATAAGTAAAATTTATCTCACTCTTCCTTTTGAAGATAAGTTTATAAAAATCAATAGTTTAAAATTTTAAATTTCTGTAAAAAGTCTTATTGTTCGTAGGGATTAGCTATGTTTTTATTTTAAACACAAGATTTGATCACCGATTGTGTTGATTGGGGAACAGGGAATCTTTGTCATTTAAAAGGATTAAAGAATATCGTTTGGGACAAAAAATGATGTTCTTGATTCAATTTGAAAATAGCGTTGTTAAGCTCAAATGGATGAGGAACGCATTAATATGTCTTTACTGAAATCTTCTTTTTTATCAGATCGCCAATGGGCCATTGTTGCCTCAATTTTTATGATGGCGACCTCTGCAATGGGGCCAGGATTTTTAACCCAAACTGCTGTATTTACAGTTAAGTTAGGTGCTGCGTTTGGCTTTGCAATTTTAATTTCTATTTTAATTGATTATGTCGTCCAACAAAATATCTGGCGAGTGGTGACACTTACCCAGATGCGTGCATCAGACATTGCCAATAAAGCCTTACCGGGTAGTGGTTACTTACTGGCGTTTCTGGTGATATTGGGTGGGTTTTTCTTTAGTGTCGGTAATATTGCAGGTGCAGCTTTAGGTTTAAATGCACTTTTTGGCCTAGATACAAAGTGGGGCGGTATTTTAAGTGGTGCCTTAGCCATTTTGATTTTTGCTTCCAAAAAAGCAACGCTTGCCATGGATAAAAGCATGATCGTGCTGGGATTGCTTAAAATCTTGCTGATTATTATTGTGGCCGTCATTGTAATGCCTCCTGTTGGGCAAGCAGTTCAGCAAACCTTTGCTCCAGACCAAATCGACTTTGCCATTATTACTACGATTGTTGGCGGTACAGTTGGTGGTTATATCTGTTACGCTGGAGCACACCGTTTACTCGATAAAGGTGCTGTTGGACCTGAAAATATTAATGAAGTTGCCAAAGCTGCGACCAAGGGCATTGTTGTAGTCGGCATCATGCGTTATGTGTTGTTCTTGGCTTTTTTAGGTGTGGTAGTAAGCGGTGCTCATATTGATTTAGCCAGTCACGATGCCAATCCGGCAGCCCAAGCATTCCAATATGCGGCAGGCACATTTGGTTTTAAATTATTTGGTTTAATTTTCTGGGCAGCTGGTATTAGTAGCACGATCGGCGCAGCATATACTTCAGTGTCATTCTTTACTGCATTTAAAAAGAACTTAACACCAAAACAGACCAACTATACGACCATTACCTTTATCGCATTAGCGTTATTGCTCTATGTGTTATTGGGTGCAACTCCGGCAGGCCTACTCATTTTCGTAGGTGGTTTTAACGGATTGGTGTTGCCAATTGGCCTTACAATTTTTGTGTATGTGGCTGCATGCCGTAAAGATTTAATGGGTAATTATAACTATCCAAAGTGGTTGCTTATTTTAGGTGGATTAACATGTCTGTTAACGTGGTGGATGGGCTATATGTCATTTACGACAGTATTTAATTATTTGACCAAGCTTTAAGCCAGACTTTGTTAAGTGATAAAGGAATAATGCCATGTTTGTAGATTTAAATAGTGATTTGGGCGAAAGCTTTGGCTCATGGAAAATGGGTAATGATGACCAGATTTTACCTGTTGTGACCAGTGCGAACATTGCTTGTGGTTTTCATGCTGGTGATCCGCTCGGCATTTTAAAAACAGTTCGTAAAGCGGTTGAACTTGGCGTGACCATCGGTGCTCATGTGTCTTACCCGGACCTTGTTGGATTTGGCCGTCGTAATATGGATTTGTCACGTGACGAACTGATTGCCGACGTGCTTTACCAAATTTCTGCGCTCGATGGTTTGGCAAAGGTGGCAGGCTCAAAAGTGCAGTACGTTAAACCACACGGCGCACTCTACAACACCATTGCACATGATCAAGCTCAGGCAGCAGCAGTGATTGATGCCATTAAAATGTATGACCCTGAACTGGTTTTGGTGGCTTTGGCGGGTTCAAACTTAGTCGAGCAAGCACGAGCTGCTGGTTTAAAAGTTGTGTCCGAAGCATTTGCAGACCGTGCCTATAACAGTGATGGTTCACTGGTATCTCGCCGTCTAGAAGGTGCGGTTTTACACGACTCGGCATTTGTTGCGAGCCGTGTGGTGTCTATGCTTAAAAATGGTGGGGTTGAGTCAATTGATGGTGTATTTACCCCAATTCAGGCTGACACGATTTGCTTACACGGCGATACCGACGGTGCACTAGAAATGTCGGCTGCCATTAAAGCCGAGCTTGTAAAAAATAATATTGAAATTCGCCCATTTGTAAATAAAGCATAAGGAAGAGCGCAATGTATAAGGATATTAAAGTTGACCCAGCTCAGCTTGAAGCCGCATTAGATGCACGTTTAAAAATCCGTGCAGGTTTCGATAAACCAACGGCGGGCATGGCTGCGGGTATGACGCAGGTCAACATGATTTCAGTGCCAAGAGATTGGGCATATGACTTTTTACTCTATGCACACCGTAACCCGCAAAGCTGCCCGGTGCTTGATGTGCTCGAAGAAGGCATCTATGCAACTAAGCTTGCAGCAGATTCAGACATTCGAACTGACTTTCCACGTTATCGCATTTGGAAAGATGGCGAAATGGTCGATGAAGTGACTGATGCGAGAGAAATTTATAATGCTCATCCTGATTTGGTGACTTTTTTAATTGGTTGTAGTTTTTCGTTTGAAACAGCTTTGCAAGAAGCAGGTATTGAAGTTCGCCATATTCATGACGACACCAATGTGCCGATGTATCTGAGCAATATAAAGTGCGAACCGGCAGGGCGTATTTCAGGAAATATGGTGGTTTCCATGCGACCAATTCCGTCTCATCAAATTAGTGAAGCAGTAAAAATTACAGCGCGTATGCCAAGTGTACATGGGGCACCTGTACATATCGGGCACCCTGAAAGCTTAGGTATTAAGGATGTAAATAAACCTGACTTTGGTGATGCTTCACGCATAGAAGCGGGTGAAATTCCAGTATTTTGGGCATGTGGGGTAACACCGCAAGCAGCAGTCATGAACTCGAAAATTCCTTTTGCCATTAGTCATGCTCCTGGTTACATGTTTATTACCGATATTCCTGACCGTGCTTGGATGGGCTAAATAGCTAAAGAAGAATTAAAAAGGATAAGCAAATGCGTTTTTTATCGGTAAACGCCGATTGTTTTCTGATTGAGCTTGCGAGCTTAGAAGAAACATTGGCGTTGTACAATAAATTGCAAAATACGCAATTGAATGGAATTAAAGACTTAGTCCCCGCTGCAAAAACAATTTTGGTTTTTTTTAATGAGATCGAAACCAATTTTAAAACGCTAGTTGTTTCAATTCAGAGCCTCAAAATTGATTCTGGATTTGAGCGTAGCGGCCAAGAAGTGATTGTGCCGATTTGCTATAACGGCGAAGACCTTGCGCAAGTTGCCGAGTTACAAGGGCTGTCCATTGCCGATGTGATTAGAAAACATCACCAAAGCGTGTGGAATGTGGCTTTTATTGGTTTTGCGCCGGGCTTTGCGTATATGAGCAGTCCCGATAAGCCTTTTACCGATATTCCACGCTTAACAGTTCCCCGTAAAAAAATACCGTCAGGCTCTTTGGGGTTGGCTGGAAAATACTCTGGCATTTACCCAAAAGACAGTCCGGGTGGTTGGCAGCTGATTGGTACAACAACAGAAAAAATGTGGGATTTAGAGCGTAAAAATCCTGCATTGCTGTTACCGGGCATGACTGTACATTTTGAAGATGTCACGCATCGTCCAACTACGGTGAATGTACCGCAGCAAATCACGTGTAAGGCTGAGCCGAAACAATCTGTGCCACTGTTTACGATCACTGCGCCAAGTTTACAAATGCTCATTCAAGATGAAGGACGTTTAAATCAGACCAATATTGGTGTTGGTGTGGCAGGTGCAATGGATTTATCTGCCATGCATAGTGCCAACCGTATTGTGGGTAACCCAACCGATACACCTGTCATTGAAGTTTTAAATGGCGGCCTAAAAGCCAAAATGCAGCATGCAGGCGTTATTGCGGTGGCAGGTGCTATCTCAAACATTCGTGTGAAATTTGCCGATGGTCAAACCGCAGACTTTTCAAGCTATCAACCGATTGATTTAGATGAAGGCGATGAATTTCAAATTCAGCCACCAACCGCAGGCTTAAGAAACTATCTGGCAGTTCGCGGTGGTATAGACGTTGAACCAGTGCTCAATAGTGCTTCGTTTGATAGCTTAGCAGTGTTAGGGCCAGAGCCTTTAAAGCTTGGAGATAGCATTTACCAAGGGCAAGTAAAGGCAGCCAATATTAGCGTAAATGAAGTTGGTAAAACCGATTTGCCAAAAGCTGGCGAAGTCGTTGAGCTAGATATTGTGATGGGACCGCGCACAGACTGGTTTGAACAAGACAGTATTGAGCTGCTCTGTCAGCAAGAATGGCTGGTAACCAATGAAAGCAACCGAGTCGGGCTAAGACTTTCAGGTGAACAGCCTTTAACTCGCAAAATTACCCATGAACTGGAAAGCGAAGGCACGTGTATTGGCGCTTTGCAAATTCCACCGAGTGGGCAGCCGGTTTTGTTTATGAATGATCATCCTTTAACGGGCGGATATCCGGTCATTGCCTCAGTTGCTAAACACCATTGGGATTTGGTGGCACAGATTCCGGCAGGTTGCCGCATCAAATTTAAAAAAATTGCCGAATTTACAGATTTTGAGAATGAATGATGAATACAGAAAAATTATTGATTGCTAACCGTGGTGAAATTGCCGTTCGTATTATCCATGCTTGTCGTGATATGGGAATTGCATCGGTCGCGTTATATGCAGATGACGACATTGGTAGCATGCACGTCGAACTTGCAGATGAAGCATGGGGCTTGGCTGGTGCGACTGCCAGTGAAACTTATTTAAACATTCCTGCCATTATTGAGGTTGCAAAGAAATCAAAAGCAACGATGGTACATCCGGGATATGGTTTTTTATCTGAACGTGCCGAATTTGCCCAAGCGGTCATTGACGCTGGCTTAAAATGGGTAGGGCCGTCACCAGGTGCCATTGAAAAACTAGGCGATAAAATTGAAGCACGTAAAATTGCTGCTTCAGTCGGTGCGCCTTTGGTTCAGGGTACGCAAGATCCACTCAATAATGCAGATGAGGCTTTAGCGTTTGCCAAACAATATGGTTTACCAATTGCCATTAAAGCCGCATTCGGTGGCGGTGGCCGTGGCTTAAAAGTTGCGTGGAAACTCGAAGAAGTGAAAGAGCTTTACGAGTCGGCAGTACGTGAAGCAAAAGCGGCCTTTGGCCGTGGTGAGTGTTTTGTCGAGCAATATCTTGATAAACCGCGCCATGTAGAAGCGCAAGTAATAGCCGACCAACATGGCAATATTGTGGTACTTGGTACACGTGATTGTTCATTGCAACGCCGTAACCAGAAGTTAGTCGAAGAAGCGCCCGCGCCATTTATTAGCGATGAGATTTACCAACAAATTTTAAGCTCGGCAAAAAATATTTGTCAGGCTGCAAACTATGTGGGTGCGGGAACAGTTGAATATTTATTGAGTCGTGATGGCAAGCTTTCTTTCTTAGAAGTAAACACACGTTTGCAAGTTGAGCACCCAGTGACCGAAGAAACTTCCAAAGTCGATTTGGTCGTTGAGCAAATTCGCGTGGCACAAGGCCATGAGCTTTCTATTAAAGAAACACCAAAAGCACAAGGCCATGCGATAGAGTTCCGTATTAATGCCGAAGACCCAGCCCGTGGGTTTATTCCAGCCTTTGGTGTGTTGAGTTTGTTTGAAGCGCCGTTTGGTAACGGGGTACGCGTGGACACTGGCGTTCGAACTGGTTCATTGGTATCTAGCCACTTTGACTCACTCATGGCAAAACTGATTGTCACTGGTCCAACCCGCGAAGTTGCAATTGCCCGTGCGAAACGTGCTTTAAAGCAATTTAAAATTGAAGGTGTGGCGTCGGTTTTAGACTTTCACCGTGCGGTACTCAATGAACCTGACTTTACAGATGAATTTAATGTACACACGCGTTGGATTGAAAATGACTTTAAACAAGAGTTAAAGCCGACTAAACGTGGCATTCCAAACCATCAACAACCAATGTTGCTGAGCTACATTGAAATTGATGGCAAGTTACACCGTCTAGGTTTACCTGCGGGCATGTTTGCACAAGTCCCAGCAACCGCAGTTCAAGCGCAGACTGCCGAGCCAGAAGTCAGTGCCGAGCATTTACTTGCCCCAATTAATGGTGTGATTAGCGCTTGGAAAGTTGAAAATGGTGAGCAGGTCACCGAGGGGCAAGTGGTTGCCATTATGGAAGCCATGAAAATGGAAGTTCAGGTACTGGCACACCGCAGTGGCGTTATTCAGATTGGTGCCGAGAAAGGCGCGACCTGTCATGCAGAAACCGCTATTGCGAGTATTCACTAAGCTTTGAACTGTTTTAAATTGATTGAGTCTTAGTCCGCTACGGCTCAACATAACCTTTATCTATCAAGTGAGTGAAGAATTTTTTCTACGTTGTCGTTAACGAATTTCGTCTTGAAAAAATACAGTAATTATGAGATATTTGTCACAGTTTGGTGATACTAAAAATTAATCACTGTATTGAAAGCTCGCATATGCGGGCTTTAATTTTTAGCCCAGTTTAAGCATTTCTCACTTAATGAGCTGGCAGCATAAAAACAATTTGAGAATTTGGCACTCACTCAAAGGCGAATTGAAGAAAGCGAATGAAAATTCTACCTTCATCTGAATATGATCAAATTCTAAAATACAGTGTCTACTGGCTCTTCATTTCGATTGTGATTGGAGTCGTTGCAGGGTTGGCATCGACTTTAATTTTTGTAGCTTTTGATATTTCAAATAAAGTGAGAAGCCTGCATCACTGGCTTATTTATTTCTTGCCTTTTGTGGGTTTTGGTATTGGTTATCTCATTAAAAAATATGGTTCACCGATTGAACGTGGAACCCATTTACTCATAGATGAAATTCACCAACCGAAGTCGTTTATTCCTAAACGAATGAGCCCCATCATTTTTATCACCTCAATTTTAACGCAGTTGTTTGGTGGTTCGGCAGGGCGAGAGGCGCCAGCAGTTCAACTTTCGGGTGCTTTAATTGACCACCTGAGCCATATATTAAAAATCTCGGAAGATAATCGAAAAATTTGCTTAATCGCCAGTATTGGCGCGGGCTTTGCGGGGGTGTTTGGCTTGCCTCTGGCAGGTGCAATCTATGGTTTAGAAATTACTGCCTTAGGTAATTTAAGATACTCAGCCATTTTTCCATGTTTTGTGTCGGCGCTGATTGCTTCGGCCATACCTGAGCTATTCGAAATTGTTCATCCGCATGTTTTTTATGTGATTAGTGAGTTTCCAGCTATTCATTTTGGCACGCTCATGAGCCTGATTGCGGCAGGGTTGATCTTTGGTTTAGTTGCGCGTTTCTTTATTGCAGCTATTCATTTTGCGAGTGACGTTTTTTATAAATATGTTCGGTATTTGCCTTTAAGAACGATGGTGGGCGGTATCGTCATTATGCTACTTACTTTGTTCACTGCGCATCAGCAATACAATGGTTTGGGTACCGATAAAATCATTTCATCTTTTTATGTGCCGATTGAGTTTTACGACTTTTTTAACAAGACCATTTTTACCGCCATTACTTTAGGTTCAGGTTTTAAAGGCGGTGAAATTACACCACTGTTTTATGTGGGGGCGACATTAGGGAATGCTTTAGGGGCGGTTTTAAACCTACCAATTTCATTGCTTGCAGGCTTAGGGTTGGTCAGTCTTTTTTCAGGCGCGAGTAAGGCACCGTTAACATCTATTATTTTAGCTGTTGAGCTATTTGGAATGAATGTTGCCACTTATGCGATTATTACTTGTTTGTTGGCAGCGCTATTTTCTGGGAATTGTGGGTTGTATCGCCGTAAAAAGTTGATGGATTAGTAAGTGGTTTATAGGTAGGGCTTGATTGGGTTTTGGGTCAATTGTGCTTGAGGATTTATGCTAAAATTCATTCAATATATTTTTCATCACAAACAATTTAATATTTATTATGTTTTTTATTTTAAGAAAAAAACTTCAAAAAATCGGCATTATTTTCGTAGCAATCAACTTATTAGCTTGTGGCCATCAACCAGATTTTAAAGATATTAAGCATTTAGCAGAAAGTGGTGATGCAGGAGCTCAAGCAAAACTTGGCGAATTATATGTAGAGGGACAGGTTGTTCCTCAAGATTATAAAAAGGCCTTTGAATGGTATAGCAAAGCTGCTAATCAAGGAAATGCAGAGGCACAGAATAATTTGGGAGCAATGTATGCTCTTGGACAAGGGGTAGAGCAAAATTATAAAAAAGCATTCGAATGGTATAGTAAAGCTGCTGAACAAGGAGAAGTGAAAGCACAAAATAATTTAGGTGCATATTATGCAAATGGTGATGGTGGAGTTAAAAACTATCAGAAAGCCTTTGGGTGGTTTAGCAAAGCTGCTGCACAAGATAATGCCGAAGCTAAATACTATTTGGGCATACTTTATGAAGAAGGTTATGGGGTAACCCAAGATTATAAAAAGGCCTTTGAATGGTATAGCAAAGCTGCTGCACAAAATTATGCCGATGCGCAAAATAATCTTGCAGCACTTTATGCACAAGGTAAGGGTGTAGAGCTAAATAATAAAAAAGCCTTTGAGTTATATAGCAAAGCGGCTGAGCAAGGAAATGAAAAAGCACAAAATAACTTGGGGGCGATATATGCTCTTGGGATAGGTGTAAATCAAGATTATAAGAAAGCATTCGAATGGTATAGCAAAGCTGCTCAACAGGAAAATGACGAAGCACAATTTACTGTAGGGATGATGTACTACAAAGGTGAGGGTGTACAGCAAAACAATGAATTAGCTGAAAAGTGGCTAAGAAAAGCAGCTGAAAATGGCAATAAGGATGCTTTATCGCTATTTGAAGAATAGTTATATAGAAGTTTGTAATATAAAAATAAGATTTTTAAGTAAGAAGTAATAGAGATACGTTATGAAAAATAAGCCGTGGATTGAAGAAAATGACCCTTTAAAAGAATATTATGGTTTATTGGATGATAACGAGTTAATTAGTTTTTTAAGTTTATTTAGTGAGTGGAATAAAAATAATTACGCATTAGAATCTGATATTGGTCAAGTTAAGACTGGGTTTCAATTATTAGATTTCTTTGACTATTCTAAAGAAAGTTGTCATCTACCCTTATTTGAGAATTTATGCTCAATAATGGGAGGAGAGAGTGAGAAGTTATACTGGATTCCTCTTAATAATAACGAAGATATTATCTTTCAAGATTTTTCTCCTCTTATGATTGCTAAAACTTCGATTACAAAAGAAACACTTGATTATGTAAGTCGTTCATTTGTGCAGATGATAAATGGAGGTTATATATTTATTGATAGTAAATGTAGATTTGTAGGAGTAGTTATAGATGGATATTACATGCAGGTCTATATGAAAAAAATTTTCATGAATGATGTAATGAAGTCCTATGTAAAGAATTGGGAAAAGATAGATGAATTTTTAGATCCATTATTAAAAAAAGATTTAATTGATCGAGTACATAGGATTTCAAGATAGATAATATACCAAGAGCATAATATTTAAGAAAATAAATAACAAAGAAACTAATTTATTTCCCCTTACTTTTTAATGATCTATTTTAAAACAAATGTCATTTCCTACGCTTGACGCCAACAATAGCGAATACTATCCTTTGCCTGCTGGCCTACATTGCCAGTCGGTTTTAGCAGACCGTTTTCATCTAGAACATCAAAAAAGTAATTTTTTGGTGGTGAACTCGTTCGTCCCCCTTCGTAGCGGTAGGACGGAGGAGGGACGCCTTCGGGCGTGCCAGTTCCTAGATGACTGGTCTGCTAACCCTTCTTCGTTCTGCCACCATAATCATTTAGCAGTGATCTGGTAGAACTTCTATTTCATCTAGGAGTCCGCTATGCGTACTAATTCTTCTCAATTTTTGGCTTTTGCCAAAATCTCTCTATTTATACCGTTTAAATACTCTATAAATTGGTTTAACCGACTCTAGGTTTTTACACCTAAACATCGTTACGACTAAAAAATCATAGCAACAATAAACCAGAGATAGGCGAGCACATCTTTATTGTGCGGCTTTTGCATGCCTGTATTTAGCACTCAATTTAAGAGTGACGGCACGTCTATCTCTTTTATATACAACAAAAAATTATTTTAAACGGTATAACTATGCCAAATTTAGAAGCTTCATTTAGAGCACTTAGAGTGCTTCATACAGCAAAAGATTTATTTAACCTATATGGATTTCATAAAGTCGGTATTGACCGAATTATTGCCGAATCTAAGGTGACCAAAGCCACGTTTTATAACCATTTTCATTCAAAAGAAAGGCTCATTGAAATGTGCTTAACCTTTCAAAAAGATGGGTTAAAAGAAGAGGTATTTTCTATTATTCATTCTTATCGTGAACTTATGGTGTTTGATAAGCTGAGAAAAATATTTTATCTCCATGCCAACCTCGAAGGGCTGTACCGTTTGCCTTTTAAGGCCATTTTTGAAATTGAAAAGTTTTATCCCACTGCCTATAAAGTGGTGGTTGATTATAGAAACTGGTTAGTGACTCAAATACATGGCCTACTTTTAACCGTCAAATCCACAGCTTTAATGGAAGATGCTCACATGTTTTTGTTTTTGATTGATGGGGCAATGGTTCAGCTTTTAAGTAAAGAGGAAACAGATGAACGAGATAAATTATTAGATTATTTTTTAAGAAAGCTGTCTGAGTGTTAAGTCTAGAAACAGTAAAATAAAAAAGCCCATCACTGGGCTTTTTTAGTGGGTATGAGGCTATTAAAACTTAAGTTTTTTAAGGCCACGACTCACGCCATTTTGTAAAGCCGCTTTAATAATTGGGCCAATAAAAGGAACGCGACCTTTAAAGCTAATGGTGTAATTTAAACGAGTTCGGTTATTTCCCAAGTCTGTAAATTGCATCACACCACGGTGTGCCTTAATTGGGCTAATGCCGCTTGTAATTGCGTATTCGATCAGTTCATTTTCTTTGTAGACTAAATTTGTTTCAACAAATGAAGGTGTAAACGGAATAGACATCTTACGTGCAGAGCCAACGCCGTTACGTGCATCCTTACCATTACTAATGCGAGTGACTTTAGCAGGGGCAAAAAGTTTGCTTAGATTTTCGTGTTCACTTAATGCGGCAAAGACCTTATCTACGGGTGCATCAAATTCTTGTACGATGTTGATTTTTTGAGTTTTTAACATCTTGTTCCCTCTAAAGTAAATTTGACATGAGTAATTGTCAGAATTTGGATATTAGCATGCTTTTCACTAGGGTGGAATTCTAGTTCGTCGGCGTGATTTCATCTCTATATTGCACGTTTTTTGTTAGAAGTGGAGCCTTAATTCATTTGCATTTGAGCAATATGCCTTACGTGAAAAATAACAATCGTTGCAAACCGTAAAGAAAGCCTCCTCATAATCAAATGACAATTATAGGAAATAGAGGAATAACAAATGCGCGCTCTTACTTACCACGGTGCAGAAGACGTTCGAGTAGAAACAGTTGCAGACCCGATTATTCAAGAACCAGATGACATTATTTTACGTGTGACTGCCACAGCGATATGTGGTTCCGACTTACATTTATATCGAGGCAAAATCCCAAAGACTGAACATGGCGATATCTTTGGGCATGAGTTCATGGGTATTGTTGAAGAGGTCGGTCCAGCCGTCACCGCAGTCAAAAAGGGTGACCGTGTGATTGTGCCATTTGTGATTGCGTGTGGTGAATGTTTCTTTTGTCAACTCGACTTAACCGCTGCATGTGAGACCACCAATACAGGGCGCGGCGCGATTATCAATAAAAAGCAGATTCCACCGGGTGCAGCTTTATTTGGCTATAGTCATCTTTACGGCGGCGTACCGGGCGGGCAAGCAGAATATGTTCGCGTACCAAAAGCTAATAAAGGACCTTTTAAAGTGCCCGGCTCACTGTCAGATGAAAAAGTGCTTTTCTTGACCGATATTTTGCCTACGGCTTGGCAGGCCGTGACCAATGCCCAAGTGAAACGTGGCTCAACCGTTGCAATTTATGGTGCTGGTCCAGTCGGGCTATTAAGTGCTGCTTGTGCCAAGATGCTTGGCGCTGAAAAAATATTTATGGTCGATCACAATGAATATCGATTGAACTATGCGGCGGCAACCTATGACGCTATTCCGGTTAATTTTGATGAAGTCGATGCAGCCGAATTTATTATTCAAAATACGGACAATTATCGTGGCGTCGACGCGGTAATTGATGCGATTGGTTTTGAGGCAAAAGGCAGTGTCATTGAAACAGTCCTGACCAATTTAAAACTTGAAGGTTCAAGTGGCGCAGCGCTTCGTCAATGTATAGCCGCGGTTCGCCGTGGTGGTGTGGTCAGCGTACCAGGTGTCTATGCAGGCCCGATTCATGGTTTTTTATTTGGTGATGCTTTTGATAAAGGGCTAACTTTTAAAATGGGACAAACCCATGTGCATCAATATTTACCGCAACTCTTAGAATTGATTGAGCGTGGCGAATTAACACCTGAAACGATTATTACCCACCGAATGAAATTAGAAGATGCCGCAGAAGGATACCGCATTTTTAATGAAAGAGAAGAGGACTGCCGTAAGGTGATTCTGCTTCCTTAACACTCTCAATCTTATAATTCATTCTTAAGCCTCTTCGTGAAAGGGGCTTTTTTATTTTCAAGATGCACAATTTTGAGTCCAGCTTTTTATTTTCCATTCTAAAGCGCACCCAATTTGCTCAAATTGAGTATTACTTTTCACCAAAAACGTAATACTAAGCTGGCATGTCCTTTGCATAGTCTTAAACAATCAAAAGTGATCTAGGGTTCCGATACTTACAGTATGTCTGGACCGAGAGTTCACGGTTCCTAGCGAACTACACGGAGGGATAAAAGCCCGGGAGGAAGTCTAAAACTATCCGACAGGAGTGGCTATGAACACTGCAAGTTATCATAACAATCAGGCGATTTGGACCGAACTTTTACCCGGAGGACATCACTGGTCGGGTCGTATTCAAAAGGGAACTATTCTTAAATTTACTTCACTTGGCGCTCAGGCAAATGTTTCTTTGTTTTGTGTAAATGCTGCCGATGTGCTTGAACGTTTCAACATGCCCGACAGTTTAAAAGGGCAACACACTGCCTATTTAAAAGCTTCCAACGTATTGTACTCAGACCTTGGCCGAGTCATGGCTTCCATTGTTTATGATGACCATGGTTGGAACGATGCACTTTGTGGCCCAAGCCGACCAGAACAAATTGAAAAGCAATTCGGTACTCGTACATTTCAAGATGCCCGCAATGATATGTACCAAAACGGCTTAGACAGCTTACTCATTGAAATGTGTAAATATGGACTTGCCAGCCAAGATCTCAGTGCCACGGTTAATCTATTTTCTAAAGTTGTACCAGATGAAAACGGTGCTTTGTCTTATGTCAGTTCTGATAACACCGATCAAAGCATTGAACTGCGTTTTGAAATGGACTGCTTGGTATTTTTATCTGCTGCGTCGCATGGTTTAGACACCAGCCCAATCTATCAACCCGCCGATATTCAACTCAGTTTATTTAAAGCCAATTCACTAACAGACAGCGATATTTGTCGTGATGCATGTTCGCAAAATCAGCGCGCGTTTCAAAACACAGCCCGCTACTACGCACTTAGCAATATTTAAATCAGGAGAAGCATCATGACAGTTTTACAATCATTTGAAAAAGCAGTTTTAAATGAAGTTTGTCCTGCTGGCGAAGCGTGGATGTGCGAGGTTAAAAAGGGCCAATATTTTCGAATTATTGACCTTGAGGGAAACCAAGCGGTCGATACTTTATTTATGAGTGCAGAAAACCCGACTGAGCGTTATAGCGCAATGGACACTTTGGCCATCAACCAACAAATCTATTTAGAAAAGGGCACCAAACTCTATAGTAACTTGGGTCGTCCAATTGCGGTTATTCATGATGATAACTGTGGGCGCCATGACACCATTGGCGGTGCTTGCTCATGTGAAAGTAATACAGTTCGCTATGCACATGAAACCTACCCAATGCATAGTTGCCGTAACAACTTTATGTATGCCTTGGCAAAACATCCGATTGCAAAAAAGCATGGCTTAAATGTCCGTCACATCGGCCCAAACATTAACTTCTTTATGAATGTGCCTGTTACACCAGACGGTCAGCTTAAATTTGATGATGGAATTTCAGGGCCGGGGAAATACGTCGAAGTTCGGGCGGAAATGGATTTGATTGTTTTAATTTCAAATTGTCCGCAGCTCAATAACCCATGTAATGCCTATAACCCAACCAAAATTCAACTGGTTGTCCGTGAAGCGGAAGGGGTGTAAGCATGTTCAAAAAAGTTCTGATTGCAAACCGCGGTGCTATTGCCTGTCGCGTAATTCGTACCCTTAAAAAACTCGGGATCGCTTCGGTTGCGGTTTATTCCGAAGCTGACCGTGACTCGTTACACGTGACTTTGGCCGATGAAGCTTTTCTGATTGGTCCCGCACCTGCCCATCAAAGTTATTTAAATATTGAAAAGATCCTTGAGGTTGCAAAACAGTCGGGAGCAGAAGCCATTCATCCCGGTTATGGTTTTTTGTCTGAAAATGCCGAGTTTTGTGATTTGTGCGAAAGCCAAGGCATTGCCTTTATTGGGCCAACTTCAAGCCAAATGCTCGATTTTGGTTTAAAACATACAGCACGTGAACTCGCTATTAAAAGCAATGTACCTTTACTTCCAGGTAGTTCACTACTTGCTAATGAAGCCGAGGCCTTGTTTGAGGCAGCCCGTATTGGCTATCCAGTCATGCTGAAAAGCACCGCGGGCGGTGGTGGTATTGGTATGCGTCTGGTCTGGAATGAAACTGAATTAAAAGATGCCTACCAAACCGTATCTTATTTAGCGCAGGTCAATTTTAAAGATGCAGGTTTGTATTTAGAAAAATTTGTACAACATGCACGCCATATCGAAGTACAAATTTTTGGTGATGGGCAAGGGCAAGTTTTGGCATTGGGTGAGCGTGATTGCTCGGTGCAACGCCGTAATCAGAAAGTTATTGAAGAAACACCCGCACCACACTTAAATGAACAGCAACGTGACTACTTGCAAAAAGTTGCGATTCAACTCATGCAGTCGGTGAACTACCGTTCGGCAGGCACGGTTGAGTTTGTCATGGACACCGAAACGCAAGAATTTTATTTCTTAGAGGTCAACACGCGTTTGCAAGTCGAGCACGGCGTGACCGAGCAAGTGTTTGGTGTCGACTTAGTTGAATGGATGGTTACTTTGGCAAGCGGTGACTGGTCAGCACCCACAGAAAAGTTAGAGCCAACAGGACATTCCATTCAGGTTCGTCTTTATGCAGAAGACCCAATTAAACAGTTCCAGCCGAGTGCAGGCTTACTCACTCATGTTAAATTTGACCCGCACGCACGAGTTGAAACATGGGTTGAAACAGGTTCAACAGTATCATCTTTTTATGACCCAATGATTGCTAAAATCATTGTAACTGCTGCAACACGAGACCAAGCCATACAGGCAATGAGTGCTAGTCTTGCCGACACGCAAGTGGCAGGGATTGAAACCAATCTGGAATATTTGCAGAATATTATTGCTTGTGATGTGTTTGCTTTAGGTACTCAAACCACCCGATTTTTAAATACCTTTGAATGGAAAACTCAAAAAATTGAGGTGTTGCAGGCTGGCATTCAAACCGCCATTCAGGATGTAACAGGTCGACTAGGTTATTGGGATGTTGGGGTGCCGCCATCAGGTGCGATCGATCCACTCAGTTTAACTGTGGCAAACCAACTGTTAGCCAATGAGCCAAATACGGCAGGGCTTGAATGTACCTTGCAAGGGCCAACTTTAAAGTTTCACTGCGACAGCCAAATTGTCATTACGGGCGGTGATATGCCTTCAAAACTTGATGGCGAACTGGTGCCGATGTGGCAAACCATTAATGTGAAAAAAGGCCAAGTTTTAAAATGTGGGATTATCCGTTCAGGTTGCCGTAGCTATATAGGCGTGAAAGGTGGCTTTGATGTTCCTGACTATTTAGGGTCACAGGCGACTTTCACTTTGGGGCAGTTTGGTGGGCACGCAGGCCGTAATTTATTAATTGGCGATATGCTGCCGATTACTGAATATTCCGCTCAATCGACTACAGCTTTAGCTCAAGCGCAAATTCCTAGCTTTACCCAAAACTGGGAAATTGCCGTGATGTATGGACCACATGGCGCACCTGATTTTTTCACCAAACAAGATATTGATACCTTCTTTGCCAACGAGTTTGAAATTCACTATAACTCAAGCCGGACAGGCATTCGTTTAATTGGGCCAAAACCTGAGTGGGCACGTGAAGATGGCGGTGAGGCAGGCTTACATCCTTCCAATATTCACGACAATGCTTATGCGATTGGCGCAATTGATTTTACTGGCGATATGCCAATTATTTTGGGTCCAGATGGTCCAAGCTTAGGTGGCTTTGTTTGTCCTGCGGTAGTCATTCATTCCGAGCTTTGGAAAATCGGGCAGCTAAAAGCAGGCGATAAGGTCAAATTTGTACCTGTGAGTTATGCGCAAGCAAAAGCACTCGATCAAAAATATCATCAAAGTTTAACCGCGACTGATACAACTCAGATCGATTTTAATCCAGCTATTCAAGCAGAACCAGACACTTTAAAAGATGCGGTTTTAGCAACTTTAGAAGGTGAAGCTGACTTACCAAGCGTGACCTATCGACCAGCAGGAAATAGCTATTTGTTGGTGGAATATGGAGAGTTAGTACTTGATCTAAATTTACGTTTTCGTATTCATGCACTCATGCAATGGGTCAAAGATCAAAACATTCAAGGTATTATCGACTTAACACCGGGCATTCGTTCACTGCAAATTCATTTTGATTCAATCCAGCTTGATCAACTGGAGCTTTTACAGAAACTTCAACAGGCAGAAGCCGAATTACCCGATATTCAAAATATGCAGGTGCCTTCACGGACTGTCTATTTACCTTTGGCTTGGGAAGATTCGCAAACTCAACTTGCTACCGAACGCTACACACAAATTGTTCGTCCAGATGCGCCATGGTGCCCAGATAACGTCGAGTTTATACGCCGTATTAATGGCTTAGCTTCTAAGCAAGCAGTTAAAGATGTGGTTTATAGCGCAAACTATTTGGTGATGGGTCTAGGCGATGTGTATTTAGGGGCACCCGTTGCCACGCCGCTCGACCCACGCCAACGTTTAGTCACCACAAAATATAATCCGGCACGAACTTGGACACCTGAAAATGCGGTCGGCATTGGCGGGGCGTATATGTGTGTGTACGGTATGGAAGGACCGGGTGGCTACCAGTTTGTTGGTCGCACGACCCAAATGTGGAGCCGTTACCGTAAAAATGCCAACTTTGAAGAAGGTAAACCGTGGTTACTGCGCTTTTTTGACCAAGTTAAGTTTTATGAAGTTTTTGAGACTGAACTTCTACAAATGCGTGAAGACTTTAAGGCAGGTCGTCTACAACTTCGTATTGAAGATGGGGTGCTCAACTTAAAAGAATACAACGAGTTTTTAAAAACACATCAAGACAGCATTCAAGCCTTTAAAGATATGCAACAAGCCAATTTTGAGGCTGAACGCCGCCGTTGGCACGAAGCGGGCTTGCAGGAATATATTTCTGAAAGCCTAGATGCTGTTGATGAAGGTGAAATCGTAGTTATTCCTGAAGGCGGCTGTGCAGTCGAATCACACATGCCGGGGTCAATCTGGAAAATTGAATGTGCATCGGGAGATATTGTTGAAGAAGGCGCAACCCTTGCAGTAATTGAGGCAATGAAAATTGAAATTCCAATTATTGCACCCGAACGCATGAAGGTTGAAACCATTACCATTGAAAAAGGGCAAACTGTGAAAACAGGACAAGTGCTATTTACCTTGGCACCTGTGGCCTAAATTAAAAAGAGAGCATCGATATTGATGCTCTCTTTTTTATTATGCTTCGGTCAAATGCTTTAATAATTTATGGCCATGTTCAACAGCTTCTAATTTAATTTTTGACTCTGGGTTACCCGATAATGGCGATACGTCATAAAGCAAAAATGTGCCGCTTAACTGCATTTGCGTATATTGAATTGAATGTTGAACCGCTTTTAAAAAGCTATCGATTAAGTTTTCTTGGTCGTTCACCATGTTCGCTTCTTTTTGCCCGACCGTCATACTAATAATGACTTTTTTATCTTTTAATTTGTTGCCCTGAGAGCCATAAGCAAACTGATAAGTAAAAACTTCATCAAACCATAACTTCAAAATTGCCGGCATATTAAACCAGAACATTGGATATTGCAGAATAATCGTGTCGTGGCGTAACAACGCTTCTTGTTCAGCGCTGACGTCAATTTTATAGTCTGGATAAAGCTGGAAAATATCTCGCACTTCAAGGTCCGGATAGGTTTTTATAAGTTCATTCACTATCGTTTTATTTGCAATTGATTGAGCGTAGTAGGGATGAGCTAAAATCAGTAAAGCCATGAGAGTGCCTTTAAACTATAAAAATAATAGTCACTATAATTTTTATAGTATGGGCGTACAATAACTATCAAAGTTGATAGGTAGCGTTTAAAAATGGCAAAAACTGAAAATAAATGTGAAGTTACGGTAAATGGAAAAACGTATCCATGTCATATCAGTATGGCTATGGATTTGGTAGGTGGAAAATGGAAATGCGTTATTTTGTATTATCTAAAAGATGGGCCAAAACGCTTTAATGAAATCAATCAATTAATGCCCACCATCACAGAAATGACTTTAAGTCTTCAACTCAAGCAATTAGAGCAAAGTGGCTTAATCTCTAGAACGGTTTATGGTGAAAAAGCACCGATTAAAGTGGTTTATGAAATGACCGAATTAGGCCAATCTTTTAAGCCTGTTTTAGAGTCTTTATCGGTATGGGCACATACGATGATTAATCAGTCATAAGATGAAAAAATTAACTTTTTAAAAATATAAATATTAGCCCCATCCCTGTGCATGGGGCTTTTTTTTGCCCAAAAAACACTCATAAATACCCGTTTAATCCATCAAAACACACTTAAAAACTGGCACATTTTCTGCATCTCTTATCAGTAATACAAAAACTGAATTTGGTAATACCAAGCTAGAGGTGCGATATGAATGATGTAAAACCTGTGGTTCAACCAAAGCAAACTTTAAAAGCCTTTTTAGTCGAATTACTCAGCGTACGTGCAGGCGTATATATCAAGCAAAACAATCAGCCGCCTAAAACAAAAGGATAAGACTGTGCCGAAAAAAAAGTTGGCTCGAATCAGTATTACCGTACCTGAATCGACCCTCAACGCGCTCGACCAAAAAATTGTCGAGCAGAACTATGAAAGTCGCTCGCAAGCCATTGTCGACATGATTAATAAACACCTGATTGCAGAGCAAGCACAGGCCAATGAAGTCATGGTGGGCACATTAACGCTGCTTTATGACGTTAGCCAAATGACCTTACGTAATCAATTGGTCGATTTACAACAACAGTTTTTAGCACAGGTAATTAGTTCACTTCATATTCAGCTCGACCAACAAAAGATATTGCAAGTCATGTTAATGCAGGGCGCGAGTTCTGAGCTTAGACAAATTAGCCAGCAATTTATTGTGCTGAAAGGGGTAATCAAAGGACATCTAGAACTGATGGATGCCGTCATGCCGCCTATACAGCAAAATGACTAAATGAGGAGTAGGGTGTTGAAAAATTTATGGACCATCCAAGACTGGAAAACAGCATATCAAAACGGGCAAATCCATCTTAAGGATCTGATTGGCTATGTGGCAGAAATTAAAAATGATGATCATGCATGGATTGAAATTGCATCGAACGAGCAGATTCAATCGCAAATTGATATTTTAAAAGACCAGAATATTGCTGACTTACCTCTATATGGTGTGCCATTTGCAGTTAAAGACAACATTGATGTCGCTGGCTTTCACACTACTGCTGCCTGTAAAGAGATTCAATATTTAGCGACACAAGATGCTGCCGTAGTTGCCAAGCTAAAAAAAGCTGGGGCGATTGTGGTGGGTAAAACTAACCTTGATCAGTTTGCAACGGGACTGGTTGGTGTTCGTTCTCCCTATGGTGCAGTAAAAAATAGTTTTAACCCCGAATATATTAGTGGTGGTTCAAGCTCAGGTTCGTCAGTGGTGGTCGCCAACGGTATTGTACCTTTTAGTTTGGGGACAGACACGGCGGGGTCAGGGCGTGTACCTGCGGGCCATAACAATATTGTGGGCCTTAAACCTACAAAGGGCTGGTTTTCTACCACAGGTTTAATCCCTGCATGTCGAACCATTGATGTCATTTCTATTTTTGCGCTGCATATTGATGATGCGTGGATCATTGCCAGCTTAATGCAGGGCTACGATCAAACAGATGAATATTCACGAGCACATCCAGCCAATGTACCGACTCAATTTTCTAAACGAAAAATAGCTATTCCAGCTCAGCTTGAGTTTTATGGCGATATTGAATCTGAAAAAGCCTTTTTAGTTGCAGTCGAGCGTGTAAAAAAACTGGGTTACGAAGTTGAGAGTATTGATTTCAGCGCGTTTAATGAGCTTGCTGCCGCACTGTATAACGATGCATGGGTGGCAGAAAGAACAGTCGCCGTTGAACGCATGACAACACGTGAAAAGGCTCATCCTGTTATTGCTCAAATTATTGCGCAGGCAGATAAATTCAAGGCAACAGATGCACTTCAAGCCGAATATAACCGCGCCGTACTAGCTCGAAAAATTAATTTGGCATTACAACCTTTTGATGCATTGATGGTTCCGACAGCGCCAACCATTTACACCATTGCCGAAGTTGAAGCCGACCCGTTGACTAAAAATGCACACATGGGGGCCTATACCAACTTTGTTAATTTTGCTGATCTTTCTGCTTTAGCTTTACCTAATGTACTTCGTGAAGATGGCCTACCAAGCGGCGTAACCTTTATTGCACTGGCTTGGCACGATCAGGCACTCGCCAATTTTGCGCAGCTTTGGCAAACCGAGACATCGCTGAGTTTAGGTAAATCAACTCAACATTATCAAAAAAGTCTAGAGATTAAGTCGAATCATTCAGTACAGCTTGCCGTTGTGGGAGCACATTTAACAGGCATGCCCCTTAATTTTCAGCTCACTAGCCGTAATGCCACTTTGCTCAAGAAAACTCAGACGACAGATGCTTATAAACTCTTTGCTTTAAAAAATACCACGCCACCAAAACCAGGCCTGCAGTGCGATGCAGCAGGTACGTCAATTGAAGTCGAAGTATGGGATGTTCCTTTAGCAAATTTTGGAGCCATTGTGGCTGAAGTACCTGCACCACTTGGTATTGGGAACCTGAAACTAAAAGATGGTACATGGGTTAAAGGCTTTATTTGCGAAGCGTATGCCATTCAGGATGCAATCGATATTAGCCATTTTGGAGGCTGGCGAGCCTATATACAGTCACTCAATCAAACCGCTCAAAGTGTTGTTAGTAAAAATGTTGGGGAAGTTTCTATATGATTAAAAAAGCGTTGTTATCCGTATCTATTTTATCGGCAGTTGTATTGGGTGGATGTGACAATACGGCTAAAGTGCCCGAGGCTAAACAAGATGCTCAGGCAGCCGCAAATACAAAACCAATTACCATCGGGTATAGTGATTGGCCGGGCTGGGTGGCTTGGCAAGTGGCTATTGAAAAAGGCTGGTTAAAAGAAGCAGGGTTAAATGTAGAGTTTAAATGGTTTGATTATTCCGCGTCGCTTTCGGCTTTTTCGGCAAATCAGCTCGACGCTGTGTTGGTCACCAATGGCGATAACTTGGTAACAGCTTCGGGTGGTACGCAAGGCATGATGATTTTGGCAACGGATTATTCTGCGGGCAATGATGTCATTATTGCAAAAGAGGGCATTAATACCATTCAAGACTTAAAAGGAAAATCGATCGGTGTCGAAAAAGGCTTGGTTGACCATCTTTTATTGGCAACAGCTTTAACCGACCATAACATTAAAGCGAATGAGGTGAAGCTGGTAAATTCAGCGACGAACCAATTACCTCAAGTGTTTAATAGCCCAGATATTTCCGCGATTGCTGTTTGGCAACCCGTTGCAGGTCAGGCATTAAAAGCAGTGGCAGGCTCTAAAATTATCTACACCTCTAAAGACAAGCCGGGTTTAATTTACGACACCTTAACAGTCAACATGAGTCATTTAACAGCTCATCAAGTGGAATGGAAAAAAATCATTCAAGTGTGGGATAAAACAGTTAAATATATTAATGACCCTGCAACCCATGCCGATGCGGTTAAAATTATGGCAAACCGTTCAGGGGTTGATCCAAAGCAATATGAGTTGATGGTTAGCGGTACGCATCTATTAGATATCAATGCCAATAAAAAAGTATTTACTAAATCTCAAGGCTTTGACTCGATTTATGGCTCTAGCTATCACGTCAATAAATTTAACGTCGAAAACGGTATTTATAAAACTGAACAAAATGTAGATGGGCTGATTTATCCAACACTCATCGAACAACTCAAATAAGCTCCATAAAGCAAAAAGCCCAAGTTGAACTTGGGCTTTTTAATGTCTTACTTATTTTTCTGTACTGACTTGAGTCATACGCGGTATTTTTGGTAAGTCTTGCAACGCAGGGTCAAGCTCGTCTTCTTCAGCGTGAACCAGATAATCAACTCGTGTCCGAAGTTGTTTGAACTCAGGTGTACTCATTAAATCGAGTGAGCGTGGACGCGGCAAATTAACTTCAATAATTTCCTTAATTTCACCCGGGTTGGCTTTGAGTGCCACAATTCGGTCTGCCAGCAAAATGGCTTCATCCATGTCATGGGTCACAAAAATAATGGTGATATCAATGTTTTGCCATAAATCCATTAAGTGCTTTTGCATTTTTTGACGGGTGTGTGGGTCGAGTGCACCAAAAGGTTCATCCATAAGTAAAATTTTAGGTTGATTAACTAAAGCTCTAGCAATCGCAACGCGCTGTTTCATGCCACCAGAAAGTTGGTGTGGATACTGATTTTCATATTTTTCTAAACCAATAATATTGATCCATTCGCGTGCTTGAGCTTCGGCTGTCATTTGACTAGCGCCGCGCATTTGCGGACCAAACATTACGTTTTCTTTTACAGTTTTCCACGGGAAAAGGGTATATCCCTGAAACACCATGCCGCGTTCAGGACATGGCCCCGTAATACATTCGCCGTCTACTAAAACTTCTCCACTATGGTAGGGGTCTAAACCTGCAATAACACGGCTTAGTGTCGATTTGCCACAGCCAGAAGGACCAATCACACAAATAAATTCTCTTTTATGAATTTTTAAATCGAGCTTATTTAAAACAGTGCGTTCGTTTTGACCATGCTTAAAAACTTGGCTCAGTTGTTTAGCTTCTAAAATCACAGGACGTTCATAAATTTTTTGAAAGTATTCATGCGCGTTAAATGTTGAATCGTTCATTATTTTGCTCCTACTTTCCAAGTGAACATCCGCTCACTTAATTTCATTAATACCCAATCACAGACCAGCCCAATCACGCCAATAATCAAAATAGCCGCATAGACGTTGTCAAAGTTTTGATAGCGAGCCTGTTGGGTAATAAACCATGTAATACCCGAGGTCGTACCAATCAACTCCGAAACAATTAAATAGGTCCAAGCCCAGCCCAATAGCACACGTAAGTCACGGTAAATATCAGGTAAGGCCGCAGGAATCACCACGTGAAATAAACTTTTGAGCTTATTGGTGCCAAGCGTATAACCAGCTTCAATTAAGTTTCGATCTACCATTCGTGTGGTATTGGCAATAATTAGAATTTGCTGAAAGAGTGTACCAATCACAATAATGGCAATTTTAGGTGCGTCATTAATCCCTAAAATTGCCACAGCAAGCGCACCAAATGCAGGTGCGGGTAAGTAACGAAAAAATTCGACAAACGGTTCTGTTAACAAGGATATACGCTTAGAAAAACCACACAAAATACCCAGTGGAATCCCAATCAATGAAGAGATAAAAAAGGCTGAAAATACCAGTTTAATACTGTGCCATAAACTTTGGTGAAACCACGGCGAATCAGGTTGTTCAGGTGGTGTGGTAAATGCGGTGACCAAAGCCTTAGCAACTTCATGGGGAGCGGGTAAATAAATCGGATTAACCAAAATACCTTGTGGTGGTGCAGAATTTCGATTGACTGCATTTTGTGCTTCGAGATAGAACACATTTTTATCAATGCGACTTCCTACTTGTAAGTAAGGAACACTGCCTGAACTTGTGATTTGTACTTGAGGATGCCAAACAAAAGGTAAGTAACTGATTGCGCACCAAAGACATATTGGAATCACGAAAGAACAAATACTGAGAATCAGCTTGTTCTTTTGCGTAAATTCCTTTGCAACATAACCCATATCGAGAGCTCCCCATTTTGATCGGTATTACGATTTTCATAAAACGTAATATTGTTAAGCAAAATAGGTGCCATCTTTAAGGTGCTCTAGATGAGTTAAGAAGATGAGGGAACTAAAGTTTCATGCAAATAAACCCAATAACATTTTTCGTCTTCTACTTTAATGCAGGCTGTGGAAGTCCGTACTGTCTCGGTTTCATCAGTTTGCTGATATTCCTGATATTGCACGCAACAGTAATTTTCAAATTCGTATAAGGCTGTGCTTTTAAGAATAGTGATTTTTAAAGAGGGCTTTTTTCCAATATTTTGACTAAATAAGTTCTTAACTTCGGCTAAACCAATACTCTGACCTTGAACCGTAACCATCTTAAAATTTTGATCAAAACTGTTTAAAAGTGGTGTGAGACTTTGTTCTGCATTTTGACCTGTAAAAACATTTTCGATCAAAACATGTAAGTCAATGACACTTTGAATGGCCTGATCCATTTGTTTAGACATGGGTTTTCTCCTTTAAAACGGGAATGAGTGAAAGTAAGCAGAGCAAAGCTGCAATTAAAAAAGTATGTTAATAGTGGAATTGTGATGTACAGACAGTACTAAATAAAATTTATCGATTAATATTTCAGACCATATTCTCTTCTAACAATCTTAACCTATGTAATCAATCGATGAATTGATTTGATTTATATTAGCGCTCAAGCAGCCGCTAATCATTGCCAACAATGTACTTTTTATATAAAGCAACATAAATGAACTAATCTATTTGTTATTCAAGTCATGATTAATTCGCAGATTAAAAATATTGCTTTTTTTATAGCTATGAGGGTATCTATATCAGCCAAAATAGCCAGATATTTTGGATACTGATGGGTAGTATTAATTTCTTTGAAAAAATTGGTAATTCATATGAGCTATAAAGTTAAGAACTACAATTTTTGAGAAAATAAAATTTAGGTTGAATAAACTTCTCTTGGTCTGAGCCATTACAAGAACCAAAAATAATTACTTGTAATTTTTATCTAAAGCCATGTTTAAGCAAAAAATATAGAAAAGTTATGGTTATGTAGGGAAAGTATGTTTTTTAGTGCTAAGGAAGCATTAAATTAATTTTAAAAAAATATGATAGGTAGACAGATTAGTCTTGACAATTTTATGGACTTTATGTAGGGCCTGTCTTTTTGTAAAGTGGGCTGTATCGATACTAATCAAATAGGATTAACTTAGATGCCCTTTATAATTAAATATTCTTAAGAAAATGTTTCATAATGCCTAATCTTATGATATTTAAATCAATTTTTAATTTAGTTTAATTTTTAAATAAAGTAATAAAAATCAATAATTTATTTTTATTTACAAAAATTAACAATATTATTTTTTTATAAGAAAAACTTTATTAAGCTATATTTTATAGGCATCTTAACTATTGGCTTTTAGTTTAAGTTAATATGTTTTTTATATAAAATATGTTTATTTATATGTTAAACTGCGACTAAATTTTTTGAATATAAGGTTTTTATACTGATTTTTTAATATTCTAAAAATATTAACTTTTCGGTAAGGCCTTGAATAAATAAGAAAACAGAGGAATGAAAGTTGTGTTGAAACGAAGTATTTTGATACTTTTTTTGACTGGAAACATTATCGGTCTATCATATGCTCAAGCAGCAGAACTAGAGCCTGTAAAACTTAAAAAAAGTTGTATTAAGAAGAATCCTCTAGCAGAAGGCCAAAATGACCCTGAGCTATTGAATATTTTTAAACAAGTTTGTGATAGTGATAATACAACTCAAAAAAATGATTTATTAGCTAAAGCTGCTATGCGGTTTTATCAAACCAATCAACCAGTTAAAGCATTGAATTTAGCAAGTCAATTGCAAAGTCAAAATATACGCGGTTCATTAATCACAGATGTCTTATTTTTATCTGGTGTGAGCATTGCAAATAATTCATTGCAACAAATGCGTAATCAGGAAATGCGATATTTAACGAATGACATAACATATCCTCCTGCAAAGCAGTTAGTTGAAAATATTCATACTGCAATGCCAGCTCCTGATCCTTCGAGTTTCAAAACTAACAACTCGGAAAGCAGTTCAACTGATAATGAAAAAAGAAGTTATAAAAAACAGTACGCAACGCGTAATAAAGTGAGTACTTCTAGAACATCAAATAAACGAGTAGTAAGTCCAGCAAAGGCCACCGCAGTAAAACCTAAAACTGCACCTGCAGCCACTGTCAATAAATCAAAAAGTTCGCCTTTTGACCCTTTAATTAAATAATCCGGAATAGAATCTTATGGCTAAGAGAGAAAGCGTATAAAAGAAGCTTCAGCGAATTCGACCTCCACGTGTTCAGCTTACATATGATGTCGAAATTGGTGATGCGAAAGAAGCGAAAGAACTACCATTCGTTGTAGGTGTAATGGGTGATTTTTCAGCTGCATCTGAGCTTGAGCGTACAAAATTAAAAGATAAAAAATTCATTAATGTCGATTTAGATAATATTGATGAAGTAATGGAATCTCTGTCTCCAAGAGCTGCTTTTCAAGTAGACAATACGTTGACAGAAGAAGGCGGTAAAATGGCTGTTGATTTAACGTTTAAGTCAATGGAAGATTTTCGCCCGGAAAATGTTGTACAGCAAGTTGATCCATTAAAGAAATTGGTTGAGGCGCGTGAGCGTTTAACCGATTTAAGAAACAAAATTTCAAACAGTGAGCGTTTAGAAGATCTGCTTGATGAGGTTCTTAAAAATACTGATCAAATCCGTAAATTAAGTGCGGAGGCCGATCATGAATAATACTCAATCAGCAGCAATGCCACTTGTTGAAAATGAAGAAGTTAATCTTTTAGATTCGATTGTTGAACAAAGTCGTATTGCACGAAATGAAGAAGAACATTCTCGTGCTAAAAGCTTAATTGGTGAGCTTGCTAAAGAAGTAATGGCAGGGACCATTACTGTTTCTGAAAATATGACTTTATCAATTGATAAGCGTATTGCAGAAATTGATGCTCTGATTTCAAAGCAGTTAAGTCAGATCATGCACAATGAACAATTCCAAAAAATTGAGTCAACTTGGCGTGGTCTTTATTACTTTTGTCAGGAAACGCCTTCAAATCCGCTCATTAAAATTCGTATGCTTAATACGACCAAGAAAGAGTTGGTAAAAGATTTCCAAGGTGCTACAGACTTTGATCAAAGCACTTTGTTTAAGAAAATCTACGAAGAAGAATACGGTTCTTTTGGTGGTGCACCATACTCAGCATTAATTGGTGATTTTGAGTTTGATCGTACTCCATCTGATATGTATTTGCTTGAGCAAATCTCTCATGTTGCAGCGGCAGCACATGCACCATTTATTTCAGCTGCTAGTCCGAGCATTTTAGGCCTTGAATCATTTACAGATATTGATCGTCCTAGAGATGTTTCAAAAATCTTTGAAACCGCTGAATATGTTCAATGGCGTTCGTTCCGTGATAGTGAAGACTCACGTTATGTTGCATTGACTTTGCCTCATGTCTTGGGTCGTCTCCCATATCATCCAAAAGAAGGTACTGCGACAGAAGGCTTTAATTTTATTGAAGATGTTTCTGGTGAAAACCACAATGAATATTTGTGGATGAATGCAGCTTATGCTTTTGGTACTCGCTTAACAAATGCATTTGATATGCATGGTTGGTGTGCTGCTATTCGCGGTGTTGAAGGTGGTGGTTTAGTTGAAGGCTTGCCAGTACATACTTTTAAAACACAAGATGGCGAAGTGGTATTCAAGTGTCCAACTGAAATTGCAATCACGGATCGCCGTGAAAAAGAGTTAAGCGATCTAGGCTTCATTCCGTTAGTACATTGTAAAAATACAGATTACGCAGCTTTCTTTGGCGCGCAATCAACTCAAAAACCTAAAAAATATGACAATGATACAGCCAATGCAAACTCGGCTTTATCAAGTCAGATTCAGTACATCATGGCTGTTTCACGTATTGCACATTACTTAAAAGCAATGATGCGAGATAAAGTGGGTAGCTTTGCTTCTGCTGGAAATGTTGAAGCATTCTTAAATGAGTGGTTGTCACAGTATGTCTTACTTGACGATGGTGCTTCTCAAGAAGCAAAAGCTCAATACCCGTTACGTGAAGCGTCTGTAAAAGTTGTAGAAGATCCTGCTCAACCAGGTCACTACAAATCTGTGGTTTTCTTGCGACCACATTTCCAGCTGGATGAGTTGTCGGTTTCTTTACGACTTGTCACTGAGTTACCTCAGTCCTCAAATTAATCAAGGTCAGCTAAAGAATAACTTTAAATTAAAAATAGGAAAGTTCTAAATGAAAGATATATACGTTGAGTTTCGCGGTAAATATAAAGTTGATGGAGAATCTCGTGATTCTGAGCACAAAGGTTGGTTAGAAGTTAACTCTTGGTCTCATAACATCCGTCAACCTAAATCTGCTACTTCAAGTAGTGTAGGCGGCCACACTGCTGAACGTGTTGAACATTCTGACATGGTTTTCGTGAAAGACTTAGACGCAACTAGCCCTAAATTATGGGAAGCTTGTTCAGCTGGTTATACATTTGATGAAGTACAAATCGACTTCTATCGTGCAAATGGCGATAAACGTATCAAGTACTTACAAATCAAATTGAAGCACGTTTTAGTTTCTAGTGTGACTCCAACTGTTAACGAAGAAGGCGTTCCTACAGAAGCATTCGGTTTGAAATATGCTGCTGTTGAGTGGACTTATAACCAACAAGATATTAACGGTACTGCTAAAGGTGCTGTTACTAAGAAATGGTCACTTTCTAATAATACAGCTTCTTACGCAGCGTAATTATTTAAGTGAATATTTGGTGGAGGCTGACATAAAGTTAGCCTCTGCTGTCTTTAAATATACTTTGTTGTGAACTCGAATGAACTTAGATCGGCTTTATCCATACGGATTTCGTTCAACTTTATTTGATCGCTTAATTCCAGAAAGTGAAGATTATGCAAAAGGTCTTTCTATTCAGCAATTAAGAGAATCTGTAGCAAAGGATTTAGAAGATTTGCTCAATAGTCGGGTAGCAAAGTTAGATCATGTGATTGATGACTATCCACTTGTAAAAAAATCGATACTTCAGTTCGGGATTATTGATTTTGTGGGACTTTCTACAGCCAACCCTCTGGATCGGGATAAAATTTGCCAATCCATTGAGCAATCAATAGCAGCTCATGAACCTCGGCTAAGACAAATACGGGTAGAGATGTTATTAGATGGACATAATATGGGCGCATTATGTTTAAGTATTCAGGCTTATCTAAATATTCACCCCTTATATGAACCTGTTGTATTTGATGCATTGTTAAAACCAACAACGCAGCAATATGTAATTTCAGCAAGAACTTAAGCGTAGTGGGTGTGTTGTGATAGAAGAGCTTTTACCGTTTTATGAAAAACAATTACAAGAATTTGGTCAACAATCTCGGGAATTTGCCCAAAAATATCCAAAAATTGCTCAGCGCTTATCTTTAAATCAAGAGCAAATTGATGACCCACATATTGAACGTCTGATTCAGGCTTTTTCGCTGATTGCTGCTCGAATCGATAAAAAACTAACAGACAGTTACGACGTTTTTACTCGTTCTTTATTTGAGGTGATGTTTCCTCAATACTTACGACATTTTCCTGCGTGTTCAGTTGTTAGTTTTGAAGATATTAATAAGATTAAACAGCTTACAGAACCTCATCTTGTACCTCATCATACGGTTTTGAAATCTCGTAGTTTCAAAGGAGTACAGTGTGAGTTTAATACAACTCAAGATGTTAAATTACTGCCTATTCATTTAAGTGGTTTAGATTTTAAAACTACACCTAGTGCACATATGCACTTAAATCAAAATGCGACGTTGAGCCTTAAATTTGAAATTTTTAATAATGCTCATGCTTGTTTAACTGATGAGAAGCTTCCTATTTATTTGGATGCTATCTCTAATTTTCCTCTACAGGTCCTTGATAGTATTTTCAAAAAAGGAACCAGTTTTGCGGTTAAATATGGACAAACAATTGTAGAATTGAGCAAGAATCCATTTGAATTGATTGGTTTTGCAGAACAAGAAAGTTTATTACCCCTTGATCAACATACTCATCATGCTTATCGTTTGTTAATGGAATACTTTTGTTTCCCGGAAAAGTTTAGTTATCTTAAGCTCGATTTGGATTTTTTAAGGCGAATACCTCAGCATGTATCCGAATTTGAGCTTTTAATTCATTTCAAATTAAACTTAAATGATCAAGCTGTTGTTAGAAACTATTCTGAGCTAAATATTGCAAACTTTAAATTATTTACTACCCCAGTAATTAATTTATTTGAAAAATATGCTGAACCTCAGAAGATAGTTCACAAGCAATTAGAATATCCTTTAGTTACAGATGCACATCATCCTGAGTTTTATCAGGTATATTCAATACTTGAGATGAATATGGTGCGTGAAAAAACAAATCAGGAAGAAAGCTATGTTCCTGTTTTGCCGTTTTTTGCGATGAGCCATTACCACAATGATACAGCTCGCTTTTTTTACTCAGTAAACTATCAAAAGTTACAGTCCAATTTCGTTGAAATGGGCTATTCCATTATTTCTAAAAATTTAAATCCATTTTCAACGCGCTCAGATTTTATTAGCACTAAATTATTATGTTCAAACCGTGATTTACCTCATGAAGCACTGGGTCAGTCTAATAACGTATTAAATTTAAATGATAGTAGCTTGGCGAGACGTGCCATTGTTTTAAAACGACCTACCAAGCCCTATAAGTTTGAACAAGGCCAAAGTGAACAGTGGCGTGTGATCTCGCATCTTTCATTAAATAGCTTGGCGCTTATGAAAGGGGATGCTGTTTCTCATGTTAAAGAGCTGTTGGCTTTATATAACTTACCGCAGTCAAAAGAAAATTATTTAATTATAGAATCAATTAAAAAATTAGAATTTTCGCTTACCCATAAACTTGTAGATGGCAAACCATTTCCAATGTTTGTGAGAGGGGTAAAAGCTGAATTACAAATTGATTCATCCGTATTTAGAGGGCATAGCTTATATATTTTTAGTCAACTATTAAGTCGTGTTTTTAATTTAAAGGTTCAAATTAATAGTTTTGTTGATTTGGTGGTTAAGGATTATTCATCTCAGCAGGAGTTATACCAATGCAGTCAGAACGTTGGTGGCAAGACTCTTCTATAACGGCTGAGTTGTTTCAACGCCCTAAGTCTTTTGAGTTTATTCAAGCAACACGTTTATTGCGTCATATGCCTGCCAATGACGCAGCTTTGTCATGGTCTGACCATTTTAAATTTGAGACCTCATTTAACTTAAACTTTCCGGCCACTGAAATTGAAAGTTTAGAATTAGTAGATGAGCGTGTTCATTTAACAAACCTGATCGTTGGTCTTACCGGTATACAAGGTGCATTACCTTATACATATACAAATAAAATTAAGCAGGCTCCAAGGCAACAACGCGCTGAAACGAAAGAGTTTTTAAGCTTATTTAATCATAAGTTGACCAGTCAGTATGTAGAGTCAAGTATTACTTATCACTTGCCTGTGCGCTATGAAATTGAAAATAAAAATGATTATTTGGATATTCTTCATGCATTGAATGGCTATGTTCGCTCACAACATCAGCAACAAGACTTGGATGAATATTTCGCTGAATTTTCAGGCCTAATGCAAGGGCAAAATAATACGGTTCATGCTTTAAAGACGATGTTGAGTTGTATTTTTAAGCATGAAATTACAATTAAAGAGTTTGTACAGGAATCGTTTAAGTTAGCGGATGATCAGCTAACCACTTTGGGTGGAAGTCAACCGAGCTTACTTGGTATTAACACATTTTGTGGGGAAACGATTCAACAAATTGATGGAAAAATTGAGATTCAAATAGGACCGCTTAAGCGTCAGCAATATTTAAAATTTTTACCTCATCAAGAGCTTAGCTTAAAGCTCAAAAAAATCGTAGAAACCTGGTGCAGTCCAACTTTATCGATAGATTTAAGATTGATATTGGATGAGTCTGAAATACAACCTGTTCGCTTAACTCAAGGCCAAGAAAGTGGCTTAGGGCAAGGCGCTTTTTTAATGTCTCGTAAGCCTAATACACATAACGATGAAACATGTTATAGCCTTATAGGAGAGCGAATATGATTAAAAAAATATTACTCTCATTCATCGCTATTTTTACAGTTGTTAGTGGAATTATCATTTTCTACTGGCGTGATGTTCAATATAACCCAAATAAAATCGACTTTTTCCTTTATTTTTTATTATTACCAGCAATCATTACTTTGGTGATCTTATCACCTTGGTTAATTTCTAGTGCTTATAAAAGCTATAAAGAAAAGAAAGAGCAGGCTGCAAATCAAAGTCAAGATGATGATAGTCAAAAACCATCTGCTGCAATTGAACAACCTCTAGAACAGCTGGATTTTAATGTATATTCCGCTTTTGCCATACATGCCCTAGGCGAGAATGAAACTATTATTGAAGAAATACAAAATTTTAAAAGCCCCGAGCTTGATGAGCAATTGTTGAATTCGTATGGATTGCCTCTTTTATCTTATCGAATTAAAGATTTAGCTGAGACAAATGATGAAGATATTCAATACACTGCTTCACCAAGACAAGTTCGTATCATGTCTTTAATCAGACAACAACTAGAACAAAATATAGAGAATTTGTATCGCTTGGCTGAACATTTAAAGCGCTCAATTTTATTTTATGAGTCTCATCAGATCCGTGAATATCATATGCATCCTGCTTGGGTCGATCCAAATAGCGAATATGAAGATGCGGAAACACCAGTAGTTGAAGTACACCGTTTAAATCGACTGAATTTGCATATTTTTCTTCCAGAAGATTTATTACATGTTTGGAATGATGAGCAAAGTAATGATCTGATTTTAGAGTTTTTTACTGAGATTGGTATTATTTCCCAAAAAGTTCATATCGAATATCATTTTTTGGGTGAGCGTGTAGCTTATCAAGAATTTATTCATTTATTAAAACGCATTCAAAAGAAAGAGCATGAGGTATTTCTCATGCTGGCTGTTGATTCAGAGATTGATCAAGATCTTATTGATGAAAAATCATGGATGGTCAAAGATTATATTCCGGCTGAATTTGCTGCAAGCTGCCTCCTTGCGGACCCATCATTAAAAATCGAAGAACTCGAACCAGCTAAAAACTTAAAAATTGTGGTGGGCCAAGAAAAAGCAGCCAAAGTTCTTCATACGCTGAACTTAAATGAATTACAGCAGTATGAGGGAGATGAGCCATATGTACTTATTCTTTCAGATCAGACAGATATAAAAGCATCGAAGCAATTACAACAGCAGTTTGCACAAACATCTGTTGAACCACATCACTATATTTATGTGAAATCTTCATTGGGGCATACCCAGCATTTAGTTGATATTTATGGCTTTATGCTCAGTATGCATTTTCCTGAACATATCGTTCCTTTTGTCTTTGGAGAAAATACAGTGTCAGCACATACATTTGTGCAGAGTGTCACTGAAAATTCAGAAGATGATGCGATGGTGTTGAATAGCTAATTTAAACTTTGAACTTAGAACGAGAATAGAATGCATACAATTTTAGGCTACTTGTGGCAGTACATCACGAATCCTAAAGCAATTATCGCCTTGTCATTGTTCGTGGCATTGATGTCTTCCTATACTTCAATTCCTCGCCATATATTTTGGGCTTTAGCATCTGCATATGCTTTAGGGCTCATCGCTTATGGAATTTATTGGCTAATTCAGCGTAAAAAGCATGCTGTCCAAGGTGAAGAACTTGCGCAAGCGATTGAAAAGGATACACAAGCAGAGTACGGCAAAAATAAAGATAAAGAAGAGCTGCAACTTATTAGCCAACAAATGAAAGAATCTATTCAATTGATTCGTAAGTCAAAGCTAGGCGATAAAAAGGGGAACGCAGCACTATATGAGTTGCCATGGTATATGGTCATTGGTAACCCGGCTGCTGGTAAAAGTTCTGCGATCTATAATTCTGGTTTAAAGTTTCCTTTTGAAGAAACCCATCAAAAAATGGTTTCGGCTGGTTTAAGCGGTACGCGTAATTGTGACTGGTTTTTTTCGACTGAGGGTATTTTACTCGACACTGCTGGACGTTATTCGGTCTATAGTGAAGATCACTCTGAATGGTTAGGCTTTTTAAATATCTTAAAGAAGAACCGTTCTAAGGCTCCAGTAAATGGTTTAATTCTTATTGTTAGTATTGCTGAGCTTGTTAGTCAGAGTCCTGAACACTCATTAAAGCTTGCGAAAAATTTACGCGCTCGTATTCAGGATTTAACCGAACGTTTAGAAGTGGTTGTACCTGTATATCTAGTCTTTTCAAAAATGGATTTGATCGCGGGTTTTACCGAATTTTTCGAATTCTATGAAGCACAAGAATATAATCAGGCGTGGGGCGCAACACTACCATATGAGCAAAACTCTTCTCATAATGCCGTAGATCTTTTTGAGAAACACTACAATATTCTTTATGACGGTTTAAAAGGGGTCAGTTCAACTCATCTTAGCCGTCGACATTCTCAAAATATCTCACCTAGTGTGATGACTTTCCCATTAGAATTTAAGACATTAAAACCTGCATTAAAAAGTTTTATTGCGACACTGTTTGAAGATAACCCTTACCAGTTCCAACCAGTTTTCCGCGGGTTTTATTTCACGAGTGCTTTGCAAGAAGGCGTAATAGAAAGTCCAATGACTGAGCAAATTGCACAGGAATTCCAGCTTTCCCAAATTGCTCAAAGTGAAGTAAAAGATCAGCTAAAAATAACGCCTAACCATGGTTATTTCTTAAAAGGCTTGTTTTCAGATGTCATTTTAAAAGATAAAGATCTGGTTAAACAGCATGTCAATACAAGCAAAAAGCGTCAGCGTTATATTGCATTTATTGGTGCTTTAGCTGGCGTATCCATTATTCTAGGTGTGTGGGTTTGGTCATATCGTAACAATCAACAACTTATTGCCGAAGTTCAAGCTGATTTAAATAAAGTTGTTCAATTGGAAAAGAGTTCAGGTCAACAATTGTCGACTCAATTAGAGGCCTTACTTATCTTGCAAAGACGTCTACAACAGTTAGACGAATTTGATGAAAATAGACCACTAAAATTTAGTTTTGGTTTATATCAAGGTAATGAGCTACGTGAAAAATTAAAAGCTGAATATTTAAAAGGTGTTAAGCAAATTGTTTTGATACCTACACAGCAAAATATTGCTCAGTATTTGCAACGTGTAAAAAATAACGAAGCAACTTTAAAAGCAAATCATACCAATGTTGAGATCAAGCAAACTGCTCAAACTCAGCAATATTTGGAGCCTTCGGATACCAACCCTCAAGATGCTTATAATGCTTTAAAAGCATATTTAATGATGAGCAATCCACAGTATATGGATGCGAGTCACTTAAGTGATCAGGTAACGCGTTTCTGGCGTTCTTGGCTTGATGCCAATAAAGGGCAGATGCCACGTGCAGATATGATTCAAGAAGCTGAGCAGATCTTATCTTATGCAATGACATTGGCAAATGATAAACAATTCCCGATCTTGGATGCTGACTCTCAACTTGTAGATCAGACACGTCAAGTATTGCTCTCTGTTATTAGAGGTATGCCAGCACGTGACCGTGTTTATAATGAAATTAAAATGCGTGCTGCTGTGCGCTTCCCAGCTTTAACTGTGAGCCAGATTGTTGGTGACGCAAATAAAAATATTGTATTGGGTAGTTATGCATTACCAGGGGTATTTACTCAAAAAGCTTGGAACGAGTATGTAGAAAAAGCAATTGAGGAAGCAGCAGACAAACCTACGGATACTAAAGACTGGGTGCTTAATAGCCGTCAATCTGATGATTTAACTTTCTCTGGTAGTCCAGAGCAAATTAGAAAGCAGCTTACTGCATTGTATAAACAAGAATATATTGCAGAGTGGAGAAAATTCTTAAGTGGTATTCACTATGCAAAAGCAACTCAGTTTGCTCAGCAAGTTAAAAATATTGATGTATTGGGCGAACCACAAAATTCACCAATTCGCACACTTATTGAACGCGTAGCCATTGAAACAAATTGGGATAATCCGGTCGTTCAAGCCGAGTTAGCAGCACCTCAAAAAGGATTTATTGCATGGTTTAAACGTAAGGTTTTAAACCATGATGATAAACAATTAGCAAATCAGGCTGTAACGAATGCTCAAGGGCCTATTTCTCAAGAATATCAAATGTTCTATCAATTGGTTCGTAAACGTGATGATCAGCAAGGTAAATCTTTGCTTGATGAATATATGACGAATCTTGCCTTAGTACGTAGTAAGTTTAATGAACTTAAGAATGCGGGTGAGATCGGACCGAATGCGATGACATTGGTTAAGCAAACTTTAAATGAGCAGACATCGGTATTTAACCAGACTCAAAAAATTGTAGATGAAAAGATGGCGGTTGGTTTCAGTGAAATTGATCAGCAACTTCTACAAAAATTAGTGGTGAGTCCACTTACCCAAGCCTTTGAAAGTTTAATTACACCTACTCAAGATGAAATTAATAAGCTATGGGTAATGCAAGCTTATCAACCATTTACTGCAAATCTTGCTAAGAAATATCCATTTAACTCATCAGCTTCTTTACAAGCAACAAGTAGTGAAATTGGACAAATTCTTGGTGAAAACGGCAGTATTTCCCGTTTTGTTAAAGAGAGTTTAGATCCGTTTGTTATCCGCCGTGGTTATACCTTAACCTCAAAAACATGGAAAGATTTGGGGATTAGTTTAAACCCACAATTTGTCATGAACTTCCAACGCTATGTCGCACCTACAAATGGAATGGCAACAGGTGAGTTAAATAGCCAAGCACCAGCTGCTCCGGCAACCAATCAGTCTAACTTCCAGCTCTATCCAATTCAAAACCCGCAGTTACTTTCATATACCGTTGATATTGATGGTCAGCGTATGACTTATGAAAATGGGGTACAGCAATGGGTTAACTTTATTTGGCCAAATCAAGGCAGTATTCCGGGTGCTCGTATTACGGCTGTAGATTTACAAGGTCAAACACATACCATTTTTGATGAACCAGGCGAATACGGGATTAACCGTTTAATCGATAGTGCACAGCGTAAAGAGCAAAACGGTGGTTTTGAAATGCTTTGGCGCAGTAAGACAGATCCATCACTCTTTGTGAAAATGAACTTCCGTCTTATTAGTAGTAATTCAGGAAGTATCGGTTCAAGCCGTGGCTACTCTGGTATGCAACTGGTTGATAAAGTAACTGCGGATAAAGCTGCTCGCGTTGTATCCGCACAGCAAGCACCAGCTCAGGCTGCTGCTCCTGCCAAAACTGAAAATCCAGTTTCTGCACTAGCACAACCTGCTGCGGGAGTTAAGCCATGACATGGAAACTAACCTCTACATTCAAGGAGGAGCATTGATGCATACATTAAAAACAACTCCTCTGTATTACGGGAAAAGCCCTGCGCGTGGTGATTTCTTAAAGACAAAAGGTCAATATGCCTTAATACAGGTACTTGATCAGTGGATAACAGAAGCATTGGAATATGCAATGCAGTCAAATATGTTCAAAGAGGCATATAGTAAGTTGCCTTCATTGGATTTCTTTATTGCAAATCCACAAGAGAACATGTTCTTGGCGGCTAATTTGTTGGCGAGCGAAGACAGTTCAGGCCGAGCTTTTCCGATGGTACTCAGTCATTTACTTGAGATTGATTTGCCATATGAAAATTTACTATATGCACCTTATAGCTATAAGCATGTCTTAGTTGATTTATTTCAAAATAATCGTGCATTAAGAGGGATTAAAGATTCTGATTTATTATTTGGTAAGCTAAATCATTTACCAAATCAAATTCAGGTTTTATCTGAACGTGAATGTGTAGGTTTTTATGAAAATCATACCATGCATTCATTTGCTCAGTTAATGAAGCTAAGTATTTATGAGTTAGCTCAAAGTATGATTGGTTTAGGATTACTACTACAACCAATTTTACAAAATGGAACTAGCCGTTTAAATAAAGTCTTGATTCTACCGATTAATAATCCTGCTTATTGTTATGAAATAGCGGCATTCTGGGTCAGTATTATTTGTCGTTTTTTAAAACAGCATAATACCGAAGTATTAATTGGGTTGTTACATCGGGAGCAGCCGGTATTATTCTTTGGTTTTCAGGGTGCTGATATTTTAGCTCTTAGCGATATTTTTACTCAGAATATGGATAGCAAACATTGGGTTTCTTTAATACAAGCTCAATGGATTGATACTTATTTGGAACAGAATGCTGGTTTAGCAACGCTAGAACAATCTTTATGTCAACGCCAATTAAGTTTAAATCAAGGTTTAAAACTATTTAGACAGACTTTTTTGGGTGAATAACAATGAATCAAAAATATCAAATTAAACTTTCACAACTTATAAAAGGCTGTTTTATATATGCAATTGCGAATTATGCTTTAGCACAGCCTATAGTTGTAGAAGGTGTAGTGCCAAATGAAGCAAGTAAACAGGCTATTTTAATGAAAATGCAGTCTGTTTATGGTGCAGATCAAGTTGTCGATAAAATACAAGTTCGACCAGTTGCCGCTCCAAATGGATGGAGTGACTCTGTCACACGAGTGATTACACCTGATCTTAAAAAAGTTTCTCAGGGTAAGTTAAGTGTTAATGGAACCCGATTTGAACTGACCGGGAAAATGCTAAATCCGACAGAAATACAGCCAACCATTCAGTCTTTTCAGAGTTTGGTACAGCCTCCATATCAATTATTTTCCCAGCTTTCTGTAAATCAGGCTGAGCAGAAGATTATTGATGATGCTTTAAAAAATCGAATTATTGAATTTGAATCTGGTAGTGCAGTATTAACTGAAGCTGGGCAAAAAATTCTTGATGAAATGGCTGTTGCTTTAAATAAAGTGGGCGGGAAAAAAGTCAAAATTGTGGGGCATACCGATAGTTCTGGTGATGCGACCAAAAACTTAAAACTCAGCCAAGATCGAGCTTTGGCAGTTAAAAATTATTTAATTAGTAAGAATATTCCTGCTGATCATTTATCTACCGAGGGTTTAGGTTCATCTAAGCCTGTAGCGGACAATACTTCTGCGGAAGGTAGAAAGAAAAACCGCCGAATTGAGTTCACCGTTTTATAGGGATAAGGAGAAGAATATGGCTAGCCCTTACATTACGATTGGATGCCCAACGACAGGTGGAGGGCAAGTCATTTCTGGTAATAGTGCATTTTTAATTGATGGAATCGCAATTGCATGTGTAGGTGATAAAGCAACTTGTCCGGCGCATAAAACGGTTTCTACGATTGTTTCCGGTGACCCAAATATGCAAGTGATGGGAAAAGCAGCTGCAAGAGTAAATGATTCATTATCGTGTGGCTGTAAATTATTACCGAAACAAAGTTTGGTTAATCAAGGGTAGCAGAGGGTATATTTTTTTTTCTTAAATGTTTAAGTTAAAAAGATATGTGTACTAATTAAATGATCTTAAATGGTATTAGATTTTTTATTTAGATATAAGAAATCGAATAAATCATATTAATGATTGTAATGCTGGGTTATTTGTCGGATAAAGCTAAATTTTGGTAATATACGGGCATTATGATTTTAAGTATTAAATTATTTAAAAATATTGAGAGTAATGATGAGTAGTTTAAAAATTTTAATTACAAAACTTTCTACAGCTGCACGCACTGCTTTAGAAAAATCTGCTAATGCTTGTGTTCTTCAGCAAAACTACGAAATTGAAATTGAACATTTATTTTTAGAGTTACTTAATCAGCCTTTAGAAAACGATTTAAAAATTTTATTAAAAAAATATAAAATCTCAGCCGATGCTTTAGCAGATGATTTAAAAGAAACAATCTCTCAATTACCAAAAGGTAATACACGTACTCCAATTTTTGCTAAATCAATTGTTCGTTTATTTGAACAAGCTTGGTTATTGGCTTCAGCAGAACAAAATCCTGTCATTCGTAGTGGTCATTTATTGGTTGCATTATTAACTGCACCAGACCTCTATCAAATTGCAACAAGAGCTTCGAGTTTATTTGATCTCTTCCCGATAGACTCAATGAAACATAAGTTTCTCGAAATTTGTGAAAAAAGTGTAGAACAACAAGAAGAATCAAAAACATCTTCACAAGCAGATGAGTTAGAACAAGCCGCGACTCCAACTGCAAAAACTCAAAAAACACCTGCTTTAGATCAATATACAATTAATTTAACTGAAAAAGCGAAGAATGGTGGGATTGACCCTGTTATTGGGCGTGAATATGAAGTTCGTTTGATGCTCGATATTTTAATGCGTAGACGTCAGAACAACCCAATTTTAACTGGTGAGCCAGGTGTAGGTAAAACAGCTATAGTTGAAGGGTTGGCTTTAAAAATTGCTCAAGGTTTAGTTCCTGAAGCATTAAAAAATGTTCATTTGCACGTTTTAGATATGGGGCTTTTGCAAGCTGGTGCAAGTGTTAAAGGTGAATTTGAAAACCGTTTAAAGCAAGTTATTCAAGAAGTCCAATCATCGGCTCATCCTATTATTTTATTTATTGATGAAGCGCATACGCTCATTGGAGCAGGTGGACAAGCGGGGCAAAACGATGCTGCCAATCTTTTAAAACCTGCACTTGCTCGTGGCGAGTTACGTACTATTGCTGCAACAACATGGGCAGAATATAAACAGTATTTTGAGAAAGATGCTGCATTGAGCCGCCGTTTTCAGGTGGTAAAAGTTGAAGAACCGACCGAAGAAGTTGCTGTGGATATGCTACGTGCAATGATTCCCGTAATGCAAAAGCACTTTAATTTACAAATTGATGATGAAGCAATTGTAACGGCTGTACATGCCTCTCATCGCTATATTAGTGGTCGTCAACTCCCAGACAAAGCAGTAAGTGTTCTTGATACTGCAGCAGCGCGTGTAGCTTTGACCCAAAATGCACAACCAGTCAAACTTGATCAATTGAAAGCACAAGAACATAACTTAAAGCTTGAGCAACAAATTTTGGAAAATGAACACCGTCAAATTCCAATACATCATGAAAGATTAGAAAATCTGAAAAACCAACTAGAGTCATTACAAAGTGAGATCCAAGAGACTCAGGAACAATGGCAAAAAGAATTAGAGCTAGTTCGTAAAATTCAGGAATTAGAAGCGCAGAGCCATTCTAATGAGTCTGAAGCCTACGATCAGATTAATTTAATACGCAAAGACCTTGCTGATATTCAGGGACAACAGCCGTTAGTTTTTGAGCGAGTAAACTCTCAGATTATCAATGAAATTATTTCTGATTGGACAGGTATTCCTGTTGGGAAAATGGTCAATGATGAAATTAAGCAGATTTTAACGCTTGAAGATAAATTAGGTGAGCGTGTAATGGGGCAAGATTATGCACTTACACAATTAGTTCAAGGGATTAAAACTTCAAAAGCTAAATTAGAAGATCCAAATAAACCTCAAGGGGTGTTCCTTTTAGTCGGGCCTAGTGGGGTTGGTAAAACTGAAACTGCTTTAGCCTTAGCTAATGAGTTATATGGCGGTGAACAGCATTTAATCACGATTAATATGTCTGAGTATCAAGAAGCACATACTGTCTCTTCGCTTAAAGGTGCACCTCCAGGCTATGTTGGCTATGGTCAGGGTGGGGTTTTAACTGAAGCTGTACGCCGTAATCCTTATAGTGTTGTGTTACTCGACGAAATTGAAAAAGCACATAGCGATGTTCAGGAGTTGTTCTATCAAGTATTTGATAAAGGTACTTTAGAGGATGGTGAAGGGCGCGTTATTGATTTTAAAAACACGACAATCTTATTAACTTCAAATACGGGCTCGAGTGCAATTATGCAGGCATGTTTAAATCAGCCTGTAGAAGAATGGCCTACCGCAGAAGATTTAATCGAACATTTAAAGCCGAGTTTATATAAACAGTTTAAGCCAGCCTTTTTAGGGCGTATGAGAGTTGTGCCATATTTCCCATTGCATGATGATTTATTGGTTCGAATTATTAAACATAAATTGGGCAAAATTACTGCTCGAATTGAAAAACAATATGGAACGGAAGTTCAATATTCAGATGACTTGGTCGAGTTGCTACTCAGCCGTTGTACTGAAGTGGATAGTGGCGCCCGTAATGTTGATAACATCTTAAATTCTACAGTTTTACCTGCTTTGGCAACTGAAATTTTAGTGGCGTTAGCAGATCAAAAATTGCCGAAATTGATCATGATTGATGCGAAAGATGACGAGATCCAATATTTACTAGATCCTGTGGCGAAGCCTGTTAAAAAACGGACTAGTAAAAAGTTGAAATCAGAAGTTTAAAAATTTAATAGAGCCAAAATTAGATGAGTATTGATATTTCTGAACTACTTAAACCCATTAATGACAGCTTGCTTTGTGGTGAGGATTATTCATTTTCTAATGAATTTCACGAGATAAAGAAAGCCAGAACACAGGATGATTTATTATTAGATCAGGGGGATTGGGTTGCTGAACGGAAACAGGCAGATTGGGATTTTGTTGCGAAGAGTGTAAGCACTTTGCTCATTGAAAAAACCAAAGATATCCGTCTATTAACTTGGGTAATAGAAGCCTGGACTCATCTAAATGGTTTTGAAGGCATGGTAAAGGGAATCACTTTAACTCATACCATGCTGAACCAATATTGGCAGGATATTCATCCGATTATTGAAGATGATGATTTGGATCAGCGTATTGGTTTATTACAAGGTCTTATTAATCAATTGCCAATGCTGTTGAAGAAAGTACCTTTAACCAACACAGCTCCTTATTATAACTTGCTTGATTATGATAATTTTCTATATCACGAAAATATACGCCGTAAGCAAACAGAAGAGTACGAGAGTCAGTCAGGTCCATCTGAATTAGAACAATTTGATCAAGCGATCTTTAATACCTCTAAAACCTTTCAATACTCAAATTATCAAGAGTTTACTTCGGTTTTAACGGAGTGGAATGTTTTAAAACAGACACTCGACCATTTAATGGGATTAGATTCACCGAGTTTTGCTGCAATTGATTCTGCATTTGAAACAATACACAGCACTTTACGTAAAATTTACAAAGCAGAGGCTTTTGGTACTGGGCTTGCGCCGAGCCAAGAACAGGCCGCTGTCATCACGACACCGTCTATGGAAAATCAAGTGCCTGTACAAATCGTATCAGACCAGCCTATGTTTCAGCCACAAGCACAAACTCACTTGGCCAATCGCGAGCAAGCAATGAAAGTGCTGCAAGAAATAGCTGATTATTTTCAAGCAAATGAGCCACATAGTCCTGTGAGCTATATGCTCCAAAAGACCATTAAATGGAGCCAAATGCCGCTGCATGAATGGTTAGCACAAGTGATTAAAGATGAGCATCCATTACAAATGGTTCAGGAAATGTTAGGTGTTCAACCTAAAAATGAATATGAATAAAGATTGGTAAAGAGATATGTTTAAAGCTGAAAAAGTCCTGTGGGGCGAAGGTTTATTTTTAAGACCTCAACATTTCCAGATTCAAGATACCTATCATGAACAACGTTTAAATCACACGGTTCGTGCTGTTGTGCCATTTTCCTATGGCGTTCAAAAACTTAGTTTTGATGAAGCACAGTTAAGTACGCATATTCTTGCACTTGAATCGGTAGAAATGATTTGGCAAGACGGTGAAATATATCAAGCGCCTGCTTATGATTTATTACCTGAACCTATTTTGCTTGATGAGCTTAATTTACGTGGTGAGATGGTCATCTATTTGGCATTACCAGTATTACAAGCCAATAAACAAAATTTAATCGATCAAAATCAATCACAAAAGGGGCGCTATCAATCACATTTGGTTGAGACCCATGATCTGTTCACAAACGCGACAGAGGCTGATATCAGCTTATTACGTCGTCGAGCTGTGTTTAAATTATTAGATGCACATAGTAATCCTGATCATAATTTAGATGGTTTCCTATATTTGCCAATAGGCAAAATTAAACGTCAGAGTTCAGGTGCTTTTGAAATTGACCGCAAATTTATTCCGCCCATTTTGCATGTCGATGCATCTGAGACCTTGGTTTCAAATTTAAAAAGAACCTTGAATGTTATTAAGGCAAAAATTAAAACGATTCAAACCAATAACCGAGAAAATGAGCAGAAATTAATTGAATTCCGTTCAGGTGATATCGTTTCGTTTTGGTTGGTAAATGCTTTAAATACTGCTCATGCTGGTCTGAGCCATTTCTTGCAATATCCGCAAATTCATCCGGAACGCTTATTCTTTGAATTGCTACGTTTGGCAGGTTCATTATTAACTTTCTCGACAGCTTATGAAGTTGATCAGTTGCCTGCATATAAACATCATAATTTGCAAGAGAGCTTCACCCAGCTCGACACAATTTTACGTGATTTACTCGATACGATTATTTCGAGTCGTTACATCAGTATTGCCCTTAAAGAAATTCGCCCTTCATATTGGGTGGGAAGTCTCGAAACCGATAAGATTACTCGAGATACCAGACTTTATATTGCTGTATCAAGTAGCGCGATGCAGACCCACGAGTTGATTCAAATCGTTCCTCTACGTTTTAAAATCGGTAGTACTTTAGATGTTGAACAACGTGTTGTTGCAGCATTACCAGCAATTCCATTACATCACTTAATCCAAGTTCCAACTGCTATTCCAGTACGTTCGGGTGTGAGCTATTTTGAAATCGAACCGCATCATGAACTCTATCAACGTATGTTGGATTCAGAAACGATTTGTATTTATGTTCCGGCTGGATTCCAAGATATCAGTATTGAGCTGATTGCGGTCATGAACGCTTAAAGATAAAGGAGAGAAAAATGTCACAATCTACAGGTGCTCCTTCTTTATTTGACGATGGGCAAATTGGGACAGGGGGGAATAATAATAGCCAGTCCCAAGTAAAGTTACAGGCAATTAATCTGATTGATTTATTGCATGATGGTTTTTACTTAATCTTTTTAATTCGAAATCAGTATGTGCCAGCTGATCCACAGCGCTTTCGTGAAAAAATTCTAGATTTGCTTAATCGATTTGAGCAACAAGCGAAAAAGTTACAATTTTCAGCTGATGATATTCATGATGCTAAATATGCGTTTTGTGCGCTAATTGATGAAACGATCGTAACCCAGCAAGACCCAAGCTATTTTAATTTACAAAATTCTTGGTTAATTAGCCCATTACAGTTAAGTCTGTTTGGTTCTCAGTTAGCGGGTTATCAATTCTTCGAAATTTTAGAGCAACTACGTAGTCGTGGAAAAGAGCGATTAGCTGCTCTTGAAGTCTTCCATTACTGCTTATTATTAGGTTTTCAGGGTAAATACCGAATTGAGTCAATTGAAAGCCTTAACCATTTGGTGGCACGAGTAGGCGATGAAATTGATTATCTGAAAGGGAAAAAAGTGGCTTTTTCGCCATTCTCGGCAATTCCTGATCAGATACGAAATATTATCCATCGTGAGCTACCTTTTTTCTGGATTTTGATTTTCTTATTGATTTTTGCATTACTTACCTTTGCAGGTTTAAGATTTATGCTTAACAATCAAAATGATAAAGCATTATCTAATTATCAAAATGTGATTTCTGCCCCACAAGAGCAGGCACATATTACAATTTACTTACCTTGATGATGGAAAGAAATGGCTCAGGAAAAACCAACTTCTATTCGAGTTTTGCAATCGAATAAAAAAAAGTCGAGATCACCCGTAATCTATATCATCATTGGTATTATTGCAGGTGTTTTTGTAAGTATCTCGTTGTTCCTGTTCTTGTCTCAACCGTATTCATCCGACCCTACAAGTGTTGAGAGCAAATCGAATCAAGATCAGGAGCTTGACCAAGTCTTGATGACTAATTCTTCTGCACATGACCAAGCAGTAAGTGATCAGCAAGAGCAAACTGATCCGATGAGCCATGATGGTTTTGAGCAACCTAAAGAGAATGAGTTAAGTAACATTTTTAAGCCTGCTCCTCATAAAGAGGCCGCACCTAACCCACAACGCGTTTCACCTTTTGATGCACAGTTAACAGGTGAACAGGTTGTGCCTAAGCAACAGGCTGTAGCTAAACCTGTACAGCCAAAACTACAGGTAGTTCAGCAAAAACCGGCTACCCAAACGAAAGTGGTTCAAGCCAAACCCGCTGAGGTAAATAAAGCTCCGGTTGAACAAGAGGCTGATGTGGAACCACCTAAAGCTTCGGTTGATATTAAGATTACACGAAGTCCATTTGCTGTGAATTAGTTAAGTCATGATGATTTTTCTAATTTTCTTTTGTTTTGCTTGTCTTGCTATAGGGCTAGCATTTTTGATGTCTTATGAGTTAAGAAATAAGGGTAGAACATTTGTTCTATCTTTATTACCTCAGGGGCGTCGGCAGCTAAATCAAGTTAGACAATTTGCTCAAACAATGAATCAGGCTGCGGCTCCTGAAAAACTACAATCACATTGGCATTTACAGCAATGGTGGATTGTAATCGCAGGATTTTTTTTATTTGCCAGTATTTTAATTTTTGCTTTTACTCGCCCAATCAGTTCAACACGAATTGAAGCCGAGTATCTTAAAAAAACTGATCCGCAAATTTATGCATTATTAAATGGAGAAATATTATCGCCTCCACCTGAAGTAGATGAAAGCCTGATTGAAGCTGCAATTGTTGAAGCAACTCAGTTAGAGCAGCAATATGCTTCTCAAGAAAGTGGTGTTATAAATTCTTCACCAATTGATAATACAAGTTTTGATGGCCGTGCGATTTTAGATACGAGTTTAGTCAACCGTAAGTGGGATAAAATGAACCCACGCTATAAGCAGCGTTTGCTTATGGTCTTTAAAATTATGAAAGAACAATATGGTTATGAACTTGTTTTGCTTGAAGGTTATCGTAGTCCAGCACGTCAAAATATGTTGGCAGGCAATCCGAATACAACCAGAGCAAAAGGGTATCAAAGTTATCATCAATTTGGTTTAGCGGCAGATGTGGCCTTTAAGCGAAACGGTAAAGTTGTTATTTCTGAACGTGACCCATGGGCTATGCAGGGTTACCGCCTATATGGGCAAGTTGCTGAGTCTGTCGGGCTTACCTGGGGTGGTCGCTGGAAATCTATACAAGATTATGGCCATACAGAATATAGAATGCCAGGCTTGAAGAAAACTCAAGAAATGGCGGAAAAGCTGATTGCTGAAAGCTTAAATGACATCAGTTAAACCTATGAGCCTGATTGGAAGCGATCATGTAAAACGGTAGTCATGTGATCGACAAGCTGGGAAATCAACCCAGCTTTTTCCCATGTATAAATTGAAACAACCATAGGTGAAGCTTCACCTAAAGATTTATATCTACGTACACGACGGCCTTTTGTTGTACTAACTGGTAGTAAAGATATTCCCAAACCTGTTTCGACACTTACTAGAACACTTTCTAAACTACTGCCTGTAAAAGCAATATACCAACGTCGCCGTTCACGTTCTAATGTTTCAAACATTTCATCTCGATAAAGTCCACCTTGAGGAAAGGTCACTAAACAAATTGGTTCAGATAAAGATGTAATCGCATTTTCACTTTCAAACCATGCCATTTCTTCAGGAAAAGAGGCATAACAATCGGCGCTGGCTGCTGATTCTTTCACAATAACAATATCCAGTTCACCATTACGATAGCGCTCTGTCAGGTTACGGCTTAAGCCTGAAGTGACATCTAACCGAATAGTACGATGTTCTTGAGCGAATAGACCGAAAACTTCTGCCATAGCAGTACTCATCATATCTTCTGGCAATCCAATTCGAATAGGGATGCTGCCAGCTGGATCTTTTAAGACCGCCTCGGCCTCTTGTTGAAGCGTCAAAATCCTTTGAGCATAACCAATTAAATATTCACCTGAAGCTGTTAATTGTAATGGTCTTGCTGTGCGATCAATAAGGGAGTGACCAACCGATTCTTCGAGGCGTGCTAACTGCTGACTAATAGTTGATTGTGTCAGATGCAACTTATCAGCGGCGGCTGTAAAACTACCACTTTCAAAAATGGTTACAAATGCACGAAGAAGACGAGGGTCAAACATAAATGAATACCATCAATAACACAGAGAACAAGATGCTTAAGTATTTATAATCTTAATACAATCGATTAAATAATTTAATTTTCAAATACTTTTAAGCGCGCTTATTCTAGTGCCAAATTGTTATGCAATTCATTTTTATTTGGAGTGTTTCATGCGTAAGTCCCTCATATGGATCAATCTGATCATTGCGATGGGTGCTTTGGGTTTTACAAATGTGGTAAATGCAAAGGATGAATACCCTTTACACATGGCAGCTGCAAATGACGATATTCAGTTAATAAAACATATTTTGTCTCAAAAGACCTTAATTGATGCACGTGATGAAACAGGTTCAACAGCATTAATGGTGGCAACAAGAGCAAACAATCTACATGCTGCTCATATGTTGATTGAGGCCGGCGCAGATGTAAATGCTAAAGATAATATACAAGATAGTCCTTATTTGTATGCAGGCGCACAAGGTTATTTAAAAATTTTACGAATGACACTCATGCATGGTGCCGATTTAAAGAGTACTAACCGTTATGGGGGAACCGCGCTTATTCCAGCAGCAGAACGGGGCCATGTAGAAACTGTCCGTACTTTAATTGCTGCAGGTGTAAACATAAATCATGTCAATAATTTAGGTTGGACAGCTTTACTAGAAGCAATCATTTTAGGTAATGGCAAATCCAACTATCAGCAAATTGTGGCACTTTTGCTAAAAGCTGGTGCCAATCCGAATTTGGCAGATAAAGATGGGATCACACCATTACAACATGCACGTACAAGAGGATATCGTGAAATTGAAAAACTCCTTCTTGTAGCTGGTGCAAAGTAGATGGAGGAGGAATAAATGAAAGCAAATCAGGAATTTTTACGTCAAGCCATTGAGCTTGCTTATAACAATATAGAAAAAGGTGGCCGACCATTTGGCGCAGTAATTGTAAAAGATGGCAAAGTAATTGCTTCAGGTGTTAATCAAATTTTGACAACCAATGATCCGACTGCACATGCTGAACTATTGGCAATTCGTGCAGCCAGCCAAATTCTAGGAACCGCGAATTTAGAAGGCTGTTCGGTATTTGCAAGCGGGCATCCATGTCCTATGTGTATGGCTGCAATGCGTTTAGCGGGTATAAAAACAGTTAACTATGCTTATTCTAATGAAGATGGCGCACCATTTGGTTTATCTACAGCTGAAATATATGCCGATCTTGTAAAACCATTTGCTGAACAGTCCATGAAAATCGAATATGTGCCTGTTCGATTTGAAGACCGTACCGATCTTTATGTGTTTTGGAAAAATTATCAAGCTAAGCAATCGGGCCTAAAGTAATGAAGCAGTCTGAAGCTTTCTTGGCTCGTCCCATGCTTATTTTGACAGTCGCTCTGGTTGGACTTAATTTAAGACCTTTTATGACCAGTATTGGTCCTTTAGTCTCAAAGATTCGAGTAGGTACCGGATTAAGTCTACAAGGAATAGCTCTACTCACTTTATTGCCCATGATGTTGATGGGACTTATTGCCTTTATTGGTCCAATCGTACAGAGCATGGTTGGAGAACGCAGAGTTGTTTTGGGTGCTTTGCTGACTATTTGTATTGGATGCGCACTTAGATTTTTATTTCCTACAGCTGAGGGTTTAATTGCTAGTGCAATAATTATTGGTTTAGGCGTCGCGCTGATACAGGCTGCTTTTCCAGGAATTATTAAACGAGAGTTTAGTCAACATATCGGGCCTATGATGGGGCTTTATTCAGCTATGCTTATGGGTGGTGGTGCATTAGGCGCATGGTTGGCACCTGTGATTTCCAATATAACGGGTCTATGGTCACTGGGGCTGGCTTTCTTTACTATACCCGCTGTATTAGCATTATTATCAACATTTATTTTTTTACCCTCCATTGTAAGTTCGACTGCCCATCTGTCACCTGTAAAAACGTTATTAAAGAAACCTAGAACATGGTTGTTAATGCTGTGTTTTGGTTTGGTCAATGGTGGCTATTCTTCGGTGGTTGCGTGGCTGGCACCTTCGTTTCAAGATCATGGCTGGAGTATTTCTCAAAGTGGGAAATTGCTTGCCTTACTTGCCTTGAGTCAAGCAGCCTCGGCTCTGTCTTTGCCTATTTTAGCTAGACAATATAAAGATCGACGTCCGTGGTTGTGGTTTACTCTATTCATGCAATTTGCTGGCTTTGCAGGACTTGCTTTTATACCTGAATTTGCATCTGTGTTATGGGCAATTTGTTTAGGAATAGGCTTGGGAGGTTGTTTTGCCTTAACACTTATTGTGGCATTAGATCATTTTGAAGAGCCGAACAATGCGGGTGCTTTATCTGCACTTATGCAAGGAGGCGGTTTTTTACTTGCTGCAATACCGCCTTGGTTTGTAGCAGTTTTGCATGACTTTACAGGGACTTATAAGGCAGGCTGGATTTTTCATTTATGTAGTGTGATATTGGTCATTGTGTTAGTGGTAAGGTTAGCTCCAAGAAGTTATAACAAAATTCACTAATAAAAGTTTAGGTGATTAAAGAATATTACGGACCCAAAGAAATACTATTTTGAAGGGAAGATAGTTAAAGAAAAGTGATAGGATAATATTGAAACTTTTAGTTTTTAAATGAACACAACAATATTTGATTTTTATGACATCTTCTTTGAAAAAAATAGCTTTATTAAAACAGGGCTTAGGAAAAAATAGTCCATTCGCAGCAGGTAGGCAAGGAACATTAGAGGCGATTGAGCATTTAGGTTATGTACAGATTGATACCATATCTGTCGTTGAACGTGCTCATCACCATATATTGTGGAGTCGAGTGCCAAATTATGATTTAAGCCATTTAAACAGTTTGGTTCGTGAGCGGCAGATTTTCGAATATTGGTATCATGCGGCATCTTATCTTCCTATGAAAGATTATCGATATGCATTACCGGCAATGATGTCTGTCAGAAAAGGGGAAAGTCGCTATTTTAATAGAGGCGATCAACGCCTTATGAATGAAATTCTGGCACGTGTTCGTGCCGAAGGTAAAATTCGGTTAAGGGATATTGATAAGAAAAATAAAGAGAGTTTAGGGAATTGGTGGAATACCGGTCCAGGCCGCCGTGCTTTTGAGCAGTTATATATGCAAGGTGACCTGATGATCTGTGAACGTAATGGTATGGAAAAAGTTTACGATTTAACTGAACGCTGCCTACCTGAAAATATTGATTTAAGTTTGCCTACGCTTTACGAATATGCTCAGTATTTATTTAATAATACGCTTCGAGCTCATGGTGCATTTACGTGGAAACAATTGGTTCATTTAAAGAAAAATGATTTAAAAGAAACCATGCGTGTCGTGCTAAAAGAGCAGATTGATGCAGGTGTCGTATCAGCGATTAAACTTGCCGACGGACAAACTTTATATGTTGATGTAACTGCAATAGAGCAACAATTGGATACTGATTTTGGTCTAAAAATACTTTCGCCTTTTGATAACTCTCTTATTCATCGTGACCGTTTAACTTCTTTATTTGAATTTGATTATCGGATCGAATGCTATGTACCAGCGGCCAAACGGGTATTTGGATATTTTTGTTTGCCTATTCTTTATCAAAATGAGTTAGTAGGACGAATCGACTGTAAAGCACACCGGACAGTAAAAGAACTAGAAGTGATTAGTCTACATTTAGAAAAAACGGTAAAAGATAAAGAGCATTTCTTTTTTGAATTAGATCAGGAACTCAAGCGTTTTGCAGCATTTAATCAATGCTCAACTGTGAATGATAAGGTAGTCAAACTCATTCGCAGCAAGCTTTAAGTACCAATCTATTTGGGTAGTCAAAAATGATTAAAGCTAAAACACCAAAAGAGTAAAAATTTTTGGTGTTTAACTTCACTTAGTTCAAAGACATACGGTACTGAATAACGCCGGGATTTTGTGCAATCCAATCATAGAGCTTTTGGGCTGTTTGATTGCTTTCTTGAGTATGCCAATATAAACGTTCACAGCTATGTTCGGTGGCTTGCTTCTGTACATACTCAATAAGTTGTTTACCAATGTGTCGTCCACGAACTTCAGGTGATACATACAGATCTTCTAAATAACAGTAGTTATTTTCTGCCCAAGTAGACCGATGAAACATATAAGTGACAAAACCTAAGATACGTTCTTTATTTTTGGCAACAGCACAATAAATAGGTTCTTTTTCATCGAAAAAACGATCCCAAGTCTTTTTTGTGATATGGAGGGGTAAATTGACCTGATAGAAATTTTGATAGGCAACCCAATATTCTAACCATTGAGTATAGTCTTGTTGTTGAACTGGCGAGACTTCGATCGTTTCATTTTGAATCATAATTACACTTCATTCTGACTAATTGATGAAATTATATGTTGGATATAAATGTTTTATAGAAACATTAAAGTATTAAAAACTAACACAATAAATTTGATGAGAAAAGAAATTGCTTATTTTTATAACTTTCTAAAATAAAAATTTTTTTATTAATCTTATTTTAAGCTAGCTTTATTATTCTAATAAAACAAAGCTCGTCTAAGTACACCTTTTAGCCACATTCTCCAGATGTGGCTCTTTTTATTTGCGGTTAGAAAAATCTAGAAGTAAATAAATATAATTAAATATTTATTTTTGAATCGCTATAAGTTTTTTTAATCATTTTCCATTGCATTACTATAAAACTTAACACCTATTTTAATGCGATCTCGACCATTACTCATACGCCAGCGATTCGTATCACGTAGGGAATACACACAGCCACAATATTCTTGCTGGTAGAATTCTTCACGTTTACTAATCTCAATCATGCGGCTAGAGCCACCATTTTTTCGCCAGTTGTAGTCCCAGTACTGAATATCGGGATAGTGTGAAGCAGCGCGAATCCCGCAGTCATTGATTTGCGCCATATTTTTCCATCTTGAAATCCCTAATGAGCTGCTGATTAGACTAAACCCATGTTCATATGCATACAAAGCGGTACGCTCGAAGCGCATATCAAAACACATGGTACAGCGGATACCGCGTTCAGGTTCATTTTCCATACCTTTAGCACGGGCAAACCAATTATCGGTGTCATAATCTGCATCAATAAAGGGAATATTATGTTTTTCTGCGAAGCAGATATTTTCTTCTTTACGAATGAGATATTCTTTTACCGGATGAATATTAGGATTATAAAAGAATATAGAAAAGTTTATATTAGACTCAATTAATGTCTCCATTACTTCTCCAGAGCAGGGAGCACAGCAAGAATGGAGTAATAATTTATTATGTCCAGATGGGAGTTCGAGTTTTTGACGTTGAATAGCCATAATTAAAAAATAAGTTATATTTTTATATATTTTAGATTTTTTAACTGCTTATAAAAATGAATTTTTTTCAATTAATGATGAAAATATCTAATCTTTATTATTTGTGCTGAATAATAAAGTATTTTTTAATTTTATTACATATAACAAATAATATATTATATTTGTGTAATATTATTAAAAATAATTTTAACTTTCTATTGTTAAAAAAGTGCACTCAATGGAAAATAGTAATAATTTTATATTTGTGTAACTATTTGTCTTTTATATATTTATCTACTAAGTTTTAGCTAGGAAAATTGTGTGATGAACGTCTCAAATAAGTATTATTTTTTAAATTTAAATATTTTTTTAGATTTATATTTTTAATAAATTTATACTAAAACAGTTATTCTATTTTTCTCATTTGAGTATGTGATATTTTAAGATATGGACGATTGGCAATGTAAGTATTGTAATGGTTACATTATGGTTAATCATTCAAGGATAGAGGTAGGGGAAAAAGTTTACTTTTTGGTATATAAATTCGATGCAAAAAATGAAAGAAAAAAACTATATAAAAAAGGAACTGTAATTGCACGTTGCGATAGTATTTTACATATCGAATCAAGAAAAAAGACATATAAAATAGAGGAGGCTAAAGTCTATCCTTTAGGCGCACCTATGCCATTTGTTTATAATATGTTCTGGATATGTGGTTGTGAAAACAGACCATAATATTTTTATTGAATCTAAAATGAATAGTGAATTTAAATAATTTTGATGTTTTTTTATTCAATTTTGCAAATTATAGTTTTTAATTTTTATAAATAGATTAAATTGCTGAAAGGTTAAAGTTAGATTGCAATTTGACAAAATTTTAGCATCCTTTTATAAGACCTCAACTAAGCTTGAGATTAATAAAAATGAGTGAAAGGAATCAAAGTCGTTTGTTAACGGTTGGTGAGGTTGCAAAACGTAGCGGTGTTGCAGTTTCAACCCTTCATTTTTACGAATCTAAAGGTTTAATTAAAAGTATAAGAACCAATGGTAACCAACGCCGTTTTACTCTAGTGGTGTTACGCTACATTGCGATCATTAAAATTGCTCAAAAAGTTGGTATTCCATTAGATGAAATAAAACAAGCCCTAAGTAAATATCCGATGGGTTCTAAATTAACTGCACAACAATGGAAAGAGCTATCTCTCGATTGGCGGAAGAATTTGGATGAGCGTATTCAAAAACTCACAAGACTCAGAGACGAAATGGATTGGTGTATTGGATGTGGTTGTTTGTCATTAGAACAATGTCCATTAAGAAATCCCAATGATGTGTTGGGGCAAGAAGGTGCCGGGCCGCGTATTTTAGAAAGACCATAGAAGATAAATTTTATTGTTAGATATAACGCATCATAATTTAACATTTGCAATAGAGAATTATTTTGTAAGTTGCTCACTATGAAGGTTTTTTATTGTAAACAAGTCATATAAAACATAAATTTTTTTGATATCTTTATTTCTTTTAGTAAGAAGCAAAATTTATGAAAAAAATTATCTTTCTTGGTTTAGCGCTTGTTTCGTTAACGGCTTGCTCATCAGTACAACATAAAGATTCAACTCCTCCAAAAATTGGTTCACCAAATCCTGCTAGTCAATATTGCGTTGAACAAGGCGGGAAATTAGAAATTAGAAATGAAGCAAATGGTCAGGTAGGTTATTGCCATTTGCCAAATGGACAAGTCGTCGAAGAGTGGAAATTATTCCGTGATAATCAGGCGAACTGTGTTTCAGAAGAAGCTCAAAAATTAGTTGGGCTATCTGGTTTAACCGATGATCAAATTAAGCAAAAAACGAAGTCAGAAATTGTTCGTAAAGTTGCTCCAGGTCAACCGATGACAATGGATTATCGTTCAAATCGAGTAACTGTCACAATTGATCCAACTTCTAAAAAAATTACTCAAGCAACATGTGGTTAATTCTTTAATTAAAGAATTAATTTAAGTTCGAACAAGAAGGCCTGTCAAAAGACAGGCTTTTTTAGTCAGCCAAATAAATTGTTAAGCTTAATCACATAAATTTTCATAATGCACAAAAACCTGTTAAACCTCATTCAAAGAAAAACAAACATAGGTGTTAAGTTTTAAGTTCCTTTTAAATCATGTGTAGGACCGAGCTATGATGCAAGCAATGTTTTTCTTTAGTGCTGGAGCAGTTTTTGGTTATTGCTATCGTCATTACGATGCTAAAGTTAAAAAAGCCAATGATTCAAAATAAATGATTAAAAAAGCCTGCTTCTTGAGTAGGCTTTTTTCTTTGTATTATTCCAAACTATTGAATAGAACATATTTTAAGTAATCATAAAAAAAGCCCCTAGCGGAACTAGAGGCAGAAAAACTTCAGATGCAGGTAACAGGTGAATTATGCATCTGAGTTAAGTAGGTTGTATCAAACCATGTAGAGCACTTTACCAGTAAAAATGAGTAAAAATAGGGATGTGCGACTAATGGCTAATGTTTACTGTATCTTTTTTAACCATTTTTGAAAGTAAATAATTTTCTTCAGACCCGTTTAATTTTTGAATCTTTATTATTAATAAATCAGAAAAAAGCTTTCAAAACATATCCTATTTATCAGTTCTGCAGTTTTTATCTTTGTTTTTTATACGTTTTTTTAGATGAAAAGAATTTTAGAACAAAGACTATTCTTTTTTATGTATATCGTATACGATATATGAAGAATGATTGGACAGCTATTGATACCCATTCCATAACTTTTGAGATGGATTAACTCAAAAGTACAACTACCAATAGTTTTAACTATATTACTGAGGAATAATTATGAGTAATATCTTCACAGGATGTATCCCGGCGCTAATGACTCCATGTACTCCTAACCGTGAGCCAGATTTTGATGCGCTTGTGAAAAAAGGGCATGAGCTTATTGAAGCGGGAATGAGTGCGGTAGTGTATTGTGGTTCAATGGGCGATTGGCCTTTATTGACCGAAGCTCAACGTCAAGAAGGTGTAGCACGACTTGTAGCTGCTGGTATTCCGACAATTGTGGGTACTGGGGCAGTTAATTCAAAAGAAGCCGTTTCTCATGCAGCTCATGCAGAAAAAGTAGGTGCACAAGGGCTTATGGTAATTCCACGTGTATTATCACGTGGTGCATCGCCAACTGCACAAAAGGCACACTTTTCTGCGATTCTAAAAGCTGCTCCTAGCTTACCTGCGGTAATTTACAATAGCCCGTATTATGGATTTGCGACTCGTGCAGATTTGTTTTTTGAATTACGCCGTGAATTTCCAAACTTAATTGGTTTTAAAGAGTTTGGTGGTGCTGCTGATATGCGTTATGCAGCTGAGTTCATCACTTCCCAAGATGACTCTGTGACATTAATGGCTGGTGTAGATACTCAAGTTTTCCATGGTTTCGTTAACTGCAATGCAACGGGAGCAATTACGGGTATTGGTAATGCTTTGCCTAAAGAAGTTTTACAGTTGGTTGACCTTAGTAAGAAAGCTGCAGCAGGGGATGCGAAAGCTCGTCGTTTGGCACAAGAATTATCAAGCGCTTTAGAAGTTTTATCGTCTTTTGATGAAGGTACTGATTTAGTCCTTTATTACAAGTACTTAATGGTACTTAATGGCGATAAAGAATATACCTTACATTTTAACGAAACGGATGCATTGAGTGAATCACAACGTAAATACGTTGAAACTCAGTATGAATTATTCCGTACTTGGTACCGTAACTGGTCAGCTGAAATCTAAGTAAATATCTATAAAAAAAGAGGCTAACAATTTAGCCTCTTTTTTATTTCTATTATTTATTTTTTAGTGAGAACAATAACGCAGAGGAATATTAAAACTAAACCTAAATAACTATTCATTGTTAAACTTTCGCCTACGACAACAACTGCCAATAAAGCTGCCACAGGAATTTCGACCAAAGCTAACGTCATGGCTTGACTGGCTGGAATACGTTTTAAACCAAAGCTAAAAAATAAATAGCCTAAGAACATAGGTACGATTGGGATATAAAGGGCTACCCAAATATTATTTGGATAATTAAATAGGTGGGTTGCTGTAATTAATAAAGTAGGTAATAACAGAACTGCTGAAATCCCAAAGATCACGCCCATGGCAGCTCTTGAGTCGATGCCTTTATGGATTAAGTTTTTCATAATCCACGAATATGTTGCATAACTCAGACTTGAGAGTAAGCCAAAAAATACACCTAATAGCCGTTCGGATTGGACGCCTTGATGTTGGTGACTATGTTCGCCTGCATATGAGAGTAAAACGACTCCTAAAAAACCAAGAATAAAACTGATAAGCCATTTTAAAGAAAGCTTACGTTTATCTAATAGCCACTCAAGCATAACTGAGAACAAAGGGGCGCAGCCAATTGAAATAACAGTACCAATAGAAACACCAGCTAATGAGACCGAGGAATAAAAAGCAAACGGACAAAGAATAGAAACAATGACGGCAATCAAAACTTTAGTTTTATAGTCAAAAAGCTTTCGGTAATCTTTTTTAATAGCTTTTAAACTTAAAAATGTGTGAATTAAACCACCGAAGCCCACAGAAATAGTAGCAATTACAAGTGGACTGATGCCCTTTGCAAAAGATGCTGCTGTGCCTGCCGTACCCCATAGAAAAGCAGCAAATAGTACAGATAAGAAACCCGTATAATAAGTCAGGGAAAATTTTGCTTCTGTTGGCGTACTCATATGAAGTGACTCAAACTCTGAAAGTTTTATGCAGCAAGATTTCTACAAGATAATAATTTTTACCTTGTAAGGAATAATCAGCTCAATGTATAAGAATTTTTGACAGTTTCCCGTCAAGAGAACAGGGTAGTATGCTGGTATTTATGACGATTTGCTTGGTTAAATACAATAAAATAATGACGATTTCGGCATAGTCTAATAATAGTTTTGTGAATTAAATGGTATAAAGTATACTTTGTATATGAATGATTTTAAAAATTATTGGTTTATAGTGATATAAAAATAGTTTTTAAAAGCTTTGTATGAAGGATAAACCGTACCGAAAATGATGCTTTCAAAGCAATAATTTCATTATGGTGGATGACTAAAATTATCATCCTTTTGTTTGTGTCATATTTTGAGGTTAAGAGAATATTCGTGACGCTACCATCTTTTAATGTATCAAATCTTGGTGCAATGCCTTCGGTATCTGAAGTTATTGTCAAATATATTAGAGAAGCAATTATTGCAGGGCATATTGCTGAAGGTGAGCCTATCCGTCAGGATGAAATTGCCAAGCTATTTAATGTCAGCAAAATTCCGGTACGTGAAGCCTTAAAGCAACTTGAAGCCGAAGGTTTAGTTGAGTTTATAAAAAATCGCGGTGCAATTGTGACCCGCATCTCTGAAGAAGAATTAGCTCAGATTTTTGAAGTACGGGTTATGTTAGAAACGAAGCTGATTCAGCTCGCCGTGCCGAATATGACAGAAGAAACTTATAAAAAGGCAGATGAAATTTGTAATGCCTTTATTGATAACATGGATATTGGAAGCTGGACTACATTAAATTGGCAGTTACATGCGTGCCTTTATGAACCAGCACAGCGACCTTATATGCTCGGATTAATTCGTTCTATTTACGATAAAATTGAGCGTTATTTAAGATTGCAGATGAATGTTTCCGAAGGCAAATCACGTGCAAATGATGAGCACAAAGAAATTGTGAAAGCCTGTAAAGCCAAGGATGTTGATTTGGCGGTTAAGTTAATTGAAGAGCATATTAATGGTGTGTGCCAATCACTTTATGAGCACCTACCTCACCATAAAAATGTGAAAAAATAAGCGCTGCATTCTTTATCATTTCAATTAGGCCAATGGCCTAATTTTTTTGTCTTTATTTTAGCTGAAGTAAGTTTTCACTATGCTGATTTCGTCATAGATTTATAAGAAAACGATCAAGCTTGCTGTTTTGAGATCAGTCATCCTAAAGGAAAATGTAAGGATACTTCTATGAAAACAGTAAAAATTTTGGACTCTCATACTGGTGGTGAACCAACACGATTAGTACTTGAAGGTTTTCCTGATTTAGGCACAGGAGATATGGAAAGCCGCCGAAAAATATTATCAGAACAATATGACCATTTCCGTAGAGCAACCATGTTAGAGCCGCGCGGTAATGATGTGTTGGTTGGCGCATTATTGTGTAAGCCAGTGAATCCCAAAGCGAGTGCGGGCGTTATTTTCTTTAATAACACGGGCTACCTAGGCATGTGTGGTCATGGCACGATTGGTTTAGTGGCTTCGTTAGCACACTTGGGAAAAATACAAGTTGGTACACACTTAATTGAAACTCCAGTAGGTGATGTTGAAGCGACACTGCATGAAGATCATTCAGTGAGTGTGCGAAATGTACCGGCATATCGTTATAAAAAAGCAGTCGAAGTTAATGTTGAAAAATATGGAAAAGTTACTGGTGATATTGCATGGGGCGGTAACTGGTTCTTCTTGATTAATGATCATGGTCAACGTGTTGCAAGTGATAATTTAGATCAACTTACTGAATATGCGTGGACGGTTAGACAAGCGCTTACGGCACAAGGAATAACCGGTAAAGATGGGCAAGAAATTGACCATATCGAATTATTTGCGAGTGACGCCGAAGCAGACAGTAAAAATTTCGTGCTTTGTCCAGGCAAGGCCTATGACCGTTCACCGTGTGGAACCGGAACCAGTGCGAAAATTGCTTGCTTGGCTGCAGATGGCAAACTTGAGTCAGGAAAGTTATGGAAACAAGCCAGCATTATTGGTAGCCAGTTTATTGCCTCTTATGAGCAAGCAGGGGAATATGTGATTCCAACCATTCGTGGAGAAGCTTACATGAGTGCTGAAGCAACTTTATTTATGGATGAAAATGACCCATTTGCTTGGGGTATTCAGCTATGAGAACCGATGCCATCGTCATTGGTGCAGGTATTGTGGGGGCGGCATGTGCTTATGAATTGGCTCGGCAAGGGTTAAATGTGCAAGTTTTGGATGCTCGGATCGGTGGTGCCACAGCCGCGGGCATGGGGCATTTGGTCATTATGGATGACTTGGAAGCCGAATTAAAACTTAGTCATTGGTCAGTTCAGCTATGGCATGAATTAGGACACGAACTTTCGGAAGAATGTGCCTATCGCCAAACGCCAACTTTATGGCTGGCAAGTAGCCCAGAAGAAATGCAGATTGCTGAGGAAAAATATCAACGTCTCACTGCACAAGGTGCCCGTTGCCAACTTCGAAACGCAGATGAAGTTCATCAGCTTGAACCTCACTTAAAGCAGGGTCTTTATGGTGGTTTAGAAGTTTTTGATGATGGAATTTTATATGCACCTTGTGCTGCTGAATGGTTATTAAAAAAATTTCCCCACAAGGTTCAGGTTCAACAAGCTAAAGTTATTCATATTGAAGAAAATCGGGTTCAGTTAAGTGATGGCACATGGCTAGAAGCTGCACATATCGTTTTGGCTAACGGTATTCATGCGACAGATTTTTTTCCAGAGCTACCGATTGAACCTAAAAAAGGTCATTTGGCGATTACTGACCGTTACCCTGAATTAAATGTAAAGCATACGTTGGTGGCTTTGGCTTATGCGGCCAGTACTCAAGCGACAAGTGGAATTTCGGTGGCTTGTAATATTCAGCCTAGACCGACGGGCCAGCTTTTTATTGGGTCATCTCGTCAGTTCAATACGGTTGATCCAACTGTAGAGCCAGAAGTCTTTACTCGGGTACTTAAAGAAGCTACTGATTATTTCCCAGCTTTGGCTGATCTTAATGTTATTCGGGCATGGACTGGCTTTCGCGCAGCCACACCCGATGGTATTCCAGTAATTGGACGACATCCTGCATTTCAATCGGTTTATTTAGCGGTTGGGCATGAAGGTTTAGGTGTAACCACAGCAACAGGTACAGCAAAACTGATTGCCTCACACATATGTGGATTAACTTTTGATATAGATCCAGAACCTTTTTTACCTCATCGCTTTATAGGAGCTGCATAGATGATTCAGCTTTTTATTAACGGACAATCGGTTTCTGTGATTGAGGGCACCAGTGTTGCTGCTGCTTTAGCACAAGCGAAGTCTTATAGTCGTTTGTCTGTCTGTGGTGAAAAACGCACTCCATTTTGTGGAATGGGAGTGTGTCAGGAATGCCGTGTCAATATTAATGGACTCAGAGTGCTTGCTTGTCAGACGCTGTGCCAGCAAGACATGAAAGTGGAAACACAATAATGGAAAAACAATACGAAGTGGTGGTTGTCGGTGCTGGGCCTGCAGGGTTGTCAGCTGCTATTACAGCCGCCGAAAGTGGCGGTCGAATTTTAATATTGGATAATAACCCACAGGCGGGTGGTCAAATCTGGCGGGCTGGACCGATTTTTCCCGTACCTGAAATGGCGCAGCAGAAATATCAACAAATTAAGGCTCATTCTAATATTGAATTTATGTTTGGTGCGAAAATTGTCGCCGCACCTTTTGCAGGCCAGTTACTCGTTGAGCGACCTCACGACAGCCTAAACTTGTCTTATCGCCAGCTTATATTGTGTACGGGAGCAAGAGAACTGTTTTTGCCTTTTCCCGGTTGGACTTTACCTGGCGTAACAGGGGCAGGTGGTTTGCAAGCCTTAATTAAAGCAGGCACACCTGTCAAAAATGAACGCATTGTGATTGCAGGTTCAGGGCCATTACTTTTAGCAAGTGCGGATACGGCAAAAAAAGCAGAGGCTCAAGTTCTCTATGTTGCCGAACAGGCGGCTTCATCTTCCGTTCGTAAGTTTGCACTACAACTTTGGCGTTGGCCTGCGAAAATAATACAGGCGTTATCTTTGCCTTATCGTTTATATCAACCTGACAGTTATGTGGTTGAGGCGATTGGTCAGGAGCGTCTTGAACGGGTAAGGCTACAAACGCCGAAGGGAATCATTGAAATTGAGTGTGATCGACTCGCGTGCGGATTTGGTTTAGTCCCGAATACTCAATTAGGGCAGTTAATGGGTTGTCAAATTAAGGACAATGCGATTACGGTCGATGACTATCAACGTACATCACAGCCACAGGTGTGGGCAGCAGGTGAGTGTACAGGTTTTGGCGGAAGTGAGCTGGCGATGGTTGAAGGTAGCATCGCAGGTTATGCCGCTATAGGCCAAAATGAAAAAGCGAGACAATTATTTGCTCAAAGACAACGATATCGTTTATTTGCACATCTCCTTGAGAAAAGCTTTAAGTTACGTGCTGAGTTAAAAACGCTTGCACGCCCAGAAACTATTTTTTGTCGATGTGAAGATGTAACTTTTGATAAAGTTGCCGAGCGTAATAGTTGGATTGATGCAAAATTACATACACGCTGTGGAATGGGGGCGTGCCAAGGAAGCACGTGTGCAACAGCAGCAGCTTGTTTATTTGATTGGCAGTTGCCTAACTCTCGACCACCATTACTTCCTACTCGTGTAAAAAGCCTCATGGCGATGTCTACTTCTCCTTTAAATCAAAAATGAAATGTTCTAGAGTAGACAAGTTATAACTTTGTCCGCTCTAGCTCATGACTTTGGTTCAAATTCCGAAATTAACTACCACTTTGGAAGATTTCTTAAAAAATCTGGAAAGTATAGAACCATTGTTTGATGCTTTATCTTCGGTGGTGTTTTTCATCAAAAATACCGAAGCACGCTATGTCTTTGTCAATCAAACATTAGTAAATCGCTGCGGTCTAAAGGATAAAACTGCAATATTGGGAAAAACCTCTTCTGAAGTTTTTCCTCATTCACTTGGAAAAATATATACATCGCAAGACTTGCAAGTCATTCGCCGCGGTAAAAAGTTAACAGAGCAATTAGAACTACATTTATATGCAAAAAATCAGTCGGGTTGGTGTTTAACTTATAAAGAACCTTTATTTGATGCGGATGGAAACCTAGTAGGAATAGCGGGTATTTCTAATGTTTTAAATGTGCCTGAAAATACACATCCTGCTTTTTATAAAATGGTTCAGGTTGAGGAATATATTAAAAAGAATTACGCCGAAACCATTACTTTGGCGCATTTGACCGCAATTGCTGGCGTGTCGGTGGCTCAGTTAGAACGTTATTGCAAAAAAATATACCATTTAACGCCTCGGCAAATGATTAGCAAAATTCGTCTCCAAGTCGCCACTGAACTGCTTGCGACTGACTTACCGATTACTCAAATTGGTTTACGCTGTGGTTATACCGACCATAGTGCTTTTTGTCGTCAGTTTAAGTTGCATACAGGCATGTCACCTACTTTGTATCGGGCCTCTATCAAAAATATTTAGATAAAAAAATGGGTTGTATAGAACAACCCAAATCATTATTAAGTGCTGAATTTGTATATCAAAGATTAATCTTTAAAAGCTAGAGATCGGCCTTTGGTTTCTTTAACTAGCAAAATCGAGACAATAGAGATTAGACTTGCGGCAACCAAATATAAAGAAATCGGAATCGAACTATTAAATTCTTTGAGTAATGTTAGGGCAATTAATGGAGCAAGCGAACCTGCCATAATGGGTGCGACTTGATAACAAAATGAAAGCGCCGTGTAGCGAATATGAGTAGGAAATAACTCAGTCATTAGGGCAGAGTAAGGCGAATAGGTCATGGACTCAATAAATAAACCAAGCACAATTGCTAACATAATGAGCCAGTCATTGCCTGTATCCATTAAAGGAAAGCCGACAAAACCCCAAAAAGCAGTAAGTACAGCCCCAATAAGATAAATAGGTTTGCGGCCAAATATATCGCTTAAATGCCCCATAAAAGGAATAATAAAGAAATGGATCAGATGAGCGCCAAACATGAGCAGTAAGATCTGCGAAGTATCTTTATGGACGACTAACTTTAAATAACTGATCGAAAAAGTAACTACCATATAGTACAAAATGTTTTCTGCAAATCTGGCACCGATACCCGCAATAACAGATTTCTTATGATATTTTAAAACCTCAATAATCCCGAGTTGTTGCTTTTCAAGAAGCTGTTGTTTGGCCTGTGCTTCTTTAAACACTTCGGCATCGTCTACATTTTTTCGAATCCATAAACCAATTAGTACCACGACTGCTGAGAACCAGAATGCACAGCGCCATCCCCAGTCTAGGAATTGTTCGGGTGAGAGGTTTTTTGAAAGTAATAATAAAACCAGTGTGGCTACTAAATTTCCGAGCGGTACACCAGTTTGTGGCCAGCTTGCCCAATAACCTCTGCGATCATCTGGACTGTGCTCTGAAACTAAAATAACTGCGCCGCCCCATTCACCACCAAAAGCAAAACCTTGAATTAAACGCAGTATCACTAGGAATGTAGGAGCCCAATAGCCAATTTGATGAAAGGTCGGAATACAGCCCATTAAAAAAGTAGTGATACCGACAATAATCAGGCTAATTTGCAATAATTTCTTACGTCCAATTTTATCGCCGTAATGCCCAAACACGAGGCCACCGAGGGGTCTTGCTAAAAAGCCAACAGCATAGAGGGCAAAGGCCGCCAAAATGCCATCTATAGCATTGCCAGTTTGTTGAAAGAAAAGTTCGCCAAAGACAAGGGCTGAGGCTGTTCCATAAAGGAAAAATTCATACCATTCTGCTACGGAGCCAACCATGGAGGCCGCTACTACCTTTTTTAGTGTTGTCGTCATATACCAATATCCTTATTTGAAAATATGTTACGCATTGATTTGATGAAGCATCTTGCTATTCATTTTTTGCACTTTTTTATTTAAATAATGTGCGGTTACGCTGGAGGCTTTGAACTAAAAAAAGGAGTTCATCTCTTGGATAAACTCCTTTAAAAAAATTAAAGAGCAGCTTTACTCATTTCACCATTGACCAAGCGCGCAATACCAAGCGGATTGGCATTTTGAAGGGCGAGTGGCAATAAGTGATCTGGATAGTTTTGATAGCATACTGGTCGTAAATAACGCTCGATTGCTAAGGTTCCTACCGATGTACCGCGTGCATCTGAAGTTGCAGGATATGGCCCGCCATGAACCATGGCATCACAGACTTCCACACCTGTTGGGTAACCATTTAGAAGTAAACGTCCTGCTTTTTCTTCAAGTAATGGAATAAGGGTTGCGAAGTTCTCAAAATCTTGTGGCTCGGCAATTAATGATGCTGTAAGTTGACCACGTAGACCGCTTAATGTGAGAGCAAGCTGCTCTGCCGATTCAACTTCAATCACAATCGTCGTTGGGCCGAATACTTCTTCTTGAAGTAATTCATCATGCTCTAATAAAAGAGATACATCGGCTTTAAAGAGCTGAGGATAGGCTTGCTGGCCTTGTTGTGGTTGACCCGCTAAATGCTCAATTTTGTCATGTACGAGTAACTCTTTAAGACCATGTTCATAGCTTCTTAAAGTGCCTTTATTAAGCATGGTTTGTGGCGGTTGCTGAGCCATTGTAGCCTTGAACTGGTCAAGAAATTGGCTAAATTCAGGTGATTTAATTCCAATAATTAAACCCGGATTAGTACAAAACTGACCGCAGCCTAAAACCACTGAACCACTAAGTTCGGTCGCAATTTTATCACCACGCACTTTTAGAGCTTCGGGTAATAAAATCATTGGGTTAATGCTCGACATTTCGGCAAAAACAGGAATGGGTTCAGGACGTGCAGCAGCTAAATCACTGAGAGCACGGCCACCTTTGAGTGAACCTGTAAATCCAACAGCTTTAATTGCTGGATGTTTTACCAGTGGTTCACCGACACCTTGACCATAAATCATGCTAAAGATACCTTTTGGCATAGCGCATTTCTCAATCGCACTACAAATGGCATTTGCAATAGATTCGGCCGTTGCCATGTGACCGCTATGCGCCTTCACAATAACTGGACATCCAGCAGCAAGTGCTGAAGCGGTATCGCCACCCGCAGTAGAAAAGGCTAGAGGGAAATTACTTGCGCCAAATACGGCCACTGGTCCAACACCGATTTTATATTGACGTAAATCTGGACGTGGAAGTGGCTGGCGCTCAGGTAAAGCCAAATCAATACGGGCACCTAAATAGTCACCACGGCGTAATACTTGAGCAAATAGGCGTAATTGACCTGTGGTCCGCCCACGTTCACCGCGAATACGCGCTTCCGGCAAAGCAGTTTCTTGACAGACTGTTGCAATAAACTGGTCATCAAGCGCATCAATTTCACTGGCAATCGTTTCTAGAAAAACAGCGCGTTGTTCTGGCGTAGTTTGTCTAAAAGCCGGATAAGCCAATGCAGCTGCTTGAGCTGCCTGATCAATTTCTTCAGGAGTTGCTTGAGCAAATTGATAGGGTAATGCTTCATCTGTTGCAGCATCGTAGCTTAATACAAACTTACTGCCTGCACTTGAACGTTGACCTGCAATAAAATTTTGACCAGTAATATTTAACATTATCAACCTCACTTGAGAGTGAACGTCAAAAGTGGTTCTTATGACGTTGGAGAGTTATCAAAGCGAAGGTTTTACATTTGAAAATATTGTATTTTGTATACGGTATTAATCAAAAGAAAACCTTAACTTATATGTGTTTAAGCAAACGAACGCTAAGCTTCATCGTCATTTTTAATCAGTGCTTTTGGTAAACCTGAGCGTATACCCCAGTAGTAGCAACCAAGAGAAATCACCATGACGAATAAGGTGTCGAAAGGCGCTGCCAATAGGTGTGATGCGCCATCACCGAAGCTGCCAAGGTAAGAGGCAAGAATCATTAAAATGTAGTAAACAAGGAGCCACGCTGATGACTTTAACTGTTGGGCAAGGCTGACTTCTTGGGTTGGCACGTAGCGCTTAAAAATGACGTAGAGTGCAAACAAGACGATTTGTGCGCCTAATAGCCATGAAATGACATTCCAGCCAGACCAATACACAATAAAAGACGCAATGACAAAAGCGAGAGGCCCGAGAACAGTAAAGCCTTTTACATAGAATGGACGTTCAAGCTCAGGAGCATTACGGCGTAAAGCACCCACTGTGACAGGAGCAAGGGCATAACTTAAAACTAAAGCTGCCGAAACTACGGAAATTAATTTATCCCAAGATGGAAACGGCATGGTCCAAAATACTGAAAGTGCAAACGTTAACCATAATGCATAACGAGGAATACCTGATTTCGGATCTACACGCGTAAAAATACGGAAGAATGTATTACTGTTTGACCATGCATAAATGACACGTGGAGTTGCAGCCATATAGATATTGCCGCAGCCAGACGGAGAAATAATGGCATCTGAAACAACTAAAAGTGCTAACCATCCCAAACCTAATAACATGGCAATGTCGCGGTAAGGTAATGGGAACTTGTCACTAAGTCCTGACCAACCATTTGCTAACATATCGGTAGGTACTGCACCTAAGAAAGCAACTTGAAGCACTACATAAATAATCGTTGCCAAAACGACAGATAAGATGAGTGCAAAAGGAATCGTAAATTGAGGACGTTTTACTTCACTTGCTACCGAAATAATCGGCGTTAAACCCAAATACGCAAAAATAATACCACCAGCAGATACGGCACCTTGTACGCCGTGAGCGCCCATTGGGGCAAACTCGGTCATTGAAAAGTTTGCAGGTTTAAAATGGTATAGAAGTGCAACCATCACTAAAACCGGAACAGCAAATTTCAACGCACTAATCAGGTTGTTGGCAATTGCAAAGGTCTTTACGCTGTAATAGTTCAATGCAAAAAATACGCATAAAAGTGCAAACTGAAACAACCATCCAATGGTAGTTGGAGTTCGAACACCATCATGTACGGCGGTAAGAGAAGGGAACCATGCTGCTGCATATTCGCGGGCAGCGACGACTTCAATTGCAATTAAACTTGAAAAGGCAATGACGGTCACAGAACCCAATAAATATCCTTGTAATGGGCCATGTGAAAATACGGGATAACGGATAATACCGCCTGCTCGGGGTAAGGCTGCGCCTAACTCACAATAAATAATTCCCAGAATTAAAACGGCAAAGCCCCCAATAATCCATGACAATATACCCGCAGGGCCGGCTTGAGAGGCCACATGACTTGCTGAAAATAACCATCCTGAACCAAAAATGGCGCCTAAGCCAATGAATGTAAGATCCATTAGAGATAACTGTTTTTTAAACTGACTTGTCATTACGTTTTCCTTAACGACAGAACTATTGTTCTTTCATATATCGTATACGATATATGGTTATTGGTAAATAGGGGAATTTTTATTCTATTTATGGACAATGAATGATTTAAATACTATGTAAATGTTTGTTTTTAATTGATTTTAAATATTTTAAATTTCAAGTAAATAACTTGAAAACCAAATATTTTTTATAAAAAATTGGCAAAGGTTTGTGATTTTATTTGCTCAAAAGAACAATTCTTCAATATTGGTTGAGTCATTTACCATTTAAATTAATGGAAAATTCAATTTTTTAAAAAGGCTGTATTAGCAATTGATTGTGTTGTTTTTAGGCAATGAACCATTTATTTTCAGTGCTTTATAGATGGCTTAATGATAATTTTAGAGCTATCCGAAAGGACACAATAACGACGAACATACGAATAATAATGAATCGAAGGTAGGACCACGTGTTTATTAGTGTATTTGATCTTTTTAAAATTGGCATCGGCCCATCTAGCTCCCATACAGTTGGACCCATGCGAGCGGCATACAGTTTTGTGGAAGATTTATTGAAGCAAGACGATTTACAAGCCACGGTTAGAGTTCAGGTGAAGTTATACGGTTCGCTGTCGGCAACCGGTGTCGGTCATGCGACAGATAAGTCTGTTCTGTTAGGTTTAATGGGTTTTGACCCTGAACATATTGATACCCAAGTAAGTACAAGCTTGATTGAAGATGTTCTTGAAAATAAAGCCATCCAGCTTAATCAGCAAAAAACTATTTCTTTTGACTATAAGCATGATGTGCTTTTTTTAGATGAATCTTTGCCTTATCACCCCAATGCAATGGAGTTGATTGCGTATAACGAGGCTCAAGAAATTTTATATGCAGAAACTTACTATTCGGTTGGTGGTGGCTTTATTGTTAGCCAAAGACAATTAACACACACCCACACTGAAACCAACGACGTTAAAGTTCCATATCCATTTCACAGTGCGGCTGAACTTTTAAGCTTATGTAAGACTCATCATTTATCAGTGAGCGAGTTAATGCTTGAAAATGAAAAAAGCTGGCGGAGTGAAGCTGAGATTCGTAGCAAGATTATGGAAATCTGGAAAGTGATGCAGCAATGTATTCACAACGGATTAATTAATGAAGGCATATTACCGGGCGGATTAAACGTAAAACGTCGGGCTAAAAAAATTCACGATAAGTTATTAAATAAGAAAAACTCAAACCTGATTGTGACGACTTTTCATGCGATGGAATGGGTCAATTTATTTGCCTTAGCGGTAAATGAAGAAAATGCTGCTGGCGGTCGAGTAGTGACGGCACCTACAAATGGGGCCGCAGGAATTATTCCGGCAGTTTTATATTACTACGTGACTTTCTCTAAAGACTTTTCCGAAGATAAAGTGGTTCGTTTCTTTTTAAGTGCGGCAGCCGTTGGCATTTTATGTAAACTCAATGCTTCTATTTCTGGTGCAGAAGTAGGGTGTCAGGGAGAAGTCGGCTCGGCATGTGCAATGGCTTCGGCAGGTTTAGCCGAAATCTTAGGTGCCTCACCTGAGCAAGTGGAGCATGCGGCTGAAATTGGGCTTGAACATAATTTAGGGTTAACGTGTGACCCGATTGGTGGTTTGGTTCAGGTGCCTTGCATTGAACGAAATGCAATTGCAGCCGTAAAAGCCATTAATGCAGCCCAAATGGCACTTCATGATGACGATGAACACTTTGTCACACTAGATAAAGTCATTCAGACTATGAAGGAAACAGGTAAAGATATGTCTGAGAAATATAAAGAGACTTCAAAAGGTGGTCTCGCTGTTAACGCCATTGAGTGTTAAAAAAATGAGATGGGGACGAGGTGACCCCATCTCATTTTAAACATTAAGCCTCGCGAGCAACTAAAGTTAAAATGTCGTAAGTTGCGACAAGTTCACCGCGTTGGTTTTTGACTTTAATATCCCATACCACAACGCCATGTGCAGGCTGAGACGGGTCTTTTTGTGGTTTAGGTGTTTTTTGTTTACAGGTGAGTTCAACTTGGATTGAGTCACCAATTTTAACCGGTTCAACAAAACGTAAGTTGTCCATACCATAATTGGCAATCACAGGACCTTGTGCTGCATCTACAAATAGACCTGCTGCGGCAGACACAATGAAATATCCATGTGCCACACGTTCACCAAAGAAAGACTCGGCAGCTGCAATTTTGTCAGTATGTGCATAGAAGTAGTCACCGCTTAAACACGCGAAATTGACAATATCTGCCTCAGTGACTGTACGGCGCGCCGTTAATAAACGCTCACCAATCACTAACTCATCAAAAGACTTTTTAAATGGATGTACGCGGTCCTCATTAACTTTCGAGCCAACAGTCCATGAGTGAGTAATTTGCGTCAGGCTGTTTGGTGAGCCTTGAATTGCAGTGCGCTGCATATAATGTTTAACCGCGCGAATACCACCTAACTCTTCACCGCCACCTGCACGGCCAGGGCCGCCGTGTACTAAATGTGGAAGTGGTGAACCATGTCCTGTACTTTCTTTTGCTGACTCTGCATCAAGTACATGCACACGACCATGCCAAGGCGCATTTTTTTGAATAATCTGCTCAATATTCTCATCGTTATTTTTAACGACAGAAGCCACTAGGCTACCTTCACCACGTGAAACAAGGTCAGCTAATTCTTCAATGTTTTGATATGGCATGAGTGTACATACCGGACCGAAAGCTTCCGTGGTATGAACATTCGTCGCTTGTAAAGGCTGTTCGCACACCAATAAAGTTGGAGCGAAAAAAGCGCCTTTTTCAGGATGGTCTGCATTAAATGTAAAGCTATCGTTGCCACCAAAAACAATTTTTGCATCTTTGCTGAGTTCAGCAACTTTTTCTGCAACGTCATGTTTTTGTTTAATGCTCGCTAAAGCCCCCATGGTGGTTTCTTCTTTTTGAGGGTCACCCACCACAACTTTAGCAAGTTTGGCAGTCAGCTTCTCTTGTACAGTCGCTAACAAGTTTTCAGGAACAAATGCACGACGAATTGCAGTACATTTTTGGCCTGCTTTTGTAGTCATTTCACGGAAGACTTCACGCACAAATAAATCGACAGTCTCTTCATTTGCCTCAGGGCTTAAAATTGCACTGTTTACCGAGTCGGCTTCCATGCTAAATGGAATTGAATATTTATTGAGGTGAGGGTGGTTACGTAGTTTTTGACCTGTGTAAGCAGAACCTGTAAAGGTCACACAGTCTTGTGGGCCTAACTGTTCTAACAGGTCATAAGTCTGACCGCAAATGAGTTGTAGTGAGCCTTTTGGTAAGACATGTGTTTCTTCAATGGCTTTTACAACTGCTTGAGTTAATTGGGCACCATCGGTTGCTGGTTTCATAATACATGGCACGCCTGCAAGTAGCGTCGGTGCAATCTTTTCAAGCATTCCCCAAATTGGGAAGTTAAAAGCATTAATGTGAACGGCAACACCTGCTTTAGGACTTAAAATGTGTTTAGCACCAAAAGTCCCATTTTTAGAGAGTTGAATCCAGCTATCTTCAGTAATAATTTTTTCATCATTGAGTTCACGGCGAACCAGACTCGAATAAGCAAATAATGTCTGGATCCCACCTTCAATATCAATCCACGCATCTTTACGAGTTGCGCCTGTGGCATAAGCAAGTTTGTAGAAGTCTTCCTTACGTTCAAGTAAATGTTGGGCAATTTGTTTTAATGCATTGGCACGTTGGTGAAACGTCCAGTTAGCCAGTTCTGAACCATTCTGTTTGGCATACTGAACAACACGTTTCATATCTATGCCATGACTACTTACGGCATAAATCGATTCACCTGTAATGGCATGATAAACGGTACGTAATTCTTCGTCAGACGAATGCCATGTTCCATAGACATAAGAAGCAAGATGAGGCAGTTGATGCTCAGACTGCTGAAAATCTGTGTCAGTTGAGGTTCCTTCTAGGTGTGCTTGTTCAAGCATGACCAAACTCCTTTTTTATTTGATACATCAATTATAAAAATTGCAAAAATATGATTCATAATTTCAGATTAATTTGTATAAAAGTCAACTTTATTTTGATTTTTAAAAGTAAAAAAGGTTTTTACATTTAACTTAATTGTATAAATTTCAATATCTTGTATTGGTTTGTTATTGTGGATTTAATTTGATACTAAAAAATTAGTTGACTTTGTTTTTTGTGTATCGAAAAATAGATTTAAGGGTGATACCTACAGGGAATGAAAGAATGGAAAACAATTACCAGAAATTTGAACAAAATATTGCCAATGAAATTACGATCGAGGCTAAGGATCAAATGCCTGATGCCTACCGCAAAACATTGATTCGTCAAATCGGGCAACATGGCCATTCTGAAATTGTAGGTATGTTGCCTGAAGGAAACTGGATTACTCGTGCGCCAACTTTAAAACGCAAAGCGGTTTTGCTCGCGAAAGTACAAGATGAAGCGGGTCATGGTTTATATCTGTATAGCGCAGCAGAAACCTTAGGTGCTGACCGTGATGACATGATGGAAAAGTTGATTAATGGGAAAATGAAATACTCATCAATCTTTAACTATCCAACTTTGACTTGGGCAGATGTCGCTGCAATTGGTTGGCTTGTCGATGGGGCAGCCATTGTGAACCAAGTTGCGCTTTGCCGTACTTCATATGGGCCATATGCACGTGCGATGGTACGTATTTGTAAAGAAGAAAGTTTCCACCAACGTCAAGGTTTTGAAGCCATGATGGCTTTGGCAAACGGTACACCGGAACAAAAGCAGATGGCACAAGATGCAGTGAACCGTTTCTGGTGGCCAGCACTCATGATGTTTGGTCCAAGCGATGAACATTCTCCAAACAGCGCACAAAGCATGGCGTGGAAAATCAAACGCTTTAGTAACGATGAATTACGTCAAAAGTTTGTCGATAACACTGTACCGCAAGTGTTGCAACTTGGCTTGGAAGTACCGGACCCAGATTTAAAGTTCAATGAAGAAACAGGACACTATGAGTTTGGCGAGATTGACTGGCACGAATTTAATGAAGTGATTGCCGGACGTGGACCATGTAATCACGAGCGTATCGAAGCACGCCGTAAAGCATGGGAAAACGGCAAATGGGTTCGTGATGCAGCCGTGGTCTACGCGAAAAAACAGCAGCTTGAAGCGAACAAAGTGGCTTAACAAGATTTATGGAAAAATTTGAGGAAATCAAAATGGAAGATAAAAACAACTGGTCGCTCTACGAAGTATTTGTACGTAGTAAACAAGGCTTAAGCCACCGTCACGTAGGCAGCTTAAGAGCACCTGATGATGAAATCGCACTACAACATGCTCGTGATGTTTACACGCGTCGTAATGAAGGAATTAGCATTTGGGTAGTTCGTTCAGAACTGATTAAGTCATCACAGCCAGATGAAAAAGCTGAATTTTTCGATCCTTCTTTAGACAAGGTTTATCGTCATCCGACTTTTTACCATATCCCAGATGGCATTGAGCACATGTAAGGGGAATGGCAAATGAATCATTCAGTTTTATCTAAATTCTTATTACATATTGGCGATAGCCAACTGGTTTTATCTCAGCGTTTGGCTGAATGGTGCGGGCATGCACCTGAGCTAGAAATTGATATTGCCTTAGCAAATATCGGCTTGGACTTGTTAGGTCAAGCAAGAAACTTTCTAACTTTGGCTGGTCAATATGATGAAGCTAAGCGTGATGAAGACCAACTTGCGTATTTCCGTACAGAACGTGAGTTTTTAAACCTCTTGTTGTGCGAACAACCCAATGGTGACTTTGCACAAACGATTGTACGCCAGTGGTTGATGGACCATTACCATCTTCATTTATTTACGGCTTTAGCGCAAAGCTCACTTCCTGAATTAAGCGCGCTTGCTGTGAAATCTTTAAAAGAAGTGAAGTATCACATCCGCTTTTCAACAAGCTGGATGGAACGTTTAAGTTTAAGTACAGATGAAGCACATCAACGTGTGCAAGACGGTTTAAATAATTTATGGCGCTTTACCGCTGAATTATTTGAACTGAGTGCAGACGAACAAGCATTAGTTGCAGAAGGTGTGATTCCAGATTTTTCAAATGAAAAAGAACAATGGAACCAAACTATTGCAGATGAGCTTAAGCGTTTTGAATTAAATGTTGCTGTGAACGGTGCTTATCGCCGTGGTGCGAAACAAGGATTGCATACCGAGCATTTGGGTTATTTATTGGCTGAAATGCAATGTATTCAAAGAACTTATCCGGGAATGACCTGGTAAGACAAGGAGGTGAGCCATGCAAATGATTCGTCATTGCATCGACCAATGTTGGGACGTTCTACAAACGGTAAGTGACCCTGAAATTCCGGTTTTATCAGTTGTCGATTTGGGCATGATCCGCGGTGTAGAGATTAACGATCAACAAGAAATTATTGTTCGTCTAACTCCGACATATAGCGGTTGCCCAGCAACAGATATGCTCAAAGCACAAATTGTTGAGGCATTTACCGCAGAAGCTTTGACACCGGTCAAAGTCATGGTCGATTTATCAGAAGCATGGACCACGGACTGGATGTCTGAAGCAGGGAAAAAGAAACTGCAAGTTTATGGCATTGCACCACCTGAAGGGTTGGCGCATCAGTGTGGAACTCACGTTCATTTAAATGATGGTGTTGAGTGCCCACGTTGCAAAAGCCGACATACTCGACTGTTAACAGAGTTTAGTTCTACCGCCTGTAAAGCACTTTATAAATGTCAGGACTGTCTTGAGCCTTTTGATTACTTCAAATGTATTTAAGTCTTTAGATAAGGAAATCAGCCATGAGCCAATTTGTACCATTAAAAGTAAAAAGTATTACACCGCAAACCGATCAGGCAATTTGTATTGCATTTGACGTTGTACCTGAACAACAAGAACAATTTCAATTTCAACCGGGGCAACATTTAACCATTCGCCATTTAACCGAAGTGGGTGAAATCCGCCGATGTTATTCAATTTGTAGCTATGCGGGCAAAGAAGATATCAGTATTGCGGTTAAAAAAATTGATCAGGGTCAATTTTCAAACTGGGCAAATGACCATTTAAAAGTGGGCGATGTACTTGAAGTCATGCCACCACAAGGCGTATTTTTTCAAAAAGCAGCCAAGATGGGCGGACAAAACTATTTAGGCGTTGCTGCGGGTAGTGGTATCACGCCAATTTTATCAATTATTAAACAAGTTTTATTTGAACAACCTGAAGCTAACTTTACCTTGCTCTATGGCAATCGTTCATGGAAACAAACCATGTTTGCTGAGCAAATTATGGATTTGAAAGATCAGTTTAAAGAACGCTTTCAACTCATCAATATTTTTTCTCGTGAGTTCAACGATAGTGAACTAATGAACGGTCGTATTGATGCAGAAAAGCTTAAGCAACTTTTTGATTTTGAAGTGCTTGAAACGAACTTTGACCATGTTTTTGCCTGCGGCCCAGACGAAATGATGAATGCCGTAGAAAATACTTTACCGAACTTTGGTATTGCCAAAGAGCGCATTCACACCGAACGTTTCCATACAGGGCAAGCGCGTAAACGTAGTGTTGAAGCGGATGCAAACCGTAAAGAAGAAAAAGTAAACATCATTTTAGATGGTCGTGAGCTGATTGTTTCTGTGGCTCAAGATGATGAAAGTATTCTTGATGCGGCTTTACGTGCGGGTGCCGACTTACCGTATGCATGTAAAGGTGGGGTGTGTGCGACCTGTCGTTGTAAGGTGCTTTCTGGCGAAGTCGACATGTTCCTTAACTATAGTCTTGAAGAAGATGAAGTTGAAAAGGGCTATGTGCTGAGCTGTCAGACCTTACCAAAAGGCTCAAATGTTCGCTTGAGTTTTGATGAATAGAGGCTGTCATGCAAGAGTTGATCAAAGCCAGTACAGCTGCTGACGGTGTTTTGTTATTAACCCTAAACCGTCCAGAAAAAAGAAATGCTTTAAACAATGCAACATTGCAGTGTTTATGCGAGTTGCTCGAAGAAGCTGAACATAATGTTCAAGTCAAAGCAGTGGTTTTAACGGGTAACGCCCAGTGTTTTGCGGCTGGAGCAGATCTTAGTGAGTTGGCTGCAATGGACGCCGTGTCTTTGCAACTCGATATTCGCCCGAAGCTTTGGCAGAAAATTGATGCGTTTAGTAAGCCACTGATTAGCGCAGTCAATGGCTATGCCTTAGGCGCTGGGTTCGAGTTGGTTTTGCATTCAGATATGGTGATTTGCGGTGAAAATGCCCGATTCGCTTTACCTGAAATTACCTTAGGTATGTTGCCGGGTGCAGGCGGAACACAGCGTTTAGCACGCTTGGTTGGACAACAACTCACCATGCGCTGGGCTATGACAGGTGAAATGATTTCGGCAAAACAGGCAGAGCAACACGGCATTTGCAGTCAAGTGGTTCCGACCGAATTAACCGTTGAATATGCCATTCAACTTGCAGCCAAAATTGCCAAACAAGCGCCGTTAGCGATTCGCGTAATTAAACAATCAATTAAAAGTATTCATGAAACAACGTTAAGTCAGGGACTCAAGTTTGAACGTCAAAACTTTGTCTGGCTGGCGGCTACAAAAGATCGAAACGAAGGGATTAACGCTTTCTTTGAGAAAAGAAAGCCAGTGTTTAGAGGTGAATGATGGACTATCAAAATATTATTGCTGAAGAAAAAAATGGTGTTGGCTACCTGACATTTAACCGCCCAAAAGCACTGAATAGCTTTAACGTCGATATGCACCGTGAAGTAGCCGAGGTTTTAAACCTGTGGACCAAAAATCCAGATGTTCGATGTGTTGTGATTAGTGGTGAAGGCCGCGGCTTCTGTGCAGGGCAAGATTTAGGGGACCGTGTAGTTGACCCAAACGCTGAAGCTCCAGATTTAGGATATTCCATTGAAACTTACTATAACCCGCTCATTAAAACGATTGTAAATATGCCAAAGCCTGTCATTTGCGCGGTAAATGGTGTGGCAGCAGGTGCAGGGGCAAATATTGCACTAGCGTGTGACTTGGTGATTGCAGCTAAATCGGCAAACTTCGTACAAGCCTTTTGCCGTTTAGGTTTGGTTCCAGACTCTGCGGGTACATGGTTTTTACCACGTGCTGTAGGTCATGCACGTGCTATGGGATTGGCTTTGTTAGGTGACAAGCTCCCAGCAGAAACCGCAAAAGAATGGGGCATGATTTGGGATGTGGTTGAAGACGCCGAGCTTAAAACAAAAGTGACTGAACTCGCTGAACGTTTAGCGAAACAACCTACTTTTGGCCTATCTCTCATTAAAAAAGCCATTCATCAATCAAGCAACAACACCTTTGATGAGCAAATGCTTTTAGAGCGTGACTTACAACGTATTGCGGGCCGTTCCGAAGACTACCGTGAAGGTGTACAAGCCTTTATGAATAAACGTGAACCAAATTTTAAAGGGCGTTAAGCATGACAGATTTAGACTTATCTCGTGCCCGAATTGCCGTTATTGGTTCTGGCACCATGGGCATCGGCATTGCCCAGTTAGCGATCGTTAATGGGCACTCGACCGTTTTATATGATCTGGACGCTCAAAAAGCGCAACAAGCCGCTCAAGGCTTAGGGCAGACGTTTAAAAAGCTGGTTGAAAAGAGCAAGCTTACCCAACAGCAAGCTGATGAAGCCTTAGCGCGTTTAACAGTGGTCAATCAAATTGAAGCGCTGCGTGATGCTGACTTGGTTATTGAAGCAGTCGTTGAGAAAAAAGAAGTTAAACAGTCTTTATTTAAACAGCTCGCTGAAATTTGTAGTGCGCAAACCATTTTTGCAAGCAATACATCTTCAATTTCAGTGACTGCAATTTCGGCGGGTATTGCTCACCCCGAGCGCGTAGTGGGTTTACACTTTTTTAACCCTGCGCCAGTCATGAAACTGGTTGAAATTGTACAAGGCTTAAAAACACCAAACAGCTTATGTTTGGCTCTAAAAAATTTGATGTTGAATTGGAAAAAAATTCCAGTACTCACCAAGTCGACTCCCGGTTTTATTGTTAACCGAATTGCACGGCCGTTTTATGCAGAAGGCTTTAGAGCACTGCAAGAACAAGTCACCAGCTATGAACAGCTAGATTATGCCTTAAAGCAATGTGGTGGTTTTGCGATGGGGCCTTGTGAACTAACCGACCTCATTGGGCAAGATGTTAACTTTTCGGTGACCCAAAGCGTTTACCAAGAGTTTTTTTACGAGCCACGTTACCGCCCAAGCCTGATTCAAAAAGAATTGGTCGATGCAGGTGCTTGGGGCCGTAAGTCAAAACAAGGCTTTTATACCTATAACGAAAAAAATCAGTACGAGACATTTCAGCCTCAAGCTGTGGTTGCCAAGCCAGTCGATGCCCATATTCAGCTAAAAGGGACTTGGTCTCAAATACCTGCTTTTTTAACGCGTTTAGGTTTAAAAGGCGGATCTGCGAGTGATGACAATATCCTTCAAATAGATGATATCGACTTACGTTTAAGCCAAGGTGAGTCAGCCAATATTCATTACTTAAGCCGTAAAGTAGTTTTAATGGATTGGCATCATGATTTTGAAAAAGCTCAGGCTGTGGTGCTTAGTCATAACGAACTTTGTGAAGCAAGTGATCTCGCTAAAGTTGAAGCGTACTTTGCACAGTTTGGCATCAGCGTAATGTGGATTAAAGACCATCCGGCACTGTTAACCTTACGCACCATCGCTTTACTCATTAATGAAGCCTGTGAAGCAAGTTTACATGGTGTTGCGAGTCTGGAAGATATTGATAATGCCATGAAATATGGAGTGAATTATCCTAAAGGCCCTTACCAGTGGTTGACACAAATGGGCGGTGCTTATGTGCTCCAAACCTTAAATAACTTATATGCACTGTATGGAGAGGAAAAATATCGCGCGAGTATCTACCTCAAGCAATATGTAGCGAAAAATCAAAACATTGCTACCCAATATTCACGCGATATGACCGAATTTGCATAATCAGGAGTCAACATGGAAGACGTTTTAATTTGCGATTTTATTCGAACCCCAATTGGACGATATGCAGGTGCCCTAAGTGCAGTACGTGCAGATGATTTAGCTGCATTGCCCATCAAATATTTAAAAGATAAACACCCGAACTTGCCGTGGAATACGGTAGACGAAGTGTTTTTAGGATGTGCTAACCAAGCAGGTGAAGACAACCGTAACGTTGCACGTATGGCAACACTGTTAGCAGGCTTACCTGATACAGTTCCGGCCATGACGGTTAATCGCTTATGCGCTTCGGGTTTAGATGCAGTAGGCCTTGCAGCACGCTCAATTAAAGCTGGTGAAGCACAATTTGTGTTGGCAGGTGGTGTAGAGTCCATGAGCCGTGCGCCATTTGTACAAGCTAAACCAACAGAAGCGTTTAGCCGTACACCTGAAATTTATGACACCACCATTGGCTGGCGTTTTGTAAATAAGCAACTTAAAGCGCAATACGGCACCGACAGCATGCCTGAAACTGCCGAAAATGTAGCTGAAAAATATCAGATTAGTCGTGAAGACCAAGATGCGTTTGCATTGCGTAGCCAACAAAAAACGGCTGCGGCACAACAAAACGGTTTCTTTAACGATGAGATTTTGCCTGTCGAGATTACAGACCGTAAGAAAAACGTGGTTGTGGTGAACCGTGATGAACATCCGCGTGAAACAACACTTGAAGCACTCGCTAAACTAAAAGCACCATTTAAAAAAGAAGGCGGTTCGGTGACTGCCGGAAATGCCTCTGGTGTAAATGACGGTGCCGCGTGTGTGTTAATTACCAACCGTGAATTTGCAGATACACATGGTTTAAAACCTTTAGCACGTGTAATTGGCATTGCAAGTGCAGGGGTTGAACCCAAATATATGGGTATAGGTCCTGTTCCGGCTGTGCAGAAAATTTTAAAGCAAACAGGTTTAACGCTAGATCAGATGGATGTGATTGAGCTGAATGAAGCATTCGCAGCCCAATCTTTAGCTTGTATGCGTGAGCTTGGTCTAAAAGATGACGATGAACGCGTGAACCCAAATGGTGGTGCGATTGCGTTAGGCCATCCGTTAGGTATGAGTGGTACACGTTTAGTGATTACGGCAACACGTGAGCTAAAAAAACGCGGTGGACGCTATGCACTTTGCACGATGTGTGTAGGTGTTGGACAAGGTGTCGCACTGATTTTGGAAAACTTAAATTAACTTAGACGGTTTTTAAAATTACATAATGAGGAGAGAGGCGATGGACAGCCTTACAATGGATAATGTTGAGCAATTAACACTTGCAGAGCTTCGAGAGCTGCAAACTAAACGGTTAAAACAAACCCTGACTTTTGTATATGAAAATAGTCCGGTCTATAAGAAAAAGTTCGATGAAGCGGGTGTGCATCCTGACGACTTCGTAACTTTAGACGATCTGGCGAAGTTTCCATTTACCACCAAACAGGATTTAAGAGACAACTATCCGTTTGGTATGTTTGCCGTACCGCAAGAGCAAATTGTGCGTTTACATGCATCATCGGGTACAACGGGTAAACCGACTGTGGTGGGTTATACCCAAAAAGATATTAATACGTGGTCGGACATTGTTGCGCGTTGCTTACGCATGGCGGGTTTAACCGCGAAAGATATGGTTCAGGTGGCTTATGGCTATGGACTATTTACAGGTGGTCTAGGTGCACATTATGGTGCCGAGCGCTTAGGTGCAACGGTTATTCCAATGTCTGGCGGGCAAACTGAAAAGCAAGTTCAGCTTATTCAAGACTTTAAACCGACTGCAATTATGGTTACGCCATCGTATTGCGTGAGTATTATTGAAAAGCTTGAACAGCAATTTGGTACTGCACGTAATACCTCTTTAAAAGTCGGGATTTTTGGTGCCGAGCCGTGGACCAACGAACTTCGCCGTGAAATTGAAGAACGCCTTAATATTAAAGCACTCGATATTTATGGTTTGTCTGAGGTGATGGGACCGGGTGTTGCGATGCAGTGTTTAGGTGAGGGCGAAGGACTAACCATTTGGGAAGATCATTTCTACCCAGAAATTATTAACCCTGAAACAGGTGAAGTCTGCAAAGATGGCGAACTTGGCGAGTTAGTCTTTACGACTATTACCAAAGAAGGTTTACCGATTATTCGTTACCGTACTCGTGATTTGACCCGCTTACTACCGGGTGAAAATCTGGCAATGCGCAAAATGGATAAAATTGTGGGTCGTAGTGACGACATGCTGATTATTCGCGGCGTGAACGTTTTCCCGACTCAGATTGAAGAGCAAATTTTGCAAGTTCCACATTTAGTTCCAAATTATGAAATTTTGGTGACTAAAAAAGGCCATATGGATACTTTGCATATTCGTACAGAGATGTGTCATAACTGTACTATACAGGCCAATCAACTTGCTCAGGAGTTGATGAAACGCATTAAAACCATGATTGGGATTAGCGTTACTGTAGAAGTTGTGACAGAAGCGACCTTACCTCGTTCGGAAGGTAAGGCAAAGCGGGTAATCGATATGCGTCAGATTGCTTAACATCAAGATCATTCAGGGTATAGAATCTATACCCTGAAACTAAACGCCAAGACATGAGTATGAGTGCAAAAATACAGCAAATAATTGATTCTGTTGTAAAGAATGAAACCTTAAGTGGAACTTCGCTTATTTCGACAATTTTTGGAGATTCAGTACTTCATCGGGGTGGAAATATTAGTCTTGCAAGCCTGATTCAGTTATTAGAGCTATTTGGTTTTAATGACCGCGCTGTAAGAACCTCAGTTTTTCGTTTAGTTAAAAATGATTGGTTATGTTCAGACAAAATCGGTAGAACCAGTTTTTATCGCATTACTGATTCGAGTCGTTCGACTTATTTGCAGGCCGAGCAACGTATTTATAACGACCAGATGAAAGAGTGGGATCATTATTGGGATCTTATTCTGATGTCTAGCCTCGACACTGAAAATAAAGCGTTGTTAAAAAAAGAACTCGAATGGTTAGGATTTGCCAATATTTCGACAAACTTAATGGCTTATCCGGGGTGTAACCGTATTGAACTGCAACGCTTGTTGGTTGACTTAAATATGAGTGAGCAGGTGGTGGTGTTTAAAGCCGAAACATTGCAGCTCTTTAATAATTCGGTCGATACCATTGGCCGTATGCTCAGAACTAACTGGCCAATCGATGAATTACGCCAAAGATACCTACAGTTTCTCGATATTTTTAGAGAAATTGGCGTGTTGCTGATGCAGGAAAACGAACAACTTGAACCTGTTCAGGCCTTTCAGATTCGAACTTTGCTGATTCATTATTATCGACGGATTTTATTGAAAGACCCAGCACTACCGCTTGAGTTATTGCCAACTGACTGGCCCGCGATTAGTGCACGAACGTTATCAATGAATATTTATAAAAAAGTATTTGAACCTGCCGATGAATACTTCTTGTCTGTTGCCGCAACAGCAGAAGGACCAATGCCAAATGCCACAGCACATTATTGGCGCCGTTTCGGAGGTTTGGTGGCGACAAATGAGAGGTTAAATCATGCCTTGTTATAGTATTGACGGTGTTATTCCCGTGGTCAGCCCAGAGGCTTTTGTACACCCAACCGCTGTTTTAATTGGTGATGTGATTATTGAAGCGGGCGTATATGTAGGACCATTTGCTTCATTGCGTGCCGATTTTGGTCGTATCCATATTAAGCAAAATGCCAATATACAAGATAGCTGCACCGTACATGGTTTTCCGCAAAGCGTGACTTTAGTTGAGGAAATGGGGCACATAGGGCATGGCACAACTTTACATGGTTGCCGCATTGGCAAAAATGTTTTGGTTGGCATGAACAGCGTAATTTTGGACTATGCCGAAATTGGTGAAAACACTATTATTGGTGCAAATAGTCTGGTCAAAACTAAAGATATTATTCCGGCAAATGTATTGGCAATGGGTAGTCCTGCCAAAGTTGCACGCGATTTATCAGAACAAGAAAAAAAGTGGAAAACTAGAGGCACGCAAGAATACATGGTGCTTGCACAGCGCTGCTTAAACTCAATGCAAGAAGTTCAGCCTTTAAGCTCAGAGTTGGATGACCGCCTGACCTATAAGGACTTTAGTTCTTCAAACTATCAGATTAAACAAGATAGTGTTTAACGGTTATTCATAAGTCGATTTCAATACACATGAGTTCATAACCTTTAGGGAATACTCGCACGAGTAGGGAGACGTTTGTGCAAAAAATGGAAACTACTGCGGTTGATCAATTCGCAGAGCTATTGGGTGTACAAGTGCTGCATCGCAGTTTTGATGAAGCGCGTTGTCAACTTAATGTAAAAGACGAACACATGAATGCCTTGGGCGGCGTACATGGTGGGGTCATATTTTCTTTAGCCGATATCGCTTTTGCGATGGCGTGTAATGCGGGGGATGCGCCATATACTGGCCTACAGGCGGATATTCGCTATATGAGCGGCGCGAAAGATAGGGTGTTAGTTGCAACGGCAACTAAGGTCGGAAGTAGTAAAAAATTTGCGCATTATGAAGTTGTGATAACAGACGGTTTAAATAATAGAGTCGCTTTATTTACGTCTACCTGTTACAGACTTGCGCCGTAACAGGTGGTTATTTGGGGGATTAGATCTCCGAAGCAGAACTTAACTAAATAAGTAATATATTAGAAGATATAAAGTTTAAGCGAGTCAGAAGTAATATTTAGTATTATCTTTAGGAGGTATTTATAATCAAAACTTCTACTCTAAAAGTGAGCTGATGGTCGAATAATATCTAAACACTGGCTATATTTAACTAGCTAGGACGTGGCACGAAGTCTAGTTCAGCTATAAAGATAAAGCTTAATTTTCTCCCCTTTTAGTAATGGAAGTTATGGTCTATAAAGATGTGTAATGAGTTGAAATTAATTAAAGCACTCAACTCATTATGATAAATAAAGGATATGATAATTAAAATATAATAGTTTAATGTATTGGCCATACGATTTTATTATAATTATTTAAAGCTTTTTCGCCAAACTCTTTATCTATCGATAGAGCATATATTATTAATCCATGCAAATGATTTTTAAAACCAAGAACAGAAGAGAATTTTTTATATTTAGCTTGTCGTACCGGACCAATATCAGGATGTAAACAAAAATAAATGTTTTGATTAATTTTGTTTTTAAATTTTTTATCTAACTTTACTTTTTCTCTATCAACATTTAAACCTAAAACTATTTTTTTAGCTTTAGGAGAGATTATTTTTGTTTTTTGTATATTAGGAGTAAAACCATAATTTATTAAAATTTTATATACCATTTTTATAATTTCAATAGCATCTTTTCTTGAAAAATTTATATTTTTAGATGAAAAGGTAATATCATCTGAATATCGGGAATATTCTAATTCATTTTTAACTGAAAATGCTGTCAATTGTTTATCAAGTTCTCTACATACTAGATTTGAAAGACTTGGACTCGTTGGTGCTCCTTGAGGTAAATGTCCCAATTCAATACCTTCGGTAGAAGAATAAACCGTATAATTGGTTTTTTTTGAAATTTTAAACCTTGGTGGAATAGTATTCCGGTTTCTAGGACTATTCCATGTACATATTCTTGCAAGTTCAAAAGATAAAAGAGCCGGAAATTCTAGGGATCGAAACACTTTGTACACAGATACTTCGGAGATGCTTTCAAAGAAAGCTGTAATGTCTAATTTTATCAACCATTTACTATTCGTATGTAGGCTAGCTGCATCAACAATGGAAATACCAGGAGTATACGCAAAACTATTTTCATGACATTCAACAAATTTCAAAATATTTTGATGAATATATTTTTGAACTTTAACAAGTTGAGGATGCGGAATAAAAATTCTTCTTTTTTCTAAAGAATTTTTTTTTCTTATTTGAAAATAGCGATATAGAGGTTCTTCTAAATCCCAATAATCTTCTAAATCTCTATAAACTATTGAACGAAGGAAACTATATTCGACGTTAGCTAAATATGAAAGGTGTCTTAAAGTGAATATGGGATTAATATTATTTTTAGATCTAATTCTTTTAGCATGTTCTAATGCACTATCAATAATTTCTTTATCAATCTTATTTTTTTTGCCTTCAATTTTATAGTGCTGAGGAGACCATGATTTCATTTACTTTGGCCCCGGAGGGGTAAGTAAGATCGCGACAATAAGTGAGGACACAATCGAGCGACTTTAGTCGCTATTGTCGTGATCTTGGTTACTCTTTTGCGAGAGCTATTACTTGGGCTTATATAGAATATAGCCGACTGATTGAGTTTAAAACTAATCAGACAAGTAACTGTAATAGTTACTTGAGCGAACGCTAAATGAAACATTATGGTCTCCTCAACGATGTAGGATAATATTCCTTTTTATCAATATTGGGAAGTATAGTAACGTTATTCGACTCATTTTTTTTTAAATATTTTATTAGTAAATATCCTTCATCTGTTATTCGGTTATAGTCATCAATCCACTCTAAATAGCGTAGATTAACAATTATATCGGTTACAGAGCTAGATGAAAGCTTAGTCTTTTTAGAAATAGCTCGTACTGATCTAGGAGGTTTTTTTAAAGAAAATAAGACAAGTATATAAGATTTCCCTTTTTCACTTAAATTTGAAAACTTCTTAGATACAACGATATTTTTATCTTTCATTAAATTTAAATAGTCTTCTGTATCTAATGACTTTATATTAGTTGGTAATTGCTCACTGAAATCTATAGTCGTTCTTCCTCTGAATAGAGGGAACCATTTTTCTGACCTTTTATAAAGAATTTCAGGAGCATTGTTCGGTATGCCATGTTCATAATAAATTAGTGATCCTACATCTCCATAACCTACTGCGAAAGGAGGATCTGATCGTTTATTAGGATTATATTTATTACAAATCTCTCTAATTTTTTTTTGCTCTATTGGATTAAAAGAGTTGGATATAGTTGGACAAACACAAACATAGTTTATTTGTGGTTTAAGTTTATGTTTACTAACGAAATCTAATGCATTTTCCGTAATTGCATAGCACACAATATAAAAACTAATATAACCTGAAGAATGCCAACTTTCGATAGACGGTGTTTGTGCAAAAGCTTCAAGAAATTTTCTAATTTGATTACCTGAAGCTATAGTGTCCGTTAATATAATCACTTTATTAATTTTTTTTGCTCTAATTTTTTCTGCACTAGGATAGTAAAAAAAATTTTGGGAGTTCGATCTTTGTAGGGTAGTTGCAATATTATTTAAAATTCCTTCACTTCCAACTTCATGATTAGAATTTATACCATTATTGATAGGAGGAAAGGCTGAACCTATAGCTCTTCTTGGTCTTTCACTTGCAAATTTATATACAGTTTCTCCATTAGATACTTCTCGTTCGACAAATAGTGCAATCTTATCATTGTTAAAAAGGCTATATATTTCATTTTTAATTTTTACTTGAAATTCATGACTTGAAACCCATTGTAATTTTTGTATTAACAATTGAGCATAAGGTTGATCTACTTCCTCAAATTGATTAAGCCATTTTTTGTATCTTTCATTTTCTTCTAGATAATTTTCCATAAGCTAGAAATTAAGTGTATTTGATTTCTAAATCATATTTAAATTTTTATAAATTTTCTAGGTATAATTATCAATTAATATATAAGAATTAATATATAAAAATCGAATAATTTTACTAGGTATGCGGAGGAGAATGATTAAGATTTTATAGAAAAAAGAATAGCCTTTTTATGAAATAAGATAAATTTAAAGTAAGTAGTTAAAAAATTAATAATATTTTATATTTATCTTTTAGCTGGCACTCCAGATATGTAAAGCTTATCAATTTCAACTAATAAAAAGAATAGAGAAGAAGCAAAATATAAAACGAATAAAGTGTTAACAAACTTCTAATTTCTCACTTAAATTACAAAATGAGCACCGCAATAAGCCTAAAAATCCTCTCTCTACAACCCCCACTTAACAATAACCCACTCATTATTTAGCCTTACTTTTCTAATGATTTAATTTAAAACAAATGGCATTTTGCGTGCTTGACTGCAAAAGGGTTGGACACTATTCTTTGCCTGCTGGCCACATTGCCAGACGGTCGTCGCGGACCGTGATGAAAGATCGCATCAGAGTTATTCCGTCTGAGGGATAGTCTTATGCGTGAACTCCCAGTCTCCTCCCGTAGCGGTAGGACGGGAGAGGGACACCTTCGGGTGTGCTGGTTATATCTTTCACCAGTCCGCGAACCCTTTCTCGTTCTGCGACCATAAATTTAATGTCTGGCAGAACTCCCAATAAAAAAGGAGTTGGCTTTGCACATCCATTATTTCTTGGCTCTCAATGCCAAAAGCTATAACGACACAGCTTAAAAATTAAAGCAGCTTAAACGCCCCAAGGTTTTCAGGCTTAAAGTCATTTTTACTTAAAACTTAGCAACAACAAACTTGAGATGTGCCAAGCACAGTCTTTACGGCTTTGCTGTGCCTTTTTTTCTCCCAAAAGGGGCACAGGTTTTTTATCTCTACATACAACAAAAATTTTTATAACGGTAAAACTATGCCAAATTTAGCTCTCCCAACACGTACCTTATATGTTGTAAATAAAGCAATTGATCTGTTTCATCACCGTGGATTTCACCTTATTGGCGTCGACAGAATAGTGAAAGAATCAGAAATTACGAAAGCGACTTTTTATAATTACTTTCAATCAAAAGAGCGGCTTATTGAAATTTGCCTTATGGTGCAAAAAGAAAAGCTCCAAGAACAAGTGGTCGCAATGGTCGAGTACGACTTAAGTACCCCCGCAATAGAGAAACTTAAAAAGCTTTATTATTTACATACCGATTTAGAAGGGCCGTATTACTTATTATTTAAAGCCATATTTGAGATTAAAAATAGTTATTCCAACGCCTATCAGACCGCAATGCGCTATAGAACATGGCTAAAAAATGAAATTTATAGCCAGCTTAGAGTTTTAAACGCAGATGCTTCTTTTACCGATGCCAAGCTATTTGTATATATGGTGGAGGGCACAATCATTCAGCTTTTAAGTTCAGATGGGGCACTCGAGCGGGAAAAGATATTGGATTGTTTTTTAAACTCTTTTGTTAGAAATTTTAGTCCATGTATGTTTACTCATGTCGATGCTAGCAAGTGCTAGCCTGTTCTTCTATGACGGCTTATATGTAAAAGCTAGACGAGTTGTTTTGAAGGGGGGGAGAGAAATAATAAATAAAGTCTCCTTAGAAAGGCTGCTTGTGTACAAAAGAATATAAAAACAGCAAGTAACACTTACTCAAGTGTCATTTTAATATGATTGATATTTATACAATATAGTTACCAGATCACAAGGATATGAACCGATGAAATTTCTAAAATTTTTAACTTTTAGCACGATTCTTACCTTATCCGCACATAGCTATGCGACAGTAGGTGGTGGACAAAAAATTGAAGTATTGGGCTATCAGCAAAAAGAGAAGAAACTTTATGTATTAAGACATTATGAAGATGGCCGAGGACGCCTACCACAACTCTATTATTATCTATTAAATAGTAAATCGCCTGATAAACTTATCGAGGTTAAATCTCTCTATATCAATCTAAAAACACATAAGATTGATTATGATCAAGATAGTACAGCGTTTAATAAGGCACTTAATAAAATTAAAAAGAATTTAACTCCTTTGATCGTAAGTAATAGTAAGACTGTAAAAATTCAAACATTAAAAACTCATCAGAATCAAGTATCAGCTTGGTTTGATCCTTCAGGAAAGATCACGCAATATAAAACAGAATATGTTGTAAAATCGCCGTCTTTACAAAGTAAGACCCATGTTGCGGTTCATTACAGCAAAGCAATAAAAATTTCCCAAAATTATAAGGTGCCTAAACAAGATAAGAGGTTGGTTGTCGTTAAATATTTGGGGGTTCCAGAAGAAACTGGTTACGATATTGAAGACCCTGTTTTACTACTACCTATAAAAAAATAAGCTTAAGCGTAAATTATTTTCTTGGTTCAAAAGGACGACAGGATAAGAAGTCCTGCGTATTTTATAGGATAAAACTTTTCTTTATAAATGCAGCTATATAATTTACACAGGATGAAGAATGAATAATTTGAATTTTAAAACTCTAAAGAAGTACTGGCTGCGATTCGTGGGTATTGCTGTAATCGCAGGCGCTTTAGTATTGGCATTTGCTTGGACCGCTGGTCTATTTGGACATCGAACAACATCCAAAACTTTTTTGGGTGATACATTAAAAAACTTTGATCCCGGATATCGACGTGCACATGGTAAAGGTATTTGTTTTGATGGCACTTACCATAGTAATGGTGCGGCAGCAGCACTCTCTAAAGCCACTGTATTTGCCAAGTCTGATATACCAGCAATTGGCCGATTTTCTATTGGAAGCGGTAATCCGCATGCGGCAGATAATTCTACCGCAACAGTGAGTATGGCTTTATTGCTTTCTCCGGCCGATCATTCGCAGTGGCGCATGAAATTAAACAACTTTCCTTATTTCCCGACGCGAAATGCTGAAGGTTTTTTGGCGCAGCAAAAAGCATTTAAACCGGTTCCGTCTACTGGGAAACCTGATCCAGCCCTTGTTGAGGCGTTTTTAAAAGAATATCCCGAAGCGCGTAAGTCTATTGAGCAAAAGGCCAAGATGCCATTAACTGGTAGTTTCAGCGGTGCAGAATTTTATGTCGTAAATGCCTTTATATTGCGGGCAGCCAATGGACAAGAACAGCCAGTCCGTTGGTCTATGCGTCCTCATTCAAAATTTATTAGTCTGACGAAAGAGCAACGTGATCAAGCTGATCATGATTTCTTATTTAAAGACATCAAAAAACGTTTGGCTGAAGGACCGCTCTATTGGGACTTGGTTTTGCAACTTGCCGAGCCGGGAGACCCAGTGAATGACCCATCTCAGCCTTGGCCAAAAGACCGTAAAGAAGTTATAGCCGGAACATTGGAAGTTAAAAATGTGACTGATCAGGTAAATGGCGCTTGTCGTGATATTAACTTTGACCCAACTTTGGTGCCACCGGGAATTGAGTTATCAGATGACCCAGTACTCGCAGCACGAGCGGCTATCTATTCACAGTCTTACAATGCTCGATTACGTGAAATTGGATTTGGCAAAGCAACGGATGCCGTGGGCAAATAGGAGAGATGAACAATGCAAAATAAATCTAATGCTGCTCCACGTCATTTTAATTTGACCGCTCGAATACTGCATTGGCTTATGGCGGCAGCAATTCTGGCTATGCTATTTATTGGGGTAGGAATGACCACCTCAATGACTTGGCGTCCGTGGTTAATTGATATTCACCGTCCTTTAGGAATCGCAATCTTATTATTGGTCATCATAAGATTAATAAATCGACTCTGTTATCCAATTCCACCTTTGCCGCCGACTGTACCGCGCTGGCAGGTGTTTCTTGCCCATGCATCACATTGGCTACTTTATATTTTGATGTTTAGTTTGCCATTGCTCGGATGGGCGACGCTATCGGCAGGTAATTGGCCTGTCACTTTATTTCCGGGTTGGGATCTTCCACCTATAGCACCAACCAACTCTACGCTTTACGCTTGGTTCCGTACTCTACACGGAATTTTGGCTTGGCTATTATTTGCTGTCGTTATTGGTCATCTGTCTGCTGCATTATTACATGCATGGATTTATCGCGATGGCGTATTTTCGAGTATGGCTTTGGGGCCTTCTTCTAAAAAAGAAGAAGCTGATTAGTTTGCTTGAAAGTTTTCGATTGAACGATGAGTTAATGGTGAGGTTTTTATAGGGTTTATTTAAAACATATAAATAAGCTCGCTGATATAACAACTTAAAATAGAATTGATTTCTCAAGTTGAGAAATCAATTCAGCTATTTAGATCCCTTCAACAAAACTCACCATGACATCACAGCAGCCTTGGCGTTTACTTTTGGCAAGCTGATATTCAGGTGAAAAATAACATTCACGTGCAGTTTCCATATCTGGAAACTCAATCACCACATGACGTTCAAACTCTTGTCCTTCTAAGACTTCCGAGGCACCGCCACGCGCAAGAAACTTGGCACCATACTTTTGAAAAGCTTGCGGAGCAGTGGCCATATATTGTTTATATTGTTCCATATCATGAATGGTGACATGAGCAATCCAGTACGCAGACATATCGTATTTCCCTATAACTTATTAAATAAAGGCCTATTTACCTTTTCCTAAAATTTGTGACTTCACGCATCTAAAATATTTTTTGCGACAGCAGCAGCTTCAGCAATATGTTCAGCAACCGCTTGTTTTGCCTTTTCAGGGTCTTTGTAAAGATAGATGGCCTCACACATATTTTTAATACGTTGATAACCTGAAATTTCACGCTTTGTCGATTTCATGGTCATGGCACGAAGACGGCTAATTCGACCGTTTAAACGTTGAACCACTTCCCAAGCAATATGGTGATTGGCTGTAGTAAAAATAGTTTCATAAAGCCGAGTAGAGGTCGCAATAATGAGATTGATGTCATCGGCGGCAAACGCAGCTTTAAGATCTTCTAATAGAAGTTTTAATTTTTCAGCAGTTTTTTCATCTAGATTTTTAGTGCAGTCAACCACAGCACTTTGCTCTAACAAAAGACGAATTTCATAAATTTGTGAAGCGATGTCCCAGTTAAGTAGCGAAACAATAGGGCCTTTGTTTGGCAAAATCTCGACTAAACCTTCTGCTTCCAAATAACGAATCACTTCGCGAACTACAGAACGGCTTACGCCAAGTTCTTCACATAACGTTCTTTCAACCAATCTTTTTCCTGAAGGGAAATAGCCCGTAATAATGGCATTACGCACTTTATCTAAACACAGCTCTCGTAAAGTTACGGGCGGGTTCTCAATTTTAAGATTCATAGGTAATTAAATTTTCCTGTTTTTTAACATGTTGAGTTTCATTACATGTTTTTCAATAAAAATTAGCATAGCAAACTCTTGCTTTTTTTTCAGTATGTATTATGGTATACCATAATACGAATGACAAGATAATTTACTTGCAAGGAAGAGCAATGGAACTCATACGTAAAACTGTGCTTCATGTAGAAACCACTTATGTAGATGGCGGCAAAGAAGCAGCCAAGCCTTTAAAAATGGTGGCAGCAGCAGCGGTAATTAAAAATCCGTGGGCAGGGCAAGGTTATGTAGAAAACCTAACACCAGAAATTCGTCGCATTGCGCCAATCTTAAGCGAGCATTTAACCAAGCTTATTCTTGATGAAGTCGGTTCGGGCGAAGCCGTTGAAGCTTTTGGTAAAAGTGCAGTGGTGGGCTTAAATGGTGAACTTGAGCATGCATCAGCTTTAATTCACACCTTACATTTTGGTAATACTTACCGTAGCGCTGTCGGTGCGAAATCTTATTTGGCATTTAACAATACCCGTGGCCCAGCAAATGCGCCGATTTTAATTCCAATGATGGATAAAAATGACGAAGGCCGCCGTTCTCATTACTTAACATTGCAATTTGCAATTCCAGATGCACCTGCTGCCGACGAACTGGTTGTTGTGATTGGTGCAGCAACAGGTGGTCGACCACATCATCGTATTGGTGATCGTTATAAAGATTTGGAAGAGTTAGGTCATGATGTCAAAAACCCTGCAGCTGTCAAATAACCGTATTGCTCACTATTTTGAGCAAGGCGAAGGAGAGCCTCTGGTTCTGATCCATGGAGTGGGAATGCAAGCTGCGGCATGGTATCCACAAATTGAATATTTTTCTAAACATTATCATGTGATTTCAGTAGATATGCCGGGACATGGTCAAAGTACCAAATTACCAGCAGAAGCAAAATTACAAGATTTTGTTGAATGGACCATCGAATTTATTACAGCCTTAAATTTAGGCCCGGTAAATCTAGCAGGGCATTCAATGGGCTCGCTAATTACCACAGGCGTCAGTGTTACCCGTCCTGATTTAGTTAAACGGATGGCTGTACTCAATGGTGTGTATAAACGGACACCACAGGCACGTCATGCAGTCATCCAAAGAGCTGAAGAGTTAAAAACAGGCCGTATTGATGTTGAAACTCCGCTACAACGCTGGTTTGGTGAAAGTGAAGTCGAGCGTATAGCAGCTGCCAAAGTGAAAACTTGGCTCGAAAATGTCGACTTATCTGGTTATACCACTGCGTATTCTGCGTTTGCACAAGGCGATGAAACCTATGCAGATGACTGGTCAAAGATCACTTGTCCTGCTTTGGTGTTGACCGGTACGGATGATCCGAACTCAACTGCAGAAATGGCATTACAGATGGCAAAACAGGCAAAGCATGGCACTGCAATTGTCATTGAAAATGAACGTCACATGGTGAACTTAACTGCCCCTGACAAAGTGAATAATGCAATGCAAGCGTGGTTGGAAACCAGCGTTTAATTTGCCACACATTGCTGAAGGAATATAACAATGAGTGAAATGGATACGATTAATAAAATGCGTGAACTACGTGATGCCTTCGGGTCATTTATGACGGGCGTTACGGTGGTCACAACCTGTAAAGAAGATGGAACGCCACTTGGCTTTACAGCGAACTCTTTTGCTTCGGTGTCTTTGGACCCAGCTTTACTTCTAGTGAGTATTGCCAAGACATCAAGCAATTATCATAACTTTGCAAATGCCACACATTTTGCAATCAATATTTTGGCAGAAGAGCAAAAGGATGTTTCAAATACCTTTGCTCGTCCAAGCGAAGATCGTTTTGCAAATATTTCATGGTCAAAAAGCGCTTGCCAGAACCCACTGATCGATCATGTCAGTGCATGGTTTGACTGTACAACCTATCAAGTTGTCGATGCAGGTGACCATGCGATTTTAATTGGTAAAGTTGAAGATTTTGCTTCAACCGGTTTTGCAGGGCTTGGTTATTATCGTGGTGGATATTTCACACCAGCCAAACTTTCTGCCGAGGTGATCTCTGGCCCTAAAGTGGTGATGAGTGCCATTATTGGACATGAAAATACCATTTTGCTTGAAGAAACTGCCGATCATAAATGGACTATTCCGCATGTCATGGTAGATAAAGACGGTGCCGATAAAGCGCTTGAGAAAATCTTTGCACAATATCAGCCAGATGCTTCTGCCAACTTCATTTACTCTGTATATGAAAACGTTGAAAACCAGCAGCAATATATTTCATTTTTATGCAACACACCCGTAGCTCAAGCCACCAAAGGTCAGTTTGTCGATTTAAATGATCTTGAGAAACTTGAGTTTGTAGACAGTGCTTTAGAAAGTATGCTGATGCGCTATCGCAAAGAAAACCATTTGAAAACTTATGGTGTTTATTACGGAAATCAGACAACAGGTACAGTTCGTCAAATCGTTAAAGAGGAAGTTTAATCATGCGTTTTTCATTATTTGTGCATATGGAACGTGTTTCTGATCAGCAAACCCAGAAGCAGCTTTATGATGAAATGATTGAGCTTTGTCAGATTGCAGACCGTGGTGGTATGCATGCGGTATGGACAGGCGAACACCATGCCATGAACTTTACCATTGCACCAAACCCATTTCTAAATCTAGTCGATTTAGCGAATAAAACCAAAAATGTTCGTTTAGGTACGGGTACGGTAGTAGCGCCATTCTGGCACCCGATTAAACTTGCAGGCGAAGCTGCAATGACCGACATTATTACCAACGGCCGTTTAGATATTGGTATTGCTCGTGGTGCTTATTCGTTTGAATATGAACGTATGGTTCCGGGCATGGATGCATGGAGTGCAGGTCAGCGTTTACGTGAAATGATTCCCGCAATTAAAAACCTTTGGAAAGGCGATTATGAGCATAACGGGGAATTTTGGCAGTTTCCAAAAACGACTTCGGCGCCTCAACCGCTTCAACAACCGCATCCACCAATTTGGGTTGCTGCCCGTGATCCAAATAGCCACGAATTTGCTGTGCAAAATGGCTGTAATGTACAGGTAACACCGTTACATTTAGGTGACGAAGAAGTTGAAAAGCTCATGGGGCATTTTAATGCGGCATGTGAAAAGTTCAGTGATGTACCGCGTCCGGAAATTATGTTGCTCCGCCATACCTATGTGGCAGATAGTGAAGAAGATGCTCAACTGGCCGCAGATGAAATTAATACGTTCTATAATTACTTCGGCGCTTGGTTTAAAAATGAGCGCGAAATTCATCAAGGTTTAATTGCACCTTTAAGCCCTGAAGAAATTGCTGCACATCCTTTTTATACACCTGAGGCGATGCGCAAAAATAACGTGATTGGACAAGCCCAAGAAGTCATTGACCGCTTAAAAGCTTATGAAGCGATGGGCTATAACGAATATTCTTTCTGGATTGATACAGGCATGAGCTTTGAACGTAAAAAAGCCTCATTAGAACGTATGATCAATGAAGTTATGCCGGCATTTGCATAGAGGCGAATATCATGACAGCAGACTTTCAGCTTTATATTAATGGTCAGTTTGAATCTGGTGCAGCGACTTTTGAAAGTATTAATCCTGCAACAGGTGAAGTCTGGGCACACATGCCGGAAGCTCGAACCGATGAAGTCAACCGAGCAGTTCAGGCGGCATCTCGGGCATTAAAAGCACCGGAGTGGGCAGGTTTAACGGCTTCCCAGCGTGGTAAATTGCTCTATAAGTTGGCTGATTTAATTGAAAAAGCTGCACCGCAACTTGCCCAAATTGAAACCAGTGATACGGGCAAAATTATTCGTGAAACATCGAGCCAGATTGCCTATGTCGCTGAATATTATCGCTACTATGCAGGTATTGCCGACAAATTAGAGGGAAGTTTTCTACCGATTGATAAGGCAGACATGCAAGCATGGATTGTTCGTGAACCAGTAGGCGTGATTGCTGCAATTGTTCCTTGGAACAGCCAGTTATTTCTATCGGCAGTAAAGGTTGGCCCAGCTTTAGCGGCAGGTTGTACCGTCGTGCTAAAAGCCTCTGAAGACGGTCCTGGACCATTATTGGCTTTTGCTAAATTGGTCCATGAGGCGGGTTTTCCGGCTGGAGTGGTCAATGTAATTACTGGTTTCGGACCTGAATGTGGCGCCGTGCTGAGCAGTCATCCGGACGTTGCTCATGTTGCGTTTACAGGTGGTCCAGAAACGGCACGGCATATTGTGCGTAACTCGGCTGAAAATCTTGCAAAAGTTTCACTCGAATTAGGTGGCAAATCACCATTTATTGTATTTGCTGATGCAGATATTCAAAGTGCGGTAAACGCTCAGGTCGCTGCTATTTTTGCTGCAACAGGGCAGAGTTGTGTAGCAGGTTCACGCTTACTGGTTGAAGAAAGCATTAAAGATGAATTTGTTCAACGTTTGGTTGAGCGCGTACAAACCATAAAAATTGGTTTACCCCATGAAATGGCCACCGAGTTTGGACCGCTTTGTACCTTACGCCAACGCCAAAAAATCGAGCAAGTCGTTGCAAGTTCAATCCTGCAAGGTGCAAAACTGCTTACTGGTGGTAAAAGCCTTGAGCGAGCAGGGTATTACTATCCACCGACCATTTTAGATTGCACTGATGCACCTCAAGCAGATTGCATTACCACGGAACTATTTGGTCCGGTGTTATCAGTAGATAGTTTCAAAGATGAAGCGGAAGCCGTGCAAAAAGCCAATAGTACGCCTTACGGGTTGGCAGCAGGCGTTTTTACCACCAATTTAAGCCGTGCACACCGCATGACTAAAGTGATTGGGTCGGGAATTGTTTGGCTCAATACTTACCGCGCTGTTTCTCCACTTGCGCCTTTTGGTGGACATGGGCTTTCGGGACATGGGAGGGAAGGTGGCGCAAATGCGGTTCTAGATTACACCACCACCAAAACAGTTTGGTTACGTACCTCAGATGAGCCAATTGATGACCCATTTGTCATGAGATAAGTCATGACTTGAGGTGTGGAAATATATCGGGATTTTAATTTCAAGGATGAAAAAATGAATCAGTCAAACTTAGCAATCGCCTAAAGCTTTAAATAGTTGAAAACGTAAAACTAGATGTATCGATGCTTAATCAAGTATTGATTGGACTGGCTTTACCTTTTTCTTGGCTAAAACAATACAAACAGAGGTATGAGCTGTTTGTAAAAGGAAATAAAAAGATGAAGCCGAGTCATATTGAAATGACTTTGGCTGGGCAGATTTTTTGATGTTGAGGAAATGAATTCCTCAAAGAGAGATTAAGGATATGAGCCAAAACGAAAATAGCAATAATGCTTTCGCTATCGAAAGTCATTCCATTGATTATGTTGCTCCCTCTGAACGTAATGGGAAAGTTCGCGATCTATTCACATTATGGTTTTGTACCAATATTGCACCGCTTGCCGTCATTACGGGCGCAATGTCAATTTTAACCTTTAACCTCAATATTGTAAGTGCATTGCTTGCGATCTGCTGCGGGCATTTTTTTGGTGCAGCGATTCTGGCCTTAACCTCTGCACAAGGCCCACAGGTCGGCATTCCTCAAATGATTCAGAGCCGTGCGCAGTTCGGGCGTTATGGGGCATTGCTGGTTGTACTATTTACTACCCTCATTTATTTAGGTTTTTTCATCTCTAACATTATTTTGTCAGGCAAAACCCTTCATACCGTTGTTCCTGCTATTCCTGTGCCGACCGCGACCGTGATTGGCGCAATCGCAGCAACTACCATAGGCGTGATCGGTTATCACTTTATTCATAAGTTCAATAAAATTGGAACTTGGTTTATGGGTGGTTCGTTGCTCATCGGCCTCATGATTATGGTGCCGCATATTAATGCAGATGTACTTGCTAAAGGCTCTTTCAATATGAAAGGCTGGTTTGCCATGTTTGGTTTGTGTGCGGTATGGCAAATTAGTTTCTCGCCTTATACCTCAGACTATTCACGATATTTGCCGAAGTCGATTGGTATTTATAAGCCATTTATTTTTACCTATTTAGGCGCATCGTTAGGAACTATTTTTGCGATGGCATTTGGTACGATTGCAGTCAGTATTGGCTCAACCACAGATGCGATGGAAGCGGTAAAGTCAGGCACTGGGCTGTTCGGTTATGTTCTTATGATTTTGTTCTTATGCAATATCATTGGTCACAATGCCATGAACCTATACGGTGCGGTTCTGTCTTGTATTACCTCTATTCAGACTTTTGCAGGGCAGTGGATGCCAAGCCGAAATATCCGAGTCGTGTTATCAATCATTGTGTTAGTTCTAGCGACTTTAACGGCGCTTTGGGCATCAAGTAACTTTATTAGTTTCTTCTTGAATGTGATTTTTGCCTTGTTATTTATTTTGGTGCCATGGGTGTCTATTAATTTACTAGATTTCTATGTCGTGAATAAAAAGTCTTATGACATTCAATCGATTTTTGCACGTGATGGTGGTATTTACGGCAAATTTAATGCAAAAGCGCTTACGGCTTATTTCATTGGGATTGCGGTACAAATTCCGTTCTTAAAAAATGCGTTTTTCACAGGTGCATTGGCCGATGTAATTCCGGATGCGGATATTTCATGGGTGATTGGATTGTTGGTGAGTCTGGTGGTGTATTACGTCTTTAATCTAGGAAAGATTAAATGTTCTGCACCTGCATTAAACGCAAAATTACATCAATAAGCATTGTAGTGAAAGGAATCCGACAATGAAAAAAAGCTATTTACAAGCAGCTATAAGCACAGCATTAATGGCTGTAATCTATCCGAGTTACGCAGGTATAAGTTTTGGAAACACCGATGATGAATACGGCAAGCTCACCGTATCCGGCTATGTTCGCGCTAACTATCAAGATAAACACTATGGCGAAACTGCTTCTGATCAAAAAATTCGTTTTGATGCTGCGCAGTTAAAACTGGACTACGAGCATGGGCCGTTATTTGGTCATGCGGAATATCGGTGCTATCAATATGACCGTCTATGTGATTTTTCTACGTTAATTGATGGTTATGTAGGGTACAAATTAAATAAAACAGATCAAGTGGTGGCAGGTGTTCAGCCGATTCCATTTGGACCGGGACGTTTTTGGGGAAATAGCCTATATGGAAGTATGAGCACAACCGCAGGTTTAGAAGACGTTCATAATCTTGGTTTGAATTATCATTTTGAATTGCCGACAGCAACCAAGTTTGATGTGGGTTATTTTGCGGTAGATGGTGGGAACTACACAGGCTCTACCCAAGATTCAGGTCGCTACACTGCAAATTATGTGAGTTCAGATGATCCGAATAAAACCGATTTGCAAGAAAAGAACATGTGGGTAGGCCGAGTGACTCAAGATATAAATCTTGGAATTAATGGTTTAACCACACAACTCGGTGGCTCCTATTGGACATCCGATATTGAAAATAAAGCCGCTTCGAGTGATGGGCGTCGTCATGCATGGGCACTTTTTGGTAAAGCCAATTATGGCAATTTTAATGTGACCCTTACAGGCGGTAAAAATGATGTAACTAATCAGGATCAGCTTAATCCTAATCAGTCACTCATGGGGTCCTACGACACCGAATATTATGTCGCTAACAAAGGAACGTTCTATACTGCAGATGTTGGTTATTCTTTCAAAAATGTTAAGCAAATCGGAAACATTACGCCGTACTTTATGTACAGTCAGTACGACAAAGATCAGGACAGTATGAAAGATTCGATTCGCAATATTATTGGTGTGTCTATTGACCATAAACAGCTATCTTTGGTGGCTGAATACATCATGAGTAAAAATGATCCATTCATTGGTGGGAATCAAAATTCATTGGCACAAGGGGATGATAACCAGTGGAATAAGTTGCTTAACTTAACGCTGTTTTATTATTTCTAAATATATTTAAACATTCGGGCATACCGAAAATTTTTTAAATTAATTTTTGGTATGCCATAATACAAAGTTGATGGTTAGCTATTTAATTTATGTATCGCTCGACTATCAATGCAGAAGATCTCAACAGGATAATGATCATGCAGCTTAATGAACTCGCTTTATTTCATCAGCAAGCTTTTATTGCTGGAAAGTGGTGCGATGCAGACCATCAACAAACATCCAAAATTTTAAATCCGGCGACATTAGAGATTATTGGTACTGTCCCAAATATGGGTAAGGCTGAAGCCGAGCGTGCCATTGAAGCTGCCAAAGAAGCTTGGCCGTTATGGAAAAATAAAACAGCAAAAGATCGATCAATTATTTTAAAAAAATGGTTCGATTTAATTATTTCAAATGCAGATGAATTGGCTTTTATTTTAACGAGTGAGCAAGGAAAGCCCTTAGCTGAAGCCAAGGGTGAAATTTTATATGCTGCCAGTTTTATTGAATGGTTTGCCGAAGAAGCAAAACGAGTGTATGGAGATATTATTCCAAGCCCATATCCAGATGCTCGTATTGTTGTAAATAAACAGCCTATTGGCGTCGTTGCAGCTATTACGCCGTGGAATTTTCCCGCTGCCATGATTACGCGTAAGGTTGCTCCAGCCTTGGCGGCAGGTTGTCCTTGTATTGTAAAACCAGCACCAGAAACGCCTTTTACTGCTTTGGCTTTAGTGGACTTAGCTGTGCAAGCGGGCGTGCCTGCTGAAATTTTTAGTGTGATTACAGGTGATGCAGTTCATATTGGTGATGCAATTTTTGAAAGTGATGTTGTACGCAAGTTTACTTTTACGGGTTCAACACCAGTTGGCAAAATGTTGCTTGAGCGTTCAGCAAAAACCTTAAAAAAAGTTTCCTTAGAATTGGGTGGCAATGCGCCGTTCATTGTATTTGATGAGGCCGATTTAGATGCAGCAATTGAGGGAGCACTCATCGCCAAATTTAGAAATGCAGGGCAAACCTGTGTATGCGTCAATCGATTCTTAGTGCAGGCGGGCATTTATGAAAAATTTATTGCTGCCTTAAGCCAAAAAATCCAAAACTTTAATATTGGTAATGGATTAGAAGCTGGGCATGACATTGGGCCATTAATTAATGCCAGTGCGGTGAAAAAAGTTGAAGCTCATATTCAAGATGCATTAGATAAAAATGGTCGTCTTGTGGTTGGTGGTAAAAAGCATAAAGCGGGTGAATTGTTTTTTGAACCAACACTGATTGCAGATGTTACCGCTGATATGGATGTGGCAACCCAAGAAACGTTTGGTCCGCTAGCAGCTGTATTCAAATTTGAAACCGAGCAACAAGCAGTTGAAATGGCAAATGCAACTGAATTTGGTTTAGCCGCATATTGTTATACCAAAGATTTAGGCCGTGCTTGGCGAATGAGTGAACAGCTTGAGTATGGCATGGTCGGAATTAATAAAGGCCTTATTTCAAATGAAGTTGCACCGTTTGGTGGAATTAAACAGTCTGGTTTAGGGCGTGAAGGTTCTAAATACGGTATTGAAGATTACCTAGAAATTAAATACACCTTGTTTGGAGGATTGAATATATGAGTAATGAAAAATTTGAAAAGGGTTTAGCAATTCGCAAACAAGTTCTTGGTGAAGAATATGTAAATAATTCAATCAACAATGCCGATGAATTTAACCTTCCTCTTCAAGAGTTAGTCACTGAATATTGCTGGGGAGCTGTTTGGGGACGTGAAGAATTAAGTAAGCCTGAGCGTAGTTTAATTAATTTGGCAATGATTTCAGCTTTAAATCGTCCGCATGAATTAAAACTACATGTTAAAGGTGCACTTCGAAATGGCGTACCTAAAGAGAAAATTCGTGAAGTGCTTTTGCAGGTTGCAATTTACTGTGGCGTGCCTGCTGCTGTAGATAGTTTTCGAATTGCTAAAGAGGCAATTAAAGAGTTTGAATCTGAGCAATAAACGTTGGCTTTGAATATTAAAAAAGCCTTGTTCAAGTGGGCAAGGCCTTATTTATTTTAAGCTTGTTTGTTCAGTTCAGGTGGTAAATGTTGGGCCAAATAATCTATTGCAAGGCGGGTTTTCAGCGGCATAAAAGGCAACGTAGGCCATACTAAATGGATCGGAAAAGCAATGCTCGACATAGTTTCTAACACTTGTACCAGCTTACCGTCCTGTAATTCATTTTGAATGAGCCAATCGGGCAGCCAAGCAATACCTGCGCCAGCAAGTGCTGCATTTTTAATGGCTTGTAAGTCATTTAAAAGAAGTTTTGCTTTGGGCTTAATAAAGAAAGGCTCGTCATTTTCCTTTTGAAGTCGCCACTTTTGCATTTGACCAAAATGCGGATCGGCAATTGTGGCGTGGTGGTCTAAGTCTTCAATATTTTCTAATGGACCTGCTTTATTTAAATAGTCAGGTGAGGCACAAAGTAGCATTCGATGCTCACCAATCGGCTTGGCAACGAGCTGAGTGGTGTCAGGCAGTGAACCAATGCGGATGCATAAATCAAAACCTTCTTCGATCAAGTCTACATTTCGGTCATTAAATGAAATTTCTAACTGTAAGTCCGCATGTTGCTGAGCAAATTTAACCATGAGCGGAGCAGCAAAAAGTTGCCCGAACAGCACTGGCACAGACATTCTTAATCGGCCTGTTGCGTTAATTTTGCCTTGGTCTAATAACGCCGCCGCATTTTGTATTTCACTTAACGCTCGGCGGCTATGCTCATAAAACAAAGTACCTTCGTCAGTCATGCTGAGTGAACGTGTTGTTCTTTTAAATAGAACTACACCAAGCTGTTCTTCAAGCCGAGCAATATTTTTACTTATGGCTGAGCGAGTTAAATGCAATTGCTCGGCAGCTTTTACAAAACTTCCAGCTTCAACCACAGTCACAAATATAGAAATTGCACTTAGCTCATGTTGCATGATTGTTGCCTAAAAGGAACCAATATAAAGAAATAATATCACCACTGTTGAATTTATTATGGAGTTAATATGGCTTCATCAAAAACGTGGAGATGGTCATGGCTAAAATATTGGTATTAAAATCCAGCATTATGGGTGAGGGTTCACAAACCAATCGCCTAATCGATGTAATGCTTGAGCACCGTAAAGACCAAGGTTTGCAAGATGACATTACCATACGCAATTTAGCTGAAATGAACCTGCCTGTATTAGATCTGGAAATTTTTCAGGCGCTTCGTGGAGCTGAAAATGTAAATCAAGACATTCAACAAATCGTTGCTTTGTCGGACGAATTAATTGCTGAATTAAAAAATGCCGATTTACTCATTATTGGTGCACCGATGTACAACTTAAATGTCCCGACTCAACTCAAAAACTGGTTTGATTTAGTTGCACGAGCAAGACAAACATTCCGCTACACCGAAACTTATCCTCAAGGTTTGGTTGAAGGCGTAAAAGCTGTGGTGGTAAGTAGTCGGGGTGGTATTCATGTCGGCCAAGAAACTGAGGCAGTCACGCCTTATCTCAAAGCAGTGTTAGGGCTAATGGGCATTCATGACGTCGATTTTATCTATGCAGAAGGCTTAGACATGCAGGCCTATCGCAGCAATGCTTTAGATTTGGCAAACCAGCAAGTTAAAGAATTCGCTGTTTAAAATTATAAGTTGAAACTCTTGTACCTCTGATTGATGACAAGAGTTTCTAAGTCTATTTAAATTACATTTCTAAGTTCATTTGCCGTGTTACGCAGCAATGGCAAAATTTGCTGAACCAAATAATCTTCTTGTATGCGGTTGGTTTGAGACATGCAGTTAAGTGCTGCCACTGCTTGACCTTGTGCATTAAAAACGGGCACGGCAATCGCAATTACACCAAGTTCATGTTCTTCTTTAGAAAGACAATAATCCGATAACGAAATACCCTTAAGCACTTCAAAAAACTTTGACTCATCTACTATGGTAAAAGGCGTTAAGCGTTTTAAACCGTAATTTTTTACCCACGTATGTTGGGCTTCTTCAGGTAGTGCTGCCAGCAATACTTTACCTGTAGACGTAGCATGGGCAGGCAGTCGGTTTCCTAAATGCATGCCATAAGGGCTAACGCGTAAATTATCTTGCTGCGGTAAATAGCTACGGGCAATCGGCACCACTTCGTTATCGTCCAGAACTACAATCGAAAAAGTAAGAGATGTTTGCGCGCATAAAAGATTTAAAAATGACTGAGCAACTTTAGGCAGATGGGCAGAGCTTAGATAAGAACTCGAAAAGCGCAGCACGCGATGAGTGAGCCAAAAGTAATGTTCATCGGTTTCTAAATAGCCTAAGTATTTTAAAGTTTTTAGGTAACGCCTTGCCGCTGTACGACTAATACCGGTTCGCTCAGCCACTTGAGTGACATTAAGCCGTTGCCGATCTGTTCCAAAAGCTTCCAATAAAGCCAAGCCTTTTGCTAATCCTGCAATGTAGTCATCTTGACGAATTTTCTCATGCGAGTTCGGGTGCTCTAGAAAAGCATCGAGAGAAGGCATCCTTTCATTCCTGTTATTTTGATTGTTTCTGTCCGCTATTCGGACAAACTAAATGATAAACGGTTATTTTCGTCTTGGATACATAGTGAACAAAACTTAAAGCCAGTAATTTAAAAGTCAGGATGAAACAAGGATGAAGTTATGGATATTTTAAAGACACAGGTTGCAATTATTGGTTCTGGACCAGCAGGGTTATTGCTTGGGCAACTTCTATATAAAGCTGGCATCGATCATATTATTGTTGAGCAACGTAGCGCTGAATATGTGGCTTCACGGATTCGTGCAGGAATTTTAGAGCAAGTTTCGGTCGACTTACTGAAACAAGCAGGCGTTGACCAAAACTTAAAAGACAAAGGATTACCGCATTCGGGCATCGAAATCTTAACCAATGGTGAGTTACATCGAGTTGATTTAGCCGCACTCACGGGTGGAAAACAAGTGACTGTATATGGTCAGACCGAAGTGACTAAAGATTTAATGGCTGCGCGTGAAGCAGCACAGCTCACTTCATTTTATGAAGCTCACCATGTACAAGTAAAAGATTTCTACACTGCACCAAAAGTTGAATTTGAATACCAAGGTAAAACCTTTCAAATTCAGTGTGACTTTATTGCTGGTTGTGATGGTTACCACGGTGTCTGCCGTGCCAGCGTGCCTGAAGACAAAATTAAAACCTTCGAAAAAGTTTATCCGTTTGGCTGGTTAGGGGTATTGGCCGATGTGCCACCTGTAGCCGATGAACTGATTTACGTACAGTCTGAACGTGGATTTGCTTTATGTAGTATGCGTTCAGAAACGCGCAGCCGTTATTATTTACAAGTCCCTTTAACAGATCACGTAGAAGACTGGTCCGATGAAAAGTTCTGGGACGAGTTAAAAAACCGCCTAGATCCTGAAAGCCGTGAAAAGTTAGTGACAGGACCTTCTATTGAAAAAAGTATCGCGCCGTTACGTAGCTTTGTGACCGAGCCAATGCGTTTTGGAAAACTATTTTTAGCAGGTGATGCTGCGCATATTGTTCCACCAACAGGAGCAAAAGGCTTAAATCTCGCTGCATCTGATATTGCTTATTTATCAAGCGCACTCATTGAATATTACGCCGAAGGTTCCGAACAAGGGATAAATGAATACTCTGAAAAATGCTTACAACGCGTATGGAAAGCAGAGCGTTTTTCTTGGTGGATGACTCATTTATTGCATCGTTTTGAAACTGAAAGTGAGTTTGACCATAAGATTAAACAAGCCGAGTTGAGTTATGTACTGGGTTCGATTGCGGGTAAAACCACATTGGCCGAAAATTATGTCGGTTTGCCTTATGAGATTAAGCAAATTGATAGTTTTAAGCACGCAAGCTAAAGACTAAGTAAAAATAAAAAGGGCATGAAAATGCTCTTTTTTTATAGAAAAATTTAAGTGGGCCGTACTAGCTTAAGAGATTGTTTTGCTTAAAAGATCAGCATTAATAAAAGCTTTTGTCATATTTTTTCAGTATATTGCTATTAATTTCTTTATTTATAAATTCTAAGTTTGTATGGAACAGGACCAAGCACGCATACCTAAATATATTCCTATCCGCGATGCAATTGCCCATGATATTGAATCTGGCGTATTAGAAGCCCACGCAAAACTCCCTTCGGAAAGAGTACTTTCGGAACAATTCCAAACCACACGAGTGGCTGCACGTGAAGCTTTACTGGCTTTGGAAACTGATGGTCTGATTTATCGATTAGACCGCCGTGGTTGGTATGTTCGTTCTCCTCGTATTATTTATCACCCACAATCGACTAAAAACTTTAATCAGTTTGTGATTGAACAAGGCTATGAACCTTCTACAGAAGTGATTTCGAGTGAGCTGACTCAGGCTACTTCTTGGGATGCCAAGCATTTAAAAGTTGAAAAAGGGCATCCGATTTATTCAGTTTGGCGACGTCGTTGTATTAATGGTCGACCTGTTTTGGTTGAACATTTACGTGTGAATGCCGAGCTTTTTCCCGAGTTTTTAACTCATGATCTCAAGCAATCGATTACTTTGCTGATGGCAAATCAATATAACTGCCATATCACCAGAGCCGATATTAATCTGTATCCAACAGCTTTATCGGAACAGCAGGCCAAAGCACTACATGTGAATGTTGGCGCGCTCGGTTTATATATTTGCCGTAGCAACAGAAATGAAGAAGGTGTGATTACCGATGTTGACCAAGAATATTGGCTACATGATGTTTTAGATTTACATTTCGAAGCGCGAGCATAAAATAAAATCTGGTTTAAACCAGATTAATTAAACTGTCATATAAAGCTGTTGAAATACGATCATCAAATAATTGCATTCGATGGTTTGCAGATGAAACAGTACGTTCAACAGACAATTAAACTTGGCACTGCATCAGTTTTAGGTGTAGTGGTCGCTATTCAAATGGGATGTTCATCAGCAACATCAAAACAATCAGAAGAAATTACAGTCTATACGGCAGTGGAAGCCGACCAGCTTAAGCAATACCAAGAAGAATTGCACAAAGCCTATCCTGAACTCAAAGTAAAATGGGTACGTGATTCAACTGGTGTAATCACCGCTAAACTTTTGGCAGAGCAGAAAAACCCACAAGCGGACGTGGTTTTTGGTGTGGCTTTAACCAGTTTGCTGGTCATGGAAAAGAAAGACATGCTTGAGCCTTTTAAACCTGAAGGCATTGAAAATTTAAAACCAGAATTTATAAGTCAAAAATCTGTACCAACTTGGACGGGTATGGATGCATGGGAATCTGCAATTTGTGTCAATAAAGTCGAATTAGAAAAACGTAAGTTACCGATTCCAAAAACTTGGAAAGATTTAACCAACCCCATTTATAAAAACTTAATTGTGATGCCAAATCCGGCTTCGAGTGGCACAGGCTATTTAGATGTCACGGCTTGGATACAAATTTGGGGCGAAAAGCAGGCATGGGACTATATGCAGGCTTTGGATAAAAACATTTCACAATATCCTCACTCGGGTTCAAAACCTTGCAAAATGGCCGCACAGGGCGAAATTCCAATTGGTGTTTCTTTTGGTTATCCGGCATTTAAGTTAAAAGCAGAAGGTGCACCTTTAGAAGTGGTTTATCCAACTGAAGGTTTAGGCTGGGAAATGGAAGCCTCAGCAATTGTGAAAGGAACCAAGAAATTAAGCAGCGCACAGAAATTTATAAATTGGTCGGTAAGCAAAGCAGCAAATGAAGCTTATGCACACAACTTTTCAATGGTGGCTTATAAAGGCATTGAAAATACCACTATGGACTTCCCGAAAAATCTTCCTCAAATGCTGGTAAAAAATGATTTTTATTGGGCAGCCGAGCAGCGTGAACGTATTTTGGCTGAATGGTCAAAGCGTTTTGAAAAGTGATCTTTTGGATAAGGGCCTCATTATGCAAATACCTTCGTCATTGCAATCATCTCTGCTAGGTCAAAACCCAAAAGGCGAGTTAGCAGGGCATTTATTGTCGACCTTAACGACCTATAAATATCCTGAACATGGCTCCTCAGTTTTAGTAGTGATAGATATACAAAAAAAATTCCAACACTTTCAGGCTCTAACGCATATTAATTTAGACCTTAAAGCAGGCGAGTTCGTGAGCTTTTTAGGACCTTCTGGATGCGGTAAAACCACATTACTACGCATAATTGCGGGTCTGGAAAAATCTGATTATGGAAAAGTCATAAAAAAAGGCACAGACATTACGTTGTTGAGTGCTGAAAAGCGTCACTGTGGCATTGTGTTTCAGAACTATGCGTTATTTCCAAACTTAAATGTAGAAGAAAATATTGCTTTTGGCTTAGATAAAAAGAAATGGAATAAGGCACAGCGTAGCCAACGAGTTCAGCAATTATTAGAACTGATTGAGTTACCTGATATTGCTAAAAAATATCCAAACCAATTGTCGGGTGGTCAGCAACAACGTGTTGCGCTTGCTCGGGCAATTGCGCCGAAGCCTGATATTTTACTCTTGGATGAACCATTGTCTGCACTCGATGCTCAGGTACGTCTAAAGCTAAGACAAAAGATCCGTTCGATTCAAACGCAGCTTAATTTGCCAACGATTATGGTCACACACGACCAAGAAGAAGCCTTAAGCATTTCTGACCGTGTGGTAGTCATGAATCATGGTGTTATTGAGCAAATTGATACGCCGCACAATATTTATTACAAGCCACAAACCCAATTCGTTGCAAAGTTTATTGGCACCATGAACTTTTTGGCAGCTACTTGTTCGGTCGTTAATCAGCTCGAGGTTTTGGGTTTTATTCCTCTAAATTTGGAGCAACAAAAACTTAAAGCAGGGGAAAATTACAGCATTGGTTTTAGACCCGAAGCTGTCGAGTTGGTTGATGATTTTGGCACTGATAAAGAGACGTTGTATTTGCCAGTTAAAGTATTAAGCACTGAATTTTTAGGTGCGAAACGTCGTTTGTTTTGCGCTATTCATACCGATGAAATTGAGCAAGCAAAACATCTTTTGCAAATTGAAATTGAAAATACCAAGTTCAAATCTTTGCAAGAAATCATGTTTATAAAAGTGCCTAATCAGCTCATTCATGTCTTTGACGAACAAGGGTACGCACTATGTTAAATGAAGCTGCATCAGCGGTTTTAAAAACACAGCCGCGTCGAAAAACTGAATATTCATTAAGATCAAATATTACTTTAGCAAGCGTTGCAATTACTTTGACTTTAGTGATTATTGCTCCATTAATCATGCTGTTTGAAACTGCATTTTTTAATGAAAATCAAAATTTTGTTGGGCTTGAAAATTTTTATCATTATTTTGGCAGTCCAGCTTTACTCAGCTCTGTATTTAACTCAGTGTGGGTTGCTTGTACTGCTACTGTCATTACAGTATTTCTTGCCAGTATTTATGCTTTTGCACTCACCAATGTGAATATAAAAGGTAAAGGCTTCTTTAAACTGGTGGCTTTTTTACCCATTTTAGCGCCATCACTTTTGCCTTCTTTGGCATTGGTTTATTTGTTTGGTAAGCAAGGCGTATTAAAACCCTTACTGGGTGATATGCAAATTTATGGGCCAATCGGTATTTTAATCAGTTACTGCTTTTGGCTATTTCCAGCAATGTTGATGTTGATGATGGTGTCTTTTCGCAGTGTCGATCAGCGTTTAATTGAGGCATCTTTGTCGCTCGGCAAAAATATCTGGAAGACCCATTACCACGTCACACTACCTGCAATTCGCTATGGACTCATTAGCGCAAGTCTAGTGGCTTTTATTTATGTACTGACCGATTTCGGAATTCCGAAAGTCATTGGCGGTTCATTTAACATGATGGCGCTTGATGTCTATAAACAGATTATTGGTCAGCAAAACATGAGTATGGGTGCGGTAATTTCCATCTTGTTATTGCTACCGGCAGTGTTTGTCTTTATTTTCGATCGAATACAAAGCAAACGCCATGCACGGTTTCAAGCCTTTCAGGCTAAACCTTATGTTTCAGCACCGAATAAAAAACTTGAAGTCGTTCTGAGCCTATTTTGTGGTTTGGTTTCAGGTGCGATTTTACTGATTATCTTTACGGCTGTGCTGGCGTCATTCATCCAGTCTTGGCCTTATGATTTGTCTTTAACCTTGGCACATTACAGTTTTGAATATGTCGATGGTGGTGGTTGGGCGGCGTACTTTAACTCGGTTCGCATGGCACTCTTTAGTACGTTTTTTGGAACAGCAATCATTTTTATGGTGGCGCTATTAACCGAACGTTTTAAAGCATATCCACTCATTAAGAACTATGTGCAAGCTTTGGTTTTATTACCTCTTGCTGTGCCGGGGCTGGTCTTGGGTATTGCTTATATTTTGTTTTTTAACCAGCAAAGCAACCCGTTAAATGTGCTGTATGGGACCATGACCATTTTGGTGATTTCAACCATTGTGCATTATTACACCGTGCCACACCTCACTTTAACCAATGCCATTAAACAAATTCCGCTACAGCTCGATCAGGCTGCGGAAACTCTAGGAACATCGAAGTGGAAAACCTTTTGGAAAGTGTATTTGCCTATGTGTTTTCCAGCGCTATGCGATGTATCGGTTTATATTTTTGTGAATGCCATGACCACTGTGTCGGCTGCCATTTTCCTTTATTCACCAGACACTAGTTTAGCGGCGGTGGCGGTTTTAAATATGGATGATGCGGGAGACACGGTTGCTGCTGTTGCGATGAGTATTCTCATTTTAACCACCTCATGTGTTGTAAAACTCATTCACTGGTTATTTACCAGAAAAATTATGGCAAGAAGTCAGCAATGGCGTGAAAGCGCTCACTAAGTTTTAGCTAAACACAATTTTTATTTAACTGACTGAAATTGAATGCTTTGTTCAACAAGGCAAGGGTGTATTCATCCTAAATTTCGCAAATTGGAAGTCTTATGAATCACGCACAGTTTGATTTAATTGTTGTCGGCGCCGGTATTTTAGGTTTGTCCGCGGCCATACAAGCGCAAGAACAAGGCTTAAAAGTTTGTATCTTCGAGAAAAATGCTAAGCCTGTGGGCGCAACTCGTCGTAATTTTGGCATGGTGGGAACATCGACTTTAACCCATCCAGAGCAACAGTGGCGAAAGTACGCGCTTGAAACGCGTTCTTTTTATCAACGTATTCAAGCTGAAACCGATATTTCATTTGAGCAAAGACAAGGTGTGTATCTGGCAAATACGGCACTTGAATGGCAGGTTTTAAATGAGTTTGCCGAGCGTGCAAATAAATATCAAATACCTGTGCATTTGTTTAGCCATGATGAACTGGTCACCCAATTTTCCTATTTAAATCCTTCGCAGCAGTTTCAAGGCGGCTTAGTTTTTGAAGAAGACTATTCGGTCGAACCGCATGTGATTGGGCAGCGACTGTTGGCATATGCCGAAAGAAACGGCGTAAAGATTTATACCAATGCCTGTGTTGTTCAAACCCAATATCAGAAGGAAAGTTGTCAGGTTCGTTTGGCAAGTGGCGAGGCATATCGGGCAAATAAAGTTTTGATCTGTCACGGTGAAGTCATCGATGTTTTATATCCGGATCTTTTACAAAGTTTGAATCTGAAACGTTGTGGCCTACAAATGGCTCTAACTCAACCGTTTCACCAAAATTTAAATGCTTCTCTTTATTCAGGCTTATCTATTTCACGTTATCCGGCTTTTGACATTTGCCCAAGTCATGCCGAGCTGGTTAAAGCATCACAACAAGGTTTCATTAAAGAATTCGGTATTCACATTCTGATTAAACAAAACGAATTTGGTGAACTGATCGTGGGCGATAGTCACGAATACCATCCGATTAATGAAGCGCCTCAGTTCGAGCAGCGTGAAGAGATTAATGAGTTTATTCAAGCTTACTGCTACGAAAAACTAGGGCTGAATTTACCTCCAATTCAAAAACGTTGGAATGGTTATTACCTGACTCATGAACATGAGTTGGCCTGTGTCACTGAAGCCGAAAAAAATATCTTTCTGGTGAGTGCTATTGCTGGCAAAGGCATGACCACAGGGGCTGGCTTTATGAAAGAAATATTAGAACAAAATATTTACTAGTTTGTCATCTGGTTTAAACCAGATTGATGTATATTGAAATGAACGCGAAAGAAATGAGTAATATTATGAACATGCAACCCCAACTCGATATGGATTTAGAGAACAAATATTTGCTTCTTACTCCAGGACCCTTATCAACATCGGCAACAGTACGCCGTGCCATGCAAAAAGACTGGTGTACTTGGGACCAAGAATACAACTCGCTGGTACAAGATATTCGCTCTCGTCTAGTCAACTTAGCAACCAGCCAACCTGAAAAATATACGGCTGTGTTAATGCAAGGCAGTGGAAGTTTTGCTGTGGAGTCTGTGCTTGGGTCAGCTATTCCGCGTGATGGCAAAATCTTGATTATCAATAACGGCGCATACGGTGCACGTATGGTGCAAATGGCGTGTTGCTTAAATATTGAAGTGATCGAGCTGAACTATTTAGAAACCCAAACACCAGATTTACAAGAAATTGAGCGCGTTTTAGAAGATAAAACCATTAGCCATGTTGCTTGTGTGCACTGTGAAACCACCACAGGTATTTTAAATCCGATTCAAGAGATAGGCCGTTTAGTTAAAGCAGCAGGAAAAATCTGGATTGTGGATGCCATGAGTTCATTTGGTGGTGTGCCTATGGATATTGCCGAGCTTGAAATTGATTTTCTGATTTCAAGTGCAAATAAATGCATTCAAGGTGTTCCGGGCTTTGGTTTTATTTTGGCAAAGCGTGATTGTCTAGAAGCATGTAAAGGTTTGGCACGTTCGGTTAGCCTCGATTTGTATGATCAGTGGAATACCATGGAGCAGCATAACGGCAAATGGCGTTTTACCTCGCCAACCCATGTGGTACGTGCATTTTATCAAGCATTGCTTGAGCTTGAGACAGAAGGCGGTGTTGCTGCACGTTATCAACGTTATTTACAAAACCAACAAACCTTATCGCAAGGTATGCAACAACTTGGCTTTGAGTTGGTACTTGGTAAAGAGTGTCCACAATCACCCATCATTACCACTTTTCTGTACCCGACAGCCGAAACATTTAGCTTCCAGTCATTTTATGAAACGCTGAAAAAATCAGGCTACGTAATTTATCCAGGCAAAGTCACAGATCTTAACTGCTTCCGTATTGGCAATATTGGTGAAGTTTATGTACGAGACATTGAAGGACTTCTTGCTGCGATTGCGAGCTACTGCGAAAGCCACATAAACCAAGCTGTAACAGTATAATTTTTATTAAATTAAGGGGAATACATCATGACAACCAACAATACACAAATTCAGGCTGTGGTTTTTGACTGGGCTGGTACAACTGTAGATTTTGGCTCACGCGCACCAATTTTAGCTTTTATGGCTTTATTTAAAGACAATAAAGTTGAAATTACGGTTGAAGAAGCGCGTGCGCCCATGGGATTAGAGAAACGTGATCATATTGCAGCAGTTTTAAAAATGCCGCGTGTAGCAGCGGCATGGCAGGAAGTATATGGGAAACCTGCAACTGAAGCAGATATTGACCGTTTATATAAAGACTTTATTCCGTATCAGTTAAATTCTATTCCGAAATGTTCTGCTTTAATTCCGGGCGCATTGGAAACGTTTGAAAATATTAAAAAGCGTGGTGCAAAAATTGGCAGTAACACGGGCTATGCATCCATGATGATTGGTCGTTTAGTTAAAGATGCTGCTGATCAGGGTTACCGACCGGACTGTATCGTTACTGCTAGCGACGTGAAATATGGCCGTCCATATCCTGAAATGCTATGGAAAAACTTAATTCAACTCGATGTATCCGACATCAAAACCGTTGTAAAAGTAGATGATACTGTGGTGGGAATTGACGAAGGTTTAAACGCAGGGTGCTGGACAGTCGGGCTTGCGATTAGTGGCAATGAAGTCGGTTTAAGCTATGAAGAGTGGAGCGCATTATCGGCCGATGAACAGATTATTCTAAAAGATAAGGCATACCAAAAAATGAATGCGTCGGGCGCTCACTATGTGATTGATAGTGTCGCTGATTTGCCAAATGTACTCGATGATATTGAACGCCGTTTGGGGCAGGGTGAACGACCTTAAAGATAGTTTAGGCCAATATATTTTTAAGCTTAGCTCCCTTGGGAGCTAAGCTTACCTAAAAAATTAAAATGAAGATTAATAAACTCTACATATGTGGAAATAAGGAGTAACTTTGAGGAGTAAACTCCTTATTTCCTGCTAACCATCTAAAACACATGTTTAGATCGTTAGACCATCAATTCTATAGGCATAGGACCTATAGGATTTTTTGTGATGGATCTCTTTACGACTTTTGAGGGTCGTATATTTTTTCTTTAATGAATAGGGCTGGTATCACACCACAAATCAGGTAGGCAGCGCCCATGACGACAAAACCTAAACCAATTGAGCCGCCAGAGGCTAAGAAACCAATTGTTGCAGGGGCTAATGCAGCGCCTAAACGTCCGACGTTATAAGCACCACCAATAGCTGTACCGCGAATTGCTGTCGCAAAACTTTCAGTCATATAGGTTGCATTTACGCCATACGGGATGCCGTAGAGGAAACCAAAGGTCACCAGTAAATATAGAATGTTGCTTGGCGAGTTATAAAAAACGATCAGAGGTAGGAAAATAGCAGTGCCGATTGCACCAAAAGCATAAGTAAAACGGCGCCCTAATTTATCTGCCATCATGCCCGCAAGGACTTTACCTAAAATCATGGCGGTATATGTACCTACCATATAAGCCGTCATTTCCTTAAATTTCATACCGAGTTCACTTTCTAGATATGACGGCATCCAGTTATTTACACCATAGTAGCCAAACTGTAAAAAGCCTGCCGTTAACGCCCATAAGATAAACATATTACGGTTTCGTTTATCTTGGAAAATAAGCTTAAATGCCGAGGTTTTCGATGCGTTTTGAGCCATGACTGGTTGTTGTAGTCGAGACTTTTGCCATGCTTCTGGTTCTGGTACAAGCACATGCATGAGAACGGCAATAACAACAGGAATAATCGCAACATAAAACAGCATGCGCCAGCCATGATCAGGAATAATCCAGCCTGCAAGCAAGGTCGCAACAATATAGCCAACCGTCCAACCTGCTTGTAAAGTGCCCAGTACTGTAGTGCGATAACGGGTTGGAACATATTCGGCCATGAGGGTATTACAGGCGATATAAAGTGAACCCAAACCCAGTGATGCAAAAAATCTTAAAATACCAAACTGAAGAAAGCTTTGGGTGAAACCTAAGCCACAGGTGAGGAGCGAGAAAGTTAAAATAGAAATAACCACAATGCGCACGCGACCAAATTTATCGCATGCCCATCCCCCAAAAATTCCACCAACAGCCATACCTGCCAATGTAAAACTGCCAAGCATACCTGCTTGTACTGAATTTAATCCAAAATCTGCCTTAATACTATTTAAGCTATAAGACAGCAGCATCAAATCTGCCCCATCTACCAATAGTGCTAGAAATGCAAAAATAAATGCTATTTTCCACGTATGAGGCTGTATACGAGAAAGACCTTCTTTGTAATTTGTAGCCATAATCCATTACCTACATTTGATAAAAAGCACTCCAAGTCGTTTTAAAGTGCTTAAAATTTAATTAAGACGCAGCGCGAATCATGTTTCGGGCAATAATCATTTGTTGAATTTGAGTGGTCCCTTCATAAAGACGGAACAGACGAACATCTCGATAAAAACGTTCAATGGCATATTCACTGATATAGCCCGCACCGCCGTGAATTTGTACGCAGCGATCAGCAACGCGGCCACACATTTCGGTTGCAAACATTTTTGCGCAAGAAGCTTCGGTGCTAACGTTTTGCCCTGCATCGCGTAGGCGTGCAGCGTCTAAGACCATACATTTGGCGGCATAAATTTCAGCTTTCGAGTCAGCAAGCATGGCTTGAATGAGTTGGAATTCGGCAATTGGTTGTCCAAATTGCTTGCGTTCGATGGCGTAATTTAAAGAATCATCTAGCATTCTGGTTGCTGCGCCGACACTTAAAGCAGCAATATGCAAACGTCCTTTATCGAGCACTTTCATGGCCGTTTTAAAACCAACACCTTCAACACCACCAATGAGTGCCGAAGCAGGGATGCGGCAATTTTCAAAAATAACGTCACAGGTATGGGCACCTTTTTGCCCCATTTTTTTATCGCGTTTGCCAAGAGAAATACCCTGAGTTTGGCTGTCGACAATAAACGCAGAAATACCACCAGCGCCTTTAATATCAGAGTTTGTACGTGCCATGACTGTGAATACGCCAGCGTGAGGTGCATTGGTAATAAAGCGTTTAGTGCCGTTTAACACATAAAAATTGCCATCTTTTACTGCACTGGTTTTTAAAGATGCCGCATCAGAACCTGCGTCCGGTTCGGTTAAGCAAAAAGAACTGATCACTTCACCACGAGCTAAACGCGGTAAGAAAAATGATTTTTGTGCTTCGGTCCCATCAATAATCAGGCCACTTGAGCCAATGCCATTATTGGTTCCAATGAGAGAGCGAAAAGCAGGAGAGGTACGACCTAATTCAAAAGCGACATAGACTTCTTCTTCCATCGTTAGGCCAAGACCTTCGTATTCTTCAGGAATGGTTAAACCAAATAAACCGAGAGCTTTCATTTGCTCAACGATATCTTGAGGAATTTCATCCGTTTCAGCGACTTCATTCTCATGAGGAATTAATACACCTTCAACAAATTTTCGAATCATATCAACAAGTTGATTTAAGGTTTCCTGATCTCGAATCATAGTCTCGTCCTTTTACTACATGCAGAAAACATCAATGTGATGTTCGTAAAATCACCAATATTTGAAGCGATAGTAATCAAAGGATGAACGCAAAACAATATATTTTGAAAATTAATTTCGCAATGCGATACTTTATTGTTGATTTGTGTTTGGCTAATTTATTGATTTATTTGAGCTATATTTCCTTATAAAAAATCATTATTTTTAGTGGAAAATTAAAGTTTGATTTTTCAAATGAGCTGTGTATATTAAAAATATATATCGCTATGCGAAATTTTAAATGGATAAGTTTTCCTAGAGGAAATGAGTCACAAAATATAGTGGGATGAAGATGGGTGCTTTAAATGGAATTCGGGTGCTTGACTTAAGTCGGGTATTGGCTGGACCTTGGTGTGGACAGATTCTTGCCGATTTAGGCGCAGAAGTAATCAAGATTGAAAGACCGAAAGTCGGTGACGATACCCGTTCTTGGGGGCCACCTTGGATGAAAGATGATTCTGGCCAAGACACTCAAGAAGCTGCATATTATCAGTCTACCAACCGTAATAAATTATCGGTTGCCATCGACATTGCCAGTTCTGAAGGCCAAGAATTGATTAAAGCCCTCATTCAAGACACCGATGTCGTGATTGAAAACTACAAAGCGGGTTCTTTAAAAAAATACGGCTTAGACTACGAGTCTTTATCTGCGATTAATCCTAAACTGGTGTATTGCTCAATTACAGGCTTTGGTCAAACTGGTCCAAGAGCAGAGGAGCCCGGTTACGACTTTATTATTCAGGGTATGGGCGGGCTCATGTCGGTCACAGGTGAGCGTGATGATTTGCCTGGTGGTGGACCACAAAAAGTAGGGGTCGCATTTTCCGATTTAACCACAGGTCTTTACTCTACGATTGCCATACAGGCTGCTTTACTCAACCGTCATGTGACGGGTTTAGGCCAATACATTGATATGGCTTTGCTTGATGTTCAAATTGCCACAATGGCAAATCAGGGAATGAACTATCTTTCATCGGGTAATATCCCTAAACGTTATGGCAATGCACACGCCAATATTGTCCCTTATCAAGTGTTCAAAGCTTCTGACCGTGATTTTATTATTGCATGTGGAAATGACACTCAGTTTATTCAACTCTGTCGTAGTATTGGTTTACCCGATTTACCAAATGATCCGCGTTTTGCCCGAAATGCAGACCGCATTAAGCATCGTGATGAAATTATCGGAATTTTACAAACTCACTTTTTAACAAAAACAGCAGATGAATGGGTAGATGCAATCTATGCTGCTAAAGTTCCCGTTGGTGTGATTAATAACTTGGAACAAGCTTTTGAAGAGCCACAAGTGATTGCCAGAGAAATGCTGGTCGAGATGAATCACCCTCAACGTGAGAAACTGAAGGTAATTGGGTCACCAATCAAACTTTCGAGAACACCCGTAGAGTACAAAACAGCACCTCCGCTGCTAGGTGAACATACGCAGGCCGTTTTGGGGCGAATAGTTTCTTCAGAAAAACTAGCAGAGCTTAAAGAAAAGGGCGTAATTGGGTAGGTGGCTTAAAAGCGGAAGATTACAATTATATTTAAAATCAGAAAATAAAATATTTAAACTTTCGCTTTAATAAGTTAAATGAAGTTATCTTTAAAATGCAGACTAGGATGTTTGCTCTTTTGCTATTTATTGAAAAAATAGATTATAATTTTCGCAGTGCGAAACAAAATGTGGATTGGTATGACAATGAACGATGCAGTTGATGCAGAACAGACAGAAAAATTATTAGCGCCTTTAAGGCATGAATTATTACATCCGATTGAAGATATGCAGGATGAAAATGATCGCCAATTTATTACTGCATTAGCACGTGGTTTAGAGCTATTACGTTGTTTTACGCCTAAACATCAGCATTTGGGCAATCAAGAGCTTGCGCAGATGACAGGTTTGCCAAAACCAACCATTACTCGCCTCACACATACCTTGTCGCGTTTGGGCTATATCAAACAAGTACCTAACTCAAGCAAATTTCAGCTTTCAGTAGGAGTTCTTGCGTTTGGTTATTCGATGCTGTCTAACGTATCGATTCGCTCTATTGCTCATCCATATATGAAAAATTTGGCAGACTATGCTGGTGCTGCTGTAGCCATGGCAACACGCGATCGTCTGAATATGATTTATCTTGACGTGGTGCAAGGCAAAGGCAATATGACCATGCGCCGTCAAGTCGGAACGTATTTACCGATTCATTTAAGTTCAATGGGGCGTGCATGTTTAGCTGCAATGCCTGAAGATGAAAGAGAGTTCTTACTTAATGCCATTCGTAACAAGCATAAAGAAGACTGGATCAAAATTAACCGTGATCTAGACAAAGCGTTTAAAGACTACCAAGATTTTGGTTATTGTTTTTCAATTGGCGAATGGCATAAAGACGTTAACTCGGTTGCGGTTCCACTCATTCATGAACAACATGGTTTGCTGGTATTTAACTGTGGTGGTCCAAGCTTTATTATGAACCGTGAAAAACTCGAAGAAGATATTGCACCACGTCTTTTACATATGGTGAATAATATTCGTACCGAGATTAGCTAAACCTATTTGATTCATTTATAAGAGCCAGCTTTGTTTTTTTAAGGCTGGCTTTTTAATGGGTAAGCTTTAGGCTGTTTGGTTGTGAAAGTTCGGTTTCCGTTTTTCTTTGAAAGCACTTAATGCTTCTTTAAACTCGGAACCTTGTAAACAACGCGAGAAAATAGTCGACTCATGGTCAATACGATTGAGTAGATCATCAATTGGCATATCTCTTAGTAACTTTTTACTGAGCTGTAAGGCTTGGCTTGGTTTGTGAGCAAGTTTAATTGCCACATCTTCAACCACTTGATCCAGCTCATTGGCTTCAAATATTTCATTTACCAGACCATAATTTTTTGCTTGTTCCGCCGAAAACTTTTCACCGAGTAAAATAATTTCCGAAGCTCGAGCAAAGCCCAATAATCTTGGCAAGATGTAACTTGAACCCGCTTCAGGTACAAGCCCCAAATTCACAAAGGGGAACTGAAAAATAGAGTTTTGGCTTGCATACACAAGGTCGCAATGTAGAAGCATAGTGCTGCCAATGCCAATTGCCACACCATTTACTTTAGCAATAATCGGTTTTGGAAAAGTTGCTAAGCTTTTTAAGAAAACAATCGAAGCGGGTGGTTCTGAAGTGGTGGTATCTCGTTTTTCAAATGCGTTTACATCATTGCCGCTGGTAAATGCGGAGTCTTCACCAGTAAGCACAACCACATGAATGTCTTGATTGGTTGCAGCTTGATCTAATGCCTGACTTAAAGCTGCATACATTTCATAATTAATTGCATTCTTTTTAGTGGCATTACTCATGGTGAGCGTTAGTATATTTCTATCAAAATACTTATGAATTGTGCCTGTTTTAAGCTCGCTTTGGGTTTTGTTGTTCTGCTGCATCGTTCATTCCTTTAAATAATTTTCCGTCTAAAATTTAAACTGATGCTATCGAAAAATAATTCCGTTATCAATTATTTTGTTTTATATTGTGGTATAAAATTTTGTATTGTGAAATTTTTAACTTAAATTACTTTAAATACTGATAGGATTTATGTGTAAATAAGCATCTAGCCCTGCTAGGGAAATAAGAGGCTGGCTATAGAACAGTGAGTGGAAAGAATATGAAGACCAAAATTACAGAACTATTTGAAATTGAGCATCCAATTATTCAAGGCGGTATGCATTATGTTGGTTTTGCAGAGCTTGCTGCTGCGGTTTCGAACGCGGGCGGGTTAGGTATTATCACTGGCCTGACTCAGCGTACACCTGAAAATCTGGCAAAAGAAATTGCACGTTGCCGAGAAATGACCGATAAACCTTTTGGGGTAAATTTAACCTTTTTACCTACCGTAAATACTCCTGATTATCCGGGTTTTGTAGAGGCAATTATTAAAGGTGGCGTAAAGATTGTAGAAACAGCAGGGCGTAATCCTGAACAGGTGATGCCATATTTAAAGGCTGCTGGTATTAAAGTAATTCACAAATGTACTTCGGTTCGACATAGCTTAAAAGCTCAGCAAATTGGATGTGATGCGGTTTCTGTAGATGGTTTTGAGTGTGGTGGGCATCCTGGTGAAGATGACGTGCCAAATATGATTTTATTGCCCTTAGCAGCCGATGCATTAGACATCCCGTTTGTTGCCTCAGGTGGTATGGCAGATGGGCGCTCACTCGCGGCTGCTTTAGCGATGGGAGCTGATGGAATTAATATGGGCACGCGTTTTATTGCGACTCAGGAAGCTCCCGTACATGAAAATGTGAAACAGGCGATTTTAAATGCAACCGAACGAGATACGCGTTTAATTATGCGTGCTTTGCGAAATACTGAACGTGTCATGAATAATGCGGCCGTAGAAAAAATCGTGGCAAAAGAAAAAGCACTCGGCGATAACATTAAATTTGAAGATATTATTGAAGAAGTTGCAGGGGTTTATCCAAAAGTCATGATTAATGGTGATGTTAATGCAGGTGCATGGTCATGCGGTTTAGTCGCAAGCTTAATCCATGATATTCCGACATGCGATGAACTGGTTAGCCGGATTGTCAAAGAGGCAGAAGATATTATTCGTGGTCGGTTATTAGGGCTTTTATAGGATTTTTATTTATTTTACATATGGTTGTTAAAATGCCCATCTTATAAATTAAATGGGCATTATTTTACGAATTCTATTAAAGAATTTTTTCATTTTATAGAATTTATTTTAACGTAATGGATAGATAGAACCTCCTTTTTTCTTTTTCTTGCGTTTAAATAGACTCAAAATATTTTTGATGATTCTCATCTTTATCTCCTTTGTAAGTCATTTATATATTTTTGTTGAAATAATTTGTGCTAATTGGTCATTACCGAGGTCATTAAAATGTACTCGGTCAACAAAAATTGTGTCTTTAAATGCTGGAGAATCTTTTAAAAGTTCATTCATGTCAAAACAAGGGATGCCATTAGCTCTATTTTGGATATGATTAAAGAATGGGATATGAACTTCTTTCCCTAATACTCCACTGAATAATCGATAGAAATTATTTGGACAACTTTCTATAGCATGGAATACAGCATCTTCTTCTTGGGTAAGAAACTCTCTACACCAATGTGATAAGGGCTGGAGAATAAATGTTAGAGATGCTCCATGAGCAGCTAATAATAGTTTCCATTGTTGTAGGGCAACTGTTATTGCATCTGCCGCGCGGATTAATCTTTCATCTAAGGAAATGCCTGCGTCTGTGATAATCTCATCCGCTGGATTATTTCTTGAAAATACTTTTTTGAAACGTTGAAAAAATGAATCTCTATTTGCTGTATCAAAAGAATCTTTTTTACGTTTCATATCCTCATTAAATTTGTTCATATAATGTTGGAATTCAAAAGAATAATAATAACGTCCGTATTCACTTGCAAATTCATCTGGGATACCTTCTAGAGCTAGTGTATTCATGCCACTGAAGACTACGACATGACCAATCTCTCCAACTCGCTCTTGATTCATTAAGTATAAGAGTAGTTCTTGGGTTGCATTGTAGCCGCGTCCTGCAAAAGTTAACCATCGTTCGCCAGTAATTTCACTTAAACGTGAGGCAACGGTATTTTCATCACAAGTAGCGCCAACTCCTAAAGCGGTAGACCCACCGACTAATAAATTTACTCGGCCATTTGAGGGACGCTCACCAACAGAAAAACGCTTTCCATTTAGAAGGCTATAGCGAAATCCTAATGAATCAGTATTAACTGTCTCAGAACGAAAATTTTTTTCATGGAAATACATTGTATAAGGTACCCATCTGGCTCCTACATGCATAAAATTATCATAATCACGAATTTGTGGAGTCCAACGATAGACTTCTTGAATGGCTTGCTTGTGGTCAAGTATAGGTTTATTAGTCAAGCGCATATTCTTTTCTCCAATCGGTTTTTTCTTGCCATTCAGGTTGTTCAGATTTTATTAAAAGAAAGTTGCCAATAACCAAGCCATCCATTTCTGTTCTCATAAAGCAACGATATGCATCCGTTGGGCTTTCGACAATAGGCTCCCCTCGGACATTAAAAGAAGTATTGATTAATATTGGGCAACCTGTAATCGTAGAAAACTTACTTATCAATTTTTTAAAGCGCATATTATGTTTTCCATCTACTGTTTGAATTCTTGCTGAAAAATCAACATGAGTTACAGCAGGGATCTCAGAACGGGTGAGTTTTAATTTTTCTATACCTGAGTAATTATGTTCATTGTTAACTGTCTTACGCCTATTAGCATGTATTGGAGCAACTATTAGCATATAAGGTGAAGAACTATTGAGATCAAACCATTGGGCTGCATCCTCTGCTAGTACAGCAGGAGCAAATGGACGGAATGATTCACGATTCTTAATCTTTAAGTTCATAACACTTTGCATTGTTTCAGATTGAGGATTTCCTAATATTGAACGTCCTCCTAATGCACGAGGACCAAACTCCATTCTCCCTTGAAACCAACCAATTACTTTATTATTTGCCAATAGTTCTGCTGTTTTTTGTAGTAATGTATTCTCTTCAAGATATTGATAGTTGGCGCCCCATTGATTTAGGGCTTCTTGAATCTCAGAATTTTTATATGCATTACCAAGATAGGCGCCCTGCATTTGGTCACTGAACTCATCAACTTTCCTAGTTCCTTGCATTTGCTTGTAGTAGCATAGATATGCTGCTCCAAGTGATCCACCCGAGTCTCCAGATGCAGGTTGAACAAAAATATTCTTAAATAAACCAGAACGTAGCAACTTGCCATTCGCTACACAGTTAAGCGCAACACCGCCAGCCAGACAAAGATTTTCAGCTTGAGTAAGAGACTTAATTTTCTTTGCCAGCATCAACATAATTTCTTCAGTAACAACTTGTATTGACGCAGCGAGATCCATCTCCTTATTTGTAATAATACTTTCAGGCTCTCGGGCAGCTCCTCCAAACAATACTTCGAATTTATCGGTGATCATCCGATTCCCGACTTCATAGTCAAAATAATCACGATTTAGGTAAAAACTGCCATCCTGATTGATTGTTATTAGATTTTTTAAAATAATATCGACATAGCGTGGGGTGCCATAAGGGGCGAGTCCCATCAATTTATATTCACCTGAATCTACTTTGAAACCGCAGTAATAGGTAAACGCAGAATATAGTAGTCCTAAAGAATGTGGGAAACGAATATCAAATAAAGAGCGTAACTCTGTACCACAACCATGCCAAGCTGTAGTTGTTGACCATTCTCCAACCCCATCGACACACAGCACAGCAGCATTAGTATAAGGGGAGGGATAAAATGCCGATGCAGCATGACTCTGATGGTGTTGACATATATAGAACGGAGGTAAAACTTGTTCTTGAAAAATGTCTGTAAGTTCTTTTTTTATAAGAGAAATAATATTTTTTCTTGCAACAAAACGCTTATATTGTTTTGCAAAATTTAATGCACCTTTTGGAAAGTTCTTTTTATAAGTCGTGTATATACGTTCAAATTTAATTTCTGGATCTTCATAATAGGCAATATAAGAAATATCTTTAAGAGTAATTCCAGCTTGCTTAAAACAAGCAAGTAATGCTTGACGGGGAAAGCGATTGTCTTGCTTAATGCGAGAAAAACGTTCTTCTTGTAATGCACATATAATCTCGCCATTTTTAAGTAAGGTAATAGCGCTATCATGATAAAAAGCGGAAATGCCTAGAATGTAACTCATAATCCTTCCCGTGTGATAGTTAAAATGCCAATAGATAAGAATAGAAGGGGCGGAATATAATCAAACCAAGATGCTCTTTGTATAATCGATTTTAATTTGCGAGCCATCACACCAACGGTCATATTTACACAGATACCTCCGAAGTTGAAAATTAGTCCATATAAGAGAAAATATAGCCAAGCAGGTTGAGAACTTGCAGGTATAAATTGTGGTAATAAACTCACAAAGAATAGACCAATCTTGGGATTAGATAGATTAATCAACATTCCTTTGCTAAATGAATAACGGTCTGCTTCCGTAGAGTTCTGTGAAAGAACATTGGAGCTTTCTACTGATTTACGTTTGGGCCAAGATATATAAGCTAAGTACAGTAGATATAAAGCGCCAATGAATTGAATAATTTTGTATAGCCACGGAATTTGTTGAAAGATAAACATTAATCCAAATGCTGATAACAAAACATAGAAGAATACGCCAAATTCAACTCCTGCCGCTGCTTTTAACCCAGCTTTTACTCCATATTTTAATGATTGATTCATTACATAAAACATAGCAGGGCCGGGCGCTAAATTAATTACTAATGCTGTGAGAACAAAAGATAAAAAATTATAATTCATTACTTAACCTTTTCATTAAGTGCTTTTCCATTAAATGCTTTTTTGAAAGTACGATGTAGAAGATGGTTCATACCGCTTCGGAACCAATTTTCTTTCGGTGGATGGTTAAGCGAACGATAACCTGTCCATATACGTTCCCAGTGTTGTTCTCTCGCTTGTTCACCACCTTGTTGAAAAATATTGTCGAGGTGATGCTTAATAGCATCTATAGCCCAAGCTGAATGTCCTGTGACTACATTATCGATAGTATTGTGAAGACTGGTGAAAAGTGAGCTAAAACCGTAATAACTTAAAATGTCTCCAGATCGACGATATTCTCCACCTACACCAGAAAGCTCCATTGCCAGATTCAATCCAAGAGTCTCAGGTAAAAAGGAATGTGGAAATAAAGATATGGCTAGCCAGAAAGTTGGAACTTTGAAATCGTCTTCATCAAATAAGATAGAAGTGGCAAATTTTTTATCAGTAAATTTCCCAATATCTATTCCCATACTTTCTAATAGTTGTTTATAGATATTTCCATGGTGGAGATTTATATCTCCACCTCCGAGTTCATCAAGAAGTGTCCGATATTGTAATCCTCCAATATACGTACTGACCCTTGCAGGAGTTGAGGCATTACGCAGCCATGCCCCATCAATTAGGGTTAATGGTGCTAAGGCTATAGCATCATTAATAATATCCTCTCGGCTTTCTTTTGGTATTCCTTCTAAGGGAATATAACTATTCACTTGATGTAGATGTTGAACATCTAGCCATTTATCTAATCGTTCATGACTATATGGATAAAATGGTAGTCCCTCTTGTTTTAAAGCTTGTTTATGTGCTGCAAGCCAATTTTGAGCAAAATTTTTTGCTGTAGGTAATATATCGGGATAACATCCAGCATGTAAAAATAGTGGATACAATTCTTGGAGAGTAAAATTACTGTATTTATCTAAAGCTTTAAGATTAGCTTGAGCTATTATTTTTTCATCCAAATCTTTAATAGGTACCGAATTAATCTTGTTATTACTATTACTAACAAGAAAATTAGTTTGTGTAATATCTTGATTAGCTAAATCTTTAATCCATGTTTCTACTATCTCAATATCTTGTTCTGAAAATACACCAAACATTGCACCTTTAGGATTTTTGATAAGTTTTACAAAAGTACTTTTATCAGGTTGTCCAGGTGATATATATCTGGAAGAAGCTAAAGCATTAAGAAGATGGTTTGGAGAAAAGTTATCTGAAATAAGCCAATCGTCAATTGGTTTATCAGATATCTTGCCACGCTTATGGTATCCATGACCATATTTTCCTAGCTTCTGTATTAAAGATAACATGGCTGTATTATTGCTAAATTTTTTAGAATCTACTAAATCTGAAAATAGAGAATCTTCAAATTTTCTAATAATATTAATGGTTGTATTGTAGCCATTATTAATCTTGTCTAATGTGTTATTATATTTAATATATTGATTAATTGCTAAAATGGAAATTTTAGTAAAATTTCTATGTTTTAAATTGCTAAAAATACTTTTTTCATATTGGTTAATTAAGCTTAATTTATCTAAATATTGGGCCATTGCTAAATTAACGCCTAAAGACTCTGGATATAATTTTTCAGGAAATTGAGCAATACTGAGTAGGAATACTGGTAGATTAAATGCATACTCCTGAATGTTAAGATTTTGTGTAAAAGTATTATTAAATACATCAGGGAAAATTAAGTCTACCGTACTGGCATCTAACTCAAATTGATGAGACAAACCATGAGAAATATTTCCACTCCCAACCATATCTGCATGAATTTTAAGCAATACTCCACCTTCTTCTTTCCATGCATAATTGATGGAGGAGATACCTGTAAGCCAACTACCAATTGTCTTAAATAAAGGGCTAAATTGAGTATAAAAAAATTGATAATAAGCTTTATTTTTTAATAAATTTATATATTCACTTGGTTTTCTTAGTAAATCTTTATCATTAGTAAACTGATTTTCAGAAATAGCACATAATAGATTGTTATGCGTAGTTCTAATCTCTTTTGAAAATAAAAAATCTAGATTTTTCCAAATAATTTCTAGATATGGATAAACTTCCTCAAGATGAACTAACTTAGTGAACCATTGACGATCCTTAAGATGTATATCTTTTAATATAGTATTCGGAATAGGAAGAAATGTAGGTTCTGTATTATTAATTTTTTCCTGATAAAGTTTAACCATTATAGATACTCAATGTAGTAGCTTTATTTGTTAAGAATCCCCATGTTTTAAACCAATACATGAAGAAATGATTATTAAAAGTTTCGCTTTGTAATATAAAAGGATTTATTCTGCCTCCTTGGGGAATGAATTTTTTAGTAATGATATAGGTTAATTTTTGATTACTGAAAATACTGAGTTTTTTTTAATTTTTCAAGTTTTTTATATAAAATATTTATATTTTATATAAAATTAAAATATTGAATTTATTTTTTAATTTATATTAAATATTAAGTTGAATTTAAATATATTTTTCATTGTGTGATTTTTTTAAATTTTATTAATTATACCTTGTGGGTAGATTGTTTTTAATAATAAAAGTTCTAATATATTAATTTTCTTTATAGGTGTTATTAATAAAATTAAACAATTAAGTAGTATTTTGTGCTGTTGTATTTTTGAAAAAAACTTAAAAAATTTTTCTATAGGGGGTAAATCGTTTAAATAAGATTTTATTAATTCTTATAATTACTCAATCTGCTTTACTTTTGGAAAGAGCGTAGTTTTATTTGGTTTTATAAAAAACCCAACTAAAATTAATAAATTGAGTTGGGTTATGCTTCATCATATAACTATAACTTTAGATAGCTAATGGAAAGTAAACTATAGAAGTTTATACAATAAAGACGATAAAATAAATTTATACATCATTAATGTGTTTCATTCAAAGCATCTTGAATATTGTGCACCATATGAATTAAACGTGGCCCAATTTCACCTTCAAGTTTTTCCGGATTTAAATGAAAACTTGGCGCACCACAGTTAAAAACATAAAGACCGTGTTTAGAACTAACCAAAGGTACAGCCACCGAGTTCACTTCTTTATGCCACTCGCCTAAAGACAAACAATATCCATAATCTTGGTAATAACGGAAAGCTCGTTCTAAAGAACGTTTTATGGCTGGCCAGTTTTCTGGATTCTTTTGTTTCAACGCATCAAGTAGAAAGTTGCGCTCACGTTCAGGAGTCGCAGCCAAACATGCTCGTCCCATAGAACTGCTATGCAGTGGTAAAGTCGAACCAATTGGACGGCGCATATTTAATGCAGTTTCAATTTGCACAACATCGATATACACCATATTCAAACGGTCACGCGTTGCCATCGCTACAGGCGCTTGAACATACTGGCTCATCTCTTCCATATATTGATGAGCAATATTACGAATCGAGATGTTAGATAATGCTGCATATCCTAAAGATAAAACGCCAATATCTAATGTATATTTGGTCGAGTTAGGCAATTGTTTTAAATAACCTAATGACACAAGGGTATTGGTAATACGTGCAATGGTCGGTTTAGGTAAACCTGTCATTTTTGCTAATTCTTGGTTGCCAAGCACCTGATTATTTGCAGAAAAGCATCTTAAAAGTTCTAAACCACGTGCTAAAGAAGCAATAAATTGCGGGTTGTTTTCCCGATGTATATGCGAAATAGGATCTAAACGTATCTCATCAAAATTTATTGGTTTTTCAGTTTCCGTGTTTTGAGACATTCGATCCTCAAATATAATTAAAGCAATAGTTTTGCTATTATATTTCGCTCTGCAAAATAAATCCATTCATCACTGCGCTGTTGTGATGAATGGATATCCGGTTCAATGGTTATGAAACGTTTTCAATCACCATCGCAAGACCTTGACCTACACCAATACATAGGCTCACCACGGCATATTTCTTCTTACGGCGAATTAACTCGCGCGCTACTGTTAACGCAAGACGAGCGCCTGAAGCACCAAGTGGATGACCAACAGCAATCGCACCACCGTTCGGGTTCACACGTGGATCATTAAAATCAACATTTAAACCTTTTAAACAAGATAAAACCTGTGAAGCAAAGGCTTCATTAATTTCGATAATATCCATGTCATCTAAAGTAAGGCCAGCACGTGCAACCGCTTTTTTAATGGCTTTGATCGGACCTGCACCCATAATGCGTGGCTCAATACCCGCAGCTGCTGCTGACAAGATTTTTGCCATTGGTTTTAGGCCATATTTTTGACCTGCAGCTTCTGAACCAATCAAAAGTGCTGCTGCACCATCATTAATACCTGAGGCATTACCAGCTGTAACCACGCCACCTTCAAACAGTGGTTTTAACTTTGTGAGTGCTTCAACAGTTGAGCTTGGGCGGGGGTGTTCATCTTCTGAAACGAGTTTAGGGGGCAATTTTTTGCCTTGGAAAACCTCAATTGGTGTAATTTCATCGACAAAGAAACCTTCTTCTTTGGCTTTTTGATATTTGGCTTGTGATTGGGCTGCAAATAAGTCGGCTTGTTCACGGCTAATCCCAAACTCGGCTGCAACGTTATCGCCCGTTTCAGGCATTGAATGACCGCCGTACTGAGCAATAATTTTTTTATTTGGAAAACGAGATCCAATGGTGGTGTCATAAATTTTTGCATCACGGCTATAAGCACTTTCCGCTTTACCCATCACGAAGGGAGCACGTGACATACTTTCTACACCACCTGCAATATACAGTTCGCCTTCACCACAAGTAATGGCACGTGCTGAGTCAATCACAGCGCCTAAACCACTCGCACATAGACGGTTTACTGTCTGGCCCGGTACAGTAACAGGTAGACCTGCAAGTAATAATGCATTTCGTGCCACATTACGACTATCTTCACCCGCTTGGTTGGTGTCGCCTAAGATCACATCTTCAATATCCGCACCCGGCACACCAGTTTTTTCTAGTAGTTTTTGAATGACAGTTGCGGCTAAATCATCAGGGCGAATTGAGGCAAGTTCACCTGCATGACGACCAAATGGACTACGTAAACCATCATAGATATATGCATTTAACATTGAGAAATTCCTTTTCAAGACTCGTGAGTAAAAGTAAGAGGTAAATGAAGTGCGACACGACGCTGTAACCACGGGCTAGGGCGGTAACGTGGGTCATGCGTAAGTGCTGTTATACGGTTCAGAATGAGTAAGATTTTTTCGCTACCGACTTGATCGCCCCATTCAATTGGTCCAAATGGATAGCCTAAGCCAAGACGTACTGCAGCATTAATGTCATCTACCGTTGCAATATTTTGCTGGGCAATATCGCAACCTAAATTAATGACCATTGCTAAAACGCGCTGCGCAACAAAGCCAATACTTTCATTAATCATGCTGACCATATTTCCATCTAGATTGAAAATAGAGTGAGCGGCTTGTCGGTATTCAGGTTTGGTAATGAGTGAAGGCATTAAGGTTCGATGCTTTGCAATACCATAAAGCATGTCTATAGCAACGGCTTGTTCTGGGTTAATCCCTAGTCGGGTCGCCGCTTGGGTTGTGTCTTCACCGTAACAAGCGAGCAAACATAAGCTACCTGTTTGTGGTTCCGAATTGGTGTCTAAGGTAATATTTTGCTGAGTTAAATAATCTTCGAGCTGTTTTTTATCGTCTAAGAAATCGGCAGCGATCCAAACTTTTGAATATTGTGCTAAACGCTCTACAAACTTCGCAGGTTGTTCACCTGTTTTTGAACCGGTTTCATAGTTATAAAAACCTTGATTAACTTTACGTCCAAGTTGTTTGGCATCTAGCATTTGTTTGGTGAGCGGGTTTGGTTTGTAGCGGGCTTCTTCATAGTACTGATGATAAATCGACTCCATAACTGGATGCGAGACGTCAAGGCCAGTTAAATCCATTAATTCAAATGGCCCCATTCTAAAACCAACGCCGTCACGTAAAATTCGGTCAATTTCACTGATATCACAGACATTCTCATTTAAAATTTTGAGCGCTTCGGTGCCATAAGCTCGGCCCGCGTGATTAATAATAAATCCAGGGGTGTCCTTCGCTACAACAGGGCGATGACCAAATGCACGAGACAGATCGTTTAAAGCATCAATAATAAGTGGGTCTGTTTTTAAACCACGAATGACTTCGACCACTTTCATGAGTGGAACGGGGTTAAAAAAGTGATAACCCACAACACGCTCAGGCTTTTTGCAATTTGCAGCAATGGCTGTAATAGAAAGAGAAGAGGTGTTTGAGGCTAAAATAGTATTATCCGAAACAATATCTTCAAGCTGCTGCATCAAGCTTTGTTTGATATCAAGACGTTCAACAATTGCTTCTACAATGAGGTCGCAATTTTTTAAATCTTCAATTTGATGAGCAACAATTAAATGGTTATTTGCCGCTGCTGCTTGCTCAGATGTAATTTTATTTTTGTCGACTAACTTTTGAAATGTAGCAGCCAGTTTTTCTTTAGCCTGTTCTGCTGCACCTGCTTTGGCATCATATAAATAAGTGGTATGACCTGACTGTGCAGCAATTTGAGCAATACCACTGCCCATCACACCTACACCAATCACAGCCATGCTTTTAATATCATAAGTCATGTCGATCATCCTGATTATTGATCTATATTTGAAATTAAACGGAAAAATAGGGTTGGGTGATTTAGCTTAAGCATTGTTTATCACCATCAATTGGTAAGATTTGTCCTGAAATTGAGCGACCACTGTCTGACGCTAAAAATAGGCATAAATCTGCAATATGCTTTGGATTGACAAAATATTTGAGCGACTGATTTTTCAGTGCATTTTGAGTCACTTCTTCAAGTGAGGTCTGCGCTACATCGGCACGGGCCTGTAATACGCGTTGAACCCGATCACCATCGACTGCACCCGGAAGAATAGCGTTAACTCGAATATTATCTGCACCGAGTTCCATAGAAAGCGTTTTGGTAAAACCAATCAGTCCCCATTTTGAAGTGGAATAGGCCAATCGATATGGATAGCCTAAGCGTCCGGCAATAGATGACATATTTATAATCACGCCTGCCTGTGCTTGCTTTAAATAGGGAATGGCTAACTGGGTAATTAAAAAAGTGCTATTCAGGTTTAAATTAATCACCGTGTTCCAATCTTCAAAACTTAGCTCATCTGCTGCAACGGTTGGGCCGGAGATGCCTGTGTTATTGACTAAAATATCAATACCGCCAAGTTTCTGAATGGCTTGACTAAACATCAGTTTAATTTGCTCATGATCAGCCAAATCACAGGTATATATATGTAGCTTTGGATAATCTTGTTGAAATTGTTCTAGGCTTTTAGCATTAATATCACAAACAAAAACTTCATCCTGATTGTTTAAAAATACCTCGGCAATGCATCGTCCAATCCCTGAACCACCTGCACTAATTAATACTTTCCTGGCCATTTTCATTCCTTTGTTATTATGGTTTTAAATTATTTACCTTGATACGACGGCTTACGCTTTTCGATAAAAGCTTGAACGCCTTCATTTTTATCTTCCGTAGAAAACAACAACTGGAATGCTTTTCGTTCTAGCGTTAAGCCTGCATTTAATGGAACATCCTCGCTCATCAACGCAACTTCTTTAATTTGTTGCAGGGCAATGGGCGGCATTTTTGCGAGGCTTTGTGCCATTTGAATTGCAGTTGGAATAGTTTGGTCATCTTCTGTGACTTGTGAAACAAGACCAATCAAATAAGCTTCTTCGGCTTTGACCATGGCGCCTGTCATAATCATGCGCATGGCATGGAATTTACCCACAGCACGGAATAAACGTTGTGTACCGCCAGCACCAGGCATTAAACCAACTTTAATTTCCGGCTGGCCAAAGGTTGCACCTTTACCTGCAATAATAATGTCAGCGTGCATTGCAAGTTCGCAGCCACCCCCTAATGCATAACCATTTACGGCAGCAATCACGGGTTTAGGGCACTGGGCAATCGCATTCCAATAACGTTCTGTATGACGCAATAACATTTCTGTGGAAGTTGCGGTTGCCATTTCTTTTAGATCTGCACCTGCAGCAAAGACTTCTTCACCGCCCGTGAGCACAACCGCATTGATCTCATCGTTAAAACTTAACTCGGTAAAAGCTTGAGCGAGTTGTTTGCGAACTTCACCGTTTAAAGCATTTTTTGCTTCTGGGCGGTTAATTTTAACAACCGCTATTTTTTGAATAGAAAAGTCGACTTCTACGAAATTATTCCCTGTTGACACACTCATTTTTGAATTCCTTGTTTCGCATATCAAAACTATATTCCTTTTATGATGCTTATTTTGGAATTTATTTCAAGTCTTATTTCTTTTAAGAGCGTAGTTATTATCTTTTAAAATAGTTAAGTTATTGATATTACGTATTGCTCCAATTTTAAATTTCGTTAAACGAAATTAATTTTCAAAAAAGCTTGAAATTTGTATTTTTGTTCTCGTACTATGAAACACATCCGCAGTAAACAAGATTTAAAACATGGTATCCAGATTAGCTGGAGATGGCTGATGGGTACGATGGAAATACATAAAAAGGGAGATCACAGATGATCCGTGATGAAGGGATGTTGGAGCAGTTACTTTCAACAATTCGAGATTTTGTAAAAAATGAGTTGATCCCTCGTGAAAACGAAGTGGTAGAGAAAGACAAAATTCCAGATGACATTGTGCAGCAAATGCGTGAGCTGGGTTTATTCGGCCTCACAATTCCCGAAGAATATGGTGGCCTAGGCATCACTATGGAAGAGGAAGTCAGAGTTGCATTTGAACTTGGACAAACTTCACCAGCTTTCCGTTCTTTAATTGGTACTAATAACGGTATTGGCTCAAGTGCAATTTTGATTGATGGTACAGAAGAGCAAAAGCAGAAATATTTACCACGTTACGCAAGTGGCGAAATTATTGGTTCATTTTGTTTAACCGAGCCTGAATCTGGTTCTGATGCTGCCTCTTTAAAAACCAGTGCCGTAAAAGATGGTGACTTTTATGTGTTAAACGGCACCAAACGTTTTATTACCAATGCACCCCATGCTGCAACTTTTACCGTAATGGCTCGGACGAATCCTGAAATTAAAGGGTCGGGTGGCATTTCAGCTTTTTTAGTCGAGGCCAATACACCGGGCATTACATTAGGCAAAATTGACCAAAAAATGGGGCAAAAGGGCTCACACACCTGTGATGTGATTTTTGAAAATTGCCGTGTACCTGCTTCTGCATTGATTGGTGGCGTAGAGGGTGTCGGTTTTAAAACGGCCATGAAAGTGCTTGATAAAGGGCGTTTGCATATTGGTGCCTATAGCGTGGGTGTTGCCGAACGCATGTTAAACGACGCATTGCACTATGCGATTGAGCGTAAGCAGTTTGGTCAACCTATTGCAAACTTCCAGCTTATTCAAGCCATGCTTGCCGACTCAAAAGCCGAGATTTATGCAGCTAAATGTATGGTCCTAGATGCAGCTCGCCGCCGTGACAATGGCGAAAACATTAGCACAGAAGCATCTTGCGCAAAAATGTTTGCGACTGAAATGTGCGGACGTGTTGCTGACCGCTGTGTACAGATTCATGGTGGTGCGGGCTATATCAGTGAATATGCGATTGAGCGTTTTTATCGAGATGTGCGTTTGTTCCGTTTATATGAAGGAACCACGCAAGTTCAACAACTTATTATTGCCAAAAACATGATTAGGGAAGCTACAGCCTAATAAAAAATCAAATGCCATGAGGCATGGGATGCCTCATGTTCCTTCTGAGGATATGGACATGACAACAAAGACTGTTACAGAGAATATGAGTAGCACTGAAGCTATTCAAACACCAAAAAAGATTTGGATTACAGCTTTTATATTCGCTTTTTTTACACTTTTATGTGACGGGGCCGACTTAGGTTTTTTGGCATTAAGCCTCACTAGTCTTAAAGCAGAGTTTCATTTAACTGGTGTGCAAGCCGGAACATTAGGAAGCTTGACACTATTTGGTTCGGCCGTGGGTGGTCTTATTGGTGGTTGGGCTTGCGACCGTTTTGGTCGGGTTCGCATTATTGTTTTCTTTATTGCTTTTTCTTCGATATTAACCTGCGCACTCGGCTTTACACATTCTTATATGCAATTTGCAGTTTTAAGAACAATAGGCGCCATGGGCTTAGGTGCACTTTATATTGCCTGTAATATCTTAATGTCTGAAATGGTGCCAACGAAACACCGTTCTACCGTTTTAGCAACGCTGATGACAGGTTATACCCTAGGTTCTTTATTAGCGACATTACTAGCAGGTCATATTATTCCTGAACATGGCTGGCGTTTTCTATACTGGATTGCAATTACGCCTGTGGTTTTGTCAGTTTTGATGCACTTTTGCGTACCTGAACCTGAGTCTTGGAAAAAAGCGCGTCAACTAAAAGCGCTAGAAGTCGCTCAAAGTAACCAACCTAAAAAACGTCAAAATCCATATCTTGAGATTTTAAGAGATAAAAAACATGGAACCATGTTTATTCTTTGGATTATTAGTACTGGGGCATTGCAGTTTGGTTATTACGGGGTAAGTAACTGGTTACCTGCTTATTTAGAGTCTGACCTTGGCATCAAGTTTAAAGAAATGGCCATGTATATGGTCGGTACATTTCTAATTATGATGTTTGCAAAAGTGATCGCAGGGATCGTTGCCGATAAATTAGGACGCCGCGCTGTATTTGCTTTCGGAACCATTGGTACAGCCTTATTTATTCCAGTGATTGTTTACTTAAATACACCAACCAATATTTTATGGATGATGCTGTTCTTCGGTTTCCTTTACGGTATGCCTTACGCAATTAATGCCACCTATATGACAGAAAGCTTTCCGACGTCTATTCGAGGTTCGGCAGTGGGTGGTGCTTATAACATCGGCAAAGTACTTTCTATTTTCTCTCCATTAACAATTGGTTTTCTATCGCAAAACGGTTCTATTGGTTTAGGGCTCTTGGTGATGGCTGCGGCTTATTTTATCTGCGGGGTAATTCCATTGTTATTTATTAAAGACCGACTATTTAACCCGCAAAAGGCAGAGTGACAGATCAATCTGTCACCTTAAATTAAGGATGAAAAGGGACAAGTGAGATGATAAATAAAATCACCAGTGACATTGAACCGATTTTAAAAGCTATTCCTGATGGGGCAACCATCATGACAGGCGGGTTTGGTGTGACGGGGCAACCTGCTGAATTAATTGAAGCCTTAATTGATTTAGGAAAAAAAGAACTCACCATTGTAAATAACAATGCAGCTTCTGGTGATCGTGGTTTAACAAATCTGATTATTGCCGGTTGTGTTAAAAAAATGATTTGTTCTTTTCCGAAATCTGCTGGATCAACCGTTTTTCAAGACTTATATAGAGCGGGAAAAATTGAGTTAGAACTGGTTCCACAAGGTAATTTGGCTTGTCGTATTCAGGCCGCAGGTGCTGGTCTCGGGGCTATTTTTACTCCGACTGGTTATGGCACTAAAGTTGCCGAGGGTAAAGAGACCCGAACCATTAACGGTAAAAACTATGTGCTTGAATACCCACTTGAAGCTGATTTTGCACTGATTTATGCCGATAAAGCTGACCGCTGGGGCAATTTAACTTACCGCAAAGCGGCCCGCAATTTTGGGCCAATTATGGCAAAAGCCGCCAAGACCACGATTGTTCAAGTGAATGACACCGTAGAGCTAGGAACGCTTGACCCTGAGTGCATTATTACACCGGGAATTTTTGTTCAGCACGTTGTAAAAGTAGGAGATATCTAATGTCAGTTCAAAAGCGTTCTCGTGAAGATATTGCCAAACTCATTGCCAATGACATTCCGGAAGGTTCTTATGTCAATTTAGGGATTGGCTTACCCACCAACGTTGCTAAATTTTTGCCAAAAGACAAAGAAATCTTTTTACATTCGGAAAATGGGGTTTTGGCTTTTGGTCCACCACCACAACCGGGTGAGGAAGATCAAGATTTGGTTAATGCCGGAAAAGAGCTTGTTACTTTGTTAGACGGTGGATGCTTTATGCATCATGGCGACTCATTTGACATTATGCGTGGCGGTCATCTGGACATTTGTGTGATTGGTGCATTCCAAGTTGCGGTAAATGGAGACTTGGCAAACTGGCATACCGGTAAGGCAGATGATGTGCCGGCAGTTGGCGGTGCTATGGATTTGGCAGTCGGTGCAAAAACGATTTATGTCTATATGGAGCATGTCACTAAAAAAGGTGAGCCCAAAATTGTAAAAGAACTGAGCTATCCAATAACGGGTGAGCAGTGTGTAAACCGTATTTATACCGATTTATGCATTATTGAACTCAAAGACCAAAAAGCTTACGTCAAGGAAATGGTAGACGGCTTAACTTTTGATGAGTTACAGGCAGTCACTGACTGTGAACTAATCGATGCACGTGTAGCCTAAATACACACGGAAAAACGCTTCTTTAAGGATTAAAAGATGAAAAAATTAATTTTAGCTGCAGCTTGTGCTGCGGCTTCAGGGACTATTTTTGCAAATTCTTCAGATACGACAGAACAAAGAATTAATTTGCTAGAAACCGAGCTGCAAAAATTAAAAACAGAACTTGCTGCTCAGAAACAAACTCAAAATAATTTACAGGTCAAACAGGTTAAGATTGAAGAGAACATTGAAAAAACTAAAGCAACAGTAACAGAAAAGCCTGTTGCTCCTTCATGGGTCACTTGGACAGATAATGTTAAGGTTTACGGTATTGCCCGTATTGATGCAGCGGTCGATTTTCAATCATCACCAGACTCGGGTGGTAGAACGACCAGCAGCCTGTACCGAACACCTTTTGAAAGTGAAAAACGTTCAAACCATGCACGCTCTGATGCCATGATTAATGCAAGCCGATTAGGTGTTTATTTTAATAGCCCAAATAAAGCGGTTACAGGGAATATCGAAGCCGATTTCTTTGATAGCTCTAACATGGGAACGGGGGATGGTAAATTCCGTATCCGTCATGCATTTTTTACCTATAAAGACTGGACTTTTGGTCAAACATGGTCACTCATGTCTAACATGGAAACCCGTACAGAAGCTGTCGATTACACCCAATTTGTGGGGACTTCTTATACACGTACTCCTCAAATTCGTTATGACTGGAAAATTGATGCCAATAATGATTTAAAAGTAGCTTTGGAATATACAGGTTCGAGAGTATCGGCATTTCCAACTTTAACGGGTCGCTATACCTTTAAACAAGGGCCTTTAACAGCTCTTGCTCAAGGCTTTATTAATGAAAAGTCTACAGATGTCGCAACTGCCACGGTGAAAAAAGTAAGTTGGGGTGCTGGCGGCGGTTTAAAATATCAACTCACGCCACAACAATCGGTACAAGCAAATTATCAATATATTGTCGGTGATCAAAAATTTATGCCGTATACCACCCAAAGTGGGTTGGCAAATTCAACAAGTTTAAATGCCGCGGGTGATTTCTCTTTAAACGAAGATAAAACAGATTTGGTTATGAATAAGTTGAATAGCATCAATATTGGCTATTCATATAAATTTAATGAGCAATGGCGTGCAAACTTATCGGCTTCAATGTTTGATTATGATGACGACACGGCGTATGCCAAACTCAACCCAGATGCTAATAAACGCTTAACGGACTACGCAGCTAACGTCTTTTATTCACCGATTGAGCAAATGGATATTGGGATGGAATATCACCAAGGTAAACGAGAAGTGTTTGATGGCAGAACCGCTGATGTATCACGTGTAAACTTTGTTTCGATGTATAAATTTTAAAATAGGGCGTAGTTAAAAATGGAAAAAATAGTTGAGCCCAATGCAGAAAATATACTGTCAAAAAGCTTTATTTTTATCATGGCAATGACATGTGGAATTTGTGCGGGTTCAAACTATTATAACCAGCCCTTAATCTATTCGATTGCTGAAGCATTAAAAGTTAATGCCGACCAAGTTGCTTTAACTATTGTGATTAGCCAACTGTCATATGCAGTTGGCCTTTTTATATTGGTTCCCTTAGGCGACTTTTTTGAAAAGCGTAGTTATATTTGCTTGCTCATGTGTTGTACGGGGCTTGCACAAGTAGGACTATCCTTAAGTCAAACCTTGCCAGCTTTATATGGCTTTACCTTTTTAGCCACATTCTTTTCGATTGCGACTCAAGTTTTAGTTCCTTTCGCCGCAGGTTTAGCTAGTCCGAAAAAAAGCCCTCAAGTTGTAGGCACTCTCATGAGCGGTTTGTTCTTGGGAATATTATTGGCACGCTCTATTGCAGGCTTACTTTCTACAGTTTGGTCTTGGCATGCGGTTTATTTAATTAGCGGAGTTGTCATTTTGGTGTTTGCTTGGGTAATGTGGGTAAAGTTACCAGTTGCGCGTAAGTCTCACCAACTCAATATTCTACAGATTTATGGTTCACTATTTTCATTAGCAGCTCACCAGCCTCATTTACTACGCCGTGGTTTTGCAGGGGGAATTGGCTTTGGTATTTTGGCTCTTATTTTTACCACCATGACTTTTATTTTGGCGAATGAGCCTTATCACTTTAACGATTTCCAAATTGGTTTATTTGGAATTGTGGGCTTGGCTGGCGTATTTGCGACTCCTTGGGCAGGTAAGAAAATTGCAGCAGGTCTTGAAAATAAAATTGCAGTGATTTGCATGGGGTTATTAATGAGTGCATGGATACCCCTATTTTTTGCGCAGCAGTCTCTGGTTGCCTACGCTGTTGGTGTGATTATGGCGTACTTCGGTTTGTCAGCATTTCATGTGCTTAACCAAAATTTGGTCTATCGAATTTCGGCCGAGGCACGTTCCCGTATTAATTCAATTTATATGACCTTATATTTTGGCGGAGCCGCCTTAGGTTCTTTTATTGCGGTGTATGCTTGGAAACATTGGGGATGGGAAGCATGTGCAGCCTTAGGTTTAGCGATGGCAATGTTAAGTTTCGTGATTGATCGCTTAGATTTTTATGAAATGAACAAGATAGCAAAGCAAGAAAAAGCTCCATAAATAGGAGCTTAGATATTTTATTATTTGCGAATAATCATTAAGGTTGCCGAAGCAAAAGCATACACTTTGCCGTTCTCATCTACGATTTTACCTTGGGTACTAATAATATTGCGGCCCGCATTGATCAACTCGGCCGTCGCATAGTAAGACGTATCAACCTGCATGGGGCGGATCATTTTTACATTTAAATCAATGGTTCCATAGCCAACACCATGTTCAAGTAGGGTATGGGCCGCACTGCCTGTCGCCGTATCTAAAGCTGTGGCACAAAAGCCGCCGTGTACACCGCCTTGTATATTTCTATGTTCTTTGCGAGGAGTAACTTTATAAGTTGCTTTACCTTCGGAAACTTCAACGAGTTCCATCGGTATGGTGTGAGCCATAGGTGATGGAGAAACTTCACCATTTTTTAAAGCGGTTAAAAACTCAAGACCTGTGTATTTCGGGCTTTCCATAAATCGTCCTTGCATGATTAAGCAGTCTAATCACCATACTATAAATTGATTTTTTACGGAATAAAATTTTGCAATACAAAATATAAATTTATTCTAATTAAACGAGATCAACTACTTTTTATATTACATTTATATTTAAAAACATATGTTTATATTTTTTCTCTATGGCTAAGTTAGAATAATTTTATTAAACCAGTGAAAACATATTTTGCTATAAGAAATTTTTTGATATTTTGATGAGATTGAAACAATAAAAGTCCATTTTAAGGAAAAACGATATCTGCCCATGACACAGGCAGTGAAGTGAAAGGAAAAAACGATGCCTTTATACAAAGCTCCATTACGTGATATGCAATTTGTACTGCATGAAATGCTTCAAACAGAACAAAACTATCAAGGTTTAAGAAAATATCAGGAAAGCGTAAATCGAGAATTAATTGATCAATATTTAGAAGCAGCAGCAGATTTTTGTGAAAATGAGTTGGCGCCGATTAACCAAAATGGTGATCAGGAAGGCTGTCATTTAAATCAAGGTGTAGTCACAACCCCGAAAGGGTTTAAAGAAGCCTACCAAAAATATGCTGAGCTAGGTTTTACCTCGCTAACGGCCGATCCAGAATATGGTGGGCAAGGCTTGCCGACATTGCTGCGGATTGCGATTTCTGAAATGTTATGTGGTTCTAATTGGGCTTGGGCAATGTATCCGGGATTGTCTCATGGCGCAATGAGAACAATTGAGCATCATGGGACCGAGCAACAAAAACAAAAGTTTTTGACTAAACTCATTAGTGGGGCTTGGACCGGAACCATGTGTTTAACCGAATCCCATGCAGGCTCAGACCTTGGGTTAATTAGAACGAAAGCAGAACCAAATCCGGACGGTAGCTACTCCATTACAGGTGAAAAGATTTTTATCTCGGCGGGTGAGCATGATCTTTCTGAAAATATTATCCATATTGTTTTAGCCCGTTTGCCTCAGGCACCTGCAGGGACTAAAGGCATTTCTTTATTTATTGTGCCTAAATTTAATGTGAGTGACGACGGTCAGGTGCTGGACCGTAATAAAGTCGTCTGTAGCGCGATTGAACATAAAATGGGGATTCATGGCAATGCCACCTGTGTACTTAATTTTGATGGCGCCAAAGGTTATTTGATTGGTCCGGAAAATCGCGGGCTTAATTGTATGTTTACCTTCATGAATACCGCACGTATTGGAACAGCTGTACAAGGGCTTGCTGCTTCTGAAATTTCATTTCAAGGTGCATTAAGTTATGCCAAAGAGCGCCTTGCTATGCGTTCGTTATCCGGTCCTAAATATCCTGACAAAAATGCCGATCCAATTATTGTGCATCCCGCTGTACGTTCAATGTTAATGACACAAAAAGCTTTTTCCGAAGGTGGTCGTGCGCTGGCTTATTTTCTGGCTCAGCATGTCGATATTGTCGAAAGCTCAAACGATCAGGAACAGCAAAAACACTCCGACGAATTACTGGCTTTTTTAACGCCAATTGCTAAGGCCTTTTTAACAGAGTCGGGTAATGAGTCTGCAAAGCATGGCGTTCAAGTATTTGGCGGCCACGGCTTTATTGTTGAGCATGGTATGGAGCAAATTGTACGTGATGCACGTATCTCAACCTTGTATGAAGGAACAACAGAGATTCAGTCCCTAGATCTGCTGGCACGTAAAGTCCTAAAGTCGGAAGGCAAACTTTTAAAGAATATGACCGACTTAATTGATCAATTTATTGGTCAACAGCAATCCAATGAAGTGCTGAAACCTTATCTAGAAAAATTAGCTGAGCTTAAGCAGCAATGGCTGTCACTGACCAAATTGATTGCAGAGAAAGCCAAGCACAACCCTGAAGAAATAGGAGCCGCTTCAGTAGATTATCTTTATTTTTCCAGTTACGTTGTGTTCGCGTATTTGTGGGCTCGAATGGCACAAGTTGCCCATGAAAAATTAGAATCGGGTACACAAGAGGAAGATTTTTATAAAGCAAAATTAACGACAGCTAAGTTTTTCTATCAAAAGCTTTTGCATCGTACACAGAGCCATGCCGCTTCTATTGAGTCAGGAGCTGAATCTGTGATGGAGCTCGATCAAGATGCTTTTGCATTTTAGTGAATGATAAGTTCTAGAATCACTGGGTGAAATTGACATGCGAAATTTTACCTAGTGATTAAATTTGTAATTTTAGACTCATCAGTTTTTGGTAGGAAAAACCAGTTGAGCCAATGAAATAGAGGGTTAACATAAGCATTAAAACGTGAATTTTCATCAAATATTGAAGTTGTATAAGGACTAAGGAAAGAAAATCATGAATGCTTATTATCAATTACTGAATAGAACAATTGGTCCTCAAGGTGAAGTGATTGCTCATTATTGCTCAACTGTTCATGCACAAGGTGCTTGGAACCCTCATGAACAGCATATGGCGCCTGCAAGTGGTGTCATCGCAGTAGAGTTAGAACAGTTTTCACCGCGACAAGATATGCGAATTGGCCGAATTAGTTTTGATATTTTTGGTTTGATCGCTTTTGGTGAATTTACGATTAAGACCCATGTGATTCGTGCCGGTAAAACGATTGAATTGATTGAAGCAGAACTACAAGCACAAGGTAAAACTTGTATTGTGGCTAGAGCATGGCGCATGTGTACTCAAGACAGTTCCGAGATTGCGGGGCTTGAAGATCAACCAATTCATCATCCCGATACCTTTACTGAATGGTCGGGCATGAAAAGATGGCCGGGTGGTTTTATCCAGACATTAGTCACTAAAACTAATGATCAGCATCGCGCGGGCAAAGGCATTGTTTGGCTAAACAATGACAAAGAAATGGTTGAAGGGCAGCCGACCACAGATTTTGCGCATTTAATTGGCATGGTAGATGCGGCAAATGGCATTGTCCCAAGACAAGAAGGAGAATTTACTTGGGGCTTCCCAAATCTTGATTTACAAATCCACATGCACCGTTATCCGCAAGGGAAATGGCTAGGTTTGGAAACCGTTCAGCAATATGGTTCGGATGGCATAGGTTTAACCAGTGCAGTTTTACATGATGTGTATGGTCCATTTGGACGAAGCGAGCAGATTTTGACTTTACGTAAAATGACTAAATAAATTTTTGAGCCAATAAAAAAGTCATCCCTCAGGATGACTTTTTTATTTTGAGATTTAATTTTTAGTTACGGACTTTTAGCAGTGTTGGGGTAAGTTCATCCCAACGTTGTTTTGCAGCGTCCATTGCTTTCATTTTGATATGTCCATAACCGCGGACTTCTGCCGGTAGTTTTGCAATTTGTTCAGCAACTGCCAAGTTATGATTGTCTGGTGCTTCAACGAGTGCTTCAACAAATGCGATGTAACGGTCACGCCAAGCTTGTTCGTGTTGACGTTCTTCTTGACGTGCAAATGGGTCAAGGAAAGTTTCACGAAGCCATTGTAAGCGAGCAAGCATCATCATTGGGAAGCGCATCCAGTAACCAAACGCACGTTTACGGACATTTTTCAGGCCACCAAGTAATGCTGGCGGAGCAAGATGATACGTTAAACGTAAGCCTTTACCGAATTGGGTTTCAATCGATTCTTTGAAGCTTTTACCTGTTAGTAGACGTGCAACTTCATATTCATCTTTATAAGCCATGACTCTGTAAAGCTGAGTTGCAATCGTACCTGTTAACTCTTCTGGTAACTTTTTAGCTGCCAATTCTACAAGTGTGCGGTATTTAGCTGCATAAGCTTCATTCCAGTAGTCTGTTAGACGAGCAGAACGGTCTTCAACAAGTTCAGCCAAAGTTTGCGGAGTTTTAGTTTTTGGCATTGCTGCAAGTAAACGAGCAGCTAAAGTCGGGTCACTTGCAAGATGACAACCCACGCGGAAAGCTTCGATGTTCTTTTCAACAGCCGTACCATTTAGGCGAATTGCTTTTTCAATGCTTTCACGTAATAGCGGAATGCGACCAGATTGCCATGCCATACCGAGTAATAACTGGTTGGTATAAATTGAATCACCCAAGAGTAGTGTGGCAATGCGAGCCGCTGGTAGAGAAACCAGTTGACCTTGACGAACACGACCACGAAGACGGTCAATTAAATCAGTAATAGGTGCATACCAGTCGCGAGATTTAATAAACTCAGAAGTAGGAGTGCTGTCTTCATTCACAATCACTAAGGCATCTTCTTTTAAGCGAGAGAGGGCTGCACCACTACCAGCAACTACCGCATCTGCACCAATGAGTAATTCACATTGACCTGCTGGAATCTTGGTCGAAGAAATTTGCTCATCACTTGCTGCAAGTTGTACGTATGAATAAACCGTACCACCTTTTTGCGCAAGACCTGCCATATCCATAACACGTGTTGCTTTGCCTTCTAGGTGAGCTGCCATACCAAGAAGTGCACCGATAGTCACAACACCCGTACCACCAATACCACCAACCATAATACGACTTGGAGCGTCATATAACTGAGGAATAATTGGGGATGTTGGCCATCCTGCGCTAATACCTTCAAATTTAGCAGGACGTTTCATATCACGTGTATGAACAGTCACAAAGCTTGGGCAGAACCCTTCAGCACAAGTGAAGTCCTTATTACAGCTACTTTGGTTAATTTGACGTTTAGTGCCTAAAGCTGTTTCTACTGGCTCAATAGATAAACAGTTTGATTTTTTAGAACAGTCACCACAGCCTTCGCAAATATCGGTATTAATGAATAAACGTTCAGCTGGGTCAGGGTAAGCATCACGTTTACGACGACGGCGTTTTTCACTGGCACAGGTTTGTACATAAATTAAAGCAGTTACACCTGAAATTTCACGCAGCTCACGTTGAACTGCGTCAAGTTCATTACGGTGGCGAATTTCTACACCTGGTGCAATACCGTCTTCTTCATTTAACAGCTTGATTTCATCAGTCACAATGACTTGTTTTTTAATACCTTCGGCATCGAGCTGACGAGTTAATTGTGCAACACTCAAATGACCATCTACATGCTGACCGCCTGTCATAGCGACAGCGTCGTTGTAAAGGATTTTGTAGGTGATATTGGTTTTTGCGGCAATAGACTGACGAATTGCCAAGTAACCTGAGTGGAAGTAAGTTCCATCACCAAGGTTGGCAAAAATGTGTTTTTCATTGGTAAAAGGCGATGCACCAACCCAGCTTACACCTTCACCGCCCATTTGAGAGAATGTTTCCGTACCACGGTCAAGCGAAACGGCAATATAGTGGCAACCAATACCACCTAATGCACGGCTACCTTCAGGAACGACTGTTGATGAGTTATGTGGGCAACCACTACAGAAATAAGGTTTACGTTCAGCAAGGTCAATAACACGTTTTGATTCTTGCTCTGCTTTTAGTAGGAGGTCGATTCTGCTTTGAATTTGTACTTTTAAGCTTTCTGGAATATCTAGTTTTAAGAAGCGAGCAGCCAGCATTTTTGCAATCGGTTCAGGCTGGTACTCATAGTGACCAATGAGTGGTGCTTCTTCAATAGAGGTACTCCATTCACCTTTGCCGTCAGTTGCTTTACCAATGACACGAGGACGTTGGTCATCAGGAAGTGAGTAAAGCTCATCTTTAATTTGTGTTTCAAGAATTGGACGTTTTTCTTCAATAACGATCAACTCTTCTAAACCTTTGGCGAATTCACGAATACCTTGTGGTTCTAAAGGCCAGATTAGACCAACTTGATAAACACGTAGCCCAAGCTGTTGGGCTGTTTCATCTTCAATTCCTAAAATACGTAGGGCTTCAATGGTATCTAAATAACCTTTACCACTTGCAGCAATACCAATACGGGCATTTTCACAAGGCCATGTTACGGTATTGATTTTATTCGCACGAGCATAGGCCAAAACAGCTGGTAAGCGATATTTATAAAGACGTTCTTCTTGTTGGATGCCATGATCTGGCCAACGAATGTTAACGCCACCCTCTGGGAAATTAACATCTTCTGGTATAACAGGAGTGACACGGTCTAAGTCGACATGAACTGAAGCGGAAGTTTCTACAATTTCACTGACTAGCTTCATGGAAGTCCAAAGACCAGAAAAACGTGAAACTGCGATGGCGTGAACACCAAAGTCTAAAATTTGTTGAACGGATGTTGGGTAGAAAATTGGAATACCGCAACCAATCATGACATGTTCAGACTGGTGGGGAACTGTAGAAGATTTACATGAGTGGTCATCACCGAATAAAGCAACGACACCACCACGTTCAGAGGTACCAGCTAAGTTAGCATGGCGGAGTACATCGCCTGAACGGTCAACACCCGGGCCTTTACCATACCACCATGAAGACACTCCATCATATTTGCCTTGACCTGAAAGATTTGCTTGTTGTGTACCCCAGATTGCGGTAGCAGCCAAGTCTTCGTTTACACCAGGTTGAAATACGACATTATGGGATTTAAGTAATCCTTCAACTTGCCAAAGGAAATTATCATAGTTACCAATAGGGGAACCACGATAACCAGAAATAAAACCAGCAGTATGATAACCATTGATCGCGTCACGGCGAGTTTGGGCAAGAGGCAAGCGAACAAGTGCCTGAATGCCGGTCATAAATGCTGTACCGTTATCACTTACATATTTATCTTCAAGTGACACATCCTTTGTTGCAATAATATTTGGAGTGACTTTTGTAGCTATATTCATTTATATCTCCTTAGAATTTTTAGTAGCTCGGACTACTTTCTTTTTTCAACATCCAGTTGAATATTTGGAGCAAGTGACATACGAAATAAAAAAGATCGGTTCCTCTTCTTAAAAAAGAATTAGTGCCAATGTATGTACATTTAGTCATTGTGGTTGATCTAAACTGGTGCAACAATCCGTAATTTAGGAAAAGATATTTACGTTATGCGCAAAAATCTCGATGGTGGACTTTTACATGCAATGCATGCATTCCTGAAAGTGATTGATAGCGGGAGTTTCACAGCAGCAGCTGAGCAGATGGATCTGACCACAGCACAGGTTTCACGTCTTATCAGCGAGCTAGAAACACGCTTAGGTACAAAATTAATACAACGCTCAACGCGCCAGCAGGCACTGACTGATATTGGTGCAACTTATGCAGAGCGTTGTCGGCAAGTTATTTCAATGGTGGATGAAGCAGAGGCAGAAGTCACTGGAACGGCATCTAAACCTAAAGGTCGTTTACGTGTATTAAGTATGGGAAGCTTTGGGCATCATTATGTTTTCCCTGTCATGGCCGAGTTTTGTAAGCATTATCCCGAATTAACCGTGGAATATACGACCTCACAATACGTTCCAGACTTGTTGGCAAAAGGGGTGGATGTCAGTCTTTATCTCACTGAATCATTAACAGATTCTCGTTTTGTGGCACGTAGAATTGGCACTATTTTTTCTGTTTTATGTGCTTCACCTGCGTATCTAGAAAAACATGGTGTTCCTAAGTCTCCAGAAGACTTAAAAAATCATGCCTGTTTACGCTTGGTAAACCCGTCTATTACACCAGATTGGCATTTGTTAAATGCCAATGGTGAATCTTATCAAATCGACATTGGGGGGCAACTCATTGCAGATAACCCTGAGTTATTACTAGATGTGGTACAACAGGATATGGGTGTCGCATTATTGCCAATGTTTTCGGCTTTAGACGCGGTTCAAAATGGAAGATTATGTCATATCTTGCCTGAGTGGCGTTCGCCCGATATTGGAGTTTATACCTTATTGCCTTCACGCCATTTTATTGATGCCAAAACACGCGCATGGTTGGATTGGGTAGAAGAATATATTTCTCCAAGAATTGAAATGGATGCATCTTATTTTTATAAATAATGAGATAAATTTTTTAAGGATTACAATTGAAAAAGGATGAAGAATAATACGGATTAGAATAAAAATAGGGTAGAAAATGCTTCTTTTTAAAGAGGCATTTAATACAGAAATAAATAATAGATTTTAAAAAAATGCATGAGGGATTGAGTCCCAATTCCTGAACAGAATGAGATAAAGATGAGATAGGATGATCTGGTACTTTGCCTAATATTCAGCTTTATACCAGATGCTGAGCTATTTTAATTGATTACGATGCACACTTAGTTTGCCAATAAGCATTGGCATAATTCGACAAGCTTTTTCGGTTTAATACATTGCTAATATTTTGGCTGGCTTGCATCAATTTCTCTAAATTAATGCCAGTTTCAAAACCCATGTGTGACAGCAAATAAAACAAATCTTCGGTTGATACATTGCCAGTGGCGCCTTTGGCATAAGGGCAACCCCCAAGTCCTGCAAGAGACGAATCAAAAACACGAATACCTTGCTGTAAAGACTGATAAATATTGGCAATTGCCATGCCATAGGTGTTGTGGAAATGCCCAGCTAAAACCTTGCTATCGAGTTCAGCAAGGCAGGCTTGCCATACCTTTTGAACGCGATCAGGTGTTGCGGTGCCAATGGTTTCACCTAAAGACACTTCATAGCAGCCCATGTCATAGAGCCGTTTAACCACTTTCACCACTTGCTCAGGTGCAATTGCACCTTCATAAGGACAATCGACAATACAAGAGACATAGCCGCGTACACGGATGTTATGTGCTTTTGCTGCGTTCATGACATCGCTAAACTTTTCAAAGCTTTCGTCGATTGAACAGTTAATATTTTTACGGGTAAAACTTTCAGAAGCTGCGGTAAACACCGCAACCTCTTTGCATCCTACCGCTTGAGCAGTTTCAAAACCTTTAATATTTGGAGTAAGCAGGCTAAATTGCACATCGGTTGTTTGGGGTAAAAGCATAAATAGCTCGTCACTTTGAGCCATTTGTGGTACCCATTTTGCCGAAACGCATGAACCGACTTCAATGGATTTTAGGCCTGCACTGATTAGGTCATTAATAAAGTTTAAGCGTTGTTCGACAGTTAAAGCCTGCTTTTCATTTTGGAGGCCGTCTCTGGGACCGACCTCTACGATTTTGACAAACTCACTCATGCAACTTCCTCCTGTGCAGGCTGAAATTCCACAAGCTCATCGCCAGCTTTGACCTGATCACCGACTTGGAAATAGGAGTCTACAATCACGCCATCTTTAGGGGCGCGGATGGTATATTCCATTTTCATTGCTTCAAGCGTCATTAAAATATCGTCTTTCTTCACGCTATGATTTGCACTGACTAGCACTTGAGTGACCACACCCGGCATTGGGGCTTTTAAGTGACCTTCATCGGCTTGGCTATCTGCCTGATTAAAATCTTGGCAAATATAAGCAAACTTATAGCTTTGTCCATTTTGGAACAAGGTAATGCCTTGCTGACTTTGGTTAAAAGATAGCTTTTGCTGAGTCCCACCAATTTGAACAGAGGCAGTATGAGCATCAATCAATTGACCTGAAATTGGGTAGCCTTGGCCGTTATATTCTGCGGTGAAGCCATCTTCATTTGAGGCAAATTTGATTTGAATATTTTGGTTTAAATAATTCAGTTTAATGCTGTGCTGATAAGCAATATTTAAACGCCAAAGTGGCTGAGCTTGCCAAAGCTGTTTTTGGCTTGAGCTGTTGTTATTCAGTTTGCTTAAAAACTCAATAAATGCCGCTGCTACCACCAGTTCCGGTTTAATTTCTTCAGGACTAAACAAGAAGTTTTGTTCACGTTGAATCAGGTTGGTATCAAGCTTGGCTTGTTTAAAAGACTCACTGCGTACAATTTTTTCAAGAAAGGCAATGTTGTTACCTAAGCCATCCACATGGAATTGGCTTAAAGCATTTTGCATTTGAATAAGCGCAGCTTCACGGTTTTTACCCCATACGATGAGTTTGGCAATCATTGGGTCGTAATAGGTCGTGATTTCATCGCCTTCAACAATACCGCTATCTACACGCACATATTGGTTTTGCGTTGGGTAGTGCAGATAGTCAATTTTACCAATTGCGGGTAAAAAGCCTTTTTCTGGTTCTTCTGCGTAGATCCGTGCTTCAAGCGCATGTCCATGAATCTGCAATTCGTTTTGTAGTTTAGGCAAAGGTTCGCCATAAGCCACACGAAGTTGCCACTCGACCAAGTCTTCACCTGTAATCATTTCAGTAACAGGATGCTCGACTTGTAGACGGGTATTCATTTCCATGAAATACGCCGTACCGTCTTGTTCCACAATAAACTCGACCGTACCTGCACCAACATAATTTACCGCTCGTGCAGCATCAATTGCAGCTTGGCGCATTGCATCGAGCTTCTCGCTTGGCATTTGTGGAGCAGGGGCTTCTTCTAGCACTTTTTGGTGGCGGCGTTGTACTGAACAGTCGCGTTCAAACAAATGTACGTAGTTGCCATGTGTATCGCCAAACACTTGCACTTCAATATGGCGCGGTTGAATCACATAACGCTCAATCAAGACATCATCATTACCAAAACTCGATTTGGCCTCACGTTTACAAGAGGCTAAGGCATGCAGAAAATCTTCACTGCGTTCAACTAGACTCATGCCTTTACCACCGCCGCCCGCACTGGCTTTAATTAAAACAGGATAGCCAATTCGGTCTGCCTGCTGTTTTAAAAAGTCAGCATCTTGGTTGGTTCCGTGATAGCCCGGTGTTAAAGGGACACCTGCTTTTTCCATTAAAGCTTTAGAGGTTGCTTTTAAGCCCATCGCTAAAATGGCATCCACTGGTGGGCCAATAAAGCAAATATTGTGCTGTTGGCAAGCGAGCGCAAACTGGTCGTTTTCAGAAAGGAAGCCATAGCCCGGATGAACCGCTTGACTGCCTGTATCAATCGCCGCTTGAATAATTCGATCAACCTGTAAATAACTCTGAGTTGCAGGGGACTGACCAATATAAACCGCTTCATCTGCAAGTTTGACGTGTTGTGCATTTGCGTCTGCATCTGAGTAAACGGCAACCGTTCTAATACCTAATTTTTTAGCTGTACGAATTACGCGGCAGGCAATCTCGCCACGGTTCGCAATTAAAATCTTTTCAAACATGATGATCGTCCTTAATTGTTGTTATTCGAGTTAGAAACCCAAGCAGGCTGTTGTTTATTTAAAAAGGCACTTAGACCTTCTTTTGCCTCACTGCCTTGACGAACTTGAGCAATATGATGTGCTGTCTGTTGCAGCAAGTCATTGCTCATGGTCTGGTTGCTCACCATTTGAATGAGTTGTTTTGAAGCCGCTTGAGCGTGCGGGCCACCGAGTAATAGAGCATCAATAATTTCTTGAACTTTTTTATCTAAGTCTTCAGCATCTGCTACTTCGTGTGCTAAACCAATTTGCTTGGCTTCACGTGCTGAAATCCGCTCGGCAGTTAAGAAGTAACGGGAAGCTTGTCTTGCACCAATCGCACGAATCACGTAGGGACTAATGGTAGATGGAGCAAGCCCTAAACGAACTTCAGAGGTTGCAAACTTGGCATCAGTGCTGGCAATGCAAATATCACATGCCGACGCTAAGCCCATACCGCCGCCAAAGGCAATGCCATGCACGCGGGCAATAGTCGGTTGTTTAAGTGTTGCAAGTGCATCAAGCATTTGCGCAAGTTTTAATGCATCTGCTTCATTTTCAGCCGAAGATGCTTGACCTGCCTGTTTCATCCAGTTGAGGTCGGCGCCTGCCGAAAAGCTTTTACCGCGACCAGCTAAGACCACAACACGAATGTCATCACGAGTATTAATTTGCTTAAAGCAAGTATGCAATTCTTCAATGACTGTCGTATTAAAAGCATTGTGCAATTCAGGGCGGTTCAGCCATACATAGGCAACCTGACCTTGTTGTTCGAGTTGTAAAAATTGATAGCTCATATACACCTCTTACATGCGGAACACGCCAAATTTGGTTGGCTGGATTGGAGCGTTCATGGCAGCTGCAAGACTTAAACCAAGTACATGACGAGTTTGAGCTGGATCAATTACACCGTCGTCCCAAAGGCAGGCAGAAGCATAGTATGGATGGCCTTGGCGCTCGTATTGTTCACGAATTGGTTGTTTAAATTCGTCTTCTTCTTGCGCTGACCACTCGGCACCTTTTTGCTCAATTTGATCACGTTTTAAAGTTGAGAGTACGCTTGCTGCTTGTTCGCCGCCCATGACTGAAATACGTGAGTTCGGCCAAGTCCATAAAAAGCGTGGTGAATAAGCACGGCCGCACATACCGTAGTTACCTGCGCCAAACGAACCACCAATAATCAGGGTAAGTTTTGGTACATTTGCGGTTGCAACTGCCATCACCAGTTTAGCGCCGTTTTTTGCAATCCCTTCATTTTCATACTGGCGACCAACCATAAAGCCGGTGATGTTTTGTATAAATAACAATGGAATATTGCGCTGTGTGCACAGTTCAATAAAGTGAGCACCTTTTTGAGCAGACTCGGAAAATAAAATTCCGTTATTGGCAATAATACCGACTGGCATGCCGTAGAGAGAAGCGAAACCCGTTACAAGTGTTGAGCCAAAGCGGGCTTTAAACTCGTCAAAACGAGAGCCGTCTACAATACGTGCAATGACTTCACGCACATCGAAAGGTTTACGCGCATCACTTGGCACCACGCCATAGAGTTCTGAGGCATCAAATAAGGGTTCATCAACTTGCTTATTTAACTCATTTGGCTTTTTATTTAAGTTCGCAACAATGTTTCGTGCAATCGCAATGGCATGTTCATCATTTTCAGCTAAGTGGTCAGCTACACCTGAAAGACGTGTGTGTACATCGCCACCGCCTAAATCTTCACTGCTTACCACTTCGCCAGTTGCAGCTTTTACCAGAGGAGGGCCACCTAAGAAAATCGTACCTTGATTACGTACAATAATGGTTTCATCAGACATGGCTGGTACATAAGCACCACCTGCGGTACAGCTACCCATTACCACGGCAATTTGAGCAATACCTAGGCTCGACATGCGTGCCTGATTATAGAAAATACGCCCAAAGTGATCACGGTCTGGGAAAACTTCATCTTGCATTGGTAAATAGGCACCGCCTGAATCTACTAAATAAATACAAGGCAAGTGATTTTGTTCAGCAATTTCTTGTGCGCGTAAATGCTTTTTAACCGTAAGTGGGTAATACGTTCCACCTTTAACCGTTGCATCGTTTGCAACGATCATGCAAGTGATGCCGTTGACCTGACCAATACCCGCAATCACACCCGCAGCAGGAACATCATCTTCATAAACGTTGTACGCTGCCAGTTGACCAATTTCTAAAAATGCCGTGCCGACATCAATCAGTTGATCAATACGTTCACGGGGTAAAAGCTTACCTCGAGCCAAATGTTTTTGACGGGCATTTTCACCACCGCCTAAAGCAATACGCTGGGCAACTTGTTTGAGATCTGTGACCAATGTTTGCATGGCTTGCTGGTTTGTTTTGAAGTCTTCACTTCGAACATTAATCTTGCTTTGTAATTGGTTCATAAGATGCGTCCTTATTTATAATTATTATTTGGTTTCATTGAAGAGTTCGCGGCCAATCAACATACGGCGAATTTCAGAAGTTCCCGCACCAATTTCATAAAGTTTTGCATCACGCCATAAACGGCCAGCAGGGAATTCATTGATATAACCGTTGCCACCTAAAGTTTGAATTGCTTCACCCGCCATCCATGTTGCTTTTTCGGCAGCATATAAAATGGCACTTGCAGCATCTTTACGTAGGCTGCGGTCATGGTCAGCTTTGTCACAGGCAGCACCAACCGCATAAACGAGAGCTTTACATGCCAACCAAGTTGAATACATATCGGCAAGTTTGCCTTGCATAAGCTGGAATTCACCTAAAGCCTGACCAAACTGTTCACGTTGATGTAAGTATGGGATTACCACATCTAAACAAGCATCCATAATGCCTAAAGGTCCGGCACTTAAAACTGCTCGTTCATAGTCCAAACCACTCATGAGTACTTTAACCCCGTTACCCACACCACCAAGTACGTTTTCAGCAGGGACTTCTACATTGTCAAAGAATAGGGGGTAAGTGTTAGAGCCGCGCATACCGAGTTTGTCTAAGTGGTTGCCGTGACTAAAGCCTTTCATGTCTTTTTCAATCAAGAATGCGGTCATGCCTTTCGGGCCAGCTTGTGGATCAGTTTTAGCGTAAACGACCAGTACATCTGCATCACCGCCGTTAGTAATCCACATTTTTGAACCGTTTAAAACAAAGTGATCACCTTTTTGCTCTGCGCGTAATTTCATGCTGACGACATCGGAACCGGCATTTGGCTCAGACATGGCAAGGGCACCCACATATTCACCGGAAATCAGTTTTGGTAAATACTTTTGTTTTTGCTGCTCATTACCGTTACGGTTAATCTGGTTTACACATAAATTAGAATGAGCACCATAAGAAAGACCAATGGCTGCCGAAGCACGGGAAATTTCTTGCATGGCAATAATATGAGCTAAATAACCCATATTGGCACCGCCATATTCTTCAGAAACCGTCATACCTAAAAGGCCCATATCTCCGAATTTTTTCCAGAGATGTGCAGGGAATTTGTTGTCTTGATCAACTTGTTGGGCAATTGGTGCAATTTCCTTTGCACAAAATGCGGCTACCGAATCTTGAAGCGCAATTAAAGTTTCATCTAGACCGAAATTCAAGCTGCGTAGGTTCATGATATTTTCATCCTATTGGTTATATTTGTTGTCCATAAAATATTTTGTGGGTATTTGATAATTACCATACAATGATTTTTTGAAAAAGTGAATACAGATTCATAAAATGATTTACAATTCATTTTATTTGTTAGAGAATAAATTATGAGCTATAAACGATCATCTTTAATGCAAGAGCGGATGGAACAAAATCGAAAATCGATTTTGAGTTCAGCCAGAAAAATAATTTCAGAGGGAGGGTTCAAAGACGCACAAATACAAACAATTGCAGAGCAAGCGGGTGTATCTAGTGGACTGGTTTATCGCTACTTCGATAATAAAAGCCAAGTGCTAATAGAAGTTTTGTCTGATGCCATTAATACAGAACTATTGGTGATTGAATCGATTACCGAAAGTGACTTATCGGCAAAGCAGAAATTACACAAGGCGGTGGCAACTTTTGTAAAACGGGCACTGAATAGTCCTCAGCTTGCGTATTCACTCATGTTTGAACCTGTCGATTCCACGGTTGAACATGAACGTTTTCGTGTGAAGCAATTGATTAAACAAAGTATTAAAAAAATACTTGCGGATGGAAATGCAAGTGGTGAGTTTGTCTTGGATGATTTAAACACAGCAGCACTTTGTGTAGTCGGTGCTATGACTTATGTGGTGGTTGAACCCCTAGACCCAGCTCAAAATACAAAGTTTGATCATGCGCACAAAGACTATTTTTCAAAACAGATTGCTGACTTTTGTGTAGATGCTGTGCAAAAGAAATAGGGCATATAAAGGATAAAACGACACAAAATAAGTAGTTTGGAAAAGTAGTTGCAGTAACAACAATTAGATTAGGTAAGAAGAGAATTACAAAGAATCAAGGAGAATGATTCAATGCAACAAGAACGGTTAAGCTACGCCTCGGGACCAAGTACACAACCCTTATTGGGTATGACCATTGGTGAACAATTTGATCAGGCCTGTCAGCAATATGCTGAAAAGGAAGCGATTGTCAGTTTTCATCAAAACAGACGATTAACCTATAAAGCTTTACAGGATGAAGTAAACGCTTTTGCTTGTAGCCTATTAAAATTGGGATTAAAAAAAGGAGACCGATTAGCGATTTGGTCACCTAACTGTGTGGAATGGACCATTACGCAGTTTGCAGCTTTTAAAGCAGGGATTATTTTAGTCAATCTAAATACAGCTTATAAAAGTCATGAGCTTGAATATGTGTTGAATAAGGTCTCATGCAAAGGATTGATTATTGCTTCTCAATTTAAAACGACGGATTACCAAGAATTACTCACAAAAATTGCCCCTGAGTTAACTACCTGTACAGATAAAGTGCTCAGTTCAGAGCGACTGCCACATTTAAAATTTGTCATTAAAATTGATGACCAACAACATACTGGTATTTATCGTTTTAGTGATTTACTAACTACACCAACTTCTGAACAGCTAGAACAATTAAAACAATTAGCCAGACAGCTCCAGTTTGATGAAACTATTAATATCCAATTTACTTCAGGCACAACAGGTAACCCGAAAGGGACCATGTTAACCCATCATAATATTTTAAATAATGGTTATTTTGTCGGTGAAGGCATTCGTTTAACCCCCCAAGATAAAGTCTGTATTTCTGTGCCATTGTTCCATTGTTTTGGCATGGTGATGGGAAATCTGGCGTGTGTGACACATGGGTCAACTATGGTCTATCCATCTGCTGTATTTAATCCTTTGGAAACTTTAAAAGCGATTCATCAAGAACGTTGTACGGCAGCTTACGGCGTACCAACCATGTTTATTGCAACCTTAGAGCATGAACAGTTTAATGATTTTGATCTGTCGAGCTTAAGAACAGGCATTATGGCAGGTAGTCCTTGTCCACGTGAAATTATGCAACGTGTTATAGACCGAATGCATATGTCTGAAATCACCATTTGTTATGGCATGACCGAAACCTCGCCAGTGAGTGTACAAAGCTCGGTAAATGATTCGATTGATAAACGGGTAAGCACAGTTGGACATGTTCATCCGCATGTTGAAATTAAAATTGTTGATCTAGAAGGGCAAATTGTTCCGCAAGGGACTTTGGGGGAGCTATGCGTCCGTGGTTATTCAGTGATGGCTGGTTATTGGGGTGAAGAGGAAAAGACCCGTGAAGTGATTGATGCGGCTGGCTGGATGCATACGGGTGACATTGCCGAGATGGATCAAGACGGTTTTATTAAAATTAAAGGCCGTATTAAAGATGTCGTGATTCGTGGTGGGGAAAACCTCTTTCCAAAAGAGATTGAAGACTTTTTATATACTCATCCAGATGTAAGCGATGTACAGGTGATTGGCTTGCCAGATGCGAAATATGGTGAAGAACTTTGTGCATGCATTATTCTGCATGAGCATCACCAAGTCGATGAAGACAGCATCCGCCAATTTTGCAAAGAACACATTTCACACAACAAAGTGCCGCGTTATGTCCGATTCTTTAATGAGTTTCCAATGACTGCTTCTGGCAAAGCCCAAAAGTTTAAATTGCAGGAAATTATGCGAGCTGAACTTAATTTAACGGGAAATGTCTTTGACTAAATAAGTCAAATGCAGCAAAGGAAAATCGAAATACGGTTTAAATAGAGGACACGCAAAATGGCGAAAGACTTTAATAGCCCTAAAGTAGTCGAAGGATATGATGCGCATATTCGTAAATTAATTCCGGGCTATGAAGTGATCCACCAACAGGTGGATGCCATTTTGCAGTCGGTGTTGCGACCCGATGCTCATATCTTAATTGTGGGCTGTGGTACGGGTTACGAACTCGAATATTTACTTAAAAGACATCCAAACTGGCAATTTACAGCGGTTGATCCATCTTTAACCATGCTGCAAAAAGCTCAGGAGCAGGTGGAGATTTTAGGTAAATCTGCCCAAGTCACTTTTGTTCACGGTGAAACTTCAGCTTTACCTCTCGAGAATTGCTTTGATGCTGCACTTTCTATTCTCGTGGCTCATTTTATTGCAGATGACATAAAACCAGCCTTCTTTAAGGATATTTATGATCGCTTAAAAGAAAAGGCGCCTTTACTTACCTATGACCTCATGACTTGTGTACATCCACAACAGCTTCAAACATTACGTTATTTGTGTTTGGCTCAAGGGTTAACAGAAGAACAATGTCAAAAAATGTTGGAGCGTATGGCGGAGGACTTTTTTAGTTTAACGACTGAAGGATATATAAAGCTTTTGGAAAAGACAGGCTTTGAAAGCGTACAGCCATATACGCAAATTTTGACTTATCAAGGGTTTATTGCAAAAAAATAATACTATTGGGGAATATAAATAAGGGTTTAAAACCGAATATTCTCAATGTGGAAGAGAATATAAAAAATGGAAAATTAAAAAGTTGCTTTTGCTGCACTAGGGAGGGTGGATCTAAAAAATATAAGGGAACGTCTTTCTTGTGAAAGAAAGGCAAATTTTCAAGGATCTATTTTAGATAGGTACATAACAAAAAGGATGTCGAGACTTTTAAGACTACTTAAAGGTCTAAAGGAAAATTTCATGATGAAAATTTTAAATACAACGGTTCAAAAAAGCTTGTTGGCAGTTTCTGTGACTCTGCTTATGTCTTCTGCTTTTGCAGACCAGGTAAACCCTGAAATAGAGCAACTTCGCCAAGAAATAAAAGAACTACGAGCTATGCTACAAACTAATATGGAGGCTCAAAAATCTTTAGCTCAAAAAAGAGTAGAACAAGCTGCTCCTGTAGTTACTCAAGCTCCACAACCTATACAGCAAACATTAACTAAATCTGGTGCGGAATTTAACTTATACGGTTATATACGAGCAGATGCTTCTTATCAAATTAAGGGTGCATCTACGATGTATAACAATATTAGTGGCGTTCCTCTTGAAAATACGCCAGAAGAATCTGCACAGAAAGACCAGTTGCACAGTACTGTGTATGTGACACGCTTCGGATTGAATTTTAAAACACCTACAGCCGTTGGTGATGTAGGCGGAAAGTTAGAAATGGACTTTTTTGGGGCGGCTACACGTGATCAGTTTCGCATACGTCATGCCTATTTAACTTTTAATAAATGGCTTATTGGTCAAACATGGTCGACATTTATTGCCCCTGAATATTATCCAGAAACGATTGATGCAGGTACATTTGTAGGTAGTGCATTATTAAGATCACCGCTTGTTCGCTATAGCGATAACTTAACGGCAAATACAAGTTTTGCAGTATCAGTTGAAGACCCGAAATATACTGCGGCAACAGATCCAGATAATAAAATGCGTTTACCCGCTTTAGTGGGGCGTTTAAATCATAAATTTGCCAATGGTTCAATGCTTTCAGGCCGTAGTTTTGTTGCAGAAAAAAGAACTAACAATGATAGCGAGTGGGCGTGGGGGGTAGGCTTGGGCGGTAAATATCAAATTACCCCTGATACATTACTTAAAGCCGATTATTACCATGTTAAGGGTGATGGACGTTTCTTGCTATGGAGTAACAGTGGCTATGCAATAGACGATCAAAACAATATGCATAGCAATGAATTTGACACGGTTTCTTTGGGTATCACTCATCAATTTACACCGCAAATTCGCTCGACTTTAGGCTATGGCTATATGAAGGCTAAAGATGATAACCGTTTTGCCGAATTACAGCGTACTAGTACCACCCAAAACAAACAGCTTTGGCAAGGTTGGGTGAATGCACTTTATAACCCGTATAAGCCGATTACTTTGGGTATCGAATATGTTTATGGGGAACGAGAAACATTTGATAATCGTAACGGGATTGATAACCGCTTCAACATGATAGCGAGTTATGATTTTTAAATAAGCAGCCCCATCATGTGAAGATTTCACCTGATGGGGGAATCATTAATTTTTAATAATTTGATCTAAATCTACCAATTCTGCCATATGCTGATTGCCGCGATCATTAGGATGTAAATGATCTCCAGAATCATAAATTGGATTTAATCGATTGGGATGTTTTGGATCTTTTAAGCCTTCATCAAGATCAAGCACACCATCAAAGGTATGACTGGTTCTCATCCAGTGGTTAATGCGCTGACGTAATTGATCTTTGTTGGGTTGATAATAATTATCTAAAGGGGTATTAGGCAAAGCACCAGAGAACGGAAGTAAGGTTGCACCAATCACCTGAATATTATGTTTATGGGCCTCACTTACAACACGTCGATAACCTTCAGTTAAGCCTTCAAAAGAAGGTATTTGCTGTTTAGGTGCAAAAGCTGTACCGGGCCATGAAATGTCATTGATACCGACCAAAACAATTAAAGTTTTAACGCCTGAATATTGAAATATCTCACTGTTTAAACGTTTTAAAACGCTATCACCCATACCATCGGTAAGTAATCGATTTCCTGAAATGCCACTATTAATCACGGCCACACGATGTACAGATAAACGTTTCGCTAAAAAATCGGTCCATCTTGTATTTGCATCTAAGGTTGCAGTCGCCCCATCGGTAATTGAGTCTCCAACAACTGCAACTACATGAGCCTTTTGTTTGGGTTTTACCTCTATTGCAGACAGTAATAACCGTGCCGTCGTTGTTTTGGCATCGGTTGGCGTAGTTAAATTTGTTGTCTGATTTCCACTAATCAGCCAACTGGTTTGTTTGGCATCCCAATGAAATGTTTTAAACGTTGTAGGCTTTTGAATAAAGCTATTCACCACCAATTGAGTATGATCGGGTACAGGCAACTGAATTGGATCACTTATGAGTTGTTTGCCAGGTAAAATTCTTGCTTTAAGTTGACCAGAAAAATAAACGGGATAGGTGCTCTTAGATTTTAGAGTTGCTGTGTTCGCTAAACCAATCGTTGTTTGATCGATATAAAGTGGCTGTTCACCATATTGATTGGTAAAAACGAGCCGAACAGCTTCACCGCCCAAACTAATTTTGCTCATTTGTCTAATAGTCTGATTAGATATTTGCTCTGGAATGAGTGTTGGAAAAACGAAGTCTTTATTCCAGACTTTTTGAGGGCTCGCAGACCAAGTGGTAATCCATTGGCTGTTTTCTGCATCAGCTTGTGCAAAGCTCGTAAATAAAACCAAAGAAAATAGGGTAGCTTGATAAAGTTTCATCTCAAGAACTCTTTAAAACGAATTAAAGGTATGTTGAAACAAATTGATGCCTTGTTATAGCGGGCTAAGCGGAATAAGATTTGTGAATACAATTCATAAATAAATTTTGCTATGTCTTATTTTGATATCAATCGTTCTGGCGAGTTGGCAATTTTTATACGGGTGGTCGAGCTTGGAAGTTTTTCAGCGGTAGCAAGAGCATGTAACATGACGCCGTCTGCCGTAAGCAAGTTAATTTCTCGTTTAGAAAAAAGACTGGGTGTCAGGTTACTCAATCGTTCAACACGTCAGTTTCAGCTTACCAGTGAAGGATGCCAGTTTTATGAGCAAGGCATTCAAATACTCAATGACTTGGACGAACTGGAACAATCGGTTACCGCAAATCATACACCGAAAGGGCGAATTAGAATCCATACCAGTTTTTCATATTGGACACACTTTTTATTGCCATGCATTAGTTTGTTTAACCAACGTTACCCGGAAATTGAATTAGAAGCTCATTTGAGTGATGAAGTAATTAATTTTGTTGAACAAAGAATTGATGTTGCGATTCGAACAGGACCTTTGAAAAGTTCCAATCTGGTGGCCCGATCGCTTGGCAGTACTTATAAACAGTATGTTTGCTCTCCTGTATATATTGAAAAGTACGGTTGTCCTGAGCATCCAGATGAACTACATGAACATCAGCTTTTAGATGTAAGTTATCAACGCCAGAACAAAACCTGGCTATTCAAAAAAGCAACTCAGGAAATCAGCCTAACCCCCTCTAAAGTTTTAAAAGTAAACCATGGCGAAGCAATTTTACAGTTGGCACTGGCAGGTGCTGGCATTGCTCAACTAAATGAATTCCAGATTCGAAATGCGTTACAGCAAAAACAACTCGTCAAAATTCTTGAAGATTGGAATATTCATGCTTCTGAAGAATTTCATGCTGTCTGGATTGGCCATGATAAGTATGTTCCTAATCGCGTACGTACATTCTTGGATTTTTTGGTAGAGCATGCCTCTATAAATTAGTTTAGTGTTTGCTCGCACTCAATTGGCACTGCTGCATTGTTTGATTCATGGTTTCTACAAAGTTCATTTTCGCATCAATATTTTGCAAACTTAATTTTGGTAAACTTTCTACAAATTGGGGTGAATAATGCTGCTCTAAAGAATTATAAATACAATTACACGCTGAAAGGTCATGTCCGGCCCATACACAACGCGTATTAAATTCATTTTTACTCATTGGCCTGCACCCCATCAAATTTAAAACACCTATTGTCAGAAGGCTCACCAAAACAAAACGATAGAGAAAAAACATTCTTGTTACTCTTCATAGGTTGTTGTTATCGTTAAGTGATGTTGATAGAAGTTTTAATCTTTATGTGATTTTGAATAAATAAAACTTCTGCCCCAATCTTGTATATCAAGATGGGTACACAAAAAGATTAAGTAAAAATTTTTCGAACTCTATAGTGTGTAGTTCTTTTAAACAGAGGATGAGAAAGAACTCTAAGAAATGACTGCTTGAGTAAAAGAAGTTGAATGTAAGTAGGTTTAATAAAAGAATTTAAAAAATATAGAATAATAGTCATGAGTGACTCCTTGGTTAAAAGAAGTTATGCCCACTCATTGCTCATTATTATGGTGGCGAAACGAAAGAGGGTTAGCAGACTGATACCTAAGAAACCAGCACACCCAAGGGTGTCCCACTCCCGTTCCTCCATCAAAGGCACGAGGGGCGTCACACCAAAAAACGTGTTTTTAGTGCACTTAGGTAGACGGTCTGCTAAAACCGACTGACAAAATTGGTCAGCGCGAGCATCATAAGCTGAGCATTAGGGTGGGTCAATTGCAAAAATAAAAGATTGATTTATATAACTTGATATAAATATTTCACTGTTTTTATTTAGAAAATAGAAAAATTTAAAAATATAATATGAGTATAAATAATTTAAATATAAGTCACACTATTATTTTTTAATCTTATATATCAAATATTTATTAATTGTTTATTTGTATAGTATATCAATATCTCTAATTAGGTGTGTTGTTTGGCTAAACTATTTAATAATTCGAATTTTATAACATGACCAGAGTCTCCTAAACTTTGCTTGCCAAAAAATAACCAAAATATCAATTGCAAGAAATATAATTTTATTAATCATAATTTTTGGTTTTTACAAAAGCTTGCATAATCTACAAAAGTTAAGAGAACCACTGCGGTAGGCCAACATAAGATAATGTTATTCATAAACCTACATTTTAATATTTATAAAGGTGATTTAAATGGTAAGAATCGTTTGTGCAGTAAGTATGGTGTTGGCAATTGCTATGGGTATGAGTGCTTGCCAAGATCGTAATTCAAAAAATGACGGCATGCATGAAGCAAGTGATCCAGCTACATCTCATGACATGAATAAAAACTCGTAATAGATTAGCTTCTTTCAAAAGCCTACTTTATTAGTAGGCTTTTTTAATCGTTATTTTATATAAAAAATATAATTTAATAATAATGAAATATATAAAAATATAAAATTAATCAAATATTTATTTTGTTTTTACAATTTGGAGAATTTGTTGTTACCGTTTTGTTGCAATCTTAAGTTACCGTTTCAAAAAGTTAATAAAACAAACACAATAGCTTACTTATATTCATCCAAAATTCATTTTAGTAAGAGCGAACTATAAAAGGTAAGGATATGCCCCAATATTTAAAAATAGCTGAGAAAATATATCAAAATGTTAAAGAAAAAAAAGGCTTTACGGATGATCCGATGGAAGATCTTAATAATTTGATGATTGAACTCAGACAAGAAATAAAGGGGACAAAATTAAAGCTTTTATATAATTATATTGATTTTGCCGAAATACTCATTAAACCTTTGCAAGAGTCAAAAATTAAATTGGATTTAAGTCTTATTCCTAAAAGTAAAAATACTCAGGAGTTTGTCCTTTGGCTTGCTGGTTTTATTGAGCGAATTACCACAGGTGGACAAGAAAAATTACCTCCAATTCGAGCTAAAATTACTTTACCCGCCTATGCCTATGAAGAAACTTACCCTTCGCAGAAAAAGCCTGTAAATAATGGGGAAGAAATAATTGAATATTTTAAGAAAAATCAAAGTTAATTTTGATGAAAGGCCTGACCTGATTATCTGAGTCAGGCTTTATTTTTGATAAGACCGCTATGATGAGTAATATTTAAGGTAGTACGTATGTTTGTATATTTTACAGATGGAACTTGCATTAATGATTCTGAGATTTATGGCGTAAAAGCCAAGTATGAGCAAAATAAGTATGTAGTGGAAGTCACTATTAAACCGACACATGTACTCGCTACAACACCGAGTGTACAATTTAAAAAAGAAGTTTTTGATGATCCAAATTTAGCAAATCAATATCTTAGTCATAATTTTAATATGCCACCATTTTTTTAATGCTCATAATGTTACGACAATAAAAAAGCCTATTTCCCAGGGCCAATAGGAAATAAGCTTATAGCTATGGACCTTTTGAGGATGTTACATATCATCCCACGCATCTTTAATCGCTTGTTTAGCGTGTTCCCATTTTAGGCGGGACTCAGCTTTTAGTTCTTCCCATTTTTGCTGCAAGCTGCCTTCCATATCTTCAAACTGAGTTCCTTCTTTAGATTCAGAACGAGCTCGATGACCAAGTTCATAAGCTGCAGAGAAATCACGATCATAATCTAGATCTGGTGTAGTTAATTGCGCTTCTTGATAATAAGGTCGAGTAAGATAGCTTTCGCGCCAGCGAGAGTCAGAATAGTTATGATCGCCAGCTACCAATTGAGCATGATCTGTATTTTGATCTGTCATCAGAATTCCCTCATATTTTATTGAATTTTATGCTTATATTTTGATTTAGGAAGGTGAGGTCACCTTCCTAAATGATCGACCGCATCAAAGAACAACTACAAACGATTAACGTTGTTGGTTGTTATTTGAGTTTTGTTGGCCAGAATCTTTTTGATTAGATCCTTGTTGTTGACCGCGGTTATCATTTTGCTGTTGTTGCTGGTTATTTTGTTGCTGTTGATCGTTTTGCTGTTGGTTACCGTGTTGCTGTTGATTACGGTTGTCATTTTGCTGTTGTTGTTGCTGCTGATTATTGCGTTGATTTGCTTGATTATTAGTAGTGCTCATTTTTAATACCTCATATCAATTATGACGATGTGTTTTATCTGAGAGCTTCAGATAGGGTTATTAAAACATGTAGATTTTAAATGTGTAGGGTAGGGGTGTTACCCTATATTTAACTGTAAACTTAAAATTTATAAATTTTAAATAACTTGCTGATTTTTTAATGTATGTAATTTTAAGTCATAAACATTATTAATATGAACATTTAAAAAATTACATTTCAGCACATAATATTTAAGAAAGATAATAAATATTTCTAAATGTATATTTGTTAACTTTTATATAAAATTAACGCCTTTTGTCTTCTAATATAATAAGTTTTATATCTTGAGTAACATAGTAAATTAACTTTCTTAGTTTTAAAAAGGCAGGCCCCCTTAAAACACGTCTAAAATTATAAAAATTATTTTTATAATATATTGAGTAAAAGAAAGTACCTACAGGTTTTTCTGGTGTTTCAGAGCCACCTTTTTTCAAAAGACCTGTGCAGGCAACATACAGGTCAGCATATAAAAGTTCTTTACCTTTATTAATCATTTCAACAGTCACTTGCATTGATTCTGCAGTATATTTTTCAATAAGCTCTTCTGAAATATGCAAGGTATTTTCCTTTACACGAAGGTCGTAACTCACAAGGCTTCCAATCAGAATATCGCCTGAATAAGGACTTAAAGAGAAACGATAAGCAAGGTAACCCGCAGAGGCGCTTTCAAAAAATGCAATTTTAATTTTTTCCTTTGCTAATAATTCGCAACATTTATTGAACATTTTAATTCTCCCTACAATTGTTTTTAAAATGTTATAAAACTATTTAATTGTTTGCTTTGTTATTTTTTTAATGTTTATAATTTTGATGGTGAAGTTAATGTAAAATTGGATTAAGTTTTGCAAATTTTATATAAAAACAGCAGCTTAAATAATACTAAAAGTTTAAATGTAATTTTGCGTTATTTTATATGTATATGAATTTTTTAGATTTATTGTATTTACCTTGTTTTTTAATAACGCAAAATAACAAACTTAAAACTCGATTATAGTTAGGGTGACGTATGGTAATTGATATCTCACAAACGGAGAATGAAAATGCCTGTTGTAGTGAAAAAACGATTATTAGACTTATTACAAGATAATCAACAAAATTATTATGAATTGTTTGTTTTTTTCCTTGATCCTGATGTTTCTAGCTTTGAGAAAGAGAAAAAGGCTAGAGATTTTCTTGTTAAAGAGATAGATAAACTAGAGATGAAGGAAATAGATTTTCCTTCGGATATCAATTTGATTAAGGCATGGTGTGAAAACGATAATAAAAAAAATTGTCAGGAATTTCAGGCATATTTAAATCGTAGACAATCTGGTCAAGATAGAGAGTATTTTAAGAACGTCGCTCAGGCATTTGAGTTTTTAATAAAGGTGTCTCCAACCAAAAAAGTAGACGGTGCATGGCTATATAGCTCAGTGCATTATTGGAATGATCCTATTTTTCATGAATTAATTATTACTTATCTCGAAGAGCTTGGGTTAGGTGAGCCAAAAGCAAACCATGTTTGTATCTATGATGATCTTTTACGCAGTCTAGGGCTAGACAGTTTCGATCTGCTTTTAGAAGACGAGTATTATCATCAAGCAGTTGTGCAGCTTGCTCTGGGTTATGCACCTCCTGAGTTTATTCCGGAGATTGTGGGTTTTAATTTAGGCTATGAGCAGTTACCACTGCATCTTTTAATTTCGAATTATGAGCTTGCTGAATTAGGTATTGATTCTAAATACTTTAATCTTCATATCACTATCGACAATATTGACAATGGTCATGCCTATAAAGCCATTAAAGTTATTGAAGATATTTATAATAAATATAAAGATAAAAAACTCTTCTTGACCAAGCTAAAACGTGGTTTTGCCCTTAATAATCATGGGGTGTCCTCTTCAAACATTATAAAAAATTTAAATACTGAAGACTTTGTCCATAGAATTTTCAAAAGAAAGGCGCTTGTCGGTCAGTTAATTCATAACGAAACCCGACAGTTTGGGTGCAAGACCATTAATCAATGGTTATCAAATCCCGATGACATTGCAGGTTTAATCACTCATTTAACTGAACACAAATGGATTAAGTTTAATACCGACCCTGAACAGAGCGTATTCTGGCGAATGATTAATGAAGAAAATGGAAAAATGTTTGGGGTGTTTAACCCTGTAGAGCGCCAAATTATTCATGACTGGATTGCTGGTAGTGATCATTCTTCTAACTTCTTGGCATACAGCAGAGAACTAAAGAATAGCCAGCGTATTCAGGACTATCTATTTAGTTATATCTCGGATGGCGAACTTGATGCACTACAAGAGCGCGTCCAACAATCAAATGACCTTGCCATAAAGATTTGCAAACTTACTCCGTTTCTTGCCCCAGATTCTCATCATAAAAGTATTGGTCTTTGGAGTACTCGTAAATACGTAGAACTCCTTTTTCCTTATTTAGGTACGTTTAAAAACTAGTTTTATAAACGTTTTCTACTTCAACCCCAAGTTTAACTTTCAAAAACATAGGTAATGGACATGAACGACAATACTAAATCAACCAATAAAACAAGTGAAATGGCTGGTGCCGATGCAGCAAATAAAGCCAATACTACCCAGAAAACTGAACAGTTAGACACAGTTAGAGATGATGCAACTAATGAAGCTTTAACCACAAATCAGGGGGTTAAAATAGCGGATAACCAAAATAGCTTAAGAGCGGGTATTCGTGGCTCGACTTTATTGGAAGATTTCATTTTAAGAGAAAAAATCACCCACTTTGACCATGAGCGTATACCTGAGCGTATTGTGCATGCGCGTGGTGTAGGGGCGCATGGTTATTTTCAGGCATATGAAGGAAACGAACGTTTAACCAAAGCTGGATTCTTGACAGACCCAACTATTCAGACGCCTATTTTTGTACGTTTTTCAACAGTGCAAGGGCCTCGTGGTTCTGCCGACACTGTTCGTGATATCCGCGGTTTTGCCATTAAGTTTTATACCCAAGAAGGTAACTTCGACTTGGTAGGAAATAACGCACCTGTCTTTTTTGTGCAAGACGGGATTAAATTTCCAGACTTTGTACATGCGGTAAAACCTGAACCGGACACAGAAATCCCAACAGGTGCAACTGCGCATGATACTTTCTGGGATTTTGTGTCTTTAGTACCCGAGTCAGCACATGCTGTAATTTGGGCGATGTCAGACCGTGCGATTCCTCGTAACTTACGCTCGATCCAAGGGTTTGGTGTGCATACGTTCCGTTTAATTAATGCTGAAGGTAAATCGCATTTTGTGAAATTTCACTGGACACCAAAACAAGGTTTGAGTGCGCTGGTATGGGATGAAGCTCAAAAACTTGCGGGTAAAGACCCGGATTTCCACCGTCGTGATCTTTATGAAGCAATTGAGCAAGGTTTTTATCCAGAATGGGAACTCGGTGTGCAGATTGTCGAAGAAGAAGATGAAATGAACTTTGACTTCGATTTGCTGGACCCAACAAAAATTATTCCTGAAGAATTAGTTCCTGTTACACCAATTGGCCGATTTGTTTTAAATAGAAATGTAGATAACTTCTTTGCTGAAACAGAGCAGGTAGCTTTCTGTCCGGGTCATGTAGTACCTGGTATTGATTTTACAGATGACCCACTTTTACAAGCACGTCTATTTTCATACACAGATACCCAGTTAAGCCGTTTAGGTGGACCAAACTTCCACCAAATTCCGATTAACAAACCTGTGTGTCCATTCCATAACAATCAACGTGATGGTATTCATCAGCATACCATTCATAAAGGACAGGCTGCATATCAACCAAACTCAATTGATGGAAATTGGCCAGTAGAAACACCGCCAGCGGCATCAAATGGTGGTTTTGAAAGTTATCCTGAAAAAATTAGTGGACATAAACTTCGTCAAAGAAGTGAGACGTTCTCTGATTATTTCTCTCAACCGCGACTATATTACAAAAGCCTTGCACCGCATGAACAAAAACATGTGGTCGATGCCTATACTTTTGAATTAAGTAAAGTTCAAAGAAAGCATATTCGTGAGCGTCAAGTTCAACAAATTTTGGCTAATATCGACTTAGATTTGGCACGCCAAGTAGGGGCAAATTTAGGTATTGAAGTGCCTGACTTAACCCTAAATTATAAGAAAACAGCAGTTGAAAAATCTGCCAAGTTATCTTTTTTAGCTTTCCCACCTGAAGATATTCAAGGTAGAAAAGTTGCCGTACTTATCCATAACATGGTGAAGTCTGATGCATTGGAGGCTATTAAAAACTGGGCAATTAAAGAAGGCGTAATCCTTCACTTACTAGCGCCGAGCTTGGCTCCAGTCAAAGATCATAAAGATAACGTTATTGTGGCTGATGGCATGCAAATGTCTGAGCCTTCAATTGCCTATGATGCGGTAATTATTCCGGATGGCGATAACCTAAATACGGTTATGCAAGACGGGGTAGCTCGCCATTACTTACTCGAAGCTTATAAGCACTTAAAGCCAATCGTATTTTTAGGTAATAAATCTGATTTGCTTGAACCATTAGGTTTAGTGGCGGATGAAGGAACTTTAATTGAAGATGAGTTCCAGCATGTTGCGGAAAAATTTAAGAACCTGATTAAAGCACACCGTGTTTGGTCACGAGAACAAATAGCCGCACATGTACCGGCTTAAATAAATAAGCCCTGAAAGTTTAAACGCTTTCAGGGCTTTTTCTAACTTATGTTATTAGCCATTAACAATTTGACCGCCATTTACATGAATAACCTGACCAGTAATATAACTTGCATCATCTGAGGCAAGGAAAAGGTAAGCAGGGGCGACTTCACTTGGCTGACCCATTCTACCCATTGGGGTATCTTTACCAAACTTTTCGACAGTTTCGGCATCGAAACTACTTGGAATAAGGGGAGTCCAGATTGGGCCTGGTGCAACACCATTTACACGAATACCTTTTTTCTGCTTCATTAAATTGTTCGATAGACTACGAGTAAAAGAGGTAATTGCACCTTTAGTACTTGCATAGTCAATCAACTCATCATGACCTTGGTAACTGGTAATACTGGTGGTGTTAATAATGCTATCGCCTTCCTCCATATAAGGAATGGCTTCTTTGGTTAAATAAAACATGGCAAAAATATTTGTTTTAAATGTTTTTTCTAATTGTTCATTACTTATACTTTCAATTTCTTTTTGTTGATATTGCACACCCGCATTATTCACTAAAATATTAATTTTTCCAAAATGCTGTAAAACCTTATCAATATTTTGTTTTGCAAGGTCTGGATCGGAAATATCACCTTTTAATAAAAGACATTGTTGTCCTTCCTTTTCAATAAGCTGTTTAGTAATTTCGGCATCTTGGTCTTCTTCAAGGTACAGTACAGCAATATCGGCACCTTCACGGGCAAATAGTACGGCAACTGAACGGCCTATACCGCTATCACCACCGCTAATGACGGCAATTTTGCCTTTTAGTTTTTCACTGCCTTTATGGGATGCTTTAATAATTTCTGGTTCAGGATGCATTTTCTCCTGATCACCTGGTTGATGAGGTTGAACTTGTGCAGGAACTTCTGATGGATACTGATTCGTTGTATTTTCCATGTCTAGACTACCTCTATTTAATTTTCAGTCCCTCTATATTGGTTAATCTGCACGTGAATATGAGTAAATAGTCTTTTTTAAAAAGTTGTCTTTGTTATTTTATATATAAGGATGTAAAAAAATATAACATATCAAGTTAGGTTAGATAATATCTAATAACTTAACCTTGTTTTTATCAATCATACTTTCAATAATTGATCGATTACCTGTATCATTTAGCCAATTTTCTATAGGTATATAATTAGATAAATCTAAAATTTCTTTTATTACTGTTTCCGCTTCAACTATATTTTTTAAGTCATCTTTATTTTTATTGTTTTTAACAACTATATTATCTAGTAATTTTTTTATATCTTCTGTTTCAATATTTTTTGATTTAATAATATACAAGTCTCTCTGAAAAGGATGGCTTGCATGAGGCGGATCTAATCTATAGCTCCATTCTTGGTTATAATCTTGCCAAGAATTTTTTATTTGAATATTACTGAGTAAAATTTCAGGTACAGAAATATGAATATATTGTAGCGTTGAGTGTGTATGAGTAGGTTGCATCATTCTTTTCTCACAAATATTATATGTTAATTTTAAATCTTGATTTTAATCACTCAAGTAAAGTTTTTATGCAAAAGTAATGGTTTATGTTATTGTTTTTAAATAATTTTAATTATATTTTATGTTTGTTTCTTCAATAGTGAAGATGTTTTTGTTTTTTATTGATTTGTATGTTATGAAAGTTTGTGTTATTTAGCCTGAATTTTTAAATGCATTTGTAAAAATATATTGTTATGTAGGTTTGAGTAATAATAAGTATGGTGAGTATTTAAAAAGTAAAATTAGCTAATAATTTATAAATATTTTAACTAAGGAAATCTTTATTTAAATAATGAAGTTAGAGTTTTTATTTGAAATTTAAATTATATACATTTAAAAAGATTGAAACATAGCATGGGTATAAAAATAATTTAAATCTCTTATCTTAAATTTATCCGTTCAATAAAAGCGGTAGCGACTTATAATTTTAATATAGGAAGATATAACTATGGCTAATACTAGATATGAAGATGATAACAATAGTTCAGGTACTTCAAATCGTGGATTTGCAAGTATGGATCCTGAAAGAGTCAGAGAAATAGCCAGTAAAGGTGGGCGAGCTGCACATGCCAGTGGCAATGCGCATGAATTTACTTCAGAAGAAGCTCGTGAAGCTGGCCGTGCTGCACATGCCAGTGGTAACGCACATGAATTTACCTCAGAAGAGGCTCGTGAAGCTGGTGCTTTAAGTCATAAAAACGATGATCGTAATGGTCGTGGTCGCAGCCGTTATGATGACGACGAAGATGATGACCGCGGCCGTTCAAGCGGTCGAGGCCGTGGCCGCAGTCGTTATGATGATGACGACGAAGATGATGATCGCGGTCGCTCAGGCGGTCGAGGCCGTGGTCGCGGTCGTGATGATGACGACGAAGATGATGATCGCGGTCGCTCAGGCGGTCGAGGCCGTGGTCGCGGTCGTGATGACGACGACGAAGATGATGATCGCGGTCGTTCAGGTGGCCGAGGTCGTGGTCGCAGCCGCCGTGATGATGACGATGAAGATGATGATCGCGGTCGTTCAGGCGGTCGAGGTCGTGGCCGCAGCCGTCGTGATGACGACGATGAAGATGATGATCGTGGCCGTTCAGGTGGCCGAGGTCGTGGTCGCAGCCGTTATGATGACGACGATGAAGATGATGATCGTGGCCGTTCAGGTGGCCGAGGCCGTGGTCGCAGCCGTCGTGATGACGACGATGAAGATGATGATCGCGGTCGCTCAGGTGGCCGAGGTCGTGGTCGCAGCCGTTATGATGACGACGATGAAGATGATGACCGTGGCCGTTCAGGCGGTCGAGGTCGTGGCCGCAGCCGTCGTGACGATGATGACGAAGATGATGATCGTGGTCGTTCAGGTGGCCGAGGCCGTGGCCGCAGTCGTTATGATGACGACGATGAAGATGATGAACGTGGCCGTTCAGGTGGCCGAGGTCGTGGCCGCAGCCGTCGTGATGATGACGATGAAGATGATGATCGCGGTCGTTCAGGTGGTCGAGGCCGTGGCCGCAGTCGTTATGATGATGACGATGAAGATGATGATCGTGGTCGTTCAGGTGGCCGAGGCCGTGGTCGCAGCCGTCGTGATGACGATGACGACGATGATGACCGCCGTGGCCGTTCAGATGGTCGTGGTCAGAACTCTCGTAATCAAAAACGCGATGCTTATGGACGCTTTACGTCTTAAGCAAACAGTTTTTGAGAATAAAGGAGGCATTATGCCTCCTTTATTTTTATTATTTTAAACTTATGAGTGGGTAAGGGGATGTAAGCCTTTTACAATATCTGTGAATTCTGAGCCATTTAACCAAAATGATTTCTTTAAAAATAGTGTCGTCATAATACTTTCGGCTGCTTCACTTTCCGGATTTTCACAGAAAATTCCATAGCTTTCGCCTAATACCGCATCATTTTCAATAAGACGGATATAGTAGGCATGTTGTTCATCTGCATAACCTAAAACTGCATCACGTTGATTTTTCATTTCGCATGTCTCCATACCAAAAACTGAATCTAACTCATATTTAAGTGTTCAGAATTTCATTGATAAAAATCAAAACAGTCAGTAATAAGAACTATTTCACAATAGGTTTTGATTCTCTTCAAATTACCATTTCCGTTTTAACATCCCTGTTAAAAGCAAAATGGATTAAAATCTGATCATGAAATTTATTGTTATGCAAAAAAAATATTTCGTCAACTTGAAAATGTAACTTTTTCAAGTTACATTGTTTGTGTAGGATTTGAACGGTGAAATGGAGGCGATATGCCAAAGAAGAAAGAATTCGAGCATGGCGGTGCACGGGAAAACGCCGGCCGTAAAGCACAGTTCAATGAACCCACTAAAGTGATTCGTGTTCCTGAATCTCAAGTCAACTTTATCAAAAATTGGTTACTGAATAATGTCAAAACCGATCACCAGACAGATTTCACTTCAAAACTAAAGATACAGCAGGTTCATCCAAACAACGATAAAATTTACCACATTCCTTTGGCGACAGAACGTGTTGCTGCGGGATTCCCATCACCAGCGCAAGATGATATTGAGCAAGCACTCGATTTAAATGAATATTTAATTAGAAATGAAAATGCCACCTTTATTGTCAAAGCCAATTCGTTGTCTATGTTAGATGCCGGAATTGATATTGATGATCCGCTTATTGTGGACCGTAGTATTCCTGCTAAATCGGGCGATATTGTGATTGCACTTATCGATAATGATTTCACTGTTAAGCGCTTAATGATTGATACCCAATTTCAACCCCCTAAAGTGTGGCTAAAAGCAGAAAATCCTGATTATCAAAATATTTATATTGAAGAGGGGCAAGAACTGGTGATTTGGGGAGTCGTGACCTATAACCTTAAACGTATGAGATAAATTTTCTTATATTTTATTATTTAAGTTACTGGCCAGAAATGATGGTCAGTAACTTTTCGTTGAATGACTTTTTAAATTTGCCCAATCAATAAGCACGTCGCAATAACGACCATCACGCCACCCGAAAAACGGCCAACTAATTGGGCTGCCTGTGGTCTGGTTTTCAAAATGGCTTCTGAACCATAACCCACCATTAAGTAAATTATCGCGCAGCTAATCATGTGAACAACACCAAAGGCAAGAATTTGAGTTGTCACTGACCATGAAGCAGTAGTATCAATAAACTGAGGAAGCAGAGCTAAAAAGAGTAAAAAAACTTTCGGGTTTAATCCACTCACATAAACGCCTTTGGTAGCCCATCTCAACCATGACTGAGCCTTTTCAGAACCAGACTCGTTCGGAGTAGGAGGGGTGAGTAATAAATTTATTCCCATCCATAATAAATAAGCAGAACCCGCAACAGTAAGGATCATCAGAGCAGTTGGGTTATTTGCTACAAGCAGACCAACACCAGCCGCTACCAATAAAATCGTAATAAAGTGCCCAAATAGCATACCTGCAACAGCGGGGACGACGACTTTACCCTTAATACCTGCCGAAATGGCGTAGGCCCAGTCTGCTCCTGGCGTAATAATAAAAAGAATGGAGACACTCCAAAATGCAATAAAAATATTAAAAGCCATATACTTATCTCGGCAAACTATTTTCCAAAGGTTTCGCCCGTGGTTTAGAAAAAATCCCTATTTATTCGAGCTTGTTGAAAATAATATGCTCATGTATTTAGAATGTGCTTTTAAATGTTTGCTCATATCACATACATTTGGGGTAAATTTTTCTAAATGGATCGCACAGATAAAAAGATTCTTGCTGAATTGCAATTAAATGGCCGATTATCTATCACTGAATTGGCAGAAAAAGTTGGTTTGAGCATTTCACCTTGTCACAGACGAGTGAAGGCTTTAGAAGAGTCGGGAGCTATCAAAGGCTATCGGGCAGAACTCGACCCAAACTTAGTCGGTTTTGAGTTTTCAGCGATTGTTTTTATTACGCTTAAAGAAGGCGATAAACAGGCGGTTGAGAAGTTTGAAAATGCCGTAATAGACATCCCGCAAATTATTCAGGCGCAGCGTTTGTTTGGTGAACCTGACTATTTACTCCATGTTGTCGCTAAAGATTTACCGGCTTTTCAGCGTTTATATGATGAAAAATTATCTGCTATTCCAAGTGTGCAACGGCTCATCTCAACCATTGTGATGAAAGATGTGGTGCCTGAGCGTTTATTTCCAATTGGCTAAATCATCAGATATAAAAAAAGAAGCTTTAAAGCTTCTTTTTTAATTGGTAAAGGGGGCTAAGCATCAAGTGTTTTACACAAAGAACAAATTGTACCGTTATGTTTGTGAGAGAACATAATATCTGGGCGCTCATAGCCTTGCTCACATACGCGGCAGTGATAAACAGTTGCTACTGGTGTACCTTCAGCATCGTAACGTGGTTCTTTAACGCCGTCATCGTGTGACTTGATGTAGTATTTTCCTTTGGTTAATAGGCCCATGATTGGTGTTAATACAAAGGCAAGTACAAGTGCAATAATTGGAGAGTAAGGCGCTAGGAAACTACCCAATAATCCGAAGAATGCTGCAATCGATAAACCTGCTGATACAAGGAAAGCAACCATACCGACAGGGTTTACGTTGTAGAGCATGTCACGGCGGTATTCCGGTTCTTTTGGTGAAAGTTTTAAAACATATTTGTTGATTGAAATGTCTGTTGCGACAACCACAACCCATGCAATTGCAAAGTTTGAATAGAATCCTAAGATTTTACCCAGTACCGCAAACATGTTGCCTTCCATCAAAGCAAGCGCAATTGCCAAGTTTACGATCACAAAAACAATACGCCCCGGATAATGTTTGCTAATACGAGTGTAGGCACTTGTCCATGCGAGGGAACCAGAGTAAGCATTGGTCACATTAATTTTAATTTGAGAAATGACCACCAAAATAACCGCAAGTGTTAAAGCCGCCCAGCCCGGAAGCATGTCATGAAACGCCGCATTAAACTGTTGAACAGGTTCAGTGCTGTTTACGCCCGGTATTTTAGTGAGTAAATAGAAACCTAAAAATGCCCCAATAATTTGTTTAATCGCCCCTAAAATCACCCAGCCCGGACCTGCTGAAATAACCGCTGCCCACCATGCTTTGCTATTTTCTTTTGTTTTTGCAGGCATGAAGCGTAGGTAGTCAATTTGTTCACCGATTTGCATAATTAGGGATAAGCATATACCCGCACCAAGCATGATCGCTGCCATATCTACAGGTGCAAAACCTTCATGACCTGTAAAAGTTGCAAACTGGCTAACTAAGGTAGGTTCTTGGTAAATCAGATACGCCACAGGACCAATCATTAGAACGAGCCAAAGTGGGGTAGTCCAGACTTGTAATTTACTTAAAGCTTTCATGCCGTAAATGACGAGTGGAATGACCATAACGGTTGAGATGAGGTAACCTGCCCAAAGCGGAATGCCTAAACCGAGCAATAACCCTTGCGCCATGATTGAACCTTCAAGGGCAAAGAAAATAAAGGTGAAACTGGCGAAAATGATACTGGTTAGGACCGAACCGATATAACCAAAACCTGCACCGCGGGTAATCAAGTCAAGGTCGATGTTATAGCGAGCTGCGTAGTAGGCTAAAGGAATGCCGGTTAAGAAGATAATAATCGCTGCAAATAAAATGGAGAAAATAGCATTGGTTGTTCCATAAGACATACCAATACTGGCACCAATAGAAAAGTCAGCAAGATAGGCAATACCACCAAGTGCAGTAATAGCAACAACTTTGGGACTCCAGCGCCGAAAGCTGTGTGGAGCATAACGTAAAGTATAATCTTCTAAGGTTTCATTCACTGCTTTTTGTGAATCTGCACCTTGCACAGTGTCCAGATTTGGATGTTCAGATACACTCATAACATCAATCTCCCAATCATTTTCGGTCAATCAACATAAATATTGATCATTGTTTTTTGATGGTTTTGAGTGTGTGATTTTTGGGAAAAATTGAAAATACGTTATTTTGCGTATATGTGCGTATTAGAAAAAATCGCCATGATAAATGACTTTTGGCATAAGGATTGCTGGGTTTAATGCAGCCACATGCCAAACATGAGTGTTATGCCAGATTCTTCACGCCCCCAACAAGCGCCACAACGTGTGATCAAAACACGCCGTGAATATAATATTTGGGTGGCAGATGAAAGTATCGAAGATTATGCGCTCCGCTACGCACCCACCTCGGTACGTAAGTGGTCACCTTGGACTGTAACCAATACCGCAATTTCGACAGTCAGTTTTTTGGCGATGGAAGCCATTGGGGCAACCATGCTTTGGCAATATGGCTTTAGCAATGCGTTATGGGCAGCAATTGTCGTATGTACCATCATATTTTTAACCAGTTGGCCGATTAGTTACTATGCTGCAAAATATAATGTAGACGTCGATTTGCTTACTCGTGGTGCAGGTTTTGGCTACATTGGCTCGACCATTACATCTCTGATTTATGCCAGCTTTACCTTTATTTTGCTTGCGTTTGAAGCCGCAATTATGGCGATGGCACTTGAGCTTGCCTTAGGCATTCCGCAAGTTATTGGTTACTTAATTTCTGCCTTAGTGATTTTGCCTTTAGTGGTCAAAGGCATTGGTTTTATTAATAAAGTTCAGGCGATCACACAACCAATCTGGCTCTTATTACTGTTATTACCGTGGTTTTTTGTACTTTGGAAACAACCACAAATTTTAAGTAGTAGTCTGCATTTTGTTGGGGCAGTTTCAAACTCGACCGATTTTAATCTGTATTACTTTGGTGCGGCGTGCACTCTTATTTTTTCATTTGTGATCCAAATTGGTGAGCAAGCCGACTATTTACGTTTCTTACCGCAAAAAGAAAAGAATAGAACTGCATGGCGTTTTGCCGTTTTTTTAGGTGGTCCATCTTGGATTATTTTTGGATTTTTAAAAGTTTTGATGGGCATGCTGCTGATGGTGTTGGCTTTTCAGCTGTTTACTCCTGTCTCTGAACTAGACAATCCGACTTATCTATATTGGGTTGCCTATCAAAAGTTTATTCCAAATCCTCAGCTTGCTTTAATATTGACTCTAGCACTGGTTTGCTTGGCGCAAATTAAAATTAATATGACCAATGCCTACGCTGGCTCTTTAGCTTGGTCCAACTTTTTTGCGCGCTTAACTCATAGCCATCCAGGGCGAATTGTCTGGCTACTTTTTAACGTGTTTATTGCCATTGTTTTGATGGAAATGGGCATTAGCCATGCGGTTGAACGTATTTTGGGACTATATAGCAATATCGCTTTGGCATGGATTGGCGCCGTTGTTGCCGATTTAATTATCTGTAAACCTTTAGGTTTAAGCCCGAAAGGAATTGAATTTCGTCGTGCTTACTTATATGACATCAACCCCGTAGGCGTGGGCGCTTTACTGATTGCTTCAGTGTTATCGATGCTGAGTTACTTGGGCTTTTTCGGACTCATGGCGAAAGGTTTGGCGAGTTTCATTGCTTTGGGGAGTGCGGTGTTATGCGTTCCTATTATTGCTTACCTAACCAAAGGCAAATATTACATTGCACGCCAGCCTGAAAAAATTCAGGCGACGTCGGTTGCTAACTGTGTGGTATGTGAACGGGATTATGAGCTTGCTGATATGGCGGGCTGCCCAGCCTATAACGGTACGATTTGTTCTCTATGCTGTTCACTTGAAGCCCGCTGTCACGATTTATGTAAACCCGATGCACGTTGGTCAGTTCAGCTCAAAAAAGCCATCTGGCACTATTTACCAGAGCGTTGGGCCAGCCGTTTAAATAGCAGGGTCAGTTTGTATCTATTGCTGACTCTAGGATTGTCTATTGTTTTGGCAGTGAGTTTGAGTCTGGTTTATATCCAAGAAAAAACCTACTTAGAAACCATTAATGCCGCAGCTGTTCCTCAACTATTTACGCTGTTTGTCAAAATTTATACCATTTTATTTTTATTAATGAGCGTTGCTGCATGGTGGTTAGTGTTAAACGATGAAAGCCGTCGTAATGCTGAAATCGAAACGCATCAGCAAACAGCATTATTGATTGATGAAATTGCTGCCCATGAAGTCACTTCAAAAGACTTACAAGATGCCAGAATAGCAGCAGAACGGGCCAATGATGCAAAAAGCCGTTATGTCATTGGCATTAGCCACGAACTACGGACACCCTTAAATAGTATTTTGGGCTATAGCCAATTACTTCAAAAACAAGAACAACTCTCTGAACAAGGCAAAATGGCACTCGGAGTGATTAGCCGTAGTGGGCAGCATTTGACTTCACTCATTGACGGTTTACTAGATTTAGCACGCATTGAAACAGGCAAAATTTCTTTAAATGTAGTGGATGTGCATTTCCCCAATTTTATTGAACAGATTATTCAAATGTTTCAGCCTCAGTTTGAACAGAAGAATTTACAGTTTGTTTATGAAATTGGAGAGAACCTACCGCACTATGTTCGTACCGACAAAAAACGCTTAGAGCAAGTGCTCATCAATTTGCTGGGCAATGCATTAAAGTTTACAACGAGTGGCACAATTACTTTAAAAGTCGAGTACCGTTTTCAAACGGCTTATTTTGAAATTAGAGATACGGGCTGTGGTATTGCCGAGGCAGATTTAGAGCGAATCTTTAACCCGTTTGAACGGGGCAGTAATGTGGTTCAAGGCGGATTTACTGGAACAGGACTCGGACTACCAATTGTAAAATTATTAGTCGATTTACTTGGTGGGCAGTTATCTGTGACTAGTCAGCTCAATCAGGGTTCACAATTTAAGATTAAGTTTTACTTACCTTCAAAAGAAGTGGTTCATCCGATTTCTAATGTTTACTCCAACCAGATTACGGGTTATCAAGGCGAGCGAAAACGAATTTTAGTTGTCGATAATGAAGCTGTGGATCGAGGTTTAGTTGCTAATTTTCTCAAACCTTTGGGATTTATGATTGAAGAAGCCGAGTCGGGCATTGACTGTTTAAGACGTGTACCTATTTTCCAACCTAATCTGATTTTGATGGATTTAAATATGCCTTTGATGGGCGGGTGGGAAACAGCACGATTATTGCGTCAGAATAATATTACCAATGTGCCGATCTTAATTATTTCAGCCAATGCAGGCGAGCGTGAAGTCAATCCACAAGACGCCGTCTTAAGTGAAGACTTTATGTTAAAACCAATCGACCTGAATTTGTTGCTGAGTAAAATTGGAGATAAGTTGGGCTTGGTGTGGATTGATTCCAAATCAGAGACACTCCTTGAAAATAATGAAGTTCAAGTACTCGATTTAAATATATATAAGCAAGAGCAAGTTGCTGTTCATACACCAATTCAACAACCAGAAAATAATGATCTGCTTGATTTACCGCAAAGCTTGCAACAGTTAAATGATTTGATTGGACAAGGTTATATCCGTGGAATTCAACAGACTTTAACGCAATGCCGTCAAAATTTTCCGGAGCATAACGAGTTATGGGAACAGCTTGAACAGGCTATTCAAAAGTTTGATTTAAAACACGCGCAACGATTAATTCAGGATAAGTCATGAGTACGCAACATGTTTCTTTTCAGCAAGCTTCACCAAACGAGCAGGCTGTTATTCTGATTGTGGATGATGTGCCGGAAAATTTAGGCTTACTACATGAAAGTCTGGATCAGGCAGGTTATCGCGTACTTGTCACAACCGATGGATTAAGTGCTATTGAAATAGCACACCGATGCTTACCAGATATGATTTTGCTCGATGGCAATATGCCACATATGGATGGTTTTGAAAGTTGTATACAGCTTAAAGCAAGTCCGATTACGCAGTTTATTCCCGTTATTTTTATGACAGGTTTGTCTGAGACAGAGCATATTGTGCGTGGTTTTCAGGTCGGTGGGGTGGACTATGTAACCAAGCCACTAAATATTGAAGAAGTATTAGCAAGAGTAAAAACACATTTGGCACATGCCAAACTATTGCAGCAACAAAAGCAGGTGATTGATGCAACGGAAACAGCCATTCTCGCACTAGATGTTCACGGTAAAATTGTTTGGAAAACTCAAAAAGCCAGTGATTTACTGAATCAATATTTACCTGAATTAGAAGGTTTTGAGGCAGGCTTAAAAGCTTGGTTTTCAGACTTAGAGCATGAAAAAGACCCTAAAAAATTAACCAGCTGTTCTTATTCAACACCATCTCAGCAATTACAGCTTTTATTGCTTACGCCGTGGGAAAGTGAGCCAAGTGTGGCAAAAAATTATCTTATCCAGATAAAAACTTCTACGCCGGCTTTGGAAATGGCTGATATTTTGAAATATTGCCCGCAGTTGACTCAACGTGAGGCAGAAGTCATGCACTGGTTGTTGTTAGGGAAAACCAATAAAGATATTGCAGAAATTTTGGAGCTGAGTCCACGGACAGTGAATAAACATTTAGAGCATGTTTTTGAAAAACTTTGCGTTGAAAACCGAACTGCTGCGGTGGCGCATATTAATAGCTTGGTGCAAGAGTTTCACTAATTTAAGTGAAGATTGTATTTAAAAAGCATACAGACTCACTGCTAAAAATAGGCTATTTTTTTACAGTTAAATTTGTTCTTATAGATAAAGATTATACAAAGTTATTTTTAAATAAATACGATTTGTAATATGAGGAATTCATTGTGAATATTCAACAAAAAGATGATACAAAACACGGCAGCTTTAGCTTACTTGATGGTGAAACCGTTGCAGGTGAAATGACTTATACATGGGCAGGTGAAAGCATGCTAATTATTGATGCCACAGATGTAAACGAAAATTATCGTGGACAAGGTGTAGGTCGCCAATTACTTGATGCTTTGGTGGCTTTTGTTCGTGAAAAAGACGTAAAAGTAATTCCGCTTTGCCCATATGCAAAATCGGTTTTTGATAAAGACCCAAGTATTGGTGATGTACTTAGAAAGTAAGCAATAGATTAAAAATCATTTAATAAAAATCGGGCGTTGGTGTCCGATTTTTTATTGGCTTTGTTATTTATCTTTGTTTTAGTGAATATGTTTTAAGCAGTTGTATCCAACTGATTTGATGGTTTTCGATTGCCAAATCGAATTTATCAAACTTATAGAAAAGCTTATCTAATAAAAATAGTTTTAGACCAATTGGGAAAAAAATAAACTCTTTGCACAAATATTTAATGGCTGACGAAAGCTAAATATTTATAACGTTTTAATATTATTTGTTGGAATTTTCCTTGAACTGGCAGTATATCCATAGTGTGTTGCCGCAATTTTTCTCTGCAACTTTGACCACGCTGAAAATCTCAATTATCAGCATTATTTTGGCGATTATTGTAGGGCTGATTTGCAGCATTTTAATCACATATCGCGTGCGGGTGCTAAATAGAATTGCCCAGTTCTATATTGAGTTATCTCGAAATACCCCCTTATTAATTCAACTGTTCTTTTTGTATTACGGTTTGCCAAAACTCGGTATCAAAATCGATGGTTTCACTTGCGGTGTGATCGGATTGACCTTTTTAGGTGGAAGCTATATGGCCGAAGCATTCCGAGCAGGTTTGCAGTCGGTGGCCAAAGGGCAGATTGACTCAGCAAAAAGTATTGGTCTACAACCGACTCAAATTTTTAGATATGTCATTTTCCCTCAAGCGCTTGCCATTTCAATTCCGGCAATAGGGGCAAATTGCCTATTTCTAATTAAAGAAAGTTCTGTGGTGAGCGCCATTGCTGTCGTTGAGCTGCTTTTTGTCACTAAAGACTTAATTGGCATGGACTATAAAACTACGGAAGCTTTGTTTTTACTCATCATGGCTTATCTGATTATTTTATTGCCCGTGTCTATTTTAACCAGTTATCTGGAGCACAGAAGTCGGAAGGTGAGCCATGGAACTTGATTATCTATTTCAAGCGAGTCACCTCGAACGTTTAATGTGGGGACTTTGGGCAACTGCAAAAATTGCATTTATTTCAGTGTTTTTCTCTGCAATTTTTGGCACAGTTTTCGGCGTCATTATGACTTCTAAAAACATAGTCGTTAAAGCGCTGTGCCGTCTGTATTTAGAAGCTATTCGAATCATTCCAATTTTAGTTTTGCTATTTGTGTTTTATTTCGGCTTTGCGACATGGTTTAACTGGCAGTTTTCCGCAATGTGGGTGTGCGTTGTTGTATTTGTTTTATGGGGTACGGCAGAAATGGGCGATTTGGTCCGTGCAGCCATTACTTCGATTGATCAGCATCAACGTGATTCAGCCTATGCGCTCGGACTAACTCATGTTCAAGCTTTGATCTACGTCATTTTTCCGCAAAGTTTAAAACGAGTAACACCAGGCGCGATTAATTTATTCACTCGAATGGTGAAAACCAGCTCTTTGGCAGTCCTAATTGGTGTGGTTGAGGTCATTAAAGTTGGCCAGCAAATTATTGAAAACTCGCTGTTGACCGTGCCGAGCGCTTCTCTTTGGATTTATGGCTTTATTTTTATTTTGTATTTTCTGATTTGCTATCCCTTATCTCGTTTGGCGGCACATTTAGAAAAGGTCTGGGAGTAATTATGCCTTTGCTATCGATACAACAATTACAGAAATCATTTGCACAAAGTCATATTTTACAGGGCATTGATCTAGATGTAGAACAAGGAGAGGTGGTTGTTATTTTAGGCCCATCGGGCTGCGGTAAAAGTACCTTATTGCGCTGTATTAACGGCTTAGAACCGATTCAGGGTGGCGAAATTCGTTTAACTGGCTCAGGTGTGCTTGGTAAAGACGTGGACTGGACTAATGCTCGTCAAAAAATTGGCATGGTTTTTCAGAACTATGAGCTATTTGGGCATATGAACGTCATTGACAATATTTTGCTCGGGCCACTTAAAGTACAAAAACGTCACCGCGATGAAGCAGAACAAGTAGCAGATGAGTTGTTAAAGCGAGTCGGGCTATATGAGCGAAAACTCGATTATCCACGACAACTTTCAGGTGGACAAAAACAGCGTATTGCCATTGTTCGTTCATTGGTCATGCAACCTCAAGTGATTTTACTTGATGAAATTACTGCTGCGCTTGATCCAGAAATGGTTAGGGAAGTACTCGATGTAGTACTGAAATTGGCGAATGAAGGAATGACCATGTTGATTGTGACACATGAGATGTCCTTTGCGCGTAAGGTTGCCGACCGCATTATTTTTATGGATAAGGGCAAGATTATTGAGCAGGCTTCACCAGAAGAATTTTTTGAACAGCCGAAAACAGAACGAGCGAAAGCTTTCTTAAATATTTTGTCGTACTAAATTTTTATTATTTGAATCATGAGGAAGTGAATGTTTAAACGTAATTCAATAAAAATATTAAGCAGTCTTGCCGTTGCTGGGGTTTTATTAACTGCATGTAGTAAAACACCATCAACTGAACAGGCAAGTAATGCTCAAGAAGACCATTCTTTAGAACAAGTCAAAAAAAATGGAGTTCTACGCGTTGCTGTTTTTGCTGATGATCCGCCGTTTGGTTATGTAGATAGTGCGGGGAATAATCAGGGCTTTGATGTGGCTCTAGCAAAACGGGTGACTAAAGATTTGCTTGGTGATGAAAAGAAAGTTGAGTTTATTGTGACTGAAGCTTCAAATCGGGTGGAGTTTTTAAAATCAAATCGTGCCGATATGGTGTTCGCGACATTTACAGTAACCCCTGAACGTAAGGAAGTTGTCGATTTTGCCGAGCCTTATTTAAAAGGGGCTTTTGGGATTGTCTCGCCTAAAGCTAAGCCGATTACAGATATTGCCCAATTAGAAGGTAAAACTTTAATTGTAAATAAAGGCACAAGTTCAGATACCTACTTTACCAAGCACTATCCGAAAGTGAATTTACTCAAGTTTGAAAGAAACTCGGATGCCTTCAAAGCTTTAACCGACGGTCGTGGTGACGCAATTTCACAAGATAGTACTTATGCTTTGGCGTGGGCCGCGAAAAACCCAAGTTATGTTGCAGGTATTCAGTCTATTGGTGATCAAGAGTTTATTGCACCGGCAGTTAAAAAGGGCAATACCCAACTATTGAATTGGCTCAATACTGAAATCAAGCAGCTCAGAACAAGCGGTGAAATTAAGAAAATTTATGATGAAACCTTGAAACCAATTTACGGTGACTCGGTTAATCCGAATGTGTTTTTAGACGTAGGCCAATAATTTTCGATATCGCTAGAGCAGTGCCTAAAAGTAGGCGCTGTGATTCTAAATAAGACTTTTACAAGAACGATAGGGTGAAATAATGACAACATTAACATTTCAAAACATAAAGCATATTTTAGCTGCGTCTTTACTGAGTTTAGGTTTAGTTGCATGTGACAAAGGAACTCAGTCTACTGAAAAAACGGCTGATACCACACAAACTACGTCAAGTATTGAACAGATCAAAAAGAATGGTGTGGTACGAATTGGCGTATTTAGTGATAAACCGCCGTTTGGATATTTAGATGCTCAAGGTAAAAACCAAGGCTTTGATGTAGAGATTGCCAAGCATGTTGCTAAAGATTTGCTGGGTGATGAAAACAAAGTTGAGTTTGTTTTAACTGAAGCGGCTAACCGTGTCGAATATTTAAAAGCCAATAAAGTAGATATTATTTTTGCCAACTTTACTGTTACGCCAGAACGTAAGGAAGTTGTCGATTTTGCTAAGCCTTACCTAAAAGTGGCACTAGGTGTGGTTTCTCCTAAAAGCCATCCAATTACCGATGTGGCTCAACTTAAAGATAAAACTTTATTGGTAAACAAAGGTACAACGGCTGATTCGTTCTTCACCAAGACGCATCCTGAAATTAAACTACAAAAGTATGAACAAAACACTGAAACTTTTGATGCTTTAAAAGATGGACGTGGTGCTGCGCTTGCCCATGATAACTTGCTGGTTTTAGCGTGGGCTAAAGAAAATCCAAATTACACCGTTGGCATTACCAATTTAGGTGAGCAGGACTTAATTGCACCAGCAGTTAAAAAGGGTGATAAAGAGTTATTAGACTGGTTGAACCAAGATTTAGAGAAACTGGCAAAAGAAGGCGTGATTCATCAGGCTTATGAAAAAACCTTAAAACCAGTCTATGGCGATACGATTAATCCAAAAGATTTATTGGTTGAGTAATCGTGCTAATAACCTCTAATGATTAGAACTCTAGATAGTATTTACTCGAACTAAGATTCATCTACAGCCTGCCCATAATTTATAAAGGTAATGTTTTTGCAATATTTTTTATAGATGTAAACAGTGGTCAGGTTCTGTAGATGAGAAAGTTTTTTGGTTACTTTTTCCAAAAAAAGTAACAGAATTAGCTGATTGCTTTAGAGTTTAAAGGTAGGATTCAATCGTGCTAATTCTTTGACTTTATATTACTTTAACTTAAATAAAGTCGGCTCTGCTGCTAATTTATCTGCCAAATATTGAATCAACACACTCAATTTAGGCGGGACATGCCGTGTCGGTGGGTAGAGTAACCACAGCCCACCGCTATAATAGGTCTTAAAATACCAATCTGGTAAAACCTGAACTAAGGTACCTTGTTGTAGAGCATGGCGTGCAACGAAGTACGGCAAGCTCGCAATACCTAAATGCTGTAATGCAGCACTCAAACGCACACCCGTATGATTTGCTGCATAACGCCCACGCACAGCCACACTGATCGATTTGTTTCCTTGCTGAAATTTCCATTTTGAGTCACTGGCTTGTTCACCCAAGTAAATACATTCATGCTGCTTTAAATCATGAGGATGGTTCGGTGTGCCATGCTTGGACAAATACTCAGGTGTGGCACAAACCAAGTGATCAATATCAATCAGCTTTCGACCCATAAGGCCACCCGGTGGTTGCTCTGTAATTCGAAGCGCTAAATCGACGCCATCATCAATGAGATCTACATAGCGATCTTCTAAAAGCATTTGAATATCAATTTTTGGATAACGTCCTAAAAATTCGGGTAAATGCGGATGAATCATAAAATGTCCCACAGCTTTCGGAACACTCAGACGAATAATACCTTCTGGCTCAACATGAAATTGACCCGAACTTTCCATGACTGCTTGTGCCGCATTCACCATATCTAAACAGCGTTGATAGACCTGTTGTCCACTTTCACTTAAACGAAGTTTCCGTGTAGTCCGATAGAGTAAGCGGGTACCTAAAGCACGTTCTAAACGGGCAATCGCGCGGCTCACAGCAGAAGGTGTTGTACCTAGCTGGCGTGCAGTTTCAGAAAAGCTTTCCGACTCGACAACCTTAACGAAGGTCGCCATTTCATTTAACAGAACCGGACTTTGATTTGTGCTCATGAGGCAAAAGTTATTTGGATTTTGATTGGATTATCGCGTTTAAAAAATCGCAATACAATCTTTTAGGTGATTTTCAGGAAACTAAATTGTTATGTGGCAGATGTATGGGCATGAGTTTTTAACGCTAGCTCTTATTCACTTTATGGCGGTGATTTTACCGGGACCAGATTTTGTGATTACGGTAAGACAAAGTGTACGTTATGGTTATTTGATTGGATGTCTGACTGCAATTGGTATTGGTGTCGGAATTTCAGTACATGTGTTTTATACACTTGTTGGTATTGGCTTTTTGATTCAGCAAAGCGAATGGCTCATGTCACTGATCAGAACAGCGGGGGCAGCTTACTTAGTGTATTTAGGATGGCAGTGTTTACGTAGCCAGCCGAATACCACTATTGATATTAATGGCCAAGCAGGTAGTGACACGCCAAGTTTATTTAAAGCTTTTACGATGGGTTTTCTTACCAATGCGTTAAATCCAAAAGCCACTATCTTTTTTCTGGCAATTTTTACGACGGTTGTAAGTACGGCCACACCAATGAAAGTTCAGGTTTTTTATGGGGTTTGGATGTGTATGGTCAATGCCATCTGGTTTATGGTGGTGAGTGTATTGTTTGCACAGCCTATCGTACGTAAAAGATTTTTGGAGTTTGGAGTTTATTTTGAGAGGGTGATGGGAGTGTTGTTGATTGGGATTGCGTTGAGATTGATTTGGAGTTTGTTTAATTAAGTTGGATATCTATTGATATTTCCTCAGGTTAAAGTCATCTGCAAGTTTTTAGACTAGCACAACGGAGCTCATACTTGCATTTGCTAGTGCTAAATTTCATCCACAGCCTGCCCATAATTTATAAAGATAATGTATTTGCAATATTTTTTGAAAGATGAAAACAGAGAACAGGTTCTGTGGATGAGAAAGTTTTTGGTTACTTTTTAAAAAAGTAATGGAATTAGCTACTTTCTTTGGATTTGAAAACGGTAAGACTCCGCCGTGATAAGCACTTTAAATTTTTTAGATTATTAATGACTTTTAGCTCGAGCCGAAGGCTAACCTAGAAATCGGATCTAAAGTAATAAGACTCCGCAGTGATAACTACTTTGACTTATTACATCTATAAATGATTTTTGAGCTCAAGTAGTTTTAATAAATAATCCATAAAAAAAGACCGCTCGAAAGCAGTCTTTTTTAATAAATTTAATTGCTACGCCTATTACGTGTCAGTTGATGTAACACCGACACCAATAAATCAATTTCTTCCGTCGTATTATAAAAAGCCAAAGACGGACGCACGGTTTGTTCTACACCAAAACGACGTAAAATTGGCTGTGCACAGTGGTGCCCAGAACGTACCGCAATACCATGTTGATTTAAAGCTTTACCGACTTGTTCAGTTGAATAGCCTTGTAAGGTAAAGGACATCACACTGGCTTTGTGACGTGCCGTTCCGATCAGACGTAAACCAGACACACTGCTCAGTGCATTTTGACCATATTCGAGTAGATCATGTTCATAGCGAGCAATGTTATGAATACCTAGACTCTCCACATATTCAAGTGCAGCACCTAAACCAACAGCATCGGCAATGTTTCCAGTTCCGGCTTCAAACTTGTTTGGTGCAGGTTGGTAAACTACTTGTTCGAAGGTGACATCCTGAATCATGTTACCGCCGCCTTCCCATACAGGCATGCTTTCTAGCAACTCTGGTTTGGCATATACCGCACCAATGCCCGTCGGCCCAAACACTTTATGTCCAGAAAACACAAAAAAGTCTGCATCGAGAGCTTGTACATTGGTAGGGATGTGCGAAACAGATTGAGCACCGTCAACTAAAACGCGTACACCTTTGGCATGGGCAATTTTAATGACTTCAGCAACAGGTGTGACTGTACCCAAAGCATTTGAAACTTGAGTAATCGACAGCAGTTTAGTGCGTTCATTAATCAGTTTTGGTAACTCTTCTAAAATAATCTGGCCCGTGTCATCCACAGGAATGACTCTTAATTTCGCTCCAGTTTTTTTAGTGAGTTGATACCAAGGCACAATATTGGCATGGTGTTCTAAGTGAGAAACAATAATTTCATCACCTTCACCAATATTTTGCTCACCCCATGTTTTTGCAATCAGGTTAATGCCTTCGGTTGTTCCTCGTACAAAGATAATCTCTTTGGAAGAGGGTGCACCAATAAATCGAGCAACCACATTTCGCGCATGTTCATAGGCGTCGGTTGCACGAGCCGCTAACTCATGGGCAGCACGGTGAATATTTGAGTTTTCATGCTGATAAAAATAAGCAATCCGATCAATCACACGCTGCGGTTTTTGTGTGGTCGCTGCATTATCAAACCAGACCAAAGGTCGACCGTTGACGCGTTCCTGTAAAATAGGAAAATCGCGACGTATGGCATGCACATCAAGTGGTTGAGCACTACTTGCTACAAAAGTGGGTTGTGATGGTTGATAGTGACTATAACTTTGTCCACTTTGAGGCAAGTCTAAAAAATAAAATGCAGAGCTTGCTGAACTTTGGGGAGGCGTGTTCGTTGCAAAACGATCTTCCGTCAGTAAGGACTTTAGCTGGTCACCATGTGGCAACTGAAAAGACTGTGCAACCGAATAATTATCTTCAACACCTTTAACAGATGGCTCTGCTGCATTCGGAGCAGAAAAATCATTTAAAAAATAATAAGGTGATTCACCAGCACCCGTTGGTAAGCTTGGTTCAATGCGTGGCACATTGGGTTCACTATGAGCAGCTTCTGGCAAATGTGGTTCAAATGGTGGGCGTGGCAAATTAGCTCCACCCACCACAGGCGCAGACGCTACAATTCGACGTTCAGGATAGTCTGGCAAATTTGGAATATGCTCAGGATATTCCGGATTGAGACTTTTCTGAAAGGCGATATTGGGCGCACGACCACTGAGTGCAGAAAATGGTTCACCCGGTTGCGGTGGGTGAGGTGGCGCTCCGACAGGTAAGTCCAAGTTAAGGCCCGATGAAGAAGTCGAACTGCTTGAGCTTGGCACTGCTGAAAAAAACTCATTAGCAAGTCGAGCAATGGTGGACTCATCAGGGAAGTTGGCTGGTGGGTTAACACCAGTCACTTCAGGCCCCGTTGGACTACCTTGCAGATTACTTGTAGTTAACTGGGTAGTCATGATATTTGTCCACCTCCACATCATCTAACACTGCCAAAGCATCGTCTGTTAATACTGCAAGTGAGCAATATAACGAGATTAGATACGACGCAATCGCGTTACGGTTGATTCCCATAAAGCGTACTGAAAGCCCCGGTGACTGTTCACCCGCAAGACCCGGTTGGAACAAACCAACAATCCCTTGACGTTTTTCACCAACACGAAGCAACAATATTTTAGTTTTGCCATCTTCTACAGGGATTTTATTTGATGGAATAAGTGGAATTCCGCGCCATGTAATGAACTGCGAACCAAACAGACTAACTGTTGGAGGCGGTACACCACGGCGTGTACATTCACGGCCAAATGCTGCAATCGCATCAGGGTGTGCTAGGAAAAATCCCGGTTCTTTCCAGACTTTACGTAGCAAATCATCAAGATCATCAGGAGTGGGTGGGCCATTTAAAGTCGAAATACGTTGGTCATCTGTCACACTTGCTAGTAAACCGTATTCAGGGTTATTGATGAGCTCACTTTCTTGACGTTCTTTAATGGTTTCAATGGTTAAGCGAAGCTGTTCTTTAATTTGGTCATGTGGGCTGCTGTAAAGGTCGGCAACACGTGTATGCACATCTAAAACAGTAGAGACACCATTTAAAAAGTATTCGCGTGGCTCAGGGTCATAATCAACAAAAGTCTGAGGTAAAGTTGCTTCATCACGTTGTGTACAAGCCACCTGAATATCATCGGTATTATTGACACGGTTTAGGCGATAAATACCTGCTTCAACAGGAATCCATTGAAGTAAGTGAGTCAGCCAGCGGGGAGTAATTGTAGAAAGCTGGGGAGCTGTTTTAGTTGCATTGGCCAGTTGACGGGCCGCATGGTCCCCAAGTGCAAGTTGGGCTTTGTCTGTATTTTTCGCCATGAATCATTTTTCCTTATTACATTGGCTTTTTGAAAATAAAAATTCTAGGATGTATATAAACTAGAATTAGTTCTGGTTTTAAAATTAAAATCGCGTTATAAATTTTTTAAATACTGAGCTTATTAATGAGTTATCTATTTTCTAAATAAAAATATATTTAAACTAGAAATAAGCATTTTATTAATCTGCACGTTCTTTGTTTATTTATCTCCTTATCTATTTATTTCACATCTATAGTTTTTAACCAGCAATATGATTTTTTTGATAAGACTCATTCGGTGACTGTAAAATCTGGCTACCTGCAGCAACACTATGGGTTAGCCAAACATTCCCTCCAATAATTGACCCTCGGCCAATGGTAATACGGCCTAAAATAGTGGCACCTGCATAGATCACGACATCATCTTCAACAATCGGATGGCGTATATAGTCTTTTTTCAAACCACCATCATCATTGGTTTCAAAGCGTTTTGCTCCAAGAGTCACGGCCTGATAAATACGAACGCGTTCCCCAATCACACAAGTCTCACCAATCACCACACCCGTACCATGATCAATGAAAAATCCTTTACCGATTTGTGCACCCGGATGAATATCAATACCTGTTGCAGAGTGAGCCAACTCCGAAATAATGCGTGACAATAAAGGCACTTGAGCATAGAGCTGATGGGCAATTCTGTGATAAATAATCGCAAATATGCCCGGATAGCAGAGTAATACTTCGTCTACACTATGTGCTGCTGGATCACCTTCATAAGCCGCCCGCACATCGCCGTCTAAAAGGCGCCGTATAGAGGGCAAAGTGTTGGCAAAATCCTGCACAATAGTTTGAGCAAGTTCTTGTGGCTGCTGCACTGGGCTTGAATGACTCAAATGTCGTTTCGCTTCATAATTCAAAGCCAGTTGTACTTGAGCATGTAAAGCTGTTAGCACCCGATTTAAGGTATAGGCAATATAAGAATCTTCAGTTTCTTGGCGTAAGTCGGCAGGGCCTAAACGCATTGGAAATAAAATCCCGCACAGGTCATCTAAAATGGCCTTTAAAGCTTCTTTAGATGGAAGTTCACGGCCTCCAAATTCTTTTGTTCTGTGCTGTTGCTGACGCCAGTCATGCCTTGCTTGTTGTAAACCTTGTACAACCGCATTAATGTTCCATTGAGTCACAAGCTTTCCTTGATTCACTGAAAATTGATTGAAGTATTAGTCTTGTTGCCAAGGAAGTTGGTGGATGCGCCAGCCATTTTTCTGATTACGCTGTTGTTGATCATTTAGATCGCCTTCGAAGCCTTCAAGAACGTTATAAATGTGCTCAAAACCTGCATTAAATGCGGCTTCGGCAGCTTGTGCTGAACGGTTGCCACTACGACATAACAAAAGAATGGTTTTGTCTTTAGCAACTTTTGATTCAAGTTCTTTTAAAAAGCGTGGATTACGATTAAATAACGTGCCTGTTGCCCAAGCGACATGAATACTTTCAGGGACATAACCCACAAATTTACGTTCTTCATTAGTACGCACATCAACTAAAACGGCTTCTCCTTGTTGTACGAGTTGCCATGCGTCAACAGGTGATAAACTGCCACTAAAATTTAGTTCGTGTTCTTGTGCATATTGCTGTGCTTTAGCAAGGATATCTTCGGCTGAAAAGGACGTATTTGAACCATTTGAGATAAAACTTTGCGGAGTATCAGTATTTAATTTAGCGTTCATTGAATATATCCTTATCTTTGATTCAGATTGTTAAGGTTCAATTTACGCGGTTTTAAATATAAGCAAAAATAAGGAATATCTATTTATATATATTATTTTGATAAATAAGAGCGGTGAATATTTTATATAAATTAGTATTAGTTAATTTTATAAAGTTATTAAAATAAAATAGATTTAAGAAATTTTATTATTTAGTAAAAAACCGTACAGATTAAAATAATCCGCACGGTTTTTAAAATTAAGCAAATCCACCATTTACACGAATGACTTGAGAGTTTACCCAGCGCCCATCTGGACCAGCCAGCATGGCAACTACGCCAGCAATTTCGTCAGGTGTCCCGATTCGTTCCAATGGAGCAAGTTTTGCAATAGCTGCCACTTGCTCTTCAGTTTTTCCATTGTAAAAAAGGTCAGTGCCTGTCGGGCCGGGCGCAACAGCATTTACAGTGATATTTCGCCCACGTAACTCATTTGCTAACACATGTACCAAACCTTCAACACCTGCTTTTGAAGCAATATAGGGGCCATATGCCGGAAAAGATTTGGCAATTACACTGGTTGAAAGCGCAATAATCCGGCCACCATCTGGCACCGTTTTGGCCGCATGCGCCAATATTAAAAACGCGCCACGTAAATTGGTATGAATCACTTTATCGAAATCTGGCAGGCTTTCAGGTGTAATTTTTGCCATAGGCATAATACCGGCACTATGAACTACCACATCTAACTGACCGTTAATCGCTTTAGCTTCTTGAAACAAACGACTCCCCTCATGTTCATTTGCGACGTCCGCTTGAATAGCTGAGGCTTGACCACCTTGCTCAATAATATGTTCTACAGTGGCTTGGGCATGCGCTTTATTGCCAGCATAGTTAACAATCACATAAAAACCATCTTGAGCTAAACGTTCTGCAACAGCACGGCCAATACCACGTGATGCGCCAGTAATCAGAGCTGTTTTTCTTGAAATATTCATTTTTAGATTGCCTGTTTGAGTAAGTATGGCTTATTTTAATAATATAGAAATATGGGATAAATCGTCAGAATTGGATAAGATAATTCCATATAAATTAATAATAGGTAGGGTTAAAAGATAGCACCATGGATAAATTTGATACCTTGCAACTTTTTACCCGCATCGTAGAGCTGGGTAGTTTTAGTCAGGCAGCCGATCAGCTAAATATCCCACGTGCTACAGCAAGTAATGCCATTAAGGAGTTAGAGAGTAATTTACAGTGCCGTTTACTAGAGCGGACGACTCGGCATGTAAGGCCATCACTAGATGGACAGGCATTTTATGAACGCTGCACACAAATATTATCGGAACTTGATGATGCCGAATCATCTTTACGCAATGTAATTGCTCAGCCCCGTGGTTTATTACGTGTCGATTTATCAGGCGCACATGCAACTAAAATTGTTTTACCCAATATAGATCAATTTCACGAGTTATACCCCGACATTGAACTGGTAATCAGTACGGGGGATCGCTTGGTTGATCTGATCAGGGAAGGCATAGACTGCGTGGTGAGAGCGGGGCGTTTAGATGATTCCACTTTAATTGCTAGACATTTGGTCGATATGCCGCAAGTGATTTGTGCAAGTCCTGACTATTTAAATAAACATGGAACGCCAGAGCAACCAGAAGATTTATTATCACATTATTGTGTCAATTTCTTTTCGACATCAGGCGGACGGAATTACCCATTTGAATTGATGGTGAATAGCAAAAAACAAGATTATTTTTTGAAAAGTTGGATCGCGGTAAATGATGCTGAAAACTATGTATTATCTGCCTTACAAGGGGCTGGCTTAATTCAAGTACCGCGCTACCATGTGGCAAATGAATTAAAAAATGGGCGTCTGGTTCAGGTTTTATCTGAGTGGGAAATCCCGAAGATGTCAGTTTCTGCATTATATCCGCAGCATCGGCAGCTCTCGCCACGCGTACGAGTTTTTGTCGCTTGGCTGAGTGAGTTATACACGGGCTATTTTGCCAACTTTGAATACCCGCAAAAATGAAATATCTTGCGGGTAAGTCAAAAACTAAATGATATTTTTAAGACTGATTCTGCAATTTATCTTGAGTCTTGGTCTCAAAATCACTCGCATCATGGCGTTCATGCAACTGCGTAGTTAAATCACCAAAAGTACGATTGACCATACGGCCACGTTGTACCGCAGGGCGCTCTAAAATCGCATCTGCCCAACGTTGAACATTTTTATATTGATCGACACCTAAAAACTCCGCGCCGTTATACACCCAGTTTTTAACAAGACCGCCATACCAAGGGAACGCTGCAATATCAGCGATGCTATATTCAGAACCAGCCAAATATTCGTTTTTTGCTAGATGCTTATCTAATACATTAAGTAAACGTTTCGTTTCCAAGGCAAAGCGGTTAATTGCATATTCAATTTTAACGGGTGCATAAGCATAAAAATGCCCAAAACCACCACCTAAGTAGGGCGCGCTGCCCATTTGCCAGAATAACCAATTGAGACATTCAGTACGTGCAGCAATATCAGTTGGAATGAAAGCTTTAAACTTTTCAGCCAAATAAAGCAAAATTGAGCCAGATTCAAACACTCTTAATGGTGGGTTTTGGCTATGGTCAACTAACGCTGGAATTTTAGAGTTTGGATTAATTTCTACAAAGCCACTACCAAATTGCTGTCCTTCACCAATTTTAATCAGCCATGCATCATATTCAGCATCTTGATGTCCTAATGCTAAAAGCTCTTCTAGCAAAATAGTGACTTTTTGACCATTAGGCGTTGCTAAAGAGTAGAGCTGGAGCGGATGTTTCCCTACAGGAAGTGTATGTTCATAACGCGCACCTGAGGTAGGTTGGTTTAAATCGGTTTTCTCTCCAGTCCATTGCCAAACTTGTGGAGGAATATAGTTTGAATCACTCATTTTTTATCTCATGTTTGGTGTAAATATAAGGATTTATTTATGTCGCAAGGCAAGCCATTTTTGTACAGACGGACGTTGCCATTGCTGTAATGCATAGGTTTTTAAAAGCTGTGGTACAGCATCACCATTTTGAATAAGGCGTTGCAACATCAGGGCAAGTTCAGCATCTACAATGCTCCATGAACCAAAAAGAAATTCGGCATCAGATACAAGAAGTTTTTCTGCAACAAAGAAAAGTTTCTCGGCTGCTTTTTTGCCTTCTTCTGAAAGTGGAGTGGAGGTGGGCTTAATAAAAATAACATCGGTTGGACGCTCAGTTCTTAGTGCCACTAAGTCCGATCTGAGCCATGCCTGTATTTGTCTTGCTCTTGCGCGAGCTTGAATATCTTTTGGATAAATAGCTGTGTCTGGATAAAGTTCTTCTAAATATTCCAAAATGGCAGAAGATTCTGATAAGGCAAAATCATTATGCTCAAGTACAGGCACTTTGGCAGTTAATGACTTTTCTATATAAGATTTTTCAAACTGGCCTTGCTGGCCTAAGTCGATGGTTGCTATTTCAAATGGAATTTGTTTTTCGTGTAGTCCTACAAAAACTGTAAATGCATAGGGACTTAGAAATTGTGAATCTGTATACAGCTTAAAATGCTCGTTATTCATTGTTATTGTCCGTGTGATAAACAGATGGGTCTAGTCTAAGTGAGCTAAGCCAAGATTGGGTAGCTTTTTTGTGGAAAAGCTTTATCGGTTTTTGAACTAAGCTATTTCGGTGGTCAACGTTAGGGTTTAATGTGCTGAAAATGTTGACGGACAATGCTAAGCCAAGCTTGTACTGCTGGTGAGACAGGAAGATTCTTTTTCCAAGCCATCACTAAGTGCCACTGAATATTTGGTTTTTCGAGTGGCACTGCTGCAAATAAAGTTGGGTCAAGCATGTCTGTATAATATTGAGGAAGAAGCGCGATTCCCATACGTTGTAGCACCATGTCTGCCAAAAGGTGCCATTGGCTGGTACGGCAAGCAATGGTTGGGTAAAAACCATGCTGCTTACATGCATCGAGAATAATACTGTTTAAAGAGAAATTTTCAGGAAACATTAAAAATGATTGGTGTTGTAGCTCTTCTAGATTTATTTTTTTGCGGGTTGCCCAAGTTGCATCACGACGTAAAAGTACCATTAAAGGGTAGTTACATAACTCGATGCTATTAAAAGTTTGTTCATCAAAAGGTTGCAATAAAACACCAACGTCTAGCTCATTATTGAGTAAAGCCTGTTCAATACCGCGTGAACCCACTTCCATAAAAGCCAATTCAATATCTGGCCATTGGCGATGAAAGTCAAATAGGGCAGTCGTTAGGAGCTGTGAACCTAAAGGTGGAACGCCAAGTTTTAAAGTACCTGTTTTTAATTGTTGATAGTTTTCTATTTCAAGAAAGATGTTTTGCTCTGCCTGAAGAAGCTCGACCGCATGTTGATAAATACGCTCTCCAATTTCGGTTAATTCAATTTGTCTTTTTCGTCCATGATCGGGTTTAACTAAAAGCTGTACCTGAAGCTGCTCTTCGAGTTGTTGTAATATTTTACTAATGGTGGGCTGAGTCAGATATAACTCTTCAGCAGTACGGGTAAAACTTTTAGTTTTAACCAGAGTAACAAAGCACTGTAATGATTTTAGAGAAAGCATAATAAAGAATAGATTATTCCATTTTGGAATAATATTAACATGAATAATTCATATTTAGCAGGTTTAATCAAGCTAGCATAATAGTGTAGTTAACCATTTAATTTCGAAAAATGAGTACTGAATCTGCTTCTGGAACACCCTCACAACCATCACTGTTCGTGTTAGTTAAACAAATTCTCATTTTGGCTGGTTTTTGGTGGATCGGATATCTCTTACACCAAAAACTCGGTGTGCCTGTCTCGGCAGGTATTTTAGGTATGTTTTTATTGCTTTTATGCCTGTTCTTTAAAATTATCAAAATGGATCAGGTGGCAATGGGAGCAACCGTGGTTTTAGGTGAGCTATTACTATTTTTTGTGCCTGTAGTCGTTGCCGTTGTCCAGTATAAAACCCTGTTTATGACCGAAGGATGGCAAATCGTCTTAAGCATTGCGGTTGGAACCATTTTAGTCATGTTAAGCACTTCACTGACTATTCATTATTACAATCGTTTGAAGGCTTACTTAGAGGCTAGAAAACGTCTTCAACATAAGCATATCTAAAGAGCATAATGAAATGAATATCTGGTCAATTCTTTGTCTCATCTGGACTTTGGTCGCTTATGTTGTGGCAAAGCGAATCTATCAAAAACATCCAAAACTTTGGTTATCACCCGCAATTAGTGTGCCTGTACTTACCATCATTTTGATGACGATTTTTGGAATTTCATATCAAACTTATGCTGAAGATACGCAGTGGATTGTTAATTTATTAGGTCCTGCAACGGTAGCTTTCGCTATACCGATTTATCGCTATCGGGAAACGATTCGTAAAAACCTCGGAGTTCTTACGATTGCGATTATTGTGGGCATGAGTGTAGGCGTGATGACTGCCTATAAAATGGCGCAGTGGTTCCACTTTAGCCCTGAAGTCACCAACAGTTTGATGGCACGTTCTATTTCAACACCTTTTGCCATGATTTTAGCTGAAGATATTCATGGTTCGGCGGCATTGGTTTCCCTATTTACTGTTATTACCGGTTTGGTCGGTATGATTTGTGGCGATGCAATTTTGGCAATTACTAAAATCCGTTCTAATGTGGCAAATGGTGCCGCCTTGGGTAACGCAGCGCATGGTTTTGGTACAGTCAGAGCACAGCAGCGCAATAGTGAAGAAGGGGTGATTGCCAGTTTAACCATGGTTATTGCTGGTATTTTAATGGTACTCATTGGACCATTTGCGATTCATCTATGGTTGCTGTTGTAAGGTTTACCTACATTGACTTGGCGTGCTGTTGAATAATCTTTGATAATTTTTTGATAGCTTGTTGCATCAGTTCGGGTTCAAAATCGCCTAAGCCGACAATTAAACCCGAACGTCGCCGCTCTTTTGAAAATGTCGGTGAAATTGCTTTGATGGCAATACCTGCATCGACTGCCGAGCTTGCAACTTCAATATCATTAATATGTTGAGCAAGCCATAACACCATGTGCATGCCTTGATCGCCCGGTTGTAACCAAGCAAGCTCTTGAGGTATGTATTTTTCAATCAAGCCAATAATGTATTCTCGAACTTCTGCATAGACATTTCGAGTACGTCGAATATGTCGCTCTAAATAACCCTCTTGAATAAAAGCAGCCAAAACGTGTTGGTCGGCAGCAGGCGGGTGTCTATCAATTAAGACTCTAAGCCCACAAAAAGGAGCTACCAGTTCTTTAGGCAACACTGCATAGCCAAGCCTAAGCGATGGAAATAAGACTTTGCTGAAAGTCCCAAGATAAATCACTTGGTCGGGTGCCATGCCTTGTAAAGATGGGAAGGGCTGACCGTTATAACGGAGTTCACTGTCATAGTCATCTTCAATGATCCATGCGTTTCGCTGTTTTGCCCAAGCTAATAATGCCGTGCGTCTTGCTAGACTCATCGGCATACCCAGTGGATATTGGTGAGATGGGGTTACAAAAGCAGCACGCGCATGTTTAGAAAGCTTAATCCCAGTTTCAACCTGAATGCCTTCTTCATCAACAGGAACACGCACCATCCGAATGTTTTGTAAAGCATGTTCAAAAATGGCTGTTGTACCGCGATAAGCTGGATCTTCAATCCAAACTTCATCTTTCGCTTCAAATAAAATCTGACTACAAATATAAAGTGATTGCTGAATACCGGGAGTAATCACAATTTGATCAGGTTCACAGTGGACAGAACGTGAGCGTCGTACATAGTCTGCTATAGCAATTCTTAGTGATAATACACCTTGCGGTTCGCCATATCCTGAAGGAATTCCTGCACCCCGTGATCTATATTTATTACCAAATTTGCGCCAGATATCACTTGGTTGAGTACGACCGACGGGGACAGATACCGCAAAAGGAACATGGGGAAGTGGCTTAAATTCATCAAGCACTTTGGCATATGAACGTGCCGATTTGGTCAAAGATATCGAGTTAGGTTTATTTTCTTTTGATGAATGTTGTATTACAGGTGTTTTAACCAAAGCATGAGACACATAAGTGCCAGTTCGTGGTTGAGAGTCAAACACACCTTCAGCTAAAAGCTGATCATAAGCTTCAATAATGGTTCCGCGAGCGACACCTAGGGTTAAAGCCAGTTCACGAGAAGAAGGCAATGGATCGCCGGGTTGTAAATCACCACTTTGTACAGCTTCACGTAAAGCTTGAGTCAGTTGAGCACTTATCTTTCCTTTGCTTTTATCAATCTTTGCAATAGACGGAAGTTCCACAACTTTTGCCATTCTTGCCATAATTCTGGTCTACTTAAAAAAATACAAAGTGGTTCTTTTTAATAAACCACAGAAACCAGAAAATTTACAACACAAAATATAAATAGCCCTGATATTTACAGCGAGGTTTTTAGCCATGTATATCCCTGATGATTTTGCAGAAAACCGTTTGGATGTATTGCATTCTCTTATTACAGAACATCCGTTTGGGGTGCTTTTTACGCATGGAAGTAATGGCTTAGATGCAAATCATCTTCCATTCGAGTTGCAAGCAAATGAAGGGAAATTTGGCATGCTACATGCCCATGTGTCACGAAATAATTCTGTTTGGCAGGACATTAAAAATGGAGATGAGGTATTGGTCGTTTTTCAAGCAGGCGATGCTTATATTTCACCAAACTGGTACCCATCCAAACATGAACAGCACAGACAAGTACCCACATGGAACTATAGGGTTGTGCATGCTTATGGCAAAGTGACGATTCGAGATGATGAACGCTATGTTCGTGGTGTAGTGGCTCACTTAACCCGCACCCATGAAGCTTCTCAACCTGAACCATGGAAAATGTCTGATGCACCAAAGGATTATCTTGAACCGATGTTAAAAGCCATTGTAGGTATTGAGATTGAAATTACCAAGCTGCAAGGAAAATCAAAACTTGGGCAAAACAAAGAACGCCGAGACATTTTAGGCGCGGCAGATGGCCTATCGAAATCTGGTCATCAAACTATAGCGAATGCCATGTACAGTGTGGCTGATTTAAATAAATAATTTTGAAAATATAAAAGCTTAATATCAATTGAGGAGATAAAGATGTCTTTGACTACACCTGTTGAGTTGCTAGGTGAACACGTTATTTTAAAGCCGTTAGATGTAACTCAAGCTGAAGCGCTCAAAGAGGCCGTTTGCGATGGGGAACTCTATAATCTTTGGTATACCCGTGTGCCAAGACCTGAACAGATGACTGCTGAAATTGAAAGACGTCTTGATTTGCAAAAAGCTGGCTCTATGTTGCCATTTTATATTGAAGACCGAAAAACGGGGCGAGCGCTGGGCATGACCACTCTCATGCATATTGAAGAAGCTCATCGCCGTGTAGAAATTGGTTCGACGTGGTATCGAAAGTCTGCACAACGTACGCCTGTAAATACTGAATGTAAAAAGCTATTGTTGGCTCATGCATTTGAGACTTTAAACTGTATTGCGGTTGAGTTACGCACATCTTCTTTAAATGTTCAAAGTCAAGCCGCGATTGTACGCTTGGGTGCAAAGCTAGACGGTGTGCTAAGAAGCCATCAAATTGTGAAAGATGATATTTTGCGGGACACTCATGTTTACAGTATTTTAAAACATGAGTGGCCTGCGGTCCGTCAAAATCTAGAATGGCTATTGAGCAAACCGCGTTAAAAAGAATTTAAACAAACTGCTTTTCTCTTTTTTGGCTTAGCCAGAAGAGAGAAGCTGCGGCAATCACCAGCCATGGTATTAAAGCCATATTCATTGCTTTCCAGCCAAATAAATCCAGTAAAGCACCTGCACTAAACGAACAAATCAAACCGACAACAAAAACGGTCATATCGTTAATAGCTTGGGCTTTGGCTTTTTCAGCCACAGAATAAGTTCCTGTGAGTAAAGAAGTACTGCCAATAAATAAAAAGTTCCATCCCACACCTAATAAAATTAAAGAAATAGCAAAAGATGTGAACTGAATACCTGAGAGAGCAAATCCGATATAGCAGGCAAATAATAAAAGACCTGCAAACATGATTTTAAGCACACCAAATCGAGCGATTAAATGTCCAGTAAAGAATGAAGGCAGAAACATACCAAGCACATGTAGCTGAATGACTGTCGTAATTGACCCAAGTTCATGGTGTGAATGTCGCATAGCAATTGGTGTGGCAGTCATACCTAAAATCATGATGCCATAACCTGTTATTGCGCCAAATAAAGCAACTAAATAGGTAGGTTGAAAGACAATCTGTTGCCACGGACGACCAGCAGTAAAGTCAGACTTTTGCTCAACTGTATCGGCAATATGTAGGTTAGATAAAATGCCCATTGCCACAAGTGAGATGATACTAATAATTAAAAATGAACCGATATATTCTAAATGCTGGAATAAAGGTCCGCCGAAGCGTGCTAAAGTTGGGCCAATCAGTGCTGCAACAATTCCACCTGCCATTACCCAAGAAATAGCGCGTGAGCGGAACGCATCATTTGCCACTTCACTGGCAGCAAAACGGTAAAACTGAGCAAAGGATTGATAGGCCCCGACACATAGCGTACCCAAAGCCAGAAGCATGAGTGAGCTATAAAAAATGCCGATTGATGCAATAATGCCGCCGAGCACACCTAAAAAAGCACCGAATAGAAAACCGTTACGCCGTCCAATATGTGCCATTAATATTGAGGCCGGAAACATCATTAAGGCCGTACCCAAAAACATAGAGGCGATGGGCAACGTTGAAAGTGTGGGGGTGTTTGCAATATTTGCCCCAGCCAAGCCACCAATGGTCATGACCATGACAGAAACGGTTTGGAAAAGTGATTGGGAACTCGCCAAAATTAATACTTGGCGGTGCATGGTATTTTGAAGCATAAAGAGCCTTTAATTATATTCAGCAATGGCTGAGGCTAGGTGTCCGGTTTTTACATAAAGAGAAGCGCCAGATAAACCAGTTTGAAAATGTGCATGTGTTTTCGGTGGTAGGCGTATCCATGTGCCAGTTTCATAAACTATTTCTTTATCAACTAATTGACCTTGGGTAATCAAAATTTCGATTCCACCCTCAGCTTTTTCAGTAAAAAGTTGCTGCGGCTTAAGTTTTTCTAAATAAGTGTGTTCATAACTTGCATCAACCAATGTGCAAATTAAACGCGAACCTATTTCTTGCCATTGTGCTGGGTCGTTGGTATTGATCCGTAAGGTTTGCGTTTCTGACGTAGGAATTTGCATAAGTTTAACAAAAATCAATGTACCTTCTTCACTCGATGGTTGGTGTCCCGACTGATGGGGACTGCGTAAATACCATCCAGCAGGGTAGTGCTGATTTTGATTTTCAGTAAATACGCCTGAAAGTACGAGGATTTCTTCACCATGATGATGTCGATGTTCAGGGAAGGTTGTATGGGGTGCATATTTCACCAAACTGGTTGCACGGGCTACTTCATCGCCAATACGATCGAGCATGACACGATCAACTTCCCCACGGGGAGATTTCACCCAGTGATAGTCTTCAGGTTTGATAATCACAGCCTGTGAAAAATCGGCATGGATCAACATGAATACTCTCCTCCTAAAGGCAATTCTCTTTATTCAATAACAAAATAAATAAAGTGAGTGAGTGAGCAAGCCTACTCAAGATGTAAAAATTTAATCGTTATGAAGAGATTACAGAGTATTTTAGAAATAAAGATTTATAAGTACAAATGAGATAATCTACTTACCCAATAAAGAAAAACTTTAGCGCTATGAATTCACCAGTTTATTTGAATGCACTTCGTGCTTTTGAAGCCAGTGCACGACACAAAAGTTTTTCTGCTGCAGCAAAAGAGTTAAATGTTACTCCGGCCGCAGTGGGGCAATTGGTACGTACACTCGAAGATTGGTTAGGCTTTCCGTTGTTTCATCGGCAAACTAACGGTAAAAATCGGCTGGTCGCTACTGAACTGGCTGAATCGGTTTTACCGGATATTCGTGCGGGTTTTGATAAGCTCACTTTGGCTTTAGAAAAATTAAAGCAAGATTCTCTATCAGGTGTGCTTAATATTGCGGTCAGTCCAGCATTTGCTGAAAAATGGCTATTACCAAGAATTGATCATTTTCAAAAACAATATCCAGATATTGATATTCGTTTAGACATTAACCTTAAAGCCGTAGATTTTTTAGAGCAAAAAGTCGATGTGGGTGTCAGATATGGTCAAGGACAATGGCAAGGTTTAGAAGCCGTTAAACTTATGGATGAAGAGGTTTATCCCGTATGTTCGCCTACATTTTTAAATGAACATTCATCGCTTTTAACGCCGAACGATCTAAAGAATATCACTTTAATTCATGATCTTTCGATGGAAAAACATCAACAATTTCCGGGGTGGCAATCTTGGCTAAAAAGTGTAGGTTTGAATGACATTAATATTAGCCGTGGTATGCAAATCAACAGTTCATCTGCAGTTTTACAGGCTGCAATGGAAGGACATGGTGTTGCGTTAGCGCGTAGTGTTATGGTGCAAAAAGATATACAAACCGGACGTTTGATACGATTATTTCCTCAAATTCACTTCTCATCGCCCTTTTCTTATTATTTGGTGTACCGACCACAATACGCAAATTTACCCAAAGTCAAAATCTGTCTAGATTGGTTTTTTGAAGAAATTCATCGAATATAAAATTAATCGTTAACCTGAAGTTAATAACTAACGAAGTAGGTTGATTGATCGAAATTCCATAAAGCGTTTTTATAGATTCAGAACAAAACTGCGATCTATAGGTAAGTACATGGAAGGATCAGTTCAGAATAAAGAACGATTATGGACAAAGCGGCGGCATGCCAAACAACTAAAACTAGAGATGGCAAACCAATATACCGATGGTGTGGTGATTCCAACTCAAGACATTATTAAAGTTTTAGAAACCTTAATTACACCGGGTGACAAGGTTGTACTCGAAGGGAATAACCAAAAGCAGGCTGATTTTTTATCGCGCTCTTTGGCTCAAACCAATCCAGATATTTTGCATGATTTGCATATGATAATGCCAAGCGTAGGGCGTTCAGAACATCTTGATCTGTTTGAAAAAGGCATTGCGCGTAAGCTCGATTTTTCTTTTGCTGGCCCACAAAGTTTGCGTATTAGTCAGTTAATTGAAGATGGTTTACTAGAGATTGGTGCGATTCATACCTATATCGAACTATATTCGCGTTTGGTAGTCGACCTCATTCCAAATGTGGTGCTCTCAGCGGGCTTTATGGCAGACCGTCAAGGCAATATCTATACAGGCCCAAGTACCGAAGATTCTCCAGCACTTATTGAACCTGCTGCTTTTAGTGACGGTATCGTGATTGTTCAGGTCAATGAACTGGTCGATGACGTCTCAGAGTTACCCCGTGTCGATATTCCTGCTTCTTGGGTTGATTATGTGGTGGTGGCGGAACAGCCATTTTATATCGAACCGTTATTTACTCGTGACCCGAAACACATTAAGCCAGTGCATGTGCTCATGGCGATGATGGCAATTCGCGGAATTTATGAAAAGCATAATGTGCAATCGTTAAACCATGGTATTGGTTTTAACACTGCGGCAATTGAACTGATTTTACCGACCTATGGCGAGTCTCTAGGTTTAAAAGGAAAAATTTGCCGAAACTGGACACTGAATCCGCATCCAACTTTAATTCCAGCGATTGAAACCGGTTGGGTTGAAAGCGTGCATTGCTTTGGTACCGAACTTGGTATGGAAAAATATGTTGCAGCTCGTCCTGATGTGTTCTTTACAGGTCGTGATGGCGCTTTACGTTCCAACCGTATGATGTGTCAGCTTGCAGGTCAGTACGCCGTTGATTTGTTTATTGGCGCAACTTTGCAAGTTGATGGCATGGGCCATTCTTCGACTGTCACCAAAGGTCGTTTAGCTGGTTTCGGTGGTGCACCAAATATGGGGCATGATCCACGCGGACGTCGTCACGATACACCTGCATGGTTAGATATGCGTTTGCAAGGTGCCAATGAAACCGAAACTTATTTGGCACGTGGTAAAAAGTTAGTTGTTCAAATGGTGGAAACCTTCCAAGAGGGTGGTAAGCCAACTTTTGTAGAACGTCTTGATGCGATTGAAGTGGCTAAAACCGCAGGTTTGCCTTTAGCCCCGATCATGATTTATGGCGATGATGTGACCCATTTACTGACCGAAGAAGGCATTGCTTATCTATATAAAGCAAGCAGCCAAGAAGAGCGCCAAGCCATGATTGCTGCGGTAGCAGGTGTGACCAGTATTGGTTTAACTCAAGACCCAAAAACGACAGCGCGCTTGAGACGTGAAGGTCTGGTGGTATTCCCTGAAGATTTAGGTATTCGCCGTACCGATGCCACACGTGAACTTTTAGCGGCGAAAAATATTGCCGACTTGGTGACATGGTCTGATGGCTTATATCAACCACCTGCAAAATTCAGGAGTTGGTAATGATGGCACAAGTTCAATATCAAACGCTCAGCGATGGTCAGCTTTTGGCAGATATGGCAGTCAAAGCGTTAATTGATGAAGTTAATCTGACACCGAAACCAGCTTTGGTCGATCGCCGTGGCAGTGGTGCACACAATGACCTGACTTTGGAGTTAATGGAGCGCTCTGCGAAAAGTTTAGGACCCATGTTTGAGGCAATGGCCCAAGCTGCAAAGCATCATGGAAAAGTCTGTTTGGCCTTGCGTGAAGACATTGGAGAAATTGGCCGCCAAGGTGAAAAGACCATGATGTTGGAGACAAATGGTGTCAATACACATCGCGGTGCAATTTGGGCATTAGGGTTAATGGTTACCGCATCAGCATTAGCGCACACGAATCAACAGTACTTTTCTGCTGTTGAGCTATGCCAGTTAGCAGGCCAGATTGCTCAGCTTGAAGATCGCTTTATTCCAAAGCAGGCTTTGAGTCATGGTCAGCAAGTACAAAAGAAATTAGGCATCTTAGGTGCCAAAGAACAGGCACAACAAGGCTTTCCAACTATTGTGAATTTTGGGTTAAAGCAACTTTATCAAAGTCGTAGTAAACCCATGAAAGAAGAGTTCGCTCGCTTAGATGCCTTACTTGCCATGATGACAGATTTGACCGATACCTGTGTGCTTTATCGCTCTGGCACATCTGGTTTAAAGCGTATGCAACAAGGTGCTCAGCAAGTATTGGATTTGGGTGGCAGTTCAAGCTTAGAAGGTCGACGTGCTTTGCATCTTTTAGAGATTGACCTGCTTCGGATGAAGGCGTCTGCTGGTGGTGCCGCAGATTTGTTGGCAGCAACCTTGTTTATAGATCGTGTTGAGCAGTCATCTGTGAAAAATAAAAAGGGATTTTGATTATGGAAACACTTCATTTTGAATTTGTGGCCACAGAGCCACCTGTAAAAAAAGCACTAGTAGGATGTGTCGGCTCTGGCGATTTAGAAATTTTGATGGAACCCGGTGAAAAGGGAAAGACCTCTATTCAGGTAGTGACTTCGGTAGATGGCAGTGCAGCACGTTGGCACAATCTTTTTGAACGGATTTTTACTGCTCAAATACCGCCAGCGGTCAATATTGATATTCATGACTTTGGTGCAACTCCCGGTGTCGTTCGCTTACGTCTGGAACAAGCATTGGAGGAGATCGCTCATGACTGATATTCAGAGTTTGTTAAATAAACAAGATTTTATTGAGCTGAGTGCGAGAGAGCGTGCTAAAACATTATTAGATGAAGGGACTTTTCGAGAGTTACTCGACCCATTTGCCCGTGTTATGTCGCCTTGGCTCGTTAAGCAAAATATTGTGCCGCAAGCCGATGATGGCGTGGTGATTGCAAAAGGATCTATTCAAGAACGCCTAGTGGTTTTAATTTCAATTGAAGGTTTATTTCAAGGTGGCAGTTTAGGTGAGGTGGGCGGTGCCAAAATTGCGGGTGCCTTAGAACTTGCGGTTGAAGACAATCTGAAAGGCATTCCAACAGCTGCAATTTTATTGTTGGAAACGGGTGGCGTTCGCTTACAAGAAGCAAATCTGGGTTTGGCTGCAATTGCTGAAATTCAGGCTGCAATTGTGAACTTACGGCAGTATCAACCCGTGATTGCTGTGGTCGCAGGCAGTGTAGGGTGCTTCGGCGGTATGTCAATTGCAGCTGGACTATGTAGCTATATTGTAATGACACAAGAAGGACGTTTAGGTCTAAATGGCCCACAAGTGATAGAACAAGAAGCTGGTGTACGAGAATATAACGCCAAAGATCGTCCATTTATATGGAGTATTACGGGTGGTAATCAGCGCTTCACTAGTGGTTTGGTAGATGCTTATGTAGACGATGATCGCCAGAAAATTCGTCAGCGAGTCATCGATTATTTAACTCAAGGCGTACCTCATCAGCATCGTAGTTCAAATTACTCATTCTATTTAGAAAAGCTACAACAAGTTGATACTGCTGAGCAGATTACCCCAGCACAAGTTCAAGCTTTGTATCAAGGAGAGCAAGCATGAATATCGCCGTTGATACATTAAAAGCATCTACTCGTGGTGCACATTGGTTTAAAGCACTCACACAGGGCTTTAAAACAGTTGAAGGTTTTCCAACTTCGATTTGGGTGGCTGATGGTCAGCTTGACCAGCAAGCGGTACGTGTGATTGCCGTTGTTCAAGACAGCAATAATCTGTTCCCTCGGGCAAAACAAGGGGAAGTTGGATTATTAGAAGGCTGGAGTTTAGCAAAAGCAGTTAATGAAGTGATTCAAGCTGATATTCATTCGGAAACTAAACGCGCTATTTTATGTTTAGTTGATGTTCCAAGTCAGGCCTATGGGCGTCGTGAAGAATTATTAGGCATTCATCAAGCTTTAGCGGGTGCAGTAGATAGCTATGCTAGAGCCAGATTGGCAGGTCATCCAATTGTGAGTTTATTGGTTGGTAAGTCGATGTCTGGTGCTTTCTTGGCGCATGGATACCAAGCCAATCGTATTATTGCCTTAAAAGATTCAGGTGTTATGGTGCATGCAATGGGTAAGGAATCTGCTGCACGCGTTACCTTACGGTCGGTTGATGAGTTAGAGCAATTGGCCTCAAGCATTCCACCAATGGCTTATGACATTGAAAGTTATGCCACGCTTGGTTTGTTATCTGAACTGTTATCTGTTGAAAACCCTGAACAACCGACAAACGATGATCTTTTGTTAGCGAAACAGGCAATTGCTCAAGCGTTTAAAGAAATTAATGCTGAGCAATCGAGAGGACTGGAACAAAGACTGCATGGCCAAAACCGTCAAATGTCTAAAAAGGTCCGTGAATTATTGCGTGAGCAATGGTCATGAAACTGGAACTCGAAGCCCATGATTTGTTGTGGGGTATAACGGTCGATTGCTTGGCTGATGATGCTCCGCATTGGGTGAGAGAGGTATTGCAACGTGGTGATCCTGTTGTGGTTCGACGGGCAATTACTCCTGTAGATCAGGTGGCTGTGGGTGTAAGAGGACAACTTCGCTATCAACGATATGCAGCTCAAATGCCAAGATCTTTAATTAGCAGACAGCTTAAGCCAGAAGCGCTGACTCGCGTAGATACGCAACAGTTTGAGCACTTGGCAGAACGTTTACAGAGCATTTCCAGCATTATGAAAAACTTTTCAGAATGTTGGGGATATACAGGAAGTTTCGGCTTTGAACTAGCAACGGGCATTAAAACAGTAACCGAGCAAAGTGACATAGATTTGTTGATTCGAGCTGAACAGCCTTTTGCCAAAAAGCAGGCGGTTGAGCTACTCGAAAATTTTCAGCAAGCAGGGCTGAATGTGGATATACAGCTTCAACTTCCACAAGGCGGTTTGGCATTAAAAGAATGGGCAAGGAATAGCAGAAAAGTTCTATTAAAACGTCCTGATGGTGCTGTTTTATTAGAAAACCCATGGAATTAGGGAATAGATATCATGGCTTCAATTTGGGTATATCCGGGACAAGGTGTGCAACGAAGCAATATGCTGCACGACTTACCTCAAAACGCTCTGGTTAAAGAATACCTTGAGCGTGCATCGGATGCACTCAAAGCAGATGTTTTGATGCTAGATAGTCCGGCTGCATTGCAGTCGACACGTGCAGTACAGCTTTGTTTACTGATTTCAGGTGTGGTGAGTTCAGCTTTATTAACAGCGGAAAACTTAACACCTGATTATGTAGCGGGTCTATCAATTGGCGCATGGTCGGCTGCGGTTGTAGCAGGAGTTTTAGCCCTTGAGGATGCCGTTCGTTTGGTTGCCTATCGAGGTGAACTCATGCAAAACGCCTATCCAACAGGCTATGGTATGACGGCCCTGATTGGTACAGACCGTGCAGCTGTTGAAACATGGGTCAAACAAATTTATGAAATAACGCCAGAGGTGTTTGTCGCAAATATTAATGCACATAACCAGATTGTTATTTCAGGAAGCTTTGAAGCCATGACTCAAGTTGCTGTTTTGGCAAAGCAACAAGGCGTGGTGGCAAAAAAATTAGATGTATCGGTTCCATCGCACTGTGAATTATTAAGTCAGCAAGCAAAGCAACTTGCAGCGTCTATGGAGGGAGTGACTTTAAAGCAGCCTAAAATACGTTATTTAAGTGGTACAACGGCTCGTACGCTTAGCAGGCCAGAACAGATTGGTGATGACTTGGCTTTTAATATGAGTCGAACTGTAGATTGGGAAAGTACCATCCAAGCTGCATGGGAGCGAGGTGTGAGGTTACAGATCGAAGCTTTGCCGGGAACGGTGCTTACTACACTTGCACGTCGAACATTTAAAGAAGGAACTGTATTGTCATTTCAGGGAACACGTTTAGACAGCATTCAGATGGCAATGCAAAAAGAACAGGCAAATAGTTTTTCTTTTTGAGTCAGATTTTACAAAAGCATAAATGATCCAAGGATATGAGGGATTGTCATGATTATATATGGAGTTGGTTTACTCGCACTTTGCACCTTGGTTGGTGTAATTGCTGGTGATCTATTAGGCGTTTTATTGGGTGTAAAGTCCAATGTTGGTGGCGTGGGTATCGCCATGATTTTACTCATTTGTATACGGTTATGGATGGAAAAACGTGGAATGATGACAGTTGAAACTGAAAAAGGAGTTTCATTCTGGGGCACCATGTATATCCCGGTTGTTGTTGCTATGGCAGCCCAACAAAATGTAGTGGCAGCATTATCGAGTGGCCATATGGCACTCTTTGCGGCTGTAGTCTCAGTTGCAGTTTGTACGCTTACTATTGCTGGTCTAAGTCGATTTAACAAAGCCAGCCCTTTACCTAAAGAAGAGGACACAGCCTTAAACCGAATCGGAGGTAAAGTTCATGGTTGAATTATTATTAAAAGACTTAACACATTTAGGTTTAATTACAGCTTTTGCTTTAATTGCCTTAATTATGTGGCTGTCGACCAAGCTCTCTAAATATTTAACCAATGGACGTGTGCATGCTTCAGCAATTGCGATTGTAATTGGTTTGATTTTGGCATGGTTTGGCGGAAAAATGACAGGTGGTGAAAAAGGCTTGACTGACCTTGCACTTTTTACAGGTGTAGGACTCATGGGCGGTGCAATGCTTCGTGACTTTACTATTGTAGCCACAGCATTTGAAGTACAAGCGACTGAGGCCAAAAAAGCTGGATTTATTGGTGCCTTCTCTTTATTTCTCGGGACCATTTTGCCATTTATTGTCGGTTGTATGTTTGCGTGGATTTTTGGCTATCGCGATGCGGTAAGTATTACCACAATTGGCGCAGGTGCAGTGACTTACATTGTTGGGCCAGTTACGGGTGCGGCCATTGGTGCGAGTTCTGAGGTCATGGCGTTATCAATTGCAACTGGCTTGGTGAAAGCAATCTGTGTAATGGTTTCAACACCACTCACTGCGAAATTTATGGGATTAGACAATCCACGTTCTGCGATGATTTTTGGTGGTTTGGCAGGAACGGTAAGTGGCGTGTCAGCTGGTTTAGCTGCTACAGACCGCCGTTTAGTGCCTTACGGTGCACTTACAGCAACTTTTCACACGGGCCTTGGTTGCTTAATGGGTCCAACTATTCTGTTCTTTGCGGTTAAAGCTTTGGTGGGTTAATACGTATTTTATAATCAGGCAAAAGAGCTGTTGTTATTCGCAGCAGCTTCTATCTTTTAAAGTTAGATGCAAACATACGACATTCAGCAATCAGAGCAAGTAAGTTTGGGTCGCGTTCTTTACTTTTTAAAAAGACCAGACCAATTTCTTGTTGCATGTGGTATTGCTGTTTTAAGGGAATAAGTTTTACCGAACTTTCATAAACCGCAGAAATACGACCAGGTAATAGTGCGAAACCGACACCTGAGCTGACCATACTAATGAGGGTAAAAATATCATTGACCTGTAAAGCAACTTTAGGTGAAAAACCGGCTTTTTTAAAAATGATGTCGCTGTCGTTATGAGTGGCAAAACCCTTGGTTAAAGTTAAAAAAGTTTCTTCTTTTAAAAGGCTTAAATCAATGTCTTTAAAATCGGCATATTTTGAATCTTTATTAACTGCCAAAAAAATATCGTCTGAAAACATTGGCAAAATTTCAAAGTCATCATCTTGAGTGGTTTCATTTAAAGCTACAATGATTGCATCCAGCTCAGTGGCTTTCAGCTTTTTTACCAAATCCTGATTTGAACTCAGCAACAGTTGAATATCAAGCTCACTACGTCTGAGTTTAAGACCACTAATCACATTTGGAATTGTGTTTACCGTCAAAGAATAAAGTGAACCTAAATGTAAAACCTTGGCTGCAAAGCCAGCGGCTTCTCTGGTTTTATTTACGGTGATAAAAATGTCTTGTACAATTTTTTGCGCCCGTTCTTCAAATACATAAGCACTTTTTAAAGGAATGAGGTTACGGCCTTCATTTTTAAAAAGAGGACAACGTAAAGCGCTTTCTAAAGAGTGTAGTGCTTTATGAACGCTGACATTACTCAGTTGCATTTCTGCCGCGGTTTTAGACAAATTGCCACAGCGCATAAAGGCCAAAAAAATCTGTATTTTTTTAAGAGTCAGTTCTTCATCTATTTCCATATTAACATCCAGATATTCTTACCCTTAAAATCGCGCTTTAAGATGAAACTATCATAAATTAAATACTTTAAAATTGTGCTTAGGTCGAAGCATCACTTTACAGACTTGCTTCAACTCTTTGTTGAATAGTTTTAATCACTTGATCTAAAGCAGCTTGAATTTTTTCGTTCCACTCAAAAGAACAATTGATTCTTAAATAATGCTGCTGTGCGGGTAAAACACTAAAGAGTGGGCTTGGCGCAACACCAATATCTTGTTGGATGAGTTCTTCATAAATTTGCATGCTATCGAGTTTATGAGGCAATTTAATCCATAGAAAATAACCGCTTGGGTAATAATAAATCTCGCAGGTCGCGGGCAGATGTTGCTTCAAATAGTGGTAAAACAGCTTTTTATAACGTTCAAGTGAAAGTCTAAGTGTGCGCAAATGCTTTTCATAATGATGATGAGACAAGAACTCAACCAATGCATTTTGGATGAGTGCATTCACTGAAATAGTACTCATGAGCTGCAAGTGTTGGATATGGTCCGAAAATTTACCCGCATAGACCCAACCAACCCGAAAACCTGCCCCTAAAGTTTTAGAAAATGAAGAGCAGTGCAGTACCAGATTTTGTTGGTCAAAGTATTTCATCGAAAGTGGCTTTTGCCCGCCATAATAAAGCTCTTCATACACATCATCTTCAATTAAGTAAATTTGGTGTTCATGAAGCAGTTTGGCAATTTTATATTTAATCTCATCACTGACCGTAAACCCGATCGGGTTGTGGCTATTTAACATGAGCCAACATACTTTAATTGGATATGTATGAATAACCTGTTCAAAAGCCTCTAGGTCAAAACCATGTTGTGGATGTTCGGGAATGGTAATGACCTTAAGTCCTAAACGTTCAGCAGCCTGCCAAGCACCGTAAAACACGGTTTGTTGCAATAGAATATAGTCACCCGGTTTGGCTACTGCTTGTAAAGAAAGATTGAGTGCATCTAATCCTCCGGATGTAATGACAATGTCATCTGGATCGGTCTGTATGCCTTGCATACAGTAGCGCTGAGCAATTAGTTTTCTTAACGCTAAATTACCGGGAGGTAGGCTTGCTGTCTGGTCATAGCTTTGCCTTTGCCGTGCAAGTTGCCCCATAATTTGAATAAGTTTGGGAGCAGCTAAAAGTTGACTGTCCGGAAAAGCTGAACCAAAAGGCACAACAGACTCATGTTGAATCGATTTAAGATATTTAAAAACTAAAGAATTAATTTCAATTTTAGAATTGAGTGAAACGACCGAATATTGTTCTAGTGGCTTTAGTGCAATTTGCTCGGCAACAAAATATCCCGATTTTTCTTTTGAATAGATCAGACCTTGTGATTCAAGCTCCTGATAAGCATTCATCACAGTCATTAAACTAAAACCAGAACGTTGGACCTGATCTCTTAATGAAGGTAATTTCTCATGTGCATTTAAAGTGCCGCTTTCAATAAGTTGGCGAATGCTATGGGCGAGTTGTTCTGATTTATACATGTATGGGCTGCACGAAATAACAAAATAAAAGATGCACTGAACCAATAATAAATGCCGCTTGCAGAATCTACAAACGGCATTTGTTTATAAGGATGGGTTTACTTTAAGTAAGGGGCAGCATAAATCAATATCACTTTAAACAAACCCGCAATCACAGCTAAGGCTAAAAAACCACCAAGCCATAACAGAATAAACCATTGGGTTTGACTGAGTTTAACTGACGACTTTTTCATAACACCCCCGTACCTTAATGATAACCTTCATCACCTACACGAACTTTGTCACGGAATACCCAGTAAGACACAATGGTGTAAGTAATAATGATTGGAATCAAAATAAGCGCACCCACTAAAGCAAACATTTGGCTGGAATGAGGCGCTGCCGCTTGCCAAATCGTAACTGATGGTGGAATGATATTTGGCCACAAACTAATTACAAAACCAGTAAAGGCAAGGAAGACCAATGCCAAGGTATATATAAATGGTTTGTGATCTTGCTGTTTTTTACATGCCGATAAAATCAGGCCAACAAACAATAAGACCAAAATAGGCACTGGACTAAAATAAAACAGATTTGGTAAAGAGAACCAACGATCTGCAATTTCGGGGTGTGTTAACGGCGTATATAAGCTGACGGCACCAAAGATAATGAGCAGCGCAATAATTAACTTTGGCATCAGCTCATACATACGTTGCTGCAAGCCTTTTTCAGTTTTTAAAATGAGCCAACCACAGCCTAAAGTGGCATACATGGCAACTACACCAATACCTGTGAAAATGGAGAATGCAGTAAGCCAGTCAAAAGGGCCACCGGCAAAAATACCGTTTTCGGTTTTAATCCCTTGAATATAGGCCCCTAAAATAATCCCTTGGAGGAAGCTCGTTAAAACCGAACCCCAAATAAAAGCTAAGTCCCAAAGGTGTTTGGTCCGATGAGCTTTAAAACGGAATTCAAAAGCAACTCCACGGAAAATCAAGGCAATGACCATGAAAATAATAGGCAGGTAGAGCGCAGATAAAACCGTTGAATAGACCAGCGGGAAGGCTGCATACAGGCCAGCACCCCCAAGTACCATCCAGGTTTCATTACCATCCCAGACAGGAGCGACGGTATTCATCATCACGTCACGTTCTTGGCTATTCTTAATGAAGGGGAACATAATCCCGATTCCTAAGTCAAAGCCATCCATGACCACGTAAATTAAAACACCTAAACCGATAATACCGACCCATATTAAAGAAAGATCAATCATGACGGTTCTCCCCAGAGTTTTGTTTGCTGTCAATATTTTCATCAACTGCACTAAGTGGACGCATCGGTGTTTTAAAGTGTCCTACGCCGCCTGCTTCCATATTTGGCGTGTCGATAAATACAGGGCCTTTATTAATGAGTTTTAAGGTGTAGTAAATTCCACTACCAAAAACGATGGTGTAAACCACCACAAAAATAAAGAGACTTAGACCCACCTGATCTGCTGAAACAGTATGTGATAAACCATCTTTGGTTCGCATAATGCCATATACTACCCAAGGTTGACGGCCTACTTCGGTAGTAATCCATCCAGCCAACATTGCCACATAGCCTGCAGGCCCCATCACTACAGCAAATTTATGAAACCATGATGTTTCATAGAGTTTTCCTCTTTTACGTAACCAAAGAGCAATGAGTGATAAGGTGACCATAAGGACGCCAAGACCAACCATGACACGGAAACTCCAGAAAATAATGGTCGAGTTTGGACGGTCTTCAGGTGCGAATTCTTTTAAGCCAGTCACTTGTCCATCTAAACTGTGAGTCAAAATTAAGCTACCCAAATATGGAACGCCCACTTCAAAGTGATTTCGTTCTTCTTTCATATCCGGAATGGCAAATAACAGTAGTGGCATAGGCTCGTTATGATTGGTTTCCCAGTGGCCTTCCATAGCAGCAAGTTTGGCAGGTTGATGCTCACGAGTATTTAAACCGTGGTTATCGCCAATCACCACTTGTAAACAAGAAGTCACAAGCACCATCCAAAGACCCATCGAGAATGATTTTTTCACCAATTCATCACGACGGCCTTTTACCAAGTGCCAAGCAGATGTTCCCACTACCAATAAAGATGAAACCAAGAAGGCAGCAGCACCCATATGTGCAAAGCGGTAAGGGAAGGACGGGTTGAAGACAATAGCTAGCCAGTCTTTTGGCACAATAATGCCATTTTCGATGGCAAAACCTTGCGGTGTTTGCATCCAGCTATTGGACGATAAAATCCAGAACATCGAAATACATGTTCCGATGGCAACCATAAGCGTTGCAAAGAAATGGGCTCTAGGACCAACACGGCCCCAACCAAATAGCATGATTCCTAAGAAACCCGCTTCTAAGAAGAAGGCACTCAAGACTTCATAGGTAAGTAAAGGACCAGTAATGCTTCCTGCTACTCGTGAAAACTCACTCCAGTTGGTACCAAACTGGTAACTCATCACGACACCGGAAACAACTCCCATACCAAACGCAACGGCAAAGATCTTAATCCAGTATTTAAATAGATCTTTATAAATAGGGTTTTGCGTTCTTAACCATTTCCATTCTAAAACTGCCAAAAAGCAGGCAAGTCCAATAGAGGTGGCCGGAAAAATAATATGGAAGGATACTGTAAAAGCAAATTGTATTCGTGCTAATTCTAAAGCGGTTAGACCGAGGCTCATAAACTTTCCCCCTGTGAACTAGCTGATGATGATTAAATGATTTAAATACTTAATTTCAGGCAAAAAAGTACTTTGGCAATTAAGCTTACTTCTGTGATAAATGTTCTTAGCAAGTAAAGTGCCAACAGGGTAAAGCAACATAATTGCTTGATATTTCAAGAGAATAGAACGATTGATTGTTCTCAATCTGTTAACAAAGTTTAGGCTTGATGTTGCATTTGTAAAAATACATGTTGCATTGAAACATTGATGAAATATCTGGCGATATGCAATAGATCGTTTCATGAAAACTACCTACCTTAAGAAGTTTTCTTAATCATGCACTCACTGTATTTGTATATGTAGATACAGAAATTTTTTATAAAACTATAACAGTTAAACCGTGTTTTGATGGCGTGCTATAGTTTTTTTTCAATCATCTGTAGCTATATATCCAGTCCTCTAAAGTTCAAAATAAAAATGAACAGGATTTACCGCCAACCTAAATCAACTTTCAAGACATAATGTGAACGCTGTTTTAGATTTTATATAAGTACATGATAGTATTCTTCTTTTTTGTTCCATTGTTGTTTTGTGTAGGGTCTGGTTGATGCGTGTTTCTTAAAGACCTAAGTGTAAGTGTAGCGCTTCTAAAATAGCTTGGATGTTAAAAAATGTTTATCACTTCTCAACTGAACATTATTCATAAAATTATTAAAAATCAGTCTATTTCCACCTTGGTAATAGATCAGTTGGAACAGACGTATGTGAACCTTGAAGCAACCTTACTTAGAGCGAAAGTACTCAGGGATTTTTCTAAAACTCAAACCGTGTATTTAATTCAGTCTCACATTGAGCCACAGCAAAGCAGTTTGGCTTATCTATTCTCGCCATTTATTTTTGCAAACTTAAACAAAGCAGCCATTTATACAACACCGGCGACTCCACCTGCGCTAAATATCCTTAATAAATACTATCAAGCTGACAAGAAGGTCGTATTTAAGGTAGACGAAGTTTTAGAAAGCCTAAAAATATATCTAGATTTAGAATTAATAGAGATGGGAGAGACTGACTTTATTTATTTAAATTTAATCAAAGCATTGTGTCGAAGTGATATCTCTACAGTTTTTTTAATTACCCATTTAGAGCTTGATTTAGAGGCTTTAATGCAACTTGAACAGTTCTTAAAAATAAAAATTCATTGGGTAAAAGTCGTAAAAGATGAGGGTCTAAAAGACTTGGATCAGTTGGATATGCGTAAATTATTATTTAAAAATAAAGATGAAGTGTATGTTCAATTATGCGCTCTGTTTGCTCAAATGAATGCAGCACTGGTCGGCCTATGCGATACCTTTACTGTCAATCAAATGACACACTTAATTGATGATATGTTTTACTCAGAGCATATTTTCGAAAAACTTTCTGTTTATTCAGAATATATGCAAACCTTATTGCAAAGTCAGCATAGTCTTCACAAAAAACAAATTGCTTAGCAATGCCATGCTTTTGGTTGGTGTTATATCAAGATTGAATACTGTTATAAAAAAATAATCGTTTTCATGTGAAATAAATATTTTATGGTAAAAGCAAAGCAATATTGGTTTTACTTACATGACAAATTTAAATTTTGAGCATCATCTCGGTTCATTAACTCACGCTGCACTGAGTCAGGCTTCAATCATTTCGCGGGTATGGGGTGAAGGACCTTCTGAACGGTATGATGAATTGGCAAGTAACTTCAGACCGACTTTTGCCCGTATTAAAGAAGGGGCTTTAATCCGTGAGCAGCAGCATATTTTGCCGTATGAGCAACTTCAGTGGCTTAAAGATATTGGTTTTACACGGTTAAGACTTCCTAAAGCTCATGGTGGTTTTGATGCAACTATTCCTGAACTATTTGCATTGCTCATTGAACTTGCAGAGGCCGACTCAAATTTACCGCAAGCTTTGCGTGTGCATTTTGGTTTCACTGAAGATGTGTTGGTAAGTAAAGACAAAACGTTTCAACAGCGTTGGCTTAGCCGAATTGCCAATGGGGAAACAGTCGGTAGTGCATGGTCTGAAGGCGGGAAAGAGTCAATCGATCAGTTTGAAACTCACTTATATCGAGACAGTGACGGAAAAATTCGCGTTAAAGGCAAAAAATACTACACCACAGGGAGCCTATATGCAGACTGGGTGGATGTTGGGGTAACAGATTTAAAAGGAGAGTCTGGCTCAGTTGTTGTTCGCCGTGAAGATGAAGGTGTTGAAATTGTCGATGACTGGAATGGTTTTGGACAGCAGCTTACTGCAAGTGGTACGGCATATTTCCACGATGTATTGGTCGATGAAGCTGAAATTTTACCTGACGATGACCGTTTTAAATATTCGGCTGCTTACTATCAACTGGTTCAACTGGCAATCATTACAGGTCTAGGGCGTGCTGCAACCTATGATGTTTCTCAAGCTGTTGCTAAACGTACCCGAAACTACACGCATGCGAATTCCCAGTTTGTAAAACAGGATCCGCAAATTTTACAAGTAGTAGGACAAATTCGTGGCGCGGCTTATAGTGCAGGAGCGATTGTTGAAAAAGTGGCACAAAGCTTACAGCGTGCTTACTTGGCTGCATTTCAAAATAATGAGCAGCTTGAAGAAGAACAAAATGCACTTGCTGAGCTTGAAAGTGCGCAGTCTCAGACGGTCATTACCGATCTAATTTTAAATGCTTCTACGATTTTATTTGACGCTTTAGGTGCTTCTGCAACAGACAAAGATTTAGGTCTAGATCGGTACTGGCGTAATGTACGAACTCTAGCTTCACATAACCCGAGAGTATTTAAAAATCGAATTATTGGTGATTTTAGTGTGAATGGAACATTACCACCTTATCAATGGCGTATTGGTGAAGTTGCTAAACAATAAATTATAGTTTTAGATATTAAGCTGCTATTTTGAGTGGCTTAATATTATTTTTATTTCTTAAAATAAATTATAAAAAACTATTAGAATAAAATCATATTTTGTTTGGGGTATATATTATAAAGAAAATATAAAAATTGCTTTAGTATAAAATTAAATAAAATTCTGGTTGATATTTTATGACTAAGAGAATTAGTTTTAACGCTTTTGAAATGAATTGTATAGCCCATCAATCTCCTGGATTATGGCGACATCCTCAAGACCGATCTGTTGAATATAAAGATTTAGAATATTGGACAGATTTAGCACAAATTCTTGAGCGTGGTTTTTTTGATGGTATTTTTATTGCAGATGTGCTTGGTATTTATGATGTTTATCATCAAAGTGCTGAACATGCTTTAACAGGTGCAGTACAAGTTCCGGTCAATGATCCGCTACAGATTGTGCCAGCGATGGCCGCAGTCACAAAGCACTTGGGTTTTGGTGTCACGACCTCTATTTCCTTTGAACATCCTTATCCTTTTGCTAGGCGTATTAGTACGCTAGACCATTTAACCAAAGGGCGAGTTGGTTGGAATATCGTGACGTCTTATTTGGAAAGTGGTTCGAAAAACTTGGGCCTAAAAACTCAGGTCAATCATGACAATCGTTATGATATTGCTGATGAATACTTAGAAGTCCTTTACAAACTTTGGGAAGGTTCTTGGGAAGAGGGTTCGGTACTTCGTGACCGTGAAAGCGGTATTTTTGCTGACTATAAAAAAGTGCATCCAATTCAGCACGAGGGTAAATACTTTACTGTACCGGGCATCCATATTTGTGAACCATCACCGCAGCGAACACCAGTACTTTACCAAGCAGGCGCATCTTCACGCGGGCAGAAGTTTGCTAGTCAAAATGCCGAGTGTGTATTCATAGCAGCGCCGTCTAAAATTGCCACTAAAAAAGTGGTACAAGGCATTCGCCAAAAATTGGCTCAAGAAGGCCGCGATCCGTACTCTGTTAAAATTTATGCGCTTTTGTCGATTGTCACTGATGAAACCGATGCAAAAGCACAGGCTAAGTTTAAAGAATATCAAAGCTATGGAAGCTACGATGGGGCATTAACATTGCTGTCTGGCTGGTCTGGTGTCGATTTTTCACAATATCAACCGACCGATAAAGTTGAATATATTCAAACCAACGCGATTCAATCTTTATTAGATTCTTATGTAAATGCAGATCCGGAACGTGTCTGGACCATTGAAGAAATTGCTAACTGGAACAGTTTAGGTGGTAATGGACCTGTACTTGTAGGTTCGGCAGAAACCGTTTCGGATGCTCTAGAGCAATTGGTTGAAGATACCGATGTCGATGGCTTTAACCTTGCCTACATTTTGGCACATCAAACCTTTGCCGATGTAGTTGAGTTTATTGTGCCAGAGTTGCAAAAACGTGGGGTATATCAAACCTCATATGCACAAGGAACATTAAGAGAAAAACTATTTGGTGCTGGGCCATATTTACCTGAAAATCACCGAGGTGCAAAATATCGTAATCTAAAAGAGTTAAAACTTGCTGAGGCGAGTTAAATATTTTGGAAAGTCTTTAAATAAATAGCTGGTTAAATGCCAGCTTTTATTTTGTCTTTTTATATCGATTTTATTGCTGAGTTAATAATGAAAAGATAATTCTATAATTTAGATTAAAACATCAGATTAATTTGTTTTTGTATGGTGTGAATAATCATTATTTTGTTCCTGTGATTAAAATACAGGAATTATTAAGTGAGCACAAAAGAACTCGATCATAACCACCGTTATGAAATTAAATCTCCCGATGATGTTTCACAATTAATTTCCAAATTTGCAGGGAAGGGTAAATCGAATAAAGTTATTTGGTTGGCACTGATTGGTGTATTTATTGATGCTTATGATTTAACAACGCTCTCTTTCGGTATTGAGCAAGTCATCTCAGAGTTTTCCTTAAGCCCTGTCATGACCGGTGTGGTAGCTTCAGCAATTGTCTGCGGAACTATTGTTGGTAACCTGATTGGTGGTTGGCTGACAGATAAAATTGGCCGTTATCGGGTCTTCATGGCGGACATGGTGCTGTTTGTTATTGCGGCAATTGTTGCAGGCTTTGCACCAAATGTTTGGGTTTTGATTTTAGCCAGATTTATTATGGGAATTAGTGTTGGTATTGATCTGCCTGTGGCAATGTCATACTTATCTGAGTTTTCCAAATTTAACGGTAGTAGCAATAAGGCAGCGCGTTTAGCCGCATGGTGCCCAATGTGGTATGCCGCTTCTTCGGTGTGTTTTGGCCTAGTTCTGGCGCTTTATTTTCTTTTACCCCCTGAGCATAGCAACTGGTTATGGAGAGCATCTTTAATTTTTGGAGCAGTGCCAGCGTTACTCATTATTTTTATTCGCGGTAAATATTTAACTGAGTCACCAATCTGGCTTGCAAACCAAGGCGATTTAAAAGGAGCCGCTCAAGTTCTACAAGAATCCTATGCAATTAATGCAGTCGCTACAGTTGAAAAAGTACAAAGAACTGCTGAAAAGAAAAAGCGCGAGGGTTTTGCAGTTCTATTTAATAAAACCTATTTGCCAAGAACTATTGTGGCCATTGTGATTCATATTTCGGTGGCATTTCAGTACACGACCATTGCCTTCTTTTTACCTTCTATTTTAACGCGTTTCTTTCATACCGATGTCTTGACGACCATTACTACAACATTCGGGCTTAATTTATTGTTTGCATTTACGGGCGGGCTGTTAGGTGTATTTGTTGCCAGCAGATTTAAATCTCGTCATGTGTTGCTTACAGGCTTTTTACTCCAGTTTATAGCCCTCATTGCCTTGGCATTAATTGGTGAACCCGGTAATAGCTTTTTACTCTACACTGCAATTGGTATGCTCGGTTTGTGGCTTTTTGCCGAAGGCTTTGGGCCAGGGGCACAAATGATGGTTTATCCAACTATGGCTTATCCAGCTTCGATTCGTGGTGTTGGGGTTGGCTTTAACCGTGCGGTAACAGGTGTTGCTCAAGCCATTGCTTTGTTTGTTTTACCGATCTGGATGGCGGGATATAAAACCGATGTTTATCTGATTATTTCTATCTTTGCGTTTATTCCTTTAATTGTGATTGGACTACTAATTAAGTTTGAGCCTACCGCCCAAGATGTCGATGTGATTGATGAAGATAAAACAGAACTTCCTCTCAATAATTCACCAGTAATCGACTAGAGTAAAAATAAATATCTAGATAAAAACAAAGGCCAACAGATGTTGGCCTTTGTTTTTGGAGTTAGAAGTAATAAGCAAAAATTACAAATGCTTTTTTATTCCATTTATTATTGCTTCCACCAGCCGCAAGGCCTTCACTGTCTCCTAAATATGGATCGTGTTTACCCACCAGCAACTCGGCTTGTACTGTCAATTTTTGATAGTTAAAGGCAATGCCGGGAATAAAACGGGTGGAGTCTTTAAAGCCATCTTGCTCTTTTCGATAAGAACTATAATTTAGGTAAGGACGAACAGAGGTAATGGGGCCAAACTGCTGAGGAAATAAATAGCTCAGTTCGGCTGAATAAATCTGACCTTTGGTTGCCGAGTTAAATGAATAATCGAAACCGCCCAAAGTCAGATGATCTTTATATTGGATGTCGGCATTATCAATGTCTTGATAACCAGCCAAAAGCTGTAAATTCCATTGATTATAATTGGTATTGCTAAAAACCGAATAAACTTGGCGATCGCCATCTTGCCCTGAACGCTTATTTTCAATGGTGGAATACCATGCGGAGGCGCCAAGTTGAGTAGAGAAATTTTCTTGGCCTAAGATATTCTTAAAGGTATGAGCACCGCGAACAACAATTGAGTTCTTTTCTTTGGTATTAGTGCCTTGCGGTACAGAGTCATCTGCATTGACAGGGTTGATACTAAATCGACTCGAGTCTTTGCTTTGGCACTGTTGCAAATAACCACGAATGGTAAGCTGAAGACTGTTTTAGCTAAAGGTGCAGCATATGAATCCTTTCCATGGTCGGCATTTTCAGGGCGAAATCATTCTTTGGGCTGTGCGCTGGTATTGTAAATATGGCATTAGCTATCGTGAACTGCAGGAAATGCTGGCCGAACGGGGTGTGAATGTTGATCACACGACTATTTACCGTTGGGTTCAACGTTATGCTCCTGAAATAGAAAAACGTTTACGCTGGTATTGGCGTAATCCTACAGATCTGAGCTCGTGGCATATTGATGAAACCTATGTAAAAGTGAATGGACGATGGTCTTATCTGTATCGTGCAGTCGATCAACGTGGCGATACCATTGATTTTTATCTTTCTTCTAGACGTAATACCAAATCAGCATATTGTTTTCTTGGAAAAATTTTAAATAATGTGAAGAAGTGGCAAATTCCACAAGTGATCAACACGGATAAAGCACCCACATATGGACGTGCTTTATCACGGTTAAAACGGGAAGGTAAATGTCCACCAGACCTTGAGCACAGGCAGATTAAGTATAAAATAACGTGATTGAATGTGATCATGGCAAGCTAAAGCGGATCATCAGGGCCACATTAGGATTCAAATCTATGAAGACGGCTTATGCCACAATTAAAGGTATTGAAGTCATGCGTGCACTACGTAAAGGACAAGCATCGTCATTTATTATGGTCAGCCTCAGGGTGAAGTGTGTCTAATCAACAGGGTTTTCGGTCTCTAAGTACTTTTTAAAGGGAACATCATCGACTCAAATCTCTATTTGCAACAGTGCCTTCGCCAGGCACTTTTCGGTCAAATCGACCAAAATACGACCTGCTTTAGGCGCTGTGAAGCTAAATTCTGGGGCTTAGGCAATAAAAATGAGCAGCAATTTCGGGTATGATACTTCAGCTTAGGGGTGAAAAGGTGCTTTATACTTCCTATACTCAGCGGGAGAGTGGTTATGCTGGTGCAGCAAGGCAGATTGGCAATACGTGCATTACAGAAAAGCGATGCGCCGGTGATGCTGCGCTGGCTGCAGGATGAGCGGGTGCTGGAATTTTACGAAGGGCGTGACAAACACTTCGATCTGCAAACGGTCATTGAAGTTTTTATCGAGGATCAGGGGGAAACCACACCGTGTCTGGTGTTACTGGATGATAAACCGCTTGGTTATGTGCAGTTCTACCCGCTGGATAGCGAAGATAAACAGGCGCTGGAACTACCGGTTGAGGATGTGATCTACGGGCTGGATCAGTTTATCGGCGAACCGGATTTCTGGGGGCTGGGACTTGGTACTGAGCTTGTCTCGCTGGTGCGCGATTATCTCATAACAGACAAGGCCGCACAGCGCCTTGTTCTCGACCCGCAAAGCCGCAACTCACGCGCAATTGCCTGCTATGAAAAATGCGGCTTTGAAAAACTCCGCTTGCTGCCCGCCCATGAAATGCATGAAGGGCAGCTGCAAGATTGCTGGCTGATGCAGTATTATCCCGCGCGCAGCAGTCTGATGGCTTCGTCACGCCCGAAATATAGAGCAGCAGACGAAGTGCCTGACCGCGCTCAGATTGCAGATCAATATCGCGCTCCAGCATCAGACGGGCATCTTTACGAGCGATCTCCAGAAGATCAGTATGCGCTTCCATCGAGGCGAGTTTAAAGCCCGGCGTGCCGGATTGACGGGTGCACGCCAATTGTAAAAACTCGCCTGATTTAAACCGTGCTGAACACAGAAATTGGCAATGGTCTCATCAGTCTGTTTCCATTGTTCGATGAGTTGCTGCCATTGGGTCTGGGTTCTTCGTTTAGTTGCCATTATTGCCTTTCCCTTTTTGAGGTGAACGAATGGCAATAACGATACCGAATGAGATTAAGAGAAAAAAGACGAGCTAAAATGATCGCTTACACTATAAGGGATATTTAGACTACGTAATCCAACAGAAAGATCAACGTGGAGAAGCCTCAGCCCGCCTCAATATGGCGGGCATCCAGACAAAACTGAATAAATTCACTGAAGCGATGGAAAACCTCACCCTCGTAGAAGCGTACTATAACCGCTCCCCCGATGCGCGCGATGTTATTGGCTCTTGTTGAATAGCGGACTAAAAACTTGTGCCCAGAATTATTCCTGATCGTCAGTTAGAAGCTTCTTCTGTATACTGTTTATATGTACAGTATCAGGGAAGATGCTCATGTCATCGGCAAGGAATGCCAGGGCGAGTCAAGTACCGAACTATGAACGTCATCGGCCCGAACAGACGCTTCTCTATCAATTGGTTCAGCAGCACTATCCGGTCTTTAAGTCTTCTTTAGATGACCAGGGACAAAGTTTGCCGCGTTACGTTCAGAGAGAATTCGAGGATTTTCTCCAATGTGGTCGGCTAGAGTATGGCTTTTTGCGTGTGCGCTGTGAAGATTGTCATCACGAGCGTTTGGTCGCTTTCAGCTGCAAACGGCGTGGTTTCTGCCCCAGCTGCGGTGCCCGCCGGATGGTGGAGAGTGCCGCACTTTTGGTGGATGAAGTATTTCCCGCAGAGCCTATTCGCCAATGGGTGCTGAGTTTTCCTTTCCAGTTGCGCTTTTTGCTGGCCCGTTACCCGGAGCTGATGGGCAAGGTCTTGAGCATCGTTTACCGTATACTCTCAACCCATCTGATTAAGAAAGCGGGTTTTACCAAGGCTACGGCACAAAGTGGATCGGTAACGCTCATCCAACGCTTTGGCTCCGCGCTGAATCTGAATGTACACTACCACATGCTGTTTCTCGACGGGATTTACACCGAAGACGGCCATGGTAAACAGCGCTTCCATCGGGTCAAAGCGCCGACCCACGATGAGCTGAATACCCTCGTCCACACGCTTAGCCATCGCATTGCTCGCTGTCTGGAAAAGCGAGGCGTATTAGAGCGCGATGCCGAGAATACCTGGTTGACTCTGGAAGAGGAGGAAGGCGATGTGCTGACGCAACTGCAGGGCGCATCAGTGACCTATCGCATCGCCACCGGTCCTCAGCAGGGGCGCAAGGTCTTCACCCTACAAACCTTACCGGGGCGAGAGAATCAGGCCGACACCAACAGCCGAGTGGCGAACTATGCCGGCTTCTCGCTACACGCCGGTGTCATGGCCGAAGCGCATCAGCGAGATAAGCTTGAGCGCCTGTGTCGCTATATCAGTCGGCCAGCGATCTCGGAAAAGCGTCTGGCATTGACCGCCAATGGACAAATCCGCTACGAGCTCAAAACCCCTTACCGCAATGGCACTACGCATGTGATCTTCGAACCACTGGATTTCATTGCCAAGCTAGCGGCTTTGGTACCCAAGCCTAGGGTCAACCTTACTCGATTCCACGGGCTTTTTGCACCGAACAGCAAACACCGCGTTCAAGTAACACCCGCTAAGCGGGGCAAAAAGCCCGATCAATCGGAAGGTCTCGATACTGGCTGGTGTGACAAGAGCCCCGCAGAGCGCCACCGCGCTATGACCTGGATGCAACGACTCAAGCGTGTTTTCAACATCGACATCGAGGTCTGTGAACACTGCGGTGGCCAAGTCAAAGTGATTGCAAGCATTGAAGACCCGAAGGTGATTGAGCTGATTCTTAATTACCTCAGGCAGAAAGCCGCTAAGGTTGACGCTGCCAAACAGCACGAATTGCCGCCAGAGCGAGCCCCGCCACTGACTCCCAGCCTGTTCGACCCATCGCAGACTTGCCTATTTAATTGACGCGCCTAAGTTCTCAATCCATGCACTGTCAGCCTTTGCGGCAGGCCGGTGGGGCAACTGTCGGCTAGAGATCCATTCGCCAGGCACTTTTCGGTCAAATCGACCAAAATACGACCTGCTTTAGGCGCTGTGAAGCTAAATTCTGGGGCTTAGGCAATAAAAATGAGCAGCAATTTCGGGTATGATACTTCAGCTTAGGGGTGAAAAGGTGCTTTATACTTCCTATACTCAAAGCTGAAAGGAATCAAATTTGGCCGCAGGCGTACCGTGGACAGGAACGTCGTGCTGACGCTTCATCAGAAGGGCACTGGTGCAACGGAAATTGCTCATCAGCTCAGTATTGCCCGCTCCACGGTTTATAAAATTCTTGAAGACGAAAGGGCCTCGTGATACGCTTATTTTTATAGGTTAATGTCATGATAATAATGGTTTCTTAGACGTCAGGTGGCACTTTTCGGGGAAATGTGCGCGGAACCCCTATTTGTTTATTTTTCTAAATACATTCAAATATGTATCCGCTCATGAGACAATAACCCTGGTAAATGCTTCAATAATATTGAAAAAGGAAGAGTATGAGTATTCAACATTTTCGTGTCGCCCTTATTCCCTTTTTTGCGGCATTTTGCCTTCCTGTTTTTGCTCACCCAGAAACGCTGGTGAAAGTAAAAGATGCTGAAGATCAGTTGGGTGCACGAGTGGGTTACATCGAACTGGATCTCAACAGCGGTAAGATCCTTGAGAGTTTTCGCCCCGAAGAACGTTTTCCAATGATGAGCACTTTTAAAGTTCTGCTATGTGGTGCGGTATTATCCCGTGTTGACGCCGGGCAAGAGCAACTCGGTCGCCGCATACACTATTCTCAGAATGACTTGGTTGAGTACTCACCAGTCACAGAAAAGCATCTTACGGATGGCATGACAGTAAGAGAATTATGCAGTGCTGCCATAACCATGAGTGATAACACTGCTGCCAACTTACTTCTGACAACGATCGGAGGACCGAAGGAGCTAACCGCTTTTTTGCACAACATGGGGGATCATGTAACTCGCCTTGATCGTTGGGAACCGGAGCTGAATGAAGCCATACCAAACGACGAGCGTGACACCACGATGCCTGCAGCAATGGCAACAACGTTGCGCAAACTATTAACTGGCGAACTACTTACTCTAGCTTCCCGGCAACAATTAATAGACTGGATGGAGGCGGATAAAGTTGCAGGACCACTTCTGCGCTCGGCCCTTCCGGCTGGCTGGTTTATTGCTGATAAATCTGGAGCCGGTGAGCGTGGGTCTCGCGGTATCATTGCAGCACTGGGGCCAGATGGTAAGCCCTCCCGTATCGTAGTTATCTACACGACGGGGAGTCAGGCAACTATGGATGAACGAAATAGACAGATCGCTGAGATAGGTGCCTCACTGATTAAGCATTGGTAACTGTCAGACCAAGTTTACTCATATATACTTTAGATTTGAAATGTAAGGCCTTTGAATAAGACAAAAGGCTGCCTCATCGCTAACTTTGCAACAGTGCCTCTCGATAGGTATAGTGTTTTGCAGTTTAGAGGAGATATCGCGATGCATACGCGGAAGGCAATAACGGAGGCAATTCGAAAACTCGGAGTCCAAACCGGTGACCTGTTGATGGTGCATGCCTCACTTAAAGCGATTGGTCCGGTCGAAGGAGGAGCGGAGACGGTCGTTGCCGCGTTACGCTCCGCGGTTGGGCCGACTGGCACTGTGATGGGATACGCGTCGTGGGACCGATCACCCTACGAGGAGACTCTGAATGGCGCTCGGTTGGATGACAAAGCCCGCCGTACCTGGCCGCCGTTCGATCCCGCAACGGCCGGGACTTACCGTGGGTTCGGCCTGCTGAATCAATTTCTGGTTCAAGCCCCCGGCGCGCGGCGCAGCGCGCACCCCGATGCATCGATGGTCGCGGTTGGTCCGCTAGCTGAAACGCTGACGGAGCCTCACGAACTCGGTCACGCCTTGGGGGAAGGGTCGCCCGTCGAGCGGTTCGTCCGCCTTGGCGGGAAGGCCCTGCTGTTGGGTGCGCCGCTAAACTCCGTTACCGCATTGCACTACGCCGAGGCGGTTGCGGATATCCCCAACAAACGATGGGTGACGTATGAGATGCCGATGCTTGGAAGAAACGGTGAAGTCGCCTGGAAAACGGCATCAGAATACGATTCAAACGGCATTCTCGATTGCTTTGCTATCGAAGGAAAGCCGGATGCGGTCGAAACTATAGCAAATGCTTACGTGAAGCTCGGTCGCCATCGAGAAGGTGTCGTGGGCTTTGCTCAGTGCTACCTGTTCGACGCGCAGGACATCGTGACGTTCGGCGTCACCTATCTTGAGAAGCACTTCGGAGCCACTCCGATCGTGCCAGCACACGAAGCCGCCCAGCGCTCTTGCGAGCCTTCCGGTTAGAGGCCGTCGACAATGATAATCTGGATCAACGGACCTTTCGGCGCCGGAAAGACGACTCTCGCTGAGCGGCTGCGCGATCGGCGTCCGAAATCGCTGATCTTTGACCCTGAGGAAATCGGGTTCGTGGTGAAAGAAACGGTCCCCATACCAGCGAGCGGAGACTATCAGGATCTCCCCTTGTGGAGGGGACTTACGATCGCTGCGGTCAGCGAGATTCGCAGGAATTACTCGCAGGACATCATCATCCCAATGACGCTCGTGCACCCGGACTATCAGAGGTGGCTCGGGAAATCTGCACAGCGGTGATAAGTGGAATTTCTGCCTGACTTCGGCTTAGATGCCGGGAACAGGAGATACCATGACAAGACGACCGCGCCGGAACCACAGCCCGGCTTTCAAGGCAAAAGTGGCGCTCGCCGCGATCCGAGGTGAGCAGACGCTGGTGGAATTGTCCCAGCAGTTCGACGTGCATGCCAACCAGATCAAACAGTGGAAAGACCAGCTCCTTGATGGGGCGACAGGCGTTTTCGGCGATGAAGCGAAGGCGGAACCGGCAGGTCCAACCGTCGATGTCAAAACGCTGCACGCCAAAATAGGCGAACTGACATTGGAGAATGATTTTTTAGCCGGAGCGCTCGGCAAAGCGGGATTGCTGGGCGGAAAGAAATGATCGACCGAACACACAAACTGTCGGTCGCACGTCAGGCCAGGCTTCTCGGCTTCAGCCGTGGCTCGCCTGATTTAAACCGTGCTGAACACAGAAATTGGCAATGGTCTCATCAGTCTGTTTCCATTGTTCGATGAGTTGCTGCCATTGGGTCTGGGTTCTTCGTTTAGTTGCCATTATTGCCTTTCCCTTTTTGAGGTGAACGAATGGCAATAACGATACCGAATGAGATTAAGAGAAAAAAGACGAGCTAAAATGATCGCTTACACTATAAGGGATATTTAGACTACGTAATCCAACAGAAAGATCAACGTGGAGAAGCCTCAGCCCGCCTCAATATGGCGGGCATCCAGACAAAACTGAATAAATTCACTGAAGCGATGGAAAACCTCACCCTCGTAGAAGCGTACTATAACCGCTCCCCCGATGCGCGCGATGTTATTGGCTCTTGTTGAATAGCGGACTAAAAACTTGTGCCCAGAATTATTCCTGATCGTCAGTTAGAAGCTTCTTCTGTATACTGTTTATATGTACAGTATCAGGGAAGATGCTCATGTCATCGGCAAGGAATGCCAGGGCGAGTCAAGTACCGAACTATGAACGTCATCGGCCCGAACAGACGCTTCTCTATCAATTGGTTCAGCAGCACTATCCGGTCTTTAAGTCTTCTTTAGATGACCAGGGACAAAGTTTGCCGCGTTACGTTCAGAGAGAATTCGAGGATTTTCTCCAATGTGGTCGGCTAGAGTATGGCTTTTTGCGTGTGCGCTGTGAAGATTGTCATCACGAGCGTTTGGTCGCTTTCAGCTGCAAACGGCGTGGTTTCTGCCCCAGCTGCGGTGCCCGCCGGATGGTGGAGAGTGCCGCACTTTTGGTGGATGAAGTATTTCCCGCAGAGCCTATTCGCCAATGGGTGCTGAGTTTTCCTTTCCAGTTGCGCTTTTTGCTGGCCCGTTACCCGGAGCTGATGGGCAAGGTCTTGAGCATCGTTTACCGTATACTCTCAACCCATCTGATTAAGAAAGCGGGTTTTACCAAGGCTACGGCACAAAGTGGATCGGTAACGCTCATCCAACGCTTTGGCTCCGCGCTGAATCTGAATGTACACTACCACATGCTGTTTCTCGACGGGATTTACACCGAAGACGGCCATGGTAAACAGCGCTTCCATCGGGTCAAAGCGCCGACCCACGATGAGCTGAATACCCTCGTCCACACGCTTAGCCATCGCATTGCTCGCTGTCTGGAAAAGCGAGGCGTATTAGAGCGCGATGCCGAGAATACCTGGTTGACTCTGGAAGAGGAGGAAGGCGATGTGCTGACGCAACTGCAGGGCGCATCAGTGACCTATCGCATCGCCACCGGTCCTCAGCAGGGGCGCAAGGTCTTCACCCTACAAACCTTACCGGGGCGAGAGAATCAGGCCGACACCAACAGCCGAGTGGCGAACTATGCCGGCTTCTCGCTACACGCCGGTGTCATGGCCGAAGCGCATCAGCGAGATAAGCTTGAGCGCCTGTGTCGCTATATCAGTCGGCCAGCGATCTCGGAAAAGCGTCTGGCATTGACCGCCAATGGACAAATCCGCTACGAGCTCAAAACCCCTTACCGCAATGGCACTACGCATGTGATCTTCGAACCACTGGATTTCATTGCCAAGCTAGCGGCTTTGGTACCCAAGCCTAGGGTCAACCTTACTCGATTCCACGGGCTTTTTGCACCGAACAGCAAACACCGCGTTCAAGTAACACCCGCTAAGCGGGGCAAAAAGCCCGATCAATCGGAAGGTCTCGATACTGGCTGGTGTGACAAGAGCCCGCAGAGCGCCACCGCGCTATGACCTGGATGCAACGACTCAAGCGTGTTTTCAACATCGACATCGAGGTCTGTGAACACTGCGGTGGCCAAGTCAAAGTGATTGCAAGCATTGAAGACCCGAAGGTGATTGAGCTGATTCTTAATTACCTCAGGCAGAAAGCCGCTAAGGTTGACGCTGCCAAACAGCACGAATTGCCGCCAGAGCGAGCCCCGCCACTGACTCCCAGCCTGTTCGACCCATCGCAGACTTGCCTATTTAATTGACGCGCCTAAGTTCTCAATCCATGCACTGTCAGCCTTTGCGGCAGGCCGGTGGGGCAACTGTCGGCTAGAGATCCATTCGCCAGGGCACTGTTGCAAATAACCACGAATGGTAAGCTGAAGACTGTTTTAGCTAAAGGTGCAGCATATGAATCCTTTCCATGGTCGGCATTTTCAGGGCGAAATCATTCTTTGGGCTGTGCGCTGGTATTGTAAATATGGCATTAGCTATCGTGAACTGCAGGAAATGCTGGCCGAACGGGGTGTGAATGTTGATCACACGACTATTTACCGTTGGGTTCAACGTTATGCTCCTGAAATAGAAAAACGTTTACGCTGGTATTGGCGTAATCCTACAGATCTGAGCTCGTGGCATATTGATGAAACCTATGTAAAAGTGAATGGACGATGGTCTTATCTGTATCGTGCAGTCGATCAACGTGGCGATACCATTGATTTTTATCTTTCTTCTAGACGTAATACCAAATCAGCATATTGTTTTCTTGGAAAAATTTTAAATAATGTGAAGAAGTGGCAAATTCCACAAGTGATCAACACGGATAAAGCACCCACATATGGACGTGCTTTATCACGGTTAAAACGGGAAGGTAAATGTCCACCAGACCTTGAGCACAGGCAGATTAAGTATAAAAATAACGTGATTGAATGTGATCATGGCAAGCTAAAGCGGATCATCAGGGCCACATTAGGATTCAAATCTATGAAGACGGCTTATGCCACAATTAAAGGTATTGAAGTCATGCGTGCACTACGTAAAGGACAAGCATCGTCATTTTATTATGGTCAGCCTCAGGGTGAAGTGTGTCTAATCAACAGGGTTTTCGGTCTCTAAGTACTTTTTAAAGGGAACATCATCGACTCAAATCTCTATTTGCAACAGTGCCTTTGCTTTTACCTCTATAGGTGCCACCATCGGTAGGATAAAAGGCGAGTTGTGCTTCATTGATTCCATCATTGAAATCATATTTTACCCCAAGGTTGTGTACATCTTCCCAACCAGCACTATTGGCAATGCCTAAATAATAAGTATTTCCCCAAAAGCGGCCCAAGCCAAAAGGAACGGGGTTTAAGCCAGCAATAATTTTACTGTTGTCATTAATTTTATAACCCAACCATGCATCGGTGAGCCAGTTGGCATCGCCTAAATGCCCGTAATATTCATAAACCCGATAATCTAGACGGCCAATCCATTTTGGGGAATTATAGTCCAGCCATAATACGGCGTCATTAAAGGAAAATTTACTGGTAGACGGTTCAGAGTCAAAATCATAAATATATTTGGCTCGAACAGTACCGCTTACTTTAAGTTGACCTTCTTCAGCATTGCCAAAGGTAAGCGCTGCATGACTTGAGAGGCTGAATGTAATTAAAGACGTTGTAATTAATGTTTTTTTCAAAATTTGAGAATGTTTAAACAAAAGAATTTTTCTCCTCTTAAAAATAAAAATTAAATTTGCGTCATGTATAAACCAGAAAAAGATTTGTCCAAATCTCAATATTTGCAGAAGTTTTAAGATAAAAAGATAATAAAAATCTGACCGTTATAAAAAATCTCGAAAATTAATTAGATGCAAAAATCTGGGTATAGAGACAAAAATAAAAATGATGAAATATGAGTAGGATAAAATAATTAAAAGGGGGATGACAGGGTCTTCTAATCATATGATTTGGGAATATCGTTTTTAATTATTGATATATAAGTAATTTAATTTTACCACTAATCTGTAAGTTTGCTTGAAATTTGCTTTTTACCAAAAGATAAAAACTTATGAAGAAAAGTTATTTATAAAAACCAGATAAGCAACTCATATTTTTTTATTTTTCATTATAAGGCCAGCTGCATACCATGAGCTTATATTATTGAAAGATCATGAAATTATGAGCACGAAGACCAAACCGTTGATTATCACCGCAATTGTTATAGTCGCAATTGTTGCATTTATCGTATGGCAAAATAAAAAAGACAATAATACAAGTGCTTCAGTTCGTGACAATAAACCTGTCGTGATTGCTTATCAAACTGGGGTTGACCCAAGCAAAGTTGCACAGGCGAATGGAGACTATGAAAAACATAGTCAACGTACTATTCAATGGAAAAAATTTGATGCGGGTTCAGATGTTGTCAATGCTCTGGCTTCAGGTGATGTCGTACTTGGTAATATTGGTTCAAGCCCACTTGCTGCCGCGGCAAGCCGTAATTTACCGATTGAAGTATTCTTAATTACTTCAAAACTTGGTGCATCTGAAGCACTCGTGGTGAGTAATAAATCAGGCATTAAAACTCCTCAAGATTTAATTGGCAAAACCATTGCTGTACCGTTTGTTTCGACAACCCATTACAGCCTTTTGTCTGCACTTAAACATTGGAACATTCCAGAAGACAAAGTAAAAATTATTAACTTGCGTCCACCTGAAATTTCAGCTGCTTGGGAACGTGGTGATATTGATGCTGCCTATGTTTGGGAACCTGCTTTAAGTAAAGCCAAAGCATCTGGTACGGTTTTAACCGACTCAAAACAAGTCGGTGAATGGGGTGCTCCAACTTATGACTTATGGGTTGTACGTAAAGACTTTGCAGAGAAAAATCCTGACTTTTTGAAAGCTTTTGTCCAAACCACACTTGAGCAACTCGAAAAATATAACCAAGACCCAGCCGCTTACGTTAAAGATGCTGATAACGTGCAAAAAATTGCGCAGCTCACAGGTTCTGATGCAAAAGATATCCCGCTTTTATTAAGTGGAAATATTTACCTTGACCACGCTCAGCAAAAACAAACATTAGATGGTGAATTTGCGCAAAATATTTTTGATACAGCGAAATTCTTAAAAGGTCAGGGCAAAGTCGATCAACTTAAAGCCGATTATAAAGGCAATGTGAATTCTTCATTTTTGCAGCCTTAAGGAGTTGTCATGAGTGTACTTGAAGCCAAACATATTCATCTGACTTTTCCTAAACAGCAAAAGCCAGTTTTACAAGACATTAACCTAACCATTGAAGAAGGTTCTTTAACCGTGATTTTAGGTGAGTCGGGTTGCGGCAAAACAACTTTGCTTAATATCTTGGCAGGGTTTCAAAAGCCGAGTTCTGGTGATGTGCTTGTAAATCATGAAGTCGTAACTGGACCAGATGTAACTCGTGCTGTTGTATTTCAAGATCACGCCTTACTTCCTTGGTTGAATGTTGCAGATAATGTTGGCTTCGCTTTGCAGTTAAAAGGTTTAAAGCGTGCAGAGATTGAGAAACAAGTGAGTGCAATTTTAAAAATTGTGGGTTTAAGTCACGTTGAAAAAGCCAATATTTGGGAACTTTCTGGTGGTATGAAACAACGTGTTGGTATTGCCAGAGCTTTGATCAGTCACGCGCCGTTTATTTTATTAGATGAACCTTTTGCCGCATTAGATGCTTTTACGCGTGAAAACATGCAGCAGTTAGTGCTCGATTTATGGATTCAACAAAATAAAAGCTTCTTTTTTGATTACTCATGACATTGAAGAAGCATTATTACTCAGCAATCAGCTGGTACTAATGACAGCGCATCCAGGCAAGATTGTAGAAACTCTACATCTCGATTTTGCCCAACGGTACCGTCAGGGTGAGTCTATTCGCTCAATTAAATCGGACCCCCAATTTATTCAGCTCAGAGAACAGCTATTTGAAAGTTTAAGGGCACAAAAACAAAGCGGTAAGGAGGCGTTACCTACATGAACACTAAAGATAACGTCTATGAATATGACAAAGCAGAGCTTAAACCTGAGTTAAATGTGCAAACAGAAAATGCTTCATTTCTATCATCATTTTTTGAGAAGCATCGTACTTTGGCGGTCAGCATAATCAGTGTGGGAAGTGTAGTTGCACTCTGGTTCCTCATTAGTGCTTTGCATGTTGTACCTGAACTGTTTTTACCGAGTCCGCAGGCAGTCTGGCAAAAATTTATATCGGTCAGCCAAGAAGGCTTTATGAAGGCTACTTTGTGGCAACACTTGGCCGCTAGTATCTCGCGTGTGTTTTTGGCTTTGATTGCTGCCGTGGTGATTGGCGTACCATTGGGCTTATGGATGGGCCTGAACAAATGGGTTCGCGCTGTTCTAGATCCTTTAGTTGAATTATTACGTCCAATTCCGCCGTTAGCGTATTTGCCGTTACTTGTAATTTGGTTCGGTATTGGCGAAACCACAAAAGTACTTTTGATTTTCTTCTCGATTTTGGCGCCTGTCATCATTAGTAGTGCACATGGTGTTTTAAGCCATCAGCTAAATCGTGAACGTGCGGCATTGTCATTAGGGGCAAGTCAGTCACAAGTCTTTTGGCATGTCATTTTACCAACGGCTTTGCCTCATATTATTACCGGTATTCGTATTGGTCTTGGGGTGGGCTGGTCAACATTAGTTGCAGCTGAGTTGGTTGCAGCGGACCGTGGTATTGGTTTTATGGTGCAATCGGCAGCACAGTTCTTAATTACCGATACGGTGATTCTGGGCATTATTGTGATTGCGATTGTCGCAGTTAGTTTTGAGCTGTTTTTACGTTGGTTACAAAAACAGTTTTCTCCTTGGTATGGTCAGCAGTTGTAGTAAAGAAGATGAATACAGTAGTAGCAAACTTAAATATAGAAGTGATCAAGCCTACCATTGGCGCAATTATTCACGATATTGATTTGAATGCGTTAAATGAACAGACAACGCAACAAATCCAGCAGGCTTTGCTTGATCATCAGGTCATTTTTTTTCGAAAGCAACAATTAGCACCACAAGCACAAGCAGACTTGGCCCGTAGTTTTGGCACCTTACATGTGCACCCGATTTATCCTTCAATTGAAGATGTACCTGAGGTGATGGTGCTCGACAGTTGGAAACAAGATTTGCGTGACAATGAACTTTGGCACACAGATGTGACTTTTAGTAAAACTCCACCTTTAGGTTGTGTGTTGCAAGCCATTAAAATTCCACCTGTAGGCGGCGATACATTATGGTCGAGCAACACAGCAGCTTTTAAAGGGCTTCCGCTTGAGTTGCAGCAAAAATTGCGTGGCTTAACTGCAACGCACGATATTCGTAAGTCTTTTCCACTTGAGCGTTTTGCTCATAACGAAGAAGAGCGTGAAAAACTTTTACAAACCTTTAAGCGTAACCCGCCAGTAGTTCACCCAGTGGTACGTACTCATCCGGTTACAGGTGAGCCTTTGTTATTTGTAAGCGAGGGTTTTACCACACACATTAATGAGTTACCCGAGCAAGAAAGTGAGCAATTACTTAATTTCTTGTTTGAACATGCGACCCAAGAGCAATTTCATTTACGCTGGAAATGGCAAGACGGTGACGTCGCGATTTGGGATAACCGTTGCACACAACATAAAGCATTATTTGATTATGGCGACGCCCATCGAATTATGCACCGCGCAACTATTAATGGCGATGTGCCATTTTATAAAGAAGAACAACAGCCAGAGTTAGCAGAGGCTTAATTCCTTTAATTATTCTTTGTTTCAATTCCAACTCTGAGTTTTGAGCTGGAATTGAAACAGTAACTCTTTAGCGCATTCCAAAACCTGACAATATGCCTGTGTAATTTTTCACGGGAGGTGAGGCCCAATCACCAATTTTGCTGGTTTTTAAATTTAACTGGACTAAAATTTCAGCTTGTTTAACGGCTGCTGCAACGCCGTCAATAACGATTACACCTAACTCGCTTTGTAGCTTTAGACATAAATCACTCATACCTGCACAGCCTAAAACAATCGCATCGCTTTTATCTTCTGCGAGCGCTTTTTTGCACTCATCTCGTATGGTCTGATAAGCGTCTGAGTCAGAAAGCTCCAACTCTTCAACTGCAATGTCACAAGCTCGAACATTTTTGCAAAATGGCGTAGCCCCGTAGCGATGAGCCAGATGCCAGCTCATATTCACTGTGCGTTGTAAGGTTGTGACCACACTAAAACCAGTACTTACATAACTTGCAGTTCGCATAGCTGCTTCGGCAATCCCAATCACAGGTGCTGACGTCATTTCACGGGCAGCATAAAGCGCAGGATCACCAAAACAGGCAATAACATAAGCATCTGCATCTAGAAGTTCACCTTGGCGGATTTCCTCTAGCACACCTATGGCACTTAGGGCTTCATCATAATAACTTTCAATCGTTGCGGGGCCCATTTGAGGACTCACGGCAATAATTTGAGTACCAGAATTTGCGGCTATCTTTGCTGATGCAGCAATTTTGTCAGTCATACTTTGGGTGGTATTGGGATTAATAATTTTAATTTTCATTGTGCTTTTACCTTAGTCATTGCCGATTTAGCATGGGTAAGCGGTTGGTTAAGAAATCGGTAAATGACAAAACCGAATCCCATACCGATAAACCATGTGAAATTAGCCAGCCCAGACAGTTGTGGTAAAAGTACGCAGAGAATAGGAATTAATGAAGCTGGAATTAAGGCATAAAAGGCAGAGTGGTTATAACCATTTTTGTACCAATACAAACCCTTGCTATCTAAAGTATATAAATCATCTACCACGATCTTTTGTTTTTTAACGAGGTAAAAATCGGCGAGCAATACACCAAAAAGTGGACCGATAAATGCACCTAAAATATCAATGGTGTAATGGATCACTTGAGGGTTATTAAATAAATTCCATGGGGTAATGAAAATTGAACCTACTGCTGCAATCATTCCACCCATGCGCCAGCTAATTTTGCTCGGTGAAACGTTGGAAAAATCAAAGGCAGGTGAAACAAAGTTAGCGACAATATTAATCCCGATAGTGGCAATCATTAAGGTTAAACTACCTAAAATCACCACAAAAGTATTATCAAGTTTACCGACCATCTCGACTGGGTCTGTAATAAGTTTTCCATACACTGGAAGCGTTGCAGCAATACACACCACAGTAAGTAAAGAAAAGCCTAAGAAGTTAATCGGTAAGCCAAGAAAGTTGCCCATTTTAATCGCGTTAAAACTTTTACCATAACGAGAGAAGTCACCAAAATTCAGCATAGGCCCTGAAAAATATGAGACAACAAGCGCAATAGCACCAATCATGACAAGTACAACCGCAAAGCCGTCATATTGAACACCGCTCAAGTTTAAATCAATATTTTGCCAGCCAGCTTTCCAGATGAGCCATACTGCCATCGCAAACATTACGATGTAGACAGCTGGGCCTGCCCAGTCAATGAACTTACGAATACTGTCCATGCCAGACCAGAAAACAGTCGCTTGCAGTAGCCAAAGCAGCATGAAGCCAACCCATCCTAAATAGGAAAGCCCAAGAAAGCCGTAAGTTGAAACATCAGCATAGACTGACCATTCTGGAAAGAACTTTAAAATGACCAATAAAAAGGCACTGGAGGCCAAATAAGTTTGAATGCCATACCATGCGACAGCAATAAGACCACGGATAACGGCAGGGATATTTGCACCAAGCACACCGAAAGTGGCACGACAAATCACAGGATAGGGCGTGCCTGTTTGTTGGCTAGACTTGGCAATTAGATTTGTAAAAAACTGAACAATTGCAATGCCGATCAGTAAAGATAGAAGTACCTGCCAGCTGTTGAGTCCTAGTGCAAAAAGGCTTCCAGCCATGACATAACCACCGACGCTATGAACATCAGACATCCAGAAGGCAAAAATATTATAAGCGCCCCAAGTTTGCTTTTTTAAAGGAGCTAAGTCTTGATTTGTTAGTTTTGCATCATAAGAAGGTTTAATTATCGCTTCGGTATTATTCATCTTGAACACTCACTTCCCTATGTTGGGCGGGCACGTTCTTCAGCAGCTTGAAATACTGACTAAAAGAATGAAATTAAAATTGTGCACAATGTTATATTTAGATTGTGCACAATTTATTGAGCAAAAGTTATGCCAAACTTGAGATGGTGTATTGATGAGTGATTTAGCTTGATACAATTTTGGAATATAAAGAGAGAGATTTATAAACTGAGACGTGCCTAATTTTTATAAAAAGCAAATAAATTTAGGTGTATAAGTGGATATTTAGAGATTTAATATTGAATTGTTCAGCTCAGCATAGATAGTGTGAAAATGAGAGAAATATTTCCAAACGCTTAAGTTAAACTTACACTATTCAAAATAGATGAAGTTCTAAAAAGAGGAGACATTAATAAAAATGGAGAAATCAATGTCATCGAATGCACCAAAAAAAGCCGTAGAAATGAGCAATGATGAGATTGATGACCATATATATAACGCTATTGTAGATGCTATTTTAAATCGACAACTTGCCCCTGGCGCACGTTTAGTTGAAGCACCCTTATGTGAAGCATTTGGTGTAACGCGAGGAGTGTTAAGACGTGTTTTCGTCAAACTTGCACATGATAAGGTCATCGAAATTCAGCCCAATCGTGGGGCACTCATCGCAAAACATAGTGCAAATGAAACAAAAGAAGTCTTTGAAGCACGCAGCATGCTGGAAATCGCCACTGTAAAAAAACTAGCACAAAAGTCTCATCACCTAGATTTTAGTGAGCTTCGGACTTTGGTAGAACAAGAGTCGGATGAGCGTTTAGCTGGAAATTGGGCCGAGTGGATTAAGCTATCAGGGCAATTTCATTTAAAGCTGATTGAAGCTAATCAAAATTCGATCATGACCAGTTATTTGCAGACACTTATTGCGAGGACTTCGTTATTAATTGGCTTATATGAAATTCCAAAACATAATAATTGTTCGGCAGATGAACACCGTGCAATTTTAGATGCCATTGAACAAGGCGATGAAAAACGAGCAACGCAATTGATGGAAGAACATTTAGAACACTACGCAACCACATTTATTGAAGAAAACAGTGCAGTATCTGCCGAGCAAAATTTATTAAATTTATTTAAAAATAAGAGAATTGAAACAACTCAAACTAATTAAAAATCTGGGCCAATTCCTGTGGAAAAGGCCCAGATTGGTTATTTTATGGGAATGATTTGATGTGTTAAAAAATCAATAAATAGTTTTACTTTCTTCGATAAAATCTTACGATTTGGCCATGTGACATATAAGTGAAGTGGCTGACTGGTATAATCTTCCAAACATTTCTGTAACTTACCTTCTTTGTAATAAGGCTCTGCAATAAACTCTGGAAGAAAAACAATACCGTGATCTTTTAAACACATATCCAATAATAGTTCACCATTATTACACGTCATCACAGGGAAACAATTAAAAGACACTTCTTTCTGATCTTTTTGAAAAATCAATTTTTTATGTCGGCTATCTTGATAGTAAATTAGAAACTTATGTTCTTTAAGTTCTTCTAAAGAAGTAGGTAATCCATGTTGATTGAAATATTCAGGTGTTGCATATAAATAACGTTGATAGGTATTTAAAATTTTACTATTTGCCAAACTTGGCGCAGATCCATCTAAGCGTATGGTCAGATCAAATTTGTGTTGATTCACATCTAATAGCTGATCTGTCATAAACAAATCAATTTTAATACTGGGATATTTCTCAATAAAGTCTGAAATGATATGTTGAAGGAAAATGTTGCTAAAAGACATGGGCGTATTGAGCTTGAGTTCGCCTTCAGGATATTGCTGGTTATAGCTAATCTCGTAAGTTGCCCATTCAAATTCACTCAATATAACCTTGCAATGTTGGTAAAATTTTTCCCCACAACTGGTCAGATTCATTTGTCTGGTTGTTCGATTTAATAGCGTTGTTTTTAAATCATTTTCAAGGTAGCAAACACGTTTGGCTACCAAATCACGAGAAATATCGAGTGCTCTAGCTGCGCTACTAAAATTCCCATGTTCTACGACACTTACAAAAGTGGAAATACAGTCTAATCGATCCATGGATAACTAAAAATTAAAAAATATATATCCATGATTAAACTATAAAAATTAAAAAGCAATCATTGATTTGATTGTATCCATACAGGATACAGATTCGAGCTGTTTTGCTGTCTATGTTTTTACATTTTTATCTGTTTTGATAATAACCAGTAGGCAATTTTAAAAGCCTTATATAATGAATAATGGAGTTTAGACGTGAATAAATCACTTTTAGAACAACTATCACCAACCAATTGTCAGGTTATTTTTATTGATCATCAGCCGCAAATGGCTTTTGGGGTACAGTCAATAGATCGCCAAGTATTAAAGAATAATACTGTAGGGTTAGCAAAAGCGGCTAAAACATTCAATATTCCTGTCACCATTACAACGGTTGAAACTGAAAGCTTCTCTGGTCATACCTATCCAGAACTTTTAGATGTATTTCCAGATGCTCCATTACTAGAACGTACTTCAATGAATTCGTGGGATGACCAAAAAGTACGTGATTCGCTTGCAAAAAATAATCGTAAAAAAGTGATTGTTTCAGGTTTGTGGACTGAAGTGTGCAACAACACCTTTGCTTTTGGTGCGATACTTGAAGGGGATTATGAGATTTATATGGTCGCAGATGCTTCAGGCGGTACATCGAAAGAAGCACATGACTACGCCATGCAGCGCATGATTCAGGCAGGTGTTGTTCCGGTAACTTGGCAACAAGTATTACTCGAATGGCAGCGTGATTGGGCACACCGTGATACATACGATGCAGTTATGGCAATTGTACGTGAGCATTCTGGTGCTTACGGTATGGGTGTGGACTATGCCTATACGATGGTACATAAGGCACCTGAGCGTACAACATCAAAACATGAAGTACTTGCACCAGTTCCTGCAAAATAAAACAGTACTGATTTAGATAAAGGTATGTCTAGTATTCAATATTTAAGTGATATTAATACAGATATATCTTTATTTTTTTAGAACGATAATTCACAAGAATGGAGTTCAGAATGACCGACATAAACCTCATACTTAAAAACGGTAAAATTACAACACTAGATCCTCAAAACCCTGAAGTACAAGCAATTGCGATTGCAGACGGTAAAGTCGTCCGCACGGGTACAACTGATGAGGTTATGAAACTCGCAACTCCAACAAGTAAAGTTGTAGACTTAAATGGTCGTCGCGTTATACCGGGTCTAAATGACAGTCATTTGCATATTATTCGTGGTGGCCTCAATTACAATATGGAACTGCGCTGGGAAGGTGTGCCATCCGTTGCCGATGCGTTACGCTTACTCAAAGAACAAGCAGATAATACGCCAGCTCCACAATGGGTTCGTGTCGTAGGCGGTTGGACTGAATTCCAGTTTGCTGAAAAGCGTTTACCGACTTTAGAAGAAATTAATAAAGCTGCGCCAGATACTCCAGTATTCGTTTTACATCTATACGCTAGTGCCATGTTGAACCGAGCTGCCCTTGATGTATTAGGCTTTAACAAAGACACACCAGACCCGCCGGGTGGCAAGATTGTACGAAATGAAAAAGGTGAGCCAACAGGACTGCTGCTCGCAACGCCATCGGCTATGATTTTATATTCGACCTTAGGGAAAGCACCAAAATTGCCAGTTGAAGATCAAGTCAATTCAACTCGTCATTTCATGCGTGAATTAAACCGATTAGGTATTACTTCAGCAATTGATGCAGGTGGTGGAGGTCAAAACTACCCTGAAGATTATGATGTGATTAAGCAATTGCACAATCAAAATCAAATGACAGTGCGAATTGCTTACAACTTATTTGCTCAAAAGGCAGGTCAAGAGCTTGATGATTATCGCCGTTGGACAGAAATGACATTTCCGGGTGATGGTGATGAATTATTTAGAATGAATGGAGCAGGTGAGAACCTGACGTGGTCAGCGGGTGACTTTGAAGATTTCTATGAGCCACGTCCAGATTTACCAGAAAAAATGGAAGGCGAACTCGAAGCCATTGTAGAACACTTGGCTGAAAAGAAATGGCCATTCCGTATTCATGCAACTTATGATGAAAGTATTAGTCGGTTACTCAATGTATTTGAGCGCGTCAATTCAAAACAGCCATTTGCGACACGATTTATTATTGACCATGCCGAAACTGTATCTGAGCGTAATATCGAACGTATTGGTGCGTTGGGTGGTGGTATCGCGATTCAGCATCGTATGGCATATCAAGGTGAGATTTTCGTAAAACGCTATGGTGCCGAAGCTGCCCAAGCAACGCCACCAGTCAAGAAAATGTTAGAACTCGGTGTACCTGTGGGTGCGGGAACAGATGCGACTCGTGTTGCATCTTATAACCCTTGGGTGTGTTTGTATTGGCTGACTACAGGTAAAACAGTAGGTGGGTTACCTTTGTATGATGAAAAAAATCTATTAGATCGTCAAACCGCCCTCAAACTCTGGACGAAAGGTTCGGCTTGGTTCTCAGGTGAAAAAGATATTAAGGGTTCACTCACAGCAGGTGAACTTGCTGACTTGGTTGTGCTGTCAGATGACTACTTTAAAGTTGAAGCAGAAGATATCCAGTGGATTGAGTCTGTACTCACTGTTTTAGGTGGAAAAGTGGTGTACGCAGGGGCAGAGTTTAAGCAAGACGATCCGCCGTTACCGCCAGCATCTCCAACATGGTCGCCAGTAAAACGCTTCGGTGGTCAGTGGCGCTTATCTGAAAACCGTAATGCACCATCGAATCAATCATTACAGTCACAAAGTGCATTGTGTGCATGTGCTAGTAGCTGTGGAATGCATGGACACAGCCACGCTTGGATGCTTGATGTTCCTGTAAATGATAAGGACAAAAAATCTTTCTGGGGCGCACTTGGGTGCTCGTGTTTTGCATTTTAAATAAAACAGTATGGGAACCTGCCTCATTAAATAGCTTGTTTCCTTAAGGTATGTACGATGAAAATGTACTTGTTATCTTTGGCTGTAGGGTTGCTTGTTGGTGTCTTATATTATGTTTTAAATGTTAAGTCACCAGCTCCACCTCTTGTTGCATTAGTCGGTTTATTAGGCATGGTAATAGGAGAGCAACTGCTTCCTTTTATTAAGTCCTATTTTTAAGCTGTTTTATTCAAAAAAGCTAAATGGTGCCATATCATTTAGCTTTTTATATTGATAATTATCTTCAATTACTTTAAACGACGGCCTTGTTCATCAATGATCACTTCACCATCTTCTTTTGCAAAATAGCCTAAGTTTTGTGAATCTAAAATGTCTAGTACCATCTCAGAAGGGCGGCAAAGTCGCGTGCCTTTTGGTGTAACCACAAATGGGCGATTAATTAAAATTGGATATTGCACCATAAAATCAATTAACTGTTCATCGGTCCAATGGTCTTGTTCTAACTCTAAATCTTTATAGGGTTCAACATTTTTACGAATTGCTTCACGTACACTTAGGTTCGAATCCTTAATGAGTTGAATCAATTCATCTTTACTTGGCGGTGTTTGCAAATATTCAATAATGATAGGTTCAATTCCTGCATGACGAATAAGCGCCAATGTATTGCGCGAGGTCCCGCAAGCAGGGTTATGGTAAATCTTCACTAGCTCAGTCATGGTAAATTTATTGTCAAATTAAGATATTGCATTTATATATGGATATCCGTATATTTGCAATAACGAATATATTTTGTTGAAGATATGATCAACCAAGTCGATTTCTTTAAATGTCTATCTGACCAAACTCGGTTAAATATTCTTAAATTAGTTCTAAATAAACAAAATATTTGTGTCTGTGAGCTAACCGAACAGCTTGAGTTGAGCCAACCCAAAATTTCTAGACACTTAGCTTTGTTACGAACTCATGGCGTATTACTGGATGAAAGAAAAGGACAGTGGGTTTATTACAGCTTAAATCCTGATTTACCTGTTTGGGCTTTAGATATTTTAAAGGTGATAGAAAATGACGAGAGTGGGACAAGAATAAAACAACAAGATCAGCCTTTCATCACGACAACGTGTTGTGATTAATCTTCCTAGATTTCCGTCTTTAAAATTTAGATTTTCTTAGCATAAGTGCATAAGCATTTGTGTGTATTGAGCAAAATTAATCAATTCTTTCTTCGAGTAGAACATGACTAAACAAGGGCTTTCCTTTTTAGATCGAAACCTGACGTTATGGATTTTTATAGCAATGGCTTTAGGTTTAGCGATTGGAGTTTTCTTTCCTCAGGCATCTGTGTCTTTAAATGAATTAAGTGTAGATAACGTTAATATTCCAATCGCAATCGGTTTGGTTTTAATGATGTATCCGCCATTGGCAAAAGTGGAATATGCGGCTTTACCAGAAGTATTTAAGGATAAGAAAACCTTAACTTTATCGCTGGTACAAAACTGGATTATTGCTCCAGTTTTAATGTTTATCCTTGCGATTGTTTTTTTGCATAACTATCCGGAGTATATGACGGGCCTTATTTTGATAGGCTTGGCACGTTGTATTGCAATGGTATTGGTCTGGAATGGCTTAGCTTGTGGTGATAACCAATATGTTGCAGCTTTAGTCGCCTTTAACAGTATTTTTCAGATTTTATTTTTTAGTACCTATGCATGGTTGTTCTTAACTTTCTTGCCGCCATATTTTGGTGTGGCAGGGCAAGTGATTGACGTCAATTTCTGGACCATCACACATGCTGTTTTGGTGTACTTAGGTATTCCATTCTTAATGGGGTTCTTGACGCGTTTGATTTTAGTCAAGTCGAGAGGGTTGGAATGGTATCAAACTAAATTTTTACCAAAGATCAGCCCGATTAGTTTAATTGCTTTACTTTTTACCATTGTGGCGATGTTTAGTTTAAAAGGTGGCGATGTGGTGAGCTTACCTTTAGATGTATTACGTATTGCGATTCCACTCACGATTTACTTTGTAGTGATGTTCTTTATTAGTTTCTTTATGAGTAAACGGATGGGGAATAACTACCCACGTACCACTGCTATTTCATTTACCGCGGCAGGTAATAACTTTGAGTTGGCTTTAGCTGTAGCTATTGCAACTTTTGGTTTAGCATCACCTGTAGCATTTACCACAGTGATTGGACCATTGGTTGAAGTACCCGTTTTAATTTCACTCGTCACCGTTTCGCTTTGGTTAAAGAAAAAGTATTACTCTTAAAATCGTAAAATTTATTTGAACTATTTTTTGCTAAAAATGACTTTAAAAAGTGCCTTTATATAGGCATTTTTTATTGCCTAGTTTTTACACTTAGGTCATTGTAGGTAATAGTTTTTGCATGAGTTCAATGAAGTTTGACACTTTAGCTGAGTTTTCATTTTCTCGTGTAATTAAGTAAATAGGCGCATTTAGTTTTATCGAATCATCAAACTCGCGATAGACGATTTCATGGTCCCAAAAGTTATGCATTGAAGCGGGCACAATACTAATTCCAATACCGGCAGCCACTAAATTGAGGGTCGCAGTAGGGCGTGGCGCTTCTTGAATAATACGCGGACTAAAACCTGCCTGATAGCAGCTATATAAAATATTGTCATATAAGCCTTGCCCTGAAGAGCGACGGTATAAAACAAAATTTTCCTCTGACAAGTTACTTAAACTAATTTTTTTCTTCTGTGTAAGCGGATGGCCGATAGGTAAGGCCACCACCATTGGCTCGTTTAATATATGAAGATGCTTCAAACCAATATCTCGGCTAATCGGCGCTCTTAAAAAGGCAATATCAAGTTTTTCTGAAATTAACCAGTCCAGTTGCTTTTGACTGCCTGCTTCTTCAAGTTTGGTTTGCACAGCAGGGTATATTTCTCGATATGAACGTAATACGAGTGAAATGAGCGGATGCAAACCTGCGGAACTTGTAAAGCCAATATTGAGTTGTCCAGTTTTACCTTGGCTAACATCTTGGACTAATTTAGGAATATGGCGGGCATGTTCTAATAAAAGTTGTGCTTCTTTAAATAATGCTAAACCTGCTTCTGTCGGTTCAATCCCGCGCGGTTGACGAATAAGTAACTGTGTACCGAGTTCTTGTTCAAGTTTTTTAAGTAAACGCGTTAAAGGTGGCTGTTGAATAAACAAACGGTTTGCTGCATGAGTAATATTTCTTTCTTCAACCACCACTACAAAGGCATGAAGCTTATATAAATCGAGCATAGGAATACCTTTAGGGTATGGTTAATGAAAATAAAAGCATTTGTAGATATATCATAAAAGTATCATTCTATCTTGGTCGGATAAAGTGAAAAGTAACGAAAATGAACCATGTTGAGATTGCCGTGCAGAAGGATACTGTTCCTACGTGCACAGAGTTATTTTTAGGTTTTTTAACATTAGGTTTAATTGGATTTGGTGGTGTGCTGCCTTTAGCCCGTAAAGTTATTGTAGAGCAAAGGCATTGGTTAAGCCCTGAAAAATTCACTGAGTTACTTGGTCTGTGTCAATTTTTACCGGGCGGCAATATTATTAATTTATCGGTTGCGATTGGCATGGAGTTTCGCGGTGTCCGTGGAGCAGTGAGCTCACTCATTGGTTTAATCTTCGCACCTACCGTAATTGTTGTACTTTTACATTATGTCTATGAGCAGTTCCAAGACAACTTAATGGTTAAACACCTTTTTGAAGGTTTAGGAGCAGCAGCAGCAGGGCTTCTGGTTGCCACAGGTCTGAAAATGCTTAAGCCTTTATTACGTAATCCATTAGCAATCTGTGTTGTGGTAGTGGCAATTGTCAGCATTGCCTTTCTAAAAATTCCTTTACTTTTGACTATGCTGATTTTACTTGCGTTTTATTCAGCCATCATTTGGAGACGTGTGTAATGGGTGCCGTACTACTTACTTTAGCAATCATTTTTACTCAGTTGTCTCTTATTGCATTTGGTGGTGGGAATACGATTTTGCCCGAAATGCAACGCCAAGTGGTTGATATTCACCATTGGATGACGGCGCAAGAATTTAGTGCGTTGTTTGCTATGGCACAAGCTGCACCTGGTCCAAATATGATGATTGTACCTTTGGTAGGGTGGCATGTAGCAGGGTTGTCTGGTCTATTGGTGACGTCTACTGCTAAATTTTTACCGTCATCTCTTATTACTGTATTTGTGATGAGAGGCTGGTCAAAATTCAAAGATAAGAAATGGCGCCGTGTTTTACAGCTTGCTTTACAACCTGTCACTGTGGGGACTGTGCTTGCCAGTGCATGGATTATTTCTGAGGCAGCGGCAATAAATACTTTACTTGTCATTATGGTGGTGATTGCAACTTTATTATCTTTAATTAAAAAAGTTCATCCATTGCATGTTTTGATTGCTGGGGCTGTATTTGGTGTGGTCTTACTCTAGTTTAACCAGTTTGCCGACCTGCGCTGGGATGAGCTCAGGTTGGCTTTTTTTGATTGAAGAAATTATAAAATCTAAAAAACCGATCAAATATATAAAAACATACTGTTTTACCTATTCATTGTTTTAACGTACTATGCATCTATTGAAAGAATTTGGATGCATTGGAGTAAAAAACAGATGTTAGATCAAAACATTAAAACTCAATTAAAAGCTTACCTAGAACGTTTAGAAAGTCCAATCGAATTAGTTGCTGCTTTAGATGAATCAGATAAAGCTGCTCAAATTAAAGAATTAGTAACTGAAATCGCTGAGCTTTCTGACAAGGTAACAGCCCGTTTTGACGGTAACAATACACGTCGTCCAAGCTTTGGTGTGGCTAAAGCAGGTGAACAACCTCGTGTGTTCTTTGCAGGCTTACCAATGGGCCATGAGTTTACGTCTTTGATCTTGGCTCTGTTACAAGTGTCTGGCTATGCACCTAAAGTATCGGATGAAGTTTTAAATCAGATTAAAGGCTTAAACCTCAAAGCTAACTTTGATGTGTTTGTATCGCTAAGCTGTCATAACTGTCCGGACGTGGTACAGGCGCTTAACCTGATTGCCATTTATAACCCGAACACCACAGCAACCATGATTGATGGTGCATTCTTCCAAGACGAAGTGGAACAACGCAAAATCATGGCTGTACCGATGGTATTCCAGGACAATGAACACATTGGTCAAGGTCGTATGACCCTTGAAGAGATTGTGGCAAAACTTGATACCAATTCAGCTGAAAAAGACGCAGCAGCACTCAATGCCAAAGATGCGTTTGATGTATTGGTGATTGGTGGTGGACCTGCGGGTGCAACAGCTGCAATCTATGCAGCACGTAAAGGCATTAACACAGGTATCGTGGCTGAACGCTTTGGTGGTCAGGTCATGGATACCATGGACATTGAAAACTTCACTTCTGTGCAAAAGACTCAAGGTCCTAAGTTTGCTGCCGAGATGGAAGCACATGTTCGTGAATACGATGTGGATATCATGAACCTGCAACGTGTCAGCAAAATCACTGGTGCAGATCAAACAGCAAATGGCTTGGTTGAAGTTGAACTTGAAAACGGTGCAAAACTTGAATCGAAAACTGTGATCCTTTCAACAGGTGCACGTTGGAGAGAAATGAATGTACCGGGTGAAGCTGAATACCGTACCCGTGGTGTAGCGTACTGTCCACACTGTGATGGTCCATTGTTCAAAGGCAAACGTGTTGCCGTGATTGGGGGCGGTAACTCAGGTGTTGAAGCGGCGATTGACCTTGCAGGTATTGTTGAGCATGTAACTCTGGTTGAGTTCGACACTAAACTTCGTGCTGACCAAGTCTTGCAAAACAAGTTAAATAGCTTGCCAAACACCACTGTGATTATGAATGCATTAAGCACAGAAGTATTGGGTGACGGTTCACAAGTAACGGGTCTTAAATATAAAGACCGTGCGACTGATGAAGAGCATGTGGTAGAGCTTGCAGGGATCTTTGTACAGATTGGTTTACTTCCAAACACTGACTTCTTAAAAGACAGTGAGGTTGAGTTAACCAACCGTGGCGAGATCATTGTGAATGACCGCAACGAAACCAATGTAAAAGGTGTATTTGCTGCAGGTGACTGTACCACTGTACCTTACAAGCAGATCATTATTGCTACAGGTGAAGGCGCTAAAGCATCACTCTCTGCGTTTGATTACATTATTCGTTCTAGACAGTAAAATCTAACCTAAAACAAAAGAGCCAAAGGATATCCTTTGGCTCTTTTTATTTTTTATGGTTTATACAAACCATGTTCAACTAAATGCTCTCGTAAAATACGACGTAGTTCTAATACGGCTTGTGGTGTTAACTGAATAGAGTGTCCACCCGGTAGAACTTTCTCAGATTTAGCACCTTCTAAGTGAGCACTTTTATAAGGAACAATACCATCGGTAATCACATTTGGATCATCACTTTTGGTAATGTTGCCCATAATTGAGTGGAAGATTAACCCTTGATGTGGATTAATATTCTCAGTGAGTTCCATAAATTTAGATTGATGGCTTAAGTCGCTTGGTCCATTTTGAATCAGGCCATTATCAATATTATTCAAGAAATCTTTAATATCTAAATTTTCTGTGGTGAGCGAAGTTGCAACAGCTGATAAAAAAGCACCCGGTAAGCGGATAATTTTACGTGCTGCCAAGGTAAACCAACGATCTGCATAATCAGTACCTCGGTGTGGCGATGCCAAGAAAATTGCACGATCAAAGTTACTAATTGAATGCATTTGCAGCCGTTCAGTCACCATAGGATGTTTCTTAAAACGGTTTTGCTGACGGATCGTCATCATCTCCAAGGCAGGTTTAGTAATATCAGCATCACTTACAAGTAAACGGCTAATAATTCCTCCCATACTATGACCTACAAGCACCGCATCATGCGCGGCAGGATCACTTGGGTTTAACGAACCGAACGCTTGTTTCAAAAGGGCATAAATCTGGAACCGGCTTTCCAGAATTGGCATATTGGTCGAGTAGAAAACTTGCCAAACTTGATAGTTATCTCTTAAAACAGTATCGCCCATGACATCGTTAGTGAGTGCAATCCATGCCTCGGGGCTACTTGCCAAACCATGTACCAACACAATAATTTTTTTGTTTGGATTATAAGGTTCAAGCATATATAAATGCGGCATGGTTAAGTGCTGATCACGATCAATCAAGCTTAAATAAGCCGCTACACCTAGGTTGTTTTCTGCTAACCACAGACCATAAGGAGCTGAGAAGTTTGCAGCTAAAGGATACTGCTTACCAGCGACATTAATATTATCGGTTCGATAAGGATCATAGACCCGAATCACAAATTCTGGGTCATTAATAATTTCTTGAACGGTTTTGGCATGTTTAGGCTCTGCAACAATAGTCGCCGCTAAATAACGTGCATGGTGAATATTAGGATTTACACCATTTTTATAGCTGTAATTAAGTGGATCTAAAATGTATTCATTAATGTCTTCTTTGCCTGAACTTGGGAAGACAGCCACAAATTCGGAACCGAAACCATCACGACGGTTGATTGTTCTTAAACCTGAGAAATTTAAGTTATAACTTGAAATTAATTTTTCTAATTTTTGGCCAGATAATTGTCTATGAAACTCAAAATCAATTGAATATACACTCTTACCAATATGGATTTGTGGCTCTACCACATTTTTTTGTGGATACCTTAAATCATACACACTGACCATTTTGGCAATCGCTTGATTATAGAAGTCGCGTATCTGAACTTGTCTATTATCAAAAATACGATCAGTTGGCTGACGTTTTGTAGAAAACAGATAAGCATAGCTATAACGGATACTCTTATCGAGTAGACTTAACTGTTGATCTAAGCATTCATCATATTTATTTTGAATAACTTTTTGTTCTTCAGTTGGCTTATGTTTAGTGAAACGACTAATTTTACATTCAGAAGAATCTGACAAAGCCATTGCTTTTGCGAGATACATTTCACTCGCAGCCGATAACAGCTGTTCATCTAAAATTTGGGGCAGATTTTTAAGTTGATTAACACAAGTATCAGGGGAGTCTGTACAGGCCTTAGCTTCTTGCCCTGACATGGACAAAACATTAAGACTTGCTTCACTTAGTTTATCTTGGGTAAGAATACTATTACGCTCATTTGCAATAGTAACGTTGAGAGCTTGTTGCTTAACATTGACGACCTGACATCCACTCAGGATTGAACCGAGGAGTATGACCGTGAAGAGCGCTGAGTTTCTTTTTCTAACAAACATTATGGTCAAATATGTGGATCAGTAATATGCTGATCATACAAATTTTAAAGTATTTTTCAATTGATCAAACATAAAAAAAGGGCTGTCAAATCAGCCCTTTTTTAAAGTTTAAGTGCTTACTTTTTTGTAGCTGCGCTTGGGGTAGCAGAAGACATAGCAGGGTTTGTTAAAACTTGCCATACATTCCAGCGACCTTGTTTTTCAATTTCTTGAATTAAACGGTCTGCTACTTCAGCTTCATCAGGGTATTTAACCTTGTAATTTTTTAAAGTCTGAATCGCATTTTTCTTTTGTTCCATTGCTATATAGTTATTTGCAGCGGCTAAATATGCTTCCTGAACATTACCTTTAATAGCTTTATCTAAATACGGAATAGCCTCACGTTGACCACCGCCTTCAGACAAACCAAAACCAAACCAGAAATTCGCTTCAGCATCATCTGGATTAATTTTTAAAAGTCTTTGTGCATATTCTAAAGACTTAGTGGTATGAGCAGTACCTAAATCAAGGTTACGGGCAAGTACACTTGCTTTAAAAGCACGAATAAGAATATCAAATGAAGCATCTGGATTAGCAGCTAAAGTATCTAAGCGCTGAGTAACTTCCTTAAGTTTGCTTTCAAAGCCTTTACGTTCTTGACGATCAGTAAAACGAGGTGGATAGTGACGCGCTTTACCTTCAACAAGTTGTAAGAAGTCATCAATTTCAGTTACATCAATTTCATTATCGCCCGCTAAAACTGCGTACTTCATTGAACGTTGTGAGTTGTTGACTGTAGGTACAATCAGTTTATTCGTATCTAATGTAAGTGTTTTGGTTGGATCGTCCTGACGAGTTACAACCATTTTGGTTACAGGCTGTGCAGCAGCTTCTTTTAAAGCAACTTCAAATGCAGGCGGAGCATCATAATTAAATGGGTTTAATGCATAAAATGGAGGTGTAAGCTCTGGTTCCTTAAAAACAAACGGCTCAATTTTTTGTTCTTTTACAGGTGCCATGGTACACGCTGTTAAACTTGAGGTCGCAAGAAGGATATATGCCAAAGGCTTAAAATTCATAGGATCTTCCGTTCATTTTATAAAGTTAAATAAGGTACAACAAGTCTAGGAAAACCTAAACCGACATGCAAGGGTAAGCGTGTTACATTATGAATCAAGAATATTACGTTTTTGATGTCTTGTTCTGCGCACCGCATTCACGGCGAACTTCTTCAAGAATTTTTAGCTCTTCATCACTAAAAGGCTGTTCATCTTGACTTTCTTTTTTGAAAGTTGGGTCAAGTTCGGACAAACGCTGGCACAAATTATTCATACGCGTTTCATTGTGCTGAATACGGTCAAGTAAAACTCGCATTCCTTCTAAAATTGGGTCAGATTGATCAGCAGTAGTCGCATACGGAGCAAAACCAATACTTTGTGCATAATCACGGCGACGTTCTTCATCTTTATCTTTAGTTTTGTCGGCATCTTTATAGATATAACGTGCAGGGTTACCAACAGCTGTTACACCAGCAGGAACTGCTTTTGTGACTACCGCATTTGAACCAACTTTGGCGCCTTTACCTACCGTAAATGGACCTAAGATTTTCGCACCAGCACCGACAACCACGCCATCTTCTAAAGTTGGGTGACGCTTACCTTTATTCCAAGTCGTACCACCTAAGGTAACACCGTGGTATAGCGTTACATCATCACCAATTTCAGCAGTTTCACCAATTACAACGCCCATGCCATGATCGATAAAGAAGCGTTTGCCGATTTTAGCACCAGGGTGAATTTCAATACCCGTTGCAAAACGACTAAATGACGAAACAAAACGGGCGGTACCTTTACAATCTTTTTTCCACAATTCATGTGCAAGCCTATGCAAAAGTAAAGCATGTATACCTGGGTAAGTGGTAAGTACTTCGAGTGTATTTCGTGCAGCAGGATCTCGCGCGAATACAGCCTGTATATCTTCTTTAAGCTGTTTAAGCATTGGATTGATCCTCCTTGTCCGATGATGCTTTTTTCCATTTGCCGCTTGTGAGGGCTTGGACTCGACTAAAAATACCGCGAAGTAAATGATATTCCATACGATCTAATTGTATACGACCAAATAAACGACGCAAGCGTAAAGGTAGTAAACGTGGATTTTCTGGATCTAAAAATTCAATTTCGGTGAGCATTTTTTCCAAATGGGGGTAGAACTCTTCCATTTGCTGCTGAGTCACTAACGGCTCATCCCATTGCATGCTTTGACCTTGAGCAAGCGGCATTTGCCCAGCATCAGAAGCAACATCTTTTTGCTCTAATACCGACATACGAAGTTCATAACAAACCACTTGAATCGCTTGAGCAACGTTAAGTACACCATAGTCCGAGTTTACAGGAATAGTAAGGTGATAGTTTGCCAAAGCCAATTCTTCATTGGTTAAACCGCGGTCTTCACGTCCAAAAACGATCGCAATTTGTTGTCCTTGAGCAGCCGCCTTAATTGCTTCTTTGGAAGCAGGGCGAACATCTAACAAAGGCCATGGAATAGTACGGCTTCGAGCACTTGTCCCGAAAACTAAATGGCAATCTTTAATTGCTTCTTCGAGTGTTTCAACAATTTCAACCTGTTCTAATAAATCTTGTGCACCAGCAGCAAGCGCCTGAATATCTGGATGTGGATACGTTTTTGGTGAAACCAGAACCAACTTACTCAAGCCCATCGTTTTCATTGCGCGTAAAGCACTGCCAATATTAGCTGGTAAAGTGGTATTGACCATGACAATACGCACTTGTGCTAATTGTTTTGACACGGCGGTGTCGTCAAACAAACTCATAAGATTTCCAGAAATTACGAATATTGAGAAACTTCGCTTTGGTATGAATCCAATGCATCATCAATAGTCATGTCCACAGGAGGTGAGGCAACAGGTTGTGGACGAACAGGTTCTGCTGCTTTAGCTGCCTTAGATTTTACCTGATATTCAATATGAATATTATCCTTACCAAAGTAATCTCTTAGTTTGGCAAGAAGTTCATCTAAAGGAGCGACTTTCCATTGTGGGCCAAGCTGAAGCTCAGCCTGAGCATATGGTTGGTCAATCTGTAACTGTATTGCAATATGCTGATGCATATCGACATTACAATAAGGCAATAATATATTTTGTAGATCTTTTGCCAAACTTGGTTGCAATAGATCATGGGTTAATTTGATTTGAATACTATTGGCGCGTTTTTGTCTGATTTCATTTAAGCTAAACGCTTTGTTCAAGCGTCCCATTGGACGATCAAAACCTTCACGCTCATAGATCTCGCCTTCAAAGACGACTACGCGCTCAACTTGAATAATATCTTTAAAGCGTTGGAAACGTTCGTGGTTACAGCTGACTTCAATACGTGCTGTTCCGTCGTCAAGCACAATAACAACACGGTTTGGGAAATTCGCTACATCAAGGACAAGTCCTGCATAAACAGTCGTTACACCGCGACGAGTTGCAGTAATTTCATTAAGTTTTGCAGGAATAAACGCTTTGAGTTCTTGACGATAAACATCAATTGGGTGACCTGTTAAATATAGTCCAAGTGTATCTTTTTCGCCTTTGAGACGAACTTCATCACTCCATGGCTTAACAGGTTTAGCTGGTTTACGTTGAACTTCTTCAACTTCACCAAATAAGTCCATAATACCGCTTTCACGGTTACTACGTGCCTGTTCGGCAGCTTGTACAGCTTCTGGCAATTGAGCCATTAGACTTGAACGTTCAATACCTAAACAATCAAGCGCACCAGCACGGATAAGTGCTTCTAAGGTTCGTTTATTGATTTTTTTCAAATCAATACGATGGCAGAAATCAAATAGGTCAGTATAAGGCCCTTGTTGGCGACGTGAGTCAATAACAGACTGCATTGCCTGTTCACCAACACCTTTAATTGCCCCTAAACCATAAACAATGGTTTTATCATCGCTCGCATGGAAATGATAAGTCGACATATTGACTGATGGCGGTAAGACCTCGAGTCCGTTATTTCGGCAGTCATCAATCAAAAATACGACACTGTCAGTGTTCTGCATTTCCGATGACATTACTGCTGCCATAAATTCGGCAGGATAGTGGGCTTTTAACCATGCTGTATGATATGCAACAAGCGCATAGGCTGCGGCGTGCGATTTGTTAAAACCATAGCCTGCAAACTTTTCCATATAGTCGAAGATATGGTTGGCTGTGCTTTCATCAATGCCTTTTTGTCCAGCACCCTCAAGGAAGATTTGGCGCTGTTTCACCATTTCTTCAGGTTTCTTTTTACCCATCGCACGGCGGAGCAAGTCGGCGCCACCGAGTGTGTAACCTGCACAAATCTGTGCAGTTTGCATTACCTGTTCTTGGTAAACCATAATCCCGTAGGTTGGCTCTAATACACCTTCAAGCAATGGATGAAGATACTCAAATTCTCCACCATGCATACGGTGAATAAAGTCTGGGATCAGATCCATCGGACCCGGACGATATAAAGATACGAACGCAATAATTTCTTCGAATTTACTTGGACGTGCTTCTTTCAGCATTCGTTTCATACCGACGGATTCAAACTGGAATACCGCGGTTGTATTTGCATCAGCAAAGACAGAATAAGCTTTAGGGTCGTCAAGAGGGACGTGCGAAATGTTTAAAGGGTCATTGCTATCGCGGTTTTTATTAATATTTTGGATAGCATCTTCAATAACGGTTAAGTTACGTAAGCCCAAGAAGTCGAATTTTACGAGACCTGCAGCTTCTACATCATCTTTATCGTACTGTGCTACACGGTTAGTACCGTCTGCGTCACAAAGCACAGCAGAGAAGTCGGTAATTTTACCGGGTGCAATAACAACACCACCGGCATGTTTACCTGTATTTCTGGTAATACCTTCTAACTTTAATGCCATTTCCCAAATTTCGCTGGCATCATCATTATCTGGGTTGGAAGGGTTGGTAACAATATCTTTAAGCTGAGGTTCCATTTCAATCGCAGTTGCCAAATCCACACCAAGTGGCTTAGTTGGAACCATTTTTGAAATACGGTCAGCTAGACCATAAGACTTCCCTAAAACGCGGGCAACGTCACGAATCGCACCTTTTGCAGCCATCGTACCGAACGTTGCAATCTGAGAAACCGCTTCACGGCCATAAGTACGTGATACATAATCGATCACACGGTCACGACCTGCGATACAGAAATCGACGTCAAAGTCGGGCATCGATACACGTTCCGGGTTTAAGAAACGTTCGAAGAGGAGGTCATAACGAAGTGGATCAAGATCTGTAATTTTTAAGCTATAAGCTACTAATGAACCTGCACCTGAACCACGGCCCGGTCCAACAGGGACACCATTGTTTTTCGCCCATTGAATGAAGTCCATGACAATCAGGAAGTAACCAGGGAATCCCATTTTCAGGATGATTCCGACTTCATAATCTATTCGTTCATCATATGGTTTACGAATTTCAGGCCAGTCTTCACCACGCTTTTCGACAGGGTAAAGGTAATTTAAGCGCTCTTCCAAACCTTCTTTTGATAAGTGCTCAAAATAGGTATCGATGGTAAAACCATCAGGAATTGGATACTCAGGTAAAAAGTAAGTACCGAGCTTTAAAGTGACATTACAGCGTTTAGCGATTTGATAGGTGTTTTCAATAGCACTAGGAATATCTGAGAACAGCTCAATCATTTCATCAGAAGTTTTGAAATACTGCTCTGGACTATATAAGCGTGGACGTCGATCATCTGCTAAAACATAACCATCTGCAATACATACACGAGCTTCGTGCGCTTCGAAATCTTCTTTTTCAATAAAGTGCACATCGTTGTGCGCAACAACACCAATATTATATTTAGCTGCAAGTTTGGCTGCTTCTTGAATAAAATCTTCTTCGCCAGGACGATCAGTACGTGTTAAGGCTAGATAAACACGATTACCAAACTTTTCGATCCACTCTTCAAGTAAAGGTTCTGCTTTTTGCGGGTTAGATGAGCAAAGCATTTGCCCAACATCACTATGTTGGCCAAGTAAAACAATAATATCTTGATGCTGCTCTAGGACCCATTCTTTTTGTACACAAGGGATACTGAGTTGTTGGCCTTCAATAAAGCCACGCGAAACAATTTCGGTCAGTCCTTTCCATCCAATATCGCTCATTGCAAGCAAAGTTGCACGATGTTGGGCATCATTAAGACGGATTGTGCTACCCAAAATAGGCTTAATACCTTTCTTAAGGCAAGAGTTATAAAACTTTACAGCAGCATGAAGGTTGGATAAGTCGGTAAGTGCCAGCGCAGGCATTTCATCCTTTACCGCAGTCTTGACCAAGTCGGGTATGCGAACAATCGACTCTGTAATCGAAAATTCTGTGTAAATACCGAGATGAACAAACTGCATAAACCAATCCTTAATGCGACCGCAGCATAGTTTAACACGCAAAGTTCAAACGAAATGCTTAATATTTTGGCAACTGTTATGGATTTTAGTATTTAAACAGAAGGTTGAGAACACGAAAGTGAAGGATTGATCAAAGTTGTTCTTTTATTTTTTAAAGAGAAAATTAAAGCGAGTAAAGAGAACCAGCCCAAATTGATTTGGGCTGGCTAGAAATTTTAGTACTGCCAGAACATGCGTTGAATTTCTTTTGCATCGTTGGTTTTTGTAAGTGCCAACGCTGCAAGAAGACGCGCTTTTTGAGGATTCAAATCATGAGCTGCTACCCAACCATATTTAGAGTCAGGTTGTTCTGCATCACGTAATACAAAACCTTGTGGAACGCGTGATGAGCGGATAATTTGAATACCGTTTTTGTCATGAAGGTTTTGTAATGTTGGAACGATATATTTCGCTACAGAACCATTACCTGTACCTGCATGAATAATCGCTTTAGCGCCAGCTTTTGCATATGCTTCATAAGCATCAGGAAGCATAGAATCAGAACCATAAACGATTTGTACTGTCGGAAGAGCATCACCTTTAATATTTTCAATATTAAATTCTGAAGCATTGGTATGACGTTTAACAGATTGTCTAAACCAATATGGTTTGCCTTCAACAAGTGTACCCAAAGCACCCCATTGGCTTACAAAAGCATTTGTATGAATGTTAATGCCTTTAGTTACATCACGAGCAGCAAAAATAGAGTCGTTCATGAGAACCATAACGCCTTTATTTTTTGCATCATCAGAAGCGGCCAATGCAACAGCACTATAAAGGTTAAGTGGACCATCTGCTGAAAGAGCAGTTGATGGGCGCATTGAGCCAACAAGTACGATTGGTTTATCAGTATGAACAACAAGATTTAAGAAAAATGCTGTTTCTTCTAAAGTATCTGTACCGTGTGTAATCACAACGCCATTTACAGTTGGCTTTTTAACAAGTTCATTTACTTGACGAGCAATTTGTAATAATTCCTTGTCAGTAATACTTTCCGAAGCTACTTGTAATGCTTGAATACCAGATACATTTGCCAAATCTTGAATTTGAGGAACTGCATTGATTAAAGCATCAACTGGAACTTTTGCCGCTGTATAAGTTGCACTATTTGCTGAGCTTGCGCCAGCACCAGCAATGGTACCGCCAGTAGCGACAACAACAACATTGTTTTTTGCGTAAAGTGGGAGAGAGCAGGCTAATAAGCCCATCGCTAAACCGAAAGATTTAACAGTTTTAGTCAACATCGAAAATATCCTTATGAAGTGACGAAGTATAAAGTTTGCCGAATACGCCTGCTTTTCCTAAGCAAAATACATACCATGTAAAACATATCCGTAACTTGTTTGAATAAAAGCATCCTTGAATATCATTTTGTTTCGACAACAATCATTTAAACATTGCTTTTATTCAGCGCTAATAAATATCATGAAAAAAATTAAAAATCTATTAAGTTTTTCTAATTTATCTGAATTTATTTACTTTTTAATATAATTCACGCAAATGATTTTTTAGTCTTTATAAAATTAAAAAATAATAGGTTGGGTTGGGCCTTTATTTAACATTTGGTGGATTTATTGAATTGATTTTTAAAACTATATTTATTAAGAATATAAAATAAAATTTTTCATGTTCGAATTAAATAATAATCTTAATTGTTTAATATAATGAATTAATCATAAATTGAATTAAAAAATAATCAGTTAGTGCATATTTCTAAGTATATAAATTTTTGAATGATTGTTTTTTATTCTGTTTTTAAGGTTTACTTTTAAGAAATTTAATAGGAATTAAAATCCGTAATTTGGCCTATTATTTAATATAGAAATACTGATAACTTTTTATTGTTTAGTTTTGAAGAAAAAAAAGAGCAATTTTATAAGGTCGTATAAAATTGCTCTTAAGTTGGGAGAGTGGGAGAAAAAGGAAACTTAAGCGATTGTTTGTTCTTGAGTTGATTTAATTAATACAGGCTCTGGTAATTCTTCAGTATCTGCCACTTTATCGCCTTCAAGTTTGGCAACAACTGCAGTCGCAATACTATTACCTACTACGTTTGTTGCAGTACGGCCCATATCAAGGAACTGATCAATACCAAGCAATAATAGAATGCCGGCTTCAGGCAAATGGAACATTGTGAGTGTTGCCGAGATAACCACAATAGAAGCTCTTGAAACACCCGCAATACCTTTACTTGTCACCATAAGCGTTAACAAAATCAAGATTTGTTGAGTGAAGCTCAGATCAATATTGTAAGCTTGGGCGATAAAGAGTACCGCAAAGGTGGTGTACATCATCGAACCATCAAGGTTAAATGAATAACCCAAAGGTAAAACGAAGCTAGTTACTTTTTTAGGCACGCCGAACTTATTTAAAGCATCCATAACTTTAGGATAGGCTGATTCACTTGAAGCTGTAGCAAAGGCAAGTGTTACAGGTTCACGAATCAATTTACCTAAACGGAAGATATCTTTTTTAAGTACGATTGCGCCAACAGAGAACAAAATGACCCAAAGTAATAGCAGACCGAAGTAGAATTCTGCGATTAAAATGCCATAATCAACAATTAAGCCTAAGCCTTGTACTGTAATTGCTGAAGCGATTGCAGCAAATACTGCAAAAGGTGCGAACGTCATTACGTAGTCAGTAATGCGAAACATGATTTTACTGAGTTCATCAGTTAAGCGAATGATAACTGAGTCTTTTTCTTTGCCCTGATTTACAAAAGCAAGAGCTGAACCAAAGAAAATAGAGAAAACAAGGACTTGTAAAATATCATTGTTCGCCATTGCTTCTGCAATGCTGCGTGGGAACACGTGACTCAAGAATGATTGCAAGGTAAAACCAGTAGTTGTTGGGAGAGAAGAACTACTAAGTTGTTGAGCTGTTGGTAATGCTAGGTCTAGCGCCGCGCCAGGTTGGAAAAAGTTTGCTAAACCCATACCGATGGCAAGTGAGACAAACGAAGCGGTAATAAACCAAGTCATTGACTTGAGTGTAATGCTACCAATTGAAGTTGATTTGCCCATTGACACAATGCCACACACAATTGTAGCAAATACCAATGGGGCAATAATCATTTTGATGAGACGTAAAAAGATATCTGTGACGATGTTGAAATAAGAAGCGATTTGCTTCAGTTGCTCGCCTTCATTAAAGAAGTGATGACAGATCCAACCCGTCAATACTCCTAGTAAAATAGCAACTACAATATACTTGAGCAATTTCTTTTGCTTCATAGGAACCTCTATCCTTTGGGTTCAATCATCTTTTAGATGGGATAACGATGATTGAAAGCTTTCCTTGTAGTTCAGTTCGGTCCTGTAACTGATTTCATCTTCCTAAATTTGCATCAGTATTAACCGAATCGAATATGGTGATGTTGTTATGGGAAGGGATTGTTGCTCGATTTTGAAGCAGTGTGAAATGCAAAAAAATATCAACTTATGCATTTTTTGCATAATAACGAAAGGAGGAATAGGGGATAAATATAGTAATTTAAACGTTTGGTAAAAAAATATGGATGAGGTTTTTTGAGAAAATAATTCTTATATATTATTTTTAAAAGTTTATATTATTCAGTATATTAATTTGGTTTATTGATCTGATTAAAATAGGTGATATTAGTTTTTAAATAATTATTTAAATGATGTAAAAATAAAAAAAGCACCTAATTTAAGATGCCTTTTTTATTATGCATTTTTTTAACGGCGATTGGCCAAGAAACGACCTAAACGACCAATTGCTTCACGTAATTCGTTTTCTGCCGGTAAGAAAACAACACGGAAATGGTCTGGTGTTGGCCAGTTAAAACCTGTTCCTTGAACTAATAGTACTTTTTCAGCACGAAGTAAATCTAACATTAACTTTTCATCATCTTCGATTGGGTAAATGTTAGGATCAAGACGCGGGAAACAATACATTGCGCCTTCTGGTTTAACACAGCTTACCCCAGGAATTTCATTTAACATTTCCCATGCGATATTACGCTGTTCATATAAACGTCCACCTGGTCGGATCAAGTCATTAATAGACTGATAGCCACCAAGCGCTGTTTGAATTGCATACTGAGCTTGTACGTTTGCACATAAACGCATTGAAGCTAACATATCCAGACCTTCGATATAGTCTGCTGCACGGCTCTTATCGCCTGTGATTGCCATCCAGCCTGAACGGAAACCAGCAATACGATATGCTTTTGATAGCCCATTGAAAGAAATACATAATTGGTCGCCTGCTAAAGAAGCAACAGCAACATGTTCAATGCCATCGTAAACGATTTTGTCGTAAATTTCGTCAGCAAATAAAATCAGGTCATGTTTCTTTGCAAGTGCCACAATTTGCTCAAGCACATGACGTGGATATACCGAACCAGTTGGGTTGTTCGGATTGATAATGACAATACCACGTGTGTTTGAAGTAATTTTACTTTCAATATCGGCAATATCAGGATACCAACTGTTTTCTTCATCACACTTATAGTGAATCGCTGTACCGCCCGACAGGTTAACGGCAGCTGTCCATAGCGGATAGTCCGGCATCGGAATGAGCATTTCATCACCATCATCGAGTAGGCCTTGCATAGCCATGACAATGAGTTCAGATACACCATTACCGATATACACGTCATTAACGTGCATATTTAAGATGCCTTTTTGCTGGTAGTACTGGCAGATTGCTTTACGTGCCGGAAAGATACCTTTTGAATCTACATAACCAATTGCATTTGGTAGGTTTAAAGCAACGTCATTAATAATTTCTTGTGGTGCTTCAAAACCAAATGGGGCAGGGTTGCCGATATTCAGCTTAATGATTTTATGTCCTTGCTCTTCCATTTCATTGGCGGCTCGTAATACTGGTCCGCGAATGTCATAACAAACATGCTCAAGCTTCGATGATTTTTTAATTTCTCGTGAAGTTGGCATGGATTGGAGAGTAGCAGTATTTTTAGACATAGCTGGATTCACTTTTGCATATCGGTATAAATAACTTTTAAATGTTTTGACTGTTACCAAATTCAGATCATGTTGATCTTTAAGTAATTCAACAATTTTTTCATGGGTAAAGCCCGATTGCTGATACTGTTTGATAACTGGTAATAGTTGCTGGAAAAGCACACTTTTTTTCTGAGACATGTTTTGTCCTATACAACCGTGCCACACAAGAATAGCACCATCTTTGCTTCCTTAAAAGGAAATAAAATAAAAAATTGCTTTCTTTTGTTTTTGTATTTTGCTTACTTTTTGCTTTCTGTTACTTAGATGTTTAAAATCCAACAAATTTTACGTTCAGAGACTAGTGTTTTTTTGATGAATGGCGTAAATATAAAATACGATTATCAATTTATGTTTACATCAGAATAAAAGGTGCAGGTCATGGGAAAAGTTAATAAAACAGACCGAGAATGGCAAAGAGAGTTATCACCTGAAGAATATCGGATAACGCGACAAAAGGGCACTGAACCAGCATTTACGGGGCAATACTGGAATACTAAGCAACATGGCACATATGTTTGTCGTTGTTGTGGCGCGGAATTGTTTTCGTCAGATGCAAAATACGATAGCGGTTGTGGTTGGCCAAGTTTCTTTCGCCCTCTGAATGGAAGCGTTATTGATGAACATGAAGATTTAACGCATGGTATGGTCAGAACGGAAATTGTTTGTCATGATTGCGAAGCTCATCTTGGGCATGTTTTTGAAGATGGACCACAGCCGACAGGTTTGCGCTACTGTGTGAACTCGGCATCATTACAACTGAAAACACAAGAAAAAAATGATGAGGAAACCTATCCATGAGTAACATTTATCAGTTTGAAGCTGAATTGTTAGAGGGAGATATTAAACAATTCGCTGATTACAAAGGTAAAGTTTTATTAATTGTAAATACTGCAAGTAAATGTGGTTTTACTCCACAGTTTGCGGGCCTCGAAAAACTTTATGAAAAATATAAAGACCAAGGTTTAGAAGTTTTAGGTTTTCCCTGCAATCAGTTTGGTGGGCAAGATCCCGGAAGCAATAAAGAGATAGGTACATTCTGCCAGCGTAACTATGGAGTGAAATTCCCTATGTTTGCCAAAGTAGATGTAAAAGGTCCTGAAGCTCATGTGATCTTTAGATATTTAACCCGTGAAGCAAAAGGAATTTTAGGAAGCAGTACTATTAAATGGAACTTTACCAAGTTTTTAGTTGGTAAAGATGGTTCGGTTTTAAATCGTTATGCGCCAACAACCAAGCCTGAAGCATTGGAAGCTGATATTGAAAAAGCATTAGCGAGTTAATGGGTTCAATGAACGCTATTCCTCAAACTTTCGAGTTTTGGCAAGATCGGCGAATGCCTTATGTGGAAACCCGAAGGTCATGTTTTGGCAGAACATGTTATAAGTCTCATAGCCATCCAACATTTTCAATTGGTGCTATAGATGAGGGGAATAGTGTTTTTCAAAGTTCTTTTGGCACTGCACAAAAGATCTCGGCGGGTACATTAGTTATTGTGCCCGCACATGTTGAGCATTCATGTAATCCTATGCCAAATCAGGCATGGAGTTACCAGATGCTTCATTTAGATCTAGCATGGTTAAATCAACTGTATTCAGAATTTCAAGAGCAAGGTCTTGATTTACATATACCTCAGCATAAGCCGCTCATTATAAAAGACGAATTTTTATATGAAGCTTTTACTGAAATGAATGAGACATTATTTGATGCGCAAAAATTAATTTTTGAAAAAGAGCAGTCTCTTCTCCATTGCCTGATTCATTTGTTATTACCTCATTTTATTTTAGAAGAAATACAAAAGCCTCAATATTTATATAAAGACTTTTTAAATCTGATCGATGTGATTTCATCCTCAGAGGTTTTTATTTCTTTAGAAGAACTTGCTCAACGAGTAGGTTTAAGCAGATATGCAATCATACGTTTATTCAAAGCAAATGTAGGTTTAACTCCACATGCATTTCAAATTAACTTAAAGATTAATCAGGCTCGAGAGCAGCTCAAACAAGGCGTGCCACTTGCCGAATTGGCTGTAAATTTAGGTTTTAGTGATCAAAGTCATTTCCATAAAGCTTTTAAAGCACATACAGGGGTAACTCCTCGGCAGTTCCAGCTCGCAGCCGCGCAATAATTTACAAGAAATTGTTTAGCTCTATTTTTAAGATTTTCCAGACTGTTTTACAGATGAAGCTGTTATGGAAGTTTTTTTATTTATTGCATTTACTCATTTTTTAGCACTCTTATCACCGGGTCCAGATTTCTTTCTTATTCTCACTAGTCTTCTACAAAAAGGACGCCGTTATACATATGGTATTGTTCTAGGAATCACTTTGGGAAATGCTTTAATTCTGGCTGGATGCCTGTTTAGTTTTATGTTGCTTGGAAATCTAAGTAGTATTTTACTTTTAATATTTAAATGGCTTGGCGCTTTGTATTTGGCTTATTTGAGTTTCCTTTGTTTTAATGCAGCCCGATCTACAGTTCTAAATTTCTCAACCGATGTAAATAATTTAAGTGATCAGGTAGAAGATAAGCACAACAAAATTAAAAGCTTGATGTTAGGTTTACAATCGAGTCTTCTAAATCCAAAAAATATTATGTTTTATAGTAGCTTAATGCTGCTTATACAACATAAATTTAGTTTATTTCAAAAACTGCTTATGAGTGTATGGATGGTCGGTGTGGTTTTAATCTGGAATATCATATTGGTTAAACTGCTGGCCGATGAACGAATCTTAGTCAAAATTAAGCGCTCTGCAACAGGTTTATATTATTGTTCTGCGGTAGCTTTTATTCTTTTTGCTGTGCTTTTGATTACATATAAATAGTGTTATAGCCCAGTTGTACAACCTGAGTAATAGGCTGTACAACTGCTAAGAAGAGGCTTACAAAATCGCTTTTAAACGCTTAACTACTTCTTCACATTGAGCTAAATCTGCCACTAACGCCATACGTACATGGTTAGCTCCAGGGTTACCTTGTTCGGTATCACGAGATAAATAACGGCCCGGTAAGACTTTAATATGTGCTTTTTCCATCAGCATTTTGGCAAAAGTTTCATCATTATCCACTTTTAACCAATAGTAAAAACCAGCATCTGGTTTTTGTAATGGAAGCAAATGACCTAGCTCAGATTGAAATAAGTCAAATTTTGCACGATATTGCTTACGGTTTTCTTCAACATGGCTTTCATCATTCCATGCTGCAATTGAGGCAAGCTGATGTTGTACTGGCATTGCTGCGCCGTGATAGGTACGGTATTGCAAATATGGCTTTAATAAAGCAGCATCGCCCGCTACAAAACCTGAACGCATACCTGGTAAATTTGAGCGTTTTGAAAGTGAATGAAAAACGATACAGTTTTTGTAGTCATCACGGCCAAGTTCCGCACATACTTCTAATAAACCCGTAGGAGCTTGGTCAAACCAAAGTTCTGAATAGCATTCATCAGACGCAATAACGAAATTATATTGATCAGATAAGTCAATCAGCTTTTTAAATTGTTCTTTAGAAAGCACAGTACCTGTTGGGTTACCCGGTGTACATACAAAAAGAAGGGCTGTCTTTTCCCAAACTTCTGCTGGCACAGCATCAAAGTCACCTAAATAGCCATTTTCTTCTGTGCAATTAATAAAGTATGGCTTTGCACCTGCGAGTAAAGCAGCACCTTCATAAATTTGATAAAACGGGTTCGGCATTACCACATACGGTGCATCTTCACGGTTAATTAATGCTTGAACAAAAGAGAAAATTCCTTCACGCGTACCAGACACTGGCAAAATGTGGTTTTCAGCGCTAATACTGTTAAGTTTAAAGCGTTTAGTTAGCCAGTCTGCAATACTCTGGCGAAGCTCAGGTAAGCCTTTGCTGTTTGGATAAGTGGATAGATGATTAAAGTTATCAATAATAGCCTGTTTAACAAACTCTGGTGCTGGGTGCTTCGGTTCGCCAATTGATAGAGGAATCAAGGGAAGGTTAGCAGGAGTAGTATCCTTAAAAAGTTGGTTTAACTTTTCAAATGGATACGGGTGTAATAACGACAAGCTAGAGTTCATTAAACAGTTACCAAGTAGTTGAGTTTCAGTGCTGACAAATTTGATTAGATGCTTCATCTAATGCAGCTTTCAGTTTTTCCGAGAAGAGTTTGACCTCTTCGTTATTCAGCGGTTTACCATCTTTTTTGGTGACAAAGAAAATATCTTCGGCACGTTCACCTAAAGTTGCAATTCGGGCTGAATGGATGTCTAAACCTTGCATCATAAATAAACCACCCACGCGTGCAAGTAGGCCAGGGTGATCGAGTGTTGAAATTTCGACCATATTTTGCTGTAAGGCTTCATTTAATGTTACGTCGACTGTATTTTCGATATCGAAGTGACGTAATTGACGCGGAATACGGCGTTGCATGAGTCCTGGGTATTGGTCTGGTTGGCTAAGCGCCTTCACTAATGCATTTTTAACGGTTTCTTCACGTTCTGGGTCGGTAAGCAATGTACCGAAACGATCGAGTACAACATAAGTGTCTAAGCTAAATGCTGTACTTGCTGTGATAATTTTTGCGTCCTGAACGTCTAGGTTCATTCGGTCTAAAACAGCAACAGTAGTAGCAAATAGGTTAGGTTGGTCACGTGTATAAATAAAGATTTGCACCGCATCTTGAGCTGCTTTACGGTGGGCACGCAAGAGGACTAATGGCTCTGGATTATCACCATGTTTTAAAATTGCTTGTGTATGCCATGCAATTTCATCTGCCGACTCTTTAATGAAGTATTCATCACCAAGTTCTTGCCATACTTTTTCGACATCAGCCAATGCAAAGTTATTTACCAGTAATTCACTTGCTGCAAATTTGGTGTCTTCAATTAACATTTGGTAGTCAACAGGACGACCTAAACCTGTACGGATTACATCACGGGCATGCGTATAAAGTTGACGCATAAGCGATGCGCGCCATGTGTTCCAAAGTTTTGGATTTGTGGCGTTAATATCTGCAACTGTTAAAGTGTAGAGATAATCAAGATGCTCCATGTCACCAAGTTTTTCTGCAAAATCTTTCACGACGTCAGGATCAGAAATATCTTTTTTCTGAGCTGTGAGTGACATGAGCAAATGGTTTTGAATAAGCCATGCAATTAATTTGCATTCACGCTCTGTAAAGCCATGTGCACGTCCAAACTCAATCGCGTCTTCTGCGCCAAGTTCACTATGGTCACCACCACGGCCTTTTGCGATGTCGTGGAATAAAGCAGCAATAAAGACAATATCTTGACGAGCAAGACGTTGGAAAACCGAACTTACTACAGGGAATTCTTTGGCAAATTCAGGTTCTCTAAAACGATTTAAATTACGCAGCAATAATAAGGTGTGAGCATCGACCGTATAGATATGAAATAGGTCATATTGCATAAGACCCATAATTTGGCCAAAAGCAGGAATATAGTTTCCTAACACACCATAACGTTTCATCGCGACCAAGGTATCGTATAGTCGATATGGTGAGCGAATAATCGACATAAATAGTGCTTGATGCTCTGGGTTATCACGATAACTTTGGTTAATTCGTTTCGCAGCAAGAATAAGTAAGCGTAAAGTACGAGCGCGAATACCTTCAATATCTGGTCGATTGGCTAAAATATAGAACAACTCTAAAATCGCGCTTGGATGCTCTGCAAAAATTTTATGATGCTGTACTGCAAGTTTATTGTCGACAATCTTAAAGTGATCGTTCACAACTTCAATTTTGCGTTCATAGTTGGGGAGTCGAGGAGTAATGACAGACTCACTAAAATACGCCAGCAACATTTCATTGAGTGTTGAAACCTGCTGCGCCGTACGGTAATAGCGTTTCATGAATTGCTCAACGCCGTAATTTACAGGTTGGCCTTCTTGACGAACGTAACCAAATTTAGCAGCAATTTCTCTTTGGTGGTCAAAGAGTAAACGGTTTTCATCACGTTTGGCTAAACGGTGTAAATGATGTCGAATTTCCCAAAGAAAGCTTTCAGCTTCTTCTAAAACAGCCAATTCAAACTCTGAAATGAAACCTAAATGCACTAAGTCATAGATACGGTTCACACGGAAGTGGCGTTTGGCAATCCAACCAATTTGATTAATGTCACGAATACCGCCCGGTGCATTTTTAATGTCAGGTTCTAAATTACTTTCGGTATTATTGTGTTGGTGATAACGCTTGGCTTGTTCAGCCATTTTTGCGTCATAAAATGTTTTGTCTGTCCATGTCTGTGAAACAATACGGCGAGGCCATTTCGCAAGTTGCGTATTGCCCGTGATTAAACGCGCTTCAATTAATGTAGTGGCAACAGTTAAATCGGTAGCGGCTTGTTCAACACAGCTTTGAATGGTGCGAACACTAATACCTGGTTTGAAATTTCCTACATCCCATAAAGAGGAAATAAATGTAGAGATACGTTTTTCATTTTCTTCACTGATTTCATCTTCAGACAAAATCATGATATCTACATCAGAATAGGGCAGCATTTCACGGCGCCCGTAACCACCTACTGCAAAAAGACCTAGTTTTGACTGGTCAAGTTCTGCATGTTTCCATAAAAAGACGAGCGCTTCATCTACTAAATCTGAACGAGCTTTAATGATTTCTCGAATAGATTGCCCATTTTCATATGAATCTTGCAATTGCTTTTCTACATCCGTTCGCCACTGATTAATGGCTTTAATATCATGATGACTTGAGACATAGTTCAGCAATGGCGATGTATTGATCATGAAAATGGGTCTACCAATAAGTAAAAATTAAGAGTTAGTTTGAACGCTTACTTGATCAGCGGTTTCTTTCGCTAAAGTACGGGCAAGATCAGTATTTTCAGCGCGAGCAGTTGCCACACCCATACGACGACGTTTGAAGCCTTCTGGTTTACCAAACAAACGTAAGTCGGTATCTGGATGAGCTAAAGCCACATTCAGATTGCTATAACTTAAATTGTTAGCATCAACTCCAGCATAAATTACCGCACTTGCGGCAACACTGTGACGTGCTGTATTTACAGGTAAGCCTAAAATTGCACGTGCATGTAATTCAAATTCACTTTGAAATTGAGATGCTAAAGTGACGAGGCCTGTATCATGTGGACGAGGTGAAACCTCACTAAACCAAACCTTGTCGCCTTTAATAAACAGTTCTACACCAAAAATACCACAGCCACCAAGTGCTGTAGTCACTTTATTTGCAATACGTTTGGCTTCCTCGAGTGCTGCAGGAGTCATGGGTTGTGGTTGCCAGCTTTCGACATAGTCGCCTGCATCTTGGCGATGACCAATTGGGTCACAGTAGTGAGTTTCAATTTCACCTGTTTCAGGGTTTTTAGCGCGAACGGTAAGGAGTGTAATTTCAAAGTCAAAATCAATTTGAGACTCGATAATAACAGTGCCTTGGTTAACACGACCACCTTGCATCGCATATTCCCAAGCAGCATCGACTTCATCGAAACTTTTTACACGAGACTGGCCTTTACCTGAAGATGACATGACCGGTTTTACAAAGTTTGGATAACCAATGTCATCACAAGCAGCGCGGAAGCTTTCGAGCGTATCAGCAAAACGATAAGCAGATGTAGGTAAACCAAGTTCTTCAGCCGCAAGACGGCGAATACCTTCACGGTTCATGGTCAGGTTTACAGCTTTAGCAGATGGGATGACTGTTGCAGTTTTATTTGCTTCAATTTCCAGTAAAACTTCTGTCGCAATCGCTTCAATTTCTGGAACAATTAAATTTGGTTTAACTTTTTCAATGAGTTGTTTTAATTGGGCTGGATCTGCCATGTTTAACACATAAGAAAAATGTGCTACTTGCATAGCTGGAGCATGATCATAACGGTCGGCTGCATGTACTTCTACACCAAGGCGTTGTAGGGAAATTACAACTTCTTTGCCAAGCTCTCCTGAACCTAACAATAAAACTTTAAATGCAGAAGATTGAAGTGGGGTACCGAGTGTCACGCTCATGCGAATCATCCTGACAAAATTATTTTTTTAAGCATAGCAGAACTTAGGGTGGAGTTAAGCCTTATCATGCATAAAAAAGTAATTTTGTCGGACAATTAAAAAAGTAGTTTTTAGATATTAACCTGATAGTTTAAAAGCAATTCATCTGCATTTTTACCACGGATGCCCCAATTTTCTTTAGGTGTTTCAAAAATGGTAATTTCAATGTCCTGAGGTGCAATTTTGCATTGCTCTTCAATATTGCGAAATAAGGTTTGAATAAGTTGCTTTTTAGTGGCTGGACTGCGGCCTGCAAACATTGAAAGTTCGATGATAATGTAATGTTGGCTTCTGTCAGATGGATAAATAAAATTCTCAGGTTTAAGACTAATGAAGCGTTGAAATCTTTTCTCGACGGGATACTTCAATTCTTCAATAAGTGCTTGATGGATCGCATGAGAGAGCAGTTCGCGATACTGAATAATGGTTCGTTCATTTGCATAAATTTTAACTTGTGACATTTTTATCTCTAATCGCTAGATGGATTTATCTTCTAATAAATTTCAAAAATGAGTTTTTATGCTAGAAGTTATTATTCTTAATCACTTCTAGCATTTATATATTATATAAGGTTGATCAGTTTATCTATTTATAAAGGTAAATAAGTATAGATAAGGCCATAAACGATTGCGGCTGTTAAGGTGGCAGGAACAATTTTCTTAAATTTAAAATAAAGACCAGCTAGAACCATAAAACCGATAAGCATTGCTAAACTCTTATTTGGGGTTTCAAGTAAAGGTGGAAGGGTTGCAACCACAAGCATGGCGCTAATCGCAGATATACCAATACTTCCTAAAGCGATTTTTAACCAGATTGAGCCGCGTCTTTGTTGGTTGCCCTGTAGTTTTTGTATTACGAAAAATGGTCCGAAGCGTGAAGCAAAATTAGCAATACCCACAATGATGCCGACCAAAATAATTTCTAGGTTCATATTAACCTTCAACCTCATCAAATTGTTTCAGCACATAATATTTAAATAGACCTGCTAAAATGCCTGAAAGAATGCCAATAAAGATAGCCGCTGATAAGTTAATGCAATAACATGCCAAAGCTGACACCACTAACGATACAGCAACTACAAGGCTATGCTTTCGTTCAAATGCCGCTAATAAAAAACTTAAAAATAAAGCAGGTAATAAGAAATCTAAAGCTGCTTGTAAAAACTTTGGAAGGTGTGCGACTTGATCTGCAAATAACCCGCCTAATAATGAACCACTTGCCCAAGACATCCAGCTAAATAGACTTAAGCCCAACATCCAAGACTCGGACCATTGTTGTCTGCGCTGTGAAAGTTGGATCATACCACTGGCAAAAACTTCGTCCGTTAAACCCCAAGCCCAAACGGCTGTCTTCTTTAAATTTAATTTAGTGGGAATTAAATTATAAAGAGCAGGCCCATAAAGTACATGTCGTATATCAAGTGCAATGACTGTTAAGGCGGTTAACCATATAGAAGAACCACTTGCTAAAAGTGCGACCACTAAAAATTGGCTTGCCCCTGCATACATGGAACAAGAAAGAAAAAATGCTTCCCATGGGCTAAAACCAAATTGAGATGCAGAAACGCCAAAGGCAAAAGAAACTGGTAAGTAGGTGAGAACGATGGCTTGACTATCTTTGGCACCTTGCCAAAAAGTTGCTGTTTGAGCAGCCATCTGTTGTTGATTTGACACAATACACCTTGGCAGTAAACCAATTATAAAAACTTGAAAGATTGAGTATTGTAGCCGAATTTAATAGCATAGTGCCGAAATGTTTAATTCGGCAGTTTGATATGTTCAAATCAAAGACTCGTTTAGTTTATATCGCCATCCTGAGTGCGAGCGTATTTATATTGCAAGGTTGTGATAATGGCAATCAGAGCTCAGATAAAAAAGTAGAAATTAAACCAGCGCCGAAATTAACGAATGATGCGACAGTTTATGCAAAAAAGGCATGGACATTAATCAATACTGTTGATCATTTAGTTTATGAAAAACAGCTCAGTCAAATTAATGATAATGTTCGTAAACCACTACGTCAGCTCAGTACAGACTGGCGTATTAATGTAAAAATGACAGATTCGGTCACTGAAGGAAAATATGCGCTTTGCCGTAAAGCTTTAACGAGTCTAGATGTATGGGCGCGCGAAACGCTTGAAAATAATAGTTCGGTTGCTCAAAAACAGGCAGATTATGAGCACGATAAACAACAGTGTAAGGAAGCGATTGAAAATCCGAATTTAGGAAACACATCTCCTAAATAAAGCCTATACATATAAAAAAGCGAGATGATCAATCTCGCTTTTTTGCTTTAAACGATAATGGGTGAATGATAATTACGGTTTTGTTGCAGCTTTAGCTGTGTTGGCAGTTTTTACAGCATCTTGCTTCATTTGGTGAGTCATTTGATGTGATTCATGTTGTGCATGAGTCGCACTGGTCATTGCATCATGCTTTTGCATGGTTAAGTCTTTTTTAACTTCCTGTTTAGTTTTAGTTGCCTCTTTCTTTACTTTTTGAGCTGTAGCTTTTCCATGTACCGCTACACATTTTCCACCTTTGTGATTTGGTCCAGTACCGCCTTGTAGTTGAGTTCCTTTTGGACATGCAAATGCCGAAACACTTAACATAGCCAATACGCCTGCTGTAAGAATTGTTGATAATTTTTTCATGTTAATCAGCGCCTTGTTGAGTATTATTGCTCAGCTTGAGTGTAAGGTGAAAAATTCTGCTTTAAAACATTTATTTTGTGGAAATAGAGTTTGAACAATGTTTTGATTTGCAGTGTTATCTAATTTTTTAATTTAATTTTAAGTTTTTATTATATAGCAGCGTTTCTTACAATTATGAATGAACTTGAGCAATTACTTTTAGTTTTTCAATATCTAAAATCTCAATTTTTCTAAAAGCAATTTTAATAATATTCTGTTTTTCAAGTAGGCTCAATTCATGGTTGATCGTCTGCCTAGATGTAGTCAGCATGTTGGCTAATTGCTCTTGAGAAATCTGAATGTGATGATCTTGAATAAGAATATGGTTACCGTATCCTTCTAAAATGAACAGAAGACGTTGTGCCAGCCTTTGAGAAATACTGCGTGTTTGTATCGCAATCTGTTCTAAGAAAACGTACCTGAGTTTTTGGCTAGTTAAACGTGCAAAATAATACCAATAATATGGATGTTCTTTTAGTAGCTCATTTAATGGTTTTGCAGGAATATGCAGAACTATACTTTTTTTCAAAGCAATCGCGTCGTGTGACCGTGGCTCATGATCAATTAAAGATATTTCACCGAACCACATAATCGGCTCAGCAATTGCAGAAAGTGCTTCATTACCATTTACATCGACATAACCTAAGCTAATTGAGCCTTCAAGGACGGTATAAATACCATCAAACTCATCTTGAGCGTGGAAAACGTAGCTATTTTTCTCAAAGGTGATTTGCTTGCCATGTTCTAAAATAAACTTTTGGAATGCTTCCGGAAGCACACTAAACCATGTGTTTTCTTTTAATCGGGTAATATAAATTAGGTCCAATATTCGGTCATCCATGAAAAAATTCATTACTTTGTCAATTAGCTGACAACTTTAAATTTTCCTTATTTGTACAGTATGACTATAGTTAAGTGAATAGGGAATAACTCATGTCAAATCTGGAGCAGAAACTGAGCCAATATGCGGCTTATCATTTAAATCATCAAAATATTTTGACGCATTTTATAGGCATTCCACTCATCGTGTTTTCAATTTTATGTTTAACAGCGAGGGCAGGAATCGATATTGGTAATTTTAAAGTTACTTTAGCTATGGTACTGATTGCAGCTAGTACGATCTATTATTTATTTCTAGATAAAGTTTTTGGTTTACTCATGCTCATGATATTGGTTGCTGTGTATCCACTAGCGAGCCAAATTGCCGAACTTTCTTTAGGACAATGGTTGGCTGCAAGTATTGGTTTCTTTGTTGTGGGATGGGCTTTTCAGTTTGTGGGGCATTATTTTGAAAAGAAAAAACCTGCTTTTGTTGATGATGTGATTGGACTCGCGATAGGACCGTTATTTGTATTGGCAGAATTTATATTTATGTTAGGCTTTAGAAGGCCTTTACATGAGCGAATTTTACAAGAGGCGCGCAGTAAACGAGAGATGATGGATTTAAGCCATTAAATATAAAAAAGCCCCAATCTAGTGGGGCTTTTTTAAGCTTTAACTTAAACGTTAAAACGGAAGTGCATTACATCGCCGTCTTGAACAACGTAAGTTTTACCTTCTAAACGCCATTTACCTGCTTCTTTAGCGCCGTTTTCACCGTTGTATTGTACGAAGTCATCATATGCAACAACTTCAGCACGGATAAAGCCTTTTTCGAAATCAGTATGGATAACACCAGCTGCTTGAGGAGCCGTTGCACCAACTTTTACTGTCCATGCACGAACTTCTTGTACACCAGCAGTGAAATAAGTTTGTAAGCCTAAAAGTTTATAGCCTGCACGAATAACTACGTTTAAGCCCGGTTCTTCCATGCCCATTGCTTCTAGGAATTCAGCACGATCTTCATCTTCTAATAATGAAATTTCAGCTTCGATTTGGTTGCAAAGCGGCACAACAATTGCATTTTCTTCGGCAGCAAGTTTTTTAACAGCTTCTAAATGTGGGTTGTTTTCAAAACCATCTTCTGCAACGTTTGCAATGTACATGGTTGGTTTCAAAGTCATTAAACCAAAACCACGAATTAATTTGCGTTCGTCATCAGACAAATCAGCCGCGCGAGCTGGTTTACCTTCGTCAAGTAACGGTTGGATTTTCTCTAAAACTGCTTTAGTTGCTACAGCTTCTTTGTCACCGCCTTTAGCAACTTTAGTTAAACGTAAAATTGCTTTAGCAACAGTCTCAAGGTCTGCAAGTGCAAGTTCAGTATTGATAGTTGCAATGTCATCTAATGGATCAATTTTACCATTTACGTGGATGACGTTTTCGTCTTCGAAACAACGTACCACATGAGCAATTGCATCAGTTTCACGAATATTAGCAAGGAACTGGTTACCCAAACCTTCGCCTTTTGATGCACCAGCAACAAGACCTGCAATGTCCACAAATTCCATAGTGGTCGGCAAAACACGCTGAGGGTTAACAATTGCAGCAAGTTTATCTAAACGTGGATCTGGAACAGGAACAATACCTGTGTTTGGCTCAATGGTACAGAACGGGAAGTTTTCCGCTGCAATCGCTGCTTTAGTTAATGCATTGAAAAGGGTAGATTTCCCTACATTTGGCAGACCAACAATACCGCAATTAAAACCCATGAAAACCACTCACAAATGTGTAAATTAAAAATTGTGGCTGATTTTACATGAAAGCCATGACAAAGTCATGGCTAGAGCAGGGTTCTGTTGTGTTTAAACTTTACGTTTATCGAGTTGCTGGGCTAATGCATCACCAGTCGCTTGTACTAACATGACTAAAACAATCAATACTAAAATAACAGCCAACATAATTTGCATATCAAAACGTTGATAACCATATCGATAAGCAATGTCTCCTAAGCCACCTGCACCAATAGCACCAGCAATCGCAGATGAGTTAATCATTGTCACAATAGTCACTGTAAAGCCTGCCACAATACCCGGCAAAGCTTCTGGTAAAAGTACATGCCAGATAATTTGTTTACGGTTACAACCCATGGCTTGTGCAGCTTCAATTAAGCCTTGATCGACTTCACGTAAGCTAACTTCTGCAATACGAGCAAAGAAGGGAATTGCCGCAATCGTCAATGGAACAACGGCTGCCCAAACGCCATAACTTGTACCTACAATCCAGCGAGTAAGCGGAATAAGTGCAACCATTAAAATAAGAAAGGGCACAGAACGAGTAATGTTGATGACCCAACCTAAAGCCTGATTAATTTTTTGTGACGGATGAATGCCATGCTCAGAAGTACTCACTAAAATAACAGCGATAGGTAAGCCAATTAAAAAGGCAATGAATGCAGATGCGCCTACCATGAGCAAGGTATCTACAGTTCCAGTAATTAATAAATCAATGAGCTGGTCTTGCATAGCCAAGTACCTCAAATTGTGCAATTGCTGTTAATGCATCTTGTTGTATAGATGAAAGATCAATTTCTACGTTAGGAATACCAACTAAAAGTGAACCAATAATGTGCCCTTGAATGATATCGACCTGACTTTGATATAAATTGACTGGTGCTTTGAATCTGGCAAGTAGTTCTTGGATATCTGGAACCTGATGTGCTTCAGCCTCATATTTCAGTTTTACAATAATATGAGTCGAATCTTCATCGGGTAGAGGGTTGATTTTAAAAGGCAGAGTGATCTGCTCAAGGTTTAATAGTTCTTGAGTAATTTGTTGCTCTGGTCGTGAAAATACCGACCAAACTTGCCCAGCCTCTACAATCTCACCTTGGTCAATCACCACGACTTGATCACAAATTTCTCGAATCACTTGCATTTCATGAGTAATTAATACAATGGTGAGACCCAGCTCCTGATTAATCTTTTTAAGCAAAGCCAAAATAGTGGCAGTACTTTCAGGATCAAGTGCCGAGGTTGCCTCGTCACACAGTAAAATTTCTGGATGGTGAACAAGTGCGCGTGCAATACCAACACGTTGCTTTTGTCCACCTGAAAGTTGCGATGGGTAGTAGCCAGACTTATCTGCAAGACCTACGAGAGCTAGAACCTCATTTACACGTTGGTCTATATCTGCTTTGTTGTAATTGGAAACTTTTAAAGGCAATGCCACATTTTCCCAAACCGTTTTTGCAGACATTAAATTGAAATGTTGAAAAATCATTCCAATTCGTTGGCGAGTTTGAATGAGTTCAGCATGGCTCAATTCAGCAATGTTTTGTTGATGAATATGAATACTGCCTGTATTCACTTGTTCTAAGCCATTTAACGTGCGGAGTAGGGAAGATTTTCCTGCACCACTTTTACCAATAATGCCTAAAATCTTACCTTGAGGAATATCAAGGTTAATCTCCTTTAAAGCATGCAGGTTTTGACCTTGAGATTGGTAAAACTTATTTAAACCACGAATTTTGATGTGGGGTAGAGAAAAATCAACTTGTGATCCAAAACTCACCATCGTCATTCTCCTTATTTCCAGCCTTGAAACCACATACCTTTACCAAAGTCTTTATCCAGAATATCTTGTGCTTGTTTTGAGTTCTGGAATGCTTTAACAAAGGTTGCAAGTTTTTGGTTTTTGTCTTGGTAATCGCGACGGGTCACAAACAAAATTGCATATTTTTTATCGATTGGATCTAAAAATAATGCGCTATGTGGGTCGGTTACCTTTGCCATTTTTAAGTAGTGGGGGAAGCCGAAAATTAAATCGACATCGTTATAGGCATGTGCTGTCTGTGGGCCTTCAACTTCAACAAAGCTCAGTTGTTTAGGATTAGCTATAATGTCTTGAGTAGTTGAAAGTTCATTATTAATATCTTTAAGCTGAATTAAGCCAGCACGATGCAATAAAATTAAAGCACGGGCTAAATTAACCGGATCATTTGGAATGGCAACACGTGCATTTAAAGGTAAATCTTCAAGTGATTTATATTTTTTTGAATATAAACCCACATGACTTCCTGAACCCACACCAAATGCATGTAAGTCATAACCCGTTTCTTTAACAGCATTACGTAGAAATACGCTTTGCTGGAAAAAGTTTGCATCAATATCACCGTTTTGTACGGCAACATTGGGTGCTCGCCAATCAGAAAATTCAACGAGTTTGACATGAACGCCTTGCTTTTCTACTTCATTGGCAACGCTTTGTAATAGCTCAGCATAAGGCGGGCTAATGCCAATCGTTAAAACATCGTCGGCTTGTTTATTTTTAATATAACGGTAACCGACAAGGCCCAGAACTACGATTAAAATCGTAATTCCGAGTAACCAAGGCTTATGCTGTTTGAACTGAATCGTCATAATCTTTCCGTTATTACTTCCAGCCAGGGAACCAAAGTTTTGGCCCAATTTCAGCATCTAACACAGCTTTAACTTTTGGTGAGTTTTGATAGATCTCAACAAATTTCTTTAATTTGTCGCCCTTATCCTCATAGTCTTCACGCACTACAAACAAAATCGCATAACGTTTATTGGTATTGTCATCCAGTAAAAGCGCACTATTAGGGTCAGCTGTTTTTGCTAAGCGCAAGTAATGTGGATAGCCAAAAGCCAAGTCAACATCATCAATTGCACGAGCAGTCTGTGGTCCTTCAACCTCAATAAATTGCAAATTTTTAGGGTTTGAAACAACATCTTTGAGTGCAGATAAATGATTGTTTGAATCTTTAAGCGTAATTAACTTAGCTTGTTGTAAAAGAAGTAGGGCACGACCTTGGTTCACCGGATCATTTGGAATGACTACACGTGCGTTTTGTGGCAATTCATCAAGGCTTTTATATTTCTTTGAATAAAGTCCCACATGTGATGCTGCACCTACTGCAAATGCTTTTAATTTAAAGCCAGTTTCTTTAATTGCATTATCTAAGAAAGGTTGATGCTGGAAAAAGTTCGCATCAATATCCCCATGATTTAAAGTAATATTTGGGGTATTCCAGTCAGAAAATTCGACCAGTTTTACATTTAAACCTTGTTTCTTTGCTTCATCGGCAGCAGCTTGTAAAGGTTTTGCAAATGGTGGACTAATGCCAATCACAAGTTCATTTGAGCCACTTTGACGATGTTTATTCCATAAGAACAAAGCAACAAAAAGGACTACAACGACTAAGCCTATGCCTAGCCATTTTTTAGAGGCTGTTTGAGCCATGTCTATCTCCAAATTTAAGCGGTTATTTCTTCAATTTTTGTTAAGTTTTTGCTGTTGTTATAGGGACTACATCGGAATGCTTGAACAGGGTGTTGTTCTGGTAATTGATCACCCCGATTAAAAATTTTGTTCCGTAGTGAACCCGTTTTATATGCAGTTTTATAGCGACCACGTTGTTGTAGCTCTGGAATGACCAAGCGTATAAAGTCATGGTGAGACTCAGGTGCAACAGTACGTGTCAAATTAAAGCCATCAATATCAGTTTCATCTAAAAGATGAATTAAGTATTCGGCAACTTCTTCGCCACTACCCACGATAAGGGGATAGCGACCGCCTAAAACATGTTGAGCTTTTAAGTCATTTTTTGTGATTTGCTGTTCTTTAAACTTTTCAGTAATTGAAACAATACTGTTACTTTTTTGGTAAGGAATCGCTTCATCGTCAGCAAACTTACTTAAGTCAATGCCTGTTGAACTCGCATAATGCGCTAAGCCTGCTTCAGGACTTGCATACTGACGATATTCATTAAGTTTTTGTACAGCCAGATCATGTGTTTCGGCCACAACAACAGTTATGCCGACAAACACTTTAATATCATTCGCTGAGCGTCCTTGCTGTTCGGCAAGAGTACGAATCTTTTTCACTTGTTCGCGTATCTTTTCGGGTTTATCCCCCCCAATAAATACACATTCAGCATGACGTGTTGCAAACTGCATACCTTTAGGTGAAGCACCTGCTTGAAATAGGGTTGGAGTGCGTTGCACAGAAGGAGATACCTGAAACACACCTTCACTCTGGTAATACTTTCCATGGTGGTGAATGGTATGCACCTTAGATGGATCTGTAAAAACACGCCGTGCTTTATCTTTTTTAACTGCGTCGTTTTCCCAAGAACCTTCCCAATATTTGTAGCAAAGTTCTAAAAACTCTTCGGCTTGCTCATAGCGGGCATCGTGGTCTTTTAAACCCTTTTGACCAATTAAGCGTTCGGCACTATCTAGATAACCTGTAACAATATTCCAGCCAATACGACCTTGAGTTAAATGGTCAAGACTCGCAAAGCGGCGAGCAAATTGATATGGATGTTCATAGCTTAAGTTCACAGTGACCCCAAAACTTAAGTTTTGAGTGACTGCCGCCATTGCTGAAATGAGTGTAGACGGGTCATGGCTCGGAAGCTGAATGGACTCTTTTAAAGTGAGATCTATACCGTTTTGATAGACGTCATACACACCGGTAATATCAGCTATAAACAAACCATCAAATAAACCATTTTCTAAAGTTTTGGCCTGTTCTGTCCAATAGCTCAGTTCATTAAAGCGGTGTGATTCATCACGTGGATGTGTCCATAAGCCATGATTGATATGCCCAACACAGTTCATGTCAAAGGCGTTTAATAAAATCTCTTTTGCTTTGAAATCTGCCATTACAATGTCCCCCGACGAGGTGGAAGCACACCGTTAAGAACGTAGTTCCCAATAAAGTAATATTTCCATCGTGCGGCATCATGTAAGGTATGTACACGGGCATTACGCCAGAAACGGTCTAGGCCATCTTGAGACTGACTACCACGGCTACCAGCAAGTTCAATCAGCTTAGACGATGCTTTGAGTGCGATATCGGTACTATGAGCACGTACTTTGGCAACATCGATGGATGCTTTAGCAATACTTTCAGGTGTAGTTTCAATTTTTGCGGCATCAATTGATTGAGCAGCTTGTTTTAATAAAACTTCACTAGCTCGTACATCTACCGCAATGCGTCCTAGTTCATAAATCGTTAAAGGATCTTGGTTTGCAGTTTCTACATTTGAATCAATCCAGGGGCGAGCTTGATGCACTCTTTGCAAGCTTTCTTCAAAGGCTGCACGTGCAATGCCTACCTCAATCGATGCATGCATGATTTGGGCAAAAGGTCCGACTAAGGTTGGTTGTAAAAATGCAGTATCAAAAGGAATAACATCATCTGCATCGACAAAAACTTGATCAAATTTAACTGTACCGCTGCCTGTGGTTTTTTGCCCAAAACCAGACCAGTCATCTACAAGTTTTAATCCTTGTGAACCACTTTTTACAAATGCCAGATACTCACGTCCTGCATCGTCTAAAACTAAGGTAGGAATACGGTGAGCAAATAGACTTCCTGTGCAGTAAAACTTTTCACCCTGAATAAGATAGCCATTTTCATGTGGACGAATGTTAGTTTGTTTATGGGTTGAAGTTTTAGTTTTAAACTCAGCCAGAGCATTACCAAAGCGAGTACCATTTAACACTTCGCCGTATAAGCGTTTTTTCTGAGTTTCTGTACCTGTATTGCGTAACACTTCTAATGCATAGAAGTGGTTTTGTGGAATTTGTCCGATTGAACCGTCTGCACCACTTAAAAGTGCAATTACTTGAGCAACGGTATGACTTGAAACTTCGGCACCGCCATATTGCTTTGGCACTGTAATTGCCCAAAGCCCAGACTGGCTTAATGCATCAATTTCGGTATACGGTAAAATTCGCTTAGCGTCTCGCTCAACTGCGTTTTTTTTAAATTGTTCGGCAAATTGTTCGGCAATTTCTAATGCTTCTGCATCATTTTGAATAATATGTGCTTGGCCTGATGCCGATGTTTGTTTGGTTTGAACCGATTGATATGAAGTCATGACAATTGCTCCTTAAATCCAGGCATGGCGGGCAGGGAAATGACCATTAAGGTAATAATTGCCAATGGCATGTAATTTCCAGCGAACAGGGTCGTGTAAGGTATGTACACGGGCATTTCGCCAATGTTGATCTAAATTATGTTGGCTTAAGCTTGAGCGGCTACCGCCTAGCTCTAGTAGTTTTTCAGAGATTTGTAGGGCAGCATCATTGGCATAGACTTTTGCTTCTGCGACCAAAATTGAAGCTTTTGCTACTTGTTCGTCAGTCACCGTTTGAAGTTGATCAAGTTCATCTAAATATCCAGCAGCTTCATCAAGCAGTAAAATTGCTGCGTCGAGTAAAATATTTAACTTACCCACCTCTTGTAGGGTGTAATGTTCAAAGCTGGCTTTTTCAACATTTGCATCAATAATTGGGCGCGCTTTGTGTATGGTCGATAAAGTATCTTCAAAAGCAGCTTCCGCAATACCCACATCAATTGCCACTTGTAATAACTGCGAATACGCACCGCGATAGGTTGGAACTTGTGTTAATAATCGCTCATCAAAAATAAGTTCAGGATTAATTTCAACTTGATTTAATTTAACCGTACCACTGGCTGTAGTACGCTGACCAAACCCATTCCAGTCATTAATAATTTCAATGCCTTGAGCATCTCGATTCACAATGACTAAAACCACATGACCTTCAGGATGAATCGCTTTAATTGCGAGCCAATGCGCAAAACTTGTTCCCGTCGAATAAAACTTTTCGCCGTTTAAAAAATATTTGCCGTTTTCAATAGTAAGCGTGGTTTTTAAGGTTTTTGAGTCATGGGTATTTCGTTCGGGACCGCCGTTGGCAAGACGTTTACCGGCTAATATTTCTGAAAAGATAAATTGTTTTTGTTGTTCTGTACCCATGATTTCAATCAGGTTTAACAGACTAATCTGATTTTGTGGAATCTGACCAACATTTGCATCACCTTTACTTAAAATACGGAAAACTTGTGCCAGTGTTTTATTGGAAACAAAAGCACCGCCGTATTTTTTTGCAATACGAATTCCGCCTAAGCCTTTTTGGCTAAAGCTTTCGATTTGCTCATGCGGTAATAAGCGTTGTTGATCACGTGTATTACGACCCTCTAAAGCAAAATCAGCCACTTGATAAGCAGCATTAATCGCTTGTTGATCATTTTGAATGACTTGGACGTATGCCGTCGTTTTAGATAGAGAATTAGACATAATGACACCTTGTATTACTGTCATTACCTTACAAAAGAAATATTTTTCCACTAAACGAGGACTTATGCTCAGCTTATGAATAAAAATGCAAAGCACTTTTTTTGATTTTTAATATATAAATAGAGATATAGAAATATATTAAAAATCAATAAATTATAATTTTTATTTGTAAAATGAATAACTAAAAGGACTTTAATATGAAAAACAGCTATAAGTACGGTAAAAAAAGATATAAAAAATATAGACCTAACTGTCAGTGAAAAATGAGCACAATATCCATTGTTTTCATTAAAAATAGCTTCTAAAGTATCTACTTACCGAAGACGATTTTTGTACGAATAGTCAAATAAAAATAAACGTGGAGATTTTATGCGGGTTTTGTATCAGTTTCCTTTGTCTCATTATTGTGAAAAAGCTCGCTGGTTGTTAGACCATAAAGAACTTGATTACGTTGCACATAATTTGATTCCTGGATTTCACCGTGCTTTTGCACAACTTAAAACAGGTCAAAATTTGTTGCCGATTTTAAAAGATGACCATCGCTGGATTGCTGAGTCGACTAAAATTGCGCTTTATCTGGATGATACTTATCCGGAACATGCACTTTTACGCCGTGATGAACAACTTAGACAGCAAACTCTTAAAATTGATAGTTTGGCAGATGAACTTGGGGTGCATGTACGTCGTTGGGCACTTGCTCATACTTTAGCTCAAGGTGATCATGCTCTAGAGATTATGATGGGCGAACAAGGCTACTTACGACAGTTTGAGAAAATATCAAAACCGTTTCTCAAGACTCTAGTCAAGAAGAACTATAAGCTTGAAGAAGAGCTCGTAAGTCAGTCAAAAGGACGCATGGATGAACTTATTAATGAGTTAAACCACTATTTAATTGAAAACCAAGCACGTTATATGGTTGGTGACCGCTTAAGCCTCGCTGATATTTCAGTATGTTCTATGCTTGCACCTTTATTAGAAATAAAAGGTACACCATGGGAAAGGGAAGAAGATGGGGAAGTATCGCCCGATTGGAGTAATTATCAGAAATATTTACTTGATTTGCCGCTTGGACAGTACGTTTTAAGAATATATCAAACTGAACGTAATGCACGCGTTGATTGGCGAGGAATTTAAATTTTAGTTTTTAAAAAGCTCCGATAAAATCGGGGCTTTTTTATTTTTTAACTTTAAAGATACTTAAAAAATATTACTATCAATTTTATAAATGATTTTTAATAAAACATTTATGTATATTATTTTGATGCTTAATTTAATATTTATTACTGTTTATTCAACTTAAGTATAAGCTACTAATAAATTTGATCTTTTATTTTTGGGATAAAAGTTACTTTTGCTAAAAACAGTTTTTAGAAAAATTTAAGCCACTTTATTGTGCATGTGTTTACATTGTAATCAATAATTGCCACATTTAAGTGTAAATAGATGAGCTTAATAATAGACAGAAGATTAAAACATAGATTAAAGTAGAAACATGTGAGCAGTTTTAAAGGTATTAATTCTGCGAAACAGATAAATAATAAGTGAAGCAAATGGACGTGTCCTACTTGGAAAAGTTGGCTCGATAATTGCAATTTAATAATAAATCACTCTATTTCTCTATATGAATGATTCTGTAGACAAATAGAGGGAATGATCATCAAGGAGTTCTTATGAAACGTTCTGCAACCTCTCTCATTGTTTCAACAGTTATGCTTTGTACGGTTGGTGCTACTTCTCAAATTCAGGCAGCAGATACATTAGCTAAAATTAAAAGTACTGGGAAAATCGTTATTGGCCATCGAGAATCGTCTGACCCGATTTCATATGTTGTTGCAGGTAAACCAGTAGGTTATGCAGTCGACATTTGTAACCAGTTTGCAAATGATATTAAAAAAGAATTGAAAATGCCTGGTTTAAAAGTTGAATACAAGGCAGTAACTTCATCAACACGTATTCCTGAGCTTTTAGCGGGCAATATTGATATGGAATGTGGTACCACCACAAACTCTAAACAGCGTCAGCAACAAGTGGGTTTCTCAACTAACTACTATGCAACAGAAGTACGCATGGCTGTTAAAGCAAACTCTGGTATTAAAAGTTTGGCAGACTTAAATGGTAAAGCAGTTGTTACGACTCAAGGTACTACATCTGACAAGTACATTAAGATGAATGAAAAAGGCCAAGCAATTAATGTACAAAATATTTATGGTAAAGACCATGCTGACTCTTTTGCCATGATGGCATCTGGACGCGCTGCTGCATTTGTAATGGATGATAATATTTTAGCAGGCTTAATTGCTAAGTCTTCTACACCTAAAGCATTTGCAATTGTTGGTCCAGTACTTTCATCAGAACCTTATGGCATTATGATTGCAAAAGATGATCCAAAATTTAAAGCAATTGCTGACCGTACTGTAAATAACTTATGGAAAACTGGTCAAATGGATGCTTTATATAAAAAATGGTTCTTATCGCCAATTCCACCGAAAAATACTAATTTGAACATGCAACAAAGTTCATCTTATAAAAAACTCAAAGCTCACCCAACAGATGCAGGAATCTAACTGGATCTTTTTGTCCTAAATTTACTTGTGCAGGTGTAAAAATTCATTTGCACAAGTGGTCTATTTTCTAAAGATATTAATTTAAGGGGCAAACATGTCAGTCGGCTCACTAAACTGGACTATATTCTGTGCGGAGTCTAATGAATATGGTGTCGATAAAGCCGCATGGGCAGAATCAGTTTGTAAGGTTATTGGTAGTTCTAGCTACAATGCCTATGCTGAGGCGCCCACATGGTTACAAATGTTAGGTTCTGGTGTCTTTACTATGGTTTGGACTGCCATTGTAGCCTTTCTTATCGCATTTTTATTAGGTTCTCTCCTTGGGGTAATTCGTACTTTACCCAATAAACCACTTGCTTTTATCGGCAACTGCTATGTCGAAATATTCCGTAATATTCCATTAATTGTACAGTTATTCTTCTGGGCTTTTGTTTTTCCGGAGTTCTTACCGGACAGTTTAAGTGCAGGAAGTGGAGATGTTGTAGCAGGGGGATGGTGGAAAAACATTTTAAATCAACAACCCGCTGTTATCGGTGTTTTTGCTTTAGGCCTTTATACTGCGGCGCGTGTTTCGGAGCATGTTAGAGCAGGAATTAACACGGTTTCTCGTGGTCAAAAGTTCGCGGCATCGGCTATGGGATTTACCACCGCTCAAAGTTATCGTTATGTGATTTTGCCAGTTGCGTACCGTACGGTATGGCCAACGATTACGTCAGAAGCAATGAACGTCTTTAAAAACTCGGCAGTTTTATATGCCTTAAGTGTTTTAAATTTCTTTGCTTATACCAAAACCATGCGTGAAGAGACTTCACAGGACATTATCATTCTTATTCTGTCTACACCTGTCTATTTAATCATTACATACACCATTAAATTTATAATGGCATGGATTGAAAAACGCATGGCTGTACCAGGTTTAGGCTCGGGAGGAAAATAATTATGGATTTTTCTCTATTGCATAATCCTGATGTTATTGCGGCATTAAAAGAAGGATTTATTTTTACACTTACCGTAACCGTGCTTGCAATGATGGGGGGCATCCTCATTGGAACTCCTTTGGCAATGATGCGTTTATCCAACAACGCCCTTGCAAGTAACTTTGCCAAGTTCTATGTAGATTTATTCCGTGGTATCCCATTAATTCAGGTTATTTTTATTTTTTATTTCTTGTTGCCAAAGATATTTGAGTTTCAATCAGATACGTATTGGGGGCCATTATTTTCCAGCGTTGTGACTTTTGCCATTTTTGAAGCTGCGTTTTTCTCGGAAATTGTACGTTCGGGTATTCAGTCTATTTCAAAAGGGCAAGTCAATGCAGGCTACGCTTTAGGTTTTACCTATGGACAATCCATGCGTTATGTGGTGTTACCGCAGGCCTTTCGCAATATGCTTCCGGTATTACTTACTCAAACCATCATTTTATTTCAGGATGTGTCATTAGTTTATGTCATTAGTGCACCAGACTTCTTAGGTCGTGCAGATACTTTGGCTAATACCTATGGTCCTGAAACGAAAGCAACATTCTATTTAATCGTCGCTGTGGTGTATTTCTGTAGCTCGTTTGTGCTATCGCAATTAGTCAAACGTTTGCAGAAAAAAATTGCCATCATTCGCTAATTGGAGATTTTAAATGCCAATGATAGACATCCAACATATCTCTAAATGGTATGGTGATTTTCAGGTTTTAACAGATTGCACGACGAGTATTGAAAAAGGTGATGTCGTTGTTGTTTGTGGGCCATCCGGTTCAGGCAAATCAACGCTCATCAAAACTGTAAATGCTTTAGAGCCGTTTCAGCAAGGTGACATTATTGTTGATGGGGTTTCATTAAAAGATCCGAAAACTGATCTTGCAAAGTTCCGTTCTCGGGTAGGAATGGTGTTCCAGCATTTTGAACTTTTTCCTCACATGACTGTTTTGGAAAATTTAACCATTGCCCAAGTAAAAGTTTTAAAACGTTCAGTTGCAGAAGCGCGTGAAAAAGGTCTTAAATATTTAGAACGTGTAGGTCTGCTTGCCCATAAGGATAAATTTCCAGGGCAACTTTCTGGTGGTCAGCAACAGCGTGTTGCTATTGCCCGTGGCTTATCAATGGACCCAATCTGTATGTTGTTTGATGAACCTACTTCGGCACTCGACCCTGAAATGGTAGGTGAGGTTCTTGAAGTGATGGTGCAACTTGCTCATGAAGGTATGACTATGATGTGTGTAACACATGAAATGGGCTTTGCAAAACGCGTATCTAACCGTTTAATTTTTATGGATGAAGGTAAAATTCTTGAAGATTGCCCAACCCATGAATTCTTTGATAATTTAGAAGCACGTCATGAGCGCGCTAAAATTTTCTTGGAAAAAATTCAGGCAATGCACTAATTGTGACAATAAAAAAGAGCCATGAGTGGCTCTTTTTTTACATCTAAATTTTAGAAATTATATTTTGCTAATAAATTTATGCGTGAGTAATCACCTTTATCACCTGCAAAAGTTTCACGCTGGCCGTAAGTATATTCTGCACCTAAATCAATATTTTTAACCGGATTCCAGATTAAGTTGACCAAAGCGTTATAAATTTCTTTGTTATAGCTAGTATTGGTTAAATTGTTATTTGCATAGACGTTATCATCTTTATATTGAATACCGCCTATTGCGAAAGTAGAGCGGAAAATAGGGCTCCATTTCCGTTGGTAGCCGATCACCGCACTATCGAATTCACCTAAGTTGATATCTTGAGTAGTCGTATCGTATGCATACGCAGAGTTGCTATAAGATAAATAGCGGCCATCACCTTTAACATGATAATAGTTGGCAACGACACTATCCTGAGGCTTGATATCGTACTTGCCACCGATGCCTACACCCCAGCCAAATTTTTCTTCAGATGAACTATCTTTAGGCGCTACTCGATTTTCATGGGCAAGACCATGTAACTGTAATAGACCTTTATTATCGGCTGTTTTGAAGTCGTAGCGTGTAGTTAAAGCAGGGAAACGGCTCCCTCCAGCAGCATTACTCACTTTTTCAACATCACCACCTTCTAAGGCAACTAATATTTTTTGTTGAGCATTAATTGGTTGAGTATAGCGAACCTGTACAGTACGTGTGGTTCCTGTACCTACTGCACCGGTAAAGTCTAGTGTTTCCGGAGAAGTATCTGTATTGACGAAAGGTGAAGTGGTTTGACCAGCTAACCATTTGCCTAAAGACATATAGGCATGGCGTACACGGAAAGTTCCACTGCCATTATCGCCATTGCCTCCCATAAAATCGGCTTCAATTTTGCCTGTTAAATCGCCGTATTGTGTAGGTCGAGTAAGATCTAACCCAATGCGTGTAGTTGCTGCAGATACATTTAAGGAGTCCTGTCTTGGGTCATCTTTATTCAAAGGATAGTTAGCACCATTTGAAATGCTGCCATTTGTCCCCTTAAAGTCATAGGTTGCATCTACACGGACATTCCCATAAAGCTTGACTTGCGTTTGGCCATCAGGCATTTGCATCCAACCCGGTTTGCTCTGAGGAACGGGTGAGCTTGCTGCAATTGTAGTTGGCGGCACTGTTGGAGTATTTACTACAGTTACCGCTTTTTGCTGATTTGATAATTGCTGGACCAGTTGCTTTAACTCACTGACTTCTTTACGTAAAGCATCTACTTCTGCATCAGTAGCAGCATGAGCTGGCATAACTACACTAGTTAAGCTAATAGTGCTTATTGCAAGAATTAATGGTTTGATATTTTTCACAGGCATTCCCCACATTGGATATAAAAGATTTCCAATATGTGCATAACAAAAAGAGTGCCAACTTTTTAAAATTATTTAAACTCATTGATTTTAATTAAGAAATTATAAAATTTTTAAAAATTAAATATGTTTTTATTCATATACTAATTAAATCATTGAAGAGTTATAGGCTATAAGCAATTGAAAATGCGCTATGAACGTTATACTACTGCACAGTTAACAAGCAAAAGTTAAGTTAAGAGGGTGGTAAAGCTTTATTCTCTCTTTTAATGATATTTGATTTCCAAAGTAGGCTTAGCTTTAGGATATACTGTAATTTATAAAGCGTGTTAATTGGAGCAAAGAATGGAGTTAGACCGTTTTGATAAACAAATTCTGGAAATTTTGTCTCATGAAGACCTGAATTTGAATGAGCTTTCAGAACGGATTAATCTTTCAGTTAGTTCTGTTCATCGCCGAATTAAACACTTGATTGAAGCTAATATCATGGGGCAACTCAAAAGAGAAATTAACTTTAGCAAATTGGGTTTTACTTTGCATATTTTGCTACAAGTCTCTTTAAGCAAGCATGATAGTGAGACATTTGATAAATTTCTTTCTGAAATTGAAGCCATTCCTGAAGTAACAAATGCTTTTTTGGTGACTGGTCAAAGCGCCGATTTTATTCTTGAATTAGTTGCACGTAATATGGACGACTACAGCGAAATTTTATTAAGACGGATTGGTAAAATTGATAATGTCGTTGCTCTGCATTCGAGCTTTGTCATTAAAGAATACAATGTATTTAACTGTTATAACTTATTAAATAAAGTATAAAAAAACGCACCAGTTGGTGCGTTTTCTCGTCTTAGGCATCAAGTTGCGCTAAAACTTCATCACTAAACTCAACGTTTGTATAAACGTTTTGTACATCGTCTAAATCTTCAAGCATATCAATGAGTTTCATCACTTGTTTAGCTTGATCAATATCAGTGATTTCTGCTTTAGTAGAAGGGCTCATCACTACTTCAGCATTGTCTGATTTTAAACCAGCAGCTGCAAGAGCATCTTGAACCTCACCAAAAGTCTCTGGAGAAGTGATTACTAAAATTTCATCTTCTGAAACTTCAATATCTTCTGCACCAGCTTCTAAAGCAACGTCCATGATCTTATCTTCTAAAGAAACATCGTCAAAAGTAATCTCACCACGTTTGGTAAATAGGTAAGCAACAGAACCTGCGGTACCTAAGTTACCATTAGTTTTGCTGAAACAATGGCGAACATCTGGAACTGTACGGTTCAGGTTGTCTGTCATTGTTTCAACAAGAACAGCAACACCACCTACACCATAACCTTCGTAGGTTACTTCTTTTAAATCATCATTATCTTCACCACCCACACCACGTTGAATTGCACGGTTAATGGTATCTCGTGTCATGTTGACAGAAAGCGCTTTTTCGACAACAGCACGAAGGCGAGGGTTACTGGCAGGATCTGCACCACCAAGTTTTGCAGCAGTGACAATTTCACGAATATATTTAGTAAAAACTTTACCGCGACTGGCATCTTGTTTCGCTTTACGATGCTTAATATTGGCCCATTTAGAATGACCCGCCATGGAAGTGAACTCCAAAAATTAAAAAATGCAAAAGTGACAGAATATTAGCATAGGCATGGTTTTCTTGAAAACTGTTGCCTTACGTTTTGTTAGCCAATTAAATAAGCTCAGAGAGCCTAAATTTACATAAAAATATAGGCTCAAACTTCATGAGAGAGTTAGCTAGTTAATTTTCACATCAATATCATATTGCGCATAAAGTTCTTTAATCGTTTCAAGATCTTTCTGTAAATCCGTAGGATAAATCTTACCTAAAATACCGCCTTTTTTGGTTCTTGCATTTGCATACATCAGTACAATTGGAACATTTGCTGCCTTAGCAATATGCCAAAAACCAGTACGAATAGGTTTGCGTTCCGATCCATCTTTGGCACGCGTTGCTTCAGGTGCAATTACTAGGTTAAATGTATCGCTACTTTGGAATTTTTCGACCATTTGAGAGACGATATCTTTGCTTGCTTTTCGGTCTACGGGAATGCCACCTAGCTTTTCAAGAATAGGCTTCATTGGACCTTTGAAAAGTTCTTTTTTTATTAGTGTATGAATTTTTAAATCTAATATTTGAAACAAAGCGATTGATAAGATCGCATCAAGGTTAGAAGTATGTTCAAAACCGATAATAACTTGTTTTTTCTCAAGAATTGTAGGATCTGCATCATAGGTCCAACCAACTGCTTTGAAGATAGAATTGCCTAAAAACTTTTTCATAGAGATGTGGGAGACAATAAGGTTGCAGAATTCTAATATGAGTTTGTCTAAAAAGGTAGAAAATTATCTTCCAAACAAATTTTATTTATTTTAATTTAAAAATATTTTTGAATATTATATTCTAATTTTATAATAGAAAAATATATAATTGAATTTTTAAAATATTATTGTATATATTAGAAGTATTAAGGATTTTCAGTTTTAATCAAGTATTCAATATATTGCCATTTCTTAGAGGGATCAATCAGATCTTTATCAATTGTCCCATCAATAATAATACCATCAATAATTGAAATGATGATATGAGTAAGTGGAGTAGGGTCTTTAATATCTAGCTCTACTAATAAACTATTTAATAAATTTATAAGCCAGTTTGTATATTCTTGAAATGGTTCACGAATTGAGGTGTATTGTTTAGACACTTCAATAAAAGCCTTTTTGAATAGGCAACCATTAAAATTCTCACTATTAATCCAGTCAATATACCAATTAAAAATTAGATGTATTTTCTCAATTGGACTCACATCTGGATGTAAGCTTAATTTTTCATAAATTGAATTTTGTATATTAATATTTCGATGATGTAGGCACTCCATGATTAAACTTTCTTTAGAAGGAAAATATTTGTAGAAAGTCATCTTGGCTACATTTGATTCAGCAATAATTTTGTCTACTCCTGTAGCGTTGTAACCAATTTGGTTAAAAAGTTCTAAAGCAGTATTTATAATATCTTCTTTTTTTGACATTACATTTCCATATAATTGAAACTAATTATTACTTGATATAGATTTTAAAATTTTAATCAAATTAATCATAATCAAAAACATAATTTTATTCAAGCGAATATTATAAAAGCTACTCAAGATTATTTTTAAATTTTTTAAATATTCTATTTGATTTAATAGAATTTTAATTCTAATATGAATTTTCAACAAAAGAGTCTTATTTTTAACTTAACTATTTGTTTTAAAAACAGAATACGGAAATTTAAAAAATTAATAAGTTTAATGAGAGTGGATTATGCCTAAAAAATTTGAGGACTTTAATAATCCTAGGAAAAAAGCACTTGCAGGGATGAAACAAAGCATTTCAGCTGAACTTTGGGACAAAAATCTTAATTTTTTAAATCAATTAAGAGCCAAGATCGCGAAACATCCAGTATCTCATCATCCTGCAATAGAAACTTTAAATAACGGTGAAATTAATAAAGAAAACTTAAAGCGTATTCATTTAGAGTATCGCCATGCAATCGTACAAACTTTTACAGATGCTTTATTAATGGCTCAATACCAGACAAAGCAGTTAGAACCTAGGTTGCATGCAGGTGCAAAGATGTTTCCGCGCTGTCTTTTGAGTCTTAACATATTTGATGAGTTTGGGTTTCGGCCTGGGACCGACAAAGACGGTTATTATCAAGGTAACCCAGAATATGCACATTATCCTTTATTTGAAGATGTCCTTGATGATTTTGAAGTAACGGAGGAAGAGCGCCAGAGTTATCAACCAACTGAAATTGCACATCAGGTGAGAGAGTTTCTAGAAAATTCCTATAAAGACTATAAAGCCGTTTCTGCTTTATTAGCTGTAGCTGAAGAAGAAGTTATTTTGTACAGTCCACCTTTACGAAAAGCAACCAGTGCTGTAGGTATAGCGGTCGAGGGTGGTGGCTATTACCATGTGCATGGAGTATCTGAAGATGAAACTGCTGAGGCAGCAGATGACGATCATGAAGAAGATCTATGGTTTATTTTAATGCAAGCTTGTACAGAAGAAGACTACACTTATTTAGAAAACCTATGCCTCGAATACTGTGATTTATGGGAAAAGTTTTGGGATGTTCAAATGGAAAACTCGAAATCAATCTTGAAACAAAATTTAGCTTAAGATCAGGTCAAATAATCAACTCAAACATATATAACAGTCCCAAAGGTTGAAAAAGAAAGCTCAACAATATGGAAATTGGAAAAGACTTTTAACGTTTAATTGAACAATTTTTGAATAATGAAGTGATATTTGGCTATATTTTAAAAATATCTAAAGTTAAAAAACCCCAAAAACTTAAAGTTTTTGGGGTTTGTATTTGGTGGGCCCACACAGACTCGAACTGTGGACCAACGGATTATGAGTCCGCTGCTCTAACCGACTGAGCTATAGGCCCTATAATCAGAAAAGCTTTTAATCTCAAGGCTTTTCAGTGCCTGCAATACTAATCAATTTTTTTATTAAACACAAGTATTTTTCAAAAGTAGCAGCAGTAGACCTGAAAAATATTTTGCTATATTGTTAATTATCACAAGCGATAGGGATTCTAGCTTATGAGCACTTCACGAGTAAAGCTAACTAAGTCATTTATCGATCAACTTGAACTCACACCGGCTATTTATCGTGACAGTGAGATTATTGGCTTTGCTATTCGTGTAAATAACTCTTATAAAACTTACATTGTGGAGAAGAAAGTAAAGGGAAAATCAATTCGTTGTAAATTAGGGGATTATGAAAAAATTACTGTTGAAGACGCCCGTATACTTGCACAGCAGAAGTTAAAAGAGTTAACTGACTCAAACCCTTTAAGCATTAAAAATAATAAAATATTAAAAAATAGTTTAAATGAGAAAATTGATCAGCCTTATCTCAAAGAAGCTTTCCAAGTATATATAAATCACCACGAGTTAAAAGAAAGGACATTAGCCGACTATAGAGAAGTTATAGAAAAATATTTAATAGACTTAAGTGAACTTAAACTGATTGATATTACTGAACAGAGGATTGAAGAAAAGTATATTCAGCTATCTCAGTATAGTTATGCAAAAGCTAATTTATCTATGCGTTTACTTAGAGCGGTCTATCGTTTTTCAATTATGTATTATCAAAATAAAAATTGTGAAGTAATTATACCAAGGATAAACCCGGTTAATTTGTTAAAGAAGAAACAGCTCTGGGAAGAAATTCCACCTCGAAGAAACTATATCGATGTGGATAATCTAACCAAGTGGGTGCAAGCAATTATTGAATATAAAGGTAGGGGACAGGAAAATGAAACAAATAAGGATTTTTTATTAACACTTATATTAACAGGGCTTTTTAGGAATGAGTGTGAATCTTTACATTGGAAAAATATAGATTTAGAGGAAGGAACTCTTTCTTTTATAAATCCATATAATAATGTGTACTATAAAATTTATATGGGAAACTTTCTTTGGCATCTGATGAAAAAACGAAGAATACAAAATAAAGGAGAGTGGGTTTTTCCATCTGTAAAATCTGAATCTGGTCATATTATTAATATTTCGAAATTTAGAAAAAAAATTAATGAGCAATGTAATCTTTCTTTTACTTTTCAAGATCTACGTAGAACATTTTATTTTGTGTTAAATCATTTAACTAATAAACCATTAGCTAGCAAAAGAACAGATCAGTATGAAGAAAAGCTAGACGTTAAGAATATTGCTCATGCTCAGGATATGCGTAATAGAATGAACAAGGTTGAGCAAATTATTCTTGGTCCCTATCGAGATGAACTTATTAAATCTATCAATATTAATCTATAAAATTTTGTACTTTCAAAGCTAGAAATAGAAGCCGTACAGGGTCAAAAATAGTATAAATTTAAAGTAAGTTTTATGGATAAAACCTAGAATGAAGATTGTTTCTCATTTTCTACAACCTTTTGTAATTGATCAATTTTATACTTGACTAAAACACTTGGAATTTATACAGTAGTAGAGTATTTTTGATAATTATTATTATTGCTTAGTCCTGAAATACAGTAAGAAGCCTATTCATCATGAATAGGCTTTTTGCTTTCTTTAATTTAATCATAGAGTTCTCGTTTTTATGAAAATTAATATAATAAAATCAATAAAATAAGTGTTTTTAATAAATTGAAAAAGATTGTCACGTAATTTTTCATTATGAACAAAACTGATTTAAATAGTACTCAAAGTGAAACATGGCTAAATGCTAAGTTTAACTTTCAATCAATAAGGCATAGGAGTGTCATCATGTTTAAAGCAATGTTTTTCTTCAGTGCAGGCGCAATGTTTGGCTATTGTTATAAGCATTATGATGAAAAAGTTATAGAGTCTAATAAATCTAAATAGCTCCTAAAAAAACCGTCTAAATGGCGGTTTTTTAATGATAATTTTGAGATAAGTTTGCTTGAACAATCTGGACAAGCTCTCTGGCTGCTTTCGATAACGGTTTATCTTGAAGCCAAATAAGATAAATAGATAAAGGCAAATGATTTTTCGTATTTTTAAAATCTAATTGAACTAAGTGGCCTTGTTCAATCTTTTCTTTTACCAAAGATAAGGGAAAATTTCCCCATCCTAAGCCAGCTTCGACCATATTAATTGCTGTTTGTAAGCTATTCGTTTTCCAGTACATTGCTCCAATGATTGAACGTGAGTCTTCCATATCCAGCTCACTACTCGCGACCACAATTTGCCGAATATTAATTAACTCTTCAATCGTGTTTAACTTATTCTGTTCTTTTAAAAACGGATGATGAGCAGAGATAGTAGCAACAACTGTTTCTGTCATTACTAATTGTAAGCTTTCACGCATTTTTATATTGAGGTTTGAACCTGCAAGGCAAAGGCTAATATTTTCTGTATAAAGTAAATTTAGAATATCATCTTGAGGAGCTGTAATAATTTCTAGGTTAAGAAGAGGAAACTTCTCTGCTAGTTGCTTTATGGCTTTAAAAAGTAATTCAGTATTCGCATCTGAAACCACACCTATTTTTAATTTACTTTCAAGACCAAGTGAAAGTTCATAAGCATGCGTAGCTAATAGCCTAAGCTGTTCAGCAATAATACGGGCTTGAGGTTCCAATGCTAAAGCCGCCGCGGTAGGAATAACTTTGCGGTGTGTACGTTCAAATAAGTGATAACCAAGTTCTGCTTCAATATTGGCAATTGCCATACTCACTGCTGATGGCACTCGATTTAACTTTCGTGCCGCGGCCGAGAAAGATCCAGTATCTAATACGGTTAAGAAAAGTTCGATATTTTCACTATTAAAATTCATTTTGATATCAGTAGAACTGAAAGCTGTTAACTTTATATGTGATTTTAACTGAAACTAAAATAAAAAGAAGTGATAAAAGTTGAAAGATTATGCAAGGTTTAAAACGTCGTATTGTTTATGTTTCTTCATATGAAATTATTGGAATGGTGATTTCATCAGTAGGTTTGGCTCTTTTGGCCGGAGATAGTGTAGAGCACACTGGGCCACTTTCAGTGATGATTACTACTATTGCGGTAACGTGGAACTTTATCTATAACATTCTTTATGAAAAATGGGAGGCTCGCCAAGAAAGTAAGTCGCGTACGGTTAAACGAAGAATTGCGCATGCGATCGGATTTCAAATTACTTTAGTAATATTCTTAATTCCGCTTATTGCGTGGTGGATGAATATTTCTCTTGTTGCTGCATTTTGGTTAGATGTTGCATTTATTATTATCATTCCAATTTATACATTCATATTTAATTGGACATTCGATAAGTTATTTGGATTGCCTGCCTCTGCACAACCAAGTACTGCTCAACAGTAGAAAAATATTAATGAGATATCAAAGTATTATTTTAGACTTTGATATCTCGTCTTAACATTATTTTACTCGTTCAAGTTGAAGAGCTTTTGAAATTTTTATTTGAGCTCTTTTGGCAAGTACATAATATAAAACTGCAGTGGATAACAATCCCACTAACCAGGATAAATCGACTCCACCCAACATTTCGGCAATTTGTCCTTTATAGAATTTACTATCAATAAAGGGCAACTGAAGTAAGATACCAATACAATAACAAGCGATCCCGATTGTGTTCCAGCGGCCATATTTACCATTTGGGTTATATAAAGCATCTACATCACATTCTTCTTTAGAAATAAAATAGTAATCAACTAAATTAATTGCACTCCAAGGAATGAAAAATGTAAGAAGAAACAAAATAAAAGATTTGAATGCGCTTAAAAAAGTATGTTCACCTACAACTGCAATAAATGTTGAGATAATTACCATTGCAAGAACAATTGTAAGTCGCGTTAATTTTGAAATTTGAGCACTTGGCTTAAAACTGTTCCAAATGGTCGCAATACACATAAAACTGCCATAAGCATTAAGTGTAGATAAAGTGACCTTTCCGAACGCAATACTAAAATATAAAAAAGTAATCACAAGAGCGATTGGATTCATGCCTACAACGTACTGAACTTCATTGCCAACAAAACCACCATTCGAGACTTGAGCAATAAATACACCGAGCATCATTGAAATTTGGGAGCCTATTAAAGACCCAAGCCCAACTGCCCAAAATACGCGTGTTGAAGATGTTTTTGTAGGAAGATAACGAGAATAATCTGCTACATAAGGTCCAAATGAAATTTGCCAAGAAGCAGAAAGAGAAACTGCTAATAAAAATGATGACCAGCTAAAATGCCGTACAGCAAGCAATTCTGAAATATTAGAGAGAGCTAAAATTTGAGTTAAAATAATAACAAAAGCAATTAAACCAATAACACTTGCAACTTTGCCTACCCAATGAATTAAACGATAGCCAATTGTCGCAAATATAATAATAAAACAAGCATAGATTAAAATACCTGTTGTATTACTCATCTGTGCTAGATGAGCAATTGCTTTACCAGCGAGTACCTCACCAGTGGCCGTAAAGCCAATATACATAAGACAAACAAGAATGATGGGGATACAGGCACCATATACCCCAAATTGGACTCGACTCGAAATCATTTGTGGGAGGCCGAGTTTTGGACCTTGAGCTGCGTGTAAAGCCATGACGGCAGCACCAAAGCATTGTCCAATAAAGAGGCCAATGATTGACCAAAATACATCACCACCTAATACGACGGCTAATGCACCTGTAACAATAGCTGTAATCTGTAAATTGGCCCCGAACCAAAGCGTAAATTGGGCAAATATACTGCCATGCCTTTCATTTTCAGGAATAAAGTCAATACTTCGGTTTTCAACAAATCCGCTTTTCGATTTCCCAGCTGATGAGTCCATAACACTCTCCTTATCCTTTAAGAGCTTTTCTATTATTAGATCCATTTATGTATAAACAAATACAAACATGTATATACAAGTTATTTGAGAAAGAAGCAAATGGTTTTTTGAGCCGATACCTTAAAATTTTTTTGTTTGTAAATTAAAACGAGTTGAGAAAACGAAACTGATGTTATGACTATTTTTATAAAGATGAGTCTGTTTGATCCGTAAATTCAGTTTATAAAAAAGCCCTCCATAGAGGGCAGATAATCAGACTTCTGCATCAAGGATTGCTTGAAAAAATACAGGTAACTCCGAAAATTGAACTAATTGTGTTTTATCAGCGTGTTTGTAATAGTACTGATAGTGGGGTGTTTCAAAACCACTATCAAGATATTGGGTTGCATCAGAAAATTGGGCTTTTGCAACGGGCTTATCCTTTTTAAATTTAACAATAATAGGATTAACGGAATTTAATTTAACAGGAACACCATTCTCGAATTTGGCTGTTTCAATGAGTAGAGATATTTTAAAATCACCAAATACTACACAAAACTGTCCTCCATTTTCTGTTTTAATTTCTCGATCATGAAAAAGTTCTTTAAATAAATTTTTTAATGATTCTCTATGCTTGTCTAAAGCTAACTGAAAATCATGATCTTGCTGTTCTAGTTTCTCTTGCTCTTCTTTTAGCAATTTGGCCTGTTTTTCGATAGTTGTAAAATCCAAATTCATCTTAATTCTCCTTGTTGTGTTTTAAAACTATATATGGCAACCATTTGTTAAGTTTTAAAGAAACATACATTCTTTGTTACAACGCAATAATTAAGATGAATTTGTGTGATCATTACTTTGTGCAAGGCTTAGCTATAAGTGCAGGACGTTTAATCTGAATAAATCCTCCACTACTCATCACGCCAAGCATGACTAAAGCTGTGCCTATAAGTTGCCAGATATTAAGTGATTGACCAGCTAACAAGGCAACTAACATACTAAAAACCGGAACAAAGTTAAAAAAGATTGATGCTCGGCCTGCACCTAGTTTTTGAATACCATTAAACCAAAATAAATAAGCAATCATGGTAGAACAAATAATGACGTATCCCATAGCTAAGTGTGCAGTGATAGGCGCCATAGCAATTGCTTGAGAAGGGTGCTCAAAAATTACACTTAATATGATTAAAGTCAAAGCACCGAACATCATGGAAAAGGTTGTGGTCTCTAAAGGTGTAGCATTTTTTACATAACGGCGTGATAGCACATTCGCTAAACAAAAACTGACACCACCTAGTAAGATGAATAAGTCACCGATTGCTATTTTTAAATGTAGTAGCGTTGAAATATGGCCATGACTAATAACAAAAAGTACACCACTTAAGCCAAATACAACACCAATAGACTTATTAAGTGTTAGTTTTTCTCCATCAAGTAAAATTGTTAACAATAAAGTAATTAAAGGTGTTGTGGCCATGATTAAAGCGCCATTGACTGCTGAGGTGGTTTGTAAACCATAGAAACAGCCTAGGTTAAAACCGGCAATACCTATAATTCCAATAATAAGATAGATAGCTAAATTTTGCCGTAATGCGGCCCAACGTAGCTTTCCTATAGCTGCAAAAAGAATAAATAGACCAAGGCTTGCAATTGTAAAACGTTCAGCTGCTGCTGAAAGAGGTGGCATATATTGAATCACATAAGACATTGCATTAAATGCCGAGCCCCAAAACAGCATTGTGATTACAACACCAGTATAGGCATACACCATTGATTTATTCATGATTGGGCTCCGAAAAAGAATGTCTTTATTCTGAGTAATCACATAAAGGTGTACAATTCCATATTAATTCATCTCTGATGTGAAAATTTGCACAATGATTGATTGGGAAAATTTACATTACTTTTCAGTTTTTTCTGAAGAGAAGACACTTTCAGCTGCTGCAAGAAAGTTAGGTGTTGACCATGCTACTGTTGCAAGAAGAATTGCCCAGTTAGAAGATAATTTAAAACTAAAATTAGTGGACCGTAGACCTCGTACTTATATTTTAACTTCAGAGGGGGAGCGTCTGGCCAAAATCGTGACACGTATGATGGAAGAAACATTTTCTATTGAACGTCTGGCTCAGGCAGGACAACAGGAAATTAGTGGAGTAGTTTCGGTAAGTCTACCGCCAGCTACGGCTGCACATTTGGTAATGCCTCATCTTGGTAAGTTTTATCGTCAATATCCTGAGCTACAATTGAGAATACTCGGTGATGTTCATTATGCCTCCTTACAGCATCGCGAAGCAGATATCGCAGTTCGCTTTGGACGCCCTAAAGATGATTATCTAATTGCGCGTAAAGCTGGTGAAGTTCCTTTTGGCATATATGCAGCCCAAGAATATTTGGATGCTATACAAGAAGAAAACTATGGGTGGATTAGTGTTGAAGTTGGTGGAGTTCAAGGACAAAAACAGCAAAAGCTAAAACAACGGTTAAATTATAAAGAGCCTGTTATGGTTACGAATCATCCTGAGCTTCAATGGCGGGCTACTTGTGGAGCAGTTGGTTTAGCTGTACTACCTGATTTTTTAGGCCAGCAAGGTCATTTAGTAAAATTACCTGATGATGACCCAATGAGTGCTGAAATTTGGTTAGTAATTCATGAAGATCTGCGGAGTAGTCCTGCAGTAAGGGTAGTGATGGATTTTCTTTTAGATTGTTTTGAATCTTTTCGTGTTTAATATTGCTTAAGCCTTGACTTCAATTAGCTTAATTAATTTTTATTCATCAGGAAAACTTCCTGCATCTTCTCTTGCTTGCTTCAAGGCTAGAAAAAAACACAGCAAAAAAAGTAAGCCAATAAAAAATAAGAAAAAATCTAAATAACTAATACCTAAACCAACTCCGAAAGCCCCTAAACTTAATAATAAAATACAAAATATTTTCCAAATAATGAGCATGTGGTTTTGTAATAAAAACTTGAAGTTAGGCTGTAATTGAAAAATATTTCCAGATATGTGTTTGTTTTTTTTCTTATAGGTTATGTAAAGCTTTATAATTTATCGAATTACATAATATTTACTTTTAACTAAACCCTCCTATTTGAGCACTTTTTAATTTTACTATACATTCGTATATATAAAATTTATGTTTTTTGAATTAATAGAATGATAATTCTTTAGAAAGCCTGTAAAATGAAAATCGCAAACTTTATTTTTAACTTATTTTCATTTAAAATTAAGGGGTTAAATAAATTTATCAAACTTTTGTTAAAAAAAAGACTTGATATTTAAGCTAAATTTTGAAATTATAGTCATGCAAATTGTGATCTATTTCCCACAATTTGTATTTCAGGTTAAGTGGTTATCACTAATGCTCATTAGCTTTTTTCGCTTATGAGCATTTTTTTAATTTATTTATTAGTAAAATTTAAAAAATAATGTGTGTGATCATTTGACTTTTTTAGTATTAATTAAAAATTATTCATTCTATAAAGCCTACTACTTACTACTAAGATCTAGTGTTTAGAAGAAATACTAATCATATTGGATCGTTACCGTTGCATTAGCTTTGACTTCACCAGCTGTTACATTCGAAGCAGTTTGATAATAACGCGCCGTTAAAGGAATATCGTACTGTACTGTCTGGTTAGAACTTACTGTACCAATATCTAGTTTGTTTCCTTTTCGAATAGGATTGTTCGCGCCATTCATATTCCATAACAATTCCACACCAACTCCGTTCGCTTTAGTTGAGTCAGCAGCACTGTTATTAATAACCTGACTATTTGAAGTATCAGAATTGTAGTCAAAGCTTAAACTCAGTGTATTACTCGTTGGTACACCCGAGTTATTTTCCCCACCATTACAAAGAATCGATAAATTAAAGTTTTTCTCACCTTGAGTTGATCCAATGGCTCTAAAACCTGACTTCATCACAGTGGGAAGCTGAACAACCGTATCTATACCGTTTTGAATTTCACAAGAAGATGATGCAATAAGAATAGGGGAGCTGCTCAATACTGTAGTTGTTAAGAAAGGACGATTTTGTTGTCCTGTTACATAATAGGTACTGTAACGACCAGCAACTAATGCACCTGAACCTGTAGTTGCAGCAGTTTTAATCACTTCCATGACAAAATATCCTGGTGAAAGCGTATATGTTGTATTAGGAGTCAAGCTGCGTTTATAAGGGTAATATCCAGAAAAATCTGTAGAGTCGAATGCCTCTCTATAAAGTCGAATACCTATACCCGGAATATTGGTTGCATACACATTATTTCCAATCGAGCTAACAGGATAGTTTAATGGAAGTGCCGCTGTAATTTGGTCATTGGCACGGTTGCAAGTTGCAGTCGAATTATTGGGTGAAATAGTAAAAGTATTCTTTTGGAGAACTGTTCCGATTGGATCGGTCGGGCGTACTACAATAGTCCCAATCGTCATTGGAATATCGACTGTGGTAAAGCCCTTGCTTAAAGTACAGTTGGCATAGGTTTGGTTATAAATAAAAAAACTAGTAATGAGTAAACCGCTCTTTATAAGCATTTTTTTCATTTGCAGACTGCCTCTGTCATAATAATTAATTGTTTTTCCTGTAAGATTTTTGATTGAATGTCATAATCAAGTTGACATTCTTCACTATTACTTTGTCCCCATTTCACATAAAGATGATCTTGAGTTAGGGGAGTACGTAAATAAATCCGGCTACCTTGGGCTACCATTCCGACTATTTCATTGTTTTGATTAAAAACTTGTGCTGCAAATGGCAAATGGCCGCCATTAGGTGTTTGGGTGCTAATAAAAACTGCATATCCCGTTTTTGTTGAAAAGTTAACTTTAGTGATTGATCCTGCATACGGGGCAATACGATGACTTGTTTCCGTAAGTTCAACAGTTGATGGCATCCCTTGAGGGTCAAGGCTAATGTCATTTAAGCGATAGGGGGTTACATAAGGAATGACAGCATAACCTTGTTTATTAATGCTTAGACCAGAGGTATTGCCGACTCGAGCACCAGTTGCTTGAGGCGCATATACCAATACCATGGTCTGTACTTGGTCTGGGCCAAATAAAATACCTTGTGAGTGAGCGACCAAGCTTCCATTTAAATTGATCATTTCTTGTTGGTATGTATCGGACTGACCAAAAGAAGCGCCTATAGTTGTATAGTTAGTACGGTAGGTGCCATTAATATTTAGGCTTGTCTGTCCTTGATCTTGATATGAAATTGATGAGCCATAATCAAAGCGGTTTCCGATATAACCACTCATTCCTAAAGTTCGGCTATCTTCTGAAATAGAACTATTAAAATTAACGGTATTTTTTTTAAATTGAAGTGGAAAAGATAAAGACAACAAATATTGAGTTTCATGACCAGAATTTTGATTTTCTTGGTCAAGCTCATGAGTAATTGCAGAAATACTGTAAGTCAGATCTTTAAATTGATTGCTATATCCAAATTGGAATTGTTGATTACGATTAGGCTGGTTCCAATAATTAATCCACGAGCCTACTAAATAAAAATTACCCCATTGATTTGGAAGGCCTTGGTTTAATGTGATCTGAAATTCACTTTTTTGTTTCCCCACGGAAAAGCTATCAATATCTTGTTGTTGCAAGTCTCGAATTAAAATTGAATCGCGTAATTTCAAATAATTTTCTGTGGAATATTTATACGTAGCTAAAGTTAAATTGGTGTTGGTTGAAGTAAATAGTCGGTTATAACTTAAACGATAACTTCGCCCTTTAAGGGTGGGCTTTTGTTCGAACTCAGCTGACGACTGAGTTGCATCAAATGAAATTGCACCGATTGGGGTTGCAAATGCGCTACCTATTAAAAAAGACTGGTAGTTTTCAGTTGCCTGAAAGCCTGTATAGCTTGTTAAATAGTTATTAATACCTCTTTGATATTTACCTTGCACTAGCCATGGTTTTAGATTGATATTGGCATCTCTAAAATGTCCCAAAGTAAAAGAATATCGGCTCATTTTAGGTCTTAGCATCTCAATGACAGAAGCATAAGGAATAGAAAACTTTTGGATTTCTCCATTTGTTTCATATATAGAGACTTGTAATTCGCCACCGAAGCCTGTGGGATAAAGGTCATTAATTTCAAAACTTCCGGGTGTAACAGTCGTTTGATAAATTAAATTTCCTTGCTGACGCACCTCTACTTTTGCATTGGTTTTGGCATAACCTCGAATTTGGGGAGCATATCCGAGCATACTGTTAGGAAGCATGCGGTCATCACTTGATATGTTAATCCCACGATAAGGTAGGGCATCAAAAAAATTATTATTGGTAAAATAATCACCTAAAGTAACAACACTATTGAGCTTGGGAAAAGCCTTTTGGGCATATGTATTATTTGATGTGTAGGAAGAAACCTTTTCTTGTATTTCATTATGATCTTGCCATTTCCACTGCCCAGTATGGCGTAATTGCCAATCATAGAGATTTAGACCAACATTTGTACCCATAAACGCATGATTTGTTTCATGGTTATTATTTACAATACGATAGGCAGAAGCATTGTATGCAAAAAAAGCTGCATTTATACCACGGTCCCATAAACGTGGGTCGACATACCCTTGAGCATTCTTTTGTAAAGCTACTTGCGGTATTGAAATATCAAGTCTCAGACGAGAAGTATCAAATTGATAAAAAGCATCGTTAACCCACTTGTCTAAGTCATTACAGGTAAAGGTACTACTTACTTCATGATGAAAAATTTCTGGTTTAACTCCATATTCTAAAAGCATATCTGGGGTAAAACAGGTCTTTGCATTCTCATTCGAACGAGTACTTTTAAAAACAAACTTTCGTTTTCCTAACCACTGCCCATTAATATAGACGTCAAGACTATATTCACCCGGTAAAATAGGATTGCCGTACTTAAATCGACCAATATCAATTTTCTGTGCATTTCCCACTAAAAAATTAGTATCAAAGTCAGCTTTTAAAATATTTTCCCTATTTATATTGTCTGATGCATATATAGTTAAGGGGATATTAATTGCGAGACTCAATACTAAATAATATGTAGTGCGCTTTTTAAAGCATATACTGGATATGAACCATTCTGACATCGTCTTTATGCCTGTTCATGAGTAGGTGTTTAAATTAAAAAGTAGGTAAGCTTAGAACCTTATTACTTGTTCAATTCTTCCACCATAATCATTTATATAAACAAAGCTCATATTTGTTATATTGCTATTTTTAAGTTTTATTTGATCTTCTGAAAAAGGAGAAAGCATTAAACCCTGTTTTAATAAATCTGTTTTTTGATGATTTATTTCTTGAAAAACTGAGCTTATTGTAATGTAAAAGGGAGTAGGGTTTTTAATAAGCAAGTTTTCACCATTTTTTACCCACTGAATTTTTTCACTTAATGTATTAATATTTTCTTCTAGACTTACTGGTCGATAAAAGAACTTAATTCGTGAACGTATCGCTAATTGAAGAAAATTATTGGTTAATACTTCATTATTTTCTTGTTTTTTACCTTCCGGCCTTGGTGGTATATCTAATACATTAAGCCAAAATACACTTTCTTTATTTTGGTTTAATTGAGAAGCATTAGGTAGTGCAGTAATTCGTAAAGTTTGCCCTTTAGAGGGTTCTACTCTTGAAATAGGTGGTGTAATGATAAAAGGGACATTCGCTTCATCGGGAGTTGATTTAGCGTTTCCATCATCAATCCAAGCTTGAACCAAGGAAGGTGCTGTACCGTTATTGCTGAGTTGTAAGTTTACTTCTCGAGCATCTGATGGATAGATTACACGTGTACCATGAAGTACTATTTCGGCATGCCCTGTAGTAGCAATTAATGCTTGAAGACAAGTCATTCCCCAAAAAAATTTACGACCACGAAAAAGCATGAGTCATATTCTCAATAATAAATAATAGATGAGATATAGCTTCTATTTAAAAATAGAAGCTGGTTTTAATTTATTGATAAATAATTGTGTATTTCACTTGTGACGTTACAGTACCCGCTGTAGATGCTCCAGTTGCATAATATTCAGCATAATAATTAAGATCGGCATTCCCCCCAGCAGAAACATTTACCCATTGTGAGTTATCTTGTGCACCAGAAGCGCCTTTCGCAATTACAGGAATTACTGCATTGTTGCTACCCAATAATTGGATGTTGACATTGGCAGCTGCACCAGAGGTAGCTTGGTTCAATAGTCGACCAGTATTAAAATCAACTGTTGCGCCTGGTTCAAAATAAGTCGCGACTTTACCAACTGAAGCACAATTCGTTAAATTGATTTGAAAAGGTGTACGACCAGCAACATCGCCCGCATTTTTCAAAGATTGAGATGATACTGTTGGTAAATTTACAGTGAGATTTTTATCACCAGTATCAATCGTACACGTATTATCAGTTACTAAACCATTAATAGTGATCGTACCATCAGCTGCTTGTGCTGCTGCAATATTAAAAAGAGAACTAGCCGCAATAAAAATAAATTTTTTCATAAAATCCCCAGAATATTCAATAAATATCGCTTTATTACTCTTCAGTGCTTTTATTCTGATCAAGTAATGCGGTGGAAATATAGCACCTTTCAAGTAAAAAACAAGAATAACATTATATTTTTATGTATTTTGATTGGTTGTTTTTTATTGATAAATGCGGTTTTTATTTTAATTTATACCATATGGTAAAATATCATGAAATTATTTTATTTAAATTAATTTGATAATAATTTTCATTTAAGTTTTTTAAATTTTAAGAATTGATTTTTTTATTGTAATTTTATATAAATTATATATTTTTGGATAAATTAACTAGTTGATTTTCATTATTAAAATTAATTTTTATATATCGTGTAAATATATTTATTTTTTTAAGAAAATTTTAAGGTTTAATTCCTAGTGTTTTAGTTGTAATTCAATAAAAGATCATCTGGAGTTTGGTTCCATGAACAACATGAAATACACGTATAAACCGAATTATTTTTTCTTTGCTCATAAATTAGTCTTGTTTTTAAAAGACTATTTACTCAAACATCCTACTGAACAGAACACGACGTTTAATTTACAAACAATTTATGATGTCTTTAGCCACGATCTAGCCTCTAGCACAACAAATCTAGAAGGTATTCTAAACATTGCGGATGAGTATGTTTTAGAAACAGAAGAGGGCCTTTTACCATTGATTAGTAGCCACTCAATCAATTTAAAGAATCATGTACTTTCTTTAGAGTTTTCACCTAAAGCGTTAACAAGCTTATTGTCGGGGCGTTCATTAGTGAATCCGAAGGCTGCTTAGATTTTCTTTTAAGGTAGAATGAACTCATATAGAATTCATAAAATTTATTTTTAAGAGTTATTTATGAGTAAAGACTTTAAAGCCTTAACTTATATTGCAGATGATAATATAGCAGATACAGTGACTTGGCTCTTACACCATCAAGATGTTTTTGAATCTTTTCACTTTGATGTATTGAGCCAAGAATTATCGGTTACACATGCGGCAGGTAGAGATATTATTCGAGTTGGAACCTTTCTGAATGCTACTTATGGCATATTAGTCACTTCTGTATAAATGAAAAAAGCCCTGAATGATCAGGGCTTTTCAATTTTGATGAGGTTAAGCACTCATCGCATCTACTGATAATTCAGAAACAGTTGGTTTTGGCTTTTCAGCTGTTAACCCTAATTTATTAAATAACGCTTGGTCTTTACCTTCACCTGTATTTGGCGTCGTAAGTAATTTATCACCAGAGAACAGAGAGTTTGCACCCGCCATAAATGCTAAAGCTTGATCTGAGTCACTTAAAGATTCACGACCAGCAGATAAACGAATATAACTATGCGGCATAATGATACGTGCTACCGCAATAGTACGAATCCATTCAATAACATCTAGTTTTTCAACATCAGCTAATGGTGTACCTTCAATTGGAACAAGCATGTTAATTGGTACAGATTCTGGATGAATAGGCAAGGTTGCTAATTCATGTAACAAACCAATGCGATCTTCACGGCTTTCACCTAAACCAACAATACCGCCACTACATACTTTCATACCAGCTTGACGGACATAATCTAAAGTATTCAAACGATCATCAAAAGTACGTGTGCTGATGATGTGGGAATAATACTCGCGAGATGTATCAAGGTTATGGTTGTAATAGTCTAAACCAGCATCTTTTAGGCGTTCTGCTTGTGATTGATTAAGCATACCTAAAGTCATACAGGTTTCCATACCTAGTGCTTTAACTTCACGTACCATTTCTAAAACATAAGGCATATCGCGCTCATGAGGGTTACGCCAAGCAGCACCCATACAAAAGCGAGATGAACCTGAATCTTTTGCAGCTTTTGCTTCGCTAATTACTTTTTCAACAGCAATACGTTTTTCTGCTTCTAATTTTGAATCGTAATGTGCAGATTGAGAGCAATATTTGCAATCTTCAGGACATTTACCCGTTTTAATAGATAAAAGGGTGCTGACCTGAATTGTATTGGCAGTGAAGTGCTCACGGTGTACTTGTTGAGCCTTAAAAACTAAATCCAAAAAAGGTTGTTCATATAGAGCTTGGATTTCTTCACGAGTCCAATCATTACGTAGAGTCATTGTCATATCCATGATGATGGCATTAATTCACTATACATAATCATACAGAATTCGTATTAAAGCTATAGGGCAAAAAACATCATTTTTTTAATTTGATAGCTAAAGTTGATTAAGTTGCTGTTCAATTGCCCAATCAATATGCACATTGACGATTTCGTCATGTAAACTTTTGCCTTTGTTTAGCTGATCTACAATTTCTTTTGAGTACGGTGCGTTCCCTAAACCGATAGCGATATTACGTTTGAAGGATTGATAACCTGTACGTCGTATTGGGCTGCCTTCTGTATTGGCTAAAAAAGTAGCTTCGTCCCACTGCCAAATATCAAGCAGACTAATATTATCTAAACCATGTCTAGGATTGAAATCGGGAATAGACGTTGTTTTAGCAAAACTATTCCACGGGCAAATTAATTGGCAGTCATCACAACCAAATATCCGGTTACCAATGCCTGCACGTAATTCTTCTGCAATGATTCCTTTATATTCGATGGTGAGATAAGCGATACAGCGTCTAGCATCTAACATATAAGGTTCGACAATCGCTTGTGTCGGGCAAATATCAATACACGCACTACAAGAACCGCAGTGAGAAGTAGCAGGTTCATCAAAAGGTAAGTCAAGTGATGTAAATAGTTCACCTAAGACAAAGAATGAACCTGACTTTTTATGAATGAGTAAAGTATGTTTACCTGTCCAGCCCATCCCAGCACTTTCAGCTAATGATTTCTCAAAAATAGGTGCCGAGTCTGCAAAAGGGCGAGATTCAAAATCTCCCACTTTTTCACGGATACGTGTGGCTAACGTTTTTAATCTGCCACGCATCACCTTATGGTAATCACGACCACGAGCATAACGGGCAATAATCGCAGAGTTTGGTTCGAAGGGTACATATCGTGGTTTTGGCGATTCCACCAAATAATTCATACGTACGCAAATAATACTTTTTGTTCCAGGCACCAATAAAGTTGGATCTGCTCGCTTTTCCAGATTTTCTTCTAAATAGGTCATATCTGCATGATAACCACGTTCAAGGTATTCTAAAAAACGTGGCATTTGCTCTTGAGCATCTGGTTTGGCAATGACACAATCAGCAAAACCCAAGTCTAATGCTTGAGCTTTGATCCATGCTTTTAATTCATGTGGATCAATTTGTTGCACTGCAATGCGTGATGTGTTGGAAGATGTCATAAACCGAAAAATGCAAGAGGATAAGAATATGCAGGCGGTAGTTTACCATAGCCAAGATATCCAGGCATGGGAGCAACGTTGGTTTGCTGCGCAAAACTCCTCATTAGGCCTAATGCAACAAGCAGCTTGGTCAATCACTCAACAACTCATTGTACTTTTTCAAAAACAAAATTTTAAGAATATTGCTGTTTGGTGCGGACAGGATAATAACGCTGGTGATGGCTATTTTATAGCAAGCTATCTCAAACAAGCTGGGTTTCAGGTTGAAATATTTGCGGCTGAGTTGGGCGAGTCAGCTGATTTACACCACGCTGTCCATTTTGCTAAAGCAAATCATGTTCAAATACACCAAGGTTTTAAGATCAACGGGACATTTGATTGTCATATTGATGCATTGTTTGGGATTGGTTTAAACCGTGAATTAAACGGTTATTGGCAACACGCTATTCAACAATTTAATGGGCAAGCAGGGCTAAAAATTTCGATTGATATACCAAGTGGTTTAAAAGCAAATACTGGCTCTACCTTATCTTTTGCAATACGGGCTGATCATACATTTACTGTTTTAGGGCTTAAAGCAGGATTATTTACAGGCCAAGGCAAAGAATATGCAGGACAAATTCATTTAATTAATTTAATACCAATAGACCAAGAGCTGAAACCTCTTGCTTACTTGACGCCAACACATATCAAACTTCCTAAACGTTTGGCTTTTGGACATAAAGGAAGTTATGGGCATGTTTTGGTGATAGGTGGACATGAGCAAATGGGTGGGGCTGTTATTATGGCTGCTGAAGCTGCTTTTCATGCGGGTGCAGGCAAAGTGACAGTGGTTTGTCATAGCAACCACCATCAGGCTATTTTGTCGCGAGCTCCTAATATTATGCTTCGTGATATTAATGATTTCGATGAAAACGGTATTAAAGAAATTTTATCTCAGGTTGATGCAGTATGTTTTGGAATGGGGTTAGGTCGTGATGACTGGGCACACCAAATCTATCAACAGTGGTTTAATTATTTAAATCAGACTTCACATTTAGAAGTTGTTTTAGATGCAGATGCCCTATGGTTTCTCGCAAAGCAGCCTGAAAAATTGAGTTTACATATTTATGCAACACCTCATCCGGGGGAGGCCGCTACACTACTTGGTTGTTCTACTTGGCAAATTGAAAATGACAGAATTGCTGCGATTTATGCGTTGCAGCAAAAATATGCAGGCCAGTGGGTGCTTAAAGGAGCAGGCAGCTTAATTTTAGAAGATAACTTGTATATTTGTACGCAAGGTAATGCAGGTATGGGAACTGGTGGAATGGGAGATGTGTTGGCGGGCATGATTGCAAGCTTAAAAGCCCAATTCCACAAAGCAGTTACCCTACATGAGATCGTAACTCTCCATGCTCAGGCAGGTGACCAACTTGCCAAACAAGGCATGCGCGGTTTACAAGCTTATGAGATGAATCAAGCAATTACTCAAGTAGTAAATCAATAAAACTTTAGCGTCTACGGCTACTAGAGCGACTTCGTCCACGAGCCATACCACCTAAAGCATTCAAGACGGTTAGTTTGCTCATACTTCCTGAAGCATGGGCATGACAAATTGCAGCAGCAAGAGCATCGGCTGCATCGGCTTGAGGTTTAATGGTCAGGTTAAGTAAACGCATTACCATCATTTGTACTTGTTCTTTATCGGCAGCACCATATCCCACTACAGACTGTTTAATCTGGCGCGCAGTATATTCTGCAACTTGTAAATCTAAATTCACTAAAGCGGCTATAGCAGCTCCACGGGCTTGACCAAGTTTTAAGGCAGAGTCGGGGTTCTGTGCCATAAAGACTTGCTCGACCGCAGCTTCAGTAGGACCATGAAATTTCACAATTCGCTCAACACCAGCAAAAATACGCTTCAAGCGCTCTGGCATCTCTTGAGTTTCCGTTCGGATTGTACCGGCATCAACAAAACGTAGTTTACTACCATCTTTTTCAATGATTCCGTAACCTGTTAAGCGTGAACCTGGATCAATTCCAATAATCAATGGCATGTGAAGACTTACTTAAATAGTTTAGAGGGTATTGTTACATAGCCAAAACGGTTCTGCATGAGTAATTTAAAGAATGCTGCTATGAATGGTTATTTTTCGGTTTTTAATCCTAAAGATTTATATTGTCCACCCAATTTTCCATATATTCATAATGAAGAGTTTGAAATCATTTGATGTAATTCTATTTTAATGGAATACTTATCTATAATGATGGAATTGAGCTTCTTTAATGGATGATATCAATATAAGGATTGCACATCGAATACGAGAGCTGCGTTTAGCACGTGGATATACTTTAGATGTGTTAGCTGCCCGTTGCCAAGTTAGCCGTTCAGCTATTTCTTTAATTGAAAGAGGAGAAACGAGCCCTACGGCAGTTGTTCTTGAAAAACTAGCGAATGGTCTTGAAGTACCTTTAACTCAAATTTTTACGAATGAAGCGGGTAATTCATCATCTCAACCGCTTATTCGTCGGAATGAACAAGCTGAGTGGCGAGATCCGGAAACTGGCTATATACGCCGTACAGTTTCACCTCCGAACTTAAAATTACCCTTTCAGATTGTTGAAATTGAATTTCCGCCTCATTCTCGAATTACTTATGAAACTAATGAAAGCTCTAGAGTGGTACAGCAGCAGCTTTGGGTCGTTGAAGGGAAAATTGAAATTCAATTAGGTGAAACTTCTTATGCATTAGGTCAAGGGGATTGCTTGGCAATGCAATTAGATCAACCTGTCATATACAGTAATCATTCAGCTCAAGTTGCTCGTTATATTTTAGTCGTTTCTAATCAACTGGTGCCCGCTCTTAAGGAATCTTTATGAACTATTCCCTCGATTCTAATTTCCGTTTAATTGATTGTAATGAAGCAGAGCATGCGGCAGCGATATTAGAAATTCTAAATGATGCGATTGTTAACTCTACCGCATTATACGACTATGTTCCCCGTTCACTTGATTCAATGAAAACATGGTTTTCGGTAAAAAGAGAAAATGGTTTCCCTGTCATTGGGGTAGTAGATGAGTTAGGTAAGTTATTAGGATTTGCTAGTTGGGGAACATTTAGAGCGTTTCCAGCTTATAAATATACGGTTGAGCATAGTATCTATATTCATCATGAACATCGTGGCTGTGGTCTAAGTAAAGTTTTAATGCAAGCGTTAATTCAACGTGCTCAACACGCTCAACTTCATGTGCTCATTGGTTGTATTGATGCGACAAATCAAGCCAGTATAGGCCTTCATGAGAAAATGGGCTTTACCCACGCTGGTACTTTTAAACAAGTGGGCTTTAAATTTGGGCAATGGCTTGACGCTGCTTTTTACCAATTAATTTTGAATACTCCATTTGAACCAATGGATGGATAGATTAGCAGTTTTAAAATAGCAATGGCCCAGATCATAATGGTAAAAAGTGAACCGGGCTATAAACTAACTCTATAAAATACCTAATTGTTCTAAACTTTTATAAGTAATCTCTTTTCGAACAGAGCTAGGTATTCCTTTTTTCATTTCTAAGTTAAGGGAGAACGCTACAATATTCCCTTGAGGCTGAACAACCCATCCAGTTAACCAGCCTACTTGTGGGTTTACATCCCATCCCCAACCACTTTTTGCGTATATTTTGTTTCCATTCTTTTCTTCTATGAATAGCATGGATTGCACTTCATCTTGGACTTTTTGGCTAAATGGAAGCGTTTTATTAGCTAGCTTGTAAGCAAACTGTGCCTCTTGCTGAGGAGTAATTTTTAAAGGACCCACCAGCCAAAAATTATCGACTTGGGTACCGATATCTGCATTGCCATAACCAACACGCTTCACTTCCTTAGACATGAGCTCAAGTCCAATACGACGAGCTAAATCTTGATAAACTGGAATAGCGGAAGCTTTCATGGCATCGCCTAGGGTCATGTCCTTTTCCCATTCTGGGAATAACCTTTTTTTACCATCCCACTTAAATACTTCTGTGGTGGTTGCCTTATGGTGCTCAAGGCCGATCAAAGCATTAAGCATTTTGAAGGTCGAAGCAGGTACATACTCGGTCGAAGCACGAGCAAGATCATTACCATAGCTTTGTTGAGTTTGGCCTTGTTGGATAACTAAAACACCCGTAGTGTGTGCTTCGTTAAATAAATTTTTAATTTTCTCTGCTTTTTCATCAGATTTTGAAGCACTGTGATTTGGATTAGCAGTCACTATATAAGGTGAGCAGGCTGAAATAAAAATAGCGCTTGTTATAAGTAAGAGTGCTTTAATGTTCATAAGACTTATAAGATTGAATTTGAAGTTTAGCTAATTAATGTAACTTGAGTAGATCAATTATTAGATATCAAAAATGTAAGTTAAATTTTATAAAAAAGCTGCTAATAGATAAAAGCATCGGCCAATTCATGAAAAAATTGCAATCTTGTAGAAAAAACACTTGATAAAGTTGTTATAGCACTCATTAATAATAGAGTATGACTGTTTTATTAAGTTAGAATCAGTCTTATTTATAGTATTGCAGAACCTTAGTTTAGCTATGATTTTAGGTTACAACAAAAACATTGTCTAAGCTTTGCAACTAAATTTAATCCATGATTTCAAATGAAAAATGGATGAGTTTAGTTAAGTAGTAACAACTGCAATGAATTTTCTTTTTGAGATAGATAAAGTTTTACATGAATTTACTTCTTATTGTGGTTCTGGGCGCGATTGTTGAAATTGCCGTATGGATTGGCGTAGCACAGTTCATCAGTGGATGGTATGTGTTTTTCTGGTTCATTATTGCTTTCTTTATTGGTCTAACGCTTATTCGTAATAGTACGGCTGGTATTATGCCGCAATTACAACAAATGCAGATGACTGGACAATTGGGTAATGATCCGACTGTGACTAAAAAATTAGCTTATGCTTTTGCTGGTTTTTTATTAATGTTGCCAGGTTTGGTATCGGATGTATTAGCGCTCTTAATTCTTATTCCGGGCGTACAAACTGCGTTTCGTAATATTGCAATGAGAACACTCGCAAAACGTCAGCAAGCCATGATGAATAAAATGATGGGCGGCATGGGTGGTGCAGGTGCTGGTCAAAACCCATTTGCAGATTTAATGCGTCAAATGCAGGATATGCAGAATCAACAAGGTGGTGGTAGCCAATATCATGATTCTAGTATTATTGATGGCGAAGCGAGAGAAGTTACTCCAGACCACAAGAAAATTGAGCATAAAAATAAAGATTAATTAATCTATTATACAAAAAGGGCCTAAATCTAAAAGATTTAGGCCCTTTTTAATTTATAACAGTTAATCATCTGAAGTTTCAGAAGTACCTGCTTTTGCTTGAATCATCTCGTTTTGATTATCTTGGAGCTTAGTTTGAGGTTGATACTTGTTTGAAGGCAGAGCTACTTGCTTGTTTTCAGATTGTTGATATTTTCGGCTTCTATTGGCTCTTTCACGAAAGCCACCTTTATTAATGAGCTGTGTCATAAATTCGCCTAGAAAATAAAATATATTTCTATTTTAACAAATTCAACAAAATATCAAAATAAGAAAAATAGTGCTAAAAAAATAATATTTAGCCTATCTCTTTGTATAAATTAAATATTTGAAATTTGAACGGATTGTTCATTCAGATTGAATTATCTTTTCATTTCACATAGGATAAATATAAAGGATGTATAAATTTAAAAATGTAGCAAACCTATTAAAACAACAACGGTTGAAGTGAGGGAAGGAGGGTTACCTATGCTATATCAATATCATTGTGCTTGTTGCGACAAAGTTGTGGCATCAACTGATAAATCATGTCCATATTGCGGTTCACACCATATTCGTAGTCCATATGGCCTATGGATGTTTTGCGTGATGGCTTGTCTAGCAGTTGTTGTCGTATTCAAAGTTGTTCATCTTTATATCCAGAATCATCAAGATACACCTGTGCAATCGACTCTGTTAGATGTATTAAATGAAGGTGATAAGAGCACAAAACAATAATATTGCTTAATACTCACTTCATGCCTTTAAATAATGTATGTTGAAGGGGCTATTGTTTAATTTTAATCAAATACAAAAATAATAAAAAAAGCCCGCTGAAGAGCGGGCTTTTAATATAATCAGCTTAAAGGCCTGCGGCATCTTTAAGTGCTTCAACTTTATCAGTTTTTTCCCATGTAAATGCAGTATCTGAACCTTCACGACCAAAGTGGCCGTAAGCAGCTGTTTGTTTATACATAGGTTGAATTAAGTTAAGCATGCGAGTAATACCAAACGGACGTAAATCGAAATGTTCACGTACTAACTGGATAATTAACTCATCAGAAACTTTTGCAGTACCAAAAGTATTGATTGAAATAGACGTTGGCTCTGCAACACCAATTGCATAACTCACCTGAATTTCACATTTGTCCGCAAGACCAGCAGCAACAATATTTTTAGCTACATAACGACCAGCATACGCAGCTGAGCGGTCTACTTTAGATGGATCTTTACCAGAGAATGCACCACCGCCGTGACGAGCCATACCGCCATAAGTATCAACGATGATTTTACGGCCAGTTAAACCACAGTCACCCACAGGTCCACCGATAACAAACATACCAGTCGGGTTAATGTGGAATTTAGTTGCTGCATGGAACATTTCAGCAGGAATGATCGGTTTAATAATTTCTTCAATTACAGCTTCTTTAAGCTGAGTTTGAGTAATTTCAGGATCATGCTGTGTAGAAAGTACTACTGCGTCTAAACGTACAGGTTTGCCATTTTCATAAGCAAAAGTTACCTGACTTTTTGCATCTGGACGTAACCATGGTAATGCACCAGAACGACGAAGTTCAGCTTGGCGTTCCATTAAACGGTGAGCATAAGAAATAGGGGCTGGCATAAGCACGTCGGTTTCACGGCTTGCATAACCAAACATTAAACCTTGGTCTCCAGCACCTTGGTCTTCAGGTTTTTGGCGGTCTACACCTTGTGCAATCTCTGGTGATTGTTTACCAATCATGTTGATTACAGCACAAGTTGAACCATCAAAGCCTAAATCTGAATGGTGATAGCCGATACCGTTAACAGTTTGGCGAACAACAGCTTCTACATCAATATTCGCAGTTGTTGTGATTTCACCTGCAAGTACAACAGCGCCTGTTTTTACCAGTGTTTCACAAGCAACACGTGCGTATGGGTCTTCTTTTAAGATTGCATCCAAAATAGCGTCGCTAATTTGGTCGGCCATTTTATCGGGATGACCTTCGCTTACAGATTCCGAGGTAAAAACAGCGTACTCGCGCATGAAAGTCCTATCTTGGTTATTTCAAAAAGACATAATATGTTACATCGACTTGAGCTTGAGGACCAGTTCATACTGACTAAAAAGCATGAATTTCTTTCATTTCTACTATGTTTTAATTGATATGTGTATCAGGGAAATTGATATAGATAGATGAAAATTAATCATTTTTATATTAGAGTTTTAATAAAATGTTTAAATTTTAAACATTTGATTTTGTTAAATATTAATCAAGAAGATTTAGACTATGAAGTGAAAGCTATAAATAAAGAAAATAAATACAACTCTATATGTTGATTAAGAGGAAGAAGCTTACAATCGTTGAGTATGGAAATAAGTATAAATACTATTGTTTTACACAGCTTAAGAATCTAAATGTTTTTTGAGTAACCAAGAAATAGTTAAAAATAAAGAAATATACAGTGTTGGGGTTTACCCCTAGGCGTTTTTTTAAGACAATATAGCGGCATTGAATGGTTATTCATCTTCTTCTTTTCATCAATCTATTAAAATTGGATTCTGATCTATGACGACCCCTTTAAACGAACGTCGTATTGCAAACGCAATTCGTGTATTGGCAATGGATGCTGTGCAACAGGCAAACTCAGGGCATCCAGGTGCTCCAATGGGGATGGCAGATATTGCTGATGTCGTCTGGCGCGAGTTTTTAAATCACAACCCAAATAATCCACAATGGGCAAACCGTGACCGTTTTGTTTTATCAAATGGCCATGGTTCAATGTTGCAATATGCTTTGCTTCATTTAACAGGTTATGATCTTTCAATTGAAGATTTAAAACAATTCCGTCAATTGCACTCAAAAACTCCTGGTCACCCTGAATATGGTTATGCTCCAGGGATTGAAACAACGACAGGTCCTTTGGGTCAAGGTATTGCGAACGCTGTTGGTTTTGCATTAGCAGAAAAAACTTTAGCTGCTCAGTTCAATAAAGATGACTTAAAAGTAGTTGATCACTTTACCTATTGTTTCTTAGGTGATGGCTGTTTAATGGAAGGTATTTCTCATGAAGTATGTTCTTTAGCAGGTACTTTACAGCTTGGTAAATTGATTGCTTATTATGATGACAACGGCATTTCGATTGATGGTGAAGTAGAAGGCTGGTTTAGTGATGACACTGAAGAGCGTTTCAAGTCTTATGGTTGGCAAGTTCTTCGTGTAGATGGGCATGATGCTGATGCGATTCGTCAAGCAACAGTTGAAGCTAAAGCAGAAACTCAAAAACCAACGATTATTATTTGTAAAACAATTATTGGCTTAGGTTCTCCAAACAAGCAAGGTAAAGAAGACTGTCACGGTGCACCACTGGGTAAAGATGAAATTACCTTAACTCGTGAAGCTTTAGGTTGGACTGAAGAAGCATTTGTTATTCCTGCTGATGTATATGCTGCATGGGATGCTAAAGCAAAAGGTAATGAAGCTGAAGCAGCTTGGAATGAAGTGTTTGCTCAATATCAAGCAAAATATCCAACGGAAGCAGCTGAGTTACTTCGTCGTATTAGCGGTGACTTACCAACAGAATTTTCAGCTCAAGCAGATGCATTTATTCGTGAAACAAATGCTAAAGCTGAAACTGTAGCAACTCGTAAAGCGAGCCAAAACACATTACAAGCATTTGGTCCTTTATTACCTGAATTATTAGGTGGTTCTGCGGACTTGGCAGGTTCTAACTTAACACTTTGGAAAGGTTGCCAAGGCGTTCAAGAAAACCCGGCTGGTAACTACGTGTATTATGGTGTACGTGAGTTCGGTATGACTGCAATCGCTAACGGTGTTGCATTGCATGGCGGCTTCATTCCTTACGTTGCAACGTTCTTAATGTTTATGGAATATGCACGTAATGCGGTACGTATGTCTGCATTAATGAAGCAACGCGTGATTCATGTTTATACACATGACTCAATCGGTTTAGGTGAAGATGGTCCAACACACCAACCAATTGAACAAATTGCTTCTTTACGTGGCACACCAAACTTAAATACTTGGCGTCCTGCTGATACTGTAGAAACAGCAATTGCGTGGAAATCTGCTTTAGAGCGTAAAGATGGCCCTACAGCACTTATTTTCTCTCGTCAAAACTTACCATTCCAAACGCGTACTGAAGAGCAAATCCAAAATGCGGCAAAAGGTGGTTATGTTCTTGCTCAAGAGAAAGGTGAGTTGAAAGCAATTATTATTGCTACTGGTTCAGAAGTTTCTTTAGCAATGGAAGCTTATGCTCAACTTGAAGGTGTTCGTGTTGTTTCTATGCCATGTGCAGAAGAGTTCATGAAACAAGATGCTGCATATCGTGAAGCAGTATTACCAGCTCACATTCGTGCACGTGTTGCTGTAGAAGCTGCTCACGTTGACTACTGGTGGAAGTTTGTTGGTCTTGATGGCAAAGTAATTGGTATGACAACTTATGGTGAGTCAGCACCAGCAAAAGACTTGTTCCAATTCTTCGGTATTACAACTGAGGCTGTAGTTGCTGCGGTAAAAGAGTTAACTGCTTAATCTTTTGAGCAGAATAAAAAGCGTCCCGATTGGGGCGCTTTTTTATGGGCTATTTAAATGTTAAGTTCAGTTTGGATCGTAATATTAGAAGTTAAAAGCTTATGAATAGGGCAGTTTTCAGCAACTTTTAATAATCTTTTATGCTGATCCTCAGTAAATTCACCTTTTAGAGTAATTTTACGCTCAATATTATTTTGACCTGCTTCTGGATCACCATTTGGATTTAATGCTAAATCAACTTGTACATGCTCAATTTTGATGCCTTTGTGATTTGCATACATTTCTAGTGTAATTGTAGTGCAAGCTCCTAAAGCCGATAATAAAAGCTGAACCGGATTTGGAGCTGTATCTTGTCCACCTTTGTCGGTGGGTTCATCTGCAAACCATTGATGACCCGAAGGATCGGTAAGTGTTACTCGATAAGGAGTTAAAGTACTTTGTGCTTGGGCAGTGTTAACCATGTTTTACCTTGTTATTTATCAATAAAATCGTAGTAAAAATTAATAAATCTGAAAGCTTCGAATAGAAGAATACCTATACTTTATAATATGGTTTTTGAATAACAACTGTAACGCTTTTATTGTTGCATGGATGAAACATATCGTTTTATAAAGAATAGTGAATTAAATTACTTGATGTATACACTAACGACTATATCAATAAAGGATACGAAAAATGCATCTTAAAACATTAAGCTTCGGTTTAGCAGTAGCATTGGCAAGTACAGTTACATTAGCTGCACCAGTGGACTATAAAATTGATCCAACACACACAGCTACTGTTTTCTCGTGGAATCACTTCGGTTTTTCAACCCCAAGTGCTAACTTCTCGGACATCCAAGGTGTAATTAAAGTTGACAATGCTAAACCAGCAAACTCATCTGTAAATGTGACCATTCCTTTAAGCAGTGTGAATACCAATGTACCTGCTTTAGATAAAGAGTTCCAAGAAGAAGCTTGGTTTAATGCAGCTAAATACCCAAACATTACTTTCAAAAGTACGAAAGTAGAAACTAAAGATAAAAAATATTTTAAAATTACTGGTGATTTGACTGTTAAAGGTATCACTAAGCCAGTTGTACTTGATGCTGTCTTAAATAAGCAAGGCGAGCACCCAATGGCAAAAGTTCCAGCGATTGGTTTTAACGCGACAACTTCGTTCAATCGCTCTGACTTTGGTTTAGGTAACTATGTACCAAACGTGGGTGATAAGATCACTGTAAACATTACAACTGAAGCAACTGCGGCTAGTGCAGCTAAAAAATAAGTTGTAAGTTTTCTAAAAAAGTCCTCAACTTGAGGACTTTTTTAATTAGATAGTTTCTTTTTTATCTGGTTCTATAAAGACTAAAGGTGAGGTTGGGTCTATATTTCTTTTTTCGGCTTTTTCTCTTAGAAATTGATAAGTCGGAATATTCATTTTTGCCTGATCACGTAATTTCTTTTTAATATAAAGAACAAGAGCAAAGCAGGTGGTTGCTACGGTTAGCATCATGCCATTCATATAGCTCATGATTGAACTCACGTAACCAATGGTGGTTAAACGATGCATCATACGCTCAACTTGAGTACTACTTTCGATACCAGTAATAGCCCAACTGCATAAATGCTCACAATTATTAATAATCAAATGATAATGGTTTTCATGCATACGTGAACGCATACGTCGTACAACAACTTTTCCTCTGTAGCGTGGTGCATCGTAAGAACGTACATGAATTTTCTTGCCATGCGAAAAGGCATCTAGGGAAGTGATTTCAATGGGCCGTTTTTTGATGAAATGTGCGAGGCCCGAATAATGAATAACTCGACCTCTCCCAGCATAGATACCATGATGGCTATAGCCGAGATGTTTTACAATAAGATGAGCCCCTAAAGGGTAGCGTTTATTTGTTTGTTGCATATTCACGCTGATCCAATAAAGTTTAATCACTTTTATACAAAGCTGTGACTATTATAACGAATATAGTTGTGTTCTAGTGTATTGATTAGGTGGAATAAGCGACTTTCGGGTATATATCACTTCAAACATTTTTTATTTAATAAAGTGTGTTTATGAAAATAAAATGACATCTAAGGTTTGGCATTAATGAAAATACTAGTACTGTGTATCGTGAACTTCATAATCTTTACACAATCCGCTTTAGCACTAGAGTATCGACAGATTAGAAATACTACTGATGATCAGTTTGAGGTAATTGAAATTTCTAATTTAGAACAATTACGCTTATTTTTGAAAAATCCGCAAACTCATCAATATTATAAAAGTTTCGACAATATTCAATATCAACTTAAAGCATGTGAACAGCTTACTTTTGCGATGAATGGAGGCATGTTCCATTCCGGTTTTTCTCCAGTAGGACTATATATTGAAAACGGACGAGAGAACCAACCTTTAAATGAAGATAAAGGCTGGGGAAACTTCTTTTTGCAGCCTAATGGAGTTTTAGCATGGAATGACAAACAAGCCGTTATATTGACAACTGAACAATATAAAGCAAAAGTTTTTCAACCCGATTATGCTACGCAGTCCGGTCCTATGTTAGTGATTAATGGCAAAATAAATCCCTTATTCCTAGCAAATAGTGATTCAAAGAAAATACGTAATGGGGTAGGTATAAAAAATAATAAATTGTATTTTGTGATATCTAAAAATAGAGTGAATTTCTATAGTTTTGCTCAGTTCTTCCAAAAAAATCTTGAAGTCGAGCAAGCTCTATACCTTGACGGTTCTATCTCTAGTTTATATTTGCACAAGAATAATCGAAATGATAAAAGATTTAATATGGGGCCTATTATTGGATGGGTGGATCAGGCAGATTGTAGACCCAAGTAAAATATAAAAAAGCCAGTACAAGACTGGCTTTTTAATTAATGAATAGATGGTTTTTGAGTGAGTTCATTTAACTCTTTTCGGCTATAACCACGGGAAATAAGAACTTTCTTGATTCCCTTAATGACATCTTCATCAGTCGCTTGCGCAAGCGCACTTAGAAGTTGTTCATTAGTTTTACATGAGCAGTCATTTTCAACACAAGCAGTTTGGTTTTTATGCTCGTTATGCTGTTGATCTGCCAAGAACAGCTTTTGCCAAAAACTCATAGAGCCTTCATATACAACCTAACATAGCTCGAAATATAGCCAATATAAATTAAAATACAAGACTCTATATGTGATAAATCCACCAGTTGAACTAGAGAATTTTCGATAGTAATGGTCGAGTTAAACGAAATTATGACGAATAGATGACATGATATTTTTTTTAAATTTAAATATTTAATTAAAAGACTTTGAAAAATAAGGAGATATTTTATCTCCTTATAAAATAGGGTTACATTGAAAAATTTTGTTTAAATCTTCTCAAGTAAGACACCAGACTCTACATGATGCGTATAAGGGAACTGATCAAATAAAGCAAACTTAGTAACGCGATGAGTTTGAGTGAGCGTTTTTAAATTTTCATATAAAGTGTCGGGGTTGCATGAAATGTAGATAATACGTTCAAAGCCCTGCAATAGTTTTAAAGTTTCATCGTCAATTCCTGCGCGTGGAGGATCAACGAATACCGTACCGAAGTCGTAGCTTTGAATATCAATATCTGCTTCTTGTAGACGGCGGAATTCACGTTCACCTTGATAGGCTTGAGTGAACTCTTCAGCCGAGAGGCGAGCTACTTGAATATTATCAATCTGGTTCTGTTCGATATTCCACTGCGCCGCATAAACTGATGATTTTGCAAGTTCAGTCGCAAGTACTCTTTCAAATTTTAAAGAGAGTGGAAGCGTGAAATTACCATTACCACAATAAAGTTCTAATAGGTGTTTTTTTGATCCTTCAGCTGCATCACATGCCCATTGCAGCATTTTTTTGCAAACTTGTGCATTAGGCTGCGTAAAGCTACTTTCGATTTGTTTGTATTTAAATGAACGGTTTAAAAGTTCAAATTCTTCTACAACAAAGTCATCGCCAATAACAATTTTCTGGCCGCGGCTACGGCCCATAATTTTAATATTTAATTTTTCAGCAAGTGCTTTAGCTGCTTGTTCCCATTCCTGATTAAGCTTACGGTGATAAATCAAGGTAACTAACATTTCTCCGCTTAAAGTTGCGAGAAAGTCAACTTCAAATAAACGCTGAGAAAGTAAAGAGTTGGCCTTAAGTTCTGCTAAAAGAAGTGGCATTAAGTCATTAATGCTTTTATCTGCAATAGGAAAATCATCTATGCGTACAACGGTTTTTTGCTTGCCATCGTCATTACGTTCAAACATGGCATAAAACATATCATTTTCTGTATGCCAGATACGAAATTCAGCACGCATACGGAAATGTTGTTCAGGCGATTCAAACACTTCTAATGTAGGCGGTGTAAATTCAGAAAATTGAGTAGTAATGCGATCAATTTTAGCTTGAAGTTGTTGACGATAAGAAGAAGTCATAGACAAAGAAAATTTAGACAGAATCAAATGGTGAATGGTACCAAAAAATTGAGCTTAAAGGAGCCAATTTTAGTTAGTTATTCATAAAGAAAAAATACTTACACTAGGAGTGACTTAAAACGCGTTCAATAAAATTAGATTTTACTGTTCTATATTGGTCATGATCTAAGTGAGTGGACTCTAACTTTAATTGATTATATTCATTAACTAATGGTGGAGAAGCTATAAGCTTATCTCTAAAGGTTAAGAAAAATATGAATATTGAACCGATTACTACAACTTGAAAGGCAACATCATCGTTGTTGAGTGAATCGAGCATGCAAAGCTCATTTGTTCTTAATGTATTTTGCTTTTCTATAAAATTAAGCGTTTTTAACTGTTCTATTGCAAACTCAAATTGATCGGGTAGAACCTCAATATAAATGTCTAAATCACCTTTTGAGAATGCATTAGGTATTGCAGAGGAACCTATATGCTCAATTTGGGCAGATGGTAGCAGAGCGGAAATTTGTTTTCGGTATAAGCTAAAAAGCTGAGTGCATCTTTGTTGGTATTGTTCTGGTTCAAAAAGAATCATTATTAAAAACTCAAATTGATAAAATTTATATATTTAAGAATAGATTATTTTATTAAACAAAAAAGCCCAAATATCGTAATTTGGGCTTTTTAGAAAATTACTTAATTATTCAGACATTGTCATTAAGCTTGCATTACCGCCAGCCGCAGCTGTATTTACGCTAATTGCACGTTCAATTACCAAACGTTCAAGTGGAATCGACTCATTTGGTTCAACATGAGTAATACCAACAATTGCGCCAGAACGGCTAGCAATTTCTTGCTGTAATGAGAAGATCTCTTCGCGGTTGCCATGATGTAAAACTGCATCAAAATCATCTGTAGTGATGTTTTTAATGGTTGTAATCGCATCAAGTACATCTTTTGGCAACGTTTGTTTATGTTTTGCCAATAATGGACTATTTGGCATTACAGCAGCTTGGCTGCCAACTGCAAAGATTGCAAGTAACTGATGCAATTGATCTTGTTCTGTATCAGCAATTGAAAGAACACGATGACGCGGCAAAATAATATATTGGTTACTTTCCCCAGTAGGGCCTTGTAACTCATAAAACTTACCAACACCAAAAGGTTCAATTTCACGGTTTGCTTGTGGTAAATGTTGTTTCGCCCAGTTTTGTAAGCTTTGATAAACCTCACGGTTAAAGCCTTCAAAAATGGTTTGCTCATTTTTTACCGCAAATGGAGTTGCTAATACTTTGTTAGAACAATGCTGCATTAAGCGATACATATAAAGAGGGCCACCCGCTTTAGGGCCTGTACCAGATAAACCTTCACCACCGAATGGTTGTACGCCAACAACAGCACCAACAATATTACGGTTGATATAAAGGTTACCCACTTCAGCATGTTGAATTACGGTTTGGATGGTTTCATCAATACGGGTATGAAGACCCATAGTTAAACCATAACCTTTAGCGTTGATTCTTGAGATGAGTTGCTCAAGTTCACCATACTTATAGGTAATGATGTGTAAAACTGGACCAAAAACTTCACGTTGTAAGTCATCAAGATTAGGAAGCTCAATTGCTGTTGGCACAACAAAAGTTCCTTTATCTAATTCTGTTTGGCTTGTTGCACCAAACATCAATTGATGTACCGGATAACCCTTCGATTTCATTTTCTGGATGTGCTGGTCAATCGTCTGTTTTGCTTCGTCATCAATAACAGGACCAATGTCAGTTTTTAAAATTGCAGGGTTACCTACGATCAACTGTTGCATTGCACCTTTAAGCATTTTAATAACGGTTGCAGCACTGTCTTCTTGTACACATAAAATACGTAAAGCAGAGCAGCGTTGACCTGCGCTATCAAAAGCAGAACTTACAACATCTAATACAACTTGTTCAGTTAAAGCAGATGAGTCAACAATCATTGCATTTTGACCGCCAGTCTCTGCAATGAGTGGAATAGATTGACCATTTTCAGATAAACGTTTTGCAACGGTCTTCTGTAAAATTTTTGCAACTTCAGTCGAGCCAGTAAACATAATGCCATCGATACGGCTATCTTGGCTGAGCTGAGCACCTACTGTTTCACCGCGGCCAGGAAGTAGCTGTACAGCACCATGTGGAATACCAGCTTCCCTTAAAATCTGAACTGCTTGGGCTGCGATCAATGGAGTTTGTTCAGCTGGTTTAGCAATAACACAGTTACCACTGACTAATGCCGCAGCAATTTGACCTGAGAAAATTGCAAGAGGGAAGTTCCATGGGCTAATACAAAGTACAGTACCTAAAGGCTGAATAACTGTATTTGCAGGAAGATTTTCAACTTGGGTTGCATAGTAACGTAGGAAATCTACAGCCTCACGAACTTCTGCAATCGCATTGGCATAAGTTTTACCACTTTCACGGCAAAGTAATACCATCAACTCTTGAATACGGCTTTCCATGAGGTCAGCTGCGCGTTTTAAGTATTGAGCGCGTTGATCCTTAGGTGTATTTGACCATTCTGACTGGGTTTGTTCAGCTGCAGTAAGAGCGATTTCGACATGCTTAAGATCAGCTTCTTGTACATAACCAACAATTTCATCATTTTGTGCTGGGTTTGTAATTGCAACAGAATGACCTTGTTCTAAAGAATCAGTATTAGCCAACAACGGATGGCTTTGCCAAATACGATTACGTAATTCTTGAGCTGTGCTATCTAAAGCTGCAAGTGGGGTGTCATTTGCTAAGTCATAACCTTTAGAGTTTTTACGAAGCGTTCCGTACATATCTAAAGGTAGTGGAATTGATGGATGTTTTAAACCAACTGAACCTTCAAGCTTAGCTGCATTACGAATATCATAAATTGGAGACTGGATAAGATCTTCAACTTTAAGAGTTTTATCGGCAATACGGTTAACAAATGAAGTATTCGCGCCATTTTCAAGTAAACGACGGACTAAATAAGCTAACAATGTTTCGTGGTTACCAACCGGAGCATAAATACGGCATGGCACGCCTAATTTATTTTGCTCACGTGGACCAACAACTTGTTCATAAAGCGGCTCGCCCATACCATGTAAGCATTGGAACTCATATTGACCAGCGTAATATTTGCTTGGATCTGCTAAATGATAGATCGTTGCTAAAGTTTGAGCATTATGCGTCGCAAATTGCGGATAAATAAATTCTGGTGCTGCAAGTAATTTTTTAGCACAAGCGATATAAGACAAATCAGTATGAACTTTACGCGTGAAGACAGGGTAGTCATCCATACCTTCGATTTGTGCTTTCTTAATTTCGCTATCCCAATATGCGCCTTTTACAAGACGGATCATCAGACGCTTTTGGCTACGCTTAGCAAGGTCGATAATATAATCAACCACAAAGAAGCAGCGTTTTTGGTAAGCTTGAATTACGAAACCAATGCCTTTCCAGTTCGCAAGTTCTGGCTCAAAACAGAGACGCTCAAGTAACTCAAGAGAAATTTCTAAACGCTCTGATTCTTCTGCATCGATATTTAAACCAATATTGTACTGTTTAGCTAAACGAGCGAGCTCAAATACTTTGCCGTAGAGTTCTTTGTGAACACGTTCAATTTGCGCACGTTGGTAACGTGGATGCAAAGCAGAAAGCTTAATTGAGATACCTGGGCCATCATATACGCCTTTACCATTAGACGCTTTACCAATTGCATGAATGGCTTGTGTGTAATCATTAAAGTAGCGTTCAGCGTCATGGTCGGTTAAGGCAGCTTCACCTAACATGTCATAAGAATAGCGGAAACCTTTATCCTCAAGTACTTTTGCGTGGTCGACAGCTTCTTCGATGGTTTCACCAGTCACAAACTGTTCACCCATCATACGCATTGCAACGTCAACTGCTTTACGAATAATGCCACGGCCACTACGTGCTAAAAGGCCAGTAAGTACACTTGAAAGACTGGTTTGCTTTGGTGTTTCCATAAGCTTACCAGTTAACATGAGACCCCATGCAGCAGCATTCACAAACATTAAGCTGCTTTGGCCAACATGTTCTTTCCAGTTACCTTGATTGATTTTATCGCGAATGAGCAAATCACGTGTTGCTGTGTCTGGAATACGAAGCAAAGCTTCAGCAAGACACATCAAAGCCACGCCTTCTTGTGAAGAAAGAGAGAATTCTTGTAATAACCCTTGAACAATACCTGCTTTACCTGAAGAGGTCTTACGTTCACGTAAATTATGGGCAAGGTTAAATGCAAGGTCATAAATTTTATGATCTAAATCATCAGATACCGCAGCAGCTTGTAATAGCTCTTCTACAGCTTCAGGTTCGGCACGTCGCCAAGCTGTATTAATGCGTTGTTCAAACTCACTTTTATCGTTGAATTCGGTGATATAGCCTTGGTGAGATTTATCCATTTGATGAAAAGTATCCATTGTGTTCATATCTATTTCCGCCAACCAGCTCTCGTAAACTCATCTTGAGTAGAGAGGTTTAGATAATTTATCATTACAGAAGAAACACCGAATAACTCACTATATTTTGCCCATTTTTTAGAGGAAAATTCAGATGAATGGCCCATTATTAAGCCTTGATCGCACCGATTTAAAAATTTTGGATATTCTTCAAACAGATGGGCGTATTTCCAACAGCAAATTAGCTGAACTCGTCAATTTGTCTCCAACAGCAGTTATGGCACGAGTGCAGAAGCTCACCAAAGATGAATTCATCTTAGGTTATGAAGCTAAATTAAATCCGGTTAAGTTAAATGCAAATTTTTTGGTTTTTGTCGAAGTCTTACTTGATAAAACCACACCCAATGTTTTAGATGAGTTTATTGATGCAGTCGTGCACTATCCAGAAATCGTTGAATGCCATATGGTCAGTGGGGGATTTGATTTTTTAATTAAATTACGCAGTGGAAGTATGGAGGAGTTTCGACGTATCGCAGGGCAAGTGCTATGGCAATTACCCGGTGTAAAAGAGACTCGTAGTTATCCCGTGATGCAAGTTGTGAAAGATAGTTCAAAAATTAAAATCAAAACTAAAAATAAATAAGGGGCCGAAGCCCCTTTATTTATTTCAATGAGTTATGTACTTTCTTTATAGAGTTTATCTGCTTGCTCAAAGCGACCAGTCACATCAGAGTTTGGCGCTTTGCTGATCAAGCTTACTACGATGATGCTGATAAATGCACAGATAAAGCCTGGAATAATTTCGTAAACACCAGTGCTTGCGAAAAGGTTTTTCCAACCGATTACAACAACAGCACCTACGATCATACCTGCTAAAGCACCTTCTAAAGTCATACGTTTCCAGAACAATGACAAGATGATGAGTGGTCCAAATGCAGCACCAAAACCAGCCCAAGCATAAGCAACAAGGCCAAGAACTTTACTGTCAGGGTTACCCGCAAGCACAATTGCTAGAACGGCAATTGCAAGAACCATGATACGCCCAACCCATACAAGCTCTTTTTGAGATGCATTTTTACGAATGAAGCCTTTGTACAAATCTTCAGTTAGTGCACTTGAACATACCAAAAGCTGACAGCTTAATGTACTCATAACCGCAGCTAAAATAGCAGCTAGAATGATACCGACAATCCATGGATTGAATAAAATTTTGGTCAATTCCATAAATACAGTTTCAGGGTTTTTGCTTACCACACCTGCAAGTTCAGGGTGTTGCTGGAAGTAAGCAATACCAAAGAAACCGGCACCGACAGCACCGACTAGACATAAAATCATCCAGGTCATACCAATACGGCGAGCAGCAGGAATTGATTTTACAGAGTCAGCAGCCATGAAACGTACAAGGATATGCGGTTGACCAAAATAGCCTAAACCCCAAGCCATGGAAGATAAAACGGCCACCACACTTAAATCAGAAATGATGTTAAATGCATGTGGACGAGCAGTTTCAATAAGCGTCACAAACTGAGTTGTGTCACCAATTGCGAGGTAAGTCACGATTGGGGTGAGCAAGAGGGCAAAAATCATTAAGCCTGCTTGGAAAGTATCAGTCCAGCTAATTGCTAAGAAACCACCAATACAAACATAACTGATTGTTGCAATAGCACTTAACCAGATGGCGGTGGTATATGACATACCGAACAAATTTTCAAATAAACGGGCACCAGCTACCATGCCTGAAGCACAGTAAATAGCGAAGAAAACCAAAATAATAACGGCAGAGAAAATACGAAGTATCTTTTTCTGGTCATCAAATCGACTTGTAAAATAGTCTGGCAGAGTAAGTGCATTATTTTGGATTTCAGTATGAACGCGTAATCGACCAGCAACCAGTAACCAGTTAAGCCAAGCACCGATAATTAGACCAATTGCAATCCACGCTTCAGATAAACCAGAAAGATAAATCGCTCCTGGTAAGCCCATGAGTAACCAACCACTCATGTCCGATGCGCCTGCGGATAATGCAGTAACGAAACTGCCTAAACTACGACCACCAAGAATATAATCAGAGAAGTCGCTTGTAGCACGGTAGGCAAATAAGCCGATAAGTACCATTGCTACGATGTACACCATAAACATGATGAGGGTGGGATCAAAATAACTCATAATGGATGTGTGTCCTTATATCCATAATCCGTGATTGTAACCTAATCCAGGTCGCTGTTTTCTTGTACGGCATTTCAAGAGGTTGAGATTCAACCATAAAAGAATTTTTTTGCTCTGTTATCTTTGTGATGTATTTTGTGTATCTTTGTGTAAACAAGTGTAAATTTGATTACATATTATATTTAGTTTAATGAAATCAATTAATTATGAATTTAAAATAATATCAAAACTTATTAAAAAACTAATAATTTAAAAAAACTAAGAGTTAAATTCAGTTTTTTAGTTACAAAAATAATAATGACAGGATGTCTTTTAAGAAAAGTTATTATTTAGATGAATAATTTCTCATCAATTTCACGTGAAAAAATGGTTTCAATAAGAAAAAAGAATATCAAAAGAGGAAATATTAACTCGTCAATTGATGAAATAACTCGTGCATACCTTCTGTAGCCGTCATAGTTAATAATTTATATTGAGGTGGAACACGAGAATGATCTGCTTGGGGATCTATATAATACGCTTTGGAATAATGAGGAATCTCATGGACCAAGGCGGCAACAGGATATACGCTTAATGTTGACCCGATTACAATAAAAATATCAGCACTTTGTACTAAACGAATTGCTTCTTCATAAGCAGGTACAGCTTCACCAAACCAAACGACATGAGGGCGAAGCGGGTAACCATTTGGACAAAAGTCCTGTTCTAAATCGAGCTTCCAACCATTAACTTCATAAAATTGAGTTGTATATTGTGCATCTGGCCCAGAACTTTTCGCTAGTCGAATATTGCCATGTAGATGTAAGACATTTTGGCTTCCAGCACGCTCATGTAAATCATCAATATTTTGTGTAATGACTTGTACATCATAATAGTCTTGTAGTTTAGCAATATATTGATGAGCTTCGTTCGGCTGGGCTTCTAAAATATTTTTACGACGTTCGTTGTAAAAGCGTTGAACTAAAGCTGGATTTCTTTCCCACGCTTCGGGAGTGGCAACTTGTTGTATATCATAATTTTCCCAGAGACCATTACTATCGCGGAAAGTACTAATTCCACTTTCTGCACTCATACCGGCGCCGGAAAATACCACAAGTTTTGTCATATGAATGATCCATTATGAATTTGGTTTTTAAATCTGATCTATACATATATAAAAAAACCAGTTAAATCTAAACTGGTTTTTTTTATTAAAAACTATATCTATATTATAGACCAGCTTCATACTCTGCATTTGTTAAAAGTTTTTCAACATCTGCAATATTGTCTGGTTTGATTTTATAAATCCAGCCTTTGCCATATGGATCTTCATTTACAAAATCCGGATCATCTTCAAGATCAGTATTAACTTCTACTACTGTACCAGAGACAGGGGCATGAATATCAGAAGCAGTTTTAACTGATTCAACAACTCCGGCTTGTTCGCCAGCTGTTACTTTGCTGCCAACTTCAGGAGTCTCAACATAGACCAAGTCTCCAAGTTCATCTTGTGCATGGTCGGTAATTCCTGTAATAACAAGATCACCTTCAATTTTTACCCACTCATGTGTACGCGCATACTTCAATTCTGAAGGGTGGTTCATGACAACTCCTTAAGCTTGTGTCCAATATTTTAATAACATTATAAATAGGGGTCTTTGCGCCAGTTACTCGGACTACGGCCACTCCAGCGTTTGAATGCACGGCTGAAATTTGCGACATCGGAGTAACCAAGTTCATCTGCAATTTGTTCAAGGCTATAATCTGTACGTGAAAGTAAAGAAGTCGCATGACGATATCGAACTTCATCTACTAATGTTGAAAATGAAGTCCCTTCAGCTGCCAACTGTCGTTTTAAGGTGCGATCTGACATATGTAGGTATTCTGCTACATTTTCTATGCTTAAGTAATGTTGTTCAGAATTACTTAAAATATCACGTACGCGCATTGCCAAACGGCGGCGTTCGCCTAAAGCAGATAGTTCAGCTTCACATTGGTTAATGGCAATTTGACTAGCGATTGGGTCTGAATTAATTAATTTAAGTCCTAAATATTTTTTATCAAAACTAGAAATTAAATGAGGTTGATTAAATCGAATAGTACTGCTGAGTTTGTTCTTATATTTATCAAAACCTGCTGGTTCTGGAAAATCTAGGTCAACATCGCCTGCTAAATCTTCGATACCTGTCATTGCTTTTGCCATTGTCATGATGCCAATGGTTAAGCCTAAAACAATTTCGGTACGAAGTGGTTCTAACTCAATATCACATTGCAATTGTAATGTGGCTTTTGGTCCGAAAGTAGAAAAATATAATTGTAAAAAAGGTAAGCGTAATTGGATAAAACGGGCAGCGAGAGCAATCGCTTCTGTAATATCTTTTGCTGTCATTATCGCGTAGCCAATAAATCCGTGAATGGAAATACGCATTTGAGTGCCAATATGGTAACCCAGTGTACTTTCACCGGTAAGATTTAAGGCATGTTTGACCAGCTCATTTGCTACGGGTGTTGAAATACGATATTCAGGATCGGCCAATTGCTCACTAGTAAGATGAAAAGGAGCAAATAATGTTTCATCGTTGTATCCCCAACGTGAAACTACATCTAATAGCAATAAGCCATAGACTCCTGGAATACCTTGATCTTGACGAGCTGAGGTAATTTTCATATGCGTTCCGTTGCTCTCATCAATTTTCTACGTGCATTTCTTACACATCTTGTCATGAAATATAATTTGGGTTTATAAAAACTGTTAGACAATCATATCAACGATTCATTAAACATTCTTTTTAAAGACAACGATTTTTGTCGTTGAAATAAGTAAAACATCCCCATGCTGATTTAAGGCTTGCGTAACGTAGCTTACAATACCACGATCCAATTTTGTTTTGGATGGCGTAATGGCGGAAATTTCAGCTTCAACATGAATACGGTCACCAGGCCGAGTAGGGCGTGGCCAACGTAGACTAGATTCTGAGCCTACTAGTCCACCATGAATCGGCATGCATTCAGTCCATAAGCGCATAGTAATTGCCGAGGTATGCCACCCACTAGCGGCAATACCTTTAAAGATTGGATCTTCTTTGGCTAACTCTTCATCTGTATGGAAAGGTTGAGGGTCATAGTGGCTTGCAAATTGTTTAATTTCATCAAGTGTAATTTCATACTCACGACTGATAAAACGATCACCAATTTTTAAATCTTCTAAATAAAGCATTAATCTTGACCCTGTACTACTTTTTGCTCAATAAGAAAACCGCCCGTTTGACGTTTCCATAATTGTGCATATATACCATTTTTAGCAATTAATTCTTCATGAGTACCTTGCTCTGCAATTTTACCTTCATCAAGAACAATTAAACGGTCCATTTGAGCAATGGTAGACAAACGGTGAGCAATTGCAATAACTGTTTTATCTACCATTAGGTCATTTAAACTAGACTGAATAGCTGCTTCAACTTCTGAGTCTAAAGCGCTAGTTGCTTCATCTAAGATTAAAATTGGTGCATCTTTTAAGAAAACACGCGCAATAGCGATACGTTGTCTTTGACCACCTGACAGTTTGACACCACGTTCACCCACTTGTGCTTCATAACCTGAACGCCCTTTTAAGTCGACAAGTTGAGGAATAAATTCAGCTGCTTTTGCCTTATGCACGGCACTTTGCATATCTTGATCAGTTGCATCTGGACGGCCATATTTAATATTTTCGGCAACTGAGCGATGTAGTAGAGAAGTGTCTTGAGTAACTAAAGCAATATTTGCTCTCAAACTATCTTGTGTAACATCTTCAATATTCTGCCCATCAATTAAAATTGCACCTTCTTTAAGATGGTAAAAGTGTAGAAGTAATTGGATGAGGGTAGATTTACCCGCACCTGAACGGCCAACGATACCAATCTTTTCACCTGCTTTAATGTGTAGATTAAAGTGATCGATGACATTTTTATTGTTATAAGCAAAGGTCACATCTTTAAATACAATCTCACCTTGTGTGACTGCAAGTGGTTTTGCATCTGGCTTGTCTTGAATATTGATTTTTTTACCAAGTGTTTGCATGCCATCTTGAATGGTACCAACATTTTCAAATAATGCTGACATATGCCACATCATAAACTCAGCCATGCTATTAAGTTTTAAAATCATGGCAGTAGTGGCTGCAATTACGCCTAACGCTGCTAAACCTTGAGTCCATAACCAAACTGCGGTACCAATTACCCCAACAAATAAAACAGCAGACAGTAAATTAATGCTAACTTCAAAAAGAGTACCTAGACGCATTTGCGCATAGACTGTGGTCATAAACTCTTTCATTGACGCTTTTGCATATTGGCTTTCACGCCCGGCATGCGCAAAGAGTTTTACAGTTTGAATATTAGTATAGGCATCAGTTACACGGCCAGTCATTACAGCACGTGCATCGGCTTGTTGTTGTGATACTTTGCTTAAACGTGGAATAAAGAACCATGCGCTTAATAAAAATAACCCTAACCAAACCATAAGTGGAATAAGTAATGTGGGTGAGATTGCACCAAGAACAATACTTACGGTAATAAAGTAAATGCTGACGTAAGCCAACATGTCGCCTAAAATAATCCAGAATTCACGGACTGCTAAAGCTGTTTGCATGACCTTTGCAGAAAGTCGACCAGCAAAATCATTATGGAAAAAGTCTAGGCTTTGTTTTAATAAAAGGTTATGGAAGCGCCAACGTAAGCGCATTGGAAAAGTACTATATAAAATTTGATGTTTTATAATAGATTGAATATTAACAAATAAAATGTTAGCAAATAACACGCTAATGAGAATAAGGATGTTTGACGCATGTTGGCTTAAGAAACTTTCAGGCTGACTATTACTAAGCCAATCTACAAGTTGCCCAATTTTTGGAAAGAGTAGGGCTTCAAAGCTAGCTGCACCAGCTGTACATATAATAAGTAGCAATAAATATGGACGCACACCTTCAGTAGCTTGCCAAACAAATGGGAAAAAGCGTGTTGGTAAGGGCTCATCCAAACCTTTGGTTGGATAAGGATCTACAAGTTTTTCAAACCACTTCAGCATGAATGACTACCTTTATACATCAGCTACTTTAGTAAAATTTCGCAATTTAATTTGCAATAAAGTCAGTTAGATCAAACTTAATTAAGGTATTGATCTGTTGGGTGTGTGGATACACGTCAAAGTTTATGTTGTATATCTTTGGCTAAAACTGACATGATTTAGTCAAGACATAAATTTGGAATCGGGAAGAAGCCTAAAAGGCATCGTAAAGACAAAAAATGTTTTATTCATTATATCGATAATAATAGATGAAGTGGTGAATGAATTTGGCTTGAATGTAATTTTTATAAATTTTTTTAATAAATGATAAAATATTAATATTTATTTTAAGCAGTATGAGCCTTTATCCGAATGTTGATAAAGGCTCATAACAGTTACCACATTAAGTCATCCGGAATTACATATACTGCATATGGATCTTCTTCATCAGTAGTTTGTTCATTTTTCTCAGCATTATTGATCAAAATAAATCCTTTCATTTTTTGATCAATTTTTTCAGCTAAGGCTTTAGGAAGGTAAGCATATTGATCTTGATCTTTAGCAATCACTAAACTGCCTGTAACAAGTGCATTATAAACTTGCTGAGATAGGTAAACCTTTTTAATCTTATTCTCGTCAATAAATTGATAAGCCACATCTCCGGCAAAATCTACAATTTTGTGTTGCTTGATCATTTGAATGATTGAAGCCTTTAATGCTTTTTCTTCGAGTTGCTGCTGCTTTTCTAGATTCAAAGCTTGATCTTTTGCTTGTTTCTCTTTTTGAGCTTTTTCAATATTAGCTTTAATTTCTGCTTCATTGCTTTGACCAGTACGCTGCTCATGCTGAGCTTGTTTGGTAAGTTTTTTCGCTTTTTTATTGTCAACTAAACCAGCTTTGAGTAACTGAGCTTGTAAGGCATTTTTAACCATGACTTAATCCGAATTTGAAGAGGAAGAACTATGAAAGTAAACTGCCCAATACGAAATACTGAGAGTTAAGCTTAAAATTGCTGGAAGCAAAAATGATTGCAATTTTAAATAAGGGTGAACTAAAGCAGCAATTATACCGCCAGATAGAAAACCTATAAAAATAAGTAGATGCAAAATAATGCGGCGATTCTCTACTTTTAAACCTCGTGCTATATAACCAAGTGCAAGCCCAAGATCTGTTAAGACACCCGATAAGTGAGTAGTCCTAATAATGGTTCCTTTATAGTGACTTACCATTGCATTTTGTAGCCCCATGGCGACACAAGCCCATAATAGTCCATATTTTGGAAAATAAGGCAGCAGTAACCAACAGAGAAAAATAAATAGTGAAACTAGACTTAAAGGAAGGCCATACCGGCGGCCTAATTTGAAATGGCTATTGCCTAGAATAAAACCACTGTAAAATGATCCACATACATAACATAATATAACTAGTACTAAATATATGATGTGTTCAAACTGCCAGTTTACCAAACTCATGGCTAGCATACTGACATTACCAGTCATATGCGACACCGATTGATGTAAAAGGGTGATAAGCCCTAATACATTAATCATTCCGGCATTTATTGCCAGTAAGAAGGCGCCAAGTTGGAACCAGTTTGGTAAACTTTGAAATGGCATGTTCTCTATGAGTTTTGTCTTGAGCGAATATCAACTGCGGCTGTAAATAAAACATCGGTAGATGAGTTAAGCGCCGTTTCTGTTGAATCTTGTAATACACTAATAATCATACCCACTGCAACAACTTGCATTGCAATTTCTGATGAAATACCAAATAAGCTACATGCGACTGGAATTAGAAGTAGGGAACCACCTGCAACACCAGATGCACCACATGCTGATATTGTAGCTACAACAGATAAAATAATCATTGTTGCCAAATCAACATGAATTCCTAACGTATGCACAGTTGCTAAAGTAAGTACAGTAATCGTAACTGCTGCACCAGCCATGTTAACAGTAGCACCTAAAGGAATTGAAACGCTCGCAGTTGAAGGATTTACGCCTAAACGTTCAGCTAAATCAAGGTTTACAGGAATATTAGCTGCTGAGCTGCGTGTAAAGAACGCTGTGATACCACTTTCTTTTAAGCATTTAAATACTAATGGGTAGGGATTACCGCGAATTGTTAAACCTACCAGAATTGGGTTAATCACTAGAGCAACAAACAGCATTGTTCCTAATAGAACAGCAAGTAATTGTGCATAACTTTCAAGTGTTGCTAGTCCAGCATCTGCAAAAGTTACTGCAACTAGACCGAAAATACCAACAGGTGCAAACGCAATGACTTTATGAATAATAGCGCTTACAGCATGTGAAACATCCTGCATTACTTGTTTGGTCGTATCCGAGCTATGGCGCATTGCTAAGCCGAGACCAATTGCCCACGCAAGAATACCAATAAAGTTCGCTTCACTGATTGCTTGAACAGGGTTTGCAATAAAACTTAAAAGCAGATTTTTTAATATATCAGCGAGACTACCAGGCGCTTGCAAATTATTATGAGAAACAGTGTTGAGATAAAGGGTGCTAGGAAAAGATAAGCTAGCGATCACAGCACTAAAAGCAGCTAATAACATACCTACTACATAGAGTAGTAATACTGGGCGTAAATTTGCACTATGACCGACTTGGAAGTTGGCAATAGATGAGAGAACCAGTACAAAGACTAAAATAGGAGCAACCGATTTTAATGCTTTAATAAATAGTTCACCAAACAAGCTTAAGTACGGCGTAACGGTTGGAAATAATAGTGCGACGCCTATCCCTAAAATAATGGCGATAATAATTTTAGTGACTAAGCTTAATCGAGAAAAGAATTCAAGCATATAAAGGCCTTATTAACCTATTCATGGCTAAAGGTTGAACAAGCTGAGTATTTTATACGTAAGTGATGTGAATCTTAAGCTTTTTTATATCAAGTCATCAGTTTTATAAGATTTGGTAATATTAAGTATTTGTTTTTAAATAAAGAAAATTGATTGGTTAAAGTTTGGTATCTGATATTTTGCTTATATTACAGCCAGTAACGCTTAAGTTCTTATTATTTGCTATAAAAATTAGTGAAGAGGGAGAAAAGATATAAAAAGAAATAGGAGAGGTTATTTTTGTTTTTTTAATAGATTGGAATGCTAGAAAAACTACGCGAATTTTCAATCCTCTTTGCTCGGATAATTACCAGCTACCAAGTTGAAAAATCGCATATTTCAGGAATACATTAATATTATTATAATTTTATAAGTTTAGAGCAGTTATTCTATGCAGTATAACTGGTAAAGCATATTTAAAATTGAATGCATCTTATCATCCTTGATCGAATAGAAGATTTGCTTGCCATCACGACGTGTTGAAACGACATCACTTTTACGTAGCATCATCAATTGTTGTGAAAGGGTGGGTTGGGTGATTTGTGTTTTCTCTTCAATTTGAGAGACATTTAACTCCTCATGGGCTAAGTGACATAAAATTAATAAACGGTCAGTGTTAGCTAAAGATTTTAATGTTCCTACGACTGAATCCGCCGCATTTTTCATTTCTTCAATTTGGAGTCCATCTTTCATACTTTATACCTATATCAATATGGCCGGCATAGTATAGATTGATCTTAAGAAAATGAATGTAGCAAAACTAATCAATCCAATTGTTTTTGTTGAAAAGGTTTATAAGTGTAATTGATAAATATATAACATTATTAAGGTAAAACAAGAATTTGTATTTATTTTGTGTCAAAAGTGTTGCTTTGTGTGAGAAGCGTAATTGTTAAGTATAAATGAAACAAAGTCAAAGAAAATAAATTCTATTTTTCTCTCTATCAATAGTTAAATCTGATTTATATATAAAAGGGCAAGAAAAAAAGATTGTGTTTTTATTTTCTAAAGTTATAATCGACCATGTACAGACAGGTCTGTATATTCTAGTTTGGGATGATAATTTAAAAAAATGTCAAACTCTAAGCTAGAATGACTTTCAGACGCAGCGTGATGAATAAGAAGAAGATTCAACAAGATAAGAAGAATAATATCACGCTTTATTTTTTAATGTGCAATTTTTTCAAATTCAATGAGTTTCTCTACACGCTTCCAATAGTCATCAATTTTTACTGAACCATGCTCAACTTGAGCTTGAATGGTCATACCCTCTAAAATATTGACTAAAAGCAATGCCAAAGGTCGAGACTCTTCAATTTCATATTGAATAAGAAGATCTTGCATTAATTGTGTTAACCAGATTTTGTATAAAGTTGCTGGTTGATGTGTTGACGGGTATTGTTTTAATACTTCTTCTAAGGCTTTTTGGAACATGCAACCATTAAAGTCTTCACTATTAAACCAATCTGAATACCATAAAAAGATGGCTTTAATACGAGCTAGTGGGTTGGTTTCGTCTTCTTTAGAGATTGCCGCAGTAAGAGAATTTTGTAAAAGTGAGTTTCTTAATAATAAACACTCTTCAATAAGTTTCTCTTTTGAAGGAAAGTATTTATAAAATGTCATTTTCGCTACACCAGATTCACTGATGATACGATCTACCCCTATAGAATTATAACTATATGAATTAAAAAGTCTTAAAGCAGTGGTAATAATGTCATCTTTTTTTGACATATTTTAGTAGCCTCACACAAATATTTTGCTATTAGCCTAAAGGTCGAGTGTACAAATAAAAAGCACGAACGCGAAATTTTACATTGTATTGAGTGTTATTGATAGAAAAAAATAGGTTTTTTAAAAATAATAAAAGAACAAAACTCAATGCTAAGCATTAATTTTTTTATAATTGAATAGCTATGTTTAGTAGTTAATTTTTTGATTAGGTATGGTGGTTTTTACTATAAGTGGGCCTTTATAACTTTGATTTAAAGATTGGTATATTTAAACATGTATTTATAAAAGAAAAAAGGAGAAATTTTATAATTTCTCCTTTTTATATATTTAGTTAGTATTACTCTGCAGGAGGTAACAACATAAGAATTGAATTATTCAATAATTGAACAATGTTTTCTAAAATATCTGTATTGTTAAGCTCACTATTGAAAGGAATGCTTTTCCCATCGGCAATCGATTTGAGTTGGGTGGCAAAAGATTCCACAATCGGTAATTCTTCTCCATTACCCCAAAACTTTAAAATGCCATTTTGTTCTGTATAAAGTAGACGCGAAGCAGGTTCGAGTAGCAGCTCATACCCTTCTGACAAAATAGCATTTAGGTCTTCAACCTCTATTTCATCTGGTTCTGGAATATTGTCTGGATATTTAGGCTCGCTCATGTAAGACATGAGGGCAGCATCAAGTACTGTTGAATTTTTCAATTGAGCTAGCACTAAATCTCTTAAATAAGCCAACTCTTCCGTGTTTATTTCCCCAATTTGAGGAGGATTCTTACGGGTAATATCGACAACAGGATTTTGAAGTAATTCATCAGTAGCAAATTGATCGCTAATTCTATCGATCATGCCTGAAATATTAGGCATACGGAAACCAAAGGAGAAAGTTAAACAATCATCTTCGGCAACGCCATAATGTGATAATCCAGGTGGAACATATAATAAGTCGCCAGGAGCTAATACTTCATCAAAATGAACATCTATTTCTGGTAGCAACTTTAAAGGTTGATTAGGTACAAATTCAGTGCTTGCATCACACATTTGGCCGAGTTGCCAGCGACGATGACCATATCCTTGAACAAGAAAAACATCATAAAAGTCAAAATGTTTTCCTACTGAACCACCTTTTGGGGCATAAGAGACCATAATGTCATCACGGCGCCATTGCGGAATAAAAGGAAATTTCTTCCACAATTCAGCTATATCAAATGAATAATGGTCTACTGCTTGAACCAAAAGTGTCCATAACTTTGGTAGTTTTTGAAAATCACCTTTAGTTAAGGGAGACGATTTTACATGCCATTCATTTGGATTTTTATCTTTTTGACGGATAAGACGAGCAGTTACATGGTCTTCTAAAGCGAGTTCTTTTACATCATTCGGCTCTAACATACCCACAATTTCAGGCATAGCATTACGTACAAGTAATGGTTTTTTCTGCCAATACTCTGTTAAAAACTGTTCAGCAGTAATACCGCCTAAAACGGTTAAAGCTTCTGTCATGGAAATAACCTATAAATAAGCTAATAAATATTAAGGAATTTGGAGATTGAGTTGTCTTAGAATCTGACAAAGCTGAATCATGGGTAAACCCATCAGCGTGGTTTGGTCTTGGCCTATCATTTTTTCAAATAAACTAATGCCGAGACTTTCACACTTAAAACTTCCTGCGCATTGTAAGGGCAGATCTAAGTCGACGTATCTTTCGATTTCAGGCGCGCTTAAATTGCGAAATTTAACTTGATAATGCTCAACAAGCGTATGTTCAAAACTTTTTTCAAGGCACTGCACACTTAAAGCAGTACTAAAAAAGACTGTTCGGCCAGAGTTTGCTGCTAATTGAGCTTTGGCATTTTCAATTGTTAAGGGTTTGCCAATAAAATCATGAGGAGCATGCTCTCGCCATGCAACCTGATCTGATCCAATTACAATTGCTTCACGATTTTTTTGTGCAATTACTTGTGCTTTAGTAAATGCCAGTCTTTTTGCTAAATCATCGGCATGCATTTCACCACAAGGACTCTCGTCAATATCTGGACTAATGCAGATATATTCGATTCCTAAACGATTCATTAAATCTTTACGTGTCTGACTGCTTGATGCCAAAATAATTTTGGGTTGTTTCATTACACTGCAAATTCCATTAATACATCTAATGGAACATAGCTCAATACAGCTTGATGACAAGCATGAAGTTTAACAGGAGGTGCTTGACCAGCTTGATAAGCTTCTACCCAACGAGTTACACAAATGCACCAGAAGTCTCCCGGTTGTAGGCCAGGGAAGCCTGCTTCAGGTAGAGGAGTGATCAGATCGTTTCCGACTTTTTGTGAAAAATTTAAAAACTCAGAAGTCATTTGGGCGCACACCGTATGTTGACCAAGATCTGTTACGGCTGTATGGCAAAAACCATTCCGGAAGTAGCCAGTAATAGGGTCAAAACAACAGCTTGCTAAGGGTTCACCTAAAACATTTAAACGATTAATTTGTGGATCTGGATGAATAGACATAATGGATGAAATATTAGATGACTACCTCTATCATAATCAAAACTTTGGCTTTCTACAGCTTTTATGCAAAAAAACTAACCTTTTTTGATGTAATCATTTAAAATTGGCGCGTTTTTAAAATCATAAAGAGAGCTTTACATGAATTTTCAGCGCATGACTGACCTTAATTTAGCAGGTAAACGTGTCCTTATTCGTGAAGATTTAAACGTTCCTGTTAAAAATGGTGTGATTACCAGCGATGCTCGTTTACGTGCCGCACTTCCAACAATAAAAGCTGCTTTAGAAAAAGGCGCTGCTGTAATGGTATTTTCACATTTAGGTCGTCCTGTGGAAGGTGAGCCAAAGCCTGAACAATCACTTGCACCAGTGGCTGCATATTTAACTGAAGCATTAGGTCAAGAAGTTAAATTATTTACTGATTATTTAGATGGTGTTGAAGTTGAAGCAGGACAAGTTGTTTTGCTTGAAAATGTTCGTTTTAATCCGGGTGAAAAGAAAAATAATCCTGAGCTTGCACAAAAATATGCAGCTCTATGTGATGTGTTTGTAATGGATGCTTTTGGTACTGCTCACCGTGCAGAAGCTTCTACAGAAGGTGTAGCGCGTTTTGCACCTGTTGCAGCGGCAGGCCCATTATTGGCTGCTGAATTAGATGCACTTGGCCGTGCAATGCAAACACCTGAAAAACCAATGGTGGCAATTGTCGCTGGTTCTAAAGTTTCAACAAAACTTGATGTATTAAATTCATTATCTGGTATTTGTGACCAACTGATTGTGGGCGGTGGTATTGCAAATACTTTCTTGGCGGCTGCTGGTTACAATGTTGGTAAATCTTTATATGAAGCTGACTTGGTTGAAACTGCAAAACAAATTGCTGCTAAAGTAAGTGTTCCACTTCCTACAGATGTAGTTGTAGCTGATGCTTCACAAATTAACTTCGAAGATTTCTTAGGTTCTTTGGCAGCAGCGCAAGCAGTAATTAAGAAAGTTGAAGATGTAACAGCAAATGATATGATTTTGGATGTTGGCCCTGAAACAGCTAAAGCATTTGCAAATATTTTAACAACTTCAAAAACGATTCTTTGGAATGGTCCTGTTGGTGTATTTGAAGTTGATCAATTTGGTGAAGGTACTAAAGCACTTTCTCTTGCAGTTGCACAATCTGATGCATTCTCAATTGCTGGTGGTGGTGATACTTTAGCTGCGATCGATAAATATAATGTAGCTGATCAAATTGGTTATATTTCAACAGGTGGTGGTGCATTCCTTGAATTTGTTGAAGGAAAAACATTGCCAGCAGTTGCCGTTTTACTTGAACGTGCTTAAAAACTGTTATATTGAAATAAGAAGGGATTGAGTTATCAATCCCTTTTTCATTGATAAGTCATTAAATTGTCATATTCCTGAAATAATATAATGAGTACTAAATCACCAATTGTGGAAAATAGTGATGAATTTAAAACTTACCTTTGCTGCTTTGTTAATTGTCCCAATGATGTTGACTGCTTGTGCGAAAAAAGAAGAGGCGACTCAAGCAGGCCAGGATGCGGCATCTACAGCTGTTGCTGACAAAGTAACTCCTGAACAACAAGCTGCAATCGATGCGCTTGATAAGCCAGTTTTAGATGAAAAGAATACAGATGTGGTTGAAGGTAGTACGGCTAGCGAGTCGGCTGCTTCAGAAACGCATTAATTTGTTGTTTTTTGTTAAAAATTCCCTGCAAATGCAGGGATTTTTTTTGAAATACTGTGATTTGTTGCTGAATTGAAATAAATGACAAGGTAGAATAAGCCGCACTACCTGGGAGGATATTATGGCACTCATTTCAATGCGCCAGCTCTTGGATCACGCTGCGGAACATAACTACGGCGTACCAGCATTTAACGTAAATAACTTAGAACAAATGCGTGCAATTATGCTTGCCGCAGATGCTACCAATTCACCTGTAATTGTTCAGGCATCTGCTGGAGCTCGCAAATATGCAGGCGCTCCATTCTTACGCCATCTTATTTTGGCTGCAATTGAAGAATGGCCACACATTCCAGTGGTAATGCACCAAGACCATGGTACAAGCCCTGATGTATGCCAACGTTCTATTCAACTTGGTTTTAGCTCAGTGATGATGGACGGTTCATTAGGCGCTGATGGTAAAACTCCTACAACTTACGATTACAACGTAGATGTAACTCGTCAAGTGGTAGCAATGGCTCATGCTTGTGGTGTATCTGTTGAAGGTGAGATCGGTTGCTTAGGTAGCCTTGAAACAGGTATGGCTGGAGAAGAAGACGGTGTGGGTGCAGAAGGTGTACTTGACCATTCTCAGCTTTTAACCTCTGTTGAAGAAGCAAAACAGTTCGTTGCTGATACAAATGTTGATGCTTTAGCAATTGCTGTAGGTACTTCACACGGTGCTTATAAATTTACACGTCCACCTACAGGGGATATTTTAGCAATTGACCGTATTAAAGAAATTCATGCGGCATTGCCAAATACTCACCTTGTAATGCACGGTTCAAGCTCTGTACCACAAGAATGGTTAAAAGTAATTAACGAGTTTGGTGGTAATATTGGTGAGACTTATGGTGTACCAGTTGAACAGCTTGTAGAAGCGATTAAACATGGTGTACGTAAAATCAATATCGATACTGACTTGCGTTTAGCTTCAACAGGTGCAATTCGTCGTTTCATGGCGGAAAACCCAGCTGAATTTGACCCACGTAAGTATTTCGCTAAAACTGTCGATTCAATGAAACAAATTTGTATCGATCGTTATGAAGCTTTCGGTACAGCTGGTAATGCTGACAAGATTCGTCCAATTTCTTTAGAGAAAATGGTTGATCGTTATAAATAATTCCCGTTAGGGTTTGATTTATAGAAACCGGTTATTCATATAACCGGTTTTTTAATGGCTGGGTTTTGTTTATAAAAAAACCTGTGATCAACACAGGTTTTAACGACAAAAGATTAACTTATTTTTGTAAGTTCTTTTTGTCGAGGCTTGGATCTTTAATTTCTACATAAGCATTTGCACGGACTTCACGTAACCAGCTATCAATTTCAGTGTTAAATTGACGCTCACCTAAAATTTGACGTGCCATACGCTCTTGATATTCATGCGTCATATCTTTTTCGCGTTTGTCTGTCACTTGTAAGATATGCCAGCCGAATTGAGTTTGGAAAGGTTCACTAATTTCACCTACAGGAATTTCCTGCATTTTTTTATCAAACTCAGGAACCATCATACCTGGCGTAACCCAACCTAGACTGCCGCCATCACGTGCTGAACCTGTATCGTTTGAATAAGTTGCAGCAAGAGTAGCGAAATCTTCACCCGCTTTTAATCGCTTGTAAATGCTATCAATAATTTGTTTCGCATTTTCAGGGCTTACCACTTCGGAAGGTTGAATAAGAATATGGCGTGTTTGATATTGCGGTACTAATGCTTTCTGTTCATTTTGCTTACGTTCTAAAAGTTTTAGAACATGTACGCCATCGCGTACAGAGATTAAGTCAGTTGTTTGACCATCTTGCAGTGGAGTAATACGAGCAGCAAGTTCAGCCGGTATGTCAGAAAGAGGGCGGAATCCCATATCTGCACCTTCAACTTTTACAGTCGCAGTTGAAAGCTTTTTAAGAGCGTTTAAATCATTGCTTTGAGCAAGTTGTGAACGAACTTCTTTTGCTACATTTTGAACTTCTTGAGGGTTATCTCCGGAAATTCGCATATGAATCACATGAGCTTGATTACCTAAAGCAGCTTGCCCTTGTGGTGACTTCAAGAAGTTATCTACATCTTGATCACTGATTTTAATGCGAGACATAACTTGCTGTTGACGCAGACGATTAATTGCTAAATCTTCAGCAATACGGCTACGTAAGTTTTCATAAGTTCCAGGTGCAATCGCATCTAATTTTTGTTGAAAGGCTTCTAGGCTTTTGCTACCTGATTGACTTGCAACTTTAAGTACAGCCTCATTTAGACTTTTCTCATCAGGTTTGATGCCATATTTTTTAACTTGTTCAAGTTGTGCTTGACGTAAGATGAGTTGGTCTAATACTTGAAATTGTAAGTATTGTTGAGGTGGAACTTCTTTTTTTTGTGCTTGCAATTCGTGAGCTGCTTCAGCCATTCCTTGTTCAAGGTCACTTTTTAAAATTACGCTATTGTCCACAATTGCCACAACTTCATCAGTAGGTTGGGCAAAACTATGCATTGATGAAGATATTAATACAGCAAGGGTCGTCGCTTTAAAAAACTGTTTAAGATGTTTTGTCTTCATTAACGTTGTGTCCAAGATTGATTAATTTTGTTAAAACCTAAAACGCGATTTTCAAGTAAAGACGCGAGTTTATTGTTTAAACCACCTAAACCTTTAAGTGTAATTTCGGCCATGATCGCGCGCTTTTCACTAACATCTGGAGATTTTGGATCGTCTAGATCGTTATAGTATGAGCGGCCATAGACAGAAATGCCCCAGCAACACGATTCATAATTAACACCTAGTAATAATTCACGGGCAACATCATTGTCCATGTCATATTGTACGTGCCCCATAATACGCCAATTGTCTTTAATTGGTTGTATAAACGATGCAACAACTTGGTCGTATGTATCTTGGCGACCAGGAATATCTTTACGGTAGAAATAGCCTAAATTATAGAGATTTCCTTTATCGCCTGTATAGTAAAGTTGAAAATCACGCTGTGCATTATCGCCATTTGACATCCATGCCGAATTGGCGGCAATGGTGAAGTTTTGATTAAGTTGGCTTGATAAGCTAACAACAGGACCTGTATTGCGTTCAGTATCAATTTCATCTTGTTGTTTCAAGGTGACGCGGCGATCTTCAAAATAATAGCTTTGGCCCACACTTGCGCGTAAACGCTCTAAGCCTACTGTGTCAAAAAGACTATAGCTTACACCTAACGATAAAAAGTTATTGTCTTCAAGGCGGTCATGTCCATAGAAGCGGTAAGGGTTAAATAACTGATCGTAACTAATTGACGCAGTGGTTGAGTCAAAGTTTGGGTAGCCATCTTGATTTTTGTATGGCGCATAGGCATAGAAGACGCGTGGTGTAAGTGTTTGTAAATATTTGCCCTCACGTTCAAAATTCAATCCAGTGTCCAATGTAAATTGTGGCACAACGACTGATTTGTTTTCAGAACCGCCATCTAAACCTTGAGAGGCGATACTGTCCTTGTCATAGAAGGTTTGAATAGAACGTACAGAAACCTCAGGAATTACAAAGGCTGCTGGTGTTCGATAGTTATAACGTGTTGCAAACTGGTTATAAATACGCGTACCGCTACTTTCTTGTGCAGAATCATCGTTAATTGATTTCTTAAAATAAGCAGTATCGTTATTAAATTCGTATTGTAGCCCTAGTGGATTACCAGTGACATAATTTAATAAAAATTGAGGTAAGCGGGCGTATGGTTTATTGACGTCTTTTACTTCTGGGTCAAGGGTCTGGAAGTCTTCGACCTTAAGCTGAGCTTTTAACCCTGGTATACCATGCTGATAGTTAAGTTCCCAAGCTCTACGCAAGTTAAGATCTGTTTTAGAGTTAGGGCTACTATCTAAATCAGAGAAATAGTCTTTATCTGATGCGTAGTTATATTCAAGGTTGGTAGACCATTGGTCATTGATATCCCAATTATGTAAAAAATGGAAATCTTTACGGTCTTTGTCATCATATTCTTTATCAGATGGCAAAATGCCGCCCCAAATCTGTCCGGCACCAAACCCATCCGTCAAATATCGGAATTCACCTTGTAACATTGCCCCACGATCTGCTAAGTAACGTGGCGTAATTGTTGCATCGTAATTAGGCGCAAGGTTTAAATAAACAGGAACCGAAAGTTCAATACCACCATCGTTTGAGAAACCAAATTGTGGGTTGAGGATACCTGTAGTACGGCGGTCATCAATCGGGAAGTTAAAGTAGGGAACTGCTAGAACTGGAACATCTTTTACATATAGTTTTGTTCCGCGCGTAACACCGCGCCCAGTTTCTTGGTTCAACTCAATTTTGTTGGCTTGAATTTTCCAACCTGGTTTCTGGCCTGGCGGACAGGTTGTGTAAGTCGCATCATTGAGAACCATTACATTCGGAGAGGTTCTCTCGATCTTCCCAGCATGACCATGGGCATGTTGTTGTTCAGAAATATAAAAACTATTATCTAAATTTCCGGTTTGAGTCTTTAGATTGTAATCAATTTCATCACTTTGAGAGAGTAAGCCGCCTTGAGCTAACTGTACTCGGCCTTGTGCATGTGCAAATGTTTGAGTTTTATCGATGGTGACTTTATCGGCACGAACTGTACGGCCTTCCTGATCTATCACCACGTTTCCTTCCAACACAGAGTCGCCAGCAGGGTTATAGTGCCCATAATCAGCCGTTACAACTGAAGTAGCCTTATCTGCATCTAACGCTTTAGTTTCAGGATTAATTGGTGTAATCCAAGTTCCTTGACAAAATGCTGAACTCAAATATTTATTATTGCGCAATTGCGCCTCAGGAGCAGATTTATCAACATAATATTGTTGAAAGAATTCCTGCCCTGGATAGGCTTCCTTAATACTCGCCTTAAGTTGATTATTGTCTATGTTGGAGACAACACCAGCTGACTCAGCATAACTTGATTGTATGGAGCCACTACATAAGAGCGTAAAAATAGCGGTCGCTAAAGGATTAAATTTAAACTGATGCTTCATTGTCTCATTAACCAAGTATGCTAATTCACAATTAATTATTGTCGCATCATAGAGAAAAAGTTTATAAGTGGCTACACTTAACCCTTCAAAAATCTCAGCTTGTTTTAGATTTTATTGCAAATGAATACACAACGTGAACAATTGATACATACATGGCTTACATCTGTTCTTGAAAATGATCAATTTCAGATCGCTTATTTAGCAGGGGATGCAAGCTTTCGACGTTATGCTCGCATCCAGTTACAAAATAAAACGTATATGCTTATGGATGCGCCTCCTGAAAAAGAAGACTGTGTTCCGTTTGTGACCATTGACGAGTTTTTTGCAGGGCATGGGGTTCGGGTACCTCAGATCGTTGCAAAAGATTTAAATCAAGGTTTTTTATTGTTAGAAGACTTTGGTGATGTGCTGCTGTCTACATTGTTAAACGATGAAACAGTTGATCAATATTATGAGCAGAGCTTTAAACAGCTTATTCATTTGCAATCGATTAATGGCGTTGAACATTTCCCGGTTTATTCTTATGAAAAGCTCTTATCGGAAATGCAGTTATTAACAGATTGGATGTTACCGTCACTCGATATCCATCCAACAGCTGAGCAAAAGAAAACTATTGATGATGCATTTGATTTCTTGGCTCAGGCAGCATTAGCTCAACCGCAAGTTATTGTACATCGTGATTTTCATAGCCGTAATTTAATGAAAATTGCTAATGAAGAAGAATTGGGAGTAATTGACTTCCAAGACGCGGTTATTGGTGCTGATACGTATGATTTGATCTCGATTACACGTGATGCATACGTGCAGTGGAATGCTGAGCGTGTTTATCAATGGTTTAAAGTGTTCTATGAGCTTTTACCAGCATCTGCTAGACAAAACCGAAGCTTTGACCAATTTAAACGTGATGCTGATTTAATGGCAATTCAACGCCATATCAAAATTTTAGGTATCTTTGTCCGTTTGTTCGAGCGAGATGGTAAGTCTGGTTATTTGAAAGATTTACCACGAGTCATGTGGTATTTACTTGAAGAGAGCCGTGGCTATCATGAGCTTGATGACTTCATGGCGTTTATTCACAGTTCAGTAATGCCTAAATTTATTGAAAAATATGGCCCTTATGAGGTTGCAGCATAATGAAAGCAATGATTTTAGCTGCTGGCTTGGGCAATCGTATGCGTCCACTCACGCTATATACACCAAAGCCTCTGCTTGAGGTAGGGGGTAAGCCACTTATTGTGTGGCATATTGAAAAACTTAAGAAAATCGGCGTGACCGAAATAGTCATCAATTCTGCGTGGTTAGCCGACAAACTCATCAGTAGCTTGGGAGATGGTTCTCAATTTGGTGTGGATATCCGTTGGACACGAGAAGAAGAAGGGCTGGAAACCGCTGGTGGAATTATTAATGCTTTGCCACTGCTTGGAACCGATCCTTTCATTCTGGTGAATGGAGATGTATGGACTACAATGGATTTTGAGGCTCTACGCCATATTAAGTTAAATGATGATTTGGCACATCTTGTATTAGTTGATAATCCTAAACAACATCCTGAAGGCGACTTTACATTATTAAATGGACGCGCTTTTACATTCGATCAAGATGTGAAGGGCGAGAACCTCACGTTTAGTGGTGTATCTGTTATCCATCCTAAGCTTTTTGATGGATTGGAAGCTGGTAAACGTCCTTTAGCCCCACTGTTGAAGCAAGCCATGCACAATCAAAAAATATCTGGTGAAAAGCTTAAAGGTGCATGGGTGGATGTGGGAACGCCTGAGCGTTTAATGGAGCTAGATTTGCAAATTCGTGAAGGCTTCTACGATTAACTGCGTAATCGCTAATCGTTAACTAGTGTTCCACGATGCATAAATGGGTATACTTTGTTTTAAATTTTACTTAGATGTTATCTGTTTATGCATCCGTTTTTTCAAGAGTTACAACAGGGTAGTCAAAAATTAGGTTTATCGCTTAGCGATGAAGCTTTGACATTATTGTTGAAGTATCAAGATGCTTTGGTACTTTGGAACAAAGCTTATAATCTAACAGCGATTCGTGATCCGAAAGAAATGTTAGTGAAGCATTTGTTGGATAGCCTAAGTATTTTGAAAGATTTGCCAGCAGGTCGTTTGCTCGATGTAGGTACAGGTGGTGGCATGCCAGGCATGATCATTGCTTTATGTCAGCCAGAACGCTCTTGTGTATTGCTTGATTCAAATGGTAAGAAAATTCGTTTTTTGAAACAGTTTATTGCTGACCTTAAGCTTAAAAACGTAATAGCTGTGCAAACGCGTGTTGAAAATCAAGATACAATTGATGAACTTGGCCAATTTGATGTAATAACAAGTCGTGCATTTGCATCATTAACAGATTTTGTTGAGGCTGCGCGTCCATATTTACATGAGCAGAGTATAATTGCCGCGATGAAAGGACTGATTCCAGTTGAAGAAATGGAAGAGCTTAAGCAGGAATTTTCATGTAAAGTGATTGAACTGCATGTACCGAGACTTGATGAACAACGTCATTTACTTTTACTTCAACGAATTTAAATAAAAAGTATTAGGGTTACCATGGCTCAAATTATTGCGATTGCAAACCAAAAGGGTGGTGTTGGTAAAACAACGACTGCAGTAAATCTTGCAGCGTCACTAGCTGTATTGAAAAAACGTGTGCTACTTGTCGATATAGATTCGCAAGGTAATGCTACGATGGGGTCTGGTATTCAAAAGAATGAGCTACTTTACTCAATTACGGATGTGTTATTGGGTGAAGTGCCAATCGAAACGGCAATTCAAAAAGCTGAGGTTGGATATAAAGTTTTGGGTTCAAACCGTGAACTTTCTGGTGTCGAGCTTGCCATTGCAGAGCAAGAAGGTCGTGAGTTCATTTTAAAGAATGCTTTGAATGAAATCCGAGACTCATTCGATTACATTATTGTTGATTGCGCGCCTAGCTTAAGTTTAATTACCGTGAATGCTTTAGCTGCAGTAGATGGTGTAATCATTCCAATGCAATGCGAGTACTATGCATTAGAAGGTTTGGCAGATTTAACTCAAACGATCGATCGTATTCAAAAAGCGTTAAATCCAGATTTGGAAATTATTGGTGTTTTACGCACCATGTATGATGCGCGTAATGCCTTAACTCGCGATGTATCTGCTGAGTTGGAACAATATTTTGGTAAGAAACTCTACGACACTGTGATTCCACGTAATGTTCGTTTGGCTGAAGCTCCAGCGCATGGTTTGCCAGTGATTTATTTTGAAAAAAGTTCGAAAGGTGCAGTTGCATACTTAAATCTTGCGGCTGAGATGTTAAAGAAAAGTAAAGTGAAGAAAGGAAGTAAAGTATGAGCATCAAAAAACGCGGATTGGCGAAAGGTCGTGGTTTAGATGCATTACTTGGTTCAATTCAAAAAGAAAAATTACAACTAGAAGCTCAAGCGCTTGATCATGGTCAGTTAAAGCAAATTGACGTGAAGTTGTTGAAACGAGGTGAATATCAACCACGTCGTTTTATCCATGAGCATGATTTGCAAGAGTTGGCATCCTCTATTGAAAAACATGGGGTAATGCAGCCAATTGTTATTCGTCCTGTAGATGATGAAGCTCATCCTTACGAAATTATTGCAGGTGAGCGTCGTTGGCGCGCAGCTCAAATTGCTGGCTTAACGGAAATCCCTGCAATTGTTCGTGATTTAAATGATCAGGTTGCTATTGCTTTAGCACTTATTGAAAATATTCAACGTCAAGATTTAAACCCGATAGATCAAGCGTTGGCGCTACAACGATTCCATGATGAATTCGGTTTAAGCCATCAAGAAATTGCTGATACAGTCGGTAAAGCAAGAACAACGGTAAGTAATTTATTACGTCTGTTGAGCTTGGCTGATGACATTAAAGAATTTATGCAGCAAGGCCAGCTTGATATGGGGCATGCTCGTGCCATCTTAACTTTAAAGGGCAAAGAACAACTTGAAGTTGCAAAAATTGTAATTGAGAAAGGATTATCTGTTCGTCAGACTGAGCAGTTAGTGCGCGATTGGAACGAGCCTAAACAGGAAAAGGAAAAAGCTCCTGTTGCACCAGACATTGAGCAACTAACTCAGAAATTATCGGAACGTTTTGGTGCCAATGTTAAAATTGATCATAACCAGAAAGGTAAAGGTAAGCTTGTTATTCACTATCATTCACTCGATGAGTTAGATGGTATTTTGAATATTTGTTTACCAGATTAATTCTAAGTTAGGTCATATATTTCTAATTTATATTCTTGGGGAAGAAAATATGTGGGAACTTGTGAAAGCGGGCGGCTGGTTAATGCTGCCTTTAATTTTGTGTTCAATTTTAACCGTCGCAATTAGTATTGAGCGTTTTGTACGTTTAAGACGTTCACAAGTTTTACCTAAAGTGTTAATGAATGATGGTAGTGCAGATATTTCTGTTGTCATAACAAATTTGGAGCAGGATACTAATGCGCAAAGCACGGCATTGGGCAATATTCTAAAAGCTGGTTTTGAGCATCAGGAACATGGCGAACAATTTGCTCGAGCACAAATGGAAGCCATGGCTTCTCAAGAAATTTCTTATTTAGAAAAAAATATTAACTTCTTAGGGACCTTAAGTGCTATAGCGCCTCTACTAGGGCTGCTTGGAACAGTTGTGGGAATTATTGAGTCTTTTTTGGTTATTGATTTTGGTTCGGCAGGTAGTCCTAGTTTAATGATTCCCGGTATTTCCAAGGCTTTGATCACAACAGCAGTTGGTATGCTCATTGCAATTCCTGCACTTATTTCCTATCGATATTTTCAAAGAGTAGTGCAAGATTATATTGCTGAGTTAGAGCAACAATCGACGCTATTTCATGCCTCATTTTTTTACAAACGTTCTTCAGTCATGCAAGAACATCGCCGCGTTGGTTGATGGGTAGATCACAATATGAAGTTTAAACGTTCTCAGGTTGAAGACATTCATATCAATCTAACACCTATGATTGACTGTTTATTGTTCATTCTAGTGTTTTTATTGTTATCTACCACTTTTAATCAGCCAAGTCGCATCAATTTAACTTTACCAGATGCACAAGGTGTTCCACCAAAACAGTACGATCATAAAATTGAAGTCGTGGTAGACTCTAGCGGACATTACGCCGTGAATGGTCAGGCGCTATCTACCAAAGATGTGGCTGATTTGAGCACTGCAATTAAGCAAATTGCTCAAGAGCGACGTGACTTTATGTTTATCATTGCTGCTGATGCAAAAGCGTCCCACCAGGATGTTATTCGTGTTATGGATGTAGCAGGACAACTCGGTTTTGTTAACATCAATATTAGTACCAAAGTTCCTTCTAGAGGTTTTTCTGAGTGAATCAAGATTTTAAGGTTTATTTGCGTCTCATATCCTATTTAAAACCTTATTGGGGCGTGGCCTTATTAGTTCTTATCGGGTTCGGTATGAACTCAGCAACGGAGGTTTCTGTTGCTAAGCTCATTAAATTTATTATTGATGCAATTCAAAATGCGAGTAGAGCGGATCTGGATTGGTTCCCTTTATTAATCATTTTATTGGTATTCTTCCGTGGCCTTGGCCTATTTATGGGGGGGTACTATACGGCTGTGATCTCGCGTAGTTTGGTTTTTAGTATTCGCCAAGAAGTTTATGCAAAACTTCTAAGACTGCCGGCTCAATATTATCTCGATAACTCTTCGGGTCATATTACTGCCAAAATTATGTATAACGTCGAGCAACTTACAGCTGCTTCATCTGAATCATTAAAAACCATTGTTCGAGATGGCATGATTACGTTGGGGTTGTTAGGTTATTTGTTCTATACCAATTGGCGTTTAACAATTTGTATTATGGTGTTCTTACCTATAATTGGGATTTTGGTGCGTAAAGCTTCAAAAAGAATGCGCAAGCTTTCGATGCAAGTTCAGGACACTATGGGTGATGTTAACCATGTAGTGCAAGAAAGTATTAATGGTAATGCAGTTGTTAAAAGTTTCGCTGGTGAAGAGTCAGAACAAGAGCGTTTCTATAAGTCATCGGAAGAAAACTTAAAACGTGGTTTAAAAATGGTGATTGTGCAAAACCTAAATAGTCCTGTTGTTCAAGTGGTAATGGCTTGTGCAATGGCTCTAATTGTATGGTTAGCATTAAGACCACAAATTTTAGGGAATACAACTGCTGGTGAGTTTGTTGCATATATTACGGCAGCAGGGTTACTTTCAAAGCCTGTTAAAAACTTGACAGATGTGAATGAAAAGTTACAGCGGGGTTTAGCAGCTGCACACTCAGTTTTTGAATTATTAGATTTACCTGAAGAGCAAAATAGTGGTGAACTTAAACCGCAGTTGCAAGGTGCAATTCGTTTTGACCATGTTGTACTTAACTATGCTGACGGTACGCAAGCGATTAAAGACTTTTCTTTAGATATTCGTCCAGGCGAAACTGTTGCATTGGTAGGGCGCTCTGGTGCTGGTAAAACTTCTTTAGTGAACATGTTGGTACGTTTCCAAGAAGTCTCAAGTGGTCAAATTTATTTAGATGATTTGCCAATACGTGATATTGAGCTTTCAAGTTTGCGTACACAAATTGCAATGGTAAATCAGCAAGTTGTTTTGTTTAACCGAACTGTACGTGAAAACATTGCTTATGGTCAGTTACATAATGCAAGTGATGAAGACGTAATAGCTGCAGCAAAGGCTGCTTATGCCCACGACTTTATTATGAACTTACCAAATGGCTACGATACTGTTTTGGGTGCTCAAGGTCTAAATTTATCGGGTGGTCAACGTCAACGTATTGCAATTGCTCGTGCAATTTTGAAAAATGCCCCAATTCTCATTTTGGATGAGGCGACAAGTGCGCTTGATAATGAATCTGAACACTTTATTCAACAAGCATTTGATGAAGCTATGCAAGATCGTACAACGATTGTGATTGCTCACCGTCTATCAACCATTGAAAATGCGGATCGTATTGTTGTGATGGACCGCGGACAAATTGTTGAACAAGGTACTCATCAAGAATTACTTGCTAAGCACGGTGCTTATTATCAATTACATCAGCGTAATTTTGAGGACCATTAAGTATGTCTTTAGCCCAGCTGATCCAAAATGCATGGAATAAGCAATCAAGTTGGTTGATTGTTTTACGTCCTTTGTCTTGCTTGTATCGTGCTGGGTTTTTACTAAATCGTTATCTTTATAGTTCAGGCTTTAAAAAAGTTTATACCGCACCTGTGCCGGTCATGGTAATTGGCAATATTACGGTGGGGGGAAGTGGAAAAACTCCATTATTAATAGAGCTGGTCAATTATCTAAAGCAGCATAATGTAAAGGTAGGGGTAATTAGTAGAGGCTATGGTGGAGCTGGCCCTTTTCCTATGTTGGTAACATCGGCCAGTCAAGCAGCTGAAGCAGGAGATGAACCTGCTTTGATTGTACAGTCAACTGGCGTACCTATGGCAGTAGGACCCAATAGACAAGTAGCAATCGAGTTATTATTAGCATCGACTAAACTAGATTTAATTATTAGTGATGATGGGTTGCAACATTGGGCATTAGGTCGCCAAATAGAATGGATCGTACTTGATCAAAATCGTGGCCTTGGAAATAGAAAGTTATTACCAGAGGGATATTTACGTGAACCTGTGGAACGTTTAAAAACTAGTACGGTAATTGAGCATACTTTCACACCAACAACTACATTGCATATGCATCTTGATGCAGGCCAGCCTTACTTATTGAATCCTTCTTCGGCAACTGAATTATCATTCAATATTCAAAATAATTACCATGCAGTAGTCGGTATTGGTTTTCCTCAGCGCTTTTACCAAACACTTAAAGGTTTAGGGGTGAAACAATTTCAAGAGCATGCTTTTCGTGATCATCATGATTACAGTATTGATGACCTTCTATTTAATGATGACCAACCTATCATTACAACTGAAAAAGATGCAGTTAAGTTGTTACCATTACTTGAAAAGCATCCAGAATTTAAACGACCTATTTGGGTCGTGCCAGTTAAAGCTGTTTTGTCTACAGAGTGCTATCAGGTTTTAAATCAACAATTGCAAAAGCTTGATATTCAAATATCTTAGGAAGAAAAAATGAAACATATCGTCATTCCAGCACGCTTCTCAAGTTCGCGTTTGCCAGGTAAGCCATTGTTACTTATTCATGATCGTCCTATGATTTTACGAGTGGTGGATCAAGCAAAAAAAGTTGAGGGTTTCGATGACCTATGTGTAGCAACGGACGATGAACGTATCGCTGAAATATGTCGTGCAGAGGGCGTTGATGTTGTTTTAACAAGTGCAGACCATCCATCAGGAACAGATCGTTTAAGTGAAGTTGCTCGTATTAAAGGGTGGGATGCTGATGACATTATTGTAAATGTACAAGGCGATGAGCCATTACTGCCAGCCCAGCTTGTTCAGCAAGTTGCAAAGCTTTTGGTTGATAAGCCAAACTGTTCAATGTCTACATTATGTGAGCCTATTCATGCGTTGGATGAATTTCAGCGTGATAGTATCGTAAAAGTAGTCATGTCTAAACAAAATGAAGCATTATATTTTAGTCGTGCAACTATTCCTTATGATCGAGATAGTGCTAAACAAGCTGAACCAACTTTACATAGCCAAGCATTTCGTCATTTAGGTTTATATGCTTATCGTGTGAGCTTATTACAAGAATATGTTACATGGGAAATGGGTAAACTTGAAAAGCTCGAGAGTCTTGAGCAATTGCGTGTTTTAGAAAATGGACACCGTATTGCTATTGCTGTAGCAGAAGCGAATTTACCACCAGGTGTTGACACTCAAGCAGATCTTGATCGTTTAAATAATATGCCTGTTGAGTCTTTTGAGTAAGCGTTAATTTAATGAATCAGAATGTGACTTCTAAGGTTTATCCGTGGCAACAGACAATGTGGGAAACGTTAACAACACGTTTTCCTAATATTGGGCATGGCTTATTATTTTATGGTAAACAAGGTTGTGGTAAACATGCTTTTGCTAAGCATTTCTTAGCGTGGGTACTTTGTTTAAATAAACAACCTCAAGGTGCTTGTGGTGAATGTAGTAGCTGTCAATGGTTAAAATCAGATACGCATCCAAACTATGTTCATATCACGACAGATGAAGAAAATAAAAAACAGAATGCAAAAATTAAAATAGAAAAAATTCGAGATTTATTGCCATTTGTACAACAAACTGGTGAGGGATGGCGTGTTGTTGTTATTGAGCCAGCTGAAGCTTTAAATCTTGCGTCATCAAATGCGCTGCTAAAAACCTTAGAAGAGCCAGGTGAACGCGTCGTTTTAATCTTGTTGGCCGATCATTATTTGAAATTACCGGCAACCATTCGAAGTCGCTTACAGCATTTTGCTTTAGACCGTATTTCATATACAGAAGCCACATCTTATCTAAATGAACATTTAGCGGAAACAGCATCTGTACCACCTGAATTATTGCTAGGCCTTTCTAATGATATGCCTTTGCAAGCAGTTGAAATTGCGACTAGTGATTGGTTTGCTAAAAGACAGTCTTTTTTAGAAGATTGGACTAAAGTTGTAAATCAAAAAAATATGCCTTTATTTTATTCGGCTAAATGGCAAAAAGAACTCAACTTTAGTGATTTTATGATGCTTCTTGAATACTTGTTAGGGGATTTAATTTGTGTCAAGCTCAATCAACCACAGAAAAATATAGATTTACAGTTCGATCAATTGGCGCAAAACTATAATTTAGAAAGTTTATTCAGTCTTTATGAGGAATTACAGCAATCTAAAAGATTGGTTGAACAGAATGTACAAACACAACTCATCATAGATCAACTTTTTATAAAATTAATGAACGTTTAAGGGGAAAACTAATGCAACCACAAATGGGTGGAATTATTCAGGTCAATATTCCAGATAGAGCAACATTACAAGCAAGTTATATGGGATATGTACAAGGTGGGGGCTTGTTTGTACCATCGAAGCAAAAAGTGAAGATGGGTCAGGAAATTTTTATTTTAGCTACGTTACCAGAACAATCACAAAAAATTCCTTTAACTGGTAAAGTAGTTTGGATTTCACATAAGCAAAGTGGATTTAAACCGCAAGGTTTCGCAATTCAATTGAGTGGTGATAAAGGAATTTACTATAAAGCTGAAGCTGAGCGGATTTTAGCTGGTAGTATGTCTTTAGATCGCCCAAGTTATACCATGTAAGCAGATAGGAAAGAACAGTGTTTGTTGATACCCATTGCCATTTAACAATGTTAGATTTAACGCCTTATAACGGTGATTTAGATCTCGCACTTGCTGCTGCGCGAGCAGAAGGTGTTTCTAAGTTTATGGCAATTTCAGTTGACCTTGATGATCATATGGCTTTAGCTGAAATCGCAAAGCGTCATGAAGATGTGGGGTATACGGTAGGCGTACATCCGTGTGAGGATGTTGATACTATGGCTCGAGCAACGACTGAGTATTTGACTGAATTGGCTCAATCGGAAAAGGTATGGGCTTTAGGTGAAACAGGTTTAGACTATTACCACAGCACTGACTTTATTAACGAGCAAAAAGATTGTTTTGCTCGTCATATTCAAGCCTCTAAAAATGTTAAAAAACCAGTAGTTGTTCATACACGTTCAGCAAAACATGATACGGTGGATATTATTCGAGCTGAACAATCTACACATGGTATTTTGCACTGTTTTACTGAGGACTGGGAAACAGCAAAAGCTGTATTGGACTGCGGTTACTATATTTCCTTTTCAGGAATTGTTTCATTTAAAAATGCTCAAGATCTACGAGATGTAGCCAAGCAAGTTCCTTTAGATCGGCTTTTGATTGAAACAGATAGTCCTTATTTGGCTCCAGTACCATATCGTGGTAAAACGAATGAACCAAAATATGTACCTTATGTAGCGAAAGCACTAAGTGAGGTATATGATAAACCAGTTGAGGAAATTGCAAGAATCACCTCGCAAAATTTTGAAAATTTACTTAAAGCGATTTAACTTATAGAAACTATATAAAGAGAGTAATTGCGTGAAGATGGACCGTCAAGCTCAGTTCCGAGCAAGAGAAGCATTAATATTTCAAGTTGCGGAACAGTTGTTGTTAGAAAATGGCGAAGCCGGAATGACACTTGATGTGCTGGCTGCTGAGCTTGATTTGGCAAAAGGTACTTTGTACAAGCACTTTCAAAGTAAAGATGAATTGTACATGCTATTAATTATTCGTAATGAGCGCATGTTACTAGAAATGGTTCAAGATACTGAAAAGGCTTTTCCAGAACATTTAGCTTTCTTTATGTTGCATCACTTGCACCATCCAGAAAGAACAGTGCTGTTTCACCAAATTGAAGAAAAGCTTTCAATTACTGCCCAAGGTGTACACCATCTTTTTAATGAACTTTACCAAGTGAGAAAGCAGCGCTTACGTATTATTATTCGTATGACTGATCACTATTTAGAGTCAATCCAGAGTCATATGACTACACGAGATTACTTGGCTTCAATCTGGTCACTCACTCATGGAGCTGCTGCAATTCTGAATTCAAGCTTTTATCAACGTTATTTGGGTTCAAGAGATACTTTGCGAGTAGCATACATTGACCAGGCATTAGCCTTACCCAAACAAGCAGTTGAGCAGTACGCTTAATAGGTCGATATGAAATCGAATCTACCATTTCAATCACAAAAAGGCTTTACCCTCATAGAAGTGATGGTAGTCATTGTGATTATGACAATTATGACTTCTCTGGTTGTATTAAATATAGGTGGCGTCGACCAAAAAAAGGCAATGCAGGCGAGAGAGTTATTTTTACTCGATTTGCAGAAAATTAATAAAGAATCGCTCGATCAATCACGTGTATTGGCTTTAGAAACTCATGGTGAGACAGATGTCTCACCATTTTCTTATGAACTTTATGAATATCACGATCAAAGCACTTTACAAGTACAAGATATAAAAAACCGTTGGCAGAAATATACTGAGTTTAAAACACGGCAACTTCCTGCCCATGTTTCTTTTTCAGTACAACCCTTGGATGACCAGAATTATTCTAAAGCTAAAAATACAGATTTGATTGGAGGACAAACGCCTCAACTCATCTGGTTTGGCAATGGAGAAGCTAAAACCGTTAAAATACAATTTTATTTAGAACAAAAACCGATTGGTTCGGAAATACAAATAGATCACTTGGGTAAAATAAATGAAATCTAAAGGCTTTACCCTCTTAGAAGTTATGGTTGCTTTGGCAATCTTTGCAGTCGCAGCTGTCGCTTTAACTAAAGTGGCAATGCAGTACACGCAGTCCACTTCAAATGCAATTTTGCGAACCAAAGCTCAATTTGTAGCAATGAATGAAGTTGCTATGATGGAGATTAATCAAGAATGGTTGCAAGGAACCCAGAGTAAGCAAGTAACTTCCCAAGGTGAAACTTGGCAAATTGATAAGTCAGCTCAATCTACTATTAGCCCGAATGTTCAAAAAATTGATTTACAAGTGAGTTTGTATGATCCGGATAAGGGAAAAGTACAAAATGGCATTACTCATATGGTCTTTTTTAATTATCCAGTGAAAGCAAAATAATGATAAAAAATAAATATATTCACATCCGAAGCATTGATTCTCGCCTTGCAGCACGATCGAGCAGTGCTCGATTAACTCGCGCCTCAGGATTTACTTTGGTTGAATTGTTAGTCGCGATCGCTATCTTTGCGGTTTTATCTTTATTGGGGTGGAAAATTTTCGATTACTTGCTCAAAGTTCGTGATCGTAATGCCGAACATGAAGTGCATTTATTTGAATTACAAGATGCTTATCAACAAATTCTTCGTGATACTTTGCAGATTATCCCTTTATCCGCAAACCAAGGTGGTCAACTTCATCCAGCTTTAGAAATCGATAATCAAATTTTACGTTTTAGCAAAGCAGGCGTAACGGATCCTTTAAAACAAGGCTTATCACCATTTGAACGAATTGAATATCGTTATGATGCAGACCAAAAAAAATTATATCGTCTTAAATATACAAATTTGAATACTTCGAACAGAGAGCAACCTTTATCGAGTACTTTGTTAAGTCAAGTCGACCAATATCAGATTATGGTTTTGACTCCGCAAGAAGTCACAAAATGGCCCGAGGTTAATATTGATCCAACGAAACCTAATGAGTTAAAAAAATTACCGAAAGGGATAAAAATCCAACTTACAGTCGCTGGTGTAAATTATGAGTGGACTTATAGCTTAAATCAGGGTGACTTATCGCTTTCGCAGGAAGGTAATTCATAATGGCCGTTAGTTACAAACACCAACAGGGTGTTGCTTTACTGACTATACTTATTATGGTTGCCTTGGCTACAATTTTAGCGGCTTCTATTGCCAAGCATCAAAATAATACTATGGAAAATACAGCCTACTTAATGCGCCAAAATCAATCTTTGCTTTATGCAAAAAGTGCAGAAGCCTTTTTTTCAGAATTATTAATTCAAGATGCAAATAATGCAGGTGGAGTAGATCATTTAAAAGAGACATGGGCACAACCTATGCCGCCGTTTTCTATTGAAGAGGGTTCAGTATCTGGTCGTTTGCTTGATGAGTCTGGTAAATTTAATTTAAATAATCTAACTAACGGGGAAGGCATTGTAAATGAAGATGCTAAAAGTTGGTTTGAACGTTTATTGGTACGTGTGGGATTACCAGCCGAATTAAGCCAAGCTGTGATTGATTGGCAAGATCCAAATGATGAGCCAACTGGGCCAATGGGGGCAGAAAGTAGTTATTATGAAGGTTTGGATCCAGGTTACATGGCTGCGAATGCTAAATTCCACCGTATTGAAGAGTTAAAGCTAGTGAGAGGCTTTGATGGAAAAAAATTTGATCTAATTGCTCCATATATTTCTGCTTTACCAGAAAATTCGAAGTTAAATATTAATACTGCTTCGCCATTGGTTTTAGCAAGTATGGATGAAAAATTAGATATAGGAGCTATTGAAAAAGAATTGCAAACACGCCAACAAAATTTAAAGTTCTTCCAAAATGTAGATGAATTGTGGCAATTGAATGCTTTTTCAGCGGTTGATAGTCAAAAGAAAAATCAAGTAAATAGTCTTATTGATGTTAAATCCAGCTTCTTTCAAGCTCAGATTGAAGTTGTTCTAAATAATAGGAAGCGACAGTTTACTAGTGCTTTAATGAGAAAAGATAAACAAGTATATGTTTATTCAAGAAGCATGGCTCCATTTAACTAAATAAATTTATTGATATTTTTTCTGAGTCTGTAATACTTGAAACTTATTAATAAAAGGGATGAGGTCATACTTCTGTATAGGCAGTATTTAAAGTAAAAAATCAATATCTTCAAAATTTCTTCACATCTCTTATCATACTTTTTGCTAATTGTTTCTATTTGAAAAGTGGTGCGAAGTTTTTATCTTTTGCTTTATAATAATGTTCTTAGAAGGAATGATCGATTTGGCACATGTTAATTCGTAAGTTATTTAAGTTTGAAAATGCACACGTTGTACGTAACTGTACATCGGATCGTTGTAAGCGATCTATTCATGGGCATAGTTATAAAGTCGAGTTATTACTTAAAGCTTCGAAATTAGATCATGGACAAATGGTATATGATTTTGGGCTGTTAAAAGGCGTAATTAAGGACCTTTTCGATAGCTTTGATCATGCGATTTGTTTCTGGGAAAAAGATGATCCGCAATATATTGATGCTTGTAAGACTTTTAGCGCGCGTTGGATCTCTTTACCAGTTTCGCCATCTGCTGAGCAATTTTCTCGAATCTTCTTCTATTTAGCTCAGCAAGTATTACAATCTACTGTTACCCAAAATGGGGAAGGTGATGTTGAAGTCTATTCAGTGATTGTTCATGAAACCGATACAGGTTATGCCCAAAGTTTTCTTGAGGATATTCAAAATGAACAAATGGGGCTGTTAAACCTTGAGGGAATTATTTTTTCAGAACAAGTCCAATCCGAATGGGCTGATCCAAATATGTATGAAAATTTAAAACAAGGGATTAAGTTTCATAATCCGCATGTTAACTTACAAGTAGAAGTGTAAGTTAACTTCCTTTTGTTTGTAGAAATGAAAATTGATCTAGGATGACATTAATGCAATTAACTGAGCAACAGCAAGATAAACTCAGTAAAGTTCAATTAGAAGAAAGCTGGAAAAGATCATTAACTCCATTTTTACTGAGTCCTTATATGGATAGTTTAAGAGACTTTTTGTTTCAACAAAAACAGGCTCAAAAAACCATATATCCACCAAGTAAACAAATATTTAATGCTTTAAATATTACGCCGTTAGATCATGTGAAAGTCGTTATATTAGGGCAAGATCCATATCATGGTCCAAATCAGGCAAATGGCTTAAGTTTCTCGGTTCAAAGAGGGGTTGCATTACCACCATCTTTACGTAATATTTTTCATGAACTACATACAGATTTAGGTGTGCCGGTTTCTCGTCATGGTGATTTAACCAAATGGGCTGAGCAAGGCGTACTTTTATTAAACAGTGTACTTACTGTAGAAGCAGGGCAACCCACATCACATCAAAAACAAGGTTGGGAAGAGTTTACTGACGCAGTAATTGATGTTTTAAATGAACAACGTGAACACATTGTTTTTATTTTATGGGGTGCTTATGCACAACGTAAAGGACAACGTATAAATAGAGAAAAACACTTGGTTTTAACTGCTGCACATCCATCGCCACTTGCGGCTAATCGTGGTGGTTTCTTTGGATGTAAAGTGTTTTCCAAAACAAATCAATATTTGAAACAACATGGCATTGAGCCCATAGACTGGCAATTGGACGCATGATGAACTCTCCCAATGTAAATAGCTATCATCCGGATTTGGTAGTTGAAGAAGCGAAAAATGGTTGGCGTATTGTACGTTTGAATCGACCTAAATCATTACACGCTTTAGATGAATCAATCGTAACGGCTCTATTACGAGTATTTGAAGACTTCCGTGATGATGAGCAAGTAAAAGCAATTTGGTTGGACTCGACTACACCAAAAGCATTTTGTGCGGGTGGAGATGTACGCAAATTACGTCAGCTGGTAATTAATCAGGAAGTAGAAACCGCAAATAAATTTTTCCAGCAAGAATATGCTTTGGATTTATTGTTACATAACTATGCTAAACCGGTTGTTGTTTGGGGTGAAGGCTATGTAATGGGTGGTGGTTTAGGCTTGTTTATGGCTGCACCTTTCCGTTTGGTTACACCATATTCACGTTTGGCTATGCCTGAAATTAATATTGGTTTATACCCTGATGTTGGAGCAAGCCGTTTCCTTGCTGACCGTGGGCAAATTGGTTTATTTACTGGTTTGACAGGTTCTATTATGACGGCTGCTGGGGCATATAGCATTGGTTGGGCGACGCATATTTGTGAAGCACAACGTGATAATGTTCTACAGAAAGTACTCAATATTAATTGGGCTCACTATCCGGCAGGTGATTTCCGTGCAATCGATGATACTTTAAATAGTTTGCATCGACCGGTTGCAGCAGGGCCATTACAAAATTCGTTAGACGTTATACATAGTGTTTGCCGTGGTTCAAGCTTTGAACGAGACTATCAAGCGATCGTCAGTTTGCGAGATGCAAGCAGTGACTGGTTGCGTCAAGCGAGTGAAAACTTACAAAAGGGCTCGCCTAGTACGGCAGCAATTACTTGGTTGTTATGGCAATGGGGTAAACAAGTTCATTCTTGGGATGAAGTTTTTGATTTAGAAGCGCAAATCTCTGAATGGAAAATTCGCCATCCTGACTTTGTGGAAGGCGTACGTGCTCGTTTAGTCGATAAAGATTTATCGCCAGAATGGAAAGCATGTGAAGACCTTACATTACGAGGTATTTTGGCCGATGATCCACCGATCACGACGATTGATAGCTGGAATGCATTACTTAGACAATATGGTGTGGTGTCATAATCAATAATGTCTAAATTTAGTGATGAGTATTGGATGCAGCTTGCTTACGAGCAAGCTGAATTAGCAGCCGAGCAGGGGGAAATCCCTGTAGGAGCTGTAATCGTGAGCCAAAATAAGTTAATTGGAGCTGGTTTTAATGCTCCAATTGGTTTATCTGATCCTACAGCTCATGCAGAAATTCAAGCTATTCGTGCGGCTTGTGAGTCATTGAAAAATTATCGTTTACCTGAAGATGCGACTTTGTACGTTACGCTTGAGCCGTGCACAATGTGTGTGGGAGCATTAGTACATGCAAGAATTAAACATGTCGTATTTGGAACAACAGAACCTAAAGCTGGCTCACTCGTGAGTGCACGTCAATTATTAGAAAATGGTTATTACAACCATAAATTTACTTTTGAGCATGGATGTTTACATGAAAAATGTGCTCAACAGTTAAGTCTTTTTTTTAAGCAAAGACGTGAACAAAAGAAACAAGAGAAACAACAAAAAACGTCCTTAAATGATTAAAAAATGTCATGAGGTTATGGCACACTAACGCCGTTTCATTGACATGATTTATTTAAATAAGGAACTTTCATGCGTAATGTAATTACTATACAAAAAGAATTTAATGCTCCTCTTAGTGATGTCTTTAACCTGCTTTCTAAACATGCAGCTTACAACACTGCATTTGCTCCACTACAAGTTGTGCGTATTAAAGATTCGGCAGATCCTGAAAGACCTGATGGAGTGGGTTCTGTTCGTCGTATGGGGTTTGGCGTGATTAAACCACTTAAAGAAGAAATCACGCATCTCGAAGAAAACAAACGTATTGAATATAAACTGATTGATAATCCTCTAGTGAAACACCATTTAGGTCGAATCGAGTTCTCAGAAATTACTCCTTATATTACTTTGGTTACGTATCGTATCGAATTAACCGCAAAAGCTCCTGTTGTAAGTAAATTAATTCTTGCACAGCTAAAACTAGCGATTACACTAGGCTTTTCGAGATTAGCTAAAGCATTTGCTTCTTCGTGAGAGTTCAATGACAGTTCAAATTATTACTATTGATGGTCCGAGTGGTTCGGGTAAAGGAACATTAGCGGCGAAACTTGCTGCGTATTATCAATTTCATTTACTTGATTCGGGTGCCTTATATCGTTTGTTAGGGTTGTCATTACATAAACATGATTTATTGGAAAAATTAGATAGCCATTTAGATGAGTGTGTTAACTATGCTCGTCAGCTTAATATTAAGTTTGAAACCTCGGCAGAGGGAACATTAGTTTTCCTCGATGGGGAAGATGTAACCCAAACTATCCGTACAGAGCGAGTTGGAGAATATGCATCTAAAGTTGCAGCAATACCAGAGCTCAGACAAGCACTTTTTGAGCGCCAAAGAGCATTTGCACAAACTCCGGGATTAGTTGCAGATGGCCGAGATATGGCAACATCAATTTTCCCGGAAGCTAATGCTAAAATTTATTTGACTGCTTCAGCTGAGTCGCGTGCTGAGCGAAGAGTAAAACAGTTGCAGGGTATGGGGCTAGATGCTAAAATAAACGACATTTTAGCTAATATACAAGCGCGTGACAAAAGAGACATGGAGCGAGAAGTAGCTCCTCTCAAGCCAGCCGCAGACGCTTATATTATTGATAGTTCGGAATTAACGATCGATCAAGTATTTAAGTTGATGGTTGATTACGTCAATAGCCGTACTGTTAGCAACTAAGATTATCAGTTGACGCATAGCTTGATCAGTCTATAAAGACTATGTTGATACTTAACTAAACCGGCCTTGTCTGATCCAAGACCGCTGACTTTATCAGGTATATCATGACCGAATCTTTTGCAGCCCTCTTTGAAGAAAGTGAATTAAACCTCAACGTTGAAAAGGGTGCAGTCATCCAAGGTGTTGTTGTAAACATCGATAGTGACTGGGTTACTGTTGACACTGGCCTTAAATCTGAAGGCATTGTTGACCGTGCTGAATTTTTAAATGAACAACGTGAACTTGAAGTTCAGGTTGGCGATACTGTTGACGTAGTTGTTGAAGCTCTTGACAACGGTATGGGTCAAACAGTTTTATCACGTGAAAAAGCTAAACGTGCTGAAACTTGGACTAAACTTGAAAAAATCTTTGAAGATGGCGAAATCGTTACTGGTGTTATCTCTGGTAAAGTTAAAGGCGGTTTCACTGTTGACATCGGTCCTGTTCGTGCGTTCTTACCAGGCTCATTAGTTGACACTCGTCCTATCCGTGACACAACTCACCTTGAAGGTAAAGAGTTAGAGTTTAAAGTAATCAAGCTTGATGCTAAACGTAACAACGTTGTTGTATCTCGTCGTGCTGTTATGGAAGCTGAATCTTCTGCTGACCGTGAAGCATTACTTGCTCAACTTGAAGAAGGTCAAACAGTTACAGGTACTATCAAAAACCTTACTGATTACGGTGCATTCGTTGATCTTGGCGGTATTGATGGTCTTCTTCATATCACAGATATGGCTTGGAAGCGTATCAAGCACCCTTCAGAAGTTGTTGAAGTTGGTCAAGAAGTTACTGTTAAAGTACTTAAGTTTGACCGTGAACGTAACCGCGTATCTTTAGGCCTTAAACAATTAGGCGAAGATCCATGGTTAGCGATCATGAGCCGTTACCCTAAAGGTTCTATCGTTAAAGCACGTGTTACTAACTTAACTGACTACGGTTGTTTCGCTGAAATCGCTGAAGGCGTTGAAGGTTTAGTACACGTTTCTGAAATGGACCACACTAACAAAAACATCCACCCATCTAAAGTTGTTCAGATCGGTGACGAAGTTGATGTTATGGTTCTTGAAGTTGACGAAGAACGTCGTCGTATCAGCCTTGGTATCAAACAAACTCGTGCTAACCCATGGGAAGAGTTTGCTAAGTCTCATGAGAAAGGCGAAAAAGTTTCAGGTACAATCAAGTCTATCACTGACTTTGGTATCTTCATTGGTTTAAATGGCGGTATTGACGGTCTAGTTCACTTGTCTGATATTTCTTGGAACGAACAAGGCGAAGAAGCTATCCGTCGTTACAAGAAAGGTGACACTGTTGAAGCAGTTATCTTGTCTGTAGACGCTGAAGGTAACCGTATCAGCCTTGGTATCAAGCAATTGAACAGCGATCCGTTCAATGATTTCTTAGCTGCTAACGAACGTGGTGCTTTAGTTAAAGGTACTGTAACTGCAGTTGATGCTCGTGGTGCAACTGTTAAGTTAGCTGACGAAGTAGAAGCTACTCTTAAAGCTTCTGAAATCAACCGTGACCGCGTTGAAGATGCAACTAAATTCTTAGAAGTTGGTCAAGAGGTTGAAGCGAAAATCATCAACGTTGACCGTAAATCTCGTTCTATCAACTTGTCTATCAAAGCGAAAGACGAAGCTGAAGAGAAAGAAGCAGTTGCTAACTTGCGTACAGCATCAGCTTCTCAAGACAATGGTCCTAAGACTATTGGTGACTTGATCAAAGCACAAATGAAGTAATAAGTTAACAAAGTACAGTTTCATGTAACGAAATTGTACTTTTTATACAAATTACTGTAAACGGTAGCGTAGTATTCAACATACTGCGCTACCGTTTTGTATTTAAACAGGTTATTATCAAACGACTTAGAGTAGTAATAAATAACGAGGTCGTAGATGACTACTGAAGCTCTTAATAAGTCTGATTTGATTGAACGCATTGCGCTAAAAAATCCACACTTGGCTGAACCATTGGTGGAAGAAGCGGTTAAGATTATGATTGACCAAATGATCGAAGCTCTTTCGTCTGACAATCGTATTGAAATCCGTGGTTTTGGTAGCTTTGCATTACACCACCGTGAACCTAGAGTTGGTCGTAACCCTAAAACAGGTAAGTCAGTAGATGTTGCAGCGAAGGCTGTTCCACATTTTAAACCAGGTAAAGCACTCCGTGATGCAGTGAATGAATCTGGAAAATAAATAAAACTCATAAGTGGGGTGCCTATGCGTTATATTCTAATTGCATTACTCATTATTGTATTTGGCTATTCTTTAGCACTTGTTTTGCAGAACCCAACAGAACTTCCTGTTGATTTATTATTTACTCAAGTTCCTGCAATGCGTTTAGGTTTATTATTGTTGCTTACCTTAGCGCTTGGAATTGTGGTTGGGCTTTTATTAGGTGTACAAGTTTTCCGAGTTTTCCAAAAAAGCTGGGAAATCAAACGTCTCCGCAAAGATATTGATCATTTGAGAAAAGAACAAATTCAAAGTGCTCAATTGGCTGCAGCAGAAGCAGCTGCAAATGTAAGACATGAAAAAACTGTTGTAGATATTTATCCACAAGATAAAAACTCTACTCCTTTATAATTTTTGCTACTACTCTTTATCTCGTCATAAAGAGTAGTATTTTCCCTTCTATATTCCTCATTATCCTTCTAGTTTAAAATCACTATTTCCTCATTTAAGAACTTGGTTCAATAGATTTCTTTATTACTGGCTAACTTGTCTATTATAATAGCGCTGATTTTATGTGATGGAAGAAAGTCTCTTGAGTATCATTGTTGCGTTGGATGCTAAAAGCCAATATGACGCTTTAAAAATTGTTGAACAACTTGATCCTACTTTATGTCGCGTAAAAGTAGGTAAAGAGCTTTTTACTCATGAAGGCCCATCTGTTGTAAAAAAACTTCAAGAAGAAAATTTCGAAGTTTTCCTAGATTTAAAATTCCATGATATTCCAAATACGACGGCTCAAGCTGTATGTGCTGCCGCCGACTTAGGTGTATGGATGGTTAACGTACATGCATCAGGTGGCCGTAAAATGATGGAAACCTGTGTGGAGCGTTTAAAAGCAGGTAATTATCAAACACAATTAATTGCGGTAACAGTTTTAACTTCTATGGGGCGTGAAGATTTAAAAGATATCGGGTTAGATATTGAACCTGTAGAACAAGTTAAAAGATTGGCGAAACTTACTAAAGAAAGTGGTTTAGATGGTGTAGTTTGTTCTGCTCAAGAAGCTAAAATTCTTCGTGAGTTAATCGGACAAGATTTCTCTTTAGTTACTCCGGGAATACGTCCTGAGGGTAGTAATGCAGATGACCAAAAACGTATTGTAACTCCGAAACAGGCAATGCTTGATGGGTCTACACATTTAGTTATTGGTCGTCCGATTACTAAAGCAGAAAATCCAACTGAAATGTTGAAATCAATTCTTGCTTCAATTGCTTAAAAGTTTAAAAACACAGTAATTAAAAGTGGAGCGAGTAGGCTTAAGAGTAAGCCGCTCATCATGGCATGTGGTACATAATGTGTGCCACATGACTGTTTTACCATTGCTAATGTTACATCCATTGAAGTAGCGCCAGCACTTGAAATTGCTGGACGTGGAAACCGCCAACCCATGGTATACATGAGTAAAATTGCAACTATCTCTCTAAATAGATCTGTGAGCAAGGCAATCCCACCTAACTCAGCTGAATGTAGCTGTGTAAATAAAATACCTGACATTGAATACCAACCATAGCCTTGGCCCAAAGCTAATATTTCATTAAGTGTAAACTCATGACCAAGTAAGGAATAGTTGAGAAACCCAGCTAAGCACGAGCCTATAAAGGCGGCCAAAGGTACAATAAGAATTTTCCAGCTTAACCATGTGCGATTAAAATGAGTAAAAGCAAGTTCGATTCCGATTAAAAAAATAAAAAGTAATAGTAAATACCAACTATTAAAGGGAATATGGGTGTGTAATTGGGTAAGAAGAATTCCTAAAACCACGCCTATTGTTAAAGCTAAGAATGCCTTGGCAATATTTTTTAATGCATTCATAAAAAGTTGAAGTGAAATTTTCCCTTTAACACTTTCTTTATCAAAAATTGTATAGGCGAATAAGCAAGTAAAAAAAGAACCAAGAGAAGTGGTTAATGCAATTAATAGAGCAGGTGGAAGTATAGTAGAAGGATTATCAATTTGGTCAAGGGCGAGTGTTAGTTCTAAAGCCACACTGGTTAGTAAAATATAAGAAAAATAAGGCAGGATTTTAAAAATAAAATGCCGAATATTTAGTGAGAGTTTAGGACCTAGAAAATAACCAAATGCTAATACAAGAAAAATTTGAATAATGAGACTAATGGACTGCATATAATAATAGATAGATTGTTATCAACCTATCTATTATGTATTGAACATATTATGCTGCATAGCTCTGTGAGCATTTATTTAATAACAAATAATCTTTAGGATTAACTTTACGAGTGTCTAGCCAATATTTCCATGTATAAGTTGGCCATAAAGAAAAGTTCTTTCCATCGGCAGCTTGATACCAGCTGCTACATCCGCCAGCTTGCCATACAGTACCTTGAAGTTGTGTTTGTATTCTTTGATTGAAGGAATCCTGAACTTCCGGTTTAACTTCTATAGCGTGCTGTCCAGATTTTTCAACCAGATCAATAAGCTGTAAAATATAATTAACTTGTGACTCAATCATAAATATAATCGAATTATGACCTAAAACGGTATTTGGCCCGACCAGTTGAAATAGGTTAGGAAAATTCTTGGTCATAATTCCATAATAACTTTCTGCACCGTTTTTCCAAGCCTGTTTTAATTCTATTTGATTGCGACCAATACATGTAAAATGTTTTAAATAAATACGTGGATCGGTAACAAAACCAGTTCCATAGATTAAACAGTCAATTGGTCTTTCTTTTCCATCCTTTGTAATAATACTGTTCTCTTTAATTTCTTGAATACCCTCGGTCACTAATTCAACATTTTTACGGTTAAATGTAGGGAAGTATTTATTTGAAATAAGAATGCGTTTACAGCCCATCACAAAGTCTGGTGTAAGTTTCTTGGCTAAATCTTTATCTTTAACTTGGAAACGTATAAATGCCTCAGCTAATTTTTGCCCATATTTCATGATTTGCGGCTGAACTATAGGAACAACGCGAGATTCATTACTCCAATAAAGACGGCTGCGATGAATTTGTCGATAGAAGTTTGATTTTTTAAATAGAGCTTTGCTCAAATTAGAGTATTTACGCTCATCTCGTGGGATAACCCAAGCTGCTGTACGTTGGAATACATATAATTGCTTAACGTCTTTTGCGATTTCTGGAATATATTGAATTGCACTACCACCAGTACCGATGGAAGCAACTGATTTACCTTCTAGACTGTAGTCATGTTCCCATTGGGAAGAGTGAAAAACTTTACCCTTGAACTTTTCAATACCTTGAATATGAGGGATTTGTGGAATATGTAGCGGACCTGATGCAAAAACTACAAATTGTGCTTCGAGAGAAGGTTGGTTTGCAAAATCTAGTGACCATACATGGCGCATTTCATCATACTGTACATGAGTAACCTCATGGTTAAACTTACAGTAGTTTTTAATTTGATATTGATCGGTTATATCTTGGATATAATCGAAAATTTCAGGAGCTTCTGCATAACGTTTTGACCAGTCAGTTTTAGGTGCAAAAGACAAAGAGTACATATGTGATTGAACATCACACGCAGCTCCTGGATAGCGGTTTTCACGCCAAGTTCCACCGACATCATTAGATTTTTCTAAAATAAAAAAATCTGATTGTTGGCTTTGTAACAGACGAATAGCCATGGCAAGACCACCGAATCCAGCACCAATAATTGCGATTTTAGTTTTTTGAATAGCATGTTGTTTTGCGTTTAGCATTGGAAACCCTGCATATGCGGTAAAGAGGATTGCAGGCAAGACTAACGTTTTTTAAACAGTTTAAACATGATTGTATCGACGTGAAAATTGATAGATTCGGCAATTAATTTTATCACTTCTTTATAGTAAAACATTTCAGTCTAGGGAAATTGATAAAAGAATGAAACGATCGGCACTTGGTTTAATCTATTTAATTCAAGGAATGCGCAATGCGGGCATTGATGTCGACTCACGTTTGGCAGATATAGGTATTAAAGTAGATTCCTTGGACCCAAGCTCAACAATTCATGACAGTTTGGAATGGGATATACAGCAAATTATTAGTGAGAATGTTGACCCAGAGAAAGGATTATTTATTGGACAACACTACGCATTGGCAGGTTATGGTCCTTTACTCATGTTACTTGTGACCAGTCATGACATACAAACAGCCTTAGAAAAAGGCATACAGTATCAAAAGCTTACTCATTTATTTGGTACTTTGAGCTTACAAGAAACTGAAAATCACATCATTTTGAACTATTTACCGGTCGATTTAAAAACAGAAATCGGTTTACTCCGTGCCCAATGCGAAATTTCGGGCACTTATAAGTTTATTCAGGATATTTATACCATGATGGGCTTAAAAATGCCTGATATGCGTATAGATTTACCATTTCCGGAACCCTCTGATCCAGATACCGTTGCTCAATATTACGCATATTATGGAGATGATCTACATTTTAATTCTACACATGCAGCATTTAGCCTAAGTAAGAATGTGCTGGAAATAAAAATTCCTTCAGCAGATATTATTACTCATCGTATCTATGAGGCTAAATGTATTAAAGAAATAGAAAGATTAAATGAACAAGATCATCAAATACCGCCTATTATTCAATATGTGCAAGATTATTTAGAGCTACAACAAGGAATTATCCCGAGCATGGCGGAAACCGCTTTTGCTTTGAAAATGCCTGAAAGGACATTAAGGCATCAATTGCAGCAGCTTAATACGAGTTATAAACAAATTCGTGAACAGATTATTAAGAATAAGGCGCTTAAACTTATGGAATATAAAGAGTATTCAATAGAAGTTATTGCAGAAGCACTTGGTTATTCTGAACCTGCCGCTTTTAATCATGCATTTAAAAGATGGTTTGGACAGAGTCCTCGGCAATATGGAAAAGAGTTTTACTGAGTGTAACTCTTGATGCTAAAAGCTAATGTGGTCGGACAAAATGTTCGCTATACTCTCTTCAGTTAAAATTGAAATAAAATGATATGTTAAATTTAAAATCTTCTCATAGTACTGCATTTACTCCGTCTTCCCCAGCAGAGCGCTATGCTGAGGCATTGGCTTCAGGCCAGTTTATGGCAGATGAGGCACAAGCACAGGCAGTGCAAGAATTAGATCGTGTATGGAAAGAACTTTTAAATCGTTATAAAGCTTCTAAAAAAGCTTTCCGTCGTTTCCGCCGCCAAACATCTCCAAAAGGTGTATATATGTGGGGCGGTGTAGGACGTGGCAAAACTTGGCTTATGGACCAATTTTATGAGTCTGTACCATTTCGCCGTAAAACACGTATGCATTTTCATCACTTTATGCAACATGTTCATAAAGAGTTAAATAAACTTTCTGGCCAACGTAATCCACTCGATATCGTAGCTGATCAAATTTATAAAGATGCTGTCGTTATTTGTTTCGATGAGTTTTTTGTCTCGAACGTAACTGATGCAATGATTTTGAGTGACTTATTCCAAAAGTTATTTGTTCGTGGTGTAACACTCATTGCAACTTCAAACATTGCACCAGACGGTTTATATAAAAACGGGATTCATCGTGATCGCTTTATTCCTACAATTGAAATGGTTAAAAAGAACTGTGTCGTTTTAAATGTAGATGCAGGAGTGGATTACCGTTTACGTGTTTTAAAACAGGCTCAATTGTTTAAATCACCATTAGGTAATGAAGCTCAAAGCTGGATATCAGAGCGTTATACTGCTTTAACTCATACTCAAACAAATTCTCATGAACCGATTGTGATCAATAACCGTGTTGTTGAAACCCTAGGGCATACGGAAGATGTTTTATGGTGTGAGTTTTCTGAACTTTGCTTAAAGCCCCGTAGTCCAGCAGACTTTATTGAAATTGCCAATATTTATAATACGGTTTTGGTCAGCAATGTTCCTCACTTAACAGACTTCTTGTCTGAAGGCACACGTCGTTTTATCTATCTAGTCGATGAATTTTATGATCGTGGAGTGAAACTACTTTTAACCTCTCAAGATAGTATTATTGATATCTATCAAGGCGAGAAATTGGCTTTTGAAATTGAGCGTACTCGTTCACGTTTATTAGAAATGCAGTCAGATGAGTATTTGCATTCTGAACATCGACATATTGATGCGACTAAAACTTCTTAAGAAATCAGATATGAAGAGCGCTCTAAATTGAGCGCTTTTTATTTAATTTAATCAAATTTCATTTATTTAATAATTATAAAAAACAATTACTTATAAATTATATTTAATTTGCTTGCAATTCAATTTGCATAGAATTTAAAATCAAGTGCAACAAAAGTGCAGCAAGATTTTAAATAATGGCGACCTTTCAAAAACGCAATGGTAGAGTGACAGCTACTGTTAGAATTAAGCCGCATCCGGCTAAATCAAAAACATTTGATACTTTGCGCGATGCAAAGAAGTGGGCGCAAGAAACAGAAGTAAGATTAAAGAATGAAAAGTTAGAGATTTTCGACCATATTATATTTAAAGATGCCTTAATTGAGTACCGTGATACTGTCTCTATTAATAAACGTGGCTATGAAAAAGAACGAAGAAAAATAAACTTTTTATTAAAAGCCATGTATGTAGATCAGCCGCTCATTCAAGTTAATAAAGACTTCTTAACAGAATGGCGTGAGCAAAGGCTTTTAAATGTTAAAGGTGCCACGATTAGGCGTGAGTTTATTTTGCTGTCAGCTTTTTTTACTTGGTGCATTGAGGTCAAGCGATGGCTATCAGTGAACCCTCTACGTGAAATTAAGTTCCCTTCAGAATCACCGCATCGAGAACGTGTAATTAGTGATGAAGAAATAGAAATTTTATTACCTTTCTTATCTACTGAGATGCGCTATATCTTTTTAATCGCTTTACAAACTGGAATGAGACTTTCAGAAATTTGCAATCTGAAATGGGAAAAAATTAGATTGAGTAAAAGCTATTTAATTTTAGACCTTACAAAAAATGGTCGTGCAAGGGAAGTGCCTTTAAGCTCCCAAGCGGTTGAGATCTTTAAATCCATCGGCCCAAAAAAGCAAGGGTATGTATTTAGCATAACTAGCGATGATGCAACCGATGAATTTCGTGATGCTAAGTTAGAAGCGGGTTTAGAAGGTTTTACTTTCCATGATAGCCGCCATACTGCAGCAACTAAAATTGCTTTAAAAATCCCGCTGCTTGATCTGTGTAAAATGTTTGGGTGGAGTAATCCGCGGCGTGCGATGATTTACTACAATCCCACATCTAGTGAGATTGCAGCGCGGCTTTCACAGCCGTAAGCGAATAACGGCCTTTAATATCTTTGAATCTATGCTCTTTGGCTAACTTCTTAAATGAATGGTAGGATAAGCCCGGTATACGTTCACATAATTGCGTAATGTTAAGCAGCTCATCGCCTTGGGCTGCTAAGACTTTGGATACCGCATTTTCACAAGCTTTCTCCATCAACTGCGCTAATTCATTCGCAGGCATAGAAACAAATTTAACTTCTGTCATTCCACCCAGCCTCCCAAATCTAAATAGTTTTGACTCCACTCATTAGCGCAATCAGAAATAAATGTTTCCTTTTGCAGTTCATCCATTGCATTCCAGTCATCTTCATCAATGAATTCACTAAGAGGGTAGAAATCTTCCTGAGTGGCATTTGCAATACCAATTGCCATATGAAATCGAATTTTTAAATCTTTAAATGCTTTTTCACTCATCCCTCAGCTCCCGATTCGCTTTCCAGCTTCATTGCACCTTCTTCTGGATACTCACTTATATAAACGTAGTAACCACTGCCGCTATGAGCTTCATCAAACCAAGCAATTGTTAATTCAGTTTCTAAAAGTTCTGGATCTTTGTTTGGTGCACCAAAGTTTGCTGCTGCATATAATTGCTCACAGGTTAAGTAAATCTTTTTCTCTGGCACCGCCTGAGCTTTGGCTTTTTTCTTGCCATGCTTCCCAAGCAAAGTTCATTGTTTCAGGAGCATCGCTAGGGCAAAAATCCTCATTAGGCCAATATGAATTTGTTTCTTCGTTGTAATAAACAAATTCACTTTTGATTGCTAATTCAGCCAAAGGCAATCTTTCAAACGCCTCTCTTTCCTTATTCAAATCTGTCATGCTGCCACTCCTAATTTTGGTTTCCAATATTTAGCAAAGTCAGCTACTTCACGAACAAGAGCCTTAACATCTGATTCCATGTTTTGATATGAGTGCTGGTGTAATTCGTGGTAGCTCTTAATTTTTACTTCTGTTAAACCATCCACAACTTTATCTAAGCCTGAGTGTTCAAATACTTGGTACTTAAAGTTGTCGTATTGCTTAACTAATAAATATGCACGCCACTGGAATGCATCCATATATTTATCTGGATCAAAGGCAGCAGTAAGCTTGTGGTCAATTAGCTTTGAACTAGTCTCAGCATCGATTTTTGCAACCAAATCAACATCATCAAAAATCCGTGTGACATACTTTTGTTCACGAACATCACCAAGTTCTAGAGTCCCGTCTAGGCCTTCACTAAACAAAAAGTTAAACCCCATTTCTTTTGTGACTTCATAATTAAGATCATGTTCAAGAAGGGCATGAAAAGCTGTGCCGCACTTCATTGCCATATTCTGCGTCTTTCCTAAGAACAACTCTTTAGCGAGTTCCTCTGAGGTCATATCATCATTCGATATGCCCCAAAGGTAGCTATCGAGCATAGTTGTCGATAGCCTAATAATCATGCTGTTTGCTCCTGAGGCTGAACACTAGTAAATGTCTTGGTTTGCCTGTCATAAGCAAATCCATATTGTCTAGCTTGCTCAACAGCTTTGTTCCACATCTGACGAACAAATACATGACCTTGTGGAAGTTTGGCTTTAAGCTCTTCAAAGTCTTCAAGTGATTCGGCAGCAAGCACTTCTGAATCCCAATCATCCAATTCTTTTTGTGCTTTAGCCTGAGACTCACTTAGACTATTAATGTGGTTCTTGGCCTGATTTAGAATCGAATCAAGTTGATCTGGTTGTACATCTAAATCATTGAGAATAAGGTTTCCAATTGCTCCTGAGTCTTTCGCGTGAAATGCTGTGCTTGGTGCAAAATAAATAGCTTTTTGGGTTCCTTGTTGCCCTTGATGAGTTGTCATGTATCCCATCATATCTGCAACCTTGTAGGCTTCTTTTTTACTTGCACCTACCATGTCAGGGCGAAAAATAATGTCATCGCCTTTTTTATCTTCGGCAGTATGAGCAAGAAGGATTATATCCTTACCAAAGCTGCGCAAAAGATTAAACCAGTGAGTGAATGTTCTGTTTAGGGTGCCGTAGCCTTGAATTGATAATTCATTTGAATTACGACGGCAGTTTTTTTGATCTTTAACTAGGTGAGCAATGATCACATCAAGCATACGACCAGCTGTGTCTACAATTACTGTGTCATAACCTAAAAGATCATTTGCAGTTAATGATGAAACCTCAGACCAGTTATTAACCTGAACTGTGTCTTTACGGTATTTGCCTGCACGATGTGCGCCTTTATCAAAGTCAAAAAGGATAGGATTCTTAGCCGAGAAAGCTAAAGACGTTTTACCAATACCTGGATCACCATAAATAAAAGTAATTAAGGTCTCTACACGCATTGGCTCTTGATCTGTAACAATTTTTAGTGCCATTTTCTAATACTCCGTAGACTGGCTTAAATCACATTACGATGTAGCTATAACAAACGGTGCATTGCCCATCGTTACTAACTTGCATCAGATCTTTGCAGCAAAAACACCATTCAAACTTGACGGGCTTTTGCTTCTTCTTGTTCTTTTTAGGAGCTTTCTTTTGCACTGGCGCATTCATAATCTTCTCCTAATTCTTTTCTACTGGGCGTTGTTCTAATGAATCTGTCCAGTCGCCTGAAAAAATTCTGAAACCAATGTGTTTGCATGAATGTGCAAATGATTTGCTTACCCATTGGTCCTCATCCTCACCACCAATGAATGGTTCATTTTCAGTAACAAATCCCCATGAATTATGGTCTTCATCAGTTGCAATCCAGCAAACATCATCAGGCACATTCGACCAATCGTATTTAGTCTCCATCACCCACCTCTCAACTCATTTCTAATTTCAGCCAATCTTTTTAACGTTTCACTTAGGTAGGCGATTTTTGTCTTAATAGAGAACTGATCGCTTAGCTCCAATTGGATTTGCTCAGTACCACGACCTACATAGCGAAGATGAATCCAATTGCCACCGTCAGTGATTACTGTGTCTTCCTCACTAGAAAGTGGAAGCAGGGCATTTACAGAATCTTTAATAAGATTTTGAAGTCTTGATACTTCGATAATTTCAGGATGTGCATTCATGACATTCACCATGGAGCGCTTAAATGCGCTCTCTAATCCCTGATTCGATAAGATCTTTAATCTCAACTACGTCTAAACGATCAACGTAAGCTAAGACCTCGCCATCTTCGTCATAAACGCGAATGTCTTTAATCTCGTTAATTTCAACTTCACGCCAAGCTTGATAGCCGTTGCCATCAATTGAGTACTGAGCATCAAAATCAACTTCTAAAGTGAACTTTTCATTTGCAGTTTGAAGTACTGCTTGTTCATTTTCAGGGTCGATTGATTCAACTTTGAAAGGAGCTGCAACCGTTACAGGTTCTTTGTTAGCTGGGGTAAATGCATAAGCAGCAGTTAGAGCACTAACTACTCCTACGAATCCCATGGATTTGACTATGTTGGCTTTTATGTTCATACTTATCTCACTCGTTGAGTAGCCCCGCATCCGCCAAGATTGTTCGGGGCTTTTTAATATTCGGTAGAGTTATGTTCAACTAATTGAACATTAATGTCAATACTTTGTTCAATAAATTAATTAAAAATGTTCAATATTCTGAATTCATGCTTTAATAGACAAAAGAAAACCCACACGGGGTGGGTTAAGCGTTGCTAATTTTGTATTTTAAAAATCAAATTCTTCTTGTTTGGTAGTCTTATGCTCAATAACTTCCATAACCTCAAACTCTGTCTTAAGTTTTGTATGAGCTAAAAATTGGATGGTCTTTAGCTTAACCTTAAGTAAGTCGCCCTTACCAAAACGAAGCAATCCAGAATCAATCTTTTGCAGAAACACCTCATCAGTAATAGAAGCATTAATTGTTGAGCCGCCATTATTGAATCGCCACTTGTTTTTTTCCTTAAATGATATTGATTCAATTTGCAAAAAAGTTTCTGTGATGCTTTCGCTCAAATGATCATCAATGTCCTGAAATTTAAAATACTCAACTTCTTTTTTGTCAATAAATAGCTCAACATTTTCATCAAGCATTTCTTTTACAACATAAAATGAGTCAATCCCATCTTTGCTTAGTGGTTCTAGCATTTTTTCAATATCGGATGCAATCACCTTGCTTCGGTAAAGACGTAACGCTCTTTTATCAACTTCTAAATATTCAGTTTCAGTGTAAAAGACTTTTGCATGATCAACAGTTTCCTCTATCTTAACAGGAGGGTTGCCTTTCAGTTTTTTATAGATTTGAATTACACCAACAGTAGCACCCCCAAAAAAACCAACCAATCCCAAGATCCCACTTGCGTTTGCTAAGGCCGTTGCAGTAGGGCCAACTAATAGATCTTTGATTTGATTCACCCAAGATAGGTGCTCAACAAATTCTATTCCAAAACAACCTGTTTTAAAGTTTGCTTTGACATTTAATTGAATTTCAAGCTTATCCCCATTGATCTCTTTATTGGCATGAGTCAAGAGGTCACTTATAGCCATCATAGCAGGCGCAAGATCTCGAACATCCATTAGGTGTTCTTCTAATGCTTTGCCATCATAAACTACATGGAATTTCTCACTCATAGCATCATCATCAATCAGGTCTGTATTGGTTATTGTCATAGTCTAACAGTCTGTATTTTTAGTTTCATCATGAGTTTGACATTGGTTGTCGCACCACTTTGCCCGAACTGTTATAAAGTACTGTGTCGGGTTCACAGCTTATTAATCTTTGGTGTTATTAATTTTCTGCCCAAGCTTTCCTTCTTTTACCAACTGCACGACCTGCTCATTAGTAAGCACAGGAATAAAGACTTTGTCGCCAATATCTTTGGAAAGAATCTTCACTTCTTCGGCTGTTAGCACCAAAGCTTCACCATGTTTCGCAGCATCATTGATGCGAGCAATAATCTGGTTGATTGGTAGTTTTGAATTGTCCAATTCCATTCTCCTTTTTTAACCTGCACGCCAAAATTGGCGACCCATAACTTTAAAATTCAATCCATTTTGCTCCGTGACTTCACGATCTCTGTATTTAGGATTTAGGCTGTGCAGAATCAGTTTCCCGCCTTCTTCCTTGAAAATCTGCTTAATCATGCCTTCACCCTCAAAGTAAACAGCATAAATTTGACCATCAATAATGTCGGTTTGGGATATATCAATGCCAACCAAATCCCCATCCTCAATCTTGTCCGCCATACTGTCGCCTTTAGCCTTGATGATGCGCATGCAATCAGGATGAACATTTTTTTGTTTAAAAAAACTAGGTGGGAATGGCTGTTTTCCATTGATCACATCAAAGTGAAACTCTATAGATTCTCCTGTGCCACAAGAAAAACTTGCCTCTACCACATCAATCCAGATAAATCCATCATCCCCACCATACTCAACTACTGACGCGCTTTGAATATCATTCACATCAAATGATGATTCATCTTTCTTGGATAGGCCGTGCTTATCCATAAATTCTTGCATGTTGAAGTTGGTTAAATTTTGTTTTTCTTTTCCAGTAAGAATCCATCTGGATGTTGTTTTTAATGCGGTTGCTAGCGCCTCAATGTGCTTTGCGCTCGGATTATTACTTCCATTTACCCAACCAGAAACAGTTCCTCTAGCAGCGCCAGTGAGCCTCATTAAATCCGCTTGAGATAACTTTAATTCAGCCATTCGAGATTGAATGCGATCAGAAACAGAATTATCCATCGTTCAAAACCTTATATCAGATGTTCAAAATTATGAACAAGAAGTTTGACAAATGCCTGAACATGTTGTTCAATAAGTTGAATTAATATGTTCAGGAATTTGAATATGAATGTAGAGCATTTGAGGGAGTTCTACGGTGTAGAAAATAACTCTCAACTAGCCAAGAAAATCAAAAAAGCACGCTCAGGTATTACCAAATGGGAGCAAGAAGGCATACCACCAAGAACGCAAGCTGCCTTTGAAGTATTAACAAATGGAAAGCTAAAGGCTGACCGTCAAGCATTAACTGCCTAGGAAAAACCATGACTAAACGTAAACCAAAGAAGGATGCGTCTATCACCATCCATATGCCAACAGACCACAAAGAACAGTTGTCCTCATTGGCTGAAATGCTACGAGCAGGACAGGGTGCAAGTGAGTATGTGTACGAAACGTTAATCAAGCCTCATCTCCAAAAATTGAAAGCTGAGACGAAGATTAAACAAAAGATTTTCGGCTTAACAGAGAGCGATAAAAACCATGAGCTGCATTCAGATTTATCAGTGCGCTCAGAAACAGCAGACATTAAAAAAGCCTGATTTCGTGGATCAGGCTCAATGTTCAATCGGAGCAAACCATATGAACTATTCAATATTAGCAGACATTGAACTAAATCGGAAGATTAGTTTGTTTCAAAAAGCGGTTGAGGCTTATGTGCTTAATCGAACTCTCGAAAACTCTATGGCATTGGCTAAAGCGAAAGCTGATTTAGCTGCATTTGTATTGAGAGGTGTTTGATGAATACGGCTTTTAACCTGGAACAATTTCTCAAGCAGGCCACCCCAGTGGAAGATAAATACACTAGAACACCAAATTACCTGGTGGATAAGGGCTATGTGTCTGAAATGACGGGTAGCGCTTTGAAATGCTACGTAGTGATTAACCGCTTTACTGATGGTTTTTGCCGTAGTAACTGGTCGATTACTTCTAGCTTCCTTCAAGAAAAGACTGGAATCAAGAAATTAAAAACACTTACTGACTCAGTTCGCCAGCTTGAACAATTGGGTTTGGTTTTAGTGGTTAGATCAACTGGTGAAACTAACAAATTTTCAATCATTCATCCTGAGTTTGAACCACCTGCCAAAATGGATGGTAGTACCGATAATGGTATGGACACTACCCCCGAAAATGGTATGGGGAGTACCCACCAAAATGGAGGGGAGACTACCCCCGAAAATGGTACTACTAAGAAAGAAACAAATAAGAAAGAAAATATTAAGAAAGATATATGTGAAATTTTCGAGTTCTGGAAAACCACATTCAGCAAAAATGAAAAAACGATTCTATCTGACAAACGAGCTAGAAAAATTCAGTCTCGTCTCGCTGATGGATATCTGGTTGAAGACATCAAACATGCAATCCTGAATTGCTCTAAGTCTGATTACCATGTTCAAGGTGGTTATACCGATATTGAATTGATTTGCCGTGAACCTGAAAAACTAGATCGTTTTATCAATATGTTCCCAAAAGAGCAGGATAAAACCAACTCTGATAATTCAGAAACAAAGCGTAATGCACCTGTATTGATTCGCAAAGAATACAAGGGGGCTAAATAATGGATTACTTACATTCAGTCCCTACAGAGCAAGGTGTATTAGTTTCTTTGTTATCTCTTGCTGATGGTGTGGATCAATATGTTCAACGCCTAAACCGTGATTACTTCTCAGGAAAACATCAGATTATTTTTGATGCGATTAAAGCAATCCACGATCGTGGTGAACAAATTGATTTCATTCTTGTATGGGACGAAATCAAGAAAAACCCATTGAATCTTCACCACATTGATGAGCAGTACATGCTTACGCTGAATGCAGAAGCGCCTACGCTTATTTCAACACTGGAACAACACATCGAGAAGCTTCACCGTTTAATGGTTCGTCGTAAGTTCGTAGACATTTCTGTGCTTATGCAGGGTATGGCAAAGGACTTCACCACAAACCTAGATGAGATGCTCAATAAAACTCAGAACATGATTGCTGAAATCGGTGACAACTCTGAGAAGAAATCACTTACCTATGTGAATGAGTTTGTAGCACGTCTCTATGCGGATCTAGAAGAAACTTGCATTGCACGAAAGAACGGCACTTATGTTGAAACGGGCTTAAGAACAGGATTCATTGCACTAGACAACAAAATCGGTGCTCTACGTCGTGGCAACTTTGTTCTGATTGGTGCCCGTCCATCAATGGGCAAAACAACATTCGCTCAAAATATTATGAGTGATATGGCAATCAACCAAGACCTTGTTGTTCAGTTCCATTCACTTGAGATGACTGAGGAAGAAATCAGGGACCGTATTGTTTCAGGTGTCGGACAAATCAAGCTTCGCAATATCAAGTCTAAGTTTCTTGAGGATGATGACTGGGGGCGTTTAGTTCAGGCTAACAAGATGCTTGAAAATGCCAAATTCGGAATTGATGACACGGCTAATGCATCACTCTCTGATGTCCGTCGTCAAGCAAGATTACTTAAAGCTAAGTATGGCCGTGTAGACGCAATTTTCGTTGATTACCTACAAATCATGAAAAGCCCAGTTGTTACTGATAACCAAGTTAGAGCAATTGGTGAAATCTCAAAAGGGTTGAAAGCAATCGCAAAAGAATTTGATTGCGTTGTATTCGCTCTATCTCAACTTAGCCGCAACTTAGAGAACAGACCTAACAAACGTCCAGTTAATGCCGATCTTCGTGAATCTGGGCAATTGGAGCAGGATGCGGACGTGATTCTATTCATTTACCGCGATGAAGTTTACGACAAGAACTCAAAAGATGCAGGAACTGCTGAAATCATCATCGGTAAGTGCCGTGATGGAGAGGTAGGAACTGTGCGTCTAGGTACTGATTTAGCAAGAGCAACATTTGCAGATCTTGATCCTGCTTATCTCGCTAGTTTGCAAGAGTTTGGAGGTGCAGCGTGAAAACTTTAAATAGAACAAAGAAATTAAACTTTGATGACCAGCTTAGCTTACTCGTGTTTGGCTGTCATGCATCAGCGCCTTTCAGTGTCAAAGACGTGAAGGAATCAGTGTTTGATTTCAATCGAGGAACCATCTACAGCAATCTTCAAAAATTTGTTGAATGGAAATATTTCGAACGTGTTGGGAAAAATCATTACAAGGCAACTCAATACGCAAAAGACATCCTGAATGTTAAAGGGGAGCTGAAAGCATGATCGAATTTGTAGATTACAACGCAATGATGAAGCTGCGTAGAGCGTACAACCTCGGTACTCGTAATGAAGAAACAAGAGCAGCAGCGAACCTCTACGAGAAATTAAGAAAGCTGAAAATGCTAGACCAGCTCAAGCAGGAAGCCATGACTAGACGTTACAAGGAGGCGGTATGAAACCAGAACATTTTATTCGTGAGCAAGGATTGGATAAGGCGCGAGAGGTTGTTGAAGGCATCCCAAGCAAATATATGGAGTGTTACTACTCAACATTATGCTACTGCACCAAAGCAAAAAAGTATTCAGATCGTTTTAATCCAAGAATTGAACTTGTGAACATGGCGGATCTCAAACGCTTGGTGGAGTCGATTGATCTGATCAAGTGGCATGGTGGCACTAAGTTTGCCAAAGACTACCTAGCGCGGAATAAAGCAAAGCATCCAAATGTAAGCGGCTGGGATGAATTGGAGCAGGCAATCAAAGACCACGAATCAATATATGGAGGCGGGGATGAGTAAAGTTCACAATTTAAAAACTGATCCAGAAGTTTTTCAAGCTGTTGTTGATGGTCGTAAAACATTTGAGATTCGTTTCAATGATCGAGATTTCAAAGTTGGCGATGAGCTGATTTTGCTTGAGACGATACATTCAGGCGAGCAAATGAAGCAAGGCATGCCGCTTCTATATTCAGGCAATGAACTTCGTAAAACCATCTCTTATGTCTTAAGCGGGTATGGGCTGCAAGAAGGATGGGTAATTTTAGGGATTAAAGGAGCCAGCCATGAGTGAGTTTAAAGGTGTTTGCATCGATTGTGGCTCTCCAGAGCTTTATTCAAATAGCGAAATAAGACAGCCAAGAATGTGTGTTGATTGCTATGCGGCAATGATTGGTTTTGCGCGGGTTGGGGGTTCTTTTGTGGATTCGGACACATTAGGCGACGACTTCCCCATAGAAAACCACATTTCGCCGAATTGCAAAGTAACTGAAGTTCACATTAACGAAGCTTACAAGCTTAATCGATTGGGGTGAAGAATGGATAAGTGTAGAGAAGAGTTTGAGAAGCAAAAGTACTGGATTGGGCTATTTAGAGACGCGGTTGATTTTGATGAGGAGCTTGGTCGATATGTTTTAAACGGTCAAAGAAAGCTTTACGCATTTCACCTCGATTCATTTAACGAGAAATGGGCAATTTGGCAGGAAGCATGGCAGCACCAGCAAGCGAAAGTGGAGGAGCTGCAAACCCAATTATCGCTACAACGTCAAAGAGTAAAGGCTTTTGAAGAAGAGCTTACTAGTTCACGTAACTATGGTGACGAGCTGCAAAAGAGGGTGGATGAACTTGAGTTTCAACTTAAAGATTGGAAGCAAAAATCAATGCCTGCAATGCTAAATGGTATGTGTGGTCGTTGCGGTAAAGAGCCGTTGCAAGGAATTGGCTCAGATAAAGAAGATTATGCGCTACTACATTGCTTTGGTTGTGGTGCAAACAAATACGAATGGATAGGAGAGCAAGCGCTCAAGGGGGAAGGATGAAAGCAACCAAGATCCCATGTGAGCATGACTTGCTAAGTAAGAACGACGACACATGGGCTAATGCTGTGATGCGCTGTAAGGGTGGAAGCCCTTACTGTGGAGCAGACGGTTATTGTCATGCAGGCGGCACCTGCTTTGCGGACCAAGAACTAACAAGAGAGCAAGCAATCTTAGAAGTAGATCGCCTAGCTCAAGAATTACATAACTCAAAGATTGAAAACGACAAGTTAAGAAATGCAGCTAGTCAGCTTGTTAATCAACTTGAATTGGCGAAAGAGCAGAACCTAAAGAACGGTAATGATCAGAGAGTATTTGCTTTGAAGTTCTGTATCCATGAAATCAAGAAAGCGATGGGGTGACCAATGACCACATTCAAAGAGGCTCAAAGGGTCCAGTCACAGAAGGCAGCTCGTTCAAAGCGATTTAATCGAGTGCCTACAGAAGATCAAGAACAGATGACGCTCATGAGTTGGGCGCATCGAGTGAAGTATGGTTCAGGTCGTTTGAGTGATTACCTGTTTCATATTCCTAATGGTGGCTCAAGAAACATCCTTGAAGCTGCAAAGTTTAAGAAGTTGGGCGTGAAGGCTGGTGTTCCAGACCTTCAGCTAATTGTTCCAAATGGTGAGATACACGGGCTTTGGATTGAGTTGAAGTCAAAGAAAGGGAAGTTACAACCAAGTCAAAGGCTCATGATTCAACGCTTAGAAGAACAAGGTTACATGTGCAAAGTCTGCTTCGGTGCAGATGAAGCCATAGATGAAATTAAAAAGTACTTGATGATTTGAGGTGGCGTGATGGAACTAAAGGATGACAAAGGCTTGCAGTACATTCTCTTCGGATTGCTGCTAATCGTAATCGGTTCAATCGGCAAGTTGGTAAGTATTTGGATGTAAGGGGATAGAGATGGACTACAACAAGGCTGTCGTAATTATCTTTTCGGTACTTATGGTGGCAATAGTTTTGATGACAGTATTTGGTAAGTAGGTGACGGTATGAATGCGGCAGTAAATCACATTATGCAAACAACGGACTGGACCAAATACAGTCTAGAAGAATGGCTTTATCAATTTGGGGCTTGGATGTACTCAAATTCTGGAACTTGTGGAAAGAGCATAAACCCGATTGCTGTCGCTATGGATCAGGCTGCCAAAAAGCGCAAGCAAGAAGTGAAAGGCAAAGAGCAGATCATGGCAGATTGGCTTTGTTCTGATGATCCAGTTATCCCTAAAGGTCGTGGGCGTATAACATGTGAAATCACAGACAATGAAGCGCGTGCAGTTCAACGCCTCATCTTAGATATGCAAGGGCAATCAGAAGTGTTGGACGAATGGCTTGATGCTGTAATCAAAAGATACTTCTATAACAACTCTTGGTCAGAAATGGTTGTAACTCAAATGAATCCAGTTGGAGATATGGTTGTTGTCTATTCCCAAAATGATGCTAGAGCAGATGTTAAATGTGGTTTAGCTGCAATTCACTGCCGTTATAGTTTTATTAAATACAAATAGGTATAGAACTTGACCTTGTACAAGGCATGTGGCATATTTATGTTAAAGTTGTGCGAAGTGTAAATAAGGTGCAACTAAATTAGTAAGTAACCCTTGCACCATACGCAAGAAGGCGAAACTAGATCAAAGCCTGTCATTAAGTTGATGGGCTTTTTGCGTTTCTGGTCCTACCTATTAGGGAACCTTAAGTTAATAGGCGCTCATCTTTTTGTGATGAGATTTGCAGTATTTGTATTGCAAACGGTGAGATGCTGAAACCTGCCGTGTAGATGGTTTGAATCCAGTATGATTTCGTCACATGCTGAGTTAGCCGTAGAGCCCTAAGTTGTGGGTGACACCCCGCCCAAAGCGAACGAAAGACACAAAAGCCGATCAATAGCTAACTTTGAGAAGCAAGTAGTGTTGAGTAGCAGTAGGCCACAGTACTGAGAAAGCTGTGGCAATTCAGGAAGATTAAACCAAGTCGGTCTATGGGTCGCTGTCTTGAAAACAGTTGGGTGTTACAGCCGTGTGAGTTCGAGTCTCACATCTTCCACCAAGAATATCTCGCGGGAGGTGCTTTGTTGGGGCACCTCTCAATTTTGCCGAACGGATTACGGCGCATGAAGCCCTGCCAAATACTAGTTATTGGCGGGGCTTTTATTTTTGGAGAATGCCAATGGATGACTATTCAAAACGAATGCAAGAAAGAATTAGAAAGGCAGACCGAGCAGATCGTATTCATAGTTACATTTGTTTGGGTTCAATCTTGGTTATCTTAGGTCTGGCTGTCTACGGGGCTTACAAGCTATTAATGGGTGACTATGGACACAAGCGAAGCCAAGAAAAATCTAAATAAATATTCGGATGAATTAAACCGCTACCAGAACTTATCTCGCACTGGGTTAAGTCGTGAAGAAATGCTTGTTATAGATCGAATCATTATTCGACTGAGAAACAAGATTAATAATTTACGGTCTATGTTGAATGCGTGATGCCAAAAGACTAGCCGAAGTACGCAAGCTGCCATGCATGAGATGTGGTGCACCAGCACCAAGCCAAGCCGCGCACTCTAATTCAAGCAAAGACGGTAAAGGCAGATCTATTAAGGCTTGCGACTCTAAAACTGTTTCTATGTGTTTTTCCTGCCATCATTTATTTGATACCTACCAACTAGGCAACAGACAGGAAAGCGAAGACTTATTTAATAAGTGGCTTAAGCGAACCAACGCAATGCTTGAGTCTGATAAAGAATTATTTGAATTATAAATAACCCAAACAAACCCATTAAAAGCGGTGGGTTAAGGTATAGGTGGGAATATGGAACCAGCAACATTCCCAATCAATAGTTATTCAGGAATTGTTCAGGTAATTAACTATCTGAACAATAACCACTCCAAAGCAGCCGCAGAAGGTAAACCTTTAGTCGTTAGAATCAACCAGAAGGAAGACGACAGGAGCGCCGCACAAAATCGGCTTTATTGGGCTTGGCTTGAGCAGATCAAGCAAAAGACCGGTAACTCAAAGGATGACCTTCATTTACTTTTTAAGAAAAGTTTCTTGCCCGGATCTATGTTGAAGGTCGGCAAGAGACTGCAGAAAAGTACATGGCTTTGCAGAACTTTAAAGATGTTATTCAAGCATTCGATGGACCTAAGCGCCGTCAACTTGAAAAGGATTACCAAGTTTTGGTCAATACCTTCATTAAAGACCACCTGCAAAGCAAGAAGGCCACCATTAAAGAATTCACCAAATATCTGGATAAGATCAACATCTATGCACATAGAGACTTGGGCGTGATGTTGATTATCCCGGATGACCTTAAGTGGTGTTATCAAAATGAGCAATGATTCAAATTTGCAAGACGTGGTGCTTAAGCTGATAGAGCAAAACAATAAGTTGATTGAACAAAACAGCTTGATTGTCCAAATCAATGCTGAGCAAGCCGCCCAATTAAATGAAGTTCTAATGATGTTTGAAGACGGCGAACCAACACGTAAATCTACATCATTGGATGGGTGAATATAATGAATAAAGGCCAGCAATTTTTCTTAATTGATGAAGATACTCGGAAGATGTGGGATAAAAATGCTTTAAGTATGCTGGAACAGACTAGAACTCCTGAATTGAAGCGCAAAGAACTGGAGCTTGAATTAGTTAAACTGGTTCAAAGTTATCAACGTGACGGTTTGGATATCGATTGGATATCCATTGACTTACTTAATGGTGTAGATGCGCGAGTAAACTTAAATGAAACTCCAAACATTCAAGAACAAGTTACAGACGCTACAGGCACCCGCACAAACCCAGAAGAATCCTAAACAAAACAATTGGGGTTCTGGTCGAGGTGGCCGTCCGTGGCGCCGTCTTAAAGCTAAGATCCATTTACGTGATGAGTGGACCTGTCAATGTTGTGGCATTGTCACTAAAGACTTAGAGCTTGACCATATTGTGAATGTGGCAAGAGGTGGAACGGATGATGAATCAAACCTCCAGTCTCTTTGTGTTCCATGCCATAAAAAGAAAACCCAACAGGAGAGTCGGCAATGAAATGCATAACAATTGAGCGCACAGTTGATGCTTGGCATGTTGAGGCGCTTTTAATAAGAGCAAAAGAAGATTTTTCAACATTGCCTGCATGGGTAAAAAAGATGCACCAAGAAAACAAGTTTCTTATTGGTGGCAGTTCCATTTGTGTTCACACTAGAGACTACATGGAAGAGCTGGATAAGCAGCATGTTTTATTTCGTCACGATAATGGTGATGTGGAAGCTCTGCTTATAGATCAATTCTATAGACTCTATAAAGATCCTATATGCGGGTAAGGATTGCTAAATGATTACTAATGATTTTGCTAAAGGTGATGTGGTTGCTTTGCAGGGTGCTTGGACTGACCTTATGACAGTTGAAAAGGTAGAGTATGGGAAGGTTTACTTTACGTCAGGCGATTATGCAGATTTAAGCAAGGTACGGCATGCAGAACCGGAAGAGATAGAAGCGGGTTGTAAGCTTTATTAAATATATTTGGGGTGCAGCAAAATGACGCACAAAATCCAGCAGGCAGGGGGGAGGTCAAAAGTTCCAAGCCCTTCGCCGTTGGACACCGCCCCCCATCTCATTTATAAAAAAAATTCCCTTTCAGAAAAAGTTAAAGCAAAAAGTTAAAATCAAGTTAAAGGTAGAGCAATGGCATTAACAGAGAAAATGGAAAAATTTGCTCTTGCCATTGTTGACGGCAAGACAAATAAAGAAGCAGCAATTTCAGCAGGTTATGCAGAAAAAACTGCATCCGCCGCAGGTGCTAGGTTAGCAAAAGATCCTGAAATTATTGTCTATATTGAAATGTTAAAGGCTCAAAAAGAAGGGCGTTCTTTAACATCTGATTCACCAAAAGTTAAACTTAAAGATACACCCGAAAATAGTGGTGAAGATGAAGACCCTATTGAGGAATTTCAATTTGAGGGTGATGATCCCTTAGATTTTTTAATTAAGGTCATGAACTTCAATGGCAACAAGCTGCCACTAAGAATGCAAGCCGCAATTGCAGCATTGCCTTATAAACACGGGAAGGTTGCTGAAAAAGGCAAGAAACAAACCAAAGCAGAAACTGCAAGAGAAGGTAGTAAATCAGGAAAGTTTGCAACTTTAGATAATCAATTGATGAGCTAAATTATGTCTTCAATGTCACCCATCTGGACTACAGCTTGCCCAGATTGGGCGACTCGTATTGTTGCTAAACAATCGTTAATGCCGTGTAAGCCATTATTTCCCAAAGTGGCTGACGTAGCGGAGCGTATCTTTAAAGAGTTAATTCTTGTTGATGTGATGGGTAGCCCTAAGATGGGTGATGTCACATTGGAATGGGTGATCGAGTTTGTTCGTGCAATCTTTGGCGCATATGATCCAAGCACAAAGCGCAGATTAATTCGTGAATTCTTTCTTTTGATTTCGAAGAAGAATACTAAATCTACGATTGCCGCCGGCATTATGCTTACTGCATTAATTCTTAATGATCGACAATCTGCCGAACTAATTATTCTTGCGCCTACTAAAGAAGTTGCTGATAACTCATTTAATCCAATCCGGGATTTCATACGCGCAGATGAAGAATTAAGTGAAAGATTTAATGTATCTGAGCACACAAAAACAGTTACGCATCTAGGTACCGGAGCAACACTTAAAGTTATTGCAGCAGAATCTAACGCTGCAGCTGGTAAGAAAGCTTCAATCATTTTGATAGATGAGGTCTGGCTATTCGGGAAACGTGCCAACGCTGAATCAATGTTCCGTGAAGCAAAGGGTGGTTTAGCATCTCGTCCAGAAGGTTGTGTAATTTACCTCTCTACGATGTCAGATGAAGTGCCATGTGGTGTATTTAAGCAGCTTTTAGATTATGCCCGTGATGTGCGTGACGGCATTAAAGAGGATAAAAGCTTTCTGCCACTTATTTATGAATTCCCTAAGCATCTTGTAGAAGCTGGAGAACATTTAAAGCCAGAAAACTTCTATATAACCAATCCAAACTTAGGTGCTTCGGTTGATCATGAATATCTGATTTCGGAATTTAACAAAGTTAAAGATGCTGGTGAAGAATCTCTTAGAGACTTCTTGGCCAAACATTTAAACATCGAGATTGGCATGAATTTACGTGCAAATCGATGGGCTGGTGCAGAGTTCTGGAATCAACAAAAACATGTTTTCGGCTTAGACCAACTAATTGAACAGTCAGATGTCATTACGATTGGTATTGATGGCGGTGGGTTAGATGATTTGCTTGGATCCGCGGTTTTAGGGCGTCTTAAAAAGATCCTCGCATTTGGTGGCTTTGGAATCATGCATGGGCAAATAAAGTTGCTTTGGAGCGCCGAAAAGAAATATCCCAAAGTACCAAGACTTTGAAAAGAGGGAAGTCTGACTGTAGTTGAGAAAGTTGGCGAAGATATCGACCAATTGGCAGCAATTGCTAAGAAAGTCTATGACAGCGGCAAGCTTTATAAAATTGGACTAGATCCACTTGGTTTAGGGGGCTTACTTGACGGGTTGTTAGAAGTTGGAATACCAGAAGAGTCGATGCTTGCTGTTCCACAAGGCTACAAGTTGATGGGTTATATCCTTACAACAGAAAGAAAACTTGCAGAGGGAAATTTATTTCATGCAGGTCAGCAACTCATGACTTGGGCAGCGGGAAATGCGCGTGTTGTAATGGTTGGTAATGGGATGCGAATCACTAAGCAAGAATCAGGGGTGGGGAAAATTGACCCTTTGATTGCAACATTTAATGCCGTGGCTCTAATGACCATGAACCCTGAGCCAACAAATAAAGAATACAACGTCTATTTTTCTAAATAATTTTTAACTTAAAGCCCGCGAATAGCGGGCTTTTTCTTTTTAAAGGAGAGCTTAATGCCTGCTCTACAGAAATCATTTGGCTCTTTTGAAATTAAGAGCACGAACGAGGAAAAGCGAACTTTTAAAGGGATTGCAAGCACACCAAATGCAGACCGCGCAAAAGACATCATGGTCCCAAGCGGGGCTAAGTTCGAGCTTCCAATGCCACTTCTTTTCCATCATGAGCACAGTGCTCCGATCGGACAGGTCATTGATGCAAAGGTGACTGATAAGGGAATCGAAGTAGAGATTCATATCCCAGAAATCATAGAAGAAGGGAACTTAAAAGCCCGTGTCGATGAAGCCTATCAAAGCCTCAAGTATGGATTAGTTAAAGGGCTTTCAGTTGGGTTTTTAGCCGATTGGGAACAGGCCCAATTTATCGAAGGTGGTGGCATCCAGTTTAACGAATGGGAGTGGTACGAACTCTCACTGGTGACCATTCCATGCAATCGCGACAGTTCAACAGATTATTCAAAAGCTTTCGAGGAATACAAAGCCGCGTTGGGCAATAAACCTCAGAAACCCGCAGCAGATGGCGTTTCATCTGAGCAAAAACACGTAATCGTAAAACTTGGTAGCCCAACTAAGGGTGGAGTATCTCTATGAATAAATATTTAAAACAATTGCTTGATGCGTTGGCAAAAAACAAGCAGAAAGCAAGGTGTTATCACTAAAGCATTGGATGATCAGCGCACACCCAATGAAGAAGAAGAAGAGCAAATTACTGCAATTGATCAAGAAATTGCCACAATTCAAAAAATATTGATCGTGTAAAAGACATGATCAAACAAGCCGAAGAGGCTGGGGAAAATGGAACACCTGTAGCAGGTGGCAGTCCAGAAGAGGCTGCTAATACCGCTGGTGGTGGTAATCCAGCACCACGTGTTGAGGTTGAATCCAATCTTGAAAAAGGTGTTGGTTTTGCAAAATTTGTAAAGTGTCGAATGATTGCCTCAATTGAAGCGAAGAAGGGCAATTATAAATCAGCAGTTGATGTTGCTAAAAGCTTAGGTGAGCCGCCAGAAGTAATTGCTTTAATTGAAAAAGCCACCCTAGGCACAACGACTGATGCTGGTTTTGCTTCACCATTGGTGCATACAAACCGTTTAGTAGGTGAATACATTGAATTGCTTCGCGCTAATACAGTGCTTGATAAGCTGCAATTCCGAAAAGTTCCATTTAATGTTGAAATTCCCGCGCAGGCGACAGGTTCTATGACGGCTTGGGTTGGTGAGGGCGAGGCCAAGCCTTTAACTAATCCAACTTACGCAGATGTCAAAGTCGGCAAGCATAAAGTAGCTGCAATTGTGGTTTACACCCTTGAGCTTTTAGAGGGTAGCGATCCAGCAGTTGATGTATTAATTCGTGATGACTTGGTTGCTTCATCTGCTCAATTCACTGATGCTGAATTCCTTAGCGCTAGTGCAGGAACCACCAAAAAGCCAGCAGGTCTTTTAAATGGCGTTACGCCAATTACTTCAACAGGTAATACACCTGAAGCAGTTGCTAATGACTTGCGCGCTTTACGTGCTCAGTTCCTATCTAACAACCTTTCTCTTGCTGGTGCTTACTACCTTATGAGTGAAGTTAAGGCTGCAGAGCTTGCAGATATGCGCGATGCTTTAGGCAATACCTACTTTAAAGGCATGGAAGCAGGACTTAATCAGAAGACCTTAGGCGGCATCCCAGTTATTGAATCTGAAACTGTGGGTGATGTGATTATTCTTGTTAAAACATCTGAAATTCTGATGGCAGATGGTGGTCAAGTTGAAATTGCTTACTCTGACCAAGCAACTTTAGTTGATGGAACAACTGTTCATAACTTATGGCAAGAAAACAAATTTGCTATTCGTGCTGAACGTTTTGTTTCTTGGGCTAAACGCCGTCCGATTGCTGCAAGCTTCATTCAATACACTTAATTGTTTGAATCTATTGATTAAAAAACAGCCCTTAATTGGGCTGTTTTTATATCTAAGCATCACAATTGTTTAGCTATAGGAACAGTCTCATGAAAATTGAATATTTAAAGCAGATGCATGATGCCAATGTTGGTGACATTAAGGATGTACCAGACTTGGCAGCAAATGTCCTAATTAAAATAGGTGTTGCAAAGCCTTATGAAGAGCAAAAAAAGGCATCAGTAAACCTAAAAAAGAAGTAAAACCAATCGAATAAGGCGGTAAATATGGGCATTAGAGACTGGTTTAAAGTAAAAAAGCCTCCAAAGTGTCCATAATTCTGGGCAGAATGTTTGGAACAGCTTAACCGTACAGGAGCCATATTCTGGCGCATGGCAGAAAAATGACGAATTAACACGCACTGAACTAACAGCATCTCATGCAGTATTTTCTTGTGTAAGCCTTATTTCCAAAGATATCGGCAAACTTCCCATTGTACTCAAACTAAAGTTGATGGTGTTCTGGTACATGCTGACATCCCAGAAAAGCTTCGGGTGTTAAAAAAGCCAATAACTATCAGACATGGCAACAGTTTCAAGAACAATGGACATCAAGTCTATTATTGCGCGGCAATACCTACGTTTGGAAATTACGCGATGCCTTTGGTGAGGTTTATCGAATGGTGGTTTTAAACCCCGATTTGGTAACACCGCTAATTGATAAAAATGGGAATGTCTTTTACCAATTAAGTAAGGATTGTTTGACTCAGGCAGAATCTGAAATTCTACCAGCTTCTGAAATTATTCATGATCGAATCAATACCTTTTACCACCCTTTAGTTGGCTTATCTCCAATTATGGCGTGTGGCGTTGTTGCCAAAATGGGGTAAAGATCATCAATAATGCTGCAAATTTCTTTGGAAACGGAAGTAGACCGGGTGGAATTTTGGTTGCACCCGGACCAATCTCAAAAGAAAAGGCTGAAGAAATTCAAGCACGATGGAATCAAAACTATTCTGGGGCAAATTACGGTAAAACGGCTGTCATTGGTGACGGAATGACTTATACCGTTTTGGGTATGAGTGCTGCTGATTCCCAATGCTTGAGCTTCTGGAGATGTCTGGCCGTGTGGTCTGTAGTGTGTTTAATGTTCCACCTTTTAAGGTTGGCATAGGAACAGTGCCAGATGATCCAGAAAAGGCAAATGGAATCTATTATTCCGACTGCCTACAAGCATTCATTGAATCGCGTGAAAATCTGATTGATGAAGGTTTGAATCTTGAAGACTTTAAATTAGAGAGTTTTCTTGATCTTGATACTTTAATTCGCATGGATTCAGAAAGATTCCACAACATGATCCGTGAAGATGTTAAAGGCTGTATTTTGACCCCAGATGAAGGGCGGGCAAAATTGGCATGCTTCCTGTGCCTGGTGGTAATGCTATTTATATGCAGCAGCAAAACTACTCACTAGAAGCTCTTGCTAAGCGTGATGCCAAAGACGATCCATTTGAAAAATCCGATAGTTCAAAAAATCAGATGACCAAAAGTCGTTTGAATCTTTGTACCGTGGTGTCTTTTCTGATTCAGTGCCTTATCAAAAGGGCCAATTCGTAACGCACAAAGGAAGCCTATGGCATTGCGAAAAGATCACACTGGGGAATTTAACCATTCAAGCTTTAAGCTTTGTGTGAAGGGGGCTAAATAATGCCTATTACTGACCTAGCAACTGTTAAAGCTCACTTGCGTTATGACACAAACGATAATGATTTGGAGCTTGATGCATATAGAGAAGCAGCAGAGCAGGCTGTTTTGGATTATGTAACCGATGAATTTGAAGATGGCAATTATCCAAATCAATTTAAAGTAGCGGTTCTTCTTCTGTGCGGTTATTACGATAGCAATCGAAATCTTGAAAATGGAATGATGGTTGATGACAATTATCTACCACCTCCAGTAAGAGCTTTGCTCTATAAATTTCGCAATCCTACTGCTATTTGAGGTATTTATGGGACAGAAAGCAAGCGACCTACGTCACCGCATCACTATTCAAAAAGCAATTCAAACCCAAGACCAAAACACAGGAAAATTAATCACCTCATGGTCTAATTTTGCAACAATTTGGGCGGAAGTTACTGACCTTTCAACAAGGGATGTTATTGCGGCTAAAGCAGCAAACAGCGCAATACAAGCCCGTGCTAAGGTGCGATATAGCAGCGCTACAAAACAAGTTGATAGCACAATGCGGGTTCTTTTGATGGTTACTATTACAAGATTGATGGGAACCCAATGCGAGACCCAGACTCACGCCGTGAGTATTTAACTATCAACCTTGCAACAGGTGATAAAGCATGGAATGGGTGATTTATGGCTACTCAAATACATGGCTTGGAGCCTGCATTAAGACGAATGCGGGCAATTGGTAATGACAAGACTGTAAAACGTATTGCCCGTAAAGCGATGCGGCAGGCAATGAACATTGCAAGAGATGCAGCTCGTCAAAAGTTAAACGCCTAGATGATCCTACCACTCCCGAAAAAATCTGGAAAGAAATTGTGGTTCAAAATGGCCGGAGTAGAAATAAAACACTTTGGTTATGCGTGTGGGAGTGCGTGGTGGGCACGTATTCCATATACAAATAATGCCCAAAATAGACGTGCTGGTCGTGTTGGTCAAACTTACCAAGCGGACGGACGAGTCTTTTACTGGCGATTCCTTGAGTTAGGCACAAGTAAACAGCCTGCTACTCCGTTTTTACGCCCTGCTTTATACGAAAACATTGAACAAGTTACCGATAAATTTGTTCAGGTGTTTAATTTGAACTCAGCGTGGTTTTAGGTGCAGCTTAATGATTGATGTTCCAATTTTTAAATTAGCCAGAGCAGATCCAGCGGTTAAGGCTCTACTTGAAAGCGATGGAATTTTGCGAGTCTGGAAGTTTGGAAGTGCTCCAGATGAGCCACAAGCGCCATATGTGACATGGCAAACAATTTCTGGTGATTCAAATAGCAACCTTGATTCACGTCCTGTTTCAGATAATGCAATTATTCAAATTGATGTATACGCAACAGATGAAGATGTTGTGGAGCAAGTTGCAACTGCAATGAGAGATGCAATAGAGCTTGATTGTTATGTGGTTCGTTATGGCGAGGCAGATAAGGACCCCGTAACAGGCATGCCTCACTATTCTTTTGATGTTAGCTGGATCGTAAACCGCTAATAAAACTTAAACCATATTCACTTAGCACCCATTTCGGGTGCTTTTTTTATGCCTAAAATTAAGGAGCGCTCTTAATGGCTAATGTTAAAACTCAAAAAACACAGTTATTTACTGTGTTAAATGGTCAAGTGGTTCGTTTTGTTTGCTCTAAACGGATTGACTTGGGGCAAGATTCATTTCAAAAATTGATGTGACTTGTCTTGATGCAGAATCAAAACAGTATATTCGCGGTATGCGTGATCCCGGCGAAGGTGCAGTAGAAATCGATTACGATGATACGAACACCAGTCATGACAAATTAATTGAAATTGCCGAATCCGGAGAGATTTTGGAATGGCATGTTGGTTCGGGTCATGCTGCAACGCCTCCGACCTATGATCCAACCACTGGTATTGATCTTCCTGAAGATCGCATGTGGTGGTCATTCAAGGGCTATATTAACCCTACAGCACCAAATGCTTTTGAAGTCGATTCTGTAGTTGGTTATTCATTCACATTGATTCGTACTTCTGGCGTAACTGCAACTAAACGCACGGTGGCTCCATAATGGCTAAGATCAGCATTACAGACTTAAAGCAGAGTGTAACTACTCTAAACGTTCCAGTTAAAAAAGCCGTCAAGTGGAATGTTGAAGCGACTGAAAGTAATATTGAGTCACTTAAAAAATTGACGAAAAACAATTCATTAGAACTTGGTGATATTGTTGAGCTTGAAGCTGATATTTTTGTCAAAAAATGAACTTCAAGGAAAGTCGCGAGGCATCCAAAGCAATTGAATGGGATCTTAATTATGAGAATCTTGAGGATTCAAAAGTTAAGAAAATCGATTCAACTCACATGCAAGCTGCTCAATTACTTGGTTCAATTGCTCAGATCAAAAGGGAACACCTTTTTCTCAAGTGTTAATGACATCTATAAAGCAGAGCCTAGTTTAATAAATGCTATGTATGCTGCTGCTGATGAAGTTAATAATTTTTTGGGAAAGTCTCGGAAGAAGAGCTTGCAGACAGAGAACTCCTCATTGAACTCGTCCTCAACGGAATCGGCGGAAACACCTTAGAAGAAGCTGAACAAAAACTTTCACATAAAGAGTTGATGGAATGGAGAGCCTACCGTCAAAGTATGGCTCTCTTTCTTTGGTCGCCGTTTAGAGCAAAGCTTTGGAAGCTGGATGGCACATTACACAGGCTTCAAAGTTAAAGAGGAACAAAAGTAGACCCTTATATATTTATGCCTCATGAAACGCCACCAGACGATGACAATTCATTGTCATTAGAGGAATATCTAGAAAGGTTCCATAGTAACTAACCCTATCATAAGGTGGGGCATGTGACATTTACACACCGTTTTGTTAAATTGAAAAAAGTGAAAAACGGTGTGTAAATGAATAAGTTTTTAATTATTGTTATTCTGGGCTGTTTGTTGCTTGGATGTGGAAAAACAGAACAAGAAAAACTCAATGACGAAAGGCAGAAACTCGACTTACAAGTGCAAAAAATTGTTAGAGATGTGTTAAAAGATGGTGATACAGCTAAGTTTCGTAATCAATGGGAGCTATGCGGTGAGGTAAATGCTAAAATAGTTTTGGCGCCTATACTGGCTTTCAGCGCTACATAATCACAAAAGAAAAATATACTTTGAAATGATTATAACTCTGACCCAACATCTATAGCAGCCTTCAATCAAGTTTGGAATTCTGACTGCAAATAGCAGTAAACATTAATTTTTAAAAACCCCGCTAATTAGTGGGGTTTTTTATTGCCCGGAGAAAAGTAATGGCCACAACTTCACTTGGCAGATTAACACTGGATCTAGTGGTTCAGACGGCTAGTTTTTCAGAGCCACTAAGTAGAGCTGAACGGCAGGCGCGAACATCGAGTCAAGGGATTGCTAATTCTTTAAATATTGCTGCTATTGCTGTAAGTGCATTGAGTGGAGCAGTGGCTGGTCTTTCAGTGGCTCAGCTTGTTAATTTTAGTGATCAAGTTATTCAGACTGGAAATGATATTCAAAGTTTTCAAAACTTGCGAATGCTTCAGTGCGTGAATTTCAGTATTACGCCAAAGGGCAGAAACTGCCGGAATTCATTGGAATCTTTGCAGATAAAATGAAAGACATGCAGGATCGTATAGGCGATTTCAGCAAACGGGTGGCGGTCCTTTAGCTGACTTTTTCACAAATATCGCCCCTAAAGTTGGTGTAACGATTCAACAGTTTCAAAGCTGTCCGGTCCAGAAGCGCTTCAACTATTTATAACTCATTGGAAAAAGCTGGAGCCTCTACCAATGATATGAAATTCTACATGGAAGCAATCATTTCAGATTCTTCATTGCTTATTCCATTGTTAGAAAATGGTGGAGAAGGTTTTAAAAAATGGGTGATGCTGCTGAGCGTGCTGGCGCAATTATGTCTGACGACTTAGTTAAAAGCCTAGCTCAAGCAAGAGAAAACCTTCAATTAATGGATTTGCAATGGCAGGGCGTTGAGGCAAGACTTGTAAATAGTGTTGTTCCTGCTATCGAAACAGTGATAGAGAATTGGGCGACATTAAGGCGGTTACGATTGCTGTTCTGCTGGTATTGCAACAAGATTTGTACCAGCTTTGGTTGTTGCAACTTATCACTTGGGCAAACAGCATTGTTTGCAGTGCGTGCCGGTGTGGTTTAGCAAACTTCGCTAGAACAGCTGGCGCAACAACAAGTGTAATGCATTATTGGGCGTCCTGCTGGGATTGGCATGCTTCTTACGCAATTGGCTGTAGCTGGTGCGCCTATTATTTGATGTCTAAACAGACGCAAGATGCAACTGATGCACTGAAGATCAAGGCCTTGTTGTTGATGAGCTAAGGGAAAAATATAAAAATTAACAGCATCGCAACTAGCTCTTAAAAGTATCGAAGCTGGAGAGGAAATTGATAAACAAACTAAACAATTAAAAAGTTTGTTTATCGCTTGGAACAATTGAGAACGACTTAAGAGTTCAAGGTGACACTAAAACTAACTGGTATTCAAACTATCTTAAGAGTTTGAAAGAAGGTGGAGATGAAGCTAAGAATGCTTTTGCTCAGCTACAAAAGCAAGGCTTGGTTAGTGAGAGTACACTTAAGTTTGTTGCTGAATTAGATACAAAAATTAATGCTGCTAATAACACTATAGATCGTCAAAAAGAGATCCAAAATTAGTTAAAGATGCCACCAATGATGCAACAAAGGCACAGCAAGACCAAGCAAAAGCTGTCAATGAATCTGCAAGAGCTTGGATGTCTTTAACACAAAACAGCGAGAATATATTAATCAGGCCAACAAGGATGCTTTGCGTGAGAAGTATATTCAGAAAATATGCGTGTAGCGGTTGGACTAGAGAGAAGGCTGAATTTTTTGCTGATGTTCAAGCTAATACCAATGAAGAAATGCATATAAAATTAAATTGCCAAAAGCGGTTGCTGATGCAGCACTTAATAGCTTTAATCGCAAAAACTATACTTTTGGGAAAGCTGAGTTAGAGGCAATTGCTCGTGCACAAGTATTGCTAAGGCAAATAATTTGCTCAGATTGAAAGTTTGTATGGTTTGCCTGCTGGAACATTAGCAGCCTTGATCTTCAAGAGTCTGGAGCTAATGCTGGAGCAAGAAGCCATACTGGGGCAATAGGTCTTTTCCAACACGAGTGTATTTAGAAACAGTATGGTCTTAATTCAAAAGTTCGATTGAAGAAGTTGCAACAGCAGCGGCTAAAGACTTGCAAAAAAACTACCAAGACTTTGGTGATCGTGCAAAGCTTAATGGCCTACAATGCAGGTGCAGTGGCTTAAGAACCTATTTGAAGGTGGTCTATCAGATAGCAAGCGCAAAGAGGTTGCTGTTACGTACCCGTTCCAAAATGGTTCGCTGGAGTATCTGGGAATCTACGTAATAATTCAATTTTATGCTACTCAGGCAGATCAACTTGAATTAATCAACAAGCTGCCGAGTCTCACAGGCTATTGATGATACAAGAAAAGAAGTTAACGCGCGGTATTACACTGAAGCTCACGCCTTGCCAAGGAGCATCAAGATAATATTGATAAGATCACACTTGCGTACGCTGGTACACCACAGTTAAAAGAAAAGCTTGCTCAAGAATGCATTATATGCTGCTCAAATTGCAAACTGAGTCTGATAAAAGGAAGAGTACAACCAATACTTTGCTTTGAAACTGATCGAATCAAGCAGATTGAACAAACTTGATCGACAAAAAGAGTTAATCGATCTAATGCCGAGTATGAGTACGGGAATCGAAAAAAGCTTTAGAGATTAAAGCTGCTCTTGAGCGTCAAAAACAAGTTGAATTGCTGCCGTAAAACGCGAAGAAGATGCACAAATTCAGTCGGCGTTTGAGGGTATCTAACCAGATCGAATTGTTGTGAAGCGTTACCACGTGAACGTGAAAATACTTCAAACTTATAGTTTAAGTAAACGTGTTCGCGAAGAGTTGCAAAATCTAAGGATTATGCAATTTTTGAAACTTTAAACCAAGCCTCTGACAGCGTCTTTCAAGTTGGTCAGAACTCTGCTCAATCCCTATTTAATAGACTTAATCCTGAAGAGTTTTCAAAGTTTAATTTGCAAAATCAATATTCTTCGGATTTCGGAGGACTCCAAACATCCTATAACGATGAAGTGTCTGGCATTAAATTGATTGAAAATGAGAGTGAGCGTAACGCTCAATTGTTGGCTGCTCGTGAACAGTTTTTGAAAGCAAAAGCTGCACTTGATGCAGATTACGCACAAAAAGAGCGTGATTTGGATCAACAGAATTTTGAAACCAAGATGCAAGTTTATTCGCAAATTGCTGGAATGACGGGGCAGGTTTTTTCAGACATGACCGCACTATTAGAGCAAAGTGTTGGGAAGTCAAATGCGCTTTACAAAACTATGTTCTTTGCCTCTAAGGCTGCTTCAATAGCTCAAGCAATTGTTAACACAGAAGAGGGGCTACAAAAGCACTGGCACAAGGTGGCGCTTATGGAAGTGTTTTGGCTGGAGTTGTTAGGGCAACAGGTTACGCTTCAGTTGGTATCATGGCAGCTCAAACAATCCAAGGTATGGCTCATAACGGTATAGACAATATCCGCGTGAAGGTACATGGCTTTTAGATGGTGGTGAACGTGTACTAAACCTCAACAGAACAAAGATTTGACGAATTATTTAAATAATCGTCAAAACGGGTCTAGTGAGGGCAATGTGCAAATCAGCCAACAGATTACGTTTGCTGATGGATCCGCAAGCGTCAATACACAAGGTCAAAAGCAAATTGCTGAATCTCTGAATAATGCAATGGACGCATGGGCTAGACGTGAAAGTCGTCAAGGCGGTGTCTTATTTAATCTTGTAAGACGTTAATTACCCAAGTTTAACCACTTTAACCCACTCTATGAAGTGGGTTTTTTGGAGCAAAATAATTGAATGAGCAACCGTAAATTCACTTGGTGCCAAGATCTAGAAGGCAACTCAGGTTCACAGAGCTTTAATACTTTGTCATCTAAGTTTGGTGATGGATATGAGCAAAATGTCTCAATAGGAATCAATAACCGAACAGGTACTTGGCAATATTCACGGACAGCAAAAAAGCCGAAATTATGCAAATCAAAGCATTCTTTGATGACCATAAAGGAGCTGACTCGTTTCTTGGGATTCGCCGTTAGATGGTGAGGTTCGAGTTAAAACAGGTGAATATCAACCCGCTGTTTGGGCGGTGATGTTTGGCAAATCTCTACGACATTCACCCAAGTCTTTTATCCTTAATTTTAATCTCTTTGAAGCCCCTCTTAGGGCTTTTTTATGCGAGCAAGAAAATGACTAAGCAAGTTATTAATGTTGGTTCAGCTGCAAATGACGGATCAGGAACACCAGCTCGAACAGCTTTCCAGTATGTGAATGCCAACTTTTCTGAGCTATATGATTTCCTAACCGGAACCACTAATGCAACCACACTCCCCACAGCTCTACCAATTGCAAAGGGGGGACAGGCGCAACTTCGGCAGCGGCTGCACGGACTAATTTAGGATTGGGTGATGCTGCAA